>CAWIMO010000001.1:0-11345 GCA_963837195.1 Vulcanimicrobiota bacterium
CGACTGACCATAGTTGTCATCCCGAGCCTAGCGTAGCCGAGGGAGCGCAGCTGTTCACGTCAAAGTCTGTATAATGTTTAAATATTTATTTGGCGCCTTTTTTGCTTTTTTTGCCGTGGCGGGGATCTGCGCCGTTGCTGATGCTCGCGAAGCAGGTATCAACTTCAGGAACGCGTCGACGAACTGCGCTTGGATCACCATCTACGGAAGGGCAAGCGCCATTGGGCCCTGGTCGATCGTCAGCGGCGACCGCCCAAGGAACGTGAAGCCCGGTGAATACTTCCCGTTCAGATTCACCGCGCGGCCCAAAATCAAAGTTCGCGCGGAAGTCTACAAATCGGGTTGCAATCACCCGCTCGCGGCTGATTTCGAACGGAGCTTTGGGAACGTCGGCGGTATGGGCGTCGTGCTGAAAAATAACGGCAGCGGCTTCACCCTCGTTTCGGGTTACTGAGGGTACGGAGCCCACGACGAACCGGACGCAAGAAACGACGTGGCCTGGCGCGCGAAAGCGTCGTGGAACTGAAACAGCGAGCCGTGCCCCGCGTCGGGATACGTCATCAACACGGCGTTGGGGAGATTTGCGCTCAACCAATAGGAATTGCGCACCGGAATCATCTCGTCAAAGATCCCGTTGACGACGAGCGTTGGTTGCGCAATGGTCTTGAGATCGGCGAATCGCTCGCCGGTGTACTGCTCCCACTCGCGAAAGGCGGCGATCTGCGCCTGAGCGACGGCCGGGCCCGAAGGCGTATCGCGATCGTCCTTGCGCTGCCCAAGCCGCTGCGCGAATTCCGCGCCGGCCGCTTGGCTCGATGCCGTCGGCGCAAAAAAGATCTTCTGCAGCACGGCGTAGCCGGTTAGCGTCGGATCGTTGAGGTACTTCGAGAGGCTTGGCTTCTCGAGGTGCATGATATCTTCGCCGCCCCGCGGAGCCGTACCAACGAGCACCATCCGCCGAAAGACCGCCGGGAAGTCTTGCACCATCTGCTGGGCCACCATACCGCCGAGGGAAAAGCCGAGCACATCGCACGTATCGAGTTTGAGCGCTTCGAGAAATGCGCAAGCGTGTTGTGCCATTCCGGCAATGGTTTTCGGTACGGTCCCGCTGGAGCGCCCGATGCCGGCGCTATCGAAGAGAATCAGCTCTCGCTCGATCGCGAGCCGATCGGTTAGGGCCGGATCCCAATTATCCAGCGTTCCGGTGAAGTGCTGCAGCAGCAGCAATGGGTATCCGCTGACTTTTCCAAAACGGCGATAGGCATACCGCTCGTTGTTGGCGTCGATGAACTGCGTCGGCGCGGTAATGTTGCTTGCGACTTGCATCACGGGAAGGAACCTCCGAACATCGGCAGACCGCTCTTGGATTCTTCCCGCGTAGCCTCGTCTTGAATGACATCCCAGTGTTCGGCGAGGACGCCGTTCTCTAGCCGAACGATGTCGACCACAATCCAGTTCGCCGGTTGTCCGATGCCCGAGTAGCGCCCGTGCACCATCACGAAGTTCGGCGACCAGTAACGCTCCGCAGCGGCGTAGTCGCGCTTGTTAAAGAGCGTGTCGAAAGCCTCGCGAACGATCGCCTTGTTCTTCTCTGACACGGTTCACCGGCTCGCCGGAACAAGCGCAGCTTTCGCCGCCGTCTCGATCAGTTTCGTAACCTCGTCGGGATGCGAGACCATCGCGACGTGACTCGACGCTACCTCAACGGTCGTGGCATTCATCCGCTTGGCAAATGCGCGCTCCGCGTCAGGCGGAATCGCCTGATCCTTCGTTGCGACCAAGTACCACGAGGGCAGTGATTTCCAGGCCGGCACGCCCATCGCGGTTCCAAATGCCGACGCTGCCAGCGGCTGCTGCGTCGCATACATCACCTTGACCTTGACCGGATCGACGTCGAACGCAAAGTGGCCAACATAGTCGTCCTCGGGAATCCACGCCATGCCCTGTTTGTCGATCATCAGGTGCGCGATGGCCGGTAGCGGCGGCCCAGGTGCCGCGCCGAGCGACTCACCTTGGTCGATGCCGAACGCCGCAATGTAGACCAGGCCGCACACATTGGGTGCGTCGGTCCCGAGTGCGGTCATGATCTGACCGCCGTAGGAATGGCCGGCGACGATCGTCGGACCGTTCTGCAGTGCGAGCACTTCGCGCAGCCGGGCGACGTCGTTTTCCAGCGAGGTCAGTGGAAACTGCGGCGCCGTGACGTTGTAGCCCGATTTCTGCAAGCGTTCGATGACGCCGCTCCAGCTCGAGCCGTCGGCCCAGGCGCCGTGAACGAGAACGATGTTTGTCATAGGACGATTCTGTCACCACATTGCGCGCTTCACCTCACCTGATTGGGTGAGACCTCGCCGCTCATCCATTCAGGTGATTCGCCCGTGACCTGACGGTGCTTCCATTTGGAAATGAAGCAGCCGAAGAAAGCGAACGGCGTGGACCGTCGCGCGTTCCTCTCCGTCACGGCTGGTGCCGCGGCGGCGGCGACCACGGCAGCCGCGGCTGCTGCAACCGGAGTCAAGCCGCCGGCTTCGGCGCCCACAGCGAAGCTGGCGCCTTCATCGCTGACGGAGTTCGCCGGAATCGAGATCGCTCAAAATTGGGATCCCCCTTACCACGTCAAGAATCCGGGTTCAGACTTCGTTGTCGAATGCTTGAGCGCGCTGGGTTACGAGTACGTCGCGGCTGTTCCCGGCACCACGTTCAGCGGCTTTCAGGAATCGGTCCTCAACCATCCGACCGGCGGGAAGCCCGAGTGGTTAACGGTGACGCACGAAGAGATTTCAGCGGCGGTCGCGCACGGTTATGCGAAGGCCTCGGGCAAGCCAATGGCGTTTGCGGTGCATGGCGTCGTCGGGGTGCAACACGCTTCGATGGGTGTCTACAATGCATACGCCGATCGCGTTCCGATGCTGCTGATTACCGGAAACTACGCCGACGGCACCCTTCGCATTCCCCCACCAGACTGGTACCACAACGCGACAGATGGCCTTGCAATGCTCCGTGGGTACCTCAAATACGATGACCAACCCGGCTCGCTGCAAGATTTTGCCGAAGCGCTTGGGCGGGCCCATGGGTTGGCGATGACGCCGCCGATGGGGCCGGTCGCGCTCGTCTTCGATCAAAATTTGCAGGACACGACGACGAGCGGTGCGCCGATGATGAAGCCGTTCGTCCCGGTTCGTCCGGCGGCAGCGGATGCAAATGCCGTCACGGATATTGCTCGGTTGTTAGTCGAGGCGAAGAATCCCGTGATCGTCGTGGACCGCGCGGCACGCACGCCGGCGGGGGTTGATCTGTTGATAAAGTTAGCAGAAACGCTCCAAGCGCCGGTCCTTGATCTCCTCGGCCGCATGAACTTTCCGAGCAACCACTACTTATGGGCGCGCCCGTCGATCGTGGCGCAGGCGGATGTGTTGCTCGCGCTCGATGTCGGCGATCTTTTCTCGGTCGTCGGATCCGTATCCGATCGCGTGATCCACGAAACGAAGATTCGCATCGGCAGCAGCGTCAAGGTCATCTCGATCGATGCAGAGCTGAATGTCCCCGAAGGAAACTACCAGACCAAACAGCGCTTTTACCAGCCCGATCTTCCTGTTGCAGGTGATTCGGAGGCGACACTGCCGAGCTTGATCGAGGCGGTCCAGCGGACCATGTCACAAGCGCGACGCAACCAGAACGCTGATCGGGCTGACAAGTTCAAAAACGCGTTCGCGGCTCGGCGCGCCGCCGACGCCGGCGCGGCGATGGTAGGTTGGGACGCGAGTCCAATTAGCGTTCCACGATTGGTCATGGAGCTTTGGAACGAAATAAAGGACATCGACTGGGCGCTCGTCTCGTGGTCGGCCTTTCAGAGCAACTGGCAACAACGGCTATGGGACTTCACGAAGCACCACCAATACATTGGTGGTTCTGGGGCTATCGGGATTGGTTACAACGGCCCTGCATCGGTCGGGGCGGCGCTTGCGCATCGCAGTGATGGGATCGTCTGCGTGAGCATTCAAGGCGACGGTGATTTCATGATGCTTCCGGGATCGCATTGGTCAGCCGCGCACCATAAGCTTCCGCTCTTGACGCTCATTCACAACAACCGAGCCTATCACCAAGAAGAAATGGCCATTCAGGTCGAGACCGCGCGCCGTAATCGGCATCCCGAGCGGGCGGGAATCGGCACGACGCTCACGCGACCAAACATCGATTACGCGAAGATCGCAACCGGCCTTGGCGTCTATGGACAAGGTCCGATTAGCTCGCCCGCGGATCTCGGCCCCGCAATCGCTCGAGCGCTCGTCGTCGTAAAGCGCGGTGAACCCGCGCTGATCGATGTCGTCTCGCAAGGCCGCTGACCATGGAATCAGGACGTTCGGTTTTACTCGCCGCCGCACTCGGTTTCGCCGCGCTCATCGGAACAGGCGCAGTGTTTGGCCAAACCAGCGCACCCGTCGGCGACGCAAAACTGGGACAAGCGCTGTACATGCGCGTCGGCTGCTATGAATGTCACGGCACGGTGGGGCAAGGCAGCGGTCAGCGCGGCCCCGGCGGTTGGGGCCCCATGCTGGCGCCGAAGCCGATTCCCTTCAGCGCGGTTCTGGCGCAACTGCGACGGCCCAGAGATGAAATGCCGGCGTACAGCGTCTTGATTCTTCCGGATCAGGATGTGGCCAACATTTACGCCTACCTCGTCTCGATTCCAGCGGGAAACAGCGCCGGCGACATTGAGCAGAGAAGCGCCCCAGTTGCAAGCACGAATCTCGGCGAGACGGTCTACACTGCGAACTGCTCTTCGTGTCACGGTGCGGCAGGCGCAGGGCAACCCGGCGCGTTCCCGCCGTTGGCGAATAACCCCGACGTGACGGGTCCAGCTAACAAAGTCATCGCGATCGTCAACAACGGACTCAACGCAAAAATCACCGTGAACGGCGCCGAGTACCAAGGCACGATGCCTGGTTGGAAACAAGCGCTGACGACTGCGCAAGTCGCCGCGGTCATTACTTACATCCGGACCTCCTGGGGAAACCGGGGCACTCCCGTTACGACGGCCGATGTCAGCGCAGCGAAGTAGGCACCTTATGTGTCAATGAGATCCCGATTTTCATCGACCAAGTGGACTAAATGAGCCACTGCGAGTTGCTGCCGGGGCGTGATGGGCATCGCGGCGAGCCTTCGAGTGATCGCTAATACGCCGCTAAAAAATCGCCTCCAATGCATCACATCAAAGTCGCTGGGCCCGCGCGCGAGCGCCTCTGAGAGTTCCGCAAGTGCTACCTCGGCGTAACCCGCAAGCCATGGATCGGCAGCCGTTGCTTGGTCAACACAATTTTGTATGCGCGCGTACAACGCACGCTGGTCTTCATCGAGCTCGAGCCGTCCCAAAATCATGGCGGTGCCTTCTTCGCCGGGCGGAGGATGAGCGCGAACGGAAGGGCGACGACAGCGACGTTCGCGCACCCCAGCGCGACGTCGGCGAACGCCATGACGGCCGACTGTTGGTGCACGAGCGCGGCGAGGACCTGGAGCGTCGCCGACGGATGCTGGCTCATCGCTTGACGAATAACCGGCCGGGCGAGGTTCACGGATGAAGCCAGATCCGCCCAATGGCTTGAAAGCCGATGATCGAACAGCGTGCTGAGAGCAGCATCGGCAAACGACCCCGGCAAGACAAAGACGAAGTTCATCAGCGCGGTAGCAAACGGAACATAAATCGTGCGCACGTTGCTGACGACCGTGAGCAATAACGGAGCATAGGTGAGACCAAAGCCGAGTCCAACCAAGATTTCGGGCCCGATAAACGTCGCGAACTCCGAGCCGCTGGTGACGCCAAAGAACTCCCACGCGAACGCGGCTGCGCTCATAACGAATCCTGCCGACATAACGAAGCGCGAATCAACACCTCGCGCTACCAGTGCGCTTCCCAAAGGCGCGGAAACGAGCAGCGCAATCGCTCGTAGCGCAATGACGCCGCCGGCGAGGTCAAGCGGGAAGTTTAGCGCACCCTCGAGGTATCGCAGTAACTCCGACGTGCCGTAAAGTGGAAACCCGGCGGCGAGGCCGAGGATCACGCCGAGCCACATGTCGCGCTCGCGAAAAATCGCTAGCGGAATAATTGGATCGCGTGCCCGGAAGCGCTCCCAGGCGAGGAAAGCGATCGCGACGACCGCCAGCACGCGAGTGGCGAACGCGACGTCGTCGGCATTCAGCCAGTCGCGCTGCTCGCCGTATCCCATGATGTACGCGTAGGCCGAGATGAGAACAACGAGCAGGCCAACACCGATGAAATCGGTCGACGTCTGAGCATTCTCCGCGCGCAGGTCTTTATCGAGGCTCGCTTGCGTAGCGGGAACCGTCACCAGTACGGCGGCCACCGCCGCCCCGAGCCCTAGCGCTATGTAGAGGATGCGCCAGGAGTTGTCGTTGACGATCGAGCCGGCCAAGAGCGGCGCCACCGCGCTAGCGCATTGCGACACCGCAGCAAAGCCGAGAATGAATAGCGGCGTCACGCGCGGTGGTAGATTGGCAAAGCTCGTTAAGAGGCCGCCGAGGAAGAATCCGCCACCCGCGAATCCGAGCACGATACGGAACACGATCAGTTCCGAAAACGATTGACTCAGCGCGCAGCACAAAGCTGCAACAGCGAAGGCCACAAGAGAGAAAGCTAAATAACGAATTCGCCCGGCGCGCATCAGGATGAACGGCCCAAGCAATATTCCGCAATAGTACGCTGCGTTATACGCAACCGCTACGAGGGGTGCCTGATCGCCGGAGATCGCGAGGTCGCCTTGGATCCACGGCAAGATGTCGCCGGTAGCCGTTGCCGTCGATCGATCGATAAACGCGGCCAAGCCCGAGCCCAGAATGATGCACGCCGTCCGGGTTGCGGCGGTGCCAAGATTGGCTACTGGTTGGGCGCGCTCCACGACGTTCCGTCCGCGAAGTCCACGTGCGTCACGTGGCATTTGGCGTCGGGGTCGACATACGCCGATTGCGTAAAGTGGCGCGTGATCTGCACCGTGGTCCCCGGGTTGAACGTGAAGTTAGCGGTGGCGGATTCGTGCCGGCCGTGGTAGTCGCCAGCAACCGTTAAAGCCTTGATGACCTTGCCGCTGTTATTCACCAGCGTGGTCGTCACGCCGTTGGTCAGGGTAACACCGGGTGCGCCGACCGCGTCCGCGGTTCCGGCCATCATCACGACGCATGCGGTAATTTGGACCGGGGCGGGCCCGTTTTCGGTGACCGCGAGCGCGGATGAGCTCATGGCGAGCAGCATGATAGCGGTAATTGGAAGGACTCTCATGTGCCTAGCGTGCCACGACTTGAACCAACCTACATCACCCAAACGAGTGACGCGCGCCACGCATTCTGATGTTATGAGTAGTACATGGCAGAACAGCGAACCGCCGTCATCACCGGTTCCAACTCCGGCTTTGGCCGTGTCACCGCAGAGCTGCTCCTCGCCCAGGGGTGGCGCGTCTTCGCGACCATGCGCAGCACGGAGAACGCCAACGCCGAGGCCGCCGAGGCGCTTCGCACGCTTGGCGCCAGCGTCGTGGAACTCGATGTGACCAGCGGCACGTCGGTCGATGCTGCCGCGACGACGATCCTTGCAATCGCGGTGCCGGATCTACTCGTCAACAACGCCGGCGCTGCGTACTTCGGCCTGCTTGAAGCATTTACGCCCGCACTCGTCGAGCAGCAATACGCGATCAATGTCGTCGGACCACTGCGCGTCAACCGCGCGTTTCTGCCCGCGATGCGCGAGCGCCGCTCAGGGTTGATCGTCTACATTTCGTCAGTCGTTGGTCGCATCACGACACCGTTCGGCGGTGTCTACGCTTCATCGAAGTGGGCTCTCGAGGCGCTCGCCGAGTCGAGTGCGCTCGAACTTGCGCCGCTGGGAATCGGCGTTGCAATCGTTCAGCCGGGCGCGTTTCCAACTGGAATCAGCTCCAAGAGCATGCGGCCCGATGACCTTTCGCGCGCGACAGCCTACGGCCCGGAATCACAGCAGATGGCCAAGAAATTGTCCGGCGGTCTCGCCGCGGCAGCGCAAGACCGGGACCCCGCGGATGTCGCGCGCGCGATCCTGCGTTTGGCAAATCTGCCAAACGATCAACGACCACTCCGAACGACCGTGCCGTACGATGCGATCGTCGAGTCGATCAACGATTGCGCCCGGCAAGCGCAGAAAGCGTATCTCGCCGCACTCGGCATCTAACCCTCGCACGACGCGAGAAGACGTTTCAGTAAATCACTAAGGAGCTCGCGCTCCTTTTGCGTAAACGGTCCCAGCAACTCGCGCACGAATTCGACATTGAGGTCGACATCGCGATGCGCCAGCTCGCGTCCGAGTGGCGTCAGGCTGATGATGACGCCGCGCCGATCCTTGAGATCGCGTCGACGCTCCACTAATCCAAGCGCTTCGGCACGATCGATCCGATACGTCATCGCGCTCGAAGAGTCGATCGGAAACGTCGCTTCGACACGCAAGTCGCCCGCGTTTAAGCCGTCGCCGCCGGCGCGCAGCAGCGAGATGATCAGATCCGAAGTTTCTTGCGTGAGTCCGAGGGCGGCCAACACCGCCTCGCGCCGCCGAATGAACGCGCTGGTGAGGCGAATGAGCCGCCCATTTACTGCGATGCAGAGTGGATCGACGTCGGGGCGTACCTCGTGCCAGCGCCGAAGCCAACCCTCGGGTTTCGATGATTCAGCCATTTACCTACTTGATAATTGCCTTAGTTCAGCCTACCATAACATGACTCGGTATGAAGGACCAAATTCCCGATCTTACGTCCGCGCCGTCGCCGCTTCGCGGGCGCTCGCTCGAACTTGATCGGGTGTGCAGCGTCCTCGAAGAAACGGCGCGAACCGGCCAGGCGTCCGCAATTCTTATTTCGGGTTCACCGGGAATCGGCAAAAGCGCCGTCCTCGACGCGACTATCCAGAACGCGCGCGACCGTGGCTTCGCGGTCGGTCACAACAAGGCCGACGAGAGCGACCAGATTGCGCCGATGGCGCTGTTGCTGCTCGCGCTGCGGAACGGATCGAATCCGCTCGTTTCACGTCAGGCCTTTAGCGATCTTGCACCGTTGCGCGATCAGCCGCTCTGGCTCATCGATGCGCTGATCGCCATCCTCGAAGAACGCTCGATGCAAACGCCGATACTGATTGCGCTCGATGACATTCAATGGGCGGATCGCCTGACGCGCTCTTGCCTGCGATTGATGCCCGCGAGACTCGCCGGATCGCCCATCGTCTGGGCGCTTTCGGTGCGCACCGTCGATCGATCGTTGACGGACGCTCACGAGATGCTCGCGCGCGACCTCGCGCGTGTCGAAGAGTTGCGCTTGGCACCGCTCGATGAGCAAACCATTGAGGAAATCGCAAATTTCTATCTCGGCGAGCAACCGGACGCGCGCACGCGGCACCTGCTCAAGAACGCCGACGGTAATCCGTTTCTTGCCGTGCAGCTGTTGTACGGTCCCCAGCGACTTCGCGAGAGCGTCCAACAACGCGTCGAAGCATTGGGCCCGCATACGGTTACGCTGCTTCGATTCGCCGCCGTGTTAGGACGCCCGTTTTTCATCGCCGACGCTGCAACGGTCCTCGAAGCTTCTTCTCAGGCGATGCTTGACGCGCTCGCTGCGGCGGTGCGCGGCGGAATTCTGGTCGAGAGCGCAACGACGATCGCATTCAAACACGACCTGCTGCGGCAGGCCATCTACGAAGAGACACCGCCATCGCAGCGTCTGGCGCTGCACCGCGCGATCGCCGCGCACCTTCTGGAAACCGCTGGCCCGGTCGACGCGACCTCGCATGTCTTGGCGAGTGCGAGCATCGCCGACCGTGGTGCAGCCGATGTCGTTACGCGCGCGGCGACGGCGGTGCTTTCCGCGACGCCGGCGGTCGCCGCCGAACTGGTAACGAAGGCCTTCGCGCTGATTCTTCCCTCCGATCCACACTGGCTCGAGGTCGGTCTCACGGCACTTTCAATTCTCGTGAAGGCGCGGCGCCTGCGCGAAGCCGTCGCGCTGGCGGACCGGCTGCTTGCCGTAGATCCCAGCAATGCGTTACGCGCCCAGATCCAAAGCCATGCGGCACGCGCGCTGTGGGAAATGGGACATGCAAAGCAGATCGTCGCGCGCACCGACGCGACGCTCGCCCTCGACGGTCTCTCCGGGTCGGCGCGTTCCGAATTGCTCGCGCATCGCGCGATCGGATTAGCCCGCGCCGGAAGCTATGAATCGGCAATAGCTGCGGGACAGCTCGCGCTCGAAGCAAGCCGTCGCGAGGCCAATGCCGAGGCAACGTCGCTCGCCTTGCGCGCGCTGGCTGACGCATCGACCAATGATGGACGTTACGTCGATGCACTGGGCTACGTTCGAGAAATCGACTCCGCCGAAGATGCTGTACGCACGATCTGCCAGGAAGTAATGCTGCTGCAGCAGCTCGACCGCTACGAGGAGGGTCGCGCGTTGCTCGCGCGCGGCTACGCGCTGGCCGAAGGAAGCGCCCCGGTTTCGGACCTTGTGCTCGCGCAGCTATGGCTCGAGTACACCACGGCAAATTTTCACGACGCCGAAGCCTTGGCGCTGACGCTGGTGCGCGAGTGCGACGAGGTTCATGAGAAGACGTACGAGGTCGAAGGGCGCCTGCTCCTTGCGCGAGTCGCCCAGGCGCGCGGCGACTACGCCTCGGCGCATCGGCATCTCGATCTCGCCGCCGAAGATAACACGACTTCCGATGATACGCGCCGGATGGTGCGACTGGTCGCTAAAGCATGGCTGTGCGAAGCGCAAGAGGATCTCGCGGGCGCGCTCGCGTGCGTTCGTGAAGTCGTGCACACTCAGCGTGGCGTGCGTCACCGCTGGCGTTGGCAGAGTGGCTGGCTCGCATTAGCGGCACGTTGCGCCGCGCAGGGCGGCGATGCGCAACTCAGTCGCGAACTCGCCGACTCGGCGGCTGCTCTGGGCGAACGCAATCCCAACGTGGCGTCTATTGTCGGGCTCGGGCACTACGCGCGCGGCCTTGCGTTTTCGGATCTCCCGGCGCTCGAACAAGCCATCGAGACGTTTCGATCGAGCCCCAGACCAACGATGCTCGCCGACGCGCAGGCAGATTACGGACGCGAGCTTTTGCGCCGCGGTCAACGACGTCTTGGTTTAGCCGCACTGCGCGAAGCGCTTAAACGATTTGAGTCAGCCGGCGCTTTCAGCGACGCCGAACGTGCCGAACGATCCCTGCTCGCTGCCGGCGTCCGAGCCCGCAAGCCGCACGCGCCGAAGGCCGTCGAGGGATGGGGCTCACTCACAAAGACCGAGCAAAAGGTCGCGCGCCTCATTGCCGATGGGCAC
>CAWIMO010000002.1:0-14450 GCA_963837195.1 Vulcanimicrobiota bacterium
TCGATCGTGTCTTGCGCCATCTGACGATAGGTCGTCCATTTCCCGCCGGCGATCGTGACCAGCCCCGAGATCGACGTTTCCACGACATGCTCGCGCGACAAACGCGCCGTGGAAGCTGCGGCGCCGTCGACCAATGGCCGCAACCCGCAATACGTCGCCGTAATCTGCGAACGCGAGATCGGCCGCTCGAGATAGCGTGCGGCATGATGCAACAAATAGTCGATCTCTTCTTGCGTGGGAACCGGATCGAGCGAGGGCTGCGCTTCGGCAATGTCCGTCGTGCCGATCAGGACGTGGTCGTGCCAGGGAATGATGAAGAGCACGCGCCCGTCGTCGGTCTTGGGAACGAGCAGCGCATCCTTGCCCGGAAACACCTCGTGCGGCACGACAATGTGCGATCCGCGGCTAAGCGAGAGCAGTGGACGCGACGCCGGATCGTCGAGTCGCCGCAGTTCGTCGGAGAAGATCCCGGTGGCGTTGACGACCACACGCGCGCGGACGTTGACCTCGTTGCTACGCTCCTCGTCGCGCACGCGAACCTCGGCCAGACGCGCACCGTTGCGCTCGAACCCGACGACCCGCGCATAATTGACCACCACGGCGCCAAGATCGATCGCCGTTCGCGCCAGCGAAATCGCCAGGCGCGAGTCGTCGAACTGCCCGTCGTGATAACGAATCGATCCGCGCAGGCCTTGTGCGCGCAGGGCCGGGAGATGCTCGAGCGTATGCCGCGGGCTCAAGTATGCGCTGCGTCCTAAATTTGAGCTGCCCGCGAGTAGATCGTAGGCGGTCAGTCCGGCAAAGTAGTACGGCGCTTCGTACCAGCGATAGGCCGGACAGATGAACCCCAAATCGCTTACCAGATGCGGCGCGTTCTTGCGCAGGATCGCGCGTTCGCGCAACGCCTCGCGCACGAGATGGATGTCGCCTTCGGCCAGGTAACGCACGCCGCCGTGAATCAACTTGGTCGAGCGGCTCGACGTCGCTTTGGCAAAATCAACCGCTTCCACCAGCGCGGTTTTGTAGCCGCGCGAGATCGCGTCGACCGCCGCGCCAAGCCCGCTCGCTCCGCCGCCGATCACGACGACGTCGAAATCGTCGTCGAGCGCGCCGAAATTACGCACGGGTTTTTCGAATCGCGTTCGCCCACCCGGCGAGCAGCTTCTCTCGGTCGCCTGCATCCATCGTGGGCACAAAGCGACGCTCCTCTTGCCACTGCGTCGCGAGCTCATCCATGTCGTTCCAATAGCCAACCTGCAAACCGGCGCAGTACGCGGCGCCGAGTGCGGTGGTCTCGGTTACGCGCGGCCGCACGACGTCCACGCCCAACACGTCGGCCTGAAACTGCATCAGCAGATCGTTGACGGCCGCACCGCCGTCGACTCGCAATTCGCGAAGCGCTACGCCCGAATCACTTTCCATCGCCGCGACGACGTCGTAACTCTGATAGGCAATCGCTTCCAGCGTCGCGCGCGCCAGATGTTCTTTGGTGCTTCCGCGTGTGAGGCCAACGATGGTGCCACGCGCGTACGGATCCCAATACGGTGCGCCGAGGCCGGTAAAGGCCGGAACAAAATACACACCGGCGGTGTCGCTCACGCGCGCCGCAAGCGGCTCGATCTCTGCCGACGTCGCGATAAGGCCCAGACCGTCGCGCAGCCATTGCACCGCTGAGCCGGTGACGAAGATCGAACCCTCGAGCGCATAGGTTGCGACGCCGCGCTGCGCCGAGAAGCCGACCGTCGACACCAAACCGTTCTTGCTGTGCACGATCTCGTCGCCGGTGTTGAGCATCACGAACGATCCCGTCCCGTAGGTATTCTTTGCAAGACCCTTCGCAAAGCCGGCCTGACCCGCCAACGCCGCCTGCTGATCGCCCGCAACACCCGCAATCGGCACCGCGCCGCCAAATACGCTGGGGTCGACGGCACCGAAGTCCGCGACGCATGGACGCGCCTCGGGCAAGATCGCACGCGGGACATCGAAGATCCGCAGCAGCTCGTCGTCCCACTCCAGCGTGCGGAGATTGAAGAGCAGCGTGCGCGACGCATTGGTGTAGTCGGTCGCGTGCACCGCGCCGCCGGTGAGATTGTAGATCAGCCAACTATCGACCGTGCCAAAGGCGATCTCGCCGCGCTCTGCCCGCGCGCGCACCCCCTCGACGTTATCCAGAATCCAAGCGATTTTCGTCGCGGAGAAATACGGATCGAGCAAGAGCCCGGTCTTCTGCGTAACCGTCTCAGCATAGCCCTGCGCCTTGAGTGTTTCACACATCGGCGCGGTGCGCCGGTCTTGCCAGACAATCGAGCGATAGACGGGACGACCGGTCGCGCGATCCCACAGCGTGGTCGTTTCGCGCTGATTGCTGATCCCAATCGCCGCAAGGTCGCTCGCCGCGATGCCCGCATTTCGCATTGCGCCCCGCGCGGTCTCCAGCTGCGACTTCCAAATGTCGTCAGGATCGTGTTCGACCCATCCCGGCTGCGGAAAGTGCTGCGCAAACTCGCGCTGATCCACACCGCAAACGGTGCCGCTGTGATCGAACACGATCGCCCGCGAACTGGTCGTCCCTTGATCCAACGCGAGAACGAACGCCATGTCGCTCAATCATACGCAAGGCCTGACTTTCCTGCGAATAGAATATACTGGTGTGAATTCACGTGAGGAACGCGCTGAAGAACGGCGGAGAACGTGGACAGCCCGCGTCGCGCACTCGGCCGCAGAAGCCGCAGCATTCGAGCGTGCCGAGATGCAGGCTACGTCGCCCGAGGAGCGCGTCGCAGCCATTTGGGAACTCGTCCTACGAATGCCGTGGGGAGGCGATGGAACAGAATTCCGACTTGATCGAACTCTTGGGCGCGTTGAACGCCTCAGGCGCTAAGTTTCTCTTTGTCGGCGCGTACGCATTTGCGTATCACGGTCGGCCACGGGCGACTAAAGACTCCGACATCTTCATCGGCTCAGATCCCCAAAATGCGCGGAAGGTCTGGAAGGCGCTCGTTGCGTTCGGTGCACCGCTAGCCGATCTTCGCGAGGACGATCTTGCGACGCCCGGGACGTTCTATCTCATGAGTCGGCCGCCGAACCAGATCGACATCATCACCTCGATTGACGGCGTCACGTTTGAGCAAGCGTGGACCAACCGTGTGGAGTCGACGTACGGCGGGGTCAAGGTTTCGTACATCAGTAAGGACGATCTCATCGCGAATAAGCGAGCCGTCGCGCGTCCGCAAGACCTCGCAGACGTCGCGTACTTGGAACTCGAGCCGTAACGAGCACGAGAGCCGGCAAGGGCCTCTCAAAGAAAAAGCAACAATACCTTTTAGAGTAAAAGCCGGTTAATGTGATGCTCCAGATAGTACTTGCAGCCGCGCTTTTCGGCCCACCGGCACCATCGCCGTCGGCCACTGCCGTAGCGGTTCCGACGCCCGCGTTGAGCCCGTTGCAGATCTTTGAGAGAACGTTCAGGCGTCTGGCGTCATACCCAGTTCCAACCTATGCGGTCTGGTACTCGACCTGGAGAGTCAGCGACGTGAAGCCGGATCAGACGTCAAGAGAAACCACCACGTCTGTAATTCGCTACGCGGTACGAATACCGGATGGCCTAGAGTACGTAAGCGATCCTGTCACGAATGGTACGCTACCGCCGGCAGACATCGGGCACGAATTCGTGGGGCCTTTTGCTTGGTCGCTGCGGTCCTCGAACCCGGTCGCCACGTCGCAACAGCCGGGACAGCCGGACGTGGCCTCTGGATTGAAGACCATTGCCAGTGTTGAGGCGATCGCGAATCCGCCATACAGATTTGAGCTCGTTGGCACTGAGGACATCGACGGCCATGCAACCTATCATTTGCGCCTCAGGCCGGTGCGCGATCCAAAGCGATACAACCTCATGGATCTGTGGGTTGGCACCACTGATTTCGACCTATGGAGAGCGGCCTATCTGGGCAGCTACACCTATAGAAACCTCGCGAGCCCAAGCTATGTGTCGGTAGACTTCAAACCGGTCTCCGGCTATTGGCTCAGCAGTAGGGTCATCTTCACCTACGTAGCTAATGGCATCGCAGATGGCGGCCCAAACCTACTCGTCTCCGAAGTTCTGCTTGATACTATCGCTTTTCCGGAAACGTTACCAAGTTGGCTGTTCGATGCCGCTGAATACTCGAAGCACCAGAAGGCAAACGAGCCGGACCTACTTCTGCAGATCCTCGGCCCACCGCCGTCTCCTCCACCTAAGCAACTGGACCCCAACGGTTAACGCTGTCAATCCGGCTTCACTTGCTCGACCCATTGCGCGCGCCACGCCGCCGGCGTAAGCGGTTCTCCGAAGTACTGTGTTTCGTGGAATACCTTGTCTCCTCGAAACTCGTGGATGTTCACCGTATACCAAGGCTTTCCGTCGTACGTGATAATGACTTCGCTTACCCAAACGGGGCCGCTGCCGAATATCCGCAGCACTTTAGCGATGCTCGGATGATCTGGATCTGCGGAGCGCTGAGCGACGAGGTTCGCACGCCCACGTATTCGTTCGCCCGATTGAGGGAAATCCAAAATGACGTCTTCTTCGTAGAGGTCGCCTGATATGGGTTTCGCCCAACGCTGCTCGATCGAGGCCCGAATAGCGGATTCGTCCATAAAGCCCTACTTTCGCTTCGGGGCGGGCGGCATTTCGTCGCCCTCGGCGCGCGCTTCGCTCAGTCCGATCGCGATGGCCTGCTTGCGACTGGTGACCTTCTTTCCCGACCGCCCCGACGTCAGCTTCCCGCCTTTGAACTCTTCCATGACCTTCTTGACCTTTTGCCCGGCCTTCTTGCTGTATTTGCGGGTCGTCTTTTTCTTTGCCGTCTTCTTCTTCGCCGTCGTCTTCTTACGTGTAGCCATATTATTTACTCATTTCGTAGTGAAGTGCGCCGCGGAATTGCTTGACCGAACGTGTCAATGACTCAGCTTGATCGTCGTCGGCTTCATCGCGCAGGTGCACGAAGGCCTTCTGCTCTTCGTCCTCGATGTGCTCCACAACGGCGTTGCGAAGCTTTTCGGCAGTGACGGCAAAGGCGTCTTCTTCACCGCGGCCCTCTTTTAACATCGAGTCGAGCTCGAACACGACGACGTCGGCTTCGGCGGTCTCGTGATAGAGATGTTGCGCTTCAGCACGCTTGCGCGCGATGCGCTCGATTGCCGGATAGACCAAGTTTTCTTCGGTCGCGTTATGAATGGTAAGCGCGGCTTTGAGCTCTTCGAGCGCACTCTTGCGCTCGGCATTGTCGACGGCCGAGGTCAACCGCTCGAGCAAAACCTCGATCAACCGATGGTCGTTCATCAGAATTTCGACGGCGTCGCTGCCCTTGGCCGGCAGCTTGTATGGGGCCTTTTGCATCTTCACATCTCCTTGATATGAAGCTTGCGTTCCCTAAGCGACTACGGCTGAAACCCGCTCATCGATATGCGAGAAGACTTCGTAGAGCGTCTCGTACGCCTCGTCGATTTGTTCTTCGCCCAGCACAAGCGGCGGTGCGAAGCGGAGTGAGTTACCGCCGGCGCTGCCGACCAGCATTCCATGCTCGCGCAGCGCCGTTACGACATCAGCCACCGGATACTTCTCGTTGAGTCCAAGCGCGCAGAGCAGACCCATCCCGCGCAATCCGGAGATTATACTGGGGAAAGCGAGCGCAAGATCGGCTAGGCGCGCCATTAACTGCACCTCGCGCACGGCAACGTATGCCGCTAGGTCGATTGCGTCCCGAACGCGCAGGTGCGCAAGCGCGGCCGCGCACGGAACCGGCGAACCGCCGAAGGTCGTCCCGTGATCGCCTGGTTGCAGCGCGTCGATCGCACTCTCTGCGACCAGCATCGCGCCGATTGGTAAACCGTTGGCCAGCGCCTTGGCCATGGTCACGACGTCGGGCGTGACGCCAAATCGCTGAAAAGCAAAGAGCGGGCCGAGCCGTCCCATCCCGCATTGAATCTCGTCGAAGATCAAGAGCGCGCCGCGTTTGTCGCATAAGTGCCGCGCCATCGCCAGAAACTCGACGCTCGCCGGATGGACGCCGCTCTCTCCCTGCACGGGCTCGACGATGAAGGCCGCGACCTTGTCGTCGATGGCCTTGTCCAGCGCAAACATGTCGTTGAACTCGGTAAACGCAAAACCGGCCGGCATCGGGCCGAAGCCTTCCTTATACTTGTCGTTGGCGGTGGCGGCGAGTGCACCGAGGGTGCGGCCATGAAACGATCCAGTGCACGCAAGGATCGTGACGCGATCGGTTTCACCCTTGCGGAAGGCGCGTTTACGGGCAAGCTTGATCGCCGCTTCGTTGGCTTCAGTCCCGGAGTTGCAAAAGAATGCGCGCGCGAAGCCGCTGCGCGCTACCAGCTCCTTAGCCAGTGCGCCGGCCGGTTCGTGATAGTACAGATTGCTGCAGTGCACCAGCGTGCGCGCCTGATCGGCAATCGCTTGCGAGATCCACGGATGACAATGGCCCAGCGCGCAGACCGCAATGCCCGCGATAAAATCCAAATACCGTTGTCCCTGATCATCGTACAAGTAGCAGCCTTCGCCACGCACGATGTTGATGGGGGCGCGGTTATAATTCGCGAGCAACGCGCTGTCATTCATGTGCGGTAACTCGCGTTAATGCGCACGTAATCCTTTGAAAGATCGCAGCCCCACGCGGTTGCGCGCGCTTCACCGATTCCCAAATGGAGATCGACGACAATATCGGTCAACTCGAGCTCGCTGTGCGCTTCGGCTTCGCTGAGCGCCTCGATCGCGCCGGGCTGCACCCAGGTCTTGCCGTTGAGCTGCAACCACCACGTGTCGGGATCCAGCCCCGCATTCACCGAGCCCGCCGCCGCAATGATGCGGCCCCAGTTCGGATCCTCGCCGTAGAGCGCGGTTCGCACCAGATTGCTGTTGATCACCGCGCGTCCAATCGTCCGCGCCTGCGCGATATCTTTCGCGCCGCGCACGTGCACGGTGAGTGTTTTGGTTGCGCCTTCACCGTCGGCAACCATCGCGAGGGCAAGGTCGGAGCAGACTTGATGCAGCGCTCGAACAAATGGTGCGGGGGGCGACCCTTCGCCCGCCGGCGCAAAGGCATAGAGCGCGTCGTTGGTCGACATGCAACCGTCGACGGAAATCATGTTGAACGTTGCGTCGGCCGCCTCGCGCAGCTCGCTCTGCAAGGCGTCGGCCGACATCGGAAGATTAGTCGCCACGAACGCGAGCATTGTCGCCATGTTGGGAGCGATCATGCCCGAGCCCTTGGCGATTCCGCCGACGACGTATTTCTTCTCAGCGATATAAAACTCGTATGCCGCAAGCTTGGGCACGCGATCGGTGGTCATGATCGCTTCGGCCGCGTCATTACTCGATTTAACGCCGCTCTCGAGTTGCTCGATCGCGCGTTCGAGGCCACGCTGCACGCGATCCATCGGGAGCGGAACGCCGATCACCCCGGTCGACGCAACGATGATGCTCGTCGCGGAGACTTTGAGCAACGCTGCAGCTTGGCGAGCGGTCGCGCGCGCGTCGCGATCGCCGCGCTCGCCGGTGCACGCGTTAGCGCAGCCCGAGTTGCAGACGATCGCACGGAAGACGCCGTCGCCTGCGACGTGCTCGGCGCTGACCAGCACCGGCGCCGCCTTGATTTCGTTGGTTGTAATGACCGACGCGCAGACCTGCGGCTGATCGAAAGCAATCACCGCGAGATCGCGTTTACGCAGTTTGATGCCCGCGTGCACGCCCGCGGAGCGAACGCCCGGCACCGCGCCGATACCGCCGCGAACCGCGACTAGCCGAACATCGTCATCCTGCGACAATTGCGCGAGCATGCAATCCGGTCTCCTCGGGATAGCCCAGCATGATATTGAGGTTTTGCACGGCCTGACCGGCCGCGCCTTTGCCTAAGTTGTCGATTGCGCAGATCACGCGCACCACGTTGCCGCGCACGTCGACGCGCAGCTCGGCGTCGTTCGTCCCCGTCACTGCGGCAACGCTGGGAACGCGATCGCCCTCGACGACGCGGATGAACGGACTGCCTGCGTACGCCGCCTGGTAGGCGCGACGTACATGCGCCTCATCGAGTACGCCATCGAATACGGCATATGAGTCGGCGAGCATGCCACGCGCGAGCGGCACGACGTGCGGAGTAAAGACGAGCGGAGCATCGATGGCGTTCGAGCGCAACAACCGCTCGATCTCGGGTTGATGGCGATGTTGCTCGATTCCATACGCGCGAATGTCGCCCGCGACCTCGGCATAGAGCGATCCGGTCGCGGGCTTGCGCCCCGCACCGGTGATCCCGCTCTTCGCATCGACGATGAGTTGCATCGGTCGGGTCGTAAGCGCGCGCAACGGCAAGAGCCCGAGCAGCGTCGCGGTCGGATAGCAGCCCGGATTAGCAACAAGCTTGGCATCAACGATCGTCTCGTGCTCCCATTCCGGGAGCCCATACGCGGCGCTGTCGTCAAAGCGATAGTCGGCAGAAAGGTCGACGACGCGCGCACCCGCTTCTATGAATCCCGGGACGTGCGCATGCGCTTCGCCGTGTGCGGCAGCGGCAATGACGACATCGCCGGGACGCAGTGCCGCACGCACCGAGCCTTCCGGGGAAAAAACGTACGGTGTCGTGCGCAGCAACGGAAAATGATCGGCAAGCGCCGCGCCCGCGTGGCTACGACTCTCCAGCACACCCACTTCAAAGAACGGATGCGCATCGAGCAAACGAATCGCTTCGGCGGCGCCGTATCCGCTCGCGCCCCACACATGCACGCGGGTCATGGGGCATCTAGTTCCGCGGCGAGCGAGGCGAGGCCCGCGCGCACGGCTTCCGGCGAGGTCGATCCGCCGGTCTTTTTTGCACTGACGCTGGCGGCCGGATCGAGCGGCGCATGAACGACCTTAAGGCCCGCTTCTTTCGCCAGTGTCTGCAGATCGCGCTCATCGAGCGGCCGGCCCGCATCTTCGGCCGCGCGCACCACGGCGCCGACGAGCGAGTGCGCATCGCGCGCGCTAACTCCCGCTGCAATCAACGCGTCGGCAAGGTCTGTCGCGATGGTGTAGCCATCGCCCGCGTGGGCATTCATCACCGCGCGAACGAAGTTCGTATCGCGCAGCGCGCGTTCGAACGCGTCGAGCGCCGCGAGCGTGCGCTCACACGCCGCGATGGCCAGACGTTTGGTCTCCTGTAAGTCGCGGTGATACGAGAGCGGCATGCCCACCGTCGAAGTGAGCGCGCCGAAATACGCGCCGGCAACTTCACTTGCGCAGCCGCGCACCAATTCGAACACATCCGGATTGCGCTTTTGCGGCATCAGGCTCGACCCAGTCGAGGACGCGTCCCCCAAACGCACGTAGCCAAAGCCCGGCGTTGCCCAGAGCACGATCTCGGCGCTGACGCGCGAGGCATCGGTCAACGCCCGCGCGCAGGCTTGCGCGACGTCGAGCACTGCATCGCGCGTCCCGATCGCATCCATCGCATTGCGTGAGGGACGATCGAATCCCAAGCGCTTGCACGCCGCATTACGATCCAGTGGAAGCGTCGAACCGGCAACCGCACCCGACCCGAGCGGGCAACTGCTCTTGGCAAAGTCGGCGGCGGTCGAAAAGCGGCGTGCCGCACGCGCGAATGGCTCGGCTGCGGCGGCGAGCCAAAAGGCGAGCAGGACCGGCTGCGCCGGTTGCATGTGCGTTGTCGCTGCCAGCAGCGTCTGCGCGTTGAGTTCTTCGGATGCGCGCGCGAGCAGATGCCGCGCGATCGAACGGGTCCGTTGCGCACCCTGGAGAGCCCGGTCGTTGGCGTAGAGTGCCAACGTCGTTGCGACTTGATCGTTGCGGCTGCGCCCGGCATGCAACAGCGCGCCGGCTTGGGGTTCGAGCTCGCGCACCCGCGCATCGATCGCGCCGTGCACGTCTTCCGCGCCGCTGCTGCGAGCAAACGCCGCAAACGTCCCGGCCTCGATCTCGGCGGCGACCTTCTTCAGCGCGCCATGCAATGCAGTCGCCGTGGCGGCATCGACGATCTTGCCGCCGGCAAGTGCATCGACGTGCGCCATCGAGGTTTGCACATCGAACGGGGCGAGCAGCAGATCGTCTTCGAGCGACGAGCCGAACGCGAGCAGCGCAGCATCCGGCGCTGCGCTAAACCTACCGCCCCACTGGAGACTTGTCACGCTGTTTCGCTAACTGATCCGTAGGTAACCCATAGAGTCGAATGAACCCATCGGCAGCCTGATGATCGAACGTATCGGCATTGCTGTATGTCGCGAGCGACTCGTTGTAGAGAGCGAATGGCGAGCGCACACCCGCCATCGCAACCGCTCCATGATAGAGTTGCACGCGCACGTCGCCGGTCAACCGCGAAGCAAACGACGCGTTGAACGCGTCGAGCGCATCGCGAAGCGGTGACATCCACAATCCGTCGTAGGCAAGTTCGGCGTATTTCTGATCGCAGCTTGCTTTGAAGCGCAGCTCGTCGCGGGTGAGCACGAGTCGCTCGAGCGCCTTGTGGGCTGCGATCAACACGGTCGCTGCCGGCGCCTCGTAGACTTCGCGCGACTTCACGCCGATGACGCGATCCTCAACCAAATCGATGCGACCGATACCGTGCACGCCGGCGAGCGCGTTGAGTTTCGCAACGAGCGCAGGGCCGGTGTCACCATCAACCGACGGAACGCCCTGCTCGAAATGAATCACCACCTCGTCGGGCTTGGCCGGTTGCACGGCGGCCGATGCCGTCCACGCATAAGCGTCTTCGGGCGGTACGGTCCACGGATTCTCGAGCACACCGGCTTCAATCGAACGGCCCCACAGGTTGGCATCGATCGAATAGGGCTTGGCTGCGGAGTGCGCGATCGGGATGCCATGTTCGGCTGCGTAGGCGATTGCATCGGGACGCGAGAGCGGCGCTTCGCGCAGCGGCGCGCGTACGGTGAGCGCGGGATCGAGCGCCCGAACCGCGAGCTCGATGCGCACTTGATCGTTGCCTTTGCCGGTACAGCCGTGCGCAACGGCATCGGCATTATACTGGTGCGCGACTTCGACCAGCAGCGCACCGATCAGCGGACGCGACAATGCCGCCGAAAGCGGATAGACGCCTTCGTACATCGCGTTTGCGGCCAGCGCCGGCAGCACGTAGTTGTTCACGAAGCGTTCGCGCGCATCGATCACGACCGCAGCGTAGGCGCCCAGCGCCAACGCCTTGGCTTTGACTTTTTCGAGTTCCGCGGCAGCGCCGTGACCCGCAACGCCGTCGGACTCGCCCAGGTCAGCGGTCATCGCGATGACCTCGTTTCCGGCGGCAATCAATTTTTTGAGCAAGACCGAGGTATCGAGACCACCGGAATACGCTAGAACGATGCGGCTCACGCTGCGCTACTTCCCTTCAAATCCAAGAAACGTTGTTTGATCACGGACATCTCTTCGGCGCTGCGCACCACGATCATCACCGTGTCGTCGCCGCCGAGCGTGCCCAAAATTTCCGGCCATCCGGCCTCGTCGACTGCCGAGGCGATCATCATCGCGCTGCCGGGCGGTGTTTTGATCACGATCATGTTGACCGCGCCTTCAATGGTGATCGCAAGTTCGGCGACCACGCGATGCAATCGGCTGACGTAATTCACCGTGGCGTTGGGCACGACGTACTTAAACAATGCGTCGTCGTCACCGTTGGACTTGATCGGCACTTTGACCAGCCCCAGCTCTTTGATGTCGCGCGAAACCGTGGCCTGCGTTGCCGCATAGCCCTGCGCATCGAGCAGCGCAACCAGCTCGTCTTGCGAGTGCACCGGTCGCGTTGCGACCAGCGTGAGAATCGCCCGTTGCCGCCTATCTTTCATTTTAACGGCGCTCCGCCCGAGGCAGGGAACGCACGCGCGCCTCCTGCGCTGCGTTCCCACTGGCCGCATCGTGCGGCCATCCGCACCTGGGCGGCCCCATTGATCTCTTTCATCTAAAACATTCCTTTGGCGTCAGTTAAGAGCGCAACGAGCAACGCCTTCTGCGCGTGAAGACGATTTTCGGCTTCGTCGAGCACGGCGCTGCGCATGCCGTCGATCACCGCTTCGCTCACCTCTTCACCGCGGTGCGCGGGCAAGCAGTGCATGAAGATCGCGTGCGGCTGCGCGTAGGAGAACAGCTCCTCGGTGACGGCATACGGGCGCAGCATCGCGTCGTTGCGCTCGCGGTAGCGCTCTTCGCCCATCGAGGTCCACACGTCGGTGTAAATGACATCGGCGCCGCGCACCGCGCGAATCGCGTTGGAAAACGCGCGCGCGCTGCCGCCGCTCGGTTGCCCCAGCTTATTGAGCAGCGAAAGCGTGGCTTCGGTCGGACGATGCGTCGGCGGCGAGCCGAAGTGCACCACCGCACCCAGCATCACCGCCGCCTGCGCAAGCGAGGTGGCGACGTTGTTTTTGCCGTCGCCCACGTACGCGATGGTCAGCCCCTCGAGCGTGCCGAAGCGTTCTTCGATGGTAAGCACGTCGGCCAGCGCCTGACAGGGATGCGCGACGGCCGAAAGGCCGTTGATCACCGGCACCGTTGACGAGTGCGCGAAGCGCACCAGCGGCGCGTGCTCGTGGGTCCGCACGACGATCGCGTCGACGTAGCGCGAGAGCACGCGGGCGGCGTCCTCGGGCGTCTCGCGGCTGCCGATCATGAACTCGTTGCCCGCCGCAAAGAGCGTCTCCCCGCCGAGCTGTTGCATCGCTACTTCAAAGGAAACGCGCGTGCGCAGGCTGGGCTTCTCGAAGAGGAGCATCAGGGTGCGGCCACGCAGCAGCGTGCGCACCTCGGTGCGCGGGACGGCCTTGAGGTAGCGGGCAAGCGAGATCAGCGCGGCCAACTCGCCGGGCGAGAAGTCCGTGATCTCGAGGATGTTGCGCCCGCGCAAAGTATTGCCGCGGGCTGGCGCTACGGAAGACATTACTGTATAATTATACACTATAAGTATATTTATGCAAGGCTTGACCCAATGCTCTCATTATGAGAGTATTGCTCTCGAAATGAGAGCGGGTTGAGAATCATCAGTCGTCGGCGGCTCCGGGAATACTGGACCGGTCATGCCGACGCCGAGGGCCCACTCAAGACCTGGTTCTCGATTGCGGCAAAGGCGACATGGCGAAACATCGTGGAGGTTCAGAGGACTTACGCGAGCGCCGAAGCGGTTGGCAACTACACGGTCTTCAACATCAAAGGGAACGCATATCGCTTGATCGCCAAGATTGAATATCGCCTGCAAATCATTTTTATCAAATGCGTGTTAACACACGCTGAATACGACAAGGACAAGTGGAAATGACCGCTATCGACGTTGCCTACGGAAAGTTGCTCCACGACGACCTTCCGCACGCAATCCATAACGAGAAAGACTATCGCACGTACCTTGCGCGAGCGGAGGAGCTTTTCGACAAGAAGAGCCGATCCGCAGCCGAGAATCGCTATCTCGAATTGCTCTCGGTGCTCATCGAGCGCTATGAGCAAGAGCACGATCCGATCGTCGCGCCCGATCCCTTGGACGCGCTCAAAGAGCTCATGGCTGCGAATGGAATGTCGCAGAGCGCACTGGCGCGGTTGCTCGGATCCAGCGGTATTACCTCGGAAATCTTGTCCGGGAAGCGATCGCTGAGTAAGACGCACATCAAGAAGCTTGCCGCAGCGTTTAACGTTTCGACCGATTTGTTCGTCTAATGCCCATCGTCATCAAGTACGGTGGCTCGGTTGTCATCCCGAGCGCAGTCGAGGGACCGGATCCCATCTTGGCAGAGGTCGTCAAACTCCATCTCGGGGGCACCCGGATCGTCCTCGTCCACGGCGGCGGACCCGAAATCGACCGCTGGCTGGCCGACCGGCACGTGCCCACCCGCCGGGTCGACGGCTTGCGCGTCACCGACGAGGTGACGCTCGAAGTGACCGAGGCGGTGCTCTGCGCCACGATCAACAAGCGCCTGGTTCGCGCGTGCGCGGCGCTGGGTGCGCGCACCGTCGGCATCAGCGGTGAAGACGCCGACACGCTCGTCGCTCAGACCGCGCATGGATCGCACGGCGAAGATCTCGGGTTCGTTGGCGACGTCACGGCCTGCGATCCGTCGCTGATCAATCTTCTTCTCGCCGCCAACTATCTGCCCGTGGTCGCCCCGCTTGCGGTCGCGCCCGACGACGCGCACGCCTACAACGTCAACGCCGATCTCGCCGCGGCCGCGATTGCCGGCGCGTTGCGTGCGCGCGCCTTCATTATGATTACCAACGTTGAACGGGTCCGCCGCGACCCCAAGGATCCAGCCAGCGGCATCGACCGCCTCTCGCTCGAGCAGGCGCGGGCCTTCGCAAAAACGCCAGCGTGCGAAGGCGGCATGCTTCCCAAAATGCAGGCCGCGATCGCCGCGGTCGAATCCGGCGCATCGGCATCGTACATCTGCGGTCCGCACTCGATCGCCGACGCCCTCGCCGGCAA
>CAWIMO010000003.1:0-11772 GCA_963837195.1 Vulcanimicrobiota bacterium
GCCTCTGGATTGAAGACCATTGCCAGTGTTGAGGCGATCGCGAATCCGCCATACAGATTTGAGCTCGTTGGCACTGAGGACATCGACGGCCATGCAACCTATCATTTGCGCCTCAGGCCGGTGCGCGATCCAAAGCGATACAACCTCATGGATCTGTGGGTTGGCACCACTGATTTCGACCTATGGAGAGCGGCCTATCTGGGCAGCTACACCTATAGAAACCTCGCGAGCCCAAGCTATGTGTCGGTAGACTTCAAACCGGTCTCCGGCTATTGGCTCAGCAGTAGGGTCATCTTCACCTACGTAGCTAATGGCATCGCAGATGGCGGCCCAAACCTACTCGTCTCCGAAGTTCTGCTTGATACTATCGCTTTTCCGGAAACGTTACCAAGTTGGCTGTTCGATGCCGCTGAATACTCGAAGCACCAGAAGGCAAACGAGCCGGACCTACTTCTGCAGATCCTCGGCCCACCGCCGTCTCCTCCACCTAAGCAACTGGACCCCAACGGTTAACGCTGTCAATCCGGCTTCACTTGCTCGACCCATTGCGCGCGCCACGCCGCCGGCGTAAGCGGTTCTCCGAAGTACTGTGTTTCGTGGAATACCTTGTCTCCTCGAAACTCGTGGATGTTCACCGTATACCAAGGCTTTCCGTCGTACGTGATAATGACTTCGCTTACCCAAACGGGGCCGCTGCCGAATATCCGCAGCACTTTAGCGATGCTCGGATGATCTGGATCTGCGGAGCGCTGAGCGACGAGGTTCGCACGCCCACGTATTCGTTCGCCCGATTGAGGGAAATCCAAAATGACGTCTTCTTCGTAGAGGTCGCCTGATATGGGTTTCGCCCAACGCTGCTCGATCGAGGCCCGAATAGCGGATTCGTCCATAAAGCCCTACTTTCGCTTCGGGGCGGGCGGCATTTCGTCGCCCTCGGCGCGCGCTTCGCTCAGTCCGATCGCGATGGCCTGCTTGCGACTGGTGACCTTCTTTCCCGACCGCCCCGACGTCAGCTTCCCGCCTTTGAACTCTTCCATGACCTTCTTGACCTTTTGCCCGGCCTTCTTGCTGTATTTGCGGGTCGTCTTTTTCTTTGCCGTCTTCTTCTTCGCCGTCGTCTTCTTACGTGTAGCCATATTATTTACTCATTTCGTAGTGAAGTGCGCCGCGGAATTGCTTGACCGAACGTGTCAATGACTCAGCTTGATCGTCGTCGGCTTCATCGCGCAGGTGCACGAAGGCCTTCTGCTCTTCGTCCTCGATGTGCTCCACAACGGCGTTGCGAAGCTTTTCGGCAGTGACGGCAAAGGCGTCTTCTTCACCGCGGCCCTCTTTTAACATCGAGTCGAGCTCGAACACGACGACGTCGGCTTCGGCGGTCTCGTGATAGAGATGTTGCGCTTCAGCACGCTTGCGCGCGATGCGCTCGATTGCCGGATAGACCAAGTTTTCTTCGGTCGCGTTATGAATGGTAAGCGCGGCTTTGAGCTCTTCGAGCGCACTCTTGCGCTCGGCATTGTCGACGGCCGAGGTCAACCGCTCGAGCAAAACCTCGATCAACCGATGGTCGTTCATCAGAATTTCGACGGCGTCGCTGCCCTTGGCCGGCAGCTTGTATGGGGCCTTTTGCATCTTCACATCTCCTTGATATGAAGCTTGCGTTCCCTAAGCGACTACGGCTGAAACCCGCTCATCGATATGCGAGAAGACTTCGTAGAGCGTCTCGTACGCCTCGTCGATTTGTTCTTCGCCCAGCACAAGCGGCGGTGCGAAGCGGAGTGAGTTACCGCCGGCGCTGCCGACCAGCATTCCATGCTCGCGCAGCGCCGTTACGACATCAGCCACCGGATACTTCTCGTTGAGTCCAAGCGCGCAGAGCAGACCCATCCCGCGCAATCCGGAGATTATACTGGGGAAAGCGAGCGCAAGATCGGCTAGGCGCGCCATTAACTGCACCTCGCGCACGGCAACGTATGCCGCTAGGTCGATTGCGTCCCGAACGCGCAGGTGCGCAAGCGCGGCCGCGCACGGAACCGGCGAACCGCCGAAGGTCGTCCCGTGATCGCCTGGTTGCAGCGCGTCGATCGCACTCTCTGCGACCAGCATCGCGCCGATTGGTAAACCGTTGGCCAGCGCCTTGGCCATGGTCACGACGTCGGGCGTGACGCCAAATCGCTGAAAAGCAAAGAGCGGGCCGAGCCGTCCCATCCCGCATTGAATCTCGTCGAAGATCAAGAGCGCGCCGCGTTTGTCGCATAAGTGCCGCGCCATCGCCAGAAACTCGACGCTCGCCGGATGGACGCCGCTCTCTCCCTGCACGGGCTCGACGATGAAGGCCGCGACCTTGTCGTCGATGGCCTTGTCCAGCGCAAACATGTCGTTGAACTCGGTAAACGCAAAACCGGCCGGCATCGGGCCGAAGCCTTCCTTATACTTGTCGTTGGCGGTGGCGGCGAGTGCACCGAGGGTGCGGCCATGAAACGATCCAGTGCACGCAAGGATCGTGACGCGATCGGTTTCACCCTTGCGGAAGGCGCGTTTACGGGCAAGCTTGATCGCCGCTTCGTTGGCTTCAGTCCCGGAGTTGCAAAAGAATGCGCGCGCGAAGCCGCTGCGCGCTACCAGCTCCTTAGCCAGTGCGCCGGCCGGTTCGTGATAGTACAGATTGCTGCAGTGCACCAGCGTGCGCGCCTGATCGGCAATCGCTTGCGAGATCCACGGATGACAATGGCCCAGCGCGCAGACCGCAATGCCCGCGATAAAATCCAAATACCGTTGTCCCTGATCATCGTACAAGTAGCAGCCTTCGCCACGCACGATGTTGATGGGGGCGCGGTTATAATTCGCGAGCAACGCGCTGTCATTCATGTGCGGTAACTCGCGTTAATGCGCACGTAATCCTTTGAAAGATCGCAGCCCCACGCGGTTGCGCGCGCTTCACTGATTCCCAAATGGAGATCGACGACAATATCGGTCAACTCGAGCTCGCTGTGCGCTTCGGCTTCGCTGAGCGCCTCGATCGCGCCGGGCTGCACCCAGGTCTTGCCGTTGAGCTGCAACCACCACGTGTCGGGATCCAGCCCCGCATTCACCGAGCCCGCCGCCGCAATGATGCGGCCCCAGTTCGGATCCTCGCCGTAGAGCGCGGTTCGCACCAGATTGCTGTTGATCACCGCGCGTCCAATCGTCCGCGCCTGCGCGATATCTTTCGCGCCGCGCACGTGCACGGTGAGTGTTTTGGTTGCGCCTTCACCGTCGGCAACCATCGCGAGGGCAAGGTCGGAGCAGACTTGATGCAGCGCTCGAACAAATGGTGCGGGGGGCGACCCTTCGCCCGCCGGCGCAAAGGCATAGAGCGCGTCGTTGGTCGACATGCAACCGTCGACGGAAATCATGTTGAACGTTGCGTCGGCCGCCTCGCGCAGCTCGCTCTGCAAGGCGTCGGCCGACATCGGAAGATTAGTCGCCACGAACGCGAGCATTGTCGCCATGTTGGGAGCGATCATGCCCGAGCCCTTGGCGATTCCGCCGACGACGTATTTCTTCTCAGCGATATAAAACTCGTATGCCGCAAGCTTGGGCACGCGATCGGTGGTCATGATCGCTTCGGCCGCGTCATTACTCGATTTAACGCCGCTCTCGAGTTGCTCGATCGCGCGTTCGAGGCCACGCTGCACGCGATCCATCGGGAGCGGAACGCCGATCACCCCGGTCGACGCAACGATGATGCTCGTCGCGGAGACTTTGAGCAACGCTGCAGCTTGGCGAGCGGTCGCGCGCGCGTCGCGATCGCCGCGCTCGCCGGTGCACGCGTTAGCGCAGCCCGAGTTGCAGACGATCGCACGGAAGACGCCGTCGCCTGCGACGTGCTCGGCGCTGACCAGCACCGGCGCCGCCTTGATTTCGTTGGTTGTAATGACCGACGCGCAGACCTGCGGCTGATCGAAAGCAATCACCGCGAGATCGCGTTTACGCAGTTTGATGCCCGCGTGCACGCCCGCGGAGCGAACGCCCGGCACCGCGCCGATACCGCCGCGAACCGCGACTAGCCGAACATCGTCATCCTGCGACAATTGCGCGAGCATGCAATCCGGTCTCCTCGGGATAGCCCAGCATGATATTGAGGTTTTGCACGGCCTGACCGGCCGCGCCTTTGCCTAAGTTGTCGATTGCGCAGATCACGCGCACCACGTTGCCGCGCACGTCGACGCGCAGCTCGGCGTCGTTCGTCCCCGTCACTGCGGCAACGCTGGGAACGCGATCGCCCTCGACGACGCGGATGAACGGACTGCCTGCGTACGCCGCCTGGTAGGCGCGACGTACATGCGCCTCATCGAGTACGCCATCGAATACGGCATATGAGTCGGCGAGCATGCCACGCGCGAGCGGCACGACGTGCGGAGTAAAGACGAGCGGAGCATCGATGGCGTTCGAGCGCAACAACCGCTCGATCTCGGGTTGATGGCGATGTTGCTCGATTCCATACGCGCGAATGTCGCCCGCGACCTCGGCATAGAGCGATCCGGTCGCGGGCTTGCGCCCCGCACCGGTGATCCCGCTCTTCGCATCGACGATGAGTTGCATCGGTCGGGTCGTAAGCGCGCGCAACGGCAAGAGCCCGAGCAGCGTCGCGGTCGGATAGCAGCCCGGATTAGCAACAAGCTTGGCATCAACGATCGTCTCGTGCTCCCATTCCGGGAGCCCATACGCGGCGCTGTCGTCAAAGCGATAGTCGGCCGAAAGGTCGACCACTCGTGCGCCGGCTTGGATGAATCCCGGCACGTGCGCGTGCGCTTCGCCGTGTGCGCCGGCAGCAATGACGAAATCGCCCGGGCGCAGTGCCGTGCGCACCGAGCCTTCAGGAGAAAAGACGTACGGCGTCGTGCGCAGCAACGGAAAATGATCCGCCAGCGCCGCGCCCGCGTGGCTGCGACTTTCCAGCACGCCGACTTCAAAGAATGGATGCATATCGAGCAAACGAATCGCTTCGGCGGCGCCGTATCCGCTCGCGCCCCACACGTGCACGCGGGTCATGGAGTATCTAATTCCGCAGCGAGCGAGGCGAGGCCCGCGCGCACGGCATCCGGTGAGGTCGATCCGCCGGTCTTTTTTGCACTCACGCTGGCGGCCGGATCGAGCGGCGCATTAACGACCTTAAGACCCGCTTCTTTCGCCAGCGTCTCGAGGTCGCGCTCATCGAGCGGGCGGCCCGCATCTTCGGCTGCGCGCACCACGGCGCCGACGAGCGCATGCGCATCGCGCGCGCTGACGCCGGCCGCAATCAACGCGTCGGCAAGGTCGGTCGCAACCGTGTAGCCGTCGCCCGCGTGCGCATTCATCGCGGCGCGGACGAAGGTCGTATCGCGCAGCGCGCGTTCGAACGCATCGAGCGCCGCGAGCGTGCGTTCACACGCCGCGATGGCCAGACGTTTGGTCTCCTGTAGGTCGCGGTGATACGAGAGCGGCATGCCCACCGTCGAAGTGAGCGCGCCGAAATACGCGCCTGCGACTTCGCTCGCGCAGCCGCGCACGAGTTCAAACACATCCGGATTGCGCTTTTGCGGCATCAAGCTCGACCCAGTCGAGGAGGCATCTCCCAAACGCACGTAGCCAAAGCCCGGCGTTGCCCAGAGCACGATCTCGGCACTGACGCGCGAAGCATCGGTCAGCGCGCGCGCGCAAGCTTGCGCGACGTCGAGCACCGCGTCGCGCGTACCGATCGCATCCATCGCGTTGCGCGAGGGGCGATCGAATCCCAAGCGTTTGCACGCTGCATTTCGATCCAGCGGCAGCGTCGAACCCGCCACCGCGCCCGATCCCAGCGGACAACTGCTCTTGGCAAATTCGGCTGCCGTGGTGAAGCGGCGCGCTGCGCGGACGAACGGTTCGGCCGCAGCCGCGAGCCAAAAGGCGAGCAACACGGGCTGCGCCGGTTGCATGTGCGTGGTCGCGGCAAGCAACGTCTGCGCGTTGAGCTCTTCGGATGCGCGCGCGAGCAGATGCCGTGCAATCGAACGGGTCCGCTGCGCACCTTGGAGCGCCCGGTCGTGGGCATAGAGTGCCAGCGTCGTTGCGACTTGATCGTTGCGGCTGCGCCCCGCGTGCAACAGCGCACCGGCTTGCGGTTCGAGCTCGCGCACACGGGCGTCGATCGCGCCGTGCACGTCTTCCGCGCCGCTGCGCCGGGCGAACTCCACAAACGTCCCGGCCTCGATCTCGGCGGCAACCTTCTTCAGCGCACCGTGCAGCGCCGCGGCCGTCGCAGCGTCGATGATCTTGCCGCCGGCCAGCGCATCGACGTGCGCCATCGAAGTTTGCACGTCGAACGGGGCGAGCAGCAGATCGTCTTCGAGTGACGAACCGAACGCGAGCAGCGCCGCGTCGGGCGCTGCGCTAAACCTACCGCCCCACTGGAGACTTGTCACGCTGCTTCGCTAACTGATCCGTCGGCAAGCCGTAGAGCCGGATAAACCCATCGGCGGCGTGATGATCGAACGTGTCGGCATTGCTGTAGGTCGCGAGCGACTCGTTGTAAAGGGCGAAGGGCGAGCGCACACCCGCCATCGCAACCGCTCCATGATAGAGTTGTACGCGCACGTCGCCGGTCAACCGCGAAGCAAACGACGCGTTGAACGCATCGAGCGCATCGCGCAGCGGCGACATCCACAATCCGTCGTAGGCAAGTTCGGCATATTTCTGATCGCAGCCGGCTTTGAAGCGTAACTCGTCGCGGGTGAGCACGAGCCGCTCGAGCGCTTTGTGGGCGGCAATCAACACGGTCGCAGCCGGCGCCTCGTAGACTTCGCGCGACTTCACGCCGATGACGCGATCCTCAACCAAGTCGATGCGACCGATGCCGTGCACGCCGGCCAGCGCATTGAGTTTTGCAACGAGCGCAGGGCCGGTGTCACCATCAACCGACGGAACGCCCTGCTCGAAATGAATCACCACCTCGTCGGGCTTGGCCGGTTGCACGGCGGCCGATGCCGTCCACGCATAAGCGTCTTCGGGCGGTACGGTCCACGGATTCTCGAGCACACCGGCTTCAATCGAACGGCCCCACAGGTTGGCATCGATCGAATAGGGCTTGGCTGCGGAGTGCGCGATCGGGATGCCATGTTCGGCTGCGTAGGCGATTGCATCGGGACGCGAGAGCGGCGCTTCGCGCAGCGGCGCGCGTACGGTGAGCGCGGGATCGAGCGCCCGAACCGCGAGCTCGATGCGCACTTGATCGTTGCCTTTGCCGGTACAGCCGTGCGCAACGGCATCGGCATTATACTGGTGCGCGACTTCGACCAGCAGCGCACCGATCAGCGGACGCGACAATGCCGCCGAAAGCGGATAGACGCCTTCGTACATCGCGTTTGCGGCCAGCGCCGGCAGCACGTAGTTGTTCACGAAGCGTTCGCGCGCATCGATCACGACCGCAGCGTAGGCGCCCAGCGCCAACGCCTTGGCTTTGACTTTTTCGAGTTCCGCGGCAGCGCCGTGACCCGCAACGCCGTCGGACTCGCCCAGGTCAGCGGTCATCGCGATGACCTCGTTTCCGGCGGCAATCAATTTTTTGAGCAAGACCGAGGTATCGAGACCACCGGAATACGCTAGAACGATGCGGCTCACGCTGCGCTACTTCCCTTCAAATCCAAGAAACGTTGTTTGATCACGGACATCTCTTCGGCGCTGCGCACCACGATCATCACCGTGTCGTCGCCGCCGAGCGTGCCCAAAATTTCCGGCCATCCGGCCTCGTCGACTGCCGAGGCGATCATCATCGCGCTGCCGGGCGGTGTTTTGATCACGATCATGTTGACCGCGCCTTCAATGGTGATCGCAAGTTCGGCGACCACGCGATGCAATCGGCTGACGTAATTCACCGTGGCGTTGGGCACGACGTACTTAAACAATGCGTCGTCGTCACCGTTGGACTTGATCGGCACTTTGACCAGCCCCAGCTCTTTGATGTCGCGCGAAACCGTGGCCTGCGTTGCCGCATAGCCCTGCGCATCGAGCAGCGCAACCAGCTCGTCTTGCGAGTGCACCGGTCGCGTTGCGACCAGCGTGAGAATCGCCCGTTGCCGCCTATCTTTCATTTTAACGGCGCTCCGCCCGAGGCAGGGAACGCACGCGCGCCTCCTGCGCTGCGTTCCCACTGGCCGCATCGTGCGGCCATCCGCACCTGGGCGGCCCCATTGATCTCTTTCATCTAAAACATTCCTTTGGCGTCAGTTAAGAGCGCAACGAGCAACGCCTTCTGCGCGTGAAGACGATTTTCGGCTTCGTCGAGCACGGCGCTGCGCATGCCGTCGATCACCGCTTCGCTCACCTCTTCACCGCGGTGCGCGGGCAAGCAGTGCATGAAGATCGCGTGCGGCTGCGCGTAGGAGAACAGCTCCTCGGTGACGGCATACGGGCGCAGCATCGCGTCGTTGCGCTCGCGGTAGCGCTCTTCGCCCATCGAGGTCCACACGTCGGTGTAAATGACATCGGCGCCGCGCACCGCGCGAATCGCGTTGGAAAACGCGCGCGCGCTGCCGCCGCTCGGTTGCCCCAGCTTATTGAGCAGCGAAAGCGTGGCTTCGGTCGGACGATGCGTCGGCGGCGAGCCGAAGTGCACCACCGCACCCAGCATCACCGCCGCCTGCGCAAGCGAGGTGGCGACGTTGTTTTTGCCGTCGCCCACGTACGCGATGGTCAGCCCCTCGAGCGTGCCGAAGCGTTCTTCGATGGTAAGCACGTCGGCCAGCGCCTGACAGGGATGCGCGACGGCCGAAAGGCCGTTGATCACCGGCACCGTTGACGAGTGCGCGAAGCGCACCAGCGGCGCGTGCTCGTGGGTCCGCACGACGATCGCGTCGACGTAGCGCGAGAGCACGCGGGCGGCGTCCTCGGGCGTCTCGCGGCTGCCGATCATGAACTCGTTGCCCGCCGCAAAGAGCGTCTCCCCGCCGAGCTGTTGCATCGCTACTTCAAAGGAAACGCGCGTGCGCAGGCTGGGCTTCTCGAAGAGGAGCATCAGGGTGCGGCCACGCAGCAGCGTGCGCACCTCGGTGCGCGGGACGGCCTTGAGGTAGCGGGCAAGCGAGATCAGCGCGGCCAACTCGCCGGGCGAGAAGTCCGTGATCTCGAGGATGTTGCGCCCGCGCAAAGTATTGCCGCGGGCTGGCGCTACGGAAGACATTACTGTATAATTATACACTATAAGTATATTTATGCAAGGCTTGACCCAATGCTCTCATTATGAGAGTATTGCTCTCGAAATGAGAGCGGGTTGAGAATCATCAGTCGTCGGCGGCTCCGGGAATACTGGACCGGTCATGCCGACGCCGAGGGCCCACTCAAGACCTGGTTCTCGATTGCGGCAAAGGCGACATGGCGAAACATCGTGGAGGTTCAGAGGACTTACGCGAGCGCCGACGCGGTAGGCGATTACACCGTCTTCAATATCAAAGGCAATGCATATCGATTGATCGCCAAGATCGAATATCGCGTGCAAATAATTTTTATCAAATGTGTGTTGACTCACGCTGAATACGACAAGGACAAGTGGAAATGACCGCCATCGACGTTGCCTACGGAAAGTTGCTCCACGACGACCTTCCGCACGCAATCCATAACGAGAAAGACTACCGTACATACCTTGCGCGGGTGGAGGAGCTTTTCGACAAGAAGAACCGATCCGCAGCCGAGAACCGCTATCTCGAATTGCTGTCGGTGCTGATCGAGCGCTACGAGCAGGAGCACGATCCGATCGTTGCGCCCGATCCCTTGGACGCGCTCAAAGAGCTCATGGCTGCGAATGGAATGTCGCAGAGCGCACTGGCGCGGTTGCTCGGATCCAGCGGTATTACCTCGGAAATCTTGTCCGGGAAGCGATCGCTGAGTAAGACGCACATCAAGAAGCTTGCCGCAGCGTTTAACGTTTCGACCGATTTGTTCGTCTAATGCCCATCGTCATCAAGTACGGTGGCTCGGTTGTCATCCCGAGCGCAGTCGAGGGACCGGATCCCATCTTGGCAGAGGTCGTCAAACTCCATCTCGGGGGCACCCGGATCGTCCTCGTCCACGGCGGCGGACCCGAAATCGACCGCTGGCTGGCCGACCGGCACGTGCCCACCCGCCGGGTCGACGGCTTGCGCGTCACCGACGAGGTGACGCTCGAAGTGACCGAGGCGGTGCTCTGCGCCACGATCAACAAGCGCCTGGTTCGCGCGTGCGCGGCGCTGGGTGCGCGCACCGTCGGCATCAGCGGTGAAGACGCCGACACGCTCGTCGCTCAGACCGCGCATGGATCGCACGGCGAAGATCTCGGGTTCGTTGGCGACGTCACGGCCTGCGATCCGTCGCTGATCAATCTTCTTCTCGCCGCCAACTATCTGCCCGTGGTCGCCCCGCTTGCGGTCGCGCCCGACGACGCGCACGCCTACAACGTCAACGCCGATCTCGCCGCGGCCGCGATTGCCGGCGCGTTGCGTGCGCGCGCCTTCATTATGATTACCAACGTTGAACGGGTCCGCCGCGACCCCAAGGATCCAGCCAGCGGCATCGACCGCCTCTCGCTCGAGCAGGCGCGGGCCTTCGCAAAAACGCCAGCGTGCGAAGGCGGCATGCTTCCCAAAATGCAGGCCGCGATCGCCGCGGTCGAATCCGGCGCATCGGCATCGTACATCTGCGGTCCGCACTCGATCGCCGACGCCCTCGCCGGCAACGCGACGATCGTTACTTTGTCACCCTGAGCGTAGGCGCGAAGCACCGCCTCCTGCCGGAAATAGAGCGGCCCGAGGATTTAGCCCCGGGCCGCTAAGGTTACGGCTTGCCGCGCTGTCGCAGCTTAACGACAAGCGCAACGGTAAAGATCACGAAAGCCATGATGCCAATTCCCACGGAGACGTACATCCACGGATGCACTTGCGGCGCTGTGAGTACAGAGACCATCGAAATCGCGGTCGCGAAGGGCATCATCCATGCCATCCACCACGGTAGATGGCGAGCAAGTACTTCAATGGGCGTTTGGCCCGGCGGGAACGGCTCTGGCCACAGTCGTTTCATCAAAATGCTTCGCCTGTTCCTAGTGCGCTGTCCTACAGATGAAGAACCCATTGAAGAACCCATATAATCCCGCGATGCCCACAAAACCTGCGGCCCCTGCGGCAACGCTACGGTCGTCTCTTTGTCATTCCGAGCGTAGCGAACGAAGTGAGCGTAGTCGAGGGACCGCTCTTCTTATCACTCCGGAGCCAGCGATCATCATGTCATCCTGGGCATAAGCGCGCGCTTGCCGATTTCTAAGCTACGATAGCTTTTTCTGTCTGCTCGAGGGATCAGGTGGCCCAGCCGCCGAGATGATCACATTGGCGCATGCGACGAGGAAGAACGCGGCGAGCGTCCAGGTGTAGACCACGACGGAACCCCACCCAAACGCCGTAGAGATCCCCACTCCAACTGCGACCCCAGCAAGAAACGTCGTGGCTTTCCAGGCGGGGAACACGATGGTAAGGATGCCGGCGACCAGCGGCGTCGAGAGCCAAAGCAGATGCGCCAGGAGCGGACTCATCAACTCGCCGGGGAGTAGCCGCTTGGGAGTGGACCATTGGGGATCATGTCTGCTCCTTGACCCGAACAGTCGACATTCACTGCACTTTGTGCTGCATTGAGGCTTCCAACCGCGCAGATTGCTGGGCTGCAAGGCCTGCTCCTGTTGCCGATCCCGGCAACGCTCCCGCCATCCGCCGTGTTGGAGGACATGTGATCGACCGATTCCATCCGCTGGTACAG
>CAWIMO010000004.1:0-20476 GCA_963837195.1 Vulcanimicrobiota bacterium
ACGCCTACATAAAAGAAGGCGACCTATATTACGACATCCTCGACGGTTGGTGGACGGACGCCGGGCAATTCGAGTCGCTGTACCGCGCCGCGCAGTTGATTGCCGTCGAACGTGAGAACGAGCGCGCCACGCGTGCATGAAGCGCTCGAGGCTCTGCGCTACCAGGGCTACGCGATCATCGAGGGCGCCGTTCCGGCAAACTTGCTCAAGCGCACCCGTGATGCGCTCTATCGGGGGCAAGCGGGGATCGAAGCGCAACTTGGTACCGAGCGCTTGCAACGCGCCGGCGAACGCGGCGTCGTACGCATTCCGTTCTTGTTCGATGACGTGTTCTATGAATATTTGACGCTAAGCTCCGTCCTCGAGGTCGTCGATGCCGTCATCGGCAACACCGCGATCCTTCACTTGATGAACGGTTTTGTGCTTCCATCCGTAGCGCCGGCAGAACCGGCGATTTTTCAAACGACGTTTCACCCCGACTTTCCGCGCTATCTGAACGGCTACATGGCCTCGGTCAACGCGTTCGTCGCGATCGACGCCTTTACGCCGGAAAACGGCGCCACACTCGTCGTAGCCGGCACGCAGCAGCGCGCGAGCGCTCCCGACGCTGCCTACATGCGGGCGCATGCCGTCCCCGCGTGCGCGAGCGCCGGATCGCTGCTGGTGTTCGACTCGACGCTGTGGCACGCGGCGGGGCAGAATCGCTCCGGTAAGGATCGCCTGGCGCTCAACATGCAGTTTACGAAGTCTTTTTTCAAACAGCAGATCGACTACGTTCGCGCCATTGGTTCCAGCAAGATCCTCGCCCTACCCGAGCGATCGCAGCAACTGCTGGGCTGGTACACGCGCGTCGTTACGTCTCTCGACGAGTACTATCGCCCGGAAAGCGAGCGCCTCTATCGCCGCGGTCAGGGTTAGGGCCCTATCTCTGGAGACGAGCGAGACCAAACCCCGTTAAGCCGTAGCCGTTCCCGTTGTATGCCATGTAGCGCTCCCCATCCGCGTCCAAAATCAACGGATAGCACTGCATGTCGTCTTCCCACGCCGCAGGTTCCGCGGGCACGAACGTTACCTGCTCGTCCATGCGCTCCCAGGTCAGGCCGTCGGACGATTCAGCATAGCCGATTTTGTAGCGATCGCCGCGATATGGGAACCACATGCGATAGCGACCCTCGTCGCGCACGACGCTTGGACGCGCGATCGCATATTCACCGGGCTTGAAGTCGATGCAGACGCGACCATCGCGCTTCCAGTCTAAGCCGTCCGTCGATTCGGCATAGCGAATGTGATAGTAATGCTTGGGCTTGCCGTCTTCCATCGTCCAGCGCACGCCCGACATGTACCACATGCGATAGCGGCCTTCGTCGTAGAGCACGTAGGGGCTCGCGACCAAGTATGGATCCACGTCATTTCGATCGAGGATCGGCGCTTGCGACACCTTTTTGAAATGTTCTCCATCGTCGCTCACGGCAACGCCGACGGCATAGTAGAAGGGAACCGTTTGGCCCAACATCACGCCGGTGTAGTAGAAAAACCAGCGGGCACCGATCTTGATCATGCACGACGGGAGGGCGCCACGATCGTCGAACGTACCCAGCTCTCCAACTCGAACGACCGGGTCCGGGGCGACCGCGACGACGCGCGCGTCTCGAATCGAAAGATCGACGAATCCCGATTGCCCACGCCCCTGCTTATCACGTCCGCCGACGAGTACGCGCGCGTTGCCGTCCGAAACCGACGTGACGACGGGTAATGCGGCATGCGTTTGCATCCATGGAGCACGATCCGTCGGATTGAGCACGCAGCCCAGTCGCTGCCAATGTTGCACCGGAAATTGCACGCCCGCAAAGTTTGGTGACGCGCGTGCAGCGTTCCTTCCATCGCTCCTCGAACAGTACGCGCGTGATCTGCGCGATTTGCTCGGGGAATTCGTTTGACCGTTTGGTCGATCCACAACCCGATCGGTGTATTGCAAGCGATCTTCGCGTTGTTTCCGAGCCGCTCGACAAGTGGTGTTGCCGCACGTGCGGTGCGATTCGACGGCGTGAATCCGGCGGCGTTGCGAATCTCTTCGATGCAAACTACAAACTGTACGCCCACGAACCAGGCCGAGTCGAAGAGGTGCGACGGCAAGCGGGGTACGCGCAGTGGCTTGCCACGATCCTTGCTACGCCTGCTTCTTGTTTCGAAGCGGGCAGCGGCAACGGCTCGCTGTTGCTCGCGCTGCACGAGCATTGGTCCAACGCGGCAATGAGCGGGGTCGAGCCGGCGCCGGGCGCTGCCGCAGCGGCACGAATGGCCGGATTGGACGTAACAACCGGATACCTGCGCGAGCTCCCGGCGGGCGCGCCGCGCACCGCACTCGCCTTCGCGGTGAACGTCATCGAGCACACGGCTTCGCCGCTCGAGTTCTTGCGCGCACTCGCCTCGCACGGCGATCGCGTTGCGATCGTCTGTCCGGACGCGACGCTACCGAACAGCGAGGTTCTGTTCGGCGATCACCTTCACTCGCTACATCCCGCACATGTGGCGGCGCTGTTTGCCGCTGCGGGACTTGCGATCGAGCGCGCAGAGCCCGCTCCGCGTGAGCTCGGATTCTTTCAAATTGCCGTCGGCGTGCGCGGCTCGCCGCGCGAGGGCGCCCCATGGCCGTCGAACGATCTCACCGCGAAGTATTTGACGGACTGGCGATCGCTCGACGACATTTTGACCCAGCGCATCGGAAAGCGCGAGGCTGTCGCGTTTGGAGCCGGCGAAGCGGCCGGCCTATTACGCGCCTATGCTCCGCTCGCCTGGTCGCGGGTCGTCCGTTGCGCCGTCGACGCCCCGGACACTGACTGCTTCGGCGATCTCGCCGTCGTGGACGCGCAAAGCCTCAAACCAAGCCTGATACTGCTGGCCGTTCGGCCCGCCGTCCAGAGCACGCTCGAGGCCACGTTGCAAGCGCGGGGGCACCAGGTGGTGCGCTGGGACGACATCGTGCCACGGTAGGAATGCGTTGCGTATAGGATATCCCGCTCGGCGGCCGATAATCTGAACGATATGTACTCCCCGGACCCGGTGCGCGCGTGATTCCGTTCAACAAGGCCTCCTTCGTCGGCAACGAGCAGGCATATATCGCGCAAGCCATCGCCAATCGGCACATTTCGGGCGACGGTCCATTCACCAAACGGGCCCAGGCGCTCCTCGAGGGCGCACTCGGAGCACCCCAAGTGCTTCTCACCACGAGTTGCACGCATGCGCTCGAAATGAGTGCGCTACTGCTCGATCTCGAACCGGGCGATGAAGTGATCGTGCCCGCGTTCACGTTCGTCTCAACCGTGAATGCCTTCGCGTTGCGCCGCGCCGTTGCGGTCTTCGTCGACGTGCGGCCCGATACGCTGAACATCGACGAGCGTTTGATCGAAGCCGCTATCACGCCAAGGACCAAGGCGATCGTGGTCGTCCATTATGCGGGCGTCGCGTGCGAGATGGAACCCATCGTCGACATTGCGCGGCGTCATGGCCTGGTCCTGATCGAGGACAACGCCCACGGTCTCTTCGCGACCTATCGCGGAAAACAACTCGGCACATTCGGGGCCCTTGCGACGCAAAGCTTTCATGAGACGAAGAACTTCACTTGCGGTGAAGGCGGCGCGCTCGTCGTCAACGATGCTCGATTCATGGATCGCGCCGAGATCATCCGCGAGAAGGGAACGAACCGAGCGCGGTTCTTTCGCGGAGCAGTCGACAAATATACGTGGGTTGATTTAGGCTCGAGTTACGTTCCAAGCGACTTGCTCGCAGCGTTTCTCCTGGCCCAGTTGGAACAACGCGAATCAATCCAACGCTCGAGAAGTCAAATCTGGGCACGGTACCACGAGGGCCTGCGCGATTGGGCGGTCGCCAACGGCGTCACGCTTCCGCACGTGCCTGCGGATCGCGAGCAGTCGCATCATATGTTCTATATGCTTCTGCCCACACTCGCCGAGCGCACGCGCTTCCTTGCCGAGCTTCAGCGCAACGGCGTGAATGCGGTCTTCCACTACACGCCGCTCCATCGCTCGGAGGCCGCGGCCCGGCTCGGCGCTCGCGGCGACTGTCCGGTGACCGAAAGTATCAGCGATCGGCTCGTCAGGCTTCCGTTTTACAATAGTCTCGCGCCCGAAGACCAGACGACGGTTATCGAGGCGGTTCGCAGCTTCGCACCGGCGGTACGTGTATGAAAAAAGCCTTCATCTTCGGAACAACCGATTTCGCCCAGGTCGCCCTCCCATATCTGCGCGACGATAGCGACTATGACGTCAAGGCGTTTGTCGTGAACGAAGACTACATTGCCGAACCCGAACTTCTGGGGCTGCCGGTGGTTCCGCTTGAAAAAATCCTTACCACCCATCCACCCAAGGAATACGTAGCCTTCGTCGGCGTCGGCTACAGCAAAGTCAACGCCGTCCGGAGAAAGCTGTACGATTCGTTGAAAGAGCTCGGGTACACGCTGCCGACCTACGTTCATTCCTCGGTCCACCGTTGGCCGGAAACGACCTACGGTGAGGCCTCCTTCATCTTCGAGAACAACGTAATCCAGCCGTTCGTATCGATCGGGAACAACTGCGTGCTCTGGAGCGGCAACCACATCGGTCACCACTCGAAGATCGGCAACAATGTCTTCATTGCCAGTCACGCAGTCATCTCCGGCCGCTGCACGATCGGCGACAACTGCTTCGTCGGGGTCAATGCCACGTTCCGTGACAACATCAGCGTGGCCGAGGATTGCGTGATTGGTGCCGGTGCGCTATTGCTCAAGGACGCGGGCCCTGCCGGAGTCTACAAGGCGGCGGCGACCGATCCCGCGGAACGACGCAGCAGCGAACTGCGGAACTTCTAAGCGATCTTGGAAAAGCGCGTCGGGATCATTCAGTCCAACTACATTCCCTGGAAGGGCTATTTCGACTTCATCGCCGGCGTTGACGAATTCGTCCTTTTCGACGACGTGCAATATACGCGGCGCGACTGGCGCAACCGAAACAAAATCAAGACGGCGGACGGGCTACGCTGGCTCACGATCCCCGTCGACGTGAGTGGAAAGTATACGCAAGCGATCAACGAAACTCGCGTTGCCGACTCCAATTGGGCAGCCGATCACCTCGCGACACTGCGGCACGCGTATGCGCGCGCTGCTCATGCGAAGGATCAATGGCCGTGGATCGAAGCGCTCTATGAGCGCGCCGCCACGCGGCCGCTGTTGACCGACGTCAACGAACTCTTTCTTCGCGCGATCGCAGAACGTCTCGGCATCACGACGAAATTTTCACGTTCGACCGATTATCCGGCCCAGGCGGGGAAAAACGAACGGCTCTTGGCGATTTGCGAGCAGATCGGTGCGACGACGTATCTCTCCGGGCCGGCCGCAGCGGGGTATCTCGACGTGGATTTGTGGCGCGAGCACGGGGTCGGCGTGGAGTTCAAGACGTATGACGGCTATCGCGAATACCCGCAGCTCCACGGACCGTTCGAACACGGCGTAACGATTCTCGATCTCTTTTTCAACTTGGGCGAGGGCGCGAGCGCGTACTTTCGACAGGGAATGCCGGCCTAGCGAGGCGTGTGCGTCACTCCTAGTTTCCGAATGGCGATCGCGCGCAAGTCTTCCGCGTATGCCTTTGATTTGTCGAACGCGTTGCACTCACGCGAGGCGAGTTCGTAACATATGCCACCGTCGCGCACGCGCAAAACGGGATCGTTGATGTAGCGCAGAGCGATACGCGCGTAATCCTGTACGTCGCCGGCCTTCGCCAACTCGATCGAACCAGAGAGCAGCGATCGGCCGCCGGCCGTGATCGAGCTCATGCCGGTCGGATCGAGCGCGGCATCCTCGGCAGCAAGCATCCCGACGATGGGCCGTCCACCCTGCATCGCGTCGAGGAGCGATTGGCCGCCGACCCAGGGATACGTGTCGCAATAAATGTCGATAGACTTTGCGAGCGCCGGCGCCTCGGCTTGACGCGGGCCCAAGTAGCGCACGCGATTCCACACTCCGTCGGCCTCGAAACGTCGCTTCATCGAAGCTACCGCGTCGAGACCGTCGCGGCCGGCAAGGACGAGCCATGCGCGGCGGTCCGATCTCAGGATCAGCGAGAGCGCATCGAGATACGTGTCGGTGTTGCACTTCTCCATGCGGCCGAACGTCGCAAGCGTGACAGCATCGTCGGGTACGCCGAGATACGACCGCGGAAGCGGCGAGGCTGCGTCGATCTCTTCACCCATCATAACCGAGCTGCCGTAGTACTTACTCAAGCCCGGCCATTCGGTGATCTCTTCTTGGCGCGGATCGACGCCCTGGAAGATCAGATCCCACTTCCCGATGAACGGTTCGAGACTGCGATTCTCCCAAGCTTGGACCGGCGCGAGCCCGATCGTAGCGCCGAGCTTGCCAACGTTGTCGTAGAGCGAGGTCGTCCACGAAATCGCGTGAACCGGGTTTGCCTGAAAGTGCGCGATGAGCCACTCCACGCGCTCCTTGATGGGCTCGGTCGGCGGGTGGAAGAACGGTACGCCCAGTTCGGCGAGTTTCTGCAGCTTCGACGGGCTACTCCCGGTGATGGCGCTCGACACCACGCTGACGTCGATGCCCATGCGCTTGAAATGCTCGGCGCGCTTGAGGATCACGACGGTAGGGCCGTCTTCATCTTGAACCGCCGAGCAGGTGATCGCGATTCGGAACGGCTCGATCGGTGGAACTCGCAGCAGCGGTGCGGAAAAGAATCGCGCAAGCGATGCAATCGCAGCGTCGATTTCCCGATCGTGCCCATAGGCAATCACCCGACGCGAGCGCTTGTCGCGCCGCTGTCCCGAGACCGCTCCGCGAGATGTGGCCAATTGCAGGTACTGCATCGCTCCGTCGAATCGGCCCGCCGCCGCGGCTTGGATGCCGATTTGCTTGAGCGTTTCGATGAACGGCTCGTCGATATCGGATAAGGTGGCGATGCGTTCGACGGCGCTGACCGACGCCTGATCCTGGTAGTTGTGCTCTTTCGCAAGGCGTGCCGTCGCATACAGCGCCTGGCGGATCTTAGTGCGAGCGATCGCTAGCGTTGCCAGCAACCGCGTATCACGATCCGGCGAGTCGAGGAACTTCCGTACGTCGCCCTCCTCGACATCTAGACATTCGGTAATCGCATCGCGCAGTTGCTCGATGGTCAAGGTCATCGCGCGCCGACCTGCGAACGGCCGTACCTCTGGATCACTATGCTCTTATCGGCTTTGTCGGAAAGGGACCTTAGGGGCGAGCTTGTGGACGAATTGCGCGAAAAAATGCAAGTTCTTCTTTCGAAAGGACAAGCGGCTTTCGGCTTTGACGATGCCATTCGCGAGCGTGAGCTTGTAAAGGCGTTGGATCCGAATTGGCAGACGAAGCTCTTCGATATGATTGCGTCCGTCATACAAACGCCCGGCTTTTGGTCGGTGCCTCGAAGCGTGCTCGAGGCCGGCTGCGGTAGCGGCTCGTTCGTCACCGCGGCGCTCAAGCAGGGACACGATGCATGGGGCATCGACAGCGACGTCGATCGGTTGGCGGTCGGCGCAGCGCGCATCGCCGCGTTCGGACTCGATCCGTCATGGAACGACCGCTTGGTGCACGGCGACGCGACTGCTACGGGGTTCGATCCCGATCGCTTCGACATCGTTTTGGGCCATCAATTCATCGAGCATGTGCCCGACCCAGCCGGCACCATCAGCGAATTGCTTCGCGTCACGAAGCGCGGCGGATATCTCGTGCTCTTTGCCCCGGACTATCGCGCCCCGTTCGAAGCGCACTACGAAATTCCGTGGCCACCGTTCTTGCAACGAGAGTTGTGCAAGTCATGGCTCGACGGCTTCAACCGTCCTCACGGTGGGCTCGACCAGTTCTTCTACACCACCGCTAACCAAGTCTTGAGCATCTTCGAGCCGCTCAACTGTCGCATCATCGCCGCATACAACGATCGCCCGATCGAGCCACAAGTGATGCGGCATTTCGACTGCTCGACGCCGCAAGCAACGTTCGATTGTGCGCGCAAATTTCGCGCCGCGTTTGAGGCGCGCCAACTGCCCGAGAACTTCATCATCGCGACCAGCTTCGGAGTCGCGGTCCAAAAGCTCTAGAGCTTCGGTTCGGCGATGCTCGCGCTCGGCACAGGTTGCGATGTTTTGATTTGGGCCTCGAGCTCGGCGATCCGCGCACCGCGCTGGTTCGCGACCTTGGTCAACTCCGCGAGCTTGCGATACATTGGTACGGCAACTGCGCTCGTCAACGTTCGGCTGATGTTGAAAAGGTCGGCGAGACTCAATGCTGCCGCCAGATCGCGCCTGAGTAACGCGTCGTAGAGCGGGCCCGTGAACGGTAAGTGGAATGCGTTCGACGGCGCGTGGTGGCGCAGCTCCGGCGCAACCACTCGCGCGAGCAACGCGGTGAGCTCCTCGTCTGTTCCCGAATACGGTATGCCGGCCCGATCGATCATGTAGCGCCCTTGCTCCAGCGGCCGATTCATCCACTCCTGGTAATCGACGATTGCCGCGATCCGTTCGCGACACGCAAGCAAGGTATCGACGTTGTGTTCCAGCCAGAGCAATTCAGCGATGACCGGATCGAGTTTTCCGCGCGCGTGGAGTGAGCCGGCAACTTCGTTCGGATGGCGTGTCACCAAGAGATATGTGGGCTCGGCATTGAGTTCGGGGATAATCGTATCCCACATCGGCAACATGCGCATGGTGCGCGGGTCCTTAAACCCCCAGAGCGGATGCTTGTCGAGTTCCGCGTTGACGAACGCGACGATTTGCGCGCGCAGCGGCGCGATCGACGGCGACTTCCACCACTCCGGCGGAAGCGCGCGCATCGACATCGGCGTATCCCACGCTATGCCGAAAGCCGCCAAAATACGATCTTGCAAGAATGAGATCGTCTGCGACTCGAAATATCCGCGCGCGTTCTCGTGAGTCGCGGGCATCAAGTCGTCGCTGAGCGCGACGCCAAGCTCGCTCAGGACGTTGGTGGTCAGCGACGTGCCTGACCGATGCATCCCGAGGACGAAAATGATCCGGCGCTTGCCGGGCGGCTCCGACTGATTCACGCTTATTGGTATCGGCCCGGGGCGCCTAGAAGAACAGCCGCACGCCCACGATCACCAGAATCCCCGCCAGGCCCACACGGAACGCTCGCTCTGGCAGGCGCTTGGCCAGCGGCGTGCCGATGAGCACGCCGGGGATCGACCCCGCGAGCAGCAGCATCGCCAGGCGCACGTTCACGTCGCCGAGCTTGAAGTGCCCCAGAATCGCCGGGACCAAAAGCACCACCGCGAAAGCCACGTCGGTTCCCACTAAGGTACGCAGTTGCGCTTGCGAGAGCACGAGCAACAGAAGGGGCAGCGTGAGCGATCCGCTTCCGATCGACGTGATGCTGACCAGGGTCCCGACGACGAGGCCGGTGACGATCAAGGGCACGTGTGGAAGCGGCGCGGCCGGCGGTTGCTTGTCCGGTGGAACCGAACGCGTAAAGGCTACCGCGGCGGCGGCAACGAGCAGCGCAACGCCAAGCGCGATCTTGAGCACGTGATTGACCACGCCGAGCGGCAGATGCGCGTGCAGCCACCCGGTGATAAGTACGCCGGCGATTGCTCCGGGCACGCCACCGATTGAAAGGAACAGCAAGGCACCGTAGTTGACGGTTTGCGCGCGGATGTGCGTCAAAAACGCGACGATCTTCGTGCCCAGGCTGAAGAGCAGGTCCGAACCGATTGCCGTGCTCGCATCGTATCCCAGAAAGAGCACGATCAACGGCGTCGTGAGCGATCCCGCGCCGACACCGGAGTACGAAATGCACAACCCCACGATGAAGCCGATCAGAACGATCTGAATCATTTGACGAGATGCGCCTCGACGTACTCGAGAAGCTGCGCCGCCGACTCCTCGATGCGATGGCTCGCGGTGTCAACCACGAGTTCGGGAGTTTTTGGTATTTCGTACGGCGATGAAACGCCGGTGAAGTGCGCGAGTTCACCCCGCCGCGCGCGCCCGTAGTGTCCCTTGACGTCACGCCCTTCGGCCGTGACCAGGTCGCAGGATACGTAAATCTCGTGAAATCCATTAGGATACGCAGCCCGCGCCAACTCCCGGTCGGCCGCGAACGGCGAGATCAAGGCGCAGATCACGATGAAGCCTGCATCGGCGAAGACGCCCGCAACCGCCGCCGTACGCCGCACATTCTCCGAACGGTCTTCGTCGGTGAAGCCGAGATCCACGTTGAGCGAGGTGCGCAGCGTATCGCCATCGAGCACGTACACTTGCCGGCCCCGTTCAAAGAGCATGCGCTGCACCGCCATCGCCACGGTCGATTTTCCCGCGCTGGGCAAGCCGGTGAGCCAGAACACGCCACCCGCATGTCCGTTGCGCGTCGTTCGCTCGCTGCGTTCGACCGACGACGTCATCGCGACGACGTTGGTTGCTCCCTCGCCGCGATTGTGACCGACAACGGCGTCGATTTGGCCGCCTGCGACGATCGCGCCGTTGCGCACGAGCACGAAGCGGCCGATGCTCGACTCGGCCAAATTGGTGTCGGCCGCGATGAGTTCGCGCGACACCAGCGATACCACGCCCACATCTCCGCTGCGCAGTTCCTGCGCCTCGCGCGGCTCCAGCGTATCGGGATCGATGCTTTCTTCGATACGCTGCAAGGTGACCGAGATCTCGCGTGCGCCCAGACGCATGCGCAGCGGCTCACCCGCGTGCACCGGATCGACACCGAGCCACACGATGGTCGTCTGCGCGACGTGACCGAGTTCGGGGGCGTCAATCGCACGGCTTCCGACCGCTCCGCGATCCACGAAGACGCGCGCATCTAATTCGACCGCAATCGACGAGCCGGTTGCGGCGTTCTCGATTTCGTCGGGCCAGTCGTGAATCGCCACGACGCGCGCACCGGTTTGCAGCGGCCAAAACGTGAGATGCTCGCCGCGTTCGAGCATACCGCTCTCGACGCGCCCGGCGATCAGACGTTTTCCTTCGCGTCGATACACGTCTTGAACCACGAAGCGCAGCGGGCCGTCTTCGCGAACGTGCACGCGTTCGAGCGTGCCGAGCGCTTCGATCAAGGTCGGCCCCTGCCACCACGCCGTTAACGGTCCCGGCTTGACGATTCCGTCGCCGCTTCGCGCCGCAACCGGCACGATCGCGCGCGCCTGCATTCCGAGCTGTTCGAGAAACGCGCGCACCTCCGCCGCGCGAGCCTCGTAGGCCGCACGCGGATCGCGGGCCAAGTCGAGCTTGTTGATCGCAACCAGCACGTTGGCAAATCCGAACCACCGTAAGAACAGCGCCTGGCGCCGCGTCTGTTGCGTGATGCCTTCATCGGCGGCGACCACCATGACCGCCGCATCGACTTCGGATGCGCCGCTGAGCAAGTTCCGAATGAGCTCGCGGTGGCCGGGAGCATCAACGAACACGAATTCCGCATCAGCCGTGCGCACCCAGATACGCGTGAGGTCCAGCGTGATCGCTTGATCACGTTCGAGTTGAAACGCATCCAGCAAAAATGAATACTCGATCGGCACGCCACGCTTGCTGCTCGACGTTTCGAGTTCTTCGAGCTTTGCGGGCGTCACCAGTCCGAGATCGACGAGCAGACGCCCGAGAATCGTCGACTTTCCCGCGTCGACGTCGCCGACCATCACGATGCGAACGTTTTTCAACGCTTACATGTACCCCGTGGTGCGCAGACGCTCGAAGGCATCTTCGCTCTCGTTGTCCATCGCGCGGCCGGCGCGCTCGGGTTCGCGCGTCACCTCGAGTTCGGCGACGATCTTCTCCAGCGTGTCGGCATTGCTCGCGATCGGAAAGGTGATGTTGCTCTCACCGAGCGAGCGATAGCGTTTCCCGTCTTTGGCTAAGTAGAGCGGTACGTACGGAATCTCTTCGCGCAGCGTGTAACGCCAGATGTCCAATTCGGTCCAGTGCAGCAAAGGATGAATCCGCACGTGCGCGCCGTCGGGTACGTCGTAGGCGTAGTAGTCCCACAATTCGGGCGGCTGCGAGCGCGGATCCCACGATCCGTCGGCGTTGCGCGGGCTAAAGATCCGCTCTTTTGCCCGGATCGCTTGTTCGTCGCGCCGGATGCCCAGAAGGATCCCGCGGTAGCCTTCACGCGCGATGAGCGCGCGCAGCCCCGCCGTCTTGCGCGCTGCGTGCCGCGCCGCCGGCGGAAGCGTTTGATCCACGGTGCTTTCCGGCGGGCAGGCTTCGTTTGCGACCGGGAGCTCCCACTGCGCGACTAAACGATCGCGAAATGCGTAGACCTCCTCGAACTCCATACCGGTGTCGAGCAGCACGACCGGAAAAGGAACTTCGCCAAGGAAGGCCTTGCGCACCATCCAGAGCAGCGCGGTCGAATCTTTGCCGATCGACCAGAGCATGGCAAGCGGCGACACGCACGAAAATGCTTCGCGCAGAATGAAGATCGTGCGGGCTTCGAGCTCGTCGAGATAGTCGAGGCGGGACATCTCGTGCTTATCTCGACCTCGTCTACGTAAGGTCCTCGTCAGATTGCTGCACGACACAATGACTTTGGGGTCGTGGGTCTAACCTATCGGTGGCGCTATGTCACGGTACTTTGAATTCTTCGGCCTCGAACGCGACCCGTTCTTGGATACCGCCGACCCGTTTTTCTATTGTGAGTTCGGCGCGTTGCGCAAGGCCAAGGAGCGTCTGTACGCCGCGGTCGACGCATCGCGTGGTCTGACCGTGATTCTCGGCGACCCCGGGACGGGCAAAACGAGCCTAAGCGGAGCGCTCGAGCAGGAGCTCCTCGCGGACGACAAGGTCGTGCTCGCCAAGATCCTCGATCCGGCGTTCGCAACCGAGGTGGAGTTCCTCATCGCCATCGGCCGCGTCTTCGGGCTCGCACTTCCGCCGCGCTCGAGCGCCGCGCTCAAGAATGCGCTCAAGAACTTCTTCTTCGAAACGGCGATCCTCGAAAAGCGGAACTTGGTCCTCACGATCGACGAAGCGCAGAACCTCAGCGATGAGAACCTCGAGGCGCTGCGCCTCCTGCTCAATTACCACGTGCCGCAGCGCAAACTGCTCAACATCTTGCTCTTTGGGCAAAGCGAGCTGGCCGAGCGCATTCGCGCCAAGGGCAACCTCGAGGATCGCGTCGACGGCTGGATTCGCCTCGAACGGCTGGATCCGGGGATGGCCTCGGCGGTACTCGATTTCCGCCTCTCCAAGGCCGGTCTGCTGCCCGAGCGGCAATTCTTCACCCCGGACGCTCGCGCGCTGATGATCGAGGCGGCTGACGGCCTGCCGCGCCGGCTGACGATGCTTGCGCACGCGGCAATGCAAGAGGCCTGCGATCGTGCAAGCACGCTGATCAATGAGGATCACGTTCGCTCCGCCATGCTCGTGCGCGGCATCACCCCGCGGCCGGTCGCAGTTATCGGGCGGACCGAGATCGGCGCTACCAACGCGGCCGAACCTGCCAATGGACCGGTGACCCGTAGTCTCCTGAGCCGGCTGTTCGCCCGGCGCTCCTCATCATGAACCGCGAGCCCGACTTCGAATCCAGCGCGGACATGCGCCTGCTCGAGTTGCAGCGCACCTCCCTCGGCCTGGTCGCGCCCGAGCGCGTTGCTTGGGAAAGCCGGTATGCCGTCGACTCAACCCCCGGGATCGAAGAACCGGTGGAAGCGCCGAGCGCCCAGCGGGCGATGCTCGCCGTGACGCTGACCGCCACGCCGCCCGGCGAGGTGATTCCCGGGACGGTCGTCACCTACGCCCTGAGCATCGCAAACGAAGGGGCGACGCCCGCGAACGGTGTGGTTGCGGGAGTACCGCTGCCCGGAGGCGTGACCTATCGTCTGGGATCACTCCAGATCGATGGCCGCGCGGCCGACGACAGCACGGCAGACCAGCTTTTCGGAGCGGGTCTAGCGCTGCCCGCCATCGCCGGCGGAAGCCGCGCTGCCCTGTTATGGAAAGTCGGCGTCCGCATGGGCACCAAGCCTTTGCTGACCATCCCCCAAGTGCGCGCGCGCGACGCTGCCGTCATTGGCGGCGGACCGCTTACGGTCGAGCGGAGAGGCACGCTTGGCGCATTCGCCGGCGAACTCGCCGCGGCCGACCGCGCGCTCTTTGAGCCAAAACCGCTTATCCCGATCGAAATACCCACGGCCGAACTACCGATCTACGAGCTCGACGCCGAAGAACAGATCGTCTACGAAGCCGCCGATGCGGCGCTCTCCAACGCCGCGCCCCGCATCCTCAAGGCTGAACCCGAGCCGGAAGCGGAAGTGGAACCGATTCTCTTCGAGCCGGAGCTCGAGGCCGAACCGTTGCGCGAGGCGGTCGTGCTCTACGGCAGCCTCGATCGTCCGACGCTCGCCTTCTTCGAGCGGGTATTCAACGGATCGAAGGAGCCGACGATTCTCCAGCATTGCATCTTCGCAAGCGCGCTGGCGTGCGCGGTCGACGCCGACGGGAACGACGATCTCGGGCTTAAAGCGCACCTAGCAGCGCAGTCGCAAATTCTTCATCGCGTTTCGCTGCACGAAAAGCTCGGCAAGAAAGAACCGATCGGCGAATACGCCGGCAAGCTCACGGCCGGAATCGACGCGATCGCGCCTCGCCCCGTGCGCCCTGCAGCATCGCCGGGCGCCGACCGCCTCGCACTTTCAAACGAACTGCACGAGCCCGCACTGGTCGTTGTGCGCAAGATCGCCGAGGAACGCGACCGCTGGGATTTTGTCAAAGCGAGGCAACTTACGCTCGCTCTACAAGCACAGCGCGTGCTGCTCGACGACGACGCGCGTGCCGCTGCCATCGATAATGCGCTACGTTCGTACGCGCAGCACTCGATGACCGTGCTGCAAAAGCTCTTCGTACGACTGCGCATCGATCGCACGACGGGCGTGCTCTTTCAGGCCGACGCGGCACTCGACGCAGCGGCGCGCGTATTGCTCGCCGCTTTGGCTAGTGCACTCCAGAATTGAGGGCTATCTGACGTCGCTGAAAAGCGCTGCCTGAGTGCGGCGTTTGCCGGCAACCGAACGCGCGTAGGACTTCCAGCGCGAAATCAATTGCAACCGGCCGCCGGTTTCGTCGCGGAAGCGCTCGAGCCGCTTGAGCTGCCACTCACGGTATTCCAAAACGCGGCGCACGCGCGCCGCAATTTCCTCGTCAAACTCGGGCGTGCGCTCCGGCTGCGCCGCTTCCCACGCGTTCATCACGACGTGGCGCGCGCGTCCCATTTCCGAGAGCAAGCGCCCGAAGCCGCTCCAATCGCAGCGGTCGATCAGCGGACCAAGATCTTTGCACTGCGCTTCGAGCAGAGAAACGCTCGAACGCACTTCATCCAGCACCGCGCTAGCCAACGGCAGCGAACGTCGACGTTAGACCGTCGCCTCCCGAGAGATGCTTTTCCGCGCGCTTCTGCGCTTTGAACTGCGTCACCGCGGTATTCCACGTCTCGCGATATTCCCGAGCGTAGCCAAGAATGCGTTCGACTCGCTCGGGGTCCTTACGCATGTTGGCCATCACGAGTTCCTTGTGCCAAAAGCCGTAGACGCGGAGGAGGTTGTCCGAAAGTTCACCGCCGATTTCCATGTTGAGTGAACTCATCAGCACGGTACACGCGCGTTGGGCGCGCAACAGCGCTTTGTGGATCCCCTCGATGTCGTCGCGCTCGTTCAACAACTTCTCATGCGCCTGCTGTGAGGCGATGATCAACACGTCAAAGATCTTGACGATCAGGTCTTCCGGCGCAGCCGTGAGGATCGAGGTCTCGAGATAGGTCTGTTCGTTATTCTTCCGCATGGCTGTCGCTACGCACCCGAGCTGGACGAGCTGCTGCTGGTCGTCGAGAAGCCGAAGACCGACGCCAACTCCTGCTGTTCTGCTTGCAATCCGGCGATTGCGGTCTCGCTCGCGACGAAGCCGTCACGCAGAGACGTGGCCTGCTGATTGGCCTCGTCGGTAATTTGTGAAACCTGCTGCTGCAGATTCGTGATCGTGTCGGTGTTGCCGTTTTCGAAGTTTTGGATCAGCGACACCGCCGGCACATTGCCGACCGGGCCCGCGTTAAGCAGCGTCGGACTGCCGGTTACGCCGGCTAAATATTCACCCAGCTGAGTCGTGAGACTGTTTGCGCCGACGATTAGGTTCTGCACGGCGTTGGGATTGCTCGCATATGCTTGCAAGAAAGCCGAAACGTTGAGTGGCGCAAGCGTTCCATTCGCTCCCTCGACCGTCTCGTTCTGAACGGGAGAACTATTCGGTCCGCCTTGCTGGTCGATGCTCGTCGCTTGCACCGTGGTGAACGTGCTGCTGAGCAATAGACCGGCCTGCGCGAGCGAATTATACTTGCTGTCCGTGCCGAGGAAGCCGCCGACAATGTTTTCGAATTCTGAAACGATCGACCCCACGTCGGAATTGCCCCAAAGGACGCCGCCGGGAACCGACTGCGCCGTCGCGTTCGTTCCGGGCTGGATCGCAAGCACGATCGGCGGCGCGGTGGCCGTATTGATCTCGTTTACGGCCGCATTATAGGTCGACACAAAGGCTTGGAGCGTCGAGACCAGCAGCGTCGTATTCTGAGTGACATCGAGCGTGAACGGATCCGTGGTGTTGCCCGTGATCGAGAGCGACAGTCCCGGGAGCGCGTCGCTGACGGTGTTCGAGTTATTGTAATAGGTGCTCGACGTGCCGTCGGGATTCTGCACCGTGACCGCCGATTGCTGACCCACCGTGGTCTTGGCACCGCTGGCTGCCGTCAGGCCGGCCGCGGTCAGGAAATTGCTGGTGTCGCCGGCTGCGCCGAGCACGATGCTCTGCGGCCCCGAATTGGCGTTCGTCAGTTGAATCTGTCCGGTTACCGAGTTGAAGACCGCGGTAACCCCGGCCGTGCTGCTGTTGATCGCGTTGAGGACGTCGGTGAGATTCTGGCTGGTCGATACGCTGATCTTCACACCGTTGATCGTGAAGGTTCCAGCGGTCACCGGCGTCACGAAACCGGCGGCGTCGCCGGAATTGAAGTCCGAGTCGGGATTGATTCCGCCGACATTCGCGGTCCCCGTTATCGAGCCGCCGCCGCCGCTGTTGATCAACTGCGCGTTGCTCAGCTGAAGCACGCTGAGCAAGTTCCCTTGATCCTCGTTACTACCGAGCGAAATCTGCTGGTCGCTCGAAGTAAAGTCGACGACGCCGTTCACTAGGGTTGCGAGGAAACCGGCATCCGCGTTCGAGTCAACTTGCGTCGTAATGTTGTGCAAAATCTGATCGAGCGACTGCGAATCGACGTTGTAGGAGATCGACACGCCGTCGACCGTCACCGACCCACTTCCATTGGCGCCGTTCGTCGGTACGACTCTGGCGTACGAATACGCGAGCGGCACGGTATCGGATGCGTCGCCGGCATAGGTTCCGGTGGTGATCGTGTCCGTAATCGAGTGTCCGGCGCTCGTGCTCGAGCGGATCGAGGTATTCGTCGCCGCCTTGACGCTGTCGATCGTATAAAGGCCGGGCGTTGCCGTTACGCCCGGAATTCCGGTCGCCGACAGGACCGAACTATCCCCCGAACTCGCCTGATAGGTCGAGAACAGGTCGGGATTCGAAAGATTACCAAGTGCATTCTGCACCGACGAGATCAGATTACTGATCTTGATCAATTCACTATTGGCGTTGTTGAGCGTGGCAATCTGCGCGTTGAGCAGCGTTGTCGGCGCAAGGCTCAACTGCGTCAGTTTGGAAATGATCGCGTTATAGTCGATACCGGAAACGATCCCGGGAAACGAGATCGGGGCGGTGGTGCCGTAGACGGTGCTATCGCTTGACACAGGATCCTTTAGACCTTCCGGTCGAGTGTGACGCCGTCGATTTGGTCGAAGAATTCGGCCAAACCAATCAGCTCTTGCGGCGGAAACTGCGCGACCTCTTCACCCGTCTGCGGATTGGTGAAAACGGTCACAACTAACTGAAGCTGGCTCACGTATTTATATGAAATCGCGAGCTGCGGCGGGCCCGACGAACCGGACGAAACATTGTAAATTTTGGCGACTGCGGCGGCAATCGTCGATTCGTTGACAGGCGACTTGGGTTGCGGGGCAGATGACGCACCCGAAGAGATCGCGGGCGCCTGTGGCGCAGCAGCAACCTCCGTAGTTGGGGCAACCCCTCCGCTCTGGCCGGTCGTGGCCGGAGCGACGGTGGGAACGTCCATGTTTTGCAATCCTTCTCCCGCTTCTAGTGTTTTCGACCGGCACGAGGGACGATATTAGCCGCCCGAGCGTCTACCCGGTCTTGACCCCGGCTGCTTCCGCATAGGCCCCCAGCACCGCCTGAAGTGAGCGCAGCGGATCGCACAACTGCACGGTCCGTTCGGCTATTTGGTAGCCGATGGCCGGCGCCCGCATCCAAGCTTGCCGCATGACGGCGGTGGCACTCTCCAGCGAAGCTGGATCGGCGCCTCCGGTGAGTTCGGGCCAAAGCTCGGCCAGGCCGAGGGAGGACGACAAGGCCGGGACGGTACCATGGGCCGCAGCCCGCACCGCGCGCGCGGCCCCATGACCGGCCCAAGAAAGATCGGCGTAAATACGTGCGCCCGCGTACAGCGCCTCCAACTGCCCGGGACTCATCTCGTCCTGCGACAGCCAAATCAGACCGTCGCCGGCAGCTTCCATGACGCTTTGATAGTACTCGGCGTTCTCCACCGTCCCCACCAGGACGCAGGTCGCGCCGATTGCAGCCGCCGCGCGCACGGTGATCCACTGATTCGCGCGCGGCTCCACCGCTGCGTGAACGAGGACATATTCATCTGCTCCGCAGAGGGCGCCGATCGGCTCAGGGCTGACCGGCCGCTCCGGGACGCAGGGCACGAGCCGCGACGATCCGGAAAAGCCGTAGCGCGAACGCGCGTGCTCTTCTTCCGCGTGCGTCGCGAAGATGGCCGCGCGACTCTGCGCAAACGTCCTTTGCAGCAATCGCTCGTCATAGGCCGGCTTTCCGCGCTCGGACGCCGCATCGGTTAAGACCAGCCGCGAGGCCAAACCACGCTCGATTGTTTGCTGGGTGGCCTCGTCTCGGATACCGGAGAGCATAGTACGAATGGCAGCGGTTCCCCATAGCGACTCATGGCCGAAGTCGTCCAACAGGGGCGTGACAACCACCGGAATGTCCAGACGCTTTGCTTCGTCGAGGATATAATCGAACTGCGCAACGTGCCGATGCCCGAAGAGGTGAATCAAGTCGCACCCTTCTGCGCGCGCGGCTGACGCGACGGTTAAGCGCGCGTCGAATCCTTGCTCGCAGAGCGCCTCGGCGAGCGCGCGCGCCTGGTCGACGTCGGCCTCCGGCGCGATGAGTCCATCGTCGCGAATCACGATCGCGATGCGCCCAGCTGAGCCGCCGATTACGGGCGCGGCCGTCAACCGGTTGGCGCGAAGTATCGGCTCGCGAGCCTGCACGTAAAATTCTCGGACCGGCTCTGCATCCGCGACATCGAACGAGCAGGCCAAGAGCGGGAAGACGGGACGCGTGAATTTCACTTCGGTCGCGCCTTGCGTCGGTGATTCCAGCGCGATCGACGCGGTGGCGCCGTTCGAAGCCGTCGCCGAGATCTCGACGTCGAACGAGGCGCGCGGAACGTCGCCGTAGAGTCCGATCCCGTACCAGGTCTGCGCGAGCGCATTGCGTTGCGCATCGCCGAGGTCCGCATGCACGGTGTTTGCGACACGGGCGAGCAGCGAGGCACCGAAGGCTGCGTCGGGTGACGAAATACCGACCCGTTTCCCTACCGCAAAACGCCTCGCGTACACGTATGGCGCGGCATCGGTAAACAGCTCATCGGTACCGATGGCGCAAAGGAAGCGCGCCGATCGGGCCGCCTCAAAGGTCGCGCGAGCCTGCGCGTCGTCGGTAAAGAATGCGACCACCTCTTCGTCGAGCGAGCCGAGCAGCACGTGCGAGAGCAGCCAGGGTTCGAGCAGTGTTTGCAGGCCCGCGACAGCTTTGTCTTCGAGCGGAAGCCACGACGGCCAGATAAAGGGACTGGCTTCACGCACGTAAACCATCGGCGCATCGATCTGAACGAACGGCACGAGCGCAATTTCGCCGTCGCGCGAAAAGACTAGATCGATCCAGCCCTCGCCCCAGGGATAGAACGATGGTTGTAAGCGAGCCGCAACTAAGTACGGCGCGCCCACGACCCGCGCAAAACGACTTTGTTCGACGAAGGGCGCGAAACGCGAGAGCAACGCATGCTGCCTCATGGCGACACTTCTCGCACAATGCGGCGCAGCGCGCTTGGGCTGCGGTCGGTAAGCGACGTGATATCCACGAATCGCGCGTCGCCGGCAAGATCGGACCATTCCGCTTCGTCATCATAATCGGCGATGTCGATATCGGCGCACGTTTCCGGTGTCACGCCGGCTTTCTCTAAGATACGCTCGACCCGCGACGCAATCGTGTGCGCGCGAGGGTCGCC
>CAWIMO010000005.1:0-22505 GCA_963837195.1 Vulcanimicrobiota bacterium
GGCCGCTGCCGAATATCCGCAGCACTTTAGCGATGCCCGGATGATCTGGATCTGCGGAGCGCTGAGCGACGAGGTTCGCACGCCCACGTATTCGTTCGCCCGATTGAGGGAAATCCAAAATGACGTCTTCTTCGTAGAGGTCGCCTGATATGGGTTTCGCCCAACGCTGCTCGATCGAGGCCCGAATAGCGGATTCGTCCATAAAGCCCTACTTCCGCTTCGGGGCGGGCGGCATTTCGTCGCCCTCGGCGCGCGCTTCGCTCAGTCCGATCGCGATGGCCTGCTTGCGACTGGTGACCTTCTTTCCCGACCGCCCCGACGTCAGCTTCCCGCCTTTGAACTCTTCCATGACCTTCTTGACCTTTTGCCCGGCCTTCTTGCTGTATTTGCGGGTCGTCTTCTTCTTTGCCGCCGTCTTCTTCTTCGCCGTCGTCTTCTTACGTGTAGCCATATTATTTACTCATTTCGTAGTGAAGTGCGCCGCGGAATTGCTTGACCGAACGTGTCAATGACTCGGCTTGATCGTCGTCGGCTTCATCGCGCAGGTGCACGAAGGCCTTCTGCTCTTCGTCCTCGATGTGCTCTACAACGGCGCTGCGAAGCTTGTCGGCAGTGACTGCAAAGGCGTCTTCTTCACCGCGGCCCTCTTTCAACATCGAATCCAACTCGAACACGACGACGTCGGCTTCGGCGGTCTCATGATAGAGATGTTGCGCTTCAGCCCGCTTGCGCGCGATGCGCTCGATTGCCGGATAGACCAAGTTTTCTTCGGTCGCGTTGTGAATGGTAAGCGCGGCTTTGAGCTCTTCGAGCGCACTCTTGCGCTCGGCGTTGTCGACGGCCGAGGTCAGCCGCTCGAGCAAAGCCTCGATCAACCGATGGTCGTTCATCAGAATTTCGACGGCGTCGCTGCCCTTGGCCGGCAGCTTGTATGGGGCCTTTTGCATCTTCACATCTCCTTGATATGAAGCTTGCGTTCCCTAAGCGACTACGGCTGAAACCCGCTCATCGATATGCGAGAAGACTTCGTAGAGCGTCTCGTACGCCTCGTCGATTTGTTCTTCGCCCAGCACAAGCGGCGGTGCGAAGCGGAGTGAGTTACCGCCGGCGCTGCCGACCAGCATTCCATGCTCGCGCAGCGCCGTTACGACATCAGCCACCGGATACTTCTCGTTGAGTCCAAGCGCGCAGAGCAGACCCATCCCGCGCAATCCGGAGATTATACTGGGGAAAGCGAGCGCAAGATCGGCTAGGCGCGCCATCAACTGCACCTCGCGCACGGCAACGTATGCCGCTAGGTCGATTGCGTCCCGAACGCGCAGGTGCGCAAGCGCGGCCGCGCACGGAACCGGCGAACCGCCGAAGGTCGTCCCGTGATCGCCTGGTTGCAGCGCGTCGATCGCACTCTCTGCGACCAGCATCGCGCCGATTGGTAAACCGTTGGCCAGCGCCTTGGCCATGGTCACGACGTCGGGCGTGACGCCAAATCGCTGAAAAGCAAACAGCGGGCCGAGCCGTCCCATCCCGCATTGAATCTCGTCGAAGATCAAGAGCGCGCCGCGTTTGTCGCATAAGTGCCGCGCCATCGCCAGAAACTCGACGCTCGCCGGATGGACGCCGCTCTCTCCCTGCACGGGCTCGACGATGAAGGCCGCGACCTTGTCGTCGATGGCCTTGTCCAGCGCAAACATGTCGTTGAACTCGGTAAACGCAAAGCCGGCCGGCATCGGGCCGAAGCCTTCCTTATACTTGTCATTGGCGGTGGCGGCGAGTGCACCGAGGGTGCGGCCATGAAACGATCCAGTGCACGCAAGGATCGTGACGCGATCGGTTTCACCCTTGCGGAAGGCGCGTTTACGGGCAAGCTTGATCGCCGCTTCGTTGGCTTCAGTCCCGGAGTTGCAAAAGAATGCGCGCGCGAAGCCGCTGCGCGCTACGAGCTCCTTAGCCAGTGCGCCGGCCGGTTCGTGATAGTACAGATTGCTGCAGTGCACCAGCGTGCGCGCCTGATCGGCAATCGCTTGCGAGATCCACGGATGACAATGGCCCAGCGCGCAGACCGCAATGCCCGCGATAAAATCCAAATACCGTTGTCCCTGATCATCGTACAAGTAGCAGCCCTCGCCACGCACGATGTTGATGGGGGCGCGGTTATAATTCGCGAGCAACCTTGTCATCCTGAGGTTCTCGAAGGACGGTCATGTGCGGTAACTCGCGTTAATGCGCACGTAATCCTTTGAAAGATCGCAGCCCCACGCGGTTGCGCGCGCTTCACCGATTCCCAAATGGAGATCGACGACAATATCGGTCAACTCGAGCTCGCTGTGCGCTTCGGCTTCGCTGAGCGCTTCGATCGCGCCGGGCTGCACCCAGGTCTTGCCGTTGAGCTGCAACCACCACGTGTCGGGATCCAGCCCTGCATTCACCGAGCCCGCCGCCGCAATGATGCGGCCCCAGTTCGGATCCTCGCCGTAGAGCGCGGTTCGCACCAGATTGCTGTTGATCACCGCGCGTCCAATCGTCCGCGCCTGCGCGATATCTTTCGCGCCGCGCACGTGCACGGTGAGTGTTTTGGTTGCGCCTTCACCGTCGGCAACCATCGCGAGGGCAAGGTCGGAGCAAACTTGATGCAGCGCACGAACAAATGGTGCGGGCGGCGACCCTTCGCCGGCCGGCGCAAAGGCATAGAGCGCGTCGTTGGTCGACATGCACCCGTCGACCGAAATCATATTGAACGTTGCGTCGGCCGCCTCGCGCAGCTCGTTCTGCAAGGCGTCCGCCGACATCGGAAGATTGGTCGCTACGAAGGCGAGCATCGTCGCCATATTGGGAGCGATCATGCCCGAGCCTTTGGCGATGCCGCCGACGACGTATTTCTTCTCGCCGATATAAAACTCGTACGCGGCAAGCTTGGGCACTCGATCGGTGGTCATGATCGCTTCGGCCGCGTCATTGCTCGATTTGATGCCGCTCTCGAGCTGCTCGATCGCGCGCTCGAGTCCGCGCTGCACCCGATCCATCGGGAGCGGAACGCCGATCACGCCGGTCGAGGCGACGATGATGCTGCTGGCCGAGACTTTGAGCAGCGCGGCGGCTTGGCGCGCGGTCGCGCGCGCGTCGCGATCGCCGCGTTCGCCGGTGCACGCATTGGCGCAGCCCGAGTTGCACACGATCGCACGGAACACACCGTCGCCGGCGATGTGCTCGGCACTGACAAGCACCGGCGCAGCCTTGATTTCGTTGGTCGTAATGACCGATGCGCAGACCTGCGGCTGCTCGAACGTTATGACGGCGAGATCGCGCTTGCGCGGTTTGATGCCCGCATGGACGCCGGCGGACTGGACACCCGGTACCGCGCCGATTCCGCCGCGAACCGCGACTAGACGAACATCGTCATCCTGCGACAATTGCGCGAGCATGCAATCCAGTCTCCTCGGGATAACCCAGCATGATGTTGAGGTTTTGCACGGCTTGCCCCGCCGCGCCTTTGCCCAGGTTGTCGATCGCGCAGATGACGCGCACGGCATTACCGAGAACATCGACGCGCAGTTCGGCGTCATTCGTTCCCGTCACCGCCGCAACGCTGGGAACACGATCTCCCTCGACGATTCGCACGAACGGGCTGTTCGCATATGCCGACGCATAGGCGCGACGCAGCGCCGTTTCATCCAGCGCGCGATCGAAGAGTGCATACGAATCGGCCAGCATCCCGCGCGCGAGCGGCACGACATGCGGCGTAAAGACGAGTGGCGTGCTGTTCCCATGCATGCGCAGCAGACGTTCGATTTCGGGCTGATGACGATGCCCGCCGATGCCGTAGGCACGAATGTCGCCGGCCACCTCGGCATAGAGCGATCCGGTTGCCGGCTTGCGGCCCGCACCGGTAATCCCGCTCTTCGCGTCGACGATCAACTGCACCGGCGTTGCAAACGCAACCAGCGGCAACAGCCCGAGCAAGGTCGCGGTGGGATAACAGCCCGGATTTGCAACCAGCGACGCCGACGCAATCGCGTCGCGTTGCCACTCCGACAGTCCATACGCAGCGTTTTCGTCAAAGCGATAGTCGGCCGAAAGGTCGACCACTCGTGCGCCGGCTTGGATGAATCCCGGCACGTGCGCGTGCGCTTCGCCGTGTGCGCCGGCAGCAATGACGAAATCGCCCGGGCGCAGTGCCGTGCGCACCGAGCCTTCAGGAGAAAAGACGTACGGCGTCGTGCGCAGCAACGGAAAATGATCCGCCAGCGCCGCGCCCGCGTGGCTGCGACTTTCCAGCACGCCGACTTCAAAGAACGGATGCATATCGAGCAAACGAATCGCTTCGGCGGCGCCGTATCCGCTCGCGCCCCACACGTGCACGCGGGTCATGGAGTATCTAATTCCGCAGCGAGCGAGGCGAGGCCCGCGCGCACGGCATCCGGTGAGGTCGATCCGCCGGTCTTTTTTGCACTCACGCTGGCGGCCGGATCGAGCGGCGCATTAACGACCTTAAGACCCGCTTCTTTCGCCAGCGTCTCGAGGTCGCGCGCATCGAGCGGGCGGCCCGCATCTTCGGCTGCGCGCACCACGGCGCCGACGAGCGCATGCGCATCGCGCGCGCTGACGCCTGCCGCAATCAGCGCGTCGGCAAGGTCGGTGGCAACCGTGTAGCCGTCGCCGGCGTGCGCGTTCATCGCCGCGCGAACGAAGGTCGTATCGCGTAGCGCGCGTTCGAACGCGTCGAGCGCCGCGAGCGTGCGTTCACACGCCGCGATGGCCAGACGTTTGGTCTCCTGTAAGTCGCGGTGATACGAGAGCGGCATGCCCACCGTCGAAGTGAGCGCGCCGAAATACGCGCCCGCGACTTCGCTCGCACAGCCGCGCACGAGTTCAAACACATCCGGATTGCGCTTTTGCGGCATCAAGCTCGACCCAGTCGAGGAGGCATCTCCCAAACGCACGTAGCCAAAGCCCGGCGTTGCCCAGAGCACGATCTCGGCACTGACGCGCGAAGCATCGGTCAGCGCGCGCGCGCAAGCTTGCGCGACGTCGAGCACCGCGTCGCGCGTGCCGATCGCATCCATCGCGTTGCGCGACGGGCGATCGAATCCCAAGCGTTTGCACGCCGCGTTTCGATCCAGCGGCAGCGTCGAACCCGCCACCGCGCCCGATCCCAGCGGACAACTGCTCTTGGCAAATTCGGCTGCCGTGGTGAAGCGGCGCGCTGCGCGGACGAACGGTTCGGCCGCGGCCGCGAGCCAAAAGGCGAGCAACACGGGCTGCGCCGGTTGCATGTGCGTGGTCGCGGCAAGCAACGTCTGCGCGTTGAGCTCTTCGGATGCGCGCGCGAGCAGATGCCGTGCAATCGAACGGGTCCGCTGCGCACCTTGGAGCGCCCGGTCGTGGGCATAGAGCGCCAGCGTCGTTGCGACTTGATCGTTGCGGCTGCGCCCCGCGTGCAACAGCGCACCGGCTTGCGGTTCGAGCTCGCGCACACGGGCGTCGATCGCGCCGTGCACGTCTTCCGCGCCGCTGCGCCGGGCGAACTCCACAAACGTCCCGGCCTCGATCTCGGCGGCAACCTTCTTCAGCGCACCGTGCAGCGCTGCGGCCGTCGCAGCGTCGATGATCTTGCCGCCGGCCAGCGCATCGACGTGCGCCATCGAAGTTTGCACGTCGAACGGGGCGAGCAGCAGATCGTCTTCGAGTGACGAACCGAACGCAAGCAGCGCCGCGTCGGGCGCTGCGCTAAACCTACCGCCCCACTGGAGACTTGTCACGCTGCTTCGCTAACTGATCCGTCGGCAAGCCGTAGAGCCGGATAAACCCATCGGCGGCGTGATGATCGAACGTGTCGGCATTGCTGTAGGTCGCGAGCGACTCGTTGTAAAGGGCGAAGGGCGAGCGCACACCCGCCATCGCAACCGCTCCATGATAGAGTTGTACGCGCACGTCGCCGGTCAACCGCGAAGCAAACGACGCGTTGAACGCATCGAGCGCATCGCGCAGCGGCGACATCCACAATCCGTCGTAGGCAAGTTCGGCATATTTCTGATCGCAGCCGGCTTTGAAGCGTAACTCGTCGCGGGTGAGCACGAGCCGCTCGAGCGCTTTGTGGGCGGCGATCAACACCGTTGCGGCCGGCGCCTCGTAGACTTCGCGCGACTTCACGCCGATGACGCGATCCTCGACCAAATCGATGCGACCGATGCCGTGCACGCCGGCCAGCGCATTGAGCTTCGCGATAAGCGCCGGACCAAAGGTGTCATCCTGAGGTGCGCCGGAGGCGCCTCGAAGGGCGGGCACACCATTTTCGAAATGAATCACCACGTCGTCCGGCTTGGCCGGTTGCACGGCGGCAGACGCCGTCCACGCATAGGCGTCTTCCGGCGGAACCGTCCACGGATTCTCGAGCACGCCGGCTTCGATCGAACGGCCCCACAGGTTGGCATCGATCGAATAGGGCTTGGCCGCGGAGTGCGCGATCGGGATGCCGTGTTCGGCTGCGTAGGCGATTGCATCGGGACGCGAAAGCGGCGCTTCGCGTAGCGGCGCGCGCACGGTGAGCGCGGGATCGAGCGCCCGAACCGCCAGCTCGATGCGCACTTGATCGTTGCCTTTGCCGGTACAGCCGTGCGCCACCGCATCGGCGTTGTACTGGTGCGCGACCTCGACCAGCAGCGCACCGATCAGCGGACGCGACAGCGCCGCCGAAAGCGGGTAGACGCCTTCGTACATCGCGTTTGCGGCCAGCGCCGGCAGCACGTAATCGTTCACGAAGCGTTCGCGCGCATCGATCACGACCGCGGCGTAGGCGCCAAGCGCAAGCGCCTTGGCTTTGACCTTTTCGAGTTCGGCGGCGGCGCCTTCCCCGGCGACGCCGTCAGACTCGCCCAGGTCCGCGGTCATCGCGATGACCTCGTTTCCGGCGGCAATCAATTTTTTCAACAAGACCGAGGTATCCAGACCACCGGAATAGGCTAGAACGATGCGGCTCACGCTGCGCTACTTCCCTTCAAATCCAAGAAACGTTGTTTGATCACGGACATCTCTTCGGCGCTGCGCACCACGATCATCACCGTGTCGTCGCCGCCGAGCGTGCCCAAAATTTCCGGCCAACCGGCCTCGTCCACCGCCGATGCGATCATCATCGCGCTGCCCGGCGGTGTTTTGATCACGATCATGTTGACCGCGCCTTCGATCGTGATCGCAAGTTCGGCGACCACCCGATGCAGACGGCTGACGTAATTCACCGTTGCGTTGGGCACGACGTACTTGAACAACGCATCGTCGTCACCGTTGGACTTAATCGGCACTTTGACCAACCCCAGCTCCTTGATGTCGCGCGAAACCGTGGCCTGCGTTGCCGCATAGCCCTGCCCCTCGAGCAATACCACCAGTTCGTCTTGCGAGTGCACCGGCCGCGTTGCGACCAGGGTGAGAATCGCCCGTTGCCGCCGATCTTTCATTTTGAAGGCACTCCGCCCGAGGCTCCGCGCCCCCCACTGCGTGGGGCCCCCAAACCAGGGGCCGCATAAACAAATTCAGCGGCCATGATTCCCCTAGGGCGGCCCCATTGATCATGATTCATCAGAACATCCCCTTCGCATCAGTTAATAGCGCAACGAGCAACGCCTTCTGCGCGTGAAGGCGATTTTCGGCTTCGTCGAGCACGGCGCTGCGCATCCCGTCGATCACCGCTTCGCTCACCTCTTCGCCGCGGTGCGCGGGCAAACAGTGCATGAAGATCGCGTGCGGCTGCGCGTAGGAAAACAACTCCTCGGTGACGGCGTACGGGCGCAGCATCGCGTCGTTGCGCTCGCGATAGCGTTCTTCGCCCATCGAGGTCCAGACGTCGGTGTAGATCACGTCGGCGCCGCGCACCGCTCGAATCGCATTGGAAAACGCGCGCGCACTGCCGCCGGAGGGTTGCCCTAGCTTATTGAGCAGCGAGAGCGTGGCTTCGGTCGGACGATGCGTCGGCGGCGAGCCGAAGTGCACCACGGCACCGAGCATGACGGCCGCTTGCGCAAGCGAGGTGGCGACGTTGTTTTTGCCGTCGCCCACATAGGCGATGGTCAGCCCCTCGAGCGTGCCGAAGCGCTCCTCGATGGTAAGCACGTCGGCCAGCGCCTGACAGGGATGGGCGATGGCTGAAAGCCCGTTGATCACCGGCACGGTCGACGAATGCGCGAAGCGCACCAGCGGCGCATGCTCGTGCGTGCGCACCACGATCGCATCGACGTAGCGCGAGAGCACGCGTGCAGCGTCTTCGGGCGTTTCGCGGCTACCGATCATGAACTCATTGCCGGCGGCAAAGAGCGTCTCGCCGCCGAGCTGCTGCATCGCTACTTCAAAGGAAACGCGCGTGCGCAGACTGGGCTTCTCGAAGAGGAGCATGAGCGTGCGGCCACGCAGCAGCGTGCGTACCTCGGTGCGCGGGACGGCCTTGAGGTAGCGGGCAAGCGAGATCAGCGCGGCCAACTCGCCGGGCGAGAAGTCCGTGATCTCGAGGATGTTGCGCCCGCGCAGGGTGTTGCCGCGGGCTGGCGCTACGGAAGACATTACTGTATAATTATACACTATCAGAATATTTATGCAACACTTGACCCAATGCTCTCGTTATGAGAGTATTGCTCTCGAAATGAGAGCGGGTTGAGGATCATCAGTCGACGGCGGCTCCGGGAATACTGGACCGTTCATGCCGACGCCGAAGGCCCGCTCAAAACATGGTTCTCGATTGCGGCGAGGGCAACATGGCGAAACATCGTGGAGGTCCAGAGGACTTACGCGAGCGCCGACGCGGTAGGCGATTACACCGTCTTCAATATCAAAGGCAATGCATATCGACTGATCGCCAAGATCGAATATCGCGTTCAAATAATTTTTATCAAATGTGTGTTGACTCACGCTGAATACGACAAGGACAAGTGGAAATGACCGCCATCGACATTGCCTACGGAAAGTTGCTCCACGACGACCTTCCGCACGCAATCCATAACGAGAAAGACTACCGTACATACCTCGCGCGTGTGGAGAAGCTTTTCGACAAGAAGGGCCGATCCGCAGCCGAGAACCGTTATCTCGAATTGCTGTCGGTGCTGATCGAGCGCTATGAGCAAGAGCACGATCCGATCGTTGCGCCCGATCCCCTGGACGCGCTCAAAGAGCTGATGGCCGCAAATGGAATGTCACAGAGCGCACTGGCGCGGTTGCTGGGATCGAGCGGTATTACTTCGGAAATCTTGTCCGGAAAGCGATCGCTGAGTAAGACGCATATCAAGAAGCTTGCCGCAGCGTTTAGCGTTTCGACCGATTTGTTCGTCTAATGCCCATCGTCATCAAGTACGGTGGCTCGGTTGTCATCCCGAGCGCAGTCGAGGGACCGGATCCCATCTTGGCAGAGGTCGTCCAGCTCCATCTCGACGGCACCCGGGTCGTGCTCGTCCACGGCGGGGGACCCGAAATCGACCGCTGGCTGGCCGACCGGCACGTGCCGACCCGCCGGGTCGACGGCTTGCGCGTGACCGACGAGGTGACCCTCGAAGTGACCGAAGCGGTACTCTGCGCCACGATCAACAAGCGCCTGGTGCGCGCCTGCGCTGCGCTGGGTGCGCGCGCCGTCGGCATCAGTGGCGAAGACGCCGACACGCTCGTCGCCCAGACCGCGCATGGATCGCACGGCGAAGATCTCGGGTTCGTCGGCGACGTCACGTCGTGCGATCCGTCGTTGATCAATCTTCTTCTCGGCGCCAACTATCTTCCGGTGGTCGCGCCGCTAGCCGTCGCCCCCGACGACACCCACGCGTATAACGTGAACGCCGATCTCGCCGCGGCCGCGATCGCCGGCGCGCTGCATGCACGCGCCTTCATTATGATCACCAACGTGGAGCGGGTACGCCGCGACCCGCAGGACCCCAAGAGCGGCATCGACCGGCTCTCGCTCGAGGAGGCGCGCGCTTTTGCGAAAACGCCCGCCTGCGAAGGCGGCATGCTTCCCAAAATGCACGCCGCGATTGCCGCAGTTGAATCCGGCGCAAGCGCATCGTACATCTGCGGGCCGCACTCGATCGCCGACGCCCTCGCCGGCAACGCAACCGTCGTGTCACCCTGAGCGTAGGCGCGAAGCGCCGTAGTCGAAGGACGTCGCGACGCTGTTAGCGCGGCATGGGCGTACAAGGACTGGCTGAAAGCTCGACGTCGAAGATAAGCGGAACCAATCCTTTTCCCGCCGGCACCAAGCGAGTCGCGCCTGCCGAGTTCTCATAGAACGTCGCTGGTTCGTTGCCGAAAATGGTTCTCGTAGCAACCGGCGTTGTAGCAGCATGCGAGCACGTGTCCTGCCCGCTTTGATTTCGCACTCGTCTGCTAAGAACGTAATAGGCTTGCAACCTAAACGGCGAGCCGTTCTTCGAACCCTGGTACTGGTCGACGATTACCTTCCATACTCCCTTGCTAGAAGAAGGCCAATTTATGTACTGGTTTGCCCCGTGTTGAACGCTCTTTGCCACTAACACGCAGCCGGACAATATTCTGTTGGTGCAATCAAAGAGATACAGATGCACGATCCCGTTCTTCGCAGATCGCGCTTGAGCTCCAACTAGCACAGCTCCAGCTGGGACCGACATGACATACGTGCCATGTTGACCCACATCCAAAGTATCGCCGAAGGATAACACCCGCGCGGAAGCCTTCTTCGTAAACAAAGAGATCCACGCTGGATGTTCCGAGCGGTTAACGATCCCGGCACGTACGTCAATCCGCGTGGGTGCCGGAGCTGCTCCCTCGAATTTCATTCGATCGCTCATGTCGTAGAATACGATTTCCCATGTCCCAGGGCGGGGATGCGAAAAAACATACCGCCGCTCGCCCTGCGCTACAGGGCCATCAAACGTGGTCTTGCCGGATTCTTGATATATGCTCCCCCCATCGGGACCATATGGCTCAAATCTCAACCAAAAGTCCTCGGTTCGAGACGAGGCGACATTAAGAATCAGGGCGTCCGTTCCAGTCGGAGTCGTCAGGAAGACACTCGACTTCCCAAGTCGGGGGAGACGAATTTGCTTCGTTACAGTGTATCCATCTCGGCGAGAGAACTGCTCACCGGCGACGACCGTAAGCATCGTCTCGCCCAACCTCACGCCGTCAAGTGTACTAAGCCGGAGAAGCGCTGAGTGCACACCAGACGTTCTCGGGGCAACGCGCAAGATGAAGCTGACCGGCGTATTGAGAGGTAAGGATATGGTGCCCCGTTCCTCGCTGAACGTACCATCGTTTCCGACGAATTTGGCGAGAACGTCAAGAGGACTCGCGGTACCGGTTTTTCTTGTAATCCAAATCGTTCGCGTACCCGAGGCACCGGCGTACCATCCCTCGCGCTCGTAAAAGCCCTTGCCCTCGTCGGGAATGGGTAGCATCCAGGATGTAGCGGTTCGAACCGGCGCGCGAAACACGATCTGTGGAGTCGTTCGTCCACTCCAGCGTCGAAGCCATTGTAACGCTGCATCGACCTGAACCAAACCATTGCCTTGAGTATACGCGGGCAGATTCCGAAGATAACGTGCCGATTCAGACATCGCCTCGACAATTCGCTTGGGCGAGACCTCTAGATGTTCTTGACGCGCTGCACTTAGCAACACCGCCGCTGCGCCCGCGGCGGCGGGCGCCGCCTGCGAAACGCCGCCAAAAACGACGTAGCCCGGCGGCAGATTATAGACCCCTTTACGCAAGCCTCTTTCGGCCGTATATCCTGGTCCCAGGCTCAGCCATCCCGCGGGAGCCAGGATGTCTGGCTTCAGCGCGCCATCTCCAGCAGGTCCGAACGCGTCTGCATCGTGTAGATTATCGTAAGCCTCACTCTGCATACCGAGATTGATACGTCGCGAGGCGGAACTTTCATAGGAATCGACGCATAGCGTCACATCCGGAACGCACTGATCGAATAAGGACGACACCCCGCCGAAATCATCTGTACCCTCGACGAATAGCTTCCGATACCGGTGTGTCAAACGCGTATGAACAATTGTATCCGTAAAACGCCCATCTTTCGGACTATACCCGGGGCCGCTCACGATCTCCATGTCAATGATATCAACGCGAGGATCTCGCGCAGCGACGATCGTTGCCTCAATTATTGAGGACAGCGTGCCCGTAGGCTCAATGATTTCGAGTTGGGCTCCCGGAGCAATCCCTTCAATTCGTCCCGCTTTCCCCAAACTGGCGGCGACGGTTCCCGACGATCCACTCGCGTGAAAGGCAGTGCCACAAAGTAACGCTACTCTGTGACTCGCTTGATCCGTGTGTATCACGCAGCCAACCGACGGCCTCGCCTCGGGGTCAGTGACTTTCACCGGAAACGTTACATAGGTATGATCAACACTATAGTCATGGACAGCAGATTCGTCGGCGAAATCATGGTTTCTACTGCTATCAACCCACACTGCACCGGTACGCTCGTCCCACAACACACCTATACCATCCCGTTGCGAATCCGCTGAACCAAGGTCAGCGACTTTAAAGAGATACGCATAAGAGGCCTGGCTACGTCGGAGCCGGACAAACCGAAAAATCCCATCGTATGGAGCCTTATAGGAGACCCCACCGACCGTGAAGGTTCCGCCAACCACCCTAACAGCGCTAGTATCGAGCCAGGGCGAATACCTGTCGGCCGACGACTCAGAACGAATATCGATAAATTTCGGGATGCGTTCGCCGGAAAGGCTTTTGGATTCTTGGAGTTCCGGAAGCAAGAAATCAGGAATTCCGTCAATGATGGCCACAACCGTTCCACGTCCATCGTACGTCGGATACTTCGCGCGCAGCGCCAACGTACCGATATCGGCGCCTGGACGATACGGGTGTAGAAGCGGACGCTCTTCAGCCGCCGATCTGCTCCACGGTGTCGCCGCTGGCGACACCGTCGAGCTCGGACGTGGAGTCGGTTCCAGTAGGTATGCGACGTCGTCCGCATCTATCGATTCAACATTCGGATCTTCCGCAATCTTTTCGACGGCTCCGATTGGCAAAACCGCTCTAAGATAGTCGACGTCGTCAGCCCGCCATCGTACCGCTCCACCATCTGCGACGATAGCTCTGGCGACGCTGGCGTTCTTATGGTCGACACTGGCGATCACTACATTAAACGTCGTGGCTCCGTGTGCGATGGCCCCAACAAGTCTCTCCCGACTGGAAAGATAGAGTTTGCTGTGGATCTGCTGCGTACTCCTCTCCGGCTCGGCTCTGACCTTTACAATTGCAGTGGCCATTACACTGGCAAGAAACAGCGCAGCAATGACCCTAGCGCTTATAGTATGCATCTTCTCTTATGAATGAAATCTTAAAGACACGATCAACGCACGGGGTTCGTAATTTGCGGACGGCAGATAATATGCGGGACCGCTTACAGTTGGAGCACCAACACCTTCCCCCACATTCCTTATTTGTGCGCCGTAGATGTTGGTGATGTTCCTGAACGTTCCTTGAATCGCAACGTTCTTCGTAATGGGAAACTCGACATTTGCATTGAACGCGACAAACGCTGGCCGAAAATATCCATTGTTATTGCCAAAATACACCATCTCAAGATTCGCGAATCGACCGGACGACCACTTGTATCCGATGGTTCCATAACCTTGCGTGTAGGGAACAGCTACCGGCCCGTACGCACCGTTAAAGTTCGGGCCGGGAACGACATACAGGTTCGTGCAGTTGGTACAGGTCGTTGTATTATAAAAGCCGGCTGGCACACTTACGACGTAGGCCCGCGTCAGAGATGCCGACGCTCCCCATACGAACCCGTGCGGAACATCGTGACGCAATTGCGCGTCGATGCCTTGATACCGCGATTCCGCGAGGTTTCTGTACTCCGTAGTATAGAGGGGAAGGCCATTGAACTCCCCAGAGAAGTCCTGGTCACTGTAGAGCTGTCCATAGAGGTTCGTCCCGTACAGATCCAACGACAGCACTGTCCCATGGCCGAAGGATTTGTCGACGCCGACATCCACAGAAGATGAATGTTCCGGCTGCAGATTTAGATTCGGCAGGTACTGGCTATAGATACCGTTTGAGAGCAACGGCGCTCCATTAGTACCCACGAGGTAACCTAACGGAGCTAGCGCGATTCCGCCGCCCGCTGACGCCCGCCATGCGAGGCTGTTCGTAGGCCTCCATACGAATGCTAGCCGGGGCGTTGAATAGTGGAAGTCCTCGTCCACATACGTCGTTTGCTCCGCATTTGTCGGATCCGTTACATGGAAGCGCGCATCTATCAGATAACCCGACAGATCAAGCGACGTGCGCGCGGTTGGGTTAACTCCGAAACCGATGCGAACCTCGTCCGTCGTAACGAAGTTTGACTGCGGCGGTACGGAGTAGTCGATCCCATCGTATTCCTCAGATAATGCCAATGGATTATCGTAGTACGAATGTACATACGATACGGTAGCGCGCGCGCTTTCGCCGAGCGGCGTCGCATAGCTTACCGATAGATCTCGGTTATTCGTTGCGTCAATATAACCATACGTCTCCGAAATAAACGTCACCGCTTCAGGGTCCCCGTTAAAGACGGTATTCACCCCATTCACGGTCCCGCCGCCGTACAGTCGCAACGTTGTCGGCGTCGAACTTGTAAGTAGTGGGGCATTCAAGCCGTAATTAAGCTTCGTTTGATTATTTAGTGCAGCGAGCTGGAGCTCTCCGTTCCCGAGTTGAGCGATGATTTTGCCCTCAAAGATGTTCGACGACTGGCCGATCGCTAAATTTGAAATATCTTCGAACATTTGCGGCGAGGTTCCAGCCGGCACCGAACCAGTGTATCCCACTGGCGGCAGGAAGGTGGTTGGGAAGTATTCTTGCGATGTCGGTACCGATTGGTTCTGTCCGGCGTAGAAGAATTGGGCGACTAGCGACCGCGAGAACTGATAGAAGAGGCTCGTAGCGCCATTATGCTGCACCCATCCCGTGTTGATAGTCGTACAGCACGCAACCAACCCGGTACTTGTCGAACCAACGTTCCCAACATAGCCGGGAGGGTACCCAAATGACGAAGCACATGACGCTCCGCACTTAAATGGTTGACCGTTAACCGTTGCAACAGCGCTCCCAAAGAAACTAGTGAGGAGTTGGGTCGAGGAGACCCCTAGAGGCCCCGGACTGTCGTTAAGGCCATATGTGAATGTTGCCGAGAGCTTGCCCTCGCGCAGCGCAGCGAGACCGCCCCCGACCAACCCGCCGTAAGGGTCATTCTGGAGGGAAAAGCTATAGTGGTTCTCGGTCACTTGACCTGCCGGATGCAAGTTAAGGCTCCCACCGATGGTGTCAATAATGCTCGGTGATTGCGCTCCAGGTCCCTCGATTACGTCGTACGAGGCGAAAGCCTGAGGGTCGTATGGCGAAAGATCCGTGCCGCTTCCGGCGCCCGAGCTTAGCGTCCCGCTGCTGATTCCGTACATCGGCATGTTATCGATCAACATTGCGGTTTCGTAGGGAAGCGATCCGCGAATGGAGACAACCTGCTCGGCATTTGGGCTATCCGATATTCCGCCTGCGGTACTACCTGAGCTGTTGCTAATGCTAATCCCAGGAAGCTCCTCAAGAACCTTGCGCCATTGCGTTTGCCCTTGCGCGGCTAGATCGTCAGGACTACTTTGGTACGATGGCGCTGCTGTGATATTGATCGACCCGCTTCCCGAGGATGTCGAAACGTGCCCGATCTCCTTAAGGCTATTCTTCGTCGAGAGTTGAAATTCGAGGTTGATATCTTCATTCTGGACGACGATTCCACCCCGCGAGAACGAATCGAACCCATCTGCCTCAACGCGGACCGCATACGTTCCCGGCGAAACGTTTCCAAATACAAAATGGCCCCCGGCATCGGTACTTGCAAACCTATGCGTAGGCCCGTCAATCCGAACGGTAGCGCCTGCAATGGGATTCTCTTTTTGATCCAAAACACGCCCGCTAACCTCAACAAAAATTGCCTTAGCTGCCTGTGCCGACACCTCGCGCGGAAACACAAAGCATGATATGAAGACGACTGCGAGTAGCGTGATCGAAAGCAGAGAGAGCCGCGGTCTCGTGGAGCGCAGCGTAAGCGTGGCACGTCCGGCGCGACAGCCGTTTAACATTGTTACACACTCCATAGTCGACGTTAAGCAGTTGAGAACGTTCTCAGACTCCGCACCCTTGCGCCAACTCTACTGGACGCGCGCTTGGTCAACATCGGTATTCCACCTAGAACGAATATCGCCGACGCGTCGACCGGCCGCGTTAAGCACCGGCGGGATCGCTAGCTCGCCGATCCACTGTTGTGGAATCACTTCTTCGCCGAAGAACTCCACAAAGAGCCGTGCGAGCACCGGCGGCAACGCGCGTGAGTTGCCGTCCAACACTTTGACCGCGATACCGATACCTGAGCCGACAAGTGTGTCGGCGTGGAGGCCTTCTGCGCCGATCTTACCGATGATCGCACCGCCGCTCCACGCGATTACTCGCGTGTCGAGATTGCTGTTCCATCCCCCGACGTACTCGGGGTCCGAACCCATCGCTTCACGGACGCGCAGCGCCGCCGCGTTTTCGGCAGCGCCGAAGCCCGCGTAGGCCATCGCTATCCGGCGAAGCGATGAGCCGAAGATCGGCATTCCACATCCGTCCACCGCAAGCGGCGTCAAACTCTCCTCGGCGCCGAACTTCCGCATGAGTTCGGGAACGAGAAATCGTTCGATCGGGTGCTGATGGTCGATGTAATGCTCGATCGGAAACGACAAGTGCTTGCACATCGCCAGAACGGCAGCATGCTTTCCCGAGCAGTTGTTCGCAACGGCTGGCCCCGCCACCAAACCGCCTTCGCGCGCCGGGCCGCAAAGAAGCGCGTATTCGTCGAGCCCGATGCGCTCGAGCATCCCGCGAACGGTTTTGATGTGCTGCTCTTGGCCGTCGTGCGACCCGGACGCGAGCGCGATTTCTGCCTCACTGAAACCGAAGGCATACGCGGCACCGCAACGGACGAACTGCTCCGCGATAAACGGCTTTGCAAGCGAACGGACCGGATAGATCGCGTCAACATCGCCGATCGCTTCTAAGATCTCGCCGTCGGCTCGAACGACGCACGCGGCAATGCTATGAATTGATTCAAGGTACGGGCCTCGACGCACTTCGACGTACGGCCCATCAGCTAAGGGACCCACCTTCATACTATCGCCGAGCGCGCTCACCGCAGCATCGGTGGAATACCTATCCTACGCGAGCTGCGCCAAGAGATCGGGCGTCACCAGCCAACGCGAACGGAGCCCGAGGCGCGACAGAATCGATTCGACGTGATGCTCCACGGTGCGCTCGCTGATGCCGAGCTGCTCGGCGATGCTGCGGTTCGTGGTCGCCTCCGCCAGTAGTCGCGCCACCTGAAATTCCCGGCGCGTGAGCGCGACACGCCTGCTCTCGCCCGATGGAACGCGTTTGACGCCGAGGAGTGCAAGGCGCAGCGGCACGCAGCCCTGCTCGTCCGCGACGCGTATGACATCGCGCAACGCGGCCGCACGAGCGCCGGGCGCGGCGTCCAACGCCACAACTACCGAGCGGCAGAGCCCGGCGAACGACGTCGATGGTTCGGACCCGCTCTGCAGCAACGCGCGCGCCTTTACCTTCGTGGGCAGATCCCCATGGAGAACACCCAAGACGAGTAAGAACTCAGCGAAGGCCGGCGACTCGAGCGCGTCGATCGTCTTACGAAGCACTTCGCGACCGTCGTCGCCGCGCTCTTCGGCAAAATACGCAAAGGCGATGGCAGCGCCAAGCTGACCGATGCGCAGCGACTCCCGGGAACGCACCGCCAACTCGAGGGCGTGTTCTTCTTCCACCGTGCCCGGTGGCGCGGTACCGAGAAACGCGCGCAGCAGCGCCGCCACGCCTGCCGCTTGGATCGCGACGCTCGCATTCGTAACCCCGGTCGCCATTGCGTTTTCGAATGGTTCGCGCGCCGCCTCGACCTGACCGCAGTCGAGCAGCGCCGCTGCGTAGCCCAATGCCGCATACGCCATGCGGCCGATGTAGCCCGCGCTCTTCGCCGTCGTGTAGGCCTCGCGCCAGAGCGACGCCGCTTCGCGTCGCTGCCCCCGTGCCGCGGCGATGTCGGCGGAGTTGCTGAAGACGCGTACGATCGCGTCCGGGTCACCGCTGCGCCGCACGATCTGCTGCGCCTCGAGAAAAATGCCCCACGCATCGTCCAACCGCCCGCGGCGCGCCATGATCATGGCCCGCGTATCGGTAATACGAGCCGCGATCTCCGGCCTTTGACTTGCGCCGAGTTCCGCGATAATGCTCTCGGCCTCATCGAGATTTCCCAAGTGCGCGGCGTACGAGGCCGCCATCGTTCGCGCGTAGTCGCGAAGCTGATCGTCATCCTCGGCAATGAGCTCGATCGCCCGCATCGCGTGCTGATAGCCGTCGACGCTCTGCGCATCGTTCCACGCCTGCCGCGAAAGAAAGAGCAGCATCTCCACAACTTTTTGCCTTTGTCCCAAGGCTTCGTAGGCGGTGACGGCTTGTGAGAACAGCTCGTCAGTGTTCTCGGCCACGCCCGCGGCGTACCACGCATAGGCCCGCTTCTCAGCCAATTGCGCGAAGACCGGCGTTCCGGCTTGAGCGTAGCGCAGCGCCTCGTCGTACGAACGAGCCGCGTCTTCAAACGCCGTTAGGCTCATTGCGTCGTCGCCTGCACGAACCTTGTAGAGCAAGGCCTTCTTCGCGTTCTGCGCGACCGAATAGTGATGCGCGATCTCTGCGACGCGATGCTTCGCATCATCCTCGCGCTCCAGGTGCTCGGCCAAGCGCATGTGAAGATGCCGCGCCTCGACTCCCAGCAGCTCATCGTGAATGATCTCAGCGAAGATCGCGTGACGGAACGCGAGCACATCGCGCGACGCATGCTCGGGCACTTCGCGAATGAGCTGGAGGTTGCGCGCCCGCCGTAACGCCGCGATACATCGTTCGAGCTCAATGTTGGCCAGTGCTGCGACGAAGCGCACGTTAAAGAAACGCCCCACGACGGAGGCACAGGCGATAATCTGCTGATCGTCCTCAGGAAGTTTATACAGCCGATCGATAACCATCGCACGGATGCTCGAGTACGCCGGATGCGAAAGTGCATCGTCGCCATCCAGCGCGGCCCGCAGCAGCTCCTCAGCGAAGAGCGGATTGCCTTCTGAGAGCGCCTTGATTCGCTCGATGACTGCGCGCGGCAGCCGCGGTGCCGTGCCGCGGAGGAGCGCGGTGATCTCCGGCGCTTTCAACGTCGACAACGAGACGAAGATGAGACCTGCGGCGCGCAAACGCGAAAGCACGCGCGCGAGCGTACCGCCGCGGTTGATCCCGTCGGTGCGGACCGTCACGATGACGAGCAACCGGCCCTGCCCGCCGGAGAGCGCCAGGTGTTCCAATAGTTCCAGCGTCGCAGCATCGGCCCAGTGAAGGTCTTCGATCACGAGCACGTGCGGTTTCGGTGCCGCCGCGCGAAGGAGCGCGTGCGCCAGTTGCTGCAGCCGCGCGACGTGTTGTTCGCGCTGCGCGCGCCCGCGCGCGGCAGGCTCCTCAAACTTTCCGAGATCGAAACCGGGATCAAGTTCGAGCTCTCGGAATATCTGGATAAACGGGAGAAAGGGAGCTTTAATCGTCTCGAGACATCGACCGGTAACGATCTTTTCCGCGCGCGCCTCGATGCGCGCGCGAAACTCGCGCACCAGCCGCGACTTCCCGATGCCTGCCTCGCCACCGATAGCGACCAGCATGCTTCGGCCTTCCGACGCGCGCTCCAGGCAATCCGTCAGCGCGACCAATTCTTCATCGCGTCCGACGAAATGATCGAAAGCCATAGGTACGATTATACTGTACGACGAGCGCTCGCACCGCATGGGTAAAATACCCAGGCAATTCACCGATGCGGTCGGGGCAACCGCGCGGTATGCTGCAAAGATGTCGGCACAATGGTTAGCGCGCATGGTCATCCTTACGCTCGTCTTACTTTCCGCGGCGTGCTCGGATCGGCAGGCAGCGTCGGTTACGACGCTCACCTTCACCGGTCCAGGCGTCGAGCCCGACACCTTGAACCCGCTCCTCACGCAGGAGTCCGACGTAGCAGATTTCGCACTGCTCTACATGCCCGTGCTCTTGCAGACCGACGATCGCGGCCGTCTAGTACCGGAAATAGCGACCGCAGTCCCCACGCGGCAAAACGGTGGAATCTCCGCCGACGGGCGCACGATTGTCTACCACCTACGCTCCGGCATCGTCTGGCAAGACGGCGCACCGCTCACGGCAGCCGACGTGGTCTTCACCTACCGGGCCGTGATGAATCCGCGCAACAACGTCGGCTCACGTATCGGGTACGATCGGATCGCCTCGGTCGACGCGGAGGGCGCGCAGACCGTCGTCCTCCACCTCAAGCGACCGTACGCGCCCATCATCTCACTCTTCGGAAATTATCCGTCGTATCCGATACTGCCGGCGCACGTACTCAGCCACTATCCCGACATCAACACCGTGCCCTTCAACAGCCTTCCGATCGGAGCCGGGCCTTATCGTGTCGTTTCCTGGGAACGTGGCGACCGCATCACGCTTGAAGCCAATCCGCGATATTGGCGCGGCACACCCTCGATCGGCCGGTTGATCTTCCGTTTCATCCCGAACGCAAACACAGCGGTCTGGCAGTTACGGACGGGCGAGCTCGACGCGTGGTTCAATGCCGATCCAAATGTGCTGCCCGAGTTGCGGCAATTGTCGATCAACGTGCAGACGAGCGCTATGAACGACATTCATCTGCTGCTACTCAATCTTCGCGATCCGATCCTGGCCGACGTACGGGTGCGCCGCGCGATCGCGGCGTCGCTCGATCGCGCGCTGATCATCCGCGCGGTCGTGCATGGACTCGGCATCCCCGTCGACGGCGATCAGCCGACGTTCTCATGGGCCTACCACGCTGTGCCGAACGCGACGCGCTTTGACCCATCGGAAGCTGCGGCACGGCTCAATGCCGCCGGTTGGAAGCTCGGTCCTGACGGCATTCGCTATCGCAACGGTCAGCCGCTTCGATTGCAAATCAGCGGAACGACCGACGTCACAGCGTGGTCGATTCTCGCGCCGCTGCTGCAAGAGGAGCTTCGGCGCGTCGGTATTGCTGCGACCTTAAAGACGTATCCGCCCTCGCTCTACTTCGCAGCGGCGGCCGGCGGCGGCGTCCTCCGCTCCGGAAAATACCAGATTGCGTACGATGCGCATCTGCTCGGAAGCGACCCCGACGACGAACAATATTACGGCTGCGGCGAATTTGCGCCGGGCGGGGCGAATTATGTCTACTGGTGCGACCGCGCGGCTGATGCTGCGATGAACCGCGCCCTCGCCAGCTACGACCGCGCGCAACGCACGCGCGACTACGCAATCGTGCAAGAACGCATGGCGGCCGAGCTCCCCATAATCCCGTTGTGGGAGGTCCGCCGCCTCGACGCATTCCACGCGCCGATCATTGGATTCGCGCCATCCCCGGCCGGACCGACTTTCTGGAACGCCTGGTCCTGGCGGATACTACGCCCTTAACCTCGATCGCCGACGCCCTCGCCGGCAACGCTACAATTGTGTCATCGTAACGATATGATCGATGCACACCCGGTGCCTGAGCTAGGGCTCATCCGCCTCTACGTCCTACGCGCGGCCTACGCAATACTCGCCTTTGCCCAAGGCGCGCGCACCTGGCCGGCGATTCTTCACCCCACGCATCCGTGGGATTTCTGGCATGGGGTCAGCCTCAGCTTGCTCGGAGCGCTGACGGCCCTCGCGCTGCTGGGCATCCGCTACCCGGTTCGCATGCTGCCGCTGCTCTTCTTCGAGATTGCGTGGAAGTTGATCTGGACGCTCGCCGTCTGGCTGCCGGCGCTGCTGCATCATTCGCTCACCGGCGACGTCGGCGACAACGCGATGTCGATCCTGGCAGGCGTGGTGGTCGTCCCGCTGCTGCTGCCGTGGGGCTACATCTGGAAGAACTACGTCCTCGCTCCCGGCGATCGCTGGCGCTAGCCCGACAACGCAGCGTTCTGAACCGAGAGCTCCCAGCGATACCCGTCCGGATCGTGAAACCACAGGCCCATATGCGGCGAGCCCGGCGAGGTAGGGCCGATCTCGTCACCCGGATCTTCCACTTCTACCCCGTTTTTCTTCAACGTCTCGAGCGCTTCGCGCAGCGCGCGCATACTGTCGAGGTGAAACGACAGGTGGTCGATCGTCTCCGGATGTGGTGTGCCTTTGAAGAACCCGATGATCATCGCGTCGTTCGTCAGCGCCACGACCTCATTCGACCGGAACATCTCCTGCAGATCGAAGTTCGTGGTCCAAAACTGCGCGGTCTTCTCCGGGTCTCTGACGGCAAGGCTGAAATGCCAGACGGCGCCAAGCTGTACTTTCACGTCGGTACCTCCTCGTAACGCCATTCCACCATCGAGCGGCAACGCTCCCGCCATCCGCCGTGTTGGAGAACATGTGATCGACCGATT
>CAWIMO010000006.1:0-3217136 GCA_963837195.1 Vulcanimicrobiota bacterium
GTCATTTAGCTGCGTGAGAGAGCAGTCAGCATGCCGTTCTGGTCCGCGCAATAGATCGTGTTGCCGGCGACGACCGGAATCTGCCAGTGGATCGGGCCGATCGCGGTGCTGCTTGCGAGGCGCCGGCCGGTTTGCGCGTCGAGCTCTATGAGTCCGCCACTCGTTGCAAGGAACAGCTCGCCGTCACTGACGACAGGCGTGGCGGCCTCTCTCCCGAGATCGAGCGCCGTGTGCCAAGCAGCGACAAGGCGGCTGACGCGGTTCTTCGTAACGAGACGATACGCATGCACGCCGTCCGCGAGTCCGAGGAAGACGTAGGTCGCGCCCGCGCGATTCGTCCACACGCCGGGAATCGAAAACAGCAAGTAGTCCAGCGATATCGTCTGCAGCGGCGGGTGCAACCCGTCGAGGTGCGTACGATCGAAGAGCCGCAACACCGAATCCTTGCCGCCCTGTACCGCCATCAGCCGTGTCGCGCTGTCCGGTTGAGGCGGCAACATGGCGGGTGACGAGCTTCCCACATCCAGGTCATCCGCCTCGAGATCGTTGTAATCCGGCGGCGTCAGATACCCGATCAACTGCGTCGCATCTTCGCTTAGCGACAGGATCGTATCACCGTAATCTCCGGCCGTCGCATCGAACGGCGCATTCCCCGTAGCGGCATAGATGCGCCCATGCATCGACGCCTCGGGATCGACCACGACGCCGGCGCGCGACCACATCCCGGCGCGCTGCGCCGCGCAGGTCTGCGGCTCGATCAACGCGTGATGCGAGCTGCAAAGCGCGTTGAAGACGTGCTTGCTGCCATCGCTAAGACGAATGGCGACCACGTGGCCCACATACGGCGTTGCGTCGCCGATGTAACCCGATGTCTGCGCATACAGATAGCCGTTGGCGATGTGAAGCGGCGATGCGTTCTTTTCAGTCTGCGGCGCGAGCGTAATTTGCTCGGGAAAACCGCCCGCACGCACTTCCTTTCCGGTCCCGGGATCGAGCCGGTGCACCATGCCGTCGACACCCGGCACGTACAGGGCGTGCGTCGCCGGATCGTACGCCGGGACTGAGGTCGTGATCTTCGGGCCCTGCGTCGTAAACTGCCAAAGAATTCGCCCGTTGGCCGTGTTGACGGCGTACGTGGTACCGTCTGTCGCCGTGATGTCGAGGATCTTCCCGACGACGAGCGGCGTGGTGTCCGCGATCGAGCCGAGCTTGACCTGCCAGCGCACCCGCAAGTTCGCGCCGTCATTCGCTGAGGCCGCGACGGAACATAGTGCCATAGCAAACGCGAAGAGCGCGAGGGCGCGCCACCGGTTCATGCAGGCTTTCTACCCACGGCGAACTGCCGGGCAAACGTGCGCTCGTCGAGCTTTGTCTGGGCCGCGAGCTGGGCGAGTAGCGGCGCTTCGAAATCCTTGGGTTCAAGACGCACCATATAGTCGCGAGCGACCGCATACGATTCCGCGCTGACGTCGACGTGACGCGTGCGAATCCGGCCTGTCTTCGGATCGAGCAAGCTGTCTAACGCAACCGGTTGTACGCGGCCGCCGGAAAGCGCGATCAGCGCGCCGCTACCGCCCGAGAGCAGGTAGCGCACCGCACCGTAGCCCAGCGTGCGCGTGTAATCCACGTCAAATGCCACCGGTTTTGCGCAGCGCAGCTCGTAACCGATATCCTTGGTGAGCACCGTCGCCTCGACGCCGAGCGCGGTGAGTCGTTCGCGCACGCGATCGCGCAAAAGCGAACCGATCGGCACGTCGGCGAGGCGCACGTGCCCGTAGGCATCGCGCGCGACGTTCTCGAGGCCGTTGAGCGCGTCGGCTGAGATGCGTTCGATGATACCTTCGGCAACCACCGCGACGCCGTAGTCGCGACCCTGCGCACGACGCTTGATGATCGCACCGGCAAGGACGTCGACCACCGCCTCGAGGTCGAGCGTGTCACCGGGAAATTCTTCGGGAATGACCGCCAGAGTCGCGCCGGCGGCGTTAGCCATACCGAGTGCGAGCGCACCGGACTTACGGCCCATGCACACGACGATGTACCAGCGGACCGTCGTGCGCGCGTCTTCGAGCAAACTTTCGATGATCTGGGCACCGACCGAACGCGCGGTCTCGAAGCCAAAGGTCGGCGCGTTGTCGGGCAGCGGTAGATCGTTGTCGATGGTCTTGGGCACGGTGGCGACGCCGATGCGGCCATTCGTGCGCTCGGCAATGCGCGCCGCACCGAAGGTCGTATCATCGCCGCCGATGCAAATCAGGTAGCGCACGCCCAGCACTTCGAGCGAACGGATCGTGCGGTCGAGGGTCGCGGCATCTTTGGCCGGATTGGTGCGCGAGGTGCGCAAGAACGAACCGCCGCTCGACTGAATGCGCGCTGCGTCGTCAATGCCGAGCGCCGTCGTTTTCACCGGCGTGCCCGCGGCGAGATCGCGGTAGCCATCGTAGATGCCGATGACGCGCAGGCCGGCGTTGATGGCTTCGATCGTTGCCGAGCCGATGACCCCGTTGATACCGGGAGCTGGGCCGCCGCCGACGAGGAGTGCGAGAGTATCGCTCATGTGCGGAGAATGCACGCAGCCCATGGAGCTTTCCTATGCGGGCATCTGTTTCGATCTCTTCGGCACGCTCGTGAGCGACGACGGCCGCGCGATCGCGGGCGCGCGCGAGATGCTCGCATCGCTCGGCGCGAGCCGCTGGGCGATTGTGACCTCAGCGCCGCGTGCCGCCGCCATGGGTTTGCTCGCTCACGCCCGGTTGATACTGCCGCCGGTCCTCGTAACCGCCGATGACGTGGCACGGGGCAAACCCGCACCCGATCCGTATGCGCTCGCGGCGAAGCGACTCGCGATCGAACCGGCGCGGGCGTTGGTCATCGAGGATTCGGTTTCGGGCGTGGATGCAGCGCATGCCGCAGGGATGGACGTGGTCTTCGTTTTGCGCGGCCGGCTCGCGAGTTCGTGCACGCGAGCCGATTTCTACGTCGATCGATTCGATCAGTTAGGCGTAGCGGCCGGTGCGGGCGGCACGTTGCTCGTGTCGCTTCCGTGACGCTGCGCGCGCATCTTTGCTTCGTCGGCTTTGAGCTGCGCCTGCTGATCCGGCGTGAGCAGCGCGTTGATCTGCTCGCGCAGTTGCTTACGCGCGTCGGGATCCGGTTGGCTGCCGCGCGGATGGGCCTGGCGATAGTTCTGCATCAGCGATTGGATTTGCGACTTCTGCGCGTCGGTGAGGTTCAGATCACTGAAGCGGTGCATCATCCAATCGCCGCCGTGCTGCGATTGGGCCGGCGGCGGTGGCGGCGCTTGTTGCGCTTGGGCGACGACCGGCAGGGAGAGTCCCGCGGCCAGAAGGCCGGCGAGCATGGTGACTTGGAGTTTCATAGGCACCATCTTATGGGAAGAGCGCTCAGTGCTTCCTGGGAAACGAATTAGAGCGGCCTTAGACCTCGCGGCCCACGAGTTCGAGTTTGGTGCCGGCCGGATCTTCGAAGAACACTGCCGGATACGTCTCCATTTCGTCGCTGAGCTCGATGGTGTCGGCGCCGATCTTACCGAGTAACGCGATGAATTCGTTCATGCGCTCGTACTCGACGCGGAAGGCGATTCGCGTGTCATTGTTGCGATGCAGCGGATTTTCGATCAGGCCGAAAAAGCGCCGCGGCTTGGTAGGGTGTTCGGGCTCGTAATATTCGATCGCGTTGTAGTTTTCGAACTCGCGATGCCAATTGCCGTCGGCATCCACGTGGGCATAGCGCTTTTCCGTCAGCCCAACGGTGGGCATCAGGTCGTCATAAAACGACTCCACTGCGGCAAGCGAACGCACGCGGCAATCGACGTGATCGAATCCGTAGAATTCCGGCACGGGGACGCGTTACTTCGTGGCCGGCTTGATTGCGACGGCCTTGACTCCGGGCGACGCGTGCGTTTCGAAGCGTTTGAAGTTGTCGAAGAAGAGCTGCGCGAGCTTGCGCGCTTGTGCGTCGTAAGCGTTCTTGTCGGCCCAAGCGTTGCGCGGGTTGAGCACGTCGGACGGCACGTCGGGCACACGCTTGGGAATACGCAACCCAAAGAACGGCTCGGACTCGAAGTCGTCGGGAATGCGGCCTTCGATCGCGGCATTGACCATCGCGCGCGTATGCGCGATCGACATGCGCTTGCCGACGCCGTACGCGCCGCCCGTCCAGCCGGTGTTGACAAGCCAGCATTGGACGTCGTGGGTATCGATACGCTCGCCGAGCAGCTTGGCATACACCGTTGGGTGATGAACCATGAACGGTGCGCCGAAGCAGGTGGAGAACGTCGCGGTCGGTTCCGTGAGCCCGCGCTCGGTGCCGGCGACCTTCGCGGTGTAGCCCGAGAGGAAGTGATACATCGCCTGATCGCGCGAGAGTTTCGAGATCGGCGGCATGACGCCGAACGCGTCGGCCGTCAGCATGATGATCGTCTTGGGTTGGCCGCCTTTGCTACCCGGCACGATGTTGGGAATAAAGTCGAGCGGATAGGCCGAGCGGGTATTTTCGGTCTTTTCTTCGGAGTCGACGTTGAGCTCGCGCGTGCGATCGTCGTACACGACGTTTTCGATCACCGTCGAGAAGTGGTGCGTCGCCGCCCAAATCTCGGGCTCGGCGGTCGCCGAAAGGCGAATCACTTTCGCGTAGCAGCCGCCTTCGAAATTGAACACGCCGTCGTCCGACCAGCCATGTTCGTCGTCGCCGATCAGCGGGCGGTGCGGATCCGACGAGAGCGTCGTCTTGCCGGTGCCCGAGAGGCCGAAGAAGATCGCCACGTCGCCGGCTTTGCCTTCGTTTGCCGAGGAATGCATCGGCAGCACATCGCGCAGCGGTAACAGATAGTTCATCACGGTGAAGATCGACTTCTTGATCTCGCCGGCGTAGCGCGTGCCGCCGATCAAAACGATTCGCCGTTCAAAATTCACGAGAATAAAGGTTGAACTCGGCACGCCGTCGCGCGTGGGATCGGCCTGGAACAGCGCCGCATCGACGACGGTGAACTCCGGAGTGAATCCCGGCACCGGGTTCTCGGGTGTAATGAACAGATGGTGTGCGAAGAGATTGTGCCACGCGAACTCGCTGTAAATGCGGATCGGGAGACGATAGCGTTCGTCGGCGCCGACGTAGGTATCCAGCGAATAGACGTCGCGCTCGGAAAGATACGCTTCAACTTTTTCGAAAAGCGCATCGAACACCGCTGCGGTAGTCGGACGATTTGTGTCGCCCCAGTCGATGTGGCGTTCGCTGGAGGGCTCTTTGACAAAGGCTTTATCTTTGGGTGAACGGCCGGTGTGGGGACGCGTATCCACAATGAGCTGCCCGTCGCGACCCAACACACCTTCACCGCGTCGTAACGCATGCTCGATGAGCTGTGGCGGCGTAAGGTTCTCCCACAGGTTGGCGGCTTTGAGTTTGTTCGGAACGGTAAGAATGTTCGTATCCCTCGTGCGTTCGTTTAGAGCGAGCTACCTGAAACTACTTTTTGAGGTATTATGAGCGTGCCTGCATGAGAAAGCGCTTTCCAGTAACCCTTGCGGCGACCCTCGCCCTGGCCTTCATTACCGGGGGACGTGCTAACGCCGTTTTACCCTTCCACTTTGGATTCTTCCCATCCGGGCCGCTCGACGCAATCACTGATGTCGCCGGCGTTCGTGTTGCCAACCTGACCGTGATCCAGGGCAGCGATATTCGGACCGGGGCGACGGCGGTGCTGCCGAACGCGGATCCTTGGGACCATAAGGTAGCGGGGGCCTTTTTTGCGTTCAACGGCAACGGCGCGATGACCGGGACCCATTGGATCGACACCGCCGGATACCTCGAGGAGCCGGTGGTGCTGACCGACACGCTCGATATCGGCCGAGCCTACGACGGCGTCGTCGATTGGGTCATCGAGCACCATCCCCAGGTCGGCATCCGCGACGACGTGCCGCTGCCGGTTGTGGCCGAATGCGACGATCAGCTCCTCAACGCCATCCAGCGGCGGGTGGTCGGGCCGGCGGACGTGCGCAAGCTCCTTGACGCGGCGACGCCGGGCCAGTTCGCGCGCGGCAGCGTGGGCGCCGGGACCGGGATGCGGGCCTTCGGCTTCAAAGCCGGGATTGGGTCGGCCTCGCGGGTGCTGCCATCCACGCTCGGGGGCTACACGGTCGGCGTTCTGGTGAACGATAACACCGGCAGCTCGCGCGACGCCCTCACGATTGTCGGTGTGCCGATCGGCGAGCGGCTCAAGAGCGAGTACCGCACCGTCTATCCGCAGCATCTCTCGGAGGCGGATATGCACGGGCGCATGGCGAGCGGCAGCATCATCATCGTCGTCGCGACCGATGCCCCGTTGGACAGCCGCGAGATCAGGGCGCTTCTGTTGCGCGGCGGCCTTGGCATGGGGCGGACGGGTTTGACCTCCGACGTCGGCAGCGGCGACTTGTTCGTCGGCTTTTCGACCACCGAGGTCTTCGAGCGTACCGGCAACTTCGAGATCAGTGCTCCTACGAAACGCATCCTCGTCGACGACGACGTGCTCAACGCGCTCTATCGCGCGACGGCTGAAGCGACGCAGGCGGCGATCTACGACGCGCTCTTCGAAGCCAAGACGATGACCGGCCAAGGCGGCGCGACCGTGTACGGCCTGCCCGACGATCGCGTGCTGCAGATGCTGCGCAGCGCCGGCGCAATCGGTCAATGAGCTACATTGAAACGCAGCGGCTGATCCTGCGCACGTGGATGCACAACGATGCTGCGGCACTCGCGGCATTCTACGGCGATCCCGACACGATGAAATATATCCTTTCGGGGACCAAGACGCTCGAGCAAACGCGCGCGGCGATCGCGCAAATGATCGCAGCGCAGGAGCGCGACGGCTGTTCGATGTGGCCGGTCGTGCTCAAGGAAAACTCCGAGCTGATCGGGAGCTGCGGATTGATGAAGACCGATGAGCCGCAGGTGCTCGAGCTAGGCTTTGCTTTTGCGCCGCAAGCGCGCGGCAAGGGCTACGCATATGAAGCAGCGCGCGGCGTGATAACCTTCGGGTTCGAGCAGCTCCACGCGCGTTCGGTGATGGCCCTGGTGCATCCATTCAACGCGCGGGCGGTCGCGCTCGTGAACAAGCTGGGCATGCGGTTCGATCGCGTGGTGCGGATGAAGCGTGCGCTGCGTGGGGCCGACGTGCTACGCTATGTCTGCTATGGCGAAGAAGAAGCGGCGTAAGATGAAGCTGGTGCCGCGCCTGGGGCCGCCGACCAACCTGCGGCCGGGCGGCGCGCACGAGACGCTCACGCGCTACAACCGCAAACGCAAGAAGCGCGAGTTGCGCGACGAGGTTGCCAGTGAGACCGATTATAACGTCGAGTGACGTCGTCTCATCACGCTCTTGCAAAAAATAGACTAGGCAGATAGACTAGTCTTATTATGACCAGGAGAAAAGCGGCGCAAATGGGCATTTTCGCTGCGAAAACGCACTTTTCCGAGGTCATCGCCGCCGCGGAGCAGGGCGTGACGACTACCATTACGCGGAATGGCAGACCCGTCGCCGAGATCTCGCCGGTGCGATCTGACGGACGCGAACAAGCACGGGCAGCGATGGAGCGACTGCGCGCGCTTTCGCGTGAGATCATCGACCATAATGGCGGACCAGTGTCGCGTGCGGAGATCTTGGAGATGGTTCGCTCGGGACGGAAGTATCTCGATGATAGCGATTGACGCGTCAATTGTGATCGGACTGCTTCTCGAGGGCGGCCCCCCTGAGGTGTGGCAGGCACTCGTCGAGGACGACGGTTTGGTGCCGGCGACGTTTTATGCGGAAATCATTCAAGCGATATTGCGCGCCGCGCGGCGCAATCGTATTACGGCCAGCCAGGTCGCGCGTACCGTCGAAACGGTGAACGCCATGCCGCTCTCGATCCATTTTCCGTCGGTAGCCTTAACGGTTGCCCTCGCGCGCAAGCACAGCCTGAGCGCATACGATGCGACATATCTCGCGGTTGCAATTGAAAGCGATCTTGTGCTTGCAACGCTTGATGAGAAGTTAGCATCCGCTGCGAAAGCCGAAAAACGCCTATGGACCGCGCAAAGGCGTCGGCCGGGGAGCAGCGTCAGCTATCTGATCGAAGCGGGTTAGGCTTGCATCGCGAGCATCGCGACCTTCATAGCCGCGAGCGGCGTTTGGCGATTCTCGAAGTCGATCAGCGCTTGCCCAATCTTATCGGCGAGCCGGTTGGTGACGAACCACGGCGGCTTGGGCAGCAGCGTCGCGCCGTAGCCGACGATGCTGCGCGGGAAGGGCGCGAACGGCGCGTAGACGATGCTCTTCTGCGAACGGTCGAAGAGGTAGCTGTTGTGGACGACGCCGATGCCGCTGCGAACATCTTGATCGTGTGGCCCGGATACGCGCCCCAGGGCGTTTCGGTGAGCAAGAAGCCCACCCCGGTCCACGCATTGACCGCGATGCAGCCGTAGCGTAGGGCGGCGAGTGCCGCGTCGAAGTCGGTGGCATATTCACTCATCGTTGCGGGATGCGCGACGACGTTGGCGCCCAGCGTACCCCAGAGCCGATCGTTCGCGAAGGCGACCGCATTGCGCAAGAAGGCCGAGGTATCACCCGGCAACGTCGTCACCGCGAGCACGCTAGAAAATGCTTCGATCTCAAAATTGGGATCTTCACTTTCGGCGTCGACGCGCACGATCGTGCGCGGCGTATAGCCATCGTCGCTCCTGCCAAACCGTTGGCTCTCGTGACCGGTTGTCAATTGCTGGCAGCGATTGGCAGCGCCGGGATAATACGCGGGACGGTCGAGCACATCGCGCATGACCGCTTCGATCTGCGCGAGCAGCTTGGGCGTGCCCTCCCAGTCGCGCGGCAATACGACGACCTGTGCAGCGATGCAGTTGAAGCCGTCGTTGTGTAGCTTTTGCGTGACGATCTGTTCGGCTTGGAAACGAAAGTCGGCGTCGGTCCAGGTGCCCGGTACGACGATCGTGGGGCTAACGCTGCCCAACTCGGCCGTAATAGGTTTGGTAATGCCGCCGGCGACGATCGCGTTAAAGGTGCGATCGCTGCCGGTAATATGAATCTCGTCGACGAGCGGATGCGTGCACAGCGCCTTGCCGACCTCGGCACCGCCGTAGGCGAAGCGCAGAAAGCCGCCATCGACCAGCGGTTTGAGCGCATCTTCGACGATCGGCCCGAGATACTCGTTCACCGGATTCATCTTCAAGACGCAGACCGCACCGTCGGCGATGAGCTTGTAGAGCACGTCGAGCGGCGGAATTGACGCGATGTTGCCGGCGCCGAGGACCAGCGCAACGCGTGGCTGCGGCGAGGATTGCTGGTACCACACCGCCATCGTCGATTTCAAATTCTCGCGCGTGACGCCGGGTTGCATCCAGACCTGCGCGCGCACGCCCGAGAGCAAGAGCCGATCGTAAAAGGCATTGGGAAAAACGTCGACCGTGACTTGGCCGTCGGCACGTTCGTGTACGCGCGACGGATCGAGGTGCGGCGTGCCGTCGCGCGCGATGTCGTGCATCGTGCGGATGTAGCGATTCAACGCGTAAAGCAGTGCCCACGGGCCGCTGACCCATTCCTCGCCGGCCAGCGGCGTGCCGGTGAGGCCTTTGGCTTCGATTGCCGCCGTTGCCCAGCGCGAGGCTTGCGCGTAGACGCTTTCCCGCACGCGCATCAACAGTTCGGCTTTGCCCGACGTGCGCAGCGCGACCCAGCGTTTCGCGCCCTCGCGCAGTTCGACCAGCGACTGCTCGATCTCGGTCGGCGTCGCCGGATGAACCAGCGTACTCATTCGCGCGCCGTGACCATCCATTGGATGCCGAACTTATCGACGAGCTGCCCAAACCGGCCGCCCCAAAATGCTTGCTCAAACGGCATTTCGATGACACCGCCTTGCGCGAGCGCGTTGAACACCCGCTCGCCTTCGGCAACGTTGGTCGTAGCGACCGAGAGGGCGATGTCATCCTCACCATCGGGCGGGCTGCCAGGGCGCCCGTCGGAGGCCATGAACTTCAGATCGCCGGCGATGAAGCTCGCGTGCATGACCTTATTGCGAAAGTCCGCGGGGACTTGTTCGTGCATGGGCGAGTCGGCGAAGCGCGTAAGCCCTTCGATCTCGCCGCCGAAGCAGCCGGCATAAAAGTTCAGCGCTTCCTCGCAGGTTCCATGGAAGAAAATATACGGCTCGAGCTGCATGTCCGACCCCCTCGCGGCAACGCGGACCCAAGCCTTAGCGATTGGCCGAGGGCCCCCTCTATTTGTCATCCGGAGCGTAGTCGAGAGGCGAAGGTGGTCACCGTTCCCCGTTTGCGGCATCAGAGGACAAAGAACGCCTCATTCGCGCCGGTCCTGCGTATGGTTCGTTTGGACCAGAGGAAATAGGTTGGCGATGGTAGATTAATCCCACACTCACGCGAGCGGGTGATCGTGAGAGCTACTTTCATTTTCGGGTGGTCAATGAGAATAACGGACACTGAGAAGGCGGTGCTTTTGTGCCTCGCTCGGGGCATGCAAAGCAAGGAAATTGCTGTGAGCCTTGGGCGAAGTAAAGCTACCGTTGAGTCCTACATTCGCACGCTCTTTATCAAGTTGGACGCGCAGACCCGCGCGCAACTCGTCGCGATCGCTATTTTAAGGCGCGTGATTGACATGCCGGCTGCGTAGCGCCTAGTGTGAACTAACCGGGATCTGCACGGTAGCTGAGAAGCCGTCGTTCCGATAGGCGTTGAGCGTGAGTTGCTGCACGGGCTGCGCAGGACCCAGCGCCAATTGGCTCGCCGGGAACCTGCCTTGCCACTTGCCTGGGCCGACCTGGTTGAGCGAAACGCTTGCGCTCGGCGTGCCGATCTGCACCCGCGCGATGTTCGTGGTGGTGATGATGTCGACGGTAATCGTCGTTGACGGCGTCATGACGGTTGGCGCGAGTCGCGCGTAGAAAATCTGCGGCGCGTCCTGCGGTTGTGCGAAATTATTGGTTGGGGCATGACCGTACTCGAAGACGTTCGAGGCAGCGAAGGCTGACGGCGTCGGCTGCGGTGCGGGCGACGAACTCGGCACGGGAGTATTGAGCACTGGCAGTCTGCCCTGCGTCGGCATGCCCGAGGGGCGCACCGTCGGCAGCGCCATACCGGGTGGAACCGTTGGCAGCGGCTGCGGCGTTGGCAAGCCCATCGTGGCGCCGGGCGGCGGGGTCGGCTCACCGTCGCGAATGATGTGCGGCGTCACCACGATTACCAGCTCGTTGCTAGTGTTGTTGGTATCGTTGTTTTTGAACAGTCCGCCGATGAGTGGAATGTTTCCGAGTAGCGGCAGACTGGTGATCGTGCGCGTGTCCTCTTCTTGAATCAAGCCGCCGATCACCAGCGTCTGATTGTCGTGCAACGTAACGGTGGTCTGCGCGTTGCGCGTCGAGATCTCGGGCACGCCGTTAGGATCGCCCGAGAGGCTGTTCACCGTCGGATGGACGGTGACGGTGATGTTGCCGTCGACCGTGACGATTGGCGTGATGTCGAGCGTGACGCCGGTGTTGAACGATTGTAACTGTGTCGTCACGACCGTGCCGACGCCACCGCCAGTGGTCGTGAGGATCGAGAGCGTATCGCCGGCTTGAAAATTCGCGTCATGGCCCGAGAGCGTCACGATGCGCGGATCGGCGAGCACGCGGCCGTCCCCGTGCTGGATAAGCAGATTGAGTTCGGCGGTAAGCTGCAGCGGCGTGCGCGTGATCGGCTGAATCTTCCCGATGCGTCCAGGATTGCCGTAGGGATCGGGCGTCGGTTGAATCTCTTCGAACGTTGTGCTGAGGACGGCAGTAGGCAGTTCAAAGCCGAGATTCTTAGCCAGGCTGCCGTCGATCTCGAGCACCTCGGTATCCAACTCGACCAGCGGCGGCACGACGTCGAGCTTGGCGATGAGGTCTTTCGCGAGACGGATACTCGACGGATCACCGGTGAGGATCAGCTCGGCGGCATTTTGCATCACCGTAACGTGCAGCCCCGAAGCCATCTGCCCGAGTGCCTGCGTGACCGCCGTCGCGATGTCTTGCGCGGTCGTTGATGCTGCGCCGTTCGTCCCGGGAATTGCCGATTTGAGCTGGATCACCGCCATGTTGCCTTCACTCATCGCGGCGCCGGCGCCCGGTTGCCCCATCATCCCCGGCGTGCCGGTCTTCCCGTCGAGCTGATCGACCGCATCGCTGATGCGTGTTTGTTCGGTGGCGGTCGCGCGCACCGAGATCGCGTTGAGATCGGAATCGACCACCACGTTCGCATCGGGATAGGTCTTCTGGACAAGCGCGCCGACCGAGGCGGCATCGACGCTCTTGAGGTGATAGACCTGGGTGAAACTCGAGCCAGCCGGCGGGACGTCGAGTTGTGCGACCAGCGCCTTTGCCGCGGTGACCGATTGCTGATCGCCGGTGATCAGCAGCGATGAACCGCTCACACTGATGCGCACGCGCGGGACCGTGCGCACGACCGCGCGGGCGACGTAGGCAGGCTGCGCAAGTTTGACGTCTACCGCGTCGACCGGATCGGGCGGCGGCGGCGGCGAGACCATCGGCGCGGCGTCGAGGCTCGCGATCAGCGCTTTGATTTGAGTGGCGTCGAGAGGCTTGGCTTTCAATAGCACGCTGTTCTTCGAGGCCACGGTGATCGAAGCGGCCGGAAAGAGCGGCGCGACTCTTTGCACGAGCGCGTCGGGTTTGATGGTGTGAAGCTGGACGACTTCGAGCGTCGGCTGATTGGGATTGCGTACGTCGAGCCCGGAGATCACCGTGCGTACGGTTTGTACGTCATCCGGTGAGCCGACGACGACGATCGCGTTGGCAGCCGGATCGGTGCGTACGCGTACTTTTGGAAACAGTTGGTGGACGATACCGGCCGCGCGATCGAGCGGCATCACCTGCACCTGGATGACAGCGGGAACGGGAGACGGCGTCGGTGATGCGGTGGCGCGCGGTGCAGCGGTGGCGCGTGGCGATGTGGCACCGGCCGCTCCGGGGGAAAGGAACGCAGTCAAGGAGTGGGCTCGGACCTGAATCGGGAGCCAGGAAATACTGTGGACTTCCGCCCATGAGGGCAGATAGGGAGATCCACGATGCGAAAGAGTCGTTTTACCGAGTCCCAGATCGTCCAGATTCTCGCGGAGCATGACGCGGGAGCGCCGATGGAGGAGCTTGCGCGTCGACACGGCGTGCATGCGAACACGATCCGACTGTGGCGATCCAAATACGCCGGCATGAGTGCAAGCGATCTCGCTCGATTGAAACAGCTCGAGGCGGAGAATGCGCAGATGCATCGGATTATTGCTCGGCAAACGGTCAAGATCGATGCGATCGAAGAGCTAATGCGAAAAAACTCATGGAGCCTTCCCGGCGAGCCGAAGCCGTGAAGGCCTTGCAGCAGCTCGGCCTTTCTCAACGCGAAGCCTGCAAGAGTGTTCGAGCGCGACGTCGTTCTTCGCGAGAATCGCCCAGTACAAAGGCGCAGCATGATGCATTGCTCGCGCTGCGTTTGACCGAAGTTGCGCAAGCACACGCCGAGCACGGTTGCCGGCGGCTCTACAACGATTACGAGCGCGATGCCACCGACGGCGATGAGTACATGAACTACAAGCGGTTTCGCCGGATTTATCGCCTTGCGGGGCTGCAGATGGGCCGTCGCCGCCGCCGCGGTCGAGCGAAACTGGTTCGTGGGCGCTGCCTGCGCCGCGCGACGCGACCGTTTGAAGGATGGACGCTCGATTTCATTCACGACCGGCTCTTCAACGGGCGCGCGTTTCGCGGCCTGACGATCATGGATGAATTCAGCCGGTCCGGTTTGGCCCTTGAGCTTGCATTTTCGTTCCCAAGCCGTTCGGTCACCGCAACGCTCGACGATCTCGCCGAAACGTACGGCTATCCGAAATATCTGCGGATCGACAATGGCACGGAACTGACGTCGAAAATCATGCAGCAATGGTCAGAGGATCACTGCGTCGAGCTCCTCTTCATTCAGCCCGGCAAACCAACGCAGAATGCTTACATCGAATCGTTCAACTCACGTGTCCGATCGGAGTTCTTAAACGCGCATTGGTTTCGATCGCTTCTCGAAGCACGAACCGCCGCCGACGCATGGAAGCATTCCTACAACACCACGCACGCGCACAGCGCGCTCGACTACCGTACACCCGAGGAGTTCCTCGCAACCTACGAAACTACGCCAATCCCACAGGAATCACTGGCAGCGTAACGGGTCCGAGCCCACGACCTACTCAATGTGTGGGGGTACTGTAGTTGGGCAAGTCGTGTCGCCGAATGGGATCTTTCTGAACGTAAGATTTGCACGCGGCGGAAATGAGGGCCACTTCAAACAAAACGTAGTAATGTTTGCCGTAGATCCTGATCATTTTGCATCTTGGAAGCCTCTCGACGTCTTTGACTTTTGATCCGTACAGAAGCGGCCAGCGTGGCGAACAACCGGTAACGGCCGGATCGCGATTGACGTCTCTGAAGGCTACGGATGCAGGTCAGGTATAGAGTTGTGTGCTACCGGCGTTTGGGAATCCCAAGGATCTCGAGGACATCGACGAACGGCTCGAACAGGCGCCCGACGATATCGGGCTGGTGTTCTCGCGCGCGTGCGTGCTCGATATGCTCGGGCGCAGCAACGCGGCGCGTGACGCCTACATCGAGGTCATCAAGCGCGACGGTGCGCACTTAGGCGCGCTGACCAACCTCGGTACGCTGCTCTTTAACGCCGGCATTCGCAGCGCAGCGCGCCTAGCGTACCAAGTAGCGCTCAAGCATCATCCCGACGACGTGCCGCCGCTGATCAACTTTGGCAATGCGCTGCTCGAAACAAACGAACTCGACGCAGTGAGACAGACTTAGCTAAATTCTAAAGTTCGCACATAGGACTTCGGGCCTAAAATACGCGTCCTTTACCCAGCTTACAATCGACACGGTACATCCATACCGAAACGGGTCCATGCAATGCTGGGTCAATTTTCACCGGGCGCAGCTGTAATTTCGCACCGGGACAGGTACCGCTTGCCGCGCCGAGCGGCCGTCCGTCGTGCGAGTTACCACCGGGAACACTAAATGGGTGCGGAGATTCCATGGGCGCGTCGTCTCCCCCAGTTCTGGACGCGGCGCGTAGCGACGGCTACTACGACGGGAACATCGCGATCCAAGGCGTACGCGCCTTCGACCCCAACATGAATCAGTGGACCACACCGGATGCATACGCCGGCGACGTGCACGACCCGATGTCGCAACACCCGTACATGTGGAATAACAACAACCCCGTGCAATACGCGGATCCCAGCGGCTACTGTTCGATCGCCCAACCCATGGATTGCACTGCAAGCGTTCTCAGTGCTTTAGGCAAGGTTGGCGCGTCGCTGGGTGTAGTCGCCGAGGTTGCGGCGAAAGCGAGCCCTGTTGTAAATACACTCGCGATCGTACTTACGCCAGCGGCGCTTGCTAATGACAGTGAGCATGCTGACGAGAAGGAAACTCGTGGCACAGACGCGAGCGAGCTCGAGGGGCACGGCATAGACGCGCTCGAGGTGAAGCAAGATGCGCTTGGGAAAAAAGCCGAAATAAGCAAGGCCGACATTAGGATTGACAAGAAGAGTGGAGAGCTAGTGGTTTTCAGAAAGGGCGCCAAAACCGGCGTTAAGACGGGTGTATTTCTGACGCAGAAACCGACGGGCCCCCCGCAATGAGTGCGCCATCAGAAGACTACTCAAGGGGAACCGGTCCGGGTTTGAGGGTTAATCTTTTCGTGACCGCTGACCGCGAAAACGCTGAATTCAGGCGGGCTGCTGAGGGGTTAGGAATACGCAATTCTGAGGTCTACGATCATGCGCAACTCGTAACGGAGGACGGGGCTCCGCTGCCCGTTACCAGCTTGCGAATACGGAGTTCCGCGGCGCGGGACCAGGGGCTCGACGCGCACATCAGGTCGCTACAAAGTCAAATCCACGACGCGGACGCCGAGGCGGCACTCAGTAAAATCAGCCGGCGCCACCAAATCTACCTGTCTTGCTATCTCGCTTGCGACGATGCTTTCCCAGCTATGTTCGTCAATGCGGAACAACTCAGTTGGCTGGCGACTTTCCACTGCGCTCTAGACATCGACGTAAATCGGTATTCGCGTCGTACGGAGTGAAACAGCCGGGGACCCCGGGGATGGCATTGAGGGTGCGGCGTATAATTAGGTGTGCTCCCTGCGTTTGGGAATCCCAAGGATCTCGAGGACATCGACGAACGGCTCGAACAGGCGCCCGACGATGTGTCGTTGCTGTTCTCGCGCGCGTGTACGCTCGATATGCTCGGGCGCAATGACGAAGCGCGGGATGCCTACATCGCGGTTATCAAGCGCGATGGCACCCACCTCGGTGCCCTCGGCAACCTCGGCACGCTGCTCTATAACGCCGGCTATCGCAGCGCGGCACGGCTAACCTATGGCGAAGCGCTCAAGCATCATCCCCGCGATCTAGCTACGCTGATCAATCTCGGCAACGCGCTGCTCGAATCGAACGATTATCCCGAAGCCCGGCAACTCTACGAACGCGCGCTCGAACTCGAACCGAACTCGGCACCTGCGCATCAAGGGCTTAGCCACGTGCTCGGGCGGCTCGGCGAAGATGTGCTCGCGGAAGAACATCGCCGGCGCGGCTTCGAGGCGATGCCGGTTGTCGTTAACTACTATCGCGGTGCGGGCATGCCGGTTTCCGTGCTGTTGCTCTCGTCGGCCTATCGCGGCAACATCCCGGTGGACGATCCGCTTGACGACGGCACCTTCATGATCGTCAAGCTCTTCACCGACTACTACGATCCCGAATTTCCGCTGCCCCCGCACGACGTCATCTTCAACGGCATCGGGGATGCGGATCGCTGCGAAGACGCGCTCATCGCTGCACAAAAACTCCTCGAAGCGAGCAACGCGCGTGCGATTAATGAACCAGCGCACGTGCTCGGGACCGGACGCGTCGCAATGGCGCAGCGACTGCAAGGCATCGACGGTCTAATCGTCCCGCACATCGCGGAGATCGTTCGCACCGAACTCGATCGCGTGCAGCGCTTTCCCGTGCTGGTGCGGCCGCCGGGTTATCATACGGGCGAATTCTTCGAGATGGCGCGCGATCGCGAGGAACTCGAGCACGTCGTGGCGGCGTTTCCCGGCGACCGGCTTCTGGTTATCGAGCTGCTCGATGCGCGTGGCGCCGACGGGCTCTATCGCAAGTATCGCTTTCTCTCGATCGCCGGCGTGCTGTATCCGGTACATCTCGCGCGCTCGTCGCAGTGGAAGGTGCATTACTTCTCGGCCGATCACGTCCGCACGCCTGACGCGGTGGCAGAAGAAGCGGCGTTTCTCACCAACCCGCGCGTCGCGATCGGCGGGCGCGCAATGGATGCCATCGAAGCGGCGGCGGCGCGGATCGATCTGAATTACTTCGGCATCGACTTCGCGCTCGACGCGCAGGGCAACGCGCTGCTCTTCGAAGCCAACGCGACGATGCGCGCGGTCGTACCGTCCGCCGACGACCCGTCGATCGCCCGGCGCGATGCGGCACTCGCCGCCAACGCGGCGTTTCGCGAGCTGGTTTTACGGGCCGCGCGGGAGACTAACGAATCAGCTTGAGGTGACCGCTGGCGTAGATGCGGACGTGCGAATCGAAGCGGTGGGTTTTGCCGTCGATGCCGGGCATGTGCGAGCGCACCGCGTAGTCGACGCTGCCGTCATGATGGTTGTGCGAGACGCCGAGGAAGTGCATCAGCGGATGACCTGCGCGTAGTTCGACGCGCTGGTGGGTGACCAGAAAGTGGGCGATCCGTTCCTGGATCTCGCGCGTGGGATGGACGCCGTGGGCCGGGCGCGCCGACTTTGCCGCCGTCTCAGGCTTGGGCAACCCTTTTCCCTTGAACCAAGACATTGACCGCTAGCTAGGCCAAGCGGGCGGGCCTTCCCTTCTCCGCTAGGCGTTAAGTCCTGGTCAAAGCCGGCACATCTTAACCATCGCGACACCACAAGCCGCATCGCACCTGAAATAATGCTTGCATCATGAGTGCCTGGATCTCAAAGCAATTTACCGCGCCGGCGAAAGCCCCGGCTGTCCCCGTCCATCCGCCGCTCAATCTGGAGCACGCGATCGGCAGTTTGCTTTGTTCGCACGGCCGCCTCACCGAACGCGTCGGACGTCACCTCATGCACTTCTTGGCGAGCACCCGTCACCCCGACGGCAGCACCGACTACATCGTGCGCACGCGCACCCACACCACTAACGGTATGGAGCGCAACTTCGAATCGCACATCCGCGTCTTCGCGGATCGCCGCCTCAAACTGATACGCTAAACGAAATCGGCTAGCTGATCAGCTCGCGCTCCACCATAATGGTGCGCGGGTCGATCAGGTGTTTCTGCAAGCCCAGCTTATCGGCGGGCACCCCCAGCGCGAATGCAACGAGCTGCGGCAGATGGAACGTCGGGAGATCGGTGCGGCCCCAACGGGCGCCGGCATCTTGCTGATAGCCGTCGAGCGCAAGATGACAGAGCGGGCACGGCGTGATGACCGCCTCCGCGCCGTGATCCTTGGCCATGCGCATATTCTGGCCAACCATGTCCGTCGCGACGTTTTCCTTCTCGAGCTGAATGTGGAAGCCGCAGCAGCGCGTCTTGCCGGCGTAGTCGACCGGCTCGCCGCCGATGGCCGAGATCACGTCTTCGAGCGAGTGCGGATTGCGCGCCGACTCCCAGCCGTTAACGCTTTCGGGCCGAATGATGTGGCAGCCGTAGAACGGCGCCACCTTCAGGCCGTTGAGCGGACGCACGACCATCGAACTGAGCTTGTCGAGCCCGATGTCGTCGATCAGCAGCCACAGCAAGTGGCGAACCGTCACGTTACCGGAATATTTCGCGCCGAACTTGCCGAGGATGGCGTTGGCGTGATCCATCTGCTCTTCGCTCTCAAGCAGCTCTTTGTTCGCAGCGCGCATGTGACCGGTGCAGGTCGAGCAGATCGTGATCACGTCGTCGAGACCGAGGGCTTCGGCCTGCGCGTAGGTGCGCGCGTTAAGCACCCGGGCCACGTCGCGATTGACGTCGTTGACGACCGACGCACCGCAGCACGAGGCAGCGGTCAGTTCGATAAGTTCGATACCGAGTTTTTCGGCCAACAGCATCGTCGAGTTGAAGAGTTCTTTACAGGACTCTTTGGCCACGCAGCCGGGGAAGAACCCATAGCGCTTGGAATCGCGCGAATGCGTGTGCTTGTGTGAGTCGCGGGCCTGATCTTCAGGCAATAGGGTTGAAGACATTATTGTACGGGGACCTCCAGCGACTCGAATATAGTGCGGACTTCGTCGACCTTCGGGATCGGCTTGATTGAGGGAAGGCCCAGCATGGGCGCGGTTCCCCCGGCCGCCATCTCAAATGGCGTCAGCTTGCCGCGTGACATCAAGCGCAGGGCAAGCGGCAGAACTTTGATTTGCGCGACGACGTTGAAGCGTCCGACCGTGCCGAGCACGACCTCGGTCTCAGCCAGCATGCCGGTCTCCTTGATGGTCTTCGACACGGTAAGGGCGTGGCGCGGACCGCGCTCTCCCATCATCACCTTGTCGCTGATCGAAGCCCGTTTGACGTCGATGATGCGATCCTGGGGATCGACGTGCTTGGGGCAATACGAACACGCATAGCAATGCGCGCACAGCCATAGGTAGTCTTCCGAGATCTGCGCGATGCGCTCGTCGCGCTTCGAGTCACGCACATCTTCGATAAACCGATAGGCGTACGCGATTGCGGCGGGCCCGGCAAAGGCCGGATCGACGCTGACCACTGGGCAGAGCGCGTAGCACGTCGCGCACATGACGCAGTTCGCGACGGCGACCAGCTTTTTCATGTCCTCGGGCGAGACGCGACGCTCGGTCGGGTGATCCAAATCCTTGTCAGCCGGCACCAGATACGGCTTGAGCCGCGCGTACTTGTCCCAGAATGGGTCCATATGCACGACCATGTCTTTCATCGGCTGGAAGTTCGGCATCGGATCGACTGAGATCGTGCCGTCCGCCTTGATGACGTCCTTGCAGTTGGTCTTGCACGCAAGGCCGGTGATGCCGTTGATGTTCATCGAGCACGAGCCGCAGATCGCCGAGCGGCACGAGCGGCGGAAACTGATTGACCCGTCGACCTCGGCCTTGGCGGTCTCGAGCGCATCGAGCACCGTCGTCGTTTCAGGCACCTCGACCTCGACGAGGTCGCGGTGCGGAATCTCGTCGACGGCTTCGTCGAAGCGGAAGAGATCGAGCTTGATTTTGGCCATGCTTAGTACGTTCTCACCTGTGGATCAAACTTGGTGATGGTTACGCCGCGCGAATAGTCGAGCCGCGGCGAGCCGTCAGCTTGACGAAACGCCAGCGTGTGCTTGAGCCAGTTCGCGTCGTCGCGTTCCGGATAGTCGGTTCGCGCCTGCGCACCGCGCGACTCCTTGCGCTCGAGCGCGCCTTTAGCGAGTGCGTAGGCCACATCGATCAGGAAGTCGGTCTCGAACGTCGAGACCAAATCGGTGTTGAACGTCTTGGACTTATCCATCACGTAGACGCCCGCGTCGAATTCCTTACGCACGCGATCGATCTCTTGCACGCCCTTGGCGAGGCCCTTTTCGTCGCGGAAGATGAAGGCGTTTTCGCTCATCGCTTCGTTCATCGCGTGGCGCAACTTGGGGGCACGCGTGCCGCCCTTGCTCGCCAAGAGCGCATTGACGCGATCTCGTTCCGCGCGCAGCGTCTTATCGCTTTGCTCGATGGAACCGACGGTCTTGATGTAGTCGACTGCGTGTTTGGCGGCGCGAGAACCGAAGACGATCGTCTCGAGCAGCGAGTTCCCGCCCAGGCGGTTCGCGCCGTGAACCGAAACGCACGCGCACTCGCCGGCGGCGTAGACGCCGGGCACGCGCGTCGCGCCGAACTTGTCGGTCTCGATGCCGCCCATCGTGTAGTGGGCCCCGGGCAGAATCGGAATCGGTTCGTTGATGGCGTCTTTGCCGGTGGCATCCAGCGCCAGCTCGCGAATCTGCGGCAGCCGTTCGAGAATCTTTTCGCGGCCGAGGTGGCGCATATCGAGCAGAACGCAGCCATCGACGCCGCGGCCTTCGAGAATCTCGGTCCACTCCGCGCGCGAGACGACGTCGCGCGAGGCGAGTTCGCCTTTGTTCGGGGCGTACTTGAACATGAAGCGTTCGCCCGCCGCATTGAGCAGGTAGGCGCCTTCACCGCGAGCGCCTTCGGTCATGAGCACGCCATTCTCTTTGAGCGTGGTGGGATGGAATTGCATGAACTCCATGTCCATCAGCGGGATGCCGGCCTTATAGGCGATGCCCATGCCGTCGGCGGTCGAAGCGTACCCGTTGGTCGTCTTGAGATACATGCGACCGGCGCCGCCGGTGGCGAAGATGGTTGCCTTCGCGACGATCTGTTCCAGTTGGCCATTGCGCATGTTGTACGCAATGACGCCGGTGCCGATGCCGTTGTCGATCGCAAGCGCGGTGCAGAAATATTCTTCGTAGACTTTCACACCGAACCGCTCGAGCTGTTCCCACAGCGTGTGCAAAATCACCAGGCCGGTGACGTCGGCGGAGTAGCACGTACGCGGCGAGCCGGCGCCGCCGAAGGGGCGTTGCGCGATGCGGCCGTCGGGCATACGGGAGAAGATGCAGCCGCGATGCTCGAGCCAAATGATTTGTTTGGGCGCATCCTCGCACATCGCTGCGGTCGCGTCCTGGTCGGCGAGATAGTCCGAGCCTTTGACCGTATCAAAGGTGTGGGCTTCGGGCGTGTCCTCCTCGCGGTTGCCTAGCGCGGCGTTGATACCGCCTTGGGCTGCACCGGAGTGGCTACGCACCGGGTGCATCTTGGAGACGATGGCCACGTCGGCGCCGCCCTCAGCAGCTTCCACTGCCGCGCGCATGCCTGCGAGACCGCCGCCGATGACGACGACGTCGTGCTTGATCATTACTTCTTTATACTATCCGGCTTCTGGGAGACCCCATGACTATTATCGTTCGGGGTCACTACCGCCCTTGGTCCGGCTATAAAACCGGTACTGATTTTTGCCGGCCTGCTTGGCCGCGTAGAGGGCCTCGTCGGCGGCGAAGAAGAGGGTCTGTCCGTCGATTCCGTCCAGCGGGAACATCGAGACGCCGATCGAGCTGGCAAGGCCGTTGCGCCGCAGCGCCGACATGATCCGCTCGATCCCGCGTGCCGTCTGCTCGCGGTCGCTCTGCGCCATGACCAGCACGAATTCATCGCCGGCATAGCGGGCGATGATGTCGCCTTTGCGGGCGTTCTTTTTGAGGACCTGCGCAAAGCGCTTGAGCGCCAAGTCGCCCAGGCTGTGGCCCCCCGAGTCGTTGATCTTCTTAAGGTCGTCCAGGTCCATGATGACAAAGGCAAAGGGCGTGTCGTAGCGTTCGGAGGTGTGGAGCTCCCGCTCCAGCAGCTCGTTGAGCGCGCGGCGATTCGGAATGCCGGTCAAGCTGTCGGTGTTGGCCAGGCGCTGCGTCTCTTCCAACAGGCGGCGCGTCTCATCGTAGAGGCGAGCATTCTCCACGGCAATCGCGGCTTGTGACGCAAAATCCAGTAGTACGCGCAGCTGGTTCTCGGTGATTTCATTGCCCGGCGGAGCGTCGGCGTAGAGCATGCCGCGCACGACGTCGCGTGCAACCAGCGGCGCTACGCAGTAGTAGCCGCGCGAATCTTCGAGCGGTGCCTCGTTGTCCTCCCCGCTGCCGTAGGCGAGCTGCAGCGTTCCCTGCGAAACGTCGACTAGGGTCGAATTCGGGCGAAACTCACGGGGATCGATCGCGTGATTGACGGTGCCGTTTTCGTCGCATTCCAGACGGCGAATGATGTCGTCGTCGTCGACCACGTCAAAGAGGATAACGCGTTTGAACTTGAGCGCCTCGACCACGCCGCGCAAGACCATCGAGAGGATGTCGTTGATCTCGAGGGTGGAGTTAATGGTGGAAAAGACCTGTTGCAGAACGAAGAGCTCGGCGTTCTGCTGGGCGTACTCGTCCCGCTCGGCCTCCAAGATCGCAATGCGACCGCGCAACCGTTCGACCTCATCGAGGAGTTCGGCAGCGTTGGGAGAGCCCGCGGACAGGTTGGCGCTCATCGTTTAAGGTAACGTCTCGCTTTAAGGTATTCTTTAGGTCAGGTTACAAAGACTTTGCAACAATTCGTCCACCTTCACGTGCACTCGGAGTATTCGCTGCTGGACGGGGCGTGCCGGGTCGACCGGCTCTGCCGGCGGACCGCCGAGGACGGCGCCCCGGCCGTCGCCTTGACCGACCACGGCGTGATGTACGGGGCGATGGAGTTCTACTACGCGGCCCGCGACACCAGCCTGACCCCGATCATCGGCTGCGAAGCCTACATCGCGCCGCGGGGCCGTTTCGACCGCACGGTGCGCGAAGAGGCCCATGTCACGCTCCTGGCGGCCGACCTGATCGGCTATCGCAACCTCACCGCCCTGATCTCGAAGGGCTTCCTCGAAGGTTACTACTACAAGCCGCGGATCGACCTGGATTTGCTGGCCAAGCACCACGATGGTCTGATCGTGCTTTCGGGCTGCATGTCGGGGATGGTCGCCGCACCGCTGCTTAAGAACGACTACGAGACCGCGCTCAAGAATGCGAAGACCTACGTCGATATCTTCGGCGACCGCTTCTACATCGAAGTGATGCGCCATGGTATGCCTGAGGAAGAGGCGATCAACGCCGGGCTTGTGAAGGTGGCGCGGCAACTCAACGTACCGATCGTCGCCACCAACGACTCGCACTACCTCGACCAGCGCGATGCGCCGGCGCACGACGTGTTGCTGTGCATCGGCACCGGCAAGACCGTCTCCGACACCTCGCGGATGAAGTTCTATTCGGATCAGTTCTACGTGAAGTCGGCCGAAGAGATGTATGCGCTCTGGAGCGATCTGCCCGAAGCCTGCGAGAACACGGTGAAGATTGCCAGTCGCGTCGACATCAAGATCCCCGAGAAAATCTTTCACCTGCCGCAGTATCCGGTACCCGAGGAGCCGGCCCAACCCGAGCGCACCGCCGAGTCGTACTTGCGCGAGATTTGCGAAACGGGACTGATCGATCGCTACGGCGCCGAACGTGCGGCGAACGATGCGGCGCTGCGTGCCCGGCTCGATTACGAGCTCAACGTGATCAACACGATGGGCTTCGCTTCGTACTTTCTGATCGTCTGGGACTTCATCAAATACGCGCGCGATCACGATATTCCGGTTGGACCCGGCCGCGGCTCGGCGGTCGGCTCGGTGGTCTCGTATTGTTTGAAGATCACCGATCTCGATCCGCTGAAGTTCAATTTGTTCTTCGAGCGTTTCCTCAACCCGGATCGCATCTCGATGCCCGATATCGATACCGACTTTTGCGTCGAACGCCGCGACGAAGTCATTGCCTATGTCACGGAAAAGTACGGCAAAGATCGCGTCGCGCAGATCGTCACCTTCGGCACGATGGCGGCACGCGCGGCCGTTCGCGACGCGGGGCGCGCACTCGGTGTGCCGTTGCCCGACGTCGACAAAGTCGCGAAGATGATTCCCTCGGGACCGGGCGGCCTATCGATCGAAGAGGCGCTCAACCAGATTCCTGAGCTAAAGATGGCCTCCGCCGGCAGTCCGCAGATTCGCAAGCTGCTCGACACGGCACGAGACATTGAGGGCCTTGCGCGCAACGCCGGTACGCACGCCGCCGGCGTGGTGATCTCCGCCGGCCCGCTCATCGACTATACGCCGCTGGTGAAGTTCAACGACGGCGGCGTCAATACGCAGTTCGACATGATCTGGGTCGAGAAGATCGGCTTGCTCAAGATGGACTTCTTGGGTCTGCGAAATCTCACGGTAATGGACAGCGCTGCCAAGGAGATTCGGCGCACGGTCGACGGGAACTTCGATCTGGCTCAGATCCGTGACGACGACAAGAAGACCTACGACATGCTCAGTCGAGGCGAGACGAGCGGCGTGTTCCAAGTCGAGTCCGAGGGTATGACGCGTGTCTGCATCGAGCTCAAGCCAACGCGCTTTGAAGACATCATCGCGCTCGTCGCGCTCTATCGTCCAGGCCCGATGGAGTGGATTCCGCAGTTCATTAACAACAAGCGCGGCAAGACCAAGATTACCTATCTGCATCCGAAATTGAAGCCGATCCTCGATGAAACCTACGGAATCGCATGCTACCAAGAACAGGCGATGCAGATGGCGCGCGACGTCGCGGGCTTTACGATGGGCCAAGCAGACGAACTGCGCAAGGTCATGGGGAAGAAGCAGAAAGAGCTGATTCCCGTCTATCGCAAGAAGTTCGTTGACGGGGCAATAGCGACGTCGGGGATCACGGAACAGCTTGCCGACCAAATATTCGCGTTCATCGAGCCGTTTGCGGGCTATGGTTTCAACAAATCGCACGCCGCGGCGTACGGATGGATCACCTATCAGACCGCGTATCTCAAAGCAAATCATCCGCTGCAGTATTTGTCCGCGCTGATGACGTCGGTCAAAGACCGGACCGACAAGCTCGTGGAGTATATCGACGAAGCCAAGCATATGGGGATCACCGTGCTGCCACCCGACGTCAATGAGTCGCTGGTTGACTTTGGAGTGGTGGGCGATCGCATCCGCTTCGGCCTCGCAGCGATCAAAGGCGTCGGTGAGGGCGCGGTGCGCAGCATCATCGAGACTCGCGATGGCGACGGAAAATTCACCGATCTCTTCGATTTAGCGAAGCGGGTCGATTCCAAACAGGTCAACCGGCGTGTGTTCGAGGCGCTGATCAAATGCGGTGCGCTCGACGCCTTGCCCGGTAACCGCGCGCAGAAGCTCGCCGCGCTCGACGTGGCGCTCGATCTTGCCGCACACGCGACACGGGAAAAGGAACTCGGCCAAGTCTCGCTCTTTGGCGATGCCTCTGAACATGCGCCCGCCCTGACGCCGGTGCTGCCGCTCGTCGGGGCGCCGAGCACGCGCGAGACGCTCGCCTGGGAAAAAGAGACGCTGGGTATCTTCGTCTCGGGGCATCCGCTAGCCGACGTGCAAGATTTGCTGGTGCGCGGTGGCGCGACGTTGATCAAAGATTTGCGCAGCGTCGAAGACGATGTACCGGTGCAGATCGCCGGTATGGTGACCTCGGTGCGCCGCACGCTCACGAAATCGGGTCAACAGATGCTCATTGCACAGCTTGAAGACACGAGCGGCGCCTGCGATGTGGTGGTGTTCTCCAAGATGTATCCGCAGGTGCAAGGGCTCTTCAGCGAAGATCAGATACTCGTGGTCAAAGGCCGGCTGCGTTTGCGCGAGCGCCCTGGGGCCGCGCCCGGCGAAGAAGGGCCGGTCGAGTTGTCGATCAGCGCCAATGAGGTGAGCGTGTTCGAGGTGCCCCCCGCGCGCATGAACGGCGCAGCCGCCGCTGTGCGCGAGTGGCACATCGAGGTCGGCTCGCGCGACCAGATCGATCGACTCGCGGCATTGGTCGACGACTGGCCCGGCGCCGTGCCGGTAACGATGCACGCGCGCGGACGATCGCAACGGCTCTCACGCACCGTCGCGGCCGATCAACGTGTGCGCGGCGAACTCGAGCGCATCTTCGGGCGCGGAAATGTGCGGCATGACGCTTAGCGTCATCCCGGCTGCCGAGCGGATGCGCATGGCGGCGACGCGGCGCGACGGCTGGACGCCATCGGCCGAACTGATGGCGTCGGTCGCGGGGATACTCGCTGCGGTGCGCGCGCGCGGCGACGTGGCGCTGGTCGAGTACACCCGCAGCTACGACGATCCGGCGTACGATCTGTCGAAATTGCGCGTGCCGATTCCGATGCTGGAGGGCGCGAAGGCGCTCGTGCCGCCGGAGATTGCCGACGCGCTGCATTTGGCCAAGGAGCGCATCGCGCGCTTCCACGAACGGCAGCGGCCGGCCGATCTCGCGTATGTCGACGAAGACGGCACCCGCTATGGCTTGCGTTACCGGGCGCTCGACTCGATCGGGGCGTACGTGCACGGCGGCCGCGCGGCAACAGCCTCGGCGGTGCTGATGACGGCGGTGCCGGCGAAGATTGCCGGGGTCTCGCGCGTCATCGTGCTCTCGCCGCCGCGTCCGGGTGGCGGTATACATCCGGCGGTGCTGTACGCGTGCAGTTTGTGCGACGTCGACGAGCTGTATGCAGTCGGCGGTGCGCACGCGATCGCGGGCGCCGCCTACGGTACCGAATCTATCGCGCGCGTCGACAAGATCGTGGGTTGGGGCGGCGCGATCGTGACCGAGGCTAAGCGCCAGATCTACGGCGTGTGCGGCATCGATGGGCTTTCGGGGCCGCCCGAAGTGCTGGTGGTCGCCGATGACGGTGCGAGCAGTGAATACGTGGTGGGCGAATTGCTGGCGCAAGCCGAGCGCGATCTCTTCGCCCGCGTGGCGGTCCTCTCCGAATCGCGGCCACTGCTCGAGGCGGTCGCGCAGTTACTAGACACCTTTGACGTGCGCACGCTGCCGCACGGCGACGTTCTCGCGCAGGTCATCGGCAACGCCTGCTACCTGTTGCATGCGCAGAATCGCAACGAACTCTTCGAAACGATCGAAGCGATCGCGCCCGAACGTTTGGCGCTGCAGGTGCGCGACTCCGAGCCCTATCTTGCGCGCGCGCGCCGGGTTGGCACGGTGCTGGTCGGCGACATGACGCCGCTTGCCAGCGGTGACTACTTGAGCGGCACGAACAACGTGCTGCCGGCTTCGGGGACGGCGCGTTTTGCGTCGGGCCTACGTTTGGAGGATTTCTTGCGCAGCTTCAGCGTGGTCGAAAACTCGCGCGAGCGGATGCTCGGGGATGCGCTGCCGCTAGCGGCGCTCTGCGACTTTGAAGATCTGCCGCATCATGCGCAAACGGCCCGGATGCGCAGCGGCGCATGATCCTTCGAGGCTCACTGCGTTCGCACCTCAGGATGACAGAAGCGGAATGAAACTTGTTGCCTTCGATCTCGACGGGACGCTGGTTGGGCGGGATCTCGTGGTGAGTCCGCGCGTGCGCGCGGCGATCGAGCGAATGCTCGAGACCGGCGTGCAAGGCTGTATCGTCACCGGGCGCATGTATCAAGCTGCGGTCCCGTACGCGCGTGAGCTCGGCTTCGAAGCGCCGGTGGTGTGTTACCAGGGCGCGGCGATCGTCGATCCCACGACCGACGACGTGCTGCGCGACACCCCGCTCCAAGCCGAAACGGTCGGTGAAGTGATCGCCATTGCCGCCGACGTCAACGTGCATTTGCAGCTCTACCGCAACGACGAATACTACTGCGAGCAAGAGAACCGCTTTTCGGATCTGTACGCCCAGCTCTCGGGCGTAAAGCCGATCGTCGTGCCGTCGCTGCGCGAGGCCTTCGCGTTTAGCCCGGCGACCAAAGCGGTGGCGATCGACGATCCGCCGCGCGCAGCGGAGATGGCGACGCTCTTCGCGCAGCGTCTCGGTTCGCATGCGTATGTCACGCGCAGCTATCCCGAATTCGTCGAGATCCTCGATCCCCACGTGGATAAGGGAGAGGCGCTACGCTTCGTGGCGGCGCGGCTCGGCATCGCAATGACCGATGTGGCCGCCATCGGCGATTCGTGGAACGATGCCCCGCTGTTGGAGGCGGCGGGCTTTGGAATTGCGATGGGCTCGGCGCCGGATGAGCTGCGGAAGGTCGCAAAGGCGGTGGTTGGTGACGTGGCGGCCGACGGCGTTGCCGAGGCGATCGAGCGGTACGTGCTCGCGTGAACAAAGGCGAAACCGGGCGTCGCCGGCGTGCGTCGCCGGCGCGACGACTGCGCCCGTTTTGGTTTCTCATCGCCGTGCTTGCGGTGTTCGCCGCGATCGGCGGCTACCTGTTCGCATCGTGGCCGGCGCTCTATCCGCACACGGTGGAGGTCGAGGGCAACCGCACCGTCTCCAAAGGTGCGATCATCGCATACGCGCACATCAACCTGGCGCAAAACATGTGGCTGCAAAACACGCGCGCGATGGCCGCAGGCATTGAATCGATTCCGTACATCGATGGCGCGTTCGTGCGCCGGCGGCCGCCGGACACGCTGGTCATCGCCGTGACCGAACGAACGCCGTATGCATTCGTCGACGATCGTGGTGAGCGCGTCACCGTCGATCATGCGCTGCGCGTGCTCCAAGAGGGTGTTCCGGCCGAATTTGCCGACTCGCTGCCGGCGTTCACGGTCGTCTTGCCCCAGCTACCGGCGCCAGGCGCCTTCATCGACGATCCCGATTTGCAGGCACTCGTCGCCGACGCCGATGCGATTGCGGCCGCGCACTTGGATGCGCGATCGCTCGGCTACGATCGCTTCGGTGACGTCACCGTGCAACTGCGTAACGGAGTCGCGGTGCTCTTGGGCGACCGCAGCGGCAGCGAGCAGAAGATCGCATTGATCCGTCCGATCCTAGAAAAAGTCGATCGCGGCAAGCGCAAAGTCACCGCGATCGATTTACGAGCACTGACGACGCCGGTCGTCGTCTACGCGAAGTAGGCTGGGCTTAGCGCAAGACCATCCCGTTTGCGATGAACGTGCCGTTGCTGTAGTAGCCGTAGATGGCGATGCGATCGCCGCGTACCGGGGTCGCGCCGACCGGATGAATCACCGTACCCGGCTTGAGGTCGATCGTTTGGACGTCGCCGCCTTGGCGTTCAATCGTAACGCGATACGGGCGAAAGTGCACGACGCTCCCCAGGATCACATGGCGACGATCGTATTCGAACCGATCCCATTGCGGTTGCCACGTGGTGTAGGCCTGGGCGTAGCCGTATTGCTGCGCCGACGCGTTCGGCGCGAACGTCAGCGAGAGACCGAGAAAGACTGCGAGCCCTGCGAGGGCGGTAGAGAGAGTTCGTTTCATGCATACCTCCGATGGAGTTATTTCCCGCGGAGGTAACGATGTGAATCGGGCGCCGGTTCAATCTCCCGGCGCCCGATTGGTGTTTCTCATCGCGTTTTCATTGGATGCGTTAATGGCTGGTGAGATCCATATAAACCATGACCTCGCCTTTGATCAACGACAGCTTGACCGAATCTCCGGCCTTGACTTTGCTGAGGTCGACGGTGTCGCGTCCGGCAGATAGGGTGGTTTCCGCGCCGTTATCCATCGCCACCTGAATGTGCTTGTTATCGACGACCTTCTCGACCTTGACCGTATAGGTACCGTCGGGGATGAGGGAAGCATCGATGGTGGCGGCAAGCGCGACTGCAGGGACCGCGATGGCCGCGATGAGGGCGACGAGACTGATCTTCTTGTGCACGGTAACTCCAGGTAGTAAGGGTGGTTTAGCCTATGATGATAGCGCAAGTGCCCCGGGGTCTTCCAGGGCCGGATTGGGGGAAGTCGCGCCGTCCTCGAAGGCCAATTGGCCAGTTTGGAACTGCCCGACCATCTCCCGCAGCTCGCCGGCTTCGGTTTGGACCTCGTCGGCGCTCGAGGCCATCGTACCGATGGACTCAGAATTCTTCTCGCCCAGCTCGGTCGACTGTTCGATGCGCGTACCCAGAGCCTTGATCGAACCCTGCTGCTCCGTCGAGGCGCGCGCCACCTGAGCGGTGCGGTTCTCGATCTCCGAGACGCTTTCCAAGATTTGGTTGGACGTGATCGCCTGCTCGCGCATGGTGGCAGCGGCCTCGTGCGTCATTGCGCCCATCTGTTCACTTGCCTTGGCAAGTTCTTCTGAGGCGCGTGCCTGCTCGGTGGTCGCCACGCTGATCTCGCTGACCAGCTGGGCGACTTCGGTAACGCGCGTACTGATCGTTTCGATCATCGAGGTGACGTTGCGGGCCGACTCGGCATTGTTCTGCACGAGCGAGTTCGCGCGCGCGGTGCGCTCGAGCACGGCCGAGGTGCGGCGTTGGATGTCGGCCACCAGTTGGCCGATTTGCTTGGTTGAACTAGCCGAGTTTTCGGCCAGCTTGCGGACTTCGTCGGCGACGACGGCGAAACCGCGGCCGTGCTCGCCGGCGCGCGCCGCTTCGATCGCAGCATTGAGCGCGAGCAGGTTCGTTTGGTCCGCGATCTCTTCGATGAGGCCCAGGATCTCGCCGATCTGACGCGAGGCGCCGTCGAGGCTCTGCATTTCGGTCACGACGTCGGCGACGGTGTCGCTGATCGACCCCATGCCCTTGGAGAGCGCGAGCACTTCATTGCGGCCTTCGCGCACTTGCTGGTCGGTCACGTTCGATTCGGAACGCACGCGATCGGCATTGCCGGCAACTTGTACGATCGACGCCGACATCTCTTGCGTGTTGGCGACCGCTTGTTCGACGACGGTGGCGAGATTGAGCAGGTTCTGATCCATCTCTTGAATCGAGGCGGTCATTTCGGCCACGGCGCTCGAGATATCGGAAACGCGGCGCGCCACCGCTTCGGCGTTGTCGGCGACGGTGCCGGCGGCACCGGCGAGGTCGTTCGAGTACTGGAGCGCTTGCGAAAGCGCCGCCAGCTCTTCCTTCATGCGGCCGTCGACTTGCAGCGCCATATGGCTGCTCTGTTCCGATTTGTCTTGCACCGTTAGCGAGGCGCGCTGAATGCGCCGGATGATGCCGGAGATGCGATCCGCGAATTGATCGATCGATTGCCCGAGCCGCCCGAGCAGATCGTGCCCGTGCCAGTTGATGCGTTGCGAGAGATCGCCGTTGCCCATGGCTTCGAAGATCTCGACGCAGCGGCCGATGCCGCGCAGCATGATCGTGCGCAGCCAGCCGTACATCAAGCCGACGAGGATGATCGCGACGGCGATGCCGGAGCCCAAGGTGATGTAGCCCGCGGTACGCGCGGAGAGCAGCTTCGCATAGCGGTCCCCGGCGAGCTTCACGAGCGCGTCGAGCATGGCTTGGCCGTCGCTGCTCTGTTTGGCATAAGCAGCGCCCGAGGGGCCGTTGATCTGGGAGAGCGCATCCTTATTCTTGCCGCTCTGCAGTAAGCTCACGGCCGAGAGCGCTTGGAAGTCGTAGGCGCTGGCGCTCGAACTAAAGGTGTCGACAAGCGCGCCGATCTGCTTAGCGATCTCGTCGGTGTTTCCGGCGCAGGCCGAGGTCGACATATCGGCGCTGCCCTTGCCCGCGCTCTTGGCCGGGCAGAAGATGTCGACCATCTTGCGCGCGTCGTCGGGGAACTGCTTGACCAACGTGGTCGCCTGGCCGAGCGGTTTGGCCGCGGCGGCTGCATCGGCAGCCGTCGCCGCTTCGAGCGTGGCGGCCCGCAAACTGTCGGCGTCTTGTGCCACTTTGGCGTAGGCGAGTTGGCCCGCGATCACGCGGTTGCTCAACACGGCGGCCTGATCGGAGATCCCGCTCAAGGACCACGCCATGACCAAACCCATCAGTAACATCACGAGGATCACGAGGCCAAAGGCCATCATGAGCCCGCGTTCTAAACTCGTGCGGCGCTGTTCCATCATTAGCTTCATCGGCTGGCGCAGGGCTGGTATTTATTATTAGCAGCCTATCCCCAGGCCATCCGCATCCTTTCCTCAAGGAGTCGACGCGCGTGCCGCCAAGCCCTCTCGGTCCCGCTGGTTTCGGGCACCAGCAATAGTAGGGATTGCCGGAGAGCGGCACAATATATGGGGGTTATGAAGCACGAGACCGTGTGCGGGCTCGATATCGGGACGACCAAGACCTGTGCGGTCGTTGCCGTAGAAGGCCCGGGCGGCTTGGAAATCGTGGGCGTTGGTGAAGCGCCCTCCCTCGGCATGCGCAAAGGCGTGGTGGTGGATCTCGACGAGACGATCAAGTCGATCGAGGCCGCAACCGAACGCGCGGAACGCATGGCCGGCGTGCACATTGCCGACGTGTACGTCGGCATCACCGGCGATCACATTCGAAGCACGAACAATCGCGCCGTCGTTGCGACGACGAGCGACGATCGCGAAGTTTCGCACGCGGATGTGCGGCGCGTGATCGACGCGAGTAAAATCATCAACATTCCGGCGGATCGGCAGATCATTCACGCGTTGCCGCGTTACTTTACGGTTGACGGACAAGAAGGCGTGGAAGATCCGGTCGGCATGGCCGGCGGCCGCTTAGAAGTCGATACGCACATCATCACCGGCGGTTCGACGTTTATCACCAACGTCTTGAAATGCGTGCATCGCGCGGGATTAGAAGCCGCGGGCTTGGTGTTTGAGCCGCTTGCGAGTTCGGCGGCGACCCTGTTGCCCGAAGAAAAGCAAGTTGGCGTGGTGCTGCTCGACATTGGCGGCGGCACCACCGATATCGCCGTGTACTCGCTAGGCAGCGCGATCTTCACGGCGACGATTCCGGTGGGCGGAAACATTCTCACCAGCGACATTTCGCTCGGTCTGAAAACCTCGCTCGCGCAAGCTGAAGAAGTGAAGAAGCAATTCGGTGCCGGCGTGGCCGACGACGGCGAGATGACCTTCAGCGTGCACGGCCTCGACGGCCGTACGACCAAAGAATTCACCACCCAGCAACTACGGGCGATCGTGGTGCCGCGCGTGCTCGAAACGCTGCGCATGGCTAAACAAAAGATCATCGAGAACGTGCCGCGCGATCTGGTGCTCGGCGAAGTGGTGATCACCGGCGGCGGCGCGCTCTTGCCCGGGCTCGTGCCGATCGCTGAAGACGTCTTCGGCTTGCCGACGCGCGTCGGCTCGCCCACCATGTTGAGCGGCTTGACCGACGCCATGAGCCAGCCGCAGTATGCCACCGCCATCGGCCTGGTGCTCTTCGGCGCTAACGGCGGGTCGGAAGAAGGTAACGGCGTGCGCCGCAGTGGGAGTGGATCGATGTTTACCAAAGTCCGACAGTGGTTCTCGGATCTTTGGAATTGACCAGATTCAGCTTCGCTGAATCCATGGCGTTTGGCGCTAATGCGCCAATCCGCGGGATACCCTCGTGAAAAAACCTAAGCAACTACAACTTATCGAGGAGCAAGCTCAGATGGCAGATGCACGACGCTTTCAACCCGAACATGCCGCGTCGATCAAGGTAATCGGCGTTGGGGGCGGCGGCTGCAATGCCGTCAATCGCATGATCGAAGCCGGTTTGACCGGCGTCGAATTCTACGCGGTCAACTCCGACGTGCAGGCGTTGCGCAATTCGCGCACCGAGAACACCGTGCACATCGGCGGCGGCCAGACGCGCGGCCTGGGCGCGGGTGCGAACCCGACGCTGGGACGCGAAGCCGCCGAAGCCTCGCGCGAAGATCTGGCGATGATTCTCGACGGATCGGATCTGGTGTTCATCACCGCCGGCATGGGCGGGGGCACCGGCAGCGGCGCCGCGCCGGTGATCGCCGAGATCGCCCGTGATTCGGGGGCGCTCACGATTGCGGTAGTGACCAAACCGTTCGCGTTCGAAGGCCGCAAGCGCATGACGACCGCCGAAACCTCGATCGCCGACTTGGAAGCAAAGGTCGACACGCTGATCACGATTCCCAACGAACGCATCCTGCAAGTGATCGAGAAGCGCACGCCGCTCAACGAAGCCTTCGCGTACGCCGACGACGTGCTGCGCCAAGGCATTCAGGGCATCAGCGATCTGATCACGCAGCCGGGCCTGATCAATCTCGACTTTGCCGACGTCAAGACGATCATGAGCGACGCGGGCAGCGCGATGATGGGCATCGGCGAAGGCACGGGCGAACACCGCGCCGCCGACGCCGCGCAAAAGGCGATCGCGTCGCCATTATTGGAAACGACGATCGAAGGCGCGCGCGGCGTGATCTTCAATATCACCGGCGGTCCGGACATGGCGATGTACGAAGTCAACGAGGCGGCCGAGATGATCAGCCGCGCCGTCGATTCGGACGCGCAGATCATCTTCGGTGCGTCAATCGATCCGAACATGACCGGCAAAGTGATGGTGACGGTGCTCGCGGCGGGCTTCGGTGCGCCGCGCTCGGGCTATCGTGCGCAAGCCGGTCACACGTTCGAAAGCGGCAAACTCGAGACGGTGACGCCGGTGAACATGGACGATATCGAAGTCCCGGCTTTCTTGCGGTATCGCGGCTAGCTACATCTAACGATGGACGACGCGGGCTTCCACGCCCGGGTGCTGGCCGATTCGATCAGCCCCGCGGGTATCCGTTTGACGACGCTCGAGGTGCGCTTCCCGCGCTTTATCTTGAGTGAATTTAACACGCACCGGGTCTTTTGTCTCGATGGCGATACCGAGCTGTATTTCGATGCACCGAGTTACGAGAAGAACGGCGGCACGAAGCGGTTCACGATGACGCTGCGCGAGTTTCACGATAAGTGGCATAACGGCGCAGCGGCGCGGAAGAACCGGACGCGAAAAATCACGGTTGAGAAGCTATGCCTTAGCGCGACGTACTCGGTGCACGAACTCGCCCCGCTTCTTGGGTTTGCGGGCTATACTGGGGTCGATCTGCTCACACGACGCACGGGCATTCCGCGAATCGCAATCAAGGGCCAACCCTATCGCGTACGCGGGCTCGACCTCGCGCATTGGTTGTACGACCCGACGCGTAACCAGAATCGCCAGCCGATCCGCGAGCGGCTCGCGGCAATGAACCTGCGGTCGTGCGACGAGAGCACGGGCGAAATCTATCACACGCATGTGCGCGACGTGTGCTTCTCAGGCCGTAAGGCGGTATTTCGCGTGATTCTCGAGGACGGGCGCGAGATTGTCTCAACCAAGGACCATCAGTTTCTAACGCGCGATGGCTGGCAGCGGCTGGAGGACGCCGTTGGTCTTGAGCTCTCGAAGAGCGGAATTGCAACTTGGACTAGGTCGGCCGAGTTCGCGATGAATGGTGTGGATGCGTACCGTGACCCTGAATGGCTGCGCGCCCGACGGGCCGAGGGGTACTCCGCCAAGGCGCTCGCCGATCTCGCCGGCGTAACGCTGGATCAGATCAAGTATCAATTCCGCAAGCACAAGATCCCCGTGCTAAATCTCGATCTCGTCTGGAAGCGCTCGCACACAAAAGAACCCTGGAACAAAGGTCGGCGATACTGCAACATTCTTACACGTGGGAAACGGACGAACGCGCGCGTGCGCCGCGGCGAAGATTCGCATCTGTGGCGGGGTGGCATTACGCCTGAGCGCAAGCTGATCGGCGCATGGACGCAAGGCGAAGCCTTCCGCACGCACCGTGGCAACGGTTTTCGTTGCGTGCTTTGCGGATCAGGCCGTAATTTGCACGCGCATCATCTCGACCCCGTGGCGCACAACCCCGAGCGAGCGTGCGATCCCACGAACCTGACAACGCTTTGCCACGAATGTCACGGCGAACTTCACCAACGGAACATCGAACTCGTATTGCTTGAGTTTGTGACGTCGGGTGGCACTTTCGATGCATTCTGGGGCGATGTCGGTGGTATGCGCCTGCGCAAGCCATTCGTTCCGAAGAAGAAGCGCGCACGGCTGCGCCATTTCGTTGACCTGGCCCGCATCGAATACGCCGGCGAGCGTGAGACCTACGATGTCGAGGTCGAGGGCCCATATCATAACTTCGTCGCGAACGGCTTCATCGTGCATAATTCGCGCAATTCGGCCAGCAGCAGAGCCGTGCCGACGAACAAGATGGTCGAGCGAGTGCTGCAGAATCCGGCGATGCCGGTGGAATGGGGCATCAATAAGCCTGGTATGTCGGCGAGCGAAACACTCACGCCGCAACTGGCAGAAGAAGCCAGGGCGGAGTGGCTGCGTGCCCGCGACAGCGCCGTCGAGCACGTGCGCGACTTGCAGCAGCTCAACGTGCACAAGCAAGTCATCAACCGGATCATGGAGCCGTTCATGTGGCATACGGTCATCGTGACGGCGACCGAGTGGAAGAACTTTTTCAACTTGCGGCTCGCAGAAAATGCGCAGCCGGAAATTCGCGTTGCCGCGCAGCATATGCGTGCGGCGATCGATGCGTCCAAGCCCGCGCCAACCGCACTTGGCGAATGGCATCTGCCGCTGGTTCAAGAGGATGAGCGCTCGCTTCCCATCGAGCAGCTAAAGAAAGTGAGCGCCGCCCGCTGCGCGCGCGTGTCGTACCTTACGCACGACGGCAAGCGCGACATCGAAAAGGACATTGAATTGTGCGAACGGCTCTGGAGCGACCGGCACCTAAGCCCGTTCGAGCACGTCGCGACGCCGAGCGACGACGTTGATTTCCATGCTAATTTTCGCGGCTGGGTGCAAATGCGTAGCGAAGTGGAGCGACTTTTACCGTAATTCCCCAAGATTTTGGGCGGTGCGAATCCACCCGTTTTTTGCGGCTGTCTGGTTTACGCCCCTCGCGCATCGGTCTGGGGACGTGGGCGATCGGCGGACGCGCAGGCCAACATGCACCGCAACGCCTCGGCGGCGCGCATCCAAAAAGAAATCGAAGACTCGTTGCAGCGGCTGCAGACCGATCACGTCGACATTTACCAAGTGCACTGGCCCGATCCGAACACGCCGATGGAAGAGACGGCCATGGCGATGCAGGCGCTCTTCGACGCTGGCAAGATCCGCGCGATCGGCGTGAGTAATTTCTCACCCGCGCAAATGGTCGAGTTCTCGCGCTACGCCAAGCTGCACACGGTGCAGCCGCCGTACAATCTGTTCGAGCGCGCGGCGGAGCACGACGTGCTCCCGTATGCAGCGTCGCACGGGTTGACCTCGCTGACGTATGGCGCCCTGTGTCGCGGCCTGCTCAGCGGCGCGATGAAACCCGACACGACATTCAGCGGCGACGATTTGCGCCGCGTCGATCCGAAATTTCAGCCGCCCCGCTTCGCCCAGTACCCGGCGTCGGCGCAGCGCTGTGGGGCGCCCGCCGGCCGGATCAAGTCGATCCGATCTCCGGCATCTTCGACTTCCACGTCGACGATGCAACAAAGGCTGAGATCGACGCGATCGTCGCGGAAGAAGTAAGGTCACCGGTCGGGCCGGAATTCATGGCTCCGCCGCAGACAGTCGGCGCAGCGTGATTGCGGTCGGAGTGGTCGGCCTCGGGAAAATGGGCAGCGCACTTGCGCGTAGCCTGCTCGCGCACGGTTACCCGGTCTCCGTATGGGACCGCACGCGCGCAAACGTCGACGCCGTGGCATCCGCCGGTGCGACGCCACGACGCTCGATCGAAGAGCTTGTCGGCGCGATCGACACCGTTATCGTCATGCTGTGGGGCGACGACGCTGCCCGCGAAGTGACGCTCGGCCGCGTGATCCCGGTCGCGCGTAAGGGCCAACTGATCATCGAGATGTCGACGCTCTCGCCCGCGATGTACGCAACGCTCGAGGACGCGGCACTGGCGCGCGAGCTGGAGTTTCTCGCAGCGCCGGTACTCGGGAGCGTCGGCGCGGTCGCGGAGGGATCGATCACGATCCTCCCCGGCGGCCGGCGTGAAAGTTACGAGCGCGCGCAGCCGCTGTTAGCGTCGCTCGGCAAGACGGTGACCTACACCGGCAGCGTGCGCGCGAGCGGCGTGCTCAAGCTCGCAAACAACACGGTCCTCGGCGTGGTCGCCGAGACGTTGGCCGAGCTGCTGCAGTTCTGCGACCGCGGCGGCGTCGATCGGGCCCTGGCGGTGGATTCCATCGACGGCGCGTTCGGACGAATCGCCGCCTCGAAGCGGCAGCAGCTACTCGACCGCGATACCGAGCCGCGCTTCGCGCTCGATGCGTTGCTCAAGGACCTGTTGCTCGCGCAGGAGGCCGCGAGACGGTCCAGCTCGATATGCCGATGCTCGAAACCGTCCTGCCGCCCATCGAACGTGCAAGTGAAAGCGGCTTGGGCAATCGCGACTATATCGTCGTCAGTGGATCCGGTCGCAATAGGACCTTAGTACCCGAAACGCAAGGATCCGGACATTAAGGCCACCCGTGTAGCCGGCATATTGCAAACGGATTTCCAATGTGCGATAAAAATCTTCCGAGCGCCGATTTTGCCGCGGCTCCGGAAGAAATCCTTGCCGTTAGTGGGGTTACGGAGTGGCTCTGTACGCGGAGCCTCGAGCATTTCTGCTCGAGGATGAATTCCCTCACAGCTCCCCCGAAGCGATTGCGATCATCCCGCATGCAATCGCGATGCGGCACTCCGTCCTGGCAAGCCGGATCGAGAACGATGCACTCCACATTATTGTCCCTTCCCCCGCAGATGAAAGCGTTGTCAATCGCGTCCAAGCTTTGACGGGGCTGCGCGTGCTTGTCTCGGAAGCTTCGCGGGAAGCGGTGCGCAATCGGATAGGAGCGTACTACGCCCCACATCAGGTTGCCGATGAGCGCGGAGACGACCCTCCGGCAATTCGGGCCGTCGATAGGCTTCACGAAAGCGCGATTCAAGTAGGGGCCTCCGATATACACTTGGAGCCGACTCCTTCCGGCGGCCGTGTGAGGTTACGAGTCGACGGCATTTTGCGCGAGAACGAGCAGGTTCCGCGAGAGCTTTTTTACGCGATGGTATCGCGGGTCAAGCTGCTAGCAGCGATGGATATTGCCGAACGCCGTCTGCCTCAGGATGGGCGCTATGCGCTGGACCGCAGCGGCCGAAATCTCGATGCGCGGGTTTCGTCGATGCCGACAATTGCCGGGGAGAAACTGGTGATTCGCCTCTTGGATATGCAGGCACGGGTGCCGGGACTAGCCACGCTTGGCATGGGCTCGGCGATGCTCGCCCGGTATCGTCGAGTCGTACACGCAGCGCACGGATTCATTGTCGTGTGCGGTCCGACCGGCAGCGGAAAGACAACAACGCTATACGCCTCGCTTTCCGAACGGGACCGCGACGCCCAACACGTTTGCACGGTGGAGGATCCGGTAGAGGTGCAGATGGCGGGTGTCGCTCAGGTACAAGTTAATCCGAAGGCCGGCTTGACGTTTGCATCGGCATTACGCGCATTTCTGCGGCAAGATCCCAACGTGATCATGCTTGGCGAGATGCGCGATGCCGACTCCGCCGGTGTCGCGATGTCCGCCGCGCTCTCCGGTCAGCTAGTGATGACAACGCTCCATGCGAGCGATGCGCCGCACGCCATCGAGCGGCTGATGGAATTTGGGCTCCACCGTAACGCCCTTGCCGCCGGCCTGTCTGCGATCGTGTCGCAACGGCTGGTTCGTCGACTGTGTCACCAGTGCCGATCGAAAGGGTGCCATCGATGCGAAGGTTCAGGATATCGTGGACGAGTCGCAATCTTTGAATTCCTGCCAATGACCAGTCACGTTCGCTCTGCCGTGGCGTGCTCGCGTACGGCTTTCGAACTGGCTGCAGTAGCGGCAGGTGCCGGCTACGAGCCCATGATGAGTGAGGGACTTCGGCTCGTTGCGCGGGGTGAAACCAGCCGCTGTGAACTCGAACGCGTTCTCGGGTCGGGTGAGTCGGAATGAATGCGACGATTCCGAACGTTCGGATGATCGACGTTTTGCACATCGGAGCGCAGCGCGATGCCTCGGACGTGCACTTCGTTCCTGAACTTTCGCCTGCGCTTCGCGTCGATGGCGAGCTTGAATTTCTTAGCGGGTCGCCCCTCACTGCGTATGACACTGCCGAGATTGCTCGGGTGCTTTTGCGGCCGGAAAGCTTCGCACGACTTGACTCCGGTACCGACGTATCCACGACCTGCCTTAGCGAGGATCGCCTTGTGCTGCGCGTTCACGCCTTTCGCAGCTCGGCGGGTTGCACGGTGGCGATCCGCTTGCTCAACAAATGCATACCGACGCTAGATGCCCTACATCTGCCGGCGATCGTTGCCACCTTGGCTCGGCGCGATCGCGGATTGGTTATCTTTGCCGGACCGACAGGAAGCGGCAAGTCAACCTCGCTGGCCGCCTTGATCGAGGACCTCAACAACACGACCGCTCGACGCGTCATTACGATCGAAGATCCGATAGAATATCGCTACCAAAGCAATCGGTCGCTAATAACGCAGCGTGAAATTGGCAGGGACGCTCCGTCGTTTAGGTGTGCGCTGATTGGCGCGCTGCGCGCCGATCCGGACATCATCATGTTGGGCGAGATGCGCGAGATCGCCACGATGCGAGCCGCCCTGACTGCTGCGGAGACGGGGCATCTGGTCTTGACGACCCTTCACACCGGAAGCGCAGTACAAACGATCGAGCGGATAATCGATGCGTTTGGTGGCGCGGAACAGTCACAGGTGCGATCCCAGCTTGCGCAGTCGCTGAGCGCAGTTGTATGTCAGCGTCTTATTCCGCGCAAGCACGGGCCCGGACGGCGAGCGGCGGTCGAGGTCTTGCTTGTGAATGATGCCGTACGCACGATGATAAGAGAGTCTAGAACGCACCTTATCCGCAACGCGATGATGACAGGCCGACAATCGGGAATGCAGACACTCGAGCATCACGTGAACGAACTCGAACTCGCGAACGAAATCAACGGCGACGCCGCGCGCTGTATCCTGGGGACTTGAGATGATGGCATCGATCTTCGCGTACACTGCTCGCAATTACGATGGGCGTTTTGTCTCAGGTTCGCTGCGGGTGGAGAACCGTGAAGAGGCACTGGCCCACCTGCGCACTCGAGCGTTGTTCGTAACCTCGATTTCCGCCAGCGACACTGCGCAGGGCGCGATCGGTGCGATGGTCGCCGCCTGGCCGGTCTCTGCCACCGCGCGCACCACGTTCTTCCGCTCCTTCGCGACACTGATCGGCGCCGGCGTCCCCATCCGTCGGGCGCTTGAGGTCGTCATTGACAGCTGCCGCGACGCACGTTTACGCGAGGCGCTGCGATCTGTATCGAGCGATATCGAGTCCGGCAGAGAGCTTTCAGCAGCGATGTCCCGACGACCGCGCGAATTTCATCGGCTACATGTGGCGTTGATTCGCGCCGGCGAATTGGGTGGCGCGTTGGATGAGATTTTGGAACGCCTTGCGGCACTTCTCGAGCGTCACCTGGCGGTGCGAAAGCGTGTTCGCTCCGCTTTGGCATATCCACTGATGGTAGCGTGCGCCGCGCTCGCCCTCGTCCTCTTTCTAGTTGGCAGCACCATGCCAGCATTCTCGTCGATCTTTGCTGAGATGCACGTTACGCTACCGTGGTCCACGCGAGCGTTGATCATCGCGGGGAACGGACTGAAGAATCCGGTGGTATGGCTCGCGATGGCGGCGACTCCGCTCATGATTATAGGCCTTGTTCGGGCTGCGCGGCGCCTCGAACCGGTTGCCGAGCGGCTTGATCGATTGGCACTTGCGATGCCGGTATTCGGCGGAATTCTTGGGAAAGCGGCTGTCGCGCGATTCGCTCGTACGCTGGGAACGCTGTTGCGCTCGGGAGTACCCCTGCTTGGCGCGCTCGAAGCGGCGCAAGACGTCGCGGGAAATGGCGTGTATTCGCGATTCACGCGAGAACTCGCCGGCGCGCTCCGTGAAGGGACTTCAATGGCGGCAGCCCTCGAACGCAGCTCGCTCTTCGATGGCCTCTTCCTCCAGCTAGTCCGCGTGGGCGAAGAGACGGGCGCACTGGACGGCATGTTGATGCGCATTGCAGACTATTATGAACTAGATATTGAGACGGCTATTGCCGCGCTCGGGAGCGTCGTGGAACCCATATTGATTATCGGGCTCGGGGCGGTCGTCGGTTTTATTGTGGCGTCAATCCTAATCCCGCTGTACTCAATGATCGGGAGCATTAAATGATTGCATGTGATTCTGAGCGCGAGCGCACGATACAAGAATACCGCTATCTCTGCGTGCGGGCCGCGAGGAAATTCCTGCGAGATGGCATCGATCGCGGGGACCTCGAGCAGGTTGCCGCCATTGGATTGATCAAGGCGACAGACCGCTTTGATCCGAACATCGGTACGCCGTTTGAGGCGTACGCTTGGATGTTGGTGCTCGTGAGCTGATGCACTACGTCCGCGATAGCGAACGCGCTGTTCGGGCTCCCCGTCGCGTTCGTGAACTCGATCGGCGCTGTGGTGCCGCGGAGCGGGAACTTTTGGCACGTTTGGGACGCGAACCCAGAGCCGCCGAGCTGGCGCAATATTTAGGTGTACCGGAACAAGAGTTTCGCGAGATGCTGCGCTATCGCGACGAAGGCGTCCCCGTGTCCGTGGAGGCATTGCGTCCGTACGAACAGCTATCGTTATCATACACAATAGATAGTCAATTGGATCGCGTTGTCATCGAGTCGGGTCTTTCGCGGCTTACGAGGTTGGAGCGAGAGATTCTTCGTGAGATCTACGAAAACGATACACCTGTCGGAGAAATCGCGGAGCGTCTCGGCTACTCGCGTCGGCACATAACGCGACTGCATCGTGCCGCGCTATTGAAGCTTCGGCCGCATACACGTCCCATTAGCGCTTAACGGTGGCACTGTTATCCGTTGAGGCGTGTGCCGGAAGCGGAGTGCGGATGCCAGATACGGACGAGCGCGGATTTACGTTAATCGAGATGATGATCGTGGTAGCGATAATCGCGATTTTGGTGGCAATTTTGGTGCCGAATTTCATGCGCGCCCGTGCGCAGGCTCAGACAGCCGCCTGCGAGGCTAACCTCAAGGAGATTGCGACGGCGCTCGAAGAGTATCAGACCGACCACGAAGCCTATCCAGACGTCACGAGTGCGACGAACGTCACGTCGAGTGATGCCAACCTTGGGCAATACGTGCGACAAACGCCTATCGATCCCGTGAATCCTTCGGGATATTATCAGTATCAAGTCGCGAACTATAACACGGGCAACGCCAGTTACACGATTATCTGCCCTGGTCAACATGACCCCGCGACGCTTACCGCGATCGGTGGCGGCTCCTCGGCGACGCACATCCAATACGCGTCAGGTACCGGCTTCGCGGCCGTTTCGAGCCAGTAGGTGATGATCACCCTCGCAGTGTCTGCATTTTTGGCCGGTCTAGCGACGAGCGTGGGGCCCTGCGTAGCGCCGCGTTATCTTGCGCTCGCCGCGCTTGTGGCGAATTCTAGCGGCCGCGCTCGATGGTTGCTGGTTGTTTGCTTTGTCGTAGGATTGCTACTCTGCTACAGCATGCTTGCGATGACGGCGTCTTTGATCGCCGCACTTGCGGCGCTTTCGCGTTTTGTCTACTTTGGGCTGGCGTTATGCTTCCTCGGTGTTGGGCTGCGTACCCTTGCAGCACCCCAGACATGCGCGCACCGAGGGTTGGCGGGTACGTCGCCCGGCTCCGCGCTGATGGCCGGCGGGGCCCTGGGATTAGTGTTTTCGCCGTGTTGTACGCCGGTCGTCGGCCTCATGGCAAGCATCGCGATTACGCCCGGGTCGTTCAATACTGCACTTTTAGCGGTATTCGCCTTCACGATAGGGCACATCGCACCACTCGCGACGGTCGGCGTGGGTCTCAGGATTGCCGAACGGCTTGCATTCGGAGACATACTCGGTGCATCGACAGGCACGATCGCAGGCGGTCTCTCACTCGCGCTCGCTTGCTACTACGGCCTCCTTGCGTGATGACGACGCGTCGACGGCTCGCAGTAGTAATTGTCGCATTAAGTCTTGCGGTCCCGATATTGCGACCAGCGCTTTCATCTGCGTTGGTGACACGCGGTGATGCGCTATTCTACATGCACGATACGCGTGCTAGCGACAAGTACGCTCTAGCGTTACGGTTAGATCGCGATAACGTGACTGCCGCGGATCGGTATGTGTTTACGGCGTTCCTTTCGCGCGCGCCGCATAAACTGGAGGAGGCGATTCGCGTAGCGAGCGTTGTATTGCAGGCGCATCCTGACGAAGCAACCCTTCGAATGGATCGCGCGCTTTGTCTGCAGCTGCTTAAGCGATATCCGCAGGCCGAACGAGACTTCGAAAAGGTTGGCCGAACACTGAGCGACGTTCGGGCGCTGGCCATGGCCGCTTCGGACGCTAGGCTGAACGGCGACGCCACAAAGGCGAGGCAGCTGTTACGGGCTGCCGCGCACATCGACCCGCTTTACATTCCGGTTCGGATCGCGTTGGAGCGAAATCGATGATGATGCCGCACGCGGCGTTGTGGCTATTCGTATCAGCATTGATCGTCCTAGCCGTAATCGCTAGAGAGCGCAGTGGCGCGGTCGCCTTTGCCCAGCCGGCAGTTGTGATTCTGAGCATCGGGGCGCTTTCCGTGATTGTTATCGGCGAGGAACGCGGATCACCGGCCACGTTCGGTGTCGCGCTCACGCTGGCGTGCGCCATCGTCTGCACGGCAAGCGACCTTGCGACGGGTCTGATCTATGATGGCGTTACCGCACTGGCGGCCTCGGTCATTCTATTTACGGCGTCTATCGGAGGTAACGCGAGCGCAAGCATCACCGGAGCGTGTTTGTGCGGCGGGTCAATGTTCGCGCTCTATATGATCACAAGTGGGCGTGGTATCGGTTTGGGCGACGTAAAGCTCGGCGCGGTCATCGGTGCGGGTTGTGGCGGCGCGACGGCGATTAGCGCGATCGGCTCAGCATTTGTTGCGGGTTCGATTTGGGCAGCTGCACTTCTGCTGGGGAAACGTGCCCGTCCGGGCGATCGCTTCCCGTTTGCACCGTTCTTGACTTTAGGCACACTTGTGTCTCTCGGAGTGAATTCGTTGAACACGTATGGGTGATTGGAGGTTGCTTCCGCTGGGAGTCGATTTAGGGTCTACGCGCGCGCGAATCGCCTGCGGCGAGGTGAATCGCGAGGGCGCCGTTCGCATACGAGCGATCGTCGCTCGCGAGGTTCCGGACGACACCGTGGATGCGCTGCACGTAGAACAGCCTGAACTCGTTGCCGCCGTAATCGAGGAAATGTTGACGGAGATTGGGACGCGCGAACGACGTTGCGTGCTCGCGATCGGCGCACCGGCATGTGTTCTGCGGACGGTGCGATTTCCGCGAATGAGCTGGCCCGAACGCTTACGGGCCTCCCGATTCGAGGCGGAGCGGTTTGCCGGCTGGGATTTGGACGCAACAGGTTCTGTCGTCCGCTTGCACCCGCTCGATCGTGGAGCCGGCACGTTCGCCATCGGCGTCGCCCGAGTCCAGAGCATCGATTCGCGCGTCCAAGCCGCTCGACTTGCGGGCCTCCGTGCGGTCGCGATCGATCATGACGCCTTTGCCATGCGCCGCCTTTTTCGCGACTGGGATGCGATCGTCGACGTAGGCGCAGAGCGCTCGACCGTTCACTGTTTCGGCGCGGGACTGAGCTCGCTCGTGACGCCCGCCGGAGGGGCCTCGATTACCCGTGGCATCGCTGCAGAGCTCTCAATCGACGTTCCGACGGCTGAGCGACGCAAACGCATCCTTGGGTGTGCTGGAGCGGGGGTGGCAGCCAGTGAGGAAGTCGTTGCTGCGATTGGGGCGCTAATCGATCGCGCACGCACGCGAATGACGATCGAGCGCATTGCGATAACCGGGAATGGCGCCCGCCTGCCTAACTTTGTGCGTACGCTCGAAGCAGCAACGGGCGCGGTCACAGAGATCCCTGTTCCAGAGCTTCTGCATACCGCTTCCTATCCCGAAGATGTCGTACGCTCGGCTGCGCCGGACTGGGGTTTGGCCGCGAGCCTCGCCTTGTGGGGAGCGACGGCATGATGCGCTTCAACTATCTTAGAGACAGCGTTCCGGAGACGTTCGAGCTCCTTCGGCCAAGCCGGATTCCCGAGCCGCTTCGAACGCCGTTTGCGGCACTTGTCACCGTAATCATCGTTGTCGGGGTCTGGTGGATTGCCGAACAACTGCTTCTCGCACAAGCACGCGATGAATTGCAGGCACAATCGCTTCGGCTCAACGCGAGTCAAGTCGCCCTTCGCGAACTCAAGTTGCGCAAGACGCGCGCCGAAGAGCTCGTCTCGGTAGACGCCCGCTTGCGCGAGATTCGGCGCTCGGGTGCTGTGTTTTCCAGCCGGCTAGCTAATATCGCTAATCATATTCCTGCGCAAGCGTGGTTGATCAACATAGCGCACGTTGATAGCGCGCTCGAGATTGAGGGAAACGCGGAGGGACTCGATGGCCTGAGCAAAACGGTAGCCGATCTCATGTCGAGCTCGAGCGCCGCATCGCTCGATCTGGTCCGTGCAAACAAGAAAGAGAACGATCGTTCCAGCACAATCATCGCCTTCGAAGTGCGCCTAGGAGACCGCCGGTGACGTTAACCGGCGTGCTTACAATACCATCGGCCGTGCGTATCGTATGGATGCTGACCGCGGCGATATTTCTCGGCGGGGGTGTGGGTATCGTCTGGTGGCCGACGGCGGAAACGATTACCGCGATACAATCGCAGGCGAAGGCACTCTACGATGAGGCGAATGAGAACGAGGCTGCGGTTCGCCACGCTGCATCGCTGCACGCTCTCGCAAAGAGGATGGCCGATGACGTTCGGGTGCTCTCCGGCCAAAGCTCGCAAAGCGCCGCCGTCGCTGCAACCTTGGCACTGCTTAATCGCGAAACGCGCGACTTTAAGATCGACGTTCGTTCGATTGTACCGGCAATAACAGCGACCCCCGCGGCCTCGTCGTCGCTCTCCGGCACGCCGATCGAAATCGATGTGCGCGGGCAGTTCCGCGATCTCTTGGCCTTTGTATCGGACCTGCCTCGACACAACGTTTTGATCGACGTGAGTGATGTGAGTCTTGGTGACGAAGACCAACGCTCGCTCAGACCAGTTCTTGACGCGAGGATCCATGCGACCGTGTTCCGCTATCGCGGTATTGCGGGAGAGGAGATCAAATATGCTTCCCGGACTCTATGACGACGAGCGTCGTTGGCTGATGCGAGTTGCAGCTATGCTGGTGCTCGGCAGTCTGGCCATGCTCCCGCTTACGATACAGATGTCCTCGGTTGCCGTCGCAGCGGGCGAGCCTGCATGGGTGCAAAACGTCAGCCCCGCGACTCCGCCGCGATTGACGTTCCCTGGCTTTTCAATTAGTCGAGATCCGTTTGTTCCTGACGAAGCGGTGCGCGAAAAGCTCGAAGGCGCGGCAATGCACCTTGGGCAAGGCGACGACATCGGTGTGGTATTGCCACCGAATGCGGGCGCCGACGGCGCGGTCGTAGCCTCTCTGCCTGCTGGCGGGCCCGCGATTGCGCCCAGCGTCCGCGCGGTCGTCCTGGGCAACCCGGCGCGAGCGCTCGTAGAAGAGAATGGTAGTGTGCGAGTCCTCGGGATTGGAGATCGCATTGGCGACTTACGCGTCATCGCAATCACCTCCGGCGGAATCGCGCTTTCGGACGGATCGCATCTCTTGTTGGCCGCGCAACGGCAATGAAGCCAATTAGCGCCGTGCTGCTCTACCTACTCCTGTGTACGGCCAGACTTTGCGCGGCGGACGACTTGATCACGATCGACGTGCACGACGCGGAGATTAGCGACGTCATCACGCTGCTCGCCGCCCAATCCGGCCAGAACATCGTTATGGATGATTCAATTAAGCCTGAACGGGTCACGATCCACCTGCGCAACGTCACATTCGCTCGCGCACTGAGCGTGCTCGTAAGTGCGAACAGTCTGCAGGTACATCGCTTGGGTAACGTCTTGATCGTCGGGTCTGAGGGGGCGATGAACCGGCGCTACGTAGAAAATCAGGCGCAGACCGGGGCGCAGACGGTTGTCCTGCGGCTTGCACATGCGAGCGCTGACGACATATCCAAGGAGATCGCACCAGCGCTGCCAGACGCCACGGTGATCGTGGCGGATCGGCGAACGAGCGCGGTTGTTGTAACAGGTGATGCGGACACAGTTGCGCGAGCACAACGCCTGATCGCGGCGCTTGACGCGCCGAACTCAGATGGCGGCAGCGGAAGTCAGACGAGGGCATACCCTCTGCGGTACATGAAGGCCGACGAGGCGATCAAAGAATTGAAGGTGCTAACAGCGGAAGGAACCTATATCGCCGACGGCGAGCACAACGAAGTGATTGTCGACGGGAACGACACCGTGCAGGGTACTGCTGCGTCGTTGTTCGCTACGATCGATCGTCCGAGTCCACAAGTGATGTTCGAGGTTAAAGTCGCGGACGTGACGCCGCAAAACGACACGAGCAACTTTGGCCTGGAATTCGGTGGTACGAATCTTCAAGGTACCGTAACTCCTGGATCAACAACCTACGCTTTCGCCGGGGGATCGATTCCAGTCAATGTAACGCTCAACGCGCTGATCTCGCTCGGGCGCGCTCAAATTCTGGCGACTCCGAAGCTCGTCACACTCAACAATAAGGAGGCGGATTTGCTGGTTGGCGAGACATACCCGATCGTGTTTAATACGTCTGTACTCGGAGGCCAAAACGTGCAGTTCGTCGACATCGGCGTGAAACTGCGGCTAACACCTACGATCGGGGATGACGGAGTAGTGACGGCTGAGCTGCATCCGGAGTACAGCGAGATCGAAGGCATCACCTCGACTGGTTACCCCATCATCACCAACAGAAAAATCGATGCTACGCTTCGAGTGAACGATTCGCAGACGATTGTCTTGGGCGGCCTGATGATGGATACGTCCAGTGAGACGATCTCTAAGGTCCCCGGGCTCGCTGATATTCCGATTCTGGGCAAGATTTTTCAGAATAAGCAAACGGCGCACGAGCGCGATGAGATCGTTTTTCTGATTACCCCGCACGTCGTGTACCCCGGAGCACTCGCGCCTAAAGTCAAGTAGAGATCGGCAGCAACTATTTCATATGTTCGTTGACCCAGTCCAGCGTGACGCGGTAGTAACCTGCCGTGCGCACGGGATCGTTCGGAAAATGGTGCGCCGTTGGAATCGCGACAAAGCGTACCGGCACGCCTTGGTCGTGCAAGGCGTGAAAGAGTTCGTACGATTCGGTCGCGGGAACCGTCTCGTCGGCCGTTCCCGAAATGATAAGTGTCGGCGTGACGATCTGGTGCACGTAGGTGATGGGCGAGCCGGAGCGGTAGAGCGTTGCGGCCGACGCGTCCGACGGCGTTCCGCCGAGTGAGTCGCGCGTCCACGCGAGATTACCGGCGGCGGACAGGTTGTATTCCTGGATCCAATCGACCATGCCGTCGCCGATGACGGCCGAGCGCCAGTTGTGCCAGTGGCCGATGATCCACGTGGTCATGTACCCGCCGTAGGAATGACCGGTCACCGCCTCGTGCGACGTATCGACGATGCCCAGCTTTTCGATCGCTGCGACGCCGGCCATCACGTCGTTCCCGGGACCATCACCCGGATCTTGATAGATCGCATGTTCGTGCGCGCTGCCCAAATTATCGCTACCGCGATAGTTCGGCTGAAAGACCAGATAGCCGCGACCGGCGAACATTTGGCGCAGCGGATCGAAGCCGAGCGAGGTAAAGCTTTCGGGGCCACCATGAATGCGCAAGACGAGCGGATACTTTTTGCCCAAGACATAGCCGACCGGATAGGTTAGGATGCCGTCGCTGCGCTGACCGTCGGCGGCGGTCCAGGCGATCTCTTCGCTCTTGCCATACTCCAAGGCCGCAAGCTTCGTGTTGAGGGCGGTAAGCTTGCGCGGCGTCGCACCCGGCGAGGCGAGCACATACACCTCTGATGGGCGCCTGCTCGTACTCGCGACAAAGGCGATGGCGCCGGTTTTGGCAACGCTGAATTCCGTCGGGTTGAGCTCGCCGAGCGCGAGGCGCGTCGCATGGGTTTCGTTCAAGCTCTCGACGTAGAGGGCGGTCTGCGCGTGATCGGAGACGAGCATCAAGAGCCGCTGCCCCGGAAGCCAGCCCACGGACGTCACGTCGCGATCGAGTGCACTCGTTACATCGCGATTCGACTGCTCGTTCGCAACAAACACGTTCATCACGCTGATCGGTCCGGGACCGCGCGGGTAGAGATAGGCGATAGCATCGCCCTCTCGCGCATAGGTAGGTTGATACTCGTACTGCGTGCGCGTGTCGAGCTTCATCACCTTGCCTGTCGCCACGTCGACCGTTGCGATGGAGGTGCGATCGGAATCGGAGTCGTCGGCATCGGATTGCATGGTAAAGACGATCGATTTCCCGTTGGCAGACCAGCTCGGATCGATTGCCGCGCCGACGAAAGGCGGCGCAGCTTCCAGCACGCTCCACGAGCCGCTGGTCAGCCGGCGGGCTGCGCCGCCACTTGCGCGAGCGATCCAGATATGCGAGGGCTCGGGTTGGTACGTGGAAAGATAGCCGTCGTCGTGCACGTCCCACAGATCATCATGGCGAGCCGCGGCGGCCGGATCGCGCGGAGCGTCTTTTGTTACATACGCAACGAGCGTGCCGCTCGGATTCCAGGCGTATTGCTCGACGTCGCGTTTGGCGTGCGTCACTTGGGTGGGCGTGCCGCCGTGCACGGCGATGGTGAATATCTGCGCCGTGCCCTTGGCGTCGGCGACGTAGGCGAGACGATCGCCCGCGGGCGACCACTGTGGATCGCTCAAGCCTTTGGTTATCGCGGTGAGTGCCGTGGGCGTTCCGCCGGCGGCCGATACGAGCATGAGCCGCTTATCGTATCGGTCGTGCGTGTAGTCACCGATCGACGCGACAAACGCGACACGAGTGCCGTTCGGACTAATGCGAACGTTAGATACACCAACGAGCGTCCGATACGCTTGCAGGGTGAACGGCGCAGCCTCAGCACGTATGCCAGACGCGAACAACGCAATGGAGAGAAGCGGTATGAACGCAGCGATCTTCATAGGCGGGATCATTTCGCGATTCACCGCCCTGGGCATTCTGGCGGGCTCTTTAATGCTTCTTCCGGCGTTCAAGAGAATCTAGGCGGCCGTCGGTTCGGTTCATCCAGTGCCGGATGCCACCAACCTCTCCCTCGATCGAAGTAAGCCGCGTTTCCACGCGATCGAGGCGACCATCGACGCGATCGAATCCCTCTTTCATCTCGCTCCGCAGCTCACGCCCCAACTGCGAAAATCCATTGGCCGTTGCATTGGAAAGGTCGACGATCGCGCTCATCAGTTCGGCCGGAGACGGTTCACGCTGCATTGGTCGATTCTAGCACGGAATTGTTACCAAACCACGATGCCCTTTTTGCCGAGAAAGGAACGTGGGCGCGTCCTGGGCGAGCCAATGGTTCCTGCTTGAAAATAGCCCGTTTCCACAAGGAAACAGGGGATTTTTCGATAATCGGCTGGTCAATTAGCTGCCCCAAATCCGAAAGGACAGTATGACCAAGAACGAGTTAGCTCGTGAGCTCGCCGAAGAGTTGGAACTCCCGCGCCGCCAGGTCGTCGACCTGATCGAAGCGATGCTGGAGAAGATCACCGACGTGCTCAAGTCGGGCGATAAAGTCCAGCTCACCCCCTTCGGCCAGTTCAAAGTTCGGGACCGCGCGGCTCGCATCGCGCGCAACCCGAAGACGGGCGAGCCGATCAAAGTCCCGGCCAAGCGCGTGCTCAAATTCATTGCCGGGCGCACGTTGAAGGAAGCCGTCGGCACCGCCAAGCGCGGTTCCGGCGCCGCGAAGAAGTCGTCGGCGAAGAAGTCGACGGCCAAGAAATCGACGGCGAAAAAGGCTCCCGCCCGCAAGGCCGCGCCGGCTCGCAAAGCCACCACCGCGAAAAAGAGCACCCGCAAAAAAGGCCGCTGAACGCGTCGCGTTTCGTCCTTACGAGAGCCGCCCGAAAGGGCGGCTCTTTCGCATCCGCTAAGAGAGCGTAGGTGTTCCGCTATCTGACTGCGGGCGAATCCCATGGACCGGCGCTCGTCGGTATCCTCGACGGGCTCCCCGCGCATCTCCGACTCGATGTTGAACGCATCAACGAGACCTTAGCGCGCCGCCAGGGTGGCTACGGCCGCGGCGGGCGCATGAAAATCGAGCGTGATGAGGTGGAATTTCTCGCCGGCGTGCGCGGCAGTGAAACGCTCGGGTCACCGATTGCCGTGATGGTGCGCAATCGCGATTACGAGAACGTGCGCGCGCTGATGGACCCGCTCACCGGCGCCGGCAAGCCGCTCACGAACCCGCGTCCGGGTCACGCCGATTACGCCGGCGCGCTGAAATATCGTCAACGCGATTTACGCAACGTGCTCGAACGGGCAAGCGCGCGCGAAACCGCGATGCGCGTGTGTCTCGGCGCGATCTGCGCGCAGTTCCTCGAGGCGCTCGGCATCGGCACGCGCAGCTACGTGCATCGCATCGGCGACGTGGTTTCGCCCGAACTCGAAGCGTTCGCGCAAGAGGACGTCGAGGCCAGCGACGTGCGCAACCCCGACAGGGCTACCGAGGCCAAGATGATCGCCGCGATCGATGCCGCGAAAGCGGCGGGCGACACGCTGGGCGGTGTCTTCGTCGTACGCGTCGACGGTGTACCGGTCGGCATCGGCAGTAACCGTCAGCCCGCGCAACGGCTCGACGGCGTCTTGGCCGGTGCGCTGATGGGTATGCAAACGGTCAAAGCGGTGGAAGTCGGACTCGGCGCCGACGTGGCCGCGCGCCCGGGCTCGCAAGCCCACGACACCTTTGCGCTCGATCCTTCGACAAGCTCAGGACAAGCTACGGTCGTACGCGGAAGCAATCGCGCGGGCGGTATCGAGGGCGGCATGAGCAATGGGCAGCCGATCGTCCTGCGCGTTTCGGTCAAGCCGATTCCCACGCTGATGAAGGCGTTGCCCTCGGTGAATCTGCACCAGCAAACGGAGGCGCCGGCGACGATCGTGCGCAGCGACGTGTGCGTGGTACCCGCTGCCGCGATCGTCGGCGAAGCGATGGTGCGCCTCGCGCTGGTCGCGCCGGTGCTCGAAAAATACGGCGGCGATTCGATCGAGGAGACGCTCGATAATCTGCGCCGGTCGAACGACGCGGCGGGTGCGCTGTTCAACACGGCTCCGGAGGGCGTGTGAAGCAGCACATCGCGCTCGTAGGGTTCATGGGCTCGGGCAAATCGACCATCGGCAAACGCCTCGCGCGCAAACTAAAATGCGCGTTTTTCGATACCGATGACTTGATCGTGCAGCAGCACGGTTCGGTATCCGACATCTTCTATAACGAAGGCGAAGCGGCGTTTCGCAACTACGAGCACGATGCGCTCGCGCACGTGGTGAGCGATGGCGAGCCGGGCGTGGTGGCCTGCGGCGGTGGCGCGCTGAGCTTCGAACCCACGGCGAAATTGCTGAAGAAGCGTGCCTATCGCATCTTCATCAAGGTGACACCGGAATTGGTCCTGGAGCGGCTGCGCAACAGCCGCAACGTGCGGCCGCTGCTCGGCCCCACCCCGACCCTCGCTCGTATCAAATCCCTCTATACCAAACGGATGCCGCAATACGCACATGCGGATTTCGTGGTGGAAGCGGACGGTATGAGCACCGCTCAAGTCGTCGAGGCGATTGTCGAGTGGCTGCACAAGAAGAAGATCGAGTTCAGGTGATCGTGCAAGTCGACGACCAGCCATTCCAGACGACAGAGTTCATCGTCAACACGGACCTGCGCTATCCGATCTGCATAGGTGACGATACGCGGCCGGCGATTGCGACGTTTCTCGAACATCGCGCGCAACGCTTCATCGTGCTCGCCGATGCGCAGCGCGACGTCGCACGCCTGGCGCGGGATGTCGCGCGCTTGGGTGGCGCGATCGGCGTCATCACCGTTCCACTCGGTGAAGCGCACAAGCGCCTCGCGACGGTCGAGAAAGTGCATGACGCGCTCTTGGCCGCCGGTGCCGCGCGCGACACGCTGATCGTCGGCGTGGGCGGGGGCGTCGCCAGCGACCTCTTCGGTTTTTGCGCAGCGACGTACATGCGCGGCGTGCCGTATTTGCACGTCGCCACCTCGCTGGTGGCGATGGTCGATGCGGCGGTCGGCGGCAAGACCGGCGTCGACCTGCGTGCCGGCAAGAATATCGTGGGCGCCTTTAGCGATCCGGTCGCGGTGTTCGCGCACACCGCCGCGCTGCAAACACTGCCGTACCGGCAGATTCGCGAAGGGCTAGCCGAAGTGCTCAAAGCCGCCATCATCGAGGGGCACGAGCTCTTCGAGTCGATCGAAACGCTTGCGCCGCACGCCTTTTGGCGCTGGCCATGGCTCGAAATCGTTGCCGAAGCCATCAAGGTCAAAACGATGATCGTGGCCGACGATCGCCAAGAAGCCGGCATGCGTGAGTTGCTCAATCTTGGCCATACCTTCGGGCACGCGCTGGAAACGGCGAGTGGCTATCGCGTCTCGCACGGCGTCGGCGTCGCCCTCGGCTTGCGCGCCGCCGGACTGCTGGCGCTGGGTACCGGCCGCTATTCCGAAGAGGAGCATTACCGGGTCCTTGCGACGATCGCGCTGCTCGGGATGCCGCTGCGTACCTCGGTGAGCGTCGACGGCGCTCTCGCTGCGATGCAAAGCGATAAGAAGAAGCGGGGCGGCAAGCTACGCTTCGTTTTACCGCGCGCGATCGGCGACGTGGAATACGGCGTCCAGGTGCCCGAACGCGCGGTACGCGGTGTGCTCGCGCAACTTCGCCGCTCGCCCGAATCCGCCGGATAACGCGTGCCGCGCGTCGTTGATGCGCTGGCGACAATCCGCTCGTCGCGTTTCGATCTGCCACTGACGTACGATGCGCGGGCGTTCGAACTGCGCATCGGCGACGTGGTGCGCGTGCCGCTGGGAAGCCGAGAAGTGCTGGCGTATGTCGTCACGGCACCCTATGACGCGCCGGCGGATCCGAAGCGCAAGGCGGTGCTCGAACGGCTCGAGGTGCCGCGCGCTTTCGACGACGAAGGCTTGCATCTCGCGCGTTTCGTTGCCGAGTATTACATTTGCACGCTGGGCGAAGCGCTGTCGGCGGTCGTACTCGCCGGTGCGCTGCCGCGCACGATCGACAGCTTCGTGCGTACGGTCGCGCAGCCCAATCCGCAGCGCTATCCGTCGGTTCCGGCGCGGTTGGTGCGACTTATTTGGGAGGAGCTGGGCGACGGCTTCGCGCTCGAGACGCTGCTGCGTCATCCCGATGCGCGCCGGGCCGGCGACCGGGGTGCGCTGCTGCGCTACGTACAGACGCTGGTTCGCAGCGGCGAATTGCGGCGCGACCGGCGTTTCGTGCAACCGAAAACCACCGCGTACCGCGTGCGCGTGCTCTTTCCCGGCAAAGCGCCGATACGCGGGAGCAAGGCGCAGGCGCTGGTCGGGTTCGTGCACGGACAGCCCGGCGTGCCGCGCGCCGACGCGTTGCTAGCCGGCTTTTCGAACGCGGTGATCGCCCGAGCCGTGAAAGCCGGCGCGATCGACGAACGCGAGGTTGAACCGGCGCACACGCGATCCTACGCGCCGCTCGGCGACGCCGCCTTTCCGGCGACGGCAGAACAAGGCGCGGCGCTCGAACGCCTCGATGTAGCGCTCGGAGCAGGCGTCTTTGCCGAGCTGTTGCTCTTCGGGGTGACCGGCAGCGGCAAGACGTACGTCTATGTCGAGGCGATTAAGCTGATCGTGCGCGAAGGTGGCCGCGCGATCGTGCTCGTGCCGGAGATCTCGCTGACGCCGCAGACGGCGCGGCGCTTCGAGGAAAGCTTCGGCGATCGTGTGGCCGTGCTGCACTCCGCGCTCTCCGAACGCGAACGCTTCGATGCGTGGCAGGCCTGCGCGCGCGGCGAGATCGACGTCGTGGTCGGCGCGCGCAGCGCGATCTTCGCGCCGCTGCGCAACGTGCGGCTGTGCGTAGTCGACGAAGCGCACGAGACGTCGTACAAACAGGAAACGGTGCCTCGCTACCACGCCGTCACCGTGGCGCGCGAACGGATGCGCGCAGCAGGGGGCGTGCTCGTGCTTGGGAGTGCCACGCCGCCGCTGGAAAGCTACGAAGCGGCATTGCGCGGCAAGATGGAGCTGGTGACCATGCGCGAACGCGCCACCGCGCAGCCGATGCCGACGGTGCACGTGGTCGACTTGGCCAAGGAGTTCGAATCCGGCAACAAGCGGATCTTTTCGACGACGCTGACCGAAGCACTCGGTGAACGCATCACACGCGGCGAGAAGACGGTGCTCTTCGTGAATCGCCGCGGGAGTGGAGGCTTCATCCTCTGTCGCAGTTGCGGACACGTGCCGCAGTGTCCGCGCTGCGACGTCTCGCTCACCGCCCATCGCGGCGAAGGACTGCTCCGCTGCCACTACTGCGATTTCCAAATGCCGTTGCCGCGAGTCTGTCCCGAGTGCGGGCTCGAGACGATTCGTGAGTTCGGGGTGGGCACCGAACGCGTCGTCGAAGAAGTGGCGCGGCTCTTTCCCGGCGCGCGCGTGGTGCGCATGGATTCGGATACGACGACGCGCGTCGGCGACCACGCGCGGCTGCTAACCGAATTCGGCGAGCGTGGCGACGTGCTCGTCGGTACGCAGATGGTCGCGAAGGGGCTCGACTTTCCCACCGTCACGCTGGCCGGCGTCGTCGCGGCCGACGTTGGCTTACACATCCCTGACTTTCGCGCGGCGGAGCGGACCTTCGATTTGATCGCGCAGGTGTGCGGACGCAGCGGACGCGCGCAAGCAGGCGAGGCGATCGTACAGACCTACTCGCCGACCCATCCGGCGATCGTCTATGCGGCCGTGCATGACTATGAGGGTTTTGCACGCGGCGAATTGGCGCAGCGGCGGGAACTGCGGTATCCGCCCTTCTCGCGGCTAGTCTATCTCGGTGTGATCAGCCGAAGCCGCAAAGTCGCGTTCGACGTGTCGGGTCGCTATGCAGAACTCTTGCGCGGTGCGAACGTCGGTGAGGTCCTTGGCCCGGCGCCGTATCCCATTGCCCGGGTGAACAACGAATGGCGTTTTCGGCTGGCAGTCAAGACGCGCACGCCCAAGCCCCTTCGCGCGGCAATCCGTTCGGAACTCGTCCCTGTCGCGCGCGCGGATCGAGAAACGAGGTTAGTGATCAATGTCAATCCTTAACGCGAGCTTGTGTGGCTTCTCAGCGTAGGTGAAGGCATACGCTGGCACCATTATGGATAAGATGCCCAACCCACATGACGTCGCGACGGAACACTACGAGCTCGGCAATGAGCTGTTGACCCTGCGCGACTTTGACAAAGCTAGGGAGGCTTTCGAGCGAACGATCGCGATGGCGTCCGGCTTTGCAGGCGCATACAACGGCCTTGGCGCGGCGTTGCATGGAAACCGTGATTTGGACCGCGCCGTCGACGCCTTCCGCGTTGCGCTGCAACTCGATGCTGAATATGCAGAAGCCGCCGATAATTTAGGCGTCGTCTTGCGCGAACGCGGCGACCTGGACGAAGCCAAGCAGTGGTTCCTGCGCGCGATCCAGCTCGAACCGCTCAATGGCCGTTTTCTGCGCCATCTCGCCGATCACGAGCCGATTGGGCCGTCCGATGCGCTCGCTGACCAACTAGAAAGCATTGCGTCCATGGCGGACCAGTTGCCCCTAGATACTCGTATCGAGGCGTTGTTCGGCTACGCGAAAGTCTTGCGCGATCGAGGTAGTGTGAGCGAGGCGTTCTCCATACTGGAGCGGGCCAATCATCTACGACGCGCGACCTTTGCCTACGATGAGGCAGCGATGTTGCAAGCCCTTGATTCGCTGAGCCACACCTTTGGGCGTGCTTTCGTCGGCGCCACCAGCGACTGCGGCGATCCCTCAAAGCGGCCGATCTTCATCGTCGGGATGCCGCGCTCGGGCACGACGCTCGTTGAGGCGATCCTCGCGGCGCACGACGATGTCCGTGCCGGCGGCGAGCTCATGACGTTCGAGAATAGCATCGCCGCGATGCCGAAGATCGAAGCCGGTACCTCCATTGCCGAACTGCGTAGCGCTCTTCGCTCGATGGGATCCGCATACATACGGCAGACTGATGCAATCGCGAACGGCGCGCCGCATCTGACCGATAAGATGCCGTTCAACTTCCGGTTTCTACCGATTATTCACGCGGCGCTCCCGAACGCTCGCATCATTCACGTGCGCCGTAATCCGTTAGACGTCGCGTACTCGTGTTTTGCCACACTCTTCGTCCACGACATTCCCTTTTCGTGTGACTTGGGCGAGCTCGGCCGGTACTACGGTGCGTATGAACGCCTTGTGGGCGCCTGGAGAAGCATTGCTCCACCGGGCGCAATCCTCGAGGTCGACTACGAAGAGATCGTTGCCGACATTGAAACGCAGGCTCGCCGTATCCTCGCCTATTGTGGGCTTGACTGGCGCGAAGCCGTCTTGCGATTTCACAAATCTCGTCACCCCGTGAGCAGCGCGAGTCAGACGCAGGTGCGGCGGCCCCTATATACGACATCGGTCGGCCGCGGTGCAGCCGTGCGTTCGTATCTTCAGGCTTTTGAAGACGCTCGCGTAGGAGCGAGCTGAGCCAGGGCAGTATTTAGTCGAGCGAAGCAGTATATTGCTCCGCTCGATTCCATCTGGAGGCACCGGTGGGCTCTTCGTTCGGTACCCGGCTCTGCGCCGCGTTTGCCGCGTTCGTTCTCTCGATAGGTTTCCCGGCGGCTGCACGAGCCGACGCGATCTCACCGGCTCAGGTCGCGAGAATCGACGCAATCACGCAGACGGCGATGGCGCAGCAGCATTTGGTCGGCGTCGAAGTCGCGCTCGGACGCAACGGTAGCACGCTGTTCACCAAGGGTTACGGGCTGCGCGATAAGGCCAAAAGCCTGCCGGTAACCGCTAGTACCGTTTTTCCGATCGGCTCGATTAGCAAGCAGTTTACCGCGGCGTGCGTAATGCTGCTGGTGCAGCAAGGCAAAATCGATCTCGACAGCAAGCTTGCGACCTACGTGCCGAACGTGCCGCACGCATCGCAGATCACGGTCCGGGAGATCCTCGACCAAACCTCAGGGCTCGCCGACTACCTCGAGAACAAACCGCTGATCACCGCGCTTTTCGGCGGCACCTGGACGACCCACCAGCCCTTCGCGTACTACGTCAACTTGACACGCGGCATGCCGCTCAAATTCAAACCCGGCACGAAGTGGGAATATAGCAACACGAACTATCAGGTCGCCGGGATGCTGGTCGCCAAAGTCAGCGGCGAGCCCTACGAGGCGTTCCTCACACAGAATATCTTTCGGGCGCAAGATCTCACCGCGATGCAATATCTCACCTGGTCGATTCCAGCGGGGAACGACGTGACGCGAGGCTATAATTACGCCAAAGGTACGTACACGCTCGTGCCGCGTTACGACATGTCGTGGGGTGGCGCAGCGGGCGCGCTTGCATCAACGGCTTCGGACTTGGTGAAGTGGGACGGTGCGTTTTTCGGCGGCAAGGTGCTCTCGCAGAATAGCGTCGAGATCGCCACCACGCCGCCGCGCGGCATTACGCTGGGCCTTCACGCGGGCAGCACGCAGAGCCAGATTGCCGAGGGCTACGGCTTTGGTTGGGTCACCGGCCACGACGAAGGGCGACGGATCGTCTGGCACAACGGCGGCCTCATCGGCGCGCGTGCGATGAACGCGGTCTTTCCCGACGACGGGCTCGAGATTGTCATCCTGACCAATGCCACCACCGCCGATCCCGAAGCGATCGCGCTTCGCATCGCGCGCCTGCTATACGCGGAATAAGCCGTTGCGCATCTTTACCGCAACCCTCGTGACCGAGACCAACACGTTTTCGCCGCTCCCGACGGGAGCGAAAGCTTTCGATCGCAGCCGCTTACAATCTGACGTCGCATCGATGATCGCGTGGCGCGAATCAGGCGAGCGCGACGGACATAGCGTCATCGAGAGCATCGTTGCGATCGCGCAGCCGGCCGGCCCGACCGTGCGCGCGGTCTATGAGTCGCTGCGCGACGAACTGCTCGGCGACTTGCAGCAAGCGCTCCCGGTTGACGTCATCTTGCTGTACCTCCACGGCGCGATGGTCGCCGACGGCTGCGACGACTGTGAAGGCGACGTGCTCCAGCGCGCTCGCGCGATCGCCGGCGAGCAAACGGTGATCGGCGCCGAGCTGGATCTTCATTCGCATCTGACGGCGGCGATGCTCGCCAATGCCAACGCGATCATCGCCTACAAAGAGTATCCCCACACCGATATCGTCGATCGCGCGCGCGATCTCTATCGCATCTGCGTCGATGCCGCCAAGGGCCAAGCGCGGCCGGTGATGGCCGCGTACGACTGCAACATCGTCGGCATGTTTCCGACAACGGCACAGCCGTTGCGCGGCCTGGTCGACGAGATGTCGGCGCGCGAGCGGGACGGGATCCTCTCGCTCAGTCTCATCCACGGCTTTCCGTGGGGCGACGTACCCGACGCGGGCGTGAAGATGCTCGCGATTGCCGATGGAGATCCATCGCTCGCCGAACGCACCGCGCGCGAATTCGGGCGGCGTTTTTGGGCGATGCGGCGCGAGGCGCTGCTGCAAGCGACGCCGCTCGACGAGGCCCTCGATCTCGCCCTCGCCACATCCGGGGGTCCGGTCGTGCTCGCCGACGTAGCGGACAACGCCGGCGGCGGCGCGCCGGGCGACAGCACATTCATCTTGCGGACGCTGCTGGCTCGCGGCGTCGCGAACGTTGCCACCGGTACGTACTACGATCCAATCGCGGTGGACACGTGCTTCGAATGGGGCGAAGGCGCGACGTTCGACCTCCGTTTTGGGGGCAAGCTCGGCACGGCGTCCGGCGAGCCGATCGATGCGCGCGTCGAGGTCATGCGCCTGCTGGAGGCGCACGAGCAAGACTATATGGACGATTCGCGGCCGGTTTCGCTCGGGCGCAGCGCCTGGATCCGCACGCGCGGTATCGACGTCGTGCTGGTCTCGGCGCGAACGCAGGTCTTTGCACCCAACGCGTTTACCGGCCTGGGAATAACCCTCGACGACAAGAAGCTGATCGTCGTGAAGTCCTCGCACCACTTTTGGGGAAAGTTCGCACCGATGGCGAAGCGAGTCTTCCATGTGAGTGCACCCGGCGCGCTCGCGGTCGATTTTGCCGCGATCGGCTACCAGAAGCGCGATCTGAACTATTGGCCTCGGATCGATACGGAGATGTCATAAGATGCCAGGACGGCCCGCGAAGGAAGCCCCGAAGACAACAAAGGCGGCACCGCTGCCCGATGTCGGCACCATCCTCAAGCGGCTGCGCGAACGCAACGGCGTGACCGTCCGCGATTTAGCGAAGGCCACCGATCTCTCGGCGTCGTTCATTCGCGCGGTGGAGCGTGGCGATTCCGACATCTCGCTTGGCCGTCTGGCACGTCTGGCGCAGTTTTTCGAATACGATTTAGGGTCGTTCCTGGGATATTCGGCGCAGCTCTCACGGCCCAACTTCGTGACGGCGGAAACGCGGAAGAAGGTGGCTCGTGGACGCGGTGTCGACTACGAGGCGCTGCATCTGCCCGGAATCGACCTGGACTTCATCATGGTAAAGCTCGAACCGCGTTCCAAATTCCGGAATGAAATGACGCATGAGGGCATCGACGTCGTGTACGCCGTCGATGGCAACATCGTGCTGGTCGTCGACGGTGTCGACTACCCGATGGAGACCGGCGACTGTTGCGCATTCTCGGCGGCGTATCCGCACCTCTTGCGCAACGATTCGGGCCGGCGCGCGACCGCGGTTTCGATCACGACCGGGCGGATGTACTAGTCCGCTAGAAGTTCGTCACGAAATTCACGAACTGCAAATGGATGAACAACCAGATGCCGTACAGCCCCGCGACTGCGACGACGATCTCGCCGAGGCGCACCAGCCAGCCGCCGGGCCCGCGCATTACGCGAATGGCCGCCTCGGCGATCATCGCGAGCGCCCCGATGATCGCGATCACGCCGACCAGGTAGAGTACGATGAGCTTGCCGGGAAGCGACGGTGAGAGGATCGCCGCCTCGCTCGAGAGGAGCATCGGCCAGCCGATGAGGGCGACGAGAAAGGCAATGGCGCCGATCCGCGCGACCGCGTGAATGATATTCACTCCTCGGCTGAGGTCGAGCGAGAGCTTCAGTTTGCGCCGCGCGATCCACGCTCCCAGACGAATCAGCAGCGAGAGCACGATGACAACGACGAAGAGCGTGATTCCCGTCTTGAGCGCGCCGAGGGTTCCAAGGCCATTGAACGCGCTGTTCGATCGAAACCATGTTGACGTAATCGGAGGCCCACGAGATGACGTTGCCATCCGCGTCGGTGCCGAAGACGAGGTGCGACTGGCCGTTAACCTGGCGATAGCGTAGCGGGCCGACCTCGCGCCATTTCATCGGATCGCCGGCTGCGTCTTTGAGCGCACTAACTTCGATGGTGCCGTCGGGATTCGCGGTCACTTCGCTTTGGCCCAGCGCGTAGACGAACGCGAGCGCGCGCGCGACGCGGCGGCTGCTCACGTAGTAGCCGGCAACGCGTGCGGCATCTTTCTGGGGATCGGCGACCGTCGATTCGACCGGCGGCGTGTACGGATAGTAGCGATTGAGGAACGCCTTGAAGAGGTTGTTGCGAACGTCCTCAACCGCGCCTTCTTTGCCTGGTGAATTGAACGAAACGAAGAAGCCGACGTCCTTTGCGGGGATGAGGTGCAAATCGCTGTGGAACGCGACGGTGTCGCCGCCGTGTCCGACGATCGTCAACCCATTGAAATCGTCCTCGTAGAAACCGAGATCGAAGCCCGGCAGGCCCTTCTCCTCGGGAACCTGCGGCGTCCACATCTCTTTGATTGTCGCGGGCTTGAGCAACTGGTAGCCGTCGTAGGTTCCGCCATCCAAATACGCGAGCATGAAGTGCGACATGTCGATGCCGGTCGAGGTTGACGAGCCCGCCGGCGCCGTGTCGACGAACTCAAATGGCTTGACCTCGCCGTTGACATAACCGATCGCCATCAGTGGCGCCAAGTTCGCCGGCAACGGCTGTACGAAGGTCGAGTGGACCATCCGGAGCGGTTCGAAGATGTGTTTGGCGATGTAATCCTCGAACTTCTCTCCCGACACGCGTTGCACGATATATCCCGCCAGCGTCGCGCCGTAGTTCGAATATGCGATGACCTCGCCCGGCGGGAAGATGCGATCGGGAAGCCGGCGCTTGAGATACACGTCTATCGGAAGCACCTGCTCTTTTGTGTCGACGAGCAGATCGCGCACGGTCTCTTCGAAGCCTGGCGAATGCGTCATGAGGTTGCGCATCGTCACCGGCTTGCCTTGGAACGGCGGAATCGTGAAATCGATATATTTATTCACGTCCGCATCGAGGTCGATCTTGCCGGCCTGCACGAGTTGCATCACCGCGGTCCAGGTAAAGAGCTTCGAGACCGAACCGGGACGGAAGAGCGTCGTGTTGGGATCGACCGGCCGCTTCGTCTTGAGATCGGCGTAGCCGTACCCTTTAGCGAAGAGCAGCTTGCCGTCTTTGACTACGACGATGACGCCGCCTGGAATGCCCGCACGATGGAGCGCATACGGAAAGAGGCCGTCGTAGAACGTCGCGAGATCCTGCGCGGTCATTGCGGGCGCCGCCGGTGCCGCCGGTGCACTGGTTGCCGCCTGCGCGGAGCCTCCCAAGAGGTTAAGTGCGAGAAGTAGTGCGCAGGCGAAGCGAATCATGTACGAAGCGTCCTCTGTGGGCGGGGCCGAGTTCGAGTTAGAAGTTGGTCACGAAATTGATCAGACCAAATGAGAGGAAGAACCAGATCGCATAGACGGCGGCGAGACCGACGACAACTTCGCCGATCCGCACGAGCCAGCCGCCGGGCCCGCGCAATACGCGCACGACCGTTTCTGCCAGGATGCCGAAGCATCCGATGACGGCAACCACGCCCAGTGAATAGAGTACGAGAAGTTTGCCGGCGAACGACCCTGAGAGAGCGGCAGATGGGTTCGAAATCACCATCACCCAGCTGAGCAGTGTGACGATGAACATCACCGCGCCAATGCGTGCGACCAGATGGATCCATTGCTCGCCGCGCGAGAGATTGAGCGACAGGCCAAGGCGCCGCCGCGCGATCCACGCGCCCAGACGGATCAATAGCGATAATACGAACACGACGATCGTGCACAGCAACAGCGTCTTGACCGAGCCGAACGTTTTGAGTCCGTTGACGCGCATCTGCATTTCGACCGGGATGAAGTCGTCGCTCGTCCAGGAGATCACATTGCCGTTTGCGCCGGTGTTGAACTTCAAGTGGGCTTGGCCGTTGATTTGTTGATAGTAGAGCGGACCGACTTCATGCCAGCGCAGCGGATTGCCGGCCGCATCTTTGAGCATGCTTACCGTGATTGTGCCGTCAGGGCGGGCGTCGACCGTGCCTTGACCGAGCAGGTAGATGAACCGCAACGCGCGATCGACGCGACGGCTCGATTCATACCAGCCCGCAACGCGCGAAGCATCGGCCTTGGCCGTCGCCACGGTCGGCTCGACCTTCGCAGTGTACGGATAGTAGCGATCGAGAAACGTGCGGAAGAGCTGCGTGCGAACGCCTTCGACCGCGCCCGCTTTGCCGGCGCTATTGAAGGCGAAGAAGATGCCGACGTGATCGCTCGGGAGTAGATGGAGATCGCTGTGGAACCCCTCGAGGTCACCCGCGTGCGAGACGACGGCCTGACCGTTGCGGCTTTCTTGATAGAACCCCAGGTCGAAACCGTTGAGGTTCGTCCCCTGACCCGGCTCGATTTGGCGCGTCCACATTTCGCGGATCGTCGCCGGTCGCAGAAGCTGGTAGCCGTCGTAGGTGCCGCCGTTCAAGTAGGCGAGCATGAAATGCGTCATGTCGGTTGCGGTCGCGCTCGACGAGCCCGCCGGTTCTGCCTCGACGATTTCAAACGGGATCGGCTTGTCGCTCGACGCCTGACGGTATCCTTGCGCCATGTCCGGCGCGAGCAACGCCGGTAGCGGCTGCACGAAGGTCGAGTGCCCCATGCGCAGCGGTTTGAAGATGTGGTCGGCGATGTACTGATCGAACGGAACGCCCGAAACGCGCTGCACGATGTAGCCGGCCAGCGTTGCTCCATAATTGGAATACGCGATCACGGTACCCGGCGGGTAGATCGCGTTGGGCATTTTCTTGATCAGATACTCGCGTATCGGATAGAGCTCGCTCGATTTCGCAAGAATGAGATCGCCCGCGACGTCTTCCCAGCCAGGCGTGTGCGTCATGAGATTGCGCATCGTGATCGGCTTGCCGAACTTCTCGGGGATTTTGAAATCGATGTACTGGTTGACGTCGGCGTCGAGATTGATCTTGCCTGCCTGCACCAGCTGCATGACCGCGGTCCACGTGAAGAGCTTGGATACCGAGCCCGGCCGAAACATCGTGAGGTCCGGAATGACCGGTGTGCGTTTGGCGGTGTCGGCATAGCCGTAGCCGTGACTGAAGATGACCTTGCCGTCTTTCACCACGACGACTACCGCGCCGGCGATGTCGTCGCGATGAATCGCATACGGCATCAGGCCGCCGAAGAAGGCGTCGAGGTCTGGCGTGGTCATCGCGGGGGCGGTTGATGCTGCGGTGGTTGCTGCCAGCACCGAACCGCCGAGGAGGCTGAGTGCAAGCAGCAGTGCGGAAACGAATCGAATCACGAACTAGAAGTCCTGCGTGAGAATGAAACGTATGGTCGTTGGGCCGTAGTTGCCGCCCGGCGTCGGCGAGAAATAGATCGGACCTGAAGGACCGGTCGCCCCCTTGACGAGCGGAAGCGGTATACCGTTAAAGTAGCTCGGATACGGCTGCGAATTCGCGCCGAGGAGGTTGTCGGCGGAGACCTGCGCCCTGGTGCCGCGGTTATTGAGGTTGAAGCGCACGTTGGCCCCGAGTACGTAGAACGGCGGCTGGTTGAACGGGTTATTGTTGCCGAAGTACGTCAGGCCGAGATTGTAGTACTGACCGAAGTGCCCGTTCCAGTTCAGCTCACCATAACCCGAAGCGTACGGGACGCGGCCGCTGCCGACTCCGTTTTGACCGAGGAGCAGCCCCGTCGGCTGACCGCCGAAATTTGTCTCGGGTATCACGCCGAGATTGATGTCTTCCGTGCAGCCCGGGCCCGGGTTCGCGCAGTAGAAGTACTGCGGCAGGTCGTAGGTGAAGGCGCGCTGCAGCGAACCTTGGAGTTTGTAACCGAGACCGTAATGCGGTACGTGATTCAGCCCCAACTCGATGCCCATGTAACGCGCTACGCCGAGGTTCGCCTCTTTCGAGACGTAACAGGGATACAGACCGGCAGCGGGGCACCCTGCCGCCGTCGCTGCAGCGGTACTTAGCAACTCGGTTTCGGGGAGAAAAAGATTGTGTAGTTGCGTAAAGTAGAGATCGGCCGTAACCGCAGTCGCACGCGCGATGCGGTGATCGATGCCCAGGTCGTAACCGAAGGCCGTCTCCGCATTGAGGTCGCCGTTATTCGTGTTCAAAAGGAACCCGAGCGATGGCACGCCGCCGATGACGTAACTCCAGCTGCTGGGCGTTGCGTCGCCGGATAACAGCCCCATGTATGGCGGCGCGACCGATCCACCTGCCGAGAAGCGAAGCGACGTATTGTTGGTAGGCTGCCAAGTCAGCGCCGCGCGCGGCTCGTTGTACGAGTGTGAGGAGTCTCCCCACGTGACACCGCCGTCGGGTGAAAAGTGGCTCTGATAGTTCAGGTCGTAGTCGGCGACGTCAAACAGCACTTTGGGCCCGAGCGTGATGCTGTCGCGCAATGAGAACGTTGTGAAGGTCTGATTCGAACCCGGAGCCGGCGCGTTGCTGACCAGGCCGACGGAGGGCTCGTCGGTGAGCGCCGACGAGGCTTGTTCGGAGCGATCGTACGACGCCGTAAGCGTGTTATTGCCCACCAGCTCCTGGACTTCGACCGTCTCGCCGTTCATGGTATCGTTCGAAGAAACGTATGCTCCCTGAGCGACTGCCGAGAAGGTCACGTCCTGACCGTTGAACGTCGTCAGCGTCGGCTGAGCGCCGCCGCTACACCCGGTCGCTACGTTGTAGTAGGTGTTGCCGACGGGGCAGAGTGGGAGCGCTCCCCACGTTTGCATCGTGTAACTGAGAGTTTGTCCCGCGCCCGCTGTCTCGGACGTATAGCCGTTCAACGAGCCGGTGTAGTAACGCGCGAGCACTGTTCCCGTGGTGCCGAGCGTCGTGCGGAACTCACCTTGGAAGAGATTCTGCTGCGACCAGGTGTACCCCAAGCCGTTGACTGCAGTGAGGTCAAATGGCATCGCGGATCCGCAAGCGGGGCCGCCGGATGCGCAGTTGTACGTCGCGCCGGTATATGGCGCTCCGGTAAGCCCGTTATAGCAGTTTCCTACGCCCGCCGCACTGCCGCACGGAGCGAAGTACATGAACGGCTGGCCGGTGCCCGCGACGTTACTCGTAGAGTAGGTTCCTGACGCATCCCCGTTGCCGACCACGGACTGTCCGCCGAGATATGAAAGTTTGAGCGAGGTGTTGTTCGAGAAGTTGAAGACGAGCTTCGCGAGCTCCGAGGTCGAGTGGTAGCCGGTGTCTGATTGAAAACAACAGCCTTCGACCGGCTCGGCAAAAGTTTCCGACAGGCCGTACTGCGACCAAGCCGGGTTCGGTCCAGCCTCTCCAAACGGCAATCCCCCGATGACTTGGTTGCCCGCTCCGGCATTCACGTTATAGACCGACAGGTTGCCGGTGGGACCAACCGCTAAGCCCGCAGCACCGTAAAGCGGTATCGCTGAAGCCTCATAACGGAAATTCTGCAGCGGTCCGGGCGCGCCATCGGTCACGTAGCCGAACGCGTAGCCGATCTTATGGTTCTTCGTCTGACCCGTGCCCTTGAAGCCGACCGATACACCGCCCCATTTATCGTCACCGAATGTTCCCTCGAACTTGTTCTCTAGGGTTGGATCGAGGGTGCGGTAGTTTATCGTGCCGTTGATTGCGTAGTTGATCTCCGCCGGCATCGAGCCCGGACCTTTGACGAGCTCGACGTTATCGAGCAGAAACGGGTTGACGAGGGTCGGAGAGAACGTGCCCGCGGAGCCAACTGAGACGGGATGGCCGTCGATGAGCGATTCCGTTTCGTACGGCAGCGCGCCGCGAATCTGCGGTGTCTGGATTGAGCCCGGCGAGGCGTTGTTGTTGGGGTTACCGTTACCGGGGCTATACGGGGTAAGGAAGATGCCCGGCGTCTGGTTGAGCACCGTTGTGACCTGCTGGCTGCCTTGATTTTCGAATGTTTGCGCGCTAATGGTGGTGATCGACGCCGTCGACTTGTTGATCTGCGCCACACCCGGCGCGTTGGTTGAAACGTTCGCGATCGTCTGCAGCGATGAGAACGACGATTGTGCGAGCGTCACGTTCGCCGTAAATGTTTCCCCGATGAACGCGGCCACGTTGTCATCGCGATAGACGCCGTAGCCGGCCTTGCTGACCTGCAGCGTGTAGAGGCCCGTCGGAACCGCAGGAAAGGTAAATTTTCCCTGCGCGTCCGTCGTCGTCGACGCATGGGTGGGGCCGAAGAGCTCCACTTGCGCGCCGCCCAGCGGTGCGCCGTTCGAGGCATGCACCGAGCCGGTCACGACGGCTGTCGTTCCGGCAGCGTTTGCCAGGATCGGGGCCGTTGCGAAAATTGCGGCCAGCATGAGAGTCGTGACGCGAGAGATCAATTGACGCATCGCACTTGCTCCATAACGGTAAGCAGGGGTACCCAGATTAAATTCCGCCATTTAAGGCAATATTATGAGCTTCCTCCAAAAAATTGTCTTCGCGAGCAAAATTTCGCTCCACCCTGGGAGGGGCTGCTCGTGAACCCCCCGTAGAACGGCGCATGAAGCTGTGCGCGGCGATGCTGGTGTGTTTGGTGGCGCTCGCATGTGCCGCGTGCACGACGCAGCGCGCCCGCGAGGAGCATGGGGCGGATACGCTCGTTTTCGCCGTGCAGAAGGAGCCGATCTCGCTCAATCCGCTGCTGCTCGAGGGCATCGATGCCTACACCTATAGCGAGATTCTCTACGCTAACCTGACGCGGTACGATGCCGGCGGCCGCCCGGTGCCCGATCTCGCGACCGAGGTGCCGACGCTCACCAACGGCGGGGTATCTGCCGACGGAAGGCGCGTAACGTATCACCTGCGTCACGGCGTTCGCTGGCAAGATGGTTCGCCGTTCACAGCGCAGGACGTCGCCTTCACCTACCGGGCGGTGATGAACCCCGCCAACAATCTGCCCGAGCGCTACGGCTACGACTTGGTCTCGTCGGTCGATACCCCGGACGCGTATACGGTGGTCGTGCGTCTCAAGCGCGCCTTCTCACCGATTATCGGGTTTTTCTTCGGGGGCGACAGCAACTACCCGGTGCTTCCCGCGCACTTGCTGGCGTCGCTGCCCAACGTGAACACCGCTGCGTTCAACGCAGCACCGATTGGAGAAGGCCCTTATCGCTTCGTGCGCTGGGATCGCGGTGATCGCCTGACGTTCGATGCAAGCCCATCGTACTTTGGCGGAAAGCCGCACATCGAGCATCTCGTGCTGCCGTTTATTTCGCAGGACACGACCGCAATCAACGAACTGAAGACCGGCGAGATCGACGCGGCGATGCAACTCGATCCCTCGCGCATCAACGAGCTGCGCGCGATCCCAAATCATCGCGTGGTCGTGACGCCGGTCCCGTGGTACTACGCCCTCGGCTTCAATCTGGAGGACCCGGTGCTCTCGGATCACGCCGTTCGCGAGGCGATCGCGCTTGCGATCGACCGGCGTACCCTGACGCGCAAGATTACGCAGGGCGTCTACGACGCAGATACTGCGATGCGCGGTCTGTTCACCTGGGCCTTCGACCCGCATGCGGACAACATAACGTATGATCCCAAGCGGGCGGCGGCGTTGCTCTCGAGCGACGGCTGGGTTCCGGGTCCGGATGGAATTCGCACGAAACACGGGCAGCGTCTGCACTTCGAGTTGGCGTTTGCCACCGGACTTTCGATCACGACGCACTTCGCAACCGCGATCGCCGCCGAGCTCCGTGCGGTCGGCGTCGACGTGATGCTGCGTCAGTATCCACGCAACCAATACATCGGCAACGAGGGACCGCTCATGCAAGGGCACTACCAGCTCTCGCTCTACGACTATCAAGCGCAGGTGGATCCCGACGTTTCGTGGCTGCTCGAGTGCGATCAGCGCTCGCCCCACGGCTTCAATTTGTCGCGCTACTGCAGCCAAACGGTCGACGCGCTGCTCAAGCGCGCGACGGCCTCATTCGATCGCGCTACGAGAATTGCTGCTTACGACGCCATCCAGCGCCAGATCGTAAACGATCTCCCATACTATTTTATTTGCCAAGTCAGCGAGGTCGACGTGATTCCTACCAGCCTGCAAGGTTATCAACGCCCGCTGCTTTCGCCCTTCAACTCGGTGGCACAGTGGAGATAAAGGTGCGCTACGCGATCCTGACCGAGGGCATGCTCACAGCAACGAACGGGAAGACCGCGCACGGTGTGTTGCGCTACCGCAGCGATGCGGTGGTTGCGGTGATCGACTCGAGTTTCGCCGGCAAGCGCGTCGATGAGGTGATGCCGTGGCTCGGTTCGCGCGCCCCGATCGTCGCGTCGCTGGACGAGGCGATGGCATTCGAGCCGACGTCCTTGTTGATCGGTGTTGCGACCGAAGGTGGGCATTTGCCGCCGGCGATGCGCCCCACGTTACTCGCTGCCGTCGACGCCGGCTTGGAAATCGTCAACGGATTACACGAGTTCTTGCGCGACGACCCCGAGATCGTCTCGCGCGCGAATCGTTCCGGCGCGCGGCTTTGGGACGTGCGCATACCTCCGGAGAACATTCCACTCTTCAGCGGCGCAGCGTATAACGTGCGCGCGCAAGTCGTGCTCGCGATCGGTAGCGACTGCGCGGTGGGCAAGATGACCGCGATGCTCGAGGTCGAGCGCTCGGCGAAGGCGCAAGGTGCGCGAATAGAATTTCTTGCCACCGGACAGACCGGTGTTCTCATCGCCGGAAAGGGGATCGCGGTCGATCGCGTGATCTCCGACTTCATCACCGGCGCGGCAGAACAGCTGGTTGTGGAGGCGTCGCCGAACGCCGACGTGCTGTTGGTCGAAGGGCAAGGTGGTATTTTCCATCCGGCGTATGCTCCGGTCACCTTCGGCTTGCTCTACGGCAGCGCGCCGGACGCACTCGTGCTGTGCCATCGTGCGAATAAGACGCACATTGACGGTTTCGACGTCAAACTTCCCGAGCTAGCGGAGTTGATTGCGGATCACGAAGCGCTGCTCGAGCGCATCAAGCCCGCCCGCGTTATCGCAGTCGCGTTGGATACTTCGGCGCTGAGCGCAGAAGAAGCGCGCCGGGTCATCGCCCACGCATCGCAGACGACTGGCCTACCGGTCGACGACCCGGTGCGCAACGGAGGAAGCGCGCTTTGGCGCGCGATCGAGCAAGGGTTGCGGACGACGCCGAAGGCTACACGCGCGCTCGCGCGCTGACCCCGATCCCCGGCTTGTCGGTGAGCACGATCTTGCCGGTCGAGACGTCGACGCCGTCAAACGGCGAAGAGGCAAGAAAGAGCGGCCCATCGATGTCGGGCCAGTCGACCAGCGGCGCTAGTTGGGCCGCGGCAGAGCACAACACTTCGGTCTCGAGCATGCAGCCGAGCATGATTTTGAATCCGAGCGAACGCGCCGTGTGAATAAAGGCGAGGCCGGCGCGAATGCCGCCGGCTTTGGCGAGCTTGAGATTGACGCCGTCCACGCAGCCGATCAGCGCCGGCAGGTCGGTCGCGAGGATCGAATCCTCGTCCGCTACGATCGGGATCTTCACGCGCTCGCGAATGAAGCGCAGCTGCTCGGGGTGGCCAGACGGGATCGGTTGCTCACATAATTCGATTTCGTACCGGTGCAATTCGCGTAGCAATTGTACGGTTTGCTCGGCGGTCCAGCCCTCGTTGGCGTCGAGTCGAATCGCGCCGGTGTAAACGCTCCGAATGGCTTGGATCGTTTCGATTTCTTTTCCGGTGCCGAGTTTGACCTTGAGGACCGGCACGTGGGAGACCGCGCGCACGCGCTCGAGCAGCAGGTCGATCGAATCTTCGATGCCGATCGTGAGCGACGTAACGCCGGCTTTGGATGGATCGAGACCGAGCAACTGCCAAATCGGCTTGCCCACGTCCTTCCCCAGCCAGTCGTAGAGCGCAATATCGAGGCCGCAGCGTGCGGCTTCGGGGATGCCCTCCAGCAGCGTCTCGATGCGGTACGGATCGTCGGACGCGGGTTCGTAGTCGCGGTAGAACGCCATGACGTCCGCGACCGACGTGTCGTAGCGCTCGATCGGCGCAGCTTCACCGTAGCCGGTGATGCCAGCCGAGTTGACCTCGACGAGCACCGTCGATGAGTCGGTCATGACACCGCGCGTGATGCGGAAGGGACGTATCATCGGGAGGTTCAGCACCGACGTCTTGATTTGCATGCCGCCCATAGTCCTGGGACCCGGCGCCAATATCCTGTCTTTTCGAGCGATATATTGGCGCTAGCGTTCGCGTCCGCGGTGCACTTGCAGCGTCTTAGCCGGGAAGACGAGCTGCGAGAGCAGGAGACCTGCGACCAGCTGGATCGCGGCGAACGTGGCGTTGCTAGCGAAGGTAAACGCGCTCGAAATGTTATGTTGGAAAGCGAAGAGCACGCTCTCGTAACTGAGGCTTCCCGGAACGAGCACGAGCAATGCCGGTACGAGCATCAACGGTTGCGGGAGCCGTAAGACGCGTGCGCCCACGTTCGCGACAATGCCGCACAGGAACGCTGAAATAAACGCCGAGATCGAATGGACCTGCGTCCCGCCGAGCAGATGCGAGGTGAGCAACGCAACGAAGCACGCGGCGAAAACCCAAACGAAGTCACGCGCGCGCGAATCGAGATCGATCGAGATGCCGACTGCCATTAACACTGAAGCCAAGATCCAGAGATGGCCTGGGACGGCGTGCGGCGTGACGTCGCCGGTTTGCAAGAGCGACGGACCGATGACCGCAAAGCCAAGGAACGCACCGCATCCGAGTTCTAACAGCACGGAGAGCACGCGCCCCAAACGCGCCATGCCGGCAACGAGATCGCCGTTGGCCAGTTCGTGCAGCGCGAGCGTGAGCGAATAGCCCGGCAAGAGCACGACGACGCCGGCGACGATCGAAATGAAGATGTTCGTGGGGCCGAAGATCCGCGAAAACGCCGCGACGATGAGCGTGGCTGCAAAAGCGGCTATCGCCTCAAAGAGTCGCGCGACGATCGGCACGCGCTCGGCCACGGCGGAAACGATGCCGGTGAAAAAGCCGATGCATCCCGCGACGATTAGTTCCCGTGCGCCGCCGCCGAGCAAAATTGCGACGCCGACGGCGAGCAGCGTCAGTGCGGGAATCTCCCAGGCCGCGTTGCGGCCCGGCCAGCGGCGGTCGACGTTGCTCACCGCGACGCTCGCTTCGCGATAGTCGATCCTTCCCGCGCGCAGATCGTCGTAGATTCCATTGAGCACGGCAAGCCGGCGCAAGTTCACGCGCCCGGGCGGCAGCCGCAGCATCGCGAGCTTTTGATTCCAGTTCGGACCGACGGCAATCGTGATCTGCGTCGGGAGGGCAAAGACTTGCATTGTCAGCCCGATGGTTGCGGCGATGTCGGTCAGCGTCTCCTCGAGCGCATCGGTTGCGACGCCGGCGCGGTGGAGTTCACGCGCCATCGTCGCGACAAAGACGGCTTTGGGATCGTCGGCGATCGCCGAGATCGCGGCGGCTTGCTGCTCGTTCACAAAGCAAAAAGCGCCCCGTAGTACACGGAGCGCTCGTAAGTGGTGCGCACGCGCAATTACTTCTTGCTGGATGCCTTGCGCGAGGCTGACTTGGCTGCGGCGGCCTTGGCCGTCGATTTCGCCGACTTCGCCTTGGTCGGTGCGACGGCTGCCTTCGCGAGGGCTTTCGCCAGACGCGACTTCTTGCGCGCGGCCTTATTCTTGTGAATCACGCCGGTCTTGGCTGCCTTGTCGAATTGGCTCTCGACGGTCTTCGAGAACTCCGGATCCCGTTCGGCCAACGCTTTTTTGAAAATCGTCTTCAAGCGCGTCTTCCGGTCTTTATTCGCAACCGTGCGCTTTTCGCTTTGGCGGACCCACTTTTCGGCGGCCTTGATATTCGGCAAAAGAAAACTCCTAGTCGTGTTTGCGCTGGGGCAACGGCTCGCAGTATAGCAGAGGGCCAAGGGCCGCGCAAGCGCGCTACGACGGCTGTGCCAGACTTTTGTAGCTGGCGTAGCGGCTGGCCGCGATCCGCCCCTGCGTTACCGCGGCTTGCACGCCACAGCCCGGCTCGACCAGATGCGTGCAATCCGTGAAGCGGCAGGTGGTCGCCGGTTCGCGCATCTCCCGGAAGCCCTGCACCAGCTCGGCCGGGGTGATCGGGCCAAGGCCGAACTCGTTGACCCCCGGGCTATCTATAAGGAAGCCGCTCGGGAGGCGATAGAGGCGCGCGGCCGTCGTCGTCTGGCGGCCCAACCCATGCCGCGAAACGTCGCCGACGACAGCCTCGCCGCCGAGCGCTCGAAAGATCGAACTCTTGCCGACTCCGGAGTTCCCGCTCAGCAAGGCGTGCCGGCCAACGAGCGCTTCGCGCAATGCCTCGACGTTTTCCCCGGCTTTGGGGTTGAGGACGAGGGTGCGGTACTTCAGGTCCGTGTAGAGACCGGCCAGGTCGCGCGTGAACCCCGGATCGCTCAAATCGGGTTTTGTCAGCACCACGAATGCGTCGATCGATTCGAGTTCAGCGAAGGCAAGAAGTTGATCCAAAGTAACCAGCCGCGGCGCGGGATCAGCAAGGGCGGTCACCGTGACCAGTGTGTCGATGTTGGCGGCAATCGTTTTCGCGCGGCCGTCGAGGCTGCGCCGTTCGAGATGAAACGTACGCGGCTCGACCCGCTCGACGACGACTTTCTCGTCTTCGAGGATACGTACGTAAACGACGTCACCGGGCACGGGCATGAAACGTTTTCCGGTCTGACGCCGTAGCTGGGCAAGACGCGGCAGCCTTTCGTCGTCAAGACAGACCCATGCCGCATTTTTCCCGGTTGAGATGACTAAAGCGCGGCGTGGGCCATCCATCACAATGATTGCACGCGCATCGTGCCTAACCAGATGGGAAGCACCCTGCCCACTATGTCGACCATGCGCACTTTTAGCATCCGTTTCCAGCCCGAAGCCGACGACGCTCTACTCGCCGAGGCGGATGCTATTGTGTTGCGTTGTGGCGCACGCGTGGCATGGCAGCATTCAGCGGCATGCAAGCGCACGTATGGTTTGGTCGAAGGCGGCGACGCTGCGTGCGCATCCGCGCTGCGCGAAGCGACGCGTGCGGCGGTCCTGGATCGGCCGGTCATCGCCCTTGCCATTTTCCCTAGCGTGGCCGAAGCCTTGCCCCCGATCCTCGAAGCGCTCGGTGGCCCCGGACGACCCGCGGGCGTGCTCGCATGCGAGCCGGCGCAAGGCGGGGCAATCGTCGAGTGGGATCTCGACGTGACGGGATTCGACCTCATTCGCAACGTGGTCGATATCGAGATCGGTCGTTTCGGGGCCCGGCGCGTCAACGCGCTGCTCACGCCGCTGCCGCTCGAATGGTGGGCGCGGATCGCCGCAAGCGGCCTGCGTTCGCCGGATATCACGGCGCAGCGCGTGCTCGAAGAACAGCTCGAGGTGCACGGTGTCCTGGATTAACACGATCTTTGGCTACATCGGGATCACGGACGTCATCGACATCCTTGCGACGAGCGTCTTGATCTACTACGTGCTGCTGCTGATTCGCGGCACGCGCGCCGTGCAAATTATCACCGGCGTGCTGGTGCTCGCGGGGCTGCTCGGTGTCGCGAACCTGCTGCACCTCTATCTGCTCGGCGCGATCTTGCAGGTGCTGGTCTACGGCGCCGGATTCGCGCTGCTAATCGTCTTCCAGCCCGAACTGCGTCGCGCGCTCGAACAGATCGGGCGCGGCGGGCTGTTGCACATCGGCGAAGAGACCGCCGATTGGATGCGGCCCGAGGACAAGTCGATCTCGACCCTCGCGCACGCCGCATTCTTGCTCTCGCGCAACAAGCTGGGCGGACTGATCGTGCTCGAGCAGCAGAGTGGGCTCAAAGAATTTGCGGAGAGCGGCACGGCACTGCACGCCGAGCTTTCGGAAGAGCTGCTCTTGGCAATCTTCATGCCGCGCTCGCCGCTACACGACGGCGCTGCGATCGTTCGCGAGAATACGATTTTGGCGGCCGGCTGTTTCTTGCCGCTTGCCGAGCAGCGGCTCGCGGAGCGCCGCGTCGGGACTCGCCATCGCGCCGCGCTTGGACTGAGCGAACAAACCGATGCGGTCGTTATCGTGATTTCCGAGGAGACCGGCGCGATCTCGATCGCACGCGAGGGCAAGCTCTCTCGTCCGCTGGAGGAAGAAGCGCGTCTGGTCAAGGTGTTGCTTGCGGTGACGCGGCCGCCGCGCGACCGTCGCAGCTTTGCACGCAACGACGTCGTATCGCAAATCCGCGCGCGACTCGCGCCGCAGAAAAAGAACAAGGAAAGCCTCCGTGCAGATCATCCGAAAGAACTTCGGACTTAAAGTTCTGTCGCTGGCGCTCGCCGTCGTCGGCTGGGCATATTTCCGCTATGCGGCGAATCCCGTACTTGCCGCGCGGTTCGACCAGCAATTCTCGGTACCGATAGTGACGGCGAATCTGCCGGTGGGCTATATTGCACGCTTTGCCGATAAGGAAGCAATCGTGACGGTGACCAGTCATCGCGGAGAGCCGGCGGTAAAGCCCGACGAAATCAAAGCCGTGCTCGATCTCTTCGGGAAGACGGCCGGCGTCTACAATATCCCAATCGAGTTGGTGGCGCCGAACGTCGTCGTGCAGAGCTTGAGTCCGGCATCGGTCAGCCTGACGATCGAAAAAATCGATCGTCGCGGCTTTCCCTTGGCCTTTCACTACCTCAGCCCGCAGCAAACCAGCGTCGTGGTGGAGAACGCGCAGCTTATGCCGGCACAGGTTATGGTTGAGGGCCCGCAAGACGCGCTCTCGCAGGTGAGTGCGATTCGCGTCGACGTCGCGGTGCCGGAGTCGCCGCAGTCCATCGACGAGATGGTGCGTCCAGTGCCGGTCAATGCGAGCGGAGCCGAAATCAGCGAATTGGAGGTTTCGCCCGACCTCATTCGCGTGCGTGTCGATTTCGTCCAAGGTACGAGCGCCAAGAAACCGTGAGGGCGCACTTCGGCACCGACGGCGTCCGCGGCGTCGCCAACGACGACTTAACGCCGGAGCTCGCGTTTGCCATCGGACGCGCGGGCGCAACGGCACTTGCCCACGAGAGCGAGCGTCATCGTCCGGTAATCGTGGGACGTGACACGCGGTTGTCGGGCACGATGCTCGAAGCCGCGATCGTTGCGGGCATCACCTCGGTCGGCCGCGATGTGTTGCAAGTCGGGATCGTGCCGACACCGGCGGTCGCGCGCATCACCGTTGTCGAGGATGCGGCGGCGGGCGTGATGATCAGTGCGTCGCACAATCCAATCGCCGATAACGGCATCAAGTTCTTTGGTCCCGACGGCTTCAAGCTTTCCGACGATCTCGAGCATGAGATCGAAGCGTTGATGGAACGCGAGGATCTCCCACGACCCACCGGCACCGGGGTCGGCGTCGCGCGCGGGGCCGCGAACCTAGGGAAACACTACTACGACGAGCTTTTTGGCACGGGCGCCGATTTGCATGGCTTGCGGGTCGTCGTCGACGGTGCGTTTGGAGCTGCGTACGCAATGGCGCCGTATGCGCTGCGTAAGCTGGGCGCCGACGTCATCGAGATCAACTGCGAGAATGACGGCGCACGTATCAACGTCGAGTGCGGCGCGACCCACCTTGGACAGCTGCAATCGGCAGTCGAGCGCGCAACCGCCGCTGCCGATGGGGCGGCGATCGGCGTCGCCTTCGACGGCGACGCGGACCGCGCGCTCTTCATCGACGAAACCGGGACGATCGTCTCGGGGGATCATGTGATGTTCGCCATCGGGTGCGCGCTCCACGCGCGCGGCGCCCTTGCCCATGACACGATCGTCGGGACGGTGATGAGCAACATCGGCTTCGAGCGCGCACTCGCGCGTGCCGGAATCGCACTCGAGCGCACCGCGGTCGGCGATCGTTATGTGCTCGAGCGCATGCAATCGGGCGGCTTCGTGCTGGGCGGCGAGCAGTCGGGACACATCATCGACTTACGCCGTAACACCACCGGCGACGGACCGATGACGGCGGTGACGCTCCTTGGCCTCATGCGCGAGCAAGGCGCGTTGTTGCACGAGCTCGTGCGTGACGTGGTGGTCGCGCCGCAGGTGTTGGTCAACGTACGCACGCCGCACAAGAACGTTCTCGACGTGCAGGCGGTGCGCGACGCGATCGCCAGCGCCGAGTCAGAGCTGGCGGGCGCCGGGCGGCTCTTGATTCGCCCCTCGGGCACAGAGCCGCTGATCCGAGTGATGGCCGAGGGCGACGACCGGGACGCTATCGAGCGAATCGCGGCCGACTTGGCCCGGCGAATCGAGCAAGCAGCCGCCGCTTTGTAAAGCCTGAGAAAAGGGGCAGCAGGAGACGTTTGGCCTACGGTAAACCCAAAGGCCCATCTACCCCACGGAAATGTCCGTGGGCCCTAGCCTTGCACAAGTAACACTGAATCCGGCCTGGCAGCCGGAGCGGGGGACTTTCCCGGGATTAGGGGTGAATGAGCCGGTCGGCTCTAGGGCGATCTTTCCCGTCCGAACCCGTCAACTAACCTCGCAAGTGTCGTGAAAGAGGAGCGTTTCTTGCGTCAAGCGTTAGCTGCCGGGGCTTTTGCCCTGTTGCTGGCCGGATCGTTCGCAAATGCGAGTGCTGCAACCACCACTCGCGCAAAGACTACCCCGATAACGTCGAGCGATACGGTTATCAGTCCGGACGTCGCTGAATGGACGTCCCATCTCATCGTCACCACCAAAGCCGAACGCGGTGCTCAGAACGCCGAGTTTCGTTCGTTTGCCGGCGGCGTGCTCGCACGCACGTCGAAGCTCGCGACGCAGCTCACGCGCAGCGCACTGAAGTTCTTGGGGGTTCCGTACGTATTCGGCGGAACGAGTTCCAACGGGTTCGACTGCTCGGGCTACGTGCAACACGTCTTCGCAATGCTCGGGATCAGTTTGCCCCGTACGGCCGATGCGCAATTCGATGCGGGCCATCGGGTGGTGGGCGGAATGAAGCCGGGCGACCTCGTGTTCTTCCAGACCTATGCTGCGGGGGCGTCACACGTCGGCATCTATCTCGGCCACGGCCAGTTCGTCCATGCGAGCTCCAGCCACGGCGTGATGGTATCGAGCCTGTCCGATTCGTATTGGGCTGCGCGCTTCATCGGCGCCAAGCGCTTCATCTCGGCCAAGCATCTGGTCGCCAAACGATAAATTAACACCCCGCCGGAACGCGTTGTCGTCGAATCGCGCAACGCATCGCTCGCGTACCTCTTCTGGCCGACGGCGCTCATCGAGCAGGTGAATCCGCGGCCCGAAGCCTCGAGCTGGTTCCGCTTCCACATCCGGCAAGCCCTCGGGTTCGGCATTCTGTCGAGCGTGATCGGGCTTGCCGCTTTGTTGTGGCCTCTGATGCTCAGCACATTGTTCGGCAACGTGGTGGCGACGCTCTGGATCTACGGGGTCGCCATGCTGATAGACCTAGCGCTCTTGGTCCTATGGCTGTTCCTAGCCTTACGCTATAGTCAGCGGGCGGCTCGCGGCGAACTTTTCGACGTGCCCTGGGTCGCACGCCTGACAGGGACCTCAGTCCGAAGGTAGTATTTCTGGGCGTCGGTCAATGGGGTCACCGCACGAAGCGGTGACAAAATTGCAGCACAGGATGTGCGTGTCAGCAATGGGGTCACCGCACGAAGCGGTGACAAAATTGCAGCACAGGATGTGCGTGCCCGAGCGGTAGCGAGGGAGCAATGGGGTGTCGCCAAGCGGTAAGGCAGCGGGCTTTGAATCCGCCATGCGTTGGTTCGAATCCAGCCACCCCAGCAGACTCTATCCGTCAAAGCTGAAGCTTTGCCGTCTAGAGTCGCGTGGCGGCGCTACGCGCCGCTCACGCCTAGCGGCGGCGGGGCTTTTCGAGTTTCGCTAGGCGCTTATCGAGCGACGCGAAGCCATCGTCGACTCGGACCTCGACGCGACATAGGCGATCCTCTACGCGATCGAGACGAAATTCCACGCGATCCAGCCGTCCTTCGACGCGCGCGAACCCCGCGCCGACGGCCATCGCAAGCTCACCCAGACCTGACGCTAATTCCGAGATCTGCCCCGATAGCTGCGCATAATGTTCGTCTTGCATTCCGCTTACCGTACGCGATCTTCGTTGCCGCCATTTTGCTGCCTTGTGGACAAATTAGCGAGCGCGCGTCTTTAATGCTTCGATCACCGCTTTGGCGGTGCTGCCGCTGGATTGCGGATTTTGACCCGTGATCCACGTGCCATCGACTTCGATGTGGTCGGAGAAGTTGGGCGCAGTCACCACGTTTGCACCTTGTTCGCGCAATTTCGATTCCAGTAAGAACGGCATGAGTTGGTCGAGTTTCACCGCGCGCTCTTCGTCGTCGGTGAAGCAGGTAATGCGCTTTCCGGCAACGAGCGTTTCCGCTTCGCCGGTGCGGATCGCATCGACGAACGCCGCCGGGCCGTGACACACCGCGGCGATGATCTTGCCTTGCGCGTCGAATTCGCTAAGAAGTGTCTTGAGCGGATCGAAGGTTGCGAGATCGAACATCGTGCCGTGTCCACCCGGGATAAAGACGGCGTCATAGTCTTGCGCGTCGCCCGCTTCCATGAGCATCATCGTCTGCGCTAATTCCTTACTCGCAGGATCGTTGGGATCGGCGCCTTCCAAACTACGCGGGTCGATCGGCGCCTTGCCGCCGTGCGGTGTCGCAGTCACGATTTCAAATCCGGCATCGCGGAAAGCGTGCCACGGGACGCTGTACTCTTCGAGCCACAGTCCGGTTGGATGCTCGCTATCGATCTGCGCGTGTCCCGTTACGACCATCAAAATCTTTGGCATAGTACCACTATGGTACCCGAAACCGCGGCTTAAGGGTGCCGCAATTGCGACATAAAGGGACCGACCGGCGGCAAGCCCAATCCGCGACGAATGTCGATTGCACGTACGTTCGCACTGGCAGCCTTATTGCTGGGCGCCTCGTTTGCGCCCGCCGCCGCCGCCAACCCGCTGATCCTACAAAGTCCAACCGTGAGCCATACGCAGATTGCGTTCGTCTACGGCGGCGACATCTGGGTGGTTTCGCACGAGGGTGGCACCGCCCGGCGCATCGTGACCGGCTTCGGCATCGCGGGGGCGCCGTATTTTTCGCCCGACGGTTCGACCATCGCCTTTAGTGCAAACTACGACGGCAGCACGAACGTTTATACGGTTCCCGCTGCGGGCGGCGAGCCGACGCGATTGACGTATCACCCCGGCGCGGACGTGGTCATTGGCTGGACGCCTGACGGCAGCAAGATTCTCTTCGCTTCGCACCGCGAGAGTCAGAACGATGCGACGCAGCTCTATACGATTCCGCGCGGCGGCGGCATCCCGACCATGCTGCCGTTGCCCGACGGGACCTCCGCGTCATACTCGCCCGACGGTACGCACCTCGCCTACGTGCCGAACGACCAGTGGGAGCCGTACTGGCAAGACTACCGCGGCGGACAAACGACGCCGATCTGGATTGCGAATCTCGCCGATTCCTCGGTTGTCTCAATACCGCGCAATAATTCCAACGACCGCTTCCCGATGTGGATCGGCGACACCATCTACTTCGTTTCCGATCGCGTGGGCGGCCACTACGCACTCTATAGTTACGATCAGCGCACGCACGACGTAAAGCCGGAGGTGGAGAATCCCCACGGCTTCGACATTGTCTCCGCCTCGGCCAATGACGGGGAGATCGTCTACTCGAAATTCGACGCGATCCATCTCTATAATCCGGCGACGCATACTGACCGCGAGGTCCCAATTACGATCGCCGACGAGATGCCGGAGCTGCGGCCGCACTGGTTGCCCGTGTCGAACCAGATCCAGAACGCGAACATCTCACCGACCGGCGTGCGTGCGGTTTTCGAAGCGCACGGCGACATCTTGACGGTCCCGGTGGAAAACGGTTCGGTCCGGAACATTACGCAAACCCCCGGCGTGATGGAGCGCGATCCGGCGTGGTCGCCCGACGGCAAATGGATCGCATATTTCTCGGATGCCGGCGGCGAGTATTCGCTTCGCCTCAGAGACCAAAAGGGGCTCTTGCCGGAAAAGGTCTATCAGCTCGACGCGCATCCGTCGTTCTATTATTCGCCGACCTGGTCACCCGACAGCAAGAAGATCTCGTACGAAGACAAGCACGGCCGGCTGTTCTACATCGACGTGAGCCAAGAGCATCCGCAGCCGGTCAGAGTCGCCGAACAACCCTACGAGGTGTTCGGCGCAAATCAGTTCGGCGCGGTATGGTCGCCCGATAGCCGTTACATCGCGTATAACAAGGAGCTGACGAACTTCCTCCACGCGGTCATCATCTATGACACGCAGGATAAGCAGGCACACCAAATCACCGACGGCATGAGCGACGCGACGAGTCCGGCGTTCGACAAAAGCGGGAAGTATTTATATTTTCTCTCCAGCACGAACACCGGATTCACCGCGTATGGCCTCGACATGGAGAGCGAAGAACATCCGACTTCAAACAGCGTCTATGCGGTGGTGCTGCACAAATCCGACGCTTCGCCGGTCGCGCTGCAATCCGACGATGAACCGGTCACCAGCGACGAGCCGGTGAGCGGTCCGCCCGCGAGTGCGCCAGCGAAGCCGGTCGCGCCCGCCAAGCCGCAGGAGAAGCCATCGGCGCCCAAGACGCCGGCAATCGATTTCGACGAAATCGGCCAACGCATCGTCTCGCTACCGATCCCTTCTGCGAACTATGCCAACGTCGTGTCCGCGACCGCGGGAACGATCTTCCTAGCGCAGGCGCCGCTGGTCAGCATCGACCCGCTGCCGGCGACGTTGACGATCCTGCGCTACGACAATGCGTCGCGCAAGCTCATGCCCTACGCGGAAGGCGTGAGCGCGTTGGCGGTCTCGTTTGACGGCAAGAAGATGCTGCTCGGGCGCGGTCTCTTTGCGTTGCAGTGGTCGATCGTGCCGACGCAGCTACCGATCCCGCCGCCCCCCGGCTTGGGTATGCTCGCGACCGGCAGCTTGGAAGTCTATTCGGTGCCGCGTGAAGAGTGGGCGCAAATGTACCACGAGACCTGGCGCATCGAGCGCGACTGGTTCTACGATCCGCACTACCACGGACTCGACATCGCCGCGGCGGAGAAGCGGTTCGCCGCGTTTTTGCCCGGACTCGCATCGCGCTCGGATTTCACCTACCTCACCAAGGAGATGATCGGCTATCTCGAGGTCGGTCATCTGTGGGTCTATCCGGGAGTCGCGCCGCCGAAGACCGATCGCGTGAACGTCGGGCTGCTCGGCGCCGACTACACCGTCGATCACGATCGTTTCCGTTTCGCCAAGATCTACAATGGCGAGAACTGGAACCCCGGCCTGCACGCGCCGCTCACCCAGCCTGGTGTGAACGTAAAAGTTGGCGAGTACCTTACTCGCGGTCAACGGCAAGGGCGTCCATGCCGACCGTGAGGTCTCGGCATACTTCCAGGAAACCGCCGGCAAGCAAACCACGATTACCGTGGGACCTAATCCCGACGGAACCGGCGCGCGCGACGTGGTCGTCGTCCCACTGCCTAACGAATTTGCATTGCGCAATCTCGCCTGGATCGAACACAACCGAGAAGAAGTCGACCGGCTCTCCGGGGGCAAGCTCGGCTACGTTTACATGCCCGACACGGCCTACGGCGGGTTTACGAACTTCAATCGCTACTTTTTCGCGCAAGTCAATAAAGAGGGCGTGATTCTCGACGAGCGCTATAACCACGGCGGCCAAATCGCCGACTACGTGATCGATGTCCTCAGCCGTAAGGCGCGCGGAATCATCGTTGGCCGCGACGGGCAGCCGTATCTGGATCCGCCGCTCGCGGTCTTCGGCCCGAAGGTCATGATCATCAATCAGTATGCCGGTTCAGGCGGAGATGCGATGCCGTGGATCTTCCGCAAGGCTGGTCTGGGTCCGCTGGTCGGCGTGCGCACGTGGGGTGGACTCGTGGGCATCGGCGGCTACCCGACATTGATGGATGGCGGTCGCGTGATGGCGCCGCGGGTAGCGATTGGCGGATTGCACGGGCATTGGGAAGTCGAAGGCCATGGCATCGCACCGGATATCGAAGTGCAGCAAGATCCCAAACTCGTACGCGAGGGTCACGATCCGCAACTCGAAGCGGCCGTTGCAGAAGCGATGAAGGAGCTGCGCGAGCATCCGCTACCGCACTACGCGCCGCCGCCCTTCCCCGACCATCATCCCGTGTTGCCGCCAATCAACCAGAAGTCGTAGGTCAAACGCGGATCGGTGAAATAGCCGTCTGGTATCGCGAAGAAACCGTCGTCGGCGTAGGCTCGACCCAGCGAATTGCGCGCGGTAAAGGTCTTCTTCGCGATGTCGTAGCCGGTTGCGATTAGCGCATGGCCGCCGAAGGGCGTATCGGATTTGCGCGGTAGCCGCAGTTTTCCACTCGTCGCGGCTTGTGTGAACGGTTCACCGTACGCTTGGATTCCGAAGATAAACGCGTGCCCTTGCGCAAGTGCGGCGCGGAGGTGATCGAGGTCTTGTGCAATGCGGCTATAGCGGACGTGCGGTACCACGGCATCGTGGTAGCATGCACGCAATGGGCGCACCGCAATTTTGTTCTTTAGAAAGGGCCATTGCCGCTCGGGACAGACACCCTCGCGCATCGCCGCCTTGAGCGCCGTACGGATGGTCGTTCCCGAATCGGTCCGCTGCGTGCCGGTCAGTGCGCGCGCGTTATAGTACATGAACAACCGTGAGGGTGAAGCGAGCCGCAAGTCGTGCTGATTCGCGTAGACCGTGAGCGCGGACGCAAGCGCGTTGGCACTGCAGCTTTGCGTGTGGTACTGCTGGTAGACTTTTCCGCAGAAACGCGAGAGATCGACCCGCTGCGGCAGGCGTGCGAGGCTCGGGGCGAAGCGCAGGTCGCGCGAATCGGGCTCGTCGCGGTGGCCCCCGGGATGAAATTGCAACGCTGCCATGAACCGCTCCATTCGAGATGAGTCCGCAACAAGCCGCCACACTGCACCTTACCAACGGTGACGCGGTGGTCTATCTGTTCAAGAAGGCCGGCGTGGTCGGCACGCACCTCCCCTGGCGCGATGTGTTGCACGAGGGGCCGGTTGCATCCGGCATTGCCCTCGAGCAGCTCAGTCGCGTTCGCGCCGAATATCTGGCGACGCGCGGTTTCGGCAAGCCGATCAAGCTACTGCACGACTTTGCCTCGCGCGACGCGACCTTTCGGCGTGCGCGGGAGTTTTCCGAAATCGTGCTGTGGTTCGAGCACGATCTCTACGATCAGTTGCAATTGCTCCAGATTTTGGTGGAACTCGATGCGATGCAGCTCGAACCGGGCCGGGTGAGCCTGATCCAAAGTGACACCTATCTTGGGACCATGACCGCCGATGAATTGTTCGCGCTCTATCCGCGGCGCCGGACGGTGACCGATGCCCTGTTCGACGCGGCGCATGCGGCCTGGGATGCGCTATGCGCGACTGAGCCCAACGCCTTGTTCGACGCTTGCGCCCGCGACGTACAGGGGTTACCGCATCTGCGTGCGGCGCTGCGGCGGCTGTGCCAGGAGTTTCCCTGGAGCAGCGACGGACTCTCTCGTTCGGAACGCCACGCACTCCAAGCGGTGGCGGCCGGCCATGCGCGTACTGACGAGCTGTTTCGGCGCGCGCAGGCGCGCGAGGAAGCGCCGTTTCTCGGCGACCTCGCCTTCGACGCGATCCTGCGCGACTTGCAAGCTGACGCGGCGCCGCTCGTTGAGGGAGAAGAAGGCGAGCTCGAAGCCACCGCCCGCGGTCGCTCCATGCTGGCCGGGGCGGAAGACTGGCTGCAAACGTTGCCGCTCGATCGCTGGATCGGCGGCATGCACCTCACGGGCGATCGGCCGTTTCGCTGGGACGACGATGCTTCGCGGTTCGTGCCGTGACGCTGCGTGAAACGATCGAGGAACTCGTCGGTGCCTGGCAGGCCAATGATGCGCATCGCGCCGCCGCGTTCTTCGCACTCGACGGCGTTTATCACGAGTCGGGTGGCGAAGCGATCGTCGGCCGCGATGCGATCTTCGCGCATTTTGCCCGCTTCTTTCGAGACGGACCGGCGTGGCGATTCAATATCGACGAGATCGTCGAGGAGGAAGAGCGCGCTGCGGTCGCTTATCGGTTCGGCGTCAATCGCGGCGGAACGTGGCATACGAGTGCCGGCTGTGCGCTCGTGCATCGCGTCGCCGGCTCGATCGCGCTTTGGCGCGAATACCGCAGCTAAGCGTTATAGGCTTCGTCCAACAATTCTACGATGTGTTTGACACTGGCTTCGACGCCGGCGGCCCGTAGCCCGGCGGTGACTTGCGCGGCGCAGCCGGGATTGGCCGTTGCGACGATCGTCGCGCCGGTCGCCTCGATGTTGCCGATCTTGCGCGTTTGCAGGCGCTGCGCCATTTCAGGCTCGGTAAGATTGTAGATTCCAGCGCTACCGCAACACACTGCGCTTTCGTTCATCTCGATGCGCTCGAGTCCCGGAATGCGATCGAGCAGCCGGCGAGGCGCCGCGCTCACCCGCTGCGCGTGCACCAGGTGGCAGGGCTCTTGATACGTCACGCGCGCGTCGATGCGCCCACGCGGCGCGGGTAACTCCATTGCGTCGAGCACCTCGGTGACGTCGCGCACGCGCTCGGCAAAGGCTCGCGCGCGCTCGCGCCAGGCGGGATCGTCGTCGAGTAAGCTGCCATACTCTTTGAGCGCGCTGCCGCAGCCGGCGGCGTTGACGACGTAGACGTCGGCGCCGGTGCGCTCGAATGCGGCAATATTGACGCGCGCTAACTCGCGCGCAAATTCAGGCTCGCCTGCATGTATGGCGAGCGCACCACAACAGCCCTGCGCCCGGGGAACGACGACCGATAGCCCTGCCCGATTGAGCATGCGCACCGTTGCCTCGTGCACGGCTGGAAACGCGACGTGCATAACGCAACCAACGTGCAGCATCGCCGTGCCTGCCGCGCGCGAAACCGCGTATTGTTGATCGTTGGCGATGAAGAAGTTATCGCCGATCTGCGGCGCGAGCCGCGCGGCGTCGCGTAAACCAGCGAGTGACGCGAGCATGGTCAGGCCGCTGCGCTGAGCGAAACGCAGCAGCGATGCAGCCGCACGCAGGCGCGATGGCTTGGCGAAAAGCCAGCGCAAGAGGAGTGTGTGCATCGCACGCTCACCGGCTGGACGCAGCGGCGCGCGTGCACGCTCGATTCTGGCTCGCATTTCCTCGAGCATCGAACCGTAGGGGACGCCCGAAGGGCAGACGGCTTGACAGGCACGACAGTCCAGGCACTGCGACATTTGCTCGACGAAGCCCGGACTCAGCAGGTCGAGTACACCTTCGTCGACCGCTTTGATCAGGCTAATCCGGCCGCGCGGGCCGGAGGTTTCCGTCATAGTCTCCAGGTACGTCGGGCACGCTGGGAGGCACAAGCCGCACCGAACGCAAGATTCGTAACCCGTCATGTGCATAGCGGCTTCGCCGGGTGCTCCGACCTTTCCGGTAGACTGCACGGCAGGCATGGGAGTATGTTCTCCTGCGCGAATCAACCGGCTACACTTGGAGGCCTTCTTTGGCTAACGCCACTACCTCGAAATACTTTCTTACGACCGAAGAGAAGCTGAAGCGTTTCATCGTCGAAGCGCTGGAGCGCTCGGGCGTGGCGCGCGTTCACGCGGAAGTCGTCGCCGACGTCTTGGTAGAGGCGGACCTGCGCGGCATCGAATCGCACGGCGTCGCGCGTTTGGTCTCGTATTACGTTGCGCGCATTCGCAGCGGCCATTTGAACCCGCAGCCGAACTATCGCGTCGTTCGCGAAACCAAGACGTCGATCGTCTACGACGCCGACAACGGCCTGGGGCATCCGGTTTCGAAGATGGCAATGGAAGCGGTCATCGCCAAGGCGCAAGAGTATGGTTCGGCCTTTGGCGGCGTACGCAACTCGAACCACTACGGCATTGCCGGATATTACGCGATGATGGCGCTCCCCCACGACATGATCGGCATGTCATCGACGAATTCAGTGAAGTACGCCGCGGCGACGTTTGGGCGCGAAGTGACGCTCGGAACCAACCCGTTTGCATTTGCGGTGCCCGCCGGCAATGAGCCGGCGTTCGTGCTCGACTTTGCCACGACGACGGTTCCCAAGGGCAAGCTTGAGGTCTATAAGCGTAAGCACAAAGAGCTGGAGCCGGGTTGGGCGATCGACTCGCACGGCGATATGACCGAGGATCCCGACGAAGCCTTACGCGGCGCTCTGTTGCCGTTGGGTGGATTCGGCACGGAAGGGGGCGGCCACAAGGGGTATGGCTTGGGCTTACTGGCCGACATTTTGTGTGGTGTGCTTTCGGGCGGTTGCTTTGGTCCGACGCTGCCGTTTGCCGACGAAACGAAGGAAGGCGCGATCTCGCATTGGTTCGGCGCGTTCCGCATCGACGGATTCCGCGACGTGGCCGCGTTCAAGGACGACATGGACGTTGAACTGCGCTATTACAAAGAGAGCGCGGTAACGCGCGGCGCGCAAAGTGTCATGGTCGCCGGGGAACCGGAGATTCTCAAAGCGTCATATTACCGCCAATACGGTGTCCCGGTTCACTCGAAAGTCTGGGAGGGGCTCAACCGTCTCGCGGACGAGCTCAAGATCGAGTTCGACCTCGCCAAATAAGGATGGGCTACGAGACCGCTTCGGCGGCCGCCTCGCCGGGGATCAGTCCTAACTCGATGCAGGCGTCGCGTTCCTTACGCAACTCGTCTTGCGTTTTTGCGAGCATCTTGCGCCCGAACTCGTCGAACTCGAAACCCTCGACGATCTTCGAGACGCCTTTTTCGGTGCGCGAAGGGAACGAAAAGATGAGACTTGGATCGATCCCGTACTCCCCATTGGAGTATCGCGCGACGGAGTAAAGTTCGCCCGCAGGCGTGTTATGCACGAGCCGGTGTACGCCGGTCACGGTCGCATGCGCGGCGGAGGCTGCCGAGGACGCCAAGCGCGCCTGAATGACCTGCGTTCCACGGTTTTGCACCGTCGAGATGAACTTGTGCTCGAGCCATTCCTTGTCGTCGATGACTGCCGGAACGGGGCGGTCGCCGATTTTTGCGTGCGCGAAATCGGGGAATTGCGTTGCGGAGTGATTTCCCCAGATGATCATCTGCGAGATTTCGGAGACGTCGACGCCGGCTTTTTTGGCGAGCTGGGCGCGAGCCCGCAATTCGTCGAGCGTGGTCATGGCAAAGAAGCGGTCTTTGGGCACGCTGGGCGCATTGTTCATCGCGATCAGGCAGTTCGTATTGCAAGGGTTGCCGACCACGAAAACGCGCACGTCATCGGCAGCATTGTTCTCGATCGCTCGGCCTTGCTCGGTGAAGATCTTACCGTTGACCCGTAACAGCTCGGACCGTTGCATATCGCCCTTGCGAGGGACGGCGCCGACCAGAATCGCCCAATCGACATTGCGCATCATCGCATCGGCGTTGGAGCCGTACTGCACGTTTTTGAGCAGGGGGAAGGCGCAGTCCTCGAGCTCCATCAGCGTCCCGCGAAGCGTGCCGAGCGCCTGCTCGATCTCGAGCAGATGGAGCTCGAGCTCCGTCTGGGGGCCGAACATTTCGCCGTTGGCGATGCGGAAAATCAGCTGATAGCCGATCTGGCCCGCCGCGCCAGTGACCGCCACCTTGAGACGTTTTTTCACAATCCCTCCGCACGAGTGTCCTAAAGCTTAGCCCGGGTTCTTTGCGTTGCCAGGAATTCCGTTTGACGTTGCCCGATAAGGCATCCATGCGTGGTCCCCAGGGCCAGCCCGACCTCGAGCTCGTCCACGTCAGCGTTGCCTCCGCCGCCGGTGCCTACACCGTGGGCAATTCCTCGTTTTTCCGCTACATCATTCGCTTAGCGGAGATGGAACTGCCGCTCTCGCTGGCCGATCAGGAAGCCGTTGACGTCCTGGCGGCGATCCCCCACGCTTTTGAAGCCGACGAGGAAGTGCCGGCGCTCTCGGGCGCGGGTTGGCGAATCGTGCCGGCGCAGGGCGAGCTGGATTGGCCGGTGCTGGAAGCGACACCGCAACGCTTGCGGACCGCGCTCGAACGCGCACGCGCGCTCTTGTGGAATCACGCCTCTCGCTTCCGGGTGAGCGCGCGCGAGATCTCCTCAATCGAAGATGAACTCGACGCGGTCTACGGCGTACTCATGCGGGCCGAAGCGGCGGGTTTTGCGGTGAACGTTTCATACGTTTCGTAGTTCCATTAATCGGTGCGGGCGGCGAGCCGATCTCGTTCGTGCGCACGATCTTTTCGCACGGACTCCCGTTTCTACCGCCCGGTCACATCGACGAAGAACGCTACATCTACGATCTTTCCGTGCGCATCGGCGAACGCGTGCGCCGGCTGCGCTTCACCGCGAACGAGGGTCACCTAGACGTCGAACTCGACGGTCGCGCGAGCAAGGCGGATACGTTTGAGGCGCAACGTATCACACGCCGCGTCTTTCGCCTGGATCAGGACCTCGCGCCGTTCTACGCGATGATCGCGAACGACCCGCAACTTTCGTGGGCGATCGGTGCGGGACGCCTGATCGCGAGCCCCACCGTCTTCGAAGACCTCATCAAGACGATCTGCACGACCAACACCTCGTGGGCGGGAACGCGGCGCATGGTGAGTGCGCTCGTCGATCTGGGCGGCGGCGCTTTTCCGACGCCGGAGCAGTTAGCGAAAACGCCGGCGCGCTGGTTCAAGGAGGTGGCGCGGATGGGCTACCGCGGACCATACGTGAAAACCATCGCGAAGGACGTGAATGCCGGGCGTCTGGATCTCGAAGCGTTGCTGCCGCATCGCCTGGCGGAAGAAGAAGCCAAAGAAGATGCCGTGGAGGAAACGCTGCGCGAACTCCCCGGCATTGGACCCTATGCCGCCGCGCATATCATGCAGCTCCTCGGCTACCATCACCGGTTGATTCTCGACTCGGCGACGCGTCCGAAGTATCTCGCACTGACGCACAAGAAGCGCGCGTCCGACAAGAGCATCGTCCGCGATTTCAAACGCTACGGTCCTTATGCCGGGCTCGCGTTTTGGCTGTTCATCACCCGCGACTGGATCGAGGACGTTCCCTTCGAGCGCTAGCGCACCAGGAGCACGCTGACGATCAGCGCGGGAATCGTAATCGCGACGCCCATGCGAAAAAAGGCCAGCGGACTGATCGCGAAGCCCTCGCGCCGCAGCGCCATCAGCCACAGCATCGTCGCGAGCGAACCTGTCACTGCGATATTCGGCCCAAGGTCGACTGCAATCAGGGCGGCGTGTGCAAACGGCGGAGCCATTGGGGTCGATTGCAGCGCAAAGCCCGTGGCGAGGGCGACCGGAAGATTGTTGAATAGATTGCACGCGGCGGTGACAGCAAATGCCGCAAGTTCGTTGCCCGGTATGCCGAGCGTTTGCGCCTGCTGCAAAAAAACGCGGAGCACGTCGATGGCGCCGCTACGGTCGAGCGCCGCGACGACAACGAACAGCCCGGCGACGAGCGGCACGACCTGCCACGCGATGTGGCGAGCGACGAACGCAGCCGCACCGCGCTCCCGGAGCGAAACGATGAGCAGCACGACCACCGCTGCGGCCAGCGCAGTGTAGCCGACGTCGATGCGCAGCGCCGCCGCGACGATCAGGGCGAGTGCAGCCGCGCTAATCGCGATCGCGCTGAATACCGCGTGCCCCGGGAGCGCGGGGATTTGCTGTGCGTCCGCATACGGCCCGCGCAGCGAATTGCGAAAGAAGAAGCGCAGCCCAAAATACGTCAGCACCAGTGCGGCAATCGCTGAAAGCGCAAATGCGCCGAGCCATACGTGCAGCGCGGGAAGGTGCGAACCAAAGATAACCAGGTTTGCCGGGTTAGAGATCGGCAAGACAAATGATGCGGCGTTGGCGACGAACGCGCAGGCGAACAGGTAGGGTAGCGGATCGGCGTCGGTGCGCAGCAGTGCTGTGGCAATGGCGGGCGTTAAAACAATCGCCGTCGTGTCGTTCGAGAGCAACGCCGTGACGCCGACGCCAAGCAGATACACGAGCGCGAAGAGCCGCCGCCGTGACCCTCGTGCGAGCGCGAGCACGCGCGCCGCCAGCCAATCGAACAAGCCTGCGTGTCGGGCGAGCTCCGAAAGCGCCATGATCCCGACAAGGAAGGCATAGACGTCCGCGCCACGTAGCACCGCGGACCACGCTAGCGCCGGCGAGATCGCGTGGACGAGCAGAAGGACGAGCGCCGCGGCAACCGCCCAGATCCATTCCTGAGAACGTTGGGGCCGAAGGATCATGCCGATAACGGCCGTCATCGAAATGACAATCACCAGCCAGCTTGAAAATGCCACCGGAACTACCATACCCGGAGGTTGCCCATTCATGCGACTGTCCCGATTCCTTTTTGTGTCGTGCGCCCTTTGTGCTGCCCTTATTGCCTGCGGTGGCGGCGGTCGCGGGGTCCCGGGCGTGATTCCGGGCAGCGGTAGTGGGCAGGCAACGTCGAGCCGGCCGGCGGTGACGCTGCGCATGCTGATTCCAACCACGACTCAGATCACGTCGGCGCGGACGAAGAAGCCCGAATACGTGTCGTCGGCCGTCGCATCGATCGTCTACGCGATTACGACCCAAACCGGCACGACGTCGCTGGTGACCGGTGCGAACTATACGAACGTCACCGCGACCCCAACGCCGTGCACGAGCGGCAGCAACGGTCTGACTTGTTCGATCTCAATCTCGGCGTCGATTAGCGCAAGCGGTACCTACAACGTGACGATTGCGACGTACGACGCGGCGCAGACTGCCACGTGTACGCCGGGCGGTACCGGGTGCGCGGGCAATCTGCTAGGTCTCGCGACGCTGCCCGAGACGATCACCGTCGGAAGCGCGACACCGGTCGCGGTAACGCTTGGCGGAATTCCCGCGTACTTACAGGGAATCTCTCTTACCGGGTATGCAATCGGCAGCGGCGACAACCAAGCCCAGAACCAGATCACGATCTTCGGACCATCACCGCAAACCGGCGTCGCCGAGTTTCTCGACGCGGACCAGAACGTGATCATTCCGCCGGGCGCGCCGACGGTGACCGCGAGCTCGTCGAACACCGGCGCACTAACCGTGGCAATCGCGACGCCGTCGCCAGGTCAGTACGCGCTGACCTGGACGCCGGTCAAGAGCGGCGCCTACGTGCAGGCGGGCACCTACACCGTGACCCTCTCGCTAGCGGTGCCAAACACCAGCACGGTCATAAATTACCCGCTGCAGATCACGATCGAGCACAGCGCGGTCTTTGCCGGCGTTTGCGGCGGTCAAAGCAATGCGCAGACGGTCTACGGGTATCTCGACGGCAACACGACCGGCGGATCGCCGGATCTCACAATTTGGACGAACCTTTACTCCTATTGTAGTCAAGCACCGGGACTCGCGACGGATCGGAACGGCAATCTCTATATTGCCGACGGAAGCACGCTTTGGGAGTACGCCGACGCGCCGGGCAACAATCCGGCACCGATCGCGTCCGCGGGCAGCTCGCAAGGCCTGAGCGAGCCGCAGAGCGTCGCGATCGACGGCGATGGGAATATCTACGTCGGCGACACCAGCAATGGGCTCGTCGTCTTTTCGACGCCCGGCCCAACCGGCAACATTGGAAACGCCGTCCTGACGTTCAACAACGGGGACTTCGATGAATACCCGATCGGCGGGGTCGCGGCTGACAATGCAGGCAACGTCTACGCAGCCGTGCAGCTCGACGGCGACCTCGGGCTCTACCAATTGCCGAGCCTTCAGGGCGGCTTAACCAACAGCAACACCCCGATTCAGATCGCCCTGCTCACGCCATCGCAATATAGTAACGGAACGGCGATCGCCGTCGACGTGCAACCCTCGCCGTCGACCCCGCCCAACGTCTGGGTAGGCGGTGAGCAAAGCCCATCGTACAATGCTGCGCTTTGGTCGTTCTCGTCGGCCGGCTCGCTGCTGAACACCTATCCGCTCGCGTCCCTTGGGAATGCGGTGGAAGGGGTAGCCGTAGACGGCAACGGCGTGGTCTACGCCGGCTATGCGGGCGCAACCGCCGACGAGATTGCACAGCTTGCGCCGTCCGCGTATACGCCGGGAGCGGGAATGCCGATCCCGTCCCCCACGCCCTACGCGGTGCCCAGTAGTGGCCCCTCACTCCCGGTTATGAGCCTCGCGGTTGCCCCGGCAGCCGGAGTGCGCGGCGCGCAAGGAAGCGGCGGATCTCCACAACCGCTTTCGAGCCCCGCCGCAACGCACCGCTCGACAAGCCCACGCCGGCCATAGCGAAGCGGACCTTGTGCGCCATAGGGCTTCATCCACAGCCCGGCTAATATCCACAAACACTGATTTGGTGATGTGGACGGGTTGTGGATGAGCACGAAAGGTTGCCTCGAATAAGAGCGCGGATGGCGCCTTCGAACAGCGCCGATGCGCTGCGTTTCCGACGGCCGTGGTACTGGCTCGTCGTTCTCGCCGTTGCGGCAATTGCCGCATCGATTTTGGTCGTGGCAAATGCCCGGCTGCAGATCGCGCGATCGCAGCGCGGATTCGAAGCGGCACAGGAGGTCCGTCTGCAGCGCGTCGAGTTTCGCGTCGACGACTACTTTGGCGAGGCAATTTCGCTCGCGAGTTTTGGCGAGCAAACCCTTGCGGAGTCGCGCGGAAACCTGCCGCTCACCGAGGAGCTTACACTTTCGATTCTGCGCTCGCGACGCAATCCGGGCGTGTACGGCGTCGGGCATGTTTTATGCGCCGCACGCGTTTACACCCAGAGTTTGGGCTTGCCGGCGTGTACGATCACGTCGGTAAGGCGCTATCCGCCCCTACGAGCACGATGCTACGCGAGATGGTATCGACGAGGTGGTCCTTGCCGTTAAAACGGTACCCAAGAATCAGGATTACACGCGGTTTGCATGGTACCGCCGATGCCGCTCGCACATAACGCCATGGTCTTTGCGGGCCCTACACGCTTAAGGGGCGCAGCTATATCAGTACCTTGCGCGCTGCCCGCAGTGGGCGGACGGCTGGTGGGTGTGATGAGCGTCGATACGCTCACGCTGACCTTCAGTCGCCATGATGGCTTCGCCGCTTGAGCGGGAGACGTTGCATGGATCGAGTCGAGCCACGGGGGCGGCCGGCTTCTCGCGACGCGCCTATTCCGTGCCTGGCGGCGCGAGGATGGATCGTCGCATACGGCTACGTTACACGCAGGCCTGCTTCACCTCTCGACCGACGCAACACCGCTTATCGCAGACGGAGCGAATCAGGTATCCTCCGGCTGCCGGGATGCTCTTGGGCATTTGGTTGCTGACCGTACTTTTGGTATGGGCTCGTTCAACGTTGGCGTGCCCAGGAGCGCGAATATGCGCTTCAGGCGGAACGCCGGCGCTTGGAAGCACAAGTCGCGCTGGCGAAAACCGTCGAGGGTGAGCTGCGCAAGGCAGCGTTTACCGATTCACTTACGGGGCTTCCGAACCGCGCGGCGTTCATGGAATATACGCGGGGCATCTTGGCCGGTAATCGCGATCGTCACGCGGTCTTCTTCATCGATCTCGATCGCTTCAATATCGTGAACGAGACGCTCGGCCACCTCGCTGGTGACGATTTACTGCGTGCCGTCGGCGAACGGCTGCAATCGTTGGTCGAAAGCACGGATCTCGTCGCGCGTTTGGGCGGCGACGAGTTTGTCATCATTGGCGCGGTCGAGTCGCGCTCGTTTGGCGAGGCGGCGTCACTGCTGCTCACCCACGTGAGCGAGCCGATCATTGTCGAAGGGCGCCCGATCTACCCCGAAGCGTCGATCGGCGTGGTCGCGGTTGACGCGTCGTACACGACGCCCGAGGAATTGCTGCGCGATGCGGATATCGCGATGTACGAGGCCAAGCACCGGGGCCGGGCCCAGTTCGCGATCTTCGATGCGCCGATGCGACAGCGCGTTGCCGACGATTCGCAGCTCGAGGACGACCTGCGTCGTGCGATCGAGCGGGGCGAGCTGGTTCCATACTATCAACCGATCGTTAGTATGACAACGCGCGGGATCGTCGCCTTCGAAGCGCTGGTGCGCTGGAATCGCCGCGACGGCTCGATCACCGTCGCCGCGGACTTCATGGCCTTTGCGGAACAACACGGATTCATTCAGGCGATCGATACGCTCGTCTTCCGCGCCGTCTGCGCGCACTGCAAAGCAATCTTCGATCTCTTTCCGTTGGCGCAGATTGCCGTAAACATCTCTGCGTCGGAGCTTCCCACGGCGGCTATCGGGGAGACGATCGAGCCGTTGATTCGGCAACACGACCTTCCGGCCAATCGCCTCAAACTCGAGATTACGGAGACGGCCATGATGACGAGTTCCGAGGCGTCGCGCCGGACGATGGAGCGCTTGCGGGAGGTCGGTATCGAATTCATCCTCGACGATTTCGGGACCGGCTACTCGTCGCTCGCCTACTTGCAGCGGCTGCCGATCGCCGGGATCAAAATCGACCGGTCATTCGTTGCGCCGTTGCTCACCGATCCCAAGGCGATCGAAATCATCCGTAGCATCGTCATGTTCGCCCGCTCGTTCGGCCTTTCTACCACCGCCGAGGGCGTAGAGAGCTTCGAGCATTTCGAGCTGCTGGCAAGCCTCGGGGTGGATCATGCGCAGGGCTTCTTCTTCTCACCGGCGCTCGAAATAGGGTCGCTTGCGCGTTTGCTGGACCAGCCGATTTCCTCTTCGTCGCGTGCGGCCGTAGAATAGGATCGTGAGTTCCTTCATCCCCGCCGATCCGACCATCGCCGAGTTTGCTGCCTACCTTCGCTTAGAACGCGGTCAGTCTCCACGAACGTCGGAGGAATACGCGCGCGACATCGAGCTCTTCGGTCAGTTTCTCGAGCCGGGTCATCCTAAAGATGCGCCGTTTGCGAAGCTGTCGTCGACCACCATCTCCGACGTGCGTCGCTTCGTTATGGAGCTGATGGGTCCGCGCAAATACACCGCCACGTCGGTGCGCCGTAAGATTGCGGCCTTGCGCTCGTACTTCACGCTACAAAAACGTGAGGGACGCCGCGTCGACAATCCGGCGCAAGACGTACCGCCACCAAAGGCACCCAAACGGTTGCCCCACGTGATGAGCGAGAGCGAGGTCGGCAAGCTTTTGCGCACGCGCGTCGCAGGAAAGACCGAGTTCGCGCAGCGACGGGATCTGGCGATGATGGAGCTGCTCTACGCTAGCGGCATCCGCCGCGCCGAGTTGGTGGGTCTCAACATCAGTGACGTCGACCTGGAGCGACGGCTGATGCGCGTGATCGGCAAAGGCAATAAACAGCGCACGGTGTTCATCAACCAAGCCTCTGCTGACGCGATTACCAACTATCTCGCCGTGCGTCCGCGGACACCGGATGAAGCGCTGTTCATCTCTCGGCGCAAAACGCGCATGTCGCACCGGCAAGCGTGGGTCATCTTTCGCCAATTTGCCGAGTTGGCCGGGCTGCGCCAGCACGTGACCCCGCACGTGATGCGCCATTCCTTCGCTACGCACTTGCTCGAGAATGGCGCGGACCTCATGACGATCAAAGAGCTGCTCGGGCACGAGAGCTTGTCGACCACGCAAATCTATACCAATGTGTCGCTGGAGCACATGCGGCGCAGCTACGAGGAGGCGCACCCGCGCGACCGCAGCGAAGACCGCTAGCGTGAAACGCTACGCTTTGTTCCTAACTGTTGCTTTTGTCGCATGTTCGTCGACGCCGCAGCCCTACTCGACAACCGTTGGATTTCTGCGGCCCGGCGCCGTGATGACGGTGAACATCGACAGCGGCGTCGTCAACGCTTTTAAGCCGGCGCAGTCCGACCCATCAAATAAGTACACGATTACCGCAACCGCACCGGCTGGTGCGAGTCCGCCGCCGGCACCGACGACACGCGCGAACGGTACCGGCGTCATCGTGGACGCGACGGGGACGCTCGCGAATCTGCTCGTTCGTGTTCCGCAAGGTGTCGATCTCGTGGTTCATTCGAAGAACGGCAACGTCAACGTCACCGACATTAGCGGCCGCGTCGACGTTCATGCCGACAACGGCGACGTCAAAGTCATGGTCGCCGGTGTGGCTGCGGCGACCACGATCAACGGATCGATTGACCTGACGATGGGCACGACTTCGTGGCACGGCACGCTGCATGACATCGCCGGCCAAGGAGACGTGACCGTCTATATTCCCGCGCCGGCTTCGTTTCACGCGAGATTGCATACCGATAACGGGACGCTGTTCACTGATTTCGGTCTTACCGGCACATCGCACGGGTCGAACGAAACGATCGATGCACCGGTTAACGGCGGCGGTCCGTCCGGGGTCGATATTGAAAGCCGGCATGGCACCGTCCGGCTGCTGCGTCTTACCCCTCAGGCGTAAGCACGGCGCCGGGATTCATGATGCCGGCGGGATCGATGGCGCGTTTGACGGCGTGCATCAACGCCAGTTCGCTTGGACTCCGATGCTCGCGTAGTTCGTCACGACGGTAGCGTCCGATGCCGTGCTCGGCGGTAATACTGCCACTGAACGTGCGTACGATCGCGTGCACCGTGCGATTGAGTTGTGCGGCCGATTGATCCTTGCCCAAAAGCACGTTGAAGTGGATGTTACCGTCACCGACGTGACCGAATGCGAGGACTCGAGCGCCCGGGTAGGTGCGCTCGACCGCGTTTGTCGCTTGTTCGACGAACCCGGGTATCGCAGAAATAGCGACGGATACATCGTGCTTTGCGCTGCGGCCGGCCCGGCGCTCGTTTTCGGTGATGGTTTCGCGCCACGCCCATAAAGCGTCTGCTCGCGTGCTGCTCTCGGCAATCACGCCGTCGCCGGCGTGTCCGCGCTCGAGCGCAAGCGCAAGCGACGCCTCGGCGCCCTCGCGCAGACCGGCGAGCGCGGAGGCTGCTTCGACCAACAGATACCACGGGTGCGCGCCGATCGGACGGACGAGTTGCGGTTCGTGTTCGAGGCGCAGGGCAACAGCCCGTTCGCTGAAGAGTTCCGCCCCGACCAGTGCCTCGCCAAGGGCTTCTTGCACGTCGTTGAACGCGGCGACCGCGTCGTGTAGGCTCGACATGCCCAGAAGTGCCGTCGCACGATGGGCCGGCCGGGCGAAGAGGCGCAGCACCGCCGCGGTGACGATCCCGAGCGTGCCTTCAGCGCCGATGAAGAGCTGTTTCCAATCGTATCCGGCGTTGTCTTTGCGTAACGCGCGTAGGCCGTCGGCAATGTTGCCGTTGGGTAGAACGACCTCGAGACCCAGAACGAGCGCGCGCATCGAACCGTAGCGCAAGACCGCCGTCCCGCCGGCGTTCGTCGAAATCAATCCGCCGATCTGCGCGCTCCCTTCCGCGGCCAGCGAGAGCGGAAAGAGTCGGCCCGCGTTGTCGGCTGCTGCCTGTACCTCGGCCAGGACGCAGCCGGCGTCGACGGTGATGGTGAACCCGAGCGGATCGAGCGCGCGAATGCGGCGCATCCGCGCGAGGCTGAGCACGATGGCGTTCGCTAGATCGATCGGCGTCGCGCCCGCGGCAAGACCGGTGTTACCCCCTTGCGGCACGATGACAACGCCGGCTTCGACGCAAGCGCGCACGCAGGCAGCAACCGCGTTGGTATCGGCCGGCCGGGCTACCGCGCGGGCTGTTCCGAGAAAAGCGCCGCGCCAATCGGTTACGTAGGGCGCGATCTCGCTCGGCTCGGTGAGCAAGCCACCGTTTCCACAGATCGCAGCGAGGCGTTCGAGAAAGTCGCCGCTCACGCGCCCGACTGGGCGCGCTGCGCTTCCTTGGCCTTGACCAGTCGAACCATCGCATCGTTGTACGGCGTGGGAACTCCGGTACGCCGTCCGAATGCGACGACAGCTCCGTTGATGTGATCGATCTCGCTTGGATGCCCGGACTCGAGATCGAAGGCCATCGAACTCTTTGAGTCGGCGCCGACTTCGATGACCTGCGTGACGTATTGCCACGGGTTCACGAAGGGCAGGTTGATCTTGAGTGCGGCGGCGACGGCGGCGGCTTCGTCGGCGAGTGATTCGGCCAGGTGCGCGGCATTGGCGTTCCTGGCAATCTCCCCCGTGTCGCAGTCGAGCAGCGCTGAGAGCGCGTTGATCGCGGCGTTAGCGACGAGTTTGCCCCACAAGTGCGGGCGAATATCGTAGACGACCGACGCGCGTAAGCCGGAATGGGTCAACACATCGGCGATCGTGCGTGACGTCGCCGGCGCGGCCGACGCGGAGCCGATTAACGTCGTCCCCGAAACCGAACTCCGCGCGTGCCCAGGACCGGTCGTGATCGACGACTCGGTGGTGACACCCAGGACGACCGGCACCGCACCCCCGAGCGCGGTTTTGATCGCGTCGTCATTTCCGACACCGTTTTGCAGCGAGATCACCGGTGTCGCCGGATTCAACTCGCCGGCGAAGGGCCGCAATGCTCGCAGCGTGTCCACGGCTTTGACGAACAAAAAGAGCATCTGCGAGCCAAAGAGCTCGCGCGCGTTGGTCGCGACGCGCACGCGCCGAGGCGGCTCGTCGTTGATCTGCAGACCGTCTTTAGCGATGGTCTCGCTCGTTTTGGCGTTGGCATCAAGGACGGTAACGTCGGCACTCTGCGCCAAATGATACCCGAACAGGGTTCCCATCGAGCCTGCGCCGATAATGCCGATGTTCACGGGATCTTTGTTTGGAAGCCGTAGGTAAACCGTCGCTCGGCGTGATTGAGCGCGCGCTCGCCGATGAAAAGCTCCCAGTTCTTCGCGATGTGAAAGTTGCCGTAGGCGTCGATCTCCGGACGCTGCGGATTGTAGATCTTGGCGTCAAAGCCGAAGACCCCGCTGTTATACGCACCCAGGAAGCCGAGCTGCGAATACAAGACGCCTCCGCCGACCCGAACGGTCGGTGAGAGCGACTGGATGAGGGCAAGGTTCGCGGTGGTGTTGTAGCCGATGTCGTTCGCGCCCAGGAGCAAGCTCGTCCCGTTATGCGGCAGGATGACCGCATTGAGATCGCTCTGCGGCCCGCGATCCGCGTTGTACAGTGGGTTTGGACAGCACAGCGTTTGCGTTGAAAGTTCACTCATCCGCAATTGAATCGAAATCAAGCTGCTCGCAATGTCCCCGAGGCGGCGCTGCAGGTGCAGCGATTGCGCGGTGGGCGCCATCGGCGCCGGCGAACCCTGCAGCGGCGGTACGCCGGGAACCGGCGCCGCCGAGAAGCTCGGAACGGGATAGGGCGTTGCGTTCGCGTCGACGCCGTAGACACTGCTCGTGCCGCCAAAGGATCCCAGCAGCGAATTCGCGCGCTGCATCGTGGCGTCGAGATTGGCGATCGTATTCTTGACTTGGGCCTGCGTCTGCGGATCGCTGGTGACGTTACGCAGGTCGTGCGTCAGGTCGGCGATGTTCTTGGTCGTGTCGGCGATGTTCTGGGTCGTCTCGAGCACGTTGCTCTTGAGTTTCGGGTCGGTCACCATGGACTGCAGCGACGCCATCGAGGCGTCGAGCGCGCGCGACGTCTGGTCGAAGTTGGTCACGATGTCGCTGACCTTCTTCGCGTTGAGCTGCGTGGTGTCGTTGAGCGTGCCGGTCAGCGCGACCAGGTTCTCGCTGACCTGTGCGAGGCTCGTGTGCAGCTCGCCCGAGAGCGAGCTGAGATCGCTCTTGAACGCGACGGTCAACTCATCGGCATTGGTGAGCGTCGACTGCAGCGTGTCGAGGAGCTTCGGCTCGCGGCGCGAGAGTTCGCCCAACATCTTGTCGAGCTTCACCACCTCGCCCTGGCCCTGTTCGAGCAAATCCGCGATGGTAGCCGTGTTGGTCCCCTGCGGCTGATCTTCAATCGGCAACACTTCACGTGCGAGCATCGGCAGCGGGGGCGCGCCCGGTTCCGGACGCGGCGGCACGATGATCAAGCTTGGGTCGCCGGTCAAGGGTGCTTGAATCAAGAACCGCGACGCGACGGGAATTCCGACGTCGCGATTGACCGCGAGAATGACATCGACCGTATTGTCCGGCAACAGCGTAATGGTATCGACCGTACCCACGGTAACGCCGGAAAAGTACACCAGCGCGCCCGAGTGCAACCCAGCCGCAGACACAAAGTGCACGCCAATGCGATACCCCGTGTGCCGCGTCCCAAAATCAGTTATTACGTAGAAGACGCCGAAGAGCAACAGGAGCGCGAGCAGCGCAAATGCTCCAACCTGTGCTTGTCTAGTCATTGCTGGCTGATACTCTCTGGCAAGGGTGATTGCCTCGTGCCCGGCCAGTTTGAAAGGCGCTTCGCCCTGGGCTCCGCGCCCCCCACTCCGTGGGGCCCCCAAAACCATGGCGCGCGACACGCATCGGCGCGCTCGAGATTCCCCCAGGGCGCGCCCAACAACCGTTTTGGCGCGTGCATTGATCTATCGGGACTACGTCAAGCATTACCAAGTGCATCATATCGGGATTGGGCCTACTTCGGAGCCGGTAATAAATTGCTGGACAATCGGATTGACGGAGCGTTTGATCTCGTCGACCGTGCCGAAGGCGATGACGGCGCCCTCGAAGAGCATCGCCACGTAGTCGGCCATCATATAGATCGACTGTAAGTCGTGCGAGATGACGACCGCCGTGCCGTTAAGTTTGCGGCGCAAGCGTACGATCGTATCGGTGATGAGGTGGGTGACGATCGGATCGAGGCCAGTGGTCGGCTCGTCGTAGAGAATGAGTTCGGGGCGCGTGACAATCGCGCGGGCGAACCCGGCGCGCTTTAGCATACCGCCCGACAGCTCGTTCGGCATGCTGTCGAACGTATGGCCCAGGCCAACAGAATCGAGCGCATCCTCGACGGTCTGACGAATGTCGCCATCCGTCTCGTGGGTATGTTCGCGCAAGGGAAGTGCGACGTTCTCACCCACCGTCAAGCTATCCAGCAACGCGGCGAACTGAAACGAAAGACTGATGCTGCGTCGAACGTCGTTTAACTCGCGCTCGGGAATATGGCAGATGTCGATGTTGCGTATATAGACGTGTCCATCGTTGGGCTTGCTCAGGCCGTCCAAGAGTCGCAAGATCGTCGATTTGCCGGCACCGGAGAGCCCAATGATGCACGTGATCGCGCCCTCGAAGACTTTGAGGCTGCAATTCTTGAGGATCACGCGGTCGCCGTAGGCGAGCGTCACGTCGTCCAAGCGCGCAATGACGTCCGGCACGTCAATGAGCGCCGAAGAGGACGAACGAGAGGACGAAATTCGAAACGAAGATCAGAATGATCGAGATCACGACTGCCCCGGTGGTAGCGGCACCGACGCCGGCAGCGCCTCCGCGCGTCGACAGGCCTTGGTAGGCGCCGACGAGCGCGATGATTACCGCGAACACGAGCGATTTGATCAATCCCTTGAGGACATCTTCGAAGCCGATCGCCTGGCGCGCCGAGGTGAGAAACGTATCGGGCGAGATGTGCGCGTACGTCTGCGCGATCCACATCCCGCCGCCGATCGAAACGACATCGGCGAAAATCGTAAGTAGCGGCAGCATCACCAGCATCGCGAGCAGCCGCGGGAGTACGAGGAACCGCGGGACTTCTAAGCCCATCGAGGTCAAGGCGTCGATTTGTTCGGTGACCACCATCGATCCGAGTTCGGCCGCGATCGCCGCTCCTGCACGTCCGGCCACGACGACGGCGGTGAGCATTGGGCCGAGCTCACGCACCGAGCTATATGCAACAGCGCCGCCGACGATGCTGGCAAAGCCATACTGCACGGCTTGCACCGCCGATTCGAGCGAGATGACCATGCCGGTAAAGAGCGAGGTCAAGATGACGATCGAGAGCGACTGAAAACCCAGAAAATAACATTGATTGATCGTCTCGATGAAGCGGATGCGCAAGCGCCCGAGGAAGCCCATCGACTCGCTGCCAAGGATCACGATGCCGCCGGCGTATTCGAAGAATCCGATCGTCGCGCGGCCGACACGGTCGAGCACCTTCATGCGTGGGCTCCGATCGTCCCGAGCTCGGCGAGCACGGCTTGCGTCGCTTCGATCCGCTTGACCGCGACGCCGCGCTCTGCGGTCAGGTTGAACTGGACTTGGTTGACCGCTTCGAGGCGACGATCGACGTCGCGGAGATGCGTGCGCGCCTCGCGCTCGAAACCAACGAAGTAGTGTCGGACGGCGGCGATATACTCGTCGCACTGGCGCGCGTCCAAAGAACCAGCGGCCAGCGCGGCTTGCGCCGCATCTTGGGCCTTGCGCATGGCGCGATCGGTGATGTGAAAGTTTCCGACCCGCGCGATGAGCGCTGCGATCCGATCGTCAGGCACGCGCCGGGGTCCCGATAACTTCGCGCTGGCGTTCGAATATGTCGAGGATGCCACGCTCGGCCAGTGCCAGGAGCCGGTCGAGCTCCGCGCGATCGAACGGCGCCGCCTCGGCCGTACCTTGGATCTCGACGAACTTGCCGGCATCCGTCATAAAAACGTTCATATCGGTCTGCGCGCTCGAATCCTCGTCGTAGGCAAGGTCGAGCATCGGCATACCGTTGACGATGCCGACGCTGGTCGCCGCGACCATGCCGCTCAGTGGCCACTTTGTGCCGGCGAAGCTGCCCACCTCACCTAACGCGAGCGCAAGTGCGACATAGGCACCGGTGACCGAAGCGGTCCGCGTGCCGCCGTCAGCCTGCAGCACGTCGCAGTCGATCCATACGGTCCGCTCGCCGAGTTTGACGGTGTCGGTAACCGCGCGCAGCGCGCGGCCAATGATCCGCTGAATCTCGTGCGTGCGCCCGCCGACTCGGCCCTTGGCGGATTCGCGCTGCGTCCGCTCCTGCGTCGCGCGTGGCAACATTGCGTACTCGGCGCTCACCCAACCAAGGCCCTTGCCTTTGAGCCAGGCCGGGACACGGTCCTCGATCGTTGCAGCACAGAGCACGCGGGTGTTCCCCACGCTAATAAGCGCACTGCCTTCGGCGTATTTGAGGTATCCGGGTTCGATCGTGATCGGGCGCAATTGGTCGGGTCGTCGCCCGTCGCTTCGCGTCATACGACGCTCTTTGGCGCCCCTGCGGACCGGGCCTTCAGGCTACTCCACGGTGACCGTCTTTGCGAGGTTACGCGGCTGATCGACGTCTTTGCCCTCGATGTCGGCAATGTGATAGGCGAGCAACTGCAGGGGAATCACGTTGACGATCGGTGAGAGCAGCTCGTCGACTTTTGGAACCCAGAACACGTGGTCGGCGACCGCTTCGGCTTCTTTGTCGCCATAGTTTGCCACCAGGACGATTGGAGCTTCGCGCGCTTTGGACTCCATCAGGTTCGAGAGGATCTTCTCACGCACGCGGCCGTCGGTCATTACCCCGATGACCGGCGTCTCGGTGTCGAGGAGTGCGATCGGCCCGTGCTTCATCTCGCCTGCGGCGTAGCCCTCAGCGTGGATATAGCTGATCTCTTTGAGCTTGAGCGCGCCTTCGAGCGCGGTTGGATAGTTGATATACCGGCCGATGAAGAGGCAGCTCTGCATCTTACGAAGCTTGCGCGCAACCTCGCGAATCTGCTTCGAGGTATCGAGCACGACGTCAACGCTGGCTGGAAGCAACTTGGTATTTTCAGCGATCTCGGCAAGACGGCGCGGCTCGACCGTGCGGCGCACCCTTGCGAGATAGAGCGCGAAGAGCGTCATCGCGGTCACTTGCGAGACGTAGGTCTTGGTGGCGGCGACGCCGATTTCGGGCCCACCGCGGGTAAAGAGCGTGCCCTCGGCAATGCGGGTCAGGTGCGAGCCGACGACATTGCAGATGCCTAAAATCGAGCTGCCCGCGTCCTTAGCGATACGCACTGCCTCGATGGTGTCGGCTGTCTCTCCCGATTGCGACATCGCGATGACGAGCGCAGTCGGATCGATCACCGGATCGCCGTAGCGGAATTCACTTGCGAGTTCCATCTCGACCGGCAATTTCACGAGCGAGCGCAACAGATACATGCCGACCATGCCGGCGTGATAGGCCGTGCCGCAGCCGGTGATCGCGATCTTCGAAATCTCTTGCAGACGCTCGGTGGTGATGCCCCCGATCTCGCCGCTCAAATCGACTTGCGCATCGTCGTCGATACGGCCGGCCAGCGTCTCTTTGATGACGTCGGGCTGCTCGAAGATCTCCTTGAGCATGAAGTGCTTGTAGCCGCTCTTCTCAGCGGAGGCGGCATCCCACGTGACGTTGATCACGTCGCGAACGATCGGCGTCCCGTCGTAGCGCGTCAGGCGGTACCCGTTGCGGTCGACGACCGCCATCTCGCCTTCTTGTAAAATGATCTCGCGCCGGGTATAGGGCAAAATCGCCGGGGTATCCGAAGCCACGTACATTTCGCCTTCGCCGATGCCGATCACCAGCGGGCTTGCACCGTTACGGGCAAAGATCAGCTGGGTCGGATCGTCGCTCGAGATCACGCCGAGCGCATAGGCGCCGCGCACGTCGGCGAGCGTCTTGCGCAGCGCGGCCTCGAGATCCCCGGTGTTGTGCATTTCGATGAGATGCGCCAACACCTCAGTATCCGTCTCGCTCCGGAATACGTGACCGAGTTCGATGAGCTTCGTGCGCAGCGAGGCGTAGTTCTCGATGATCCCGTTGTGCACGACGGCAATCCGCCCGGTGCAGTCCATGTGCGGATGGGCGTTCGCGTCGTTCGGCCGGCCGTGGGTAGCCCAGCGGGTATGCCCGAGCCCGACCTTGCCATATAGCGCGTGGCCGTTGCGCAGCCGGTCGGCGAGGCGCGAAAGCTTGCCCTCGGCCTTGCTTCCGGTCAGCGCGCCGTCCGCGTCGATCACCGCGATGCCGGCGCTGTCATAGCCGCGATATTCGAGGCGCGCCAACGAATCGAGGATGATCGGAACGCTATCGCGTTCGCCTATATACCCAACAATTCCACACACGATCGATGCCTCAGTTCAATCACGAGGGCGGATTTGGCGCGAACGCGCCAAAACGCGAGAGTTCAGCGAAGCTGAATTCACTTAATGCCCTCTTTGGTGCGGTGGTAACCGATCACGCCCTCGGCGATCTCGTCGAGCGCGATCGAAACCGGCTTGTTCGGATTGATCTCGTTCTGGTCTACCAGCGGTTCGCTGGCGAAGAATTCGCGGCGATCCGCGAAGGGCATCTGCTGGATGCGTACCCAGTTGTTCAGCTGGCGTGCGCGCTTGGTAACGATGTTGACGAGGCTGAACTTCGAGTCTGCGTGCTTGAGCAACGCGTCCAGGTCGCCGAAAACGGTCTTACTCACGGTGGGTATCCCTTGGTTCCTTTGCTAGCTAGTTTTGTTCGAGGTCCCCGAGCGAATCGTCGCTGTACCGGTGGATCCGGAATCGCTCCGCCTGAACGATGGCCTGCAGATCCGCGGTAGCTTGCTCGGGTTTACCCTGTTCGTTGATCACGATGTAATCGAATTGCCGGATGTACTTCATTTCTTGGTGCGCGATCTCGAGCCGGCGCGCAATCTCTTCATTTGTTTCCGTGCGCCGCGCGAGCAATCGTTCGCGCAAGTTCGAGAAGCGGTCCGGCACCAGGAAGATCAGAACCGCGTCGGGGTAGGCTGCCTTCACGGCCAAGGCCCCGTTGACTTCGGGCTTCATAATGACGTCGTAACCCTGTGCGAGGGTTGACTCCATAAAGTCGCGCGGAGTTCCGTAGAGCTGCTCATTATACTCGCGCCACTCTAAGAACCCGCCCGCTGCTCGGCGCTCCTCGAAGACCGGGCGCGCCACAAAGAAGTAATGCTCGCCTTCGATCTCGCCGGGACGCGGTGCTCGGGTCGTCGCTGAAACGGAGTAGCGTATGCGAGGCATCCGCTCGCGCAACGCGTCGACCAGGGTATCCTTCCCGGCCCCAGACGGTCCGGACACGACGAACAGCAGCCCCGGGCCGGTGATCACGCCAACTCCTCTGAACGCAAAGCCCCATCAGTTCCAACCCAACGGGGCGGACACCTGGTTCTCATGCGGGCGACCCGATTTCCCGAGGCTCGACCCAAGGGCCTTGGGGGCCCAGAAGCGATTATGCTGGGGAGAAAGGCGGAAATCATGATCGGTGCGACCACGCGTGTACGCTCCTTCAACGTCGTTCAGCTTGGGCTTATGTACGGCATCATCTTAGCCGTGATCGGCGTCGTCCTGGGATTCATCTTGGGGCTCGTCTACGGCATTGCCGGCTTCATCGACGGTCTGATCATTGCCGCGGTCTACAACCTGGTCGCGGGTTGGATCGGCGGCGTCGAAGTCCAACTCGAAACCCTCGTGTAGGGCGAACGGTGGCGAGCCTGCGCACGACCCCCGAGCTGATCGCGCAGCTCGCCGCGGAACTCGATGCGCGCTTTGCCGGGTCGCGCGTTCGCGACGTCGGCCGTCTGCCGGACGGACGCGTAGCCATCGTGCTATGGTCTCGCGGAGTCGAGTCTACCCTCGGTATCGACGTCTTCGGCACGCCGCCGCTCGTCACGGTAGGAGACGGGCACGAGCTGTCGATCGAAGCCGAACCGGGATTCATTCGCGCTGCGGGTGCCGCATTGCGCGCCAGCACACTGCTCGCCGTCAAGGCGCGCAAGGACGATCGCCTGCTTCGTCTGACCTTCGGGACGCGCTCGCGTTTCGGCGTCGGTGACGAAAGCGAACTCTTCATCGAACTGGTTCCGCGCTTCGGCAACATCGTGCTGGTGCGTAAAGAGCGCATCGTCGCGGCGCTCAAGGAGTTTTCGCTTGCGGACAATGCGACGCGCGCGGTGGAAGCCGGTCAGCCCTACGTGCTCCCGCCGCTCCCAGCGCGGGCCCCCCAGCCGCCGGTCCTAATCGCCCCGGACGAGAGCGTGCTCGATTACCTGAGCCGATTCCGTGCGCAGACGCATGCGTCGAGTCAGACGCAACGGACGGGCGCGCGACGCAACGCCTTGATCAAGCGGCTCGACGAGCGCGAGAAAAAAGTCCGGCACGAGCTCGTGGTGCTGGAAGAAAAGCGGCGCGCTGCGCAGGGTCGCGAGGAATTGCGCGAAGCGGGCGAAGCAGTTTACGGCACCCTGCACGAGCTCGACGAAGACGCGCGCGAGGAGACGAAAGCGAAAGCGACGATGCTCTTCGCGCGCTACAAGAAGCTGGGTGCTTCGGTAAGCCACCTGGCTACTCGCGAAACTTCGTTGAGCGCAACGTTAGCGGCTATCGAGCAGCTTCGCTGGGAAGCCGAGCGCATCGACGACCCCGACGTTGCGGACGTCGAAGCAGCTGCAGCCCAGCTCGACTCGCGCACCAAACGCCCACGCGCAAGCGTTTCACGGCGCAAGCGAACGCCCCTCGAAGTGCGCACGCCGAACGGCTCGCGCATCGTCGTCGGGCGCTCGCCTAGTGAAAATGCCGATCTCACCTTTCGCGTTGCGCGCCCGAACGACTGGTGGTTCCACGCGCAAAATATCCCGGGCGCGCACGTAATTCTGCAACGCGACGATCGAAACGAGCCACCCGCCGATGATATCGAGCGGGCGGCGTCACTGGCGGCTTATTTCTCCAAGGCGCGTGCGAGCGCGAAAGTCGCGATCGACTACACCCTGCGCAAGCACGTGCGAGCCCAGCGCGACGCACCGCCCGGCCTGGTGTGGTACACGCACCCGCGCACCATCATGGCCGAGCCGGCGCCGCCGTAGTTAGTGGGGTAGGCGCGACTCGCACACCTTCCAGTCGGTGTGTGCTAGGAACGCTTCGATGTATTTCCCTTTATCGGCCGGCTTGTAGTCGCGCAGGTACGCGTGTTCCCACAAGTCCATCACGAGGATCGGCTCGCAACCCGCGAGTTCGTTGATATTGTGGTCGCCGATCCATACGTTCACGAGGCCGCCGGACTTTTCATCGAAGAACGTGATGGCCCAGCCGACGCCGCGCATCGCGCCGATTGCGGATACATCTTTTTTCCAGTTGTCGAACGATCCGAACGTCGCCCCCGCCAAGTCATAGAGTCGGCCGCTCGTGTAGTTTTTCGGGCTCTTCGCGAGATTGTCGAAGTAATATTCGTGTAGGCGCATGCCGTTGAATTCCCAGCCGAGGCGTCGCACCAGTTCGGCATATCCCGGATCGGCGCCAACGTTCTTGCCGTTTGCGCGCATGTCGGCGAGCCGTTCGCTAATGGTATTGGTGTTTTTGACGTAGCCCTCGTAGAGGCCGAAATGGATCTGCAGCGTGTCATCCGAGATACCTTGCAGCCCGGAGAGATCCCATTTCTTGGGTGTGTAGCTCTTGGTTACCGTGTCAACGCTCATATCTGAATCAGAACCCCGTGTTCTAGCGTGATAAGCACTTGTAGTCTACCCCGGTTATAACGAGGAACCTATGAGAATGGCTGCACGAAATCGCAACCGGCAAAAAGGGCAAGGCGCTCGCTTGCCATAAGAGGGAGCCTTAAGCGTCGCTTAACCTTCTGCGAGGTAATTCTCTACGAAGAATCCCCTGGACTCCCTCTGGGGCACCGTCATCGGCGGAATCGTGCTGACCGTCGTCCTCTTCTATGTCGCGCAGTGGCTCGTCGCCCGGACGAGCGCGGGAGGGTAGCGCTATGTGGGATGCACTCGAAGGCGCGTTGTTGCGCTGGATTCACGTACTCGTCGGCATCATGTGGGTCGGCCTGCTGTATTACTTCAACTTCGTCAATGCTGAAGCGGCGAAGGAAGCCAATGCCGCGGGCGAAGGCGCCGCGATCGGCAAGTACATCGTGCCGCGCGCGTTGTTCTTCTTCCGCTGGGCGGCAGTGCTTACGTGGATCGTCGGTGCGGGGCTGCTCTCTACTATGCACTCGGCTTCCGGACTAAACGGTTTCCTAGCGGCCTTCGGCCTGCAAGGCGAATTCGCACCAATCGGCATCGGCGCGTGGCTCGGCACGATCATGTTCATCAACGTCTGGGCCATTATCTGGCCGCTTCAGCAGAAGATTCTCGGCATGAAGCCCGCGACCGATGATGAGAAAGCGAAATCGAGACGCATCGCCTTTCTGGCCTCACGCTTCAACACGATGTTATCGATTCCGATGGTCTGGTTCATGGTGACGGGACCGCATCAGTCAATCTATCACTAGCGCACGTTGTCATCCCGCGTCGGTCCTTCGACTTTGCTCGCTGCGCTCAGGATGACAAGAGAAACGTTATGCGTCCGGAACTAAGATAATCTTCCCGATATGTTGGCTTGATTCCAATCTTGCGTGCGCTTCCGCCGCCTGCGAGAACGTGAAGACGGAATCGACGACAGGGAAAATCGGATCGCGGTTGGGCAGCAACGGCCAGATGTCTCTGCGCAATCCATTGGCGATCGTGGCCTTTTGCTCACTTGTGCGCGGGCGCAGGCTCGAGCCGAGAATGGCGGCGCGGCGCTGAATGAGATAGCGTAAGTCAATCGTCGATTCCATGCCGCCGGCGTGCGCGATGCAGGTGATGCGGCCGTCGGTTGCAAGAGCGCGCAGATCGCGATTGATGTACTCTCCGCCCACGATGTCGAGCACGACGTCAACGCCGCGCTTCTCGGTGAACTCGACCACCTTCTCCACGAAGTCGGCGCTCTTGTAGTCGATGGCGGCTTGCGCCCCAAACTCGATCGTCGCGCGGCACTTTTCTTCCGAACCGGCGGTGGTGATTGCACGCGCGCCAACCGCACGCGCGAACATGATCGCCATCACGCCGATGCCGCTCGTTCCGCCGTGAATCAGTGCCGTTTCGCCGGCATGAAGCCGCGCGCGCACGAGCAGGTTGTCGTAGACCGTGAACGCGTTTTCGGGCAAGGTGGCGCCCTCGACGAACGACCACTGCGCGGGCAGGGGCAAGACCTGCCCGGCCGGGACGGCCGCGCGCTCGGCATAGCCGCCGCCATTGCACAGCGCGACGACGCGATCGCCGACCGAGAAATTGAATACGTCAGCGCCCAGCTGGGTGATGCTTCCGCTCACCTCGAGCCCAAGGATTGGAGACGCACCTTTTGGCGGCGGATACAGCCCTTTTCGCTGCATCGTGTCGGCCCGGCTGACACCGGCAGCCTCGACTTCGATGAGCACCTCGTCCGGGCGCGGCTGCGGAGCGGGGCCCTCTGCGACGTGGAGCACCGACGGATCACCGGGTGCGTCAAACGCGACGTATCTCACGGCATTATTGTGCGGGCAGAGGCCCCGGGCATCCTTCGCGCGCTTCGATAAGCATCGCGTCGCCGAAGGAAAAGAAGCGATAACGCGCGGCAACCGCCTCGCGATATGCCGCCAGTACGCGCTCGCGGCCGGCAAAGGCGCTGACAAGCACCAGCAGCGTCGATTCGGGCAGGTGGAAATTCGTGATCATCGCATCGACGACGGCGAAGCGGAACCCCGGGGTGATAAAGATCGACGTCGTGCTCTCTTGCGCCACGAGGTCTCCGCTGGCCGCAGCAGCGCCCTCGAGCGCGCGGACGACCGTGGTGCCGGCGGCAATGACGCGACCGCCGCGAGCACGTGCGCGTTCGATTGCTGCGACGGCAGCCGGTTCGATGAGGTACCGCTCGGCATGCATCGTGTGCTGATCGAGCCGCTCGTGCTTCATCGGTCGAAAGGTCCCAAGGCCCACGTCGAGCGTGATTTCGGCGATCGTCGCGCCCGCCTGCACGACACGTTGCAGCAATTCAGTCGTAAAGTGCAGCGACGCGGTCGGTGCCGCAACGCTGCCCGGTTCCCGCGCAAAGACCGTTTGATAACGCTCCTGCGCTTCGTCCGAGTCGTTGTGGATGTACGGCGGAAGCGGCAGCCGTCCGGCGCGTTCCAAGAATTGCTCGAACGGCTCCTGGAGCGCAAACTCGAGCTCGCGAATGCCCTCGCCCGACTCGGCGACAATGCGCGCGGATGCGCGATCGTCGAAGCGAACGACCGAGCCGGTCTGCAATCGCCGGCCGGGCCGCACGAGCGCCAACCAGCGCGTTGCCTTCGGATCGTAGCGCATCGATTGCGCGGGATGCAGCAAGAGCACTTCGACTGCGCCGCCGCTCCCTTCACGCGTTCCCCCCAGACGTGCCGCAATGACGCGCGTGCGGTTGAGCACGAGAACGTCGTTGGACCGGATCAATGCTGGAAGTTCGGAAAAAACCCGGTGCTCGGTGCGCAGACGACCTAGCACCATCAAACGGCTGGCGTCGCGCTGCGCCGCAGGTGCTTGCGCGATCAATTCCGGAGGCAGTTCGAAACGATAGGCCGAGGTCAAGGCCTCGGGCGCATCTAGCCGGTGGTCAGACGCTGCCGTTCGAGCTCCAAGAAGTTGGTGAGGCGTTTGCGATCGTCTTCCGAGGCATCGACGATGAGAATCCCAACTTGATAATTCTCGGCCTGAAACGCGCGAATCCAGCGTACCTGCCCGCGCAGGCGCAGAAACGGATTGCGTTTCATCGTAAACGTGTACTTGGTTCCGACGGGAAGATACTGATCGGCGATAATGCGCATCCCGGTCGGCGAAATATCGGCGACCGCTCCGCGAAACAACATCGAGGAGAGCGGGTCTTCGACGACGACGTCGATGTATTTGCGAAGGCGAAGCGCATAGCGCTTATCGCTATTCGCATCACCTTCTCCGGCGGGTTCGTTCGCCGGTCCGTTAGTCATGCTCGATCTCTGTTCCCGGAAAATAGAAACGCAGAATGTCGCTAAACGAAGCACCCTCGAGCGCCCGGCCGCGTGCACCCCACTGGCACAGCCCGACGCCGTGGCCTAGTCCACCCCCTTCGATGGCGATACGCTCCGGCGCCTCCGTCGAGGGTTCGAATTTGGTAATTAGGAGGCTCGGCAGGGCGCGCGGTCCGATGCGCAGGCGAAATGCCCCCCCCTTGATCGAGACGTTACCGCGCGCGCCCTGCAGCACGAACGCACTGATCCGTCCGCTGGGATCGGGCGTTCCTTGCCGCACTGCTTGCAAGGGGGCGACCGGCTGCAGATCGGTGACAAATGCCCGCGCAACGGCGGTAAGATCGATTTCTCGATTCCAGCGGTAGTAGGGTGCATCGACGCACGTCGTGCAGACAACACCGTTCAAATACGGGATCGGCGCGCCGCCCCAGACGTCGATCGATGATTCGGTGTGACCGCCGCAGCACGAACTGTACGCTATGCGGGCAAAGCTGTCGCCGTACCGCAGCACCATCGCTTCTGTTGCATCGACGGCAGCGCGCCCGGCCGGTGTTTCGCTGTGGATGCCTGCATAGACTTGGTCGAGCTCGGAGGGTACGAGATCATAGGCACGTTCCGGATTGCTGCGCTGCAGCACGTACGTGCGCGCACAGATTGCCTGGGCCGCGAGCGCGGCGGCCGGCCACGACGGCGTCATCTCGCGCGGCACGACGCTGTATAAATATGCTTCGAGGGGAAGCGTATTGACGACGGTGCCATCGGCCAACCGCGCCGCATCGCCGCGATAGGCGCGTCCGTTGAAGACGAATCCGTCCGCGCTTGCGGTTTCCAGCGTTCCCGGGCCCAACAGCACGCGCAACTCCTGGGTCCGCGCATTCGACGCGGGATCGGCGATGTCGTCGGACCCGGCTCGTGCCCCGGCGCCGGCGCTCGCAGCCAGCGCCATCGCGAGGAACGCCCCGCGCGAAATCACAAGAGACGTTCCTGCGGCGAAGGCGCCAGCACGCCCATGTGCGCGTAGGCCGAAGCGGTGGCTTTGCGTCCGCTTGCCGTACGCACGACGAATCCCGCCTTGAGAAGATACGGCTCGACCACGTCTTCGAGGGTTTGGGTATCTTCGTTCAGCGTTGCCGCGATTGCCGCAATACCGGCGGGACCGCCGCGATACGATTCGATGAGTGCTCGCAGAAAGGCGCGGTCCATGCGATCGAGTCCGAGTTCGTCGACGCCTTCGCGCCGCAGGGCTTCTTCTGCGACTGCGCTGGTAACTGCGCCGCTTGCGCGGACGTCGGCGAAATCGCGAACGCGTCGCAACAGCCGGTTAGCGACGCGCGGCGTGCCGCGGCTGCGCGCGGCGATGGTTCGCGCCCCCGCTTCGTCGATCGCAGCGCCGAGAAGCTGCGCCGAGCGCGTGACGATCCGCTCGAGATCCGCCGGCTCGTAGTAGTCGAGATGATGCACGATCCCAAACCGGTCGCGCAGCGGTGCGCTGAGCATTCCGGCGCGCGTGGTCGCACCGATCAACGTAAAGCGCTTGAGCGGGAGTTTGAGCGTTTTAGCGTATGCGCCGCGGTCGACGACAAAATCGATTTGAAAATCTTCCATTGCCGGGTACAGAAACTCTTCGACCACGCGGCCGAGCCGGTGGATCTCGTCGATGAAGAGCACGTCGCCATCTTCGAGCGAGGTAAGGATTCCGACGAGATCCTTGGGCTTTTCGAGTGTCGGGCCGCTGGTGGGACGAAAGTTCGCGCCCATCTCGCGGGCAACGAGTCCTGCCAGCGTGGTTTTGCCAAGTCCCGGTGGACCGTAGAGCAACACATGCTCGAGCGGTTCGGCTCGGCCTTGCGCCGCTTCGATTGCAATCCGTAGGTTTTCTACCACACGCGACTGACCGACGTAATCCGCAAACGAGCGTGGCCGCAGCGAGGCGCCGTAGACTTCGTCTTCTAGCGACTCCTCCGGCGACAGGACGCGATCGCCCTGATCCTCACCGCTATACAGCGGTTTGCGAACGTCGTCGCCGTCGCTCATGTCGCGGCGGCCTTTCTGCGGTAGATTTGCGCGAGCAACGTCTCGGCGTCGTGAATCTGCGGATCGCCTTCGAGCGTCTCGCGAACCATCGCCTCGGCCTCGGGTCGTTTGTATTCGAGCTGCAAGAGTACCGCCAGCGCCTCATCGGCAAAGTCCGGCATCGCTGCCGCCTGCGACGGTTGCGCGTCTTGAATGAGCAAGAAGCGCGCAACCTTTCCCTGGAGCTTCGCCACGATGTCGCGCGCCTTCTGCTGCCCGATGCCCGGGAGCTTACGCAAATAGGCATGATCGCCGCGATCGATCGCGCTCGCGATCGCCGACATCGGTTCCGAAAATGCGCGCGCAGCCGTCCTTGGACCGATCGATGCGACGCTGATCAATGCCTCAAAGAACGCGCGCTCGATCGCATTCGTGAACCCATAGTAGGTCGCACGCGCGCTGTTGCCGTCGATGCTAAGCGACGCGTAGATCTCAAGCGCGACTCCTTGCCCCGGAGCAGCGGTAATTTTCTCTGCGACGCACGGCGGTAATACGATCTCGTACCCTAAACCGGCCGCCTCCAACACGACGTGCTCACCTTCACGCTCGATCAGGGTGCCGCTAATGCGCGAGAACATGCTCGGATATATTGAGGTAGGCGAGCGCAATAGCAAGTGCGTCAGACACGTCGTTGGGCTTGGGCGCGACCCGCAGGTTGAGCAGGCGCGTCACCATCGCGTTGACCTGATCTTTGCTCGCGCTTCCTGAACCGACGAGTGCGCGCTTGACGTGCGTGTGGCCGAGCGTTTGCACCGGAATCCCGGCTTGAGCGCTCGCCAAGCACATGACGCCGCGCGCGTGGCCCATGAGAATGGCAGTCATCGGATTCTTATAGGTCGTGTACAGCTCTTCGATAACCACCACGTCGGGGTGCGTCTGCACGAGCAGTGCGCAAATTCCCTCGTGCAATTTTGCCAGCCGGCGCTCCAGTGCCTCAGCCGGTGCCGGGGTAACGATGCCGGCCTCGATCAATGCCACGCTGCGTCCGCGCCGCTCGATCGCCCCATATCCGGTTACGCGTAGCGCGGGATCGATGCCGAGAATTCTCACGTGAGGACTACGGTCCCGTGCCGTTGACGATGAGTGTAACGGTCGACCCCGGCGTGAGATTATCACCTGCCGCAGGATCGGTACCGATGACGTGACCGTTAGCACCCTCACTGGTCGTGTACTGAATCTTGCCGACTTGATAGCCGTCGGCGGCGAGCGTCGCTTGCGCGTCTTGGACCGCTTCCCCCTCCGTATCCGGCACTTGGCCGTTGACCGAGAGCGTCAGGGTGACGCGTTTACCGTTCGATGCCTGCGATCCCGGCGACGGATCCTGATTGACGATGCTTCCGTTCTTGTCGGCTTGGGTCGAAAACGTAATCGCCGGCTGTAGGCCGAGTTGCTGCAATTGCGCGACGGCTTGCGCGTAGGCTACACCGACCAGCGACGGAACGACGATCGCCTGCGCGTTCGTTGCCGGGCCGGTGCTAACCGTCGCGTGAATCGTTGCGCCTCGCTGCAGCGGCGACCCCGGAGGCACGTCTTGCGTCTCGACGACGCCGCTCGCAACGTTGGGGTCGGCGATTTGCTGCGACGTGTCCAGGGTGATACCGAGCTTGGTGGCCATGGCTTGCGCGTCGGTTGCCGCCATGTTGACGAAATTCGGCGCGGCGATCGACTCGGGACCCTTGGAGACCGTCAGTGCGATGACGGCGCCCTTACGCACTTGCGAGCGCGCCGTCGGCTTTTGATCGATCACGCTGTCTTTGACGGCATTATCGTAGCGGTCGATACGTTTGACCTTGAATCCATCGTCTTCAAGCGTGCGCTGCGCATCGCTGACGTTGTAGCCGCGCACATCGGGCAGTCCCACCAGTGGCAGCCCATTGCTGATCACCAGCTCGACCAGCGCGTTGCGGTCGACTTTCGAGCCGGCCTCCGGATTCTGGCGAATCACGTGATTGAGCGGAACGGTGTCGCTCGCCGTCTTGATGAAGCGCGCGATGAGGCCCGCGTTGACCACCGCAGCTTGGGCCTGCGTATCGGTCATGCTCGTGTAGTCGCCGACTGTTATTGATGAAGCGACGCTCGGCAGCGTGAGCGGGCGTCCGAAAACCACGTAACCGATGCCGGTAGCGACCACGGCAAGAAGCACCATCGCCGCGATGAGCCCGGCACCAAAGCGCGATCGTCGCTCTTCTTCCTCGCCGATCGAGGTGTAACTATGATCGGGTAATGGCGAGCGCCGCGGGGGCAACACGCTATGCATCATCTGCGTCGGCGCGTCATCCGCAATTTGATAGCCGGGAACGCTCGGACGCTCGCGTGCTTCGCGCAGCGCCGTCGCAACCTCGCTTGCCGAGCGGAAGCGATTCTCGGGCCGCTTTTGCAAAAGCTTGTTGACGATGGCGGCGAGCGCCGGGGATACGCCGCCTACACTCGCGTCGAGCACCGGAACGGGGTCGCCGATGTGCTTTAGTGCTACCGTTACCGGCGATTCTCCCGTGTATGGCAGCTTACCCGTGAGCATTTGGTACAGCACGATACCGACGCTATAGAGGTCTGAGCTCTCGTGCAATTCGTGACCCTGCGCCTGCTCGGGCGAAATGTAATACACGCTGCCCATGACCAGTCCGGGTTTTGTCAGCGCCATGGTTTGTTGCGAGACTGCGCGCGCGATGCCGAAGTCCGAGAGCTTGACCACGTCGTCTTTGGTGACCAGAATGTTGGCGGGCTTGATGTCGCGATGCAACAGTCCGGAGCGATGCGCATAGGCGAGGCCGTTGCAGATTTGTGCGGCATAGTCGATGGCGACCGGCTCGGGGAGCGCTCCATCGGCAATGATCTCCGCGAGCGACGGCCCGTCGACCAGCTCCATCACGATATAATACGTGTCTCCTTCGCGGCCGACATCGTACGTATTGACGATGTTCGGATGCGAAAGCCGCGCGGCAGACTCAGCTTCCTGGTAAAAGCGCCGCACGAACTCGTCGTCGGCCGCATACTGCGGGCGCAATACCTTGACCGCAACGCGGCGGCGCAGGACCGTATCGGTACCGCCGTAGACCGTCGCCATCCCGCCTTCGCCCAGTTTGCGATCGAGTCGGTATCGATTATTGAATGTCTCTTGCTCGATCACGTTCGAATCATCGTTTCCCGTGCCGGAGGTGTTTCCTGCCCAATCACGGTGCGGAGCGCGTCGCGAGCGCGGTTTCAAGCACGTCACGCGCAATCGGTGCCGCAACCTCCGCGCCATACCCCGCGTTTTCGATGACGATTGCAACGACGAAGCGCGGATGATCGGCGGGCGCGAAACACACGAACCACGAGTGTGCCGCGCCGTGCGGATTGGTCGCTGTCCCGGTCTTTCCCGCAACCGCAACGCCGCGAATCGCCGCCGTCGTTCCCGTGCCGCGGGTCACGACAGCGAGCATCATCTTTGTCACTTCAGCCGCCGTCTGGGCGGAGATAGGCGTGACCAGCGTTCCTAGCGGTGTGACGCTCGCCACCTTGCCGTCGCGCACGACCTGGCGCACGATATACGGTCGCGGCATCGTCCCGCCGTTCGCTACCGTCGCCGCGATCAGCGCCATGTGCAGCGGCGTCATCAGCAGCGCTCCTTGACCGAATGCCATTTGCGCGAGTTCCCCGGGCACAATCGTGTTCTTAGGCGGAATGCGGTCGGTCTCGGCCGGTAGTTGAAAGTCGAGCGGCGCGCCGATCCCCCATTTATCGAATGCATCGTAGAACGCATCGGTGCCCATCTTGAGCGCGATCTGAGCGAAGTCGACGTTGCTCGAAAGTGCGAAGGCGCCGGTGAGGTCCTGATACCCCGTAGCTTCGCTCTCGTTGTCGTGCAGCGTGAAGTTGCCGATCTGCAGATATCCCGGGTCTTCGAAATGCGAATCCATGGTAACGGTGCCGTCTTCGAGCGCAGATCCGGCAGTAAAGATCTTGAAGGTCGAGCCAGGCGGATAAAGTCCGCTGGTCGCGCGATCGATCAAGGGACTGTCGGCATCGTTCACCAGCGACGGAAACTCGGCATCGAAGTGTGCCGGGTCGTAGCTTGGTACGCTGGCGATAGCCAGGACGGCGCCGGTCGCGGGATCGAGAACGATACCGGCGCCGCGTTCGTGGAGCGAGAGCTGCGCCCACAACGTGCGTTCTATTGCGGGCACGATGGTGGTAACGACATCGGCACCGTGCGATTGTGCGCTCGTGCCTGCGAAAGCGTCCAGGATTTCGTCGAATTGCGCGACCGGGTCACCCGTCGTGTCGGCCGGTGTTAACGCTCGATCGTAGGCGTCTTCGATGCCGCTCGTACCGTAACGCGCGGAGATGTAGCCGACGGTTTGTGCGAGTGCATCACCGAAGGGATAGACGCGCGCGTTGCCCTGCGTTGCGGCGAGTACGCTGCCGTCGGTCGCAAGGATCTTGCCCCGTCGCGCGTCGAGAAGCGCATGACGCGGATTATAGGGCTTGCTCGCGATCTCGGGTCCGGCGATTACCATCACCCACGCCGCGCGTGCTGCGAGCACGACAAAGAGCAGTAGGAAGAACGCCCACAGCCGGCCGATCGCGCGATTGGTCACTGCTCGCGCAATACGCTAAATCCGGCGCCCGAGCGCACCGCCATGTATGCGCGGCCCGGATCGGAAGAAAGGAGCAGGTTGATCATCTGCTGCGCCACCGCATCGGCGATCTCGCCCGTTGCCAGCACGACGGCGACGTTCATCTCGCTCAAGATCGGCGGTGCAATGTACGCGCATGACGGAACGGTTTCGAAGTGCCGCTCTTCGTAGGGGCCGTCATGCCACGGCCCGCGCTTGCCGAACACCTGGGCATGGAAATCCCAAGCGCAGAGCTGTTTTTCTTTCCACACGAATTCGTCGCGCACGCACAAGCGGCGGCACGCCGCGCATTGGACGATCGCCGCCGGCGGATGCGCCAGACCGTCAGCGATTTCTTCGGGCACATCCTCAATGTTGAGCACCGTCGTATCGGACAGCTGCTCGGGCAGCTCCGCATGCCACTGCACGCGCGCAAGCAATTCGATATCGCGCATCGGCGCGACGAATGCGCGCTCGTCCTCAGGGGGAAAGGTTCGATCGACCCAGTCGAGGAGGTTGGTCAACGCAATCCCAACGTTTTGCCAGCTTTCGCCGATGACGACGCCTAACGGCGTCCACGCGAGCGGAACGAGGCGCGCCGTGATGGCGCCGCCGTCGGTGCGAAAACTATTGATAAAACCGAGCGTGCTCCCGCTCCCGCCGAGCACGAAGACGCGCGGCTCGTCGCTTAGCTCGAGGCTTCGCTCGTCGCTACCGCGCTGCGATACTCTTGTAGACTCCGCGGCGGTCCCGCCGTGCTTTCGAGCGCCTCCGCGAGGGCTCGAGCCGTATCCAGACTGGTCAAACACGCAATACTCGCTTCTACCGCGGCGCGCCGAATCTTGTAGTTGTCGGACATTTCCCGCGGCCCTTTGGCGTCGTTGATGACGAGATCGACGCTGCGTTGCCCAATGACATCGAGCACGTGCGGCGAACCGTCCGAGATCTTGTTGATTGCTTCGCTTGGGATGCCGGCGGCTTCGAGCACCGCACGCGTTCCCGGCGTAGCAACCAGCGTATGGCCGAGATCGACATAGCGGCGCATCACGTCCACCGCCTCATCCTTCTCCTCATCGGCAATCGAAACCAGGATGCGGCCGCCCGAGCCCGGGAGGCGGACGCCGGCAGCTATGAATCCCTTGAGCAACGCGCCCGCGAAGGTGTCGTCAATGCCCAGCACTTCGCCGGTCGATTTCATCTCCGGGCCCAAGATCGTCTCAACACCGCGCATCTTCGAAAACGAGAAGACCGGCACTTTTACGACCACGTAGGGCGTACGCGGGTGCAGCCCAACGCCGTATTCCATGTCGCGCAGACGTTCGCCGAGCGCAATGCGCGTTGCGGCAGCTACGATGTTTACGCCGGTTGCCTTCTGGATGATCGGGACGGTGCGGCTGGCGCGCGGATTGGCTTCGATGATGAAGAGCCCGCCGTCGTGTATGACGAACTGGATGTTGATCAGCCCGCGGATCTTGAGTTCGCGCGCAATCGCGGTGGTGACGTCGACGATGCGCTGCTCCATCGCCGAATCGATCGTTTGCGTCGGATAGACGCTGATCGAATCGCCGGAATGAATCCCTGCTCGCTCGATGTGCTCGAAGACGCCGGGAATCAAGATATCCTCGCCGTCGAAGACGGCGTCGACTTCGACTTCGAGCCCGCGTAAGTACTTGTCGACCAACAGCGGCGCACCGGGCAGAATCGGCGGCGCCGACTCCGCGTACGAGGCCAGCTGGCCTTCGTTATAAATGATCTCCATTGCCCGGCCGCCCAGGACGAAGCTCGGTCGCACCAAGACCGGAAATCCGAGCTCGCGCGCAAACGCGCGCGCCTCGCGGAAGCTCGTCGCCGCCTTGCCCTCCGGACGCGCAACGCCCAGACGTGCGAGCGCGGCGTCGAATTGTGCCCGGTCTTCGGCCATGTCGAGGCTCGCGCGATCGCTGCCGATGATCCGCACGCCGCGTGCTTCCAACTCGTTCGCGAGATTGATAGCGGTTTGGCCGCCGAAGGCGAGCATCACGCCGCCGGCGTGGGTCGCACGATACGCCGCCTCGACTTCGTCTGCACCGGGCGGTTCGAAGACGAGGGCGTCGGAGACGTCGAAGTCGGTCGACACCGTCTCCGGGTTGTTGTTGACGATTACGGCGGACTTGCCGGCGGCACGAAGCGCCCACGCCGCGTGCACGCAGCTGTAATCGAACTCGATGCCCTGGCCGATGCGGATCGGTCCGCTGCCGACCACCACGACCGCTTCGTTCGGTGTCGGGCGCATCTCGTTCAACTCGTTGTGCGAGAGATAGTAGTACGGCGAACGCGCGGGGAACTCGGCCGCCGCCGTATCCACCATCCGAAAGACGATTCCGCCGCCCTTCGGGCGGTCGCACATCCTGTGCTCGGAACCTTCAGCCGCCTCGTGCGGCTCCTCTTGTTCATCTTCTACTATATCTGCAAATTGATGGAGCCAAAAGCGGTCGATTGCGGAATTAGCATGAATGCGTTCGATACAGGCGTCGCGCCCGGCCGCGCCGGCACGGCGAATCAACTCCGCCACGGCAAAGAGCCGCTCGTCGGTTGGGCGAGCGACGATTTCCTCGAGTTCGCCGTCGGTCCACTCTTGATACTCGCCGCCCGTGAGTGTCTGACGTTTGAGGTCGAGTCCGCGCACGGCTTTCATGAGGGCGTCGCGAAAGGTTCGGCCGATGCCCATCGCTTCGCCGGTCGACTTCATTTGCGTGCCGAGCAAGGTATCGGCGAGGGGAAATTTATCGAACGGCCAGCGCGGAATCTTGACCACGCAGTAGTCCAGCGTCGGCTCGTACGCGGCTTTGGTTACGCCGGTGACGGGATTGGGAATTTCGTCAAGCGTCTGACCCAGCGCGATGCGCGTCGAAATTTTCGCGATCGGATAGCCCGTCGCCTTAGACGCGAGCGCCGAACTGCGCGAGACGCGCGGGTTGACTTCGATGATCGCGTACTCGTTGCTGGTGGGATGCAGCGCGAACTGAATGTTGCAGCCGCCCTGCACTTTGAGCGCGCGGATCACGTTGAGCGACGCACTGCGGAGCATCTGGTAGTCCAGATCGGAGAGCGTTTGCGACGGCGCGACCACGATCGAGTCGCCGGTGTGCACGCCGACCGGATCGATGTTCTCCATGTTGCAGACGATGATGCAATTGTCGGCACCATCGCGAAGGACTTCGTACTCGATCTCTTTCCAGCCCAGCAGCGACGTCTCGAGCAGGGCTTGGTGAATGCGCGAGGCGTTGAGCCCGGCATCGAGCCGCTCGCGCAGCTCGATCTCGTTGTACACGACGCCGCCGCCGGTACCCCCAAGCGTGTAGGCCGGACGCACGACGAGCGGGTAGCCATGGCGCGCAGCAAAGCCGATGCCCTGTTCGACCTCGGTCACGATGACCGATTCAGGAACGGGCTCGCCGATCTCCAGCATCTTGGCCTTGAAGCGCTCGCGGTCTTCGGCGAGTTTGATCGTATCGACCGGCGTGCCGAGCAAGTCGACCCCGTACCGCTCGAGGACGCCCGCTTCATTTAATTCCACCGCGAGATTTAAGCCGGTTTGGCCGCCGAGGGTGGGCAACATCGCATCGGGGCGTTCGCGCGCAATGATCGCTTCGACCGAGGCTACCGTCAGCGGCTCGAGATAGACCGCGTCGGCGACCTCGGGATCGGTCATGATGGTGGCGGGGTTGGAGTTGACGAGGACGACGCGGTGGCCTTCCTCGTGCAACGCGCGGCACGCTTGCACGCCGGCGTAATCGAATTCGGCGGCCTGACCGATCACGATCGGCCCGGAGCCTATCACCAGGACATTGCGGCGGGGCATGCTGGGGAGGGTGGATTGGCGGTTACGGGCGCTTATCCTGGACGAGGAAAGTCGGTAGCCGCATGGCTACGGTTGTAAACGCCGAAGCGACCAGCTCGCCGCACCGGCACGTTCGAATAACAAACGGTCGTGCAAACGGTTTTCCTGGCCTTGCCAAAACTCGACGTAGTCCGGTGCGAGCACGTAGCCGCCCCACGAGTGTGGCCGCGGAACGTCGTTCCCGGCGAAGCGTTCGTCGAAGTGCGTCACGCGCTCTGCGAGAATCTCTCGCCGCTCGAGCACCGCACTCTGCTCCGATGCCCAGGCAGAGAGCTGATGTCCGCGCGGGCGCGTGCTGAAATAGGCGTCGGATTCGTCCTCGGAGAGTTGCGTGACGCTGCCTTCGACGCGGACCTGCCGATGCAGTGGTGCCCAGAAAAAGGTCGCCGCCGCGCGTGGATTCGCTTCGAGCTGCGCTGCCTTGCGGCTGAAATAGGAGGTATAGAATTGCAGCCCGCGTCCGTCGAGGCCGCGCAACAGCACGATGCGCGCACTGACGCGCCCCTGCGCGTCGGCGGTGGCGAGGGTCATGGCGTTGGGCTCGCGCAATTCGGCACACTGATATGCCGCGTCGAGCCATTTCCGCAGCGCGGCGATCGGATCGGCGCCGAGTTCGCTCTCAAGCAGCGGCGGACTCGTGTAGCGATCGCGGCTACCTTCGATATTCACGGCATTCTCCCGAGTCCCAAAGCTGCCAGCATCGTAACGACGAGCAGCACCGCTCCGCCGGCGACAAAGGGTAGGGCGGCCGCGATGGGCCGGTGGTCCATGGTCGTTTCGTGCCCGAGACGGGCCAGCGCGTCACGCAATTCGGTCGCATTCTCGGCGCGCGCGTACGCACCCCCGCTCGCCGCAGCGTATCCTTCGAGCGCGCTTTCGTCGATGGTGGATTCTTCGCCGCCGATCACGTCGCCATTGGGCGTTCCTATGCCGATCGTGTAGATCGGCACGTGATGCGCGCCGAAGTACTCAGCCATCTCCTGCGGGTCGATGCCGGTGTTGTTCACGCCGTCGGTGATCAAGACGACGACGCGATGGCCGGCCGGCGGAAATTGGCTGGCCGCGAGGCGTAACGCGTCGCCGATTGCAGTTGCGCCGTTAGGCGCCGGAATTTGATCGAGCGCAGCGAGCGTCGCGTCCTTGTTTGCGCTCAGCGGCGCGATCAGTTCGGCGTTGCCCGAAAAGGTGATGAGCCCAATTTTGATCCCCGGGGGCGAATCTTCGATGAAGGCGCGCGCCGCGTTCGTGGCTGCCGCGGCGCGAGTCGGCGTGACGTCGGTCGACGCCATCGATCCCGAGGTGTCGATACAAATGAAGACGTCGCCGTCGGCCACCGGAACCGGCAGGCGCACATGCGGTCCGGCAAGGCCCACGACGAGGGCCGCGAGCGCGACGATCCACGCCGCGCGGAAAACCGTGACAAGCCATTGCCGCGGCGCAATCGCGGCTTCGAGGAACGCGAGGTTGGAATAGCGCAGAGCTTGCGCGTTGGTGCGAACTTCCGCGCGACGATACAGCAGGGTCAGGGCCACCGCTGCGAGCGCGCCGGCGACGAGCACCCACGGTGCGTCGAAACTCACGACACACCGAACGCCGCACGCAGCGACGTGACACCGCTTTGCTCGGCAAGAATCCCGGTACGCCAGCCGGCGCGCGTAAGCTGCTGCACGACGGACTCTTCGCGCGCGCGTACCGCGCAGCGAAACGCCGCGCGTTCCCGCTTGCCGAGATACACGCGCAGCGAGCCGCCCTCAGCACCGGCGAAGCGAACGATGCCGCCGACCGGAAGACCGTCATACCACGGATCGCGCGCGATTAGGGCCGTGCAGTCGCACCAACTCCCGAGCTGCTCGAGCACGTCGTCGTGGCGGGTGTCGAGTTCGTACCAGTCGCTTATCGCGAGCAGAGCCGTCCCCCGGCGTAGCGCCGCACGTGCGGTCGCAAGCGCGCCGCCGAGTTCAAAGGGCGTAGTCGAACGCGCATGTATCGGACCGGCAAAATCAGTTCCGACCCGCATGAGCCGGTCGCCGCCACGTGCCGCACCGAACCACTCGGCGGCGGCTTCCTCGGCTGCCGCAAGGAGCGGACGCGTGCGCCCGACTTGCATCGACGGCGTATCGTCGACCATCGCAGCAAGCGTCAGCGCCACGTCCTCGAGCACGACGCGCGTCTGGAGATCGCCGGCGCGAGCGGTCGCGGCCCAATCGATGCGGCGCACGTCATCGCCGGGCACGTACGCTCGCAGCTCGACGAACTCGTAGCCGTCACCGCGATACGTCGTCGGTGAGCCTGCGCCGAATCGGCGCGGGCGCCGTTTTCCGCGCAGCAAGGCATCGCGCAGCGTAAGCGATCGATACATTTAGGGCACCGGAACGCGCGCGATCAAGTCTTCGAGTACGCGGGTCGAGCCGCCCTCGTTGGAAACGCGAAAGTTGAAGCCGATGCGGTGGCGCAACGCGAGCGGCGCGACGCTGCGCACGTCGTCAGGCACGGCGTAATCCCGTTGTTCGAGGAGCGCCTTTGCGCGCGCCAGATTGGCAATTGCTAAGGTCGCCCGCGGACTCGCCCCAAAGTCGATCGCGGGGTGCTGCGCCTCACGCGTAATGACGACGAGCTCGACGATGTAGCGCTTGAGCGCTTCGTCGATGTGGACGTTGTGGGCAAGCGTTCGCCACTCGCGTACGGCCTCGAGTGTGGCCACCGGCGCGATAACCGGCGCATCGGCGATCGCATAGCGCTCGAGGATCGCGAGCTCTTCGGTGCGCGAGGGATAGCCGACGTCGATCTTGATCAGAAAGCGATCCATCTGCGCGACGGGCAGCGCATAGGTGCCCTCGGAATCGAGCGGATTCATCGTTGCCATCACGATGAACGGATCGGGCAAGGCATGGGTTTGCGGACCGATCGTGACCTGACGCTCCTGCATCGCTTCCAACAGCGCCGACTGGACCTTCGCCGGCGCGCGATTGATCTCGTCGGCGAGAACGACGTTCGCGAAAATCGGTCCACGGACGGTCGTAAAGGCGCTTTCGCGTTGATCGAAGATCCGCGTCCCGACGATGTCGCTCGGTAAGAGGTCGGGCGTGAATTGAATGCGTTTGAATTCGCCGTGCAGCGCATCGGCGAGGCTGCGGCATGCAAGCGTTTTCGCGAGGCCAGGAGGCCCTTCGAGTAACACGTGACCGCTGCACAGGAGCCCGAGCAAGAGGCCTTCGATCACGCCTTCTTGCCCGACGATCGTGCGCTCGAGCGCTCGGGTGACGACCGCAGGTCCGGGTCTCTCGTTCATCGCGTCATGCACTCCAGTCGTGTAAGGGCCGCTGCGAGTGCAGCCGGAAGATCGTCGTCGTGGGTGAATCCCGCGCGCTCGAGCGCGCGCAAGAGATCGCGAAGCTGCGGATCGTTCGCCAACGGCCGCCGCAGCACGTCGGCAAGCGTTTCGGCGTCGGTTGCTCCGACCATCCGCCGGACGATATGACGAGCGCGCATCGCGCCCGCGCGCGAGCGGTCGCGCTGCAGTGCGTCAAGCGCCTCACGCAGGGCGGCGCGCGGATCGCGCGCGACCGGAACCGCCGGCGCAAGGGTGACGACGGGTGCGGATGGCGGGCGGCGACGGATCAACACGGCGATGAGCAGGATGATGCCCGCCAGGCCTGCGAGGATCAGCGCCAAGCGCAGCAACGCCGAAAGCAGCGAGCGCAGACCTTGCCAGGCATCGCCCGCAGCCGCGATCACGGCGGCTGGACCCAGGACGTGCAGCGTCAGTGAATTCGAGGAGTACCGATAGTTCTTACCGTTGAGCGCATTGGTCGCATCCAACGTGACCGGAGCAATGGTGATCGCACCCGAATGGTGCGCAACCACGGTGATCGTTTCGCGGTAGGTTGAGCCGCCGCGTTGCGCTACCAGCACGTGCTCGTCGCCGAGAAGCTCCAGCTCGGCAAGAATCGGCAGATCGAGGTTGTCGAGCTCGGCAATGCGTTCCCGAACATGCGCCGTCACGATTAGATGAAACGGAACCTCGATGTGCGGCGTCATCGTGTCGGCGGTAAGCGTCAGTTGCGTCACCGTCAATCGCTGCAAACTCTGCGCCCATGCAACTGCATAGCACATTACGGACACCAGCACGAAGCTGGTGAAGGTTCGGAGCACAGGATGTGCGACCGGCCTTAGGCCGGCCGAACCGTTGAAAGCCACTGTGCAAAGAGCGGGCGCGCGTCGAATGGTCCCGGCGACGCTTCGGGATGAAACTGCACGGCTGCTATCGGCAAACGGCGGTGCCGGAAGCCCTCGTTCGTTCCGTCATTGAGATTGGTCATCGTCGGTTCTAGCTCGTCGGGCATCGATCGCGCGTCGACGGCGTAGCCGTGATTGTGTGCGGTGATCAAGACTTCGTCGCGCGTCAGATCCTTGACCGGCTGATTGCCGCCGCGATGTCCGTAGGGAAGTTTGTAGGTCGAGGCGCCGCACGCCAGCGCCAACAGTTGATGGCCTAAGCACACACCGAAGAGCGGCTTGCGCCCAACCAGCCCGCGCAGCGTTTCGATGGTCTCTTGCAAGTCCGTCGGATTCCCCGGGCCCGGTGAGATGAAGATTGCATCGGGATCGCCTTGCAGCAGCTCTTCTTCGCTCGCATTGTACGGCACAACGGTTACTTCACTGCCCAGTGCGGTCAATTCGCGCAGGATCGCGCGCTTGACGCCGCAGTCGATTAGCGTGACGCGGACGCCGCCGCGCGTTCCTTCCACGTGGCGTTCGCGCGCCGCGACGCTAGGGACGAGTTGCGCGGTGCTCGCGGTGCGCACGAACGCCGTGAGTTCCCGTTCCGCTCGTGCGAGCGCATCGTCACCGACGGCAAGTGCGGCCCAGATCGTCCCATGTTCGCGCAAGGCGATCGTGATCGCGCGGGTGTCTGCACCGATCATGGTCGGGATCCGCTGATCGTCCAGCCAGTCCGGTAGTGCGGCTTTACTGAGATAATGCGACGGGTGTCGCGCAATCTCTTTGATGATCGCGCCCCGAACGCAGGCTCGCGGATATTGCGCGGCACTTCCGGAGATACCGTAGTTTCCGATCAGCGGATAGGTAAACGTGAGGATCTGGCCGGCGTACGACGGATCGGTCAGCGCTTCTTCATAACCGGTCATCCCAGTGTAAAAGACTGCTTCGCCCAAGGCGAGGCCTTGGTGGCGCAAACCGAGGCCGTCGAAGCGCGAGCCGTCGGCGAGGAACAGTGCTGCGGGGGTGGTCATCCTAAAGAAAAGCCGGTTAAACGAAGGGCAGGCGCAAACCTGGAAATAAGGCGCTGGGAATGGACTGGCAGATGGACTGGCACTTCGGCGCGACGGCCTTTGCGACGGCGATAACCATCATCGACCCGATCGGCATGATTCCGATTACCGCGGCGACCACCGCGCATTTCGACACCGCCAAACGCAATCGTATCGTCGATCAGGCCGTCATGGTTGCCGGCATCGTCATGCTGTTCATGGGCGTCGTCGGCCCGTGGCTGCTCGATTACCTTGGCATCACGTTGCCCGCCTTTGGTATCGCCGGTGGCATTCTGCTCTTCCTGATCGCCATCGATATGCTCTTTGCGCGCCCTACCGGTGCGCGCGCAACCAGCGAGGAGGAGCGCGTCGCACGCGAGGGCGAGAACCCGGCCGTTTTTCCGCTGGCAATTCCGATGATCGCCGGGCCCGGCACGATCGCTACCGTGCTGCTCCTGGTGAACCTTGCGCGCGGCAACCCTGCACGCGACGCGCTCGTCTTGGTCGCCTACGCCGCCGCGCTCGCGATCGCGTGGCTCTGCATGCGCGGTGCCGCACGCTATCTGCATCGCTTGGGTACGACCGGCATTCACGTGATCAGCCGCGTACTCGGAATCATTCTCGCGGCGCTGGCCGTGCAATTCGTCATCAACGGCATCTTGCAGACGCCGTTAATCAGACATTAGTCTAATGGTGGAGGAAGACAGCGAGGATCGTGGTCGTCCAGGTGCCGACTATCAGCGCGGTCATGCGCCACTGCAAGCCGTCAAACTTTGCGTCGAACTTTCGCTCGAACGCGTCAAACCTCTGGTCGAGTGATTCGAACCGCCGGTCGACCTGTTCGAACCGCCGATCGACTTGCGCGAACCGCGCGTCGATGTTAGACGCCATGTCGCCCAGGCGCTTGTCGAGCTGTACGTAGGCACCTTCGAGGTGCGCCATACGGATCTCAAGGGGTTGCGCGCTCATTGCGGCTATACTATCACGACGGAGCCTCGCTCCGGCAAGGGGAGATCCCATGGAAAACGATGATCCGCCCGCAGAACAGATGATTGCCGACCTCGGACTCGATCCCACGCTCGAAATCGATTCGGATCAACGAGCCGATTTGATCCGCCGTTGGCACAAAGAGTATGGTAGCCGGTATGGCAAAGAGCCCGATGTTAAAGGTGACCTCGAAGGCGACGGCTGAGGGCTTATAATTTCCAGCGAAGTTCGCCATTGACGATGGTTGCCACCGCGCGCCGCGGCAACGTACGGCCCGCGAACGGCGTGCTCTTGCCTTTTGACGCGAACGTCGCGGGATTGACTGCCCAGGGACGGTCGGCGAAGATCGTCACGTCCGCCGCTGCGCCGATCCGCAAGGTACCGCCCTCGAGGTTGAGAATCCGCGCGGGATTGGTCGAGAGCAACGCGACGAAGCGCTCGAGCGGCAGATCCGGCAGTGCCAGCGCGAACGCACCGAGCGCGATTTCCAAACCGCTGAATCCTACCGCCGCACTGCCCAAATCACCGCGCTTTTCTTCTTCCGTATGCGGTGCGTGATCGGTGGCAAACACATCGATCGTGCCCTCCCGCACTCCGTCGCGTAGCGCGCGAACGTCGTCTTGCGAGCGCAGCGGCGGATTGACTTTGCCGCCTGCGCCAAGCTCGCGCACGGCGTCATCCGTGAGCAGCAAGTGGTGAGGTGTCACTTCGCAGGTTGCGCTGCCCCCCTGCGCGCGCGACCAACGCAGCAATGCGAGTCCCGTGGCAGTGGAGAGATGCGCGATGTGCCAAGCCTTGGCCGTATCGAGCGCGATCAACAGATCCCGGGCGACGATAACGTCTTCGCTCAAACTCGGCGCGCTCGCGACGCCCATGGCATCCGCCACCGCGCCCGAAGTCATCACGGCGTCGCCCTTGAGATCTTCGTCTTCCGCATGCGAGATAAACGGCCCCGGGACGTCGCGAGCTTGCAGTGCCGCCTCGCGTAAGACGCGCGCGTTCATCACCGTGTTCCCATCGTCGGAGAACGCGACCGCGCCCGCTTTCGACAGCGCCGCAAAATCTACACCCTGTACGCCGGTGCGTCCGCGGGTAATCGCGGCGACCGGATAAACCCGGCAGCGCGCATCGCTAGCCACGATCGCGGCGAGCTGCGCCAGTACTTCAGGCCGATCGAGTGCCGGCTCGGTGTTCGGCATGCATGCAACCGCGGTGAATCCACCCTGCAGTGCTGCTTGCGTGCCGCTTGCGATCGTTTCTTTTTCGGTAAAACCTGGCTCGCGCAGGTGGACGTGCATATCGATGAAACCGGGCGCGACGACGGCGTTGTGCGCATCGATCACGGTGTCGCCCGGCGCGGCCTGCAGATGTTCCCCGATCTCCGTCACGCGGCCGTTGACGATCCGCAGGTCGCGCAGCGCATCGATGCGCTGCGACGGATCTACCAGCCGCCCGCCGCGAATCAGCATCAACTCAGATACGAGCTAGCGGACGCGCTCGCGCGTACCGTTGACCAATAGGTCCAGCACGGCCATGCGTATGTAGACGCCGTGATGCACCTGCCGCGCGTAGCGCCATCCGGCAAACTCGAGCACGGTATCGTCGAGCTCCATGCCACGGTTATACGGCCCGGGATGCATCACGATCGCGTGCGGGCGTAGCCGCGCGAGGCGCTGACCGTTCAACTGATAGCGGTCGACGTACTCACGATCGTCCATGGGCATCGCGGTAAAGCGTTCGCGCTGGATGCGCAACAGGATCACTGCGTCGGCATCTTTGAGTGCGATATCGAGGTCGCGTACGATCGTCGAGTCCGCGATGGCGTCGCTCGAGCTCAAGAACGCCTCGGGCCCGACCAGCAGCGTGTGAGCGCCCAAGCGCGCAAGGCCACGGATCGTCGAATGCGCGACGCGCGAGTGAGCGATGTCGCCGACGATCGCGACCGTACGTCCTTCGAGTGACCCAAACTCGTCGAGCAAGGTGAAGAGATCGAGGAGCGCTTGTGTTGGATGTGCGTGCGAACCGTCTCCCGCATTGACGACGTGGCCGTCGAACGCAGCAGCAACGCGCGCCGGAAAACCAGCTTCGGGGTGACGGACTACCACGATGCCGATGCCCATTGCTGCGAGCGTGAGCATCGTGTCCTCGACGGTTTCGCCTTTGGTAGCAAGGCTCAAATCTTTGGGTGAAAGATTGACGACGTTCGCGCCCAGCCGCATCTGCGCCAGATTGAACGAGGTGAACGTGCGCGTGCTCTGCTCAAAAAAAAGGTTGACTGCGTCAACCCCTTCCAGCAATCGTCCCGGCGCGTACGCTTCGAACGAACGGGTTTCCTCGAAGATCGTTTCGATCTCGTCGGCGGACAGATCATCGAGATCGATGAGGCTACGTCGCGTGCGCATGAATCGAGACCTCGTCGCTAGCCGCGGGCTGCGGCGCGAGCGCAACCTTGACGTGTTCGCGGCGGCTGGTTGGTATGGCGCGTCCAACGTAATCGGCTTGAATCGGAAGTTCGCGCAAACCGCGGTCGACCATCACGCACAGCCGGATCGCCGCGGGGCGCCCGAGGTCGGTGACGGCGTCGAGGGCGGCGCGAATGGTGCGGCCGGTGAAGAGTACGTCGTCGGCGATAACGACCAGCCGGTCGTTGATGTCGACGGGAATTTGCGACTCCGGCATTTCGTGGGTGACGCGATCGTCGCGGTAGAGATTGATGTTGAGAAAGCCGAGTGCCGGCGCCTTCCCGCTGATGCGCTCGATTTCGCTGGTCAGGCGTTGGGCTAAGGCCTCGCCGCCGCGGCGCACGCCGATCAGTACGACCCCGCGTTGCGCGTCGTCCGGCTCCAGTATCTGGTGCGCCAGACGCGAAATCACGCGTGCGATCTCATCACTCTCGAGCAGAACGCGCGACTTCTGCGTTGCCGTGGTCATGCAGTCTCCCCCATAGCCGCCAGTGCGGACTCCACGCGAGCGAGTTCGTTGCGGTAGCCTTCCAGCTTTTCTCGCTCCTTCGCAACCACGTTCGGCGCCGCCTTGGCGATGAAGTCTGCTTTGCCCAGCGTACGTTCGCTCCGCTCGACCTCGCTTCGCAGCCGGACCGCGTCCTTGCGATAGCGCTCGAGCAACAGCGTCCGTGGCGCCTCGACAACGATTGCCGCGATCCCGCCGTCGCGCTCGGGGTCGATGCTAATAGTAGCGCCGGCAGCCGCCTCGGTGTAGGTTGTGAGTGCGGCGAGCGCTGCCAGATCGCCGGGCAACGTCGTGGCCGGTTTCGAACCGAGGGGAAGTTCCAGCTCTTGTTTGAGGCGGCGGATGGCTTCGGTCGCTGCCATGTGCGTTTCGAATAAGGCGGCGGCCTCACGGTCGATCGGCACTTCGAGGCGATCGGGCCACGTCGCGGTCATGATCGTCACCCCGTCATGCGGCAGCGTGAGCCAGACCTCTTCGCTGATGAACGGCGCGATCGGGTGCAGCAAGCGCATAGCGTTGTTCCACACGAAGGAAAGGACGGCCGCCCGCGTTGCGTAGTTCTGCGGCACCTTCGTCGCTTCGACGTACCAGTCGCAGAATTCGTACCAGACGAAGCGCCAGATCGTATCGGCCGCGTTGCCGAAGTCGAACGCGTCGAAGCGTTCGCTTTGGGTTGCAATGGTGTCGTGCAAACGCGTAAGGATCCATCGATCGGCGACGGTCAAGTCAGCGGCCTTCGGCAACGTCATGGCGCGCGGCAGGCCCTCGGGCAGCGCAAGTACGTAACGCGTCGCGTTCCAAATCTTATTGTTGAAGTTGCGCGCCTCTTCGCAGCGCGATTCTTGAAAACGAATCTCCTGCCCCTCGAGTCGCATCTGCCGCAGAATCCCCATGCGGAAAGCATCCGCACCATAGCGGTCGACCAGCTCCATTGGATCGATTGCGTTGCCGAGCGACTTTGACATCTTGCGCCCCTGCGCGTCAAAGACTAGCGGCGCGATGAACACCGTTGGGAACGGGACCTGGCCGAGGAAATGCATGCCGAGCATAACCATCCGCGCCACCCACAGGAAGATGATCTCCCAACCGGTGATCAGCACTTGCGCCGGATACCAGCATTGCAGCTCGGGCGTTTGTTCGGGCCAGCCCAAGATCGAAAACGGCCACAAACCGCTCGAAAACCACGTATCGAGCGTGTCCGGATCGCGCGTCAGGGGCGCGCTGTTGTAACGGGTGCGCGCGATCTCGTGCGCTTCTTCCGCCGTTTCCGCTACCACCACGTCGCCGGCCGGCGTGTACCAGACCGGTAGCTGATGTCCCCACCAGAGTTGTCGTGAGATGTTCCAGTCGCGAATGTTCTCGAGCCACTGCTCGTAGGTCCGCCCGTAACGCTCCGGGACGAATCGCAGCCGGCCGTCGCGATATGCTTCCAGCGCGGGCTCGGCCAGCGGTTTCATCGTCACGAACCACTGCAATGAGAGCAACGGCTCAATGACCTCGCCCGAGCGCTCGCTTACCGCGACCGAATGCCGATACGCTTCTTCTTTAATAAGGGCGCCGCCGGCGCGCAGGTCTTCGACGATCCGCGTGCGGGCCTCGTAGCGGTTGAGTCCGGCGTAGGGGCCGACGTCGATCTCCGCAGCGGTGATCTTCGCGTCGGCATCCATGATCGTCGGCATCGGCAGCTCGTGCCGCAGGCCGATCTCGTAGTCCGTTGGATCGTGCGCCGGCGTAACTTTGACCGCGCCGGTCCCGAAGCCGCGCTCAACCGACGCATCGGCCACAATAGGAATCTCGCGTCCGATCAAAGGCAGCACCACGCGTTTGCCGACGAATGCCGCGTAGCGTTCGTCGTCGGGGTGCACGGCAACCGCGGTGTCGCCGAGCATGGTTTCGGGACGCGTCGTTGCGATCTCGATCGCAAAGCTACCGTCCTGCGACACGTAGCGGATGTGCCAAAGCTGGGCGTCCCGCTCGACGTGGTCGATCTCCGCGTCGGAGACCGTGGTCTTGCCTTTGGGATCCCAATTGATCAACCGTTTGCCGCGATAGATCAAACCCTCACGATAGAGTGCAACGAATACCTTGCGGACTGCCGCCGAAAGGCCCTCATCCATCGTGAAGCGCGAGCGCTTCCAATCCGGCCCGAACCCCAGCGTGCGAAATTGCTGCTCGATCGAGCCGCCGGTCGTGCGCGACCACTCCCACGCGCGTTCGACGAAGCCGTCGCGGCCGAGGCTCTCGCGCGAGATGCCTTGCGTGGCAAGCTCACGTACGAGGACCGACTCGGTTGCAATCGCAGCGTGGTCGAGCCCGGGAAGCCAATCCGCGTTGTCGCCCAGCATCCGGTGGTAGCGCGTGAGCACGTCTTGCGGCGTGTACGTCGAGCCGTGTCCCAAGTGCGCGCGCCCCGTGACGTTGGGCGGCGGCATCGGAATGATGAACGGCGGACGCGCCGGATCGGGATCCTCATGAAAAAAACCGCTGCGTTCCCAAAAATCATAGAGCCGCGGTTCGACTGCTTTGGGATCGTAGGTCTTCGGGAGCTCGGTGATTTTCTGCGGCGAGGTCATGCGAGCGCAGGTAGTTCCGCGCACCCGGAAAATAGCCCTCGGCCCAAGCCCGCCTGGCGCGCGCGAGGGAAGAGCCGCTTGGCCCCGAGTTCGGGAGCAATCCGTTGCTGGTCCAGATCCCTTCGCCGGGTTACCATCTACCGGTGCGCATCGATGCTGCGGGCGCGATTGGTTGGGATGTGGCCAACTGGTCCGCTGCGCTCCGTTTCTGGGAGCGAGAAGGCGATCTCGCGGGCCCGGGCTTGGACTGTTTGGAGATCGGGGCCCACAGCGGCGGCCTCTCAGTCTGGCTGGCTCTAATGGGCCACAACGTTCTCTGCTCAGACCTTGAAAACGCGCGCGGGCAAGCACAAGCGCTCGTCGACCACTACGGTGCCGGCGATCTGGTCCGCTTCGAAGATATCGACGCGACGGCCATTCCCTACGACGAGGCGTTCGATGTCATCGTCTTCAAATCGGTGCTTGGCGGCGTCGGTCACGGCGGAGCCATGGACCGGCAAGCGCTAGCGATCCGCTCGATGCACCGCGCGCTGCGGCCTGGCGGCCGGCTGCTCTTCGCCGAGAATCTCACGGGAAGTCCGATGCACCGTTGGTTGCGTGGGCGCTACGTTGAGTGGGGTGCGCGCTGGCGCTATGTCAACATCGACGAGATGCTAGGGTTTCTTCGGCCGTTTTCCCGCGTGCAGTTCGGCACCACCGGCGTTCTGGGCACGCTCGGCCGCTCCGAGCGTCAGCGCCGCGCATTCTCGGTCGTCGATCGCCTCCTGCTCAATGCGATGGTCCCTAGGTCCTGGCGATACATCATGTACGGTGTCGCGACCAAGTAACGGAATTGAGCGTCACCGCCGCCTTCGCCGATGTTCCATATCGCGAAGGCCCTGCACGACGGAGCGGCGCTCGGCCGACTTTTCGATGATGACGTCGGCACCGGACGAGGTGAACGCGGAGCGGACGGTTTCGCTCGTGCCGCTGGTGTACGTCGCGATGATCGCCTGCGGAGCAAGTAAGCGCGCGAGACTCACGGATTCGAGTGGCTCGGGCAAAAAGTCGGTGTCGAGGAAGATCAAATCCGGCGTGTCATCGAGCGTTCGGCGCGGATCGACCACCGGAGCAACGTAATCCACGCATAATCCCGCTTCCGTGAACACTTCGACGAGCGCCGCCACGAAGAGGTTCTGCGGTTCGATCAAATGCACAACCGCGCGGCCGCTTTCGCCCGCCATAATTACCGATCACGGCCACGCTAGCGCGTGGGAGCGACGATCGGCGCGTCTTCCCCGCCGTAGAGTTGCGGAATGTCGCCCCCATATGGAGCGTAGTCAACTCTCCGCGGGTCGATGCGGTTGATGACGAAGCCCAGCAGATTGCGCACACCCATGCGCGAGAGCCGCCGCATCGCGGAGTTGACCTCTCGCCGATCCGTCGATCCGTGCGAGACGACCAGGATCGAACCGGTCATACGACGCGCCAGCACCGCCGATTCGATGTTGCTCACGATTGCCGCCGCATCGAACACGACGGTCCGGTAGCGGGTCTCCAGCTCTTTCACTAGCGCGTCGAAGCGCGGAGATTCGAGCAGTTTGATCGGATTAGGCGCCGCGGTTCCGCTGGTGATAACCGCAAGTCCGCTCTTATCCCAAACCTGGATCGCCTCGTCGATCGAGCACTGACCCACCAAGATGTCGGAGAGCCCTCGCTCGTTGGAGAGTCCGAGCTTCGAGTGCAACGATGGACGGCGCAGATCCGCATCGACCAGCAGCACGGGCGGCCCGATCTCGTTGAAGGCAAGCGCGATGTTCATCGCGATCGTCGACTTGCCGTCGCCGAGTGACGGACTGAGGACGGCCAGCGATTTGAGCGGCTGGTCCGTCGAGTATTTCACGTTGGTCACAAGCTGGAGGAAGGATTCCAACGCAAGCGCTTTCACCCACGGAATCACGGCTTCGCCGTTACGCAGCGCAACGTTGGGAATTGACCCGAGCTGCGGTAGCGCCAGGTCTTCTTCCAGCGCGCCCTCGTTGCGGATCGAGTTGTCGAAGTAATCGAGTACGAGCGCTCCGGTAATCGCCAGCACGGCACCGAGCACGATAGCAATCAGAACGTTGAGGAAGAGGCTTGGACGAACTTTCGCCAACGCCGCGCTCGCGGGCTGGGTTACCGTTACGTCGGAGAGCGCCGTCTGCGAGGCTACTTGGGCGTTGACGTACTTGCCTTGCAACGCCGAATACACGTCCGCGGCGGCCTTTGCGTTGAGTTGGAGATCGGCTAGCTGAGCGGTTTGTGCCGGCAGCGCGGAAAGATTCGGCTGCATCGCGGTCTGCTGGCGCTTGAGCTCGGCGACCTGCGCGGTATCGGCGGCCACTTGCGCGCGATAGGTCGCGGCGGATTGCTGAAGTTGCTGATAGACGGGGTTCGGTATCTGGTTCTTACCGGACACTACCGTCTGCTGCTCTTTGGCTATCTGATTCTGAAGCTGGGCTTTTTGTTGCTTGAGCGCGATGAGACCCGGATATTGGTTGGTGTACTGCTGCTCATCTTGCTGCAGCTGCACGTCGACCTGCGTGAGCTGCGTTTGCAGCTGTGCAACGACTGGATTCTGCGTAACCGTCGTGCTGCCATTGATGGTCGGTGCGAGGCTGCCCATCTGCGAGGTCGTCGAAGCGAGTTGCGCTGCGGCTTGGCTCTGATCGGCCTGCACTTGACCGATCCTTGCTTCCAGCGCGGCCATGGAAGTGACCGTTGCCTGCGTTTGCTCGTCGATGTTGGCGATGTGGTTCGTCGCCTCGAATTGCGCGAGGCGGTCCTGCGCATCGTTCATCCGCGTTTGAGCTTGCGGCAGCTGCTGCTTCAAGGAGACGAGCGCCGCGTTCGCCTGGCTCGAGACGAGGTCGCGCTGCCGATTGACGATTGCTTGGCCGAAGGCATTGGCGATCGCCGCCGAGGTGGTGGGATTCGACCAGGTCACGTTCACACTAAGGATGTTTGTGTTCGTCACAGGGGCGACGTCAACGTGCGCCATAAGCTGCGCGGGGCTCATGGCGAGGTGGAGCTGATCGATGACGCCTTGCGGAACGGGCGTCTCCTGAAAGAGTTCCGCGTAGGTTTCCGACGACTGCATGCCGCTCGCGATTAGGAATGCGTTGAGCACCGGTAAGTCGGTTCCGGCGGGCTGGGCGCTCCCCGGACCGCTCGAATCGCCGGCGATCACTTTGATGGTGGTGGTGTATTGCTTGGGCCAAATCAACGTACCGATGACGACCAGGGCTACGAAACCCAAGAAGATCTTGAGCGCGGTCCAGCGACGACGCACGATCGTGCGCCAGATCGACGCCAGCTCGTTGTTTCGCTCGGGTGTGCCGGCACTCGACGTTGGGTCGACGGTGCCGGTAATTGCTGCCTGCGAATAACTCGGAAATGCCCGCATGATACTCCTAGGGAATCAACAGCCGGCTCAAGATGTAGAGCAGGCCCGTGCTGCCGAAGACGGCACCGGTGTTCTTACCGCTTCTCGATTGTGGAACGAAAATCGTGTCATTTTTCTGCAAAACGACGTCGGCAGCGCCGTCACCGTGCTCGAGCGCCTGATACAGATTGACATTGAAGTTCTCCGTCTTCCCGTCCGGCAGCGTTCGAAGAACGGTGATGTGATTGAGGTCCGCGTTGGAAGTTGCGCTATTGCCGGCTTTTGCGATCGCCATGGAGAGGCGGTCGCCCTGATCCACTTGGATCTCGCCGGGATGATCGACTGCGCCCGAAACGACCACGTTGATTAGCGTCGGACCGGGAACGTACACGACGTCACCCATCCCAAGAGGCCGATCGAGCGATGTGTTGCCGTCGTGCAGCAGCGCCTGCAATGAAACCTGCTGCACGTTGCCTTGCGGGTCCGACACGCGCGCATCGGGCATCGGGCCGTTTTGTTCGGCCAGTCCGCCTGCTGCCGCGATAGCATCGGTGAGTTGCGCGCCGGGGCGCAGGTCATACTTGCCCGGATTCTTCACGTCTCCGAGCACCAGCACCGAGGGCTGACCGAGCTGCGTGATCGCGATCGTCACGTACGGATGACGAACGTACTTCGCGAGCCTATCGCTTACCAACGAAGTCGCGGCGTTGACGCTCATTCCCGCAATCGCCACTCTTCCGATGAGCGGGTAGTTGATGCTTCCGTCCGGCAGCACCGTCACATTTTGCGAGAGCGACTGCTGACCGAACACCTGCACGTTCAACTGATCCCCCGGCGCAATCGTCTGCTGCGGAGCCGCACCGGCAAGTCCGACTGCTAAAACGAGGGCGATGATCGAACGGGGGTAGTTCATCTTAGGGTGTCGGCGTCCCGGTGCATGCATCGGCGCCCGGACATGGTGTCGGCAGGGTTGCGTCGACAGAGGTTCCGTCGTTTGCGACCGTTTGAATGTCGCTCGTAATGGTTGCATTGGTCTTGTCACTCGCCACGGGGTTCCAGCTGGGAACGAATCCTGGATACAGACTCGAGCCGGCTTGCTGCGCAGTGGAAATGTCGTTGAGGAATTTCGTCTCATCCGTCGATGGTGAAGTACGAAGGTGCTCCGCGAATGTAGCGATTTGGTTGAAGTTGAACCAGTCGAACGTGCGGTCCGACCCGGTAATCTGAGTGCTATACGCTGCCTCGTAGTAGATATACAGTGCCGCAGCCGTCGATGCAGTGTCGGTAACATTTGCGTTCAAGTTCGAGGGTGTCGACGATAGATTCAGATTGTACGCCGGTGTTGTGCCCAAATAGACCATCGTCCACGCCTGTCCACTCGAGCCGCTCGCATAACCGACGACCAGGATGTTGTGGCCCGGAGGCGAGTAGGGCGCGGGCGAGGCTGGAATCGGGGTAGCGGAGTCGGTTATCTGATACCCACCGCCGGCGTTGGTCGTAACCTCGCCGGCTTCGCCGCTGCAACCGCAGGTGAAGATCACTGGGACGTTTGCAAACGAAAGCCCGGTAGCTGATATCGTACCGGACGCGCCGGGAGTTGCTGCCGGTGAAGCTGAGGACGAAGGTGCGCTTGTCGGCGAGGTGGGCCCCGTCGACGGCGGCAGCGGTGCGGGCGGTGTGCTCGAGCCGCCGCCTCCTCCACCGCACGCGGCGAGGAATGTTCCAAGGCCGAATAACGAGAGCGCGAAGAGCGAGTTCCGAGAATATCTGTTCATCTTGTCATCAGTAAACGCGAGAGCGCGTTTTGCTGCAATGAACGAATGCCCCGGTCGACAAGGACTTTAGGGCAGCTAGCCTTAGGCTAGAGCAGACCCAGCTTAATCGCGTGCACGGCTGCTTGCGTCCGAGCGTAGATATTCAACTTCGAAAAGATGCGGCTGATGTGATTTTTAATCGTTTTCTCCGACAAGTTCAGTCGGGCGCTGATCTCTTTATTCGAAAGTCCTTCCGCTATGAGGCGAATGATTTCCGTTTCACGAGCGGAGAGTTCGTTGAGATCGGGCTTACCGTTCGCAGACGATCGCCGCCGCAACCAGCCGCCGGCTACGCGCGGGTCAACGTAGCTTTCGCCGCTGGCAACGAGCTTCACCGCGCGAATCAGTTCTGCCGGCGTAACGTCCTTGATCACGTATCCGTCCGCGCCGGCCGAAAGGCAGCGATACATGATCTCAGGGGTGGGCCGCATCGTTAGCGCGCATATCCGAGCGTTGGGGGCCGCTCGTTTGCATGGATCGAACGCCTCCGCAATCCCTTCGGTGCTACCGTCTAAATCGAGAACGACCACGTCGGGCCGCGCTTTTGCAATCAAGCTTTCGTTTATCGTTTGCGAGTCGCCAACGATATCGATGTTCTGCTCCGATGAGAACACTTGACACAGGGCCTTCGCGAAGAGCACTTGACCTTCAATCACGTAGAGGCGGACGCGATCTAGTGCAGTTACCACTGGGGCTCCTCTTTGGGCCATTACCGAAGAAAGCTGTAACATCAACACCGAGCGTACCCGTTAAATTACCCGTTAATCCTAACGCTCGCGGCGATATGTCGTGCGTTCCTCGTGAATGAAGCGCTGAAGGGGGCGAAATGCCCAACCGGTTTTGGGCCTCCCGGGGTAAGTGTACACCAGACTCTAAAAGAAATCGTGATCATAAAATGCGATTCTTACCGAATTGCATTAGTCGTGCGTTAGAACGATTGCGTACTGAGCTACGAAGCAGCCGCCCGAAATGCAGATGGGCGAGCGATATCACGCACGGCTGCTACGACATCGTCGACGTCTTCATCGTTCATTCCCGGAAAGAGGGGTAGCGACACGAGTTGTTGCCACACGGTCTCGGTCTGTTGCAGCGAGGAGCGACAGAGCGAGCGATAGGCGGTGAGCAGGTGTGTGGGAATGTAGTGGACCGACGAGCCGATATTCGCTTCCTTGAGTCCTTCGATCATTCCGTCCCGGTCGACGTCCGCGATCGACCCATCCACTTTGATGACGAACATACACCAGCTATGGCGATCGCCGGCCTCCGATGAAGGCGCTTGTATGCTGATCCCCTCGATATCGCGAAGCCCGTCAATATAGCGTTGGGCGAGGCCCGTGCGGCGCCCCTGCAGCTCTTCAAGCCGCTCGAGTTGCGCCATGGCAATCGCCGCGAGCGGGTCAGGGAGGTTGTATTTGAAGCCCGGCGTTTCGACGTCGTATTTCCACGAGCCGCCCGCGCTGTAGCGCTTCCATGCATCCATACTCATACCGTGCAGGCGCAGGATACGCGCACGCTTCGCAAGTTCCGCATCCCGCGTTACGAGCATCCCGCCTTCGGCGCACGTGAGATTCTTTGTCGCATAGAAGCTATACGCCGCCGCGTCGCTGGACGTTCCCGACCATCTTCCGCGATCGAGCATTCCGGCGGCGTGGGCCGCATCTTCCAAGACGCGTATACCGCGAGCGTGCGCATACTCGACGATCGCGGCGATGTCGAGCGGCCGTCCACCGTAGGGCATCGCGATGATGACCTTCGTTCGCGGCGTGATCACGGCGTCGATCGACTCGACGGTCACGCAGAGCGTATCCGGATCGACGTCTGCAAAGACCGGCGTTGCACCGAGCTCGAGCGCGCACTGTGCCCCCGCGACGAAGGTGAGCGACGGCATAACGACCTCATCGCCTGCGCCTACGCCCATGGCGCAAAGGGCCACGTGCAGCGCCGCCGTGCAGCTGTTCATCGCTACCACATGCTCGACGCCGGACGCGCGCGCGAAGGCTTCCTCGAACTCGCCCACCTTGGAGCCGCTGGTCAGCCATCCTTTGCGAAGGCACTCGACGGCGGCCTCGATTTCACGGTCGCTCAACTGCGGACGGTAATAGGGCAGGTACGCTTTTCTCACGAGGGTTCTCTCTGCTCGCTTAGCGCGGCATTACGGGTGAGTGCGGTCAGCATGAAAGCCAACCACACGTATTTATAGGTGACCGTTCCAAGGAAGAGACCCGCCACGAAGAGCCCTACTAACGCGGCCTCCATGGCGACGCGCATCGGGTATAGGTCGCTGGTCGCTTCAATTGACTGCAAGGACCGGAAGCTGAGCCACCACGCCGTGAGATAGACGATCACTCCCACGGCGCCGAGTTCGACGCCGATCCAGACCAAATTGTTGTGCGGCGCGATGCTCCAATGCGCGCCCTCGATGACCTGCATCGTGGCAAACGCCGGCACACTTAGAAACGCTTGGTTGTAGGCGATAGTAAAATTCCCCAACCCCGCGCCGAGGATCGGGTGAAGCTTGAATGCCGCGAAGCCAACCTTCCAAATTCCAAGCCGTCCGGCGCCGCCGGTCGCGGCCGCTTCGCCAAAGCGGCGTGCGATATTCGAAAATGCGCCAAGGCCGACCGTGAGCGCTGCGACACCGATCCCGGCAAGCACGGCTTTCCTACTCGAACGAATCAGCATGTACAAATACATCGCCAGCCCCGCGACGATGCCGCCGCGCGACGCCGCAAGCAAGAGGCCCGCGGCGATAACCAGCCCGCACAGCGCGAGCGTGACGCGGGCCACCGTTCCGCGGTTTTCGACAAGTCCGACCAGCACGAGTGCACTGGGCAACAGGAGCGAGGCCGCGAAATGATTAGGATCGATGCTTTGCCTCCCGAGCTCGACAACGAGACGACCGGCATCCGCAGTGGCGCTTGGGCCTCCGCGATGGAATAAATAGGCGCCATAAAGCCCGGCGAGCGCACCTCCGGCGATGACGGTCGCGGAAACGATGCGGAGCACGCGGGCGTTGATCGGCATGAGCGAAACCGTTGCAAGGAGGATGAATAACGACGAGAGCGTCGTGACATCGATGATGCCGCTCTTTGGATCCTGCGCCCAGCTAAACGAGCAGATCGCGAGCACGACGAACGCCAGCCATGCGACGAGCGAGCAATCCGGTGTAACGTAGCGTTTGGTGCGCACCATCCATAACAGCATCGCGAGTCCGCACATGACCCCGATGAGTTTCGTCAACGTGCCGAACGAATGAAACTCCAAAAGGTTATCGAACGGCACCGCGATTGTGAACAGCGCAAACGGAAAGATGAGCGGAACGGTTACCGCAGCATAGATCGCCGCCGGACCGAGCACGACAGCCATTGCGAGCGCGACGCCGATCTTGGTACCCGACAACGCGATTGTGCCCCATGCGGCGATCAGCGCCGTTACGCAGAGCGCCGCCACGGCAGCGAGCGATGGCGGCATACGCAGGCGCGCTCGGATCGCCGGATTAGACCGCACGGTGGCTCAGGACCTCGACTGCGGTTTTCATCAGGCAATAGACGTAGAGCGGCAAGGAATAATTTGCGACGTAAAAGAGATCGTAGGGCAGAACGTCGCGTGATTCTTCGGGTTGGAAATTGCGCGCGCAATGGAGTTGCGCCCAACCGGTGATTCCGGGCGAGATCGCGTGCCGATCGTTGTAGTTGGGGATCGTCCGCGCGAACTCGTTAGCATACTCGCGCATCTCCGGGCGCGGCCCGACCAACGACATTTCTCCGCGCAGGACGTTGAGCAGTTGAGGTAACTCGTCCAAGCTCGTCCGCCGGAGAAACGCGCCCACGCGCGTGATGCGCTCGTCGTTGGGTTTGGCCCACTGCGAGCCGGCATCCGGCCGCATCGTGCGGAATTTGTACATCATGAACGGACGCCCGTCGAGTCCAGCGCGTTGCTGCGCGAAAATCGGCGAGCTCCGATCTTGCAAGAAGACGGCAAGCGCGCAGGCTGCGATCACCGGCGAGAGCAGCACGATCGCGACGGCGGCGAGCGCGGCGTCCACCGCGCGCATCGCCGCGCGAATCCAACCGTCGCGCACGCGCGCTCGTGAACGCGGGCTCAGTTGACGGCAGGTGGCGTCCGTTTCTTCGCGCCGCGCGCGCCTTCGAGCCAACGTCAACCGAATCGCCGCCGCGCTGGAGGCCAGACTCCAAAGTACGAGCACAAAAAAGCTTACCCAGGCGGAAACCTCGAAGAGCGGGACCAGCGCGAACAGCGCAAGCAGCGTCAAGCACGCCGCACCGGCCACCGCGTAGCGTTCGTCCGCCGGGCGTACCGCGTAGCTTGTACGGTAGCGACCGATTGCCGCAGAGGCGCAGATGCAGGTGGTTACGACCAGCGTCGCCGGGCGCGCTTCGTGTACGAGCGCGCACGCCAGGATCAGCACGATCCCAATCGCCACATCGGCCAACGCGAGGTTGACCGAGTCTGTGCCCAAGCGCTCAGGTAATTCCGTCATGAACCCACCATCCCCGCGCGCAGTCCGCCGCGTACGCGACGATACAGCGCTGCCACGCGACTTTGATACTGCACGCGCCGGTAGCTGACGTCCGCAGCCCCGAGGTCGTGTTTGAACCGCTCGACCCCGGCCAGACCCTCGCTTGCGCCGAGGTTATACCATCGGACGCCGCGCTCACATGCCCGTTCGATGAGGCGCACGTTGAGCGCATTACTCGGGCGATGCTGTGAATACGTTCGCCGCATCGCAGCCGACCAAAAGAACAGCTCTTGCGAACCGAATAGCACCACCGCACCGGCGATCGGGTGATCATCGAGCATGGCGAACCACAGTTCGGCGTCCTCACGCCCGTGCGCAAACACCGCTCGCAGCAATCGGAAGGGGATTGTGGGCGACGCATACCCCCAGCCCTTGCTTGATTCTTCGAGCATATCGTAATACAGCCGCAACGATCGATCGTCTGCGTCGGTGCGGATGCATTGCACGCCGCGGCGCGCCGCTTGTCCGGCCATGCGGCGCGTCACGCCCCGCATCGACTTCAGTGACGACTGCAACCCACCCGCGCAGTCGATGACGGCAGTACTGAGGGGCGTTTGCGCCCAGTTTCCCAGACTCGGCTGGTCGCCGAGCGGCCAGCCGGTGAATTCGAACGCGTCGAATTCGTGTGCCGCCGCGCGGATGACCACGGAAAGCACTGGCTCGCGAACCACGCCGCCATACCGATCGGTAACCGAACTATAGGCGCCGAGGGGGAGTCCGACCCCGCTGCTCAATCCCAGCACGTTGCGGCTGCATACGGCCGGGACCATGTACCACTCGCCGTTTTCGATGACGGCGACCGGGGCCGCCTCGAGTCTGGGGAATGCGTCGTGCAAGGCGCGCGCGAATGCCGGACGCGCGAAAAACGTCGGAGCGGGATGGTCCGTATCGAAACTCTCCCAGTCGTGCATCGAGAGAATCATGACACCGATGCCTTCCAGAACCCCTCGATACGATCGATGCACACGGAACGATCGTAGGTCGTTCGAATGAATTCCGCGGCATCATATTGAGCAGCCAGTTGCCCTGAGAGGTGGCTTGCCAAGAGTTCGTTGATCGTCCGTTCGCAGTCGTCGTAGCTTGTAACCTGATGCCCGAACGGGAATGCCTTCGTCCAGATTAGGTGCCTGCCGTACGAGAGCGCCTCGAGAGCCATGAGCGAGAGACCGTCGTGGCGCGTGAACCGTAGGAGCACGCTGCTTTTGCAATAGATCTCAGAAAGGTCCGTGCACCAGCCCATTCTCACGATGTCGCATTCCGGAGGGGCGTAGAACGATCCACCGCCGACGACCAGAAACCGAACCGGCTTGTTGGCAAACGCGCGGAAGAGGCGCTCGTACTCGCGCTGGCCGTAAAATTCCCCGCGCGAGCCCGGCATGTAAAGCAGGAGGGTGAACCTATCGGGCAACGGTGGAATCGTATCGGGAATTCGCACCTGAGGCGGCAGCGGCGCGAGATGTGCATTAATGCCCTTTTGGGCTAACTCGTCGATCATCCAATCCACTTCGGCGAGGTGCGTGACGTTGCGCCGCTTGCACCATCGCAGCAACGCGCTCGGTTCCTTGAGCATCATGACGTCGGATCCGACCCAGTGTACGACACGCGGCTTGCGTAAGATAGTCGCAACCATGTGCAGCCACCGATCCGGAATCGGCGTTCCAATCGTGTACCACACGTTCGCCGACGCCATGTGGGCAGTCGAGACGATGCGCTCGAAGCGCCGGTTTCCACGCAATACGCGCGGCTCCCAAACATTGGAGGATCCGCGTACCGCATTGGCGATTTGAGCCGAAAAAAGCGAGTATCCACTCAAAACCACGCGACGCGGGCGGTCCTTGCGCTTGGAGTCGTTGCGAAGTTCGGCGCGATCGAGTGCATCCTCGAAGCCCCTCACCAACTTCTCGGGCGCGCAGTCGTCGCGCACGAAGGCGAGTCCGTCGTAATTCGGCCCCAACTCTTCGCGCGCGTGCGCAGCTTGCAGGCGCCTCAGTTGCGCGATGGCTTGCGAAATCGAGTTCGCTCGGGCAACGCCTGGAAAATCGTACGTCCAGACGACGTGACGCCCACGTGCGAGCGTCTCGAGAACGAGCATCGATTTGCCGTCGTGCTCCGGCAGCCGAAGCAACGCGACGGATTCGTCGATGACGTGAGCCATATCGCCGACGTAACCGAGAAACTCAACGTTTCGAGGAGCAACCGGATTGGATTCGCCGTTACCGACGATAGTAAATTGAACGTCGGGCATCTCGGCGGCCACGGTGTATACAGCCTTTTCGCCGTAAAACGCCCGTCGCGGCTCAGGTAGATACGAGATCACGCGAAAGCGCGCGGGGAGCGGCGCGGGCTGCTCGACCGCCGACACGGCGCCTACCGGAACATACGTCGCCTGCACGCCCAAAGCGCCCAGTTCGTCTACCAGCCACGGCGCGACGGAAAGATTGACGGCTCCGTCTTGCTTGAGGACTTCGAGCAGTGCAGGATCTTTAGCAGCGGTGATCACGTCGGTACCGGCCCAGATGACCACAACCGGCACGCCCCAACGCCGCGCCAGCTCGGTTAATACGGCGTCCGGCCCGGGTCCGCCAAAACAGACCAGGGCATCGGCGCGGCGCAAGTCGAGGACTGCGCGGGCTTTTTCGAGGTACGATGCTCCGCGGAACGTAAGCGACCAATGATCGGCGTGGTCCGACATGAGGCGGGTGAGTTGTCGGCCGAAGTATTCGAATCCGATGATAATTGCGCGCTTCATAGCGCTCCGACGGCCGCAAGGACTTGCCCTGTCGTGGTCGGCCCCTCGATCATCCGCCTAACGATTCCATCTCTGACGATCAGCGTCTCGGGAATGACGCGAGCGTTTAAGCGACTGGTCGTTATTCGGCGGGTGTCCATGAGTAACGGAAAGCGCAGGTCGTTTGCCGCCGCAAAACTCGCGATTCGATCGGCGCTTTCGCCTTGATCGATCCCCACGAACGCGACACCCCGCTTCGAAAGCATGGCGGCGGCTCGCGTTATCTGGGGCATCTCTTCGTTACACGGGCCGCACCAAGTTGCAAACACGTTGTAGACGACCGTTCCTTTGCCGGCAACCGTTCCCAGCTGCACTGCATCGCCATTGAGCGCACTCAGTGTAAGAGGCGGCAAGCGGTCACCCACTTCCAGTGGCGGCCAGGCACGATCTCGCAGCGCGTGCGTAACCCCAACGCCGAACGCAAGCAAAGCACATACGGCAAAGACCGCACCAAAGGTGCGGACTTCGCCGGCGGCGCGCTTTGGGCTTGATCTCATGTCATAGAGGTACCAAATAGGCGAGCACGCTTGCCTGCCCTGCATTTCCCGAATCGCGTGGGCTTTTCGCCGATATCGCGAGGCGCCGCCATAGCGTTCAATGATTACATCAGCTATGTCGTTACGGAACAAACTGTTTGCCGACGGAATCTACACCTTCGTCTTCCGCATCGGCAACATGGCGGTGGCGGCTTTGCTGAGCATCCTGACCGCGCGGGTACTCGGTCCACATGGTCGCGGACTTTACGCATTGCCGCTGGTCGCTTTCGCGGTTGCGAGCGCTAGTTATGCCGGCCTCAACAATGCAACCAGCTATTTCATGCTGCGCGAAAAGGCCGGCCGCGGCGTTCTTCGTGCGGGTCTGCTCGCCGCGGCGGTGTTTGTCGCGGTGGGCATTCCCGTCGCCGTTTTGGTTGCGTACACGACCCATGCACCGTGGGCTGCAGTCGCGGCAGTCGCCGCACTTCCCTCGCCGGCCATTCTCGCGATCTTTTACGGATACCAGGTTGGTATCGATCGCGTGCGGATGAATACCACCTACGCGCTTGCCGGCACGCTCGTCACGTTGGTGTGCATGCTCGTTGCGTTCGCGATCATCGGTCGGACCGCCACTGCCGCCGTGACCGCGTGGGTTATTGGAAGCGACATCTTCGCAGCCGGCGCTTTGGTGTGGTTGGTGCGCCAGTCCCGGCGATTGCCGGCGGGGGAGATCTCCGCCACGCGCTTTCTCGCATACGCGGTCCGCGTCGGCGCCGTGTTTCTGATTTCGTTGTTGAATTACCGGGCCGATGTATATATTGTGGCGGCGTTCACATCGACCGCGCAACTGGGCATGTATACGCTAGCGGTAACGGCCGCGGAAATGCTGCTGGCTGCGACTCAAGTCACCGCCGTCGTGAGTTCACCGAAAATCGGTGGAATGGAATCGCCGCAGGGTGCGGCGGAGCTGGCAGCGCGGTGCGTGCGGCACAACGTGTTGATCGCTCTGGCCACCTGCGGGCTGCTCTCGATCCTCGCGCCGATTGCCATTCGTATCCTTTACGGAACCGCGTTCCTTCCTATGATACCGGCGTTCCGCGTTTTGCTGCTCGGCGTCTTCGCGCTTTCTCTGGGCAGCCCGATGTCTACGTATTTCACGATTCGCCTGGGCAAGCCGCAAATTCCGATGATGCTTGCGGGATTGTCGGCTGCGATCTGCATCGCCGTGGCGCTGGCCCTCGTGCGTCGCTACGGCCTCGTCGGAGCCGCGCTTGGTTCCACGTTGGGCTACGTGATCGGCCAGGGCGCAGCGATCATCGTGTTCATGCGCATCGCGCGTATCGGCTTTGCTCACCTGCTGATTCCGCGTTGGAGCGATGTGACCGCCTACGCCTACGCCAGCAACGCACTCCTGCGCCGTTGGCGTCGGGCGACGTAACGGAGAGCGTGTCGTGAAGCGTGTGGCCTTGATCACGTCGCGTTTCCCATACGGTGGTAAGGAAGCATTTTTACGCGAGGAAATCCTCGAGCTTTCGCAGGCATGCGACGTCGTGGTGCTTCCCGCGCTCCCTACGCGCGAAGAGACGACCCTGCCCCAAGTACGCTCCATGCGTATGCGCTTGCTCTCGCCGCCGGTTCTCGTTGCAGCAGCGGCGGAGTTGCTTCGCGCCCCCCGGCGAGCGTTTCGAGCGCTGACCGCCGTACTGCGCGCTCCAAGTTCTTTGAACAGCAAATGGAAGAATCTGCTCGTGTTTCCCACCGGGCTTGCTGCCGGTCGCGTGTTACGCCGGCTTGGAACCGAGCACGTGCACGCCTATTGGCTCGCCATTCCCGCGACGATTGCCTACGTCGCGGCGGCAATGAACGACATCCCTTGGAGCGCGACCGGCCATCGCTACGATCTCGTCGGCTCGAATATGAGTGGCGCCGGCCGCCGCGACACATTTATCTCGACCGCGCAGTTTATCCGCACGATCTCCGAGGCCGGAGAGCAGCGCCTGCGCAGCGCACTAGGGCCCGCGGTGCAGGCGCGGCTTTTCACGCAGCATCTCGGCGTGCGCGTGCCGGCGCGAGTCGTTGCGTTGGCGGTCGAGGAGGGGCTGCGCTTGATCTGCGCCGCCAACTTGGAGCGCGTCAAAGGTCACGACGTCCTGCTGGAGGCGATCGCGAGAGCACGTCGTCGCGGCGTTCGGCTTGCCTGCACGCTTGCCGGAGATGGTACGTTGCGGGCTGCACTCGAAGCTCGTGCCCGCGTCCTCGGTGTCGAGGACTGCGTACACTTTGCAGGATTCGTGCCGCACGAACGCTTGCTCGCTGCGATCCAGCGGGGAGCATACGATGCCGCAATTTTGACGAGCATCGATGAAGGCCCGCACGAGTGTGAGGGCATTCCCATCTTTCTCGCGGAGAGCATGGCTGCAGGCCTTCCGGTTATCGCGACGCGCTCCGGCGCGGTGGGCGAACTGGTTGACGCTGCTAACGGGATGTTGTGTCCGCCGAACGACCCGGGAACAGTTGCACAGGCTATTTGGACGCTTGCGGCCGACCCGGAGCTTCGCTCTGTACTGGGCACAGCGGGACGGGCGACGATACGCCGCCGGTTCGACGTCCGTGACAACGCTCAGCGCATCGCGAGTCGCCTTTTGGCGGAAAGTGTCGTCGCATGAGAGTGCTCCACGTCGTCAATACACTCGCGGGCGGCGGTGCGGAACGATTCGTCGCCTCCCTCGCCCCGTTGCTCGCCGGGCACGTCGACCGCTGCGGCGTGATGGCCATTTATGCGACGCCGATCCCCGATGCCGTAGCGAACGCACGCAATCTCGACGTCATCGAGATCGGCCGCCGCCGGCGCTTCGATCCGGCGTTTCTTGGTCGGATGCTCGGTAGGATGCGCAGCTGGCGCCCGGATGTCGTGCATACACATACGCACGGCGGTACGTACTGGGGGCGCCTCGCGGCCTTGGCTACGGGCGTACCGGCGATCGTTCGCACCGAACACCATCCGTGCGATACGTTCCGGATTCCAGGAACGGCGCTCGCTGACCGCGCGTTGAACGCAGCGACGTCGACGATTGTAACCTTCTTCGACGAGCAGGCCAGCTTTCTGGCTGCTTACGAACGTTTCAATCCGCAAAAGAATCGAGTGATTCCAAATGGCATCGTGCACGCGCCGGCACCGGGGCCGGCCGACGCCGCCCGCGCCCGCCATCGCCTTGCTATAGCCCCGGAGACGTACACGATCTTCGTGCTCGGCAGTCTGTACCGTCCGAAGAACCCGCGCCTTGCGATCGACGCACTCGCGCACCTCGATTCGTCCCACCGCGAGCGCGTCCGCCTGTTTTTTGTGGGCGACGGCGTGTCTCGCGCGGAGCTGGAATCGCAGGCTCGCGAGCATAAGCTCGCCGACCGGATTACTTTTCTCGGCTTTCGCAGCGATGCCGTCGAGCTTTTGCCGGCGGCCGATCTCTTGCTCATGCCCTCGCTCAGCGAAGGGATGCCGCTAGCCGTAATCGAGGCGATGAGTGCGAGCGTCCCGGTTCTCTCGACGCCGTGGCGAGGTGTCAACGACATGTTGCGCGCCGGGAAGCTGGGAGCGATCGCAGCGGACTTTCGGCCCGAAACGATTGCACGGTGCATCCGTGCGATCATGGATGATCCTACGGGTGCGCGGCAGACGGCGCAGCTTGCACAGGCCGTTGCCCGCAGGGAGTACGACATTGCGCGCGCGGCTGCAGCGCATGCTGAACTATACCAATCACTCCGTGTAAGCCGAAGGGCTGCATGATGCTCGGACTACTGGTGCCGGCACTCCTCGCGGCCGCTACAAGCCACATTCCCACCTGGGCCTTCGATGAGAATAACGGGGAAGGCGCTCACGCGCCCCCTGCGATCGTGCGGCGCTATCTCTCGTTCGCAGAAGGCGGCTTGGGCAACAAGAAGGCAGTCGAGGATTGTCACGGAGCGGGCGCGTGCGCGTCGGTGTTCTATTTCAATCCAAATCTCGTGTATGACAGCCCGCTCTGCCCGTACGCGGCGTATCGTGACTTTCTTGCGCAAGCCTCCGAGAACTGGTTCGTCCATCTGCCGGGACGCAGCGATCCAGGCGGCCGCGTGCACGGAACGTACGTGCAGTCCTGCAAGGGCACACGGGTGACTATCAGCGTTTATGTCGTCAATCAGACCAATCCCGCCGTCAAAGCGTTCTTTAGTAACTACCTCCAACGAAATGCCGATGACTTCGATTTCTACCATATGGACGATACGAGCGATTCGCTGTTGACGCAGATGTACGGGCCTGGCGGCGGGTTCTGCAAGGGCCAATCAGGCAACGGTTACTGTACGCAAACCGCTGAGCTCGCGAGCGATGCCGACGTCGTTAGCGCACACATGGCCTTTGCCAACGCGTTGAACCATCGGAACGGTTCGCCGATGTACTTCTACTATAACGGGCTGTCGTTCACGGCACGAAGTCCGCTGATTCCGCCATTGCTCGGGAAAAGCAGTCGCTATCGCGGCGTGATCTGTGAGAACTGCACGGTGAATGACGGAATACTGCGCCCGGCGATGTATGCCAAGGTCTTGGGTGCGATGGCGCGCATCGATGCAATACCCGGCGCGGCATTCGTAGAGCTGAGCACCGGCAAATCCCCCGACGGCAGCCCCGATCAGGTCGCGCAGCGACTGGTGACAACCGCCATTGCTTGGCTGGGATACGCGGACGGGCATACGATTGTATGGCCCAATCTCGAGTTCAGCACGCAGAATCTCGCCGTCTGGCCGGAAGACGATATCGTCCCCACGCAGCCGCTGGAAACGATGTCGAGTTCCGCCGCGGATATCGCGGTCGCGCCCAACGTGTGGCGCCGCGACTTTGCGGCGTGTTATCAGAGCGGTGTACCCATTGGTCCGTGCGCGGCCGTACTCAACGGTACGTCAGATTCCATCCATCTCTCGGCGCAATGGTTCCACCAACCCTATGGTCATGTGATTACCTTTAATGGAGGCGACGCGCCGAGCGGCGGCACGATCTCGCTGCGAGGCGCGCCGCTCACCACCGGCACGCAGATTCTCCCCGGCCAAGCCATCTTGCTCGCACGATGAAACAGCGCCGCATCGTCCATGTCATGGACTATGGGGGGTTGACCGGTGGGAGCTTCATCCCGTCGCTAACGGCGCTCGCACGCGCAGTGCGCTCGCGAGGCGACCGTTTTGCCGTTCTTGCAACCGAAATACCCGGTGCAACCTGGCCACGCGAGTTGCAAGACAACGGCGCTGAAGTCCGTTTCGTCAGGGGCGACCAAGACGTGAGCGATTGCTTGCGCGACCTTCACCCGGATATCGTGCACTCTCATTTTGGTCGCTTCGACCTGGCCGTGGCCCGCGAGCGCAGTTCACGCGTGTTTTGGCACGTTCACTCCTATCCTGCGAATCCGTCGGTAGCCGTCAAATTGAGAAATCTTCTCAAATACCGGTTCCTTGGGGCGGGCGTGCGTGCTTTAGTCGCGGTCTCGGACGTCACGCAACGCTATTGCATCGCACGCGGTGCTCCGCGCAATCGCGTACGCGTCGTGTACAACGGCATCGATACCGAACGGTTCCGGCCGCCGACGCCGCAGGAGCGTGCAAGCGCGCGAAAGACCTTTGGTATCGCGCCTAACGATCGCGTGATCCTCTTCTTCGAACGCGTCGCGTATAAGGGGGGCGCGGTCCTCAATGCGGCGTTTCAACGACTTCCGGAGTGCCGTTTATTGGTAGCCGGCGGCACTGCGGCGGATCGGGCACGCTTCGGCGGCGCGCCTGCGGTGATAGGGGTGGAGCGAGCGGCCGACGCTCGGCAGCTTCATTGGGCCGCCGATGCACTCGCCTTCGCCAGCAGTTACGAGGCCTTTGGATACGTACTCGCGGAGGCACTCGCGTGCGGTCTGCCCGTCGCCGCTTCAGATATTCCCATCGTTCACGACATCGCGGCGGACATCGAAACCGTCTTCACCTTCCCGGTCGGCAACGCCGATGCCCTCGCCTGCGCCCTCGGGAAGGCGCTAGCTGCCGCTCCAAGCGCGGCGGGACGCGAGCGCATGATGGAGCGTTTCAGCCTACATCGATGGACGGCGGACATGCTTGCGCTCTACGACGGCTAAGGGCTCAACGTCCCGCCACGGATAGGACAGCTCACCCTCGACGCGCCATGTAACGCGGCTTACACTGGCGACATGTTGCGCGCGATCTTCATCGGCTATGACAACCGCCTCAATCATTGCGTCGCGAAGAGAATCGCGCAAGAAAGCTCATTGGTCGGGACGGTGTGGCTCACGGCAGATGCGCGATGGCACCGCTCGTGGCGCGGGCGGCGTGACTTCTTACTCAAGCGGCTGCGCCGGCGTGGTCTGTTCAAGGCACTCGATGAGATGGCCTATTACACGTTTCATCACGCCACCGATAAGCGCTCGCCAAATACCCGCGAAGCCAATCGGCTCGTCGAGGATTACTGGAATGCGCTCGGCGATGATGCAGCAGTGACCGGTTCGACGTTGGGTGCAGTCGACGTGAACGACTCAGCCGTGCTCGCCTATGTGGCGGCGCTGCAGCCCGACGTCATCTTCGCGCACTGTCTCAATCAGTTTTTCGGGAAGCCCTTGCGAAGTAGCGCAAAACACGGGATCTTCATGTGGCACGTGGGTATCACGCCGGAATACAAAGGGCTGTACTCGCCCTTTTGGACCATGTACAACAGGGACTTCAACAACTTTGGGTACAGCCTGATCCATCTCACGAACGACCTGGATGGAGGAGCGGTCTACGCCCAGGGACGCATTGCGAACGTCGACGTCCGGCGTGACAATCACGTTTTGATCGAGCACAAGGCGATACTAGCGAGCCTCGGTGATCTTGGGCCGTTCCTAAAGGAACTCGAAGCCGGCCGCGCGCGGCCCATCGATCGGCCCGACGCCGTCGAAGGGTATTACTCGTATCCCGGTCTCACCGATTACATTGTGCAGCGTTGGCGGGTTCGTCAACGTCCCGGGAGCGCGACCCCGTAACGCGATCGAGGAGCGCTGCGAAACGCGCAGCCATGCCCGGCGCCGAGAAGGGCGCGAGCAGTGCAGGTTCGGTTCGGCGAACGGCGCCCCGGCGATGCTCGATGACTGCATCGAGTATCTCGCGGCGTAGCGTCTGTTGGTCACGCACGCGGACGCCGGCGCCTACGGCTGCCAACACCTCATCGACGGCGCTGTTGGGCGGACCACCGATGGCAATGATCTTTCGCCCGGCACCAAAGTACTCGAAAAGCTTCCCGGTCAGGATGCCCTCGCTACCGGCGCCATCCCAGAGCAGCACGATCAGTCGATCGGCGCTGCGTTCCGCGCGTAACACCTCCCCGCGCGGAACGATCCCCGGTAGTTGCACGATCGGCGCGAGGCCGGTTTCCTCGATCGCTTCGCGTAGCCACGGCTCCGGCGCGGTGTAGAGCACGATTCGGATCTCTCGGGCGGACACGGCTCCGGCATCGATGAGCGAGCCCACGGCTCCGAAGAGTGGGCGCGGATCGCGACGCCCCGAAAAAAGCTGACCGGCATAGAGAAACGTCGTCTGCGTCTGTGTCGCGTACGGAATGTTTTGCCATTCTTCTTCATCAAACGCGTTGGGTATGACCTCAACCGGCACGCCGGGCCGCATCGTGCGGATCGTCGCGGCCATCGGCTGCGAAATCGTCACCGCGGCGCTCACACGATGTAACGCCCAAGTATCGAGTAAGTAGTCAAGGCGCCTGCGTAGTGGTGACGCGTATGCGTCGCTGCCGCCCCAAAGGTCGCGGTAATCCGCGATCCATGGGATCCGCATCTTCTGCAATGCGAGCATGAGGTGTGTGGTAAACGGTGGCGACGACGATACGACTGCATCGTACCGGCCGCGCCGCAATTCCGTCTCGAGGGCGCGTCTGCCCGAAAAGAACCAGCCGGCTTGTGCGTCGGGGTAGCTGGTTAAACGATAGCCGAAAGCTACTGCGGCCTGGCGCGGCGACCGGCGCGCGCCGTGCACGGCAGGAGCGATGCCCAGCGTTTCATGCGCGCTCTTGCTCCCGAGTCCGAGCACGCGTTTGAGCGCGCCTGAGAGGTCGACATACGGCGTTTGAACGACGTCAGACGCTGCGCCGGGCAGCGACGCCGTTAGCACCGTCACCTCCCAGCCATGAGCGGGAAGATATTTGACTAGTTGCTGCGTGCGGATCGAGGCAATGCCGGGTCGCGGCGGTGCATAGTATGAGACGAGCAGAACGCGGCGCACCGCTGCATTGTTCCCGTTTAGCGCACGAGTAACACCGCTCCGCTCGCTGGGATCGCCGTCGTGGTCGATGAAAATGTGGTGGCGGTCAGGGAGACCGAACCGCCGCTCTCGATGTCGCCACCTGAGATCGAGACCACGTGTCCGTAGGATTGCGTCAGCCACGAACTCGCGATCGTTACCGGCGATCCCGTGGCGTTGAGCAGCGCGGCACATGGACCGACCGCTGAGCCGTTAAGATAACATGCGGCAAACTCCCGCCGCCAAACGCTGTTCGCGACCGAAATATCCGCTGCTCCAGCGTTCATGCTTTGCACCGCTTGGGTCGGATATAATCCGGCCTCGGGCCAAATAGCCAAGTCGCTGGTGTTCGCCTCGAGATTCGCAAAGACGACGGTAGCGCTGCCATTAAATCCAAGCCATGCGATCGCGGTCGTTACCAGGCGCTGACTGATTTGTGCTGCGCTTCCGGCCGGCGACGAACCGGTATTGAGTTCGACGAACGACGCTCCGGCTGTCGCATTGGTAGTCGCCATAGCGTTGAGCACGCGTTGGTAGTTCGCGCTCTCCAGGGTGCCTGCGTTCACGACGCAATTTTCGCACACCGCTCCGAGCAAACGTCCATTACTCGCAGGGATGAGGTTGAGGTTTTCCGGCGTGTTGCCGCTGAAACCGACCCCGTTGAACATCCCAAGCATGGCGTTCCCGCTCGCCTGATTCAAGACGGACGTGAGCGCCGCGTGGGCTGCGACCACGGACGCGTCGGTCGGGTATTCTTGCGTCGTCGTGCAGTAGTCGTCGGGCGGGTTATCCGCGCAGAATCCGCCGCCGGGCCCGTAGGTTTGCGTAAGAACGCTGGCACTCGTGTCGTCCATGAAGTATCGGTCCCAGCCGGTCGCGTACGTCTGTAAGTAGTTGCCAAAGAACGCGTTCACGCTCGCGTTACTCTGATTGGTCAGGTACACCGGTACGGTTATCGCCGTACCGTTACAGGATTCTTGATAGGACCCGGTGACGCGATGTGCGGCATCGCTGTAGCCGCTCTCGTGCACGAACCACGTCTCGTTCGCGGCGGCCATGAAGAGCAATGCAATCTGCGGCGTGCAGCTCGGCGCGTCAAAGATGAAGTTGGGATCGAAGTAAAAGACCGACGAACAGGCGGACGGCCCCGCGCCGTCGCAGTCGCTTCGCGCCTTAGCGTCACCATAGCCGCCTTGCGCGTACGTAAGATACTGTTGCACGAGCGCGGCCGGCGCGCCGGCTCCTTGCGCACTCGATTCATCGAACGCCCAGGTAGCGATGTGCGCCGGCGCCGTGCCGGCCGCAGGCGTAAAGATCGGCGTCGGCGTCGTATCGGGGCTCGCACTCGCTCTGGGGCTCGCGCTTGCCTTTGGGGACGAGCTCGCAAGCGGGTTCCCTGCCGTGCCCGAGTTCACCGCCGGCAGGGCGGAGGCGGTGTTGCCGCCGCCGCCTCCGCTGCACGCACTCAGTAGCACGCCGATCGCTACGGCAAGCAGTTGCGAGCGCATATTACTTGAGGAGCAGCTTCGCCCACGAGGGGTAAACGACGCTCACACCTGCGACGAAGAAGTCGCTCGTTAGACTCATCGTCCCGCCGCTCGGGATGTCCCCGCCGGTTAGCGCGAGTATGTGCGTATACTTCTGCTTCAACCACGACGCTTGAACGGTCACAGCGCTGGCGGTCGAATTTAATACCGCTGCGCATTGGCCGATTGCTACGCCTGCGTTATAACACTGCGTGAACTCGCGTACGTAGACGCCGGGGGCTACGGCAATGTCGGCCGCCGATGACGTCATCGACTCGACCGGTTCGGTCGGAACGATCGAGTCCTCGGGCCAGACGGCAAGCTTGTTGGTATTGTCTTCGAGGTTCGGCGAGACGACCGTTTGGCCGGGGCTATATCCAAGCCACGCAACGGCCGTCGTGACGATGCGCTGGTCAAGTTCTTCGGGGCTGCCGGAGGGTTCGGTTCCGGTATTCAGCTCCACGAAGGCAGCGCCGGGGATCGCATCGATCTGCGCCATAGCAGTGAGCACATTGGCATACATCGTGGGACGGTACACGTTTGTGCTGATTACACAATTTTCACACACCGCACCGATATACTGGCTATTTCCCTGCAGAATATTGAGATTCTCGACGGTAGAACCCGAAAACCCGACGCCGTTCATGAAAAACTTCATCGGCGTACCACCAGCGTTGGTCATGCCCGTTGCGAACGTATCGTGCGCGGCGACGACCGACGCGTCCGTTGGGTACTCCTGGGTTGTTGTGCAGTAGTCGTCGGGCGGGTTATTTCCGCAGAAGCCGCCACCGGGACCGTAGGCTTGCGTTAGCACGCGTCCGCTCGTGTCATCCATGTAGTACGCGTCCCACGCGCTTGCGTTTGTCCGGAGATACGTTTGAAAGAAACTGATTACGGACGGGTTCGCGTCATTCAAGAGATACACGCGCGTCGTTTCAGTCGTGCCGCTGCAGTTTTGCGTGTAGCTGCCCGCAACGCGATGGGCAGCGTCGCTAAAGCCCGTCTCATGAACGAACCACGCCTCGTTCGAATCCGTCATTACTGATTGCGCTTCCGCTGAAATGCAGCCCGTACTTGCATAAAGAAAGTTCGGGTCCATGTAAAATACCGAGAGGCAATTCTTGGTCGCGCTGCTGTCGCAATCGGCGGTTGCCTTTGCATCGCCGAGGCCGCCTTCCGCGTAAGAGACGTACTGGGTTACGGTTGCGCTCGCCGCGCTCGCGCCTTCGCCGAAGTACTCGTCAAAGGCCATTGTTGGAATGTGCGCCGGCACGCCGGTCGACGACGTCGCACTGTTGATTACGACTGCTTGCGTTGACTCATGTTGCGCGAGTTGCGAGGCCGGTAGAGCGGACGACCCAGACCCGCTGCACCCCGCAAATAATGACGCAAGTGCGAAAGCGATACACGTCTGAAGCCCGCGAGAGATACACCCTTTTGCCACTTTGTTACACTCCTTGAAAGCTCGCCGTTGTGCGGTTCCTTGCAAGTTAGTGAATCGTAAAGTGATGGCAAAAGTTAAAGCTTCGTTACGTAGTCTTTACAGTAGGCACTTGCTTTCCAACTCGCCTATTGTCCAAGCAAGCTGCAAAGCGTGAAGCAATCAGGCGCTCAAACCTTCGTTGACGGGTGTGCCAATGATGCGTACCCTACGCGTGGACGCGCTTCAAAAAGCGTCGATCAACGCACGTACACAAACTCGTGTACTAACTCGTTGTACCGAACCATACAATCGATCGGAGGCAGCATTGAGCCGCACCCCTCTAGTATTTGTTTGCATCGCACTCGCTAGCTCGCTTTACGCGTGCAGCGCCACGGGCGCATCAAACGTTTCACCGCCAACCGGCAACCAAACCCTCACGGACGGTAGCAATGCCCCTCGTGCAGCCGTTGCGGCTGCAGCAACCACCACGGCGCCGTCGCACATAACTGACTGGGCCTACGACGAATACTGGGGTCCCGGCGCCAACGGCACCACGGCGGAAGTGCAAAAGTATCTCTCGTACGCCGAGGGAGGCCTTGGGAACAGCAAAGCCCAAACCGATTGTTCGGGTTCAACTTGCCAATCGGTATTTTACGTCGATCCGAACTTTCTCTATTCGAGTAGCGCCTGCGCCTCTCAGGCCGCTATCGACGTTCTTGACGCGGTTTCTAGCGAGAATTGGTACATTCACGAAGCTGGCTACACCGATGCAGCGCATCGCGTGCACGGCGATTACTCGATGTCGTGCAATGGGTCCACGGTAACTGTGCCGGTGGACGTCCTCAATGACTACAACACGAAAGTCCAGGCGTTCTTCCTCAGCTATCTGCGCACTAACGCCAATGGTTGGGACGACTACTTCATGGACGATACGAGCGGCGAAGTGCTCACGCAGATGTATGGGCCCGGTGGCGGTTTCTGCGCAAACGACCCGCCTGACGACTACTGCACGACAACGCAAGAGCTTCCGAATGATGGCGATGTCGTCTACGAGCATGGTTCTTTCGCCAACGCGATGACCCACAGCGATGGCGATGCGATGAAGTTCTTCTATAACGGCTTGACATTTAGCGACAGTAAGCCGTCGGATCTCGGCGTACTCAGCTCGAGCACACACTATGCCGGCGTCGCCTGCGAGGACTGCATCGTCAGCAGTGGCACCTTCCGGCCAACGATGTACGGGCCGGTGCTTACGGCGATGTCCGAGGTCGATGCGATGTCGGGAGCGCAGTTCGTCGAGATAAACAACGGTGCTTCGGCGTCGGGAAGCGCGGCGCAGATCGCGCAACGGTTGATCACGATTGCTATTGCGTGGCTAGGATATAGCTCGGGCCATACCTCGGTGTTCGAGAACCTCGAGTCGAATACCGAGAACCTTGCCGCATGGCCGGAAGAAAACATTGTGCCCGCGTCGCCGGTGCAGACCATGTCGTCGGGCTCAACGGCGGCCATCGAAGTGGCTACCGGCGTCTACCGGCGCGAGTTTAGTTCGTGTACGAATGCCGGCGTTGCCACTGGCCCCTGCGCAGCGTTCGTCAACAGCACGGGGAGCGCAGTGAAGGTTCTCTCATCCTGGCTACACGAGACGTACGGGCACGTCATCACGCTCTCCGGGGGCGACGTCGTCAGCGGTGGCGAGGTTCTTCTAACGTCAACGACCTTCACACCGAATGTAACGACGATTCCGGCCGACCAGAGCCTGCTGATCTCGCGCTAGCCGCGTGCGGAAACTGGGCCTCGATCGATCGCAGCCACGCGTCGACGATCGGGGCCCAGGCGAACCGTTCGACGGCCAGCGCGCGAGCGTGCTGCGCCATCTGGGCTCGCTGCGGCTCGTTTTGCGTGAGGGCGATCATCGCGTCGCTGAGCGCTCGCGCATTCTCGGGCTCGATGCTGATGCCGGCGCCGGCGTGCTCGAGAAACAGTGCGCTTTCGCCGCGTCCGCAATACAGCACCGGGACCCCCGACGCGAGCGACGGAAAGATCTTCGAGGGACGTGCTCCGTACATCAGCGGCTTATCCACCAGCGGGACGATCGACGCCAACGCAAGCGAAAAGTAACCCGGCATCGTGTGGAGCGGCACGGGATCGACGAACCGCACGTTGTTTACGCCGATCCGGCGCGCCAGATCCATGAGCCACGGCTTGGTCGGCCCCGAGCCGACCATGACGACATTTGCATGAGGTTCGGCGAGTTTCGCCGCCTCGATAACGGTTTGCAGCCCCTGCGCGATCCCGTGCGTCCCCGCGTAAAGAAACACCGGGCGTTCGTCGAGCCGCAGCCGCCGCCGCAGCTCACGATCGGGTTCGCGCGGGCAGAACATCTCTACGTCGATGCCGTTGGGGAGAAAGTGCACCTTGCTTGGCGAAACGCCCTTGCGCTCCCGAAGCGTACGGCCGATGCCCTCGGTTACCGCGTTGACGATGTCAGCACGGTCGTACGACCACTTCTCAAGCCACGCCGCCGCGCGCAATACCACGCCGTCGTTCATAACGCCGAGTTCCCGTACCGAATCCGGCCACAGATCGGCCACATTGAAGATGATCCGCGCGCCGCGCATGCGAGCAGCAATCCAACCGGGGACGCTCAGAAACAGCGGCGGCGATTCGACGAAAATGACATCGGGCCGCGCGGTGCGCATAAGACCCAGCAAGGAACTGCACGCGAACGAAAGATAGTTCGCGATGCGACGCATTCCGGTTCCGGTTGCCGCATATACCCAGGTGCGATGGACCTTGACGCCGTCGCTGGTCTCGCGCGTATACACCTTGCCTCGATAGCCGTCATACACACGTCCGATCAGGTGGTGCGGCATCGCCGTGACGACCTCGACGTCGTGTCCATGACGTCGCAGTTCGCGAGCGAGCGCTGCAAGGCGCGTCTGTGGCGCCCCGACCTCCGGCGGGTAATATTGCGTGAGAATTACGATGCGCACGAGGTCATCCGTTTGGCCTGGGGTATGTGCGTGCGAATTGCGTCTACGATGAGCCGCGCACTATCGCCTTGACCGTACGGATAAATCCTTTGCTGCGGAGGCACACGCTGCGCCGCGCGGGCGATCTCCCGCGGGTCGTTGCCCGCAACGACGTTCCAGCCTTCGTCGAGCGTCTGCGTCCACTCGGTGCGATCGCGCATCGTAACAACCGGTGTCCCCACCGTGACGGCTTCCTTCTGGACGCCGCCGGAGTCAGTGAGCACGACACGCGCATGTGTTTGAAGGGCGAGCATGTCAGCATAGCCGAGCGGCTCGCAGGTGATGATGTTGTCGCCGCTCCCGACATTGAGCGTCTTGCATAGCGCCAAAGTGCGAGGATGCACGGGAAAGACGATCGTCATTGGAGTCGAGCGCAGTCCTGCGATCAGCCGGGCAAACACCACCGCGTCGTCGGTGTTCGAGGCTCGGTGAATGGTCGCGAGCGCGAACGACTTGGAACGGAGCTTGAAGCGGCCCAAGATCGCCGGCTGTGCGGGTAGACGCCGTACTGTTTCCAGCGCCAAATCGACCATGACATCGCCAACCACTTCGACCGGCGCGGTGACGCCTTCCGAGCGTAGCTGTGTGGCGGCATCGGAGGTCGGCGCTAGGAGCAGATCGCTGACTCGGTCGGCCAGCAGCCGGTTGATTTCTTCAGGCATCGAGCGATCGAACGACCGCAGACCCGCTTCGACGTGAATGACCGGAATGCACAGTTTCGCCGCAACCAGCGCCGCGGCGAGCGTGCTATTCGTGTCGCCGTAGACAATAACGCCGTCGGGCTCGCTGTCGTAGACGACCGGCTCGAGGCGAATCATCATTTCGCCGGTCTGCACCGCGTGCGAACTCGAGCCGACACCCAAGTTGCGATATGGAACGGGTAAGTCGAACTCAGAAAAAAAGACGTCGCTCATGAGCGAATCGTAATGCTGCCCGGTGTGCACGAGGCGCTCTTCGATACCCGCACCCCGCAACGCGCGCGAAACGACCGCAGCCTTCACGAACTGCGGGCGGGCGCCGACGACGCTCACGAGCCGCAACGCCTATACCGCCACGCCGAGGTCGACCGACGCCCGCACGGCACGGACGACCTCGGCTTGCTCGCGTTCGAAAAGTTCGGGAAACATCGGCAGCGAGAGGACCTCGCGCGCCGCGGCCTCGGCGTGCGGGAACGCACCAGCCTGATAGCCGAGTTCGGCATGCACCGCTTGAAGATGCAGCGGAACCGGATAATAGACCATCGTCTGAACGCCCCGCTCCGTCAGTCGCGCTTGGACCTGCTCCCGTGCACGAACGCGGATCGTGTATTGGTGGAACACATGGCGCGCGTCGGCTGCTACGCTGGGAACGGGCACCGCCCGCGATAGCTCGCGGGAATAATGCTCTGCGACTGCTTGGCGCGCATCGATCCAGTCGTCGAGGTGGGGAAGTTTCACGCGCAGGATGGCTGCCTGCAGCTCGTCGAGGCGACTGTTGACGCCGAGTTCTTCGTGATGATATTTCACTCGTCCGCCGTGGGCTCGCAGGCTGCGCATGCGCGCAGCGACGTCCGTCCGGTTCGTCGTCGCGATACCGCCATCACCATACGCGCCAAGATTCTTTGACGGAAAGAAACTGAAGGCACCGACGTCGCCGAAGGATCCCACCGGCTTCCCGTTTATGCTCGCGCCGACGGCTTGGGCACAGTCCTCTACCACCGCTAGCTGATACTTGCGTGCAATCTTCATGATCTCGAGCATCGGCGCCGGGCGGCCGTAGAGATGCACCGGAATGAGCGCGCGCGTCCGGCTCGTTATCGCAGCTTCGATCCGCGAGACGTCGATGTTGAACGACTCCGGCTCGATATCGACAAAAACGGGCCGTGCGCCGACCATGCCGATCGCCTCAGTGGTGGCGACAAAAGTAAACGGCGACGTGATCACTTCGTCGCCGGCTCCGACGCCCAGCGCTCGCAGACCCAGATGCAGTGCATCGGTCCCCGAATTCAAACCAACCGCATGGCCCGCACCGGTGTACGTTGCGAACTCCGTTTCGAACGCCTGACACTGCGGTCCGTTGATGAACGTTCCGCTCGCGAAGACCGCCTGGGCGGCGGCATCGATCTCAGACTTTAATTCGGCATATTGCCGCGTCAGATCGAGGATTGGAATCATGGCGTTCTCCGCACCGAATCATGGTCTATTTCGTAGCTGCGCCCACACTCGCCGCACGCGGCGTCTTGTCCATGGAACGACAGACCCAACCCGCATTCGCAGGCATACCCGCGAACGCGGGCCGGATTTCCGTAGACAACGGCGTAGGCGGGAACGTCCTTCGTAACCACCGATCCGGCACCGACGAAAGAGAACTCGCCGAGCGTGTTTCCGCAGACGATGGTTGCGTTCGCACCGATGCTGGCGCCGCGCTTGACGAGGGTGCGCAGGTAGTCGGCGGCCGTATTGCGCGGTGTGCCGGACCGCGGAGTCGTCACGTTCGTAAATACCATGCTGGGTCCGCAGAACACGTCATCTTCCAGCGTTACGCCCTCGTACACGGATACGTTGTTCTGAATCTTCACGTTGTTGCCGATAACGACGTTCGAGGCGATCAGCACGTTTTGGCCGATCGAGCAGTTTCGACCGATGCTGGCGTGAGGCATCACGTGGCTGAAATGCCAGATCTTCGTTCCGGCGCCGATACTCGCCGGTTCGTCGACGTAAGACGACTCGTGTACAAAAAATGCACGCACCGGTGCCGTTACGTTCACGCAGAGACCTCCAAGGATCGGCGATAGTTACAATCTTCGAGCATTGCGAGCACCCGGACGACGCTCAGGCCTTCGTCCCCGTCGGTAAGCGGCCGCGTTCCCCCTCTCACCGCATCGACGAACGCGCGCAGCTCGGTCTTGAGCGGCTCGGCGGGTGTGAAGTCGATGCGTTGTTCGTCCTCGCGCCAAAGCTGCACGCCCGAGGCGTCTCGTTCGTCGCCGCAGCGCGTGAGTGTGAGCGTCGCTCCATCGCGTTCATCGCAAAGCCGAAGCACGCCCTTCGATCCGAAGACATCGAGGCGCGAAGAGCGATCGGGATCGATCCAACTGACCTCGACATGCGCCGAACGTCCACCCGAGAAGGCGAGATCTGCGTACGCAAAGTCGGCGATCCCCGGCCGGACGAAAGCGGTCGTGGAACCGTGGACCGCGTGCGGCGTTTCCTCGAATATCTCAAGGATCAAAGCGATGTCGTGCGGGGCAAAACTCCACCAGACATTTTCCTCGGCACGCAACCGGCCCCACGAAAGGCGGCGTGACCGCACGTGGCGCAGCTCGCCGATTGCGCCTTCGCGAATCAGCCCGATCATCCGCTGCACCGCGGGATGATACAGCAACAGGTGACCGACGAACAACGTGCGGCCGCCCGCCCCGGCGGCTCGCACAACCGTCGCCGCGTCGTCCGGATTCATCGCCAGTGGTTTTTCGACGAACACGTGCTTCCCGGAGGCCACGCCCTCGAGCGCCAGCTCCGCGTGCAGCGGCGCGGGCGCGGCAATCAGGACGGCATCAATCTGCCGATCGAGCAGTGCACGCAGATCGAGCTCTAGGCCGACGTCGGGATATTCCTGCGCGATTCGCGTGAGCGCCGCTTCGTCCGTGTCAAAGACGCTATCCAGGACGTCGAGCTCGTGCGCCACGCGAATGAGATTGCGGCCCCAGTATCCCGCTCCAATGACGCCGACCTTCACAGCAGCACCACGTTGTCTCGGCCATTTCGCACCGCCTTGGTGGCATTGCGCGTATCGACGACCAGTGATGCACCCTCGACGACCGCATCGTAGTCGACACTGCTGTGATCGGTGAGGATCAGTACCGTATCCGCCTGCTCCAGCATTTCTCGGGAGAGTGGGATCGAGTGCCACATCACGTCGTGCTCGTCGGTGAAGCTGGGTACGTGCGGGTCGTAGTAGTCGATGCGCGCGCCATCCTTGCCAAGCAACTGGATGATCTTGAGCGCGGGAGACTCCCGCCAATCCTCGATGTCGCGCTTGTAGGCAACGCCTAAGACCAAGATGTGGGCTCCTTTGATCGCCTTGCCGACGTTGTTCAACGCTCGCATGACCTTTTCGCGCACGAAGTAGGGCATCGTCCAATTGATCTCGCCGGCAAGCTCGATGAAGCGGACGTTCATGTCGAACTCGCGCGCTTTCCAGGCGAGGTAGAACGGGTCCAAGGGAATGCAATGCCCGCCCACGCCCGGGCCCGGATCGAAGCGCATGATGCCGAACGGTTTGGTAGCCGCCGCGTCGAGCACGTCCCAGACGCTGACCCCCAGACGGTCGCACAGCAGCGCCATCTCGTTGACCAGTGCAATGTTCACCGCGCGAAACGTGTTCTCGAAGACCTTCGTCATCTCGGCCACCTTGGGCGATGACACGGGTATGACGGTTGCGATCGTCTGAGAATAAAAACAGGTGGCTACGTCCAGGCATGCAGCGGTCACGCCGCCGACGACTTTGCTCGTGTTCTTCGTCGTGTACCGAGCGTTGCCGGGATCGACGCGTTCGGGCGAAAAGGAAAGGAAGTAGTCTTCACCCACTTTCAGTCCCGAGTGCGAAAGGATCGGCAGCAGAACCTCTTCAGTCGTGCCGGGGTAGGTCGTGCTTTCGAGACTCACCAATTGCCCCGGACGCAGGTGTTTGGCAACCTCGCCTGCGACACGCCGAATGTAGGAGATGTCAGGCTCTTTGTTTGGCGTGAGTGGGGTTGGGACGCAGATGACGATACAGTCGCATCTGCCGATCGAACTGAAATCGGTCGACGCGCTCAGCTTTCCGCTTTCGACGGCTTCTGCGAGCTCGCGGTCGTCGACATCTCGAATATAGTTGAGCCCCTGCCTGAGCTGATCGACGCGAATAGGGTTGCGATCGTAGCCGATAACGTTGAATCCAACTTTTGCTTTCTCGACGGCCAAGGGCAGCCCAACGTATCCGACGCCGACAACGCCGACCAGGGCGGTGCGGTCGCCGACCTTCTTCTTGAGCGCGTTAGCGTGAATCGATGAGGACTCGAGCAATCTCACGAGAGTTGTACCTTTGCGGGTTCAAGGGTAAAGTGCTCGATCCGTGCACGTTCGGTAGGCAGGGGCGCCGATTGCTGCCGCGGATCGGCCACGACCTGCGTCTCGGGCACGAGACCGTAGGGTGTAAACTCGGGGATGAATTCTTTGAGAATCTGCACGCAGAGCACCGAATCGCTGCGCCGGACCGCCGCGCGCAGCGATTCAAGGCCCGCATTGAGCTGCGCGTAATCGGAGCGGTGCTGCTTGGCGATGAAGAGCCGCTCGTGACTGGTACTCGTGAAGCCCTCTCCGCTGGTGAGGATTTCCTCGAAGAGTTTTTCACCCGGGCGAATGCCGCGCTCGACGATATCGATGTCGCGATACGGCTCGAACCCGGAGAGGCGAATGACTTGCTCTGCGAGATCGATGATCTTCACGGGTTGGCCCATATCGAGCACGAACACCTCGCCGTCGCTTCCCATCGACATCGCTTGCAACACCAGCGACACTGCCTCGGGAATCGTCATGAAGTAGCGCACCATGTCGCGATGCGTGATCGTGAGAGGACCGCCGGCCTCGATCTGCGCTTTGAAGATTGGAATCACGCTACCGCGGCTTCCAAGCACGTTTCCGAAGCGCACCGACACGAATTCCGTTGCGGAGTCTCCAGCAAACGACTGGCAGATCAACTCCGCCATGCGCTTCGTCGCGCCCATGACGCTGGTCGGGTTCACCGCTTTATCCGTGGAAAGGAGAATGAATTTCGCGGCACCCGCTGCTGCCGCGGCGAGTGCGACCGTCTTCGTTCCGAACACGTTGTTGCGGACGGCCTCGCAGACGTTGTCCTCGACGATCGGCACGTGCTTGTGCGCCGCGGCGTGCAACACGACGCGCGGACGGAAGATGGTAAAGATGTTTCGCATCGCGGATGCATCGGCGCAGTCGGCAAGAACGATTCGCGTCCGGTCGAAGCGATACGACTCGCGCAACTCCCGATCGATTTGGAACAGACTATTCTCGCCGTGGCCGAGCAGCACGAGCAATTCCGGATCGAAGGTAGCGATCTGGCGGCAGATCTCGGCGCCGATCGAGCCGCCGGCTCCCGTTACCAGAACAATCTGATGTTCGAGGTGCGGACGAATGCCGGCTGTGTCGATCAAGACCGGATCGCGCTCGAGAACGTCCTCGAGCCGAATGTCGCGAAACCGCGAAACCTTCACGCCGCCGGTGAGGACCTCCGACGCGTCTGGGACGACGTTCACCGTGGGACGGATGTCCTCGGGAACGCTCATGCAGAGCTCTTTGATATGGTTGACTAACGGCAAGGGTGCGCCGGTGATCGCGACGATCACGGCGTCGATTCCCTTGTCACGTATCAGCGCTGGAATCGCTTCGATCTTCCCGAGCACGCGCACGCCGTCGATGCGCCGATCGGAGACGCCGTCATCGACGCAGCCAACGACGCGCATCGGCATGTTGCGATCCTCGAAGATCGCTTTGGCAAGCTGATGCGCCGCGATGCCGTGCCCCACAATCAGCACGCGTTTGGCGCCTGGGCGTCGAGTAATCCACCACGACCGCAAGAAGACGAGGCCAATCCGCAAGAACATGCGCAGAAGAAATGCGAGCATCGCGGCGATCACCACGATCCTGCCCGACGCGAGCGAGAGCGGCGACGGTACTTGCTCGAAGAGCAACGCGAGGAGAGCGCCGCCGATGGCGCCGACCAGCAACCGCAAGACGTCGTGAAAATCGAACGTACGGGCGCTTTCATAGCGGAATTGGACGTACGATCCGACGACGACCAGGATCCCAGCGATGATGAACAGCTGCAGGTGCGAGGTCGTATAGATATTCGCGACCTGCGGAGCAAGCGCGACGGCGAGGCCGACTACCGCGCAATCCGCGGCAAACAGCGCCGCACGAAGCAGCGGCCGGAGTCCACGCAACTGATGGCTCGACGGCATCGTCGCCGTGCCGGCCTTGTGCGGCTTCATGCGCCCATCGTACGCGGGGTGCTTGACATCCCGAAGATTCAGGGCGCTCAAGGGCATTGGGACTCACGGCCCGCCAAGCAGGGGCCATTTCGCGGTTTCCTTACCGGGCTACATGCGAAACGATGGGCGATGATGCAAGTCGGTACACTGCTTACAACGCTCGCTCGGCTCCGCGCCGCTTTCCGGGAGAGCTTAGCAGACGAACGTCAGCGCGCGAAATTTCCTGCGACGATCCTGGGATCGCGCGTGATCCTGCGCGGGGCGGATCGGATCGTGATGGGCCGCAACGTGTTCATCGATCACGGTGCGTACCTCAACCCCAGCACGGTCAACGAGGGCAAGGGCTTCATCCATATCGGCGACGACGTGGAGATCGGTCCATATAGCGTCCTGTGGGGCGGCGGCGGACTGACGATCGGCAGTAACGTGCATTTGGGCGCGCACGTGCACATCACCACGCAACAGGGCCGTCCGGTCGACCGCGTCCATCGTACTGCGTTCAGCGTCGACGTCGCGCCGGTTGTTATCGGCGACGACGTCTTGATCTATTCGGGTGCGATCGTCGTTCCGGGCGTTCGCATCGGCGATGGCGCGATCGTTGCTGCCGGGGCGGTCGTCACCAGCGACGTCCCGCCGGGCGAGCTCGTCGGCGGGGTCCCGGCACGCTCGCTCAGTCCAACACGGCTGGGCCGCTTGCAGCAGCGAACAGCTCCATAAGCACCAAGCGTTTCGCGTCTTCGGGGGTGCGTTGATAGACGTCGTACGCCGAGCCGAGCAGCGTGGCCAGGCCCTCTTCGATCAGCGCCTGTGATTCGGCCGACGCCGGCGCCCGTGTAGGGTTCGTCGAGCGCAGATGCCCGTCGATGCGTCCACGCTCGAGTAGGCGATAGAGCGTGCTTTCGCACGACGGACGGCGATACAGGTTACGCCGTGCCCGGATGCCCGGAAATGCCGCTCGGATGCGGGTGATGAATCCCAAGTCGTCGAGCGCCGCCAGTGCTTCGAAGACCATCGAAGTGCTGTATAGGCCGAGATCTTCGCGGATTTGGTCGATCGTCGGGCTGCACTCGCCCCGTTCGTCGCCGAGCATTGTCAGGTACATATACATGCTGATCTGGCGCGGATTCAGCACATGAAAAAGAAAGCCACTCCACCACGCCGGAATTAATGCGCTTGGTGCACATACGTGCTCCGCGTCGCATGGGGGTTGGTTGTCGTCCACTGGCCAGCTCGTTTGCAATTCCTCCGTCGTGAAGCCTGCGAGGCTTAAGGTCCAGAAATCTGGAGGTTAACATTTCCACCGTTAGTCCTGGCGCTAAACAAATAAAAATCGGGTTCTCGATGAGAACCCGATGAAACCGTGAAAGCGCCCGACCGCTAAACTATGCCGGCATGTCTTTTTTCTGCTCTTGATAGATTAACGTGGGCGATTCCTTTTTATCGATGACGTCTTTATTGATAATACACTTTTTCACGCCTTGCAGTGACGGGAGATCGTACATCACGTCGAGCATCGTTTCTTCGAGAATCGAGCGCAATCCACGCGCGCCGGTCTTGCGGCCCTGCGCCTTGGTCGCGATCGCTACCAGCGCGTCTTTTGTAAACTGCAAGTCGACGCCGTCCATGTTCAGAATTTTCTGAAACTGACGAACGAGCGCGTTGCGCGGCTCGGTGAGAATCCGGCGCAGCGCGAGTTCGTCGAGCGCATCGAGCGTCACCACGATCGGCAGACGTCCGATGAACTCAGGAATCAAGCCGAACTTGAGCAGATCTTCGGGCATCAACTGCTGTAGCAGCTTACCCGTGCGCGCGTCCTTCTTGCCTTCGGGCGTTGCACGGAAGCCCATGTTGTTTGCGCTGACGCGCGACTCGATGATCCGCTCGAGTCCGTCGAACGCGCCGCCGCAGATGAACAGCACGTTGGTGGTATCGATCTGAATGAACTCTTGGTGCGGATGCTTGCGCCCGCCTTGCGGCGGCACGTTGGCCGTCGTCCCTTCGAGAATCTTGAGGAGCGCCTGCTGCACGCCTTCGCCCGAGACGTCGCGCGTAATCGACGGATTCTCGCTCTTACGCGCGATCTTGTCGATCTCGTCGATGTACACGATGCCTTTTTCGGCGCGTTTGACGTCGTAATCCGCGGCTTGGATCAACTTGAGCAGAATGTTCTCAACGTCTTCACCGACGTAGCCCGCTTCGGTGAGCGAGGTCGCATCCGCCATCGCGAGCGGGACGTCGAGAATCTTCGCTAACGTTTGCGCGAGATAGGTTTTGCCCGAACCGGTCGGGCCGACGAGCAGGATGTTGGACTTCTGCAGCTCGACGTCGTCGGCCGTCCCGCCCGCGTTGATACGCTTGTAGTGGTTATAGACCGCGACCGCAAGCGATTTCTTGGCGCGCTCCTGACCGATCACATACTGATTGAGGATGTGATTGATCTCTTTGGGCTTGGGAATGTTGCGTAGGCGCAGATTCTCGTCAACGTTTTTGTAGAGCTCTTCTTCGATGATCTCGTTACAGAGCTCGATACATTCGTCGCAGATGTATACGCCGGGGCCGGCGATCAACTTCCGCACTTGCTCCTGCGACTTGCCGCAGAAGCTACACTTGAGCTGACCCTTCTCGTCTCCGAATCGGAACATATCGGGGGCGGGCGTCCTCCTGGGCGTTAAGCCGGCTGCGACAAGGCTGTTCGGTCTTCGATAACGTGATCGATAATCCCGTAGTCCTTGGCCTCGTCGCTGGTCATGTAGTAGTCGCGGTCGATATCCTTAAGGACCTGTTCGATCGGCTTTTTGGTGGTCCGCTCGTAGATTTTCGCGATCGTCTGGCGGGTAGCGATCAGGTCCCTGGCCGCAATTTCCACGTCCGTGGCCTGGCCCCCGATCTGCGAGACCCAGGGCTGGTGGATCAGGATCTTCGAGTGGGGCAGTGAGAAGCGCTTACCTTCCGCTCCGCCGGTCAGTAGAACCGAGCCCATCGAGGCGGCCATGCCCATGCAGATCGTTGCTACGTCGGGCTTAATGAAGCGCATCGCGTCGTAAATGGCCAGTCCCGCCGTTACGCTGCCCCCCGGAGAGTTGACGTACATGTCGATGTCTTTGTCCGGGTCTTCTTTTTCAAGGAAGAGCAGTTGCGCGATGACCAGGTTGGCCAAATGGTCGTCGATCGGCCCGCCGACGAAGACGATTCGATCCTTGAGCAGGCGCGAGTAAATATCGTACGCGCGCTCCCCGCGCGCACTCTGCTCGACAACCATCGGAACTAAGTGGCCCATGCTACCCCTAAATTTCTTTCAAAACGCTAGTGTGTGTCTTGTCGCCCGCTATAACTACTGCTTCGGCGACAAAGTTGCTTCGTCCGAGGATGCGCCTTCTTTTTCAACGACCTTGGCGTTGTCGACGAGGAACTCGAGCGTCTTGTTCCGGACGATGCCCTCCATCAACGAGATGACGTTATTGCCGAGCGCCTTACGAATGCGGTCCACGGGCTGGCCGTACTGACGCGACAGCGCGGAGAGCTCTTCTGCTATGTCGGCCGGCGTCGCGTTGATGCCCTCGGCACGCGCAACTTCCTCAATTACGAGGGTGCCCTTTACACGCTGTTCCGCGTCGGCGCGAAACGTCTCGCGCAGCTCGTCCGCAGTCTTATTCTGCTCTCGCAGGTAGTCATCGAGCGTTGAGCCGCTCTGGCCGACCTGGGCAGCGAGATCGTTGACCATGTTATCGATTTCGCGCTCGACCAGCACCTCGGGCAGCGGGAAATCGTGGGCGTCGACGAGCTTTTCCATAAGCGCGTTGCCGATAGCCCGGCGCTCGCGCGATTGCGCGATCACTTCCAGGCGCTTGCGTACGTCGGCTCGCAGCGCGTCGAGTGTTTCGTTTTCAGAGATTGTTTTCGCGAACTCGTCATCGACCGCGGGCAGCTCGAGCGCCTTGACGTCGTGCACCGCGACCGTGAAAATCGCCGTTTTCCCGGCCAGCTCTTCCTTGGGATAATCCGAGGGAAATACGGCTTCGACTTCTTTGGTCTCGCCTGCAGTCATGCCCGCAATTCCCGACGCGAATCCGGGGATGAAACGGTTCTCATCTAGTTCGGTCATTTGGCCCTTCGCCGTTCCGCCCTCGAAGACAACGCCATCGATCCGGCCTTCGTAGTCGACGGTTACGACGTCGCCGAGTTGCGCGGGCCGTTCGACCGGTACGAGCGTCGCGCGCTCTTTGGCCAGCGCCGAAATGCTTCGCTCAACGTCGCCATCGTCGATCGTCGGCGATTCGCGCTCGACTTCAATGCCTTTGTAGTCGTGAAGATCGATCGCCGGGCGAACGGCGACCGTCGCCTTGAGGCGCGACGGCTTACCCTCTTCGGCCGGAAGCAGCTCCATCTTCGGCCGGTCGACCGGAGAGAGTTCGTGCTCGCGCACCGCGCGCGCGTAAACCTCGGGCACGACGTCCTCGAGCGCTTCACTGGCGATCGCCTCCGACCCGTAGGTCTGCTCGAAGACCCGGCGCGGCACTTTTCCCGCCCGAAATCCCGGGAGCTTGACGTTTTTAGCTAGCCGGCGAAATGCGCGCTCTTGAGCCGCCTCGAGCTCTTCGGGGGTGATGGGGATCTCCAACTCCACCTGTGTGGGGGCCAGGCGGGTCAGCGTCGAGGTGCTCACGAGTTGCAACGTTCCTTCTAGATCGAATGGGGCGGCGCGGGACAATAGGAAGGGGCGCTTCGGCGCTGCTGCGCCCGCGCCCCGTGTAAATCGCGTGGAGCGGAAGACGAGATTCGAACTCGCGACCCTCGCCTTGGCAAGGCGATGCTCTACCACTGAGCTACTTCCGCAGGTCCCCCTCACTTGAATATACGGCATCGACTGGATGTGTACTCTGGGCAAGCAGAGAGTCGAACTCTGACGGGTTGCCCCACTGGAACCTAAATCCAGCGCGTCTGCCAGTTCCGCCACATGCCCGAGCGCCGTGCCGCCATGCGGCGACCGCATAGTATAGAACGCGCCGGACCTATTTCCTGCTCAGCTCGGGGGCTCCTGAAGGAGCGTTCCGCTGTCGACGACCGGCGGGTTCATGGTCGACGCATCGACCGCGTGGACGTTTTCGAATCGGACCGCAGCTTTCGTGTAGATCTCGCCCTCGGTCGACATCGGCGCGAGCGCGTCTTCTTCACTCACGTAATGGGCCGCGTCGATGTCGACGAAATGGATCATCCACGCGACGTTCGTTCCCGGTCCGCTCGAAAAATTCGACGCGTCTTCGAGCTGCCAGGGCGCGAAGGTTTGCTCGTCGATCCATGCTTGACGTATGCGAAAGCGTCCCGGATCGCGCGTCGGCGTGAGCCCGAGATGGTAGCACGCGTGTCCATCGATCACTTCAATACCGAGCAATGCTATTGCATAGTCGCGGTTGTGGGCGTACACCGTCGCGATTTCTTGGAGGCTGTTTGGCGTGGGCGACGCTGTCGCCGTCGCGCGCGGATTCGGATCGTGGAACTCCTTGCGAATCTCGGCGACGAGCGCGGCGGAATTAAACGGCGTCGGTGTCGGTGCCGGCACAAACGGCGCCATGCCGAACGAGTACGTCGGCGCTAAGTGCGGCACGCCCATGAAGTCGGCCGAAGGCAGAGGCTTGTTTAGAAGGAACGCCAGCACGCCGACGTTGATCCCCTTGGGCACTACGGGATGCGCAAGCTGGTAGTCGCTGACCGGATCGACCCGGACGCCGCCGGTTACTGCGTTGTACTCTGCCCGGTAGTGCTCGACGCGTTGGTTGCCGCCCTCGGTTATGTCTACGGCAACGCGGTAGTCAAGCATCATCGGATAGCGCTGCTCGAGCCAATACGCCCGCGCGTTCGCGAAGATCGTGTACGGATCCGGAGCGGCGGCATGCGCGGGCGCGACCAGGGCCGCCAGCGCGGCGAGACCCAGGCCGAGCGCTAATGAGCTCTTGCTCGTCACCCCACGATCATACCCCGTCAACCATTAAAAGCACGGGATGAGGGCAGCGGCTTGCGTTCCCGTCGCCCCACTCTTTTGGTAACCGAACACCATGTCGCGACCGAGCTGCGTCTGGCATCCCAAATGGGGCGTCTCGCCCGGTGCAAAAGCTGGTCCAAATTCCATCCACGTCACGCTGGGTGTGTCGATGAACATAACAACGTAATGCGAAAGGTTTTTCTGCTCGCTCGGCACGTCTGACTGGTCAAGGATTCGCACTGCATACGAAAACGCTGCCTGATATTGCGCAATGATCACGCCGTTCGCGGGCACTGGACCGCTCGCCCGGAAATCGCCCGCGGCTGGACCGTGGAGCACGGTCTCATCGTAGGCGGGACGCCTGGTATCATATTCTCGGGCACCGTCTACCGTCGAGGCGACGACGTATTCCAGCTTCTGCGTCACTGCGAAGAGCTTATCGACCAGCGAGACGCGCATTGGATACCCTTGGTAGTCGAATCGCTGGCGAAACAGTTCGATCCCTAGGACATTTTCTGTGTTCGTGACGTTCGGCGGAAGGACGTCGATACGTTCGGCGCTACCTTGGATAATCGGAGCAAAGGCGGTTCCGTAGTTCCCTTCATAAACCCAGGCAGCGCCATTGATCGACGGAGGATCCTTGACGGCTAGATTCACGGACAACGGCCGAGCGGGTGTTGATACAACGACTGCCAGTAGAATACTGAGTATCCACATCGATCACGCCCTCGGAAACGATGAGCCCAGGCGAAGAGCGCCGGGCTCATAAAATTTGGTGCACCGCCAGGGACTCGAACCCCGAACCAATTGATTAAGAGTCAACTGCTCTACCATTGAGCTAGCGGTGCACGTGCGCCCTCCGGGACTCGAACCCGGGACCAACGGATTAAAAGTCCGCTGCTCTACCGACTGAGCTAAAGGCGCTCATTCCGCCTCCTGCCTTCGCGGACCGACGTATTGTAGCGTTCGCAGCGTGGGTTGGCAACCCCTTACGCCGATGCGGAGCGCGCGACGCGTCCGAGCACGCCGGGATAGCGCTCGGTGAGGTCAGCCGGCGCGAGCGGATACGCGTACAGAAAGCCTTGACCGAGACGACAACCGGCGTTGCGCAGCATCTCGGATTGCTCGGCCGTCTCGACGCCTTCGGCGACGATGCGTACGTTGTACGCTTCCGCGAGTGAGATCAGCGTACGTACGATGGGCTCGCTCGCCAAGAGGCCATCGGTGCCACAGACGAACGAGCGATCGATCTTGATCGAATCGACTTCGAACTGCTGCAGGTAACGCAGCGACGAATAACCGGTGCCGAAATCATCGATACAAATATTGAAGCCGCGCTCGCGCACGCGGCCGATCGTCTGATTTGCTCGGGTCCCCGCATCGAGCACGACGCTTTCGGTTATCTCGAGCGTGAAGTCGACGGGACGGAGCCCGTGGTGCTCGACGATTTGTACGAGCGTACGTTCGAAATCGGGATCGCTGAGCTCGCTTGCCGATACGTTAACGTGCATGCAGAAATTCAGTGTCCCCGCGCGATTGCGTTTCCAGATCGCGAGCTGTTCCGATGCGGTTTGCAGGACGAAGCGCCCAATTGTCTGGGCCAGCCCGGTCTGCTCGGCCAGCGGAATGAACTCGGCCGGACCGATCACACCCTGCGTTGGGTGATCCCAGCGAATTAGCGCCTCGCAGGCGATGGCCGAGCCGTCGAGCAGCGAGACGATCGGCTGATAGAGCATACGGAATTCGTTTCGCTCGACCGCCATGCGCAGATCGCTGATGAGCTGCAGCCGCTTCTGTGCGCGCTCGTGCATCGTCGAGTCGAAGAGCGCGAAGCGGGCGCCGCCGCTGGCCTTGGCGTGTTGCATCGCGATCTCGGCGTCGCGCATCACGTCCTCGCCGCGTTCGTACGAGGACGAGCCGATCGCAATGCCGACGCTCGCGCTCAAGAACAACGAGCGCGAGCCGATCGGGATGGATTTCGACAGGTTGTTGAGGATGCGCCGCGCGAGCGCTTCGACGTGGATGATGTCGCCCAGCGACTGGAGCAAAACCGCAAACTCGTCGCCGCCAAGGCGCGCGACGACGTCGCGCGGATCGACCGACGAGCGCAGGCGCCCGGCGATCTGCGTGAGGACGAGATCGCCCGCGGCGTGTCCGAGCGACTCGTTGATCTCCTTGAAGTGCTCGAGGTCGACGAAGAGCACCGCGAAGAACGAGTCGAGCAGCGCGCCCGACTCGGCGAAGCGACGGCGCAGGTGCTCCTCGAAGAGCGCGCGATTGGGCAAGCCGGTAAGCCCGTCGTGCGTTTTGCTATGCTGGATCCGACGCTCGCTGTGCTTGAGTTCGGTTTTGTCGCGGAACATGCAAATCGCAAAGCGCGCGTGACGGGTCTCGTCGTTCACGATCGAGATCGTTGCGTCGGTCCACACTTCCTGGCCGGAAAGCGAGCGGGCCTGGGCTTCGTATTCGAAGGTTTCACGTTCGCCGCTCCAGAGCGACTCGAGTTCGTCTTCGTGCCCCTCGATAGCGCTTGCGATCGAGTCGCCAAACATCGTGCGAAAGACGGCGTTGGCATCGAGCGTCGTCCCGGTGCGATCGAGAACCGCGATGCCGATTGCGGCGCCGTCGAAGACCGTGCGGAATTGCGCCTCGGTGAGCCGCAGCGCTTCTTCAGCTTCCTGGCGCGCGAGCTCGGCTTGGAGACGTGCGGCTTCGCGTAGCGCCTCGCGCAACAGCGCGCGATCGCGGCGCGCGATGAATTGCGCGATCGAGATCATGATCCCGACCACAAGCACGGCACCCAAGACGAAGGCGAGATACAGGTAGCGATTGCGCTCCGACTGGATGCGCCCGCGCGCCGCCAAACTGGCGTCAAGCGCGCGTCCGCTCAAGGTAAACACGGCCATAGTGGCATCGACGGTCGCTGCGGCGCTTGCGTGCAGTGCCGCCAGCGAGAGCGTCGGATTAGGCTGCAGCATGACGCGGTGAACGACGAGATCGAGGAACGCGTTGCCGGCCGCGTTCATGCGTTGCGAGAGCCCCGGCAGCTGCGCCCATTGCGTGCGCCCTTCCGGCACGAGTTCGGTCAACCTCGTGACGGCGGCGGGGAGCTGGTCGCGCGTGAGGTCGAACGCTCCGCGCAGACTCATCAGGTTCCCGGCGGCATCCAGGCGTTGCGATAGCGTGAGCCCGTGCTCGTGCAGCGCCATCGCGCCGATGCTCTCCAGCCGGCGCGTGCCGGAGATACCAAAGACGGTTTGCTGGATGTAGACGTCGGCGAGATTCTCAGCGGTCGCGCTCGGATCGTACGTTAGCCCGGAGCGATCCTCAAGGGCGATGAAAAGGTCGCCGACTGCGTTCATCTCGCCCGACATGCGCGGAAGCGCATCGGGGCCGCCGGTCAACTCGCGCGCTACGATCCACTGCCGTTGGACTTGCTTCCACTGCGGATAGAGCTGGAACATGCCGGCCCCACCGCTCGTAAAATCGCGTTGCAGCGCGTCGATACGGCTTTGTGCGGCTTCGCGGGCTGCGGCCACGGTGCTCGATTGCACGAGCAGCGCGTAGCGGTAGTCGTCGAGCGTGTCGACGGTGGCCAGAATGTGGTTCGTTTCGATGACGGCAACGCGTTCGCGCGTGAGCGCGTCGCGATTGAGACCCGCTTCACTGCCGAGGCGGACGATTTGGAACAGGACAAAGGCCAACAAGATTGCAGCGAGCACCGACACGACGATGCCCAGCGCGTCATTGAGGCCGGGTTGTCGACTGGCTTCGCGCACCATCCTGGAAACCACGTTCTCGCAAGGGGGCGCACGTCTCCCGCCGTTGGCGGAATAAGGGAAGAGCCCGATCGCTTAGCGCGACGGGCTCTTCAACTAGTTTTGGGGTGACTGACCGGGTTCGAACCGGCGACCTTCCGAGTCACAGTCGGACGCTCTAACCAGCTGAGCTACAATCACCACGCGGGCCGGGGCCGATGCTTCGCGCCCGGAGGGACTTGAACCCCCATCTTCGAGTTTAGAAGACTCGTGCCTTATCCGGTTAGACCACGGGCGCATAGTCCGCGGGGCGGGTACCCTGGGCTAGGATACCATTTCCGCGCAAGTGATATGGTCGGGGCGACAGGATTTGAACCTGCGGATCCTCTCGCTCCCAAAGCGAGCGCTCTACCAAACTGAGCTACGCCCCGATACCCTTGCCTTTATACCATCCGAAGTCAAGTGCTGTCTTTCGACGATGACAATTTGCACAGCGAACAACACATTTTGCAAGCTCCGTCTCGATCCTCTGCCAAGCGATGTTCGCCCGCGCCATTTCGCTGATGTTCCCTTTTTTCTCCCCGCGAACATGGTCGAATTCAAGCACGCAGATATCGGTTTCGCCGCAATTCGCGCTGACACTCGTAGCAATATCCGTGCCGGCGCCCCGTCTTTCTGTCGCTGCTTCATGCGATGATAATCGCATGCGTAAATTCCACCTGTATGGCAATTTAGAATGCGAGTTGGTGAAATCCAATGTAATGCGACAAATCGATTTGCGGAACGTCCGTGGCAAAGATGCGGATATGGTCGAGTTGCAGTCCGACGCGCACCGCGGCGCGCATCACGCGCACGTTGCTACCGGGCACGAGCGCCTGACACCACGACGCGCCGTACGTTCGCCGCAGCGCCACGAGCGCGAAGCCGAAGAATTGCGTGAGGTACGCGGCCGACGCGGCAACCATTGGGCCGATGCGGCCGTCGGGCCACACGTACACATAGCCAACGCATTCGTCATTCAACAAGAGCAGTGTCCCCGCCGCCGCTTGCGCAAAACTGGCATGATCGTTTGTCCGCGCAGTACCGCGGGCTTCGCGATCCAGCGCTGCAAGCACCGTCGCGTGTGCCTGCGCGTCGATCGGCAGCGTGACGAAGCGATAGTCGCCGGCCGCCATCGGCAGCAGGTCGTCTTCCTTTGGAATCTCGCCGGCAATGTGGAGCACCGGCACCTGTAAGCCAACGCCAAGTCTCAGAAAGAACGCCATGCCGTCGGTGCTCGCCACGTCAAGCATGCCCGAGCGCGACACGTCGCCGGCATCGCGCGCAACCTCGCGCAGGATGCGTGAACCGATGCCTTGGCGTCGAAACGACGGCTCGACGTACAGCTCGCTGAGAAACCATTCATCTTCATGCGCATGGGCAAACCCGATACCGACCGGCGTGCCTTCGTCGCGCGCCACCCATGCGCCGCGTGGCGCGCCGTCCGCAAGATTGACATAGAGTTGCCGGCCGCGCTCGTCGGGCCAGCGGCGCGCCGCCATCGCACGCACGTCGGCCTCGCTCGCCGCGGCGATTTGCGGCTCGTTCACGCGTCCAACGCTTCGAGCAGTGCGCGCGCCGCCCGTCCGCGATGGCTCAATGCATTTTTCTCGCGCTCAGGGATCTGCCCGAACGTCTTGCCGATCGGCGGATAAAAGAAGAGCGGATCGTAACCGAAGCCGTTCTCGCCGCGCAATTCCGGTGCGATCTCGCCGCGGACATCGCCTCGCACGACGATCTCGCGTCCGTCCGGCAAGATCACTGCCATCACGCAGACAAAGCGCGCGCCGCGTTCGCGGGCGCCGTGTGCCTCCACCTCGCGCATCATGGTCGCCAAACGCTGTGGCCACGACGTGCTCGCACCGGCATAGACCGCCGAATCGACACCGGGAGCACCGCCGAGCGCGTCGAGCTCGATACCGGAGTCGTCGGCGAGCACCGCCGCATCGGTGATGCCGGCGTCGCGCAGCTGCTCGCGCAGCGCACGCGCCTTGAGCAGCGCGTTGTCGACGTAGCTCTCGTGCCCTTCTTCGGGATCGCGATAGGCGGCGTACGTTCGCAGCTCGAGCGGTGAGTTGCCGAGCATGGTGCGGATCTCCGCCAGCTTCCCCTCGTTTTTCGTAGCCAGATACGTCAGCATTACATTCGTTTCACGGATTGCCGCGAAGCGGCAAACGTAACGGATTCAGCGAAGCTGAATCCTAGTCTTCGAGTTTGAGAACAGCCATGAAGGCTTCTTGCGGTAACTCGACGCGGCCGACGCGCTTCATGCGCTCCTTGCCGACCTTCTGCTTCTCCAGCAGTTTGCGTTTACGCGTGATGTCGCCGCCGTAGCATTTCGCCAAGACGTTTTTGCGGATCGCACTCACGGTTTCGCGCGCAACGATCTTACCGCCGATCGCGGCTTGAATCGGCACGTCGAACATCTGGCGTGGGATCAACTCCTTGAGCTTCTCGGCCAGCGCACGGCCACGAGCGGCGGCCTTCTCGCGTGCGACGATGAACGAGAGCGCGTCGACGGGTTCGGCATTGAGCAAAATCTCGAGCTTCACCAAATCGCCCTCGCGATAGCCGATGACCTCGTAGTCGAGCGAGGCGTAACCCTTGGTCCGCGACTTCAGCTGATCGAAGTAGTCGACGATCACTTCGATGAGCGGCATCTCAAACGTGAGAATGACACGCCCGTCGTGGAGGTATTCCATATTGAGGAGCGATCCGCGCCGCGCGATGGTGATGTCCATGATCGAGCCGACGTAATCGGGCGGCGTAATGATCGTCGCCTTGACAAACGGCTCCTCGATCGTCTCGATAACGTTGCTGACCGGCAGCTTCGAAGGATTGTCGATCATTTCAACGGTACCGTCGGTCCGCGTAACGCGAAAGACGACCGATGGCGACGTCGCGATGAGGTCGATGTTGAAATTTCGCTCGAGCCGCTCTTGCACGATCTCCATGTGCAGCAGCCCCAAGAAGCCGCAGCGGAAGCCAAAACCCAAAGCGACCGACGTCTCCGGTTCGTACGCAAGCGCCGCGTCGTTGAGCTTCATCTTCTCCAGCGCATCGCGCAGATCGCCGTACTCGGCGCCCTCGTTCGGGTAAAGCCCGCAGTAGACCATCGGCACGGCTTTGCGATAGCCGGCCAGCGGCACGTGCGCGGGATTGCTCGCCTCGGTTAACGTGTCACCGACATCGATGTCGCCCAGTGACTTGATATTCGCGATGACGTAACCGACGCTGCCCAAGCCGAGTGTCTTCGTGGGCAGCATTTGGGGGCTAAAGACGCCGACTTCAGTGCACTCGTAGACTTTTTGGTGCGCCATCGACATGAATCGGCTTCCGGCTTTGAGCTCTCCGTCGACCACCCGCACGTATGACACCACACCGCGGTAAGGGTCGAACTGTGCGTTGAATACGAGCCCGCGCAGAAGATCGCGGTGACCCTTGGGCGGCGGAATACGGGTGACGATCGCTTCGAGAATCTCGTCGATCCCGACGCCGTTCTTCGCACTCGCCAGAATGCACTCGCTGCGTTCGATGATCAGCAGCTCTTCGACCTCGCCCATCACGCGCTCGGGATCTGCCGCCGGCAGATCGATTTTATTGATGACGGGAATGATCGTCAGATCGTGCTCGACTGCCAGATGATAGTTCGCCAGTGTCTGCGCTTCGATGCCCTGCGCCGCGTCGATGATCAGCAGTGCGCCTTCGCAAGCGGCGAGCGACCGCGAAACTTCATACGAGAAGTCGACGTGTCCGGGCGTGTCGATCAGATTGAGCTGGTAGGTCTCGCCGTTCCCCGACTTATAGTTCAGCGTGACCGGGTGCATGCGAATGGTGATCCCGCGCTCGCGCTCCAAATCCATCGCGTCGAGCGCTTGATCTTCCATATCGCGCATCGCGACCGTCTTGGTCAGCTCTAGCAGGCGATCCGAAAGCGTCGTCTTGCCGTGATCGATATGCGCGATAATACAAAAATTGCGGACGTTCGCCGCAGTTTCGGTACGATGCGGATTCTCGGTCTTGATCCTCACGTTAAAACGCGGCGGCGCAAACGTTGGTGATGGCCATGCCGATAATCCACGGCACAACGTAGATCACGAGAATGAAGAGCACGAGAAAGGCGATATCCAAGCCGCCGACCGGTGGGATGATGCGCCGGATCGGATTGAGCAGCGGCTCGACCAACATCCCGAGATAGCGCGTCCAGGGCCCGCGCAGGTCCGGCAGCCACGACAACAACGCGTAAACGATCAATACAACCGTATAGATCTTGAAGATTAAAAGGATTGGCCCGTAGAGCGCGCAGAGGAAATTCACGGCGAGGTACGTTCTACGGAAGCGCGGCTAAGACATTTGCCGGCACGCCGTGCAAGAACGGCGTGGGATCGACCGGCGATCCCTCGTACATGATCTGATAGTGCAGGTGTGGACCGGTCGCAAAGCCGGTCGCGCCCACCAGGCCGATGTTTTGCCCTTTATAGACGTGCGTACCTACCGAAACGAGCGCGCGCGAAAGATGCGCGTACCAGGTGTGGTAGCCGTTTCCGTGATCGATATCGATCTTGATGCCGTAGCCGCCGTCATACCAATTTGCTACGACCGTCCCGGCCGCAGCCGCGCGAACCGTCTCGCCGTAGTCGGCGCCCAGGTCGACACCGGGGTGGAACTCGACGTCGGGATAGGTGCGATAGCAATAACAGCCAATGATCGGCGCGCCTTCAACCGGGTCGATCGAGGGAATCGCTGCGATCATCTGCGCACGCGCGAGGTCGCGCAAGTGCCGGATGTTGAGCAGGTGCATCGCCAGGTCGCGCATCGTATCCGATTCGTGCGCAACCACTAAGCTCTCGGCGCTAAGCGCGTTTACGCGCGCGGCGACGGCTGGAAGCGATGCATCGCGTACCCACGAGGTCTTCTGCCGGACGGGCGGATTTGCAGGCGGGGCGCCGATGAGCTGACGGATCTCGGTGTTCTGTTTCTGCACGTGTTGCAATTGCTTGCGCAGCGTTTCTGTCTGGCGATCGATTTGACGCAACGACGCCTGCTGCGCTGCAGCCTGCGCGTCAAGGTGAGCGACCTCCATGCGCGCGCGGATCACCTCGGCGAAAGCAAAACCGATCGAGCCCAAAATCACGAGCGCGAGCGCGCCAAGCACGGCGGCCATGTGCCGGCGCCGAACCTGGAAACGATGGACGGTCTCGCCCCTTTCGGGAACGATCTTCACGTAATATCTGTCGGTTATCATGCCTTCGACGATCGCGCTAGCTCGATAGCGCGGAGTTCTTCACCTGAAGCGTTGACTGCCGGTTTGTATCGGTTGACGGCTTTGCCGTAGGTCCGCGTGTCGGTGCGTGAATAGATGCTCGAGATCACGACGCCGTCTCCCTCACGGTTGAGCAGAGCCAGCGCATAGGACAGTTCCGAACCGGTATCCTCAAAGGCGTCGTAGCGGACAAATCCCACCCGGGAGACGTCCGTGCGAGCCAGCGATTCGAGTTCGCTTACCTGCTGAGCGACCCTCTTGAGGCTGGATTGCTCGGTGGACAAAGCAGCCTCGATGGCGGCAAGGCGGCCAGACGCGCCGGCGCCGCCGCCGATCAGGCCGTCGTGGACCGCCAGCAATTCGCGCACTCGGCGCAATGCCGGCTTTACCACCGTAAGGTGATATATGAGGAGCGCGGCAAGGGCCGCGACAAAGGCTGCGAGCGCAGCGTAAATCATCATTGAAGGCATAACAATAAGGAACCAGGATGAGGGCTGAGGTAATTCACGGCACCCGTAAAAACTCGCTTACCGTTGCTACCTTCCGGTCCTGGCGGGGTTCACAAGGTTACGCCGCGTGAAGCCCAACCCCCATCATGGCCACGCCATGATACCACAGGCGCCCGACCCGGATTGCCGAGGAGGTCTCACCGGTGCACTTGCTACTTAACATGGTTCTTCTGAGCACAACGTTCCAGCCCGGCCAATCGGTCCCGCTCACGATGGTCGCGACACCGTGCGGAGGATCGAACGTCTCACCACAGCTCGCGTGGCACGACGTCCCGCCGGCAACGCGCAGCTTTGCGATCATAGTGCACGACCCCGACGCGCCACATGCAGGCGGTTTCTATCATTGGGTCGTCTACAATCTCGCGCCCGACGATCGCGGGATCGCCGCGGGCGCCGCGATACCGGCGCCGCAAAGCGGACTCAACGGCACTGGATCCGCCGGCTACTTCGGACCGTGCCCGCCGCCTGGTAAGGTGCACCACTATCACTTCACACTCTACGCACTGGACGCGCGCATCGACTCCGCACAGCCGCTCGACGCGAGCCAACTGCAGGCCCAGATGCGCGGGCACATCCTCGCACAAACCGAGTTGATCGGCCTCTACCAGCGCTAGCTACTTCGCTGCGCTGAAGTCCGGTGGGATGGTAAAGAGCGCATCGGCCTGCGCTTGATCGAGCCACGCAATCGGTGCCAATCCAACCCTTGGTAAAGTAAATCGTGTAGCGGTGTCGGGGCTGCGGCGATCGCAATAACCAGGCAAAGGAACGCCACCAAACGCATGCAACGGAGTACGCCCGGGACCCGGCGAACGCCTTGCGTTACATGGAAGACGTTGTCATCAAAGTTCGTGAGAACGGTCCCTATCTGGTCACGGGGCGCGTGCGCCTGATCGACGCCGACGGTAATCCCTACACGGTCGAAGAGAATTTCGTCCTTTGCCGTTGCGGCGGCTCGGTGCTCAAACCGTTTTGCGACGGCAGCCACCGCGAAAACGGTTTCTGCGCCACGCAGCGCGCCACCGCAGAGGAGTAGCTCATGCCATCGTACGTTCGCGCCGGATCGCTTCCGCACAAACGGCACATTCAGTTCCGCCGTCCCGACGGCGGCCTCTATGCCGAAGAGCTTTTCTCTACCAAGGGCTTCGAGAGCGTGTACTCGCTGCTCTATCATCACCGTCCGCCGACCGCGACGCTGGAGGTGCGCGCGTGGGATCGCCCAGCCGTGCGCCTGGTGCCGAATGAGCCGTTACGCAACCGGCACTTCAAGACCGCGCGGGTGGAAACCGGAGGCGACGCAATCGAGTCGCGCCGCGCGCTGTTGGGCAATGACGACATGCTCGTGTCGATCGCACAAGCCGATCGCCCAATGGAGTATTGGTACCGGAACACCGGCGGCGACGAGCTACTCTTCATCCATCACGGGGCCGGCGTCATCGAAACGCCGTTCGGTGAACTCGCCTACCGCGCGCACGATTACGTTGTGATGCCCACCGGGACGACCTATCGCGTGCTTCCTGCGTCACCGACGCGCATGCTCGTGCACGAGTCGCGCGGCATGGTGACGATTCCGCGCCGCTTTCGCAACGAGTTTGGCCAGCTCGAAGAGCATGCGCCATACTACGAGCGTGACTTCCGCGCGCCGGTCCTCAAGGCACCGATCGACGCGCGCGGCGAGTACGAGATCCGCGTCCAGAACGCGGGACGCAATGCCGTCTACATCGTGCAGAATCACCCGTGCGACGTCATCGGCTGGGATGGCTACTGCTATCCGTATGCGTTCAATCTCGAGGAGTTTGCACCGATCACCGGCAAACTGCACCAGCCGCCGCCCGCGCACGCAACGTTCGAAGCACCTGGTGCGGCGTTTTGCGCCTTCGTGCCGCGGCTCTTCGACTATCACCCGCTAGCGATACCAGTGCCCTATAACCACTCGAGCGTCGATTGCGATGAAGTGATCTTCTATGTCAGCGGCAACTTCATGAGCCGCCGCGGCGTGGAAGAGGGTTCGATCACGCTCCATGCTGCGGGTGCGCCGCACGGGCCTCAGCCTGGGGCGGTCGAAGCGAGTCTCGGTGCGAAATCGACCGACGAGATCGCGGTGATGGTCGACACGTTCAAGCCGCTGCACCTCGCGCAATCAGCGCTCGACGTGGAAGACGAGCAGTACTACCGCTCGTGGATCGAAGCGCCGTCTAGCGCGCCGGCATAATCCGGCCGCGAGCTACGCCGAAGCCGATGCGGAACTCGCCTTGTTGGCACCAGCCACTTAGCGTTATCTCGTCGCCGTCCGCAAGAAAGCCGCGCACTTCCCCGTCGGGCAGATGAAGCGGCTTTGTGGCGTTCCAGGTGAGCTCGATCAAACTGCCTTGCGATTCTGGTCTACTTCCGCTGATCGTTCCCGACGCATAGAGATCGCCCGGGCGAATCTGCGTGCCGTTGACGGTTACGTGCGCGAGCTGCTGGGCCATGTTCCAATACAGCTCTTTAAAATTGGTGCGCGTAACCGTCAGCGGCTGCGTCCCGGCCTCGCGCATTTTCTCGCTAGTAAGCTCCACGGCAAGCGAGATATCGTAGGCTGCGCGATCCGAACCGCGCAGATAGTGCATCGGTTCGGGATCTTGCGGAGGGCTGCTCGTGCGAAATGGCTCGAGCGCATCGAGGGTTACGATCCACGGTGAGATCGTCGTTGCAAACGACTTCCCGAGAAACGGGCCGAGCGGCTGATATTCCCAGGCTTGAATGTCGCGCGCGCTCCAATCGTTGACCAGCATCAGTCCAAAGATGTGTTCGCGCGCTTTTCCGGCTGGTATCGGCTCGCCCAAGCGATTGCCGGGACCGGTAACAAATCCAACCTCGAGTTCGATGTCCAAGCGTTGCGACGGACCGAAGAGCGGGACGTCGCTTCCGGCGGGTTTGCGCTGTCCGTTGGGGCGCACGATCGGCGTGCCGTCGATCACGATCGTGCTCGAGCGTCCGTGATAGGCGATCGGCATGTGGCGCCAGTTCGGTAAGAGCGGCTCGCTGTTGGGACGGAAGAGCTTGCCCAGGTTCGTCGCATGCTCGAGTGACGAATAGAAGTCGACGTAGTCGCCGATCTCCATCGGGACAACCATCGACGCACCGGCCCGATCGACGAAAAACGCGTCGCTGTTGCGTTCGCGCAGCGAGGCGTCGCCGCGATCGTCGCTGCGCAACAGGGCCGCGAGGTGTAACCGGAGTTTCTTCCACACCGCCGGACCTGCTGCGAGCAACGGATTGAGCGACGGCGCGGTCATGAGCGCGCGATCGCACACGCCGTCGGTCAGCCCGGCTTCGCCGAGCGCATGAAGGTTCAGAATGCGCTCGCCGATCGCCACGCCCAGTCGCGTGCGGCCCTGGTGTGTGAACGCGCCGTAGGGCAGGTTGTAAATCGTAAAGTCGCTTCCCGACGGCACGGGAATCCAGGAGTCGATGTGGGGCACGGTACTATTCGGCCGCTAGGGCGTGCAACGCGCGCAGATCCTCGATCGGCTCCTCGAAGCTGCAGCTCCCGAAGCTGTTGAACCGTTCGTCGCGCGCACGGCGCACCTCGTCTTCGTCGGTCAGGTCGAGGTCCTCGAGCCGCTCGGCCGCGACGAACGCTTCCGTAGCCTGACGATCGACGTGAGGCGCGTGCACTGCAGCCGACAGCAGATTAAGGAAGCCATGCATCATGACGCCCGCCTGCTGGTTGAAATGACGTAGCGGATGATGGAGTCCGGCGGTCGCCTTGAACGGCACGCCCGCCGCACACGCTTCGCGGATGAAACCCGCGACCGCCTCGACACTGGGATAGGACGATGGCTTGATACCGCCGCACCGGAGCTTGGCTCGGAGACCCCCCTCGGCAAGCTCATCCATCGCGAGGCGCCCATGTGAAGGCTCGACATAGATGGGCAGATCGTCGAGGCGCGCTCGCCGCGCTTGTCGCACGCACCCGCCAATCGAATAATCGCCGAGGGGCACCTCGATGCCGGCGATAGTGACCCAACCTTCATGCCGAGCCCGGGCGACAACTTCGAACATGGCGGGCACCGCAATGACCGAAAGTTCGATACGCGCGCGCCCTTCAAGGGAGATGCGCAAGGCTTTGAGGTCCTCGGCCTTCACGATGAAGCGGGAGAGTATCCAAGAGGCCGCGCCTTCTCGCGCCTGCTCGTACTGGACGAGCGCATCATCTAAGGGGAGCTTTGCCGGTGGAAAGAGGCCGGCATAGTCAATGAGGCGTTCGAGGGCGGCGCGCATCGCGCCGGTTGAGGCAATCGTCGTCACGTGTGCGTTGTTCGACAGGGCCCCTCCCGACGCTTCGCCAAGCCCAGGGCATGAACACGAGCACGGAAACTCGCAGCAATCCGCTCGCACGCATCGATTGGGACTACGTCGAGTTCTACGTCGGAAACGCGAAGCAGGCCGCGCACTTCTACATGTCGGCCTTCGGATTCGACCAGGTCGCATACGCCGGTCCCGAAACGGGCATCAAAGACCGCTGCAGCTACGTCCTCGAGCAAAACAAACTGCGCTTCGTGATCACCTCGAGCCTCGTCCCCGACGATCCGATCGCTCGACACGTCGCACTGCACGGCGACGGAGTCAAAGATATCGCGATCGTCGTCGAGGACGCCCGCGCCGCGTACGCACAGGCAATCGCTGGTGGCGCAACCTCGCTGGCAGCCCCGTTCGAAGCGTCGGATTCGACCGGCCGGATCGTGCGCGCCACCATTGCAACCTACGGTGAAACGGTTCACACCTTCGTGCAGCGCGACGGCTATACCGGCGCCTTCATGCCGGGGTTCGTCGCGGCCCAGCGCTCACTGCCGGGCAGCAAAAAGCCGGGACTGGAATTCATCGACCACTGTGTCGGCAACGTCGGCTGGGGCGAAATGGATGCCTGGGGCGACTTTTATGCCCGCGTCTTCGGCTTCTCGCAACTCGTTTCGTTCGACGACAAAGACATCTCGACCGAATACACCGCGCTCAAATCCAAAGTCATGACCGATGCGCGCCACCAGGTGAAGTTTCCGATCAACGAGCCTGCCCAGGGCAAGAAGAAATCGCAGATCGAAGAGTATCTCGATTTCTACCGCGGTTCCGGCGTGCAGCACATTGCGATCCGCACCGATGACATCGTTGCGACGATCGACGCACTGCGCTACAACGGCGTCGAATTTCTCGACACACCCGATAGCTACTATGACATGCTGGGTGAGCGCGTCGGGAAGATCGATGAGGCGCTCGACGTCCTGCGCGAGCGCCGCATTCTGGTCGATCGCGACGACTTGGGTTACATGCTGCAGATCTTTACGAAGCCGCTGCAAGATCGTCCGACCGTCTTCTTTGAAATCATCCAGCGCAAGGGCAGCCTCTCATTCGGCAAGGGCAACTTCAAAGCGCTCTTCGTTTCGATCGAACAAGAACAAGCAAAGCGCGGAACCCTTTAGTGCCATCGCTCGCGAGCCCGGTAGTCAATGTCGATGCGGTCATGCTGGAGTCGCGGGCGAACTCGCTCGCGAAGCGATCGATCAAAACCTCGGCGAAACTCGAGGGCATCACGCTCGCAATTCGCTGCATCGATCTCACGACGCTCGAAGGCAAGGATTCACACGGCCGGGTTCGCTCGCTCTGCGCGAAGGCAATCAATCCGCGTCCGGGTTGGCCAAACGTGCCGAGCGTCGCTGCGGTCTGCGTTTATCCGAATCTCGTTCCGGTCGCCAAAGAGTCGCTGCAGGGTACGAGCGTAAAGGTCGCGTCGGTTGCGACCGCGTTTCCGAGCGGACTCTCGAGCCTCGAGGTCAAGCTCGCCGATGCGGCAGCGGCGCTCGAATCAGGTGCCGATGAGATCGACATGGTGATCGACCGCGGCGCCTTTCTTTCCGGTGACGAAGGCTCGGTGTATAGCGAGATCGTCGCGGTCAAACAATTGTGCGGCCACAGCGCGCATCTCAAAGTGATCCTCGAAACCGGCGAGCTCGGAACGTACGACAACATCCGCCATGCCAGCGACCTCGCACTAGAAGCGGGCGCCGACATGATCAAAACGTCGACGGGCAAAGTGGGCACCAATGCGACCTTTCCGACGGCGCTCGTAATGTGCGAAGCGATTCGCGACTTCGCTCGCCGGACCGGCGAGCGACGCGGTCTCAAAGTCGCCGGCGGCGTCCGCAACACCAAAGCGGCCTTGACCTACCTCGTCATCGTGAAGGAAACGCTGGGCGATGCGTGGCTCACGCCCGACCGCTTCCGCATCGGCGCGAGCTCGCTCCTCGACGACCTCCTCATGCAGCTCGAAAAAGAAGAGACCGGCCACTACGCGGGAACCGATTACATACCGAAGGATTAAAAGATGGCGATCTTTGACTACGCGCCTGCGCCGGAGAGCGTCCGGCCGCAGATTCGCGACGACTATGGGCTGTTTATCGACGGACGGTGGACGCCGCCCGAGAGCGGCCTGACGTTCGAGACCGTCAACCCCGCGACCGAAACCGTTCTTGCGCGAGTGGCACAAGCGGGTGCTGCCGACGTCGACCGCGCGGTGCGCGCCGCGCGCAAGGCCTACGATAAATATTGGCGCAAGCTCAAGAGCGCCGACCGGGCGAAGTACATCTATCGCATCGCGCGCGCGATCACCGAACGATCGCGGGAACTTGCCGTGCTCGAGACCATGGACGGCGGCAAGCCGATCAAGGAATCGCGCGACTTCGACATCCCGATGTCGGCGGCGCACTTCTTCTATTATGCGGGTTGGGCCGACAAGCTCGAATGGGTGATGCGTGCCGGGCGCGAGCCGCAATCACTCGGGGTCTGCGGCCAGATCGTGCCGTGGAACTTTCCGCTGCTCATGGCGGCGTGGAAGCTCGCGCCGGCACTCGCGTGCGGGAACACGGTGGTCCTCAAGCCGGCGGAAACCACCCCACTGACCGCACTTGCGCTCGCGCAGATCATCGAAGAGGCCGATCTTCCGCCCGGCGTCGTCAACGTCGTCACCGGCGACGGCACCACCGGCGCAGCGCTGGTGGAGCACCCCGACGTCGACAAGATCGCCTTTACCGGCTCGACCGAAGTGGGCAAGATCATTGCGCGACGGCTCGCGGGCAGTGACAAGCGCTTGACGCTCGAACTCGGCGGCAAAGCCGCTCACATCGTGTTCGCCGATGCACCGATGGATCAAGCCATCGAAGGCGTCGTGAACGGGATCTATTTCAACCAAGGGCACGTGTGTTGCGCCGGTTCCCGATTGCTCGTAGAAGAACGCGTGCACGATGAGATCGTCGTGCGTCTCACCGAGCGGCTACAGACGCTGCGCCTGGGCGACCCGCTGGATAAGAACACCGACATCGGCGCGATCAACTCGCGCGCACAACTCGATAAAATCGAGGAGCTGGTGCGCAGCGGTGTCGAGCAAGGCGCGACGCTCGTGCAACAACAATGCGATCTTCCCTCGCGCGGCTTCTTCTTTCCCGCGTCGTTCTTCTCCAACGTGCACCCTTCACACCGTATTGCGCGCGAAGAGATCTTTGGGCCGGTGCTCTCCATACTCACCTTCCGCACGCCCGACGAAGCTGTTGAGAAGGCCAATAATACGCCCTACGGGCTTTCAGCCGGCGTCTGGACCGAGAAGGGCAGCAAGAATATGTGGGTAGCGCAGCGCTTACGCGCGGGCGTGATTTGGTGCAACACGTTTAACCAATTCGATCCCAGCTCGCCCTTCGGCGGTTACCGCGAGTCCGGTTTCGGCCGCGAAGGCGGCGTGCATGGGCTCTTCGAGTACCTTGTACACTAAGCGCTGATGCTGGGCGAACGCGATCTCCGTCTGCTTGACGAACTGCTGTCGCGCTCTCCACTGGCGATCATCGCCTGGGACTCCGACTATCGCGTGACCTATTGGTCGTCTCGCGCGAGCGACATGTTCGGTTACGCTTCGGCCGAGGTGATGGGCAAGACCATCGACGATTTCGAACTCGTCGCCCCCGAAGACAAGCCGATCGTGCGCGAGGTGCAGCAGCGACTCGACGGCGTCGACAACGTGCGCACGCTGGTCAACGTCAATCGCAACCATCGCGCTAACGGCGAAGTGCGAACCTGCCGCTGGACGACGTTCGCACTGCAGGACTCGACGACATATCACGCGCTCTCCTACGCCGAAGATATCACGGAGTCACTGGCGGCCCAGAACGCGCTCGCCGAAAGCGAAGAACGATTCCGTTCGCTTTTCGAGTACAACCCGGATATCGTCATGATATTCGATCGCGAAGGCTGTATCATTGACGTCAACGAGGCGGCGTCACGGATCGATCCGATGGCACGCGAGCAGTACATCGGTCTGCACTTCAGTAGTTTCGTCGACGCGGAAGACGTAGCCAAGCACGAAGAATACCTGCGTCTCGCCCTTGCCGGCGAGACGCTCTTCCATCACGCGCGCGTTCGATCGCTGTCCGGGCAACCGCTCGAGGTGATGATCACGACGGTCCCGCTCCAGCGCGACGGGCAGATCGTGGGCGCCTATTCGATCATCCGCGACGAAACCGAGATACGCGCCGCTGAGGGAGCGCTACGCTCGCTCTTCGAGCACAACCCCGACGGAGTCGTCTCGCTGAACCGTAAAGGCGAGGTGCTCGATGCCAACGACGCAGCCATTCGCATGGGCGGCCACCGCCGCGAAGACGTCGTCGGAGCGCACTTCGAGAAGTTCGTCCCCGAGCACGAGCGCGCGCGCGCGGGCGCAGCCTTTGGGCGAGCGCTCAGCGGTCACCCGGTCTCGCTCAACCTCGAATCGATCGACGTCGACGGCGAGACGATCGAACTCGAGTGCACGTTGATCCCGCAATATAAAGGCGGCGAGCGTGTCGGCGTCTATGGAGTCTTGCAAGATATCACCGAACGCCGGGCCGCCGAACGCCGGGCCGAGATGCAGAGCTTGCGCATCCGAAATCTATACTTCATTGCTGCGAGCGGAGACTATCCCGACGTGCGCATGCGTGCCTCGCTCGAGATGGGCTGCCACGCCTGCGACCTCACCCTCGGTGCCGTGGTCGAGATCGACGCCGGTACGCCGCGCATCGAGGCGATCTATCGCGAGCCGAGTGCCGAGACGGTCGACGACGACGAGATTATCGCCATGGCCCAGAGCGTCGCGAGCCTTCCGGGCGCAGCAATTCCGGTGCCGTTCCGTAATGGGATCGCGATGCGCCTCGACGTCGCCGGCGATCCGTACGGTGCGCTCGTCTTCGCCGATGCGCACGGCGCCGCGCGGGAGTTCTCGTCGACCGACGCCGATCTTTTAGGGCTGATCGCGACGCTGATCGCGGGCACCATCGATCGCAGCCGTCAGCGCGCACGCCTGCGCGCCATGGCCTATTTCGATGCGCTCACCGGACTGCCCAATCGCGTCTTTCTGGCTGAGAAGCTGCGCGACGCGATCGAAGTCGCGCAGTCGCGCCTGGGGCGCGTTGCCGTGCTCTTCCTCGATCTCGATCGGTTCAAGGACGTCAACGACACGCTTGGGCACGCGCGTGGCGACCGCTTATTGCAGATGGTCGCGCAGCGGTTGGTCAAGGAGCTTGGCGAACGCGCGACGATCGCGCGGATGGGCGGCGATGAGTTCGTCGTCTTGCTCACCGACTGCCAGGATGCCGAGCACGTGCGCGACGTGGGGGAACGTATTTTAGGGCTGGTGAGCGAGCCGTTTTTGCTCGATGAATACGAGCAGTATATTTCGGCTAGCATCGGGATCGCCGTCTATCCCGAGGATGGTCGCGACGATCAGACCCTGATCAAGAATGCCGACATCGCGATGTACCGCGCCAAGGACCGCGGCCGCAACGGCTACTACTTCTACAATCCCACGCTCGAAGCGCCGATTCACATGCGCCTGTCGCAAGAGAAGTTGTTACGGCGTGCGCTCGAGTACAATCAGTTCCTCGTCTACTATCAACCGCTCCTCGATCTGCGCACCGGTGAGGTGGTGAGCGTCGAAGCGCTCGTGCGCTGGAATCACCCCAAGAGCGGGTTGATCGAACCGTCGCACTTCATTCCCAGCGCTGAAATCTCGGGGTTGATCGTGCCGCTTGGCGATTGGGTGCTCGAAACGGCGGCGAAGCAAGTGCAGCGTTGGCAAACGACGCTCGCGCCGATCCGCCTTGCCGTCAATCTCTCGGGCCGGCAGTTTCACCAACGTGACCTGCGCCGTCGCGTGCTACAAGCGCTCGAGAGCGCGCAGCTCGACCCGTCGAACCTCGAAGTCGAGATCACCGAAAGTGTCGCGATGTCCGACGCCGCGCAAACCGTCGGCATCGTACGCGATCTCAAGGCACTTGGGATCCGCACCGCCGTCGATGACTTTGGGACGGGGTACTCGTCGCTTGCTTACCTGCGCCGTTTCGCGCTCGACGTACTCAAGATCGACGGTTCCTTCGTCATCGGCGTCGGTCACGAAGTTTTCGATGAGACCATCGTCAAGACCGTGATCGGCATGGCGCACAGCCTGGGACTCGAGGTGGTCGCTGAGGGCGTCGAATCCGTCTCGCAGCTTGCGTTCCTTAGCGAACACGGCTGCGACATGGTGCAGGGATATGCGATCGCCCCACCTCTTCCGGCCGCCGAGTTCGAAGATTTCTTTGCGCGGCGTCGCGAAGCGTCGGCCGCATCCGGTTGACATAGTGCCCGGTTCATGGGTAAAGCTTGACCATGATCTCCACCACGCCAGGCCTTGACCGCGGGGCGCTCGTCGAATGGTATCGCCGTAATCGCGAGCGCTCGGCGAATCTCTTTGCGTTGATCGACGAGGATGCATTTTGGCAGCGGCCGATTCCGTTGCGCCATCCGTTCGTCTTTTACGAAGGGCATTTGCCGGCATTTAGCTTTCTAACGCTCAACGAGCGCGCGCTCGGCGAAGCGCCGCTGGACCCGGTGCTCGAGCGTTTGTTCGAACGCGGCATCGACCCCGGTTCCGTCGACGTTGCCCGCGCACACGAGCGGTCCGATTGGCCGTCCCGGCCGGAGATCGAGCGCTTTGGGCGTGCCTGCGACGAGCGCGTGATTGCCGCCCTCGAACGCGCACGATTGGTCGATCCCTCGGTTCCACGTCTGGTCCGTGGGCAATCGGCGTACAACATTCTCGAACACGAGCAGATGCATCACGAAACGCTGACCTACATAATCCATCAGCTCGACTACGCGCACAAGGGCCGCATCTCGCAGGAACATTACGATCACACTCCACCGGCGAACCCATTGCTGCACGTCGCCGCGGGAACCGCGCACCTCGGCGCCGAGCCGGATGCAATCGCATTCGGATGGGACAACGAATTCGACGCGCTTGCCGTGGACGTCCCAACGTTTTCGATGTCGCGCTTCCCCGTCACCAACGACGACTGGCTGCGATTCGTCAATGCCGGTGGACCCGTTCCGGCATTCTGGGTCGAACGCGACGGACGAGTTTTTCTTGCGCGGCGTGTTCGAAGAACTGCCGTTGCCGCGTTCGTGGCCGGTCTACGTCTCGCACGATCAGGCCGCGGCATACGCCGCGTGGTCCGGCGTGCGACTCCCGAGCGAAGCAGAATTCCACCGCGCCGCCTACGGCACGCCCGACGGGCAGGACCGCATCTATCCTTGGGGTGATACGGTGCCCAATGCGCTGCACGGGAATTTCGATTTCGAGCGCTTCGATCCCGAGCCGGTCGACGCACATCCTGCCGGCGCGAGCGCGTGGGAAATCGAAGATTTGATCGGAAATGGGTGGGAATGGACCTCGACCGTATTCGGGCCGTTTCCCGGCTTCGAACCGATGGCGTCGTACCCTCAGTATTCGGCCGACTTTTTCGACGGCCGCCATTACGTCATGAAAGGCGCCTCGCCGGTGACCGCGCGCGAACTGGTTCGCCCCTCCTTTCGCAACTGGTTTTACAGCGATTATCCATACATGTACGCAAAGTTCCGCTGCGTCGTTTAGCGCTCGCATGCGTGCTGCTCGCGGCGTGCACGCGCCCCGGTGTCGCGAACTACTCGAATGACTCTCTGACGATTGCGATCCCGATTACGCCGAACACGCTCAATCCGATTCTCTCGACGGATAACGCCGAAAGCTTCATCGCCGATCTACTCTTTGACAAACTCGTCACGCTCGACGCCCATCACCATCACGTTCCCGATCTCGCTTCCGAGGTCCCGAGCTTGGCTAACGGCGGCATCAGTCCCGATGGCCTAACGATTACCTACCATTTGCGCAAAGCAGCGAAGTGGTCCGACGGCCAACCGGTCACGAGCGCCGACGTCAAATACACCTGGCAGCAGATCATGAACCCGTCGAACAACGTCGTCTCGCGCCACGGCTTCGACATGGTTCGCACGATCGACACGCCGGACGCGAATACCGTCGTATTGCACATGAAGCAAATCTTTCCGCCGATCATCGACTTCTTCTTCGGCGAAAGCGACGAACCATACGATATCCTGCCGGCGCACGCGCTGGCTCACGTCGCAAACTTCAACACGATGCCGTTCAACGCGGAGCCGACCGTGACCGATGGACCCTTTCGCTTCGCGCGCTGGATCCGCGGCGACCGCATCATACTCACGGCGAATGAGGACTACTTCGGTGGCGCGCCCAAGATCAAGCAACTCCAGCTCAAGATCATTACCGACACGAATACAACGGTCGCGCAGTTGCGTACCGGCGAGTCGCAGGTAGCGAACAATCTCACTGGGCCGGCATATCACGAGCTTGCCAACGATCCGAGGGTCACGCGCTTGGCGGTGGTGGCACCGTTCTACGATGCCCTTATGTTCAATCTCACGCACGCCCCCCTCGACGATAAGTCCGTGCGCGTCGCGCTTGCCTACGCGACCGATCGCCAAGCGCTCAACCGCGACAACGAGTACGGTACGGCAACGGTAGGGACCGGCGATCTCTCGCCGTTTTATTGGGCGTACGATCCGGCGATCAAAGCCCAGCCGTACGATCCGGCCAAAGCGCGTTCGCTGCTCGATGCCGATGGCTGGAAGCTTGGGCCCGGCGGCGTGCGCGTGAAAAATGGGCAGCGCCTTTCGCTCTTGCTGGTCTACGCGCAGGGCAGCGACATCGCGCGCAATATCGTCGTCGAGGTGCAGCAGATGTGGCACGCCGTCGGCGTCGACGTTCAACCCAAAACCTTTTCGTACGCGCAGCTCTATGCCGTTGCGCAGGACGGCGGCATTTTCCTCGGCGGGAAGTTCGATGTTGGATTTTACGCCTGGGTCTCGGGCGGCGATCCCGACGATTCCTCCCAGTGGCTGACCACGGCGGTTCCACCTAACGGCAACAATATCGACCACTACGTTTCGCCGCGAATGGATGCCGCACAGCACCTTGCGCTCTCAACCTTCAACGTAGCGGTGCGTAAACGTGCGTACGCGCAGATTCAACGCTTGCTCGTCGACGACGTGCCGGCAATTTTTCTCTTCTATCCCCCGCAGCACTACGCGTTCGTGCCGGAGTTGCGAAACTATCAGCCGAACGGGATCGGCGAGGCGTGGAACGCCGCTGACTGGACATTTACATCACCGTAACCTCACAAGGAGCCTTCGTTGACCACCAGTACACACAAGGTCCCGATTACGGTCGCCTACGGCGACGGCATTGGGCCCGAGATCATGGACGCCACGCTGCGCATCATCGAAGCGGCGGGCGCTCAGATCACCATGGAGCGCATCGAAATCGGCGAATCCATTTACGAAAAGGGTTTGGATAGCGGCATCGAGCCGCAATCCTGGGAATCGCTGCGCCGCACCAAGGTCTTCTTGAAGGCCCCGATCACCACACCGCAGGGCGGCGGCTTCAAGAGTCTCAACGTCACCGTCCGCAAGACGCTCGGCATGTATGCCAACGTGCGTCCCTGCTCTTCGCTCTATCCGTTCGTCGCGACGAAGCATCCGAACATGGACATCGTGATCGTGCGCGAGAACGAGGAAGACGTCTACGGCGGCATCGAGCATCGCCAAACGAATCAAGTCGCGCAGTGCCTCAAGCTGATCTCACGTCCGGGCAGCAAGCGCATCATCCGCTATGCGTTCGAGTACGCGCGCGCGAACAAGCGCAAGAAAGTCACCTGCTTCACCAAAGACAACATCATGAAGATCACGGATGGGCTTTTCCACCGCACGTTCGAGGAGATCGCCAAGGAGTACCCGGATCTCGAACACGAGCACTGGATCGTCGACATCGGTGCGGCCAAGATGGCCGATACGCCCGAAGCATTCGACGTGATCGTGATGCCGAATCTCTACGGCGACGTGCTCTCCGACGTGGCTGCCCAGATCACCGGCTCGGTGGGTCTCGCCGGATCGGCGAACATCGGCGACCACTGCTCGATGTTCGAAGCGATCCACGGCTCCGCACCGCGGCGCGCCGGGCAAAACCTCGCCAATCCGTCGGGACTTCTGCATGGTGGATTGCTCATGCTGGTGCACATCGGCCAGCCCGACCCTGCAGAGCGCGCACACAATGCGTGGTTGCGTACGATCGAAGATGGCGTGCACACCTACGACATCTATAAGGAAGGCATCTCGAAGCAAAAGGTCGGTACCAAGGAATTCGCCGACGCCGTGATCGCGCGCCTCGGGCAAAAGCCGCAGCAACTCAAGCCCGCGGAATACGCCAAAGGCGTGCACATGAATCTCGCGATCCGCCCCGCCGGCAAGCCCCCAATGAAGGTCCGCGTCGGTGTCGATCTCTTCATCGACCGCCGCGACGGCAATCCCGATCAGATCGCCGCGCTCATGCAAAAGTTCGACGTCGACGGTACCAAACTCACCATTATCAGCAACCGCGGTACGAAGGTGTGGCCCAACGGCAATCCCGACACCTATTGGAGCGATCACTGGCAGTGCCGCTTTGAAGGCGACAGCGACGCGCTTTTTACGGCTGAGCACGTCATTAGATTGCTCGATGCCGCCGACCGTGCCGGCTTCGACGTGATCAAGACGGAGGGGCTCTTCACCTTCAACGGAGAGCGGGGATATTCTTTAGCGCAAGGACAATAGATTCGCGGGAGGACCTTACGTGCGCTCGCTGGCTTTTGCTTACTTGCTCTGACGGCGGCGGTGCTTGCCGCGTGCAGCGGCACGACCACGATCTACACGACGCCGGTACCCGGTCCGACGCCGACCAGCCAGCCAACGACGGCCGCGAACAGCACGGTCTCCTTCAACGTCATCGTCGTATGGCCAAGGTACAACAGCGTTTGCTGCAACGCCGTAAGGAAGCAGCAAGCAGGCACTAGTCGGTTCGTCGACAGCAGCGCCCTGCTCGGTTATGCTAGACGCGATGCAGCCGCTTCGCGTCTTTGCATTTTCCATGCTAGCGTTCGCATGCTCGATCGCCCCGATCGCGTGCCGGGCGAGCGGGCCGGCCCCTGCCGACGAGTACTTCGGGCCGTTCAAAGAGAGCGTGCTCGAGATTCGGAATCGGCTCGTCGCGTTTGAACGCGACGCCGATTGGCATTTGCGCCGTGAGGTCCGCGGGATCAATAATCTCGAACTCGCGATCGAGGACTGGTATCGCAAATATCCGCGCGATCCGTGGTTACCGGGGTTTGCCAACCGCCTGATCCGGGTCTACGCGCGCGCTCACGATAGCCGCGACCGCCGCTGCGCCCGCGCCTACGGCATCGCGAGGTCGGTTGGCCGCTAAGCCGAACTAGTCGCGCCATGGAACCGCTCGATCTTACCAAGGCGCCGCCACGCGCGCCCCGCACGCCCCTCGCCGACTTCGACTTGATCATGGCCGCCCGCACCGTCGACAAGCTGCGCGCGACACTGCCCGGTGGCAATCTGGGCGCGTACAATATGCCGGGCTTTAGCACCCAAATGCTCGAAGCGATCGGCGTCTCCGAAGATGACTTCCGCACCGAAGTCGCACGCGCGTCCAGCGACGCCGAGATTGCCGCGTGGCTGCGCGACCGCGTGAACGTCGAAAAGATCGATGCATTCAACGCCGCTATCACCCAGCGCCGGATCGAGCATCGACTGAGCGACGAGGTGTGGCGCAAGAAATATCCGCATGGGGTGGCGATGGCGCCGGAGACGCCGCTGATCGACTTCCTTGCGAAGGACGACGAGCTGGCCTTCCTCGGCGCGCGCTAGCCGGCGATGCGCATCGTCAGTCTGCTGCCAAGTGCGACCGAGATACTGTTCGGCATCGGTGCGGGTGACGAGGTTGTCGGCGTTACGCACGAGTGCGACTATCCGCCCGAAGCGATCGCGCGTCCGCATCTGACGTCATCGGCGTTACCGGCGGCCGGGTCGTCGGCCGAAATCGATCGCCACGTACGGCGCAGCCTGCACGAAGGCTCGAGCCTCTACCATCTCGACGCGGAGCTGCTGGAACAGTTAGCGCCCGATCTGATCGTGACGCAAGAACTGTGCGTCGTGTGCGCCGTGTCCTACGATATCGTGCAGCGCGCGGTACGCCGCCTGCGCGGCGATCCGCGGCTGATCTCGCTCGAGCCTTCTTCTCTTGACGACGTCTTCGCAACGATATCGTTTCTTGGCGAACTCACCGGACACGCTAGCGGCGCTGCAGCATTGCTCGCCGAGCTACAGTCGCGCGTCGACGTACTGCGCGCGCGCGCCGACGATTACGCGCAACGTCCGCGCCTCCTTGTGCTCGAGTGGACCGATCCGCCGATGAGCGGCGGCCATTGGACCCCGGGCCTGGTGGAACTCGCGGGGGCAGCGCCGGTGCTCGGCAATCCCGGCGCGAATTCGCGCGTGCTCGCATGGGACGAAATCGCGCGCGAAGATCCAGATGCGATCGTCGTCGGACCGTGCGGCTTTGACTTAGACCGAACGTATGCGGCGATCAGCGAACTGGAAGCGAACGCCGCGTGGCGCAATCTACGCGCGGTGCGCGAGGGCCGCGTGCATCCGATCGACGGCAGCGCCTATCTCAATCGCCCGGGGCCGCGCCTGGTCGACACCGCCGAAATTATTGCCACACAACTGCGTGCGGAAACACCACGTATGGGAACAGCAAAAGGAACGCAATCTCGGTAACGACGATCGCCGCGCCATAGCAATCCCCATTGAGCATGCCGTCTAAGCGTCGACGGGCGAAGAGTACGACGATAAGGCTAACCGGACCCGATAACAGGACCGATACCGTCACGCCCAGCCAGCGATTTCGAATGTTGCGCAACGACGTCGCGCCTAAGCGTGAAAGACATCCCGCAAGCGCCAGCGTCGGCGGCAACAGATCGGCCGGAATCTGCAGAAGCGCGTAAAGCCAGAGCACCGTGATGACTGCCATGCCGGCGATAGCATACGTGCCATGGTGCGGATCGCGCATGATTTCCAGTCTGCGCTGCGGCGACGCCATCGCGAACAGCCCATCGCAGCAGTCGAGAAATCCATCGACGTGAATCGCCCCGCTGAGCGCAATCGACAGCACCCAGGCCACGATCGCCGCCGCGAGTCCGCTGTGTGTGACTAGCCACACGCCGTAGGCACCGAAACCGGAAAGGGCGCCGATGACAACGCCGACGAGCGGCAGAAAGGTTATGGCGCCGCCTCCGGGCGGCTCGTCGGCGTGACGCACCGGCAGAATCGAAAAGTACGCAAACGCATCGGCGAGATCGCGCAGGAATTTCAAGCTTGAATTGGTTCGCTCGCGGTCGAGACGCCGGCTTGCGCAAAGGTCTTCATCTCGCGCACCATCCGCGAGGCTGCGTCGCAGAGCGGCATCGCGAGCGCTGCGCCACTGCCCTCGCCCAGGCGCAAATCGAGATCGAGCAGCGGCACGAGACCGAGATGGCGCAGTGCGACCACGTGCCCATGTTCGCGTGAACGGTGCGCCGCGATGCAATAGCCGAGCGACGCCGGCGCAATCGCTTGCGCCAGCAGCGCCGCCGACGCGACGATGAAGCCGTCGAGCAAAATCGGAATGCGTCGCGAAGCAGCGGCGAGTAAGGCACCGGCGAGACCGACGATTTCGTAGCCGCCGACCTCGCTCGCCACCGTGCGCCAATCGTTCGAACGCAGGCGCGAAAGCGCCGCCGCTACCACACCGAGCTTGCGCCGCATGCCCTCATCGTCGAGGCCGGTGCCGCGTCCCACGACGTCTTCCGGCGCCGCGCCGGTAATCGCACAGATCACCGCCGCAGCACTCGTGGTATTCCCGATGCCCATCTCGCCAAGTGCGATCAGCTGCGGATCGACGCGATCGACCACCGCGTCGAACGCGCGCATCCCGGCGTACAGCGCACGATCGACGTCGCCGGCTTCCATCGCGGCTTCGCGCGCAAAGTTGCGCGTGCCGCGTCCGACGGCGGCTCCGAGCAGCCGCTCGTGCTCGGGCAGGTCGGCGACGACGCCGAAGTTTGCGACGAAGACCTCGGCCCGCGCGACGCGAGCGAAGGCATTGATCGCGGCGAAGCCGCCCAGAAACGCGCCGATCATCTGCGGCGTCACCTCGCTGGGGTACGCGCTCACGCCCTCGGCCACGACGCCGTGATCGCCCGCACCCACCAGAATGGCGCGGCGCTCGTAGAGCGGCGGCAGGTCGCCATGAATCGCAGCAAGCCGCTCGGCGAGTTCCTCGATGCGGCCGAGGCTCCCGACGGGCTTGGTCAGTTGGTCGATGCGTTCGCGCGCGGCCCGCGCGGCGGCGGCATCAAGCGGTGGAATCGAGATGATCGACATCGTTGAGGGAGATTATCCGCGCGCGGCTGCCATCCATGGCGACGCGGGTGATGCCCGCGGTCGAAAACACCATGCCGAGCGGGTCGAACCCCTCGGGGCGCAGGACTTCCATCGCGGCGTGCAGGGCACCGGCATGGGTCACAACGAGCGCGCATTTCGCGGCCGCGTTTTCGCGCAGATCGTGGAGAAACGCGCGCACCCGCGCCTGAACGTGCTCGAAGCGTTCGCCGCCGATCGGTTCGTACAGCCGCGCTTGGGTCGGCAGACGTCGCCCAAGCTGCGGCCAGCGCGCGACGATCTCGCTCCACGTCAACCCTTCCCACTCGCCAAAATTGAATTCACGCAGCCGCGGATCGGCCGCGAGGGGAACATCACGCCCGCGCAGGATCGTACGCGCCGTTTCTAATGCCCGGATCAGATCGCTCGAATACGCGTGGGTGAACGGCAGATCGCCCAGCGCGCTTTCCAGTGCCTGCGCTTGCGCAACTCCGCGCGGCGAGAGCGGCACGTTGCTCTGGCCTTGAAAACGGCGCGCGGCATTCCACGCGGTTTCGCCGTGACGCACGAAAACGAGTTCCACTACAGTGCTTGCGTCGCCGTGTCGACCGTCAGCGCGCCGAGGTGTGCGTCGACGCAGGCGTCAAGCAGCTCCCACGAACCGCCGCCGCGAAAGACTGCGTACCCGCCGTTGACGACGCGCGGTTCCCACAAAGCCGCGAGCGGTGCGCCGGTCGCGCCGAGAATGGCCAAACGCACGATCACGTCGTGCGTGACGATCGCAACGCCTCCGGCATGCTCCAAACGCTGCACGAACGCGCGCCACCGGTCGTTGACTTGTGCGAGCGACTCACCGCCTGAAAAGTGGATGCGATCGGGGTGCTCGCGCCACGTTCGCATTTCCGCGGGCTCCTCGCGCTCGATTGCGCTGCGCAAGCGCCCTTCCCACGTACCGTGCGCGATTTCGAGCAAATCGCGATCGGTTTCGAGCGCGACGCCCAAGCGTAGCGCCAGCGGTTGCGCGGTCTCGACGCAGCGCGCCAGCGGACTCACGATCACGCGCGTGATGCGTTTCCGCGCAAGGGCATCGGCGAGCGCGCCGGCTTGGGCTATCCCGGTGCCGGTGAGCTTCGACTCGCGTTGACCTTGATAGCGTCCTTCGCGATTCCAATCTGTCTCGCCGTGCCGCGCGACATAGATCAAATGCGCACCACGCGCACCGCGGAGATCCCGTCGATCTGCGCAATGCGATCCACCACGCTGCGCCCGATCTCGCGGTCGACTTCGAGTACCATCATCGCCTCGCCGCCGCGTGCATTGCGCGCGACCTGCATCGTCGAGATGTTCACGCCGGCCTTCCCTAAGATCGTGCCGATGCGTCCGACCATGCCGGGCACGTCGCGATGGTGCGTCAGTAACATCGTGCCTTCTGCGACGGCGTCGATTTCAAAGCCGTCGATTTCCACGATGCGCGGTCCATGCGGAAGGACCGTGCCCACCAGGCGATGATTGGCCGCCGCGACAACCAAGGCGCTGCGGAACGGCGAAGCATCCGTCTCGCGCGAGACCGCGATGCGCACGCCCATTTCCCGCGCGATCGCGCCGGCGTTGACCGCCGTCACGCGGCGGTCGGTCACCAGCGGCAACGCGCCCGCGAGCAATGCGGCTATGAATGGGTCGGCATCGACGTCTTCGAGTTCGCCTTGAAGTACGACGGCGATCTCTTGGCGCAACGCATCCTCGAAGAGCTGCGGCAGCAACGCGCCAAAACGATGCGCGAGATCGATAAACGCGTTGGCGCGTTCGGCGTCGGCGCCGTGCAGCATCGGGACGTTGACCGCGCCGCTTGCGGGGCGCCCGCCGAGCACGCGCACGACGTCACCGGCCAATTCGAGTGCGATGCGCTCGAGGGCCTCGTACGTCGAGCCGCCCAAATGTGGCGTGGCGATCACGCGGTCGTGTGCGAGCAGGCGCGCCGAGGCCGAGCCTGGAGGCGGGGGCTCCTCCGGCACGACGTCGACGGCAACGGCGCGCAAGCGTCCCCGATCGAGCGTATCGAGCAACGCATCGGCATCGATCACGGCGCCGCGCGCGCAGTTGACCAGCACGGCGTCATCGCGCATGCGTTCGAGCGCCGCGCGCTCGATCATGCCGCGCGTTTGCGCTGTTAGCGGCACGTGCAGCGTGACGACGTCGGCACGAGCCAGCAGCTCCTCGAATCCGCAAAGCTCGACATTGAGTGCCCGCGCCCGCGACGGCGCGATGTACGGGTCGTGCGCGATCACCGTCATGCCGAAGGCCGCCGCGCGCGTAGCCACGTTGCTCCCGATCCGCCCGAGGCCAACGATTCCCAGCGTCTTGCCGTAGAGTTCGTGTCCGACAAACGGTTTACGCTCCCATCGCGCAGTGTGGACGCTTGCGTGTGCTTGCGGTATATGCCGCATTGCGGCGAGCAGCAACGCGAACGTGTGCTCCGTCGCGGCAAGCGTGTTAGCGCTCGGCGTATTGACCACGACGATGCCGGCTGCGGTCGCTGCATCGACGTCGATCGCGTCGACCCCGACGCCGGCGCGCGCCACCACCTCCAGATGCGGTGCAGCTGCAAGCAGCTGCGCATCGACCCGCGTCTCAGAACGGACGATCAGCCCGCGCGCCTCACGCAGCGCCTCGTGCAACGCCTCGCGCGGGCTCCCGACAACGGAAACGACTTCGGCGCCGGCCTCGCGCAAAACGGCAACACCGCGTTCGTCAAACGGCTCGGCGACGACGACGCGACCAAGGGAACTCCGGGTGACCATGGCCGCAGGTTCGCCCGAGGGCTGGGCCTCCCTTGCGTCGTACCGGGTGTGTCTCATGTCCAAAAACGGCGACGTGCGGCTCGCGGTCCGCAAAATGTACAAGCTCTATATCAATGGAGCGTTTGTGCGCTCGGAATCCGGCCGCAGCGATCCGCTGTGGGACGGCAAAGAATTCGGCGCAAACATCGCACGTGCATCGCGCAAGGACGCGCGCGATGCCGTCGTCGCGGCGCGCAGCGCACAGCCGGGCTGGTGGAAAACGCCTGCCGCAACCCGCGGACTCATCCTCTATCGTTTAGCTGAAATGATGGAAGCGCGCCGCGGCGAGCTGACCGAGCGCATTCGCGAGGGTGCGGAGTGTTCGGAAGCGGAAGCCGAGCGCGAAGTCACCGCGGCGATCGATCGCACGGTGTGGTATGCGGGCTGGTGCGATAAATACGCTGCGCTGCTTTCTACACGCAATCCCGTCGGCGGACCGCACTTCAACTTCTCGAGCGCCGAGCCGATGGGCGTGGTGGTCATCGCTGCCCCGGATCGCCCCGCACTGCTCGGCCTCGTCTCGGTGATGCTGCCGCCGGTTGTCGCCGGCAATGCGGTCGTGGTGGTGGCCTCGGAGTTCGATCCGCGCACCGCGGTCGTTTTTGCCGAAGCGCTCGCGACGAGCGACATCCCGGCTGGTGTGGTCAACCTCCTCACCGGCTACCGCGCCGAGATCGCGCCGGTTATGGCCAAACACATGGACGTCAACGCCATCGTCGTTCCGCGCGGCGATCCGCAGTTGCGCGACACGGTCGAGCGCGAATCCGCTGAAAACGTCAAGCGCGTGCGGCTCTATCCGATGCGTTCGCGCGATGAGTGGTTTGCGCCGAGCGCGCAGAGTCTGGACGACATCGCCGGGTTCTGCGAGATCAAAACAATTTGGCATCCCGCCGGGGTGTAACGCAAGCTCGCGCCCGCGAGGCGCTCGCGCGCTGCGGACGTCGCCTCTGGAAGCGCCGTTTGGTCACCGGATCGAGCGGGAATCTCAGTTACCGCATGGGTGACGGCACGCTGCTCGTAACCCCGTCGGCGCGTTCGATCGGCGACCTAGACCCCGGCGACCTTATCGCCCTCGAGCCTGATGGTACGCCACGCGATGCGTCCGCGACACCAACCAGCGAACTCCCGCTCCACTTGGCGGCCTATCGAGTGCGTCCCGACATTGCGTGCGTGGTGCACACGCACCCGACCATGTGCGTGGTTTGGTCGAAGACGGGCGCTATTTTCCCACGCGATACCGTGGGCGCGAGCGAAACGCTCCGGCGCTGCGCCTGGACGCCATTCTATCCCAACGGCAGCGAGCAGCTCGCGCGGGTCTGCGCCGAGCAGTTCGCCCAGGGTGTAGACGTGGTGGTGATGGAGCGCCATGGGCTCTCCGTTGTCTCCGAAAATCTGGAGGATGCCTTTCTTCAGACCGACCTGGCCGAGGAAGCGGCGCGCATCGCGTGCTATTGGCATCTGCTGGAGGGTGTCACCCGTTGAGCTATCGTCTACCGGCGCATCAGCGATTATCGAACGCGCTCAGTTATGGCGAGTTCCGAATCTTTTATCAGCCGGTGGTCTCGCTCGCCAGCGGGTCGATCATCGGCGTCGAAGCGCTTTGCCGGTGGCCGCAGCGTGACGCAACCTTCAATCCGCCCGAGACCTTCATCACCCAAGCCGAAACCTCGGGATTCATCGTGCAGCTCGGCGAGTGGGTGATGCGCAATGCGATCGATCAGGTCAGCGAGTGGCAGGGCCTGCACGACGTCGATCTCAGCGTTGCCGTCAATCTCTCCGGCCGGCAATTTCTCCATCACGGCCTAATCCGCTCGATCGAGGAGGCGATACGCCGTGCGCACCTGCGCCCAAACACCCTCGAATTCGAGATCACCGAGAGCGTCGCGATGCACAACGCCGAGGACTCGATCGGCATCATGCGTCAGCTCAAGGGCCTAGGGCTGCAGCTCGCGCTCGACGACTTCGGCACCGGCTACTCGTCGCTCTCGTACCTCAAGCGGTTGCCGATCGACAAGCTGAAGATCGATAAGTCGTTCGTCAGCGATATTCCCGACGACGCCAACGACCTCGCCATCGTCTCGGCCATCATCGCGATGGCGCACGCGCTGGGTATTTCGGTCCAGGCGGAGGGCGTCGAGACCCAGGCGCAGGCGGAATTTCTAGCCGAGTGCGGTTGTGAATACGCGCAGGGCTTTCTGTTCGGGCGCCCGCTCCCAGCCGACGATTTTGCCTTGCTTCTGCCCCAGCCGGCGCGATAATCGAAACTTTACAATTGCTTGTCGCCCTGCCCTCAAGACACCGGAGGCTACCGCCGCAGAGCAACTAAAGGGATCCCTTGGCGGGGTCTTTACTCTTTCTTGAGGGAGCTTTTAGCTATGTCGTGGGACCGTCCGTTGCGCGTTCTTGTAACTGCCGCGGCGATTGCCGCATTGGCTGCCTGTGGCGGAGGCGGCACGTCGGGCGTCATGCCGTCAGGCGGGTCGGCCGCTTCGAACGACACACTTCCGGCTCCGCCGAAGGAGCTCCAGGTCACGCAGGCGCCGACGTCGAGGATTCAGCAAATCGACGCCGCCAAGGGGCGCGACGACATCAACCTTGGCCAGTGGATCTATGAGGAGCCGCTCGCGGTCACCGCAAACCAATCCCTGACCAATGTTTGGTTCGCGCCGTGTGCCGCGCAGTCAACGCCGCTTTTCGGGTTTTGGTATCTCGCGCTGAAGAATTACACCGTCAACCAGCAGCCGGTGACAATCCCTGCGTGCAAACTCGCGAAGGGTCAGTCCGCCTCGAACTTCTACATCGTCGAGGTTGACGTGAGCTTGTCGGGCGTCGTCGTCACATCGCTGTCGAATGCGGCGGAGGTCGATGCGAACGGCGAGTGGACGTTCAACGCCGACACGAAAGTCTACGATTTCGCGGCCGACAGCCTCTACACGTTCTGGGTTGCGCAATCGACGGCGCCGGCAAGCACGCCTTAAGGCGCGCCAGGACTCGCTTTCACCAAGCGCAAACCGAGAGGGGCTCCGAAAGGGGCCTCTCGCATTTGCATGCGGGGGCCGCAAAAACGATGCGGAGAGGTGGTCGAGCGGTCGAAGGCACTCGCTTGGAAAGCGAGCAGACGTGCAAACGTCTCGAGGGTTCGAATCCCTCCCTCTCCGGATGTCCCGGCCTTCGGCGCGCCATTACGGGTTGTGCCGAGCGGCGAGGACCCATTGGCCGCCAATCATTTGCCAGTGGTCGAGTGTCACTTCGTTGTGGCCGTGCACGCCGACATATTCGGCGCGAACGTATAAACCGCCGGAGCGAGCATCGATGCGTTGCACGATGACCGTAAGCGGATCGTATTCGAAGGTCGCGAGTTTGAGCTTTGCGGCGTCGTTGAAGTGAGGCGAGAGTACGCCTCGCTCCTGGGACGGATCGTGCGTCACGGCGTTGCTAAGCTGCGCATAGCGCTGCGAAATAGCCGACTGGACGTCCATGGAAACAGGCATCTCGGCGTGGACCTCCGTACGTTTTCCTTATGGCACGGATACTGTTGCAGACCACGATTCCCTACGCGGCCGACGACTGGCACGTCGGGCGCTTCAGCCTGCTTCGCGATGAACTCGTAGCCGCGGGACACGATGTGACGGCACGCGATCGCGAACCCGATACGCAGGGAAACGATCCCGTGCTCTCCGGCCTGGCTACACGGACGTTCGATCAGCTCTGGCTCATGGGTGTCGATACCGGCGACGGTTTGTGTGGCGGTGATATCGCGGGCATCACCGCATTCCACCAGCGCGGCGGCGGCGTTCTAACTGCGCGCGATCACGCGGATCTCGGCGCGTGCATTCGCAATCTCGGCGAACTTGGTGCGATCAATCACTTCCATAACTTCAATCCCGAGGAAGAACCCGAGCGCCGGCAACAAGACGATCAGGACGATCCCGACATCCCCTGGCCGAACTATCACTCCGGCGCGAACGGCGATTACCAGCACGTGACCTTGATCGAGCCGGTGCACGAGGTCTTGCGTTCCGACAAGGCACCGGGCGGCGTGATCGAATTCTTTCCGGCGCATCCGCACGAAGGCGCGGTCGGCGCGCCGGAAGGCGACAAACACGCGCGCGTGATCGCGCGCGGGCGCAGCACACAGAGCGGGCGCGACTTCAGCACCGCGGTCGTCGTTGAAGGCGGCCCCGGCCGCGGCATCGCCGAGTCGACCTTCCATCACTTTTGCGACTTGAATTGCGACGAGATGAAGCGCGATCCGGCGCGCCTCGTGATTTTCAAAGATTACGTGCGCAACATTGCGCGCTGGCTTTCGAACTAGCCACGTTCGGGCGCGACACCCTCCACGTGTGCGAGCCAAAAGTCGAATGAAGCGCGCGCCTGCTCTTCGAGCATCGCATCGCCTGGGATGACCTCGCGTTCGAGTTGGTGGTGCAAGGTCGAACGTGTGCCGTAATTTGCATCCATGAGGACATCGGCGCGCATCAGCGCCTCGAGCATTTCGGGCTCGAAGCGCACTTTGGGCGGCAGCGTGCTGATCACGATTTCCGGTGGGTTGTCGCTCGGCCACGGCTGCGCGTCGTAGCGCTCGCATGTTGCCTGCACTTTAGCCGGATCGCGGCCCCAAACGAAGAGATACGCGTCGTTCTCGGAAAAATGGCCTAAAATCGCACGCGCCGTCGGGCCGTAGCCGAGCACCCCGATGCGCTTGAGGGCGATCGATTCTTCGAGCAATGCTTCGAGTGCGCTGCGCGCGCCGATGCCGTCGGTGTTGTGGCCGAGAATTTGCGACCCGAAGAAAATGGTGTTCACCGCTTGCGCGCGCTGCGCTTCGTCGGTAAGCGTGTCGCACGCCGCCATCGCTTCTTCTTTGAGCGGCGTGGTGACGTTGGCACCGGTGTAATCGTCGAGGCGCATGCGCCGGATCACCGAAACCGCGTTGATCTTCGGTACGCGGATTGCTACGTAGCTGCCGTCGTCGATTTCGGACTCGCGGAGAAAACGGCGATGGATTTCGGGGCTGCGGCTGTGCTCGACCGGGTCGCCGATGACCGCCAGCCTCACGAGTTGGGCCGCTCCGGCAGCATCAGGCGCTCGAAAAACCGGAAGATCTTAGTAATGGGAAAATCTTTGGCTTCGATCGGCTCGGTCAGGATCGTGTAGAGCCCGCAGAGTTTCCCGGAAAGCACGTCGGTGAAGAGCTGGTCGCCCACCACCGCGATCTGCTTGCGCGGCATATCGAGCATGCGGACCGCTCGCATCACGCCGAACGGCAGCGGTTTGAGCGCATTGGGCACGCATGGGATATCGAGCTGTCGGGCGATCCCGGTCACGCGCTCGGTGAAGTTGTTCGAGACCATCACCATGCGGAAGCCCGCATCGTGGGCACGGGCGACCCAATCCAGGTGGTCGGCCTCGAGCTCGGTCTGCCGGAAGCCCATCAAGGTATTGTCGAGGTCGACGATCAGGCCGCGGAAGCCCTGGCCCCGGAGTTCCTCGATGGAGACCGTGGCAAGACGCGTGACAAAGCGATCCGGACCGAGCATTACGGCTGCCGTTCCGACGGCTTATCCCCGGTATCCTCGGAAGGCTCCACAGGCTCTCCTCGCGCGAACGGCCTCATCCTCGCGCCGTCCTCCGATTTTTGTCGTTTTCCACAGCTCGGGCACAAGGAGTTGAGGCCGACGACCCCAATATCTTGTGGTAATCAGCCGGCTGTGGCACAATAGGTGTCCACGCAGGCTTCGGCGTCGCCATTATCGAACACATGTTCGCATCAAGGAGCAGCACCCCATGAAGTTCCGTCGTCTCTATTCGGCCCCCGGCGATCCGTACGCGGGCCTCGAGTTCGAGCCGCGCACCTCCCGCATCGTCAATCCCGACGGTTCGGTGATTTTTGAAGCCAAGGATGTGATGGTGCCGACCGGTTGGAGCCAGGTCGCCGTCGATGTCCTTGCCCAGAAGTATTGCCGCAAAGCCGGCGTGCCAACCGCGACCGTGCGGGTCGCCGAAGAGAGCGTGCCGGAATGGCTGTGGCGCTCGGAGGCCGCCTCTGATGCGACCTTCGGTGCCGAGCGCGACTCGCGCCAGGTCTTCAACCGGCTCGCGGGTTGCTGGGCCTATTGGGGCTGGAAGTCGGGCTACTTCGATACCGAAGACGACGCCCGCGTCTATTACGATGAGATGTCGGCGATGCTTGCGCGCCAAGTTGGGGCCGCGAATAGCCCGCAATGGTTTAATACCGGTTTGCATTGGGCGTACGGAATTTCGGGGCCGTCGCAAGGCCACTATTTTGTCGACCCCAAAACGAATGAAGCCGTCAGATCAACGTCTACCTTTGAGAGGCCACAGGTTAGCGCTTGCTACATACTTTCTATCGAAGATGATCTTGTAAATCAAGGCGGCATTTTCGATGGATTAATTCGTGAAGCGCGCATCTTCAAAGGCGGCTCGGGCTCAGGTGCTAACTTCTCGCGCATTCGCGGCGAGGGCGAGAAACTCACCGGCGGCGGCACGTCGAGCGGCTTGATGTCGTTCCTCAAAGTTTTCGATCGCGCTGCGGGAGCAATTAAATCCGGCGGCACGACGCGCCGCGCAGCCAAGATGGTCGTACTCAACGCCGATCATCCTGACATCGAAAAGTTCGTTAATTGGAAGGTCACCGAGGAACGCAAGGTCGCGGATTTGGTGATCGGATCGCGCATTCTCAAACAACAGCTCAACGCGATCATGGCGGCAGCACACGACACGCGCGTGCCGGAGGCGTCGCGTTTCGATATCACGTTTAATTCGTATTTGCGCGAGGCACTGCGTAAGGCGCTCGCGATCGGCGTGCCCAGTGGTGCGACGCAACAGGCGCTGGACTACGCGCGCCAAGGCTTCAAGAGTTTGGAGATCGACGAATACGACACGGCTTGGGATTCCGAGGCATACAACACTGTTTCGGGTCAGAACTCGAACAACTCCGTGCGCTTGACCAATGCCTTCTTCAAGGCGCTCGACAAGAACGACGATTGGGCGTTGACGTCGCGCACTAACGGCAACACCGTCAAGACGATCAAAGCCGCGGATCTCTGGGAGCAAATCGGTCTCGCTGCGTGGCAGTGCGCTGATCCCGGTCTACAGTTCGACGACACGATTCAGGAGTGGCATACGTGCTCGAACGACGATCGCATCAATGCAACTAATCCCTGTGGGGAATATCAGTTCATAGACGACACCGCATGCAACCTGGCAAGCATGAATTTGGTCAAGTTTCTCACCACAAAAGACGATTTTGATGCCAAAACATTCGCCGAGGCAACGCGCTTTTGGACCACAACGCTCGAAATCTCCGTGACGATGGGGCAGATGCCCTCGAAGACGATCGCCGAGAAGAATCACGGCTATCGTACCCTCGGTCTTGGCTACGCGAATCTTGGAACGCTGCTCATGCGTTTAGGTTTGCCGTACGATTCCGAGGAAGGGTACGGCTGGTGCGCGGCAATCAATGCTTTGATGACGGGTGCGGCCTATCGAACTTCGGCAGAAATGGCGCAACAGCTCGGTGCGTTTGCGCGTTTCGAAGCGAATCGCGAGCCGATGCTGCGCGTGATTCGCAACCATCGCAACGCTGCATACGATGGCAGCCTCGGCGAATACGAGGGCCTCACAGTGAAGCCCGTAACCTATGCGCCGACACTTTTCACGCAAGAGACGTGGGCGCAGGCGCGTAAAGTGTGGGACGATGCTCTCGCGATTGGTGAGGTGTCCGGCTTCCGCAACGCGCAGACCGTGGTGATTGCTCCAACCGGCTGCCTGACGGGCAATACAATGGTCATTACGGATCTCGGCTTGATGCGCCTCAACCGTCTTGGGAATGTCGAGGGGGAGAAATGGCAAGACGTCGACTTCCGCGTGCTGACCGACGACGGCGAGCAGAAGGCGGCTAAGTTCTTTGTAAACGGCGTCGACCACACGCGACGCATCGTTACGAAGAGCGGCTACGTCATCCAAGGTACGCCCACGCATCGGATTAAGGTTGTAGATCCGTCGAGCGGCGATCTGCAGTGGAAGCGCATGGCGGATGTCGCTGCGGATGACATCGTCGCGCTCTCAATGGGCAAGTTCATCGGCATGCCGAAGGCCGTAACGTTGCCCGATGTCGGCGAGGAGTATTGGACCGGCGACTACACGACGCGAGTTCCGCGCACGATGACCGCCGATCTTGCTGAATTTATCGGCTATTTCATGGGCGACGGCTCGTTTCATAGCAGGGGCTTGAGACTCTGTGTGAGCCGCGAGGACACGGATGTCGCCGAGCGTCTGCGCGCACTTGCAAAATCGCTCTTTAACCTTGGCGTCGCCGTTTCTCAAAAGGAGGGTTACACCGAAGTTGCCATTCACTCTGTGCCGCTCACGCTCTGGTGGGAAGCCTGCGGCTTCAAGAAGCTGCCGCCGAGCGAAGGGCACAGCGGGAAAGGCTACGTGCCGCGGATTCCTGATGCGGTGCTCGCGACGAACGATCCAGCGATTTACGGCGCGTTCGTTAGGGGTCTTTATGAAGCCGACGGCACGGTAACGAGTGGTGTCCCATGCTGGACGACCGCATGCCGTGAGTTCGCTGACGAAGTCAAGACCCTGCTCCTGCTTCTCGGCATCCCGACGTCGACGAATACCAACATCTCTGGTTGGGGTCAGTCCGAAACCTATTGCACCCGCGTGCGAAACATTTCGTATACCAAGGTCTTCATGACTGTCGCGGGCTTCATCGGCGAGCGTAAGGCAACGGCTGTTCGCTACAACGACTCCTGGCAGGGACGCAAGCTCGACAATGTCTACATCGGGGAGGCCACCTTCCGCGAACTCGTCTCGGCGGGGAGCGTTTCCAAAGCTATCCTCTACAATTCGAATAAGCGCTATCGCGGCGCCATCTCGCGTCACCTAGCGACGCAAATCGCAGAACAAACCGGCAACGAAGAGTTGGCTTGCTCCCTGGACTTCTATTACGATCACGTTTCCGCAAACGAGGATGGTGGCGAGCAGCTCACCTACGATCTGTCGGTTCCGGCAAATGTCACGTACATTGCTAACGGCTTCATTTCGCACAACACGATCGGCCTGGTCATGGATTGCGATACGACCGGTATCGAACCTGACTTCGCCCTCGTGAAGTTCAAGAAACTTGCCGGCGGCGGTTACTTCAAGATCGTCAATCAATCGGTTGATGCAGCACTGCACAAGCTTGGCTATAGTGAAGAGCAAATCGACGCGATCGAAACATACGCTAAAGGCACCGGGACGCTCTTTGAAGCACCGCACATAAATCGCGCGACGCTCAAGGCCAAAGGCTTCGATGACGATGCTATCGCACGCTTGGAAGAATCGCTGCCGGGGGCATTCGAGCTGCCGTTCGTCTTCAACAAGTTCGTGCTTGGCGAAGAGTTCTGCAAAGACAAACTCGGATTTACGGACGCGCAGCTCAGCGATTGGAACTGGTCAATGCTGCGCGACGGCCTCGCCTTCAGCACGCAGCAAATCGAAGAAGCCTCGGCGCATATCTGCGGGCGCATGACGCTTGAGGGCGCGCCATACCTAAAAGACGAGCATCTGCCGGTCTTCGATTGTGCAACGCCGTGCGGTAAGTACGGTACCCGCTACATTCGCCCGCTCGCCCACATCGAGATGATGGCTGCCTCGCAACCTTTCGTGAGCGGTGGAATCTCAAAAACTGTTAACATTCCGCAGACGGCATCGATCGCCGAAGTCAAAGAAGCGTACCGTTATAGCTGGGAGCGCATGATCAAAGCGGTCGCACTGTATCGCGACGGTTCGAAGCTTTCGCAGCCGCTCGCGGCAAGCTTCGATCTCGGCGGCGACGCCTCGATCGGCGAGGAAGTCGCGCCGACACAACCATTCCAACAACCGCTGCAAGTGGCCGAGAAGATCGTCTACCGCTACATTGCTAAGCGTCGCAGCATGCCGCCCCGCCGCAGCGGCTACACGCAGAAAGCCGTCATCGGCGGACATAAAGTCTACCTGCGCACTGGCGAGTACGAAAACGGCCAGCTCGGTGAGATCTTCATCGACATGCACAAGGAAGGCGCCGCGTTCCGATCGTTGATGAACAACTTCGCGATCGCGGTGAGCCTTGGTCTGCAACACGGAGTGCCGCTGGAAGAATACGTGGAGGCATTTACCTTCACGCGCTTCGAGCCTAACGGTCCGGTGGTCGGACACCAGAACATCAAGATGGCGACCTCGCTGCTCGACTACATCTTCCGCGAGCTGGCGGTGAGCTATCTCGGACGTTACGATCTTGCGCACGTGCAGCCGTCGATGGAGATGGATGCCATGGGCGTCGAGTCGCCCGAGGAATACATTGCCGAGGAGCCGGGTCCGACGAACGTGCGGCCCGCCGGCGTGGCCGAGCAGTTCCATCCCGTCTCGACGCATCTGCGCCCTGGTAAGGACGAAGGCGGCGAAGGCGGAGGCGGCGGTATGCACGCCCCCGCGATGCACGACACGCCCAAACCGCTGCCGCACGCCGCAACGGCGACAGCGACTATGTCGAAAGTCGAAGCCGTGAACGCATCCAAGGCAAAAGGCTACACTGGCAACGCCTGCGGCGAGTGCGGCCAACTCACGATGGTCCGCAACGGTGCCTGCGAAAAGTGCGACAACTGCGGCGCGACGTCCGGATGTAGTTAAAAATATCCACATATTCCGCGTGATGCAACGGACGTCACAACAATAACACGAGAGAGCGCTTTCGAATGCGCTCTCTTCTTCTTTTTGGAGAAAGAAAAGCGCTTCTGGCCCTATCTTAACTGGATCTGCACCGCGTTGGAGCACGTTCCGTTCTGATCACAGTATTCGAGGCTATACCAACCTAGCGGGAATCCACGGTGAAAGGCGCTGAGGTCCACCCACGCCGATGGCGAGCCGAGTATATAGGCCAACGAGTTCGTTTTTACAAGTCCCGTGGCCGTTACCAATGCGCTATTCGTGTTGAGGGGTATTTCCCTGGACAGGTTGACTCCGTTGCGCCCGCTGACGCTCAGCAACGGTCTCAGCTCGAAGTCTCGGACCGTTGATGAATGATTGGTCACCGTCAATCTGATCCATGGATCTTCCCCGCTCCGCACCCGGACGCATCGCGCGGACAACGAGTACCACACAGTTAACCACGTATCGATCTTCGCTTGACGTTCTTCGCTTAAACCGGCCTGATGCACGATGCTCTCAAGCGCTGCATAGTCGGGCGAGGTCTGGCTCGGCGCGACTTCACGCAAAAACGCGATGGTCACCTCAAGGCTGGTCATCGCGCGTTCATCGAGGAGCAATAGCTGCGAATATCGATTCGTCTGTTCGATGTAGTGATGGTAGTTCGCAAGGTCGGTCGCGTATTTCGCTCGCGCGCCTGGATCCGGAATGCCGCGCGGATCAGCGCAAGGCATCTGGCCGAGTGGAGGGGTTGGACATCCAAGGCGAAGGTTCGGATCGTACGTCGGGTCGTAGGATAATTCGATCGCCTTCAACACTCGCGCCCAGGCGTTCACGAGTATTCGTCGGCGCGCGACGAAGTTGAAAGATGTTAGCGAATCGAGCGCTACGGTGCCGTCCATACTTTCGACAGCGGTCTCTAGATCGGCGAATGAGTTGGAGGAGGCATAGCGCGACAACGCCTCCGACGAACTGGCTATTCGCATCGACCCAATCGCTCCAGGCTTGCGCGCCCGAGGCTGATCCCTCGCTCGCGTGCGCTGCCAGATGCGCTTGTATGGTCGCGACCGCCAAAACTAACGCGAACGCCGCCCGCGCGAAAGAGGAAGTGTGCACTGCGCTACCTTTACCGTCTCCCTTTTCTCTTTGAGGCAACGCCTTCGGGGAGTTTCACGTGACGCCCCCTGGACCCATTGTCTTCCGTCCATATGAATACACCCTAGTTGGAATAGTGGCACCTTACCAGTAAACCTTCCGCGTGTTTCATTGGATGTTACACGCACCTGCATCGGCCCGGGCGACGGAATGCCGATGACGTGGCGCGCGTGCGCGCCGTTGGATTCCACGCCGAACAGCCCCACGGTGTTGCGGTCGGGCGTGACCGCGTTATACACACCCAGTACGACGCACGCAATGCCGATAAGAATGACGGCTACACGCTCCGGCGTGCTCATGCGGTTATCCCCACCGATCGGCCGGCGCGAGTACGTAGTATTTCCAAACGTAACCCCACGGCAGCACCAGCGGCATGACGACGACCCCTAAGAAAATCCCGACGAATGAGTTACCGATGCGAGTATCGAGTGTATGGCCGAGGTACGGGGGAAGCCAGGCGGCGAGCACCCAGATCGCTTTCCAGACAAATTCGAAGATCAACAGCGGCATCATTCGGACTGGATAGCGCACGCCGAGCAAAGCGAGCAGCGTGAACGCGCCGAGGAAGCTCATGCCGACGCCATGCCAGAAATCCCAAGGCACCGGGTGGTGAAGGATCGCCGGCCACGTAATCGCCCCTTGCCACAACCCCAGCAGCAAATACGCCGCGCGCATCACATAGAGGCGGTACAGCGGAAGCTCTAGCCGATCTTGAACGTCGGTCATGGCGTCTCTACGCAGCCTCCCCTGCTTGCTTCGGCCCGCTCGGCATGAAGCCCCTCGCTACCGCGCCACCGTAAAACGAGGTACCGTTCAAGCTATTGATGAGCGAGCTCACGCGACACGCCTCCCCCGTAGAAGGTCCGCAAGGGCTTGCATGGGACGGAGCTATGTTCTGGCTGACAAGCGCCGCGAATGGCCGCCTGTATGCAATTGACCCGCCGACGTGGAGCATTCAACGCGAGTTCGTTCCGCCATCGGAGTCACTGGGAATCACGTTTACCGGTTCGGATTTTCGGCTGATTCTAGCGCCGGCGATCGACGAACCGGATCTGGAGCGCGATCACCGCTACGTCTATACATTTTCGCCTGACACGGGATTTGCCGAATGTTTCGTATGTCCGGATAACTCCGGATCGTTCCTAGCCTACGCAAACGGAACGCTGTATCTCTCGCAAGCCTGGGACAAAAAACTCATCGAACTCGACGAACGCGGCGCCGGGGTGCGCGAGGTGCAATTGGAACGCCGTCCGGTCGGTATGACGATCGTTGACGGCGCCTTCTACCTCGTGACTGTCGACGAAGAGTGGGGCGACGGGCGGTTCGATCGCCTTGGCATCAACGACGACCCATCATCGATCCAAACGCTTCGCTCGCTTCCCTTCAAACCACGAAGCGTTGCATTCGACGGAACGCAGTTCTGGACCGCCGATCGCAACAACCACGCGATCGTGTCGTTTACGCTAACCGATGCCCATCAAGACGGGAAACCAGCCAGTCGCGCGTAGAACCCCTAGCTTACCCGATGCCTAAACAAAAGCTTGGCCCCGTTCACACCCTGCCGGCGGACTTGCGGAAGGCGATTGAGTCTGACTCGATTGCAAAGGGCGTGTGGGAAGACATTACGCCGTTAGCCCGCAACGAGTGGATCTGTTGGGTTACTTCAGCGAAGAAAGATGATACCCGGAAACGCCGCATTACCGTCGGGCTGGATAAGATGCGCAAGGGCATGCGCCGGCCGTGCTGCTGGCCGGGTTGCCCGCACCGCTAATCAGCGCGGTAGATGCATCGCGAAGCACTTGACGCCCGCAGCGCGCACGCGCGCTTCGATGGCGTCGGAAACGTCCGACGTCAGCGCGGCCACGCCAAGGCGGCGCGTCACTTTGCCTTCCGCGCGCAACCGCTGCACCATCGCGCGGCGCCCCACATCGTCGGTGTTGCCGAGGCCCCACTTGTCCCGCGGTAGGCTTGAATCGTTGTAGAGGGCCTCGATCACCGCGGCCAGTTTATCCGCGGGGCCTTCCAGAGTGATCAGATGCGGCCACACCGCAAATCTGATTGTCCGATCGTCAACTGTCATTATTCAGCACTCCCTTACCTCTTAATAATCGGGTAAGAAAGCGCTCCGGTGAACGCGCTTTTGCTAACCAGCCGTAAGCGCTTTATACAGCTTGTGTAACGTTCACTGGCCGGCTGGCGGTTCCCACAGTTCGATTTTGTTCCCTTCGGGATCTATAACCCACGCGAACTTCCCGTACTCCGACTCGTCAACTTTCTCGAGGACGTTGCAGCCCTCGGCCTTGAGTGCGGCAATCAATCCGTGTAGGTCATGAACGCGGCGCGACTTGACGCGAAGCCGTCCGCTTGCGCCGGCACGATCGACCAGGCGGTCGTGCCGCCGCTGGGTCTACCTTCCGACTCTCTGCCAGGGTGTAGCGATGCTCGCGGCAGAATACCTCTGGGTGAGCGACGGTGATTGGTACCGAAAAACCACCTGGACGAGCGATGACGCTAAGGATTTCTTCGCGCACCTCGCCCGCCTGCATGCAGACATTCAGCGCGCGCAGTACCTCAAGGTTCAAGCGCTTTCGCTCAAGGATGCGAAACAATACGACGCGGCGCTCGAATTGACGGCGACGGCCCTCGAACGATTTCCCCATCGGGACACCGCGCAGTTTCACAAAGTGCGAGCCGAGTGTTTTTGGGCTTTGGGGTTGCGTCAGCAGTCATTAGAAGCGTACCGCGCCGCGTTCGAAGCACAACGCGACCAGCGAAGCATCCTTTGTAACGTGGCCTTGGCATTCGCCGAGGCCTTTCATGACGTCGACGACGGCGCGTATCGCAAAGAGCTTCTCGACCTTCTCAGACAGGAGGTCGCCCAGCCGGAGTCGTTCGGCCCGATGCTCGCGCTCCGCTACGCGTTGGTGTTTACGCGGTTGCTCTCCGGACTTGGGGACGTGAACGGTGCAAAAAAATGGGCCGAGCGTGCACTCCTCGCGCAGCGCGCTGAAATGGCGGGGCTTCGTTATAAACGACCCGTTGGCTGGGCGAGCAGCGTCGACGAACGAACGGAGATTTGGCTGCGGCAGCTCTCCGGCCTTAACACCTAGCGCTGCGCGGCAGCCGAAACGTAGCGCGTTCGCATCGATCGCGCGCCCTCGCCGAGCGCGCGAAGCTTCCCATACGCGACGCTGCGCGACATCGGGGCCATGCCGCAGTTCGTAGTAGGCGAAATCGCCTCCGCAGGCAGATACTCGAGCGCCGTTTCGATCGTGCGCACGACGTCTTCAGGCCGTTCGATCTCGTCCGAGGCAACGTCGATGCAGCCGACCGCGACGGACTTTGTCTTAAGATGCGCCAGCACGTGCGACGGGACGCGCGAGCCTGCGAGCTCAATCGCGACTTGATCGATGTTGCTGCGCGCCAGCATCGGAAGCACGATGTCGTATTGATCCCAGTTCGCGCCCAGCGAACGCTTCCAATCGTTGTTCGCTTGGATGCCGTAGCCGTAGCAGACGTGGACGGCCGTTTTGCACGGGACGTCGCGAATGCAGGCGTTGAGGGCGTCGATCCCCCACGCGTCGACCTCTTCGAAGAACACGTTGAACGCCGGCTCGTCGAGCTGCACCACGTCGACACCGAGCGCGCAGAGGTCGAGAATCTCGTCGTGAATGACCTCGGCAAAGGCGAACGCGAGATCGCGGCGCGAACCGTAACAGCCGTCGTACAGCGTATCCACGATCGTCATCGGCCCAGGAATGGTGATCTTGAGCGTTCGATCGGTCACGCTGCGCGCGAAGCGCACCTCGCCCCCGTGCACGCTGGTGGTCCGGCGAATCGGGGCGACGACGCTTGGGCAGTCGGCCTCGTAGCGATCGCCCCGGATACCGCGCCGAACCTTCTTCTCAAAGTCGACGCCTTCGAGTCCGGCCACGAAACCATGGACGAAGTGTTGGCGCGACTGTTCCCCGTCGGTCACGACGTCGATCCCCGCGTGCTCTTCCTCGAAGAGCGCGATCCGTGTGGCGTCGCGCATCGCCTCGGCGAGTGCGTCTCCGCTCTGGCGCCATTGCGGCCAAAGGCGTTCGGTCTCAGCGAGCCAAGCGGGTTTCGGCAGACTGCCGGCAATCGTGGTTGGGAAAAGCATCGCGGAAACTTAGAGGTCGATAAGCTGTAGTCCGCTTGCGGGGTCAAATTTGCGGCGCAAATACGTCGGCACCTCCGAAACAACTGCGGGACGCCCCACGGCGAGGTGGGCATGAAGCATCGGCTTTCGACTTAATCGTTAATGGGTATGGGCCGGTACCGTTTTGCGTTCAATGTTACCCCATTGGTCCCTACTAATAGCGCGGCGAAACGCTCGTTAGCTTCATTTGGATGGTGTCATAATTATTCACGTTGACCTGCGGAAAATGCGTGCGCACTTCGTCAATGAACGCCGGCACTTTCTCAACGGGATCATACGCGATGTTCGCCTTTTCCGTCGCGGATCGATACGTTGCGCCCTGTTGATCCATCGTTCCCGTTTGGTGAACAAGGATGAGGTGCTCGGAACCGGCGATCGGGCCCTTGCCGGTCAACGTGAAGACGCATTTCCACGTCGTGACCTTGCCCGCGAATCCCGGAGCGCCCGGGAGGATCGCGGCAGTGATCTCGGTCTTTTTTGTCCAGGTCGCCGCCGGACCGCTCGCCAGTCCGCTGAAGTACTTGCTAGCGAGCAGCGGAAACACCGTGAGCTGCATGGGCGAGATCGCGTTGGGCGCCTGCGCGCACGACACGCTTCCATTACGATAGACCTCGCACGTATTGGTCGCCCGTGGCCGCGCCGAGTTCCACCAATTATCCGTCCCGCTGATCATGACGCCGCCGTCGGCCGCCGGCCCGAGGATATTGACGGTCGTGGTGCCCGTACCGTTACCGGTGTTCGCCACTTTCGTGTTGTAGCCAAACTGGTACACAAGGTGGCGCGTCGGCCCGTGGACCGGCGTTTGCGCGGTGAGGGCGAGCAATGCCGCCATGAGCAATCCAATGGTTTTCATCGTCACCAATTATAGCCGAACGGCAGGAGGGACATAGGCCCGAAATCTACAGCGTCCCCATGATCGAACATCAGGTTGAGGTCGTCACGCCCGCCGGGACCATCGATACATTCGTTGCGCACCCCGAGCGCGACGGGCCGTTTCCAGTGATCTTTTTCTACATGGACGCGCCGGGCATTCGCGAGGAGTTGCGCGACATGGCGCGCCGCCTCGCGACCGTCGGCTACGCGGTGGTGCTGCCCAACCTCTACTATCGCGCCGGAACGGGGACGACGCTCGATCAGACCCGCATACGCGAAGAGGGCCCTGAAGGCGAGCGGATGTGGCAACTGATGTACAGCCTCAACAACGCGCTCGTCATGGACGATACGCGCGCGCTCTTCGCGTTCATCGGCGAACAACCGTACGCGCGTACGGATCGCATCGGCTGCGTCGGCTACTGCATGAGCGGCCAATACGTCTTCACCGCCGCCGCGGAGTTTCCGGATCGTGTCGCGGCGACGGCTTCGCTCTACGGTGTAGGGCTCGTGACCGATCGGCCAGATAGTCCGCACCTGCGTGCCGGCCGTGTTGCGGCGGAAATGTACTTCGGTTTCGCGCAAGTCGACCGCTGGGCGCCGCCCGAAGTCGTGATGGAACTCGAGCGCACGCTCCTTACGACGAAAGCGGTGTTCGAGGTCGAATCCTACCCCGGGACCGAGCATGGTTTCGCATTTCCCAAACGCCCAGTCTACAATAAAGCCGCCGCCGAGCGACATTGGGAACGACTATTTTCGCTCTTTCGTCGCCGCCTCGGCTAGCCACACATTGATATCGCGAACCTCGTTATCGCTGATCTCATGCGCGATCGGATAGCTGCGCGTCTCCAACCTGGCGCCGCTACTCTCGCGCAAATACTTCGCGCTACGTGTTACGAGGTCGGCTGGAATCACGCGATCGAAGGAGCCGTGCCCGTAAAATATCGGAACGCCGGCAAGGCGCTGTTTCACCATCGGCAGGTCCGTGTCAAACGGGAGTGTGCCGCTCAAAAGAATGACGCCCGCGTAACGAGCCGGCTCATCCAGCACCAGCGCGCTCCCCATCGCCATGCCCGCACTGAATCCCAGCAGGTAGATGTCTTGCGGCTCGGTGCGCCCGTTCGCGAGCGAGCCGAGCCATGCTTGTAACCAGGTAAGTGACGCGCGCAGGCTTTCACCGACATAATGGCCGGGCGTTCGGCTCTCGCTCCAGGTGTATCCGCCTTCATCCGTCGGCAACGGCGCTCGCACCGATGCGACAGCAATGCCGGCATCGATCGCCGGAGCTAATGTAAACAGGTCGTCCTCATCCGCACCCCGGCCGTGGAGCAGAATGAGGAGCGCCGGACGTTGCCCACGGGCTACCTGCGCCTTACGCCAGCGCACAATAGGCGCATTTACTTCTAAGCCCATGCCGTGCTGATCCTAACTTGGACTGATGTAGTGGGTGACGACCGGTTCGCCCGTCATGAGGTCGCGAATGTGGTCCTCGACCGTCGCGTCGGCGTGTGTCACCCGTTCGTGCTGGCGGAGATGTTCCGCCCACGAACCGACTTCGAACGTTTCTAAGAATCGTCCGGGCTCGGCGGTATCCTCAAAGATACCCCACACGAACGCGCCGTCGCGCAAACGTTCGTGCCGCAGCCAATCGAGTCTCGAAAAAAAAGCTTCGCGATTGTCCTCACTGGCCAGCTTGTACTCGACGGTCACTAGCACGGGGCCGTCGCTGGCGTGGACGTCAACATCATCCGAAACGACCGGCGCCGGCCAGCTCATCGAGGGAGTGAGGTCGAACGTCGCGCCCCGCTGCAACTTCCAGCGCCACGATAGGGGAATCGCGAGCAGCATGCCGGCGGCGGAGGCGAAGTGCGCGACCGGCAAGCTCGCGATCCTTGCAATCTCGCCCCACAGCGCGCTGCCGAGCGTCATCGCCCCGAACATTACCGAGATGTAGATGGAAAGTCCGCGCCCGCGTACCCAGTCGGGGAGCGCAACTTGTGCGGAGACGTTGAGCGTGGCGATCGCAGCGATCCAGGAGATACCCGCAATGACGCATGCGGCAAACGCAACCAACGGTTCGCGCGCAAAGCCAAGGAGAATCAGCGCGACCGCCGTGCCGATGCTCGCGGCAGCGACGAGCCGGTCCGGTCCGAAACGTTGCTTCCATTTCGGCATTCCGAAAGCCGCATATCGCGCCGAGGCCGATCGCGCCAAGCAAAATCCCGTAAAGCTGCGGACCACCCTGAATCTGGCTCCGCGCCAGGAGCGGAAGCAGCGCCCAGTAGCTACTTGCGAAAAGTATAAACGCGATGCACCGCAAAAGCGTGCTATGCAGCGCCGGGTTGTTCCGCGCGTAACGAAAGCCGAGCCGAATCACACTGCCGAAACGCTCGACCGGTAATCGGCTCGCCGGCTTTTTGGGCTCGCGCCACCAGACGACGGCGGCATTTACGCCGAGGTTGCTCACTGCGTCAATAACGAACGGCGCCGCTATGCCCAGCGGTCCGATAATGGCGCCGGCAAGGGCAGGCCCGATCGCTCGGCTCACGTTTATGCCGACACTGTTCCACGAAATGGCGGCCGGGAGTGCGCTCTTGGAAACCAGCGACACAACCGTCGCAGTCCAAATAACGGCGAACGCCTTATACGTAAACGGCGCCCATACCGGATTCACCCGCTCGGAACTAATCGTCACGCTCGGCTGACTCAACTACCGGATCGCCGCCTTCTTCGATTCGAATGGCAAACGAAATGGGGCTACAGCATACCGGGCAATCCTCGGTAAAGCGTTGCCGCGAGCCCGCGCTGGAATCGACGCCTACGTAGTTGTTCTCGCCGCAATATGGACACTCGTACGCCGCGTCTACCTCGAGTGGCATAACGTTTCCCTCGCTTTTCGGCCTGCCCTATCCTCCCGATAGCATCCGCGATGTACACTTGGAGCGGTGCGCATTGTAATCGTGGGTGGTTCTTTGAGCGGCCTGGCCGCCGGCATCGCGCTCGCCCGTGCGGGACACGACGTGGGCATTCTCGAGCGCGCGACCGCACAGCCTGGTGGTGCAGGGCTCGGCGTCGATCTCGCGCTCTTGCGTGAAGTGACCGGCGTGGACGCGCGTACCCTGGCCGTCGTTCGTGGAAATCGCTATTCGTCGAGCTGGTACTTGGTTCGCCAATGGCTTTCCGATATTGTCTCACAGACGCCGGGACTCTCCGTCAGTCAAGGCGTCGAAGCGACTGCCTTCGCTTTGGACGGAGAGACGGTGGTCGTGCAAACCAGCGCGGGCGCGCAAGCGGCCGATCTGCTCGTTGGCGCGGACGGCTATAAGAGCAGCGTGCGCGCATTCGTCGATCCCAACCATCACGATGCAATGTATGCGGGCTATATGCTTTGGCGCGGGATGTGCCGCGAAGAGCAGATGCCGTCAACGACCCCTTGGCCCGACGGCTACGTCGACGTGCAGACGACGCGACGATACCGGCTCGTCGCCTATGCCGTTCCTGGGCCCGACGGCTCGCTTGAACCCGGCCATCGCCAGATCAGCTGGGCGTGGTATGACCCTGACCGTCGCGCGTTTTTAGAAGAGCGCAACTGCATCGTGGGTGACCGCGTCATCGGCACGCTGTCGGGAGATCGTTTTGGTCAACCACTGCTATCCGAACTCGTGACCGAGGCCGAGCGGTCGTGGCCCTCGCCCTGGCGCGAGGCGATCGTGACGACGCTGCACACCGGCGATCCGTTCGCAACGCCGATCGCTGAATATGTTCCAAATCGGCTGACGTCACAGCGCACACTCATCGTGGGCGACGCGGCGCACGTGGCAAGTCCCATGACGGGCAGCGGTTTCCGCTACGCGCTGCTCGATGTTCTCTCGATCCAACAGGCGCTCGGCTCCGGCGCGAACCTCGTGCAGGCGCTCCGTGTCTTCGAAGACGAGCGCCTAGAGGAAGACCGCGAGCTCGTCCTCGCGGGTCACGCCTGGGGCCAGCGCTACCTCCAGCACGGCTAGTAGCCATGCGCTCCCAAGCGGTTCGGTAAAGTCGGAATATGGTACCCTAGATTTGCACCTAGAGGAGAATCAGACGTGGCAAATACCGCAGAAACGACCGAACGCCATCAGCACAAGGCTCCGCAATGTCAGAGCAGCGATGTGGGCACGATCTGTAAAGAGGAAGCGTGCAAGCACGACCACCACATCTCGACGCACGTCGAGGTCAGTTGCGCTCCGGCGAAGGGGCAAAGCGATCTCTTCGACTGCGTTCACACGCACAGCTAGCCGGTGAAGGGAGCGAGGCGCGCCGAGCGGTATCAGCGCCTCGTGACCGGACTCGAACACTCCCCGATCAATCCAGGAACGCTCTCGCGATTGGATAGCTGGCCGTGGATCTGCTGGTTCTAGCCGGCGGCCTTTTCTGTTTGGGCATGTTCCGGCGGCCTACGCCGCAGGATCAATCGAGCTATTCTTCTCGGCTGCCGGGATGTATTGAAAAAGAGGACCGAATTGTGGCTTACGTAAGGATCGAAGGCGACACGGTTACGATCAAGCTCTCGATGATCGACCAGCTACTTGCGTTTCAAGGCTCGTTTCACATTCCTCTTTCGCATATCGTGAACGCGTACGTGAGCGACCTCGAGGACCTTGAACTGCAGTACGCAATTAAGGCGACCAATCTTGGACTGTTGAAAACCGTGGGTGTCTTCGCAGGTCCCGAGGGACTGATTTTTGCTGACGTCGCCGACAAGGATTGTCTCGTCATCGAAACGCGGGGCGAGCGCTTCCCCAAGATCGCCGTCCAGCTGGGCGAGGACGCCGATCCGAATGCGCTCGCGCATGAGATCATGGCCAAACGTCCCGATAGCGGTCCAATCGAGTAGCGATATCGCGCAGCCGTTAGACAAATGGCCACAAAGGATGCCATGGGCGGGCCGAAAGGCGCCATCATGCAACCTGTGCTGGAACTCTACGAGCAGGTCGGCTGCTACGACGAGTTCGCCAGCGAGAGCGGCGTCCCGCGACCGCACTACGCCGGCCTAGCCGCGACGCTCCGCGCCATCGAGTGGAGCGACATGCGCGCGCGTGAGCAAACGGTTAATGCCGTCTTACTCCAGCGCGGCGTCACCTTCACCGTCTACGCGGATAGTCAAGGGACCGAGCGCATCATGCCCTTCGACCTCGTCCCGCGGATCATTCCGGGGAGCGAGTGGAGCCGGCTTTCGCGCGGCGTCGCGCAACGGGTTCGCGCACTCAACGCCTTTCTTGCCGACGTCTATCACGAGCAGCGCATCCTCCGCGAGGGCGTCATTCCATGGGAGCTCGTGTACTCGTCGCGCTTCTTCTGCCGAGAGATGATCGGCCTGCGCGTCCATCGCGACGTGTACATCCACGTCTCCGGTATCGATTTGATTCGCGGCCGCGACGGCAACTATTACGTCCTCGAAGACAACCTGCGCTCGCCCTCAGGTATCTCGTACGTGCTCGAAAACCGCGACGTCCTCAAGCGCTCCTTCCCTAAGCTCTTTGAGCACTACCAGCCGCTGCCGGTCGACGATTATCCATTGCGCCTGCGAGGCGCGCTGCGTGCCGGCAGCCGAAGTAGCGACCCGACCGTCGTGCTGCTCACGCCCGGCATCTATAATGCAGCGTACTTCGAGCACACGTTGCTCGCGCGCCGCATGGGTGTCGAGCTGGTCGAAGGCAGTGACCTCATCGTACGCGATAACATCGTCTATATGAAGACGACCCGCGGCTTACAGCGCGTCGACGTGATCTACCGCCGCATCGACGACGACTTTCTCGATCCGCTCTACTTTCGGCCCGACTCCACAGTTGGAATCCCCGGCTTGATGAATGCGTACCGCGCCGGCAACGTCGCGATCGCCAACGCAGTCGGAACCGGCGTTGCCGACGATAAGGCCGTGTATCCGCATGTGCCGGCGATGATCCGCTTCTATCTCGGCGAGGAGCCAATCCTTGCGAACGTACCGACGTTTGACTGCACGATCGACCAAGAGCGAAACCACGTCCTCGCGCACCTCGGGGAACTGGTCGTCAAGAACACCAATCAATCCGGCGGCTACGGCATGCTCATGGGTCCGGCTTCTACGGCCGAAGAGCGCGAGCAATTTCGCGACGCTATCGCCGCCCATCCGCGCGACTTCATCGCGCAGCCGGTGATTCAGCTCTCGTCGCATCCTACGATTGCAGGCGAACGGCTTGCTCCGCGTCACGTGGATCTCCGTCCGTTTGCGCTGTACGGACGCGAGATCGATGTGCCGCCGGCGGCGCTCACGCGTGTGGCGCTCACCGAAGGTTCCCTGGTCGTCAACTCCTCGCAAGGCGGCGGCAGTAAGGACACCTGGATCATCGAGGACGACGGCTGATGCTCTCTCGCGTCGCCTCGTCGCTGTACTGGCTGAGCCGCAACGTCCAGCGCGCCGAATCGCTCGCGCGCATCGTCGACGTGGCCTTTAATCGAACCGTCGACCGCAACGTAGCCGGGCGGGACCAAGCCACCGCGATGTGGCGTAACGTGCTCGGCCTCGTTGGCGTGCCCGGCGATGCAGATTATCCCGGCGGGTCGCGCTTTGCGACCGACGCGTTTGCGCTAGCTACGTTCTCGCGCGAACACCATAGCTCGATTGTCTCCTGCATCCACATCGCTCGAGCGAACGCGGCTAGCGTGCGCGCCGAACTCAGTAGCGAAGCCTGGGAAGCCGTCAACGCGCTCTACCTCTTCATCGAGCGGCAGTCGCCCCGCGCCGTCGTGCGTGCCGGACCGTCGTCGCTCTTGCGGGAGATTCGCGATGCGGGCGTTGCCTTCGGCGGGATTGTCGATGCCACGATTACCCACGGCGAAGAATGGAATTTCCTGCAGCTCGGAAGGTTTATCGAACGCGCTGCCATGACCGCCGCCGTACTGCAAACCCACGACGAAGCCGACGACTCCGTCCCCGAATGGCAGCGCATCCTCGAGATGTGCTGCGCGAGCGAACCTTTTGCGCGAACCTTACGCCATTCAACGGACCCGCACGATGCGCTCGCTTTCCTCCTCCTCCACCGCACGTTTCCACGGTCGGTGCGGTACTGCACGGCCGAAGTGGACCACGCGCTGCATCGCCTGTCCGAGACGCAGCCCGGTACGTTCAGCAACGACGCAGAGCTCGTGACCGGACGCCTGGGTGCAATGCTCGACTACGTGCGGCTTGCTGAGATCGTCGACGACGGCCCGGTCGCATTCGCGCGCCGGCTGAGCCGGCGCCTTGCCGAAGTCGGAACCGCCGTCGAAGCGACCTACTTTCCTCTGGTCCCGGCAGCGTAAGTGCTCTACACGATCGATCACGAGACCACGTACTCCTACAGCGAGCGCGTGCGCGAGTCATATACGGTCTGTCATCTGCAACCGATGAGCGATACCACCCAGTACTGCACGGGCTTCGATCTCACGATCGAGCCAAACGCGCAAATATTCTTCTATCGTGACCGATTCGGCAACGAGGCCCAGCACTTCAGCTATCTGCCGGACCACGACACGTTAAAGATTTGCGCGCGCTCGAGCGTTGTGACCGCCGGCTCCGCGAGTCCCGCGCTGCCCGCGCCCGCCTATCGCGATGTGCTCGCAGCGGACCCGTCGCTCCCCCAACTTTACGACTATCTCCACGAGAGCGCGTACGTACTTCTCGGACCCGGGCTGCGCCAGTTCGCAGCTTGGCTGGGCCAACCAGGCGACGATCTCAGTGCGTATTTCATTCGCGCGGGCGAGGCGATCCACGAGCTCTTTCGATACGACCGCGGAGCGACCGGCGTGCACACGATAGTCGACGAAGCGGTGTCGCTGCGCAGCGGCGTCTGCCAGGACTTCGCGCACGTGCTGGTTGCGCTTTGCCGGTTGCACGGGATTCCCGCGCGCTATGTAAGCGGCTACATCCACACGCGCTCGGGCGACGACGTCCTCGGCGCAGAGGCCTCGCACGCATGGTGCGAAGCGTACCTTCCGCCGCACGGCTGGGTGGGCTTTGATCCTACTAACGCGCGCCTGATCAACGACGAGTTTGTCAAGATCGCCTTCGGCCGCGATTACCGCGACGTCAGTCCGGTACGCGGTGTCTACAAAGGCGCCTCACAGGGATCGCTGACCGTTAACGTCGCCGTCGAAGCGCTGACTACGTCGCAATAGGAGCGCCCTACCTCGTCTCGAGCACCTGCGGCGCGAGCTCGAGATTGTGTTTAATTTCCTCGGTGAGGAGATTGCCCTCGCCTGACGTGAGCTGCCGCCACGCACTGAGCGTAAAGCCGGCCGCCGTGTGGGCGGGAATGTGCGACGGAATCGAAAGCGCAAACGGATCGACGACCGCGTCAACGACGACGGGGCCGCCCGTGTGTGCGAGTGCCTCGCGCAGCGCACTCTCGACGTCGGAAGGGTCCTCAAGACGAATGCCCTTGGCGCCCATCGCGACGGCTACATCGGCGAAGTTGCAGTTCTTGAAATCGACGCCGAACGGAGCCACGCCGGCTTCTTGTTGTTCGATACGCACGAAGTCCAAGGAGCCGTTGTTGAAAATGATGATCACGACCGGAAGTTTGCGTTCCACGAGCGTCAACATGTCACCCATGCCAAGCATGGTGAAGCCGCCATCACCGCTCAGCGCGATCGTTTGACGTCCGGGGTGAGCAAACTGTGCACCCATCGCGTTCGGCGCCGCGCTCGCCATCGAGGCCCACGTAAACGATCCAAAGATCGTACGCTTCGCGCTTGCATGCAGGTGGTGTGCGGCCCAGATGCACGGCGTGCCGGTATCGACGCCGAAGAATGCGTCATCGGCCGCGAGCTTATCGAGCGTGGCCACCAGATAATCCGGCCGAATCGTTTTCTGCGACGCTCCGCGCTCGAGATTCTTTGCAAACGACCGTTTCCACGCGCGTGTCAGGTCGAGCGCTCGTTCGAGGTGCCCCGTCGCCGTCTTTTCCGCGACCATCGGCAGCAGCATCGCAAGGGTCGGCTTCACGTCACCGACCAACCCCAGATCGATCGGCGTGCGCCGACCCAGATGCTTGTCGTTGAGGTCAAGCTGCACTTTTTTCACGTCGTGACCGGGCAGAAATTCCGAGAACGGAAAGTCGGTCCCCAGCATCAGGACGAGGTCGGCCTCGTGCAGCCCCTGGTACGCACCGCCGTAACCAAGTAGCCCCGTCATCCCGACGGCGTTCGCGTTGTCGTACTCGAGATATTGCTTACCGCGGAACGAGTAACCGACGGGGGCCTTGAGCTTCCTCGCCAGGGCGACGACCTCGTCGTGGGAGTCGCGGCAGCCGTCGCCGCCGAGGATCGTCACGCGCTCGGCGGCGTCGACCATCTCGGCGAGCCGTTGCATATCTGCGTCCGACGGTCGAACGACGGGCGGATTCGTACGCACGATCGGATCCAGCGCCTCTTCAACCGTTTTCATCGCAATGTCGCCGGGGAGCGAGATCACCGTCGGGCCCCGATCGCCGATGGCGGTGCGCAGCGCGGTCTGCACGACCGCGCGGACTTGCCGCGGATTGATGATGCGTCCCGTGTAGAGCGACGCGGTTTGAAAAAAGAGATACGGGTTCAACTCCTCGAGCGCTGACGTATCGATGATGCTCGACTCGACGTCGCCCGCAATCACGATCAACGGCGCGCCTTCTTTGCGCGCGTCGATCATCGCGTTGATGAGGTGCGTGACGCCCGGTCCCGCCGTGCCGCAGATCGCCACCGGATCGCCGGTCAGATAGGCATCGGCGACCGCGGCAAAGCCGCCGTACTCTTCGTGCCGTACGTGGATCAGCTCAATCTTGCCGTTGCGATGCAGAGCATCGACCGTTGGATTGAGTGCATCGCCCACGATGCCGTAGCAGCGCCGCACGCCGGCCGCGTACAGCAGTTCCCACAAGGCGTCCGCAACATTCTTACTCATGCCGCTATCATAGAACTTCGCCGGTCGTAGAGCCAGAGCAACAGCGTTGTGGCTAAGCCGATGCCGGTGAAGATCGGCCAGATGAGCCCCGGCTTGTGCGCGACCTCGCCGAAGTGATGCAACAGCGCTCCCCCAAGCGGGCCGCCGACCAGCGAGCCGATTCCAATTGGTAGGAAGGCAAAGCCGAGGTACGTTCCCTGTTGGCCCGTTGGAGCCAGACGCGAAACGTACTCGTAATAGCGGGGCGCTTGGGTGATCTCCCCAAGTGCAACGAGCACCAGGCTCAGCACGGCCATGAACACGCTCGCTTTTGCCCCGAGCAGCAACCAGCCAAGCGACGTGATCAACGTTCCGAGCGTCAACGCCTGGAAGGCAGTGATCTTTCGTGTCAGTGCACTGACCGCTACCGTGAGCGTAATCACGATCAAGGGATCGACACCCAGGATCATACTGGCCGTAGCGGTGCTTGGAACGACATAATCGTAGATGTAGATCGGCAGCGTTAAAAATTGCTGCCAAAACACGATCCAGTAGCCCGAGAAGATCGCAAGGAAAAGCACGAAGCGCCGATTGCGCAGCACCTGCACGAAATTCCGTACGACCTGTCCCAGCGATTCGACCGATTCCCCGGCGGCTCGCGGGTCGCGCGGCTCCTTAAAGAACAGCAGCACCACGAAGAACATCGCAAAGACGCTGAGCGCGGCAAGCATGAATACGTTCTCGGGTCGCATCCGCTCGTTGACCCAGCCGGCCAGAAACGGTCCGGCGGTGCTGCCGATGTTGACCATGGTGTAGTAGATCGCATAGCCGATCGACCGGACGTTCTCTTTTGATGTACGCGCCGTCGTCCCGACGACCGATGGTTTGACCAGCGCGACGCCCAGTGCCGGTAAGAAAAGAATGACGCCGGCCAACAGGCCGAGCGGTATCACGCTGCGGACCGGCGCCAGCCACGGCGCGCCAATAGAGCCGACTAGAAAATACGCGAGGGTCAGGATCAGATACGCGCTCGAGAGGGCACGGCGGAAGCCAATGCGGTCGGCGAGCGCGCCGCCGAAGATCGCCATGATCCATACCGCACCGCCGAAGATGCTGGTCAGGGACGACGCTTGCGCGGTCGGAAACGCCAGCGTCTTGTTCAGGTAGAGCGCGAGCGTCGAGAATACGGCGTAGTACGACAGTCGCTCGAAGATCTCGCTGGTGTTGGCGATCCAAAAGGGCCGCTCGAAACCCGAGCGGATCTCCTGGAACCGCCCGATCACGGAAAGATCACAAATCGGCCGCCGTCGGTGAAGAGGACCGTGAACAGCATCGACATCATCGTCAGCTCGTAGTACCAGCCGGGATGGTCCTTGCCCCAGAACCCGGTCTTCCAGACAAAGATCTTCTTTTGCACGGCGCCGAGCATGATGAGGATGCAGCCGATCGACGCGAGCTGCTGCAAGATTCCCAAGATGACGCCGGCACCGCCGGCAACCTCGGCGACTGCAAGAAACAGCGTGAAGCCTTTCGGCAGCCCGAGGTTCTTTGCACGCGCGTCGGGATCTTTGAGATCGTCGTAGCCGCTATCAACGAAGATCGCACCGACCATGATGCGTAAAAAGAGAAGCCCATAGTCCGTCAAGCCCTCGAGATGAAACATGTCCGTGCACCTCCACCGCGTGACTTTTTGCCCGCACCCGATACCGCCTGCGAACGGCCGTTCTCCAACTTCTTTGCGGTAGTTGCCGTTTGGGGTGTTAACACATATAATCCGAACTTAATATCCGCCAATCCGTGGAGGCCCGATGTCTATCAGACGCCTACTCGCCATTGCTTTGGTGTTATGCACATCTCCACTCGCAGCTTATGCACAGGGGATGCCTTCCACGGGTACGCTTACCGGCTCGGTTCGAACCGGCGGCGGCGCGCCGATCGCGGGCGCGTCGGTTTCTGCCGAAGGTGCGTCGCACGTTTCGGTCACGAGTGACGCGCAAGGCAACTTCAAACTGACGCTTGCGGCCGGTGTCTATCGCCTGACCGTTTCGAAGGGCGGCTACGTGCCAGCAACGCTGAGCGACATTGCGGTGCTCGGCGGATCGGCGCAGACCGTCGCCGTGACGATGACGCAAGCTGACTTGAACTCACTGCGCACGATCGCATCGGTGAGCAGTACGGCGCGAGGCAGCTCGATCAACACCGGGGCCGCATCGAGCGATTACATCCCCGCCGTCGCGATTCAAAATCTGGCGAACCCCGGTGTCAACGACGTGATCCAGCATCTACCCGACGCGGTTATTCAACGGTTGGGCAGTCAGCCCGACACCACGATCGTGCTCGGCGGCGTGCAACCCTACGAAACGCAGGTGCTCATCGACGGGCACCCGCTCTCCCTCGGCGAGTACGGCGTATGGCTGAGTGAGTATTTCCCCTCGGCGTTGCTCGGCGGCGTTGAAACGCAAGTCGGCCCAGGGAACACGACGCCGTTCGCATCGACTGCCGTCGGCGGCACCGCAAACTTGCTCACACCCAGCTTCACAACCGGACAAACCTTTAACGCGATCGTCGGCACCGACACGTATCAATCGCAATATTCGAGCATTCTCGCCACCGGGTCGGTGAAGAAGCTGCAATACGTCGTCGGCGCGAGCTACGGAAGCTCCAACGGTCCGCTCTATCAAACGACAAAATTCGCCGTGAGCCCGGATTACAACGCCGCGGGACAGCAGAGTGCGAACCTCCCGGGCAACACCGGCATCATCCAATTTGCCGGCGATGCGAGCGGCACGTTCGGAACCAAGGGCGATCTCTTCAAGCTGCGCTACAACTTTTCGCCGACAACCTCGTTCGAGGCCGGTGCAATAAGCATCGCCGGCGCCTATAACCCGCAAGGAACCGCATACGGACAATACGTCGGGATGATGACGGTCGAGCCGTGCCTTACCTACGGCTATCCCGGGCCGTATTACACCTGTAACAACCCGGCGTACAACGGCTTGATCGGCCAGCAGGTGCCGGGCTACGTGTGGTATCCAGGCTCCGAATTCACCTTCAACCAAACGCTCTTCACCGGACAGTTCCGGACCTCGATCGGCAACGACACGCTGCTGGTCCGTCCCTATGCCGGGAGCATCACGCAATTCGGGAACGGCTCAAACGAAGATGCGTACCCGCTCTTTTGGGCGCCCCAGGGCGTCTGCGGCGCCTCGACCGGCGGTCAAACCTCGGCAAGCTGTCTAGCATTCCAGAATAACTGCAACGTGACCAACGCCGGCTATGGCTACTATGCGGGCGTCGTCAACGGCACCGGGCTTTGCAACCAGACGCAGTTCTTCGAACTCAACCAAGATCGCCTCTACGGCAACACGCTGACCTATCTACATCCGTCCGGTAACAATCTCTTCACCTTCACCTACGACTTCCACGGCGATCACAGTTACGGTTATTACGCCTATTCCGGCAACGTCACGGTACCGCCGACGCTCGAGCACTACACCACGCTGTCGCTCGTCGGCGATATCCGCGCTTCGAGCACGATCGACGTGAAGGCCGGCCTCTACTACTCGATGTGGGGGGCCAGCGGATCGCAAGATATCACGCCGCAGGCAACGCCCAATCCGAACACCGGCGTAGTGCCGCAAACCGGACTCCAGCGTAATGTCTCGCGCTTCGATCCGCACATCGCGCTTACGTATCAGCCGACGTCGGCATCGTCCTATCGCGCAGCATGGGGAACGTCGGAAACCTTCCCGTTCGCCGGCTACATCAGCGGTCAGGCGTACTACACACTGCCGTCGGCAACGACCGGGACGCTCGCGCCCAACGGTTTCGTCACGTTCAAATCTCCCGATCTTGGGCCGGAGACCGCAAGCGAGTTCAGCCTGGGCACGGATCAGCGCCTGGCGCGCAACGGCATCTTGCGTCTCGATCTGCAAAGTACGAACATCGCCAACGTCTTCGAACTCCTCACGACGCCGGGCGGCATCGCGACGTGGCCGGGCGCCGTCGACAACGTCCCAAGCGCGCCGATCGGCGCGCTCGTTCCCACGAACTCAGCGCGCCTCGCAGTGATGCTTGCGAAGATCGGCTACTATTACACGCCCCCGACGGGCTTTGGCTACAATGGCTCGATGGTCTTCGAGAGTTCGCAAGTCAAGGATATTCCCAACGCGTTCTATGGGATCGGACCCTCGCTTCCCGCGAACAATCAGCAGACCTGCGGCTTCGGTAACGCGATCCCCGGCAGCACCACGTGCATTCCCTACATGAAAGGCTACTATCAGATCAACTACACGTGGAGGGACGGCGCGTATGCCGGCCTTGGTGCCGATTTCGAAGGCAAGAACAACACGTATTTCCAGCCGCCGTTTCTACAGTTTGATCTCACGCTGAAGAAACCGGTCACGAAGTTCCTCGAAGTGCAAGTCTCCGTTCAGAACCTGTTCAATACGAACGATTTCTTGTACTTGCCACAACCGAACTCCGGGACGACGACGACCCTCGGCGTCTACGGCTCGCCCTACTGTGCGGCGAACACGTACTGCCAAACGTCGCTGCCCTCAACGCTCGTGCCTGCGCCGCCGCGCACGCTACGCGTGCAGCTGCGCTGGCACGACGGCAGACCGTAGCGGCTATTGCAGCGTATCGAGATCGATCTTCGTCGAACAGTCGGCGGCTGACGTACCGATGTAGCGCGGATACGCGTCTTCATCGTCCATGCGATTGACTTCGCAGCCGCCGACGTCGAGCGTCGAGGTGTACGTATCGGGGCTCTTGGGCAAGATCCCCGCGACGCGGCTCGCGATCTTCCAGCCCGTCGGCACGATGAGCATCGAGTGTTTGCCGAAGATAATTGCCTGTCCGAACGGCGCATTGGTAATCACGCCGCCGGGACCAAGCGCGGTTTCGAACGGCGGCTGATCGTCGCTCGTTGGCCGTGTGATCGTGACGCGATAGACCGGCTGCAGCGCCGTGCCCTTGGGATAGACGAGACTCGCGGGCTTCGCGTCGATCTTGCCCGGCGCGCCGGCGCGGCTCCGGCAGTACAGTACCGCATCGGGCGGGGTCTTCGCGCTTTGCTCCGCATCGAGGATGGAGGGCTCAGACGTCGTGCTCGCGCCGCTGACACGCTCCCAGGTCCCAAGTGAACCGTCGGCCGCACGACAGGTCGCGGTGCCGGTTGTATTGGCGCCGGTAGCAAGTTGGATGGGGTTGGGGATACCCAGAGCGAGCAGTGCCGCAAGAACGATCATCATGCTGAGCTATTCGACGCGTCCCCGATTGCCGCATCCAGTAGCTCGATTGGATGAACGATCCGCACGTTAGCCCCGCGCTCGCGCAGGAGGGACTGCATCTGCAGCGTGCAGCCGGGGTTTCCGCTTGCGACAATCGATGCGCCCGTTGCAAGCACGTTCGCGACCTTGCGCAAGCCGATCTCGCGAGCGCTCGCCGGCTCCAACAAGTTATAGGTGCCCGCACTGCCGCAGCACTGATCCCCGTCAGGAATCTCGACCAGCTTCAAGCCGGGAATACCGCACAGCACGTCGCGCGGTTCTTGCCGCACCCGCTGTGCGTGCGCCAGATGGCATGCGTCGTGATACGCGACGGTTGCATCGATCGGATTGCGCCGGGCGCGCGGCTCGATGCCGGCGAGGAATTCACTGATATCGCGGACTTTGTCGCTGAACGCCTGCGCGCGCGCCTCCCACTGCGCATCGCCGGCGAAGAGCTCGCCGTACTGCTTCATCGCCGACCCGCAGCCGGCGACGTTGACGATTACCGTGTCGACATGCGCATCTTCGAACTGCGCGATGAGCGCCTGCGCAAAGGCTTTAGCTTCCCGCGAGCGACCGGTATGCAAGGAAAGGGCGCCGCAGCAACCCGCTTTGGCGGGGACGATGACGTCGCACCCTTCGGCGCTAAGCACGCGTACCGTGGCTGCATTGACCTGCGGAAACATCACCCGTTGCACGCAGCCGGCAACCAGGCCGACGCGCGCCCGGGATGCGCCCTGCGCCGCGGTGCGTTCGGGTAACGGGATCGAGGCAGCCTTGATGTCGATTCGCTGCAGCAACGCTCCGCCGGGCACCACGCCCTGTAGACCCAGCTTCGTCATGAGATTCGTGAGCGGCGCCAGACGCAGCAAGCGCACAGGGTAGGGAAAGATGGCGAAGATCATGGCGCGCAGCACGCGTTCGAAGAGCGAACGCGGTGCTTGTGCTTCAACTTTCGCTCGAGTAGACTCGATCAGCAAATCGTAGCGCACGCCCGACGGACAAGCGGTCAGACACGCCATACATCCCAAGCACCGATCGAAGTGCGCAACGACGGATTCATCGAGCGCGATCGTACCCTCTTCGAGCCCCTTCATGAGGTCGATGCGTCCCCGCGGCGAGTCCGCCTCGAGCCCCCACGAGCGATACGTCGGGCACGCCGGCAAACAGAAACCGCAATGCACGCACTCGGAGATCAAGTCGATGGTCGTCATAAGCCGCCCACAAAGCCACCGGGACTCATACGGCGGTCGGGATCGAACCGGTCCTTGAGCGCACGCATCAAGGCGAAGGATGGCGGCGGCGTGCCCCACGGGTCGAAGGCGGCACGGATTGGCGGCGGGGCTTCCTCCACGATCAGCGTGCCGCCGGCGCCCTCCGCCCACGCGCGCGCTGCCTTGAGCGCTTCAAGCACGCTTGGAACAGCTTCGCAGTTGCCGCTAATAAACGCGGCCGCGATCGACGGATAGACCACCGTACGGGCTTGCACCAGTGTCGTGTGGAGGGGCACGATGCCCTGGTCATGTAACGCCTCGACCATCGAGGGCGCGGCGGTGATTTTTATCTTCAATGCGCCGCTCGTGCGCGCCGCCTCGTGTTCGGACTCGAGCGTTACATCCTGCGCAGGCTCGCTCCGGGCGAGGCGCAACAGCGTCGCGCGTTGCGCGGCGACGCCCGCGGGAAATCCCTCGAAGCGTATCGCGCAGGCGTACGCGCTTCCGTCGTAAAGCGCGTACACCGCGCTCGGCTCGAGCTGGGCCTGCGTCATCGTTGTACACAGCACTCGTAATGCTGCGGCATCGCATGCCGGAAAGACGACCTGGGTCGAGGCCTCAGGTAACGGATGCAGCCGAAAAGTGACTGTGCCGATCATCGCCAGCGTTCCGTGCGTCCCGGCCATCAATTTCGGAATGTCGAAGCCCGCAACGTTCTTGACCACCTTGCCGCCGCCGTGCGCGACCGTGCCGTCGGCGCGCACGATCGTCATGCCGACGATCAAATCTCGGGCCGTCCCATAGCGCGCGCGTAACGGCCCGTACGACGCGGTGGCGACGGTTCCGCCCACGGTCGTGTGTTCTGCGGCGGGCGGATCGAGCGCGAGCCGCTGTTTGCGCTCCCGTAGCGTCGCCTGCAGTCGAGCGATCGTCGTGCCGGCTTGCACGGTTACGATTTGGTCGGCCGGTACGTAGTCAACGATGGCGTTGAGCAAGCGCGTCGAGATGGTCTCGTCGACCGGCACCGATGCCGGGCCGCCGGGCGTCGTAGCGCCCGTCACGCCGAGCGTTCGCCCGTTCGCGGCGAGATCGCGGAATAATGATGACGCTTCCTCGATCGACGCCGGCGCGTGCGTCACCGTGCACCCGCGCGGTCGCCGCACAGGCGCGGTGACGGAAAGACCTTGGTCGGATTGAAGGTTTGCGATGCGTCGAAGGCGCAGCGGACGTACTGCATCGTCTCCAAGTCATCGTCGCTGAACATCTCACCCATGTATGCGGCTTTGTCCGCGCCGACGCCGTGCTCACCGGTGATCGAGCCGCCATATTTCACGCAGATTTGCAATATCTCCGAAGCCACGTGCTCGGCCCGCTCGGACTCATCGCCCGCGCGCGCATCGTACAGAACCAACGGATGCAGATTGCCGTCGCCGGCGTGAAAGACGTTCGCGATGCGAAAGCCGGAGCGGTGCGAGAGATCCGCAATTTCGCGCAGCACGCGGGCGATATCCGAGCGCGGAATGACGCCGTCCTGCACGTAGTAGTTGGGGCTGATACGGCCCATCGCGGCGAACGCACCCTTGCGTCCCTTCCACATCAACGCCCGCTCGCTCTCATCGTGCGGATCGCGGATTTCCAGCGCGCCGGTGCGCTCTAAAATCGCGACCGCGGCTTGTGCCGTTTCGTCGACCTCGGCAGCAATGCCGTCGACATCCATCAGCAGCGCAGCGCCGACGTCGAGCGGCCAATCGACGTGCGTCGACGCCACGATCGCCTCGATTGCGAGCGCATCCATCATCTCGATTGCGGCGGGCACGATACCGGCCGAAATGATTTGCGACACCGCTTCGCCCGCTTCGTCGGTTGAAGGGAACGTCGCAAAGACCGTACGGGTCGCCTGCGGTTTGCGCAAAAAGCGTACGACGACCTCGGTGACGATGCCGAGCAGCCCTTCGCTGCCGATCACGGCCGCGGTCAAATCGTAACCGAGCGAGTCGGCAACCGGACTGCCGATTTCGACCACCTCGCCGCTGGCCAATACCATCGTCAACGCGACCACGTGGTTGATCGTAAAGCCATATTTCAAACAGTGTGCGCCGCCGGAATTCTCGGCGACATTGCCGCCGATCGAGCACACGCTTTGCGAGCTCGGATCGGGTGCGTAGTAATATCCAAGCGGCGCAAGATGCTTGCTGATGTCGAGATTGATCACGCCGGGCTGGACACGCATTCGCTGGTTCTCGACGTCGACGCCGAGGATCGCGCGCATGCGCGACATCCCGATCACTAATGCCCCCTCGACCGGCAGCGCACCGCCGGAGAGTCCGGTGCCCGAGCCGCGTGGAACAATCGGCATGCCGCGCTCGCGTGCGCGGATAACGCAGCGCGCGACCTCGTCGGTCGTCGCCGGAAGCACGACGACGGCCGGACGCACCCGCGTGCCCGTCAGGCCATCACATTCGTAAACGCGCAAGCCGGCCGGGTCGGTGATGCAATTCTCGGTCCCAACGATGTCTGCAAACATTGGGCAGCCTTCGCGCTAGCGGGACGAATCTCCACTACGAAGCGGTATAACGCTGCCATGGGTCCGCACGACGCCCGCCGCGGAACCCGTCGCGAACTCTGGACCGTGAACGTCGATGCCGTAGGCGCAGAGCAATTCGAAGTCGACATGCTTACGCAGGCGATTCCAGAGCTTCTCTAGCTCCAGCGCTGCCTCGCGTTCGCCGTCTCCCCACAACAAGCCAACGATTTCGCCGTAGATGCGCAGCGGGCCGCGCGCCCGAAGCTCACGCACGAGCTCACCGAAGGTGCGATCGAAAACCGTCCAAGATACCTGTTGTTCACTCTCGAGAACCGAGCGCATCAGCGCGGCCGCGTCGAGGCTCGTGAAGAGACCCTTGCGCCGCATCGCGCCGACGTCCACGCCCGCATGCCGCAGGTTCGCCACGATCGCACGATAGTGCGCAGGCGTCACTGCGAGCAGTACTGGGTGCTCCCTCGCGAGATGTTCGCACAGCCACATCCCGGCACGCGCGACCATCTGTGGTTCGTCGTTGCCGTAGAGCAGCACGGAGTGACCGTCGAGGGTGTGAAATGGGTCCCCGGGCATTGAAGTATCTTGCCTCTAGACTGCTAGACTGCGCGCACGCAGTTTCGTCCGCTCGCCTTTGCTTGATAGAGTGCCTTGTCGGCACGGTCAACCAAATCTTCCAGCCGAATTACGCGCGGCGGCGCCTGTACCACGCCGATACTAACGGTGTACGGGATCGTGACAGAGCGGGCCTCCACCCGGCTCTGGCCGGCAATGTTACGAATTCGTTCGGCTATCGTGGTCGCCTCGCCGATCCCCGTTCCTGGAAGCAAGACGCAGAACTCCTCGCCTCCATAGCGCCCTACGATATCGAAGGGCCGCAGGCTCGCGCGCAGCACGTCGGCAAAGCTCGCGAGGACAAAGTCGCCCGTCGAATGGCCGTAGGTGTCGTTGACCTCCTTGAAGTGATCGAGATCGAGCATCAGCACGGAGGTCTGTAAGTGCTGGCGCTCAGCACGGTGGAGTTCGCGCTGTGCCAACTCCATGAAACTACGCCGGTTGAACAGCCCTGTCAGGGAGTCGAGCGAGGCGGTTCGAATCAGTTCGTTGTCGGCGCGCTCCTTGGTCATGAGAATGAAGCCAAGCGATGTGCCGAACAATCCGACGTAGTCGACGGCGAGCACGATCGATTGCATGAGCGCGTTGGACACCAGGGTGATCGTTGGATCCCCCTGCAGCAACGCATACACGGCGCGCGCCGCGTTTGCGACTGCCAGCGCCGCAAAGAATCCAGCAGTCATCAGGTGCGAGGTGCGCTCTTGCGGGCTCGTCCACATCGCTAACGTCAGCGCGCACGCGGCAAACCATCCGGCAATGATGAGCGATGACGAGACGATCCCCCACACCGAGCCCGCCGGGTTGGCGAGATGGATGCCCGTATGCAGCGCGACGGCTGCTACGGCGAGCGCGATCAGCAGGCGCGGCCGCACGCGCCGTGCGCAGAACAGTGAGAGCGCAGCAAACTCGAGTGCATAGCCCGTAACGAAAAATGCAAACCCGACCACGACGCTCTCGAATCCTGGAATGTTGCCGCGTAATGCGTACAGTCCCCACCCGGCAAACAGCGCGAAATTCGCGGTCACCCACAGCGTCATCACGCGCATGTGCGCGGCACGCAGGTTCGCAATTAACAGACCGACGGCCATAATGAGGCTGCCGGTTGCGAAGGAAAAGAGCATCGTCCGCGTGTCAAGATACATGCGAGCAATCACCCCTTCGACAGCCGATCAGAGGGACTCCCTCTGATGTTCGTTGTATCGCCCCCTCGTGATGAAGCGTCTTCTTCTTATTCTCTTCGCGTGCGCCGCGCTAAGTGCGCGCAGCGCTGCCGCCACAGGCGACGTCCCGATAGATCCGTATGCCGCGTTCACGGGATCGGCCGCCGGCCAGCGCGGGCTCTTCGGCATCTGGCACAAGAACGGCCATGTCTACATCGATATCACGACCGCTCAGCTGGATACCGACTTCCTCGAGACGATCGTCCCGGGGAACGGTATGGGCGGCAACTTCATCGTCTGGGGTAACACCGATCATTTGCCGGCAATGCTCGTCCGCTTCGAGCGGGCGGGCGACGGCATCGCGATCGTTTGGCCGAACACGTCCTTCGTCGCGCCGGGCAGCGAATCGGGGACGCTGGCGGTACGTAGTAACTTCCCGCAATCGGTCGTCGGGGTTGGAAAGATCGCGGCCGAAGGCGCCGGCCATATCGTCTTCGACGCCTCGCCGCTGTTCAGCGACGCGCTGGATATGGATCACATCATCAACGCGTCACTGCGCACGACGCCGCAAACCGCCTATCATCTCGACCCGTCGCGCACCTATTTCGGCACGACCAAGGCTTTCCCCGAAAACATCCTGCTGGACGTCGAGCAGCTTTGGGCAACCAATGCGCCGCATGTCGCGCCGGACACCGCGCCCGACGCCCGCAGCGTACAAATGCAAGTCGTCTACAACTTCGCGCAGCTGCCCCACGACGCGTATATGCCGCGCTTTGCCGACGACCGCGTCGGCATTTACGACGACATCTATCTCGATTTCTCGCCGGCGGTCGACACCGCCCCGAATCGCTACCTGCGCTATCTCGTGCGCTGGAACTTCGCGCCCGCCGACCCCACGAAACCGTCGAAAGCGACGCATCCCATGGTCTTCGTCATGAGCAACACGATTCCAGAGCGCTTTCGTAAGCCAATTGCTGATGCGGTGCTTAGCTGGAATGCCGTCCTTGCAAAAGTCGGTATCCTCGACGCAATCCAGGTGATTCCGCAGCCCAGCGATCCGAGCTTCGATGCCGACGACATTCGCTACAACGTGCTGCGTTGGGTCACCGAGCAGCGCCCGAGCTTTGGCGCCGATTCGCAAACCCTCTACAATCCGTTCACCGGCGAAGAATTTCGCACCGGCATCTTAATCTCGGCTGACAGCGCGATGAGCGCCGCGAACGCCTGGCGCGATATCGTCGATCCCGTTCGCTACGGCCGGAACACCGATCCGGTGCCCGAACAATTCATCTACGACCGCTTTCAGGCCGAGATCATGCACGAGACCGGCCACAATCTCGGCATGCAGCATAACTTCATCGGCCACGATGTCTACACCGCAAAAGAGCTGCAAGATCCCGCATTTACTGCAAAGTACGGCGTCGCAACTTCGGTGATGGAATACGCCCCGCTCAATATCTGGCCCAAAGGGTACGGCCAGGGATCCTACTACCAGACCGTGCAAGGCCCGTATGACCACTACGCGATGAAATATGCGTACCAGCCGATTCCCGGAGCGAAAACACCTGAAGAAGAATTGCCGACGCTCGAGCGCTGGGCCTCGTCGTGGTCAAATCCGCTCTACCGCTACGCGTCCGACGAAGACGTTGCATGGAGTGCCGGGCATGCGGCTGACCCTCGTGTCGAGCAGGGCGAACTCACGAACGATCAGCTCGGCTGGACGGTCGTGCAGCTCAACATGGATCGCATGCTGATGGATCGCAATACGCAGTTGCTGCCGCGTGGCGGTAGCGCCTACGAATCGGCCACCGTTGCGTTCCGCGGCGCCTACATGCGCTATATCTCCCTTGTCTCGAAAACGGCACATTGGATCGGCGGGCAGTATCTCTCCCGCGCCCACCGCGGCGATCCGGGCGCAGCGCCGCCGATCGTTCCGGTCCCGCTGGCGATGCAGCAGCGCGCCTTCGGCATCCTCAATGACTACCTGTTTTCCGACAAGCACCTGACGTTCTCGCCCCAGGTACTCCAACGGCTCGGCTATTCGGAATGGGCCGGTTACGGGTACGTCGATTGGGAAACCTACGGCAATCTTCCGCTTTGGGCGTATAACCCGCCGCAGCGACATGACTACCCGGTGGTCGAGGACATCGGTCACGCGCAGAGTGCGGCGATCGACTATCTCTTCGGGCCCGCAGTCCTGGCGCGCCTCGAACAAAATCCGCTCGAGTCGACCGGACCGACGCTCACGCTGCCGCAGTTCTTTAGCTGGATGCAAACGGCGGTCTACGGCGGCAATCTGCGATCGATTTCGCTGCTTCGGCGTAATCTGCAAGCAATCTACGAAGACAAGCTCATCGCGCTCGCGACCGCACCGCAGGCCGGCGCGCCGCCCGATGCGCAATCGCTCGCGCGCCTCGAGCTCGCGCGCATCGCTTCCTTCGGGGGCGCGCAGGCTGCACACGCGCAAGACGACACCACCCGCGCGCATTTAGAAACGTTGGCACAAAAAGCGCAGAACGCGTTGCGTCCGAAATGAGGCCGCAATTTTTGGCGCTCGCGCTGGCGCTCGCGCTCTTGGCGCCGGCGGTTTCACCTGCATCTGGACGCAACCCGGTGCGTGCCGAGGATCTCTTCGCAGTATCGCTCGTCTCGGCGCCGGTGATCTCGCCGGATGGCCGTTTCGTTGCCTTCGTCGTCTCGCGCATGAATGGTCCGCGCGACCGCTACGACAGCAACGTGTGGCTCGTCGCAACGCGCGGCGGGACTCCGCGCGCGCTTACGCAGGACGGCGTCTCGGATAATCCGGCATGGTCGCCTTCCGGCAAACGCATCGCGTTCGTACGCATCGTCGCGGGCACGCCGCAAATCGTCTCCTATGCGCTCGATTCCGGAAACACCGACCAGCTTACGCACCTGGCGGCGGGCGCATTCGAACCGGTTTGGTCGCACGACGGGACACGCATTGCCTTTGCGTCGGTAACGACCGACGCGCAACCTCCCGCCCAGGTCGACTTCGCTGCGGCCGGGTTCACTCCGTCGACCGCGCAACGTACGAGCGATATTCGCCAGATCGATGTCGAGGATTACGAAGCCAACGGCGTCGGCTATACCTACAACAAGCACGAACATCTGTGGGTGATGCACGCCGACGGGTCGCAGCCGCACGCACTAACCGGCGGCCATCGCTGGTCGGAGGACCAATTTGCATGGTCACCCGACGATAGCCACATCGCGTTTAGCTCCACGCGCCGCGATTCGCCGAAGGTCGGGCTCTCCGATATCTACGTCATCCCATCGACCGGCGGCGCAATGCAACGCATCGAATCCGGCAAGGAGGCGAATACCCAGCCCGCGTACGCGCGTCACGGAAACCGGATTTACTTCTTTTCGAAAGACGTCGAGGATAGCGCCGAGTATGCGGCGTTGGTTTCCGCGTCGCCGGGCGATCCCGTTGACCGCACGCTCGTCGCCTCCAACGTGAATCAGTGGGGCGACTGGGTGCTCGCCGATCTCAAGATGCCGGGCGCTATCTGCGGTCCACTCTTTATGCCCGGCGATCGCGGACTCATCACCGATATCTCCACACCCGGCGGCAGCGAGCTGATTGCGATCGATACCCAATCCGGAGCGGTAACCAAGCTCACCCGCGGCGGCGGCGAAGTCGCGGACTGTACGATGAGCGCCGACGGCAGCACGATTGCGTACACCTGTGCAGACTTCTTGCATCCTGCCGAGGTGTGCGTGCTCGACCGCCGGAGCGGGCGTAGCCGCGCGATCACGTCACTCAACGCTGCATATCTCTCGCGCGCGCTACTTTCGACGCCGCAAACCTTTTGGATCAGCGATGCGGCGGGTTATCGCGTGCAAGCCTGGTTTATGCCCGCGGTCGGCCCGCGCGCAATCGGGCAACGACCTACGATCCTCGACATCCACGGCGGACCGCAAGCCGAGTTCGGATCGACGTTCTTCCACGAGCTGCAATATTGGTGCGGGCTCGGCTACAACGTCGTCTTCATCAATCCCGAAGGCAGCATCGGCTACGGCTGGCCTTTCGAGCGTGCACTTGAAGGGAACTGGGGACCGCCGATGATGGACGACGTCATGCGCGTCATGGACGTCGTGGCGAAGCGTCCCACCGTCGACCCGAATCGCTTCGGTGTCATCGGCGGAAGTTACGGCGGCTACGCGACGCTCTGGGTCATCTCCCACACCGATCGCTTCAAAGCGGCGGTCAGCGAACGGCCGGCCAGCGATCTCGCGACCGAGTCGCTCGACGCATTTTTCGCTAGCTCAAACGGGCTCGGCGGCGAGTATGCCTGGGGGAAACCCTGGGACGCGGCGAGCAAGAACTACGCCGACTCGCCGCTGAATTTCGTCGAGAACGTGCACACTCCGTTGCTCCTACTCCACTCCACCGAAGATACCGAGACGCCGATCGATCAAACGCTCGATGAGTTCTCCGCGCTCAAGCAGCTTGGTCGCACGGTGCGCTTCATAGAGGTACCCAACGAAAACCACGACCTCAATCGCGTCGGCCATCCGATCCACCGCGTTGAACGTTTGCACATTTTCGCCGACTGGTTCGGTACGTATTTGAGGCCGTAGATCATGCTCGATTGGCATATCACACTGCTGCACTGGATCACGGTTGCGCGCGGCAGGCAGTTTCGTCCGGAAGCCAGTGTCGCGCAGGTGCGCGCGGGGTACGTGGAACTGAACCAGCGCTTCGGCATGCCGCCGGTCAACGACGTCGAGACCACCGCATTGACGATTCCTACACGCGACGGTGCGAGGATGGCCGCGCACTTGCATCGGCCGGCCAATGCCGCGGTGCCGCTTGCGGTGCTACTCTTCTTCCACGGTGGCGGCTGGGTCATCGGCGACGTTCCGAGCTACGATCATCTCACGCGCTACTTCGCGCATCAGGGGAAGATCGCCGTGCTGTCGGTCGAGTACCGCTTGGGGCCCGAGCATCGCTTCCCCGTCGCCTATCAGGACGCATTCGACGCGTTGCGATGGTTGCAGCAGAATGCTCCCGGGCTGCAACTCGATCCGCACCGGATCGCGGTCGGGGGAGATTCAGCCGGGGGAGCCTTAGCAGCGACGCTTAGTGCATTCGCGGTCAGCGAAGGCCTCGAGCGTCCTGCCTATCAGTTTTTGATCTATCCGCCGCTCGATGCGACCGAACGCTTTCCCTCACGGCGCAAATTCGACAAGGGCGTTCCGTTGACGCCGGAGCTGCGCACCTGGTTTATGCAGAATTTCTTCAGCTCCAAAGCCGATGCGTCGAACCCCTGGCTGCTTCAGATCGATGCTCCCGATCCCGCGGCGTTGCCGCCTACGTATTTCCTGGCTGCTGGATACGATGCGCTCGTCGACGAAGGACGCTACTACGCCGATCGCTTACGCGATGCGCGCGTCCCGGTCACGTATGACCTGCGCCCGACGCTCGCACACGGCTTCGTCAATATCCCACGGATCGTGCCCGAAGCGCGGCGCGCGTTGCGCGAGAGCATCACTGCCGTAGGCGCAGCGCTGCGCTAGAGCCGATAGAGCCATTTTATTCGCGGCGCGAACACGTAGTTGAGCTGAACCGCAAAGGTGAGTCCGATGCTCAGCCACGTATTCACGAAGCACAACAGTGCGGCAATCGCGTAGAGCGACTGTGAAATCAGGATCCGGCGGCGAAGCGCATCATAAGCCAACGGCCGGTGTTCCTTCATCAGACCGCTGCGATAGGCGTGCCACGAGCTGAGGTAGAGCATCAGTCCCAACAGCGCGATGTTTGCCCAATAGATCAGAATCGCCAGGTGAAAGGTGATGAACTCGGCCAGCAGTGCAGTCGAAAACGGCGCCAGCACGACCGCGAACATGAAGCCAATATGCAGCCAGGTCACGTCGCGGTCGGCCTCCCGCAACGCAGTGAATTGCGTTTGCTGTCCTACCCAAAAGACGCCTAGCGTCAGAAACGTCATGATGCACGTCAACAGGCTTGGTCCGAGTCTCAACAGCGCGTGCCCGAGTTCGCCTTCGTTGTGGATGTCGAAGGCCTGGGGCACGCGTATGTTGAGCACGAGCAGCGTCATCGCAAATGCGAAGATGCCGTCGCTCAGAGCTGCGAGACGGCCGAGATCGCGACCGGCTACGTCGTTGTAGAGTTTCCTCACAACGGCGTGGCTTCGGGGTCGTGCGGTTACGGACCGCCCGAGCCGGTCGTGGTCGTTACCGTCGTCGTTACGGTCGTCGACGTCGCGGGCGTCGCCGACATGCCCGCGCGCATCGAATCGAACCGCTGCCACGCCCCGGGGCGTAGCTGCGGCGTGGCCGGTGTCACGGCAGCAAATACAACCGGCGCGTACACCGGGGCAGCCGCAACCGGCACAGGAACGGGCACGGGTACCAACGTTCCACCGGCATACGTCATCGCCACGATCTCGCTGGTTTCCGGCGCGTCCGGATACGCGGTCTTCATCTCGTCGAGCATCGCGACTGCGCGGTCGCTAGACGACGCGCCGGCGCGATGGTAGTCGTGAAGTAATCGCGCGTAGCAACGCGGCAGCCACGGATCGTTTGGATATTGCGAGCGCCAGTCGCTCACCGAGGCCGCGATGTCGTCGAGCTCGACGATGGCGTTGTCGTCGATCAATTCGCGATCGCTCTTCGTGTCCATACGATCGAGTCGATTGCGAATCTCTAAGATGCTCTGTTTATGCGGTCCAAAGTACTCGTCGGCGGGGGCAGGTCCTGAATAGGTCGCAGCCGGCGTGCTAAAAGGAACGCCGGCGAAGATCAACACGGCCAAAAGGCCGATCATCATTCGCATTTGGGGTGCCCTCAATTGTAGAAGAGACGCCGTCCTTAAAGGCGGCGTCTCCGTGCGCTATGTTTGTATTCTACGGTCTCCCTGGTCCACGCGGATGGTCTCCTCCGCGGTTGCTGGTGTGTGAAGGCGCACTCCGAGAGGTCTGTTGCGGCCGATACGACTGCCGGTACGACTGGTATTGGCGCTGGGGCGCAGCGTACTGGCGCTGGCCTTGGTATCTACCGTACTGGCGCTGGGCTTGGTATCCGCCATATTGGCGCTGGGCTTGGTATGCGCCATATTGGCGCTGGGCTTGGTATCCGCCATACTGGCGTTGCTGCGGATACGATTGAGAATAGGCGCGCTGCGACTGGTATTGACGTTGCGCTTGATATCCCGCGTAGCGTTGCTGCGTGGCGCCGTTGAAGCGCTGCCAGCCCGGCGCGGATGCGCGGTAACCTTGCGAACGCGGTGCGGCTTGACCGAAACGCTGCCATCCGGACGGCGCAGCGGCGTGAATCGCATTGAAACGCTGGTATTGCGGTCTGGGGAAGTTCGACGCGAGCGAGCGATTCGAATACTGCGTGTTCGCAGCAAACCGCGACGTCGGCATGCTTCCCTGATAGAAGCGCGTCGACTGTAACGCACCCACGCTCATTGCGTGCGCACGATCGATCGTGCCGTGTTGCCACGTCGAGTACGGAACGCCGACGAAGCCGTGCGCGTAGTTACGATAGTTGTTGAAGGAAAACCCAAGCGAAATCGACGCGCCGCGTCCCCACCAGGGGCGATAGAACTCTCCCGGTGCAAGGGGCACCCAACCGACGTTGCCGAATCCGACGCCGACGCCGCCGCCGAAACCAAAAAAGGCGACGAGCGCGGGCGACCAGACCGGGCGTCCGTAGACCCGACCGGGCGTCCAGGCCCAGCCGACCGTCGGCGCGTAGAGCCAGCGTCCGTAATGATACGGTGCCCAGCCCCATGGTTCGGATCCAACCCACGTCGGTCCATAATAACTCAGATTGACCCACGAGCCGCTGCTGTACGGTGACCAACCGGGCGCGACGTCACTGGGAACCCACGCGTTGCCGTAGCCCGGGATGTCTACCCAGTTGCCGTACTGATCGAGATCAGCGCCGCCGGTCATATCGGCGGCAACATCTTGCGATGGCGCGTTTTCCGCCGAAGCGAGCATTTGATCGCGCTGATCACCCCAGGCTTCAACATCGGTCTGCGCTACTTCATCGATGTATTGGTACTGCGGACTCGTCGCACTACCGGCCACGACCATCGTGCGCCCGGGCTCGACCTCTTGCGTGCCTTGCGGCGTGACGACGGCGAGGCTTCCACTGCGCGCGGTGATCTGCGTGTTGCCATCGTTCGTAACGCTGACGATATACTCGCCGGCCTCCGACGGCTCGACGTCAACTGACGGCGTTTCCACTTGCACGTTATCTTGCCCGGAGGCGAAAACGCGTAGTTCAACCGTACCTTCCGCAATCTGGGCGACGTCGTTGGCACCGTCGAGCTGCGTGAAGCGAAGCTGCGTGCCGGCGCCGGCCCGGATGACGTTCGCCGGATCGAGCTGAACCTCGGCGCGTCCGTCGTTGCCGGTGGTAATGTAATCGCCCGCGACGACCGGCGTGTTAACGGTTGCCGCAGCCTGATCGCCGGCATCGCCGTGCTTGACCCCGACCTGGCCGTCGACAACCGAAAGCCGGGCAACTCCCGGCGGCGCTGCGGGCTGCGCGTCAAAAGGCTCTACCGCAGGCTGCGCATTTGATTCAGGCTGCGCATTTGGATCCGGCTGCGCATACGAAGGCACGTCGCTCGCTTGATCGGCACGAGCCGGCACGGCGACGCCAATATACGATGCCGCTAGACTTGCGGCGAGGACGAGCGCGAACGGCGCCCGGGCAAACGACGTGTGCATCCTGTGCACTCCCATTGGGTGACTGCGAGAATCTTGCATCGCGTCAACGTCGTAGACCTTCGTCGTGTCGCCGGCGCCGACGACATCTAATCTGATCCTTAATTTTGAGAATGGATTGACTACTTCGTCTCGATGCGCTCGGCGCCGTCCCAAGACGCCCCACCGCCCTTGAGGACAGCAAGCGAGCAGCTATCGCGGTAGTGTGCCGCCACGGTATCGTTGGGGTTGAGCTGCGCCACCCGCGCAAAGGTTTTCCCGGCGCTGAGGAAGAGGGCTTCACGGTACTCGTTGATCGCGGTGGCAAAGAGGTCGTTGCTGTTGACCTTGTGTTGTTGCAACTCCGTCGGGTCGTTATCGAAGCACTCGTAGATCTCGACGTTGCGCGACTTGCCCTTGGCTTTAACGGCGCCGAGGTGGCGCAAATGGAAGCCGTGGCCGGGCGGCAGCTTGTCGACAATCGGCTTACCGACAAGTAAGGAAACGCCGAAGACCTTGGTCAGCCCCTCGATGCGCGCCGCGACATTCACCGCGTCGGCGATGACCGTCGTCTGCATGCGGCTCTCCTCGCCGATCGTGCCAAGGATCAGCTCCCCGCTGTGTAAGCCGATGCCGATGCGCACCGGTTCGTAGCCTGCCTTTGCACGCCCCTGGTTGTACTTGACCAGCTCGCGCTGCAATTCCACGCCGGTGCGTAACGCGTCGGCGGCGTCGCGCGGGAAGAGCGCCATGATCGCATCGCCGATGTACTTGTCGATAAATCCGTGGTTTGCGCGAATGATCGGCGTTGCGCGCTTGAGGTAGGAGTTGAGGAAGTCAAAATTCTGTTGCGGCGTCATCGTCTCCGACAGCCGCGTGAACTCGCGAATGTCCGAGAAAAACACGCTCATTTCGCGTTGCACGTGGTCGCCGAGGCGAACGTCGGTAAGTGTCTTGCGGCCGAGATGTTCGAGAAATTCTTGCGGCACGAACTTGTTCGACGCGCTCGAGTAGAGCTCAACCAGCGCCGTGTCGTCGGGCTTGGAAGCACGGAGGCGCACCGTAAATTCGCGCAGGTGCTTACGCTGTAAGCAGAGCTCGATGCGACGCGTCAGAATCAACGCGTTGGTCGCGTCGAACGGCGTCGTCACGTAATCCTCGGCGCCGCGCTGCAAGCAGGCTTGCACGCGATCGTTCCCTGATGCCGGTGCGGTCACGATCACCGGAACCCGTGAGGTTTTGCCGTTTGCCGGTTGCGCCGCGCGCAATACGTTGAAGACGTCGTTGCTGGGCGCAATCAAGTCCAGGAGCACTAAATCGACGCTGCGAGACGCGATCGCCTCGAGCGCTTCGGCAACGCCGGCTATAACGACCTCAGGATGCCCTGCACCGCGCAGAAGCGCTTCGAGGGTCTGATTTTCTGCCGCGCTGCCGCCAACACGAAGAATGCGTGACGATTGCAACCGTACACCTCCGGGGTGTAGCTTCACCTTCAACGAAGAAGGATTCCCTCGTCCTTTTGGTCGGGGACCAACGTACCAGAAGCTTGCTTACAGGAGCTTTACAATTCTAAATGATCGGGAGGGCACCAGGCGAGCGCTGCTTGCCCCCTTGATGGTGCTCCTGGTGCTCATCGTGCTGATCGGCTTACCGCTCGCTACCTGGCTGGATTTGCGCGATATCACCAACGCAAGTCTCGAACGCCAAGCCACGAATTTGTCGACGGTCATCACGGGGATCCGTGCATTCTATGCCAGTGACGTCGTCGATCGCGTCCTTGCCGCCAACGGGCACGCCGACGTCACCGCCCACTATCTCGAACATCCCGGCGGGATCCCTATTCCGTCGAAATTTTCACTCGAGCTTGGTCACGTCATCGGGAACGATCAAGCGACCTACCGCTACCGCTTTATCTCGCACTACACCTTTCGCGGGACGCCCGCGCATCCGTTCAACGCGTTCGAAGATGCGGCACTCGCGTCGCTGGAGCGCAATCCGCATCAAGCCTTGAGCAACGTGTCCTGGACAGGCATGACTTCGCAGGTCAGTTACGTGACGCCGATCGTTATGGCGGCCGGCTGCGTCGCCTGCCACAACGCGAGTCCGGACAGTCCCAAGCACGACTGGAAAGTCGGCGACGTGCGCGGGATCCAAGAGTTGATCGTCACCGAACCCGTCGCCTACGACCTCGGTCAATTCCGCTACCTACTGATCTATTTCGTCTTCATTGCGATCCTGGGGTTTGCCGCGCTCTACCTGCAGCGCCGGCAATCGCAGGCGCTCGCGCTTGCCTATGCATCGCTCGCGTCGATCTCAAAAAAGATTTCGCGGTATATCTCACCGCAGATCTACGACGCCATCTTTAGCGGCAGGTCGGATGCGGAGCTTGCGACCAAACGCAAGAAACTCACCATCTTCTTCTCCGACATCAAGGACTTCACGGCGACCAGCGAGCGGTTGCAACCCGAGCAGCTCGCCGCGCTGCTCAACGAGTACTTCACCGAGATGTCGGCAATAGCGCTGGGGTACGGAGGCACGCTCGATAAGTTCGTCGGAGACGCGATACTCGTATTTTTCGGCGACCCCGAGACCAGCGGCGAAACCGAGGACGCGATCGCCTGTGTTTTTATGGCGCTGGCCATGCAGGCGCGTTTGGTCGAACTCAACGCCCGCTGGCGCGCGCAAGGCATCGAGCATCCGTTCCAGGTCCGCATGGGGATCAACACCGGCTACTGCAATGTCGGCAACTTCGGCTCGGCGCAGCGCATGGACTACACGATCATCGGCGCCGAAGCGAACCTTGCGGCGCGTCTGGAGTCGATCGCGGAGCCCGGCACGCTCGTCGTTAGTTACGAAACGTACGCGCTCGTACGCGATACCGTCCGCGCGCACGCGCTGCCACCGATCCGCGTGAAAGGCATCTCGCGGGAGGTCGTGCCGTACATGATCGACGGGTACATCGACGGACCCGAAGGCCCCACCGTCTTCAGCGAGCACGGCAGCGGCATCGAATTCTACCTCGACGTGCACGCCGTAGCGGATCCGCAAACTGCGCGCACGGTATTGGAAGACGCGCTTCGTGCATTGGATGAACGGCATCCACGTTAGCGCAGCGGTGCGCGAGGCGCTCGAGGGACGCAAAGCAGTCGTGGCGCTCGAATCGACGATCCTGGCGCACGGCATGCCGTATCCGCGCAATCTCGAGACCGCACGCGAGGTCGAAGCCGACGTGCGCGCCGCCGGTGCCGTGCCGGCGACGATCGCCGTGCTCGACGGAACGATCCGCATCGGCCTCGAGAGCTCCGAGCTCGAACGCGTCGCAAGCGCCCACATGCTCAAACTCAGCCGCGCCGACCTCGCATACGCGATCGCCGGCGGGCACGATGGCGCGACCACGGTTGCGGCCACGATGCTCTGCGCGCACCGCGCCGGCATCGCGGTTTTCGCAACCGGCGGCATCGGCGGCGTGCACCATGGCGTCGCGAATACCATGGACATCTCGGCCGATCTAACCGAGCTTGCACGAACACCGGTGCTCGTCGTCTGCGCCGGCGCTAAGGCGATTCTCGACATCCCGAAAACGCTCGAACTGCTGGAGACGCTCGGCGTGCCGACCGTCGTCTACCGAAGCGATGAATTTCCCGCGTTTTGGAGCCGGCGCAGCGGCCGGCCCGCGCCGCTTCGCTGCGACGATCCGGCGGCGATTGCCGCGATCTTTCGTTCTGCGCTACAGCTCGAAATGGGAACCGGGATGCTGGTCGGAAATCCGATCGACGCCTCGCTCGAAATCCCGCACGATGCCATGACAAAAATCATCGAACGCGCGGTCGACGAGGCGCGCGATTTAGGAATGCGCGGGAAGGCGCTCACGCCCTGGCTGCTCGACCGCATTCATACGTTGACGCAAGGGCGCAGTCTGGAAGCGAACATCGCACTCGTCCGCAGCAACGCCAAATTGGCGGCCGCAATCGCAAACGAACTTTTACTGGTTGGGTAGCGGTGGCTCCGGCGCATCGCTGAGATGTTGCGCATACTCGTGCGCATCGAAGTACCACGCCGGCAGCGACGCCGGAAAGATCAGATCCTTGAAGTCGTAGTCGACCGTCTGCCCGTCGCCGTCGTAGCTTCCGTAGACGACGCCGTGAATGTGGGTGATCACCGGAATGCCCTCGTACATCGAAAACTCGATAGTAAAGAGTACCGGATACGGATCGTGACCCGGAACGAAGAGCTTGTCGGTCGCTACTAATTTGCGTAGCTCGAGCGTTTTCGCGGTGACCCACATTTCGCGCAGGCGATTGCGTTCGGGATCGCGCCGCGGCACCAGCGTGAGGTGCAGTTCGTCGCCTTCGTGCTGGACGTTAGTCACACGATAGTCGAATTCAGCGTGTACGCGAACGGTAGCAATGATCGGCGGCAGTGACGCTTCGGGCGTAGGAATGAAGCTCGGTGGATACGTGTGCAGCGGCGCCGGCTCGAACACGTCGGCGGTCGGCGGTCCGGGATCGGTTGCGGCATTGAAGATCGGGCGATCGAACGTCATCGGTCCGACGTCGCCGAGGTCGCTGATTCGACGGCGTAGCGCGGCGTGATCCGACGAGCGATACCAGACATGATCGGTGTAGCTGTTGACGTAGTCGGGATAGCCGTAGTTGGTTTGCTGCTTGCGAATGATCGTATACGTTTCGAACGGCGGCGGCGGACGATGCGAGCGGAATTGGTCGCGAATCGCGGCCAGCAGATCGTCGGGAGACGGGAGCGGCGTCGCGGCGTCCGCGACCATCGTGCCACGGGGCGGTGACGCCGCGGGCGCCTCGCCCGCGAGCATCAGCCCAGCAGAAAGCATCGCAAGACATGCGAGCAGAATCCCCAGTCGCGATTTCATCCTTGTCATGGTATCGGTCGCCGTCTTTGGGATTCCTGGGAAGTCATCCGGAGGCTCTGCCGAAGCGTACTCCTATTATGAATCGATTGCGCGCGTGTACTCTTGCAACGTTGACGATGGTGGGGATGTTCCTCGCTGGAATCGCCCCGGCGCCGGCCGCTACTCAGCAGGTGGTCCTGGCGGGAGGCTGCTTTTGGGGTATGCAGGCCGTTTTCGAGTCCGTGCGTGGGGTGACGCACGTGGTTGCGGGCTTCTCCGGCGGCGCCGCCGATACGGCGCACTATGACATGGTCTCGACCGGCACGACCGGCCACGCGGAATCGGTGGACGTCACCTTCGATCCGTCGCAGGTTTCCTTCGAACAGCTGCTCGGCGTTTATTTCCTCGTCGCGCACGATCCGACCGAACTCAATCGGCAAGGGCCCGACGACGGCTCCCAATACCGCTCCGAAATCTACTACACGACGGCGCAGCAGCGCGACCAAGCACTCGCGTACATTGCCTCACTTGGCAAACGTCACGTCTATCCCGACCCGATTGTGACCAAGGTCGCGCCGCTCTCCGGCTTCTATCCCGCCGAAGCCTACCATCAGGACTATCTGGTCCACAATCCCGACGAGCCGTACATCGTCTACAACGATCTCCCGAAACTGCGCGCGCTGCGCGAGAAGTTTCCCGCGCTGGTAAACGAGACGGCAGCGCCGATGCGCGTGGTGGCAAAGAACTAAGAATCACCGTGGTGCTAAGCGTATAGCGCCGTCTAGACGGATCGTCTCGCCATTGAGCATTTGATTCTCGAAGATGTGCCGGGCGAGCGCCGCGTATTCCCGCGGCTGACCCAGACGTGCCGGAAACGGCGTCTGCTTTCCCAGCGACTCGCGCGCCGCTTCGGGCAGCCCGGCGAGCATCGGGGTATCGAAGATCCCCGGTGCGATGCTGCAGACGCGGATTTGCGATTGCGCAAACTCGCGCGCGAGCGGTAAGGTGAGTCCTACGACGCCGCCTTTCGACGCGGCGTACGCCGCCTGCCCGATCTGCCCGTCGTATGCTGCGACCGAAGCCGTGCATACGATCACGCCGCGATCTTCACTTGTGGCGACCGGGCGCTTCATCATCTCCGCCGCCACCAGGCGCACGACGTTGAACGTGCCGATCAGATTTACGGTAATCACCTTGCTGAAGTGCGCGAGCGGCTGCGGACCGTCTTTCCCAACGGCGCGTTCGGCGGTAGCGATGCCGGCGCAATTGATCGCACCGTGCAGCGCGCCGAACTGCGCGAGCGCCATCGCGATGGCAGCCGAAACTTGCGCCTCGTCGGTAACGTCGGTCTTGGCAAATCGCACGCGCGTTCCGAGGTCATTTGCGAGCTGCGCCCCATGCTCGCCGATATCGGCGATGACGACGTTCGCGCCGGCAACAGAAAACTCGCGCGCACATGCGGCGCCCAAGCCGGAGCTTCCCCCCGTAACGAGTATCGTTTTCCCGGCGACATCCACGAGGCGCTTCTCCTTCTTAGCTTCTTACCGTATCGCCGCGAGCGGCAGGTCGTGGTGCTGCGCAAGCGCTTCCCACTCCTGCGCGGTGCGCTGCGCAAACGCTGCGCCAATCGTGTCGGCGTCGAGGCGCTCGATCTCGAGCATGGCTTGCAGACGCTGCGCAAAATGGGGTTCCAGCGCCGCCACGGCAACCCACCCGTCACGTGCGGCGTACACATTATATGATGGCAATCCTCCGCCGAGGACCCCGCGCTCGCCGGTCAGCCCGTGCAGGTAAGGCGCCGCAAAATCTTGCGCAACCTCGGTGATTGCGACGTTGGCAAACCCAGCTTCACCAGTGCGTTCGCGGCGCAATAGCAGCGCAAGGGCAACGCCCACGATACGTTCCGCCGCTGCCATGTCGGCAACGAGCACGCGCGGCAACGCCGGCGGCGCGATCGTGCCGGCCCGAGCTTGATAGGTCAAGTCGTGCCCAGGTCGATCGTCATCGGGCGGTGACTCCCCGATCAGTGCAACGCTGCACAGGCGCGGATAGCGCGGATGCAGCGCCGCCCAATCGAGCTCGACGCGTGCAATCGCATGCGGCCGCATCGAGGTCAGGAGCAAATCGGCCTCGCGCAGACGCTCCCCGACAAGTGCCTTGGCCTCAGGCTCTTGCAAGTCGAATTGCGCGATTTCCATTCCCGCGACGATTTGCGCGTACCACGCCGGTGCGGCATCGGCTAACGGATCGCCGCGCAGCGGCTCGATCTTCATCACGCTTGCGCCAAGCGCGCGAAGTCTCGCCGCCGCGAGCGGTCCGGGAAGGTTCGCCGCAACAGCGACGACGCGAATGCCCTCGAGCAATTAGCGTTGTCGCGCCGCGCGGGAAAGATAAGGCGAGCCGGTCTTCAATGAAACGATCAAGGCGATAATCGCGGGAACAAACAACGAGCCGGAACGAGTTCTCATCGCAAAACCTCCGCGGATAGCGCAGGAAAGTAGGTCAAACCCTACGAGCGTGAGAACCTGCAAACCTCGTGTCGAAACGCCGCGCGCGACGCCGTCCCTCGGGCGGCTGGCTTCCACTCCTCGTGCTCTTGGTCATCGCCTCTGCGGCCGGTTGGTACCTGCTGCGGCCAATTTCGCACCACGCGGAAACGACGCCCACGTCGCCGCCGTCGCCGATCTCACAAGTCACGCCGGCGGCAGTCACTGCAACGCAAGCGCGCGAGTCAGCTTCGGCGACGCCGGTTCCAACAGCAAGCTCGACGCCTGCGCCAAATCCGAGCGGTCCCAAACTCGCATTGATCGTCGATGATTGCGGGCAGTGGGTCGACATCGAACGCGGCTTCATTGCGCTGCCGGTTCCGCTCACGCTTTCGATTCTTCCGCACGTCCACGCCGCAGCAGAAATCGCCCAAGAGGCCCACGACGCCGGCAAGGGTGTCATGCTGCATCTACCGATGGAGCCGCTCTCAGGCATCTACCCTGGTCCGGGTGAGGTGAAGACCTCGATGACCGACGCCGAGGTCACCGCGCAAGTCCAAGACGACCTCGCGCAAGTGCCGCTTGCGCAGGGCGTGAACAATCATGAGGGCAGCAAAGCCAGCGCCGATCCGCGCGTGATGCGCGACGTGATGCAGGTGCTCGCGCAGCACGGCGATCTCTTCTTCATCGATTCACGTACGAGCGCGGCATCCGTTGGAGCACAAGAGGCCGGCGCCGCGGGAATTCCGTTTGCGTCGCGTGACGTCTTTCTCGATAATCGCGAAGATGTTGCTTACAGCGAAGCGCAGCTTCGCGACGCCGCTGCGATTGCGCTGCGCACCGGTAGTGCGATTGCTATCGGACACCCTCGCGCTACCACCCTCGAGGCCGTTCGCGCGATGATCCCGCAGTTACAGGCGCAGGGAATTACGTTCGTGTTAGCCGGGAGTTTGACTAGCCGGTAGACCCAGCCAGCGCTCGGCCCAGCGGCCGAGTGCGTCGAGCGATTCTTGCAATTCCGCGCCGGCGCACGTCAGCTGATAGATCACCTTCACCGGCGATCCGGGCTCGACGCGACGCACGATGAGCTCTTCGTGTTCGAGTTCGCGCAGCCGCTCGGTCAGCAATCGATCCGAGATTCCCGGTATAGCCGCGAGCAGCTCGTTGAAGCGTCGCGGGCCGCCCAGCAGCACGCGGACGATGGCTCCCGTCCAGCGCCGTCCGATCAATTCAACCGCGCGATGAAAACGTGGACAAAGTGCATGCGGGACGACCTCCGCTTGCGTAGTAACTGCACCATGCGTTGACATTGATGTTCCCTCGTGATACCTTCTGGATATAACTTACCATAAGTGTGTTACTAAGACAAGATAAGTGCGGAGGACCTTCATTATGGATGCAGCGCTACTCTTCGTTCGCCTCGTTGTGGGCCTAGCCATGGCAGCCCACCGAGCGCAAAAGCTTTTCGGCTGGTTCGGCGGTTACGGACTAGCCGGCACCGGGGGATTCTTCGAGGGAATCGGCTTTCGACCCGGGCGGCTTTTCGCGTTTTCTGCCGGGCTGGCGGAAACGGCCGGCGGCCTGCTCATGGCACTCGGTCTGGGCGGAGCGCTCGGCCCGGCACTCATCGTGATGGTGATGCTGGTGGCGATCTTCACGGTCCATATCAGCAAGGGGTTCTTCATTACCAACGGCGGGTGGGAGCTCAACGCGAGCTACATCGCTTCGGCCGTCGCCCTCGCGTACGTCGGCTACGGCGCGTACTCGCTCGACAGCGCCTTGGGATTCAATCTGCTCTCGTCGACGCAAGCGGCAACGATTCTGATGATCGCCGCCGTCGTGCTCACGGGACTCAATCTCCTCGTGCGCCGGCCGGCTCCGCAGCCAGCGAACTAGGGTGTCGCCGTCGGCGCCGGTGTCAGCACCGGCGCCGGCATCAATGTGCTCGGCGAGCGGCCGGTGAGCGTGGCGCTCTGCGCGTGGCCAAAGTCCATGTAGTCGGGGATGAGGCTGCGCGGATCGTACCACACGATCTCGGTGATGGGGCCGAGATGAACCGTCACCGCTAGGTCGCTCGGCGGTACTTGCGCAGGGCGCGTTGCCGGAACGCTCGTCGAGAGGTCGGCGACGATCGTTCGCGGTGAAGTCGAAACCACGAAGGTGCACTGCGTTGCGTGCGTCGCTTGGACGATCGCAGGCAGCATCAGGCTCTCGGTTAAGATGTTGTCGTCGATCAGCGTACACGCCGGGTTATCCAAAGCCGTGTCGGCGCTATTTCCCTCGATTGCGTAATGCGCCTCGGTCGGCGAGACGTCGATCGTGAGCGTCTTACCATTTTGCAACGCGACGAAAGAGCGCTCTCCGAGATCATCGTCAAACTGCTGGTCGGTCTCGACCATCGGCGATGCCGCGCCAAACGTCTCGTGGGTACGTATTCCGTCGGCGGAGGGTGCAATCACGATCGTCGAAGTGAACGCCGCGCCTGGTGTTGCGATTGCATATGTGTACGTTCCGCCGGCCGGAAACGCGACCGCGGCAGCGATCGCGACGGAAACAAGCATCCCCCGAACCATAGCCTGCAACCTCGGCGCCGTCAACCGCCGTTGTGCATTCCGTTATGACGTATAAAACGATTGCATTTTACGGGGCCGGCATGCTCGGCTCTGGATTCGTGAAATCCCTGCGCCGCCAAGGCTACGACGTGCGCGTCTGGAACCGCACCTTCGAGAAGGCCAAAGCGTTGGAATCGGTCGGCGCGCTGGCCTTCGAAGACGCCGCGCAGGCCGCGCACGGCGCCGACATCGTACACATCTGCGTGCGCGATGGAGCGGCGGTCGATCACGTGCTCGCGAGTGCCTTGCCGGGGATCGCCAAGAGCGCTCCAATCATCGATCACACGACGGTCGACGTGGCGAGCGTCGTGCCGCGCGGGGAGCGCTTACACGAGGCGGGCTACGGCTTCTTGCACGCGCCGGTATTCATGGGACCGCCGCAAGCGGAGAACGCACAAGGAATCATGCTTGGATCGGGTCCGCCGCAACTTTTTGATGTTGTGCGCGACCACCTCGCGACGATGACCGGCAAGGTGAAGTATCTCGGCGAGCGTGCCGATCTCGCCGCCGTTTACAAGCTCATGGGTAACGCGATGATCCTTGCGGTGATCGGCGGTCTCTCCGACGTGCTTACCATCGCGCGGGCGCAAGGCCTAACGCCGGTCGAAGCCTATGAACTCTTTTCGTTCTACGGTGTCGAAGGTCAAATCACCGGACGCGGAAAGCGCATGGCCGATGGCGACTACTCGCCGCTGTGGACGCTCGACATGGCCGAGAAAGATGCGCGGCTCATGCAAGCCGCTGCCAAAGGCGCGCCGCTTCCGGTCATCGATGCCGTCGATGCGACGATGCGCGAGCGCATCGCGCAACAACTCGGGGATCGCGACGTCGGTGCACTCGCCGCGCGTTAATGCGGCGTCGGTGCGGCAACGGGTAGCGGCGTGCGCCGCGGAATCGGCGAACCGGTCCACACCGGGCACGGCGTCGGCGAAGGAATGGGCGTGAAGATGATTTGCGGCGGCGCCGACGGTAGCGTCGCGTCAAACGGCGTCGGACTGGAGAGCGGTACGTATTTCACCTGTACGTCGAGCCGGTGCGCTGCGTAGCTAACGCGCGCACCGAGTGCCCGCAGCACGTTTGCGAGCGGCACATAGACGCCATCGAGCGCGCTGGGCTGGCTCGGCTGCAACCGGATTCGAGCTTCGTGCCCGGCACGCGAAATGACTAACACGTCGCCCTCATACCAGAGCTGGTAGGCAAGCGCGGTAACGAATGGCCGCAGCGGCCCATACACACGCCCATCCCGGAGGTAGGGCTGCAGGTACGCGGCCACCGGACGGCCGTTGATGGCGACGGTCACGTGAGCCGCCGGTGGGAATAACATCACGGCATAGCGATATACCGCATCCGATGGGACGACTCATCTCCTGCCTGCGCGAGGCAAGCCTGCGCTTTTCAAAAGACGGCTGTGCGTTCTTGGCGCAAGCCGTTGCGTTCAACGCGATCTTCGCGCTCTTTCCGCTCGTCGTCCTGATTCTCGGCCTTGCGTCGTACGTTTTTCCGTTCGCCCAGGAGCATGTGCTGAACTTTCTGGGGACCTTTAGCCCGACGCTGCATCAATTCGTCGCGGCGAACCTGGGCACATACATCTACGGAAGCGGAATCTCCAGTATCATTGCATTGATCTTCCTCGTATGGTCGAGCAAGAATCTCTTTATGGGCTTGGCGTTTGCGCTGGACCGCGCGCTCGGCGTTCCCGAGGTGCGTCCATTCGTAAACAATCTCGCGCTCTCGATGGTCATGTTGCCGGTCATGGCGGTGATTTTGATGATCGCGATGGCGCTTCCGATCGTCATCGCGATCGTGTTGGTTCTTGCGCACGTGCCCGATCGCCAATATCTCTCGCACATCGGCGCATATGCGATCTCGCTGGCTTTGGTCTTCGTCGTAACGATGGTGCTGTATCGGTTCTTGCCGAACCGGCGCATTTCGTGGTCGTTCTCGTTGCCGGGCGCCATTTTGGTCTCGATGTTATGGCCGATCGTTCAGTATGCGTTCACGCAATACACGCTACACGTTAATTTCACGAAGATCTACGGCGCACTCTCGGTGCCGCTCGCGCTCTTGCTCTGGTTTTACGTGATCGGCTCGGTATTCTTTTTCGGCGCAGAGTTTTCGGCCGCGTGGCACGCCGACGAGAGCGAAGACCTTCGCCGCACCGAGGCGGCGTGACGGTCGTCTTCGTTCACGGCGCGGCGTGCACCGCCGACGTCTTCGCCGCGCAAACCGGCGCGATCGCCGATTCCATCGCATTGACGCTGCCCGGACACGCGACGCCCGGTGCCCCGGCAACGATCGGTGAGTTCGCCGATGCGGTAACGGACGAACTTGTCGCGCGCAACCTTCACGACGTCGTCCTGTGCGGACATTCGATGGGCGGGGCGATCGCGCTCGAATTAGCACTGCGTCGCGAACCGCGCGTGCGCGCGATCGCGATGCTTTCATCCGGGGCGCGTTTGCGCGTGGCACCGGCGGTCCTCGAGCAAATCGAAGCCGACTTCGCGACGGCGGCGCGGGAACTGCCGCGCTACTTCTATGCGCAGCCCACTCCCGAGCAGCTCGCGGCCTCGACGCGGATGATGCTTGCCGTGGGGGCGGCCCAGACGCTGCGCGATTTCCGCGCGTGCGACGCGTTTGATCGCATCGACCGGCTCGGGGAGGTCTCCCTCCCGCTGCTCGCCCTCACCGGCGAGCGCGACGTGATGACCCCGCCCAAATTCGCGCAGGCCCTGGCCGACCGGGTACCGGGCGCGCAGGCGCGAATAGTCCCGCTAGCCGGGCATCTCGCATTAGCGGAACGCCCTGGTGATGTGAACGAGGCGCTTCGCGCGTTCGTTAACCACGTAGAGTCGTCGATCTAGCAAAGGAAGTGCCGTTGCGCCGTCCCCTCGCTGTCTTTGTGTTGTTTGCGTGTGCGCTGCTCGTGGCAGCGACCCCGAAGCCGCTCCCGACCCTTTTGCGGACCCCGACGCCGGCACCGTCGCTGCCTGGGACCGCACAGCCGGTGGTGCTGATCTACCCCTTCGAGGCACCCTCCGACATCGATCCGCGCAACGGTGTCGCGATCGCGCAGATTTACGCGCAGGTCATGTCGCAAACCGGCGGCGTGACCGTACTCGCGATTCCCACGAACATCAAACGAGAGGACTATCAAAAGTTCGCGCACGTGCAGCACGCCGACTTTTACGTCAGCGGCTTCATTCAACCGATTGGGCAGGGTGCCGCGATCGTCGCGCAGGTCGTCGACGTTTCGAACGACATCAGCGTGTTCTCGACCACGGCGCAAGTGACCGGCGTCGAGGACGTGGCCTCGCAAGCCCTCAACGCGCGCACGGTCATTTTGGAAGCGGCCGGCGTCGAGCGCCCTGAACTCAATGCAGGACCGGCGACCTCGCCGACCCCCGAAAATAGCAACGGTTCATCGGTCCCGATCAGCAACGTGCTAAGCGACCTCTTCAAAGGGAAGAAAGGCAAGGCGACGCCGGCGCCGACGCCGACGCCACTCAAACCGCCGCGCGGCATTTTGGTCGTTCGTCTTACCGGGAATGCGCCGGCAAACGTCCTTACCAACGCTACCGGCGACTTCTACCGCGCCCTGGACGCCCATTACACAACCACGATGTCGAGCATTACATCGAACGATCCCGCCAAGGCCGCCGATTCAGTCTGCGGCATGCACCGTGACAACACGGTCGCCTCGGGCGTGGTTACCGTTACGCACGTCGGCGGGTTCCGTGCGCACGACACGTACACGTTCACGCTCAATGTCTACGCCTGCTTCGGTGCGGTGCTCTACACCGACACCGAGACCAACGATAATTACGTCGCTGCAATCAAAGCCGCGGTGGAGAAATACTACGGCGATCACCCCGAGAACAACGGTTAGCTAGAGCGGTTCGCCGTCCAGCAGCCCTGTAGGGAGGTCGTCGATGACGATCTCCTTTTTCTTGACGTCGATGCTTTTAACGAACGCTCGCACCATCGGTAAGAGCCGGCCATTGATGACCAGCATGTCGCTAGAGGGATAGTGCTCGATGCGCTCGACCGCGCCGTAGGCCCGGCCGTCGGCGCCGATGACAGAACATCCCACCAGATCCACGTCGAGAAATTCGCCCGGTTCCACGTCCAGCACGTCGCGCGGAGCGAAGAACGTCGCGCCGACGAATGGCTGCGCACTCGTGGCGTCCGGCGCCTCCTCGAGCGCAATCAACAATCGGCCTTTATGCTCGCGTACGCTTTCGATGGTGACGACATCGCTGCCGCCGTCGTGCTCCAGGCGCAAACGCGCGCCGGCCAAAAAGACGGCGCGACCCGCACTGGTCGGGTCGCACTTGAGTTCACCGCGAATGCCGAAGAGGCCGGCGATCCGGCCGATCGGCAACTCACACTTCTGCGTCGCTCGCACCCTCGTCGCTCGAACCTTCGTCGGCCGCCGCGGCTTCTTCCGCGTCGAGAATATCGACGGAAACGCGGCCTTCGGCGGTCGCGCGCACGATCGTGCGCAGCGCTTGCGCGACACGTCCGCTGCGGCCGATCACTTTGCCTAAATCTTCGGGATCGACGACCAGCTCGATGACCGGCTTGCCCTCTTCGTCGGTGAATAATTCAACCGATGCGACGTCGGGCTTTGCCACCAGCCTTTTGGCGAGAAGATCGAGCAGCGCGGTGGCGCGCCGCAACGAGGCCCACGGATCGGCGGGCTGACGGTTCTCGCGCGCTTCGCGACGTTGCGGATAGCCCCCGCCGGCTGCGGCGCCGCTGCGCCGCCGCGGGGCGCGGTCGGGGCGCGGGGGGCGTGCATCTTCGGGCTCGATGTCATCGATGACCGTCTCGTTGGAAGCGATCTTCCGCGCGGGGAGCGTTGAGCGCCGCTCGGCTTCGCCGCCATCGTCACCGAAGAGGCCGAACTCGTCATCGAACGCGGACATTACTCTTTGCCTTTGCGCGGAGCGCGCTTGGTCGTCGGAATCGGACCGCGCTCCATAATGCCCTTTTCGGCGAACAGACGGCGAACGGTTTCGGTCGGCTGCGCTCCCTTGGCCAGCCATTCCTTTGCCTTCTCGGCGTTGACTTCAAGCGTTTTCGGTTCCGTGCGCGGGTTGTAGTGTCCGAGGATCTCGATAAAGCGGCCGTCGCGCGGCGAACGCGAATCTGCGACCACGAAGCGATACGTCGGTTGTTTCTTGGCGCCCATGCGGCGCAGTCTGATTTTGACCATGAGTGTGTTGTACGTGTCTTTCAGCGTGTAGTGGTTAGCGAAGCATCCCCATCGGCATGCGCGGGCGTTTGCCCTTGCCGCCGCCGAGTTGTTTCATCATCTTTTGCGCGCCATCGAAGTGTTTGATCAGCTGGTTCACGTCGGTGACTTGCGTTCCTGATCCAATGGCGATGCGCTTGCGCCGCGAACCGTTGAGGATCCCCGGGTTGCGCCGCTCTGCGCGCGTCATCGAGCAAATGATCGCTTCGACGCGCGACAAATCTTTTTCCGGAATCTCGAAGTCCTTCGGCAATGCCCGCGAGAGACCGGGGATCATCTTCATGATCTCCGTCATCGAGCCGATCTTCTGCATCTGCCGCATCTGCTCGAGAAAGTCATCGAGCGTGAAAATGCTCTTACGCAGCTTTTCTTCGAGTTGTTTCGCCTGCTTTTCCGAGTATAGGCTTTGCGTCTTCTCGATGAGCGTCAGCACGTCGCCCATGCCCAGAATGCGCGATGCTAGGCGATCGGGATAAAAGGGTTCGAGCGCCGAGAGCTTTTCGCCGACACCGACGAACTTGATCGGCGCGCCGGTTTCGCTGTAGATCGAGAGCGCCGCGCCGCCGCGCGTATCGCCGTCCATCTTCGTGAGGATCACGCCGGTGATACCCAGACGGTCGTTAAACCCCTTCGCGACGCTGGTGGCTTCTTGGCCGGTCATCGCATCGGCGACGAACAAGATCTCTTTGGGAGCGACCGCCGCCTTGATGCGTTCGAGTTCGGCCATCAGCGCGTCATCGATCTGCAGACGGCCGGCGGTGTCGATGATCACGGTCGACAGTCCGAGCCGTTTGGCTTCGTCTACGCCGTCGCGCGCGATCTTGACCGGGTCACCTGCACCCGCTTCGTAGACGGGAAGATCGATCTGTTTGCCGAGCGTCTGCAACTGCGCGATCGCGGCCGGACGATAGACGTCGGCCGCCACGAGCAGCGAACGCCGTCCCTGCTCCTTTAAACGCAGCGCAAGTTTCCCGGCTTGCGTCGTTTTTCCCGAACCCTGCAGACCGACCAGCATGATCACCGACGGCGGCGTATCACTGAACGTGAGCCGTGCTTGCGCACCGCCGAGAAGTTCGACCAGCTCGTCGTGGACGATCTTGACGATCGTTTGCGCCGGCGTCAGCGACTCGAGCACGTTTTGTCCGAGCGCCTGCTCTTTGACGCGCGCAACGAACTGCTTCGCCGCGGCAAAGAAACGTCGGCCTCGAGCAATGCGACGCGCACTTCGCGCATCGCCTCGTTGACGTCGTTCTCGCTGAGTTTCCCACGGCCGGTCAGGCGCGAGAAAATCGCGCCGAGCCGATCGCTTAATTGGTCGAACATGATGCTGAGTGGTTATGCTCCCGCTGCCGTTGTCTGATCGATGCGCGCGACGGCGTCACCGACGGTCTTGATCTTCTCGGCTTCTTCGTCAGGAATGTCGATGTTGAACTCGGTCTCGAACGCCATCACCAGCTCGACTTGATCGAGCGAGTCGGCACCGAGGTCGTCGGTGATCGAGGCTTCGGGCGTGACTTCCGATTCGTCGACGCCGAGCTGCTCGACGATGATCTTCTTGACTTTATCGAACGTGGACATTACGTCTCCTTATTCATTAGAAAGTTACATGACCATGCCACCGTCGACCACGATGGTTTGACCGGTGACATAACCGGCGGCATCCGAGCACAGGAAGGCAACGACACCGGCAACATCTTGCGGCGTCCCGAGTCTTCCCAGCGCGGACTGGTCGATCTGGGCTTTGAGGGCCGCCTTGGCGGCGTCGGGCAATTTCTCGGTCATGGCCGTCTCGATAAATCCCGGCGCGACGGCGTTGACTCTTATGTTCCTCGAACCCAACTCCTTTGCAACCGACTTGCCCAGCGCGAGGAGCCCGGCTTTGGTGGCCGCGTAGGCGGCCTGGCCGGCGTTCCCAGTGAGGCCGACGATGCTCGACACGAGCACGATTGCCCCCGAGCGCTGCTTCATCATCGGCTTGGCGACCGCGCCGCACAGGTAGAAGGCCGATTTCAAATTGACCGCGAGGAGCTGATCGAGGACCTCGGGCTTAAGGCGTAACAGCAACGCGTCGATCGATTGGCCCGCATTCGCGACGGCGACGTCCAGCCGGCCGAACCGCTTGAGCGTGGCGTCGACGGCGCCCTCGACGGCGGCGTGATCGGCGACATCGGCGGTCAGGACTTCCGCCGTCGCACCCGGACGCACCGCCGCGCATTCGCCGGCCGTTTCCTCGAGTGCAGCGCGGTCTCGCCCGACCAGGGCCACCTCGGCGCCCTGCCGGCAAAGCTCGACGGCGATCGCGCGGCCGATGCCCCGGCTCGCGCCGGTGATCAGCGCGACTTTGTCGTTGAAACTCATGATTTGATTCTGTCACCCTGAGGTGCGAGCGACAGCGAGCCTCGAAGGGTCTGCGCGCCGGCGTAGTCGCTCACGACCACCACCTCGGGAGCGCCGGGAAGCGCTTGATCAGCGGGCCGAGGACTGGGCTCGGGCCAAATTCGATCACCAAGTCGAGACCATAGCTCACCACGCGCAGCGCCGTTTCATGCCAGCGCACTTCGTTGGTAACCGAGAGGACGAGATTCTTCTTGATCGTCTCCACGTCACGATAGGGCTGCGCATCAACGTTTGAAATCACGTCGAAGCGCGGCAGCGTAAACGGTGCCGCTTGCACGACGTGCGCAAAATGTTCCAGCGCCGGCTCCATCAGCGCCGAATGCCAGGCACCCGAAACGTTGAGCGGCACGACGCGCTTGGCACCCGCCGCCGTCAACGCCTCACCGGCGGCTTGCACGCCACGAAGATCGCCGCTAATCACGATCTGCGCGGGGGAGTTGAAATTTGCGAGCTGCACGCGCAGCCCGGTCTGCTCGCGCACTTGGCTGACCACCAAGCGAATCGCCTCGGCATCCATCCCGAGCACCGCCGACATGCCGCCCGCCGCGAGTTCCGCGGCACGCTGCATCGCAATGCCCCGCGCATTCACCACCCGCAGCGCGTCTTCGAAGCCGATCGCCTGCGCGATATACAGACTGCAGTACTCAGCAAACGAGTGCCCGGCGCTCACGATCAACGATTCGGCCGGCAATTCGAGCGCCGCAAAGATCGCAACGTTCGTCACGAAGATCGCGGGCTGACTGTACTCGGTCTCGCGCAAACGTTCTTCGGGGCCCTCTCGCTGCAAACCAAGCAAATCGTAGCCCAGCACCATCTGCGCCATGTCGAAGAGGTCGCTCGCCGCCGTCGAGTGTTTTGCCACGTCGACGCCCATTCCGAGCGTCTGCGAGCCTTGTCCCGGAAAGACCACGCCGATGCGCGTCATGCCGCCCACTTCCACACGACCGCGCCCCACGAAAGGCCGCCGCCAAATCCAACGAAGACGATCACGTCGCCGGGTTTGACACGACCATCGCGCACCGCTTCGGAGAGCGCGATCGGAATCGAGGCGGCCGAGGTATTGCCATATTCGTGGATGTTCACGACGCAGCGCTCGGGCGGAATCTCCAGATATTTCATGGCCGCGTCGATGATACGTTTGTTGGCCTGATGCGGGATGAGCACGTCGACGTCGCTCTTCTGTAAGTGCGCTTTCTCGAGCGCGCGATCCGTCGCTTCGATCATCTTGGTGACGGCGAATTTGAAGACTTCGCGGCCTTCCATATGGATGCGATCGGCTTTTCGATCGAGGGTGGCGTGCGACGCCGGTAAGCGCGAGCCACCGGCTCGACGCGCAGCAACTCGGGCCGGCTGCCGTCGCTGCCCAATTCCGAGCCGAGAAACGAATCGTCCGCGCTGGCTTCGAGAACGACCGCCCCCGCGCCATCGCCAAAGAGAATCGCGGTACCGCGGTCGGTGCGATCGACCAGTTTGGAGAGCGTCTCAGCGCCGATCAACACGATCCGCTTAAAGACGCCGGCGCGGATCATTGACGAAGCCACGGTTAGACCGTAGATGAAGCCGCTGCAGGCGATCTCCATGTCGAAGGCGGCCTTGTCGCGCGCACCGAGCTTCGCGGCGACGATGCAGGCGGTCGCGGGAAAGAGATAGTCGGGGTAAACCGTGCAGAGAATGTAGGCGTCGATGTCATTGGGCTCGAGCTTGGCACTCGCCAGCGCGTTGCGCGCGGCGGCCAATGCCAAATCACTGGTCGCTTCGTTCTCCGAGCTCCAGTGACGGCGTTTCATTCCCGTACGCGACGTGATCCACTCGTCGGACGTATCGAGCCATTGCTCGAGATCGTCGTTGTCCACGATGCGGTCGGGCGCGTAATGCCCGACACCGACGATCTTTACCCCGGTCAAGAGGCTTATCGCTTATTCGTGATCGTGACCGGCGTGCTGATCGCGGATCTCGACGACCTGACGACCATCATACGTGCCGCAGTGACCGCACACGAAGTGCGGGCGCTTGGGCTGATGGCACTGGGGGCATTCCACGGCCGTGACCGCGTTCAACTTCCAGTTCGCCGCACGACGGCTGCGCGTTTTACTGCGCGGCGTCTTCCACTTTAGATTTGCCACTGTTCGACTCTCTCGTCTCCGTTAATACTGTATGCCTACGCAGTCCTCGCTGCAACGCAGCCCCATCGGCATCTCGCTGAGCACAATCTGCTGCGCCAAGTCGGCGACGTCCAACCGGCTTCCCGTCAGGACGTTGCTCAAGCCGAACGGGTCGTCATCGCGACCGGAATTCGGATCGAGCCGCTCGTCAACGTCGGCGTGCACCGTCACGTCGACCTCTTCTAAGCACGCGTCGCACGCGCCGTGCGCCCGAGCATCGACCGTCCCTACTATATGAAGCAGGCGATCGACGTAGCGCAGTTCCAATCGCACCCGGGCCGGGCTCGGAAACGAGATCCCCTCGAATTCCTCGATCGGCACCTCATCCTCGACCAGCAGATGTTGCCGGCCGGCGGCGAGGAGCCCACTGATATCGATCTTGTGCGAACGAGCCATGACGTGTTTGCGACCTGTCGTAGGATGGGGGCCCACCCGGGCTACCCAAAGTAAGCGCCGCTTACTTTGGGTAGCCCATGCGAGCCCCCATAACGACTAGGCGATTGTAGAGCCCCGCAGGGGTCTTGTCAAACACAGGCGTCGGCGGGATGGAGAGGCACCATGAACCCTCTGGGCTCCCTCGCCGGCCGCCTCGCAGCCGAGGGCGTAAACTACGCCCTCGAGATCGCCTCGGCCGCTGCCAAATACGGCGTCGACCCCGCGTTGCTGGCAGCGGTTGCCGCCCAAGAAACCGGCGGGCCCGGCGTCAATGGTGGCCGCAACGAGGTCGGGGACGGCGGGCACGGGCACGGCCTCTTCCAGATCGACGACCGCTGGCACGACTTTGCCAAGACCGCGGCGGCGATGGACCCCGCGCAAAACGCCGACTACGCCGCCGGGATGCTCTCGGGTTTACTCCGGCGCTACGGCGGTAACGTGCGCGAGGCATTATCCGCGTACAACGCCGGCAGTCCCGCCGCCGAGGGCACGAGCACGACGTGGGCCGACGGACAAACCCTCGACTATGCCGATTCGGTGCTGCGTCACTATCAGCAACTCGGCCAATCAGTTCCGCAAGCAATCGCCTTGCCCACGCTACAGCAACCCGGGCACGCAAACGCCCCGCATGCGCCCCACCATCGCCATCGCTGGCGCTCGGCCGAAGGCGTCGATGCGACCGGGCATAGCGCGAACGCGAGCATGTCCTACGACACCTACATCAACGGAGGAGAGAATCCATGAGCTTCAATATCGGCAGCGCGCTCGTCGGAGGCGTTGAGGGCCTGCTCACGGGCGGCCCGGTCGGCGCCGCCGTCGGGGCAGTCGCGGGCAGCTTTCAAGGCGGATCGGCGTCGGCGTCGGCGACCTCGGCTTTTGATCCGTCGACGCTCGAGAGCGCCCTGAGTCAACAGTCGAGCGCTTTCACCAACATCAACACCCTCTCGTCGCTCGCACAATCGGCGCCGCAAAGTGACAACTTGCTCGCGAGCCTGATCGACGGCGACGACGGCGACGGAAACTAAGGAGCGGCACATGGGATTTCTCAGCGCGGGAACGTCGCTGCTCGAGGGTATGGCGCCGACGCTCATCGGTGCCGCTGCCGGCGGTCTCACCTCGACGCTCACCGGCAACGGCCTTTCGGGAATGAGCGAAGGCGCAATGGGCGGCTCGAACGCGAGCTTATCGAGCATGCTCAGCGCGAACGACGCATTCAACACCGGACTGATGGGACAAGAGATGGGCGCGCAGGATCAGCTCGATCTGCAAGCCACGCTCTTCGATGAAGCGATGGACCAGCAATCGGAAAACATGCGCGAGATCAATTCACTGCGTGACGCGCAGATGGCGCAACGCAAAGCCGATGACGGCATCACGAAAAAGTTTATCGAAAGCATCGGCGAGTAGATGTACGCAGCTCCAATCGTTGCGGCGCGCACCCCACGCGCGCCGCAACCTTCAACCGATCCAACCGGGGCGGCCGACGGAGCCGACCCCGACGCGGCGGCTACAGCAGCGCAGCAGCGAGCGCTCGCAACGCAGCGAGCAGAATTCAACTACGAAGCCGCAGAGCAAGCCGAGCTCGAACGCGAACGCGAGACGCTCGAAGCGATGGTCCAAGCCCAGCTTAAAGACGAAGACGAAGTTATGAAAAAATGGATCGCGATGATCTAGCGAGCGTGAGCTGCGGCCAGCGAAGCAAGGCCGACGTAGTCGATGAGCGCGTGGCCCAGGATGCATGCCGTCAGATTGCGGCGCCAAACGTAAAATCCGGCCAAGACGGCGCCGAGCACGAGCGGCCCAAGCAGCGTCGCGTTAAGTCCATATACGGATGCATGTGCGAAGCCGAAAACCAGCGTCGACACCACGAACGCGACAGGCATCCCGACGTTGGAGGCGGCGACGCCGATCAGATACCCGCGAAACGTCAGCTCCTCGGTCACGCCGACGATCAAGACAAACGGAATCGCGACGAGCAGATTGATGCCCGATAGGATGCTCGCAAGCTGCGACCCGGTGCCGGGCAAGAAACGCTGGAACACCACGTAGAACGCGAGCCCGACGATCGCGATGCCAATCGCCCATAGCGGATCCTGCCACGAGGGCCGGCGCAGCCCAATTGCGCGCACGTCGATGCGTTCCGCGCGAAGAATCAGTAGCATGATCCCCAAGACGACGACGTCGAGCAGCATCGTTCGCGGAATCACCGCCAACGGCAACAGATGTGCAAGCGGGCGGAGGACGAACGGCCACAAGAGCGCGAGCGCAATGCCGCCGACACGCAGCGGCGTCAGGTTCCGCATCATGCCCACTCTACTGCCGGAGGGCTTCGCCTGTTTCAGTCATCCACGACGAAGCCGCGGAGTAGGCCGAGCTCGAACGCAAAAGGAGCCCGGCGAATTTTCCAGGCTCCTCGAGGCGCTGCCGCCGGCACAGCGATCCCCTAAAGGGGACTTGCGCGGGTGTGCTATATTCTCACTTGTCCCCCACGGGCCATTAGCTCAGCTGGTTAGAGCGCATGCTTGATAAGCATGAGGTCCCTGGTTCGATCCCAGGATGGCCCACCAACACGACAAACCCTGACTTTGTCAGGGTTTTTGTCTTCAGCGCATCGCCGAGTCGATTGCGGCGAGCGCCCGCGGGTCGGTCACCATGCCCATATGATTTACGCCCGGGACAAGAACCACCGGCACGTCGGCGCGCTGTTGATGGATGACGGTAGCGTAGCGATCGGCGTAGAAAATTTCGTCATCGCTGCCAACAAGCACCATCATTGGCTGCTTGACCGCGGCCAGGCGAGCAACGGCATCTCGCGGTGCGCTAAAATTCATCTGCATGCGATATGAATACGCCCCGACTAATGGGACCGGCGCGTCGCGATCGATCGCGAACGCGACGATCGGTAGCCCGTTGAACCAGTGGACCCCGACCGCGTTGAGCGTTCGCAGTGCAATAATGCGCCCGATAAACGGAGTCGCCCATCCGCCGAGATCCGGCCGGTAGGTCGGAGATCCATAGCCCAACAACGGCGAGAGTAGAACGAAGCGGTCGAACCAATGCGCCTGGGGGCCCTCAGCGATGCGAAGCACGAAGCCGCCACCGGACGAGTGACCCATCAGCGTAAACTTCGCGTCCGCGCGCTGCGGGCGAACGATGGCCATGAAGTCGGCAAGGTCGTTATCGAGCTGACCAATGTAATCGATATCGCCGGGACGCCCATCGTGGCCGTGCCCGCGCAAGTCCGGTACGTAGACGGTGTCGCCGATTGCGTTGAGCGACTCTGCGACTGCGTGCATGCCGCTGCTCTCGCCGGATGAACCGTGGATAAGAACCACCACATTGGTATTCGTGCCGGGGTAGACGCGATAGCTCAGCTGCTGCCCGTCGCGCGCGGTAAACTGTTGCAGCCTCGGTAATCCGGAAAAATCGACACGGCGCATTGGATCGCTCACCGAGGCCATTTGTTGCGGCATCGGCTTCGTGCCGAAGATCATCAGGCCGGTAAGGCCGAGGATCTCCACGAGGATGACGGTTCCAATGCCAATCGCCGCCCATTTTGCAATCCGCAGAATCCGCGGATGTGTGGTAACCATAGGTCACTCCAAACTGCAAGCGGCCAAGTATACCACACTATCGACTGCTGAAGAGCGTTCCCGGTGGCGGCGCATTATCGAATGCGTAGTTATCGAAGTCGTATTCGGCGTCGAGCGTGCTCCATTGATCGTAAACCTTCATTGAATAGGTCCAATTCACACGGTGCACGACCGCGTAGCCGTCGACGTGTTCCATCTCGACCGAAAAGTTGGTCAAGACGTGCTCGAGCGACCAATCGACCGCCGCGATCGTCAAGTATTCGGACAACACGACCTGCGCGATGTCGAGCGAACGGCGATCGATCCAAATCTCTTTGAGGGCTGGACGATCGGTGGGTGCATCGAGCAACGCGATGTCCGCGACGGTCTCACCATCGACGAGCACATCGCCACGATCCACGCAGATCCGTTGCGCGTTGTCGTGCACGTCGGCAATAAGCGGCAGCGCAAACCGCTGCGAGGCGACGGCGAGCCAATCCTCACGCCGCTTGCCGTACGGTCCGAGCACCGGCGGCCCAGGCTCCAGGAAATTGGACACAAATGGACGCGCCCAACGATCGTCGTCGATCGAGGCGGTGCCGTCGTCACGATAGGTAATATTTGCAGTCGCGCGCTCGTACCGGCGGCGGTCTTCTTGGATGTTGACCAGCTCGGAGTAGCTGATATACGCTGCATGCGGCGCGGCGGCATCCCGTTCGATCGCTGCATACACCAGTTGCCAACACGCATCGTCGGCACGCGCGGCAGCGCCGGTCGCCAAGATGAACGCGGCGGTTAGGCTGACGAACAGTAACAAACGAGTCATCGGCGGACCCCTCGTAGCTCTTATCCTAGCGAGCCCCGAACGGGACGTCAAACGGCGCGGCAGCTTCGAAGCGGTAATTCCCGTACGTATACACGGCGCGATCCGCTTGAAAGCGGTGTCCGTCGGCCATGATGTCGACGCATCGTCAGCGCGGGCGGTGGCGGCTGATGTAAGCACAAGCAACGCGGTGATCGCACTACCGCGCAACCAACAAATCATCTTTGCAGTCCTACGGCCACGGTAACGCAGCGTTCTGAGAAGTGTTAGCTAGCGCGGCAGGGGGCCGAGCCGAAGGCACGAATGGGGTTGCGCGCTGTGGGGACGTAGCTCAGCTGGTAGAGCGCCTGCTTTGCAAGCAGGATGTCAGGGGTTCGAGTCCCCTCGTCTCCACCATCCTTATGACGCTGAAGTTTGCCGCTGCCTTTCTCTGTACGCTCGTGTTGAGCGCAGCAGTTGCGCGTGCCGCCGACGTTCCACCTGACGTCGTGAAGACGATCACCGGTGATTATCAGTTGAGCTGCGCCGCCGTACTCGACCCGACCAATGCCAAATTGACGGCGGCGTTCGGCTACCTTTCACCCGACTACGTGGACACCGACATCAAGGGTAAGACGCTTACGCGCGATCAAGTCATCGCCCTGAGCACGCAGTTTTTGAAACAGATGCATTCGACAACGTGCGAACCGTCGGTCGTATCGGAAACGCTCAACCCGGACGGCACGGTTACGGTTGTGACACAAGTGCATATTGCGGGCAGCATCCAAACACCGAACGGCAATCATGTCGTCGACGCGATGCAGAAGGCGCAAGATACGTGGAAGCAGGTTGCCGGAACGTGGATGGTCGTGCAAGGGCTCGAACTGCATAACACCGTGAAAATGGACGGCAACACAATCCAAGACGAAGGCCAGTAGCAGGAAGGGGTCTGGCCCCGTCGTAGAGTCAGCGTCGCCGCTTTGGGGGCATAGCTCAGCTGGTAGAGCACTTGCATGGCATGCAAGGGGTCAGGAGTTCGAGTCTCCTTGCCTCCACCATTGTTCGCCCACTGATCGCCCGTTTTTACGGGCGATTTGCTTTTCGCCCTTACGTCACGTTTTGCGCCTCGAGCGCACCCCATCGCTTCATCTCCATCAACATCTGTGATGGCGTGAATGGCGTGAAGTCCGAGGCCGCTCGGCCGGTTACGGCCACGTCGACGGATAGCCGGGTGAGGGTGAGAAGTCTCTGCCAATCCTGCGGATAGAATTGGATTCCATCATAGTTAAACATGATGGACGTTTGCCAACGTAAAGCTTTTGTAAACCTACTTACACGTGAGGCAAGGCAAGCAGTCGCTCAGCTGCGCGCGGCGAGCATGAAGGCCGCACCGCCGGCTCGAGATCAAAGCGTTTGTCTCGCGCGGTTACTGCCGCTGCGGCAACAATCATGTCGGCAAGTAGCGGCATCCGTCTACGGCTCCCGCTCGCTTGGCGAAAACCTCAGGCGGACGAAACCCGAGGCTTGCAAACTCCTTCGCAAACGTTCCATCAACGTCGCGCGACGCAGTATGAACATTCCAAGTGAGTTCATGCAATCACCGTCCGTTCGGCTGCTTTTATAAGTTTAGTCTTGGGGAGTCGCTGGTAAAACCGTTGTCTATGTACCAACCCTTCAAATTCAAACACACGCTCATCGCGGCCGGTTCCGCGTTGACTATACTTCTCGCCGGCTGCGGCGGCACCTCACCGAGCACCCTCGTCGCCAGCACGAACTACGGCTATTTTCGTTTCGTAAACGGCTCCGCGGATTCGGGCGCCGTTGACGTCTATGTCGACGGCACCAAGATCAATGCGTCCGCACTTGCCTACGGCGAAATGACCGGTTACACCAAAGTCAAGACGGGTTCGCACACGATCGCGGTAGATGCAACTGGAACGCAGACTGCGATCGCCGGAATCCCGCAAGCGGCGCTGACGCAAGGCGTTAACGGCGCGGCGTACGTTGATTTGGTGCTCGTCGGCGAGCAGCATCCGACCGTCGCCGCCGACACGATGAATATTCTCTCGTTCGTGAATACTGACTACAGCACGTCGAGCGGCGGATTTGCCGTGAACTTCCATAACGCCGCGGGCGTGACCGGCTCGCAATCCACGAATTTCGGCATTACTTCTTCCACCGGTTCGCAACAGCTCGGCGCGTCGATGAACGTTGGCGGCGCAACCCAACCGGTCGGCATCTCGACCACCTTCATCTCACCGACGATGACGGTGCAGTTTACTGCGACGACCGCAAGCATGACGGAAGTGCTGCTAAATCCGGCGCAAATCGATAGCTCGGGTTGCGCGGCAAACACACTGCCTTGCAACAGCGGCAGCCTTTCGCTGTATTACATCGACGGGCCGGCTGCGTCAACCGCTCCGAGTGCCGGACCCTATCCCGACGGCATTACCGCGACGCAGACGACGACCTTCGCCGGGATCTTTGACGCCAACGGCACCTAAACGCATGCTATACTACGCGAGCGAAGTACGCCGGGCGATTGCACCGAGAGGTGAGGAAAGTCCGGGCTTCATAGGGCGTAGGTGCAGGATAACGTCCTGTCGGGGTGACTCGAAGGAAAGTGCCACAGAAACATACCGGGAGGTGGACGCCGCTTGCGGCGTCCGCCCTCAAGGGTGAAATCGTGAGGTAAGAGCTCACGGAGTGTCGCGGTGACGCGCGCTCGGGTAAACCCCACCTGAAGCAAGACCGCTCGCTAAGGGTCCTCGTGGCCCCGGACGGCCCGTCCGTACGAGTTATGTCGCATCGAGGTACGCGGTGACGCGTGCCCCAGAGAGATAATCGCCGCAGCGCGCAAGCGCTTGGCACAGAATCCGGCTTACAGGCGTACTTCGCAGTTTTAGCCAAATATACGAACATGACCGAGCAGCGTTTTACCCCGGAAATGACCGTCGACCAGGCCTTCAACGTGCACGCCGGCGCGCGCCGCGTGTTTGCGCGCTTCCATTTGGGCGGATGCTCGAACTGCGCAATCAGTGAAACGCACACGATCGGCGCCGTCAGCGAAGACTACGGCATCCCGTTACCGATGCTGCTGGACAGCCTCAACGCGCTCTTCGATCAGGGATCGCTGACGATCGGCGACAAGGTGCGGATTCCCGACGAGATTCGCAGCAAGATTCCGCAGCTTGCGAACGTGCCCGAAATCGGCGAGATCACCGGCTCGGAGAATGGCGCTTACACCGCAGAGTTCGGCGACGTTCGGCTGCAAGGCTTGGCCGAGGATTTCGTCCCGGTCGAAGCGACCGCGTCAAAGGCCAGCTAAAGTAGTTTTCTGTCCTCGAAGCCTTCGTCGAGTGCGTGCCAATGCGCCACGCGCGCCTCTCCCGCTTTCCAACACAAATACATCGGCTCGCCGCGGCGCGTCGACGGGAAGTCGACGAGTCCCAGGTCGATGTCCTTGACGATGCACCCGAATGATTCGATGCGATGGATGAGGCGCACGATCTCGCTCTTGAGATCGCCGAAGCGAGGAGCGGGAAATGGCGAACGCAACCCGGCGAGTCGCGTCGTCCGAATCGAGGACGGCGGCGGAACCCGAAGTGCGGGATCGGTTTCGAGTAACTTGATTGCCAGATCACGCCGTTTGGTGAGCAGCTCATCCAGCAATGGCGCAAGCTTCGGAATAAGGGCGTTGGCTTTCTCAGGCGAAAAGAACTTCATGCGGCTGCAACGCTCCCTCTGCCGGCCATGAGCTCGGCTCGAATCGTCTTCGTCACCGGACTCTCCGGCGCCGGGAAGAGTCAGGCGATCAAGACCTTTGAAGACTTGGGCTTTTACTGCGTGGAACACCTGCCGCCGGCGGCGCTCGACGCAACGCTGCGCATTCTGGATGGCGGCCGCACCGACAACATAGCTATTACCCTCAACGATCACGGCGACGCACTGCTGGGCGACGCGTTCGCCGCTATCGAAGCGACGGCTCGAATCCGGCCGGTGGACGTGCTCTACTTAGAAGCGCGGGACGATGCATTGGTGCGCCGCTTTAGCGAAACGCGGCGCCGCCATCCATTTGAATCGCACGGTTCGTTGCGCGAAGCAATCGCCGCCGAGCGTGAAGCGCTTCTCCCCCTGCGCGAGCGTGCGACAATGTGCATCGATACCACCGGTCTCAACCATGCAAGCCTCAAGGAGCGGCTGGCCGCTGCCTTCGCTCCCAACGAGCGCGCACTTCTCACCGTGACCATCGTGCCGTTCGGCTTCAAGTATGGCGTGCCGCTCGATCTCGACCTGCTCTTCGACGTGCGATTTCTGCGCAATCCGAACTACGACGACGCTCTGCGCCCATTGACCGGCGAAGATGAGGCGGTCGTGAAATTCATCGAGGCGGACCCGGCATGCGCCCCGTTCGTGGCGAAGCTTATTGACATGGTGGACTTCTTGGTCCCGCGCTACATCGCCGAAGGCAAGGCGCGCGTAACGGTCGGCATCGGTTGCACCGGCGGGCGGCATCGCTCGGTCTATGTCGCCGATCGTCTGTACGCCCACCTCGCCGCCGACGAACGCCTCGCGCTCGCGGTCGACCCGCGGGATCTGAGCAGATAGGATGGGGCGCCGCGTCATCTCTCCGTTGCGGTGGCTCTTACCCGGCCTAGGGATCAAGCGCTGGCTCGTGCTGGTCGTATTGGGCGCGGCGCTACTCGTCGACGGCATTTACCGTTGGCTGATTGCCGAAGGCGGCGGCCTGCACATCAATGAGGGCCTCGACGCTTTCGTCGACGACTATTTCTCGCCGTCGTATCTTACCTGGGTGTTCATCATCGGAGGCCTGCTCGCGATCGTCTACGGCATGCGCCGCTGGCTCAAGTCGATGACGCGGGATCGGCGCATGGGCGATCATGGCTTGCTCGACTCGCTGCTCGTGCGCCGGCTCGAGCAGGGCTACAAGGTCGTGGCGATCGGCGGCGGCACCGGCCTCTCGACGCTGTTGCGCGGCCTCAAGCGACGCACGACCAATCTTACTGCAATCGTCACCGTCTCCGACGACGGCGGCTCGTCGGGCCGCTTGCAAAAGGAACTGGGCGTATTGCCGCCCGGCGACGTGCGCAACTGTCTGGTCGCGCTGGCCGACGACGAAGCTCTGGTGACTGATCTTTTCCGTTATCGCTTTGAAGAAGGCGAGGGGTTGACCGGGCACTCGTTCGGCAATCTGTTTCTCGCTGCGATGAGCGGTATCACCGGCAACTTCGATGCGGCCATCAAGGAGTCGAGCCGGGTGCTCAACATCGTGGGCCGCGTGCTGCCAACAACGCTCTCCGTCGTGCAACTCTGCGCCGAGTTCGACGACGGCACCATCGTGGCCGGGGAATCGAACATCCCGAAAGCGCGGCGGGCGATCCGTCGCGTCTTCTTCGAACCACAAGCGGCGACACCGCTCGATGAAGTGGTTGAAGCGATTCGCACGGCCGATGCCATCGTGCTCGGACCGGGTTCGCTGTTCACCTCGATTCTGCCGAACTTCCTGGTGGAACGCATTACCTACGAAGTCGCCCACTCGAGCGCTGTCAAGATTTACGTGTGTAACGTCATGACCCAGCCGGGCGAAACCGACCGCATGAGCGCCGCCGATCACGTCGAGGCGCTGTTCCGCAACGCCGGCGCGCGCGTCTGCGACTACGTGATCGTCAACGACGAGCCGCCGCACAAACTGCTGGTGACGTACGCCGAAGAGCGCCAGGAACCGGTCATTCCCGACATCGAGCGCATCAAGGAACTCGGCCTCATTCCGATACGCGCGCAGATGATCAGCGAAAACCTCACGGTTCGGCATGACCCCGAGAAGCTTGCCGACCAGGTCATCGAGGTGATCGATCGTGCGGTCGCAGAGCGCGCGACCTTCGTCAAACCGGCTAGCGCCTACGCTAAGGCGGGGTCGGCTGCTGCATTGCGACGCTGAGAGCGAACGGCTTGCCGGGCTCGGCCTCGATGCTTGCAGTGATGTCGGCGTAGCCTTTGGCCCGCACGACATAGTCCATGATTCCGCTAGGAACTTTCGCAAACGTGAACTTGCCGTTTGCGTCGGTCGTCGTGGTGAGCACGGTGTCGACGATCACGGTCGCACCGGCAATCGGTTGATGGGTCGCAGAGTCGGTGACGACGCCACTGAGCGGCGTGAACTGCGTCGCCGGCGGAAGGTCGCCGTTGTCACACGCGCTGAGCATGAGTGCAGCGAACGCGAGCGTAGCAAGAGCGCGAGCGGTCTTCCTCATATACACCAAGCTTCGCGCGGGAGGCCCGCTCTCCCCGGTTGCGGAAGCGCTGGCCCATGTCTATGACCGCGCCCTCCAATCGGACAACCGGCCCGATTTACTGCGAAACCGCACTCGACGCAATTGGCAACACGCCGCTGGTCAAACTGAACAAGGTGACCGACGGGGCGGAATGCCTCGTGCTGGCCAAGGTCGAGTACGTTAACCCCGGCGGCAGCGTCAAGGATCGGCCGGCGGTCGCGATGCTCGAAGAGGCGGAGCGTGCAGGCCTGCTCAAACCCGGCGGCACGATCGTCGAGCCGACGAGCGGCAACACCGGTTCGGGCCTGGCGATGGCGGCGGCGATTCGCGGCTACCGGTGCATCCTCGTGATGCCGGATAAGATGGCCAAGGAAAAGATCGACTTGCTCAAAGCCTACGGCGCTGAGGTGGTCGTTACACCCACCAATGTCCCGAACGATTCGGCGGAATCGTACTACGGCGTTGCCAATCGGCTCGCATCGGAAATTCCCGGCGCGTTTCAACCCAATCAATTCCACAACCATCACAATCCCGAAGCGCACTACCATACAACGGGTCCGGAGATTTGGCGTGACACGCGCGGCACGATAACGCACTTCGTTGCCGGCATCGGTACCGGCGGTACGATCTCGGGAACCGCCCGTTACTTAAAGGATCAAAACCCGAAGATCCACGTGGTCGGTGCCGACCCCGAGGGCTCGATCTATTCGGGTGACACGCCGCGCTCGTATGCCGTCGAAGGCATCGGCATGAGCTACTTGCCCGAAACCGTCGACCTCAAGGTCATTGACGAGATGGTCCGCGTCTCCGATCGCGAGTCGTTCCTCATGGCGCGACGGATCACGCGCGAAGAGGGGCTTCTCGTCGGTGGATCGTCGGGGACCGCCGCCGTCGCGGCGGTGAAGCTGGCGAAGACGCTTCCGAAAGACTCGATCGTCGTCGTGCTCTTCCCCGACTCGGGACGCGGCTACATGTCGAAGATTTTTAACGACGAGTGGATGATCGCGAACGGGTTCCTTTCTGAAGGCAAGCGCAAAGCGACCGTCGGTGACGTGCTACGCGGCAAGACGCCGCTGCCGCCGATGATCACGGTCAAGCCGGACGACACCGTCAAAGCGGCGCTCGATCTCTTGCGCCGCTACGAGATCTCGCAGTTGCCGGTGGTAAGCGGGCACGAGATCGTCGGCAGCGTCAACGACGTCGGCGTGATGCAAGCGGTGTTCGATCAAGCCGATATTCTCCACAAACCGGTGAGCGAAGTGATGGGGCGCCCATTCCCGTCACTCGAGCAGCACGACGAGATCGATCGCGCGTATAAACTGTTGACGCTCGCCAATCCGGCGGTCGTCATTACCGACAACGGCGAACCAGTCGGGCTCCTCGCACGCCAAGACATCATAAGCTTCTTGTCATCGATATGAAATTTTCGACTCGGGCCATCCACGTCGGACAAGAAGCCGATCCGACCACGGGCGCAACCATCGTGCCGGTTTATCAAACCTCAACCTATACGCAGGACGCGGTCGGCGAACACAAAGGCTTCGACTACTCGCGCACGATCAATCCGACGCGGCTTGCGCTCGAAAAGCAGCTCGCTTCGCTGGAAGGCGGTGCGCACGGTTACGCCTTTGCCAGCGGCATGGCCGCGACCGCGGCGGTGCTCAATCTGCTTTCGGCCGGCGACCATGCGGTGGTCACCGACGACCTGTACGGCGGCACGTACCGGCTCTTCACGCGCGTGCTTGAACGCTACGGGCTCGAGTTCACCTACGTCGATATGACGAATTTCGACGCCGTGCGCAGTGCGATACGCACGAACACGAAGCTGTTCTGGCTCGAGACGCCGACCAATCCGCTGCTCAAACTGATCGACATCGCCGCCATTGTCGGCCTGCGCAAATCGGGCCAGATCGTGGCTGTCGATAATACCTTCGCGACGCCCTACTTTCAGCAACCGCTCGCGCTGGGCGCCGACGTCGTCGTCCATTCGACGACCAAGTATATCGGCGGCCATTCCGACGTTGTCGGCGGCGTCGCCATCACCAACGACGATGCGATCGCCGACGTCATCAAGTTCCACCAAAATGCGGTGGGCGGCGTGCCGGGTCCGCATGACGCATGGCTGACGATGCGTGGCGCAAAGACGCTTGCGTTGCGGATGCAGGCACATGCGCGCAACGCGCAGGCGGTCGCCGAATTTCTCGAAGCGCATCCCGAAGTCGACCGCGTCTACTACCCCGGTCTTCCCTCGCACCCGCAACATGCGCTGGCGCGGCGACAGATGACGGGTTTTGGCGGTATGGTCTCGTTCGTGCTCAAAGGTCCGCCGGCGCGCGCGCTCGACTTTGCACATCGCTTGCGCTTCTTCAGTCTTGCTGAAAGCCTGGGCGGCGTCGAATCATTGATCTGTCATCCGGCCCGGATGACGCACGGCTCGATTCCCAAAGAAGACCGCGAGCGGCGCGGCGTGACCGACGGACTCTTACGGCTCTCGGTCGGAATCGAAGACATTGAGGATCTTCTCGACGATCTGCGCTCGGCCTTACTGGTCGCGGCCGACCGGGTAGCGGACGGCAGTTACGTCTGACATCAGGCGGCGCGCAGCAACGCCGTCGAGGTCGTTGAGCTGCGTCTGCAGCATGATCGCTACGCCGCGTTGTCCGTCGGCCCAGAACAGAATATAGAACTTCTGTACGTTAAAGCCCGAACCGCTGCTCATCTCCATGAATTCGGCCGGCATGCCGTTACGCAGTGTTGTCTGCTCTTTGCCCTTGAAGAACGGGTCGTCGAACTGATCGCGTAGCGAGCTCTCGAGCTGCGCCTCGAACGCCTGGTAGTCGCCCTCGAAATATTCCTGTTCGACCACGAGGCGGCGTGGGTGATTTGGATCGGGCTGTACCCAGGCGGCAACGATCTTCGGATCGTCGCCCAGCTTCTCCACGTCGATCTGCCGCTGGCCTACCGGGCGGAATCCGTCCGGCGCGCGGAAGTACATCGCCGGATCCTCGTACACCATCCAGTCGGACGGCGTCGGCTGCGGGGTGGCATTTGCATCCTGGGCAAGCAAGGGGAGCGGCGATCCAAACATCGCAGCGTAGGCAAGAACCACAATCACCAAAACGCGCTTCAAGTATCGTTCCTGTCGAGAACCTCGGCCAAGGCCGGGAGAGAGATTTCGTACCGGTATCCCACGTTGCGATGGTCGTCGTCGAACTCCTCGTGCCGCACCTCGAGTCCAAGCTCGCGCATCCGCTCTGCAACCAGCCGCGCCCCGATGTCGAGCCCGTATTCGTCGCGCCTCCCGCAATCGAGATAACGCAGGCGCAGGCGCGCAAGTGCCGCCTGCGCACCGCTGACGCGCTCGCCCGGATCGAACGCGAGCCAGCGCGCAAACACATCGTCGCGCAATTCCCCGGTATGCAGATCGAACGGCAGTTCCAGATCGAAGGCCGTCGCTGAGCGCGGGGAGTACGCGGCGCTATAGCCGAGCATCTCCATGGTTTGGAACTCCGGCTGCGAACGCTTGTGCTTCTTCTCGAATAGCTCCACAAAGGTAGCAATCGAGAAATCGTGTTTTTCCAGCGTGCGTTGCACCGCTGGAAACGCCGGCGGCGCCGCATAGGTGAAGTACGCATCACCGCTGTGCGACGCGAACGCTCCAAAGGTGCCCGGATGTTCCATCACCAGGTGCATCGAGCCGAAGCCGCCCGACGACTTGCCGAGCACGGCGCGTCCGCCTTCGCGCGCGATCGTGCGGTACGATCGGTCGACGTGCCCAACGACGTCGCGTACCGTGTAGGTCGCATAATTCCCGTTATGAATCGAGTCGACGTATTGCGAACCACCCAAACGCGTAAAGCCGTCAACGATAACCAGGATCGACGGCGGCATGCGCCGTTCGTGAATGAGGCGGTCCGCCCACTGCACGACGTTCCGTTCCCAGGGCCGCGCGGCGACGAGTGCCAGCGCGTCGCCGCTATAGCCGTGCAGCACGTAGAGCACCGGATAGACGCGCGAGCCGTGCGGATCGTAACCGGGCGGCATGTAGACAATCACCGCACGCTCCGCGGGATCGCCCAACGCGTTGCCCGCGAGCGCCGGGCTCGCGATGCGATCGAAGTGCAGCGCGCCGCGCAGCCCGAGCAAATGACCGTACGTCGACTCCATCGCAAGGGGCATTGCGTGCGCGGACGCAACTCCCTGCGCCAATGCACCTCGCGCTCGCGCTCGCCGCACTCCTGTGGAATACGTGGAATACCTCGACGATCGTACAGGATCGCGGCACACCGGTGTTCACGGTACAGGGGCAACCGTTCTACGTCTACGGCGCAGCGTTTTTCTACGAACGCACGCCGGTCGCACAGTGGCGCAGTGATCTTCTGCGGTACCGCGCGATGGGCATCAATACGATCGATCTCTATCTCATTTGGAATTGGCACGAGCCCGATGCGAACGTCGTCGACTTCGACGGCCATACCAATCCGCAGCGCAACTTGCACAGGCTCTTCACGTTGATTCACCAGATCGGATTCAAAGTGATCGTACGCCCGGGCCCCGTCATTCGCAACGAGTGGCGCAACGGCGGTTACCCTAGTTGGCTCCTCGAGAAGCCCGCGTACAATATGCCGCTGCACGACGTGCTCGAAGGCCGCTATCCGGCGACGGCAACGTTGCAAAATACGCACGCCGATGCGGCGGCGGACGAATGGCTGCACAACCCCGTGCATTTGCACTACGCATCCGCATGGCTGCACGACGTGCTCACCGAAATCGCGCCATGGTCGCACGACGTGATCGCGATTGCGCTCGATGACGATCAGGGCGCCTATCTCGATAACGACACGTACCCGGCGCCGCACTGGCATGCCTACATGAATTGGCTCAAGGCGCAGGTACAAGCCACGGTCGGCCGGCGCGTTCCGCTCTTCATCAACACCTACCAGATGAAGGTGACGGCATCGGCGCCGGTGTGGGCGTGGGGCAACTGGTATCAGAGCGACGCGTACCGCATCGGCGACCACGACATCGCGCAGATCATGCTTTCGTTTGGCTTATTGCAAACGCAGACGGGCGTGCCGGTCATGTCGAGTGAGTTTCAAGCCGGCTGGCTGCAAGGTGCCAACGAGACCACACCGCCTGCCGCCGCTCCCGAGAACACCACGATTGCGCTACACGAGATGCTGCAGATGGGCGTCCGCGGCGTCGTCGACTTCCCGGTGCAAGACACCCGCAACCCGGCGGGATACGAAGCGCCCTGGGCCAACTGGTTCTACGGTTGGGATGCCGCGCTCGACGTCGACGGCAACCCGTCACCGCGCTACGCGCCCACCGCCGCATTCGGAATGTTCGTAAAGCGCTACGGCACACTTCTGGCCACAATGCAGCCCCAGGCGGATCGCGCGATCGCTTGGCGCGGCGATGCCGATGCAACGATCGCGCAGCTCGAGCAGTGCCGCGCCCTCGCACTGACCTGTCGCGTCTACGACCCGCGATTTCAAAAACAACCAGCGGTGACCGGACGCTCGAGCACCGGGGGCCTACGCGACGCTGCGCTGCTCGTCACGCCCGACGGCAAACGCGCGATCCTCGATATCTTCAATCCGGATCTGGGCGAACGCGACACCGCCCGCACGAGCGTTCTCGTCGGAAAGCGACGCTACCGCATACCGCCGATGCATCTCGCGCCCGGACGTGCGCGCGACATCGCCCTTGGCTTTGCGCCGCCGCCGGCACCCGTGCTGCAATCCTTGCCACGTGCGACGCCGCTACCGATTGCCTGGCGATACGTACCACCGGGTCAGGCCATCGCCTACGAGCTCGACGTCTTCCACGACGAAATGCCGACCTACGTGCTCGACAACGGCGTGGTGCGCGTCGTCATTTCCGCGAACGCAGGCGCGCGCTCGTTCATCTACGGAGACGATCGTACCGGGACAAACTATTTCAACACGATCGGCGCGCTGCGCGACGACGTGACCACGCCGCCGACGCCGTCACCACGCGACTACATCGCGGCCTATACCCATCCGATCCCGGCGGGAACCTTCAATCGGCCGTACGCATGCCGCGTCGACTCGAGCGGCGTCCGGGCACAGCTAACCTGCACGTACACCGCGCCCGATTTCGAACCGTCGCCGATCACCTTCGAGAAGCGCATCGCCTTGCAGCCGAATACCGACGCATTCGATGTAAACGTCCGCATAACGGGAGAGGCGCCAAAGGCGTTGCACGTAACGCCGCAAAACGCCGCTACTGCGTCATGGCCGTACGATAATACGCTTCACCCGCTTCCGCGTCGGTGAAGTGGTGGAAATGATCGAGCACTTCGGTAACCGTGCCGTGCCCGCTGACAAATAAGACGCGACCGCTATAGGTGCGCTCGATGCGCACGATCGTCCAAAGGCCGGGGAGCGCTTGACCAAATGTTTCACTCACGAGCCCAGTCTTGGCGTGATCGGGCAAGCTGTTCGGTGTGTACACGAGATCGAGCACGTGTCCGGTGACCTCGTCGATGTGCATATCGCCCGCGCCGTGCTGCGCATCGGCAATCGGGCTCGTGAAATGCACCGCGACCTCGCCGCTAGCACAAAAACACGGAACGACGGTGTACTGATAATCGGCCAGGTAGCGCCAATCGAAGGGCTGTTTGAAAACGTCTTTGCCTTCCGCGAGGTCGGCATTGTTTGCCGTTTCACGCTTGGCCATTTCGTTCGCGGTCAGGACGTGGCCATTCTCTTCGATCCGAAGATAATGAATGTGTGAGTAAGCCGCATCATTCATCAGCATGATCGCATCGTTGCTTTGGCTGAAATGCGCCGGCCCAGCCGCCGCGCTGACCGTGACGTGCCGCTCGTGAACGATCACGCCGGAACTTTCAAGCGCGGCTGTTTGCGCCGCGCGCATGACAATGGGCGCAACGCCGGAAGCCGCGCGCGCACTCGCGTAGACGCTGAACGCGCACATTGTTAGCAGGCAAACCAGTAGACGGCGCAACATTGGGGTTCCAATTGTACCCTGGAATCGCGCTATGGTCCTATCCGCCTATCCTCAGGAACAGGGTCAAAGGTCCCCGCTAGCGGACCCCGAATCCGGGCGCGTCACCGTAGACGTGGGGAAATGGCGGAACGGCAGACGCAGCCGCCTCAAAAGCGGCCGGGGCAACTCGTGTGGGTTCAAATCCCACTTTCCCCACCAATAGAGGTGAAGAGACTCATGCTCCCGCAAGCCCGCGGCGCCGGGTCTCGCGAAAGAGTTTGGGCGTATGCGTTTTTCTATTTATCTACGGCTTGCCGGAATCGGCGCGTTCTTTGCGGCGGCCACTGTCGTCGCTGCGTGTACGGGCTCGGGGGGACCGCCGTCCGCCAGTCCGACTCCATCGCTGCCCTCCTCGGCAAGCGTTACAATTTCGAGTAACGAGAACACGGTGCCGACAATTGCGACGTCGGGAATTTCGCTCGCCGGCACGCTGCCTTTCGCTACCATCGCACTACCGTCTCGCCTACTATAACGGTACGGCGTGGACGGCCCCCCTCGAAGGGCCCGGCACGGTAAGCGGCAACGCCGTGTCATTTGCAATGGTCGGGGGAACATCGCCGGAATTTTTTCCGATTACCTCCACGCAACCGGAGATCTTCGCGCTGTACGCATCACCCTGATTTGCGACTGCGCGATGGTGGGTATGATGCCCCTTGTCAGTACAAGGAGCAACCGTGTCGAAATTCGCACTCGCCGTCTTCCTCATTGCGGTCCTCACGCCGGGCCTCGCCAACGCTTGTAGCACGCTATCCCTCGGAAACGTCGGAGTCAGAGGCATGACTAGCGACGGCAAACTCAACCACTACCAGATCAACGGCGTGGTAACGAACGGTGGCGTAAACCAACCGTCGAACACGCTGCAAGCCGTCGACATCTATAAGGGTCCGACGAAGCTCGATTCGAAGTCGGTTCCGCCGCTGAAGGCCGGCAAGTCGTTCACCTTCACATATATCTCGGATCGTTCCAGCGACGCCGGTTCCGGCACGTCGCACCTGCGCTTCGTGCTCGATGCAAAGAATGGCTCGCTGTGCACGACGCCGCCTCCCGCAACGGTGACTTTCTAGCCAAGCACGACATCGTGAACGAGCCCGACAAAGATGCCGCTTGCCACGACGCCGTGAATCTTCTTCAAGCTTGTGTCGAGCACTGCGGGCTGACCGATAGTGCCAAAGTGACAGTCGAGGATCCAATTACCGTTGTCGGTGATAAACGGCGCGTCGGTGCCGCGACGCACAATGTCGATGCCGGGATGCGCACGGCCGATTTCGCGCAGCACGTATGGCATGGCATACGGCACGATTTCAACCGGAAGCGGAAACGCGCCCAGCGTGGGCACGAGCTTCGCAGGCGTGGCAACGACGACGAACTGCCGAGCGCACAGCGCGACGGCCTTCTCGCGAAAGAGCGCTCCGCCTCCGCCTTTGATGAGCGCCCAGTCGGGCGCGATCTCGTCGGCACCGTCGATCGCCACCTCGATCTCGCGCTCGAGGAGCGCGACGAGCGGCACATCGCGTTGTTCGCATAGCCGCTCCGTTTCGGCTGACGTGGCCACTGCAACGATCTGCTCCCCCGCGGCGACGCGCTGACCGACCCGTTCGATCGCATAAAACGCCGTTGTCCCAGTGCCAAGTCCAATGCACATGCCGGCCCGCACATACCGATCGACGGCAGCATATCCGGCGGCGCGCTTGGCGGCGTCGTCGCTGGGCGTCATTTTGCGCCTTCCCATGCGACGCGCGCCGGCTGCGGATCGCGAACCGCGATAAGCGTCGTTACCGTCGCGATGGCCGCGATACCCGCGGCCGCCAGCAGCGCGGGATGGTACGAACCAAAGCGCAATGCCAGTTGCGTCGCGACGATCGGACCGATGATCTGACCCACGCTGTAGAGTACGGTCAAACGGCTCACCGCTGCGCTGGTCTCGCGCGGAAAGATGTCGCGGCCAAGTCCCGCCGCAAAGAGCGTGATCGCAATAAACGTTCCACCCAGTGCAACAGCGGCAACAATCACCGCGAAAGCGCTTTGCCAAAACACCGGCGCCGCTAGGCCGATGGCCTGAATACCAAGAGCCAGCGCAAGTGCACGCGCTTTGCCCAAACGGGCGGCCGCGGGGATCCACGCAAACGTAGCAAAGGCCGCCGCCAAACCGACGAACACCCACGACAGCGCCGCATAGTGCGACAATCCCGGCGTCTTCACGACGATCGCAACAAGAAACGTCGCCGGGATGATATACGCAAACGCTTCAGCGGTATAGACGGCCAAGAGCCACGCAAAGGTCGTCTGGTGTCGCGGCAGTGGCGCGTCGATGCCCGCTTCTGCGATTTGTGCCGCGGGCGCATCCTCAGAAAACCACCATCCGGTCACGAGTAGCGCGATAGCGCTAATGATCGCGATGCCCGCCCAGGCGCCGCGCGAGCCGCCGAATGCGGCAAGCCACGGCACCGCGATACCCGAAAACGCAACTCCCAGGCCCACGCCCGAGAAAAAAAGCGGCGGCCACGTTGGTTGACGCGCTTTCGCTGCGCGCTCGAGAACGATGCTCGACGCAAAGACGAGGACGAAGCCGCTGCATACGCCGGTCACAAAGCGCAGCGGCAGCCACAGTATGTGCGGTCCCGCCATCAAAGCCGTTGTGACCACGACGCCGGCAAGGCTCCAGCGTGTGATGGCCAGCCGCAGCCGCTGTGCGATTGGGTGCATCGCAAGGGACGCACCGACGAGATAGCCGAACAAATTCGCCGTCGCAAGCGCGCCGGCTGCCGCAATACCGAGACCTGCATCGCGCTCCATGATCGGAATCAGCGGCGTGTACGCGAAACGCCCGACGCCCATCGCGACCGCAAGCGCGATTGCTCCGCTTGCGAGAAAGCGGGCGTCCCCGCCACACATCGTTACGTCTCCGCGATCGGAAAGCCCGTCACCGCGTTACGCTGCTGCGCCAGCGGCCGTATTCCGCCCAGCACCAGACGCTTGAAGTGCTCGGTCGCGGCGTGCGCCTCCAATGCCGCGCGGTCGGTGTATTCCTCCCACAACGCGAACGAATTCTCCGGCTCTTGGCTGCGCGCGATATCGAAGGTAATGACGCCCTCTTCCTTGCGCGAGGCCTCGCGCAGTTCGCTAAAAAGGGCCTCGGCTTTGTCGGCGTCTTCCGGTGCGAATGTGTAGTGGACCGACTGAACGACCATCGAGTCTACCTCCGGCGTGGTTCCCCCGGGACGTGCTTGGTACATCATGTCGCGCGAGGAAGATTCTGGGCATGACCGAAGTCGCTTCTCCACAATGGAGGACAAACTACTGATGAAAATCCTTCCGATTACTGCTATTATGCTGCTCGCGATGAGCTCATCCGCGCTCGCCGTGACGGAGAATGCCCCGGCGCCGGTCGTGGTCACCGCCTGCGTCGTAATGACGGCAGGCAGCGCGGACACGGTCATGACGCCCGGCGTGTCACTGACCAACGGCGTAACCGTTACGCTGAAGAACAATAGCGACAAGGTCGTCAAGAGCGTCACGGTCACCGGCGACTACCACGGCCGGCACGAAACTGGTACCGCAGCCTTCACCTTCAAGCCGGGAACCAGCGCCGAAATCACCCGCCACTTTGGGCAATCCGCATTCGTCGACACTGACGCGAAATGCCACGTGACCAAGGTGGAGTTCGCCGACGGCACCACGTGGAGCGCTCCGAGCATGTAGACCCGAGTCGCTTCGAAACGGGCCGCTGCTAGGTCTTGTGGGTGAAGATCACCATAAAGCGGCGGCCCGGAAGCGCATACGCGGGATTGTAGCTCAGACCTGTGGTGAGCGGATATGGGACGCTTCCATTCTCCCGCGTAGTCAAGAAGTCATAAGCATTGGTCAGGTTTTCCCCGGTGAGCGCGACGTCCAAGCCGTGGGGTAAATGCCACGTGACGCCGGCGCGCAGCGTCGCGTACGGCGGTAGGTTGAGTTCGTTGTACTGACCTTCGTAAAGCACTCCGGCGTAATACGAGATCCCACTGTTCGGCTCGTGCTCGATGGTCAGATCGATCTTGTGCAGCGGGACGCCGAGGTCTTGCACGTAAGGAACCACGTCGTCGGCGGCGGTCGCCGGGAATGACACGATGTACGCGCTATCGATATCGTAGTCGAGGTGCAGTTGCGTCTTCGCTGCCAGCGCGTAATCCGTCCGAAGCTCGACGCCCTCGTAGACTTCGTGCGTCACGTTGACCGGATAACTCAGGCACGTCGGGTTCTCGCTGAGCGTCACGTACTCGGTCGTGCACTCATCCGCGACGGACGGCAAATACGTCGCGACGCCGTTGTGCAGATTGGTGCGATAGACGTCGAGTGAGGCGTGCAACGGATGCGTGCCGAGATCGAAGAGGTGCTCGATGCCCACGTTCATCGAGGTCGCACGCTCGGCCGTTGCATTGGGATTCCCGATGCTCGCGACACCGTCGATGACGGGGATCGGCTGATTCGGCCCCGGTATGATAAACGTGGGAAGCTGCGGCGATTGGAACGTGTTGCCGATCGATCCGCGCACCGTCGTGTTGGAGGTTGGGGTCCAGACGATGCCGAGGCGGGGGTCAAAGCTATGCCCGAACGAGCTGTAGTCGCTGTAATACGTCGCCAACGAATAATGCAGCTTGGCCGTTGGATCGACTTGATAGCTCAGCCCAATCCAGCGCTGCGTTTGACCCAGCTTCTGCACCGTCGCGCTCGGATTGCCGTCGATCACCGAATCGAACGGCACGGCGCGAGCCACCGAGTCGGCGTAAATCACGCCCGGAATGTTGTCGGTCACGAGATCTTCATCGGTGATCGCAAATTTCAGGTCGAGCGAGCCCTTGGGCAGCGCATGGTCGAATTCCAACGTGTCGTCGCCGATGAGGTCGCGATCGTTGTAGAGATACGGCGACGAGCCGGAGGCTAAGCCGTTGACGTCTTGCGTTTCAAGTGACGTTTGGTGGCGGAAGATCGCCGTGGTCGAGGGCGTCCCGTCAGCTGCACGCGCGAGCGGAAGCGAGAGATCCAGTCCATACGAGTCGTTATTTGAAGAAATGGACGAGCCGCTGGCATTGTTGAACAGCTCACTGGTGTTCGCAAGCCCGGAATTCGTCAGCGTGCAATCCCCGGGATCGCAGGTCGATGAGAGCACCGCGGAAAGATCGCGATACACCGCCTGATTGTGAAACGAGACACCGACAAAGCCGCCGTTCCCGAATTGATAACGCAGGTTGCCGAGCGTCGAACTTGCGGTCATGGTGTTGCCGATCGGCGACGTCCCCAAACTGAGACCGTCACCGTCCGAGGTGTTGGGAAACGGCGTATTGTCGAGTTGTCCCGCGGAATCGTAGCGATGAAACGAAAACGCGTAGCCGAAGCGCTGGTCGCTTCCGGTCGCCGCCAGCGTTCCGCTCTCGGTCCCAAAGGATCCGGCGGAGAATCGCTCGAGCGCGTGATCCTGCGTGGTCGGCTGGAGCGTTACGACGTTGAGCGCGCCTCCAAGTGTATTTGGCCCGTAGAGCGACGACGGTGCGATGCCATAGATGACTTGTACGTCTTGCAAGTCCGCCGGATCGAGCAGCGAAAGATCGAAATCGCCGGTGTTGCCGTTGTTCACCTGATGACCATCGACGTCTACGAGCGTTTCGCTGGGGTCGGGGCCGCGCAACGCGACCACCGCAGGCGCGTTGAGACCGCCGCCGAGGATCGGATAGACGGTAGTCGAGAGTTCCGAGGTGAGGATATCGCTGACGCGCTCGACGCCTTGCGCTGCATAGGCCTGCGCATTGACGTTGACGCTCGGAACCGATGAGGTCGAGAGCAGCGGCGCACCATTGCTGGCCACGTCGACGATCGTCAGTAACGCGCCAACCTGCTGTTTTGGAAGCGCAAAGTGCACCTCGAGCGTTCGGCCGGACGCGACCGTCACCGTGCGACCGGTGACCGTCGTGTAGCCAGGCGCGTACACTGAAATCGTGTACGTTCCCGGCGCCTCGGACGCGAACGCAAAGTGCCCTTTCGCATCGCTACGAACGCTCACCGCCGGTCCGCTCCCCTGGAGCGACACGATCGCGCCGGCGATTACCTCGCCGTCGCTACTGGCTACCGTGCCTTCGACGCTCGGGCCGGGCGCGGCGAATGAACGCGCCGTTGAGGCGGCCACAAGCACGAACGCGAAGACGAGCACGACGAGAAAATGACGACAGGGCATGCAGGCTCCATAGGAACTACGATGTAGGCGTACAAAATTCTAGACTTAGGTATGCCTAATAATCAAGCCCTAAAGGTCATATTGGTGCTCGTCGCTGCCCTTTCGGGCTGCGTGGGGAGCGGCGGGAGCTGGCCTTCGCCACCGACGCCCGGCCCCGGCGACCTCGCCAATCCACCCGAGGTCGACAGTTCCGGAGGCGCCCTCAACGTGACACTTACAGCGGCGATCGATCCGCAAACGGGTGGCCCGGGCATTGAATATAACGGCGCGTTCGTGCCGCCGACGCTCCGCGTCAATCCGGGCGACACGATCAACGTAACCTACATCGATAATCTTCCGCCTTCGAACGCCGAGCCGTACAACGACGCCAGCTTGCACTTTCACGGCCTCTCGACGTCACCGAACCCGCCGGCGGATGACTCGATCGGTATGCTCGCGATGCCAGGCCAGACGCTGCACTACGTCGTTCCCGTACCGAGCACGCAGCCGCCCGGATTATACTGGTATCACTCGCACTCGATGGGCGAATCGAATTGGCAGCTGTACAACGGCATGTCGGGTGCGATCGTCGTGAACGGCATCGCCTCGTTTGCACCCGAGACCGCCGGCTTACCCGAGCGGATCATCGTGCTACGCAATCTGATTGCAAATCCGCAGTATGCTGACACCACGTCGGCTGCGCACCGAACCGGCACGCGCACGATCGAAAGTACGACGGACTCGTCGTCGCCGTCCCCGGCGCCCGTCGACGACACGTGCTCGCAGCCGTTTAACATTACCGGCGAGTACACAACGATTAACGGCCAAACGGTCGGCACACAACGTATCGTCGTGCCCGCCGGCCAGAAGCAGCTCTGGCGCGTCGTCAATGCCTCGGCCGACGGGTTCTACGATGTCAGCCTCAACGGCGAGAGCCTGCAACTCGTCGCCGTCGACGGCGTTCCGATGAAGAACACCTATCCCGGCGCGGTGGAACAGACGGTCAGCAATGTCGTGATTCCGCCCTCGAGCCGAGCGGAATTCATTGTCACCGGAACCGGCGGAGCGGTTGCTTTCCGCACGGTCTGCACCGATACCGGGCCGGTCGGCGATCCGAATCCACCGCAAACGCTCGCGATGGTGTACGGCACCGGTGCGACGGCGAGCTTACCGCTCGTCGCTACCCCCGGACCCACGCCGCCCGCGCGCGGCACGTATGAGGAAACGATGGGAGCGCCGGCACAGCAGCGAAGCGTGGTCTTCAGCGAGAACGCCAACAGCACCGCTTTCTATCTGAACGGACGAGCATACAACCAGAACGCCGGGCCGATGTTTACCGTCGCTTCCGGAACGGTGGAACGGTGGACGCTCTACAACGACACGCAAGAGGTCCACGTCTTCCATACGCATCAGGTCCACTTCGTCGTGCAGGATATCAACGGTATCTCTCAACCCGCGTACTGGCGCGATACGGTGACGTTGCCTTACGAGTCCTCGAGCGGGACGCCATCGGTGACGCACGTCCTCATCGACTTCCGCGATCCCGAAGTGCGGGGCACGTTCTTGTTCCATTGCCACCTGCAGCAGCATGCCGACCTCGGCATGATGGCGAGCGTAACGGTCCAATGATTCCGCGTAGCCGGCGCCTTCTCTACGCCCTCGCCGCGATCGTATTTCTCGCCGGCTTTGGCGGCGCGTTCGCCTCAGGGCAAGTGGAGATCGTGCGCCATTGGAGTCTCTACGCCGCAAGCGGTCCCGGACAACCCTATCATCTGTATCTGGAGCCGTTTGTGGACGCCCGCTCGTGCGACATCTACGGTGCGAAAATCGCAAGCGTCGGCGGACGCGCCTATTGCGGGAGCAAGTTGGTTCTCTCGCTCGACCCCAAACGCGAATCGCAGCTCTTTTGGGAGTTGATCGCTAACCCGTGGACCCGCATCTGCGGGCCAGGGGGAGCGCCCGGTTAAACGCGGGCGCCACGGCCTGTCAGCAAGTTGACGATCAGCAGAATGACTGCCACGACCAAGATGAGATGAATGAGGCCTCCCCCGATGTGCAGCAAAAAGCCGATCAACCACAGCACGACGAGGATGACGATCAAGGTCCAGATGAGATTCGCAAGTCCAGCCATGCTGAGCTTCTTTCCCAGGTTAGTGCCAGTCGAACCGGATTCGATCGCACGCGTCGCGGGAACGATCAATACATCATGAAAAAAGATCCGATCGACAAGACCGCTGATGTTCTCAAAGGAACCGTTGACGACGTGCGTGACACGGTCCATGAAGCCGGGCACCGTGCGACCGCCGATGCCGAGCAAGCACGCCGCGAGACCGATGACGACATGACGCCGGAGGAACGGGCAAAATCGATGGCCGACGAGGCAGTGAATCGCGTGCAGGCCAACGTCGACGCAGCCAAGCGCAACATCCGGCACGACTAGCCGGGCATGACCGAGTCTCGAACGCGCGTCTGCCAAATCCCGTTTGGGATCTTAGAGAACTTGCTCGGCGCGCCATCACATTCGAAACATCACTTCACCGACATTGCAAAATCGGGACGGCCACAGGTCATTCGCATGGTGCAATGGCGCTGCGGCTGTCGCGCGCTCTCGATCCAAGCTGACGAAGTGCCCGTCGTCCCGTGCGAGTTCCACGCCGCCTATTTTCGCGGCAGCGACTGATGTGAGAGCAGGCGGAGTATGATCTGCTCCGCCTTCCCCACCCGAGGCAGCGATCCGCTGACGTAGGCCGTAAGAATCGCCGGATGGATATACGCCTTGCGACACACCGCAACGGTATTTCCCAAGCGAGCGGCCACGATCTTGATGACGGCGTTCACGCGGCGTTTAGCTTCCTGTTCGTTGCCGGCTGGTTCTTCGCGCAGGAGCAGCTCGCAGCACGTCACGGTGCCGCCCCAGGTCCGAAAATCTTTGGCTGAAAACTCCTCGCTCGCCGCGGCCCGGATATAGTCATTCACGTCGTGCGAGTTCACGTGCCGCACCACACCTTCGTCATCGAGGTACTCGAAGAGACGCTGGCCAGGCAAATGCTCGCAGCTGCGAATGACTTTGGCCACTCGCCGGTCGCGAATGTCGACGTCGTGATGGACGCCGCTCTTACCGGTGAAACGAAAGCGAACCGTGTCACCGCTCAAGCGCACGTGCTCGTCCATCAATGTCGTCAGCCCGTAGGACTCATTCTCTCGCGCGTACTCGTCATTGCCGACGCGAATGAGCACGTGTTCCAGAAGATACACGACCGTGGCAAGCACTTTGTCGCGTGGAATGCCTGGCCGGGCGAGATTCGCCTCGACGTGTTTGTGAATGCGCGGCAGCGCCTTGCCGAAGTCCAAGACGCGATGAAACTTGGTCTCGTCGCGAGCGGCCGCCCAATCGGGGTGGTAGCGATATTGCTTTCGTCCGCGCGCGTCGCGGCCGGTCGCCTGGAGATGCCCGCGCGAGTCGCTGCAAATCCACACATCTTGGTACGCCGGTGGAATCGCGAGCGAGCGTATGCGCTGGAGGTCGCGCTCCGAGGGCGCACGGCCACCCGGCGCGACGTAGCGGAATCCGCTCCCGCGACGCAATCGTCGAATACCGGGCTCGGTATCGCTCGAGTACCGCAGTCCGGCCTCCCGCGCGGCCTCGATTGCTCCCTGTGCACTCATGCGGTAGCTATTATACGACGTTGGGTATCACCAGCGCATCATGGAAACACGCAAACCTCTCGATGGACTCAAAGTAGCGATCGTGTGCACCGACGGCGTCGAACTCGTCGAACTGCAAAAGCCCCGGCAAGCGCTCGACGAGGCGGGTGCGAAAACGACCCTCGTCTCGCCGAAGCGCGACGTCATCCAGGGATGGAACCACGACGAGAAAGGTGACAAACTACCGGTCGACCTACCGCTCGACGACGCGGATTCCGACGACTTCGACGCGCTGCTCCTGCCGGGCGGCGTGCAAAACCCCGATCAGCTTCGGCAAAACAAAACAGCGGTGGCATTCGTTCGCTCGTTTTTCGACGACGACAAGCCGGTAGCCGCAATCTGCCACGCGCCGTGGATGCTGGTCGAAGCCGACGTGCTCGACGGCGAACGCCTCACGTCTTGGCCATCGCTGCAAACGGACATTCGAAACGCCGGCGGCGACTGGGTCGACGAGCAAGTCGTGATTAGCGGCAACTTAGTGACCAGCCGTAAGCCCGATGACATCCCAGCCTTCAATAAAGCGACGATCGAGCTGTTCAGCCAGGCGACGACGCGCGTCTAACGCGTCGTTCCAATGCTCCGCACGAAGATCAGCAATGCACCAAGACCGAAAAACCAGGCTACAAAGCCCTCGGCAACGGGACCAGTGTGGGCAAGGTCCGCACCGCCGGCATTTTCGTTCTCGGCTGCACCTGTTTGCGTTTGCATCGTGTTGACATAGCGAGCGATATCATCAACGTCTGCGTCGCTGAGGACATCGCGGCCAAAACGCGGCATAATGTCCGGGCCGGCTCGAATTGCTTCGGCCACTTGGAACACGGTCGCATTCATCAGCGACGGCGCGACGTCGTTCGAACCGACGGAGGCACCGTCACCCGCCGCCCCATGACATGCGGCGCAATTCTCGGCGAACAGTGCGCGTCCGTGTAACGCGTTCCCTCCGCTTACCTGCGGTAGCGACCGATCAGGATGCGCGTCGAACGAGAGCACATAATTGGTGATCGCGGTCATCTGCGGAAACGTAAAACGCGGCTGCTCGTGAATTTCGTCGAGGTAGGGCGCGGATGCGGGCATGCGCCCGGTGTCGAGCATCAGATGAATGTCGGCTGCCGACCTTCCGATGAGGCCCGGCGCAACGTTGCTACCCTGTCCTACTTCTCCATGACAGGACGCGCAATTCATCAGATACAGCGTTTTGCCTGAAATGGCAATCGCGAGCGCGAGCGCGATCACAGCGATTGCACGTAGGCCGCGACGTCGCGGACCTGTTGGTCGGTGAGCAATTGCGGATAGAGCTTTGGCATCGGCGGCTGCGGATCTTCGATCCAGGAGACCGTGGCGCCGAAATCCATCCGCGCATTCTCGTCGCGCAGCGACGGACCGACTGGACCGCCTTCACGGCCTGTCGCGCCATGACAGGTCGAGCAGTTTGTCGTGAAGATCTTTGCTCCGACCGTCGCATTGCCGCCAAGTGTCGTCGCCGTGCCGCCGCTCGTGTCGCTTTTGGCGACCGTCGCCGGCGTGCAGCCGCAGAGTGAGACCGCCAATAGCGCTAAACCGGCGACGAGTCGTTTAAAGAGCGAAGACATACAACGTCCCACCCAGTGGAATCTTCGCGAACATCGGCGCAACCTTAAGTCCGCCCCAGAACGGTGCGACGCCACCGTATCCGCTCTGGACAGCAATGTATTGTTTCCCGTCGACCATGTAGCTGACCGGTTGGCCGACAAATCCCGAACGCGCGTGGAACTGCCAGAGCACCTTGCCCGTCTTGGCGTCAAAGGCAAAGAACGTCTGGTCGGGCGTGCCGCTGAACACCAGCCCGCCGCCTGTCGAAAGCGTTCCGTCGGTCCACGGCATTCTGGTCTCGTGATCCCACACGCGCTTGCCGGTCGTCACGTTGAAAGCCTGGACCGCACCGTAACCATGCGTGTCCGGATCCGGCATGACCGCGAAGCCTTCGTTGGTTTGAAATGCGCCGGCATGAAATGCCGCCGGCGGTTTGTCGGCGCTCAAGTTCATGCACGTGTGCATCGTCGGAACGAATGCCTCGTGTGTGGCCGGATCGTAGCTGAAGCCCCACCAGTTGTCGCCACCGAAAAACGCCGGGCAGGTGAAGATCATCTTGCCGATGGCGGGCTTGAGCGCGGAATCGACGATGCCGGTGCGGGTGCGACGGTCGTACCCTTTGACCGAGAGCACCTTGGTGAACGGCGTCATCGAAATCAGTGTGCCATTGGTCCGGTCGAGGACGTAGAACCAGCCATTGCGCGCCGCCTGGTACAAAATCTTGCGCGGCTTCCCGTCGATCGTGACGTCGGCAAGAACCGGCGTCGCGGTCGCGTCATAGTCCCACGGATCGTTGGGCGTCTCTTGGAAGTACCACTTCAGCGTCCCGGTGTCCGGATCGAGCGCAAGGATCGAGTCCGAATACAAATTCTTGCCCGGATGCTGCACCCACAGCCACGGCGACGGATTGCCGGTCCCGACGAACAGCGTGTTGGTCTGCGCATCGTAGCTGCCCGTCATCCAGGGATCGGCGCCGCCGTGCTGGTACGTTTGGCCGGGCCACGTGTTGCCGCCCGGTTGGTTCGGCGCCGGCACCGTGTAGAAGCGCCACACCTCCTTGCCGGTCTGCGCGTCGAGCGCAAAAATCACGCCGCGCGATGCGTACTCGCCGCCGCCGTCGCCGATGATGATCTTGCCGTTGACGGTCAGCGGTGCTGCGGTCATCGCATAACCGATGCCCGGCGGATTCATCGCGACGTTCCAGACAACGTGTCCGGTTCGCGCATCGAGTGCGATCACATGGTTGTCAAGTGTCGCCAGGTAGACGTCGTTGCCGTACAAGGCGACGCCGCGATTGACCATGTCGCAGCAGACCGTGCGCAGGGTTATCTTCGGAATGTCCTTGTCGTGATCGTATTCCCAGAGCAACCTACCGGTCACGGCATCGAGCGCGTAGACGCGATCCATCGGCGTGGTGACGATCATTGTCCGGCCGTTGACGATCGGGGGCGCCTCGTACCCCTCAGGAATCGAGACGGAGTGCGTGAAGACGACGTGCAGGTTCGCCACGTTCGAGGCGTTGATTTGATCGTATGGCGCGTGCGCCTGCGCGTCGTAAGTGCGCAGATACATCAGCCAGCCGGGATCGCTTGCGGCATTTCGCAGCCGTGCATCGGTCACGTTCTGCCATGGGGCGTCATTGCTGCACGCGCATAGCAGCATGAGGATCGCAAGGAGCGTTGCAAGTTTCATGGGCCGAGCACCGCCTTGGAATTGGTGGCTGCTTGTGCGGTCAATGGCGCGCCGCCGGGCTGATGCCCGTGCGCTTTGAGCAGAAACGCCATGATATTGAGGTAGTCATTCGGGCGCAGTGCGTGCGCATTGCCGGCCGGCATGAACGCCGTCATGTAGCTAAACACAAAGGATACCGGTTCCCACTGCACGTTGCCGTGTGTGTCGTCGAGCGCGGGGCCGAAATTTCCCTCGAGCTTTGCGCCATGACACTCCGCGCAGCTTTCGTAGAAGGTGACTTGACCGCGTTGCGCTTGCTCGTCGGTAAACGACGGTGTTGTCGGGCCGGAGGGAATATGCGTCGGCACGGTGACGGGATTGGGCGGCGCCTTCTCCCGCACGGGCGGCTGTGTCGGCGTGGCGGTTACCGCGGCCCCGAGCAACACCGCGAGCAACGCGAGCATCTTCATGCGATCTCACCTCCGAACCACTCAGCGACGCTCTCGCGTCGCGCCCACACCGCAAGCGTGGTTAGAAATGTTACGAACACGATCAATCCACCGCCGATCCACATTACCGCCGCTCCGTTGCTTTGATCCGCAAGCGCCATTTGCGGCGTCATGATGGCCGCATAGTGCGCGTAGAGGGGCGCGCGCGCCGCGTCAAGGGCAAATCCGAGGAGCGCGCCCTGCGGGAGTGCAAGCATCAAATAGAACAGGCGAACGGGAAACGGCGGCGGAGCAAGGGGCGGCGGCGCCAGCACCGGAAGCCAGAACAGCGCTCCGACGAATACCAACATTGCGTGTTCGGCGAGGTGAACCAACGGATGTTCGAGCGCAGCTTCGTACAATGGCGAGAAGTGCATGAACCACAGGTACCCGGTAAAGAGCACGAAGGCCACGACCGGATGGCCCAGCGCATGCAGCGGCCGCGTGGCGGCAACGAAGGCCGCAGTCTTGCGCTTTCCGGCGACGGCGCGAAACGCGTCAAACGGCTTCGCCGCCAAGATAAAGAACGGCACCACAAAGAGCAGCACCAAATGCTGAACCATGTGCCACGCGAACGACGCATCGGCGAGCCGATCGAAGGCCGGCGCGAGGACCGCGACGCTCGCCAAGATGGATGCCACTAGCGCCGCCACCCTCACGTGAGCGAGTCCTCTTCGAAACCGCCGCGTGCGTTTCGGCGCAACCGCACCCTGGGCGCCTCGTGCAGGCCGCCGCGTTTGAATAACTCACACGCGACCATGTACGTGATGCCGAACCCGGCAATCGGCGCCAGAATGCAAAACCAGCGGTAGAACTGGGTAATCGCGGTGATCGACTCGTGCACGTAGCGCGCTTGTACGTCGCCGCTGCCGGCCAGCGTAAGTCCGAGCGCGAAGAGCAGCAATGCCACGCCGAACGCCGTACGCAGCGGGACCTCTCGCGGAAGCTCGAGCAACTGATGTGCCGCACGATCGCCGCGCAGCGCAGCCTCGATCCACGGCCACAGCATTAACAACGCAAAGAGCAGTCCCGGCAAAAGCACCGCAGGCCAAAACGGCGACGGAATCGTGTGCCCCCACAGATGTACGGCGAAGGGCGGGCCGAGTCGCAACGCGCCCTCGACCCACCCGATGTACCAGTCGGGCTGCGCCGGACTCGCGACTTGCCATGGCTCGTACGGCCCCCACAGCCATATCGGATTGATCTGGACGAACGCGCCCAGCGCTACGACAACCGTCGTGAGCGCGAACAGCAAGGCGATCGACTTTGCGGCGTATTGCGGAAAAAGCGGCGAGCCGACAACGTTGTTTTCCGTCCGGCCCGGTCCGGGGAATTGCGTATGCTTTTGCCGCCACACGAGCGCAAGGTGCAGGCCGATCAAGCCGGCGATTGCCGCCGGCACGAGGTAGATATGCGTAACGAAAAGCCTCGGCAGCATCGCGCTCGAAGGAAACGTTCCGCCCAGCAGCAGCGATGACAGCCATGCGCCCACCAGCGGAATCGAGAGCACGACCGAGTCGAAGATGCGCAGGCCGGTGCCGCTAAGCGCATCATCGGGTAGCGAGTATCCGGTGAATCCCGCAAGCAATGCGAGTACAAAGAGCATTACGCCGACGATCCAGTTGATCTCGCGCGGCTTGCGAAACGCGCCGGTGAAAAAGATGCGGCCCATGTGCACGACGATGCCGGCCACGAAAATGAGCGCCGTCCAGTGATGGATCTGCCGGATCAACAGGCCGCCGTTGACCGTGAAACTCAAGGCCAGTGCCGATGCGTACGCCTGCGAGACGGGCACGCCGTCGAGCGGCGTGTACGGGCCTTGGTAGACGACCTTCGATGCACTGGGATCGAAGAACAGCGCAAGAAATGTCCCGGTCGCCACCAGGATGACAAAGGCGTACATGTTGATCTCGCCCAGCATGAACGACCAATGATCAGGGAACGCCTTGCGCAGCGCGTGACTCACGAAGTGTGCACTGCCGACACGATCGTCGATCCAGCGCAAGAGCCGATCGATCATCCGCGCTCCCAAAATCCCGGACCGACGGGCTCGGGGAAATCGCCGGTTGCGACCAGGTAGCCGTCGCTTGCCACATCGATCGGTAATCGGGGCAGCGCCTGATCCGCCGGACCCGATACCACCGCTCCGTTTTCGACAACGTCGAAGACGGACTGATGGCACGGGCACATCAGTTCCTTGGCTGCTGCCCGGTAGAGCGCAACCGGGCAGCCGGCGTGCGTGCATACCTTTGAGTAGGCGATGTAGCCCTGCGCCGTCGTTGCAATCCCTTCGGGCAGGCGAATGAGTACCGACTGCGAGAGCGCGTCGCCGACCGCGCCCTCGGGAAACACGGTTACGACCGAATCGACGTCGAGGTCCGTAGCGCGCACGGCGCTGCCGTCCTCACGTACGAGGCGCAGCCCCTTACGCCACTTGGTATGAAAGAGCGAGCCGTCGATCGATGGTCCCAGCGATCGCAGCGGCACGATCAACGCGACGCCGAAGGCACCAAGTGCCGCATAGAGCACGCGCAACAACGCCGCGCTACGCGGAAGTTCGCGATCGACGCGGGCAACTGCATCCGTTTCATCCCGGCGGATCGGCGGTGCCGAGGGGTACTCGTCGCGCACGTCGACGACTTGTTCGCGCGGGAGCAATCCGAACGCCCACGCGAGTGCTGCCGCGGCGAAGCCCGCGCACGCTACTGCCAGCGAAAGCCCTTCGTAGAGGCGTTCGCCGGCGGTGGCGTAGGCAGCGATAAAGCCGAGGCTCGCGAGAATCGCGACCACCAGCGCCACGATTGCGGTGCGTTCGGCCTGCTTCATTGAATGAGATACACCGATGCCCAGATGCCGACCCACACGATAAAGACGAAGTGCCAGTAGTAGGTCATCGCTTCGGCGCCTTGGCGATGATACGCGCGCAGCGTCGGGCTACGCATGCCGATCAAGAGGGCCAGTAGGATCCCGATGCCCGCCGTGACGTGCAGTAAGTGAAAGCCGGTAAGGGCGTAGTAGATCGAGCCGTAGGAGTTTGTGGCGGGAGTAAAGGTGTTTTGCGAATAGCCGTGCAGCGAGAGCGCGATGAAGCACGCCGCCGCGATGATCGCCGTACCGGTCCACCAGCGTGCCGCCTTGTTTGCGTTTCGGTCCATGGCCCGCGTCGCAAGCACCATCACCAGGCTCGAAACGAACAAGAGGAACGTTCCAACGGTGGCCTCGGCGACATCGAGGCGTACGCCCGGCGGCGGCCAGCGAGCGGCGTTGGCACGCAAATCGAAGTACGTCGCGAAGAGAGCCGCAAAGAACATCATCTCTGAAGCAAGGAAGAGCACGGTTCCGAGGACGAGAGGGTGTGCGCGAACCGGCAACGCCGTTCGCCGACGGAGACGATCATCTGCATTGGTCGCCACACCGCATTGCTACCCGGACCAGCGATGTTTCATACCTAATTGGGTATGGATTCGAAGCGATGCGATGGTTGATCGATCCGGCGTCGGTGCAAGGCGTGACGATGCGGGGAGACTGGTACGTGTTTCTCATTGCCGCAGCATGCGTCGGGCTCTTTGTCTACGCGTGCGTCTTCTGGTGTTTGATCGCCTATCGCCGGCGGTACGGGCGCGCGCCGGAACAGTTTACTGGAAATCCTCCGCTTGAGTGGCTCTACGTCATCATTCCGTTGATCGTCGTCATCGGCTTGTTCATCGTCACCCTCACGGTCGAGACGCCCGTCGATGCGGTACTCGCCAAACCCGACGACAGCATCGCAGTGACCGCCTTTCGCTGGTCGTGGGAATTCCGGTATCCCGGCGGCATCACCACGACGGGAACACCGGTTTCGCCGCCTACATTGTATCTGCCGCTCGGACGCTCGACCGAAATCGATCTGACCTCATCGGACGTAACGCACTCGTTTTGGATCCCCGCGTTTCTCTTCAAGCGCGATGCGATACCGGGAATGCGTAACACCTTTGACCTGACGCCCAACCGTACCGGTACGTTCCTCGCGCGCTGCGCACAGTTCTGCGGCATCGACCACGCGCTGATGACCTTTGTGGTCAAAGTGGTTCCGGCCGGCGCCTACGATCGCTATATCGCGTCTCACGGGGCGGTCGCGCCGTGATCGAATGGATCACGACCACCGACCACAAGAAGATCGGCATTCTGTATACGGTTACCACGATGATTTTCTTGGTCGTCGCCGGCATTCTCGCGATGCTGATTCGCGCACAGCTGGCGCGGCCTGAGAACGATTTCTTGTCGGCGCACACGTACAACCAGATCTTCACCCTGCACGGAACGGCGATGATCTTCTTCGTCATCGCACCATTCGGCTTGGGACTAGCGAACTTTTTGGTACCGCTACACATCGGGGCACCCGATGTCGCCTTTCCGCGCCTCAATGCTACCGCGTTTTGGCTGTTTGCCTTCGCCGGCATCGTCGTCTTCAGCGGCCTCGCGAGCTACGGAGGCGCAGCCGCGACTGGATGGACCGCGTACGCGCCGCTTTCCGAAATCGCCGAAGGCACCGGCGCTGGTCAAGACCTCTGGCTGATTGGCTTGCTGCTCGCTAGCATTTCGACAATTCTTACCGCGCTCAATCTGATGGTGACGATCTTTCTCTTTCGCGCACCGGGAATGACGATGTGGCGTATGCCGATCTTCGAGTGGGAGATCGTGGCCACGGCAGTGCTCATTCTGATGGCCTTTCCTTCGCTGACCGCGGTCCTCGCAATGCTGCTGATCGACCGGCATCTCGGTGGACATTTCTTCGATCCGGCTTTCGGCGGGAATCCCGTGCTCTACCAGCACCTCTTCTGGTTCTTCGGGCACCCCGAAGTTTACGTCATGATCCTGCCGTATTTCGGCATCATCACCGAAGTCGTCGCGACCTTCTCCCGTAAACCCGTGTTCGGGTATGTCGGCCTGGTCATCGCGGCATTTGCAATCGCCGGACTCTCGATCGGCGTCTGGGCACACCACATGTTCACCACCGGTGCGGTCAACAACGCGTTCTTTGCGGCGACGTCCTTCCTCATCGCTGTCCCGACCGGGGTGAAATTCGTGAATTGGATCGGCACGATGTGGAAGGGCTCGATCGAGCTTGCGACACCGATGCTTTTTGCCGTCGGCTTCATGCTCAACTTTCTCATCGGGGGCATCACGGGCGTGATGGTCGCCTCACCGCCGATCGACTATGCCGTGCACGACACCTATTTCATCGTGAACCACTTTCACTACACACTGGCCGGCGGCAGCATGTTTGCGCTCTTCGCCGCGCTGTATTTTTGGTTTCCAAAGATGTTCGGTGTGCAGTTAAACGAGCGGCTCGGTGCGTGGTGCTTCGCGCTGATGTTCATCGGCTTCAACCTCACGTTCATCCCAATGGCCTTCATGGGACTAGAGGGCATGGCACGCCGGGTATACACGTATCCGAACGTCGCGCATCTTGGTCTGCTCAACGCCATTGCAACGGTCGGCTCCGTCGTCCTTGCCGGCGGGGTTGCGATCTTCTTCATCGACGTCGCGGTCAGCGTCTACCGGCATACGCGCGAAGGCTCGACGACCGCAGCCGATCCGTGGGGCGGTTACAGTTTGGAATGGGCGACGACGTCGCCGCCGCCCGAATTCAACTTCGAGGCATTGCCGCCGATTCGCAGCCGCCGGCCGGTGTGGGATGCGCTGCAATCGTGAAATCCTTCGTTGGACTCTTCGCCTGTTCAGCCGCATTCGGTCTGGTGATCGCGGTTGCATACTCGTGGGTCGCGCATGAAGAAGCGGCCGGCACGATCCTGCTCGGCATCATGACGGCCGCGCTCGTCTTCGCGGCGAGCTATGCGGTGATCGCCGAGCGGAATGCCGATCTCGACGGCGACAAGGCGACAATGACCAACGCAGCGAGCGCGGGCGAGGACCTCGGTGTCTTTACCACGAGCAGCGCATGGCCGATTCTGATTGCCGCCTCGGGCGCACTTGCTCTGTGCGGCCTACTGTGGTCCCCGCTGCTGGGTGTCGCAGGCTTCGTGGCGCTCATCCTCGGCCTGTGGCGCATGGGGGCAGAGAGCTCCCGCGTCTAGAAAAGAGGCTCGCAACTCATGTCGAGCCTTGATCTGACTCCGCGCAGCTTTGCGCCCGGCCCGCTGCGCGGCACGATCCGCGTTCCCGGCGACAAATCGATTTCACATCGGGCCCTGATCCTGGGAGCGGCTGCACCGCAGCCGCTCGAGATTCACAATCTCAATCCGGGCCGCGACGTCCGTGCGACGATGGAAGCATTGATCGCGCTGGGTGCTCGCGTCGACGGCGCCGGCGACGGGTTGCGCGTTCATGCCACGCAGTTGCGCGAGCCGATGGGCACGCTCGATTGCATGAACTCCGGCTCGACCGCGCGCATGATGCTCGGCGTCTGCGCCGGCGCCGACGTACCCGCGACGTTTGACGGCGACGAATCCTTGCGACGGCGCCCAATGGAGCCCGTTGCCGCGCAGTTGCGCGCCTTCGGCGCCAAGATCGAGACCACCGGCGGCACGTTACCGCTGCGCATCGACGGCACGCCGCACATCGAGACGCGGCGGTTCATTCTTCTCTCCCCCTCTGCGCAGGTGAAGTCAGCACTGCTGCTGGCCGGGCTGTTCGCTAAGACGCCGATCGCGATTGGAGCCGACAAACAGTCACGCGATCACACCGAGCGGCTGCTGCGCTATCTCGGCGCCGATATCGTGTGGAACGGCAGCACGATCGAGTTGCACGGCACGCTCACCAACGCCAATCCGGTGACGGTATGCGGCGACTTTTCGTCCGCGGCGTTCTTCATTGTCGCGGCGACGGTTGCACCCGGCAGCGAGCTGACGGTCGAGGGCGTCGGCGTCAATCCGACGCGGACCGGTTTGCTCGATGCGCTCTTAGCGATGGGTGCGTCGATCGAACTGCGCAACACGCGCGAGGTCGCAGGCGAACCGGTTGCCGATATCCACGTCCGTCATGCGGCATTGCGCGGCATCGCGATCGGCCCCGATGTGGCGCTGCGCGCGATCGACGAGATTCCGGTGCTCGCCGTCGCTGCGGCGTTCGCTGCGGGTGAGACGAAGATTACCGGCGTGCGCGATCTACGCACCAAGGAATCCGACCGCGTTGCTGCGATTGAGCGGCTCCTCAATTCGGTCGGAATCGGCGTGGAAACGGCGCCGAACGGCCTGGTAATTGCGGGCGGCACGCCGCGCGCCGGCGGCTCGCGCATCGACACCCATGACGATCATCGCACGGCGATGGCAGCCGCGACGCTGGCTGCGGGTGCAGGACCGCTCGAGATCGACAGCGATGCCAGTATCGACGTCAGCTTTCCGTCGTTTCTCGAAACTCTTGGGAGCGTACAGCGCGCGTGAACGAACAGCCAGTCTATTCCCCAGACGAATTCGCGGCCGAGGCGCGCTACCTCGAGACATTGATCTGGGAATCGATCGTTATCGTTCCCAGTGCGAAAGTGCTGGTGTGCGGCTACGGTCCCGACGGAGCCTACGTACAGCACGCGATCGACGGCGGCGCCAACGTCACCGTGATCGAGCATCGACAAGAGCCGATCAACCGTTTTAAAAACCTCGACGCCAAGCTGCTGCGCGGCAGCACGTCGGTCATTCCGGCCAAAGACAACACCTTCGATCTCGCGATCAGCTACCACTATTTGCATGAGATCGATCCGTTCTTCCATTCCCAGGTGCTTTCCGAGCTCGCGCGCGTTGCGCGGCGCGTGGCGATCATCGAGCCGGCGCCGCCCGGCGATCCGCTCGGCAAGCGGATCGCGCTACTTTACTCGCAGGCAAAACGCGAACTCGGGCAGTTTGAGTACTACCAGCCGCTCGAATATTGGAAGAAGCTCTTACAAGGCGTCAAAGCCGACGTTTCCCAGCACGTCTTTGCTTTTGCCAAAGTACCGCCGCGCGAATATCTTACCGATACGGTGCAGCTGCTGCTCGATACGATCGAAGTTGAAGAGGCGCCGCGCGAATACATGAACGAACTGCGGCAGATCGCGCAACGCTCGGACGCGCAACTCTTGCCGCCGCCGCGTTACGTGCTCGTGGGTGCAGCCTCGGGCGACTTGCTCGTACCGAGCTTCACGCCGCGCTTGCCGTCACGTCCGCCGCTCCCCGCGCCCGCCCAGCCCGCGCCTGCGGCAAAATCCGCACGTCGCACCGCCGAAGTGAGCGTACAAAGCGGGTACGAAATGCCGCCGGTCGAGACATCGCCCAAAGCGATCACTCCGCCGGACACCATCGAGCCGAAGTCCGTGCCGTCGCCGGCACCCGCGCCCGCACCGCCGCCGGCAACGCCGCCTCCACCACGCCGCCCCGCCCCGGCCGCACCGCCGGTTCCTGATTTTGGCGCCGCTGGGCTGCCGTTTGGCGCACCGCCGCCGCCGGCTCCAGGAGCCGCTCCGCCCGGATCGCCATTCGGCATGCCATTTGCAACGCCGCCGGGCGTCGCACCGGAAGCGCCGACGTTTGGACTTCCGGGTGGCGGGTTACCGCCAACCCCGGGATGGGAGTGGGAGCCGCCCGATGGCGGCGAGGAACCGCCGCTGCCTTAAGTCCGGCCTACCGACACCCGAATAGATTCGATCGCGCCTTGAATCCGCAACAGGTCGTCGGGCACGCGCGCGAACTTCGCGCGCAGAGGATCGGGAACCAATGCTTTGGCGTGCCGCAGCGTCGGACGCGCGGCTGCGATCACGACGATAAGCGCGATCAGAATTAGCAGCAGCGCAGCAATCACGCCGCCTACCGCAATCCAAATCATGCTGCTGAGTCGCTCGACGAACTCGGTTTGGCCTCGGGTTTGGCGTCAGTAGAGGCCGGCTTCGAATCGCCCGACGATTCGCTACTCGGCACCTTAGCCGGACGTGAATCGGTCTTGTAAAATCCCGAGCCGTTGAAAATGATCGGCGCAGGATTAAAGACGCGCGTCAGCGCCCCGCCGCACTGCGGGCACGGCTCGGCGTTGGTGTCGTTGAACCCGTGGCGGATTTCGGTGACCTTGCCACAGGCCTCACAGCGATAATCATAGAGCGGCATACGCGTACTTTTATACCAAGCCTAGCAGTCTCGGTCAATGACTGCTAGCTCAACCATACCCTTAAAGTGGACCAGGGCATCGTCGAGCCCGCGCTCGAACCGCCGGCCGTGCTTCCAGGCGTCCATCAGGGCCCCAAGCCGGCCGCCGTAGGCGGGGTAACTCAGCTTGACGTGCAGCTTCGCGCGCGAGGTCTTGCGCTCGATCCGAAAGTCGAGCCGTCGCCGCACCGAGTACGCGCCGACCAGCGAGAGGTGGAAGTTCGCTATGAACTGGTCGATCTCGTAGCGTTGTTCTTCGTCGCCCGGCAGGCTCGAGCGCACGATCACTTCGGTTCCTACGGAGAGCGGTGATGCCGGATCCGCTAAGTTCGCACTGCGTAGGAAGGGCAGCCACACGGGCCATTTTTCCACGGCACAGAGCAGCGCGAATGCATCTTCGACCGGAGATTCGATATCGAGACTCGCGCTGTACGACCGCAGCCCGGGGAGGGCAAGGGCATCGGTCACGATCGCCATGGACCGATTACTTCTCTACCCCAGATGTTGTGCCTGCCGTGCAAGCGACCCCTAGAGGTTGTGGATTTAGGGGATAATGGGGATATCGCCCGACCCGACGCCGCGAACGAAGGCCACGAGCGTCTGCACGCCCACCGCGAGCGCCGCCTCATCCAGACGAAACTCGGCGCCGTGCGCCGGGTGCACGGCTCCCGCGGCTTCGCTGCGGATCCCAAGACGCACTTGCACGCCGGGGACGCGCTGCGCGAAATATGCGAAATCCTCGGCGCCCATCGTGGGCTCGAATCGTTCGACCGGCAACGTGGTGTTCGCGCGCAGGTAGCGCACGAAGCCTTCGGTCAATTCGACGTTATTGACAACCGGCGGATATCCGTGCACGATGCGCACCTCGGCCGTTGCGCCGTAGGCTCCCGCCGCGTGCTCGACGATGCGCCGCACGCGCGCTTCGAGCCCGTTGCGAATCTGCGGATCGTGCGCGCGCAGCGTCCCCGAGAGTTGCACTTCGTCGGCGATCACGTTGTTACGATAGCCGCCCTGGATCGTGCCGATCGTCACGACCACGGCTTTGAGCGGATCGATCTCACGCGCGACGATATTCTGCAGCGCAAGTATCACCGCGCTTGCCGCAACGACCGCGTCGATCGACGTATGCGGATAACCCCCGTGCCCACCTTTGCCGCGAACCGTGATGTAGAGTTCGTCCGCCGAGGCATTCACCGGACCAGGCGTAATACTGATCGAGCCGGCCGGCAGACGCACGTCGACGTGCTGCATTGCGATCGCTTCGACTTTTGGATCGTCGAGCGCGCCTTGCTCGATCATCGGCAGCGCGCCGCCGGGCCCTTCTTCGGCCGGTTGAAAAATCAGCACCGCCGTTCCGTGTAAGCGATCGCGCATGGCTTGCAGTTCGCGCGCGGCGCCGAGCAGCATGGCGGTGTGCGCGTCGTGGCCGCACGCGTGCATCTTGCCGGCGACCTCAGATGCGAACGGCACGCCCGAGCGCTCGGTAATGGGAAGCGCATCCATGTCGGCGCGTAGCGCTACGACGTGTCCCGGTAACGCGCCGCGCACGAGCGCGACCACGCCGGTTTGCGCGAGGCGCCGATGCTCGACGCCGATTGCGTCGAGTTCCCGCTCGACCAATGCCTGCGTCTGGTGCTCCTCGAAACCCAGTTCGGGATGGCGATGGATGGTGCGGCGCAGTTCCACGACGCGCTCGAGGGTCGGTGCGGACGGCTCTTCGATCACATCGGGCCTCTGCGGCAGCAGTACAGAGCTTCCCTGCGAGCGAAAGCACCACGATAATGATTGGAGCCGATGCAGCGCTGGCAGCGCTGATCAATCGCGCGGCCGCGACCTACCTCTCCGCCGCACCCGCCTACATCACGTTTCGCGAAAGCACGCACGTCGAGGGTGCGAGCAAAAGCGAGGACATCAATCGCGCGGTTGCGGTGCGCGTAGCCGACGACTACGCCGTGATGCAAGACCTGCCCAACGGCGCGGAACGCACCGGCACGGCCTTCCCCGTGATCCCGTTCTTCGATCCGTTCTCGAGCTTCCGGTTCAGCTACTTTGCAAATCTAAAGAAGCTCGAGATCACCTTCGATCCCGGCCAACCGTTTCAACTGCAGTTTCCGGCACCCGATCCAAGCGTGAACGTCGTCGTTCCCTACTTTTCGGAATGGGCGCCCCGCTACGCGCCGGACTCGACCGACGATGCCTTGCATTTTCTCATCGAGCCGACGCCACGCACCGGCAACAACACGTTCTATCCCTCGGACGTGACCGAGGATCCGACCACGCATCTGCCATCGCACGTGACGCTGCAAGACAACGGCAGCGACATGACGATTGGCCTGGACTACGGGATGGTCAATGGCTACTGGGTGATCACGCGCGGCACCTGGAGCGCAACGCAGCATGTCGCGCTCATCGGCGCATTCAAAGTCAGCGCCGTCACCACGTTCTCCGATTTCACGTTTCCTTCGACGGCCCCGGATCCGCGTTTAGCGGGAACACCACGTCCAAGTCCCAGCGAAAGCGCCAGCCCGAGCCCGTCACCGTAACGATTTTAAGCGTAGTCGAGGGACCGCATAAGGAGTATGCATTGTGATTCTCACACCGATGGTCATCGCCGACACGCCGTGCAGCGTTCCTGACAAGGACGTTACGATTGCGCAAGCCGCAACGCCAGGGTATCCCCCTTCGGCAGCAGATCTCGGGATCGGGCCCGTTACCATCTACGTTCAGGCAACCGTGAATCCCGACGGTAGCCTTTCACGCGCGGTCATCACGCGTAGTAGCAACAATTTTGCGCTCGACCAAGCTGCACTGCGCGCAGTCCGCCAGTCGCAGTCCTCGCCAAGGATTGAAAATTGCAGCGCGATCGAAGCGTTGGAGACGCTCGCGGTTTATATGAACCCGTCTCGGTTCGGCAACCCGAGCAAGATCATCCCGATTCCACCAAACCGCTAGTTTAGGCGAACGGTTCGACCGGGGAGAGAATCATTCGACACCCGGCCTCTGGCACGTGGGGCATCGCTGACTCTCCGGCGCCGGGTCGAATGACCCACAACAGCGCCTCGGGCACGTGGGGCATCGCCAGCTCGACGACGACGCAACACACGCCGTTGATTGCTTCGACCCGCGCCGAATTGGACTTTGCAATCCTTTGAAATCCAGTGGCGAGTTCGCGAGCTTTGACGCGTCGCACCTGATAGGGGTTATCGCCGTAGCCTAGACCTACAAAGATCTCGCTGTTGGGCGTTTGTGCCCAGGCTTGAATCTGCTCGATTGCAGTCATGACGCTACGTTCTACGAGGGCGCAGCGGGTTCCGGGGTCGCCACCGCCTCGGCGATCAACTCGAGGGAATGCAGCCGCGCCGGATGATCGAACACGTCGGAGACGATCATCAGCTCGTCAACCTTTGTCTCCTCGACGAACGCGCGCAGCCCAGCGCGCACGGTCTCGGGCGAACCAACCACCGAACGCGCGAGCACGTTGAGCGCCTGCACCTTCTGCTCGGGCGCCCAATACGTATTGATGTCGTCGATCGGGGGTTTGCTCAAGCCACGTTTTCCGCTGAAGATGTCGGCGACCGACATCTGTTGCGTCGTGGCCAGGCGCTTGGCTTGCGCGTCGGTGTCGGCGGCGATCACATTGATCCCGGCCATCGCATAGGGTCGATCGAGCTGCGCGGACGGCTTGAATCGGCTGCGGTACATCTCGAGCGCGGGCAGCAACAGATCCGGCGCGAAGTGCGAGGCAAAGGCGTAGGGCAACCCGAGTTCGGCGGCGAGTATCGCGCCGAAGGTGCTCGAGCCTAAAATCCAGAGCGGCACGTTTGTGCCAGCCGCGGGCACGGCAACGATCGCTTGTCCCTCGACCGGTTCGGCGAGAAAGGCTTGCAACTCCAGCACGTCCTGCGGAAAGAACTCCGAGGCATTGGGGGCGCGGCGCATTGCTCGCACAGCTATCTGATCCGTTCCCGGCGCGCGGCCAAGCCCGAGATCGATGCGACCGGGAAAGAGTCGCTCCAGCGTACCGAATTGCTCGGCGATCACGTAGGGCGAATGATTCGGCAGCATGATGCCGCCGGCGCCGACGCCTATCGTCGATGTCCCGGCGGCGATATGCGCGATGACGATCGACGTCGCGGCACTCGCGATGCCCGCCATGTTGTGATGTTCCGCGATCCAGATGCGCTTGTATCCTAGCGCTTCCGCATGCGCGGCGACGTCGCGCGCGTTATTGAGCGCTACACTGGCGTCCGAGCCTTGGCGAACCCGGACCAACTCGAGCAAAGAGAAAACCATTACCTGACCTCGCAACAACAAAAGCCGGACAAAGTATCCGGCTCTTGCTTGATATGGCGGAGAGGGTGAGATTCGAACTCACGGTACCTTCATCAGGTACGCCCGCTTTCGAGGCGGGTGCCTTCAACCGCTCGACCACCTCTCCATACCGTGCGGCGACGACGTTACTACCCGCGACTAGGCGTCGATACCTTCCTCGAGTTGCGGAGCCCGCTTTTGCCGGAAGAACCGGCGTAGCTGGTCGGCTGCTTCTTCCTCCAGCACACCGGCGGTCACCTCGAGGCGATGATTCGTCTTCCACGACTGCAGCACGTCGAACGCGCTGCCGTCGGCTCCGCCCTTGGGATCGCGCGCCGCGTACACGACGCGTTTGAGTCGCGCGGCGATGATCGCACCCGCACACATCACGCACGGCTCCTTGCTGACATACAGCGTCGCCTCGTGCAGCCGCCAGGCACCGAGGCGCCGCGAGGCTTCACGAATGAGCAGCATCTCGGCATGCGCGGTGGGATCGGGCCGCGCTTCTTTCTCGTTCTTGGCTTCGAGAATCAAATCGCCGCTCACGAGGACCGCGCCGACGGGAACGTCGCCGTCGTCAGCCGCGGCTTGCGCAAGCTCGATCGCCCGTCGTATGTACTTCTCGTCGTCAGTCATCAAGCGATCGTCGAAGAAAATCGCGCCCGGAGGGATTCGAACCCACGGCCTCTGCCTTCGGAGGGCAGCGCTCTATCCAGCTGAGCTACGGGCGCATATTCCTACTCCGGTGGGATACCGGTGCTCGGAATGTGTTTGAAGAGATCCAATTTATGATCGACCAGCGTGCGATAAAACTTGCGCACGCAATCGGGATGGCCGAAGAAATACGTCCGCGCGTAGGCAAGATCATCCCCGGAACTATCGGGGACGTAGTGCGAGATTTCGATCTCTTCCATCTGATTGCGATCGACGGGGTGGGGGCAGAAATCGCACGGAATCGTGGACATGTAAGGTTACTCCGCTCGCGAGCGGCGGGACCCCAGTTGAGGTCCCGCCCTCTCGAAAATTGGTGACTCGGGGGTGATTTGAACACCCGACCAAGGGCTTATGAGTCCCCTGCTCTACCGCTGAGCTACCGAGCCATGCCGCTATGGGCGTTTTTCGACACCTGACTGTACCAGAACCCGCCCCGGGCACGCAAGGGCGCTAGCAGGAGCCCTCGGCCAGGTATTCCTTCACCACCTTAGGTCCCACAGGACGCCGGCACACGCCCCATAAATTCGATCTCCCATATGCGCATACACACGCTCCTAACCGGGCTGGTCGTTACATTCTTTGTGGCGACCGCCGTAATACCGGCTCCGCTATGGGCCGACGACGCGCAATCGTTGCTCGCGAAGCACCGGGCCTTCGTCGGTTGGCAATACGGCGACGGCACCGTCTCGTCGATGTACCTCGAGCGAACCTACACCGATGCATCGGGTAAGGTCACGCAGCACGCGACCGAACGGCGAGCCGGACTAGCGTATCGGCGCGATTATCAAACATCGCAGACTTACGGAGAGGGCGGTTCGACCGGCTTTACTGGTCGCGTCTTCTGGAAGACCAGCGAGAACGGCTTTACGGTGCCGATGATCGGCGACACCGCGAAGTATTACTTGGCCGTCGACGTGCTTTTCATGGAGGGCAGCACCGAGTTGCCGGCCACATTAGAAAGCAGCGCAACCGTCAATGGCAGCAGTGTCGAGGTGCTACGAATCAGCATGAATGGCGCGGCGCCTTTAGACGTGTATGAAGATCCGCAGTCCGGTGCCTACGTCCGCGCCGTCGTCGATCCCGGCGGTCAACAGGAAACGACGATCAACATCGCCTCCTACGCGAACCTCGCACCGGGAAAGAAGATCATCGGCACGTGGTCCTTCGGCGACGACAAGGGGACGTACAGCTATACCAAAATGCTGTTGAATGCGACGGTTGGCGCGGCCGATCTGCATCCGCCGGCGCCGGCCGCGACCTGGACCTTTGCCAACGCTGCGTCGTTTCCGATCCGCGTAACCGACGATCGGCTCTACGTTGACGCCGCGGTCAACGGCGTCCCAGGGCGTTTCATCATCGACACCGGGGCCGGCGACATCGCGCTCACCGACGATTTCGCCAATCGCGCGCACGTCAAGACCGTCGACCACTCGACAGCCTTCGGCATCGGCGGCGTCACCAAGACCCTGGTTCGTAAAGCCGACACGGTGAGCATAGGCGGCAACACGCTCTCGAACGTGATCGTCAGTTCGCTCAACATTCCCCTCGAAGACAAGCAGAACTATGAGAACGTCGACGGCCTTATGGGGTTCGATCTCTTCGCCGGCGCGATTGTCGACATGAATTTGAGCGAGCACTCGATGCGCCTGAGCGATCCCGGGACCGCAGCGGACGGTCGCGGCGGCTATCCGATGACGCCCGATCTCAGCGACGGCGTCCCGATGGTTCCAGTGAAAGTCGATGACAAGCTTTCCGTTAATGCGGTGCTCGATACCGGCGGCACGGATCTGGTCATGCTCTCGAATCAAGTCGAGGATCACGGCGTCCACTTGATCGTCAATCAGGACAACACATTTCTCAACGGCAATGCACGCGCAAGCGGTGTTGCCGGCGATGAGATGCTGCGCTGCGGGCCGCTCGGGCGCATCGCCGTTGGTCCTTTCCAATACACCGGATTGGAAGCGTGTGAAAGCGCGAATTGGGGTCTACACGATGGACTCGTCGGCTTCGATTTCCTCAAACACTTCGATTACGTCTTCGATTATCCGCACGGTTTGCTGTATATGATTCCGCATCACGACTGATACGAAATAGAACGAGCCTCGGCGCGATGCCGAGGCTCGTTCTTCACATCTGCGGTCGGAGGGACTCGAACCCCCAACCTACAAGTTCGTAGCCTGTTGCTCTATCCAATTGAGCTACGACCGCCCATGTGACCCACGGGAGACGATTCGGAGAGAGAGGGATTCGAACCCTCGATACGACTTTACATCGTATAACGGTTTAGCAAACCGCCGCCTTCAGCCGCTCGGCCATCTCTCCAAAGCAGCAGCGAGCACTATACCACACCTCGGGCATCGACACCTAGCTCACGCGTGAACCGCAGCTTCGGCTGCGGAGGGCGCACCCGTCGGTGCGGCTGCCGGCGCCGCCGGCTGACGGCGGCGTCGCATGAAGAGCACGAGCGGCGAGCACACGAGGCAGACTACCGCGATCACCATCGTCGCGTCGGCATACGCAAGAATGGCAGCTTGCTGGTTGACGAGCCCCGCAAGCTCCTGTGCGGTACCACCTTGACCTAAGAATGCGTGCACGGCCGGGGAGCTTAGCGTTGCGTTGCCCCCGAGGATAGACGAGTGGAACGACCAACGCCGATCGATGATGACGTCGAGCGCCGCCACCGAGATCGAGCCGCCAAGCTGCAACGAGAGATTGATGAACGCTGCCGCCTTGGGTCCTTCTTGCGGTGTGGTAGCGCCGAGTACGGCGATCGAAAGCGGAATGAAGAGCAGCGCGGATCCGATGCCGGTGGTGATCAGCGCCGGCGCAAAGCTCCAGAAATTGGCGTCTCCGTTGGTCACGTTCGCTTGCAGCCAACTCCCGAAGCTCACTAGGAGAAAGCCCGCGCCAAGCATGATGCGCGGATCGATGCGCCCCACGAAACGGACGATCAGCGGCGTCATCAGGAAGATCGGCGCAGCGCGCAAGATAAAAAGGAGACCGCTGAGCGTGGGCGTGAAGCCCAGCGGACCTTGCGTGAACTGTGGCAGGATGTAGGTCGAGCCGAAAACAGCGACGCCAAGTGTCAAGCCAAGAATCGAGCCGGCTGCGACGCTGCGGTTTCGCAAGACACGGAGATCGACGATCGGCGTTTTGGTTCCGTTCAGTTCCCAATAGACGAACAGGCTGAGGCTCACGACCGTCACAATGCTCGTTACAAACACCGCGGGATCGGCGAGCCAGTAGTGCGGTTCGCCCTCGGTCAAAACGTACTGCAACGATCCCAGACCCGCGGCGAGCAGCAATAATCCGACGACATCTACTTGGCTCGCGCGCCCCGGTTGCGGGTCGCGCAGCATGAGTCCCAATATGACCGCGGCAAAGATGCCGGGTGCGATGTTGATGTCGAAGACCCAATTCCACGAGTAGTTGTCGACGAGCACGCCGCCGAGCGGCGGTCCGAGCGCGGGCCCCATGATCGCGCCAAGCGCGAAGATACCTTGACTGAGCCCGAGCTGCTTAGGCGGAAACGTATCGCGAAGAATCGACTGCGCCGTCGCGAGCAAGCCGCCACCGAACGCGCCTTGCACGAAGCGTGCGGCGATGAGCAGCGTCAGGCTATCCGCCGATCCGCAAACCACCGATGCGATCGTGAACCCCGCAATCGAGGCGACGAAGTAGTTCTTACGCCCGAAGCGGTTTTGCAACCACGGTGTAAGCGGGATGACGACGATGGCCGCAATCACATACGCAGTGACGATCCACGTGCCTTCCTCCTGGCTTGCACCGAGATTGCCTTGAATGGTCGGCAGCGCGACATTGGTAATCGTCGAATCGAGCGTCTGCATCAGCGCGGCCGCCATCACGCCGGCCACGATCAGCACGCGGCGCAGGCCGGTCTCGGTGACATCCTGTTGTGCCGGCGTCGTTGAAGCGCTCATAGTTCAGAGCAACACACTCCGGCGCCCGAAGGACGCGCCTACGCGCTGGGCGCGGTGGGCCCGGTCATCGGCGGCTCTTCGACGAAGACGGCGGCCGCCGCGACCTGCGGCGCCCGCGGCCGGCGAAAGTGCGCGAGAATCGCATCGACGCCAAGCACGCGGCCGGTCGGCAACACGAAATTGAGTGCCGAGAGCACCAACGCGGCCGAGTCGAGGCCCGACCAGACGCTCAAGTGCATCAGCCCACCCTTGGCCGAGATGTAGTTGAGCGAGAGCAAGATGCCGATCAGGCCGCCAAGCCTCGTGTAAAAACCAAGCAGCAACAGACATCCCGTCACCACTTCTCCGACCCGCACGAGTTCGGCAAAGAACCATGCGTTTGGAAGTACCACGTTGGTGAGAAAGGCTTGATACGGTCCGCTATTGTGCGAAATCTGCGTATTGAGGAATTGCGTCATCATGCCGGTGGGCGGCATGAAATCCTGGCTATTGAGAAACTTCGGAATGCCGTGCATCAGCCAAAACGCGCCGGCGTAGATCCGGAAGAGTGCTAACCACCACGCGTAGGTTCTCGAAGATGGGAGCTTCACGCTGGAACCTCCTTCGTGACCGCGGCGAGCCGAAGAATCAGTGCTGCGGCGTCGCGCGCGGCATCCGGGCGCCCATGTCGCCCCGCTGCCATAGTCATTCGTGCGCGTCGCGCCGAATCCGTTAAGATTGTCGTCAGTGCGTGCCGTAGATCCGACGTTCGGCGTGCCCGAAGTGCGACACCCCAGTCGGTCAGAACGCGCACGTTACGTTCTTCTTGCCCCGGCAAGGGCTTGAGTAAAACAATCGGTATCTGCGCGGCGAGTGCTTCGGCCGTGCTCAGACCGCCGGGTTTGGTGACAAACGCGTCTGCTGCGTGCATGAAATCGTAGACGTTGTCGACGAAGCGCACCACGCGCACCGGATAGCTCACGTTCTCGGCGGCAGCGAGCACGCGGTGCTCGGCGCGCACGTTGCGGCCGGCGATCACCACGGCCGCAATCGGCATCGGCATCCCCTCCATCGCGCGCAGCGTACGCCCGAGCGGTCCGATTCCAAGCCCACCCCCCATGACGAGCGCGATCGGCCGGTCGAGCGGCAGTCCCAGTCGTTCGCGCACCGCCGCGACCGGCTCGTCTACCCGCGCGAAGCGTGGATCGACCGGTATTCCGGACACGTTGATACGTTCGGCCCGTACGCCACGAGCAATCATCACGTCGCGCATCGCTTCGGTCGCGACGCAATAGCCGTCGATGTTATCGTGAATCCAAAAGGCGTGCACCGCAAAGTCGGTGACGATGCCGACCACCGGCGGTGCGTCGTCGTAGAGGCGCTTGTACTCGGCCATTGCGCCGCACGGAAACGCATGCGTGCACACGATGACGTCCGGCCGTTCCTTTTCAATGAGTGGCCGAAGATTGCCGGCGGTAAACTGCTGCGCCCAGGTGCGAAAGGGTCCGACCTCGGTTGCGCGCTCGGCACGATCGTAGATGTACCGATACATCTGCGGAATCGTTTTGACCATTCGCAGATAACCGTCCGATACGACGCGGGAAACGACCAGGGCTGCGTACTTGTAGGAGTCGACCACGAGCGTGCGAACGCCGGGGTCCGCTTCGCGGAGGGCGACACACACGGCATTTGCCGCCGAGACGTGCCCGACGCCGACGCTCGCTGAAAGAAAGAGGACGCGGATTAGTTGTCTCCGCCTTCCTCTCCGGCTTCCTCGGCAAACACCAGAAATTCGTCGAGAATTTCTTGGGCAAGGGTATCGTCTTCGAGCAAGTTACCTTCGAGATCGGTCACGATGAACTCGCTCTCCGCCTCGTCGTCTTGCGGCTCGTGCATCAGCACCGCATAGGAGGTCCCGTCGTCGGGATCTTCGAGAATCCCCACGACCTCGAACGGCAACTCACCGCCGTCCTTGGTCTCGATGTAGAGCACCTCGCTCAATTCGAGCGGTCCACTCTTAGTTTCACCGTTATTGGACGACATTTGTGCTCCTTGAATCTTATTTAGTGAAGACAGCGTGCGACGTTGGCTTCGTGTTCCGCAAGCGTCTTCGCAAAGACATGATGCCCATTCCCGCAGTAAACGTAATACAGGGCGTCGGTTTTTGCCGGATGCAGCGCGGCGAGAAGGGAGGGTAGGCCAGGGTTGGCGATCGGGGTCGGCGGCAGTCCCGTATGCTGATAGGTATTATACGGTGAATTGACCTGCAAGTCGTGCAGCGAGAGCTCCGATTTATGGTTGGGCAGTGCGTATTCGACGGTGGCGTCGACCTGCAACGGCATGCCTAGGCGCAGCCGGTTGTAGATCACGCCGGCAATCAACGGCCGGTCGGGTTCGATCTGCGCTTCGCGTTCCACAAGCGACGCGACGGTTACCGCCTGCGCCACGCTCACGTGCAGGGCGCGCGCGCGTGCCGCGGCGTCGGGCGGCAGTTCTTTGGCAAACTGGTCGGTGAGCATACTCGTCACCTGCGCCGGCGTAGCCGCCAGCGGCACCAAATAGGTGCTCGGGAAGAGATAGCCTTCGTGCCCGCGGAATGCGCGTTCGAAAGCCGTGGCGCGCCCAATACCCTGCGATTGTAATCGTTGCGCGATCTGCGCTGCGGTGAAGCCTTCCGGGATCGTTACCCACGTCGCGATCTGCGCACCCCCGCTGCGCAGCTGCTCGAGAATCTCCGACGCACTCTCGTGCGGAGCAAAGGCGTAGGCGCCGGCGCGCACATCTTCGTCGGCGTGGCGCACGCGAGCCAATACGCGAAAGCTGAGCGCATTACGAATCACGCCGTGCGATTCGAGCAACGTCGCAATGTCGCTCAAATTCGCGCCGCGCGGAATGATCACCTGAACCGACGTCGACGGCAGCGATCGATCGAGAAACACGAGCCCGGTCCATAGCGCCCAGGCGCCGGCGGCAACGACGACGAGCAGCGCAACCAGTGCTGCGAAAAGCTGCGTACGCCTCACGAACCGCCTAAACGCCGGCGCGCAAGAAACGTCTCCAAAATCAACGCCGCGGCCATCTTATCGACGACCTGCTTGCGTCGCTTGCGCGACACGTCGGCCGCGATGAGCGTCTTGGTCGCCTGCGCCGTGGTCAAACGCTCGTCGATGCGATGAATCGTTCCCTTGAACACTTTGCGCAGCGATTCGACGAAGGCGTCCATCTTCTCCGCAGCAAGAGCGCGTTCTCCCGAAAGCGTGACCGGATCCCCGACCACCAGTTCGAGCGCGTTGTACGACGCGAGGAGCTCGCCGATCCGCTCGAGATCGTCGTGCAGGTTCGTTCGCACGATCGTGTCGGCGGGCAAGGCAAAGGTCTGCGTCGGGTCGGCGATAGCTACGCCGATCCGCTTGCTGCCCACGTCGAGCGCCACGATCGCTATGATGCCGCCTTCGGCTTTCTGCCAAGATGATGCACGATGATCTCGTCGATTGCCGCGGCGACGCGTGGACGCGCCAGCAATGCCGCGGCCTCCTCGCCGCGCGGCGTGCGTAGACCGGTAAGGTTGCGTAGGTCGTCCGCATCGAGTTCGGGCAAGTCTCGCCAGCTCTCGCGGCAGCGCGCACAGATGAATCCGCCCGCCTGTGGATCGACCCAGGCGGCCACCTGGTCCAAATCTTTCCCGCAACGGATGCAGGCATCGACCGGCGGCTCGATGCCGAGCGACGCGAGCAAACGCATTGAAAAGCGCGGTACGAGCGCGCGCGGCGTCTCGCTTGCGGCGATGGCCGAAACCACTCCGGAGAGCAAGGCGTAGATGTCCGGCATCGCGAGGTCGGGTTCGCAAAACGCGTCGATCAGTTCGGCGATGAGTTGCGCGGTCGCGAATCGCTCGGGCTCGACCAGACGTTCCCATGGCGCGCGCACGATGTCGGCGCTCACGATGACGTCCAGCGAGCGGCCGTGATGCATCTGCAACTCGCATTCGTTGCCAAACTCGAGCCGGCCGGCGAAATGACTCTTCGCACGGCGCACGCCTTTCGCCACCGCGTCGAGTTTTCCGCGTTCGCTCGTGAAGAGCCGGATGATCCGGTCGGCTTCACCAAGCGGTCGCGCGCGCAGCACAATGCCGCGCGTCTTATACGAGCGGGCCGAAGGAATGGGGAAGCAGCTCCGCGATCGTGGTCGTAGCCGGTCCGTTGGGCGTCGTGTAGACGACCGTCATGTTGGGATTGAATTCTGCGAGCACTTGACGGCAGGCTCCGCACGGGCTCGTCGTCACGCCATCCGGGCCGGCGACCGCGATCGTCGCGAAGTCGCGATAGCCTGCAGTGACCGCCGTACCAATCGCGACGCGTTCGGCGCACATCGTGAGGCCATAGCTGGCGTTTTCCACGTTGACTCCCAGAAATACGTGGCCTTCGCCCGTATCGAGCGCGGCACCAACCGTAAACTGCGAGTAGGGAGCGTAGGCATTTTGGCGAGCGTCGCGTGCTGCCGAGAGCAGCGCTTCATGGTCACTGAGCAACGTCATGCTCGTTTTCCACGACCTCTTCACGCTGCGCGGTGCCGTTGGGGCTGATGAAGATGCGCACCGAAAGAATGCGCCGGCCCCGCGTCCGCTCCACCTTCAGGCGCGTGTGCCGGTCGGCTACGATCTCTTCGCCCTCACGCGGCAAACGCCCGAAGAGCCCGACGACATAGCCGCCGATCGTCTCAAAATCCTCGCTTGGTATCTCGGTACCAAGCTTGTCGTTCACATCCTCGATGTTGGTACCGGCTTCGACCACCGCCTCTTCATCCGAGACGAGGTGAATCGGTTCTTGCTCGTCTTCGTCGTGCTCGTCACGAATCTCACCGACGATCTCTTCCAACAAGTCTTCCATCGTTACCAGGCCGGCCGTTCCGCCGTACTCGTCCACGACGATCGACATCGAGAACTTTTCGCGCTGCATCTCGCGTAAGAGCTCGGCGATCTTCTTGGTCTCCGGAACGTGCGAGGCGGGCCGCATCAACGAACGCAGGCTGGTTTGCGCGAGCGTACCGTTGGCGAGCGCAATCAGCAGTTCGCGATCGTGAACGATGCCGACGATGTCGTCCTTCGACTCTTGGTAGACGGGAATCTTCGAGTAGCCCTCGGCGATCACGACGTCGAGCGCACGGCGCGGCGAATCGTCGATCGAAACGGCCACGATCTCCGGCCGTGGCGTCATCACTTCGCGCACGATCGTATCGCCGAACTCGATGACCGAATGAATCATCTCGCGTTCTTCTTCTTCGATCACGCGCTGCTCGGCGCCGACGTCGACCAGCGAGCGAATATCTTCTTCCGTTACATAGATCTGATGGGCGACGCGGATGCCGAAGATGCGCAAGATGCCGTTGGCGAAAAAGGTGAACGCATTGCTGATCGGTCCGATGACGACGGCGACGATCCGCAGCGTAGGCGAGAGCACGAGCAGCCAGCGGTCGCCGCTGCCGGCGGCCAGCGTCTTGGGAATGATCTCGCCGAAGAGCAGCAGGATGACCGCCATCACGAATGTCGACCAGAGGGCCGGTTGAACCAAGCCCATGTCGTACGCGATCGTGGTGGCCAGCGAGTCGGCTGCAAGCAGCGCGATCGTGTTGCCGATCAAGATCGAGGTCAACACGTGGCTTTTGTCGTCGACGAGCGCGACGACGTTTGCCGAGCCGCGTAGCTTACGGTCGTGGAGGCTCCGGGCGCGTACCCGCCCGACTGAGACCAGGGCGGTCTCCGAAGCCGAGAAAAAGGCCGAGGCGAGCACCAGGACGATCAGCACAGCCACTTCGAGCCAGTCAGTTGGATGGGCCGTCGTCATGATGCGGGACTTCGGTCAGGGTCGGTATTCAAAACGGCGCCATTATAGCACAAGGTGCGAGCGCGCCAGCAGGTAGACCGCCAAGGCGACCACGACGCCGAGCACCGAGCCGGCCACCACTTCGCCCGTGCTGTGGATCTTGGCCTCTACGCGGCTCTGGGCTACCAGGAAGGCCACGAAGTAGGCCAGGAGCGCTGCCAGCGGCCGCTGGTACAGGAACGCCAGCAGCGTGGCCGCCGCGAAGGCCAGCGCCGCGTGGCCGGAAATAGCGCCGCCCTGCAGCGCCGACCCCCGCCCGGCCCAGGCCTTGGCGAAGATCGTTGCGATCGCCACCACCGCCAAGACCACAAAGGCAATGTTGCTCGGGACGTTGGCCACCGCCTGATAGACGCGCTGGCCGCCGTTGATCAAGCCCTGATAGAAGACGAGATACCCCACCACAACCGCGGCAATCGAGCCGATCAAGACCGCGCCGGCGGCCGCGTCCTTCGCGGTTTTGGCCAGCGGGTGGTGGGTGACGGTGAGCAGATCGACGATCGATTCGACCGCGGTGTTGAGCAGTTCGAGTGCCAGGACCACGGCGATGATGATCACCAAGTCGATGACGTAGTCGCGACCGATCCGCAGAATCAACGCCGCCAAGATTACCAGCAGCGAAATGAGCAGGTGCGCGCGCATGTTGGGCTGGGTGCGCGCCGCATACATAATCCCCGCGAACGCGTGATTGAACGAACGCCAGAAGCGCACGCTAGTTCTCGTCGTAGGGCCAGGGCATGCCGATCACCGCGGCGAGACGCCGCTCTTCGGCTTCCATCGCGTGTCGCTCCTGCGGCTCCATGTGGTCGTGTCCGAGGACGTGCAAAAGCCCGTGGATCATGAGCCGCTCGACTTCGCGTTGTAACGGTGCGTCATACTCCGCGGCTTGTCGCCGCGCGGTTTCGAGTGAAATCACGATGTCGCCGAGCAGCACTTCGGGGACAAACGGCTCCGGCTCGAGTGAGAACGACAGCACGTCGGTCGACTGGTCCTTACCGCGGTGCTCGCGATTGATCTCGCGAATTGCCGCATCGTCGACCAGCGTTAGGGAAATCGCCGCGTCCGCGTGATCCACCGCGGCGAGCAGCTTGCGCGCGACGCTTTTGATCGCCCGCGGATCGATGCCGCTCCCGCGCACCTCATTGCGGTAGTGGATCTGCATATGCCTTGATGATGCGCGCCACGAGCGCGTGACGCACGACATCGGTTTCGTTCAACTCCACCACGCCGACGTCATCGAGCACACCGATCCGGCGCGCCGCATCGCGTAGTCCGCTACGCGCGCCCGAGGGCAGATCGATCTGCGTGACGTCGCCGTTGATGACCATCTTCGATCCCGCGCCCAAGCGCGTGAGAAACATCTTGAGCTGATCGGCCGTTGCGTTCTGCGCTTCGTCGAGAATGACGAAGGCGTCGTTGAGCGTGCGACCGCGCATGTAGGCGAGCGGCGCCACTTCGATCGTGCCGCGCTCGAGATAGCGGGCGACAACCCCGTCGTCGAGCAGGTCATCGAGGGCGTCGTAGAGCGGACGCAAGTACGGATCGACCTTCTCGCGCAAATCGCCGGGAAGAAAGCCGAGCTTCTCTCCCGCTTCGACGGCCGGGCGCGAAAGGATGAGACGCGAAACTTCGCGGCTCTTGAGCGCGCGCACGGCCATCACCACGGCAAGAAACGTCTTGCCGGTGCCGGCCGGTCCGATGCCGACGGTCAGCGTGTTGCGTTCGATCGATTGCACGAACGCGCGCTGACCGGCGGTCTTCGGGCGAATCTCCTTGCCGCGCGGCGTGCGAATCAGCGTGCCCGGCAAAGCACGGCCATTGGCTTGCTGGCCCGTATCGGCGATCGCCAACGCCACGTCATCCGGCGTGATCTGCGCACCCTCGACGGCAGCATCGAGCATACGGCGCACCGCATGTTCGGCGCGTTCCACGTTGACCGTGGAGCCCGCGAGCCGCAGATGATCGCCGTCGGCGCGAACGCTCACCCGCAGTGCGTCCTCGAGTGCCGAGAGATTCTGATCGAATTGTCCGAAGAGACGAACGCGATCTTGGAGATCGCTTAAATCGACGGTTCGCTGTGACGTGGACTCCAGATCGTTTGCTCCTGCAATGCTTTAGGCGGCCCCAACACCTCGGCGGCGACGATGGCTCGCACGAGGGTTCTGCCCCCTCCGAACATACCACGAATCGGTGAGGTTCCAACCCGCATCGGCGGCGACGGCGTCGGCGCCGGAGGCGGCGCAGCTGCAGCAGCCACCACCCGGCGCTGAATCGGCGGCGGTTGCGGCGGCGGCGGCTCCTCGACCGGCGGCATTGCGAACCCAGCCAACAACCGCGGCGGAGGCACCGGCGGCGGCTGTTGCGCAGGCGGGGCTTTTTGCGCCAACGCGGACTGCGCTTGACGCGTGCGCCGCACGTTTCGCCGAATGCTCGAAATAGCGCCGACCAGGATGACGAGCACCCAAATGATCAGCCCGAGGTCGTGCATCGCTTATCTCGGCGGTTGCGGTGGTTGGGTGACGTCGGGTGTACCGCCGCCTTCGACGCTGTTACCGATGGAATCGCGCATGCCGGTGTCGGCTTGCAGATTCTTCAAACGATAGTAGTCCATCACGCCGAGGTTCCCGTTGCGAAACGCTTCGGCGATCGCGAGCGGGATGGAAGCTTCGGCTTCCACGACCTTCACGCGCATCGCTTGCGTCTCGGCCCGCTGTTCTTGTTCGGCCGCTTGCGCAGCATACTGGCGTTCCGAGGCCTTTGCCTGGGCGATCTTCCGGTCGGCATCGGCTTGCGAGGTCTGCAATTCGGCGCCGATGTTCTTGCCGACGTCGACATCGGCAATGTCGATGGAGACGATCTCGAATGCGGTTCCCGCGTCGAGCCCTTTGGCGAGCACGGTCTTCGAGATGCGGTCGGGATACTCGAGGACTTCCTTGTGGTCGATCGCCGCACCGACGGCCGCGACGACGCCTTCGCCGACGCGCGCGATCACGGTCTGCTCGCCGGCACCGCCGACGTAACGATCGAGATTACTGCGCACGGTCACGCGCGCTTTGACGTTGAGCTGAATGCCGTTCTGCGCCACGCCTTGGAAGGTCGGCGTCTCGATAACCTTGGGCGTAACCGACGTCTGCAGCGCTTCGACAACGTTGCGTCCCGCGAGGTCGATCGCCGCGGCACGTTGCCAGTCGAGCGGAATCTGCGCGCGCTGCGCCGCGATCATGGCAAGCGTAACGGCCTCGACGTTACCGCCGGCGAGGTAATGCGACTGCATTTGATCGACCGTGAGATTCAAGCCGGCCTTACGCGCGCGCACGTAGTTCGCCACGATGACGCTTGGCGGAATGCCGATGAGGCGCATCCGAACCAGCGTTATGATGCCGAGTGGTACGCCGGCCGCGACGGTGCGGATCCACGTGCCGATCGGAAAATAATACAAGAAGACGAAGAACAGGATGATCGCGACGAATATTACGATCACCACACCGACGACTGCGAGATCCACGCTATTAAAACTCCTTTTCAATCCTGAGCTTGTCGAAGGGCCTTTTTAGTCCTGAGCTTGTCGAAGGATTACTTATAGCTGGGGAGGGTAACCGGCTCGACGAAAACACGCGCGCCTTCAACGCGCGTGACACGGATGGGCGTTCCCCCTGCGATGAATTCCCCCTCGGTCAGCACATCGACGCGCTTGCCGTCGATCTGCGCCACGCCCGCCGGACGCAAATAGGAGGCTGCAACGCCCGTCTTGCCGAGGAGCGACGAGAAATCGCTGCTCGTAACGTAGTCGGGGCCCTGCGACTCCGCCAGCGCCAAACGGCGCATCCACGCGTTCTCCGGAAAGATGCGCGTTAGCAGCGCGAAGCAGATGACCGTCAAGATAATCGCCGTCGATATGGTTTCGATCGCAATGAACGTAAACGGAATGCCAAACGCGAGGAAGACGGCGGCGAAGAGCGCGAGCAGTCCCAAGACACCGGGAATGCCGTGGCCTGGAACCACGTGCAACTCCCAAAGAATGCCGAGTAGACCGGCAATCGCCAGCGCGATCACGAGGCCGTTTGAGAATCCGGCGTAGATGTGCGTACCGAAGAACAGCCCGAGCGCGAGAACGCCGATCGTACCCGCAATGCCGTGCAGCGTCTGCATCTCAACGATCAGTCCGAGCGTACCGATGGTCAGCAAGAGCGCCGAAATCTCGATCGAGTTGGCAAAACGCGCCAGCTCCTCGCCCCAGGTGTAGTCCTGCATCTGACGCGGCGCGTCCGCGAGGTGTTCGGTTGCAAGCGCGGCGGTGAGTGACGGCTCGATCGCGTCGGCCATACCCGTCTTCACCGCGTCTTGCGCGGGCAGCGTCAAGAACGTTCCCGGCGTCTTATATCCAGGTACGTCGATCGACTTGTCGACGAACGCGGCGGCAAGCTTTTGGGGGCGATGATTGCGCTGTGCGGTCGAAACGAAGAGCGCTTTGACGGCCGACACCGTTTCGGGATTATCGGGATGCGGTTCGGCCGAACCGATGGCCGAGCCCGGCGCCATAAAGATGCGCGAGGTCGAAAGCGTTATCAGCGACGCAGCCGAAAAGGCGCGACGCTCGACGAATGCATATACCGGCTCGTGCGCGGCGAAAATCGCGCCGCGAATATCTTGTGCCGCTTCGACTAAGCCGCCATCGCTGTCGACGTCGAGGACGACGGCAGCTGCGTGTTCAGCGTCGGCTTGCGCGATCGCCCGTTGCACCAAATGCGCCATACCGTCATCGACCATGCCGGTAATCGGCACGATGACGACCGGCGCGCCGGTCGGGGGGGTAGCCGCGCGGGTGAGACCTGCGAAGCCCGCCACGACAAATGCGAGTGCGAACGCGACCCTGATGAACGGCGAAGCAACCATGCTGGATGCTACTTTCGCAGCACAGCAAGGTTTCTTCTACGCCAGCTCTTCGGTGACGATCTGCCGGATGAGGTTGCCGTCGGCGAGGCCTTTGAGCTGCGGCATGACGGCTTTCATCGCCGCGCCCTGGTTGCGCCCATCCTCGGGCAGCGCGGCGATTGCCGCCTTGACCAACGCGCGAATCTCGCCGGCCGACTTTTGGGCCGGGAGATACGCCGACAGGATCTCGCGCTCGGCGCGCTCTTTATCGGCCAAATCCTGGCGTCCGGCCTTTTCGAACTCCGCGAGCGAGTCGTTGCGCTGCTTGACCTGCTTCTGCACCACGGCAAGCTCGTCGGCGTCGGAAAGGTCCGCACCGGCTTCGCTTCGTTTATAGGTAAAGCCGGAAAGCGCCGAGCGCAGCGTATCCAACCGCAATTGGTCGCGCGCCTTCATCGCCTCCTTGAGATCGGAGGCGATGCGGTCTTTCAGTGATCCCATGGGGGCTATGCCCGGCGCTTGCGAGCGGCCGCGGACTTCTTCTTGCGGCGCACGCTCGGCTTTTCGTAATGCTCGTGCTTGCGCGCCTCGGCGAGTATACCCGCCTTTTGGGTGGCCTTCTTGAAACGGCGCAGCGCGCTCTCAATTGACTCACCCGGAGATACGCGAACTTCCATCGTTGAACAACCCCCCTTTCGGCGCGCCCCCTCAGGGGTGCACGCAAAGATTAGGCCTCGTCGCGAGGCCCAGCCGGGGTACTGTAGCACAGGCCGCAGAGGCCGTCAAACCCCTATCCCGGCGGCCATGTCATGTGACGGCCGGCGAGCACGTGCACGTGCAGGTGGTCGACGGTCTGCCCGCCGTCCTTACCGGTGTTCATCACGAGGCGGTACCCGTCGCGGCCCCGCTCGCGTCCAAGTTTCGTTGCGACTTCCATGAGATGCGCCAAGAGCGCCCCGTCGGCCGCGTCGGAAAGATCGCCGATGTTCGCGTGATGCGTCACCGGCATCACCAAGATATGCGTCGGTGCCTGCGGATTGATGTCTTCGATCGCCAGCACGGTATCATTGCGATAGACCGGCTTCGAAGGGATCTCGCCCGCGGCGATCTTGCAGAACAAGCAGTCCATCGTGGCGTCCACTCCTATCGGCGAATGATGAAGGTCCAGGATTTGGTCGTGGTATTGCCCGCCAGGTCGGCAACGCGCACGGTGACGTGCACGGTGCCGCGGTGATACGTATACTCCGGCATGTATTGAATGAACGTCGGCGTGCGCAGCGACTCAGAGGTGACGTCGCGCCCGTCGACCCAGAGCACGATGCTCGACGGATTCACTGGCACCGCATCGGCAACGAACGTCGCGTAGATCGCCGGCGAGCTGGTATTGACCTCCGCGCCCTCACCCGGTGCGAAGTCGGAAATGCCGGGCGGCGAACTCGACGCCGAGAGCGTCTGTGCGGCCTGGACGGCGGGCGCGTTCGCCGCGCCGACGCGCAGTTGGCCGATGATCGGCACGTCGCTGAAGTTCGCGCCGTTGGGGATTTCGTAACTTCCGATGTAGACCCCGGGCGACTGTTGACTCATCGCAAGATTCGTCACATACGAACCGATGTCGAAGGTCGCCGCGCCCCCCGCCGTGCCTTGCATCGTGACCGTGACGCGATCCCCGGCGCGCAGCGGACGGTTGCTATCGATGTTAATCGCGCCGATCGCCGGTTCGCCCGGTTGCGGCGAAACGGGCGCCAACGGGCGGCTCGCCAAGATCGCGCGTATTTCATTGGTCTCGACGTTGTAGCGGACCATCACTTGATCGCCGACGCGCAAATCCGAGGCGGCAGCGCTTTGCCCGTTGAGCACGATCTGCGTAAATCGATCCGGAACGATCACGTGCCCATCGCCCAGCACGAATTCGGACGAGGTCGCCGCCGCGATGTGACCGGCGCGCGATCCAAACTCGTCTTCGACGCGCTGCACGTGCCCATCGCGGTCCATGTAGATGCGCGCGAAGTCGCCGGGATGCAGGTCGGAAAGCTCGCCGGGCACGACCACGTTCGCGGCGACGTCGTGCATCTCGACGATCGCGTTCGTGCCGATCGGCACGGTATGAATCGTCGCGTTGTACTCGAGCGTCACCGTCGGCGGATCCGAGCTGAGATCGACCGCACTTACCGTCCCGAAGCGCTGGGCCGAGGTGTGGGTGAGGATCAGCCCGTTCGACGACGTGCCGACGAGCTGCGCAACGATCGTGACGGTCTGCGTCCGGCTGTCGAAGGACGCCTGTGCCCCGAGCATCTCCGTGAAGAAGCGCAACGGCGCAAAGAGCACGTCCTTGACCTCGATCGTATCGCCTTTGCCCACCGGCAGCGTGACCATCCGCGATCCAACCTGCGTCTCGATTTGCGAACCGGCCTGGATGAATTGCAATCCGAGCGCCTCGATCGTGTGCCGTACCGGCACGTAGAGTTCTCCGTGCACCATCATCGGCGGCGGCTGCAGCGGCAGCTTGACTCCGTTGAAGACGATAGCGATTGCTGCTGCTAAAACGTGGATCATCGCCCCTCCTCGACGATTTCGCGATACACAGCGGCCGTCTCACGCGCGGTTCGATCCCAACTCAGCGCCGCAACGGCCTCGCGTCCTCGTTCAACGAGTGCCGTGCGCAATGCCTGGTCGTCGAGCAACCGCTCGAGCTGCGCGCGCATGCCTTCGACGTCGCGCGGTTCGAAGAGTAGCGCGGCACCGGCAACCGGTTGGGGAATCGAGGTCGCGGTAGCAACCACCGGGCAGCCTTGCGCCATGGCCTCGACGAACGGCAGCCCGAAGCCTTCGAGCAGCGAGGGGTGCACCAACGCAAATGCGCCGGCGTAATACGCGGCGAGCGCGTCATCGTCGACGTCGCCGAGAGCGATCGCTTGCCGCGCGCCGGTCGAGCGACGCTGCAGCTCGCCGCCAAAATCATCCGGTCCGGTGAGGTAGAGATCGATCTCGTAGCTCGCTGGCAGCGCCGACCACGCCTCGAGCAGCGTTGGAATATCTTTGTGCGTGCGGTGATTGCCGACGTTGATGAGGTACGGGCGCGGCGCGCGATGCGGCGGCGCCTGCGTGAAGAACCGTTCGCGCGGCGCGAGCGGGACGACCCGGATCTTCGCCGGATCGGCACCGAGCAGCGTCACCAGATCGGCGATCGTGCGGCTATCGGACGTGATGATCCGCGTCGCGCGGCGCGCGGCGCGCCGGACGACAGCACGATAGTACGGCGCAATGGTCGGTTTGAAGAACTCCAGAAAGCGCAGATGAATGACGTCGTGAATCGTAAAGAGGAAACGCCCGCCGGCAAAGAGCGGGACGTATTGCGACATGAAGTGCGCGAGCTCGATGCGGTCGCGGCGCATCTGCAGCGGCAGCCTCACCTGCTCGAGCGCGCTGAGGTTCTCGCCCTCGGTATAGACCCGGTATTCGAACTCGGGCGCAACCCGCGGCAGACGCAAGCTTAGTTCTTTCATGTAGGTGCGCATGCCGACCGAGATATGGCGGCCGCAGCGAGCCTCGAGACCGATCCGCGCCATCTAGCTCTTTTTGCGGTCGCGGCCGGCTTGACGCAGCGACTTCCACGCGACGACCGCGGGATACAGCGCCGAGTACCACGCTACGTACCAGCCGCGCGGTCCGTCGCGTAGCGCTCCGTGCCGCAGCAGACCGTTGGCAAAACGCGGGAGCACGAGTGCGGCTGCGCCGGCCATCCCCAGCCAACTTGGTTTCTTTGCCAGCGCTTCGATCGCCGTATAGCGCGCGAATTTTTCTCGATAACTGCGCGCGTCGGGATACGAATAGTGCAGCAGCGTTCCGCTCAACTCGCGCGTTGGGCCGGTGCAGACAAGCCGTTCGTGCAGCGTGACGTTTTCAATCTGCGCACCGCTCGTACGCACCAGACGCAGCAGCGGCTCGTCGCTCCAGAGGCGCATCGGTTTGCCGTGAAAGTACGTCGTGCGTCGCACGATGTAACCGTCGGCGTCGCCGCTCGCGGCCACGATCGCTTCGCGCAGCCGATCGTCGAGCTCTTCGTCGGCATCCAGCATCAGCGTCCAGGGTGTTGCGATCTGTCCGAGTCCAAAGCGCCGCGCGTCGACGAAGTCGGTCCACCCGCGCTCGATCACGCGCGCACCGGCTGCGCGCGCATACGCGACCGTGTTGTCGGCCGAAAGCGCGTCGAGCACTAAAATCGAGACCCCATGCGGCAGGCTCGTGACCGCGCGGGGGAGATCGCGTTCCTCGTCGCGCGTGAGGATGAAGGCGGTAATGTCGCTAGGATTCAACGCGTTCGCCGACCGAACGCACCTCGGCGGGCGCGCCACTATGCGCGAGCGCCGCACCGACAAAGTCGCGATACAGCGGAGACGGGTGGTTGGGACGCGATTTAAATTCGGGGTGCGCTTGGGTGCCCACAAACCACGGGTGCATATCGGCGGGCAGCTCGACGATTTCGACCAGCGTCGTCTTACCGACCGTATGGTGGCCCGAGAAACGCATGCCGTGTTCCTCGAACACCGGCCGGTAGCGATTGTTGAACTCGTAGCGGTGGCGATGGCGTTCGGTGATCTCGGTCTCGCCGTACGCGCGCAGCGCGAGCGAGTCGGGCTCGAGCGTGCAACTATAGGAGCCCAGGCGCATCGTTCCGCCGTAAATCTCCAGATCGCGCTGATCGGGCATAAAATCGATCACCGGGTCGGGCGTGGTTTCGTCGACTTCGATCGACATCGCTTTGGGAATGCCGCAGACGTGTTGTGCAAACTCCACGCACGCGAGCTGCATGCCGAAGCAAATCCCTAAGAACGGAACCTTGCGTTCGCGCGCGTACTGGATCGCCTGCAGTTTGCCGTTGACCGCGCGCGCGCCGAAGCCGGGCGCAACCAGAATGCCGTGCGCGCCTTCGAGCACGCCGACGCCTTCGGTCTCGACCGTCACCGAGTCGATGCGCCGGATCTCAACTTCCGTATTGTGGAAGATGCCGGCGTGATACAGCGCTTCGCTAATTGAGATATAGGCGTCCTTGAGTTCGACGTACTTGCCGACCAGTGCAATGCGCACGCGATGCTTGGGAGCCATGAGCCGGTCGACGATCTTGATCCACTCGTCGAGCTTGGGTGCGATGGTTGGCAGGCCGAGTTTGCGCACGGCGGCGTTGGCTAATCCCTCAGCCTCGAGATTGAGCGGCACTTGATAGATCGTCTTGGCGTCGATGTTCTGCACGACCGAGCTGGGCGGCACGTCGCAGAAGAGCGCGATCTTCTCCTTGAGTTCGACCGGCATCGCGATGGCCGACTGCGTGCGGCAGACGATCGCGTCGGGCGAGATCCCGATCCCGCGCAATTCGCGCACCGAGTGCTGCGTCGGCTTGGTTTTCAGCTCGTCGGCGGCGCCGAGATGCGGCACCAGCGTGAGGTGGCAATACATCACGTTCTCGTCGCCCACGTCGTAGCGCATCTGACGGATCGCTTCCAAGAACGGCAACGATTCGATGTCGCCGACCGTGCCGCCGACTTCGACGATGCACACGTCGGCGCGGCTGGCCTCGGCGACGCGGCGGATGTGCGCCTTAATTTCGTTCGTGATATGCGGAATCACTTGGACGGTCGCGCCCAAGTATTCGCCGCGGCGTTCTTTTTCGATGACGGAGTTGTAGACTTGGCCGGTCGTCACGTTGTTGGCACGGACCAGATTCTCGTCGATGAACCGCTCGTAGTGCCCGAGATCCAGGTCCGTCTCGGCGCCGTCTTCGGTCACGAAGACCTCGCCGTGCTGGTAGGGGTTCATCGTGCCCGCATCAACGTTAATGTAGGGATCCAGTTTCTGGATCGAGACGCTGATGCCGCGAGCTTTGAGGAGTCGTCCGAGGGATGCTGCGGTGATGCCCTTGCCGAGCGAACTCACCACGCCGCCGGTGAAGAAAATGTACTTCGCCATCTCGGGATGTGTATATTCGCGTTAGGCGGGGGTCATCACCTTGACGTAACGCTCGCGATCCCCGTAATCGCGCTCGAGCGTGACGGTCGCCTGCGGGAACGCGGCACGCGCGAGCGTGAGGAGGCCGGTGCCGACCGGCGGCGCCCCTTCGGCGAGCAGTAGGCCGCCCGGACGTAGCGCCGCGGGCGCCGCCGCGAAGAACCGGCGATAGACGTCGAGGCCATCGGCGCCTCCGTCCAGCGCAAGGGCCGGTTCGAAACGCAAGTCGACGCCGATGTCTGCGAGTGGGACATAGGGTAGATTGGCGACGATTGCATCGTAGCGTTTGCGCGCAACCGGTTGAAGCAGATCGCCGAGATAGAAATCCACCCGTTTGCTCAGGTCGAGCCGTTCGCGGTTGGCGATGGCGACGATGATTGCATCGGGCGATACGTCGACGGCATCCACGCGCGCCGCCGGCACTTCTGCCGCGAGCGTTAGCGCGATGGCACCGCTGCCGGTGCCGACGTCGAGCACGCGGGGCGCTGCATACGCTTGAAGATGCGCGATCGCATCCTCGACGAGATGCTCGGTTTCGGGCCGCGGAATCAATACGCGCGGATCGACGAGAAATTCGCGATAATAGAATCCGGCGCTGCCCACCAGATATTCGAGCGGTTCGCCGTTCTTACGGCGGCCCGCAAGCTCGTTGAAACTCGCCAACACGGCATCATCGAGCGGCACCTCGGCAAAGGCGCGCACGTGCGCAATGGACCGGCCGGTGACGAAGGCCAAGAGCGTTTCGGCCTCGCGGCCATCGATCTCGATCACGGAACTACCGGCAGCGGCGTCGGGGCAGTGCATGCGGATGAGAACAACCCGACCTTCACCGGATCAAACTCGAGACTGCAGCCTTCGCCGATCACGTGTCCGCCGAAGTCGTTCCCGTCATCGTCGAGCCTTGCTGTGTAGATCACGAGCGGCTCCGTCGGGCCGTGCAGGAGCACGAAACGCAGGTTCGCACGCTGCGGGCCATACGTCTTGGAGTGAAGTACGCGCAGAAGCCATCTTCGCTGTGCCGGCGCGAGGGGCACGGGGCGCCGTCCGAACGCAGCGGAAACAGCATAGGTTTTGTAGGCGTCGGCCGTGGCCGGCACCGGTGTAACCACCATTGCCTTCATGTAATTCGTTTGCTGCGACGTCGACCGCGCGCAGGCGCAAAGCAAAACGAGGGCCGTCGTAGCGAGGGCTCGAGTCACTGCTTAGGCCGCGGGCGGGTCTTCGCCGGCCAGTAGTCGTGCTTGTTCGTCGGCGAGCAAGTCGTCGACGATTGGGCCCAGCGCGCCATCCATGATGCCGCGGATGTTGCCGAAGCTCTCGTTGATCCGATGGTCGGTCACGCGGTCTTGCGGGAAGTTGTAGGTGCGAATCTTCTCCGAGCGATCGCCGGTGCCGACTTGGCTACGCCGCAGTGACCCCATCGCTTCTTCCTTTTCACGCTGTTGGCGCTCGTAGAGCATCGCGCGCAGCATCTGCATGGCCTTCTCGCGGTTCTGCATCTGCGAACGCTCTTGCTGCGAGGCGACGATCAGGCCGCTGGGCACGTGGGTAATGCGAATCGCCGATTCGGTCTTATTGACGTACTGGCCGCCGGCACCCGAGGCTTTATAGGTGTCGATCTGCAGGTCGCCCGGCTTGATCTCGATCTGCACGTCTTCGTCGACTTCGGGCAGCACCGCGACCGTCGCCGTCGAGGTGTGGATGCGGCCCTGCGCTTCGGTCGCGGGCACGCGCTGCACGCGATGCACACCTGACTCGTATTTGAAATAACGATACGGCGAATCGCCTTTGACGCCGAAGACGATTTCTTTATAGCCGCCGGCATCGCTCTCGTTCTCCGAAACCAGCTCGACGCGCATGCCGCGCGCTTCGGCAAAGCGCATGTACATGCGCGCGAGATCGCCCGCGAAGATCGCGGCTTCGTCACCGCCCGCACCGGCGCGGACTTCGATGAAGACGTCCTTGGTATCGTTGGGATCCTTAGGAATCATCAGCACTGCGAGTTCGTCTTCGAGCGCTTCGCGCTGCGCGCGCAAGGCCTTGAGTTCTTCTTCGGCGAGCTCGCGCAGCTCGGCGTCGCCGCCTTCGCGCAACAACCCCTCGTTGGCGATGATCTCGTCGAGGATCTTGCGGTAGCGACGATACACGCCGACCGTCTCTTCGAGCTGCGCGCGCTCTTTGACCAGCGCGGTGTAGCGCGCCTGATCGAAGCCGCCTGAGGGATTGGCCAATTCCGCCTCGATCTCATCGAAGCGCCGGACCATCGTGTCGAGGCGTGCAATCACGCTTGCATTTAATTCAGCCATGCTTTGTTTTGCTCAGTAAACCGGGATCCCGAGCACGCGAGCAACGTCGCACACGCGCCGGTCACGAGACGCCAGTGTAGCACCATGACGCCGCGCCGCATCGATGTAGACGGCGTCGTAGACGCTGATGTCGTGCGCAACCGAAATACTGAACGCCTCGTGAAACCGTGGCGATTCCGAAGCGTCGACAATCCGAATCGGCAGGGACGCGAGGCGCGCCGTGATTGCACTGACTTCGCTCTCGTTAACCCGACGGCGCCGATGCGCATTACGCAGTGCGTTTTCGATCTCAAAAACCCATAGCGCCGGAACGATCGCACCGGCCGAAGCAACATGCTCCAACAGCGCTTGCGCTTTTGCATCGAACTCGTCCGGTATGCACCAGGCAACCGCAGCCGAAGCGTCGAGCAGCGTACTCAGCGCCGCCCCTCGACTACAAGATCGCGCGCACTCACGCCCCAGCGCTCACCGCGGGCGCGCTCGCGAAACCACGCCACGACATCCTCGTTCGCCTCGTGATACGGTACGAGCTTGGCAGCCGGGCGCCCACGGACGTCGACAATGATCGTTTCCCCGGCGCTTGCGGCGCGAACGAGTTCGCCGAGCTTCGCCCGCATCTCGTAAATTCCAACGTGCTTCTCCATATGACTAGTATATCGCACTAGTCCCAACTTTGCCAGGCACCAAACGAAAAGACGAGCCGCAGTGCAGCTCGTCTTCAATTCAAAGGCGGGGTCGTTAAGCCTCGACGGCCTTTTTCGCTTCCTTGACAGCCTGGCGTTGCGCGGCTTCTTGCTTCTTCTTTTCAGCCGCCGCAGCGCGCTGATTGAACTTGTCGACGCGGCCGGCCGTATCGACCAGCTTCTGAGTGCCGGTAAAGAGCGGATGGCATGCCGAGCAGATCTCGACGGCGATTTCTTTCATCGTCGAACCGGTCGTAAACGCGGCACCGCACGCGCAGTGGACGCGCGCCTCGGGGTACCAATTGGGATGGATCTTCTGTTTCACAGCCCCCTGATTATAGCAGGGCGTGCAAGAGGGGCTCGGGCTTGCCCGCCGGCCTAGGCACTGTTAAACTAGTTCAACTAGTATGGACCGACAATGGAACCTTCAGGACGCCAAGGCCCGCCTCTCGGAACTCGTCGACCGGGCGCGCCTGGGCGAGCCCCAGGTCATTCTGCGCCGCGGCCAGCCCGCCGCGGTCGTCATCGCCTACGAGGCGTACACACCGGCCGAGCGGCCAGCGCGGTCGCTGCTCTCATTCTTTGCGAACTCGCCACTAAAGGGGCTCGATTTCGAGATCCCGCGCGCGCCCGAGAAAATGCGCGATCTCGAGCTGGAGTGACGCGCTTTCTTCTCGACACGAACGTCGTTTCCGAAGCCACGAAGGTTCGCCCCGATCGCACCGCTCAAGCGTGGCTAGCGTCACAACGGCTCGATGAATGCTGCGTTAGCGCACTTACGCTCGGCGAAATCCAATTTGGAATCTCGCGACTATCCGCGGCAGCGCGGCAAAATGAACTCACGCGTTGGCTACACGCGGAATTGATTCCGGCGTTTCGCGATCGCATTCTCGCGTTCGATCGTGACGTCGCCCTCGCGTGGGGAGAGCTTGTTGCGCTCGCCGTTGCACAAGGCAAGACGCTCCCGATCGTCGATTCTCAGATCGCGGCGACCGCGAAAGCCCACGGGCTCACGCTCGCTACACGCAACCTGCGCGATTTTTCCGAACTCGGTATCGAGCTAATCGATCCGTGGTCGCCGTGAAGTGCTCGCTACTGTACTGCCGTTGTCTTGAGCAGCGCATCGATCAAGTGGCCGGCATACGGTACGCCGACGCCGGTGACCATGTCGTAGCCTGGGCCAGCTGACGCACCTGGAATCGGCGACGCCGGGCTATAGGTCGGGTTCGTCATCTGATTGTCGCCGTAGACGATGTCGTAGAAGACCGAACTATAGCCCAGCGAAGGCGTCCAGCCGTTGTAGTTGCTGGTCTTGTAGATCGCGTACAGATACGGAGCCGCGTTACCGAGCCGCCAGTAGTGGCCGGCCCCGCTGGGCGGACACGCGCCTACACCCGCGTTCGCCTTACACGCGCTCAGCGCGTCGGCCCACATCGCGGCCATCTGCGGCGCCGCGACCGACGTCCCGCCAATCACGGCGATTCCGCCGCCGCTAAATCCGGTATTTACTACCCATGCGACGCCGGTGCTCGGATCGCCGATCATCGAGACGTCGGGCTGTTCGCGGTAGGACGCTCCCAGCGCGGTGGCCTGCCACGGCGGAGCCGGGATGCCGACGCCGGCGGTTTCGGAATTGCCGCCGCCGGACGCCCCACAATAGCCCTGAGTGTCGCAAGCACCATAGCCGCCGTCGTAGGTCGAGATTCCCCACGCCAGCCACGGTGCGGTCGGCTGACCGTAGGCGTTGACGTTTGCGGTTATGCCCCCGACTGAGGTGACGCTCGGATCGCCGGCCGGATACGAATCGCATATTTGCGCGAGGTAGGAATTGCCGTTGAAGCACTCCGCCGAGCCGTTGTCGCCGGAGGAAACGAAGACCGCGATGCCTTCGATTGCGAGTTCGGCAAATTCGAGCTGCGAATACGAGCCTTCGTAGCCGCCGGTCCCGCTGAAGCCGGACCAGCCTTGTTGCGGCTCACCGCCCCCGTAGCTAAGCGAGAGCACGTCAGCCGTGTCATCCGCAATCGCTTGCATGATCTCCGGATCGGCTTCAACAATGCCGATCGCCGGTCCATAATCCGGTGCCGACGTCGCACACGCATTCGGGAACGTGACGCCTTCACAGTCGGCGGCGTTATAGGCCAGATAGAAGAGGACGCTCGAGCCCGGTGCGAGCGACGCGGCCTGCTGCGTGTCCAGTTGCGCCTCGCCGTCCTCGGGATTGCAGACGGGCAAGTTTGCGTTACACGGCCCCGTGACCGGCGGCGGCGTCGCGAAGTCGCCCGAATACGGGAAGCTGCAGTTGGGCGAACTCCCGCAACCGCTCTGCGCCAGCGCGGTCGCGATCGGCGACGGCGATACCTCGACTTCCATCACCTTGGCCACGGTGCTATGGGTGTCGAGCGCAAACTGATTCAGGTCGCAGTCGCCGGAGCCGCTGGTGCACGTGGTATTGATCGGACCGGTGGCGATGATCCCGAGATCGACGCCGCTGCCGTTGTAGCCCGCGTTATACGCACCGATGTAATCGAACGCAGCTTGCACGGTCGAGGGTGAATAGCCGACGTTCAGCCCCGAACCGGCCTTGGGCGGAACGATGATATAGGTGTGGTCAGCGCGATAACGCACAATACCGCCGACTGCGTCGACCGCGATTTGCTGCAGGAAGTGCGGCGGGGTCATCGGCGCAAGGAATTGCTGGCCGTTCTTTTGATAGAGGCCGAAGGTCGTGCCAAACGCCCTTTGCATGTTGGTTTGTGAGCCGGCGACCGTGAGCAACAGACGCTGTTTCCAGCCGGCGACCGCGAGCCCGTTGCTCACGAAATACTGCGCCGCCTTTTGGTAGTCCGACTGCGAGGCGCCGAACTCCGCCGCGATTTGATCCGGCGTCAGGAAGTGACGGAAATTCGATGAACTCGGATCCTCCACCGACTGCGCGTAGGCGACGAGCGCCTGCGCGTTTTGCTGATGCACCAACACCGAGACGCTGATGTGCGCGTTGGTGACCGGACCGACGTAGGTTGCGCCGCTCATCGCGCTCTGCCCGTAGTTTTGGATCATCAATGACGCGGGGACGCTCCCCAGACCCGACGTTGTTTGCGGCTGCCCCGTATTCGGAACCGCGCCACCGCCGCCGCCGCCGCATGCGGCAAGGGCGATCGCTAAAACGGCTGCTGCCGCGAAAGCCAAACGGCGATTCACTTCGCACCTCCACCAACGTGCCCGGCAGCAACGCTGCGGACGAAGTTCTCAATTCGCTGCGCACGCTGTGTCGCGCGCGTGAAGGCGATGCCCGAGGCATGCGCGGCGATGCTGGCCGCGAGCCCCGGAATGCCGCCTGGACCTTCGCTCTGCGTTCGCACGCTGCTATCGCCGGTCGGCGGCGATGCATACCAATAGGCTTCAGCGATCGTATCGGTCTGCAGCGGCGTTGCCGATCCCGACAGATAGATCGAGTACGGCGTGTCGTAGAAGTAGTCGTAGTACAGCTTCTGCGTATCGGCGATCACCACGCAGGCGGGTCCGAGCGTCGGACTGCTCGCCACGTATGCGTCGATCGTTTCCGTCTCGGTGTAGCCGAGCACCGGATCGACGATCGCGATCGTGCGCCGGAAGTCATTCGCCGAACTCACACCGGTTGGGTTACACGGCGACGGCAGTGTGCCCGCGCCCTTGTCGACCGTCGTGTCGCTGTAGAGACTCGTGCCGGTCCACCACTGCGGTATGGCAAATGAGCTTAGCGTCTGGCCGGCAAGCGATTCGGTGAAGGTAATCGAGCCGCCGGACGGCGCACTGTAGCTCGCCTCCAATTGACCCGACCCAGTAGCGACCGTATAGCTACCTGAGAAATCGGCGTTGACGATGATATCGTTCGCACCGCCGCCCGCGATCGAGTCGGATTCGGTGTATGACCCATTGGACGTATCGTAGGTGCGATCGGTCGTCGTGCTGTCGGCGAGCGTAGCCTTTACCGTCGACGGCGGTCCATTGGTGATCGTGCCCGTATACGGAAGCGGCGAAGCTATTGCATAGACCAGCGGCGTCGAATAGGTCGTCACCGTCGTGTCGCCCACTTCGTCGGTCGAGGTTTCGGCGCTCTCGCTAAAGCCGGCCGCGCTGCCCACGGTCGTTGCCGCGACATTTGCGTCCGTCTTGGTGCTGGTCGTTTCCGTTGTATACGCGTCGCTCTCGACCGAGTGTTCGTCGGTGGGACTGTAGGGCGCCGACGTTACCGTCACGCTTACCGACACGGTCGCCTGCTGCGTTGCCGTCGGCATCGCGCACGGCGTGGCGCGCGCAATCGCTTCGGTCAGCGTACCGGTATAAGTGAAGGCCGCGCCCTGATCGATGGGCTGCACACCGACCAGCGCCGCGTGTGCGCTGGGTCGCGTGGCCGTTTGCACGCCAACGCAGCCGTTGGGATTGGGCGAGGGCAACGTGCCGCCGGTATAAATCGCGAAGTATGCTGCCGCGCCGCTTGCGAGCGTGAACGTTCCGCTCTGCGGCAACGTCACCCAAAAGCCTTGCGAGTTGTAGTAGGCGCCCGCCGCACCCGAGGGCGTCGTGACCGTGATCGTCGGCACGCTCGAAAGCGACAGAGCCGACGTTGCGGTAAGCGTGATGTACGCAAGCGTGGTGTACGGCGCAGTATCGGCGGCGTGAACGGTGCCGCCGGCCGTCGCGATCCGCATATGCGCCGCATCGAGCGTCGCGGCGCCCGCGGGTGCAGTAGTCGAAGCCGCGATCGTCGCCGTGCCGGTTCCCGCCGAGAAATTCATGGTTGCGGTGTAGGTGGTGGTCGCACCGGCTGCCACCGGGATCGGCGCGGCCAAGGTGAGACCACTGCAAAGCGTTACCGTGCCGGTCGTTCCGGGCGGACAGGTGGGGCTCGGGGTAGCCGGCGTGGGACCGCCACCGCCTCCGCCACCGCATGCAGCTAGCGCCGCTGCGAGAAGAACGGCTCCGAGAAACGCAAAACGAGCGTGCACGCAAGATCTCCTACACGGGACGGGAGACAAGTGAGGCCCTCTTACCGTTACTTTGGTAGCATCCCTGCGGAGCGAACATGAGAAAAGGATTACTTTTCACTCTCATAATCTTCGGTGCCATGCCCGCACTACGCCTGAGCGCGCAAGGCGATTCGGCGATCATTCGTAATTCGGGTTCTACGAACACCATGGGGTTTACGATTACGGTATCGTCCGATGGTCGTGCGAGTGCGAGCCTGCGGGGCCAAACGGATCATACATTCACGTTGCAACAAGATCTGCGCACACGCTTCTTTCGCGACGTGCAGGCTGCATCGCAAACGACATCACCGCCGCGCCACTGCATGAAGAGCGTGTCGTTCGGCACTGCCACCACCGTGCAGTGGCAGGAATGGAGCTCACCGGATCTGCTCTGCCCGCCTCTCTCCCCGAGCTTGGAGGCGCTCGCTCAAGACGTCAACGCAATCGAATCGGCCGCAGGCGTCACGAGCGGACCACATCGCATCGGATTGCCTCCCAGCTTGCGCAAGATTCCGTCCGCGACCCCCGAAGTGCAGCCGACGTGAAGTACCCCGTCCTGATAGTCGCCGCCGTCGCCTTGCTCGCCGCGGCCCCTGCGCCCCAAGCCCCGACGCCGCCGCCGACACCGCCGCCGCTGACCGATACGCAGGCCTCGCCGGCTTCGTCGCCCGATGCGGTGACGTCGGCCAGCCCGGATTCGGCACCGCTCGTAACCCCGACGCCAAATCTCGACACGATTCTGGGCGGAAAGGCCGCGGCGCCCAAAGGCAAGCACCCCACTGGAAGCGCGACACCCTCGCCGCCGCCCCAAACGCGCAAAGGTCTCGACGGCGTCTGGGAAGTGCAGATTCAACGCGGACCCAAGACGGAATACGAGCACATGAACTTGGTCCAGAAGGGTCAGAGCCTCACCGGTATCTTCTTAACGAAGGACAACAAGAAGTATCCGGTGACCGGTTCGCTCGACGCGCAAAATAATGTTCGCCTCGTGGTTTCGCTGAGCGACGGCACGACGATTTTGCTCGAAGGGCGTGTCGACGGCACGACCGACATGCTCGGTATGTTCACCGATCCGAAAGAGCGTGTACCGTTTACCGCAGCCTATCGTCCTAAAGAGAAATGGATCGATAACGTCAACGCGTCGCCGGGTGGGCTCGGCGGCAGCGGAGGCAGCGGACCGCCCTAAGCATCCGACGAACCAGGTGAAGCCATGCAAGACCGCAGTTTTGGCTTCGCCACGCGCGCGATTCACGCGGGCACACCGCCCGATCCAACCACCGGCTCGCGAACGATGCCGATCTACCAGACCGCGGCCTACGTCTTCGGCACCACCGAACAAGCCGCGGAGCTGTTCCAACTTCGCAGCTACGGCCATATCTATAGCCGCATCAGCAATCCCACCGTCGCGGCATTCGAAGAGCGGATGGCCTCGCTCGAAGGTGGCCTAGGCGCGATCGCGTTTTCGAGCGGTCTGGCCGCGCAGCTCTGCACCGTGCTCTCGCTCGCGCAGGCGGGCGATCATATCGTCAGCTCGCAAAACATCTACGGCGGCACGGTCACGCAATTTACCGTTACGCTGCGACGGATGGGGATCGAAACGAGCTTCGCGCCGGTCTACGACTATACAGCGCTCGAGGCCGCAATACGCCCGAATACGAAATTGCTCTTTGCGGAAACGATCGGCAATCCGTCGGGCGCGCTTGCCGATCTCGACGCACTAGCGAAACTCGCGCACAAGCACAATATCCCGCTGGTCATCGATAACACGTTTGCCTCGCCGTATCTCTGCCGGCCGATCGAACACGGCGCCGACCTGGTCGTTCATTCGGCCACAAAGTTTATCAGCGGTCATGGCACCACCATGGGCGGGGTGCTGATCGACGCCGGACGCTTCGATTACGGGAACGGCAAATTTCCGCTGCTTTCCGAAGCGAGCCCCGGCTATCACAACAAGGTCTTCACCGAAACCTTCGGCGAGTACGCCTTCCTGATGCGTGCGCGCGCCGAAGTTTTGCGCGACGTCGGTGCACAGATGTCGCCGATGGACGCGTGGATCTTACTGCTCGGGCTCGAGACGCTGCCGCTCCGCATGGAAGCACACGTGCACAACGCGAAGGCAATCGCCACCTACCTCGACTCACGGCCGGAAGTCGAGTGGGTACGGCCGCCCGATATGGGCTCGATCTTCACCTTCGGCATTCGCGGTGGGCGCGACGCCGGCCGCCGCTTCATCGATGCGCTCGAGCTGTGGAGTCATCTGGCCAACGTCGGCGACGCAAAGTCGCTGGTGATTCACCCTGCCTCCACCACGCACTCGCAGTTGAACGACGATGAAATGCGTAAGGCGGGCGTAGCGCCCGAAGCGGTGCGGCTCTCGGTCGGCCTGGAAGACGTGGCCGATCTGACCTGGGACCTTGGCAATGCGCTCGAAGCCTCGCAGCGCGGCGCGCTGGCGGAGTCGGCGCGATGATCCTGGATACTCCGGCCCAGCGCCGCGTGCTGCTCGAGCGCTCGCATACGGTTGCCGTGGTCGGCGCCTCGAACAACCCGCTGCGCCCAAGCTATACGGTCTTCTCCTACTTGCGCACGCAGCACCGCTTTGAGATTGCCGCCATCAATCCGACCATCCACGACATCGACGGAGTCCCGGCCTATCCGTCGCTCACCGCCTACGCGCAGGCGCACGGAGCGCCCGATATCGTGGACGTCTTTCGCAAACCAAGCGAGGTCGTTCCGCTGGTTACAGAAGCGATCGCGGTCGGCGCCAAGGCGATTTGGTTTCAATACGGCGTGATCAACGAGGAAGCCATCGCGCTGGCCGATAAGGCTGGACTTGGTGTGGTCGTGGACCGCTGCATGAAGGTCGAGAGCGCTCGATTCAACGGCGGCCTCTCGATGAATGGACTCAACTCGGGCATCATCACCAGTCGCCGAAACGAGACGCACGCGTGAATTATACCGACGAAGCCTACCAGCTCGACGCCGAGATCTTCACCGTCATCCAGCGCTGGCACGATCACGACGAAGCGCTGCCCGACGACCGCTTCAACGATCTCGCGCTGCGCATTTTCGCGCATCAACTGCGATACAACGAACCCTACGCGCGCTATTGTCAGACCCAAGGCGTGACGTTGGAACGCTTGCCCAGTAGCTGGGAAGACATTCCCCCGATTCCAAGCGCGGCATTCAAAGAAGCCGCGCTTGCCACATTCCCGCCCGCCCAAGCGGAGCTGAGCTTTGCGACCAGCGGCACCAGCGCCGCGCAGAGCGGCCGCCATTATATGGAAAACGGGAAGCTTTACGATGCCTCGCTCTTAGCCGGTTTCGATCACTTCATGCTGCCCGACCACATGCGGCTGCGATATCTCAATCTCGTGCCCAACCCGGCGCAGCACCCGCACTCGTCGCTTGGCTACATGACGGCGCGCGTGAGCGAACGGCGCGGGGACGGCGCGACGTCATGGTATCTGGACGGCGACCGTTTCAACATCGCGGCACTCATCGGCGATCTCGAGGCCGCGGTCGACCACGATCGGCCGGTGTGCATCGCGACGACCGCATTTGCGCTGGTCCACGTGCTCGACGCGATGCACGAGCGGCGCCGCTATTTCGCGCTACCCACCGGTTCGCGGCTGATGGAAACGGGTGGCTTCAAAGGGCGCTCGCGCGTCGTGGATCGCGAGGATCTGTATGCCCGCACGGCGGAGCGCTTCGGCATGACCAACTGCGCCATCGTCGCCGAGTACGGGATGACCGAGTTGACCTCGCAGTACTATGACGACGTCATGGTGAGCGGGCACGATCATTCGATCGCGGCGGTGCGCTTCAAACTTTCGCCGCCATGGCTGCGCGCGCGCGTGGTTGGACCCGACGGCGTAACGCTGCCCAACGGTGTTGTCGGCGCGCTGGTGCACGTCGATCTTGGCAACCGCGCGTCGTGCGTCGCGATCGGAACCGAGGATTTGGGCGTGCGCTTCGACGAGGGGCTGGTTTTGATCGGTCGCGAGTCGGGTGCGGCGCTGCGTGGCTGTTCGCTCGCAGCTGAGGATCTTGTGGTTCGATGAACGCGCTTCGCACCGTGCCGGCACGAGGGATCGTGCGCGCGGTTGCCGATGCCGCTGCGCGCTGGGCCGATGCCGATTTCCCGCCGCGCGTTCGTCTGCTCAATCGGATCGTCGAACGTACCGGCTACACGATGCCGGTGGTTGAATACGCGCTCGATCAGCTCTTCGAATCGCTCGCCGCCGACGCGCTCGAAGCCACGATCGTCGGCGAACTCGGGTCGCTCGAAGTGCTCGACGGCTTTGCGCTACGGCCGGGACGACCGCGTGCGCGCGCGTTGCCGGTGGGCAGTGTGTGTGTGATCTCGAGCCGCACGACGATCGGCGTCGCGATCGTGCCCGCGATCTTCGCGCTGTGCGCGAAATGCGACGTCCTGGTCAAGGATCGTGAAGACGGTTTGGTCCGCGCGTTCTTCGCCACGCTCGCCGAGGAGCTCGCGACGGTGGCCGAAGCGGCCCGCGCACAAACGTGGGAGGGCGAGAGCGACGCGCTTGACCTTGCGAGCTTTGATGCGATCGTGGCCTTCGGCAGCGACGCGACGCTCGCGCGCATTGCCACATCGACGCCGAGCGGCGCGCGATTCATCGGCTTCGGCTCGCGCGCGAGCATCGGCTACGTTGCGCGCGAAGAGCTGCGCGATCTGGCCCACGCCAAAGTGCTCGCGGCCGGCGCGGCGCGCGATCTCGTGCTCTATGAAACGGAAGGTTGCCTCTCGCTGCACGCGCTGTTCGTCGAACGTCGCGGCGGCGTCGATCCCGCCGAATTCACCAAACTCGTCGCACAAGAAGTCGAACGCGCCTCGGTCGAGTTTCCGCCCGGCTTGCGCGACGCGCGAGCCAGCGCTCGCATTGCCAGCGCGCGCAACCTCGCGGCGTTTCGTTCGGCCGCGGGCAGCGGCAGCGTGTTCTCCGACGCGCGCGGATCGTATCTCACCGTGCTCGATCCGCCCGAGAGCGAACCACCCGCATTTCTTCCGCGCGCGCTGGCCGTGCACGCCGTCGACAACCCCAGCGACGCGATAGCCTACCTCGCGCGGCACGACGTTCCGGTCGAAGCGGTGGCGCTTGCGGGCAAGCGCGAGGATTTGCGCACCTTCGCCATCGAGATCGGCGCGCATCGCATCGCGCGCTTCGGCGATCTGCAACGCCCGCCGCTCGGCGGCAATCACGGCGGCCGCTCGCGCATCGCCGACTTCATCACCTGGATCACGGACGAGCGCTAATCGCATGACGGACGATCTCGAGCGCATCGTGGGCGACGTCCCCGGTCCGCGGACGCGTGCGCTGGTCGCACCGTTGCGTGCGCACGAATCGCGCAACGTCACCTACGTCGGCGACGACTTTCCCGTGTTCTGGAAATCCGCCAGCGGCGCAACGGTCGAAGACGTCGACGGCAATCGCTACATCGATTTGACCGCGGCGTTCGGCGTCGCATCGGTCGGTCACAGCAATCCGGTGGTCGCCGCCGCCATCGCCGAACAAGCGGCAACGCTCATGCACGGCATGGGCGACGTCCATCCGACACCGGAACGCACCGCGCTGCTCGAACGGCTCGCGCGAATCTTGCCAAGCGGACTCAGCAAAGCGTTCTTGGCGACGACCGGGTCGGAAGCGGTCGAAGCGGCGCTCAAAACCGCGGTGATCGCAACCGGCAAGCATCGCTTCGTTGCGTATCACGGCGCCTATCACGGGCTTTCGCTGGGCGCGCTCGAGATCGGCGGCGTTGCGAAGTTCGCCGAGCCCTTTGCTCCGCTGATCGCCGACGTCGCGCTGCGCCTCGACTATCCCGACGCCTCGAAGACCACCGCGAAGCATGCGCTCGAGGCGCTCCGCACCGCGCTCGACTCACACGACGACCTCGCCGCAATCGTGATCGAACCGATTCAAGGCCGCGGCGGCTGCATCGTCCCGCCCAACGGCTATCTCGCCGGTCTGCGAACGTACTGCGACGCGCGCGGTATTCTCTTGATCTTCGATGAGATCTACACCGGCTTTGGACGCACGGGCAACTGGTTTGCCTGCGAGCACGATCACACGATTCCCGACATCATCTGCATCGGCAAAGCGATGGGCGGCGGCTTTCCGATCAGTGCCGCGGTCGCGCGCGCAAGCGTGATGGACGCATGGCCCGCGTCCGGCGGCGAAGCGCTGCACACCTCGACGTACCTTGGCAATCCGATGGGCTGCGCCGCGGCGCTCGCAACGATCGGCGAACTCGAGCGGCTCGCACTGCCGGCACAAGCGCGCCAACTCGGCGAACTAATCGAGAAGCGACTGCACGCGATGCTCGAACATCCAAGGGCGGTTGCCGTGCGCGGGCGCGGTGCCATGTGGGGACTCCAAATGCGCAGCGCCGCCGACGCCGATCGCGTGGTCAAGGCTGCCCTGGCGCGCGGCGTTATTTTGCTTCAGGCGGGGCCGCAGGGCGACGTGCTTTCGATCACCCCGCCGCTGGTCATCTCACCCTTGCAACTGCATCGCGCACTCGAATTGATCGGGGAGGTCCTGTGAAAACCTACCGCATCGGCATCAGCGGCGCCGGCTTCGGTGTCAAGGCGCATCTTCCGGCGCTGCTCGCACACCCGCGCTTCGACGTCGTCGCACTGGCCTCGCCGTCGAGCGCGAAAGCGATCGCCGCCGAACGCAAGATCCCGCACGCGTATCCCAGCGCGGAGGCGATGATCGCCGAATGCGAGCTCGACGCGATTACGATCGCGTCGCCGCCGTTTACGCATCGCGACGCGGTGCTGGCGGCGCTCGACGCCGGCCTGCACGTGATGTGCGAGAAACCGTTCGCGCTCAACGTCGAGGAGGCTGAAGAGATGGTGGCGGCGGCGCGCGACGCGGGCACCGCGTGCGGCATCGCGCACGAGTTTCGCTTCGTGCCCCAGCGTCAAGCGATCAAAGAACTCGTGGTCAACGGGCATCTCAACCCGCTGCGCGAGCTCGAAATCACGCACCTCACCACCTTCTTGCGCGAAGACTCCACGGTGCGGCAACGCGGTTGGTGGTTCGAGCGCGAAAAGGGCGGCGGCATGGCGAACGCGATCTTCTCGCATCTGATCGACAGCGCCAACTGGGCCGTCGGCCGTCCGCCGCACAAGACGTACGGCTTCTTGCGCACGGCGAACCCGACGCGTCGCGACGATCGCGGCGAATTCGTCAGCACGGTTGACGACGGCTGTTTTGCGCTGCTCGACTACGGTCACGGCCTTGTTGCCCGGTTGACGACCGACGCGACGGAGATCGTCGAGTCATTTACCTTCGCCGTGCACGCCGAGAATCGCACGGCCGTCTCGAGCGGACCGAACGCCATCGACAACACGCTCTACAGCATCGACGCCGATGAGACGAACGAGCTGCAATGCAAGCCGTCGCCGTACGCGAAGTTTGCGAGCATCCTCCCGAACGTGCCGTACCTGATGGAGCTCTACGACGAGTTCGTCAAGCAGATCGAGACCGGCGACAGCGCGCTGCCGACGTTCCAAGACGGCCTCGAAACGCAACGCGTGCTGGCGGCAATCGGCTACTCCTATCCGAGCTGATTGTCATCCCCAGCGTAGTCGAGGGACCTGCATCACTCGCAACCCGGTGAGGGCTCAACGTACCTCGTATAACCCAGCGCATCGCGCGGGTGTTCGCGTTCCCATGGTTCACTGGCGTGAACGAAAGCCTTGGCTAGCTCGCGGATCTCGCCCCAACGGGGCTCGCGACAACGTCCTCGTCGCTAGTGCCGCTCGGCACGCTCTTCCAGTATTCGTCAATCGCCGTGCGGAACGCGCGCAAGCGAGCTACGGCGATCTCGCTCAAACCATAGTAGCCTGCGAGGCCACGAGCAAAATCATCAATGCGGTCGTCATCAAAGAGACAGCACATATATTCGACGAGCCAGCCAACGTAGGCGTCCTTGGCCAAGCATGCGATATCGCTAAGCAGGTTGCCCAGTACGGTGATATCGCCCTTATCAATCTCCCTCATCCGAGCGACCCTTCGAGGCTCGCTACGCTCGCACCTCAGGGCGACAAACACGTTGGCATCCCGAGCGTAGCGCAACGGAGTCGAGGGACAGATGTGATGCGTCCTTCGACTACGTTCGCTTCGCTCTCTACGCTCGGGATGACAAATGGTTAGTTTGGCGGGGGTGGGCTGGGATCGCTCAACGCTTTCGCCATTGCGCGGTAGACGTTGAGCCGGCCGCAACCTGCTTCGTTCGCATTGCCGATGGGGTCGGCCGTCGTGCAGAGCAATTGGAACATCGCCGACGGTGACTGATAGCTCGGCTTCACCGAGAGGATCAGCGCCGCGGCGCCAGCGACGTGCGGCGTCGCCATCGAGGTCCCGGCAATCAGCGTCCGACAATTTCCGTTCTCATCATACTCCGTGCTCGCTGCGCAGTTGCCTTCGAAGCTGGTGTCACTCGGCGACGACATGTACGGGGTCGATGTCCAGATATTCTCGATCCAGTGCAGGTAATCGGGGGTGGTACTCGAGACGTCGGCGTTCGACGGATCGGATCCGGGCGCGACGAGGCCCCACGAGCTCGTGTTATCCGCTACGTTCGTAGCGCCGTATTGCGAGTAGCTCGCCACGTACTCGTTATTCGTGCCGGTGTAGCCCGTACCGTTCGCCACGCCGTCGTTGTAGGCACTCGCTCCGACCGCGATCACGCCCGTATCGCACGCCGGGGCGCTGACGCCCTCGCCGCCGGCATTACCCGACGCCGCGACAACAATAACGTTGTTCGCAATCGCATTTGCAATCGCGGCGCCCTCGGCAGTGTCCGGGTCCGTGCCCGGGGACGTGCAATTATTTCCGCCAAGGCTCATGCTGATGACATTGGCGCCCTTGGTCACGGCGTCGTCGATCGCGCTGACGATATCCGTGTCGTCCGCGCCACACTGCGGATCGTTTTGCCCCGCCGTGGAGTCCGGATTCGCGCAGTTGTCATCCGGAGTTGGGAAGACGCGGTAGAGCATGAGCGAGACGTCGCCCGCGTCGCCGACGAAGCCGTAGTCGTTTTGCGCATTCGCTACCGCGATCCCAGTGACGTCGGTGCCGTGGCCGAACCCGTCGGTCACGTAAGTACCGGTGCTTTGGGCCGTGCCAGCTTCGTTCGTGATGTAACACTCGGTGTGCACGATAGTCGCCTTGGCAAGTTCGGGATGCGTCACGTCTTCACCGGTATCGATGATCGCTAGCTTGACGCCTGTCGAGCCGAGCGCGTTCGCACCGGCAGCCACGCTAGCGCCCGTCTGCGAATAGCCGAAAGCGTGCTCGAGCTGCACGACGTGCATGTCCCACTGGCCGCCCGTGTTGGCGGTTTGATAGAGCGGCGACGGCGCGCTGCCCACGAAGTAGGGATCGGTGCCCAAGTACGCGGGGGCCGTTAGCGGCGCGAGCCGCCGCGATTGACTGACTGCGACGACGCCCGGCGTTGAACGCAGCGTCGATTCAACTTGTGCAATCGAGGAGGGTGCGACGTGCAGCAGGCGCGTGGTCATGCCGATTTTCGGATAAGCGAGTTCGCTGATCTTGCTGGCGCCCAGCGACGCGACCCGCGCATCGATCGTCGCGGCTGGATTCGAAATCGCGCTCGAGCGATATACAACGGCGAGGACCGGCATGGTCGCAATACTCTTCGATCCGCGAAACGTTCGCCGTGTCTCCGACGATACGCCCCCACTCGCGCGTCCACCCGATGCATCGAGGGTCGTATCCGACGACGGACAGGTAAACGCTTGCGCGACGTTCGGGCCGGCCGTATAGCCTGAGCCGCCTGACGGCGACGTCGTCGACGAATTCACCGGCGGCGAACTGCTGCCGCCACCACCACCGCCGCAGGAAACCAGCGGCATTGTCAACAGCGCGATCGTGATCGACGCGCCCAAGCGAGCAAGCGAAATCAAGGAACCCCCCTTTTTGCCGTTTGAGTCTAACGCGAAAACGTCAATCCGCGCTGTGAGTGTTTCATGAGAATCTGCGATTTAACAGACGCCATACAAGTCCAAGCGCCATCACCGTGGCGCGACGCTGCACGGCATCGCGGTCGCCGCGAAAGTTGAAGTTATAGGAATGCAGCTCTCCCTCGGCGTCGATCGCGAACCACACGAGCCCAACCGGCTTCTCCGCCGTACCGCCATCGGGCCCGGCGATCCCGGTCGTGGCGACGGCGTACGCCGTACCCAGCCGCTCGCGCGCGCCGCGTGCCATGGCGGCGGCGGTTTCTTCGCTGACGGCACCGAAGCGGCCGAGCGTCGTCTCGCTCACACCAAGCTCCTCGACCTTTACTGCATTGTCGTACGCGACGATACCGCCCAGAAAACTGTGCGAGGAGCCCGGAACGGCGGTGAGTGCCGCAGCAATGCGACCGCCGGTGCATGATTCAGCCACGCCGATCGTCTTGCCATGCCGTTGCAGCAGCGTGTGGACGGCGCCTTCGAGGGTGGTGCGGTCGGCGCCGAAGACAAAGCCCTCGAGCCGTTCGCGCACCGTCGCCTCGACCGGCGCGAGCATGGCTTCTGCCGCATCGGCGCTGATCGCCTTCGCCATGATCTTGACGTCACACAGGCCCTCGTGCGCGAGCACCGCGATCTTCGGGTTCTCGCCCGCACGAAACAGATCGTCAATGCGATGATCGATCTCCGATTCGCCGATGTTCACCGTGTGCAAGACGCGCGTATAGATCCCATCGGTAATTGCGTAACGTTTACGTAAGAATGGAATTAAGAGCTCGGTGAGCATCGGCTTCATCTCGCGCGGCACGCCGGGCATGCACGCGATGAACTTTCCATCGGCACCAAAGGCGACGAAGCCGGGAGCGGTACCGCGCGGGTTCCCCAGCACGAGACTCCCGCGCGGCACGTACGCCTGTTTGCGATTGTTCTCGCGCATCTCCCGCCCGATGTGTGCAAAGAATTCTTGCATTTGCTTAAGGGACGGCTCGTGCAATTCCAAATCAAGACCTAGCGCATCGCTTGCGGCTTCCTTGGTAAGGTCATCAACTGTCGGCCCGAGTCCACCGGTCGTGATCACACCGTCGACGCGTTCGAGCGCGGCGCGCATCGCGTTTGCAATGCGACTACGGTTATCACCGACCGTGTGCGTGCCGTACACGTCGATGCCGGCCGACGCGAGCGCTTGCGCGACGAACACGGTGTTAGTGTCGGTCAGTTGACCGAGCAGCAGCTCCGTTCCGACGGCGATGAGTTCAACCGCGAGGGGCATCGAACCACGACGGATACGAGAACTGCACGTCCGCGTCGAAGCCGTCGGCCGCGTCGATCATCGCCGCACGCCGCTCCTGCGCGTGTTCGGGCCCGGGCTTCTCACGCTGCATGTTGCGCTTCATCTCGCCAAGGAGCGTCACAAAACGCGCAAAACGTTCGTCCATCGCCGCCTGCAAGCGCCGCTTGAGAATCTTGCCGACGCGCGGCGCGAGGCCGCTGGTCGCAATAGCGATGCGCACCGGGCCGGCCTTTGCGATGGCGGCCATCGCAACGAAGCCGTACTTGGGCTGATCGATACAGCAGAGCAGAAACTTGTGCCGGTCCGCCAGCGCGCGCAGTCGCGCCGAGAGCGCTTCGTCCTGCGGCGTCGAGATCACGAAGTAGGCGTCGGTTACGTCGTCGTCGCGCAGCGCGGCGGGATTTTGAATCCAGCGCACGTCGGCTCCCGACTCGCGCAACGCCGCTTCTTTTTCGATGGCTTCGCGGTCGCCGGCTTCGCCGATCACCACGCAGCGCCGGCCGATAAGATTCAGGCTGACGGGAAAGAACGCCGCACTCACTTCAGAATCGTCACTCCAGCTTTCGCAGCAGCGGCACTCATCCGTTCATCGTACGTCGCAAGCGCAGCACCCCTCCGCATCGCAAGCTCCACGTACGCGGCGTCATACGCGGTGATCTCGTGCGCGTTACACAGGGCCGCAATACGCTTGGCTGCGGCATCGCCCGGCGGTGGTTCGATCTCAATGCCAAGTTCGTAGAAAAGATCGATCGCCCCCAGCGCATCGTCAATGATTAGGCGTCCGCGACGAACGGCCATCTGCAATGCGTTGCACATCTCAAATGGAAGTATCGCGGGAGCAATGCCCTGCATATCGCGCAACTGCGCCAGTCGAGCGCCGAAGTCTCGCTCGTCCGGAAATAGCCACGACATAGCAACCGACGTGTCGATAACGATCAATACCGATGCCCCTCGTGCCGCCACGCCAACAATTCCTCGAGGGAAACCGGTTTGACACGCATGCGCAGCGCTTCAAGGTCCTTAAGAACTTCGTCGATTGCGCGACGTTTGATGTGTGGCACGATCTCGGCAACGGGCTCGCCGTTCCGCGTCACGAGAATGCGCTCGCCGCCCTCGACCTCGTCGAGAATGCGTGAAAGATGCGCCTTGAGTTCGTATGTGCCGATTGACTTCATAATAGCTAGTCCACAGACTAGTCTAGCTCAATAGTCGACCGGACGCAAGTAGAATTCGTTGATCGCCGTGTTGGTCAACATCGCCGTCGTCGGCAGATGGCGCTTCCAATGGGTCGAGTCGACCTTGCGGCGTACGAGCGCCACGTCGCGTGCATCAAAGCCGCGTTCGATCAACTGCTCGTCGCTGTAGCCGAGCAAAAGTTGGGCAAGGATCGCGTCGGCCCGTGCGTAGGTGATGCCGAGATCGCCCTCATCGGTTTGGTCGGCTTCGAGATCGGCGCTCGGCGCCTTATCGATCAATGGCTGCGGCACACCAAGGTAGCGCGCCAGCGCCCAGACCTGTGTTTTAAAGAGATCGCCGATCGGATTGACCGGCGGCGTATCGTCGGCGTGCCAAGTAAAGTAGCCCAAGAGCCGTTCGGTCTTATTGCCGGTACCGATCGGCAGCGCGTCGAGTTTGGCGGACTGATCGAAGAGCACGAGCATGCGCGTGCGCGCCATCACGTTCCCGCGGCGGCGCGCATCCGCGTCCGGTTCGAACGCCAAATACCCGTCGACCGCCCCGGTGATCTCGATCGTGCGCGCGTGTATTCCAAGCGCATCGATCACGAGCTGCGCATCGGCCAAACTCGCCGGGCTCGACGATTTGTACGGCATGCGAATCGCGTGCACGTTGTCCGGGCCGAGCGCGCGCGCACACAAGTACGCGGTGACGGCGGAGTCAACGCCGCCTGAAAGCCCGATGACCGCGCGGCCGATGCCGCGGCGATCGATGAGCTCATCACGCAAGAATGCTTCGAGCCAGCGCGTGGCAACGTCCGGATTGATGCGCGGCGGCTGCTGCAACACCGCGGTGCTTTCACGTACGACGGTGAGCACGGCTATGGCCGGCCTTTGGGCAGCGGCAGTTCGTCGTCGAGCAAGAGATCGGGAAGCACCGCGCCGAGATCGCCAAGTAACGGCAGCGAGGCGCGAGCGAGATCGGCTTCGCGCAGATCGATCGTCCCACTCACCACGCATTCGCCGATCTCCGGGGCCTTCACCGTGATCTCGCCGCGCGGATCGATGATGCACGACGAGCCGGTCATGCCTTTGCCGCCTTCGAATCCGGTCAGGCCGGCGTAGAGCACGTACACGCCGTGTTCGGTCGCGCTCGAGCGCAGGATGTCGCGCCAGTGTGTGATCGAGGTTAACTCGCTCTCGCCATCGATGCCGCGCCCGGGCGCGGCCGAGGGCACGATGAGGACACGCGCGCCTTTGATGGCGGCGATCGTCGGCATGATCGCATGCCACACGTCTTCGCAGATCAGGATCGCCATGCGGCCGATGCGCGTTTCGAACGTTTGCAGGCGCCGGCCGCGCGACAGAAAGCGCTCTTCGTCAAACACGCCATAGGTCGGCAAGAACATCTTGCGGTGCAGGTGCACGATCTCGTGGCCCTTGGGTCCGACGCGCAGGTAGATCGCGCTATTGTAGTACGTGCCCTCGGCGTTCTCGTAAAATCCGCAGCACAGCTCGACCTCGCGATCGCCCGCACCCTCGCGCCACGCGTGCGCCAAGTCCGACGCGAAGTCCGTCGCCGAGCGCGCCAAATCGTACACCGCGCCTTCGAGAAAATATCCGGTCATTGCGGCCTCGGGAAGCACGATCAGGTCGGGCGCGCCCTCCGCACCGATTTGGGCGAAAACCTCGCTCGTCTCGGCCAAGTTTTCGCGATAGCGTCCCTTGGCCGGTTTGACCTGAATGAGACGCACGTCATAGTGCGCCGGCGAACGCTCGCCGTTAGCCCGGGCCGGCACTGGTTGCCAATTCGATCATTTGATCGACCGGCTCGCGAAGACCGCACTGCATCGCACACTCTTCCGCCGGATAGGTCCAAATCTCCGCTAGTGTAGGGTGAAGATGCGGGATGCGCATGAACTGCTCGACGGTGGCGTTATAATTCATCGCAACGATCACTTCGTGAATCAATTCGGACGCTTGGGGTCCGATGATTGAAGCGCCTACGATCTCGCCGCTGACCAAGCGCGACATCATTTTGACGAACCCGCGCGTGGTGTTCAGGCACATCGCCTTCCCGTGTTCGGCGAAACTGTACCGCCCAACGCAGTGCGGAATGCCGGCAGCGGTCAATTCCTTCTCGGTCATGCCGACGTGCGCGACCTGCGGTTCGGTGAAGATCGTGTGCGCGCTCACGATCCGGTAGTCGGCTTCCTCGTTCTCGCCTTTGATCGCGTTACGTGCGGCGATCTCGCCTTGATAGATCGCGACGTGCACGAGCGGATAGTCACCGGTCACGTCGCCGACCGCGAAGATGTGCGGCTGACTCGAGCGCATCGTCTTGTCGACAGCGATACCGTGCGACTCGTCGAAAGCGACGCCCGCAGTGCTCAGATTCAGCCCGTCGATATTCGGCGCACGGCCTTGCGCAAAGAAGATCTCCTCGACGACCAGCTCGTGCTTCTCGCCGTGGAGGAGGTAGTGCACGACCTTGCGCGGACCGCGCCGCTCGACGCGCGTGACTTGTGTGCGTTCGATAACGTGGATACCGTCTTCACGGAAGTAGGTAGTGAGCGCATTGCCGATGTCGTCGTCCGAATACGTGAGCAGATGATCGCTGCGGATCAGCATCGTCGTCTTGGCACCCATGCGCGCAAGAAATTGGCCGAGCTCGCACGCCGAATACCCGCCGCCGAGCACCGCAACCGAGCTCGGAATACTCTCCAGCTCGAGCACGCTGTCGCTGTCGATATACCCGGTCTCTTGCAGACCCGGAATGTGCGCCGGTGCGACCGAGCTGCCGGTGGCGATGATGAACGAACGCGCTTTGAGCGCGGTGTGGTCGCCGACCGCAAGCGTCCCGTTGGAAATAAAGGTCGCGTGCCCCTGGTGCAGGGGAAACGTTTCGATCCCCTCGATACGATAATCCGCGAACTCTTTGACCAGCGCGCGTTTGCGCGCGGCAATGAAGGGCATGTCGACGTCGATCCTGCCCTCGATGCGAACGCCAAGCGCATCCGAATCGCGCGTTGCCTGCAACGCGTCGCTCGACGCCAAAAAGGCTTTGCTCGGCATACAGCCCCGCAGAATGCACAAGCCGCCAAGGGGACCATGATCCACCAGCGCGACGCTGGCTCCAAGGTCGCGCGCGGTTCGGGCCGCGGCATAACCGCCCGACCCCGCACCAACGACGACGAGATCGTATTCGAGAGTTTGCATAATTAGCGGCTCGGACGTGCTCCTAGACGATGGACCGATTCGATGAAACGAACGGTTCCGTTGGCGTGGACGAGGATCGAGTGCGTGCGGGCGTGATTGCCGAAAAACCGGACACCGCGCACCAAGTCGCCGTCGGTAATACCCGTGGCACAGAAGATCACGCTATCGCTCTTCACAAGATCATCAATCGTCAAAACCCGGTCGAGGTTGCCGAAGCCCATCGCGATGGCGCGCTCGGCTTCCTCTTGATTGCGCGGCTCCAGACGGCCCATGAAATTCCCGCCCAGGCATTTGATTGCGGCGGCGGCCAGGACACCTTCCGGCGCGCCGCCGGTTCCCATGGCTACGTGAATGCCGGTGGTGTCGATCGCCGTTGCAATGCAAGCGTCGACATCGCCGTCCGAAATCAGTTTGATGCGCGCGCCGGCATCGCGTACTTCCTTGATCAAGTCGGCGTGACGCGGGCGGTCGAGGATCACCACGCAGACGTCGCCGAGCGGCTTTTCGAGTGCGTTAGCGACCGCTTCGAGGTTTTCGCGCACGGGTGCGTCGATGTGGACGTACGGCGCGGCCTTCGGGCCGACCGCGAGCTTCTTCATATAGGAGTCGGGCGCGTGCAGCAAACCACCACGCTCGGAGATCGCCATCACGGCGATCGAGTTGGGCAACCCGTTTGCGACTAAGTTCGTCCCTTCGACCGGGTCGACCGCGATGTCGACCTCGAATCCGCCCCGCCCGACCTCCTCGCCGATGAAGAGCATCGGCGCTTCGTCGCGCTCGCCCTCCCCGATGACGATGCGGCCCGCGATCTCCATCTCGCCAAGCGCTTCGCGCATTTTTTCAACGGCGGCGCCGTCGGCGGCGTCACGCTCCCCACGCCCCATCCAGCGCGAGGCGGCCAGCGCTGCACTCTCGGTTACCTTGACGAAATCGAGGGAGTTGACCATGCCCCCGGCTGTACAAGGGAACCTACACGATTCCTTTAAGAATTGTCGCCGTGTCGTCCCACGCTCACGCCCCGATTCCAACCGCTCGCGCGACGGTTATGAACGAGCTGCTCGCTGCCGGGCCGGCGCCGTGTACTATTGTCGCACTGGCCGGATGCACGATCGGCTTCTTTGCGTGGCTGGCGCTGATCGTTCCGCGTCACAACGCGCTGTTGAGCGACGTCGGCCTTCTCGTCGGCGTGGTCGGCGGCGCGGGGTTGATACTGCGACTTTGGCAGGAATACGCCCACTACTTTTCACGGCGAACCGGCGCAACGTACGCCCGATCGCTGCGCTACGACGCGATGACGTGGGCGCCGTTCGTGCTCATGTGGCTTACGTTCGTTCTACCGGTCGAGTTCACGCACGGCGATTCGCGACTCTTCGTGCTATGCGCCGCGGTCTTCTGCATCGGCAAGGTTCTCATCGCCGCGCGTTTCAATCAAACAGTACGCGAGGTGCTGCTCGATTTCGTCGCAACGCGAACGGCAATCATCGTGATCGCCGAGCTCGCCGCGGTGACGATCGGTCAGCGCGCAGGCGCGCACGTGCAAGAGTCTACGAACCAGCTGCTCAACGTCTGGGGGCGCTGGGATGCGGTTCACTATCTGACGATCGCATCGCAGGGCTACTCCGGTACGGACATGGCCTTCTTCCCACTCTTCCCGTTGCTGATTCGCATTCTCGGGCGCCTCGTCGGCAATCACCTCATCGCCGGCATCCTGATCTCGAACGCATCGTTCTTCTTCGGATTGCTCTATCTCTACAAACTGCTCGGGCACGAGTACGATCGCTCGGTGGCACGCCGCGCAATTTTCTACGTCTCGATCTTCCCGTCGGCGCTCTTCTTCTCGGCGGTCTACACCGAGTCGCTCTTCTTCATGCTCACGGTCGCCTCGTTCTACTACATGCGCGCGCACCGCTGGTGGCTGGCCGGCGCGATCGGTTTCTTCGCCGCCTTGACGCGGGTCGAGGGCATCCTGCTCCTGGTGCCGTTCCTAATCGAGTGGTACGCGCAGTACAAACCCAAGCTCCGCAAGCACGCGAACGATTTAATTCCGGCCGGACTGATTCCACTTGGACTTTTCACGTACATGGCCTACCTCTGGGTGTTGGTCGGCGATCCGCTCTACTTCTCGCACGTGCAAGTTTATTGGGGTCGCCACTTCGCGCCGCCGTGGGTGAGCGTGATCAATGCGTTCCACCAGATCGCGCACGCCACGCAGGCCGCGACGATCGCCAATCAAGCGACGGAGCTGGCGTTTACGGCGCTCATGATCGGCGTGCTGATCATCGGCTGGAAGCAGTTGCGGCCGTCCTATATCGCCTATATGGCGCTCTCGATCCTCATTCCGATGTCGACGTCGAGTCTGATGAGTATGCCGCGCTTTGCGCTGGTGCTCTTCCCGATGTTTGCTATCCTCGGCCGCGACGGCGAGCGGCCATGGGTCAACAACCTGATCGTCGCCTTCTTCCTGCCCCTGCTCGGATTGTTCACCGTGCTCTTTGCAGATTGGTATTGGGTTGCTTGACAGCATAGCGTCGTTCGCGGGTCGCCGCGGCGTCCGCCAGTTCATCAAATTTGGTATCGTCGGCGCGTCGGGATTCATCGTCAATCTCGTGGTCTTCACGGCGCTCCAACGCCTGGACCCGCTGCACGATGAGACGATGCACTACAACGTGCTCTATTCGATCAGCTTTCTTGCCGGCGGCGTCTCGAACTACTGGCTCAATCGAATCTGGACGTTTCGCTCCACCGGGCATGCCGTTCGCGAAGGCGCGCAGTTCCTTACCGTCTCGGTGATCGCGCTCATCGTCGGTTTGATTATCTCCGCGCTGGTCGCACCATGGCTCGGTCACGGTCACCGCACGTGGTTCCTTGGCACCGTGGCCGGTATCTTCGTCAACTTCTTCGTGAACAAATACTGGACTTTTAAGGGTGCTGCGGCCTAACTAGATGCCGGGCAGCCTCGACAAGTATTTTTGGCCCTGGCTGCTCCTGATCGTGGCGTTTGCGGCGCTGTTGCGTTTGCAGGGCATTCACGATCCGCTGCTCGACCATCCGGCCTGGCGCCAGGGCGACACCGCGAGCATCGCGCGCAATTTTGCCCTGCTGCAATACAACATCATGTATCCGCAGACCAATTACGACGGGCCGCCGCCCAACTACGTTGAGCTCGAACTGCAGATCGTGCCGTATCTCGCGGCCACGCTCTATAAGCTCTTCGGCGTACACGAAATCTTCGGACGGCTGATCACGCTCGCGTTTTCGCTCGGCACGGTTGCGGTCGTCGGGCTTTTCGGCCGCTGGCTCTTTACCAGCACGCTCGCCGGGCTCGGCGCGGCCTTCTTCTTTGCGATCTTTCCCGGCAGCATCTACTATGGTCGGACGTTCACGCCCGATTGCGCGATGGTGTTCTTCCTCACCGCCGCGCTCTACGTCGTTACTCGCCTGGTGGTGGAAGACGAAGTCGTCTCGCAGCGTGCGCTGGCGCGCGCGACCGCGCTCTTGACGCTCGCGTACCTGGCCAAGCCGGTCGCCGTCGCGGGCATCATCCCGGTGATCGGCACCCTGTGGGAGCGCGTGCGCAGCGGAAGAACGATGCGCCCGACGGCTATCGCCGTGCTGCTGGTCGTTCCGCTGATCATTCTCTGGCTCTACGACACGCGCGTGAGCGAGCACGCCGAATGGCATTGGGCCAGCGGCATCACCTCGCTGCACGTGATTCCAGGGCTCGAGTCGGCGTTCACCAGCATCTCCGGCTTTGCGCTAAAGTTCACGCAGTTCCGCGAAGCGATCGGCCTTTTGCGCGAAACGATGCTCGGAACTATCCCGTTCCTCTTGAGCATCGCTGGCTTCGTTACACTGATCTGGACGGACGCGCGGAGCAAAGCGTTGCTCTGGGGCTGGCTAATCGGGGGCCTGGCGTACACCTACGTGGTCGTCACCGTCGAGCGCGTCGACTACTACATGTTTCTGCTCTTGCCGCTAGGTGCGCTCGTCATCGGCGCACTGATCGCGCGTTTTGCCGCGTGGATCGAAGGCGTTGATGCCGCGCCCGCAGCGCGCTATGCGATCCTCGCGCTCGGGCCGGTCGTCGCCATCGTCTGCACGGTGCAAGCGCGTGCCGCAATTGCGCCGTACTACCTCTACAACAAGCAGGCCTACCGCAACGCGGTCTTTTTGAACCACACGCTTGCGCCAGGAGCATTGGTTGTCGTCGGCCACTACGGGCCCGACATTCTCTATTATATCGATCGCTACGGGTGGGAAGAGGACCCGGTGCTCTGGACGCCGTTTGACGAGGAGAGCGCGATTCGCAAGGGTGCGCGTTACTATATCTCGATCGAGGATAACCGCTTACGGCGCAATCTCGAACTCTGCGCCTGGCTACAGCGCTTCCCAGTACGCAATCCGAACGCCGAGTGGCCCGTGTACGTCACCGATCCGGCGCACGAACGCCCCGGCGCCGATGCGTTCTGGCGCGCCTTTCGCACTGCCGACGCGCACGGTCAGGGCCGTGCGTTTCTCGATGCTGCTCGCGTGTGCACGGTCAAAGGATCCGTCGCGTCGATCTGACCGAAGACACGCAGCGCGCGCTCAAACGCCTCCGGCGCGACGTAGACCGCACCGCGGAACGGATAGTCGAGACTCATCGTCAAGAAGATGACTAGGCCGATGAGAAAGGCCAGTGTACCGACCATTGCCGTCTGCATCACCGTCCGGCGAAAGCCGAAGAGGTACGTGAACGCGATGGTGACGAAGCCGCCGATGAAGACGGTCCACCACATGATGCCGTAGAGTCCGTGCGTGTCGAGCGCCAGCCGCGCGTCGCGATCGAGCAGCGCTTCGTCCAAGGCAGCGACCATGAGGGGGTACAGGGCCGCCTCACGCGTATCGCGCAGCGGCGTGCGTTCTACATCGCGCGCGAGCTCCTCCGCAGCGTGGGCGGTGGGGAGACTGTGCCGGCCAGCCTGCATGTCCGGCCAGCCGACGTGAATGATCGCCTCGACGTACGTTCGAACTTCGTCTCGCAGCAGCACCGCGTTGGCAAACGAGCCGGCATCGCGGTAGACGGCCGTCAGGCTACTCGCCTCATCGAACGTTCGCGACTCCGCTGACTCGAAGCGCTCCCAAACACCGACCATGACGAAGCCCAGAACCAGCGCATAGATCACACCGACGACAGCAAAAACGAAGCCGGTTAGCTCGTTGTGTTCGAGCAAGAGTTCGGCCGGCGAAATACGCGACGCCAGCCGCGCCAGTGCGAGCGAAAACAGCACGAACCCGCCGATCACGACGATTGCGCCGGGGATCAGCGGAAACGATTCGAACCAGGCGATCACGGCAGCGGCAGGAGCGACGCGTTGACGCCGGTCGTCGCGTGGGCGGTTTCAGGAACGCCGGAACTGACGACCTGACGGTATGCGATAAGCCGATTGGTGATGCGTGCGACCTCGAGTTCGAGATCGTAGCTGTTCTTGATCGCGGCGGTGAGATCGTCGGTGTCGTAGGTGTACGAGAAACGCTTGAGGTTGTTCAAGATCTCTTTATCCGCGACGCTGAGGTGCGTATAGGCGCGCTGGAGCGAGACGCCTGCATCCTTATACGTTGGGAAATTCGAGATCACGATCTCGCGCTTGAGCTTCGCGTCCTCGATCTGCCCTTTGAGCGCTTCCAACCGCACGCTCGACGGGTCGTCCGTGAGTCCGTCGGCGATGACCGCGAGCGCGTCTTCGAAGTCGCCCTTGGCATAGAGCTCCTGCGCAAAGTCGGCTGAGGTCTGCACGAAGCCGGTGCGTGCGCGCTCGTCGGACGGATCGATGCGCAGCGCGAGACGGTACGAGAGGAGCGCATCCCTTACGTTACCGCGCGCGAACGCAACCTCGCCTTGATGCACGCGCGCATCGACGATCCAATGCTGGACCGGTCCGGCGCAGCCGCCGAGAAATAGGACCAGCGCAGCGAGCGCGACGTTTTTAGAAATGTACATGGAGAGCAAACCTTGCGACGTATTCGATGATGACCGCGGCGGGATAGAAGACGATCTGAGCGAGCAGCGACCCGACGATTGCCGTGACGGAGAGATAGAACACCATGGAGCGCACCTCCTCGACGGTCCGGCGGCCGTGGATCGCCTGGTCGGTGATCATCGAGGACGTTGGATCCACGAAGAGCGTGAATGAGATCGTGCCGACGCCGTTGATGATGCCCGAAAGGCTCGAGGCCGTCACCCGAACCGCCGGGTCGAGGACGGCGGCGAGAAACGCAGCAGGGACGCCGATTGCATAGATGCCGGTGACGACGACGTTGAAGATCAGCAGGCGCCGCGGGACTGCGCGCCAGTCGAATTGCCTCAATTGCTCCCACGACGGCAGATGCTCCGAACGAAGCACATCGGCGATGTTCCGCGGTTTGAGTAGTTGCGCGAGTGCGTGCGGCACCGAACCACGCCGCTCGAATGAATGGACGCCGCGCCGGAAGAGATAGGTGAACATCGGCAACAGCAGCGCAAAGAGCACCATACCGATCGTTCCGGCAAGAATGATCAAGCGCAGCTGCAAGTCGTAGGTATGTTGCCACGCTGCGGCTAGGGCCGGATCGTGCCGGTTCGCGGCGACCGCGTTGCTGGCCATGTCCGCCAACGGCGCCACGAAAAAGACGGAGAAAAGTGTGGCGAGACGACCGACGGTTACGAAGAGGTTGAAGAGCGAGATCGAGGTCGCGATGCGTTTGGTTTGCACGCCGGCGAGGCGCGCCGCGTAGGCGCCGATCGTCACGCCCTGGACGACGAACGTGATCAGCATTGCGCCGATGAGGCGGCCTGAGAACAGGGTCGGTGTGAGTAGTTCGGGCGCGACGCTAGGCGGCGTCACGATTCCATTCTATTGCCGTTTCGTCAACCGGTCCTAAGATACACAGCCCGAGTTGGTCTTCCGCGAAGAGGTCGTGAGCCAGCTCGACGATCTCTTGCGCGGTCACGGCATCAACGCGCTCCTCGATCTCTTCTGGCGTCACTTGGCGACCCAGCGCAAACTCGTTGCGTCCCAGGCGAATCATCCGGCTCGAGGTCGACTCGAGCGAAAGGGTCAGATTGCCTTTGATGTGCTCCTTGGCCAAATGCAGTTCCGTCTCGCCGATCTCGACGTTACGCAACGCCGAAAGCTGTTCGGCGATAACGTCGATGCACGGCTGCACGTTTTCCGCCGACGTTCCGGCATAGACGCCAAACAGGCCGGCGGCGCGGTACGCAGCTTGAAACGAGTAGACGGTGTAGACCAGCCCCCGCTTCTCGCGGATCTCTTGGAAGAGCCGGCTCGACATGCCGCCGCCAAGCACGGTGTCGAGCACCGATAGTGCAAAGCGCCGGTCGTCGCGCACCGAAAGCCCGCGCGACCCGAGCACCACGTACGCCTGCTCGCTGTCTTTCTGGCGCACCAGCGCCGCGGGGGTCGTGTGCGGCGCGTCGGGCTCGAAGCGCTCGCTCGTTCCCGCGAACGGTGCAAAGTTCTCGGCCACCAGCTCGACGAAGCGTTCGTGATCGACGTTGCCCGCCGCGGCGACGACCACCGAGTCGGGGGCATAGTGACGCTGCATGTGCGCGCGCAGATCTGCCGGCGTGACGCGGGTCACGGTGTCCACCGAGCCGATCGTCGGTTCGCCCAAATTCGAGCCGCTCCACATCGTCTGAAGAAAGAGATCGTGAATCAATTCGTCCGGTGAGTCGTCGTACATCTTGATCTCTTCGAGCACGACTTTTTGCTCTTTCGCCAGCTCCTGTGGATCGAAGAGCGAGTGCAGGAACATGTCGGAGAGCACGTCGAGCGCGAGCGGGACGTGGCGATCGATCACCTTGGCGTAGTAACAGGTCGTCTCTTTATCGGTGAAGGCGTTGAGGCTTCCGCCCACGCCGTCCATCGTTTCGGCGATCTCCCGGGCGCTGCGACGCGGCGTGCCTTTGAAGAGCATGTGCTCGACCAGGTGTGAGATGCCGCGCTGCTCCCGCCGCTCGAGCGAAGAGCCGACATCGGCCCAAATGCCGATGCTGGCCGAACGCACGGCCGGCATGCTCTCGGTAAGCACGCGTAGACCGTTTGCCAAGGTCGTCTTTTTATACACTGCTCAACTCTTCGTGAAAGCGCTCTGCGCCCATTCCTGATCCAGAAAGATGTTAGTACCCTGCCGCAAGCGCGCCGCGAGCGCGGCCGCGCTTTCGTTGCGGGGGACGCTCACGGTGAAGACCGTGCGCGTGGTCGGCTTTGCGAGGTCGCCGCTGACCACGACACCCTTGCCGACGTTGAGCGGGACGGTGACCCACAGATCGATTTCCTCCGCACCCGGCGCCGCCGCGAACGCGCGCGCGATCACCTCTTGTATCTCGCTATAAAAGGCGGCACGGGTCAACGCTGCATGAAACTTGACGCCGGAGACCCGTAGTCCGAGCACCAGATGCGTCCCATCCTCGTTAGCCAGCACCTGCATGACTTGCGCCGGCCACGTCGTGGCAAAAAGCTGTTCGCCGACCGCCCTTGCGATATTGAGCCGATTGCCGCTCGCGCGCGAATGCGCGTCGAGATCGGCTACACTCGGCGAGGCCGCGACGAGCGCGACCGCGAGCAACAGATTAATATGATTGCGCAAAATAGGCCCTCACGATGGCGGGTTCCCCGCACGCGACGCAGCTCTTGTCGCCCCGCTCGAGCGCACGCGTATTGCGGGTGGTCGCGCCGGTTTGCTCCTTCACGTGCGCCTCGCACTCCGGGCGTCCGCACCAAGGAATATCGATCATGCCGGCGCGTGTCCGGCACTTCTCGTAGAACTCGTCGCGATTGGTGACGCGGAAGGTGTGGCTCGCGAGAAACTCCTTGGCTTGCTCGAAGAGCGAGATTTGAATCTGGTCGAGCAACGCGCGCAACGCCTGCCCGAGTTCCCCGAGCGGCACGCTCTGCTTTTGCTGTGGATCGCCTTTGGCGCGGTCGCGCCGCACCAGCACGACGGTGCCGGCGTCGACGTCGCGCGGACCGATCTCGATGCGCACCGGCACGCCACGCACGTCCCATTCCGCGTATTTCCAGCCGGGCTGCTGATCGCGATCGTCCACGCGCACGCGGAATCCGGCGTCGCGCAGCGTTTTGGCCGCGTCGCGGCACGCCGCAACCGCACGATCGTCGCCCTTGCGCACGATCGGCACGAAAACCGCTTCCAGCGGCGCCATCTTGGGCGGAATGCGCAGGCCACGATCGTCGCCGTGCACCATGATCATCGCGCCCAACATGCGCCACGACATGCCCCACGAGGTGGTGTAGACGTGTTTGATCTGCTGATCCGCGTCGAGAAACGTGATGTCGTACGCCTTGGCAAAATTCTGGCCCAGATCGTGCGAGGTACCCGATTGCAGTGCCTTACCGTCGGGCATCAACGCTTCGATCGAATAGGTTTCGACGGCGCCGGGAAAGCGCTCACTCGCGCTCTTGATGCCGGCGTAGACCGGAACGGCGGCGACGTTTTCGGCGAAGTCGCGATAGACGTCGAGCATGCGCAGCGTCTCTTCGCGCGCTTCCTGCGCGGTCGCGTGCGCGGTGTGGCCTTCCTGCCACAAGAATTCCATCGTGCGTAAGAACGGGCGCGTCGCCTTTTCCCAGCGCAGCACGTTGCACCATTGGTTGATGAGGATCGGCAGGTCGCGGTACGACTCGATCCACTGCGCGTACATCACTCCGATGATCACTTCGGAGGTGGGGCGAATCGCCAGGCGCTCGGTGAGCACTTCGGAGCCGCCCTGGGTCACCCAAGCCACTTCGGGTGCGAACCCTTCGACGTGCTCGGCTTCTTTTAAAAGCAGACTCTCGGGAATGAGCAGCGGAAAGTATGCGTTCTCGTGGCCGGTCGCCTTGAAGGCGGCGTCCAAATGCTTTTGCAGATTTTCCCAGAGCCCGTATCCGTAGGGCCGAAGCACGACGCAGCCGCGAACCGGCGAGTATGACGTCAACTCGGCTTTGAGGCAAACGGCCGTATACCACGCGGAAAGGTCGGCCGCTTTCGAAGGGATCTCCTTGACGTCTTCGGACATGACCGGCCCGGTTTCGCGCGCAGCGGGCCCGCCGCCTCTTCGGCCGAAGGGGGAGCCATGCCCAAGCTGACCCGCATCTATACGCGCACCGGCGACGACGGAATGACCGGCCTAGTCGGCGGTCAGCGCGTCAAAAAGAACGCGTTGCGAATCGAAACCTACGGGACCGTCGACGAATGTTCCAGCGCCATCGGGATTGCGCGCAGCGGCCTGCGTCCGCTGCTCGAAACGCACCCGCGCGCGGCGCGGCTGGACGCGTGGCTTGCCTGGGTCCAAGACGCGCTCTTCAATCTCGGAAGCGATCTGGCGACCCTGCCCAAGGATCGCTGGGAGGGCATGCCGCTCATCGCGCCCGTGGACGTCACCGCGCTCGAGCGTGCGATCGACGAAGCGCAACGCGATTTGGCGCCGCTCGACAACTTCATCCTTCCGGGCGGCTCACTGCCGGGTGCGCATTTGCATCTGGCACGAACGATCTGCCGCCGCGCCGAACGGCTGCTGCTTACGTTGCGCGAAACGGACGAGGGCATTTCAAAGGAAACGCAACAGTACGTCAATCGTCTTTCCGACGCGTTGTTCGTCTGGTCACGATGGATTAATGCGGACTTAAACGAGCCGGAGTATCTTTGGAACTCAAGCTCCGCGCCGCCGCTTCCGCCGTAAAGGAACGTTCTGAACCGACGACTTGCTCTCGTGGCCATCTGCGCGACAGCCTTGCTGGCCGCGGTGAGCGCGCATGTCGGGATCGATATCCTCGGCGATTATCTTGTCCGCGACGACAGCTACGACCACGTAACACACGGTTCGCGCCTGCTCTTCACCGTGATCGCCCTCGGTCTCGCCGGCGTTGCCGGCACCTACCTCTTCGCACACCTCTGTCGCGCGGCCGCCTCGCTACGCATGCGGGCGCGGATGCTGGCGCTGCGCCGCGCGCAGGTCGCGACCGCCGTCGCGGCGATCGCGCTTCTCGCACTTCTCGTCGTACCGGCGATGGAGACGATCGACGCCTTGCGCGCGGGAGGCGACGTCGATTCGCTCGCCGACGCGTTCGGCGGGTCGCTCTTGCTCGGCATCGCGACGACGCTCGGCTGCGCGCTCGCCTGGAGCGGCACCATCGTCGCTCTGGCGGCGTGGCTGCTGCGCCATCGCGAACGGGTCGTGCGGTTGCTCTACGAATTGCTCGGCGTTGCGCACCTCCCAGAGCGCTGCGAGCACGAACGGCTCGCGCCGGGAACGGTCATCGCGAACAGCCCGGCGCGCTTAGCTAAGCACTGCTCCAAACGCGGTCCGCCGGCAATCCCTGCAGTTCTCGTTCATTAACTAGCTGCTAAAAGGGGTTGCTCATGCGGTCATTCGGCGTGCGCGCGCTGTGCGCAACGCTTACGTGCGCGTTTTTGGCGTGCGCCGTACCGGCCTATGCACAAGGCGGCGCACAGATCGACGGCATCGTCGTCGACGCCGCCTCCGGCGTCGCGCTCTCCGGTGCGATCGTACGCGTCGTCCACACGACGCAACGAACCTCCACCGATGCGCGCGGGGCGTTCCATTTCACGAGTCTGGGCCCGGGACGGTATCAACTAGAGGTCGAGCATCAGGGCTATCAACCGGTCGTCTCGACGCCGGTAACGCTCGGTGCGAGCGGGTCCGTCCAGACGACCCTTGCGATCCAGCGCGCCATCGGCGGTTTGCACACGATCGCCGAGACAGCGACGCGTTCGAGCTCGAGTCTGCAACAATCGAGTGCCTACGTCGAAACGCTCAACAGCGAGGCGCTGCAGGCGACCGGCGTACAGCGCGCAGGCGACGCGCTTCGTGCGCTTCCCGGCGTCAACAACGGTATCACCGGCGACACCGCGGCGCTTGGCGACGATATCAACCTGAATATCCGCGGGATCGGCACCGCCGAAACCGTGGCCGCCCTCGACGGCAATCCGATCGCGTACGGTATCAAAGGCGGCTACAATTTTCAACTCTCGCCGCTCTTCCCGTTCCGCGACGTGCAAGTGCTCTACGGCTCCGGAGGAAGCAACGTTCTGGGCATCAACGCGATCGGCGGCGTCGTCAACTTCCAAACGCTCGATCCTACGCCGACGCAACAGGTAAGCGTAATGCAAGGGTACGGGACGTTCGAGCGTCTAGCAACCAACCTCATCGCCACCGGTACGAGCGGCAAACTCGGCTATGCGCTCGCCTATGGCGTCTCCGGTCTCGACGGCCCGTTCCGCAACGCGTACTTCTATCAGGTCGGGACGCAAGCGAGCTACATCGACGACTCATCGGTGACCTCGCGCGCGAATCTCATCAAGCTGACGTATGCGCCGGATTCTAAGACGAGCGTCGTTCTCACCGACGTGAATAGCTCGTACTGGGAAAACAAGACCGGCAACGGCGACGGCGACTACCTTCCGTACCCCACCGCGTACGCGACGTGCGTCGCGTCAGGCAGCGCCGACCCGGCGACGTGCGCGTCTTCGACGACAGGCTGGCAAGGCGCCGGCCCGGCGTGGCAAGCCTTCAACTTCGGCTACCAAAACGCGACGATCTCGCACCGCTTCGGTGACGGGACGGTCTCGTTCAATGGGTTCACGACGCTCTACAACGACACGACCTACCGGCTCAATCTTCCCACCCCCACGAATCAGTATCTGCGGGATTATCGCGTGCAGACGAGCGGATCGTTACTGGACGACGACTTCGCCGGAGCCGACAACGATTTCACCGCCGGCTACAACTATTTCAACAACGCGTACATCTACAGCACGCTCTACAGCCTGAAGCCGTCGAAGAACTTGTATACGGCACCGTATTCGAACGAAGACGCGTTCTTCATTCGCGACGTTTGGCAGCCGCAACACTCGCCGCTCAGTGCCTTCCTCAACCTCTGGGAAAGACACGCGAGCGAAACCGACTCCTCGTACCTCGATCCGCGGCTCTCGGTACTCTATCGCACGTCGCTGCGCGACGTCGTCCGAGTCGCGTTCGGAGCGACGACAACGGAACCAACCTCAGACGAACTCGACCTCCCCTTCCAACCCGGTCAGCTTGCCGAAGGCATCACCAACGGCACCGGCGGCGGAGCGACGTACACCTGTAGCGCGCTCAACTCGATCGGATCGGTGCCGTCTGCCGATCTCAAACCGGAGCGCGGCGTCGACGAAGAGGCCTCGTGGGGACATACGTGGTTCGCGGATTCGATCTCACAGCTCGAGCTTTACAACGTCAACGTCTACAACAAGCTGTACTCATCGCTCGTGCCACTTTCGCAAGCGGGCCAAGCGGGCATCAGTCCGTCGTACGTCACGGACGCAAACCAAGCGCTCACCGGCGTGTGCGGCGCAAATAACTACACGCTCGGCGTGACGGGCACGGTAAATATCGGGACTCTGCAAGCGCGCGGCGCCGACCTTTCCGGCCGGCAACGAATCACCCGCCGGTTGTACATCGATTACGACTGGTCGCTAACCTCGAGCGTGCTCGAGAACGCCCCGCCCCAATACCTCGAATCGAACCTGACATCGATCGTCGGCAGTCAGATCAAAGGCGTGCCACTGCACACGGCAAACGTCGCGATCGACAACACGTTCGGCGTGGTCGATGCGCGCTACACCATCTATACCGTCAGCACCAACAACACCAAAAACCTACCGGCGTATGACTACAGCGATTTACAACTCACTACGCCGTTCGCACGCAACGCGACCTTCACGGTTGCGATCTCGAATCTCTTCAATCAATACGCCAACATCGCCGGCTTGATCGGCGAAGGCGTTCCGGCGCCCCTCAATAGCTACGCGACTGCCACCGACTACGCTCCGTACATCGGCAAAGCTGCAACCGAGTGGTTCGGCTTACCATATCGCCAGATCTACTTCAGCCTACAGTTCCGCCGCTAGGCGATAGCGCAAGAGCGCGGCGAGCGTCACTGCGTCGTCGATGCGGCCGTCGACCGCAGCACGGTAGGCGTCGGCGATTGCGATGCGTTCCGCGCGCACCGATTCGACGCGTTCTTGCGCCGTCTCGACCTCGCCTAAATCTTGCGCGAGGAAAAGCGTCACCGGATGTTCGACAATGGAAGGAATCTCGTGCACGTGGCCGAGCGCCGTCCATTGCGCCGCCTCGAGGCCGAGTTCCTCACGCAGCTCGCGCTGCGCACAAGCCAGCGCAGTCTCGCCGTCTTCGGCACCGCCCTTGACGATTTCGAGCATATCCGCGTCGGCCGCAAACCGCGGCTGACGCGCCAATATGAACGCGTCGCCTTCGATGACCAGCACGCCCGACGCGCGTCCGGTTGCGATCAGCGCGTGTTCGCCGGCTGCACCGGTTGGATGCACGATGTCGTGGACTTCAACCGCAAGCCACGGATTGCGGTAGACCTCGCGCGCCGCGAGACGCCTATATGGGCTGGGGGGACGCATGGGGCCTCCTTGCGAACCTGCGCGAAATGTCCTTTGCCTCCGAACTCTTCGCGACGACCAACGTCGACAAGCTTCGCGCGCTCGCGCAACAAAAGATTCTCAAGCGAGCGCTGACCGCAAAGGATCTCGTCGCGATCGGCTTAGGCACGATGATCGGCGGCGGCATTTTTACCACGATCGGCACCGGCGTCGTCGGCGCGGGGCCGGCGGTGATCGTCTCGTACCTGCTCGCTGGGCTCACGTCGTTCTTCGCGGCGCTGTGCTATGCGGAACTCGGCGCCATGGTCCCGGTTGCCGGCAGCGCGTACACCTACGCGTACGCGACCATGGGCAAACTCTTCGCCTGGATCATCGGTTTCGCGTTGATCTTCGAATACGGCATCAGCGCCGCGCCGGTCGCGCAACAATTCTCCGCCGCGATGCAAGACGTACTCAAGAGCATCGGCATCGGGTTGCCTGCGTGGGCGCAGACATCGAACTTGCACCTCAGCGGTCCATGGTGGTCGCCGGCAAGTTGGGATCTGGCGCACTCGCAGTGCGACCTGATCGGCGCGCTGTTCGTGATCGCCCTCTCGGTCTTACTCTCGATCGGCATTCGCGAAACGGCAACGACGAACAATATCTTCGTCGTGCTAAAAATTGGCGCGCTCATCGTCTTCATCGCCTTCGGCATCGTGCTGTTCCATCCGCAGCACTTTTTGAATTTCGCGCCCTATGGGCTCGGAGCACTGCGCCCGTTCGGCGGCATGGCGGACTACTCGTCCTCGGCACAGCCCTACGGGATCGTCGCCGTCGGCGCGTTCGTGTTCTTCAGTTACATCGGGTTCGACACGGCAACCACGACTGCCGAAGAGTGCAAGGAGCCGCAGCGTGACGTTCCGCTGGGCGTGATGGGAGCGCTCGCAATCGGCACCGTCCTGTATTGCGCGACCGCGGTCGTGCTCATCGGCGCGGTCCCGTGGGACAATGTCCCGACGAAGGACCCCCTGGTCTACGCCCTCGCGCCGCTGCACATGCCCTGGGTCAGCGCGATCATCACGATCGGCGTCCTGGCCGGCACCACCAGCGTCGCGCTCAGCTCGCTGCTCGGGCAGACGCGCATCTTCTACGTGATGGCCCGCGACAAGATGCTGCCGCCGGCCGTGGCCAAGATCAACCCGCGATTCAAGACCCCGGTCCGCACGACGATGATCACCGGCGTTGCGGTCGCGCTACTCACCCTCATCGTTCCGTTGACGGATTTGCTCAATCTGGTCAACATCGGAACGCTGATCGCGTTCACCGTGGTCTGCGCGGGGGTGCTGTATCTGCGCCGCCGCAAGCCCGACCTGCCGCGCAGTTTCCGGGTGCCGTTCGTGCCGCTCTTCCCGATCTTGGGCATCGTCATGTCACTGTTTCTGGCCGTCTTCGGCCTCTCGGCGCGAACCTGGACCTGGTTTGCGATCGCCCTGGTCGTCGGCTTGGTGTTTTTCTTCAGCTACGGCTTTCGCCGTTCGAAGCCCGACGAGATCGAGCCGGTGATCGAGCCCGACGGCATTGCCGAGCAGTTTGTATAGCTGCGGTTAACCCAGCGTAAGCGGAGATACGCGGCTCGGTAAATCTTACGTAAGCCCCTCCTTATCAAGGCGCGACCGATGCAGACAGAAGTCGTGAGTACCGATGATTGCATTGGGTGTGATTTAGCGAAAACTAATGAGGTGCTACCATGGCTACCCTGATTTCACGGGCCGCGAATCGGACGTTTACTCTCTCCCATTTGCGCGCTCAGGCCACGCAGCTCTACGTGGTGCTTGCTTGGCTCCATCTTCCCGCCGCCGCGGCGATCGCGCTCGCATCGGGTAACTCGTGGCTCGCGCCCGTGTTCGTCCTGTGGGCGGCCGCTACAGTCGCAACCATCAGTGCCAAGCTCATGAACGACGGCATCGTGCTCCGCTCGATCGTCGCCGTCGCACTCACCATGGGGCCGATCATGTTCGGCGTCGCCGGATTCGGCAACTGGAGCTTGGGCTGCGACCTCTACTTCTTCGCTGTCTTCGCGATGCTAGTCGGGTACGTCGACTGGCGCCCGATCGTCATCTCGGCTTCGCTGGCCGGACTCTACGCCGTCGTGCTCTCGGTCGCCGCATCGTCGAGCGTCTTCCCGGCCGAGGACCTCGGTCGCTTCGTGACGCAAGCCTTCTGCGCGCTCATCGAAATCGTGATTCTGGTGCAGATCTCCAAGCACGCCCAGGCCGTCTTCGATCGCGTCGATGACTTCGTCGAGTTCACGATGCGTGCCACATCCGAGGCGATCGCCGGACACGTGATCGACAACGCCGCACTGCAAGCCGAATTGGCTCGCGTCCGCGGCGCGGCCTAGCCTTCGACGGGCTCAGGCTGACGGGTTATTGGGCTTGAGCGGGGGCCGCCGGTGCGGCCTCCCCAATGCCCGGGCTCATCACTTCGACCCTGGCGGTTCGCGCGTCGTACGATGCATGAACACCGAAGGCAAGAGCGATCGCTCGCAGACCGACCATCACCCGGCCCCTTACGCGAAACGGCGCATGCTCGAGCGTAAGGGGCATTCCGTTTACCGAGGCCTTCGCGTCACCCACCCGCAATCGCAGCGACTGCGTGCCGCGCACGACGTAGATGTTCGCCCCGTCCACGCTGGTTTGCGCGCCGAGGGCATCGGCCAGCGAACGAACCGGTACGTAGATGTGGTTGCCCGCCGTTGACACCGGCGGCACGTCGCTATCGACGTGCTGCCCGTCCACGATCAGGTCGACCGGTCGCGAGAACGCCAGGACCGCGGAAGCGACCGTTGCTATGGCGGCGCCCAAAACCAGCGAACGGAACGACGGGGCCCGATAGGTCATGACACGCTCGTAATCTCGTCGGCGTAGGCCGGATACTTCTCGGCGATGACTTTTTCGATCTCGAGTCGCAGCATGCCGAGCAGCTGCTCTTCGGGATAGGTGCCGACCAACTCGCCGGCGCGATAGATCGCGCCTTTGCCCTTCCCGCCGGCGACACCGACGTCGGCCATTTTCGATTCGCCGGGGCCGTTGACCACGCAGCCCATCACCGCGACCTTCACCGGCGCGCTGTACTCTTTGGCAATCGCTTCGACCGCGCGACCGAGTTCGAGCACCGAGATTTCGGCGCGGCCGCACGACGGGCAGGCAGTAATCTCAAAGCCCTTCTCGCGCAATCCGAGCGATTTGAGAATCGACCAACAGACCGGCACTTCTTCGATCGGATCGTCGGCAAGCGAGACGCGGATCGTATCGCCGATCCCTTCGTAAAGCAGAATGCCCAGGCCAATCGATGACTTGATCGTTCCGTCGCGCAGCATCCCGGCTTCCGTGATGCCCAGGTGCAGCGGATAGGGCGTGTTGCGTTCGCGCAGACGCTTGTCCATGAGCCGATACGCATCGACGGTCGTGTTCACGTCATGCGCCTTGAGCGAGATCGCGATGTCGGTGTGGCCGTGCTCTTCGAGCATTTCGACGTGACGCAGAGCCGATTCAACCATCGCTTCGGCGGTGTGACCGAGCGTTTTCTCGAGATCGGGCGCAAGCGAGCCCATATTCACCCCGACGCGAATCGGAATCTCACGCGCCTTGGCGGCGGCAACCACTTCGGCGACCTTCTTCGGATCGCGAATGTTGCCGGGATTCAAGCGCAGCTTGGCCACACCGGCTTCGATTGCGGCGAGCGCCATCTTATGATCGAAGTGAATGTCGGCCACGATCGGCACCGGCGAGCGATACACGATCGCCGGCAAGCCGGCGGCGTCGGGCGGGTCCTTCACCGTGACGCGCACGACTTCGCAGCCTTCCATCGCAAGCGCGTAGACCTGCTGCAGCGTCGCATCGGCGTCGGCGGTATCGGTGGTGGTCATCGACTGCACGGCAACTGGGTGATCGCCGCCGATCCAGACGCTCTTCGCGTCGGATTTACCGGTCTTGTTTTGCAAGAAAATCGGGTTCGATTTGCGGCGCAGGTGAATCACGATTCTAAAATACTCCTTGGCCGGAAACGATGCGAGCGATGTCATGGAAGGCAACGAGCAGCATTAGCGCCATCAGTGCAGCAAAGCCGGCGACGTGCACGAGCGCTTCTTTATCGGGATCAATCGGCTTCCCGCGCAGCAGCTCCGCTACGATAAAGGCGGCGCGTCCGCCGTCGAGTGCCGGAATCGGGAAGAGGTTGAAGAGTCCCAGTGCAAACGAGATCGTCGCGGCCAGCGAGAAATACGGGCCCCAGCCGAAATCTTGCACGATCCCGGCGGCTTGACCAAGGCCGACGACGCCGGAGACTTGTCCCGCATACTTGGTGAAATGCGTCACCAGCAACCCGAGCGACATGAACGTCTGGTCGACAACGTTGGCATATTCCAGTGCGCTATACCGTAGCGCGTCAACGAACCCGACACGTTCGAAGGCCGGCTCGGGCGAAAACCCGATGCAGCCCAGCTTCACGCCGACCTGCGGCGGACAGGGCGCGGGCGTGATCTCGACCAGCTTGTTCACACCATCGCGGTCGTAGGTGACGTCGATCGTTTTGCCGAGCGAGGCATGAATCGTGGTGACCAGCGCGTTGGCATTGGTAACTTTTTTGCCGCCGGCACTGACCGACACGATGCGGTCGCCGGGTTTTAAGCCGTGCTGCTCCGCCGGGCTGCCGGCAACGACCGAGGTTACGACGGCGCGATCGAGATGGTCGCTTGGAACCCCGAACGCGACCGCACCGACGAGCAAGATGATGTAGGCGAGGATGAAATTCGAAACCGGTCCGGCGAGAATGATCGCAAGACGTCTCCATGCACTCTTGGATTGGAAGTTTTGCGACGACGGGCGCCCCGACTCGGTGCGAAACTGACGCTGCTGTTCGGCCTCGGAGGTCTTGTTGTCTTCGCCTTCCATCGCGCAGTAGCCGCCAATCGGCAGCGCGCGCAGCGAATACTGCGTGCCCGTGCGCGGGCTCTTCCAACTCGCGATCAGCGGCCCCATGCCGACCGAGAACTCGTTGACGTGTACGCCGTTGCGCCGCGCGACGATAAAGTGGCCCAGCTCGTGGAGCACGATCAGTATCGAAAGCATCACGATGAACGTGACGATCTTTCCGATCGAGTCGAGGCTGATAACTGCTAACAACACCTGATGTCCTCTACGTACTCCGCGGCCGCGATACGCGCGTCCGAATCTGCTTCCCGAATGTTCGCGAGGGTTGCATCCCGGTGTGCCACCCGTTCGAGCGTGATTTCGATGATTCGCGCGATTTCACCGAACCGTACCTTACCTTCGACAAACGAATGCACGGCGACTTCGTTGGCGGCTGAAAGGACCGCCGGGGCCGTGCCTCCCTCGGCAAGCGCCTGGTAGGCCAGCCGCAGGCACGGAAATCGCTCGAAATCCGGCCGTTCGAAGTCATAACGCAGCGAATCGGTCTGAGGTTTGCCGCCAAGTATGGTGAGAATGCCCTCCCTCGACTCCGCTTCGCTACGCCCGGGATCACACGTGGGGAGCCGCTCGGGGAAGCTTAGGGCGTAGCCGATCGGAATGCGCATGTCCGGGGCGCAGAGCTGGCCTTTGACGCTGCCGTCGCTAAAGACGACGAAGCCATGCGCGATCGACTGCGGATGGACCGCGATGAGCACCCGCTCGCCGGGCTGACCGAAGAGGCGACTGGCTTCGATCACCTCGAGCCCTTTGTTCATCAAGGTGGCCGAATCGATCGTGTTCTTGGTGCCCATGCGCCAGGTGGGATGCGCGAGGGCCGATTCCAGCGTCGCCTGCGCCATCTCGTCCGCGCTCGTGGTGCGAAACGGGCCGCCGGAGGCGGTCAGCACCAGTGCCGCGACGCGCGCGGGGTCTTCGCCGATCAAACATTGGAAGAGCGCGCTGTGCTCCGAATCGACCGGCAACAGCCGGCTGCCGCTGCGCTGCGCCGCAGCCAGCATGACCTCGCCGGCGGCCACGATCAACTCTTTGTTGGCAACCGCGACGTCGACCCCGCGTTCGAGCGCCGCCAGGACGGCGTCGAACGCGACGGCACCATCGGTCGCGGCCAGCACGACGTCGGCGCGCGTTTCCACCGCGACCCGGCGCAGGCCCTCGGGCCCGTCGGCAGCGCTGGTTGCGATCGGACAGGCGAAACGTTGGGCTTGCTCGCGCAAGAGCGCTACGTTGCGGCCCGCGGCCAGACCGACGACCTCGAAGCGCTCGGGATGCGTGCCGATCACGTCGAGCGCTTGGGTACCGATCGAGCCGGTCGATCCGAGGATCGCGACGCGTTTGCGCGTGCTCATTGCGGTGGCACCGTGAGCACGCCAATCACGTGCAACGTACCGAAATACGCCATGCCGCCGAAGAGATAGGAATCGAAGCGATCGAGCACGCCGCCGTGTCCTTGAATGATCTGCCCGGTGTCTTTGACGCCCGCGTCCCGCTTGAGCGCCGATTCAGCCAAATCGCCGGCTTGCGCCGCAATCGACGTTGCAAACCCGAGCACGAGACCTTGCCACCATTGCAGCTCGAGCTGCGGAACCCACGCGGCCGCCGCAGCGCCGACCGCTGAGACCACGATCAACGCCCCGACTGCGCCTTCGACCGTTTTGCTCGGCGAGATCTTGGTGAGTTGATGACGGCCGAACAACGAGCCGATGATCATCGCGAAGATATCGGTGAGTGCGATGAGCACGACCACGTCGTACGTCCACCAGATGCCCGTCTGCGCAACCTCGCGAATGAAAATGAAATATGTTAGCGACTTACCGATGTAGAGCACGGCGAGCAGCGTGTAGGCGGTGCGCGCGAAATAGCCCTTCTGGTCGCCATACATCCCGATCCAAAAGCTTGCAATCGTGATGGCAGCTAGCAACACGCCTTCCCACTTGTGCAAGAGATCGAACCACGCGAGCATGATGTAGCTGACGACGCCGCCGATTGCGACGGGATATTCGAGCGGCTGACCCTTGATCTCGCACAGCGCGTTGAGCTCCCACAACATCAAGACGCCGAGCACGAGCACGAGCACGTCGAAGGCCCAACGATTGGCGACCAGGCTCAATCCAACGACGGCAAGGATGACGCCGACGACGATCCGCCGCACGTCGCCTATTCTCCGAAGCGCCGTTGGCGCCGGGCAAACTCGCGTACCGCCGCGCTGAGATGTTCACCCGAGAAATCCGGCCAATAGACCTCGCTCATCACCAGCTCGCTGTACGCCGCTTGATAGAGCAAGAAATTCGAAAGGCGTTGTTCGCCGCCGGGCCGGATCAGCAGATCGGGATCGGGTACGCCCGCGGTATACAAGTACGACGAAATCAACGCATCGTCGATGCGTTCGGGCGACAGCACTCCGCTGCGTACGTCGGAGGCAATCGCGCGCACCGCGCGTTCGAGCTCGCTGCGCGAACTGTAGTTTACCGCGAGATTCAAGATCAACCCGGTATTCGATGCCGTGCCGACTTGTAAGCTTTCGAGCGCTTCACGCGAGCGTTCCGGCAGCGCCTTCCAATCACCGATTATGCGCACGCGCACGTTATTGCGCTTCAGCTCGGCCAGTTCGCTCTTCGCGAAATACACGCACAGATCGAAGAGAAAGGCGATCTCTTGTGTATCGCGCCGCCAGTTCTCGGTCGAAAAGCCGTACACGGTGACAATCGCAATGCCGAGATCGCTGGCAGCTCGCGTGACGCGCCGTAAGGCGATGATCCCGCGCCGGTGCCCTTCGAGCGCCGGCAAACCGTGCTCGCGCGCCCAGCGGCGATTCCCGTCCATGATGATCGCGACGTGGCGCGGCACGGCCGCGTCAATCGGGGCGATCATACGATTCGTAACCACAGACGAGGTCGATGTAATCGTCCCGTTCGATCGTGCGCAACACGCGCAGCGTCCCCACGCCGAGCGCCGGACCAATGGGGGCCAGTACCGACAAGCGCAAGCGGCGCCCCGCGAGAGCGGCGCGCGCTTGGACTTCGGGCATCAGGGTGAAATCGGCGCTCGTATCTGGCATGGAAGCCGCTAGACTTCCATGATGTCTTTTTCTTTACTCGCGACGAGCGAGTCGATCTCTTTGACGAAGCGATCGGTCAGCTTTTGCAGCTGATCCTGCATCCGCTTGTTGTCGTCTTCGGTGATCTCGTGCTTCTTGAGCTGCTCTTTGAGGTCGTCGTGGGCTTTATGGCGCACGTTGCGCACCGCGATCTTGCCGTCTTCGGCTTTCTTTTTCACGACCTTGACCAGGTCTTTGCGGCGCTCTTCGTTCAAAGGGGGCACCGTCAGCCGGATCGTCGATCCGTCGATATTGGGCGAGATGCCGAGGTCGCTCTTTTCGATTGCCTTGCGAATGTCACCGACGACGTTCTTGTCGAAGGCCTGAATGACGAGGGTGCGCGCATCCGGTGTGCTGACGCTCGCGACTTGCTTGAGCGGGACCGCAGAGCCGTAGGCCTCCACGTGCAAACGGTCGAGCAACGCCGGCGTTGCGCGTCCGGTACGAATCGACGCGAATTCAGCACGTGTCGCCTCCACGCATTTGCTCATCTTCGCTTCGGTATCTTTGAACGAGTCGGCCATATTAATGACTTGCTCCCACGCTCAGGTTCGATTCGCGCTCGACGATCGTGCCGATCGGATCGCCGAAGATCACGCGCCGAATATTCCCCGGCACGCTCATGTCGAACACGATGATCGGAAGTTTGTTGTCCATGCACAGCGCCATCGCGGTCGAGTCCATCACCTCCAGCCCGCGCTGGAGCACCTCCATGTAGTCGAGGCGGTCGAAGCGCGTCGCGGTCGGATCTTTCTTCGGATCGGCGCTATAGATGCCGTCGACCTTGGTGGCCTTGAGAATCGCGTCCGCGCCGATCTCGACGGCCCGCAGCGCCGCGGTCGTATCGGTCGTAAAGTACGGGTTGCCGGTGCCGGCCGCGAAAATCACCACCCGGCCCTTCTCCAGATGTCGCATCGCGCGGCGGCGGATATAGGGCTCGGCGATTTGGTGCATGGCGATCGCCGTCTGCACGCGCGAGGGCACGCCCATGCGTTCCAGCGCGTCTTGCAGCGCAAGCGCGTTGATGACCGTTGCGAGCATGCCCATATAGTCGGCGGTGGCGCGATCCATGCCGGCTTCCTCGTGCACTTTGCCGCGCCAGATGTTGCCGCCGCCGACCACGACGGCAACCGAAACACCGGCACGACTCACGTCGGCGATTTCATCGGCCATAGCGCGCGTCGTGTTGACGTCGACGCCGGTATCGGTTCCGGCGAATGCTTCGCCGGAGATCTTGAGAAGAACGCGGTTGTACTTGGGTCGACTATTGCCAGCGTCCAAGAGCGTCAGTTTTCTCCGAGAGCGTACTTCGTGAAGCGGCGAACCTTGATTTTTTCTCCCAGCGAACCGACCGCCGCGTTGATCAGATCGTTGACCGAGAGGGAGTCGTCTTTGACGAACGGCTGATCGAGCAGCACGTGCTCCTCGTACCACTTGTTCAGTTTGCCTTCGACGATCTTCTCGGCCACTTCGGCCGACTTGCCGGCCGGCACTGCCGCGCGAAATTCCTCACGAACCTTCGCGATCACATCCTCGGGCACGCTCGCGCGGTCGAGGTACTGCGGCGACATCGCCGCAATGTGCATCGCAATATCGCGGCTGAGTTCTAAGAACTTGGGATTGCGCGCGACGAAATCGGTTTCGCTGTTGACCTCAACGAGCACGCCGATCTTGCCGCCGGAATGAATGTAGCTGGTCACCAGCCCTTCGTTCGCCGAACGTTCGGCCTTCTTCTCGGCCTGGGCCGCACCGCGCTCGAGCAAGAGCGCCTTCGCCTTGGTGAAATCGCCGCCGGCTTCGATGAGCGCCTTGCGGCAATCCATCATCGGCGCGCTGGTCTCTTCGCGCAGCGCCTTGATCTCGTCGGCCTTCGGTTGATACGACATTGAGGTGGACACCGGTTCTCCTTACAGCGCTGCTTCGGCTTCGGCCATGGTCGTCGGAGCCTCGTCCTCGAAGCTCTCGGGGGCGGCGTACGGTTGCGCGTACGCGCTCTCGGCATCGTAGGCGCTCTCGCTCTCGGTCTTGCCCTCGATGATCGCGTCGGCAATCTTGCTGACCATCAGCTTGACCGCGCGAATCGCGTCGTCGTTGCCCGGGATCGGATAGTCGATCTCGTCGGGATCGCAGTTGGTATCGATAACGGCAATGATCGGGATCTTGAGCTTGCGCGCTTCGAGCACGGCGATGCGCTCTTTCTTCGGATCGACAATGAAGACCGCGTCCGGTAGACGATGCATGTCTTTGATGCCGCCCAGGAATCGCTCGAGCTTGGCCATCTCGTCTTGGAGCTGCGCAACTTCTTTCTTGGGCAGGCGATCGAAGTCGCCTTGCATCTTCATCCCCTCGAGCTCGCGCAGACGCGCGATGCGCTTCTGGATGGTCGAGAAGTTGGTCAAGGTGCCGCCGAGCCAGCGCTGATTGATGAAGTACGTTCCCGCGCGCTCGGCCTCTTCGCGCACGACGTCTTGCGCTTGCTTCTTGGTGCCGACGAACAGGATGACTTTCTTTTCACGGGCCATCTGTTTGACGGCCTCGTACGTCTCGCGCAGCTTCTGCACGGTGAGCGCGAGATCGATGATGTAAATGCCGTTGCGCTCCTGGAAGATGAATGGCTTCATCTTGGGGTTCCAGCGACGGGTCTGATGCCCGAAGTGGACGCCGGCCTCGAGGAGTTCGCGCATGGTAACTACTGACACAAGGATTCTCCTTTAGCTGGCCTGCGGCCGCGTGCCATCATGGCGGTGCGGTCGTGTCGTGAGGCCATTGGCGCCTGCCGTCCGTGGCGGGCGTAGTAAACTGACCACCCAGTGATGGGGCAGCGCCTGCGAGTATACCAGAAGGCACCCATTCGGGTCTACCGGCGAGCGAAGCGGTGATGCGACCATGGTCGCATGAAACGCATCGCACTTGCGGCCGCGCTCGGCCTGGCCGCTACGCTCACTGCCTGCTCCGGTACCGGGTCCGGTTCTTCGGCGCTCCCTTCGACGTCGAACCAGTCGGTCGCTCACCGTGATGCGGCAGCCTCCAGCCTGCCGAGCCTGGGCCACTATAACGTCAATCTCAGCGACATCGTCGTCGCGGGCGTCTCGTCCGGCGCCGACATGGCCACCCAGCTCCACTTCTCGTATTCCGCCAATATTAAAGGCGAAGCCACCTTCGCAGGGTCGCCGTTCTTCTGCGCGCTCGGCACGTCCGACGCGCATTGGGGGCTGGTCTACGGGCCTACGTACTCCGCGGACTACGCCCTCTATTCGTGCTCCGGTACCGAGTATTGGTCGGAGGGCGAACCGCCGCCGCTGAGCACGCTCGAGACCGACACCAAGAACGCGGCCGGCGACGGCTATCTCGATCCCGTAGCGGACTTGAGCGGCTCGAAGGCCTGGATTTTCTCGGGTGAGGACGACACGGTCGTCGCCCAAGAAGTCGTCAAGGACTCGCAATCGATGCTCAGCTATTTCGGCGTGGGCACCACGACGAACTACACCACGGCGGCCGAGCACGGCTGGGTCACCCCCGACACCTCGAACGCCTGCGGCGCGCTCAATTCGCAGTACTTGATCAACTGCGGTTTCGACGCCGAGGACCAGTTGCTCACCGACTTCTTCGGCACGCTCAACGCGCGCAACAACGGCGCGCTCTCCGGATCGCTCATCGAGTTCAATCAGGCACCGTATGCCGTTGCGGGCATGGATTCCGTCGGCTACATCTACGTGCCGGCCAACTGCGCGAGCGGATCGGCGTGCAAACTCGTCGTCGCCTTGCACGGCTGCGAACAGGGCGAATCCTACGTCGGCACGGCCTTTGTCAGCGAATCGGGCCTCAATGAGTGGGCCGACACCAACAGCATCATCGTGCTCTATCCGCAGGCCGTAGCCTCGTCGGGAAACACGCTTGGCTGCTGGGATTGGTGGGATTATACCGGCACCGCCTACGCATCCAACAAAGGCCCGCAGGTCGAGGCCATTTGGAAGATGATCCAGCAGATCTAAAGCCGCACCGGGCGGCGTCCTCAACCGGGACGCCGCCCACGCCGAAAATCTTTTCGATGGATCCTCACGTCCTTGACGATCTCGGCCCGCTCTACCACTCCTACCGCCTCTTCGGCGTACAGAACAAGCAACTCGAGCAATTTAGGATCAATCAGCTCTGCGAAGAAGCGCTCGTCCTGGGGTACCTCTCGCTTGCGATCGGCAAGACGCGCGAACAGTATTCGGATACGCCATCGTTTTGCGAGCTGTTCTGCGGCGAAGGCTACTACACGATGCTAGCCAATTGGCTCGGCGCGAACCCTGCCGTCGGGATTGACAACAACCGCGACGGCTGGAGCGATCGTATGCTGAAGATCGCTAATCGTCTGAATCTCTCGGGCGTACAATGCGAGCGACGCGACGTGCAGACGATTACCGAACGCGACGCGTACGACGTGGTTGCCAATCTCGGCGGCCTGTATCACATCGACAACCCGGTCGAAGTATTGCGCAAATCCTACGATCTTGCGCGCCGCTACTTGATCGTGCAGAGCGTCGTCACCGCTGCAAATAACGACCCGGACTACTTCGCGTCGCCGGCTCCCGGGCTGACCTTCGGCTGTCGCTATAGCCGTCAGTCCTTCACCAACATGGTCAAGTCCGAGGGGTATCGTGTCCTCGACACCGAGTTCAAGCATCTCGCGGGAAACGCCGACATCGAAGATCAAGGTAGCATGTACATGCTCATTCAGAAGGTATGACTAAGCCCGTGCGATGGCTGGTAACCGGGGGTCTGGGGTTCATCGGATCGAACTTCGTCCGCCTTGCGCTGCACGAACATCCAAGTCTCGAGATTATCAACCTCGACGCGATGACCTACGCGGGCAATCCGGCGAACCTGCGCGACATCGAAGGCGACGCGCGCTATCGTTTCGTCCACGGCGACATCTGCGAACCTTCCGCGGTGCGCGATGCGATTGGCAACGGCGTCGACGCGATCGTGAACTTCGCCGCCGAAACGCACGTCGATCGCTCGATCCTTGATCCTGAACAATTCTTGCGCACCGATATTCTCGGAACGCACATCTTACTGGAAGCTGTGCGCGAACGCAACATCTCGCGGTACCTGCAAGTCTCGACCGACGAAGTCTACGGCGACGTGGCCAAGGGTGAATCGGCGGAGTCCGATCCCGTTCGGCCCCGCAGCCCATATTCGGCATCCAAAGCCGGCGGCGATCTGCAAGTCATCGCCTATTACACGACGTTTGGCGCGCCGGTGCTGATCACGCGCGGCAGCAACACCTACGGACCCTACCAGTATCCCGAAAAGCTGATTCCGCTCTTCATTACCAACCTCATCGACGATCAGCCGGTCCCGGTCTACGGCGACGGTTTGCAGGTGCGCGACTGGCTCTACGTTGAGGACCATGTCCGGGGCATCATCCACGTCCTCGAACAAGGCGAGGTCGGAAACATTTATAATTTGGCCGGCAGCAATCCGCACACGAATCTCAGCATCACCGAACGACTGGTTTCCGGCTGCGGACGCACGATGACGTCGCACGTGCGCCACGTCGCCGATCGTGAAGGCCACGACCGCCGCTACGCGGTCAGCTCGGCTAAGGCGCAGCGCCTCGGATGGTCGCCGCGCATGCCGTTCGACACGGGCTTGCACGCGACGATCGCCTGGTATCAAGCGAATGAGGGCTGGTGGCGGCCGCTCAAATCCGGCGAATTCTTAGATTATTACAAGAGGCAGTACGCGCATCGATGAAAGGCGTCATACTCGCGGGCGGACTTGGGTCGCGGTTGCGGCCGTTGACCAAGGTCACGAACAAGCATCTCTTGCCGATCTACGATCGGCCGATGATCTATTACCCGATCGAGACGCTGTGCAAGGCCGGCATCAAAGACATCATGATCGTTACCGGCGGTAATTCCGCCGGCGATTTTCTGCGACTCCTCGGGAACGGAAGCGACTTTGGCTTGAAAGATATCTATTACACCTATCAGGAGGGCGAAGGCGGCATCGCCGATGCGCTCAAACTTTGCGAACACTTCGCCGAAGGTCAGCGCATCGCCGTCATCCTCGGCGACAACATCATTCAGGACGACATCTCACCCTACGTCCGGAAGTTCGAAGCCCAGGATTCCGGCGCGCGCATTCTCTTGAAGGAAGTCGATGATCCGGAACGCTTCGGTTGTCCGCAGCTCGACGGCAGCCGCATCGTACGCATCGAGGAAAAGCCGCAGAAGCCGGCGAGCCGCTACGCGGTAACCGGCATTTATATGTACGATCGTCGCGTGTTCGATTTTTGCAAACGGCTCAAGCCTTCGGCGCGCGGCGAGCTCGAGATCACCGACGTGAACAACGCCTATATCAAAGAAGGCGATCTCTACTACGACGTGCTCGACGGGTGGTGGACGGACGCCGGACAGTTCGAGTCGCTCTTTCGCGCAGCACAGTTGATTGCAACCGAACGGGAAAATGAACGCGCAGCCACATCCTCGCGATAACGCACCCGAGCGGGCACCGGCCGAAACCATTCCGGTGATGCGGCCGCAGCTTCCATCGGCCGACGAACTTCTTCCGTACCTTCGACGGATCGACGAGGCCCGTTGGTACTCCAATTATGGACCGCTGCTGCTCGAGCTGCGCGACCGGTTTGCCTCGCACTTCAACGTCGCAAACGACCAAGTCGCCATCGTCGCCAACGGGACTGTTGCGCTGAGCGCCGCACTCGTTGCCGCGGGCGCACGTCCGGGCACGAAGTGTCTCCTTCCCTCGTGGACGTTTGTCGGCTCGGCTGCTGCGGTCTGGGCCGCAAATCTGCAGCCGCACTTCGTCGACGTGAACCCCGCGACGTGGATGCTCGATCCGGAGCAAATTCGCAAACGCAACGATCTCAAAGACGTCGGCGCGGTAATGGTCGTGTCGGCCTTCGGATCGCCCGTCGACGTCGCGTCGTGGGACGCATTTTCCGAAGCTACCGGGATCCCCGTCATTATCGACGGCGCGGCTTCGTTCGATACCGTGGCGAGCGTGCCGATAGCGCGAGCGGGTCGATCCCCGATCATGATCAGCTTGCATGCAACCAAAGTCTTCGGCGTCGGCGAAGGCGGCTTGTTGCTTTCGACCGACGTCGGACTTGTACAGCGCTTCAATCAAGTCTGCAATTTCGGCGTGTGGGGATCGCCGGCCGGACAAATCCTCGGCTACAACGGCAAACTGAGCGAGTACAACGCCGCCGTCGGTCTTGCCATGTTCGAGACGTGGGCGACCCGGCGCGCGCGTGTTGCGCAACTGACGCAACGCTATCGTCAAGCGCTCAGCCGCGTGCCGGGGATCCAACTCGTGCCCGGTTACGGCAACGGCTGGGTTTCGTGTTACTGCAATGTGAAAGCGGCGACACCGTCGGAGGCCGTGATCGAGCGCCTGGGCGGGCGCGGTATCGAAACACGGCGCTGGTGGCAAAGCGGCGTTCACGTGCAAAAGGCGTACCGTGACTTCCCGCGCGATCCGTTGCCGGTAACCGAGCAGCTGGCTTCGACCGTCTTCGGCCTGCCGTTCTCGCACGATCTCGACGATACGCGATTGCAACGCGTCATCGAAGGACTCAAAGCTAGTCTTTCGTGACCACGGTCGCGGTCATCCAGCCATACTTCTTTCCGTACGCCGGATACTTTCGGCTCTTCGCCGCCGCGGATATCGTCGTTATGTTCGACTGCGTGCAGTTCCCTCGGCGTGGCTGGGTACATCGCAACCGCTTTGCGCTGGCAGACGGGGAGCTCGATTGGCTAACGCTCCCGATTGCGAAGGCCGACCGCGAGGTCCATATCGATGCGCTACGCTGGGCACCCGAGGCAGCGACACGTCTGGCATCGCAGTTGCGCGCGTTTCCCGAGCTCGAGCGCGCGCGCGTTGCCGGTCATCCATTGCTCGCGCGGCTACTCGACGTAGGCAGCGATGATGTTGCCGGATACCTTTGCGCTTTGGTCAGGGATGTGACCGGGACGCTCGCACTCTCGAAGCCTACGGTCAGGTCGAGCACGCTGCCGATCGACCGGTCGCTGCGCGCGCAAGAACGCGTGCTCGCGATCGTCGAGGCCGTCGGCGGGACACGCTACGTCAACCCTTCGGGCGGCCGGGACCTTTACGACCACGAGGACTTCAATCGCGCGGGAATCGAGCTGCGTTTTCTCACTCCGTACGCGGGCAGCATGGAGAGCATCCTTTCGCGGCTCCTGCACGAATCGCCGGAGACTGTCGCTGCCGAGATTCGGCGTGAGACCGTGCTAGTCGTCTGAGAAAATCGCGTCTACCTGATCGAGGCGCGGGAAATCCGGCGTAATCAAGTCCAGACGATAGCTATACTTGTACGTGGTCGGAAAACCGCGCTCCACGAACGTTGGTTCCTCGGCGTTATTGAACCGCGTGCTCAGCGCGATGCGCACCAGTCCATCGCCCTCGTCGCCGGTCCGGTGCACCATGAAGCTGGAAAACACGATCACGTCGCCCGGCTCGGCTGGAACGGGAACGAAGCCTGCGTCGGTGATGCGCGGATCGGCTACGGTCGGCGTCATGATGTGTTCGACCGTGTCAAGGAGACCCAACTTGTGCGAGCCGGGCACGACCTTGAGCACATGCGAGTTTGCTTTAACCGAAACCGTCGGCATCCACAACACGATGCTGTCAAGGCTTCCCTGCATGCTGCGCCAATCTTGATGCGGCGGCGACAAGTGGTATCCGCCGGGAATCCTGAGCGCGTCGGCCATGATATGAACAATTGGCTTGGTCGATGCAATCGGAAAGGTGATCCCGAACTGTCGCCCCAGGCTCACGAGCGGTTCGCTGATGAGCACCTGAGCAACGGACGGAAGTTCCTGTGTCATCCGCGCCGTCGCAATGTAGCGGCTGACATCTCCATCCAAGAGACGTTTGGCGTTATCACGTAAGGCTTCGCGGCTTCCGCCCGGCGTTACCGGCAACTGCAGATAGCGGAGCTGCGCATCGAAGAGCGCAGCGATCTCTGCGTTGATCGATTCCAAGCGGTCGACCGGCAGGAGGTCGCGTACCACGGTGTAGCCGTTAGCCTTGTACTCGGTAAGGTGGTCGACAGTGAACATGGGATAAAGGCCTTTCCGGAGTTATTTGATCGTCACGATCGTTTTCGAAGGATAGAGCCGGCACTTCTCTATGGCATAGTCGACGTCATGAAAGGTTTCCTTGAACGCGACCGCCTCACCCGGCGCTCCCGACCAGGTAAGCTCGTCGAAGAGAATGACACTGCCCGGGACGAGGTTCGGCTTGATCGCGTTCAGCGCCGCAATCGTCGGTTCGTACGGGCCCATGTCGAAGTAGGCGAGTGCTACCAACGTTTCCGGATACTCGGCAAAATATCGCGGCGCCGTCTCGACCACGTTGCCCTCGATCAGCCGATGGTTGCCACGAATGTGGCCGAAGGCGTTGCTTCCCTCGTGCACGCTCAAGAGCTCAGCCAGTTGGTCCTTGTATCCCGCCGCGGTCCGGTAGAAGTCCGGAATGACGCCGTCGGCATTCGCCGGAGCCGGATAGCCGTCGAACGTATCGAAGCCGACGATAATTCGCTGCTTGTTGAACGGTTCGTGGATCGCCCGGAGATTTTCCAACAGGACGAGATTCTGTCCCCACCAGACGCCGAACTCGATCAGCGCGCCGGGAATGTTAACGATCCTCGTGTACAGATCGTTCATGACGAGAAATTTCACCAGCAGGGAGCTGCGCGTATAGAGGCCGAGGTTGAAGAGCAAGTCGTCCGCGGGCAGCGGCGATTCCCGGAAGAGCTCGGCTAGCCGCCGGCGATGCGAAAATGATTCTCCGTAAGCCGTCGTAAGCTCGGGTGCTTCACTGTTGAAGCACGGTTTCTCGGTCGCCATCTACTCCTCCCAGACGGCATAACCGATGCCGCCTTGCCCAAAGCCGTTCCCGTTGTAAAAAAGATGCAGCTTGCCGTCCATCTCGATGACGTAAGGATACGCCGTCATCTTGGAGTCGAATCCCTCGTCGCTAACGTCGAGGCCACCGCGAGCGTCGTCGCGCATCCAGGTCAGCCCGTCGTCCGAGACGGCATACCCGATCCGGTACGCCCCGGCGCCATCGCGAAAATCCCGAGAATCGCGGAAGCTGAACCACATGTGATACCGGCCGTTCCGATATACGACCGTCGGATGGGCGTAGGCTTCGAGGTCGTGGCGCTGCGGGATGCAGACATGATTCGGGCGATCCCAAACGATGCCGTCGGTCGACGACGCATACTTGATCACGTACACGAGCTCCAGCGTCTCATCGATCTTCACCCAGCGAAGGCCTGACACGTACCACATGCGCCAAAGATCGCCCTCTCGAAGAATGGTCGGCGTGACCGCGGTGTACGGCTCACGCGCTGTCCGATCCATGATCGGACCTTCGAACATACGCACGAACGTGTATCCACCGTCCGTGCTTACGGCCAGACCAATCGAGTTGCGATACGGGACCGAGACACCCTGGTTCCAGCCGTTATAATACAGCAGAACGCGCCTATCGACGCGCATGACGAATCCCGGCATCATGCCGTCGTCGTCGAAGGTCCCGGCGGCGCCGTACGGCATGAGCGGTGCGCGATGATAATCGATCACACGCAGCGGGTCGTCGCGATGCACGTCGAGGTAGGTCATAAAGCTCTTGTTGGACGGCGTACGATCCGCATAATACACGCGGAACCGGTCGGGCAGCACCAGCACGGCGGGAACCTGCGCATGTGACCCGGCCCATTCTCGGTGCTCTTCCGGTGCAAAGATTCGTCCTTTGCGCACCCAACTCATCAGATATTCCGGAGCTCACTACTCTTTTTTGTTATTAGCGTTCCCGCCGGTCCGACGTACACCGCTTCGTCGTCCGTGTCCTTAAGGATGAGTGCGCCCGCGCCAATCACGTTTCGCTTTCCGATCTTGACGTTGTCACGGATCGTCGCGTTCACGCCGACGAACGAGCCCTCACCAATGACGACTGCGCCCGAAATAACCGCCTGAGAAGCGATGAAACAATGGTCTTCGATCGTCGAGTGGTGACCGACGTGATTCCCAGACCACATGATGACGTTGCGGCCCACTCGCACGTAAGGCTGGATGACGTTGTTTTCCATAATGAACGTATTCGGGTGAAGCTCGAAGCCCGACCAAACCACGGCACGCGGACTGATGTGCCCGATCAGCGAGTACCCTTTGGCGTTTGCCTCACCGGCTTTCTCTTCGCGGCCTTTGTTGACGCCGCGAAAACTCACCGCAACGAACATGTCGTAATCGGCCGGAGGAAAGGCGGCGGCAACCTCTTCGAACGGCACAACCGGCAATCCAAGGTGTTGCGATTCCGTGACATAGCTCGCGTCTACCGTGAAGGCTGCGACGCGACGGTCGCTTTCGTGGTCGATATAGTACTGGATCACCTCGGCGACTTGGCCGACGCCGAACACGACGACCGGTTTCATCGAGTCACACCTCTCTCGTGCATCAGAATCGCGCATAGATCGTACGGGATAACCGCCGGAAGTTGCGCTATATGCTTGCAGTCGAGAACGTCCATACCTTGTCCTTCGCTCACGGTCATCGTGTCGATATCGCTCGGGGAAACCGGTACTTCGAAGTAACGGCGACGGCAGTACCATCCGCCGGAGGGCCGCTCGTCGAATATCAGCGTCGCAAACGGCGCCATCCGCACCGGCGCGAAGTCCAGCTCTTCTTGAAGCTCTCGCATGAGGGCATCCCCGGGCGGTTCGCCGGCCTCGATCGCGCCGCCGAAAAGTCCGACATAGCCCGGAAAATCCACACCGAGACGGTCGTCGCGACGCTGCAGGACATACATTCCCGTTGCGGTCACCAGCAGCGCGGCGACGCTGTCTGCATCGAACCGCCACGCGCTGTCGTGCGCTGTATCATTCACGTCGCTTTACTATATCGGCAGGACGCGCGAGCAACCTTGGCCCAATCCCAACGCATGCCGCAAGCACCGAAGAAGCCGTACCTCCAGGGCGACCTCGAGACCAAGAAATTCGACACGCGTAGGGAGCCCTATTGGGCAGCCATCAATCGCATTCTCGAGATGGGCTACAACCCCGCGGACCTCATTCACCACGCCCCCGCCTTTGCGGGCGAGTTGAACCTTGGGCGGTTCCTCGCCCTGTATGAAGCATATAAGCTTGCGCTGCCGGTCATGGGGCATATCGCCGAAGCCGGCGTCTACATTGGGTCGGGTACGCTGTTTTTCGCGAAGCTTGCTCGCCTCTTCGAGCCGGCTTCGAACACCCTGGTCTTCGGATTCGACTGGTTCGAAGGTTCAGCGATCGACGAGACGCATGTCGAGGAAGGCGCATATTTCGAGCCGGTCGAGCGAGTTCGCGAGCTCGTCAGCGTGCAAGGTCTTGACGACATCGTTCGGATCACGCAGCTCGATCTTTCAAAGGATCTAACCACTTTCTTCGAAGCGCACCCGCATCTGCAGTTCAAGCTCGTCTTCCTCGACTGCGGCATCTACCCGACCACCAAGCACTGCATCGAGCATTTTTGGCCACGCCTCACTCCGGGTGGAGTTCTGGTTCTCGACAACTATAACCACGAGGCCGCGCCGGGCGAAACGCGCGCAGTCCGCGAGCTGCTTCCCGACGCGAAGATCCGTGCGTTCGATTTCGCGTTCATGGCCAGCGCATATATCATCAAGGAATAATTAGGTTCGCGCGGAGACGGGCATTCCGGCCAGCGCGATGACGGCGCGACGCAGCGTCTCATTTGCTCCGCTGAGGTCCCCTCGCGCAAGAAATGCCTTGAAATTCGCTTCGTTCCCCCACGTGTCACGCCGCGTACCGATCGTCTCTTCAGACATATAGTGGATGATACGCACATCCGCAAGATCTTGCGCTTGCCGCTGGTCAGCCCAAGCGTAATTCGGAAAGTTGTAGCGCAACGGAAGCGCGACGTGCGGAAGCCCGAGCTCGTGAATCGCAAGTGTGAACGCGAGCTGTCCGACGAAATACGGATGAATCGGTGCGGCGCGCCCAAATTGGCGGACGTACGCTGCGCCGAGATCCGCCAGGGCCGGACCCGGTACGAACACGACGCCGAAATTATAGTAGATCGGACCGAAACGATCGGCCGGCGGTCCGTACATCGTTCCCCAGCCGGTGTGTTCGAAGCGCCCCGGCGGAAATGGCTGGCCCAGCGCAGCGAAGACATCTCGCCACTTGACGTTCATCCCGTTGAACGGCGGTACGTGCGCCATCACGCCGGCGACGCACGGACTGATTTCTAAGCCAACGAGGAGATCCTCAAAACCGCGCACGATCAGAGTATCGGCGTCGAGCAAGAGCACATAATCGGCATCGGTCGAATGTTTGAAGCGGTCCTTACCCGTTGCGTGAAATGACTCCCGACGAAAAAGCTCGCGGTCGACCCAGCGCCATTCGACGCGGCCGCGGCTCCACGGAAGCTCTTCGCACAGATCCCGCGGCTCGCAGTCGGCGCCCACAGAGACGAGGATTCGTGCGGCCGCAAGATGGCCACCGAGCGCCGCGCACGCGCGCGTAATATATTCGACCTGCCGGAAAAAATGCGGCTCAGGGCTGATGGGAATCCGAATCTCGAGCTTCACCTAAGCCGTACTTTCAAACGCAGGTCCGTGGTCCCCCGCGTGCGAAGCCGAACCGCGTGGAGACCGGCCAATACCCCGATGATCTGCGTGACCTCACGCTTGCGCTGATCAAGAAGAATCAGCAAGAGACCGGGTTTGGCGATGACATTGTCGAGCGTGAGATCGCCAAAGTTCTCGACCCCAATTGGCAGCTGGGCCTTTTCCAGCTGATCGAGTCGGTCATCAAGACACCGGGATACTTTGCCACGCCGCGATCGATTATCGAGGTAGGCTGCGGTGTTGCTTCCCTGGTGATCCAATCGCTGCAGCGTGGCCACGATGCCTGGGGCATTGATAATGACGTGCCGCGACTGGAAATTGGTAAGCGGCGCATGCAAGCTTTTGGACTCGACGCGTCGATGGGCGATAGGCTTCTCCTCGGAGATGCCACCGCAACGCAACTTCCTCCTAACAGCTTCGACCTGGTCGTAGGCCACCAATTTATCGAGCACGTTCCTGACCCAGCGGGCACGATCAGCGAGATGCTCCGCATCGCCAAACCCGGCGGCTTCGTCGTGCTCTTTGCTCCCGACTATCGCGCGCCATTCGAAGCCCACTACGAAATACCGTGGCCGCCGTTTCTTCCACGAGCGATGTGCAAGACGTGGCTCGACGGCTTCGGCCGCCCGTATGGTACGCTCGAAACGTTCTACTACGTCTGTGTTCCCCAGATGATCGGCATTCTCGAACCCCTGAATTGTCGCGTCGTCACGGCGTATAACGATCGCAAGATCGAGCCTCAGTCGGCACGCCACTTCGATTGCTCGACGCTGCAAGCCACGTTTGAAACCGCCCGGAAATTCCGGGCTGCCTTCGAGGCGCGTTCGCTGCCCGAAAACTTCATGATCGCGACAAGCTTCGGGATCGCCGCGCAAAAGCTCTAAAGCTTCGGCTCAGCGATGCTAGCGGCCGGCGGCGCTTGCGTGAGCTCGCTAACCTGCCGTTCTAGCTGCACGATACGCGCAGTCTTCTGATTCGCGATATTCGAGAGCTCGGAGAGCTTGCGATACATCGGCACCGCAACCGCACTCGTCAGCGTGCGCGCGATGTTAAAGAGTTCGGAAAGACTCAGTGCCGCCGCAAGATCGCGCTTGAGCAACGCATCATAAAGCGGCCCGGTGAAGGGCAGCCGAAACGCGTTCGACGGCGCGTGATGGCGCAGCTCCGGTGCGACCACCCGCGCGAGCATCGCCGTTAGGTCTTCGTCGCTGCCTGCATACGGAAGCGCAACCCGATCGATCAGATAACGTGCTTGTTCGAGCGGACGATCGATCCACTCCTGATAGTCGACGATCGCCGCGATCCGGTCGCGACACGCGAGCAACGTATCGACGTTGTGCTCGAGCCAAAGCAGCTCCGCGATGGTGGGGTCGAGTTTTGCGCGTGCGTGGAGCGAGCCCGCGACCTCATTGGGATGGCGCGTCACCAGGAGATACACCGGCTCGGCATTGAGCTCGGGTACAATCTCGCCCCACATCGCCAACATACGCATCGTGCGCGGATCTTTGAACGCCCACAGTGGATGCTTATCGAGTTCAGCGTTTACAAAGGCCACGATTTGCCCGCGCAGCGGCGCGATCGACGGGGACTTCCACCACTCCGGCGGCAGCGCACGCATCGACGTCGGGGTGTCCCAGGCAATCCCGAAAGCCGCCAAGATGCGGTCCTGCAAGAACGAGATCGTCTGCGATTCGAAATAGCCGCGCGCGTTCTCGTGCGTTGCCGGCATCAGGTCCTCGCTGAGCGCAACGCCGAGCTCGGTCAGGAGGTTGGTCGTCAGCGACGTGCCCGACCGATGCATCCCGAGGACGAATATTAAGCGGCGTTTGCCCGGAGTCTCCAACTGATTCACGCTTATTGGTATCGGTCCGGCGGGCCTACAAGAACAGGCGAATCCCAACGATCAGGAGGATGGTCGCGAGTCCAACACGGAAGGCTCGCTCGGGCAAGCGCTTGGCCAGCGGCGTCCCGACCAACACCCCTGGGACCGACCCGGCCAGCAGCAGTAGGGCCAGGCGAACGTTCACATCGCCGAGTTTGAAATGGCCTATAATCGCCGGCACGAGCAGCACGACGGCAAAGGCCACGTCGGTTCCCACCAGCGTGCGCAGCTGCGCCTGCGAAAGGACTAGCAGCAAGAGCGGTAGCGTTAGCGATCCGCTGCCGATCGAGGTGATGCTGACCAGCGTTCCGACCACGAAGCCGGTGAGCGCGAGCGGCACATGGGGAAGCGGTTGGGCCGGCGGCTGCTTGTCGGCCGGCACCGACCTGGTAAACGCGACTGCCGCAGCAGCGACCAACAGCGCGACTCCCAGCGCGATCTTGAGCACGTGATTGACCGTACCGAGCGGCAGATGTGCGTGCAGCCAGCCGGTGATCAGCACGCCCAGAATTGCGCCCGGCACGCCGCCGACCGAGAGAAACAGCAGCGCGCCGTAGTTGACGGTTTGTGCGCGAATGTGGGTCAGAAAGGCGACGATCTTCGTGCCGAGGCTAAAAAGTAAATCCGAACCGATCGCTGTGCTTGCGTCGTAGCCGAGGAAAAGGACGATCAGCGGTGTGGTGAGCGAACCCGCCCCAACACCCGAATACGAGATGCACAAGCCCACGATAAACCCGATCGCGATTATTTGAATCATCGCGACCTTACGTGCGACTCGATGTACTCCAACAGCAGCGCCGCCGACTCTTCGATGCGATGGGTCGCCGTATCCACCACCAGTTCGGGTTGTTCGGGCACTTCGTAGGGCGACGACACCCCGGTGAAGTGGGCAAGCTCACCGCGACGCGCACGCCCGTAGTGCCCTTTGACGTCGCGCCCTTCCGCCGTGACCAAGTCGCACGACACGTAGATTTCGTAAAACGCATTGGGATAGGCCGAGCGCGCGAGTTCACGGTCGGCGGCAAACGGCGAAATCAACGCGCAGATCACGATCATGCCCGCGTCGGCGAAGACGCCGGCCACTGCCGCCGTGCGACGGACGTTCTCGGAACGATCCTCGTCGGTAAAGCCGAGGTCGACGTTGAGCGACGTGCGCAACGTATCGCCGTCGAGCACGTAGACTTGCCGGCCGCGCTCGAAGAGCATCCGCTGCACCGCCATCGCGACCGTGGATTTGCCCGCACTCGGCAGCCCGGTGAGCCAAAACACGCCGCCGGCATGACCGTTGCGTACGGTGCGCTCCTGCCGTTCGACCGACGAGGTCATTGCGACGACATTGGTTGCACCTTCGCCGCGCGTGTGACCAACGACGGCGTCGATCTGACCGCCGGCTACAATCGACCCCGCGCGCAAGAGTACGAAGCGACCGACGCTCGATTCGGGAAGATTCGTATCTGCGGCGATCAGCTCGCGCGAGACGAGCGACACGACGCCGACGTCACCGCTGCGCAGTTCTTGCGCTTCGTGCGGCTCGAGCGTATCGGGATCGATCGTCTCTTCGATCTTCTGCAGCGTCACCGGAATTTCGCGCGTGCCGAGGCGCATTCGCAGCGCTTCGCCGGCGCGAACCGGATCGGCGCCCAGCCACACGACCGTCGTTTGTGCCGCGTGCCCCAGTTCGGGTGCATCCGTTGCCCGGCTGCCGACGGCGCCCCGGTCGACGAAGACGCGCGCATCGAGTTCGAGCGCCACCGACGAGCCCGCCGCGGCGCGCTCGACGTCGTGCGGCCACTGATGCACGGCGAGGACGCGCGCACCCGTTTGCAGCGGCCAAAAGGTCAGAAACTCACCGCGTTCGAGCGTGCCGGATTCCACTCGTCCGGCGATGAGGCGTTTGCCGTCGCGACGATACACGTCTTGCACCACAAAGCGCAACGGGCCATCTTGGCGAACGTCCGCGCGCTCGAGCGTTCCCAGTGCGTCGAGCAAGGTCGGTCCGTTCCACCACGCCGTCAACGGTCCGGGTTTCACAATGCCGTCGCCGCTGCGCGCCGCGACCGGAACGATCGCCCGCGGCTGCAAGCCAAGTTGCTCGAGAAACGCTGTGACTTCGGCAGCGCGCGCCGTATAGGCAGCTTGCGGATCGCCGGCGAGATCGAGCTTGTTGATCGCCACCAGCACGTTTGCAAAACCGAACCAGCGCAGAAAGAGCGCCTGGCGGCGCGTCTGCAGCGTGATGCCCTCGTCGGCTGCGACGACCATTACCGCGGCGTCGACTTCGGATGCACCGCTGAGCAGGTTACGAATGAGCTCACGATGTCCCGGCGCATCGACGAACACGAATTCGGCGTCCGGCGTGCGCACCCAAATGCGAGTAAGGTCGAGCGTGATCGCCTGATCGCGCTCAATCTGAAACGCGTCGAGCAAAAACGAGTACTCGATCGCGACGCCGCGCTTGCTGCTCGAAGTCTCGAGTTCCTCGAGTTTGGCCGGGGTTACGAGACCCAAATCGACGAGCAGCCGGCCGAGGATGGTGGATTTGCCGGCGTCGACGTCGCCAACCATCACGATGCGAACGTTTTTCAACGCTACATGTACCCCGTGGTGCGAAGGCGTTCGAACGCGTCTTCGCTCTCGTTGTCCATGGCACGCCCGGCACGCTCGGGCTCGCGTGTGACTTCCAGTTCGGCGACGATCTTCTCTAGCGTGTCGGCGTTGCTCGCGATCGGAAACGTGATGTTGCTTTCGCCCAGCGAACGAAAACGTTGGCCATTCTTCGCAAGGTAGAGCGGCACATATGGAATCTTCTCGCGCAGCGTGTAGCGCCAGATGTCGAGCTCCGTCCAGTGCAGCAGCGGATGGATGCGCACGTGCGCGCCGTCGGGGACGTCGTACGCGTAGTAGTCCCAGAGTTCCGGCGGCTGCGATCGCGGATCCCACGACCCGTCGGCATTGCGCGGACTGAAGATGCGTTCTTTGGCGCGAATCGCTTGCTCGTCGCGGCGAATCCCCAAAATGATACCGCGATATCCTTCGCGCGCGATCAACGCGCGTAGACCCGCGCTCTTACGTGCCGCGTGCCGCGCCGCCGGCGGAAGCGTTTGATCGACGCTGCTCTCGGGCGGGCAAAGCTCATTCGCCACCGGCAGATCCCACTGCTCGACCAGGCGGTCGCGAAACGCGTAGACCTCCTCGAACTCCATCCCGGTATCGAGGAGCACCACCGGGAAGGGCACCTCGCCGAGGAAGGCCTTACGGACCATCCACAGCAGCGCGGTCGAGTCTTTGCCGATCGACCACAGCATCGCAAGTGGCGAGACGCACGAGAAGGCTTCGCGCAGGATGAAGATTGTGCGGGCTTCGAGCTCGTCGAGATAGTCGAGGGCGGGCATCCATCCCAATCTCGACCTCGACTGCGTAAGGTCCTCGTTAGATTAAACCGGAACACAATGACTTTGCGGGCGCGGGTCTAACCTATGCGTGGCGCTATGTCACGGTACTTCGAATTCTTCGGCCTCGAACGCGACCCGTTCTTGGATACCGCCGACCCGTATTTCTATTGCGAGTTCGGCGCGTTGCGTAAGGCCAAGGAGCGTCTGTACGCGTCAGTGGATGCGTCACGCGGGCTGACGGTTATTCTCGGCGATCCCGGTACCGGCAAAACCAGCCTCTCCGGCGCGCTCGAGCAGGAGCTCCTCGCCGACGATCGCGTCGTGCTTGCTAAAATTCTCGATCCCGCGTTTGCGACCGAGGTGGAGTTCCTCATCGCGATCGGCCGCGTCTTTGGACTCGCGCTTCCGCCGCGTTCGAGCGCAGCGCTGAAAAACGCGCTAAAGAACTTCTTCTTCGAGACTGCGATTCTCGAAAAGCGCAACCTCGTGCTGACGATCGACGAAGCGCAAAATTTGAGCGACGAAAATCTCGAGGCGCTGCGCTTGCTGCTCAACTATCACGTGCCGCAGCGCAAGTTGCTCAACATCTTGCTCTTCGGGCAAAGCGAGCTGGCCCAACGTATTGCGGCCAAGGGGAATCTCGAGGATCGGGTCGACGGCTGGATTCGTTTGGAGCGGCTCGATCCCGGCATGGCGTCGGCGGTGCTCGATTTCCGGCTGGCCAAGGCCGGCTTACCTTCGGAGCGGCAGTTCTTTACGCCGGACGCGCGCGCATTGATGGTCGATGCCGCCGAGGGTCTGCCGCGCCGGCTCACCATGCTCGCGCACGCCGCGATGCAAGAGGCGTGCGACCGAGCCAGCACGCTGGTGAACGAGGACCATGTACGTTCCGCGATGCTGGTTCGCGGCATCGCCGTCCGTCCGCCCGCAGCCCCGCGTGTTGAAATCGGAACGACCGAGCCTGAGACGCAGCCCGCTCCGGCCCCGCGCGGCCTCTTCGGGCGGCTCTTCGCCCGCCGCTCCTCGACATGAACCGCGAACCCGATTTTGAGTCCAGCGCGGACATGCGGCTGCTGGAGCTGCAGCGGACGTCGTTGGGCCTCGTCGCCCCCGAGCGCGCCGCGTGGGAGAGCCGCTATGCGGTCGATTCGACGCCGGGAATTGAGCTCGAGGAAGCTACTCCAACGCGGCAGAGCGCGCTGCTAGCGCTAACGCTGACCGCCACGCCGCCGGGCAACGTCATCCCCGGCACGGTGATCACCTATGCCCTGAGCCTGGCGAATGACGGCGCAGCGGCCGCTGCCGATGTCGTCGCGTCCATCCCGCTTCCAGGCGGCGTGACGTACCGGTTGGGGTCGCTCGTGGTGAACGGCCGCCCATTCAGCGATGACGCCGCCGACGAGCTCTTCGGGGCCGGCCTGAAGCTTGGAACCGTGGCGGCGGGCGCTCGCACCACGCTGCTCTGGAAAGTCGGCGTGCGCATGGGCACAAAGTCGCTCCTGGTGATCCCTCAAGTCCGCGCGCGCGACGCGGCGGTGATCGGCGGTGGTCCGGTAGTCGTCGAACGCAAGGGCAGCGTGAGTGCCTTCGCCGGCGAGCTTGCCGCCGCCGATCGCGCGACGTTCGAGGCGCAGCCCTTGATCCCGGTCGAAATTCCAGCCGACGAACTGCCGATTTACGAACTCGACACCGAAGAAGCGATCGTGTTTGAAGCGGCCGACGCAGCGCTCTCCTCGGCGGCCGTGCGCGAACCCGAACCGTCCTTCGAGGCTCCAGCGCAGAGCGCTGAAGCACCTCAGGATGACGAGAAAGTCACCGGTCATGCTGAGGTGCGACCCGAAGGGTTGCCTCGAAGCACGCCCCGCGAGGCGGTCGTACTCTACGGCACGCTCGATCGCGCGACGCTGGCCTTTTTCGAGCGCACCTTCAATGGGTCAAAGGATCCAACGATCTTGCAACACTGCATCTTCGCCAGTGCGCTCGCGTGCGCGTCGGATACCGAAGGCAACGACAATCTCGGCCTGCGCGCGCACTTGGCTGCGCAATCGCAAATTCTTCACCGCGTTTCGCTGCACGAGAAGCTTGGCAAAAGAGAGCCGATCGGCGAATACGCGGGCGCCCTCATCGCCAACATCGACGCGATCGCGCCGCGGCCGGTTCGTGAATCGGCCGCGCCGAGCAATGACCGGGTTACGCTCGCCAACGAGTTGCACGAACCCGCACTCGTCGTCGTGCGAAAAATCGCCGAGGAACGCGAGCGCTGGGATTTCGTCAAGGCGCGGCAACTCACGCTCGCGCTTGCGGCCCAGCGCGTGCTCCTTCGCGACGATGCACGTGCTGCGGCCATCGACAATGCGCTGCGCGCCTACGCTCAGCACTCGATGACGGTCCTGCAAAAGCTCTTCGTCCGGCTGAGGATCGATCGTACGACCGGCGTGCTCTTCCAAACCGACCCCGCGCTCGATGCGGCCGCGCGGACGTTGCTCGCCGCCTGCGCGCTCGCCTTCACGAATTGAAGCTGCTTCTCGGCATCCCGAGCGCCGGCGCGCCGGCGCAGCCGTTTCTGGAGAGCATCACACGAATGGCCTTGCCGTCCTCTGCCAGCGTGATCGAACGCGTCATGATTACGGGGAACTTCGTTCCGGCACAGCGCGATCTGATCGTCGAGCGCGCGCTCGAGCTCAATTCCGACGTGCTTTTGATGTGCGACGACGACATGGTGCTCGCGCCTAACGTCTGGGTCGACCTATGCGCGCTGCTCGAGGCAGACCCACGCACCGCAGTTGCAGGCGCGCTGTACTATTCGCGCGACAGCTTTCGGCCGATGGTCGTGGACCGCTGGGACGAAGACGACACGCGCAGCGCCGTTATCCCCGCATTCGATCTCGCGCCGGTTGCCGTCGACGGCGTCGGCTTCGGCTGTGTGGCGATACGGGTGAGCGCTTTGCGCGACCTCGAGCCCCCGTACTTTCCGGCGCATGTATTCGTCGAGCGTGGCGCCGGCCGAGTCCGCGTGTGCGACGAAGACTACCTTTTTTGCGCACGGCTCCGCCGAGCCGGGTACCGGGTGCTGCTCCATGCCGGCGTGCGCTGCGGTCACTACGACCGCACGTCCAAAACGGTGGCTCCGCGAAACTGGGAACCGCCCGAAGTTACGCGCCACGAGCGTATGGCCGCCCTGGTCGACGGGCGCTTAGCGCTGGTTGCGTCGCAGCCGGCGCGCGCAAACGCGACGGAATCGCACATTCACGCGAACGTCGAGTACGTGGTCGTGCCGTAGCCGTCAGCGAATGTCGTTGAGCAGCGGAGAATGATTGCGGCGCCTGCCGGCGACCGAACGCGCGTACGCTTTCCAGCGTGAAATCAATTTCAGGCGGCCCCCGGTGTCGGCATTATAGCTTTCAAGCCGTTTGAGCTGATACTCGCGATACTCGAGCACTCGCCGCACGCGGGCGGCAATCTCCTGATCGAATTCCGCCGTACGCTCGGGCTGCGCAGCCTCCCATGCGTTCATCACCAGGTGACGAGCACGACCCATCTCAGAAAGCAGCCGCTCGAAGCCGCGCCAGTCGTGTCGATCGATCAACGGTCCGAGGACTTTGCACTGCGCTTCAAGCATCGCAACACCGGTGCGAACCTCGTCGAGCACAGCACTAGCCAACGGCGGCAAACGTCGACGTTACGCCGTCGCCCCCCGAGAAATCTCTCTGGGCTCGCTTCTGCGCCTTGAACTGCGAGACCGCAGTATTCCAGGTCTCGCGGTAATCACGAGCATACCCTAGCACCCGCTCGACGCGCGTCGGATCCTTGCGCATGTTGGCCATTACGAGCTCTTTGTGCCAGAAGCCGTACACGCGCAGAAGATTCTCCGAGAGCTCCCCGCCGATTTCCATGTTGAGCGAACTCATCAACACGGTGCAAGCTCGTTGGGCCCGCAGCAGCGCTTTGTGGATCCCCTCGATGTCGTCGCGCTCGCTCATCAGCTTGTCGTGCGCTTGCTGCGCAGCGATGATCAGCACGTCGAAGATCTTGACGATCAAATCCTCCGGCGCCGCGGTCAGAATCGAGGTCTCGAGATAGGTCTGCTCGTTGTTCTTCTTCATGCTGCTGCTATGAACTCGAGCTTGACGAGCTGCTCGTCGTCGAGAAGCCGAAGACCGAAGCCAACTCTTGCTGTTCGGCCTGAAGGCCCGCAATCGCCGTCTCACTGGCCACGAACCCGTCGCGCAACGCGGTCGCTTGCTGATTAGCTTCATCCGTGATCTGCGAAACCTGTTGCTGCAAGTTCGAGATCGTGTCCGTATTGCCGTTTTCGAAGTTCTGAATGAGCGCAATGCTCGGCACGGTGCCGACCGGTCCTGCATTGAGCAGGGTCGGACTTCCGGTCACGGTTGTAAGATACGTACCGAGTTCCTGGGTAAGGCTGCTGGCCCCCACGATCAGGTTCTGAACCGCGTTTGGGCTGCTCGCGTATGCCTGCAAGAATGCCGACACGTTGAGCGTCCCGAGCGTTCCGTCCGCTCCATCAACCGTCTGATTTTGCACCGGCGTTGAATTCGAGTCCTCATCCTCGATGCTCGTCGCCTGCACCGTCGAGAACGAACTACTAAGCAACAAGCCCGCCTGCGCCAGCGAGTTATACGTTTTGTCCGTGCCAAGAAAGCCGCCGAGAATGTTCTCGAATTCGGAAACAACTGACTGCAGGTCAGAATTGCCCCACAGAACGCCGCCCGGAATCGACTGCGCGGTCGAGTTCGTCCCCGGCTGAATGGCAAGGACGATGGGCGGCGCGGTTGCGCTGTTGATCTCGTTGACCGCCGCGTTATAGGTAGAAACGAAGGCTTGCAGCGTTGAGACCAATAACGTCGTGTTCTGCGTGACGTTGAGCGTGAACGGCGTCGTCGTGTTGCCGCCAATCGAGAGCGACAATCCCGGAATTGCGTTACTGATATTGTTGGAGTCGTTGTAATAGGTGGTTTCGCTGCCGTCGGGGTTCTGCACCGTGATCGCGGACTGCTGGCCGACGGTCGTCGTTGCGCCGCTCGCTGCGGTCAACCCCGCCGCCGTCAAGAAGTTGCTCGTGTCGCCGGACGCGCCAAGCACAATGCTCTGCGGACCCGAATTCTCGTTCGTCAGCTCGATCCGTCCGGTCACGGAGTTGAACACCGCGTTCACGCCGGCCGTACTACTGTTGATTTCGTTGAGGATGTCGCTCAGGTTCTGATCGGCCGAGACGCTGATCTTCACACCGTTGATCGTAAAGGTTCCAGCCGTCACGGGCGTCACGAAGCCGGCGCTGTCGCCCGAGTTGAAGTCGGCGTCAGGATTGAGGCCACCGACGTTGCCGGTACCCTCAATGAAGCCGCCGCTGGTGCTGTTGATCAATTGCGCATTGCTGAGCTGCAGCACATCGAGCAAATTACCCTGGTCTTGGCTGCTGCCAAGCGAAATCTGCTGGCCGTCGTTCGATTCGAACTCGACAACGCCGTTGACGAGCGTCGCGAGGAAGCCGGCATCAGCCTTCGAGTCGACTTGCGAGGTGATGTTGTTCAGAATCTGGTTAAGCGACTGGGAATCGACGTTGTACGAAATCTGCACACCGTCGACGGTCACTGATCCCTCGCCGCTGGTCCCGTTCGTCGGTACAACGCGCGCGTACGAATAGGCGAGCGGCACGGTGTTCGAGGCGTCGCCGGCATAGGTTCCGGTCGTTATCGTGTCGGTGATCGAGTGGCCGGCGCTCGTGCTCGAAAGAATCGAGGTGTTCGTCGCTGCCTTGACGCTATCGATCGTGTAGAGGCCGGGAGTCGCCGTCACGCCCGGAATTCCCGTGGCCGTCAAGGCCGTGGTATCGGCCGAAGCCGCCTGATACGTTCCGAAAAGGTCGGGATTCGACAGATTGCCCAGCGCATTTTGCACGGATTGGAGCAAATTGCTGATCTTGATCAACTCGGTGTTTGCGTTGTTTAGCGTCGCAATCTGCGAGTTGAGCAGTGTCGTCGGCGCAAGACTCAACTGCGTCAGCTTGTCGATAATTTCGTTGTAGTCGATACCGGAGACGATACCGGGAAACGAAATCGGGGCAGTGGTGCCGTAGACGGTGCTGTCGGATGACACGGGTGGTTAGACCTTCCGATCGAGTGTGACGCCGTCGATTTGGTCGAAGAACTCGGCCAAACCAATCAGCTCTTGCGGCGGAAATTGCGCGACCTCTTCACCCGTCTGCGGATTGGTGAAGACGGTCACAACCAACTGCAGCTCGGGGACATATTTGTACGAAATATCGAGGGGCTGCGATTGGGTCGACGAGCCCGATGAAACGTTATAGATCTTTGCCACGGCGGCGGCGATCGTCGATTCGTTGACTTTGGGTTGGGGAGCACCGGATGACGAAGCCGAAGAGGGCGCCGGCGCCTGTGGCGCAGCAGCAACCTCCTGGGTTGGCGCGACTCCTTCGCTCTGACCGGTCGTGGCCGGGGCGACGGCTGGAACGTCCATGTTTTGCAATCCTTCTCCCGCTTCTATGATAATCGACCCAGCGGGTGACCAACATTAGGGAGTGGGGTGCCTTAAGGTAAGGCTCACCCCGTCTTGACCCCCGCAGCTTCCGCGTAGGCGCCCAAGACGGCCTGCAACGACCGGAGTGGATCGCTCAATTGCGCAGTCTGCTCAGCGATTTGATAGCCGATGGCCGGCGCACGCATCCAGGCTTGGCGCAGCACAGCGATGGCGCTCTCGAGCGAGGCGGGGTCGGCGCCGCCGGTGAGCTCCGGCCAAAGCTCTCCGAGCGAAAGCGCCGCTGAGATCGCCGGAACCGTGCCGTGCGCCGCGGCCCGCACCACGCGCGCCGCGCCATGACCTGCCCAGGAGAGATCGGCATAGATCCGGGCGCCGGCATAGAGGGCTTCGACCTGGCCTCGCGTGAGCGCCGCTTCCGGCAGCCATATCAATCCATTGCCTGCCGCTTCGAGGACGCTCTGATAGTACTCTGCGTCCTCGACGGTGCCGAGCAGAACGCAGGGCGCACCGATGGCTGCCGCGGCGCGCGCCGCGATCCATTGATTCGAGCGCGGCTCGACCGCCGCGTGAACGAGGACGTATTCATCGGCTCCGCACCATGCACCGATCGGCTCGGGACTCACCGGAGATGCCGGAACGCACGGCACGACCCGCGACGAACCGGAGAAGCCATACCGGGTGCGTGCCTGTGCTTCTTCGGCACGAGTTGCGAACACCGCCGCGCGGCATTGTGCCAAGAGTTTTTGGAGCAGCGCTTCATCGAAGGCTGGTTTTCCGCGCTCAGAGTTCGTGTCGGTGCGGACCAGACGCGACGCTATCCCTTGCTCGATCGACCGCTGGGTTGCTTCATCCCGTATGCCGGCGAGCATCGTTCGGACTGCCGCCGTGCCCCACAGCGCTTCGTTGGCAAAGTCGTCGAGCAGCGGTGTTGCTACAACCGGAATGTCAGTGCGCCGGGCTTCGGCAAGAATGTAGTCAAACTGCGCGACGTGCCGATGGCCGAATAGATGGATCAGATCGCAGTCCTGCGCGCGCGCGGCCGACGCGACGGTTAAGCGCGCATCAAAGCCTTGGCTGCAAAGCGCATCGGCGAGGGCGCGGGCCTGATCGACGTCGGCCTCGGGCGCAACCAACCCGTCGTCGCGAATCACGATCGCGATCCGCCCTTCCGAGCCGCCGATTACCGGCGCCCGCGTCAAACGGTTCGCGCGCAAAATCGGCTCGCGGGCACACACGTAAAACTGCCGGACCGGTTCCGCGTCGGCCACGTCGAACGAGCACGCCAGCAGCGGAAAGACGGGCCGGGCGAGTGACACTTCGGTCGCCTCTTCCACCGGCCGATCGAGCGCGATCGACGCAGTCGACCCGCTCGATGCCGCAGGCGAGATTTCTACGTCGAACGTCGCGCGTGGAATCTCGCCGTAGAGGCCGATGCCGTACCAGATCTGTGCAAGGCGGTTGCGCTGCTCGTCACCGAGGTCTGCGTGCACGGTGTTCGCGACGCGCGCGAGCAGCGACGCGCCGAACGCGCCGTCGGGCGACGAGATGCCGACCCGCTTTCCTACCGCAAACCGCTGAGCGTACACGTAGGGCGCACCATCGGTCAAGACGTCGTCGGCGCGCGTCGCGCACAAAAACCGCGACGCACGCGCGGCCTGAAATAGGTCGCGCGCCTTGGTATCGTCGGTGAAGAATCCCACGACTTCCTCGTCGAGCGCACCGAGCAACGTATGCGCAAGCAGCCAAGGCTCGAGCCGTGCCTCCAAACCAGCGACGGCCGGCGGCTCGAGCGGGAGCCACTCGGGCCAAATAAACGGGCTTGCCTCGCGCACGTAGACCATCGGCGGATCGATCTGCACGAAGGGGACGAGTGCGATCTCACCGTCGCGCGAGAACACGAGATCCATCCAGCCTTCGCCCCACGGATAGAACGACGGCTGCAAACGTGCAGCAACCAAATACGGCGCGCCGACGACCCGCGCAAAGCGCCCTTGCTCGACGAACGGCGCGAACCGCGAAAGTAACGCATGCTGTCTCATGCGATGACTTCTCTCACGATGCGTCGGAGGGCGCTCGGACTACGGTCGGTCAAGGCGGCGACATCGATCCAGCGCGCATCACCGGTGTAGATCGCCCATTCTTCCTCGTCGTCGTAGTCCGCGACGTCGATGTCGGCACACACCTTCGGATCGACCTCGGCCTTTTCTAAAATCCGCTCCACCCGCCCGCCAACGACATGCGCGCGCGGCTCGCCGAAGGCACCGATCGCGAGCAACACCTTGTCTTCGGACGTGAACGCGGTCGCAAAGCGGCGCACGAATTGCGCGGCCGCGCTCCAATCGGCCTCACTGCGAACGGCGATACCGAAGACCGCCTTCGCCGTCGCAAATCCGACCGGTTCGGCCGCGGCCGCGACGGCGGCATCGGGCTCACGTTTATTTGGGAACGGTACAAAGTGCTCCGAACGCACGAATCCCCGCGCATGCACGTGGCCCCCGCGGTATCCCTGCGCCGGCAACGGGCCGCTCATCCCCCACTTTTTCGCAAAGCGCTCCCAATTCTGGTTCATGGTCGCGCCATAGTCGACGTTGTTTGCGGCAAACGAACGACTGCCGAAATGATGGATGAAAACGTCATCGCACACGTAGATCCAGTATCCGGCGGCGCGCACGCGCATGCAGTAGTCGTCGTCCTCGAAGTTGCCGATCGCATAGCGTTCGTCCAGTGCGCCGACTTGGTCGAGCACTTCCCGGCTGATGCACCAGCAAAATCCGATGGCGCGATCGGTGATATAGCCCTTCTCTGCGAACTCACGGCGGCGCTGCAACGCGAACGCGTGCATCTCCGGCTCGTCACGATATTGAACGCTTGCAAGTTGTTGATCGCCGGTGATCTTGTTGCTGCGCGGTGCTGAAATGCCCAGTCCCGGCAAGCGCCGGAAGGCGTCGACGAGACCGTCGGCCCAGCCGGGCGTCACGATGACGTCGTTATTGAGGACGATCACATAGTCGCCGCTGGCGTGGGCGATGCCGTCGTTATTCCCGCCCGAAAAGCCGCGATTGGTTGGGTTGTAGATGACGCGCACGTGGGGATCGTCGATCGTCGCGAGCGCCTTGAGCGTCTCCGGCCCGGAACCGTTGTCGACCACGATGACTTCGTACGGATCGGCCGTGTGCTCGCGAATCGATTGCAGCGCTTTGATCGTGAACTCGGGCGCATTCCAACTCAGCGTGACGATCGAAATGAGTCCACGCTCAAACGGCGGGCGGCTTCGAAGGACGCGCTCGATCGCGGCGGGATCGCGATCAAAGACTTCGGGATGCGCCGTCGGACCCAGGGTCGCCAGCGGGCGTAGGGCAATCGTGCCGCGCTCGAGTTGCAGGGCTCGCAGCAGCAGATCGGCCACCGAGGCATCGAGGGTCCCGCAGTCGCGGAGCACGAGCCCCTGCGGGAGTTGGCGCATCCGCAACAGCACGCAGCGCGCGTCGCTGGCAACGATCGGTTGGTGCGGACTGCGATCGATGTCCTCTACAAAGGTAGCCGCAGCAGCGCTGATCGGTGTCGTAACGCGTGCCAACAGTTCGTCGAGCCATCCCGGCTCGAGTCGGGTGTCGGCACGAATCAGCGCTACAAACCGTTCACCGCGTAATTCGGTCAATTCGCGGGCCCGCTCGACCGCGTCGCGCTCGGTAACCCACAGCACCTGGCCGATGGGCGTGCGAACCGCGCGAAGCCGGCGCTCGAAATCCACCCGGTCGAAGGCTTCGGTGACGCCGTGCACGAGGATGTCGACCGGTTGCTCGATCGGTCGCACATGCAGGCTTAGACCGCCCTTCCCACTGCGCCGCAATCCCTCGATCTTGCCCGAATCTACCCACACGCGCGGCGCATCGTACTCTACGCGCGTGCGCCAGCGATCGGCGAGCCGCTGCAGGTTTGCTTGGGTGCGCCGAAAACGCTGGGAACCCGATTTCGATTCGTAGTGGAAGAGCGTCGCATCGGGCTCGTAGATGACACGCAAACCGCGCTCGCGCACCTTCAGGCAGTAGTCGACATCTTCGTAGCCGTTCCAGAAGCCTTCGTCGAGACCGCCGAGTTCGAGGTAGAGCTCGCGCGGCGTGGCCATGCACGCGCCTGTCACTATCTGGTAGTCGTGGCGCATGTTTGCTGCGGGCGTGTTGCCCGGATCGTTCACGAGATAATGAAAAGGATACAATCCGGATGCGCTAAACGGCCACCAGCGCACTAGAACGCCGGCGTGTTGGATCGTGCGATCGGCAAAGAGTAACTTCGCGCCGGCGACACCCACTGCGGGGTCTTCGAACAGGCGCATCATCGGAGCCAGCCACCGGTTGATCGGCTCGGTGTCATTATTGAGCAACACGAGTATCCGGCCGCGGGCCTCGCGAGCGCCTTGATTGTTCGCACCTGCAAAGCCGAGGTTCGTCGCGTTGCGGATCATTCGAATCCACGGAAAACTCGCGAGCATCTGCGGGGTGTGATCGGTCGAGGCGTTGTCGATCACGATCACTTCGCCCTCACCGGCTCCGGCGAGCGAGGGCTGCAGTTTGGCAAGACAATTCCGGGTCAATTCCGCCTTGTTAAAGACGGGAATGATGATCGAGTAATCCACGTGGGCCTTATTTCAACGCGCGATCGGCGACCGCTGCTGCCTCGGCAAACCGTTCGTTACGGAGGTAATATAGCGAGAGCGCAACGCTGGAACGAACCGGATCGATCTCTCGGGCCCGCAGGAGCGAGGCCTCGACTCCGGCCGTGGACGCGAGAAGTTCGAGTGCACCGGCGCGCGTCATCAACATATCAAAGCTGTTTGGATCGAGCGCGAGCGCGGCGTCCACGGCGGCGAGCGCCGCTTCGGCACGCCGCTCATCGAGAGCGCGGCGAGCTCGCTGCTGCCATTCCCCAAACGTCTTCGGTTCGCTCTGCTTTGCGCGGAGCGTCAGCAAATCGATGTCACTTCCCTTCGCGCGCAGCACGCGTTCGAGTTCCTGTATCGCCTTCTCCGAGTCAGGATCGAGCTCGACCGCAAGCCGAAGGAAGTGCTCCTCCTTGCCGAATTCGTATCGTTCCGAGACGCCGGCAGCGCTCACGAGCAGTTCGGCAGCTTCTACCGGCTTGAGACGCGAATACCACTTCTCCACCAGTTCGAGCGCTTCACGCCCGCGCTTCATGCGCAACAGAAAATTCACGTAGTGGAGCATCGCGGGGCTGCTCTCGTGCGTGTCGAGTGCAAGTTTGTAGGCGTCGTGCGCCTCGCCGAAACGTTTCAAACGTTCGTAGGCCTTGGCCCGGTTGAGCATCAACGGCTCGACGTTCGGCGCATTGGCAAGGCCTTTTTCAAACCATTCGAGCGCCTTGGCGTCGTCGCCCTGAATGGCGTAACTCGACCCGATCTCCGACTGCGCCTTCCAAATGTACACCTGGTCGTCGACGATGAACTGCTGCTTGGCAAACGCCTTGTCCTCGATTGCCGCGCCGAAAGCTTCGCGCGCTTCGTCGAAGCGATTTTGTGCGACCAGCGTCTTGCCGAGCATCATGTGGGCGTTGGCGTAGTGCGAGCTGCGCCGCAGCGACTGGCGCGACATCTCTTCGCCTTTGGCCGGATCGCCGAAGTGGTCGCAATAGAGATCGCCGAGCAAGGCAAGGCCGTTGGGCATAAAAGCGCGTGGTGTTTCACCCACGAGCTCGAGCATCTTCTCCAGCGAGGTGCGCGCAAGCTCGTAGTCGCGATTGAGATAGGCGGTCGTCCCGAGGTTATACCAATGGTACGCGTTCTCGGGGTCACTCTGCGTCGCGGAGAGAAGAATGTCGAGATTGCGCTGTCCCTTGTTCCGCTCCGCAACGACCGTGTTCACGTAGCCGTGATGGATGAGCGTGATCGAGCTCGCTACCGCTTCGACGCTTACGCTCGTCCCGTCCAGCGCCGGATATTCGTGAATCGGTCCGAAGAACCGGATGCGGTCGTCGTTGGGGAAGATACGGATGACGTGATGTGATACGTCGCCCGAGCCGCGATAGTCATCGGTGCGATTGATGATTCTCGTGTACAGGGCGGTAATGTGCGCGGGAACATTCTTGAGTCCAAGGAGTAACGGCCGTGAGTCTTCGGTCAACTCTTCGTCAGCATCCAGAAAGAAAATCCAGCGTCTGGTAGCCGCGGCGATCGATTCGTTACGCGCCCACGAGAAATCATTGCGCCACACACGTTCGATCACGGTAGCGCCATATGAGCGAGCGATTTCGATCGTCCGATCCTTGGAGCCGGTGTCGCAGATGATGATCTCGTCGACATAATCCTCGACGCTCGCTAACGCCTGAGGCAAAAACTTCTCTTCGTCGCGAACGATCATGCACAAGCTGACGCCTGCCGGTTTCTGCGGATGGCCGGGAGGCGGCGGAGGCAGCCCCGCGGGCGCGGATGCGCTGCTCGGCAGAGCAACGGGCTCGTTTTTGGGACGCTTGGCTCGCACGTGGATGGGCATCGGTAGAGTTATCGGCAGAAAAACAACGAGGACCCGCCTGAGCGGGCCCTCGAGGAACGACCGTGCGGTTGCCCGCTGGATCGAATTAACGGAACAGCGTGAGAACCGATTGCGCGTTCGCGTTCGACTGCGCCAAGACGGAGGTACCGACTTGGACGAGCAGCTGCAGCTTCGTGAATTCGGTCGTCGCTTGACCCACGTTGAGATCGGCGATGTTCGATTCCGAGGCTTGCAGGTTGACCGCTGCGGTGTCGTCGTTCTGCTGGTCGATGCCAAGACGAACAACAACGGCGCCGAGGTCTGCTTGCTGCGTGTTCAGCGTCTGCAGTGCGATGTCGAGCTGACCGATCGCGTCTTCCGCCGCAAGTGACGGATTCGACGACGAGCTGACGGCGAGGTTCACGTTCGAAATGCGCAGCGTGTTGGTGTTCGTCGCTGCGATACCGAGCTGGATCACGTCGCCTTCATCAGCGCCCGACTGGAAGTTGAACGCCGGAGCCGTTGCAAAGTTCGACGGTTGGACGTACTGCGAGATCTTGACGTAGGCGGTTTGACCGATGTCGCCAAGGGTCGGCGTGCTGAAGTGCAGCGTCACGCCGGTGTTGATCGTCGCAAGCGTGTACGACTGGGCCGCGCCTAGCGACAAGAACACCGAGGCCGAGGCCGAGGTCGAACTGTTGAACGTCGTGATCTGAAGTTCCGGAGTCGCCGCCGTCGGATTCCCGGTGTTGGCGATGACCTGGATTTCGATCGTCTCGTCGCCCGTGTTGGTCGACGTGAAGAAGTTGCCGGCCGTGATGCCGACGCTTGCAACGAGGAAGCCGGTCGACGTACCGATCGCTTGCGCACCGCTCGAGAGGAGCGCCGCGTTCGCGGTGATCGTGTAGTATGCTTCCGCTCCACCCTGGTCGCCCTGATGGCTGCCGTTGAGGAGCGCTTGACCGTTGAAGTTCGTGTTCTGCGCGATGCGGTTGACTTCGAGCAGAAGCTGCGAGACTTCGGTCTGCAGGTTGGTGCGGTCGCTGGAGCTGTTGACGTCGGACGCCGCTTCGACCGCGAGAACGCGGATGCGCTGCAGGATGTCCGTTTGCTGGGTCAATGCGCCGAGCGCGACCTGCGCAGCATTATTGGCGTTCTGCACGTTTTGCGACGCTTGATTGAACGCTTGATACTGCGAGGTTAGGTTGGTTGCGATGGCGTTACCCGAGGGGTCATCCGCAGCGGTGTTGATCCGCAGACCGGACGAAAGTTGGGTAACGACGTTTTGTAATTGCTTCTGATTGTTGTCGAGGTTCAGCTGAACAGCATTCGACAGCAAGTTAGTGGCAATGCTCAGGCCTGTAGCCATTTTTCCTCCATGATGTGGTGCTCAGAGGCACCGATACGCTAGCCTATGGGGAAGAGTGTCCTTTCTCCCCTACGCCCTATATCGGCCCGATTTTACAGGACTTTAGCGAGAGTTTAGCGATTGGGCTTGGGTCGGGGCTTCAGGGTTGCCCGCTCGGGCTTGCCGGTCGTCGCGGGGGCGGCCCCCAGTGCCTCTTGGTTGGCCCGCCGGATCTCTTCGTAGACCTCGGACCGGTGGACCGGGACCGCCCGCGGAGCCTCGATGCCCAGCTTCACCTGGTCGCGGTCGACGGCGACGATCACAATGCGAACGTCGTCACCAATCATAATGGACTGATTGATCTTACGGCTCAGAACCAGCATCCCAGGGCCCTCCTTGGCTATCGTGAGGGCCTTTCGGCAGGGTTACGCGCTCTTACTGCTCGCGGGCATCTTGCGCGGCATCGGCTCACGTGGCGAGTACGTCGAGCCGTCGAGCATGATCTGACGGCCCTTATGCGTGCGTAGGTTAACGATGAGCGGCGCCATGAGGTTGATCGTCATCTCTTCGGCGTTCGGGGTTACCACGACGACGCAGAGCGTCGCGAAGTCGGTTGCCTCGCGGATTTCGAGCGAGGTGAAGGCGTAGGCTGGGAGCTTGGGGTCGTAATTTTCGAAGACCATCCACGGATCGACGGCCGGCAGCGCGACCGACGTGTCGTCGAGGCTCTGCAGCCACACGAAGGTCGGATGGCTGTCCAGGTTGAGCGGGAGCCAGTGATGCAGCTCCGGGAACCCGGGCAGGCCCCATGGGAATTCGAGGACTTCGCCCGCCTCGTAGGTGCACGGCCCGAATTTGGGGAGTTCGACGGTGATCTGTTCTTGTTCCATGGTAGCTCCGCTATCCAACTTCACTTAGCTTCCGTTCCCTATGTAATTAAAGAGGTCATCCTGCTCGAGCCGGGTCGTCGTCTGGTAGGCTGCCTGCAAGGCAGTCTGGCTCAGACTGAACTCGGCAGTTACCTTAGCAATATCGGTATCTTCCAAGCTCGACTGCACTTGCGTGTCGCTGGTCCCGCGTGAAGATTCGAGCTCGGAGAGCGAGCTCACCGTTTGGACGGTCGCGCCCACCTGGCCGGCAGCCGTGAGCGCTACCGTAAGGCTATTATCGATGTCGCCGAGCTGGGTCGAGAGATTGTTCACCACATCGCCGGTCGAGCCCAGCAGAAACGCGTTGGTAAAGTTGCTCGTCGCGATCCCCGGAGCCGTCGCCACGTTGCTGACCAGAAAGTTCTGCTGCTCGATGTCGTTGAGCGAAAGGCGCTGCGTCTGGTAGTCGAACGAGGCAACCACCCCGGTCGCGGTGGATGCCGCGTTGATTGCCGCGATCACGTTCTGCATCGACTCGCCGGTTGTCAGGAGAATCGTCGTGCCGGTCGGCGAGAGCGAGGACGCGATGGTGAAGGCGACGTTACCGCCCCCCGCCGACGCCAGCGGAATCGAGAGCGGTGAGTTCGCGGACTCCAGCTGCGCGATCGTCGTGCCGGCGGTGACGGCATGATAGCTGAGATTGACTTGGGTACTGCTCTCGTCGGTCGTCTGACTCTGGTCCAGGGTGTCACGTAAGCGAATGAGCATGTCGAAGACGCTCGGCGAGCCGTTGGCCGCATTCAGGTTGAAGGCTTGTTGCAAGGTGACGTTGGTGGGCACGAGCTGTCCGTTGGGAAGCTGTTCGTTTTGCTGCACGATGTTCGACGTCGCGGTGACCGACGTCGGCGGATCGCCCACCGCAGTAACCAGCGTTGAACCGCTGGACGCGGCCGTGCCCGAAAAGACGTACTTCCCGTCGTATTCGGTATTGGCAAGGCCGATCGCTTGTTCGAGCAACTGATTGACTTGTTGTCCGATCGAGGCACGCTGCGCCGGTGTGATCGTGTCGCTCGCGCCTTCGATTGCCAAATTGCGCGCACTCTGGAGCACGGTTGTCAGGCTCGAGAGCGTGCTGTCGGTCGTCGAAAGCAGGTTGTTGAGTCCGGTGAGATTTTGCCCGATCTGCGTCGTCACTGCCGAGTCGTTGCGCACCGAGAGGTCCTGAGCAATGATCGTTGGATCGTCCGACGGTTCGTTGAGCGAAATACCGGTCGAGAGTTGCTCGCCTTGCAGCTCGTACTGCGATTCCAGATTCTCGATGGCAAGCGTCTGGTTTGTGTAGACCGTCGAGGTCGCGATGCGCATCATGATGGTAGCCTCTCCTTAGGATCCCACGCCCAAGCCCGTCACGATCGTGTCGAGCAGTTGACTGAGGGTCGAGATAGTCTTGGCGGCCGCCTGGTAGGCGGTCTGATACTTGATGAGATCTTGCGTCTGCTCGTCGAGGTTGATGCCGGCAATGCTTTGCCGTTCCTGATCGATGGAAGACGCAAGGTTGGTCTGCGTGGTGGTTCCGGTTGTCGCCGTCTGGGTATCCAGGCCGACCTGCGTCACGAGTTGGCCGTAGTACTGCTGCAGCGTCTGCGCCTGCGCCGACGTCACCGAGAAACTCGTCGCTGGCGGAACGAGCGTATGGGTGGTTGCCGGCGTAAACGTCACCGACTCGATACCGGTCGTCGGATCGATGCTGATCCCCGAGATCGTGACGTTTTCTTGGGGCGACCCGCCACCGATTTGCGCATCGATCGTCAGCTGTTGCCCGACTTGCAGGTTGTTGACGCCTGAGGGCAGCTGTAGCGTCACGGGTGTGCCGGCCACAAGCTGGGTAGGTGTTGCGGCCGGCGGGGTCACCGTTGTCTCGAGCGCCGGGAAGCCGACGTTGCTCTGGAACAAAGCGGTCAGCGAATTCGCGATGCCGTTGTCGTCGGCGCCGTACGCGTTGCCGGCATTCTGCTGCACGTTGTTGATGTTGCCCGCACCGAGCGCACCGAGCAGCGAATCGCCCGGAACCCAACCCGGCGTCGCAGGAGTGTACAGACTATCAGAGATCGTGAAGGCGGCCGTCTGCGGCGCGTTCTGCTGCAGGCCGCGTAGCGCGAGACTCTCGTTGGACGGATCGCGCGCGAAGACGATCTCCTGTGACGACGAATCGTACGACGCCGTGACGCCGGACTGCAGCGCATTGAAGCTGGAGACGAAGTCGCCGACGTTATCCGCGTAGATCGTGCCCGGCACGGCGCCGGTCGCAGGCGGAGCAGCAGTCGTGTAATTGTACGTCACGCTTGCACCGGAAAGTCCGTCGACGTCGATCTCGAGCGTACCGTTGAGCGCCGCGGTCGGCGAGTTCGCAAGCGCGCCGTTATTGATCAGCGATTGCGAGGTGTCGACGGTGTTGTTCGCCGAGTTCATCGGCACGATGCCGGTGGTCGTACTCGTGTTTGCCGCGGTGTTGGCTAGCACGACCGGCAGTTGCGCCGCGTTGCTGATGCCGGCCTTGATGTTGCCGGCTGAAATCGGTAGCTGTGCGTCGATCGGCTGGAAGAGTGCCGTTCCCGCCTGGCCGTTTGAATCGTAGCCAGACTCGGTGATCCGGTTGACTTCGTTCGCGAGTGAAGACGCAAATTGGTTGAGCTGCGTATTGTAGTTGCTCAACTTGTTGTTGTAGAGATCTTGCAGCGCCGCGAGCTGTCCGCTGCCCAGCGGAATACTCGGCGAACTTGGCGACTGGGGCGGATTGGTCGCGAAGTAGACGTTGAAGCTTTGCGAGCCGTTTGACGACGTTCCGACGACAGGCGCCGCTAGGTCGTACGCAACCGTATCGTTGACCAACGCCTGGCCGTTGACCATCACCAGCACCGATCCGTCCGGCTGCACGGAGGTCTGCGTCGAGATGTACTGCGAGAGCTGGTCGATATCGTAATCGCGCTGGTCCTCGAACGTATTCGGGTTGTCGCCGACCGCCGTCGACGAGCGGATCTGTCCGTTGAGCGCGGCAATTTGATTGAGCAGGCCGTTGACCGTCTGTACGATGGTCGCGCCCTGTGAGACGGTTTGGTCCTCGGCGTTGCCGACGGCGGCGGACGAATTGCCGAGCGCCTGCGCGAGCGACTGCGCCGAGTTCAGCACGCCCGAGGCCGCCGATTGCGTGCTCCCGGTCGCCGAGGCATTGACCAGCTGCGTTAGCGCCGTTTGAAAATTCGTGAATGCCGTGCTGACGCCCGCGTCGGGATCGCCGAGCTGCGACTGCACGCTGGTGAGGATCTGCTGCTCGGTAGAGTAGTAATTCTGCGATGAGCTCGCCCCGCGAAAGAGCTCGTCGTACGCTTCGACATTGACGCGCTGAATTTGCGCCACGATGACGCCGTCGCCGGCCGTACCCGGGACGTGCGTTGACTCAAACGGGGAACCGACGACCGGCGGCGCCTCGGTGAAGTCAACCTGCTGCTGCGTCGCTCCGGGCGTGTTGACGTTCGAGATGTTGTCGGCCGTGACGTTTTCCGCCACGGAGAACGACTGCAGCGACGTCGACGTCAGCTCGAGTCCAAAGAACGTACTCTGAGGGAAGAAGCTGCTCATGCCTTGCTGCTTACCAAAACGCTGTTCTGCGGCGGCGGCACGTAGCCGCGACGCTTATAGGTGCGCGGCGTATCGCTGGCCGCTTTTTGCAATGCCGTTGTAATCTTCACCAATCGCTGCATTCCGCTTTGAATCAGCGCTTTGTTATTGCCGTTGGTGATGCGAAGGCCGATCGACGTGGTCGTTAATTCAACCAGCCGCTGGTTGAGCGTCGGCCACAACTGGCGCGGCGCGTACAGACAGACTTGCCGCAGCGTCAGCGTCCCGAAGCCGCGAATCTGCATGCCGCGGCGCTTGCCCGACGACGAATGATAGGCGCGGCGCGCCGAGTCGAGCGCGCGTTCACAATCGAGAATAGCGGTCGCGTCGCTCTTGACCAGCGCCTTGGTCAGCGCGAGGGCCGCTTCGTGCGTACGTTTTAGTAGCACCGATTCATCGAGCAGCGCGGCTGCAAAGGTTTCCCACGAGTCGCTCACGGATCGATCCTCCGGTCAACGTCCACCTTGGACTCCTTGCTGGCATCACCGAGCACTTGATTGCGGAACTGGCTTTCCAGCTGCGCCGCCAAGCCGAACCCGCCGTCTTTGGCCATCTCTTGCGAGCGCTCGTCGTTGAGCATGCTCTGCCACGTCTGCTCCGACGAGTCGTCGCTTCCAAAGAGCGTCTGCTGCGGCACCGTCTCCTGCATCGCATTCATCAGCATCTCGGTGAAGACGCCCTCGAACTGCGTAGCCGCATCGTGCAGCTTCGCTAACGCCTGCTTTTGCTGGGGCGTGAGCGGCGTGCTACCACTGCTACTCGTGGGATCAATCGGCGCCATTAGATGATCTCCAAATCGGCTTGCAGCGAGCCGGCGGTGCGCAACGCCTGCACGATCGCGATCAAGTCGCGCGGTGAAACGCCCAGCGCGTTGAGTGCGCGGACCACCGAAGAGAGCGTGGCCGCCCCCGCAACGAAGGTGAGCTGGTGCCCCTTCTCCGCAGCGTTAACCGACGTGTTGCGCTGCACCGCGGTGTTGCCGCCGCCAAACGCGTTGGGCTGTACCACTTGATTCGTCGTGGTAATCGTGATCGAGAGATCGCCCGACGCGATCGCGCACGGCGCAAGGCGAATGTCCCCGCCGAAAACGATCGTTCCGGTGCGTTCGTTCATCACGACTTTGGCCAGCTCGTCCTGGTTGAAACTCAGATCTGACGCGTCGGCTAAGAACTGCACCGGGTTGCCGGCATAGCCCGCCGGTAAGGTGACGCGCACGGTCTCGGCGTCCATCGCCGTCGCGGTGCGCGCGCCGAAGCGCGCATTGAGCAACGCGGCGAGATTGGCGGCCGTCTTATAGTCCGGCGTCGTGAGGACGTAGTTGAACCCGCTCGGTGAGTTCTCGATCGGCGTGACCATGTCGCGCGCGATCACCGCGCCGTTAGGGATGCGGCCCGCGCCGGTGAAGTTCTTGTTGACGGTCGACCCACCGAAGCCGGCCACGAAGCCGCCGACCGAGATCGGCCCTTGCGCCGTCGCATAGACGAGGTTGTTCGCGCCGCGCATCTCGGTCAGCACGAGCGTGCCGCCCTGCAAACTCGTGGCATCGCCCATCGCCGATACGTCGACGTCGACGTTGTCGCCCGAGTGGGCGAACGGCGGCAGCGTCGCAGTGACGATAACCGCGGCGACGTCACGGGTGCGGACCTCTTGCTGCGTGACGGTCAAGCCGAATGACTGCAAAATGTTCTGGATCGTCTGGCTGGTGAAGATGACCGAGGTCGAGTCGCCGGTGCCTTGCAAACCGACGATGACGCCGTATCCCACCAGCTGGTTGCCGGTGACGCCCTGAACGTGCGCGATGTCTTTGACCAGCACGGGCTTTCCGGTGGCTTGCGCCCACGCCGACGACCCGGCGCAGACGAACGCCAGGACCAATGCCGTCAGAGAACGTGCTAGAATAGCCAACTGATTATCCTCGCCAGCAGACCCTTGTTCTTCTGGTCGTTGCCCTTGAAGGTGGCTTGCACGTTGGCAACGTGCGAGGCCAGAACGGTATCCGTGCTGTCGATGTCTTGCGGACGAATCGTTCCGGTAATGTGCAGTGTCTGGAGCTGCCCGTTGACCGTCATGGCCTGATCCCCGGTTATCTGAAACGCACCGCTCGGAAGCACCCCGGTCACCGTCGCCATCATCGTCGCCGTGAACGCGTTCGATCCCGTCGCCGTCTGCGCCGTGGCGGTCGTGGACTGGCCCGAAACCGAATTATTCAAACGCACGAGCGGAAGGTTGAAGATACCGCTGCCGTTTCCACCGCTGAGCGATGCAGCTTTGCTGCTCGAGTAGTTGTTCACTTCCGAGTTGCTGTTCGCAATGTCGAACTGCACGTACACCAAGTCGCCGATCTGCGCGGCGCGGTGATCGTCCATCAAGCTGAGCGGATGGCCCGGCGCAGCCGCCGGCGGCGGGGCTTGATAGAGCGTGTCCGCGTTCGCGGCGATCGGAGCCAACGCGAGCAGCGCGAGCGTCGCGAGCAGTTTGCGCATCATTGTGTCTCTCCCGACAGGTTCAGTTCGACGCGGTCCGGACCGACCACGGTTCCCGACAGCGTTTTGTTGGTCTGCGGATTGTAGACGTTCACTTCATCGCCGAGGCCGCCGCTGGTACGCGCGACAACGTCGGCGGCAACGCGTACCCCGTTGTTATCGACGATGAGCGTGACTGTGTTGCCGGCGCGAACGATTTGATTGACCTGCGTGCCCTCGATCGTCACCGGGGCACCGGCTCGCACGGCCCCGACCACGCGGCGACCGACGAGCACCTGCGTGCCGTTGGTGCGCTGACCGGTGTACACCATCCTAGTCATCGAGAGATCGGCAGCGGTTAGCACGGCCCCGGGAACGAGGTCATGCGTCGCTACCGCGGTCTGCACGTAGTGCTGCACGCGATACCCGACGAAAATCTGGCGGAGGAACTTGCCGTCGAGATCGATCTCGACCGGTACGTTGACGAACGACGGTGTCACGATCGCGCTCTGCACGACCAAAGTGACGCGGCCGGGCGGCACGATTTGATCGACAACGCGGTACGCCTCGACCAGCTTCGCATCGCCGTCCAGGTGCACGGCTTTGCTGACCGGTGCGGCGAGCGCATCGAAACGCGAACCGGCAAGCACTTGCGTCGCCGCGGCGCGTGCCGGCAGCGCGCATCCGAAGGATGCGAGCGCGAGCAGGGCGGCGACGGCGAGCGAGTGCTTCATCGATCAGTGCTCTATTGGAACGGCGACATCTGCACGGCGGTCTGCAACATGTTGTCGGCTGCGCCGATCGCCTTCGAATTGGCCTCGTAGGCTCGCTGCGACACGATCATGTTGACCATTTCGTTGACCACCGAGACGTTCGAGTTTTCCAGATATCCGTCTTCGAGGACGCCCGCGCCGTTGAGACCCGGCGTGGTCACGATCGGTGGCCCACTGGCAGCCGTTTCGAGGTAGAGGTTATCGCCGGTCGGCGAGAGGCCGGCCGGATTCACGAAACGTGCGAGCTGGAGTTGTCCGAGCGTTTGCGGCTGCACGCTGCCCGGTACTTGCGCCGTGACCGTACCATCGGGTCCGATCGAGACCGAAACCGCGTTCTGCGGAATCGTGATCTGCGGCTGCACGAAGTAGCCTTCGGCGGTCACGATCGAGCCGTTGGCATCTTCCTTGAACGACCCGTCGCGCGTGTAACCGGTGGTGCCGTCGGGCAACGTAATCTGGAAGAATCCGTCACCTTCGATCGCGGTGTCGAGATTGTTGCTGGTCTGCACGAGCGAGCCTTGCGTGAAGACCTTCTCCGAATCGGAGACCTTCACACCGAGACCGACCTGCTGACCGACCGGCACGATCGATGCGCCCACGGGTGCGCCCGGCGCTTGAAGTTGCTGATAGACCAGGTCCTGAAAACGCGCCTGATTGCTCTTGAATCCCTGCGTATCGACGTTTGCAAGATTGTTGGAGATCGTATCCATGTTGTACTGCTGGGCTTCCATGCCGCTCGCCGCGGTGTACAGTGATCGCATCATGTTGGTTCGTTAACTCCTGGCCTAGGCTTGTGTCTTCGCGACGACCGAGATCGCCGTGTTGGTAGCATCGTCTTGGGTCTTGATCGATTTTTCGTTGGCATCGAACCAACGCTCGGCGGTGATGAGATCGACCATCGATTTCACCACGTTCGCGTTGCTCGTCTCGATGGAGCCTTGTTGAATGGTCACACCGGTTGTCGCCGGCGTTGGGCCGGCATTGCCGCTGATCGCGTAGTTGTTAACGCCTTCGGGGCGCAAGTTCAAGAGGCTATTGAACTGGGTGATCGCAAGCTGCCCGATGACCAGTGAGGCCTGCGCGTTGTTCGGTCCGCCGTTTTGCACGACAGTGCCGTCGTCTTGAATCGTAACCGTGCCGCCGGTGTTGGGCAACTGGATCGGCTGGCCTTGCGTGTTGAGCACGGTGTTGCCGTCACGCGTGCGCAAGAAGCCCTGTCCGTCCTCGGCGAACTCACCGTCGCGCGTGTAGCGCACGCCATTCGGCGTTTGGATCGTGAAGAAGGCGTCGGGGTTATTGGTGATCGCGACGTCGAGCGGATTGCCCGTGTGCTGCAGCGAGCCTTGATCGTAACTCGTCGGCGTATCGTAGATCAGCGCGCCGGTTCCGAGTAGACCGACCTCTTGATGTACGGGAACGCCCGGCAGCGGATTGCCGGCGGTCTTGCCGGGATCCGTCTGAATCCGGGAAACGTCGAGCGACGGCGCCGATTGGATTTGGAGCAGCGTTTGCTTGAAGCCGCTCGTATCCACGTTGGCGAGATTATTCGCCACGTTATCGGCCATGCTCTCAGCTACGAGCGCGCCGCTCGCAGACGTGTAGAGGCCACGTACCAAAAGAAAAAACCTCCGCACGAACGGGTTCCGGTTTCCCGGTTTGCGCAAGACCGTCAATCAGTCGGGTCTCGCTCCGGCCTTCCACCCTTCGTGCGAGGTAGTCCAGGCCGCAAGCACCAGAGAGTCCACTGGTACTCCATTAGAGTGTCGGCACGGCTGGGGATAAATTTAAGGGCCGGGTCGCATGTGCGACCGGCATAACGCCCGAGCGGGTTAGCCGAAGCGGCGAGGACCCTGACAATAACTGTCCGAGACGCGAGGCGTTAAGCGAGGGCTTATGCCGGGAGCAAAGCCCTAAAATTGCATCTGAGAGATTTCGGTATACGCCTGCATGATTTTGTTGCGGACCGAGAGGGTCATCTGTAAGGCGAGGCCGGCCTCTTCAACCGATTTGACGGTCCCCTCGAGGTCGTTGCTCTTGCCTAGGGCGTAATCGGTCGACTTCTGCTGGGCATCGAGCATCTGGTCGTTGACGTGGGTCAGCATCCCAGCCAGGGTGTCCTTGAAGTTGACGCCACCGGCGCCGGCAACGCTGGTGTTGTCGGGCAGCGGCTCCGCCGCGGGCGCCTGCGGGCCGATGTCCGGAACGAAGGACCCCGGCGAGACCTTGCTCATCGCATCGCCGTAGCTGCCGATATCCACGTTTTGCTAGCTCCTGAGGATCGAAAGGTCGGATGAGCTCATGTTCTGCGAGGCGGTGATCGCCGCGACGTTCGCCTGATAGGCGCGCGAAGCGGCCATCAGATCGACCATCTCTTTGACGATCTCGACGTTGGGATAATGTACGTACCCACGCGCGTCAGCTTCCGGATTGTTCGGATCGAAGACCAGGCGGTCGGGGGTCTGGTCGTCGGTAATGCCAAGCACCTGCACGCCCTCGACGTTCGCCGGCGCCGACGAGGCCGGATCGAAGGGATCGGGCGGGGCGAAGGGATCGTCGGAGTCCGAGGCGTCGGCGGAGGGAGGCGGCGAGCGGGCCGATCTGATCGGAGCCGTTCGGAGCCGCCGGTTTCTGCGCAAAAATCACCAGTTGGCGTTTGAAGGCGCCGCCCTGCGGCGTACGCGTCGTATTGGCGTTCGCGATGTTGTTGGCGATGACGTCCATGGCCAACCGCTCGGCCGAGAGACCCGACGCGCTGATCTCGACTGAATCATAATAGCCCATCAGCTCGTCTGCTCCGTTGCGGCTTCACGGATAAACTTGTACTGCTCTTGCAAGAGCTGCCCCATCGTTTGCTGGTAGCCCGTGTTTTCCGAGAGCTGCGCCATTTGCTGATCGATATCGACGTTAGAACCGTCGACGCGCATTTGCGTCGTAGTATCGACCTGCGGCTGCGGATCGTAGGGCACAGGTGCAGTGCCGTCGCCGATCGCGAACTGCCGATCGTCGTCGGTCGCCATCGCCAGCTGATCGGGATCCGGCGGATCACCGAGGCTGTTCTGCAGCGCCGTGCGGAAATCAAGGGAAGACGTCCGGAATCCGGGCGTGTTCACGTTCGCGATGTTGTTTGCGATTTGATCGTGTTCTTTTTTCGCGCCTTTGGTCGGCCTCGCCTAAAAGCGTGACGGTTTGCCCAAGTGGAAGAATGCTGAAATCAGCCATCCCTAACGTCTATCGGCGTCGGGGCGGCGGGTCTTAAGCGGTAAATTGCGCTGCATGGAGCGCGGCGTAGGCGCCGCCGAGCGCGAGCAACACGTCGTGCGAGCCGGCCTCGACCACGCGTCCGCCTTCGATATAAAGGATCGTACTCGCGCGGCGGATGGTCGAGAGCCGGTGAGCGATGATCACGGTTGTTCTGCCCGGCAGCAAGCGATCGAGCGCCGATTCGATCAGCGCTTCGGAGTGGCGGTCGAGGGCGCTGGTCGCCTCGTCCAGGATCAGGATCCGTGGATCGCGGACGATGGCCCGGGCAATCGCGATGCGCTGGCGCTCGCCGCCCGAGAGCCGCACGCCGCGTTCACCGACTTCGGTGCCGTAGCCTTGCGGCAGGGTTTGGATGAATTCGTCGGCATTGGCCTCGATCGCCGCGCGGCGCACCTCATCGTCGGTTGCATCGAGCCGTCCGTAGCGGATGTTCTCCGCGACCGACGCGCGGAAGAGCTGCGGATCTTGCGGCACGAGCGCAATTTGCGCGCGCAGATCGCTAAGCCGGACGCGCGCTATATCGATACCGTCGATGCGCACGCGGCCGCGTTTGGGACGGTAAAACCGCGGAATCATATTGGCCAGCGTGGTTTTCCCCGCACCCGACGGACCAACCAGCGCAACGATCTCGCCGGCACCGATCGTTGCATTCACATCGGCGAGCGCCGGCGCTTCGGTTTCGTCGTAAGAAAACCACACGCCGTCGAAGTCGATCTCGCCCGCAACGCGCGGCATCGGCACGGCATCCGCGCCCACGTCTTCTTCCATCGGCAGATCGAGTAACTCGTAGGCGCGGCCGGTCGAGACCAGCGCTTTGCTCAAGTCGCCGACAAACGCCGCCATGCGGTTCATCGGATTGACGAGATTAACCACGAGCAGCCAGTACGTCCAGAGCGTGCCCGCATTGAGCCGGCCGATCAGCACCTCGCGAACCGAAAGCCAGATGATCGCGATCACGCCGAGGGAGAGGATCGACGAGATCACCACCGGTTGCATGTAGACGAATTGGTTGAGCTTCATGAACGCGCCGAAATAATCTTCATTGCGGTGACGAAAGCGCTTGGACTCGAACTCCTCGCGTCCAAATGATTTCACGATGCGCTGCGCCTGCAAGATCTCGGTCAAGGTCGACGACAGGTTTGCAATGCGCGACTGCGAGCGCGTCATGCTGGAAGTAATGAGTTTCTGGAAACGCGACACCGCAATCGACATCAGCGGGGCGATCACGATCAGCACAAGCGTGAGCAGCCAGTCGATCCAGATCATTGCGATGAACGAGCTCAGGAACGTGAGCAGCGCATTGATCAACTGCGGCAGCGAGACGCTCACCGCATCGCTCATCACTTGGAGATCGCTGTTGAAGCGCGCGATCAATTCGCCCGGGCGCCAGCGGTCGAAGCTCTCGAGCGGCAAGTGCAGCAGCCGATCGTAGAGCCCCTGACGCAGCTTGGCGAGGAAGCGTTGCCCGCACCACGTGGTGATATAGTTCGTGCCGTAGGTGGCGAAGTTCGACAGAACGAGGGACGCATAGGTCGCGGCCAGCGCGAAGTAAAGTGCACCGATGGCCGGGGTACCGGTATGCGTGGCGGCGGGGGTAATGACGCGATTGATGATGACACCCAGCGCCCACGGTCCGACCAGCACGAGCAGGCTGTTGACCGCGCCTAAACCGATCGCCACGAGCAACCGGGGGTAGTAGGGACGTCCTTCGCGCGCCAAACGCGCGAGCGTGGATTGCGCCATCGGCCCCGGACTTGCGGGGGGCCGCGAATGAAACCTGCACCCGTGCGAAACGGTAGACCAGGGTGTAGGATTGGAGCGAGAGCAACGATTATGGACTGCTATTTTCACTCAAACGTTCCGTCGATGGCGCCCTGCGCGCAGTGCGGAAAGCCGATCTGCGCGACATGCCGCGACGATCAAGGCGGATGCCCGAGCTGCCGTCTTGCCCAGAAAATCGAGGCGACCGTCGGCGAGCGCAAACAGATTTACGGCCAAGTACCGCCGCGCCCAAGTGCGCCACCGCAGACGTCGCCTTCGGCGCACGTCACGACCATCTCAAACGACCCGGTCGAATCGCGCGCGCTGGTCGCGCTCGGTTACCCGCTCTGGCCGCTCGCGCTGCTCGCATTGCTCGATTCGAAGAAGTCCCCAGTACATCAAGCGGCAAGCATTGCAGGCGCTGGGCTTCAACGTCGGCTTCGCGGCATTTTGCGGGCTGCTCGAACTGACGCAGTACATCCCGGTGTTGGGTTGGTCGTCGAGCTTCGTGCTGGTGATGATGCTGCCGATCTTCTTAGTGGCGGCGACCTTCTTCGGCATCAAAGCGTGGCACGGGGATCCGGTCCGCGTTCCAGTCATCAGCGACTGGCTCGATGAACGGATGCCGGCATAGGAAGCTTGATTTAGCCCTGCTGTTCGTCGCAATCAGAACAAAATCAAAGCTTCCTCTGCAAGCGCTCCTTATATCTTTCGAGAAACGCCCGGGCTTCGCGGCCGTGGTCGACCACCTGCGCTGGATAGGCGTCACGGGAAAAGAGCGGTAACATCGGCTGCTCGTCGTTGCGTGCCGTCCCCGCCCAGGCACTCATCGGCACTTGCGCGAGTTCGGCGACCCACCGTTTAACGTAGGCGCCGCTCGGATCGAAGCGGCGCCGCTGTTTTTCCGGATTGTAGATGCGCGGAAATTGCGCCATATCGGCGCCGACGCCCGCGACCCACTGCCAATTGCCGCCGGCAAGCACCGGATCGTCTTCAATCAGCCAGCGCTCCCATTCGTCGCGTCCGACGCGCCAATCGACGCCGAGATCGAAACAGAGAAACGAGGCAACAACGGAGCGCACGTGGGGATGCATCCAGCCGGTTTCGTGCAGTTGCCGCACGCCGGCGTCAACCAACGGGAATCCGGTTTTGCCGCCGCGCCAACGGTCGAGCCCTGGATGCGAACGCGCAAAGCTAAATCCGCGCATCTTGGGCTGGAGCGCCTCGTCGTCGAAGGGGCCGTAATAGAATCCGAGCTGCAAGAAAAAATCGCGCATCGCCAGCGAGCGCAAAAAGAGCCGGAGCGAAACCCGCTCTTCGCTCAGCAAGAACGGATCTTCGCACCGCGCCAGCACCGCGCGCAGCACCGTTCGCGCGGAGATCGTTCCGAACGAAAGATGTGCCGCGAGGTGCGAGGTACGATCGTCGCTCGGGACGTTCATCGCGACCGCGTACTGCACGGCGGCGCCGCTCAGGAAACGCTCGAGCGCCGCTGCGGCAATGGCCGGTCCGGCCTCGATCACGCGCTCGCTCGCACCAAATTCATGCGCCACCGGAAGCGGTTCGCTTTGCAACTCGCTCGCGGCAAAATGCACGAGCAACGGCGCGTCGTATGACGCGGGACGCAGCGTGCGCCATACGTCGAAGTACGGCGCAAAGGCGCGATAACCGTCGCCGCCGCTCGAACGCACCGCGGCCGTCTCCTCCGGCGCGATCGCCGGTGCGTCGTGCACGATGAGCGCGCGCAGACCCGCTTCTTCCAACTCCGATTGGACGCGCGCGTCGCTCGAACTTCCGGCGCCGTCGTAGCTCATGCTCCAGGCAACACCGGCGGCTCCGCAGGCGCGCGCGATGCTCTTGAGTGTCGCGCCGGCGGCGCCACGGCGAACGACCAGCCGTGTTCCGCGTTCGCGTAGAGCTGCGTCGAGTGCCGCAACCGCGGCGCAAAAGAACGCTGCGCGACGCGGGGAACGAGCCAGCCGCGCTTCGGCGGCTCGATCGATGATCATGACCGCGAGCACATCGCCGCGGGCAGCGGCTTGCGCGAGGCCGGCATGGTCCTCGATGCGCAGGTCGTGCGTGAAGCGATAGATGAACGGCGCCATGGCTCTCTTACAAACCTAAAGCGTCTTCACGTAGACTGCAATGTCGGAAACGTCGCGATTGGAAAGCGTCCCAGGGTAGAGCTTGGGCATCGGCGGATCGGGCTCTTCGATGGCCTGGACGATCTGCGCGAGCGTCCGCTTGCGACCTTCGTTCGTAAGCGAGGGACCGATGCGCGTCGCGTCGGGCGACGAACTATGACAGACTTGGCAATTTTTCGCAAAAAGCACCGCTCCCCGACTGCGATCCGTGCTCGCCACGGCTGCACGCTGATGCGAACAGCCCACGTTCATAAGTCCCGTAAGAATTACGACGGCACTAGCGAATACGAGGCGTCGGCGGGTGTGCATGCTGGGCGGGCGTTTTCGGCTGAGGGGGCCCGTTCTCCCCACTTGGGGAATCGAAAGGCGACGTGGCCCGAAAGATTTTCTTGCGGTTTGCTCAAGCGAACGACATCGATCGCCTTACGAAGGACGGTGTTCTTACTGGTGCGCCGTCGCCGCGCGAAAGCTGGACGACGCGCATTACCATGTGCTTAGGCGAACAAAAATCCGGCCGGCGCGTCATCCTGGTCGCCGAAGATCAGAGCGGGCTCCTTGGTATGGTGCAACTGGTATTCAAGTTGCCGCCGGGCTACGACGACCCCGAAGCTGCCAACGGTATGGACGTCGCGATGATGGAGACCTTACGCTTGCGGCCCAACGCGCCGCCCGAAGTCGGGAACGAGCTGGTGGGCGAAGTACAGCGTCTCGCAATGAAGCGCAACGTCAAGACGCTGACGTTTCTGATCTCGATGCAGAACACGCGCGCGATCAATCAAGCCAAGAGCTGGGGCTTCGAAGAGTTTCGCATCATGCCCGAAGCGGATAAGATGCTGGCCTTCTTCCGCAAATCCGTCGATTAAAGGGTTACCACTGCGGTATGCCGCTGTCTTCGTCTGAAGACGGACGGAATGTGAACGCGTCGCGATAGATCCCGGTGGTCGGCTTCCCGTTGACCGTGCGCGGCGAATACCGCGCGGCCATCGCCGCTTTGCAGACCGACACGTCGAGCGCAAGATAGCCGGACGACTTGGTAATCGTACACTTCGCCGGTGCGCCTCGCTCGTCGACGAGCACCTCGAATGCGGTCGTACCTTGTGCGTTTTCCTCGTAGGCGATCGCTGCGGGACGCGGCTTGATCGCCCCATCGCCACCGATCGGTACGACGTCGCGAATCGTGGTCAACGGCGCGACAGCGAGCGATTCTGCGTGACCGCCCAGCACCGGAACCGCCGCATTCGCCGGCTGCGCCGGATGTTGCAACGGCATCGCTTCATCGCGCCGCCAGATCGGCACGTTCGAGGCGGGCGCCGTGATTTGCGGCGCGGGCGCCTGCGCAACGACGGTGGTTTGCGTCGTCGTCTGGGTCACCGCGCTGCCGTGGCGTTCGACGACGTTATGGACGACGACCATGCTGCGCGGAGCAGGCGAAGCTTTGGCGATGCGCGGCACTTCCGCCGGCGTGGGAGCGACACGCGCGCGATGCTGCAAGGTCACGTGGAACGTCGACGTGTTGCGTTCGACGCTTGCAACGTTGGGCTCGGGCGGCGGTCGCAGGATCGCGGCAGCCAACGCGTGGACGGCAAACGATATCACCACCGCTGCGGCAAGCACCGAAAGCCCGGCACGCCAGGTCCGCGCACGCGAGCGCTCGCCGGGACGCCGCGGTAACGGCTCCCACGTTTCAACCTCGCGCGCCTGCGCAACGGCAGCCATGACGCGTTCGATTTCACGCTCGCCCCCGAGCGCGCTCAAACACGACGAGCACGTCGCGATGTGTTGGCGATATTCTTCGCGTTCCGCTTCGCTCGCTTCGCCGAGCGCGATCGCTCCGGCGAGGATTTCCGCACGCGAACAGTTCTGGGTCACGATTGCTCCGTCATCACCGACCGCAGGATCTTCATCGCTCGGCAGACGCGTTGACGAACGGCGTCGGGCGAGGTTCCGAGAATCGTTGCGGCCTCACTGGAGGAATAGCCCGCGTAGCTCGTCAGGAGCACCGCGGCCGCCTGTTCGGGCGGCAGTTTCGCGATTGCCGCCTGCAAGTCGACCGACGCAGCACTGCGCTCGTCGATCCGCCACGACCGGTCATCGCTTTCGCGATCGAGCGGCAGCATACGGATGATCTTCCGGCGCCGCAGGTGCGAAATCGCACCATTGGTCGCAGTCTTGTACAGCCAGCCGGCGGTCAACGGCCGTTCCGGATCGCGTTGCAGCGTCCGAAATGCCGCCAGAAAGACTTCCTGCGTCAAGTCGAGCGCGAGCTCGCTGTCGCCGACCATGCGCCGTAAATAGCGTGCTAGCTTCGTCTGGTACTCATTTACGAGCGCTTCGATCCGAAGCTGCACGCCGGCCGCCGATTGCGTGGTGAGGTAGACCTCCTCCATGCGCTTTGGTCCCCCTTTGCCCATCAACGATAGGATACCAGGGACTGTGACGGGATTTTGCTCAGATCGAGGAAGCTCGGCCCGACGTGTGCTTGGGCACACGAGGGACGAGCTGACGACGAGCTGAGCAAAATCAGCCGCCTATTTCACTGAAGGCGCGCATCCGGGAGCTAGCTTCGCCCAGGCGAAGGTGGTGGCGCTCCGGTTTGATCGCCATGCTCCCGGTCAGGAGCCCCGCGATCTCATCGGTGGTTGCCCCGGCCCGCAGCGGCGTGCGTAGATCGACGTGCTGATCCCCGAAGAGGCAGAGTCGCAGCCGGCCGTCGGCCGTGAGCCGGACCCGGTTGCAGCGTTCGCAGTAGTCATGGGAGAGCGGGCTGATTACGCCTACCGCGCCGGGTGCGCCGGGATAGGCGAAGTACCGGGCGGGGCCATTACCTGGTGGACCCGGGACCGGCTCGATCCGCTCCACCGCAGCGACGCGCTCGAGAATTTCATCCGACGACACGTAGGTGTCACGCTGCAGTTCGAGGTTCTCGTGGACCGGCATCACCTCGATGAAACGCACGTAGACCGCACGCTCGCGGGTCAGCTGCGCGAAGTCGGCGATCTCGTCGTCGTTCTCGCCGCGCATCACGACGCAGTTGAGCTTCACCGGTGCAAGGCCGGCGGCGATCGCCGCATCGATGCCGCGAAGCACCCCATCGAGTCCCGGGCGGCGCGCGATGCGCTCGAATCGATCCGGACGCAGCGTGTCGAGCGAGATGTTCACGCGCCGCAGCCCGGCAGCAAGGAGCACGTCGAGCTGCTCCTCGAGCAGCATTGCGTTGGTCGAGAGTGCGATGTCGTCGACGCCGTCGATCGCGTTGATGCCCGCGACCAGACGATGCAAGTCGCGGCGCACGAGCGGCTCGCCGCCGGTGAGGCGAATCGTGCGCACGCCGACCCGCGCCGCGGCGCGCACGATTTCGATGATCTCTTCGTAGCTCAGCAGCTCTTCGCGGCGCAGCCACGGCAGTCCCGATTCGGGCATGCAATAGACGCAGCGCAAGTTGCACTTGTCGGTCACCGACACGCGCAAATAGGTAATCGGCCGGTTGAAGGCATCGGCCAAAGGCTCGCGCGTGAGGTCGACCGTCGTTATCATGTGTGTTACTGCGTGAACAGCGAGTCGGGCAGGTCCGGATTCAGCTGGTAGCCCGAGAGGGTCGTGGTGACGTCGCCGGTATAACTCGCGTCGGCCACATGTCCGGTCTGCGACGTGACGAGCATATTCCCTTGTATCACGCTGTAACGGTTGTCCACGGACGCCCAGCCGCCGTTGGCATAGTCCCAACGCTCCGAGCGGATCGTGGCGGTCGCATCGTCAACCGTCACGGTGATCTTGCTGACGTTCCCGGTCGCCCGCGGTACGAGCGAAAATGTCGTGGCATGGCCGTCGTCGCCGGTCTGCGTTACGGTGTACAGCGCGTCCCAGCGCGCCGGCGGCTCGATGCGCGGAAAAAGTTGCGAGAATCCCTGCGCGAGCGCGGGCAAGCCGCCGGTGACGGCGATCTTGTTGCGGTCGGGGTCCTTATGGTAGTAGGTCGCCACGATATCGGTTGAGAGAAACGGAAATGTCTCGAGCGCGACGTGCGCGTGCATCGTCGCGGTATAGCTGTGCAGGTCGGGGTTCAGCGCGATCATGCGTGCAAGCAGATCGGCGAGCAAAATGATGGCGAGTTTCATGGCAGTGCAGCTGTCAACTCCTCTTGTACCCCGGGATCGGATTCTATAGCGGCGCGCGCGCGGAGTGCCGCAATTGCACTCGGTGCCCCGATGCGCCCGAGTGCCCACGCCGCGGCGCCGCGTACCATCGGATGCGGGTCGCTTACGAGCGCTTGCACCAGGGCGGGGATTGTCGATCGATCGAGCGCGTTGCCCAGACCAATCGCTGCGTTGCGCCGCAATACCGCCGCTCCGCGCCAGCCCATCGCCGTGCGCGCGTAGCGCCGCTTAAATTCTCCGCTGCGAAGCTGGAGCAGCTCTGTGAGGGACGGCGCGGCGGTCACGTCATCGAGCGGGACGAACGCCGCACTGCCCTGATTGCCGGCGTTGCGGGTTGGAGGACAGACGACCTGACAGATGTCGCAGCCCCAGATCCAATCGCCGATCAAGGCGCGCATTTCGCGCGGAATCGGATCGGTACGCTGCGTGAGATCGGCAATGCAGCGCGTCGCATCGATCGTGTAGTCGCCGCGTAGGGCGCCGGTTGGACATCCCTCGATGCACCGCACGCATGAGCCGCAGCTCTTACGGAGCGGCGCGTCGGGTTCGAGCGCCAGCGTCGTGACGATCTCGCCCAGAAAGACGAACGAACCGAGTGACGGCGAGATCAAATTCGTGTGCTTGCCGATCCATCCCAAACCCGCGCGCGCTGCAAATGCGCGCTCGGCTATCGGACGCGTGTCGCAGGCAATCGCCGTCACCGGCGCGCCGGCGGCGCGGTCGATCTCCGCAGCGACCTCAGCCAGCAGGCGGCGCATGCGATGATGATAGTCGGACGACCAGGCGTAGTTTGAGACGCGCCCGCGCAACGGGGGCCGCGATGGCTCGCCGGTTGCATACGGCACCGCGATGCAGACGATGCTGCGGGCGCCCGCGAGAATTGCCTGCGGGTCGGCGGCGGCACGCGCATAGGCGTCGTCATAGCACCACGTGCGCAAATCGCCGCGTTCGAACGAGGCGCGCATCCGCTCGCGCGATTCGTCGTCCGCACGTGCATCGACGATGCGCACGTCCCCCGCGCCAAGTTCACGCGCGCGCCGAACGATGCGGTCCTTCACAGCGTCGCCAGCGGACCCTCGCGTCCGACCGGAAACGCGACATCGATTGCCGCGATATCTTCCGCATCGAGCCGCAGCTCGCCCGCGCCGGCATTCTCCTCGACGTGCGCGACGCTCGACGCTTTGGGAATCGTAAAGACGTTGGGCTCCCGTGTGAGGAACGCGAGAATCACTTGGCGCGCGGTAGCCGCATGTTTTGCTGCAACCCGTTCGAGCACCGTGCCGCCCGCGCTCGATCCGCGCGGGAATTGGCCGCGGCCGAACGGCGTGTACGCCACGATCGCCACGTTCGCGGCGCGGGCCGCGGGAATTAGGCGATGTTCCACCGCGCGTTCGCGCAAGTGATAGAGCACTTGATTGCAAGCCAGCGGAATCTCACCGAGTAGTTCGCGTGCTTCGAGCATTTCCTCGACGTCGAAGTTGCTGACGCCGGCAAAGCGCGTTTTGCCCGCGTGCACGAGATCGCCGAGCGCACGCATCGTCTCGTGCAACGGCACGTGGCTCGGCCAGTGCAGCATGTAGAGGTCCAGGTACTCGAGCCGAAGATTTTTCAGGCTGCGCTCGCAGGCTTCGATCGTTCCGTTATAGCCTGCATTGCTGGGCAACACTTTGCTCGCGACGAACAGCGTCTCGCGCTCGACGCCGGCGATCGCTTCACCCAAAAGGCGCTCGACCGCCCCCGACCCATACATCTCTGCCGTGTCGAGGTGGGTCATGCCGAGTTCGATGCCGCGTCGAATCGCGCGGATCGCTTCGGCTTTGCGGGCGCCGCTTTCGGGCATGTCCCACGTGCCTTGGCCGATCACCGGGACGGAGACGCCGGTAGCGCCGAACGGTTTACGCTGCATAACTTCGAGTCTACCTCAGAAAAACTCGAACGATTCGTGCCTCGCCGCATAAGCAAGCAGGCCGCCGTTGAGGTGGCGAACCCGCGTGAAGCCGGCATCGCGGAGCCGGCGCGCGGCCCAGAGCGACTTCGCGCCGACGCGGCAAGCAACGACGTACGTGCGCGCGCTATCTAACTCGTGCAACCGGGCTTCGAGCTGCGACGCCGGAATGTGCAGCGCGCCGTCGACCAGCCCGAGCACAGCCTCATGCGGCTCGCGTACGTCGAGGAGTGTTGCGTTGCTCAGCGCCTCGTCCAAATCTTCGGGCGCCAGGTCGCCTTCGTCGACGAGCGCATCGAGATCCGTCTCGAGCGCATCGAGAATCGCCGGCTGCTCGCCGCACATCGCGCAGTGCGGATCGCGCGCGAAACGCACTTCGCGCGTGCGCGCACCCAAACTTTCGATCAGCAGCAACCGGCCGGCGAGGGGCTCGCCGATTCCGAGCAACAGCTTGAGCACTTCATTGGCTTGCCAGGTGCCCACGAGGCCGGCCAGGACACCGAGCACGCCGCCTTCGGCGCAGGTCGGCACGCTACCGGGCGGCGGCGCGTCGGGATAGAGGCAGCGATAACATGGACCGCCGCGATAGTTGAAGATGCTCACCTGACCGTCGAAGCGGAAAATCGACGCATACACGTCGGGTTTGCCTTCCAGCACGCAGGCGTCATTGATCAGGTAGCGCGTCGAAAAGCGATCGGTACAATCGACGACGACATCGTACAGGCGCACGAGTTCGCGCGCATTGGCGGCGACGAATCGGCGCGGGATCGCGTCGATCGCAATCGTGGGATTGATGGCGTGCACGTGCTCGGCGGCGACCGTGGCTTTGCGCTTGCCGACGTCGCCGGTGGCAAAAATCGTTTGGCGCTGCAAATTCGTTTCATCGACCACGTCGTCGTCGACGATGCCGATGCGCCCGACACCGGCAGCGCCGAGATACTGCAACACCGGTGAGCCGAGGCCGCCCGCGCCCACGACGAGCACGCGCGCTGCGCCGAGCCGCTCCTGACCGGCCAATCCTACTTCCGGAATCAACAGATGCCGGCTATAGCGGCGCAACTCCGGCCGCCCCGCCAGGCTCAGACGCGCGGGTGCAGGCGATTCAGCCATTGCAAGACTTCACTGCGTGCATGTTCGCCCGCATACGTGTGATCGCTTTTGATCAGCGCAAACTGCTTGGGTTCGGGCGCGCGATCGTAGAGCTCGCGCACGCTTGCCGGCGAGACCATCGCGTCGCGGTCCGCGGCAACGTACAACACCGGTCGTCCGGCGAGTTGCGGGATCCAACGATCGAACCCGGCATCGACGCCCTCGAGGAGGGTGGGCAAGTCCACACCGTCGACGTACGCCGAACGAAAGTCGACCGCGCCGGCCGCGCGCAACGCCGTTAGCGCGCTCGGCCGTCCGTAGCCGGTCGCGATCGCGACCGTTCCGGCAATCGACGGATCCGCTGCCGCGACGAAGAGCGCTGTAATCGCACCCATACTATGGCCCAGCACGTAGACCGGTGCGTCGCTTGCGCCACGTGCGCTCGACACCACCGCGGTCATCGCGTCGATGCAGTCGTCGAAGCCGCGCAGCGTACCGCCGCTGGCGCCCAGTTTATGGCCGGGAAAATCGAAGTTGTAGACGCGGCATCCATGGCTTTGCAAAAAAGCGCACAGGAAATCCAGATTCTGTTTGCTCGACGAATAGCCGTGACCGGCAACGATCGTTACGTTGCGCGGTCGCTTCGGTTCGTACACCAGCACCGCGACGCCATTGCGCTGCGCAGCGACGCGGATCAGTTCGAGAGCCACTCACCGGTCCCGTCGGCGTAGCGTTCTTTCTTCCAAATCGAGGCGCGCGCTTTGACTTCGTCGATCGCGTAACGGCACGCGTCGAACGCTACCGCGCGGTGCGGCGCAGCAGTGCACACCGCAACGGCAACCTCGCCGACGCGAAGCTCGCCGATCCGGTGCACGATACCCAGACGCACGCCGGCATACTTCTCGTTCACCTCGCGCGCGATCGCCGCGAATTCGGCGAGCGCCATTGCCTCGTGTGCCTCGTAGGTCAAGCCGCTCACCGGACGCCCGTCGCCGGCACGCTCGCGCACCACACCCAGAAAGATGACAACGCCCCCGCAGGTTTCGCTCCACACGGCAGCTTCCAGGGTGCGCGGATCGATCGGGTCACGAACGATCGCAAAGAGCGGCACGGCCGGCCGATTCGCTAACCGCCGCCGACCGGCGGCAACAGCGCGATCTCGTCGCCGTCGGCAACGCATTCATCGAGCAGGGCAGCGACCCGCCCATTGCGGGCAATGCGGGTGGACGGCGCGAGCGCGTCGACCTTCCGATTGCGCGCGCGCAACGCGTCCCAACAGTCGACCAACGTCGCGCCGTCGGGCAGCACTAATTCGAATTCGCTTTCGCCGAGCAATTCGCGCATCCGCGCAAAAGCACGCACGCGAACCGTCACGGTGGTGAGCTGTGACACTACCTAAAACCCTCCGATGTCGCCCGTGTATCCATGCTCCGCGAGCCAGGCGCGCGCCTGCGCGTGCTCGGCAAGCATATCGAGACGATTGCAGATGAGCTTGTGGAGCATCACTTCCCAAAAGTGCTGATCCTTGTCATACACCTCAGCGGGGACTTGATTTTCGCTCCGAGCGAACTCCCGCAACGCCTGCCAATCGCGATCGCCCAGGATCTTGCGGAGCCGCGCTTCGTAGTCCGGGGTGGGCGCGCCTTGCATCATGCGCTGCGCCGCTCTCCCTCACGCGGCTCGAATACGAAGCGCTCCAGCGCGCGAGCGACGCCGTCCTCGTCGTTGCCGGCCGTGACGTAGGGCGCTGCATCGATGACTTCGGGCAGCGCGTTGCCCATCGCCACGCCGATCCCCGCCCAGCGCAGCATCGGCACGTCATTGCGCGAGTCGCCGACCGCCATCACCTCATCAGCGCCGATCGACAGGTCGTCGCACAACTGCGCAAGCGCGCGTTCCTTCGTCGCGTCTTCGCTCGTGATTGCCAGTTCTTCGAAGTTGCCCCACGTTTCGAATTTGAAGTGGACCGGTAGCCCGGCAAAGTGCGAGCTGATCGCATCGACCGCGTCGTGACCGAAGAACCGGATGAACGTCGAGTCTTGTTCGGCGAGCGGGATCAAGTCGGGGACGTCGACCCAAAGCGGACCGACCATGTCCTCCATGTGACGGCGTGCGCCGGCAATGCGATGGAAATGCTCGCCGGTATACACGGCCGTATCGAGCCCGTGCGCCTGCGCGAACTCGATGAGCGCGGTCGCGTACTCGCGCGGGATTGCGATGTGGCGTCGCTCCCGTCCGCTCGGACAGTCCTTGGTGAGTGCTCCGTGCGCGCAGATGATTGGATCGGTGAGCCCGAGCTCGCGGCCAAAGGCGAGCGGGGCGTCGGCACCTCGTCCAGTGATGATAACGATATGGAGGCCGAGCGCCTGCGCATGCTTGATGGCGGCGCGGTTCGTGGGCGAGATACCTTCCGAAGAGTCGAGGAGCGTGCCGTCGAGATCGAGGGCGACGAGACGGATACTTGGCACTCCCCAAGCATAACGCGAGGCGTCAACTGGTCCAGGGCCGAAGGCGCCCTCTCCCCCGGGACGGGTGGGCAGGCAGTGCAACCAGCCGACCGGGGTACGCGTTACGAATGAAGGACCATGCGACGCAGATATATCGCCTTTAGCCGCTCAAAAATTCCCGACCCCTGTCGACGCTCGGAGTAGTCTTTACCATGCCATGTACGGCTCAAGTGCCGAATCTCACGGCTCGAGAACAAGCGCAGTTCATCCACGATGCGATCCCGCCGGGGCTCTTCCGGACCGACGACGACAGCGAACGCATCCCATGGCGCGTAAGTCCCGAGCCGTTTGCATTGTCGGCCAAGACCATCGCCACCATCGAACAGATCGGCCGCGATCTTCTCGCCTTCTACCGGGCACTCAACAGTCTCTACAATCGTAGCGCACGCGGCACGGCGCCCGCGTTCATCGCCGAATATCTCGATCGCGGCAAGCCCGAGCACATCGTGCGGCTCGCTCGGCAAAACCGTTTTCGGCAAGATATCCCCGGCGTGATTCGACCCGACCTCTTGATGACTGACGGCGGCTTCATCGCCTCGGAGCTCGACAGCGTGCCGGGTGGCATGGGGTTCGTCGGCGCAATGACCGAGGCGTATTGCAAAGCCGGCATCGAGTCGATCGGCGGCGCCGACGGCATTCCGCGCGGTTTCGGCGCGATGCTGTCGTACGCGAGCCGCACACCGCATCCGACGGTTGCCATCGTCGTCTCCGAAGAGTCGCGCGACTATCGCACCGAGCTGGGCTGGCTTGCGCAAGCCGTCAACAAAATCGGCGACGTAAAGGCCTTCGTCTGCGCACCGCAAGACGTCATCTTCACCGAGCAGGCACTCTTCGTGCGGCTCGAAGACGGACACGAAGAAAAACTCGACGCAATTTATCGTAACTTCGAGCTCTTCGATTTGCTCAATGTGCCCAAGCAAGAGCTCATGCTCTATGCCGCGCGCCACAATCGCGTGCTGATGGTACCGCCGCCCAAAGCGACGCTCGAAGAGAAGCTGTCGTTTGCGCTCTTCCATCATCCGGCGCTCGCCGCGCTGTGGCGTACCGAGCTTGGCAAAGACGGCGCAGCGATCTACCAGCGGCTCTCCGCGCTGTTCCCGCAAACGTGGGTACTCGATCCGCGCCCGCTGCCACCGCAAGGGATCATCTTTGGACTCGAGATGCGCGGATTGCCGGTGAGCGACTGGCGTGCGCTGCTCGATCTGGGCAAAGGCGAACGCGACTACGTCGTGAAGCCGTCGGGCTTCTCGGAGCTCGCGTGGGGCTCACGCGGCGTCAAGATCGCCAACGACCTTACCAAGGAAGAGTGGACCGCCGCGCTCGAGGAGGGGCTGCGTTCGTTCGATCGGACGCCGTACATCTTGCAGCGCTTCCACAAGAGCAAACGCATCCGCATGCCGTATCTCGATCGCAAGGCCGACGAGATCAAGACGTTCGACGGGCGCGCGCGCCTGTGTCCGTACTACTTTGTCACCAGCGAGAGCACGGTGCAGCTCGGCGGCATTCTCGCAACCGTCGCGCCGGCCGACAAGCGCTTGATCCACGGCATGGTCGACGCGGTCATGGCGCCGTCGTTCGTCAAAGACAACGGCTACTAGCGCTGCCGTGTAACTGTTAATCCCTGCGAGGTCACGTCGATTTCGTCGGGGACGTTCGTCGAGGGATCGTACCAAATCGTGAACGGCGCATCGCCGTTGAAGACAATCGCGACGTCGCCTGCGGGTACGCTGGCGGGGCGCTGAGCCGTCGCGGTCAGGTCGGGAACGAGCGTGGCCGAACGGCCAAGTTCCGGCACGATGACGAGAAACGGTGAATTGTCCCACGCGCGCATTTGCGCCGGTAATGGTAATAGCCCGGCGAACAAGCCGAAATCCGCGACGACGAAGTGCTTGGTGCTCGCGGCCAAATCGAAGGATGCGCTCTTCCCGTGCACGTCGGTGACGTTGGCGGTCGTGTTCTGAATGTGCGCCGAATCTTTGAGCGGCGATCCGTCCGAGATCGCGTTCATCTGATAGCTCAGTGGTCCCAAGTCGGCTCCGAGAATCAGCGTGTCGTTTGCACTGGCGGCATTACCGCTCAACGCGCCCTTCACTTGTTCGTCGATGACCGTCGTGTCGCCGACGCTCTTCACCGTCAGCGTCGACGTCCCGACGCTGGCGCCCGCCAACGTCGCGGTGTACGTGTACGTTCCGGGCGGAATGTGTGCCGCCGGCGCGGCGGTCGCGACGACGGTCGCGAGCAAAAATCCAACCATGGGGTCCCCTAAATTGTCAGTGCTCGCGCGTGCTCCGGCACGAGTCGCAAAAGCGTATCGATCTCGTCGTGCGTGTTGTATCCGTGGGGCGCAACGCGGATTCCGCTCGCGCGCCAGGTGGTAACGACGCCTTCCGATTGCAGTGCACGTCCTAGCGCGATCGAGTCGACGCCCGGGAGCGTGAACGTCACGATTCCCGACGAGACGCCGGGTCCTCGCAGCGACCGAAGGTTGGCGCCGCATGCGAGCAGCCCCTCTGCCAGGTGGTCGGTGAGATCGAGAACATGGGTGCTGATCGCGTCGGTGCCGGCGCGTTCGATAACCCCGATCGACCGATCGAGCGAGAGCGCCCCCAAGAAATTCGGGGTACCACCCTCGAAGCGCGTGGCGTTTGGCGCGAAAGCCTGGTCGTAGCGCAGAAAGTCCCAAATGTTTGCGACCGATCGCCATCCGGGCGCGCCGACGCTCAGTCGATCCAGCAGCTCACTCGCGATCCGCACGAAGCTGACGCCCTGCAACGCAAGCAACCACTTCTGGCCGCCGCCGAAGAGCACGTCGATGTCGAGCGAGCGCACGTCGAGCCCGAATGCCCCGAGCCCCTGAATCGCATCGACACAGAACAAGGCGCCGCGCTCGTGCGCGACCTGCGCTAGCCCCGCCAAATCGTGGCGATAGCCGTCGTCGAACGAGACCCACGAGACCGTGACGACGCGCGTGCGGCCCGTCATCATCGTGCGCAAGACATCCGGCGTCATGCGCTCGCGCGACGTGTCGACGAAGTCGATTTCGACGCCGTACCGTCGTAGTGCGAGCCACGGAATCGCGTTCGCCGGAAATTCGTTGTTGGAAAGGATCACGCGATCGCCGGGCCGCCACTCGATGCCCTGCGCTACGAGATTTGCACCGTCTGTGGTATTCCGTAGAACGGCGATCTCCGCCTCACGCGCGCCGATGAAGCGGGCGATATGGTCGCGGTATGCGTGCATCTGCGCCTCGTAGCGCGCGATGCCGACCACGCCTTCATTGGCTTGGGCATCGACGAACTCCACCAGCGCGTCGCGCGTTTGTTGCGGCAACACACCGGTCGCGGCGTGATTGAGGTAAACGTACTCTCGGGTTACGGCGAACTCGGAACGGGGAAGCGGCGTGATCACTCCGTCCCGATCATATCCTTTGTGTGCCAGGCAATGTTGCCGGCCCGATCGCCGACGCGCTCTAAGGACGCAAGAACGAACAGATACCGCGTTCCCGAACGGACCAGTTCGGGATCTTGCTGCATCTCTTGCTGCAAAAGCTTGATGCTGCGTTTGTAGAGCTTGTCGACTTCGTCGTCGCGGTCGATCACTTCGCTCGCCAGATTTGCATCGCGTTCCGTGTACGCCCGCATCGCGTCGAGCAGCATGCCGTGCGCGACACTTGCAATGCGATCGACTTCAACCCGTTGCGGACGTAATGATTGATCCGACAGTTTGATCGCGTTCTTGGCGATGTCGACGCCGTAGTCACCCACGCGCTCGAGGTCGGTTGCGATTTCGAGCATGGCCGCAATCTCGCGTAGCTCACCCGCCACCGGCTGCTGGCGCCAAATCAATTCGATGCAATGAGATTCGATGCGCCGCCGCAACTCGTCAATTGCATCGTCGCCGGCAACGACACGGGCCGCTGCGGACGCGTCGCGCCGATCGAGCGATTCGACGGCAACGCGAATCGCATCGCCGCAAAGCGCACCCAAGCGCACGACGTCCAGCCGTGTCGCTTCGAGCGCTTCGTGATAGGCGGTTCGCACCTGTACGCGTCCTCCTCGGGCACTAAAGTCTAGCGGAAGTAAGTCTACCGCGAAGCAGAGAAACCCCCTGCGCTCTTTATCAAACGATAATCTACGGGAGATGACAAGTGGATGAAGTTCGGACGGTAGGCGTCTGCGGAGCCGGATTGATGGGCAACGGCATCGCGCAGACCTGCGCGGCCGCGGGATTCGACGTGATCTTGATGGAGGTGGCCGAGGAGCCGCTGCAACGCGGCGTCGCGAATATCGCGAAATCACTCGATAAATTCGTGGAAAAAGGGAAGCTGGCGCAAGCCGAGCGCGATGCCACCGTGGCGCGCATCAAAGCGACGACCAAGGTCGCCGACTTGGCCGGATGCGACCTCGTCATCGAAGCCATCGTCGAAAACGTCGACATCAAGGCCAAGCTGTTCGCCGCGCTCGATGACCTGCTCGCGCCCCATGCAATAATCTGCACCAACACCTCGAGCCTATGCGTGATCGAGCTGGCCGCCAAAACCAAGCGCCCGAACCGCTTCGCCGGCCTGCACTTCTTCAATCCCGTACCGATCATGAAGCTGGTCGAGGTCGTCAAGACCATTGCCACCACGCAGGACGTGATCGACGCCCTTTTTGCCTTCGCGAAAAAGCTCGGCAAAGAGCCCATCTTGGCCCAAGATACGCCCGGCTTCGTCGTCAACCGGCTGCTGATTCCGTACCTGCTCTACGCGATTCGCTGTTACGAGGGCGGCCTCGCGAGCAAAGAAGACATCGACAAGGGCATGAAGCTCGGGTGCGGTTATCCGATGGGGCCGTTGGAATTGCTCGATTTCGTCGGGCTGGATACGACCTACTACATCGCGCAGATCATGTACGACGAGTTCAAGGATCCGATCATGGCCGCGCCGCCGCTACTCAAACGGATGGTGCTCGCCGGGCGCTACGGCCGCAAGAACGGAAAGGGGTTCTATGACTACCAGTGAGTCGATCTTCGAGAACATCCTGGTGGACAAGGAGGGCGCGATCGGCATCGTCACGCTCAACCGCCCAAGCGTTCTCAATGCGCTCAACACCAAGCTGCTCGGTGAGCTCTCGTTCGCGCTATTGGAACTCGAACGCAACGCCGATATCCGCGCCATCGTGATGACCGGGGCCGGCGAAAAAGCGTTTGCGGCCGGTGCCGACATCGGCGAACTCAACGCCTTGGGCAGCGCGGGCGCCGGCGCGGATCAGGCACGCATGGGGCAATCGATCACGCGACAGATCGAGCGTTTGCGCACGCCGGTGATCATGGCGGTCAACGGCTTCGCGCTCGGCGGCGGCTGCGAGATCGCGATGTCGGGCGACATCCGGATCGCAAGCGAAAATGCAAAATTCGGCCAGCCGGAAGTGAACCTAGGTCTGATTCCCGGCTACGGTGGATCACAACGGACGACGCGGCTCGTAGGTAAGGGCATGGCGATGTTGATCTGTCTGACCGGCGAGATGATCGACGCGCGCGAAGCGCTGCGCGCGGGCTTGGTGGAAAAGGTCGTGCCGCTCGCGGACCTGATGACCGAAGCCAAACGCATCGGCAACGCTGATTGCCGCCAAGGCGCCGCTCGCGATCGCCGCCTGCAAACGCGCAATCAACAACGGCGCGCATCTCTCGATCGACGACGCGCTCGAACTCGAAGCCCTCGAATTCGGCACGGTGGTCGACACCGAAGACTTCAAAGAAGGCACCAGCGCGTTTCTCGAAAAGCGCAAGCCGGTCTGGAAAGGCGTGTAACAGCTTCGCTACGCTCGGGATGACAAGTTCGTTACTGCAGCGTCTTCTGTGCGTTGGCCATTGCAAGTTCGATCGCGGGATTGAAGCCCGACCACGTCGCGCGGATGCGCCCTTGCGGATCGATCACCACGATCGTCGGGAAGCCTTCGACTTGAAAAAATCCCTGCGAACTGCTGGTCGGGTCGAGCACCACGTCTTTGAGATGCAGGCGCCGCGCGTAATACGTTGCGACCTTCGCCGGCTCGCCGACGTCGATCGGCACGACCGCGGCGTTTGGATGGGCTTTCGCGTACTGCAACACGAGCGGTGCTTCCAGCCGGCACGGTTCGCACCACGACGCGTAAAAGTCGAGGAAGAGCACGCGTCCACGATCGTCGCTGACGTGAAAGGTGCCACCATCGAGCTTGGGATACGCGATGCGCGGCGCCGGATACGCGCGTGCAACGTCGAGTGCGCGCGGCGCGAAAAATATCTTCCACGCGACGAAAGCAACGAAACCCAGAGCGAGAACGTCAGCGACGCGCCCCCACTTATTCGACCAAAAGAACCGCCGCGATGCCCTGTCCTCCGCCAATGCACGCCGATGCAACGCCGTAGCCGCCGCCGCGCGCGCGCAAATCGTTGAGCGTTGTCAGTGCCAGGCGCGCGCCCGATGCGCCCAGCGGATGCCCGAGCGAGATCGCGCCGCCGTGCGGATTCAAGCGCACCCCTCCTGAGCCGGTCGAAGGGCTGCCCATTTCCTTTAGACAGGCCAAGACTTGCGGCGCGAACGCTTCGTTGATCTCCATCACACCGAGATCTTTCTCCGCGATGCCGGCGCGCTGCAACGCTTTCGGAATTGCGTGCGCCGGGCCGATCCCCATGATCGAGGGGTCGACGCCGACCACGCTCGAGCTGATGAGTCGCCCGATCCACGCAACGCCGTCCGCCTTTGCCTGCCGCACCGTGGTTAGTACCACGGCGGCGGCGCCATCGGTCAAGCCGCTCGCGTTGCCCGGCGTAACCACGCCGTCTTTCACGAATCGTGCCGGCAGCTTGCCGAGCTTTTCCATCGATAAGCCGGCGCGCGGACCTTCGTCCTTATCGACGACGGTTTGTGTGCCTTTGGGACCGCTCACGGTCACCGCGGCGATTTCCTCGGCAAAATAGCCGCTCGCCTGCGCCTCGAGCGCATGTGACTGACTCACGAGCGCAAATTCGTCGCAGGCTTCACGCGCGATGCCGTACCTCTTGGCGAGATTTTCGGCGGTGATCGCCATCGGCGTGTTGCTGTATGAATCGGTAAGCGCACTCCACAGCGAGTCTTCGAATTGCACGTTCGCGCCGAATGGGAAGCCGCGCCGTGCGCCGCGCACCACGTGCGGGGCCTGCGTCATATTTTCCGTGCCGCCCGCAAGCGCATAGGTTGCTTCGCCCAAGCGCAGCGAACGCGCCGCGCAGAGAATCGCCTCGAGCCCCGACCCGCACAGCCGATTCACCGTTACCGCCGGGACATCGACCGGAACGCCGGCCCGTAGGCCAACATGCCGGGCCAAGTAGATCGCGTCGGGACTGCTTTGGATCACATTGCCGAAGACGATCTCATCGATCTCGGCAGCGGCCACACCGCTACGTTCGATCGCGGCTTGGGCGGCGGCCACGCCCAAGTCGGTGGCGGTCAACTCGGCCAGGGCGCCGCCGAGGTTACCGAAGGCCGTACGGGCGCCCGCTACTAGGACGACGTCGTCGTCGCTTGGTGCTCTCTTGGTCATGGGCCGGGGGTATTCCAGGAAGTTCCTGAGGGCACCCCTAACCTTCGCGGGTCATGCCAATCACACGAACGGCCGCCATCACGCTCGATGCCCGGTCGCTGCCTCCTGCGACAAGGACCGAGCAGATTCTGGACGCTTTCGACAAGCTGCAAATCGGCGGTGCGCTCGAGATTAACGAAGAGAGCGATCCGCGGGCACTTCGCAATGAGATGACACAGTTGCGCCCCGGGCGCTTCTCGTGGGACGCGCGCAACCTCGGCGGCAACCGCTGGACGATTCGCCTCGAGCGCATCGACGAGCATGCCGACGGTGAGACCTTCCTCGCCCACGTGCCGCAGTTTACACAAGCCAAAGCCAGCACCGTCAAGGAGCTCGCGGGGCAAATGAGCGAGCGTTCGTATAAATCGGGCGACACGATTTTCGACGAAGGCGAAATGTGGCCGTACCTCGGCATCGTGCGGAGCGGCAAGGTCATCTACACCCTGCTCTCGCCCGATGGCAAGACGCACACGATCGGTGAACGGCTCACCCACGACACGCTCAACGAGAGCGGCACGTTCGACGGCGGCGGCGCGACAACGCGCGCCGAAGCGCTAACCGACGCAACGGTCGTAACGTTGCCGAGTGAAGCGGTGATGCACGCGATTCGCAACGACGCGGAACTTGCGCTCGGCTTCCTGATCGCTAGCTCCCAGGCGCGGCGCCGCTCGATCGACACGATTGCCGACCTCGCGTTTGCGCACGTGTTGCAACGGGTCGCGAAATTCTTACTGGGCTACGCGCGCGCATCGGTCGGCATGACCCGCGGTCTGCCCGGCGTCGAGAGCCTTTCGCAAGCTCAGATCGCAGCAGCAGCCGGCACGGTTCGCGACATGGCGGCGCGCGCGCTCTTGCGCCTGAAGAACGCCCATGCCGTCGAACTCGATCGCGGCCGGGTCAAAGCGATCGACCGCGCACGGCTGGAAGCCTTCGCGCACAACGTCCAAGCGCCGCCCGTTTGATTCAACGCATTCGCGCGAGCGAGTATCGCGAACAACCCTGGAAAAATGGCGGCGGTCTCACTCGAGAGATCGCCGTTGCGCTTTCCGGCGACCGGGTGCTCTGGCGCCTCTCGATAGCGACGATCCAACGCGACGGCCCCTTCTCCGAATTCCGCGGCTACGACCGTACGATCGTTGCTCTTGACGGTGGCAGCGTCGAACTCGAGGTCGAAGGCGAGCGCGTCGCGCTCGACCGCGGGGCGCCGTACGACTTTCCCGGCGAGGCGAAGGTCCTATGCCGAGTGACCGGCGGCGCGGCGCGCGACCTCAACGTGATGACGCTGCGCGACGACGTCGCGCACGACTGCGAGATCATCACCGGCGCAACGCGCTTCGTTCTCGATGAAGACGAAACCGTGTTCGTCTACGCGATCGAAGGAACGGCGACGGCGCTCGGGGCGACCTGCAGCGCGGGCGACTCGCTGCGCGTGCAGCTCGACGGCACGGTCGAGATCGCAACCACCGGATTAGCCGCGGTGGTGCGCGTTACGCCGCTCTAATTCCGAATTGCAGCGCATGATTCAGGGTGCAGCACCGCGCTCCCAGCGGTACGCTAGCCTCATGAACAGCACCGCGACTCTTGCCCTGGCCTATCTGCCGATTCCCGACCCGGTCGCCGCACTGGCACGCCGGTCGCTGCGCGACGCATTCGGCCATCAATTACACGTCGAGCGGAACCAAGCACCGTGCCGCTCGTGTCTACGGATTTCGAAAGCTCCCGAGGATCTGATTCTGCTCTCCTATCAGCCGCTGCCCGACACCACTCCTTACGCCGAGATCGGGCCAATCTTCATCCACGCCCACGAGTGCACGCCCTACGGCTCGGCGGAATTTCCATCCGACTTCCTCGAGCGAGAACTCGTCGTTCGCGCGTACAATCTGCAAGGACGTATCGCCGACGCGGTGGTCGCTGCCCCAGGCGAAGCGGAGCACGCCGCAGCACATTTTCTCGACGGCAGCACGATCGCCGAAGTGCACGTGCGTCATCGCAGCTACACCTGCTTCGACTTCAAAGTGATACGCGCATGACCGACGCGCCGTTCTACGCTGTTACCACCACCGGTGTCTATTGCCGGCGTGGCTGCGCGAGCCGCAAGCCCCTTGCGAAAAACGTGCGCTTCTTCCAAGACGCAAAGTCTGCGCGTGACGCCGGGTTTCGCGCCTGCAAGCGCTGCAAGCCCGACGAAGCGGAAGCGGTTGACGCGCGCGTCGTCCAGGCGTGCCGCCTGCTCGATGACGCCGACGAGCGCCTCACGCTCGACGAACTGGCCGAACTTGTCGGGTTGAGCCCGGGGCACTTGCAGCGACTCTTCACGCGCACGATCGGAATCTCACCGCATGCGTATGGAAACCTCGCGCGTAACGAACGCTTCGAACGTCCGCGTGGCGGCGGCAAAGGCAAGCGCGTTTCTTACGCGATCGTCGCATCAGCGCTTGGACGCGTGCTGGTAGCCGCCACGTCCCGCGGCATCTGCCGCGTCGACATCGATACGAACGACGCCGTCCTCGAACGGCGTCTTCGCGAAGCCTTCCCCTTGGCACATTGCGATCGCAGCGACGACCGGCTTGAAAGCGCGACCTCCCGCATCGTCGCCTATCTTGCGCACGAGGGCCCATGGCCGCGGCTGCCGCTCGACGTGCGCGCAAGCGCGTTCCAGCTACGCGTGTGGGAGGCGCTGCGTGCGATCAAACCCGGCACGACGACGCGTTACGCGGAACTCGCGCGTGCGATCGGATCGCCGTCGGCGGCACGCGCCGTCGCGCGCGCCTGCGCGAGCAACCCGATCGCGTTGCTGATTCCCTGCCACCGGGTCGTTCCCGCGGCGGGCGGTGCAGGTGGTTATCGCTGGGGATCGCGCCGAAAAGCGCGGTTGCTCGAGATCGAGCGCGCGTCGCAGCGCGCTAATGCACGAGGTAGAAACTCGAGCCGATCGCGGAGTTGACCATTGCGGTGTGCAAGCGCGCGCCCTTGCAGGCCGCCATTTGCTCGAGTGTCATCTTCACCCGCGTCATGGTGTCGTTAAAGACGTCGTGAACCTGGCAGGCCGCGAGGTTCCCGCTCACCGCCACCGTCAACATGTAGCGTCCGGCCTCGAGCGGCAGCTTCGCGAAGAAGCCATTCTTGTCGGTCTGTACCGTGGCAACCGCCCGGTCGACGCGATGGAGCGGCAGGCGAAAGATCGACACCGGCGCACCCTGCACCGGGTGGCCGCTTGCATCGAGAATCGTTCCAGTAAAGCCGCCGGATGTGAACGCCGAAGCCGGATGCATCATCATCCCTGCGAGCAGCAGCATTGCGAGCAGGGCAAACATACCAATGAACGTTTTCATGGTAGTGATTTACCCGCGCTGACGCCGAGCTAACGCGCGTTAGCCCGCGCTAGGCCTTAACGGTCTCTACCGATTCCAGTTCGCTGGTGTCGTCCGCCGTATGCAAGTCGAAGGCCGCACGCTTGCTCTTCGCGGCAGCGTCGGCCAACGGTTGTGATTGCGGAGCAGCGGCCGGCTTGGGCGCATTCGCGAGCGCGGCGCGACCCTTTTGCACCGACCCGATTGCCGCGGCAAGACGGGCTTCCATTTCGGCGAGTACCCCTGCGGCGTAATGATCTGCCCCTTCGCGGATCTTCCGTGCACGTTCTTCGGCTTCACGCAGTACGACTTCGGCGGTTGTGCGCGCGCGCGAGACGATTTCGTGATCGTCGATGAGCTCTTCTGCTTTTTCTTGCGCTGCACGCATGACTCGCTCTTGGTCCTTGGCAATGATCTGCGCGCGTCCGACTTCCTTGGGAAGCGTAGAGCGAATCTTCTCTACGAATTCCACCAGCCGTTCCTCGGAGAGAATACGTAAGCCCGCGGGAAGCCAGGTTCCCTCATGCACGTAGCTCTCGAGCTTGTCCAACACGCGATAGACCGACATTCCGAACCTCCGTTACGCTTGTTTGAGTGCGGTGCGTTTCGTCGACATGACGTTGAGTACCGGTGCCGGCACGAACGGTGCGACGTCCCCACCGAGGAAGAAGACTTCTTTGACGAGGCTCGAGCTGACGAACGAATACCGCGCATCGGACATCAGGAAGAGCGTGTCGACGTTGGAGAGCGACCGATTCATGAGTGCGGTCGACATCTCCGTTTCGAAGTCGGAGACGACGCGAAGGCCTTTGACGATCACGTCGGCATCCTGCGCTCTGACGTAGTCTGCCAGCAATCCGCGAAAATGATCGACGCGCACGTTCGGCAGGTGCGTTACACATGCGCTAAGCATGCGTTCGCGCTCGTCGAGCGTGAACATCGTATTTCGCTTCTGAGGATTGACGACGACGGCGACGATGACTTCGCCGAACGCACCGGCGGCGCGTTCGATGACGTCGAGGTGACCGTTCGTTGGCGGATCGAACGATCCCGGATAGATGGCCCTCGTGACTCGGGAAGTCAACCTAGGGTGAAAAACGCCAGAGCGACATCGCCGTACACTTCTTCGCGCGTCGAGCGATACCCCGGTATGTCCGGAAGAATCCGTTTCGCGGCGTGTTCGTACACCACCAGCGCGTCGGGCGCCAAGAGCGATCGCTCCAAAAGCAGGCGGAAAATCTGCTGCGGCACGTCGTTGGCGTACGGCGGGTCGAGATAGACGATGTCAAAGGGCCCTTCGATGCGATAGAGCGCGCGCTCGACCGGCGCTGCGACAACCGTGACGCGATCGCCGATCTCCAGCGACTGCGCCGATTCCTCGATGGCCGCCGCGGTCTCGCGGTGCGATTCGACGCTCACCACCCGAGCAGCACCACGCGACGCCGCTTCAAAGCCGATCGCGCCGGTACCGGCAAAAAGATCCAGGACGCTCGCGCCCTCGATCCGCGGCAGCAGAATCGAAAAGAGCGACTCTTTCACGCGCCCGGGCGTGGGCCGAACGTGCATGCCCTTCGGCGACTTCAATTTTCGGCTTCCCAGTTCTCCGCCGGTGATCTTCGGACTCAAACGCCTGCCTCCGCAGCAACTAACGCAAGGACTTCCACCAGCGAATGGACCACGTGGGTCGGCGGGGGAAGGTCCGGCGGATAGCTCTTCCCTTCATGGTCGAGCCAGACCGCTTGGAGCCCCGCGCCGAGCGCACCGCCCACGTCGCTGCGAGGATCGTCGCCAACGTAGAAACAACGCGCCGGATCGGTGCGGAGTTCGCGCGCGAGGGCCGCAAAGGCGAGCGGATTAGGTTTTTGCACGCCGAGGTCGGCGCTGGCGAGCACCGTGCCGTTGAAACCCGCCCGCCGCGCCTTGGCGACCTGTAGGGGATTCCACCCGTTACTCAGCACGGCGACGGCCACACCGTGCTGCTCGAGCGCTGCGATCGTCGGCCGCGCGCCGGGATCGGGAACGATAAAGCTCTCGGCCATCGAGAGCGACATCCGCTTGAAGCCCGCAACGTATGCGTCGCTCGGCGTTCCGCCGCGTTCGGTGACGAAGCGAAGCACGGCCTCCTCGATCGTGCACCCGCCGCCGCGCGTAAAAGCCAACAGGTCGTCGATCCGATTGCTTTCCACGGCCAGGCTCCCGAGCGCGTAGCCGCCGTCGTCGACGACCCGATCCAATAGATGAAGGAACGCGACGCGTTCGAGCTTGTTATCGATACACAGCGTGTGATCGATATCGAAGCCGACTCCGTATGCGGCAGCCATTATTTCGGGCCTGGGCCCGTAACGATGCGCACGAAGCCGGTCGGACGAATCCACTTTGCAAACGCCGATTGCACCTGCGCAGCATCGGCACTCAGATAGTTCTGCGCATCGAGCTGATACTGATCGAGCGGCAGACCCTGCTCAGCGTATTGCAAGAAGAGCCCACTTACGCCGTCATAGCTCGCCTGGCGAATCGGCACCTCACCGAGCAGCAACGCCTTCGCGCGCGACAGATCGGTTTGCGATAGCGGAGTCGTCGCGACGCGCTGCAGATCGGCGATCACCGCCTGCTCGGCGGGAACGATGTTTTGTGGATCGCACGCGTAGGAGATGCTGAAGCTGGAGCGAGTCTTTCCGGCGTGCAGCGAGCTTTGGATCGAATACGCATACCCGTGGACTTCGCGCAGGTCGTGATACAGAATCGACGAGTAGAAACCACCGGTGAGCGCAGTGTTCGCGAGCTGCAGCGGCGCCCAATCCGGATCCGTACGGCGAACGTCGTTCAGCTCGACCAGCTCGACCGACGATTGCACGCGTCCCTGCGCCGGAACGACGACTTGCGAGGGTGCGTTGGCTGCCACCGCGGGCGGCTCCGTTTGCGGCTTGGGACCGGTCGCGCTCCAGGTGCCGAAGTATTTCTCGATCACGGCGCGCGCCGCGCCGGGCGTGGTATCGCCGATGACGACGATCGTCGTGAGGTCGGGGCGGTAGGCTGTCGCATACCACGCCTTGACGTCGTCGAGCGTGATCGCCTGCGCGGTCTTGAGCGTGGCGAAGTTGCGGTATGGATCGCCCATCGGATAGAGTGCATTACTCAGCGCGACCTGCGCCAGGTAGTCCGGCGACGTCATCTGGCCCTGCATCTGTCCGACGTATTGCGCTTGCACGATCGCGAAGCTCTTTGGGTCGAAGGCCGGGTGCAGTTCATCGTCGGCGAGGAGCTGCACGCCCCGATCGAAATCTTTCGAGAGCACTTCCACGCCGAAGTCGGTTCCGGCACTGATCGTCGCCGAAATCTTGTCCAGCTCGGCCTGATACGATACGCGATCGTACATCGTCGTCCCGAATGGGAAAAGTGCCGTCGTGACCTCATTCACACCGCGCTGATCAGCGGGCTCTTGCACCGCGGGATCGTTCTCGATGCTCCCCGACACGACGACGGTTTTGGTGATCGTTTCGGGCTGCACGATCAAGCGAATGCCGTTTGCCAGCGTCATCGACGTCGGATTGAGCGTCTTGGGCGGAACCGACAGGTTCTTGAGAATGTTTTGCGCCCACGACGGCAGCGGTTGGTGCGTCTTGGGCGGCACCATGTTGTTCTCTTTACCGGGACCGCCCCCACCCGCGCTCATCGCGCCACTGTTCTTCGGCACGGCGTAGGCCGCGACCGCACGCCTGTTGTCAACGTAGGTGCGGAGCACGCGATTTACGTCGGCGGTGGTGACGCGCGCAAACGCGCTCTCGATGGCACCGGGCGACGAGAGGCCTTGCACCGCGACCGCCTCGCTCCACTGAAACGCTTGGTCTTCGATGGAGTTTGCGTTGAACTCCAGCTGCGAGATCTCGCGGCGCTTCGCCGCCTCGACCAAGTCGTCAGGTACGCCACTCTTGCGATACGCGTCGATGACCGCGCGCATCTCCTGGTCGATCGTCTCCGGCTTCACGGTCACGGGAACGACGCCAATCGCCAATCCAACCGCGGCTTGGCTAAATGTTTGCGCTTGAACTCCGGTAAAGAGCGCCTTGCCCGATGCGGTGAGATCGTAGAGATCGCTTCGTTGACTGCTCAGCACGTCTTGTAGAATCTGCGATGCGGCGTAGTCAGGGCTATCGTAGCCCGGCAAGCGATATCCAACGAGCACGATCGTATACGGCTGATCGGAGTAATCGCGATAGACTTTCGAGGTTACCGGCGAGAGCTTGACCAGCGGTTTGGCGGGCAGCTTGGCCGCCGGTACGTCGCTCCACAGCGCTTTGATTTTTGCAATGGTCGACGGGCCGTCGACGTCACCCACGATGACGTACACCGCGTTGTTGGGGTGATACCACGTGCCGTAAAACTGCCGCAGCACGCCGGTATTCACTTGATGTGCGAAGCCGTTAACGGTTCCGAGCCCATTCTTGGCGTACGGCGTGCCGGCCAAGATGCGGGCAATCATCTTTTCGAAGATGCGGTAGATCGCGTTGCTATTGTCCTGCGTCACTTCTTGCGTAATCGCGAGCCGCTCCGACGCCCATTGATCTGGTGCGATTGAGAGTCCGCTCGCGCGCGACCGCTCAAGATGCAGCGCGATGTCGAGATATTGAGACGGGACCGTGAAATAGAACTGCGTGACCGCGTCTTCGGTGTCGGCGTCGAAGTCGCCGCCGGTCAGGCTGACGGTGTCCATCAGTTGCGACGACGAAAGCGAGCTGCTGCCGCGGAACATCATGTGCTCGAGCGCGTGGGCTTCACCGTCGATCGTCTGCTCGTCGGAGCCGACCTCATAGTTGAGCACCGTGCTCACCACCGGCGCCAGCGGATTGTGCACGACAACGACTTTGAGCCCGTTGGGCAGCGTCGCCCGCGTGACGATAAGCGGCGACGCGCCGGCCGGCGCGACAAATACCGTCGCCGACGCGAAGACCGCAAATATGACAAGACACAGCGAGCGCACGGGTGCCTCCTTCTTTCGGCCCGGGGTTTGGCCGCGCGTCGCGCGAGCCCTCTTGTATCCCTTAAGAGGAGAGGACGAGTGCGCGGGTCGAGGGCGCGCGTTCGAGCGCGGCGCGCAGCGCCGCGTGTTCGGGCCGGCGCAACGCCGGATCGCCTGCGATAATCGCTTGCGCCTCGGCTTTAGCGGCACGATAGATTTCGATGTCGCGCACGAGATCGGCAATCCATAAGTTCGCCGCGCCCGATTGCACCGTCCCTGCAAACTCACCCGCACCGCGTAAGCGCAGATCGGCCTCAGCAATGACAAAGCCGTCGGTCGAGTCGGTAAGGATTTCGAGGCGGTCGCTTTCGCCCGCATCGTCGGGATAGACCAGCAAACAAAACGATTTCGCCGCACCGCGGCCGACCCGTCCGCGCAATTGATGCAGCTGCGCGAGTCCGTAGCGCTGCGCGTCGAGCACGACCATCACGCTGGCGTTGGGCACGTCGACGCCGACTTCCACCACGGTCGTGGCGAGCAAGATATCGATCTCCCCGCGCACGAAACGGCCCATCACCTCGTCCTTTTCGCGGCTCGAAAGCCGCCCGTGCAGCAAGCCGATCCGGCGCTGCGGAAACACGTCGTTCTTCAATCGCTCCGCTTCAGCGACGACGCTTGTCAGTTCGCTCTCTTCATCGATCGCCGGTGCTACGATGTACGCTTGGTGGCCGCGGGCAACGTTCGCCTCGACGAACTCGTATGCACGCGCGAGACGGCTGGTACGAATGGCGTACGTTTCAATCGGCGTTCGTCCGGGCGGCAACTCGTCGATGATCGAGAGATCGAGGTCGGCGTAGACTGACTGCGCAAGCGTGCGCGGAATCGGCGTCGCCGTCATATGGAGGGTGTGCGGCGCCACGCCCTTCGCGCGCAGCCGCGCGCGCTGCTCGACGCCGAAGCGGTGCTGCTCGTCGATGATCACCAGTCCTAGACGCGCGAAGTCGACGCTACCGGTGATGAGCGCATGCGTCCCGATCGCTAGAAGCGCTTCACCGCTGGCGAGGCGACCTTCCGCCGCATTCCGTGCCTTGGCCGCTTGACTTCCGAATATCGCCTCCACCGTAATCCCGAACGGCAGCAAGAGCGGTGCGAGCTTGCTCGCGTGCTGCGCAGCGAGAATTTCGGTCGGTGCCATGAGCGCGGACTGCATCCCGTTGCGTGCGGCGAGCACAATCGCCGCTGCGGCGACGAGCGTCTTGCCGCTCCCGACGTCGCCCTGCAAGAGGCGGTTCATCGGCACGTCACGCGTCATATCGTCCCAAATTTCGCCGATCGCTCGGCGCTGCGCTTGCGTCATCGGGAAGTCGAAAGAGTCCGCGAATTGCTCGAGCAAATCGTGCGGAATCGTCAGCGCGCTGGCGTTATGCGAGCGCTCGCGTTCGGCGCGGCGCAGCTGCGCGCCGGCGGCGAGCACCAGGAATTCGGTGAAGATGAAACGCTCGCGCGCGGCCTCTGCCTCCTGGGGCGTCTTGGGCGCATGGACGGCGCGATAGGCTTCACGCAAATTGGGATACGACGCCTTCGCGCGCACCTCGTCGGGCAGCGGGTCGTCGCCGGCTTCGTCGAGCAGCCGCGCGAGGTTCTTGCGCACGACCGACGCGATCTTGCGCGTAGTGAGATCTTTGCTCGCGCGATAGACCGGGACCATGTCGCCCCGATACACCTCGCCGTCGCGCAACTGGGCATAGTGCGCCACGTTGAGCGAGGCGCCTGCTAGCGTACGGTCGACGCGTCCGCGTACGAAAAGGCGCATGCCTTCCTTGAAGCGGCCGTATACGTAGCGATTACGGCCGATCCACTTGGCAGTGAATTCTCCCGCGTCGTCGCGCAGGCGCACTTCGACGATCTCGAGGCCGCGCACGCGCCGCTCCTTTACGTGCTCGACCGTGCCGACTGCATTCTCCTCGCCGCCGCTCGATCCCAAGAGATTCGACGGCGTCGGGTAGCGCAAGTCTTCGTAGCGAAAGGGCAAGTAGTCGAGCAAATCGCGCGATGTTTCGATGCCGAGTTCACGAAAGAGCGGCACGCTCTTCGGTCCGACTCCCTCGAGCTCGCCGACCTTCACGAAGTCGCGGCCGTTCGCGCGCGAAGCTCATCATACACGGCGCGCAAGCGCGGAACCGGCACGCCGGCATCCTCACCCAGCTCGACGACGGCGCCGACAATCGGATCGAGTTCCAGCGGACGATGCGCGAGTGCATCCTGCAGCATCGACGTTTTCACGTCGGCGCGGCGCTGCGCGTCGCTCATGCGCGCATCGAGGTCGACCTCATCGACGACGCCAAGCGCACGCCCGACCGCGACGGTCTCCAGCATCAATTGGCGGACTTCTTCACGCGTGAGGGGATCGGCGAGCATCTGGTGGATCGTGACCTCGTGAATCGTGCTCACCGGATTGAAGCTCGCATTGTTGATCAGCTTGAGCCAGGTGAAGTGACGGATGTTCGCTTCGACGTCCGGCTTCAACCCCGCGTCGCGCAGCGCGCTTGCCAAACGCGCGAGCGGCTCGTCGACAACGGAATCCATTGCACCGAGAACCAGCCGGCCGCCGCCGCTCTGATGGATTTTTCCGGGCTCGGCGATGTTCCCCGAAATGTGCACGACCCCACCGATGGTTTGCACGTCTGGAACGAGCGCGCCGATCGTGCCGCCCGGATCGACGGTGCGCAGCGGCGGCGTTCGGCGGAACCAAAACGGCACGCCGTTTTGGAGCGTGACGATGACCGTGCCGGCGGCGACCGAGGGCGAGAGCTGCGGGATGAACCCGGGCCATTGATGTGCTTTGAATGTAAGAAGCGCGAAATCGAACGTTCCGAGCGAGCGCAGATCGTCGCTTGCATCGACGCGCACGGAGAACTCACCGAGGTCGCTGTGAATCAGGGTGATCCCATCGCGGCGAATGGCGTCGAGATGCGCACCGCGCGCCACCACGCCGACGTCCACGCCGGCGCGCGCGAGCGCTGCGGCAACGAACCCGCCGATGGCACCGGCACCTACCACAACTATGCGCATGAGAGAACTATTCAGGCGACGGGCAGATTCGAACTGCCGAATGGGGCTTTTGCAGAGCCCTGCCTTACCACTTGGCTACGTCGCCGCACTTTGAGTTTTTGCAAGATTCTATCGGACTTTCCGCTCGCCTGGGGAACAGGCTTCCGGCCTTCCGAACGCTGCCTGGTTGCAATTTGGTTGCAGTCGGTCGCCGCGACCCCTCGGATTGGGTCCCTGACGCCCCTGCTCCTCTCGCCGCTCCATGATTCGCGTTGTACCCCAACGCTACGGCCAACCGCCAACCACTACCCACCGTCGGAGGGACATGGAGGCCAGTCGACGTGCTCTGATATTCCATAAAGCCTGTCGCGAATTACCGTGTATTGCCCCGAGTGCGAGAGATATACTCCGTAACGTCCATAGTGCAAGATAAGCGCAACGACGGTCAGCACTAGAGTGGCAGTGACAAGCCTTGGGGAACCTCGGTAAAGTGCACTGCCGAACGCCGTGAGGCTGCCGACAAATCGGCCGACCTCTTCCGGTTGGCCTTTCCACAGCGATGTGACCGTAATGAGCAACGTGAGCAGCACGACGCCCCCGCCCGCGAGATTGAGTAGCGTCAGCCAAAATCCCGCGTATGGGAGACCTGCGCACGTAATCTCTGGCGTGCCAGGGAGCAGCAGCCAAAATACGCCAACCGAAACCAAAAATGTGTAGATTGGTACGTAAACTTGCAGCAACGAGGCCAGCGTTTCTTCGGGCTTAAGGCCCTGAGCAATTTGCAGTGCCAGTTCGCGTGCTCCGGCCCCCGTCATCTCGAACCAATCCGCGGCTGGCGTGTGCCGCTTTGCATTGGAAGCATACCAGGAGACGTACTCATCGTCGTTGTTGTTCAACGAAATCGCAAAGCCGCGGTAGCTCCACGACGCATCGTCAGCATTTAGGGCTTTTCGGAGAAGGCCATATCGATCGGGGAGGTTCTGTAAAAGTGCGGATTCAAAGGCAATCGCGAAGCCGTGGAAGGGCAGACTCTCAAGGTCATACTCGCCCATCATCTTGTCGCTTAACGCACCCATGCCCTTATTCACGCGCTTAATGCAGTTTCAGCTTTTTGTCAGGAACAACCCTCTGCTCCGACAGCTGCCTTCAGCGCGGCCGCCACCAGGCCCGCAGCACGGGTCTTCGCCTCGGCTACAGCGTGACCGTAAACATTCAGAGTCGTTGACGCGGCCGCGTGTCCAAGAATCTGCTGCACGGCGAGCACGTCGGCGCCGTTAGCGAGCGCCCATGTTGCGGCGGTGTGCCGGAGTGAGTGCAGCGAAAGCCCTTTATCGAGTTCCGCGCCATCGGCAATCTCGCGAAACGCCTTCGTAAGCGAGTTCAGGGGCACCGGCTCTCCAGAACTGCCCGCGAACACGTAACCGCGGTCTTCGTAGTCGCCGCGTAGCTTGAATTCGGCCTGGCGCGCTCGAATGCGCTTGAAGACCGCTACACTCGCGTCATCGAGCGGCACGATGCGCGTCTGACGAGACTTCGGGGTCTTCGTAACCTCGGCCGCTGCTCCGGTGCGCTTTCGGTCCGCCTTCTTCTCACGCGTGCAGGTCCGGGCTTCACGAATCGCCATCTGCTTCGCGCTAGCGTCCACGTTCGGCCATCGAAGCGCCGCGAGTTCGCCGCGACGGGCGCCGGTCATCACGGCAATCTGAAAGTAGTCTTCCAGCGCATGCCCTTTCGCCGCCGCGAAGAAGCGCTTAGCTTCGTCCCGGGTGAGCGCGCGTGCCTCGGTCGGCATCGCCTTCGGCGCAGCAATCGAAGCAAAGGGATTCGCCGCCAGCACTTCCTGCTCGACCGCCCACTTGAAGGCGTGATGAAGCACGCGATGCAGTTTCAGCACCGTACGTCCTTTCAGCGTTTCGCCTAGCTTGCCGTAGAGCGCCGTCACGTGCGCCTTCCTAACGTGGCCGCCGTCGCTCGCGAAGCAGGACGGGGCGTTGCCTTGGAGTTGACCATCCTCAAGACGCGGGAGTCGAAGGTTCTTCGTGTTGGGCGCAACCGGGACGGCGTTGTAGCGGCAGCAACGGCTATCGGCTCGACGATCGCGACCAACAAGCTCCCGGAGGACCGAGGGAGCATCCTCTAGCCCTTTTGGGAGTCTTTCGGCACAGCGCCATGTTGCGCTAACGCCGGGTGGGTCAATTCAGGGGTAGTCCTGGCGGGTCGATGCCTAAATCGGCAAAATATCCGTCCACCACAGCTACCGCATTTCCGATTACGTATTCGCTGGGGTTCTTCTTCTGAATGTCCAGAAGGTTGACATGCGCGTGATAAAGGTCTTGCTGCAGTTCGGCAAAGCGCTCCTTAAGCGCTCGACTATCGGCCCCCACGTTTCCTAGCTTATCTTTGACGACCAGCATCTCGTCGTAGCATTTGAGAGCCGTCACACGGCTACTCTCAAAAGCAATTCTTGTAGAGGTGTCCACTATCTCCCCTTACCGCTGTTAGCAATTGATTGCGCCTTAGTGGCGAAAAATGGCAGCTCGATACGTGGGAGCTTACCGCTAACTCGCGCGAGTGCCTGCACCAGCCTTGCCTTCAACTGTTGAACAAACCCGCGACGGCGCTTAAAGAAATACATCGCGCGGCCGTACGCGCGAGCGCACGGACGATCCTCGCTGTCCGGAAAATCTATTAGCGTGTCATGGCGAATATCTATGTCACCGCCAAGTTTGCTCGTCCACGTGGGCTCGGACCTGAATCGGGAGCCAGGAAATACTGTGGACTTCCGCCCATGAGGGCAGATAGGGAGATCCACGATGCGAAAGAGTCGTTTTACCGAGTCCCAGATCGTCCAGATTCTCGCGGAGCATGACGCGGGAGCGCCGATGGAGGAGCTTGCGCGTCGACACGGCGTGCATGCGAACACGATCCGACTGTGGCGATCCAAATACGCCGGCATGAGTGCAAGCGATCTCGCTCGATTGAAACAGCTCGAGGCGGAGAATGCGCAGATGCATCGGATTATTGCTCGGCAAACGGTCAAGATCGATGCGATCGAAGAGCTAATGCGAAAAAACTCATGGAGCCTTCCCGGCGAGCCGAAGCCGTGAAGGCCTTGCAGCAGCTCGGCCTTTCTCAACGCGAAGCCTGCAAGAGTGTTCGAGCGCGACGTCGTTCTTCGCGAGAATCGCCCAGCACAAAGGCGCAGCATGATGCATTGCTCGCGCTGCGTTTGACCGAAGTTGCGCAAGCACACGCCGAGCACGGTTGCCGGCGGCTCTACAACGATTACGAGCGCGATGCCACCGACGGCGATGAGTACATGAACTACAAGCGGTTTCGCCGGATTTATCGCCTTGCGGGGCTGCAGATGGGCCGTCGCCGCCGCCGCGGTCGAGCGAAACTGGTTCGTGGGCGCTGCCTGCGCCGCGCGACGCGACCGTTTGAAGGATGGACGCTCGATTTCATTCACGACCGGCTCTTCAACGGGCGCGCGTTTCGCGGCCTGACGATCATGGATGAATTCAGCCGGTCCGGTTTGGCCCTTGAGCTTGCATTTTCGTTCCCAAGCCGTTCGGTCACCGCAACGCTCGACGATCTCGCCGAAACGTACGGCTATCCGAAATATCTGCGGATCGACAATGGCACGGAACTGACGTCGAAAATCATGCAGCAATGGTCAGAGGATCACTGCGTCGAGCTCCTCTTCATTCAGCCCGGCAAACCAACGCAGAATGCTTACATCGAATCGTTCAACTCACGTGTCCGATCGGAGTTCTTAAACGCGCATTGGTTTCGATCGCTTCTCGAAGCACGAACCGCCGCCGACGCATGGAAGCATTCCTACAACACCACGCACGCGCACAGCGCGCTCGACTACCGTACACCCGAGGAGTTCCTCGCAACCTACGAAACTACGCCAATCCCACAGGAATCACTGGCAGCGTAACGGGTCCGAGCCCACACGCTCCATCGTCACGTTGCTTCGCCACATGGGTGAACTCGTCACCCTTCATATAGAGAGCGATCTTTTCAAATCCCGGCTCTAGACTCGCCCCGTCCCTGTCAAGAGGGCCGCCGCAGTGCTCGTAACCGTACATCCTAAATACCGTAGCAAACTCATTGAACGACTCAACAAGCTGCGGCCCAGGCCAAAAAAACATTTGCCTAGGCCACATTGCACGTTCGTTAACGTCTAAAGCATACGAGCAACAGTTCGTCTCTTTGTCGCAGTCGCTCGTTTTTTCCCACGGCACCCGAGTCGTGCTTCGCTAGTCAAGATAGCCGCGAGCGCGGCCCCAATCTTTCCAGGATCGAACCATTACGAGCACCCGACCCCAATCGCGTTCCGGGACTGGGTTTTCGCCCGTGAGGTCGTTAAGGACCGTCATCCAGACTACGGGGTACTCGTCAATGCGCCGCAAGATTCTTGGCACAACGTCAGCGGCTCCAATTTCCTTGAGCGCCGCAACGCTTGGATGCCGCAACATTTGGTTAGGGTTACTAAGGACGCGCGTTTCCCTTTCCAACGGTTCGGCTAATGCAAGAAAGCGCGCCGCACGGAACGCGCGTAACCGCGCCGTACGTTCATGCTCAGGTATCTCGACGACCGAGGGCGCGCCCACTACTTGAACCAGTGCCAGTCCCTGCGGTAAAGCTTGAAGGGATGGAGAGATTTGTACGGTAGACGGCGTGCCGACGGGTGACCAGCCTTCAACGGTCCTCGGCGTTGCTAGCATCGGCTGCAGAAACCGTTCGATAAGGTAAGCCGAGTTCTGAAAGTCTCCCCATCCAACGGACGGGGTTGCGATCTTCTGGTCGGGATAACCAGCGGCCGTGTCGGGCATGGCTAGTTTACCCCTTCTACCGCAAGACCCAAGATGGTCAACAGTTCGACCTCATCGCGGTGCAATATTTCACCCATTTCCAGAAACGGCGTACCCGCCGCAAAATTGCGAAAAAGTCGCAGGAAGAACGCGTCCGGGAAATAGGCGGACGCATCTACTAAAAGGCGGCGATCTTGCGTGTTGTATGTGAAGCCGCTTGATATTAGGTTCGCGCCACTTGATTCGCGCAAGGCTCGTGGGATAAATTGCTGAGTCAGGTCGCTCAAGGATACGCCCTGAGGCGACACATGTATATCGAGCACGGTCTCGTACCTGTCGTACTGCATCGCAGTTGCGGAGCGGACAGCCGCTGTTCCCGCTTCGATAATTTTTGCAACTACACCCATCTCTTCCCAAGCGGGGTTTGTGATGTTCAGACTCACGCCTGACATTGCGACGCGAAAATTGTATCGCGCGAGAACTGAAAACAAAATGCCTTGCTGGCTGAAGTTCGGGGCGAACAGCGTTTCGGAAACCTGCTCCAGGGAGATTTTCCACTCTTTAAATGCGCGGAACGCGGCTTCCACGATTGGCCCGCTATTGCGCCATTGGGCAACGATGGGCTCCTGGAATACGGCGCGGTACTCGAAGGCTGACGCACGAATGATGGCCGGAGTGGCGGGCATCGAACCCCCTTGAGATAGCCTGCTTAGACGTTTAGGCTTTGCGTTGATCACCTGTAGCCCCTTTTACCCTATAGCCACCGCGCGGCGCTTCGAACTCTGCCGTGCGCGATTCCCAGCTCTCGCAGATAAAGGGCGCAAAGCTCGGAGTCGAATAGGGTCCATAGTCATCCAAGTGCCCAGCGGCGACCGCGCTTGGGCCGTGTGTTAAAGAGTGATATGGGTTTGAGCCCGCTACGGAGGCAAGGATGACCCAGCAACACCCTTCTTATAAAATCCTGAAAGCATTGTGGCTCGGGCCACTCGTCGCGAGCGACATTGCGAAGAATGTCGGCATCACCACGAAGGTTGCCGTCGTCTATCTCAACGATCTGGCCCAAAAGTCGTACATAGCTGGTGATGGAAACCTCATGGGCTTCTATGCGATCACCACTGCAGGCCGCAACGCGGCGTTAGCCGCCGACGTTATCTCGTTCGAACTATTCGCTGAATGTGTCGGGCAACCGCACGCGACCGCAGAAACGGTTTCGCTCGATCTTGGCGATGGGCAGGCGCACTTCGCGAATAAGGCCGTACTCGATTGCGGTTGCATCGCGTATCAACCGCAACCCCCAGACCTGACCCCGAGAATTCGTGTAAAACCTTGCGGCGAGGATCACGCCAACCTATTGCGATCTCTGTGGGGATTTGAGTTCTAACTTGCCACGCGGTTCGCACATGGGTGCTTGCCGGGCTCTCCCTGCTGCCTGCGCGATTTGCCAAGCCTTTGCGGCGTGGATTCTCTGTCTCTCTGGCCGGCAATGGATGGTTGCACTTTGGTTGCAGTCGCCCATGTACGACAAAGGCTCCCAGTGTCTATTGGTGACGTGAGAGCCTTGATTCTCTTTCGTCGGTGACCGCCTGTAACCGTCAGTGTCGGCCGACCTTGGCATTTGCAGAGCCCTGCCTTACCACTTGGCTACGTCGCCGCACTGGTTCCAACAAAGGATCCATCACCGTGGTTGCTGGAGCGGGTAGTGGGAATCGAACCCACGCATCAACCTTGGGAAGGTCGCAGGCTACCATTACATCATACCCGCGAACCACGGCAGGCCGCCGATTCGGTGCAGGCCGCGACGCGTCCTGGCGGAAGGACTGCCGGTGATGACGTGGGTGTACGATCTCCCCGCCTGGCTGGTGTGCATCCTGTTTATCGGCGGCACCAGCGCATTCGCAGCGGCCGGCTTACTTCTCGCGCGCAGCCCGCGCACCGGCAAGCTGCGCGTGGCCGCAAACGACTTCGCCGGACCGATCATGGCGACGCTCGGAACGATTCTGGCGGTCATGCTCTCGTTCATGGTCATCACGGTGTGGCAAGAGTACGACCAATCGGCGCAGATCGTGCAGACCGAAGCCGACGAGATATCCAATCTCTATCATGAGGTCTCGGTTTTTCCTCAACCATTGCGCGATCAGACGCACGCGGCAATCGAGCACTACGTAGACGTCGTGGTCGACAAAGAGTGGCCCCAAATGCGCCTCGGGTCCGAGAGCGCTGCTGCCCATCGCGCTGCGTTACAAGTCGTGACCTTGATCGAATCGTACAATCCGAAAACGTTGGGTCAGCAAACGGCGCAGGCCGACGCACTGAACCATGCGCACGCGTTTATGGATGCGCGCGGGGAACGGCTCTTCCAAAATCAGCAATCGGTGCCGCCGCTCTTGTGGGTGATGATGATTTTCGTCGCCGCGGTCACCTTGGGCTCGTCGTACTTCTTCTACGTTCAAGACGTGCGCGCTCATCTTGTCATGACCGCTGCCGTCGGCGCGGTAATCGGCGCAATCTTCGTCGTCATCGCTGAGCTCGATCTTCCGTTTCGCGGCGATCTACAGATTCCGCCCAGCGCGTTCCAACACGATTACGCGACCTTCCTTGACGACCCGGTGCCGACGCCGACGCCGAGATCGCTCCCTTAGCTAAGGATGTTCACCGAGCGAGCCAAGATCAGCGCGACGGTGACGAACGAGATCAATGACTCGCCGAGCATGAGCATCTTCGCCGTCCGGGTCAGCGGCATCGTATCGGTCGGACTCACCGCCAGTGCGTTGGTAAACGATAGGTAGAGATAGTCGATAAACATTGGACGCCAGTGTTGCGGATTGACGCCGGTAATGCGATTGGGGTCGATCGACATCTGCGGAAAAAGAAAGTCGATCGACGGTGTGACGCAAGCCGACGCATATTGATCGCGGTCGAAGGGACCTTCGCCGTCGAGCTCCCAAAACCACAGCGCAAACACGATGATGTTGGTCAGCCAGATCGCGCCGCCATACTCGAGCAGCTCTTGCGCCGAGAGCCCGTGACCGCGCGCATGCGAATTCACTAAGTCGTCGATCAGCAACACCACCGACACGACATTGAAAAAGTTCAGCACGGCACACAACAGGATTGAGAGGGCTCGCACAAGCCGGCCTTGGCTCAGTTTCGTCGGCGCCAGCGCGACCAACGGCAGTAGAATCACCGCGACCAGCGCCGGGACGACCCATACCGGGCCGATCGTCAGCCTGGCCGGCAGGACGATATAGAGCGCCACGGCTACGAACACCGCGATGCGGGCCTGAAAACGGTCTGTCACGCAGCGTCGGTTCGCGCGCGTTCAGCAACCGCCTTCGGATGCCACGCGTTCTAGGGACTATGGCTACTGATTTTCGAGACGGCAAGACCTTTCCACGGCGCGGACGCGACGCAATCGACGGCGTGCTGTGGCTCAAACGGGTCTCTGATAAGGCGCGTGCCGCTGCCGCCGGCACGATCTTCGACTACATCTATCCGTGCCCGATGGACAAAGGTGTCATGGAACGCTGGGGCATCACGCCCAGCGAATTCGAGGGCGCAATCGGAAAGTATAAGACGGACGACGAACTCGTCGGGTGGTTGCGCGGGCGCGTTCCAAAGGATCACATTGCGCGGGCAAACGATTGGCTGTTAAACGAAAAGATCGAGAACCTCGATCGGCAAGACGCAGAGGAAGGAGTAGCAGTTGGGTGAGATGATCGAGTTTCCGCGCCCGGACGGAAAGACGGCTCCGGGATACTACTCGGCACCGTCCGGCGCGGCTAATGCGCCGGGCGTCGTGATGCTCGAGGAGTGGTGGGGCGTCACCGACCACATCAAACACACCGCCGACGCGCTCGCGTCCGCCGGCTTTCGGGTGCTCGTTCCCGATCTCTACCGCGGGCGCGTGGCAGCGGTTGGTGACGAAGCCAACCATTTGATGCAAGGACTCGACTTTGGCGATGCCGCGACGCAAGACGCCCGTGGCGCCGCGCAATACCTCAAATCGACCGGCTCCAAGAAGGTGGGCGTCATCGGGTTCTGCATGGGCGGAGCGCTAACGATTCTCGCCGCAATGTACGATCCCGAATTCGACGCGGCGGTCACGTTTTACGGCTATCCGCCAGCCGAAGCCGGCGACGTCGGCCAGATCAAAATTCCCCTACAAGGGCATTGGGCGCTGCAAGACGAGCACTTCGGCATCGCGGGCGTCGATACGATCGAAGCGCGGCTCAAAGAGGCGGGCGTGCCGCACGAGTTCTATCGGTACGACGCGAAGCACGCCTTTCACAATCCGAATCAGCCCGGACACGCCGGCCTCGGTAACTATAACGCGGAACTCGGGAAGCAGGCGTGGCAACGCTCCGTCGACTTCCTCAAATCACACCTAAACTAGCTACTTGCTGAATAACGTTCCGGCATTGACGGGCGCGCTGCGAAGCGCGCCCTGTTCCAATCCCCACTTCTTCAAGAGCGCGTCGTAGGTGCCGTCGTCGATTACGGCATGCAGCGCCGTGACGATGCGCGCGCGCAGTTCCGCGTTGCCCTTGGGCACCGCGATGCCGTATGGGACCAGGTCGAACTGACGCCCCGCGACTTCATACCGGTGGTCGTTGGTCTTGGCGAGGTAGGCGACAACCGGAAAATCGGTGACGTGTACGTCGGACTTGCCGTCTTTGAATGCATCGAAAGCCTGATCGTCGGTCGCGAACTCGATCAACTTGATCGGCGCCAGACCCACGGCCGCGCAGTGCTTCGATGTTTCGTTCAGCTCGGTCTCCTGCGACGTACCGCGCTGCACGTCGACACGCAGTCCGCATAGGCCGCTAACGTCGAAAATGTGCCTGGGATTTCCCGCGGGGACCAGCATGCCGCTACCGGCGAGGAGGTAGTCGACGAAATCAACCTGCGATTCGCGTGCACGCGTGTCGGAGATCGCCGAGATGCCCACATCGAACGTGCCGGTGCGCACCGCGTGGAGGACGTCGTCGAAGGTGTGATTGCTAATCGCGACCGGCTCGCCAAGTTGGGCGGCTAATGCGTGCGCGAGATCGACATCGAAACCTTCCATCTGGTGGCTCGGTCCGTAGAATTCGAGCGGCGCGTACGAGACGTCGGAGGCCACTTTGAGTTCGGAAGCGGCCGTAGCGGCAACGCACACGGAAAACAGCGCCGCCAACATGGCGACGATCGCGCGAGAAAAGCAGTTCATGGTGGGGTTATCGGCACGGGGCGCCCAAAACATCGAGTATGAAGCCCATCGCGTGGCGGAGCCTCCTCCTGACGTTTTGCGCGGCGGGAATGCTGCTCGTTCTGGCGGGGCTGCTGGACCAGGCGGGAATGGGCGGCAGGCCACCGTGGTACGGCGTATGGGGCGGGTATTTTGACGGCTCTGCGCTTCCGTATCACCTGACCTTTCGCGGCGTCGACCCCGGAGGGCCCGCGGACGAGGGAGGCCTGCGTGAGGGCGATCGCATCGATGTGCGCGACCACACGCCGCTCGAGCGCCTTGCCATGGTAGGACAACCGCAAGCCGCGCGGCCGCTCACGTTCTCCGTCGAGCGTGCATCGGGTCCTGCGAAAGCAGTCGTTGTGCCGGTTACGATCAAGCTTTCGCGTTTCTGGAATTACATTCTGTGGGAGTTCGCAGATCTGTGGCTTCTGCTTTTTGCGTCGTTGATTGCGTGGCGCCGGCCATTCGTGGAGAACAATCTGTTGCTCGCGTCGGTATTGGCCTGTGCTGCGGTTGGATTTTCTGCGGAATCGCTCTTTTTTGGCCTGCCGTGGACCTGGGCCTACGTTGCGCTCGGCATTGTAAGTCAAGCACTCCCGCTGTCGATTGCGATGTGGGCCGCGCTCGCGAGCAGCTTCGCTCGCCCCCTCTCCGCGGTGAGGCGTATTGCACTGGGGCTGTGTTATGTGCTCGTCGCCATCGCCATCGTCGTCGGCGACGGCACGCCGGACCGCACCATCGGCATCGCTCCGCTCGTTGCAACGCTAACGCTATGGTTTGATCCGACACGCTTTCTTGGCTCTATATGGACCATTCCGGCCGATGCTGCGGTCCTTGCCGGAATACTGTGTAGCGTCCTCGCCATTACGGCTGCGCGCGGCGCCGAGCGCCAGCGTGCGGCGTGGCTGCTGATTCCCCTCGGCGTTTTTTTCTTTGTGCTCGGATCGACCACGTTGGCATTCCACTATCTCAGCTACTCGGCGCTCCTCGTCGTAGGTCAGAGCTATGGCATCGTGGCGATAATAACTCCGCTCGTCCTCACGTATGCCGCATTGAACCGGCGCCTGATCGACGTCGGATTCGTGCTGAATCGCACCGTGGTCTTCGCAATCGTCTCGACCATCGTGATCGGCGCGTTCGTTCTGGTCGAGTGGGCGGCGAGTGCTTGGCTCGTCAATGCTAGTCATACCACGAGCGTGATCGTCGGGATGATCGTGGCTCTTGGCCTCGGTTTATCGCTACGTTATATTCACAAAATCGTCGACCGGTTCGTGGATCACCTGCTGTTTCGAAAGCGCCACGAGGACGAGTCGGCGCTTCGGCGATTCGCGCATGAATCAGGATACATCACCGACGCAGCGACGCTTGTCGAGCGAGCGGTGTCGACGGTGCGCCGGCACACCGCCGCTTCATCCGCCGATATCTTCGTTCGCAACGGCTCCGCTACGTACGTGTCGACGTTGGCGAAGCATGTAGAGGTCGGCGAGAACGATCCAGCCGTAGTGGCGTTGCGCGCTTGGAATAAACCGGTCGATTTGCACGGAATCGACGGATCAGCATTAGCGGGTGAGTTGGCTTTTCCGATGATGTCGCGTGGCCAGCTCATCGGCGCGCTCGTCTGCGGCCCGAAGCAGGATGGCGAGGCCTATGCCCCTGATGAATCCGCCGCCTTGCTCGCGCTCGCGCTTAGTGTCGGTGGGACGCTCGATGTGCTCGATTCAAAGGGTGGCAACGAACGGGATCCAGCTCTGGTAGAACTCCGAACCAATCGCCGCACTCTGCGAGGAAACCCGCTTGTTGCCGGATGCGATCGCCGAGCGGATACGCCCGGAAAAATAAACAGGCCCAGAAACATTGTCTCTGGACCCGTACATGGTGCCAAGGGCGAGAATCGAACTCGCGACACCGCACTTTTCAGGCGCGTGCTCTACCGACTGAGCTACCTTGGCATATGTATCCGCCTCCATGCGGATGCGCGAGCGCCCTCGTTCTGCGGGGCTTATCCGCAGGCCTCTCCTCTCGAAAGTATAAAGCAACCGGCCATCATGAAGCGCACACCGCTTTGGGCAATGATCGCTATCACGCTGCTCTTTTTCCCGGCGCGGCCCGCTGCCGCCGTACCGATTCCGGCGAAGGTGGACGTGAGTCTCAGCCTGACCAACAATAGCCGCGCCGCCTGGCTGCGCGTTACCGCCATTTCCTACCAAACGCAGAGGGCCATCGAGAGCTGGTGCCTCGCGCCGGGGAGAAAAGGCCCTTCACATAGTCGGCGACCTCGTTGGACATCTGCAAGGTGAGGCCATGCATAAGGGCTGCTCCAGCCCCGTTCTGTTTACTGCCGACGGGCGCATCTCGATAAATGCGCGACACATCTACGGCTCCCTATTCGATCAGGCCGCGGGAAAGTACACCTGGAACGTGTCCTCGCCGGAGCGCTGAGAAACCCGCGATTCGCTCGCGGGTTTCTTCGCAAACTGGCGACGCTGATGGGGCTCGAACCCACGACCTCCGCCGTGACAGGGCGGCGCTCTAACCAACTGAGCTACAGCGCCATACCGGCGCACCGAAGTTTAAGACATGGGCACGGTTGGGATTGAACCAACGACCCCCCGCGTGTGAAGCGGATGCTCTCCCACTGAGCTACGCGCCCCTAGCCGCCGACCGCGACCGGCCCGCAAGCATTGGACAAGCCGAGAGTTTATCCTACCCAAGGGCATGTTGTCCAGCGACCTCGGTCGAATCGGCCAGCCCATGCTCGAAGACTTCAAGCTCGTGACACGTTTCACCATCCCATTTTCCGACATCGACATGCTGCAGCACGTCAACAACGTTGCCTACATTCGTTGGTGCGAAATGGTGCGCACCGAGTACTTTGCAACCGTGATGCGCTCGGATATCACGAGTGACCGCGGCATGATCCAAGCCAATATAAACTTCACCTACGAACGGCAGCTCAAGTACCGCGAAGCTATCGCCGTCGGTGTGCGCGTCTCCCGGCTCGGAACAAAGTCGCTGGACTACAGCTATGAGATTTGGAGCGTCACGCACAACGCGCGCGCCGCACACGGCATCACTACCGTCGTCGCGTACGATTTCAAGAACCATCGCACGATCGAGATTCCGCAAGAATGGCGCGATTGGGTCGACGAATACGAGAGGGGCCCGCAGCGCTCGTTTATTTAGAGCGTAAAGGCGACGATCGAGGTCGTCTTTGGGTCGTTGCACCAGAAGCGCTGACCGTCGTGCGCCAGCGAGATCGCCGCGAACGGAAGCGACGCGATCACGTCGACGCGATCGCCATTCATGCGGCCGAGTTTCGCGCCGCCGTCCTTCCCGAACCATAGGGACGCGTAGAGCGCGCCGTCAACGAAGGTGATGCCGAGAATCTGCCCGTCAGCCTCGATCTCGCGGCGAATGTGCGCATTGGCGTCGAGCAAATAGATGCGACGATTGTAGCGTTGACTGAGCCACAGCGCCTCGCCGTCATAGGCGAGAAACGATCCCGTGTCATCTGGACAGGCGAGCTTGTCGTGCTCTTTGAAGCCGTGCCCGGGAATATATCGGCGGATGAAGCGATGGTCATCCTCGCCGCCCTCGCTTACAACGCCGCGCAGCTCCTCGCCGACCGCGACCAGGCTCACGGGTTTCCCCGGCGCCGGCCGCTCCTCAAAGACGGTGAAGTGCGCACGATCGATGCCGTAAATGCGATCCGTCTCCCACGACCCCATCCAAAGGTGCTCGCCCGAACAGGCCAGCGCTTGTGGCCGCGGCGCAGGCGAGGGCATACGTAAGACTTCTACGACGGACGTCGCTTGTTCCATAGGGCGCCGCTTCGACTCCGCGCGCCGCTCCCCCGCAGGTAGGTCATGCCCCCAAGAATAATCGTTTGACGCCCGCGGAGGCCTCTGCTATATTCGGTCGAGCCCGAGGGTGCATCAGCAGGATACTGGTGCTGTTTTCAAGCCAGGATGACGTTCCCGCGAAGCGGGATGAAAATATGTGCGTGTAGCTCAGTGGGAGAGCACCACCTTGACACGGTGGGGGTCGTAGGTTCAATCCCTACCACGCACACCACTTTCCCGCTTCGCGGGTCGCGCAGCGTTACTCTGCCGCGAGCGCGATGATGTACGAGTTCGTATCGTTCTGTCCGGCCGATCCGATCAACGCGCCGGAAGCCAAATTGTAAGCGTACACACCGCTCCCTCCCCAGTCGAAAAAGAACCCCTCCGTACCCAAAGCATTTATACCGACGTCGCTAGCGGCATAGTCCGCACTGACGACGATGCGGTTGATAATCGTGCCGCTAGCTGACGAGATAACCGTTCCGTCGGGCTGGTTTGACGTATCGAGACCGTTGGCAACAATCGTCGTTTTGTCTGGGGTTTCCGCCAGACGTTCGTACCACTGTCCAGTTGTGCCCAGCCCGACATTTCCGATTTGGCTACCGCTCGTCGTGCCAAAGATTGGGATGCCGAAGAGCGTGTCAGCGTAGAGCCGTTGATCCGTTGCATCGAGCGCAAGCGCGTATGGCCCGTCCGTGGTGCTGCTAAACTGGTGAAATACCGTCGCCGTGCCGGCAGAGATATCCACGCGCACGATAGCCTGGCCACCAGAGACAAATGCGACGCTGCCGTCGTTCGTCAGAACCACCGTATTGCTGTTTACGAACGCAAGCACAGGTAGTGTGATTTTCTTCAAAAGCGCGAGACTCGCTGGATCGATGACATACAAATACGACGTTCCCGATGACTCGTGCGCAGCCCCGACAAGTACGTTTGCGCCCGCGGCGAGTGCTACGATCGCACCCGGCATTGCGGCCGAGGTAGTAATTTGGAACGAAGCGGTGTTAATAGCCAGGAGCGTTGAGTTTGTCGAGAAACACGCTGCGCCATTGAATCCGGTCGCCGCATACAGCGTACTTTCGTTCGGTGACAACGTCAGCGAGAGCACGTTTGGACCCGGCGTTTTTATCTGCGCGACCGAATCCATCGAGCCTTCGTCGAAGCCCGAAATGGTGTCGGTGTCGTAGGCGACGAAGAACGTCTTGCCCGTCGTACCCACGCTGCTTCCATTAACCGAGCCAACGACCGGTGGTACGACCCTCGATGCGCTCGAGACAGCCGTCCCTCCCTCGCCGCACCCCGCCAGCACCGAAGCAAGTAAAGCAACAAAAATCAGGCGCCACGACATCGTTGCGTACCCTCAACCGAAACAGCTACTCTTTATTTCAGTTTACCAATGAGGGCTAGAGTCTTTAGGATACTTGCTTAGAACGTTTGACCGCGCAGCTCGAACGTGAGGCGCATGCCTGCCTTCCCATCGGCAACGTCGATGCGAAGCAGATGAAACATCACGCCGACGCCGGTATCCGGATGCCACGAGAAATATGGCGTCGCATTGCCGTTCTCGCTCTGACGCACGCGGCTCGCCGCGGTTTCCGTAAAGACCACGAACTCCATCTTCGGATTCTTCTTATCCTCGATGCGGTACTCGGCGGTAATACCTTCCGCGTCGGTCCCGCAAAACGACTTGGGATATCCGCGTACCGTCGCGCAGACTAGAAAGCTATCGGGAACGACACCGCCCGACCGCACCACGCTCGCGTGCACCGCTAACGTCGAATCGCCAACCCCGACGTAGCGCGCCACATCTTCGGCATACACCTGATACGTCGACGTCGCGCCCGCGCCGCCGATCGCGTCGGTCACCGAGAAGCGGTACTGCATGTCGCAGTACGGCGGATACCAATGCGTCGCCGGAACCGTACAGCCGTGTGTCAACCCGGCGAGCAATTGCGTGGTGCGCGCCCACGACACATTCGTCGGATACAGCGAGGGGGCGACGAGGTTCGACGAAAGCTCGTTGCTCGTATGCGCCACGCGCACGCCCGTCTCGAATTGCGAACCGTTGTCACGCTGCGTCAGAAAGAGTGCCTCTTCTCCCGCGGTCCAGCTATACACGTTCACCGCCTCGGGCTCGCTCGCGCGAAAGACGCCTCGGCCGCCAAACGTGTCGACGATGAGCGACGATGCGACGCCACTGTTGGGATGCACCACCAGCGGCTCGGTGTAGAGTAGCCGGCCGAGGTTCGCGCGCTTGCTCAGCTGCGTGTACGCCGAAAAATTCCCGCCCCGTGAATCCACCGGCGGCGCGGTCAAAATGAAGCCGACCCCTTGGATCGAGGCCGACAGTGGAGCGTCACGATAGAACGGATGGTCAGTGGGCTTGACCCACTTCGATTGGACGATCCACTGCAGCCGGACGGTCCCCGTGGCCGGCCCATTCTCCACGTTGAGGCGCGTCTGGTACGCGCCAAGGCGCGTGAGATTCGCAAAGTCGTGATCGATCGCGCGCTGATACAAGCGCATGCCGGGTTTGACGGAAAGGTACCGTCGAACGGTCGCGGGTCGCAGCACGCCATACGTTTGGACGGAGACGTCCTCGACGGTAGAGCCAACTTGCGCAGCGGTAAGCTGCGGTGGACCTCCGAGATTCTGAGCATCGGCGATCCACGGCGCGACCATCAGCGCGGCCATGAACACGACTGCACCGATGCGGACGACCGTGCGGTTCATATGATAGAAGCACGGGTGTTTTATCGTGCGCCGTCAGGTCAATCCTTCTGCGAAAAGGCATTAGACCGCGGAGTCGAAAGGGCGAGTCTATGCAAATCGGAACCCCTGAACACAAGGAGCTTTTTTGCCGCTCCTTCATCGATACGCACGAGGTCTACGAGCCTCGCGATTTACCGTGGCCCGAACTCGACGAGGCATCGCTCGCAATCTTGCGCTCGATTCCGGTGTGGAGCATGGCGCTACAGGTCGAAGTCAACGCGGGAGCGACGCTGGAGTCGTTTGCCCAATCCCAGACCGATCCACTCATCGTGCAAGCGCTGCGCTTGCAGGGTTACGAAGAGGATCGCCACGGGCGCATGCTCGGGACGCTGATCGAGCGCTACGGGCTCGACGGAAAGGCCGAACCTGCCGCGCCATACGGCGGACGGCAAGCCTTTATCGATTTTGGTTACAACGAATGCCTTGACTCGTTCGTCGGATTCGGCATCTTCCGCATCGCTCGAGAGGTACGCTTTCTTCCCGACGCCTTGATCTCGCTGTTCACGCGCGTGATGTATGAGGAGGCGCGGCACATCGTCTTCTTCGTCAATTGGATCACCTACGAGCGCTGCGTGCGCGGCTATGGTGCAGCGCCGCTGCAGGTGCTTCCAACGGCGATCGGCTACTTGCGCGCGCTCAAGAAAACCGCCGGGCGCGCCGGTGCCGCCAACACCGAAGACAAGGGCATGGCGGCTGCGGGCGACATTTTTTCCGACCTCACGCTGCAGAAATTTCTGCAAGCGTGTTTGGACGAAAACAGTACCTTCATGGCGACATTCGATCCGCGACTGCTGCAGCCGCGCGTCGTTCCGACGCTCGCACGCTTCGTGCTCAGCGCCGCCGACGTCGTCGATCGCGCGCGCGCGACGGTGCGCTCGTTCGCGCGCGCATAACCGCCCGTGAAACTACACGGCGCCTCGGTTCTCATCGTCGGCGCCTCCGGCGGCATCGGTTCGGCGACGGCGCGCGCGTTTGCGCGCAGCGGGGCGAATCTGCTGCTCGCCGCTCCGGATGACGAGCGCCCGCAACTCGACGCACTGGTAACCGACGCGCAACGCAGTGGTGTGCAGGCCGTCGCCGCCGCGGTCGATTTGAGCATTCGCGCGCACATCGATCTGCTCGTTGAGATCGCGGTTGCAACCTTCGGCCGGATCGACGTCCTGGTGAACGTCGCCGGCATCGGCTCGAGTCCGTCGCTCTGCGACGATACCGACGAGGAACTCGAGCGCGTATTAAACGTGAACCTGCTCGGCTGCGCGCGGCTGATGCACGCGGTACTCCCGGTGATGAAGGCGCAGCGCAGCGGCTCGATCGTGAACGTCGGGTCGATCGCGGGCGAAGCCGGCGTGATGGGCATGTATTCTGCTTCGAAGTTCGGCATGCGCGGCCTGAGCGATTCCGTACGGCGTGAAGTGCGCGCCGACGGCGTGCGCGTCACATTGATCGAACCGGGCTTCGTCCGCACACCCATGAATGCCGCGATGGGCGCCGGATTGCCCGGGCCCGAAGTCGTCGCCGACGCGATCGTGGATGCCGTGCGACATCCGCGCCGGTTGCGTATCGTGCCCAAGCGTTACATTCTGCCGGTCCTAGTCGCGCGCGCGTTTCCCGGGCTACTCGACGCCGTGTTCGGGCACCCGAAAATCCAGCAGCGCCTCAATCGCGATGCTCGTGCCGACCGTGCGCGCGATCCTCGTTAGCGGCGCATCGAGCGGCATCGGCGCGGCGACCGTCCTGGCGGCCGCGCGCGCCGGGATGTTCGTATACGCCGGCGTGCGCAACATCGCCGATGCCGAACGCATCGCCGCGTTGGATGAAAACGTGCGCGTCGTGCAACTCGACGTTACGGATGCCGCTTCGATCGAAGCAGCGCTCCACGTGGTACGCGCACGTGGTGCTGGACTCGCCGGTCTCGTCAACAACGCAGGCGTCGCCTACGGAGGTCCGCTCGAGTCGATTCCGATCGAGGAGCTGCGCCGGCAGTTCGAAGTCAACTGTTTCGGCGCGATCGCCCTCACGCAGGCAGCGCTTCCGTTGCTGCGCGCACAACCGTCGCGCATCGTGTTCGTCGGATCGATTTCCGGTCGCGTCGCGGTGCCGTACGTCGCGCCGTACAGCGCATCGAAGTTTGCGCTTCGCGCGCTCGCCGACGCGCTTCGCGTCGAGCTGAAACCCTCCGCAATCGACGTCTGCTTGATCGAACCCGGATCGGTCGCGACGCCGATCTGGAGCAAGGGGCGCGCCAACGCGCAAACGCAGCTCGCAGCGCTGCCGGCGGACGCCCCCGCATACTATCGCACCGCGATGGAAAACCTCGTGCGCGCGACGCAAACCGAGGAGCGCGACGGACTGCCGCCACAGCGCGTCGCACGCGCAATCGTGCAGGCCCTCACGCGACGCAAGCCCAAGGCGCACGATATCATCGGCACGCCCGCACTCCTCGGCGCACTCATTGCGATGCTGCCAGCCTCGGTCCACGATCGGTTTCTGCGCGCGACGATGCGCCTTCCCTAAGTCCGCCTACGAATTGCAGCGCGTCCATGCCGGATCGCCGAGCGGTGCGAGATCGACCGGCGCGGCGCTCGCATTGGTCCAGTCGTGCTGCACGAATCCGCGTTGCGACAGACGATGCGCGAGCGCCGCGAACTGCGCGAGCGGCACGTTACAGTCGTCGCCGTCGCAGCCCGGCATGGTCACCGGACTGGTCGCAATTCCACCCGCGATGGCGGAGCTGTTGCGAAACTGCGCGAGCGTCTCGTAGACGAAGTGCAGGTGCACGCGATATGAGCCGTCCCGCAGATGATAGAGCTCGAAAATCAGCGCGCCGCCCGGCGGCATGTCGTCGGCAACGAGCCCGTTGCGCAACACCCAATGCGCGTCGAGAATACCGCCGAGCGCCCCGAGTTGCGTGTCGTGACCCGAGAGCACCACGACGTTCGTGCGCGCAACATCGGGAACGCTTACGTCGGGATGCGGCATGCCGGCCTTGGCTTCCAGCAAGCCGACGATGTGCGCGAAGATGTTGCCGCCCTTGACCAACGGATTGTACGCGTTGCGCGCGTTGACGTCATACGCCAGGACGTGCAGCTTCATCGCCATCGCAAGCTTGGCGGGATCGATCGCCGGTGCGCATTGCGCTTGTTCGAGAAAGAGTGATTCGGCATAGCTCGAGCCGGCATCGAGCGGGCCGCGCAGTTCGGCTAGGGCGCCGGGTTTCGCCGCGATCTCGCTCGGGCCGGCGTTCGCCGGCGTGCAGCTTCCCGAGCAGCGCGCGTCGAGCAGTGTTTGCAGCGCAGCGAACTCCGCGGCGTGCTGCGTCACGATGGCCGACGGCGGGTTCGGTGCGGCTGCCGCAACCGCCGCCCTCGATGCGGCGGTATCGACTTTCCCCGCCGGTACGAGCCAATCCGCGCCGTCGAACAGCGGATCGTTCACGCCTGGTCCCGTCGCGGCATCGTGAAAGAGCGGGAGCGCACGCGCCGATCCGCATGCGCCCTCGATGAGCGCGCGCGCGGTTTCGAGCGTACGCTGATCGAGATCCGCATACACGTAGGTTCCGCGCGAGTTGCAGCCCATCGGCAAGCCGATCGCGCCAAAATAGCGGCGATAGTAGCGGCCCAGGTAAGAAATCAGCGTGTAACCGTGTGCGCTGAGATAGCCGGGCGCGACCGGCGACCAATCGGGCCAGGTATACACCGGCGGCGTCTTGGTGAAACTGCGCACACCATGCCGCGTTATCACCACTGCAAACACCGGCACGCCGCGGTCGCTCGCGGCGGGCGTGGCCGCAGCACCGGCACCAAGGAGCAGCGCCGACAAAAGGATCGCTCGTATCATCACGTGCTCCATTCAAGCAGCCGGCTATGACACACAGATGAACGCCGGCGGCATCTTCTTCATACTCCGTTAATGTATGGCATGACGCGAGAATTTTAGTGCGAAGAGAGACCTAAAGATATCGCCTTGGAGGGTCGTTTGTGAAGCGCTTCCTGGTTGCATGTTGCACGTCGCTTGCTATCCTCGCGTCGTCGGTACAGGCGCCGGCAGATCCGCCGCCCGCACCGCAGGCTGATGCGGCGCTGCTCGCCCTCGTGCGTTCAAAGATCAAACACGTCTTCGTCATCTATCAGGAGAACCGCTCGTACGACTCGTACTTCGGAACGTTTCCGGGCTCAGAGAATCTCACCAGTCCAATCGCCCAGGCGCAAGGCTTCCGGCAGTACGATCCGCTCGGCAATCAATGGGTTACGCCGTTTCGCCTCGCCGTTTCCGACACCGCGGATGCCGATCATTCGCGGCCCGCGCTGATTACCAAGAGCGACGGCGGCGCGATGGACCTCTTCGTGAGCACCGAGGAATTCGCGTTGCTGGCGCGTGGCTATTCGCGCGGCGACGCGCAACGCGTTGGTCTGCTGACGATGGCCTTTGAAGACTGCGACACCATCCCGTACCTGTGGATGTACGCGCACAACTTCACGCTCTTCGACCACTTCTTCCAAGCCATGTACGGGCCGTCGACGCCCGGCAACATCGATTTGATCGCGGCGCAGACCGGCCAAACGCAATGGGCGCGTCACGCCGACGAGCAGATCGGCGCCAACTCGGTGGGGCCCGGCGTTCCGGTGGTCAACGATACCGCGCCGGACTTTGGACCGTACGGTAATGGCTCGAATCCGCTGCCCGGGACCGCGCAATTCGATTTAGGTTTTGCCACACTTATGCTCACCCTCTCCGGCAAAGAAGCCGGCCACGCCAAAGTCGACGCCGACGACATCAAAGAAGACGTGGGTACGCTGATGCAGCAAGGCCACGATGCCATTCCCTGGGGCTGGTATCAAGTCGGCTATTCTTTCAAAAAAGGGCAGACGACCAATTACGCCTACATCACCCACCATAACGCCGTGCAATACTTCGGCTACCTGCGCCAGAACCCGTACTACTGGAGTGGCGTCCACGACGTCAAAGAGTTGATTCCGCGCATCGAACAAGGCACGCTCGGCGACAGCGGCGTCATCTTCGTCAAGGGCGGCTACATCGATCCGTTCGGGTTCAAACCGGCCGACCCGAATCCGTACGTGCAAACGAATTTCAATGGCGACGACGACCACCCCGGCTATTCCGACTCGCAAGTTTCGCAGGCGTTCGTGGCCGAGTTCGTCAACGCGGTCGCCAAGAGCAAGTACTGGAAGGACTCCCTAATTCTGATCACCTGGGACGACTCGGAAGGCTTTTACGACCAGGTCGCGCCGCCGAATTTCGAACGCTGTCCCGACGGTCATCCCTGCGGCGACGGGCCGCGCGTGCCGGCCATCATCATCTCGCCCTTTGCGCGCGATCACGCTATCGATCATGACCTTGCCGATCACACGTCGTTTGCGAAGATGATCAGCAAAATCTTCGAAACGCCGCCGCTTGCGACGCTTCCCGACGAGGCCCCATACATGCCCGAAGGACCACGCGACACCAATCCCGCGCTCTCCGACTTGCTCTCGGCCCTCGATCCCGAACGTCTCTCCGGCGTCAAACAGCCGATCCCGGCGAGCGCCGCGATCGTCGACGACATTGGCGTCCCGCCTAAGATGTCGTGTTCCTCGCTCGGCATTCGTCCCGATATCGTCCCGGGCGAAGATAAAGCGCCGGCCGGCTTCGCGCCCCTCACGATGGAACACTAAACCGCCTGTTGTCATCCCGAGCGTAGCAAAGCGTCGTCGAGGGACGCATAGCGACTATTGCCAAGCGAAGGCTCGAAGTTTTGCGCCAATCGCAGGATGCGAACTTCCTTTGGTCGTGGCGCAAAACTCGCGCAGCAGGAGCAGCGCACGACGCGCTGCGAGGAGCGTCTTCGCGAAGCAATAGCCGCTATGCGGCCCTCGGGAACCTAATTGCGTTGGCGATTCCCGCCGAGCTTATACTCCACGAAGCTGCGCGCAAGCAGGTTCGTCAAGAAGACGAAGATCATCAACAGTGCGGCGGCCGCGTATGCGAGTTGATGCGACGCCTCGAACGGCTGGCTGATGTAGGTCCATACGACGTACGTCAGGTAACCGACCGGCGAGTGCGTCAGCTCGAGCTTCGGCAGATAATTCGACCAGCCCGCGGTGTAAATCAGCGGCGCCGTCTCACCCAAACCGATACCGGTTGCCACCAGCACGCCGGTAAGAATACCCGGTAACGCATACGGAAAATTGATCGATGAAATCACCATCGCCGGACGCGCACCGAGCGCAAACGCGCCTTCTTTGAGCGGCGTCGGCACGTTGGTGAGCGCGACGTCCGCCGCGCGCACGACATATGGGAGCATGAAGATCGCTAGCGCTAGCGATCCCGCGATCAGCGAAAAGCCCCAACCGGCGGTTTCGACCAGCGCAACGTAGAGAAAGTATCCGACGACGATCGACGGAATGCCCGCCAGCACGTCGACCATGAAGCGGATCACCTTCTGGCCCGTCGGCGTCGCGAACTCAACCGTCCAGATTGCCGTTCCCAGGCCGACGACGATCACCATGAACAAGCCGATCGCCACCAAGTAGAAAGTACCGGCAATCGCGTTGGAAAGGCCGCCCGCGATGCCGTGCGTCGGTGTGAAGAACAGTTCAGGCTTGAGCGCCGGCACACCGCGCGCGAGCACGAAGGCGAAGATCGCGAACAGAATGCCGATCACCGCCACCAAACACGCGACCGAGAGCGCCCACCACGCGCGGCTCGCGTAGGTCTTTGGTGAAACGCCACGCGTCATCGCCGCCATTATGCCTTAGCTCCTTCGCGGCGATCCGCACCGCGCATAATGGCGCGCGCGACGACGTTGACCAACAGCGTGATGATAAACAGGACGCACGCGAGTTCCGCGAGCGAACGCTGCGCCATGCCCGACGCATCGGTCAATGCCGACTCGAGTTGGGAAACGATCACCGCGGCGATCGTATTTACCGGCGAGAAAAAGTTTTGCGGGAACGAGTTGATCGCCGCGCCGCACACCATCAGCACTGCGATCGTTTCGCCGAGCGCGCGGCCGAACGCGAGCAGCACCGACGCGACCACGCCCTTGCGAACACTCGGCACGACCACCTGCGTCATTGCCTGCCAACTCGTGCTTCCCAGCGCCATGCTCGCTTCGAACAAGGCCGTCGACTGCGCCAGAATGACGTCGCGCGTGGTCGCGACCATGATTGGAATGACCATCAGCGCGAGAATGAAGACCGAAGCCGCGAGGCCGTTACCGCTCCCCGACGCGCCGCCCAAAAACGGAATGAAACCAAGGTGTGCCGTCACCCACGGCGCAAGCACCCCGCCAATCCACGGCACGAGCACCACCAGGCCCCACAGCCCATACACGACCGACGGAACGCCGGCCATCAACTCGACCAGCGCGTTGGCCAGCGGACGAATTTGCCGCGGCACGCGATACACCAGCGAGAGCGCGACCATCAACGAGAGCGGGACCGCGAAAATCATCGTTATCACCGCGGTCACAACCGACCCGAAGATGAAAACCAGTGCACCGAACGACGCGCCCGCTTCAGCTGTGAACCCGGCGCGCGTCACCGTGCCGCTGCCGTATTGATTGCCGATGTTCCAAATCGGACTGATGAAAAATCCCAGGCCGTTGAAGCGAATCGCCGGATACGCGTAGGCAACGAGAAAGAACAGCATCAGGAAGATGATCCCAAAGCTCATCAACGCGGCAATCCCGGTCACTACCCGCCCGATCGCTTGAGCACTGACTCGCTGTAGGATTGGAGGGGACGCCGCCTTTTTGGCGGCGTCCCGTACGCTCAGGTTAATGGCAGCCATCCCGGCTTACTGGATCTTCTCGATCTGCGCCTTGCTCTTGGCGACGATGGACGCCGGCAGCGGCAAGAAGTGAACCGCACCGAGGAACTTCTCGGACTGTCCACCGCTGGACTCGAGCGACCAGTTGAGGAACTTCTTGAGCTCCGCAGCCTTGGCCGGATCGCTTTGTTTCGGATTTACGATGGCGTATTCATAGTTGATGATCGGATACGACTCCTCGCCCGGGGCGAAGATCAGCGAGATCCGCTCATCCTCGGGCGTTTTGGCATCGAGCGCGTGCGCTGCGGCAGCGATCGTCGTCGCTGTCGGCAGCACGAACTTGCCGGCTTGGTTTTCCAGCGCGGCGTAGCCGAGTCCGGCCTTGTCGGTTTGATTGAGGAAGCTCACGCCGATGTACGCAATGCCGCCGGCGGTATTCTGACAGGTCTGCACCATGCCCGGATTGCCGGTCGCACCGACCGCGGTTCCTACCGACGGCCAGCTGATCGTCGTGCCGTATCCCGGGCCGCTGGCCCACGACGGCGTCGACTTCGTGAGGTACTGCGTGAAGATGAACGTGTCGCCCGAACCGTCAGCGCGGTGGATCGGCACGATCTGCTGGTGCGGCAACTTGCTGCCGTACTGCTTGTTGATGTCTTTGATCTTTGCGTCGTCCCAATACTGGATCTGACCCGAATAGATCGCCGCCAGAACCGGTCCCGACAGATTGAGGTGCACGTTGTTCAATCCCGGCACGTTGTAGTTGATCTGTTGCGCCGAGATCGCGAGCGGAATGTTGAGCATCGGGGTATTCTTCATCTGCGCGTCCGCCATGTAGGCATCCGACGCGCCGATTTGCGCGACGCCCGAGATGGCTTGCGAAATGCCGGTGCCGCTGCCGGTACCCTGCGTCGTGATCTGCACGTCGCCGTGCGCTTGTTGATACGCGGCTACCCAAAGGTTCATCAGCGGATAGACCAGCGTCGAGCCGGTTTCGAGCAGGTCTGTCGCCGCCAGCGCGCGACCGCTTAAGGACACGAGCAATAGCGCCGCGAGTGCCAGCGCCAATGTCTTACGCATCAAGAAAAACTCCTAGAAAGCACGTGGGAGTAGTAAAGCGGTGATAAATCCGCCCTAACACTCGTATCGTGAGGTGCGCAAACTAAAGTGGCCTTAAAGCCGCCTTATCAGTCCCTTAAGCCCACGACCGGCGTCGCCCGTCTAAGGAGCGTCGCGGGAGCTTGCCGAAACGGCCCCAGTCATGCCCGATGCCCAATCCAACGGTGCCTCCCTGCCGGCGCTGCGCCACACCGCCGCCCACGTCCTAGCCTACGCCGTCCAAGAACTCTTTCCGGAAGCCAAACCGACCATTGGACCGGCGATCGAGAACGGATTCTACTACGACTTCGATCGCAGCGAGCCGTTCACGCCTGAGGATTTGACGCGAATCGAAGAGCGGATGCGTAAGATCATCGCGGCCGACTACGCGATGACCGGGCAGACGGTCACGCGCGATGAGGCGATCGCGCGCTTTGCCGGCAACCCGTATAAAGTCGAGCTGGCCGAGGCGATCCCACCGGGGGAGCCGGTCACGCTCTACACGATCGGCGACTTCACCGACCTGTGCCGCGGCGGCCATGCCGACCGCACCGGCGAGATTGGCGCGGTGAAGCTCACCAGCCTCGCCGGCGCCTATTGGCGCGGCGACGAGCACAACCCGATGCTGCAGCGCATTTACGGCACCGCCTGGCACACGCCGGCTGAGCTCGACGCCTATCTCACCCAGATCGAAGAGGCCCAAAAGCGCGACCATCGCAAGCTCGGGGTTGAGCTGGATCTGTTTTCTATAGAGGAAGACGCGGGCGGCGGATTGGTCTTCTGGCACCCCAAAGGGGCAATCGTCCGCGGCCTCATCGAGGAGTTCATCCGCACCGGCCTACGCGAGCGCGGCTACCAGCCGGTGGTCACACCCCACGTCGTCAGCGAGAAGCTCTACGAGATCTCGGGCCACCTCGAGAATTACGCGCACGGCATGTTCGGCGCACTCGAAGTCGAGGACCAGCGCTTCCGCCTCAAGCCGATGAATTGCCCCGGCCACATTCTGATCTATGCCGGGCAACCGCGCAGCTATCGCGACCTGCCGATTCGCTATTCCGAATTCGGCACCGTCTATCGCTTCGAGCGCTCGGGCGTGCTGCACGGCCTCACCCGCGTGCGCGGCTTCACCCAAGACGACGCGCACATCTTTTGCACGCCCGAACAACTGCAAGGTGAGTTCGAACAGACGCTCGACGAAGCGCTGCGCCTAATGAAAGCGTTCGGCTTTACGGACTTCGAGTATTTTCTTTCCACCCGCGAGGAAGCACTGCGCGCCGATACCGACGCGGTTGCCGAGGACGCGATTCGCCGTGCGCTTGAAAAGTATAACCTGGCGTATGAAATCGACGAAGGCGGCGGTGCCTTCTACGGACCCAAACTCGACATCAACGTGCGCGACGCGATCGGACGCAAATGGCAGCTGGGCACCGTGCAAGTCGATTTCAACTTGCCCGAGCGCTTCGAACTGAAGTATCGCGGTGCCGACGGCTTCGATCACCGCCCGGTGATGATCCACCGCGCGCTCGCCGGCTCGCTCGAACGCTTCTTCGGTATTTTGGTCGAGCATTACGGCGGCGCGTTCCCCGCCTGGCTTGCGCCGGTGCAAGCCGTGGTAACGCCGATATCTGAGAATCAGGTGGGATACGCGCGCGAGGTTGCGGCCAAACTGGAGGGAATGGGGTTCCGAGTCTCCGTCGACGAGAGCAACGAGAAGCTCGGCTACAAGATTCGCCACTGGAAGACGCAGAAAGTCCCATATGTTCTCGTCGTGGGCAAACAAGAAGTTGCCGATAATACAGTTAATGTCAACGAACGATCCGTGGAAGAGAAGCGCACGATATCGGTGAGCGAATTCGCCGAAGAGCTCAAGCGAAAGGTCGACACTCGAGGATGAAACGCCCTCTCATCGCGTTAGCGCTAGCTTCTCTCGCATTATCTGCGTGTCAGGGAAGTTTCGGCAGCGGCGGTACGTCGGCGCCGGGCGGCGTTGCGCCGCCGGTCGCGTCGCCCAACAACGCGCCACCCCCGGGTCTTTCGCCTAGGCCTTCCGGCTCACCGACGACCCCGCCGGGCAACGAAGTTTCGTATCTGGTCACCGATGCCGCGAAAGGCATCAAATGTCCGGCGGACCAAGGCTTCTCGTGTACGCTGCAGTTTACGGTGGTAACGCCCTCGCCCACGCCGACCGGATCGGGTTCAGCCTCACCGTCGCCGACACCAACACCGACGCCGACACCGACGCCCACACCGTCGAGTTCGGCATCACCGCTCTTTACGCCGACGCCCGTCCCGACGGCGATTGCAACCGGCACGCACATCATGCTGCACATCACCGGCCTGCCCAAAGACGCGCCAAAGATGAACAACCCCGATCCCAAGGCGGTCGCCACGGTTGCGCTGGTCGCGCTTCGTTTGCACACCGACAACGACGTGACGCTCGCCGGCGACGTGACCGCCGACTTCACGCTGCCCAAAGAACAAATCGGCGGCCGCGGTTTTGCGGTGCAACTCTACCGCGAGAGCGAGAAGAAACACAAGGTCAGCGACACCTTCTTCGGTTCGTACGCCAAGTCCAAACTCGACGGCACCACTTTGACGTTCGACTTGAACGCACCGGCGCTACAGATCAAGAAAGACGAAAACTGGTTGCTCGTACTCTACGGTGATGAGTTGCCGTCGGCGAGCGGCTCGCCCAGTGCTTCGCCGAGCGGTTCGCCCAGTGCATCGCCGAGCAGCTCGGCAAGTCCGAGCGCGTCTCCGAGCGCGTCTGCATCACCAAGCGCATCGCCGTCTTCGTCACCGTGAACTGCCCTTGTCATCCCGAGCGTAGCGAAGCGTAGTCGAGGGACCGTATCGCTTCCATGAGGACGAGAAAGTATCGTAGTGTCGACTGGTTCGATGCGCTCATCGGGTACTTTTGTGTCGACAGGGTGTGGTCGTTCGTCTATTGGCACACGCCAGAGGCCCTGCGCAAACTTCCAGCGTTCGGCTCGTACTCGTACGGCTCGTACTCCGACCATGCGAGCATGTTGGCCGTCCCTATGTTTTGATACGCCGTTCTCCGTCGCCGGTTCCCGATCGGTAGTCTACGCTGGACAGAACTCCGCGGATGGGTATGGCCCGGTGCGATCGCCATTGCCTTCACGCTCGCCCTAGCGGCCGGAATGACGCTTGCGGGACTTGGACCGGAGCTACGCCAGGCGATGGTGATCTCGACAGGAGGCTTCGTCTTTGAATTGACGGCCCCGGGGTTGGGAGAAGAGTTTCTCTGGCGAGGACTGATTCAGACCGGCCTCAACACGTCGCTACCGTATCGCCTTCCGATCCTCGGGGGCGTTGGAGTCGGTACGATTCTCGCCAGCCTAGGATTTGGCGCCACGCATCTAGGAAACGGCGGACCGCACTCGCTGATGATTCTTCAAGTTTGTAGTGCAACGGTGGGCGGACTCATACTAGGCATTGGCTACGAACGGACGAATAATATCTGGGGAGCGGTGATCGTACACAACCTTTCGAACATCGCGCTCTTCGCGTACATCGCGCTTGTATTAGCGCCTTGAACGGTTCGCTGAGGCTCAGTGCCGTAGCGCAAACACGACCGTTGCGATTGCGCTGATGATGACCGCCGTCTGGCCGAGCATCCAGCCAAGGAGCGTTCGCAGATTGCCGTCGATTCCGATCCCGGGTGTCGAACCGGCGATCGATCGCGTCAAAGTGCTGATCGACGCGCGCAAAGCCAATATTCATATCGGATCGCAGGTCGCCGAGTCGCTTGTCAATTTGCTCGAGAGGCTGAGCACTCATCGGCCTAATTGTACCATGGAGATTGTTTCCGAGCTGCTGTCGAAGGGTATCCAAGATGATCACTCTCGGGATCGAGACCTCGTGTGACGACACGGCGACCGCGCTGGTGCGCGATGGGCGTGACGTGCTCTCGAGCGTGTCGACCAATCAAGACCAGTTCCATGAAAAATACGGCGGCATCGTCCCCGAGATCGCAAGCCGTCAGCACGTCGCGTTGCTTTCCGCGGCGGTCGACGATGCGCTCGGCCGAGCCGGCATGTCGTTTGCGGACGTCGACGCGATCGGCGTCACGCGCGGACCCGGCTTGATCGGGAGCCTCGTCGTCGGCGTGGCCAGCGCCAAAGCCCTCGCCTTCGCACTGAACAAACCGCTCTACGCCGTCAATCATTTGCACGGGCACATTTTCGCCGCATTTCTCGACCGCGAGGAAGAACCGCCCTATCCGTTTCTCGCCCTGCTGGTTTCGGGCGGCCACTCGCAACTCGTCGACGTGCGCTCGGCCACGCGGATGCACGTGATCGGCCGCACGCGCGACGACGCCGCGGGCGAAGCGTACGACAAGACGGCGCGCCTGCTGGGCCTCTCGTATCCCGGAGGGCCGCAACTCGATGCGCTCGCGAAAAGCGGCAATCCGAAAGCGTTCGCATTTCCGCGCCATCGCCCCGGCGCCGGCGCACTCGATCTCTCGTTCTCCGGATTGAAAACCTCGGTGCGGTACTTTCTCGAATCCGACGAAGGCAAAGACGCGAATCCGGCCGACGTCGCCGCATCGTTTCAAGCCGCGGTCATCGACGTGCTGATGGCGCGCGTCGATAGCGCGTTCGCGGGCGGTGACTACCGCGCGTTGGTCGTCTCGGGCGGTGTCGCGGCAAACTCGGAATTACAAGCCCGCGTGCGCGCCTGGAGCGCAAAGCACAGCGTTCCCGCATTCATCCCGCCGCCGAAGTACTGCACCGATAATGCCGCGATGATCGCCGCTGCCGCGTTTCGCCAACGCGCGATCGTACGGGTCGACCCGCTCACCCTCTCAGCTGATCCGAATCTCCCATTTGACCTGGCCGCCTAACATTGTCATCCCGAGCGTAGCGAAGCGTCACCCCTTGTCATCCCGAGCGTAGCGAAGCGTCACCCCTTGTCATCCCGAGCGTAGCGAAGCGTCGTCGAGGGACCGCGTTCATCCCCGCTGAAGACCCTCCGATGAGAGTGACCGTTATGGGCGCGGCCGGCATACTTTGCGCACTGCTGAGCCTCTGCGCTATTCGCGCGGCCGTTGCCGACACATCGCCCTCCCCCGGCGCGACGGCCCCGGCGTCATCGGCTCAGGACACCGCTGCCCGAGCGAAGGACTGGCTGCATCGGCTGCAAACCGGCGCCATCGACCGCTCGCAACTCACCGAACAAATGAATGCAGCGCTAACCGCGGATAAGGTCAAGCAAATCAGCAGCCAGTTCACACCGCTGGGCGACCCACAATCGTTTACATTCTTAGAGCAGCAACCGGTACCGAGTGACCCGACCATGACAGCCTACGTGTATCGCGTGGTCTTCAAAACGACGACGCTCAACGAAATTTTCTCGCTGGACAAAGATGGCAAGGTTGCCGGCATCCTGTTCCAACCGGCGCAGTAGACCATGTGGCTGCTATATATTTCGTACTTCTTCGGCGGCGCGTTCCTTACCAACGGCATTCCCCATTTCGTCAGCGGGCTAATGGGCCAAGCCTTTCAATCCCCGTTTGCGAAACCGCCCGGTAAAGGACTCTCTTCTTCGACGATCAACGTGGTTTGGGGCTTCTTCAATTTTATCGTTGCTTATGTCCTCATCGCTCACGTCGGAAACTTCGACCTGCGTTCCTGGTCCGACGTTCTCGCCGCCGCATTGGGGGCGATTGTCATGGCCGTGATGCTCGCCCGCACCTTCGGACAATTGCACGGCGGCAACTTACCGGGCAGACATTAGCGCCTCGAGGACCTCACCCGGTAGCCGCGCTCAACGGCGGAACGTTTGCGCCTCTGATCAAAAAGAGCAGCATGATCGCGATCTCACCGAGCAGCGCGGGTTGTGCGACGAGGAATGCGGTCCCGGGGTACTGCGGCGCGAGTATGCCGATGATCGTGAGCACCACCTAGGCGAGTCCGTCGATCAACAGCCAGTAGCCCAAGAACCGCGGGATGAATCCCGACTTGATCACCAGCATGCCGAACGGAAGCAGCCAAAGTCCCCAAAACATGCCGTTGACCACGTTGCCCTGGCTGTGCAAGTGCAGAAAAAGCATCGCCAGCGCGTCGCGCTGTGCGACCGTGAAGGCGGCCAGCGTATCACCACCATGCGCCAGCGTGAGTGCGGCAAGTTACGCACAGCCATCCAGCAACTCCCTGACACGCGGTGCGCATGCGGCGCTCGCGCTCTCGTCGAGAAACGCGGCGCGCGTGCGGCGTGCGAGCACATCGTCGACCGTGCGCGCCCATTCGTTGCGCACGGCGTAGATCACGTCATCTTCGGTGTACGGCAGATTCGGGTGCAGCTTCGTCCCGGTCCCCGGAAGCAGCGATTCGTGGAGCGGCAGATCGTGCGTGCGGCACGGCGCAGGCGTAAGCCCGCCGACGCTGAGCGCGACGTCGATCGTGTCTTGCGCCATCTGCCGATACGTCGTCCACTTGCCGCCCGCGATCGTCACCAGACCCGCGCGCGAGGTCTCGACCGCGTGCTCGCGTGACAAGCGTGCGGTGCTCGCCGCCGCGCGGTCGATCAACGGCCGCAGCCCACAGAACGCCGCGGTAATCGCCGAGCGCGCGATCGGCCGCTCGAGGTAGCGCGAGGCATGCCGCAGCAAATACTCGATCTCTTCTTCCCTCGGAACCGGGTCGAGCGACGGCTTGACTTCAGGAATGTCCGTCGTCCCGATCACCACGTGGCCAAGCCACGGAACGATGAAGAGTACGCGTCCGTCATCGGTCTTTGGAACCAGCAACGCGTCATCGCCGGGAAAGACGTCGCGCGGCACGACGATGTGCGAGCCGCGGCTGAGCGAGAGCAGCGGCAGCACCGCCGGATCGTCGAGTCGCCGCAGCTCATCGGTGAAGATGCCCGTGGCGTTGACCACCACCCGCGCACGCAGGCTAATCTCGCGGCCCGTTTCCTCGTCGCGCACGCGGACGCCGCAAAGGCGTGCGCCCTTGCGCTCGAACGCGGCCGCGCGTGCGTAGTTCACCACCACGGCACCGAGATCGATCGCGGTGCGCGCGATCGAAATCGCCAGCCGCGCGTCGTCGAACTGCCCGTCGTGATAGCGAATCGACCCGTACAAGCCGCGCGCGCGTAGCGCCGGCAGACGTTCGCGCGTATCTCGCGCACTCAGGTACCGGCTGCGCCCGAAGGTCGACGAACCGGCGAGCAGATCGTAGGCGGTCAGCCCGGCCAAGTAATACGGCGCTTCATACCAGCGGTAGGCCGGGCAGATGAAGCCGAGATCGTGCACCAAGTGCGGCGCGTTCTTGCGCAAGAGCGCGCGCTCGCGCAGCGCCTCGCGCACCAAATGGATATCGCCTTCGGCTAAATAGCGCACGCCGCCGTGGATCAATTTGGTCGAACGGCTCGACGTCGCTTGGGCAAAGTCGACGGCTTCCACCAACGCCGTCTTATAACCGCGTGAAACCGCGTCGACCGCCGCACCGAGCCCGCTCGCGCCGCCGCCGATGACGACGACGTCGAAGTCGTCATCGAGCGCCGCGAAATTGCGCAAGCTCACGGCGCAGCCCAGCCGCGCGCGTATTCCACCGCGCGTGACCAGGCCGCTAACCGACGATCGCGCTCATAGGCGTCGATCGCGGGGTGGAAGCGACGCTCCTCTTGCCAGAGGGTCGCTACCTCGTCGAGATCGCGCCAATAGCCAACCTGCAGTCCGGCACAATACGCCGCACCAAGCGCGGTCGTTTCAATGATACGTGGTCGCACGACGTCGACGCCGAGTGCGTCGGCCTGGATCTGCATCAGCACGTCGTCGGCCGCCGCGCCGCCGTCGACGCGCAGTTCGTGCAGCCTGGTAACCGAATCGCGTTCCATCGCCGCGACGACGTCGCAGCTCTGGTAGGCAATCGCTTCGAGTGTGGCGCGCGCGAGATGTTCCTTTGTGCTTCCGCGCGTGAGCCCAAAGATCGTACCGCGCGCGTACGGATCCCAGTACGGCGCACCCAAGCCGGTAAACGCCGGCACGAAATAGACGCCGCCGCTGTCCGGTACGCGCGCGGCCATCGGGCCAATTTCCGCCGGCGTCGCGATGATGCCGAGTCCGTCGCGTAACCATTGCACGGCCGATCCGGTAACGAACACCGAGCCCTCGAGCGCGTATGTCGCGACGCCACGCTGCGCCGAAAAGCCTACCGTCGAAAGCAGCCCGCTCGCACTGCGCACGATCTCGCCACCGGTATTGAGCATCAAGAACGAACCGGTGCCGTAGGTGTTCTTGGCCAGGCCTTTGGTGAAGCCGGCCTGTCCGATGAGCGCCGCCTGCTGATCGCCGGCCACACCGGCTATCTTGACTGCGGCGCCGAGCACGCTGGCAGCGACCGTGCCGAAATCCGCGACGCACGGTCGCACCTCCGGCAGCATCGCGCGCGGGACGTCGAAGATCTGTAACAGTTCGTCGTCCCAATCCAGCGTTTGCAAATTGAAGAGCAGCGTGCGCGAGGCATTGGTGTAATCCGTCGCGTGTACGGCTCGGCCGGTGAGATTGTAGATCAGCCAGCTATCGACGGTCCCAAAGGCAAGCTCACCACGCCGTGCCCGTTCGCGTAAGCCAACGACGTTGTCGAGCAGCCACACGATCTTCGTTGCCGAGAAGTATGGATCGAGCAGCAGCCCGGTCTTCTCTCGAATCGTCGCTGCATAGCCCTGCAGCTTGAGCCGCTCGCAAATCGCCGCCGTGCGGCGGTCTTGCCACACGATCGCACGATGGACCGGCCGGCCGCTCGCGCGATCCCAGAGCACTGTGGTTTCTCGCTGATTGGTGATACCGATTGCGGCCAAATCGCCCGCCGTAATCCCGGCGTTGCGCAACGCAACGCGAGCGGTCTCGAGCTGCGAATTCCAAATATCTTCCGGATCGTGCTCGACCCAGCCGGGTTGCGGGAAGTACTGCGGAAACTCGCGCTGATCGCCACCGCAGATCGCGCCCGCGCGATCGAAAACGATCGCGCGCGAGCTGGTCGTTCCTTGGTCGAGGGCAAGCACGTAGGCCATGCCGCTCTCTCACGCGCAAGGCTTGACTTTCCTGCGAACCGAATTCATGAGGTGACGGTTGTTAGCTCCTCGCCCCGAGGCGCCGTAGACCCGGCCGTTATCAACCGTCGGGTTCGAGTGCATGTTGCGCATCCTCGATCTTGGCTCGCGGCGCGCCCTCGTTCTCGGTAAACGCGTCGGCAAAGACCTCGCCGCCGCGATCGCGTCGCGCGCGGTCGTCGTAAGCAGGCGGCGAGTAGACGTTGAGCGTTACCGCCTCGTCGTCGGAGGCGCCGACAAACTGATGCGCGACCCCGCGCCGCACGATTGCACTTGCTCCTGGATGCATGCGAAAGCTTTGCTGACCGATCGTCGCGTCGACCTCGCCCCGGACGACCAGCAAGACTTGCACGCTGTTGGCATGCTCGTTGCCGAGCGGACCGCTCTCTTCCCCGCGGGCCAAGCGCATTTCCGCCGTCTGTACGCCGTCCTGCGTATTGAGCACCTTGAAATCCATCACTGGCTGATACCCACTGCGCGGCGGGTACAATACGTCCATGGCTACCAAGAAGTGGTCGCAAGACGTCACCGAGCACAGCAATGCGCTCGACCTCGATCGATCGGTCTTCACCTGGGACGATCCTAAAGAAATCGCGCGCTCGCTCAAGCGCTCTGCCGAACATAGCACACGGCGCAAGAGCAGCCCCTACCGCTCGGCGATGTCGATGCTGACGTTCTACATGAACCGTGCCGGTAAGGGCCTTTCAAAGAAACAACTGCGCGTGCTCGAACGCGCCAAAGACGAACTGCGCGCCGAGTTCGGCCGAAAGTAACGCGAGCTAGCTGGATTTACGCTTTGGCGCGCTCGGCACTTTGTCGCCTTCGGCCCGCGCCTCACTGATGCCGATCGCGATCGCCTGTTTGCGGCTGGTGACCTTCTTGCCCGAGCGCCCGGAGCGAAGCTTGCCGCTCTTGTACTCTTCCATGACTTTTTTGACTTTTGATCCGGCCTTCTTGCTGTATTTGCGGGTCGTCTTCTTCTTCGCGGTCTTCTTCTTCGCCGTGGACTTCTTGGCCGCGCTTTTCTTGCGCGTGGTTTTCTTGCGTGTAGCCATGCCTACTGTTTCCTCCATCGCACGGCGATCAAACAGCGCCATGCCGCGCCGCAGATCGTCCGCGAAGCTCTTTCGCTCGCGCCGGCGCGAATCCGTGTCGATAGCGCGCAGGATCGCGGCAGGGTGAATCGTCACCAAGACCGGGATCCCAAAGCGCGACGGGAAGAGCTTACCGCGATTGTCCAGCACGCCGAGCCCTGGACCGAGCAGCGCCCGCACCGCGGTCGCGCCCAGCGCCACGATCAAGCGTGGCTGAACCGCGGCGATCTCATCTTCAAGCCACGGCTCGCACGCCTCGATGTGAATCACCTTCGGCTTGACGTGGATCCGGCGTTTGCCCCGTTCGATGAAGTTGAAATGCTTTACCGCATTGGTGATGTAGGTCGAGCGCGTGGGCGCGACCTCGGCCAAGACCGTATGGAGCAGCGCGCCGGCAGGCCCGACGAACGGCCGGCCCTCGAGGTCTTCGCGATCGCCCGGCTCTTCGCCGACCAGCATCAGCTCGGCGCCGGCAGCCCCTTCGCCAAAGACAGTTTGCGTCGCGCGTCGGTACAACTCGCACCGCTCGCAGCGCGCCGCCTCGCGGCGCAGCGTTTCGAGCGCCGGCATTCTCGTTGCTTTCGTTGTCATGCCCTATACTTGCTGCATGAGCGCCGATTCAAACGTCCGTCATGCGACCGTCCGCGTCGGCCCCGCCAACGTCTTCTATCGTGAAGCCGGTACACCAGGATTTACCACGATCGACGAGGGAGCGGACTATCAATATACGTTTGCAGGTCTAACAGCAACGCTTGCAGGCTTTGTGAACGAACTTTCGCTCCAACGCTTTGCGATGTACGTGTTCGATTACGGCGCACCCGTCGGCTTCAATCTGGCGGTGAGGATCGAGCCCGAGGCGTATTGGCTCGATGCGGCGCTGCTTGCGCGCCCGGGGATGACGGAGCTTCAGACCGACCTCAAGCTCGACTACAAAGCAAATATCGCGCGCTATCCGCTCTATCATCAGTACCTGCGCACGCACCGGCATCCACTACTTGCCATGTGGGGAAAGAACGACACCTTCTTCATTCCACCCGGGGCCGAAGCGTTCAAGCGTGACGTGCCCAACGCCGACGTCCGATTTCTAGACGCCGGGCACTTTGCTCGCGAGACCAACGTCGAAGACGTCGCGGCCGCAATCCTGAACATGAACATCGGCTAGAAAACGCCGTTCGTGGTTATCGTGATCGAACCGTCGTCCGAGTGAACGCGCATCGCCGCGCCGCCGCTGCCGACTCGAATGGTCTGTTGCACGCTATCGTCGCCGTGCTGGCGAATCCCGTCGACCCGCAGACTGCCGTCATTGGTCGACGCGTCGACGGTCACGTTGGAATCGCCCGCAAAGGCGATCTTGATGTGCCCGTCGCCGCATGGCCCAGCCGGCGTGGGCCGATCGTCGGCTTGCTTGACTTATCCATATTCGGAGTGTATAATCTCCAAAAAGGGAGATCAAAGCGTGGCACTCAGCTATCCAGAGACGCGCTACGCGCCCCCGGAGCTCGCCGACCTTACATCGGAGAGCGAGCGGGAGCGCCTGAGCCCCTCGGCATTGCGTGCCTTCTTCAACATCGTGAGCCGCTGGGGTATTCGCGACGAGGACGCGATGCGGCTTCTCGGGGGAGTCGCAAGCAGCAGCTATTACGCCCAGAAAAAGGCGCCGAATCGCACGGTGGATTCCGACACCTTGCTGCGCATCTCGTATCTCATCGGTATCTTCAAGGCGCTCAATATTCTTTACGCCGAAGATCTCGCCAACCGTTGGGTTCGTCTATCCAACAAGAACCCGATTTTCAGGGGCGAGACACCGCTCGACTATATGATGCGCGGCGGCATCCCGGCGCTCCAGGTCGTGCGTCGCCTCTTGGATGCCCGCCGTGGCGGCGTCTGAAGTCCCGACGACATCGCTCGTTCGGGCATTCGATACCCACCGGCTCATCCCATCACGATTCGGCGCTAGCGTTCTGACAAAGATCGCCGATTCGCCCAAACATCTCGCGGATCTCGTTGAATTGGACGATGCCACGAACGAACGGCTTCTTGCCGAACACTCGTTGCTGCCGGGCATCGGCATTCACGAACTGGTCTTCGGCTTGCCCTACGAACATATTGTCAACGCCGCCTTCACCCACCCTCACCCGCTGGGCAGTCGTTTCAACGGCCCCGATCGTGGTGCATGGTACTGCGGTCTGGAGATCGAGACCGGACAACGAGAGGTCGCATATCATAAGACGCTCGACCTCTTAGAGATCGATTATCTCTATGACGACACGACATACCTCGATTATCTCGCCGATTTTAGCGCCGCGTTCCATGACCTACGCGATCCTTCGCTGTATGCTACGTATCGTAACCCAGCCAGTTATGTAGACTCGCAGGGGCTTGCTCAAGACCTCTTTGCTGCAGGTTCTCTTGGAATCATTTATCCGAGTGTACGCAACGCCGGCGGCACTTGCATTGCTTGTTTTCGCCCGGCACTCGTCACAAATGTGCGAGAGGATGCTACGTATCGATTCTTGTGGAATGGGAAGCCTGACCCCGAGATTACACGCGCGTGAAAGAGTTTATGGTCTCCACGCGACGGCTGTCACATTGCCGCCGGCCCCGCCGTTAAATGCAAGTACGCCGTAACGGAGGGTACCGATTTATGACGTTCTTACGGTCGCCTCAGGCACTCTTTGCTTGTATGGCCACTGCGCTCTCGCTTGCGTTCTCCGCCGTAGCCTTCGGGCAAGTCTCGTCGCCAAACCCCTACCCCACGATGGCGCCAATCGCGAAGTACTTGATGCCCAGCGCTGCCGCCGAAATCGCCCTGGCTCGCTCAGCAGGGCCGTCATCGATCGCCGCTCATGCCGAAGTGCTCGTCCTCACGAAGCAAGGCGACGTCGTCGCGGTCAAGGGCACCAACGGCTGGGTCTGCTTGGTGGGACGCTCGTGGACGGCGGGTTTCGATGATCCCGAGTTCTGGAATTGGCACGGTCTCGGGCCAGCATGCCTCAATCCGCCGGCCGTGCGAAGTGTACTTCCGTTTTACCTTGCACTGACGAAGTGGGCGATCGCCGGCGATACGCGTGAAGAGATGGCGGCGAAAGCGAAAGCGGGGTATGCCGACCACGAATTCACCGATCCCGCTCCCGCCTCGTTTGCGTTCATGCTATCGAAAAATCAATACCTGCTCGGCGCTGACGGACCGTGGCGCCCGCACGTTATGCCGTTCATTGCATACGACCAATTGGCCACGTGGGGGGCGGGCTTTAAGGGTTCGCCGATCTTTGCGCCTCCGCCATCGGCCGGTTTTCGCCCGTACCAACCGCTGACAATCGCTATTCCGGTGTCTCACTGGTCCGACGGTTCGCCCGCTCCCAAGTAGCTCTCGTCACGCCGGTTAGCGATCCGGTCCAGGCCGACAATAATTCGGCCCTCGTGTACGGTCGTGGCGCCGGTATACTGATCGCTGGGATGTCGATTAATGGGGCACGCATGGGCCAAGGTGGAACGTTCGACGTTCAGCGTCATAACGGGAAGTTCTACGCGAATCTCACCCCGGTCGCGAACTTCATCACGGGGGTTTACCTCGAGGCGGCGGGGTGGTCCCTGCCAGAAACCGTCGGCGGTTCTATCATTTATGGCGCTCGCCACCAAACGCCCGCTTCCACAATTTCAAAGAACATGGGGCAGTGGGTCAACGGTTAGCATTGGGCGAGTAACTATTGTTCAGATGAGCCAAGCTTCATCGTGGGAGACTAGATGCTGAGGATTTTGGCGGCAGTTGTCACAACGTGGGCAATCTCGCTGGCGATCCTCTGTTTAACGGGGCCGAGCATCGAGGTCGTGTGGCTTTTGGGACTTTGTTGGTGGGTTGCTTTGTGGTTGCTACAACCACTCGTTCTGGGACGCGAAGTATCGCACTCCGTTCACATGGGCCTGCTAAGATTCGTCACGATTGTTGCGGTTGGTTTTGTCTTGGCGACTGGGGCCGCCGGAGCGTACGCTAGGCTGAGTTGGGACCCAATCGGACAGGCGAGTGACGACGGCTGGGGGACGCTGTTCCCGTCGGCTTACCACCAGATCGAAACAGTTCGCAATGGTGAGATGATCGCAACCATCAGGCGGAGCGAAGCGCCGTGGGCCGGTTACCCTGGGACTTACTTCGTCCTGATTTACAGAGCTGGAGGCATTCCTAACGCGCGTGATCTGGCCTTTCGGGAGACAACGACTCTCGAAGGATTCTCAGACAACCACCGTACATGGTGACCAAGGATCCGTGCGTATAGGGTATGCTTCCAACCGCTAACTTCCCATCCTCAAACGCAGTCAATTCAGACGGCATCAAGAGAACTACGTCGATAGTGCGGAAAAAGCTCACCAGACCAAAGCATAGCTCACAAACAAACCGAGAGAGGACGGCATTTGCGTACCCCCAGTTATTTGCTTCTCAGACGCGTATTTACGAGAACTGCCCTAGCGGCAACGCTGCTCTCGATCGCCTTGTATTGCTGTGCATCGCTTTGTCCGGCTATGAGCGCAACACGTGCAGCCGACGTTCCGGTGGTTGGCGCACACGCGCTCACGCGGTACTGCGCCGCGAGCCGAAATCTTTAAGAAGTCTCGGCAAGCCGGCGACTTTCGAGTTCCTCGGTGACAACGGTCGAGGATCTCCAAAGCTACGTCATCGAGATCACATTCGTGAACAGTCGGATGAAAGTTGTCGAGTCGTTTGCCTACGATCATGACGGTAAACTAGCCGGTATTAACTTTCAGGTACTAGGCCCCACCAAACAATGAACGAGTATACCGAGAGTCGGTCATTCGCGTCCCAGAGCCATCCGATTCTTCCAACACTTTGGAGTGCGCAAGGCCGTTGATGCGGCGCCAAACGAGTTTGCCTCAAGGCATGCATCGGTTCGGCGTTTAGCGCGCAGCTACAAGCGTGTCTCTGCAGTTCGTACCTCGGCGCTTGATCTCCTTAACCGACAGTTGGCCGCAACCAGGCGGTCAAGAAGGTCGTTGCCGCTGGATTCTTCGCGCGGCCCGTCTGGATTGTTAGCTGCGTAAGAACAGAACTACGAGGGGTACGGCTCGCAGGGCCGGCAGATGGCGCTGAACCCACGCCGCACTTTGACGAGTCCACGGGCAGACGACCGAAGCGGCGCTTTCAGCTTCCTCTTCAAGTGAGATCCGCGAGTGCTTGGACTTCAACGTGTGATGAGAACGAGCAGTACCGGAGCGTCTACTCCGGCTAAGACCAATTCCAAAATCTCCGCTCCCGTTGAGAGTGTTTCGGCCCGGATATCGTTCCCCTAAGTCTCGCGGCGGCAATGGCGAGAATCGGCGCCGTGATGCGGCCCCGGCTTAGACGGCAACATAACTTAGGGTCAGTCGGGTCGAGAAGCGCTCAATCTGCTCCCTACTGGAATCTCGAAATACCGGTTGAGCGGCGTACGCCCTAACCCTCGGTGTTGATCCTCATTTAGCTATCGCACAACTCGAAGGCCCCAATGCTATCGAGCCTTTTAGGGGGGCCGTAAACACGACCCCCTTCCATCCCCGGGGAAGCGCGCGGCGCGTCGCATTGTAGAAGTCTTGGTTCTCGGGAGTGATTGTGAACTGGTACCCCGAGGCGCAAGCTATACGTGTGCTACCCAAGGCCGCTATTTTGGAAAGATCCAAACAGACGTCTTCTGCGGTCGCGACGTCGAGTGCGCGCTCCGCAGCGGACAGGGTGAAGGCGAACGTTTTATAACGGGCCGTCTCGTACGGAGATATGCACGCGTGAAACGCACTTATTTTCCCTTCTGCTGTGCTGCTAGCGAGGCCGGGACTCTGAAGGGGAAACAGTTCCCCCAGAGCTATGCCGAGCAAAGCAGCGCACGCCGTTACCAAAGCAGGTTTCATGACTTCCCTTAGTGCGAGGAGAGGATGGTTCCATCCTCGAGGCTTACGTACGTTCGGATTCCTGTTGTACTCGAATAGTACTGTTCGCATGGTATTGCGTTTGTCGACGTCGAGCCAATGTCGGGTGCACAGTAGCCTGTTGTTACGGAAGTCGAGGTCGGGTCCGATCTTAACGTACTCGACGGTTGCTCTAGCTGCACTTGCTTCGCGGCCCCGCCGAGTGTACGCCAGACCTGCGAGTACAGCCGCACGTGAGGGCTAGAATCCACGGGCCGCCCCAGAAGTGATGACGATATTTTTGTTTAGGGTCGATGTGCCCACATCGTCCATCATTACTTCGTTCTTCTCCCCCGAGACTATACCAGAGCTATGACGCCATATCGAAACCAATGCGCGGGTGCCGTTGTAGGCTGGGTAGCCTGGGGTCGGCATGATGACCGGGTAGTTCGTGTATCCCGACGTGATGACGCCAGGGTTCGGATTGGTAATCTCGCCCGCATAGCTGAGATTGCGTCGCTCGGTAGTCCGCCGTTGCTTGCGATCTAGCTTTCAGCATAGCTTAAGGCCTGTGACTGACTTACATCGGCAGGAGTGCCCGAGGCGCCCATTATCGCAACTATGCCACCGCTAGCAAGATAGTGAATTGCAATCGCCCCCGGCGCTGCAAATTTGTGCTCGTTTGCGTTAGGCGACGTTTGGGTGCCACTCGGGTTGCCATAGGTGCTCAGCCATTGGGATTCATTGATGCTCTCACCGGTCAGCGCAAGTTCCTTCCCTGAGACGGTTACGCCGGAGGGCTGCGCCGTAGAGATCGACCCGAGCGGCGTGCCGTAGTAGTAGATCGGGTTCTTATCGCCGTTTGGGCCGAAATGTGTTCCGCCCGATCTTTCGATAGAATCTGCGACGTTCGGGAGCGGAACCAGCATGCCTATCTCGGGTGTGTCTTCGACGGCCGCCGTAATGCGACCCCAAACCGGTACAGAAAGTTAAGCTGGGCAGCTCTCGAAAGGATCCACCCATGCCTTCTGCCAAGCCGCGCCGGGCGCGAACGCGCCGTACTTTACCAAGGAATTTAAGCTCCAGTTTTGCGCGAGCTCGATGCCGGCTCGACGATCGCCGAGCTCGCCCGCGCTCATGATGTCCATCCGGAAACAATTCGCGTCTGGAGCAAGATGGAGCGCAAGTACGGCGTTAAATCGTTTGCCGGTCGTGGCCGCGCGTATACCGAAGAAGCGCGGATCGCCCAATTGGAGCGCGCGCTCGGGCAATCAACGTTAGAAATCTCGCTTTTAAAAAAAGTCTTGGCGTCGTTCAAGGAGCTCGATCGCCGGAACGGCGGAAAGCGTTGATCGCGATCGCACGAGAGCATCGGCATCTTCTTAGCCTGACGAAGATTGCGAAGCTGTTCAAAATGTCGCGGTCGGCGCTCTACAACAACGATGCGGCGGATCGCGACGTCGCACTACGCGACGAGATCTACGCGAGAACCACCGAACGTATTTCATGCACTCTCCTGACGATGGATCGCGACGCCTGCCGCGACCAGCATAATGCCGCAGGAATCCCGCAGCGTGGGAATCTGGCGGAGCACAAGCGCCCCGATGATCATCGCGAACGCGGGCAGCAGTCCGAGCATAAGCGCGAACGTCGCGCGCGGCAGCCGCGCCATCGCAAGTTGATCGCTGACATATGGGATCACCGACGAACAGATCCCGACGGCTACGCCGGCCAAGAGCAAGGGCAGGTTTGCAAACGCCGGCATCGCGCCACGAAGCCCAAACGGCGTGATGACGACGCCGGCAACCAGCATTGCGGCACCGAGCTGATCGAGGGGGCCGTTGCGATTGGCGATTCGGTGGCCAAGTGCGACGTACAGTGCGAACAATAGGCAGTTAGCGAAGGCAAAGACGAACCCAGCTGGCTCGCCCGCGATTCGGATCTGCGTCACAACCCCTACGCCAAGCACGGTAAGCATCAACGCGATGAGGTTCCGTCGTGTGCGTAGTCCAATCGCGGCTAGCGCGATCACGCCAAGGAATTCGATCGCGCCTACGGTGGAAAGCGGCAGGCGATCGACGGCAAGATAAAAGCAAAGGTTCATCGCCGCGAGAACGGCGCCCAGCGCCATGATGCCTCTGCGCCGTCGTGGGTCAAGCAACAGCCTCCAAGGGCGCCTCCATACCGCAAAAACCACGGCCGCGCTCGCGATACGCAACCATGCGACGCCACCGACGTCGAGCCGCGAAAATAAGAGCACCGCAAACGATGGACCGAGGTAATGAAAGATCGCGCTGATCAGAAAGTATCCAGTAGCGCGATTCATAGTGTTATGATACTAAAGTACAGAGGGCCGAAGAACGCCGAACCACTAGGAGCGACCATGAGAATGCCTTTGGAACGAAGGAATGATGGTATTAAAACCTTCGAACCGCTGGACGATGTGGATCGACGCATCGTCGAGGCGCTGCAGGCCGACGCGCGGATGCGTCCCACCGAAATCGGGCGCCTCGTTGGGTTGTCCACACCGGCCGTAACCGATCGCATGCGCCGCCTCGAGGAGACGGGTGTACTTTCGTACCGCGCGGAGATAAATCCGCGCGCGTTGGACTACACGATCAGCGCGATTATTCGCGTGAGTCCGCAAAGCCGTAAGCTCCAACTCATTCCGCAGATCGCGCGCGAAGTGCCCGAGATCACCGAATGCTACCGGATCACCGGCGAGGATTGCTATTTCGTGCGCGTCTATCTGCGGTCGATGGACGATCTTGAAGCCATACTTGATCGCTTCACTCCCCACGGGCGCACGACAACCTCAATCGTCCACTCGGCACCGATCCCGCCGCGGTCTCTGCCGCTCTAGGCTGGACCCAAACTAAGCGGATAGCTCGAAGTGCAGCGCGCCGCGGAACTGACGAACCGAACGCGCTAGTATCTCTGCCTGGGCCGGATCGGCCTCATCGCGCAGTTGCGGGAAGGCGTGCAGCTCTTCTTCCTCGATGTGATCGAACACCGCGTCGCGCAGCTTCTCCGCGGTAGCCGCGAAGAGGTCTTCCTCGCCGCGCCCTTCTTTGATGAGACTGTCCAGCTCGAAGATCATCACGTCGGCCTGCGCCGTCTCGTGGTAGAGACGCTCGCCCTCCGCTTTCTCTTTGGCGATGCGTTCGATCGCGGGATAAATCAGATTCTCTTCAGTCGCATTGTGAATCGTCAACGCGGCCTTGAGCCGTTCGAGTGCGCTTTTGCGCTCGCCCACGTCGACCGCGGAGGTCAACGTTTCCAGCAAATTCTTGATGAGCGCGTGATCGTTGATCAAAATCTCCAAAGCGTCCATGGCCACCTCCACCACCGGTGAACCTGCGTTACCCAGAATCGCCCGGACTTACGCCTCCCACCAATCGACGTACGACGACAAATTCGCGTCGTCCGAAAAGCGCCGCTTGATCGAAAGAATGTCATCCAGGCCGCGATCGAACAGCGCCACGACCTCGGGGTCGAACTGCGTGCCGCTCCCGCCGCGCACCGTCTCCAGCGCCTGCTCGACCGGCCAGGCGTCCTTATACGGTCGCACCGAGGTGAGCGCGTCGAAGACGTCCACGATGCTGCACAAACGGCCGCTGAGCGGAATTGCGTCGCCGCGCATCCCTTGCGGATAGCCGGTTCCGTCGAACCGCTCGTGATGCGTGAGCGCGATCTCCGCCGCCAATTGCAGCATCGGCGACTTGCTGTTCTTGAGAATCTCGAAGCCCGAGGTGGTGTGTTGCTTCATGATCTCCATCTCAGCCGCATCCAAGCGACCCGGCTTCAGCAGGATCGCGTCGGGTGTTGCGACCTTGCCGATGTCGTGCATCGGTGCGGCGAGAAGCAACATCTTACACTCGTCGTTCGGCAACCCGACCGTCCTTCCGAGCGCGGCGCACATGTGCCCGACGCGTATGACGTGCAAGCCGGTGACGTCATCGCGAAACTCGGCGGTCCGCGTCAAACGCGCGATGGTTTCGATCTCGCGTTCGACGATGATCGAGGTGGCGCGCTCGACCTCCCGGTGCAGCCACTCCGCGCGATCGGCGAGACTGCGGCGTGCGCCGGCTACTTCGAGGAGATTCCGAATTCGCGCTGTGAATTCGATCTGGTCGATCGGCTTGGTGAGGAAGTCGTTTGCGCCAGCAGCTAGCGCCCGGTGGCGAACCTCTTGTTCCCAGTCGCTGGTGATCATGACCAGCAGCGAATGTTTGGCGCTGGGGATCGCACGAAAGCGTTCGATGAATGTCAGTCCGTCGAGTTCGGGCATGTGATAGTCGACGACCGCAACGTCGACGACGTGTTCGCTCGCCCACGCAAGCGCCCTCGTCGGGGACGAATACCCGACGACGTCCACGCCGTCGATCCGCGAAAGTGCCCCGCGATACACGGCGAGATTGATGTCCGAGTCGTCAACCGTTAATACGACCATCCTTAGGTGGTCTCACGCACGACGGCGGAAAAACGCGCACACGCATCGAGGATATGCTCGACCGCCCGCTCGATATCCGGTTCGCGGGCCGCGCGGTTGCGCAGCGTCGATTCCAGTGCGTAGGCCATCGCTGCCAGCTCGCGCGCTCCGACGTTTCCCGCCGCGCCCTTGAGCTCGTGCGCCAGCTCGCGCAGCGCTATGCGATCGCGTTCGTTTTCAATACGCTTACAGAGCTGCGTCATGTTCGGCAGCACGCTCACGAGAAATTCCCGGGTCGTCGCGGGATCGTCACCAAGAAGATCGCGTAATCGCCTCATATCCAAGATGTCGGCACTCGGAGGCTGCTCGAGCCAACGCACCAGCGTCGTCTGCAACTCGCTCATGGCGATCGGCTTACTGATGTAGTCGTCCATCCCCGCGCTGAAACACGCGTCGCGATCGCCGGTGAGTGCGTTCGCGGTCATAGCCACGATCGGGACGTGCACCCCGGTGCGCCCCTCGCGCTTGCGAATCGCGCGCGTCGCCTCGAACCCATCCATCACCGGCATCTGGCAATCCATGAGGATCATATCGAAGTCGTCATCGGCGGTTCGCTCGTACGCCTCTCTGCCGTGAGCCGCGCATTCGGCGTGGTAACCCAATCGCTCGAGTTGGAGCAGCGTGATCCGGCGATTGACTTCGTTATCTTCGACCAGTAAGATGCGGCCGGCGCGCGGCGCGTGCTGGTGGGCCGCACTGGGCTGCGCACTCGGCGGCACCAGCGACTCACCGTAGCACGCCTCGACGATGGCGTCGTACAAGTACGATTGACGAATCGGTTTGGTGAGATACGCGGCAAATCCCGACCCGATCGCTTCTCTGCCCTGCTCGAAGCTATCGTACGCCGTGACGAGAATCAGCTTGGTCCGGCTCAAGGGCGACTCGCCCAAGATCATGCGCCCGAGTTCTAGGCCGCCGATGCGCGGCATCCGCAGATCGAGCAGCGCGAGATCGAAGGCTTCGTCTCGACGTGCCGCCTCGCGGATCACGCCCCAGCCTTCCTCGGCGGTTGCCGCGGTATGCACGCGTAGACCCCACGACGTTAAGTAGCGCGCGAGGATGTCGCGCGACATCACGTCGTCGTCAACCACGAGCGCGCGCATGTCCTGCAACACTTCTGGAACCAAGCGCTCGACCACGTTGCTGGTGGTGCGAAATTCCAACTCGAACGAAAACGTCGACCCGCTGCCGGGCAAGCTTTCGACCGCAATTTCGCCGCCCATCAGCTCCACCAAACGTTTGGCGATCGCCAGGCCCAGGCCGGTTCCACCATACTTGCGCGTGGTCGAGCCGTCGGCTTGCGTGAATGCCCCGAAGAGTTTCGGCACCGTTGCTGCGTCGATCCCGATGCCGGTATCGCGCACCGCAAATGCCACGCGTACACGATCGGGCGCCCGCGAGATCAAATCGGCCAATAGTGCGACGCCGCCCCGCTCGGTGAATTTGATCGCGTTGCCGACCAGATTCACCAGCACTTGGCGCAGATGCGTCGGGTCACCGACGACGCGCGACGGGATCGACGGCTCGACGTAGGTCATGAGCGAGATCCCTTTGGTGTGCGCCTGCACGCCGAGCATGCTGCCTACGCCTTCCACGTACGCGACCAGGTCGAACTCCATCGTATCCAGCTCGATCTTGCCGGCCTCGATCTTGGAAAAATCGAGGATGTTCGTGATCACGCCCAGCAGCGAGTGCGCCGAGTCGCGTGCGGTCAAGGCGAATTCGCGCTGCTGCGTCGCGAGCGGCGTCTCGAGCAGCAGCTCGGTCGCACCGATCACCCCGTTCATCGGCGTGCGGATCTCGTGACTCATCGTCGCCACGAACTCGCTCTTGAGGCGCGAGGCTTCGACCGCTCGATCGAGCGCTTCACTGATCGCCGCTTCGGCCGCCTTACGTTCGCTCAGGTCGTGGATGACGCCGAGTACCATCTCTTCGCCGTCGATGATGCCCGACTGCATGGTGACTTCGACTGGAAATTCGCTTCCGTCTTTGCGCCGATGAATCGTCTCGAATCGCAGACCGAATTCGCCGCGCTCCGGATACCGCTTCTCGGGTATGTTGACTTCGCCCGGCGCACGAAGGTCATATGCCGTCATCGCCAGGAACTCGTCCGTAGAGTAGCCGTACCGCTTGAGCGCGGCGCGATTCGTTTCGAAGATCTGGTTGTCGCGCCGGCGCGCGAAGATCATGGGCTCGTTGGTGTGTTCAGCGAGCATGCGGTAGCGAAGGAGCACATCGCTGCGCTCCTTCACCTGCACCGCCATGTCATGCACCGTTCGCGAGACGCGCGCGATCTCGTCGTCGCCGCCGAGCGGTTCCACAACCGCTCCGCGACGCGCGAACGCATTCGCCTGTTGGCTCAGCCCGTTCAATCGCTGGACGATTCGCCGCCCGAACGTTAATGTGAGGAGCAGCGTCGCGAGCACGCCGGCAATCGCGCCCCCGATCAACACCGCTCCCCATCGCGACCACATACGATCGACGGTTTGGGCCGCCTGCACGCGCACGATCCGTTCCGCGTCCGTAAACGCGGCCAGATCGAGCCGGAGACGATCGTCGACCGCTCCCATCTTCGGATCGTGTGCCGCGCGTGTAACCGAGGCTGCGTAAACCGCTTGACGATTGCCGCCGCGCATGGCACGCATGAGCGAACTCGCCTGCTGCACTTCGGTCGACACTTCGCTGCTGATCGCCGTGGCGCGGGCGCGTTGCGCCGGCGAGTCTGCGACCGACGCGCGCAAGCGCGCAATATCGGACGGCATCGTCGCGGCCTTGGCAAAGTACGCTGCGTAGGCGACGGGACTTCCGTTGAGAATGTAGCCGCGTGCATCGACGCCGGCCGCGGTGATGTCGTCGGTCAATCGCCGCGTGAGCAATTCGGCACGGTCTGCCCGTTCGGTGGCACGATATGCTGCTTCGGTTTGCTGTTGCAGCCGGGCGGCGAGTCCGACGAATAGCAAGAGTACCAAAAGCGGGATAAGGGTCAGGCCGAGAACGGAGCGGGTAATCGACGACCGACGGGGGTTCATGCCGCGCCGTTGCCCCCCACCCAAGAGGGATCAAGCAGCTGATACATCGCTATCTGCCTTCTTAGGCCGATAGGTCTTCCCTACTCAGGATCTATGGGTATTTAGATACAGACGTATACCCTGACCCGCTCAGTAGGCAAGCGAACGCGACTCGCGTCACCCGCTTTACCAAGTCCTAACCTGCGGCGACGGCCTCCGCCTTGTGCTCGTTGATCTCTGTGAAAACCTCGTACAACGCTTCGTAGGCTTCGTCGACGTTCTCTTCGCTCAAGATCAGCGGCGGTGCGAAGCGCAACGAATTACCGCCTGCGCTGCCGACCAGCAAACCGTGCTCGCGCAGCGCGGTTACGACGCCCGCCACTGGGTACTTCTCGTTGAGCGAAAGCGCACAGAGCAACCCCATGCCGCGCAGGCCGGCAATGATATTTGGAAACGCCAGCGCAAGGTCCGTGAGGCGTGCCATCAGTTGTACTTCCCGAATCGCGACGTATTCCGCCAGATCGATCGCGTCGCGAACGCGCAGATGCGCCAAACCTGCGGCACACGGCACCGACGAACCGCCAAAGGTCGAGCCGTGATCGCCCGGTTGTAACGCGTCGATGGCACCTTCGGCCACAAGCATGGCACCGATCGGCAAGCCGTTCGCGAGCGCCTTGGCCATTGTAACCACGTCGGGCGTCACGCCGAAACGCTGGAACGCAAAGAGCGGTCCGAGCCGTCCCATGCCGCACTGGATTTCATCGAAGATCAACAGCGCGCCGTGCTTATCGCACAAGTAGCGCGCCATTGCGAGGAACTCGACGCTCGCCGGGTGCACGCCGCTCTCGCCCTGCACCGGTTCGACGATGAACGCCGCGACCGTGTTATCGAAATTCTTGTCGAGCGTGGCCATATCGTCAAACGGCGTGAACGCGAAGCCGTCCAACATCGGTCCGAAGCCTTCCTTATAATGATCGTTAGCCGTTGCGGCAAGCGAACCGTAGGTGCGCCCGTGAAACGAACCCGTGCACGCCAGGATCTTGATGCGATCCGGCTCGCCCTTGCGGAACGCGCGCTTACGCGCCAGCTTGATCGCTGCCTCGTTGGCTTCGGTCCCCGAGTTGCAGAAGAACGCACGCGACAGTCCGCTGCGCGCCACCAGCTCACGCGCCAAAGTGCCGGCCGGTTCGTGATTGTAGAGATTGCTGGCATGCACCAGTGTCCGCGCTTGCTCGGCGATCGCTTGCGAGATCCACGGATGGCAATGGCCGAGCGCACAGACGGCGATGCCGGCGATGAAATCGAGATAGCGCTTCCCCTGATCGTCGTACAGGTAGCAGCCTTCGCCGCGCACGATGTTAACCGGCGCCCGATTATAGTTCCCTAACAACGCAGTCATGTGCGATAACTCGCATTTATTCTCACGTAATCCTTTGAAAGATCGCATCCCCACGCGGTGGCTTGCGCTTCATCGATGCCTAAGTGCAAATCGACGACGATATCGGTCACTTCGAGCTCGTGGTGCGCCTCGGCTTCGCTGAGCGCCTCGATCGCACCGCGCTCGACCCAGGTCTTGCCGTTGAGCTGCAGCCACCACGTCGCCGGATCGAGCCCGGCACCCACCGAGCCTGCCGCTGCAATGATGCGGCCCCAGTTCGGGTCCTCACCATAGAGTGCGGTGCGCACGAGATTGCTGTTGATCACGGCACGCCCAATCGTACGCGCTTGCGCAACGTCCTTCGCACCGCGGACGTGGACCGTGAGCGTCTTGGTGGCACCTTCGCCGTCGGCCACCATCGCGAGTGCGAGATCGCTGCACACCTGATGCAACGCGCGAACGAACGCCGCAGGCGGCGCTTTCTCGCCGGCCGGCGCAAAAGCGTAGACCGCGTCGTTGGTCGACATGCAGCCGTCGACCGAGATCATGTTGAACGTGGCGTCGGCCGCCTCGCGCAGCTCGCTTTGCAACGCGCCGGCGGACATCGGAAAGTTGGTGGCCACGAAGGCGAGCATCGTCGCCATGTTGGGCGCGATCATGCCTGAGCCTTTAGCGATGCCGCCGACAACGTACTTCTTCTCGCCGATATAGAACTCGTACGCGGCGAGTTTTGGTACCCGGTCGGTAGTCATGATCGCTTCGGCGGCATCGTTGCTCGACTTGACGCCGTTTTCGAGCTGCTCGATCGCACGCTCGAGCCCGCGCTGAACGCGGTCCATCGGCATCGGTACGCCGATCACGCCCGTCGACGCGACGATGACGCTGGTGGCGGAGATCTTCAGCAGCGCGCCGGCTTGGCGCGCGGTCGCGCGCGCGTCGCGATCGCCGCGTTCACCCGTGCAGGCGTTGGCGCAGCCCGAGTTGCAGACGATCGCGCGAAAGGGGCCTTCCTTCGCGATATGCTCGGAACTCACCAGCACCGGCGCCGCCTTGATCTCATTGGTCGTGATCACCTGCGCGCACACTTGCGGCGCATCAAACGCGATAACCGCAAGATCGCGTTTACGCGGCTTAATCCCGGCGTGGACGCCGGCGGAGCGAACGCCCGGGACGGCACCGATGCCGCCACGAACGGCTACGAGCCGAATCTCGTCATCCTGCGACAATTGCGCGAGCATGCAATCCGGTCTCCTCGGGATAGCCCAGCATGAGGTTCAGATTTTGCACGGCTTGACCGGCCGCGCCTTTGCCCAGGTTGTCGATCGCGCAAATCGCGCGCACCGTAGTGCCAAGCACGTCGATGCGAATCTCTGCATCGTTGGTGCCGGTGACCGCCGCGACGCTGGGCACGCGTTCGCCGTGCACGATGCGCACGAACGCGCTCCCCGCGTAGGCGCGCTCGTACGTTGCACGCACCGCCCGTTCATCGAGTGCGCGATCGAACACCGCATACGAATCGGCCAACATTCCGCGCGAAAGCGGCACGACATGCGGTGTAAACACCAGCGGGACATCGACGCCGAAGGCATGCAAACTGCGCTCGATTTCTGGGTGATGCCGGTGCCCGTCGATGCCGTAGGCACGAATGTCGCCGGCAACTTCGGCGTAGAGCGATCCGGTTGCGGGCTTACGGCCCGCGCCGGTGATCCCGCTCTTGGCGTCGACGATCAGTTGCACCGGGCGCGTTTCGAGGGCCGCGAGCGGCAAAAGCCCGAGCAGCGTCGCGGTCGGATAGCAGCCGGGATTAGCGACCAGCTTGGCGTCCGCGATGGTGTCGCGCTCCCACTCGGAAAGCCCGTATGCCGCGCTGTCATCAAACCGATAGTCGGCCGAAAGATCGACCACCCTCGCTCCGGCCTCGAGAAACGTCGGAATCTGCGCGAGCGCTTCACCATGCGCGCCGGCGGCAATGACGCAATCGCCGGGTCGAATCGCCGCGAGTACCGCGCCTTCGCCCGCAAAGACGTATGGCGTCGTGCGCAAGAGCGGAAAGTGATCGCCGAGCGCCGCGCCGGCGTGACTGCGGCTCTCGAGCGCGCCGAGTTCAAAGAACGGATGCGCATCGAGTAAACGAATCGCTTCCGCCGCACCGTAGCCGCTGGCGCCCCAAACATGCACGCGCGTCATGGCGCGTCTAGTTCGGCAGCGAGCGCTGCCAGGCCCGCGCGCACTGCGCGCGGCGAGGTCGATCCGTCCGTCCTTTTTGCATTGACGCTTGCTGCCGGGTCGAGCGGCGCATTAAGGTTCTTAAGACCGGCTTCGTTCGCCAGCGCATTGAGATCGCGCGCATCCAGCGGACGTCCCGCTTCTTCTGCGGCTCGAACGGTCACACCGACCAGCGCGTGTGCATCACGCGCGCTCACGCCCGCCGCAATCAGCGCGTCGGCAAGATCGGTCGCTACCGTGTAGCCGTCGCCGGCGTGTGCGTTCAACGCTGCGCGGTTGAACGACGTGTCGCGCAGCGCGCGTTCGAACGCGTCGAGTGCAGCGAGCGTGCGTTCCGACGCCGCGATCCCCAGACGTTTGGTTTCCTGTAAGTCGCGGTGATATGAGAGCGGCATACCGACGGTCGAAGTGAGCGCGCCGAAGTACAGCCCGGCGACTTCACTCGCGCAGCCGCGCACCAGTTCGAACACGTCGGGATTGCGCTTTTGCGGCATCAAGCTCGAGCCGGTCGAGGATGCATCACCCAACCGCACGTAGCCAAAGCCGGGCGTCGCCCACAGCACGATCTCGGCCGCGACCCGCGAGGCATCGGCCAACGTGCGCGCGCACGCCTGCGCGACGTCGAGCACCGCGTCGCGCGTCCCGATTGCATCCATCGCATTGCGGGATGGATGGTCGAACCCCAAGCGCTTGCAGGCGGCCGAGCGATCGAGCGGCAGCGTCGAGCCGGCGACCGCACCCGAGCCCAGCGGACACGCCTCTTTGGCAAAGGCCGCGGCGGCGGTGAAGCGGCGCATTGCCCGCACGAATGGCTCCGCGGCCGCCTGCAACCAAAACGCCAACAGCACCGGCTGCGCGGGCTGCATATGCGTAGTGGCGGCGAGCAGCGTTTCGGCGTTGAGTTCTTCCGACGCGCGCGCGAGCAGGTGGCGCGCGATCGAGCGCGCGCGTTGCGCGCCCTGCAGCGCGCGATCGTGCGCGTACAGCGCGAGCGTCGTGGCGACTTGGTCGTTGCGACTGCGTCCGGCGTGCAGCAGCGCGCCGGCCTGCGGTTCGAGTTCGCGCACGCGCGCATCGATCGCGCCGTGCACGTCTTCGGCGCCGCTACTCTGCGCGTGCGCGGTGAACGTTCCGCCGTCGATCTCGGCTACGACCTTCTTGAGCGCCGCGTGCAGCGCGGCGGCGGTCGGCGCATCGATGATCTTGCCGCCGGCCAGCGCATCGACGTGTGCTTGCGACGTTTGCACGTCGAACGGCGCGAGCACCAGGTCGTCGGCGAGCGACGAACCAAAGGCCAACAGCGCAGCGTCAGGCGCCGCGCTAAACCTACCGCCCCATTGCAGTGATTTCGTCACCCTGAGGTGCTCGCCACAGGCGAGCCTCGAAGGGCTGCTAACTGATCGGTTGGCAAGCCATACAATCGAATGAATCCGTCGGCGGCGTGATGATCGAACGTGTCGGCATTGCTGTAGGTCGCGAGCGATTCATTATAGAGGGCGAACGGCGAGCGCACACCCGCCGTCGTTATCGCTCCGTGAAAGAGCCGCACGCGCACGTCGCCGGTCATGCGCGAGGCGAATGAGGCATTGAAGGCGTCGAGCGCATCGCGCAGCGGCGACATCCACAGCCCGTCGTAGACGAGTTCCGAATACTTCTGATCGCAGCCGGCTTTGAAGCGCAGTTCGTCGCGGGTGAGCACGAGCCGCTCGAGCGCTTTGCGCGCGGCAATCAACACCGTCGCGGCCGGCGCCTCGTAGACTTCGCGCGACTTCACGCCGATGACGCGATCCTCGACCAAATCGATTCGCCCGATCCCATGCTTCCCAGCGAGTGCGTTGAGCTTCGCCACCAAGGCTGCACTGGTCACGCCGTCAACCGACGGAACACCATCATCGAAATGAATCACGACCTCGTCCGGCGCAGCCGGTTGTGCGCTCGGCGACGCGGTCCATGCGAACGCATCCTCCGGCGGCGCGGTCCAGGGATCTTCCAGCACGCCGGCTTCGATCGAGCGGCCCCACAAGTTTGCGTCGATCGAATACGGCTTCGCAGCGGAGTGCGACACGGGAATTCCGTGTTCGGTCGCAAACGCCATCGCATCCGGTCGCGAGAGCGGCGACTCGCGCAGCGGCGCGCGTACCGTGAGCGACGGATCGAGCGAACGCACGGCCAGCTCGATGCGCACCTGATCGTTGCCCTTGCCGGTGCAGCCGTGTGCAACCGCGTCGGCGCTGTACTGATGCGCAACTTCGACCAGCAGCGCGCCGATGAGCGGGCGCGAGAGTGCAGCCGAAAGCGGATACACGCCTTCGTAGAGTGCGTTGGCCGCCAGTGCCGGCTGCACGTAATCTTTGACGAAGCGTTCGCGTGCGTCGATGACGACCGCGTCGTATGCGCCGAGCGCCAGCGCCTTGGCTTTGACCTTTTCGAGTTCGGCCGCCGCACCTTCACCGGCCACGCCGTCCGATTCACCGAGATCGGCGGTCATCGCGACGACCTCGTTCCCGGCGAGAATCAACTTTTTGAGTAAGACCGAGGTGTCGAGACCACCGGAATAGGCTAGAACGATGCGGCTCACGCGGCGCTACTTCCCTTCAAATCCAAGAAACGTTGTTTGATGACGGGCATCTCTTCGGCGCTGCGCACCACGATCATCACCGTGTCGTCACCGCCGAGGGTCCCGAGAATTTCCGGCCAACCGGCCTCGTCGACCGCGGAGGCGATCATCATCGCGCTGCCCGGCGGCGTCTTGATCACGATCGTGTTGACCGCGCCTTCGATGGTGATCGCCAACTCCGCGACCACGCGATGCAGACGGCTCACGTAGTTCACCGTGGCGTTGGGCACGACGTACTTGAAGAGCGCGTCGTCATCGCCGTTGGCTTTGATCGGCACTTTGACCAGGCCCAGCTCTTTGATATCGCGCGAGACGGTCGCTTGCGTCGCAGCGAACCCCTGCGCGTCGAGCAACGCGACCAATTCGTCTTGCGAATGCACCGGTCGCGTAGCGACCAGCGTGAGAATCGCCCGTTGGCGACGATCTTTCATCAGAACATGCCTTTCGCATCGGTTAATAGCGCAACCAGCAAGGCCTTCTGCGCATGCAGCCGGTTTTCGGCCTCGTCGAGCACGGCGCTGCGTAGCCCATCGATCACCGCTTCGCTGACTTCCTCCCCGCGGTGCGCCGGCAGGCAGTGCATGAAGACCGCGTGCGGCTGCGCGTACGAGAAGAGTTCCTCGGTCACAGAATAAGGACGCAGCATCGCGTCGTTGCGTTCGCGATAGCGTTCCTCCCCCATCGAGGTCCACACGTCGGTGTAGATGACGTCGGCGCCGCGCACCGCGCGCACCGGATTGGTGAAGGCGCGCGCGCTGCCGCCCGACGGTTCACCGAGTTTGTTGAGTAGTGTCAGCGTCGCTTCGGTCGGACGATGGGTCGGCGGCGAGCCGAAGTGCACCACGGCGCCGAGCATCACCGCGGCTTGCGCGAGCGAGGTGGCCACGTTGTTCTTGCCGTCGCCGACGTAGGCGATGGTCAGGCCTTCGAGCGTGCCGAAGCGCTCTTCGATGGTGAGCACGTCGGCGAGCGCCTGACAGGGATGCGCGACCGCCGAGAGGCCGTTGATCACCGGCACGGTCGACGAGTGCGCGAAGCGCACCAGCGGCGCATGCTCGTGCGTGCGCACCACGATCGCATCGACGTAGCGCGAGAGCACGCGCGCGGCGTCCTCGGGCGTCTCGCGGCTGCCGATCATAAACTCGTTGCCGGCAGCAAAGAGCGTCTCGCCGCCCAGTTGCTGCATTGCTACTTCAAAGGAAACGCGCGTACGCAGACTGGGCTTCTCGAAGAGGAGCATGAGCGTGCGGCCACGCAGCAGCGTCCGTACCTCGGTGCGCGGAACGGCTTTAAGGTAGCGAGCCAGCGAGATCAGCGCCGCCAGCTCGCCCGGCGAGAAGTCGGTGACCTCGAGAATGTTGCGCCCACGGAGCGTATTGCTCTGGGCTGGCGCTACGGAAGACATATCCTGTATATTTATACATATGGAGCATAATTATTCAACCCCCCTGGTCGTGAAGTATGGGGGCAACGCGTTCCGTCACCCTGAGGTGCGAGCGGAAGCGAGCCTCGAAGGGCGAGGGACCGATCCCGTCTTGGCCGAGCTCGTCGCCCTCCATAGCGCCGGCACCCCGGTCGTTCTCGTCCACGGGGGCGGCCCGGAGATCGACCGTTGGCTGGCCGAGCGCAATGTGCCGACCCGCCGGATCGACGGTCTGCGCGTGACCGACGAGACCACGCTGGAAGTGACCGAAGCGGTGCTCTGCGCCACCATCAATAAACGCCTCGTTCGCGCGTGCGCGGCGCTCGGCGCGCGCGCCGTCGGCATCAGCGGCGAAGATGCCGACACGCTGGTCGCGCAAACCGCGCACGGCTCGCACGGTGAAGATCTCGGCTACGTCGGCGACGTGACCGCCTGCGATCCGTCACTGATCAATCTACTGCTCGCCGCGAATTATCTGCCGGTGGTCGCGCCGCTCGCCGTCGCGCCCAACGAAGCGCACGCGTATAACGTCAACGCCGACCTTGCCGCCGCTGCAATCGCGGGCGCCGTGCGTGCGCGCGCGTTCCTCATTATCACCAACGTCGAACGGGTGCGCCGCGATCCCAAGGATCCGTCGAGCGGCATCGATCGCCTCTCCCTCGACGACGCGCGCGCCTTCATGGAAACGCCGGCGTGCGAAGGTGGCATGCGCCCCAAGATGCAAGCCGCGATCGCCGCGGTTGAAGCGGGCGCGAGCGCATCGTACATCTGCGGCCCGCAATCGATCGCCGCCGCACTCGCCGGCAACGCAACGATCGTGTCGGCGTCATCCTGAGCGTAGTCGAGGCGCCCACTCCTCTATATTGACATTCGTCGATACAATGGCTAATATCGACGCATGCCAATGCAGCGGTGTTGCCCTCCGGCGCGGGCAGCGACGGACGATTTCGAGGCGCAGGCCGCGCTGCTCAAGGCGACGGCGGACCCGTATCGCCTCACCATGCTCGCGACGTTGGCGGCGGCAAAGGACGAGGTTTGCGTCTGCGATTTCACCGACGCGCTTCCGCTCAATCAGCCCACCGTCTCACATCATTTGCGTATCCTCCGCGAAGCGGGACTCGTGAGCTGTGAGCGCCGCGGGACCTGGGTGTATTACCGCTTAGCCTCTGATGCGAATGCGCGCGTATCGGCTGCCCTGCAAAGCGTCTTTCGACAGAAAGTGCATGCGTGAAAACCCATCTGAACCTCGCGACCACCGATCTTTCGCGCAGCGTGTCGTTCGACGGATCCCGAGGGCCGGCGCTGGGAAATCTACACCGTGCACGACGATACTGCGGAGCGGGACAAGGAGGCCACGCAGTGCTGCAGCGCATGACGCGATGATCGAATCGCTAACGATCTCTATTCGTATGTCATCACGGTCTGCGACGACGTGAGTGCGGAGATGTGCCCGATCTTCCCCGGCATCGTGAAACGTATGCACTGGAGTGTCCCTGATCCAGCTGCTCTCGAGGGCACCTGGGAACAACGTTTGAATGCGGTTCGCGATATCCGCGATTCGATACGCGGGCATGTGGCAGAGTTTTGTGGCGTCCTATGCCGAGCCTAACAAGACGGCTTTCCGCCGAAGCCCTCGGCACGGCCTTTCTTCTCGCCGGCGTCGTCGGCTCGGGCATCATGGCACAGCGTCTCGCCGGCGGCAACAGCGCCATCGCGTTGCTGGCAAACACGATCGCGACCGGTGCAGTCCTGATGTGTCTCATCGCGGCTCTCGGCCCAATCTCCGGCGCGCACTTCAATCCGGCCGTGTCGCTGGCGGATGCAATGCGCGGCGGATTGCGATGGCGCGAGCTGCCGCTTTATATCGCTGCGCAAATCGTCGGCGCAATCGCGGGCGTTGCCGCCGCCAATACGATGTTCGGCCTCCCGCTTTTCTTTGCGTCGCATCGCGCACGAAGTGGGCCGGCGCAGTGGTTCGCCGAGTTCATTGCCACCTTCGGGTTATTGCTCGTCATATGGGGATGCGTCCGCTTCAAATCGGCGTTCGTACCTTTCGCCGTCGGATCGTACATCGTGGCCGCCTATTGGTTCACATCCTCGACGTCGTTCGCGAATCCCGCCGTAACGATCGCACGGACGTTGTCCGACACGTTTGCGGGCATCCGCCCACAGGATGCTCCGGGCTTTATCGTAGCGCAGTTGCTCGGCGCGATATGCGCGACCCTACTCTTCCGTTGGCTCGGCGAGGAATCGTATGCCGTCGCTTAAGCCTTTTGTACTTTTCGTCTGTCGCCACAACACGGGTCGCAGTCAAATGGCTGAAGCCTACCTCCGGCATTTCGCCGGCGATGCAGTTGAAGTTGCGTCGGCGGGAACCGAGGCGGCCGAAACACCAAATGGCGGCGTGATCGCTGCGATGGCCGAAGACGGCATCGACATCTCGTCGGCTCGACCGAAATTGATTGACCCTAGCCTAGCCGCACGTGCCGACCGAATCATCACGATGGGGTGCGACGTCCAAGGCGTGCCGCGCATCGATGACGATTGGGGGCTGCCCGATCCGAAAGGGCAGCCGCTCGAGCGCGTGCGCGAAATTCGCGAAGCGGTGAAGGCGAAGGCGCGAATGCTGGCTGACGAACTTACGAAAACGCCGCGCCCCAACTTGTCATCCCGAGCGTAGCGAAGCGCCCCCTTGTCATCCCGAGCGTACGCTTACTTTATCATCCCTCGACTATGCAACAATCTCCGTCGCGCTTCGCGATCCCGGAAGCACGATACCCGTCAAATGGAGCGGATCGTACGCGCTGACTTCGGTGAGTGCCGTGTCGTCGGCGCTGCGGCGGGAAGCGCGCAGCGCATCGATGGCTTCGGGCAACGCGAATTGCTCGCCGACGAATCCGTTGACGAAACGGCCACCGCGAATCTCACCGCGCGCCTCCATCCGGCGAAGCGCCACGAGGATATCGCGCCAGCGCGGCGCCAACGTTTCACGCGCGGCGATATCGCGGAACACAACACCCCAGCGGTCGAGCAGCCGTCGCGCGAACCATTCTGGATCGATGCTTTCGGTGGCCGAGTCGAGCAACGACCACCGTCCGCTCGACGATCGCGGCCGCGCGCGCAAGCCCTTTTCGCCCAGACGCCGCTTCGCATCGATCAGCGAGCGCAGTGCATCGAAGCCATCGGCCGTCACGAGTCCGGCCGCGACGAGTTGCCACAGTGCATCCTCGACTTCGCTCGCCAGACGTTTTGAACCCCGCACGATCTCGGCAAAGAACGGCGCGCCGCGCCGGCGGATCTCCTCGAGCACGTCGCACGCCGCGTGCGAGAGGCCCGACGTCTTGTATTCGTCGCGCACGATGAGCGCTTCGGCGTTGTCGCGGCTAAAGAGCGAAATCGGCGCCAGCTTGGTCGGACGCACGCGACGGTTGGATTCATCGTCGAGCTCGAGCGCGGGATGCGCGGACAGTCGTCCCCACATCACTTCGCCGGAATAGCACAACTGATCGAGATACTCGCGACGGTAGCCGACGATGCGCGACGGCAGAATCTGCGCCTCCCACGCCGCGGCGGGAATTTCGTAGCCTTCGAGCTGCCGGATAACTTGGAGCGTGCCATCGACGTCGTACAAACGCGAACCGAATGCGACGTGCTGCCAGCGATGCAAGAAGCGTACGTACTGCATCGACGAGACGGGCTCGATCTCGCGCCGCAGCGCACCCAGGGTGCGGCGATGAATGCGTGCGAGCACGCGGCGGTTGCACCACTCTTCGTTTTCGCCGCCGCGGAAGCGGCCGCGTAAGAGTTGGCCTTGCGTCTCGAGCCGAATCAGCGCGGCGTCGATCGTCGGCACGTCGATGCCGAATCTTTCGGCGAGTTCCAGATTCGTCGCCGGCCCGGTCGACTCGAGCCATCCGCGCAGGATTTCGGCGACGGCCGCCTCGTGCGTTTCCGGCACGTCGCTGCGTCCCGCCGCATCGATCGGCGGTTCCACAAGCGCATCGGGGTACGACGCGCGCGCAAGCTCCAATCGCTCGGCGCTGGTCCAGAACGCGCCGGCGGCAGCGCGCAGCGTCGTCGCGCGCCGCTGCACCACCAGTTCTTCGTACCACGCGCTCCACTCCGCGACGGGCTGCAGCACGACCAGGGTCGCCAAGGCGTCGTGCAACTCGTCGGCGTCGCGCACGACGGGCCACGACTCTGCAGCCACCTCGGCGATCGCGTCGGCGCTCAAAATGCCGGCACCGTCCACGTCGCTGCGAATGGTCCGGCGCAGCTGCACCGCGCGTGCGCGGCGCTCTTCAAGCGGCGCGTCGTCCAGATAGGCATACGGGTTCGCGTTTAAAATCTCGTGGCAGAACGGCGACGGCTCCGGCGTGTCGATCGTCACCGTGCGGATCTCGCCGGCTTCGAGGCGCTGCAATATCCCGATCAGCCCGTCGAGGTCCATCGCTTCGTGCAAGCAGTTGTCGATCGTTTCGCGTACCAGCACGTGATCGGGAATACGAATTGGTCCGGTAAGATTCTCCGGACACGCGGCCTGATCCGGAAACAGCGCTGCGATCAAATCATCGGCGCGCATGCGCAGCAATTGCGGCGGGACTTTGCGGCCGCCGCGCATGCGCAAGATTGCCAGCGCGCGCATCGCGTTCCAACGCCAGCGCGCCGCGAACATCGGCGCGGGCAACATTGCCTGCGTCAAGACGTATTCGACGCTCGCCGCCTTGACATACTCGAAGATGATCTCGAGCGGAAACGCGTGCTGGTCGGTCAGCGAGAGCACGATGCCGTTGTCGGTTGCGGCGGCTTGCAGTTCCAAATTGAACGAACGGCAAAAGCGCTTGCGCAGCGCCAATCCCCACGCGCGATTGATCCGCGCGCCGAACGGGGTGTGCAGGATGAGCTGCATGCCGCCGGCTTCGTCGAAGAAGCGCTCGGCGACGATGGTTGTATCGGTGGGAACGACGCCGAGAATCGCCTTACCCGCGCGCACGTAGGCGATCGCCTGATCCGCGCCGGGCGCATCGAGCGCGCACTCGGCGATCAAGAACTCGCGTGCCGTCGCATCATCGCGCTCGTCGATCGCGGCGCGCACCGCCGCCACTTCGCGCGACAGCTCGATCGTGCGGCCGAGGCCTTCGCCGTTCCAGAACGGGACGGTCGGCGGCGCGCCTTGCGCGTCTTCGACCCGCACCACGCCGGGTTCGATGCGGCGGATGCGCCACGAGGTGGTGCCCAGCATGAAGATGTCGCCCGCCAGGCTCTCGATGGCGAAGTCTTCGTCTAACGTTCCCACTTTGTGCTCGTCGGGTTCGGCAATCACATTGTATTGTGCCGTGTCCGGAATTGCGCCGCCCGAGGTGATCGCGGCCATGCGCGCGCCGCGCCGTCCGCGTAGCCGGCCGTTGACACGATCGTAGTGCAGGTACGCGCCGCTGCGTCCGCGCGACGTCGCGACACCGTCGGCGAGCATATCGACGACGTCGTCGAAGTCTTTACGCGCCAGCTCGCGATAGGGATACGCCGTGCGCACCGTGCCGTACAACGCTTCCACGTCCCACTCGTCGCTCGCGCACGCGGCCACGATCTGCTGTGCGAGAATGTCGAGCGGTGATTTGGGAATGGTGATCGCGTCCATCGCGCCGGTGCGTATCGCGCGCACCAAAGCCGCGCACTCGAGCAACTCATCGCGCGTCGTCGGGAAGAGCCGGCCGTGCGGGCGCGCGCCGATCCAGTGGCCCGATCGCCCGATGCGCTGCAGCGCAACCGAAATCGATCGCGGCGACCCGAGTTGCACCACCAAGTCGATCGAGCCGATGTCGATACCGAGTTCGAGCGACGCGGTCGCAACCACCGCGCGAAGTTCGCCTTGCTTGAGCCGATGCTCGGCTTCAAAGCGCTTCTCGCGCGACAAACTTCCGTGGTGTGGCAGCACCGTGCCTTCGCCCAAACGTTCGCCCAAGGCAAACGCTACGCGCTCGCTCATGCGGCGCGTGCCGACGAACACCAGCGTCGTGCGATTGGCGCGGATCAAATCGGCGACGCGATCGTAGACCTCGCCCCACATCTCGGCGCTTGCAACGGGTCCAAGCTCGTCGCGCGGCGCCTCAACGGCAATCGTCATCTCGCGCCGGCTCCCAACGTCGATCACGTCCGCGTCGGGACTCAAAAACTGCGCCACCGCCTCGAGCGGGCGAACGGTCGCCGATAGTCCGATCCGTTGCGGCTTCGTGCCGCCGGCGTTTTCGACGAGCCGATCCAGACGCGCCAGCGTCAGGGCCAGATGCGACCCGCGCTTGTCTCGCACCATGGCGTGAATCTCGTCGACGATCACCGTCCGCACGTTGGTGAACAGCGCGCGCGACTTCTCGGCCGTAAGCATCATGAAGAGCGACTCCGGCGTGGTGACCAGCACGTGCGGAACCTTTTTGAGCATGCGCTGCCGTTCGGCGGGCGTCGTATCGCCGGTTCGCACGGCGGTGCGGATCTCGGCCAGCGGGAGGCCTTGCTGCTCCGCTGCGGCGACCAGCTCGCCCAGCGGCACTTCGAGATTCTTGCGAACGTCGTTGGTGAGCGCTTTGAGCGGCGAGACGTAGACGACGCGCGTCTCGTCGGCAAGATCGTTGGCTACCGCGCGGCGCACCAGGTCATCCAGACAGAGCGAGAATGCAGCCAGGGTCTTCCCCGAGCCGGTGGGCGCCGAGATCAGCACGTCGCGTCCGGCACGAATGGCGGGCCAACCCTGGACCTGCGGCTCGGTTGGCTTGCCATAGCGGCTGCCGAACCACTCGCTAACGAGCGGATGGAATCGATCGATCATTGTAAGGTTGAACACCGTTTTGTCACGCCGAGGTGCGCCCCACCTTGTCATCCTGAGCGTAGGCGCGAAGCGCCCCACCTTGTCATCCCGAGCGTAGCGGCGAAGCCGCGTAGTCGAGGGACCGCCGTCACACCTTGCTGCGAGACTCCAAATGCGTGAAGGAACGACGGTGGGGAGTTTCGATGGTGTCGACGCACAGTCCGATACACTGGCGCGCCGCGAGTTCGATTCTCGCACTCTCCACCCGCGACGATTGTTGCGTGGCCGAGAAAACGGTGATACGCTGCTATTGTATCGGGCTGTGCGTCACCGGGGCCGTTCTATGAACGGCCCTCGGCATTTGCCATCCCAAGCGTAGCCGCGACTGTAGCGCTTTAACGATTCCCAGTCGCCGTCCACGAAGGCGCGGTTCTTGCGATGTGACCACGATTTGATCTTCTTCTCCGCGGCAATCGCTTGATCGACCCAATGAAATTCGGACACGTGAACGAACTGCGCCACAGCGATGCCTCAGCTAGCGTCCGTTGTCACAGCCCCGGACCCTTGCGGGTGAGAGTCGCCACAAACACAGGCCGCCAGGTCGTGCCGCCGTCGAGCGAATAAGCGATCTCAAAGTGGTGCGCGTTCGGCGTAATCGCCGACCAGTCGTCGCGCATGAGGACCGCCTTCCCATCAAACGTGTCGGGACCGATCAACTCGCCACGCCCATTGCGAAAGCCGCCGATGTACGGTGTGTTAAACGCTCCGTCGCTACTGTCGGCATACGTCTGGCTCCACTGATGCGATTGCGGATCGTAGAGGAAGAGCGTGAGTCCGGTGAACGCCGTCTTGCCGCTGCCGGCGGTAATCTCTTCCAGAAACGCGCGGCCGTTCCAGATCTTTCGCCAGGTGACCGTCCCGGTGAGATCGACCCACGACGCCCCGCGCAACGAGCGGATATGCGTGGTCCACGTACCGTAGCTGAAATCGAAGTCGTGCGAGGTATCCGCAACGGAGTTCGAACCTTCGGACGGCGCATCGGCACGCGTGCGCGTCGCCTTTGCAACGAAATTCGGCTCCCAGCTTACGCCGCCATCGTCGGAAAAAGCTTGCTCGAACCGGTACGAGCCGGCCGTGATATGTGAGAAGACCCAGCGCACCGTAATCGTGCGCCCGTTGAAAACTTCACGGTCGTAGAACCGCCCCACGCCGCCGGAAAACGACCCGTACATCGGTGCGCCCAACGTGCCGGCGGCGCTGTTCGCGCCGGTGATCGCCCATTGGTGGGATACCGGGTTATAGGTTCTCACGTGGAGCAACTCGATGTGGGACGGTCCGTCGACTTCAGCCGCGCTCGCTCGTCCATCCCACACTTTGCGCACCGTTTCGGTACCGTCGTAGGTCACCCACTGCGTTAAATGGGTAAGCGGGTGTTCCAAGCGTTGGCCGTGCACGTGCCACGTGCCGAAATTAAAGTCGAAGTCGTGCTGTCCGTCGCGCGCTTGCGCGAATCCGCCAAGCGGGGTGGCCGCGAGGCATGCAACGAGGGCGCCGGCGATGAGACGAGAGTGTGCGCGCATTGCGCGATGGTATCGAATGCAGCGTCAGCCGGCAATCCGCACTCCGAGGTAACTATTCGCCGAAGCGTGCGATGTGAGCACGGCCAAACGCCTTGGCCGCGTCGATGAGCGGCAATATCGTATGCCCGTACTCGGTGAGCGAGTACATCACGCGCGCCGGAGCCGGACCCGTTTCCTCGCGAACGATGATGTCGTCGGCGATCAGCTCGGCGAGCTGTTCGGTCAACACCTTGCGCGAGACGTCCGGTAGAAACTGCTGGATCCCCGCGAAGTGGTATGGGCGTTCGGCAAGTGAGTAGATGATGATCATCTTCCACTTCCCGCCGACGGCCGCAAGCGCCGCGGTTAGCGGGCAGTTACTGACCGGGTTGGCTCTGCGCGCAGCAAACATCGGTTCGCTTAGTGATCGACGAACTTCGAGACTTCGCCCAGCGTGGGGTCGAGGCGCACCGCCTCGAGCGCATACTTACGCGTTTCGTGCCCGCCGGGCACCTCGACCCGCACCACGACTTCGTGCGGATGCACTTCTTTGACGGTCCCCTCTTCTTGGGTGCCGTCGATGTAGACGTGATCGCCAGGTTTAAACATAACGGGTCTCCACTTCGCCCCCTCGAAGACGGGCGCCTATGATCATCGCAACCGCGCAGCCCCCTACTGTCGCCAGTATCGTCACGCGTGCCGTGCAGCCGCTGATGCAGCGCTACGGGATTCCCGGCATGGCCGTCGGGATCGTGGTGAACGGACCCACGTACGTTCTCACGTACGGCGTCGGGTCGAGGGCAACGAAACAGCCGATCAACGCGGCGACGCTCTTCGAGATCGGCTCGGTGTCGAAAACGTTCACCGCGACCCTCGCGTCGTACGCGCAGCTCACCGGCAAACTCTCGTTCGCCGATACGGCAAGCACCGATCTTCCAGTCCTACGCGGCAGCAGCTTCGATCGCGTGAGCCTGCTAAATCTCGGCACGTACACGGCAGGCGGCTTGCCGCTACAGGTGCCCGACGACATCACCAACGACGCACAGCTCATGTCGTATCTGCAACATTGGAAACCACCGTATCCACCCGGAACGTATCGGCTCTACTCCAACGTGAGCATCGGATTGCTCGGCTTCATCGCCGCTGCACGCGTGCACGAAGATTTCGTTCCGCTAATGCAGAGTACGCTCTTGCAGCCGCTGGGTCTGCGGCACACGTATCTCAACGTCCCAAATGCGCAGATGTCAAACTACGCGCAAGGCTACACATCAAAGGATACGCCGATCCGGATGGTGCCGGGTGAGCTTGCCGCAGAAACCTACGGCGTGCGGATAACGGCCGGCGATTTGTTGCGTTGGCTCCAAGCAAACCTCGGGATGCTCCCGCTCGACCCAACGCTGCAGCGCGCACTCATCAACACCCACACCGGTTATTATCGAAGTGGACCGATAACGCAGGATTTGATTTGGGAGCAGTATCTATATCCGGTCACGCTCGCGCAACTCGAGCAAGGTAACGCCACGACGATGCTCCTCGACGCCCTTCCCGCTATCGCAATCGACCCGCCGCAACCGCCGCACGACGACGTGCTGCTCGCCAACAAAAGTTATCCGATCCCGGCCCGCATCGCCACCGCCTACCAAATCCTGACCAATCTATAACCTGTCATCCTGAGCGTAGCGGTTCTCTTGTCATCCTGAGCGTAGGCGCGAAGCGCCGTAGTCGAAGGGCCGCCACAATTTGTCGCCACGAGGAGCTCTATGCACCGTTTTCTTCTGACGCAGAAAAACGCAGCGCAACCGCCGAGCCCCACGCCTGCGATGCCCGAACCGGCCCTGATTATCCGCGTCGAGGGCACGTCGGCCATCGTCACCTCGGATTTCGGCGGCCAGCGCTCCGTTGACGTCTTCTACTATGCCGCCGGCCACTGGCACGCGTGGTACTCGCAGCACACCGCGATCAGCAACTAAGCGAACCAAAATGATTGACGCGTTCGTTACATCTAGTGATGTGGAGCGAGCCGCTAATTATCACGCTTTCTGGGGAATACGACCTCGCGCGGCGTGAGGAGCTCCGCAAGCAACTGCAGGCCGCCTTTGACGCCGAATCTGTTATCTTCGACCTAACCCAGGTCACCTATATCGATTCGAGTTCGCTCGAAACGTTCGTACAGATACGCCGCTCGCGGCGTGCGCGCAGCCTAGCCCTCTGCCACTTCGTGGTGAAGGACGGTCTCGTGCGTAAGGTCTTCCAGGTGACCGGATTCGACCAGCTCTGGCCGATCGACGATTCGGTCGACGAAGCTATCAGCTGTCCTTGACAGCCCCGCGCGTCCTGGACAAGCGCGGTATATCGTCATGGCATGACCTCCGACGCGAAGCCGCTGGCCGAACCGCGGCTCGACCGCACGCCTGCGCTCGTGCGTCCCGGCTTCGTCGCCGGTGCCTCGGCCAACGATCCCACCACGGTGGGAAGCCTCGCGGCTGTCGGCGCGACGACAGTCTACGGTCTCGCCTGGCTCGTCGTTGCGATTTTGCCGATGCTCGCGGTGACCCAGATGATCGCGGCATCCGTCGGTGCCGCCACCCGCACCAGCGTGCAGGGCGCGATCGTGCGCCGCTACGGCATCACTGCCGGACTGCTCTCGCTCGCCGCAATCGTCGCAGTCAACCTTATGACGCTCGTTGCCGACATCGAGGCCGGGTGTCAGGCCCTCTCGCTGCTCGTCGGCCTTCCGTATCAATGGTTCTTGCTGCCGTTCGCCGCGGCGATCGCCTACCTGCTGCTCACCCATTCGTACGGGCGCATCGCGACCTGGTTGATGTTGGTGCCGATTCTCTTTGTTGCATACGCCGCCAGCGCTGCGCTCGCGCACGTCGATTGGCTCGACGTAGCGCGTCATACGTTCGTTCCGCATTTTGAATTCTCGGGCGTATATCTGATCGGCGCGTTGGCGCTCATCGGCACGACGATCACCAGCTACGAGTACGTGTGGGAGTCGATCGAGGTCGCGCAGTCGCGGCGGGGGCCCTCTCGCTTAGGTGCGCTCAAGCTCGACGCAGTGCTCGGCGTCCTGGCGGCCGGCGCCGGCTTCCTGTTTGTTCTCGTCGCTTCCGGCGCGACGCTCGGCGTGCACCATCTTCCGATCGAGACCGTCGACGACGCCGCCCGCGCGCTCACCCCGCTCGCCGGCCCCGCCGCGGGCGCACTGTTCGGCATCGGCCTCTTCGCGTCAGCGGTGTTGACCGTGCCGATCCTAGCCGCTTCGACCGCGTATGCCGTCGCGCACACGTTCGGAAGCAATGCATCGCTCGACGCAGACGTGCGCGACGCCAAGCCGTTTTATGCAATCATTCTCGGCGCGCTCTTGGTGGGCGCGGGTGTCGCGCTGCTTGGGCTTCCGCCGATCCGCCTGCTGGTCTGGGCTTCGATCGCGGGCGGACTCGGCACGCCGATCACGCTCGTGCTCATGAATTGCGTCGCGCGCAGCCGCCGAACGATGGGCGACTTTCGTATCGGCCTGCCGCTCTCGATCGCCGGCTGGACGGTGACCGCGCTGATCGTGCTCGCGTGCGCCGCGTTCCTCTTGATCGAAACACAAGCTTAACCACCCGTCCCTTGTTTCTAATGCGGCCAACTCGGGAAAAATACCGATAATAATAATGGAACGAGGTGATCCGGGATGGCTCTGTTTAGAGCAGTCGCGCTGCTTCTTTTGCTCAACGGACTTTCGACTGCGCAAACGTTCGCGCAAACGGTACCCGTATGGCAAACTCCGGCCGACTCGATCGCCATTCTGACCACCGGCGGCAACCAAGATTTCAGCTATGCGCTGGTTCGCGACAGTTCCATGAAAAACCACAATACGTACTGCATCACCGTCGGCGCGCACATCGGCAAACTGCGCGTCGTTTCGATCGGGCCGCGCGGTGTGGTGCTCTCCAACGGCCGCGTCCTGAAAAATACCGCCGCTAGCGCACAGCCGGCCACGCTCGTCGGCGCCGCGGAGGCGCCGCCCCGCCCCTGACGTATAACCGGGGAATGAGCAGCGTACGCGTCTTGGTCGGCACGCGCAAAGGTGCGTTCATTCTCGACTCCGACGGCACGCGCAAAACCTGGCGCGTGAGCGGCCCGCACTTTGCCGGGTGGGAGATCTACCACGTCAAGGCGTCGCCGGTTGATCCCCAGCGCATCTACGCCTCGCAGAACACCAGCTGGCACGGCCAGGTCATGCAGCGTTCGGACGACAGCGGCGCAACCTGGGAGCCCGTCGGCAATGGGTTTACGTACGACGGCGTGCCCGGCACACATCAATGGTACGACGGCACGCCGCACCCATGGGAATTCGCGCGCGTCTGGCACATCGAGCCCTCGCTGACCGATCGCGAGACCGTCTATGCGGGCGTCGAAGACGCAGCGCTCTTTCGTTCGACCGACGGCGGCCAAAGTTGGAACGAACTCTCCGGTTTGCGCACGCACACGTCGGGCTCGTCGTGGCAACCCGGCGCGGGCGGCATGTGCCTGCACACGATTCTGCTGGATCCGAGTAATCCGCAGCGCATCTTCACCGCAATCTCCGCGGCCGGCGCATTCCGCAGCGATGACGCCGGTGCGAGCTGGCAGCCGATCAACCGCGGGCTGCGCTCCGCCCAACTCCCGGATCAAGACGCCGAAGTCGGTCACTGCGTGCATCGCATCGCCCTTCATCCCTCGCGCCCCAACGTGCTCTTCATGCAAAAGCACTGGGATGTGATGCGCAGCGACGATGCGGGAGATATGTGGCGCGAAGTCAGCGGGAATCTGCCGACTGATTTCGGTTTTCCGATCGACGTGCATGCCCACGAACCCGATACGATTTACGTCGTGCCGATCAAGAGTGATTCCGAACATTTCCCACTCGACGGACAGTTGCGAGTCTATCGCAGCCGCACCGGCGGCGACGAGTGGGAAGCCCTTACCAACGGTCTGCCGCAGCGCGATTGCTACGTGAACGTGCTGCGTGATGCAATGGCGGTCGATCGGCTTGACAGCTGCGGCATTTACTTCGGCACAACCGGCGGCCAGGTGTACGTCTCGCCCGACGGCGGCGACTCGTGGAACACGATCGTGCGCGATCTGCCGGCGGTACTCTCGGTCGAAGTCCAAACACTGCCGTGATCCGCGTCGTCTTGCCCGCGCACCTCAAGTCGCTGGCACGGGTGAACGACGAAGTCCACCTCGACCTCGACGAAGCGGCGACGCTGGGTGCCGTGCTCTCGGCGGTCGAAGCGCGCTATCCGATGCTGCTCGGTACGATCCGCGATCGCGCCACCCACCAACGCCGGCCGTACATCCGTTTCTTTGCGTGCGAACGCGATCTCTCGCACGACGCACCCGATTCGCCGCTGCCCGAACCGGTGACGCACGGCGCCGAGCCGTTGCTCATCGTCGGCGCTATGTCCGGCGGCTAAGCCGGACCACATAAAGGAAAACGGCGGCAAATACGTGTCTCAGATTGCGCCCGAGGAATTCTACGCGCTGCCGCTACGAGTCCACACGTTCCTCGCAGACGTTCCGTTGCATGACGCGTGGGCAGTGGATCTGCCGCGCCCTGCCAAGCGTGTAACCTTGGCCGAATTCAATCCGTTCGGGAATCAGCATCGCGTGGTCACCCGGCTCCCTGCACCCGCGCGTGCGCTCTTCGATCTGCGGCTCCTTCTCGGTCGCATTTTCCGTCTCGAAGCCGAACCGCGGGCAAACGCCTGTTCTAGCGCCTAAAGCTAATCTCTGCTATAATGAGCGTGTATGTCTACCCTGGCCCTGGCACCGACGGCCATCGATTTTGCCCGCTCGCCGGCGAAGCTCAAGGCGCTCTCGCCCACGGCGATTCGGGCGTTTAAGGATATCGCGGCGCACTGGAAGCTCGCTCCCATCGAGCAGCGCATACTACTCGGGGTGCTGCCGCAGTCGACCTACACCAAGTACATGCGCGATCCCGACGCGGCGCTGCTCTCCTACGACGCGCTGCAGCGCATTTCGATGCTGCTCGGCATCTTCAAGGCGATCAACGTCCTTCTGCCCGACGCGCAGCTCGCCGACGCCTGGATCAACCAGCCCAACGCGTATCCGCTCTTCAAAGGAAAGAGCGCGAAAGAACTGTTGCTGGACGGCTCGTTCGAGAGCCTGACCGCCGTGCGCGCCTACCTCGACACCGAACGCGGATGGTAGCGCGCTTCCGCAAGAAGCATACCTTTCGCGTCATCGCCCATCGCCGCCATGAGGCACGAATTGCCGATCGGTTAAACTCAGTCACCGATCGCGCCGCGCTCGATGAAATCGAAGCCATCACCAATCCGCGCAGAAAGTTCCCCAGCGGCGCGGGCAACGAGATGATCATCGCGTCGTTCGCCTATTCCGGCAACAGCCGCTTCACCGACGGCAGCTACGGCGTCTACTACGCCGCTTTCGAACAACGCACTGCAATCGCCGAATCGGCCTATCATACCGCGCGCTTCCTCGCCTACACGCAGACGCGGCCGGCGCTGATCTACAAGCGCGTGCTCACCGCCGACATCAAAGGCACCTACGACGACCTACGCACAACGCCGGCGACCGATCCGATCTACGATCCGGATCCGGATCGCTACGCCGCCGCGCAAGCTTACGCGCTCGGGCTTTACGCGGCCAACGTGGTCGACGGCATCGTCTACCGTAGTGTCCGCGACGCACGCGGTACGTGCGCCGTGGCCTTCCGTCCGCACCTCATCTCCAACTGCCAGACGGCCGGGTTTCTCGCTTATACGTACGATGGTGCGCGCATCGATGAGATCTTCGCCCTCGAACCGGTCACTTGACCGCTTGGCTGGCCAAGCTGATTGACGCCTGTCCGAAATGTGCATACTAATCGAGGCCCCAAAGGGGGAAGCCGGAGGCCTTTCATTGACCGAAACCGCGGAAACACGCGATCAAGCGCGGCTGAACTTGCTCGTTCGGGCCGGTGATATCTTTCACCAATCACTCGACGTGGTCGAGACCCTCAACAATGTTGCGCGGCTCGCCGTCGAATCGTTCGCCGACCTCTGTCTATTCGATTTGCTCGACGATCGATCCGACCGGCTCTTCGTCACCGCGGCCGCGCATCACGATCGGCTCAAGGAAGAGGGCCTCGCCAACATCTCGGGTCTGCTGTACATCGACGAATTCGGCGAGCATCCGGTCGTGCGCGTCACGCGCACCGGCGAGCCGTTCTTCTTACCCCACATCGACGACGCGACGCTGGTCGAGCACGCCGCCTCCCGGCAGCACGAGCAATACATGCGGCGTCTGGGCTACCGCTCGAAGATCGTCGTCCCCGTCATCGCGCAAAATCATATCTTCGGCGCCCTCACCTTTGCGCGGACGCGTGACGGCCACGACTTCGATCACAGCGATCTCTCCTTCGCCATCGAGTTGGGCCGTCGCGCCGGCCTCGCCGTCGCCAACGCAAAGCAGTTCCACCGCGAACAGTATGTCGCCGAGACGCTGCAGCGCTCGTTCCTGCCGCGGCGCTTCCCCTCGCCCGAGGGCATCGAACTCTCGGCACACTACCGCCCCGGCTCGACCGAGGCCGACATCGGCGGCGATTGGTACGACGCATTCCAGAACCTCGCCGGTGAAATTGTCGTCACCATCGGCGACGTGACCGGCAAAGGGATCGAGGCGGCGCGTTTGATGGTGTTAATGCGTCAAGCAATTCGCGTGGCCGCGCTCGATTCGAACGATCCGCGCAAGATTGCCGACGTGTGTAACCGGCTGCTCCTCGCTGACGATGAAAACCGTTTGGCCAGCACGTTCATCGGCATCATCGACCCGGAGACGCGGCTGCTTCGCTACGTCTCGGCGGGTCATGCACCGCCGCTCTTACGCCTTCCCGACCGCACGGTGCAGTGGCTTGAGTGCCCATCGCCGCCGATCGGCGCCTTTCGCAACGTCGAGTTTGAGTTATACGAAGCGCAGTGCCCGGAACACAGTATGCTGGTCATGTATACCGACGGTATCACCGAAATCGCGCGCGACGTCGCCGCCGGCGAGGCCATGATCGAGGCGGTGCTGCGCTCCGATGCGATCGCGCATGCGGCAAATCCGGCCGAGTTCGTCGAGCGCGCGATCGCCAATCTCGCGCCGCGCGACGATATCGCGATCATTGTGGTGCGCTTTTCGCAGAGCGCGATGCGCTGGCAGTTCGAAGCAGCCGATGTCCGCTCAGCCTACGCGATGCGCGATGAATTCTTCCAGAGTTTGTTGAGCTTATGCGAGCCCGACGACGAAGAGCTTGCGAACTGCGGCGTGATCTTTGCCGAAGTCATCGGGAATGCGGTCCGTCATGCGCCGGGACCGCTGAGCGTTTCGCTCGAGCTACGCGATGGTGCGCCCGTGCTGCACGTCATCGACCGCGGGCCCGGATTCACATTCCAACCGGTGCTGCCGGCCAATATCTGGTCCGAGTCGGGACGCGGGCTGTTTCTCATCTCGCAACTGGCGCGACGCGTCGACGTCGAACGGCTGCCCGGACTCGGCAGTCACGTCGTCGTGACCCTCCCGATCCCGAGCCGCCGCCGAGGGCAGCAGGAAGCACCATTGTCATCATTTGCTACGCTGGAACACGATGAAGGCGCATCTCGTCACACTTCGCGGGAACTACGTACGACTCGAACCGCTTGATACCGCGCGAACGTGCGCGCACCTCGCCACTTTTTTGGCATAGCAGGTAGCTCGGCTGCTCCCTTTGGCCCGTAGTCGATAGGCACTTTTGCCCAGCAGGTAAGATGATCAGGGTTCTTTGCCTAAGTATAGTGTCATGACGAAAATCGAATCCTCGCTAAGCCCGGCAGAACGTGGTGTGCTGCAAAAACTTCTGGACGGACTTCGCAATCAAGATATTGCTGCGCGGCTCCGACTTTCCGACAAGACGGTGAAGAATCACATCTCGCACATCTTGCGCAAAACCGGAACTTCGTCGCGTCTCGAGTTGACGATTAAGGTCTACAAGCAGCGCGAGCGCGAATTGCGCCGCCGGCTCACGGCCGCCTAAAGGCACAAGCCCCTCGGAAGACCGGCCCGGGCCAAAGGGCGCAAGGGAGCGGCCGTTGCCGTAAAGGAAGTAGGGTCATCGAAACCTACCCGCTCTCTTGAGAACGGCGACTGCATGCGCATTCGGTTGGTCTGGGTGCTTTTTTCCTTGGGGGTGATCGTCGCCGGGTGCGGGGGCGGCGGCGGGTCCGGACTGGTCCCGACCGTCGGGAATCCGGGCGGCGGCAACACCGCGCCAACAAGCCGCGAAATTACGCACGCGAACATCACGCTCTACGTTCCCCCTACGAGCAAACAGGCGTCGTCGTCGCGCAAGCCCTTCTACATCTCTTCGAATACCCAAGCGTTCGGCATCGTCGTCGTCCCGTATCCGTCGACGATCCCATCTCCGCTGCCCACGACCAACATGCAGATCTTTCCGGTCGTGACGCCGAGCCCGTGCGCGATTGCGAGCGGCGGCGGTGAGAGCTGCAATTTCACCGTGACCGCGCCGATCGGCACGGATCTCTTCATCGTCGCTGCTTTCGCGACGTCGGCACCCAACGGCAACACCACGCCGCTCTCGATGGTCGTGTCCCAACCCGTCACCGTAAGCGCAAGTAGCGCGCCGATCAGCTTCACGCTCAACGGCGTCGTGCAGAGCGTCGCGGTCACGGTTGCTAGCCCCGATCCGGGAAATACGCCGAATACGCAAGTCTTCACCGTGGGCGTTCCGACGTCGGCACCCATCGCTGTCACAGCCTACGACGCGTCCGGCAATATGGTGATGAGCGATCCCACGTTGCCGTATTACAATGCGATCGTCATCAAAGCGTCGCCCGCGTCCGACGGCCTCACGCTTTCACTCACCTCGAGTTCCGCATGCAGCAGCAGCGCATCCGGTGCGACGGCCACGATCGACTGCGCCGGCGATCTCAACGATGTAAAAGTGTCCTACGACGGCACCCCGCGCCCCGACGCGAACGACCACCTCATCGATAACTACTCCGTCACCGCGCCGAATCCAACAGCGTCGCCCGCCAACTACGTGCTCGCGAGCAACATCGAATCGTACCCGCTCGTCATCGGCGGCGGTGACGTGTACAGCGCCTATATCGGGCGCGAAGCCACCGGACCGTTTTGGTTCGCCTCTTACATAGGAAGCGGTTGGATCACCGGCACGTTTGACCCCAGCACCGCGACCGCCGGCGCACAAGGCTCGCTCTTGGACATCGGGTCCACGGTGGAGGGCGTCGCCATGGCGCCTAACGGCAATCTGTGGGTGAACGACTACGGACCACTGGCATGCTACGCCTCCATTGCGGGCGGCACACCGATCGTGAACGGCCTCTACCCGTGGACGTCCGGCGGCGACGAAATATATCCGTTCGGCATCACCTTCGACACGAGCGGCAACTTGTGGTACGTCGGATACGACGTGGAATACGATGGTCCGCCGCCGTCGTACGTCGGCTATGTTAACGCATCAGCGAACTGCGCCCCGAGTCCCAGTTCGCCGACCGCACAATTCACCCTCAATGGCGATATTGAGGAACAAAGCACCAACATCACCCCGCTTGCCGCCGGCAACGGCGTAGCGATCGTGTCGTACAGCCCGTACGACATGCCCAACCCGCTGTTCTTAGTCACGACCAGCAGCCCCGCGACGGTCTCCGGATATCCCTCCGTGCTTAGTGGCTCGTACCAATACGGCGCGGGCGTCGCGGTCGATGGCGCCGGAAACGCGTACGGCATGTTCTATAACACCGGTGGCCCCGCAGCTGACGTCGAGAAACTTGCGTCCGGCGGAAGTGCACTCACATCGCTGCTCTTGCTTCCGCCGGTACCGGCAACGCCTGCGCCGGCAGCGCAGCCGACCGGCTTGCAGGCGTTCTCGCCAAATGGCGGTGCCGCCGACCGCATGGAGTATGTCGACACCAATTACCAAGCGCTCGGACTGATCGAGTCGATCCCCGCATCCCCAATGCCGATCCTCGTTTCGCTGCCGAATTCCGCCGACGCATTCCAAGCGGCGTACAACGGCAACGGTGGCGAGTACGTGCTCGATATGGATGCAAGCGAGAATCTCAACATCGTTCGCGTGATGCCGACCAAGACGTGGTCGGTCCCCAACGTTTCGCTCAACTCGGCCTGCGGTTCGACCGCGCTGCTTACCATTCTGGAACGCGGCGACTCCGGTCCGTTCACGGTGAGCATTCCTCCAACAAGCGGCGTTACGGCGACGCAGTTGCCGGGCGCCGATCACGACTTCTGGCTTTCGGTTCCAAACGCGGGTTCATCGTTTACTGCCACCGTGACCGATGCGCACGGGCGGCAAGAGAATTTCAACGTCACGTCGGCTCCAAGCGTCGTCACCTGCGGCGCCGCACATCGGCGGCTCACAAAGCACCACATCTAGGAGGGCGCAATGCGTACTCTATTGGCCGGTTCTCTCTTTGCACTCGCGATTCTCGTTGCCGCCTGCGGCGGCGGCGGAAAATCCGGCGTGGTGCCGACCCTCGGCGGTAATTCGGGCGGCGGAAGTCAGTCCAACGCAAAGACCACCAACGCCGTCATCGTGCTGAACATTCCGGCGCCGAACCGGCAAGTATCGCGCCGGCCGTTCTACGTCTCGCCCGGTACGCAGTCGCTCGGCGTGCTCGTGGTCCCGGCGACGTCAACGGAGACGCCTACGCCCACCAATCTGACGATCTTTCCGGTCGCCACGCCCAGTCCGTGCGCCGCTGCAAGCGGCGGGGGCTACACCTGCACGCTCAACGTTACGGCGCCGATCGGCACCGATAATTTCTTCGTCGGTGCGTTTGCGACCGCCAGCCCTAATGCGAATGCGGTCCCGCTTTCACAGTATGAAGCACTCGGCATCACCGTAAGCGCAAGTTCAGGCTCAACGCCGCTCACCTTCACGCTCGACGGCGTCGTGTATAAGGTACAGCTCAGCGTGCCGAGCCCTGATCCCGGCAACACGCCCTACACAGAAGTTTTCCCGGCCGCCGTCGCAGCCGGACCGTTGCCGCTCGACATCACGGCCTACGATTCGAGCAACACGCCGATTCTCACCAACGTCACCAACACGTTTGCCACCCCGATCGCGATCGGCTCCCCGTCACCCGGCGGCGATGGCGTCACGCTCTCACTCAACGGTGCGACGTGCAGCACCATCACTAACGGTGCCGTCTCGGTCGGCTGCGCCGCCGACCTCAACAAGGTGCAATTCGCGTACGACGGCACGACGACACCGGACACGAACGATCACGTCATCGATACCTTCACCATCGCCACGACGACGCAACAGGGAAACCCCACGCCGTCGCCGGCCTACGTCGTGCTCTCGAGCAATGTCATTCCGTATCAAATTCCGCTGGGCGGCGATTACGCTGAGAACGCGTTTCTTCTTACCCAGTCCTCGGGACAGCTGCTCTACGTCGTGAACATCGGCGAGGGCGGCCTCATTGGAACGTTCACGCCATCCACTGCGGCGCTCTCGGCGCCGGTCACCTTGAACGGCGTCGAGGACCCCAGCAACATGGCGGTCGCACCGAACGGCGCGTTCTTCGTCGTCGACAGCGAATCGACCATCGATTGTTGGAGTACGGCATCGAGCGCGGTCTCGGGCGCTGCACCATCGGCGTCATTTAGTCCGCCGCCCGATCCGGATGACTACGTGCCCGGCGTCTACGCCCTCACCGTCGACAGCGCGAACAATGTCTGGATCGTCGGCTACGACTATGAAGGCGAAACCTACCAGGAATACGCAACGTACTTTCCGGCCGCGGGCGCCTGTAGCGGCTCGCCGGTGTTCGGCGCGTACATCACGCTCAACGGCGACAGCAACGACGAGGGCAATTTCATCACGCCGCTCAGCAGCGGCGGCATGGCCTACGCATCGGGCGATGGCGACGGACTCTACACGGCAACGACCGCAAACGCCGGCGGCAGCGTCAACAGCATCACCCCGGCGCTGGGTTCCGGCTCCTACAGCGGCGGCGTGGGAACCGGCGCCAACGGAACCGTCTATGCGCCCTTCTATAGTTACGAGACCGGCACCGGCGACATGGAGACGATGCCGTCAGGAGGCTCGTCGCTCAGCTCGCTGCTCTCGCTCGTTCCCACGTCAGCGGTGAACGGCTACGGCCCCGAACCCGACGGCCTTTCGGTCTTCTCGCTCAACGGCGTACCCGATCGCATCTCCTACGTCGACAACGAGTTCTACGCGCTCGGCGTGGTGGGAAACCTCACGACGACGCCCACAACGATGCTGATCTCGCTGCCCAACGTCTACAATGTGTATCAAACCACGCACAACAGCAAGGGCGGCGAGTACATCATCTACGAGGACAGCAACGGTTACATGTATCTCACGCGCTCGATCCAAACCACGACGTGGAATGTTCCCGTGACGTCGATCGGGACCGGCGAATGCGGAGAAACCCCAGTGTTGAGCATCAACCAGCGCGCACCCTCCGCCGGGCCGTTTACACTCGGTTTCCCGGACGGCGGATCGGCCGCCCCGATGCCCGGTGCGAACAACGATCAGGTGCTCTCGCCGCCCGGATCGGGGCCATTCCCCGTCACCGTCACCGACGCCGGCGGTCGCACCGAAACCTACAGCATAACCGTTACGAATAACGAGGGCTGCTAATCATGACGATGCGACTTCGACTAGCGTTCGCGCTTTTTGCACTCGCGGTGTTCGGCGCAGCGTGCGGTGGCGGCGGAAAATCCGGCGTGATTCCAAGCGGCGGTAATCCGGGCGGCAACCTGCCGTCGTCGGCAAAAACCACCAACGCGGTCCTCGTGCTGAACATTCCGGCGCCGAACCGGCAAGTGTCGCGCCGGCCTTTCTACGTCTCGCCCGGTACGCAATCGCTCGGCGTGCTCGTGGTCCCGGCAACGTCAACGTGAAACGCCTACGACCGCTGAATCTGACGATCTTTCCGGTTGCCACGCCCAGCCCGTGCGCTGCTGCGAGCGCCGGCGGCTACACCTGCACGCTCAATGTCACCGCGCCGATCGGCAACGACAATTTCTTCGTCGCCGCGTTTGCGACCGCAAGCCCGAACGCCAACGCCGTCCCGCTTTCAGAGTACATCGCGCTCGGGATCACTGTGAGTGCGAGCTCCGGCACGACACCGATCACTTTCACGCTCGACGGCGTCGTGTATAAGGTGCAACTCAGCGTACCGAGTCCCGATCCCGGCAACACGCCCTTCACGCAAGTCGTTCCAGCCGGCGTCGCGGCCGGGCCGCTGCCGCTTGAAATCACGGCCTACGATTCGAGCAACACGCCGATTCTCACCAACGTCACCAACACGTTTGCAAATCCGATCGTGATCGGCTCGCCTTCACCCGGCGGCGACGGCGTCAGCCTGTCGCTGAGCGGTGCGACGTGCAGTACCATCGCCAACGGTGCCGTCTCGATCGGCTGCGCCGCCGATCTCAATCACGTCCAATTCTCCGTCGACGGCACACCGCGCCCCGACGCAAGCGATCACATCATCGATACCTTCACCATTGCGACGACGACGCAACAGGGAAACCCCACGCCGTCGCCCGCGCATGTCGTGCTCTCGAGCAACGTGTTGAGTTGGGGGCTTGGGCTCAACGACAACCAAATCTACAACGGCCAGCTCGTACGCAACCCTACCACGGGTCAACTCGTCTACATCGCTGCCGACGGCGAGGGCAACAACTACGTCGGCACCTTCGATCCGTCGACGCTGACCGTGGGAAGCTATGGCTCGCTCACCGCGGACGTGGGCTACGCAGCCGGCTTCGCGCTCGATTCGAGCGGCACGTTCTGGCTCGCCGATTCGGGCCAGGGTGTCCTCGATTGCTGGCCCTCGGTTACGAGCGCGGTCTCCGGCGCGGCACCAACCGTGGTCGACATCGTCCCGTACACGCCGGGCGGCGACGAAATCTACGTCACCAGTGTTGCGGTGGACGCAGCCAACAACATCTGGTACGTCGGATACGATTCCGGCGAATGCGAGGATTGCGGCCTGCGCCACCGCAACCTCATTCCGTCAACATCTCCTGACTACAGCTATGCCGGCTATCTTCCCGCGACTGCCTGCAACGACACGGTGAATACGGCGCCCACCGCAACCGCATACTTGACCAACGACAAGTACGACTACGTGCCGTTCATCGCACCGCTCAACAGTGCGAGCGGCGACGGCGTCTTCGTCAGCTCCTACACGGGGTCCGGGACGTACGTGATTACCACGTCGAGCACTACCGTCAATCCGGTGACGTCGCAACTCGGCGGCGGCGACGCTGATAGCTACGGCGCTGCGGTCGACGGCGCCGGCACGGCCTATGCCGCATTCTTGTCGGAGCCAAGTGCTGACATCGAGAGTATGCCGGTGAGCGGCTCGGCCTTTAGCACGCTGTTGGGCCTTCCGCCCACCACATCGGGATCGTTCCCCAGTCCGGAACCGTGGGGCATCGACGCGTTCTCTCCGACCGGTGGCGCGGCCGACCGGATCGACTATGCCGACGAAGACTACGAGGCACTGGGACTGGTCGAAGACGTACCGGCGTCGCCGATGCCGTTGCTCGCAACGGTTCCGAACGCGGACTACACGTTGTGGGCGACGCACTCGAGCCAGGGCGGAGAATACATGCTCTACCTCGACAACTCCGGGAACCTCGATCTCGCGCGCGTCATTCCGACGACCACGTGGTCGGTTCCCGTCGCGCAACTCGGCGCGCTCGAATGCGGGGGCGACTACTTCCTTCTAAGTATCGTCGAACGCGGCAATAGCGCGCCGTTCAATGTCTCCTACTCGCCGGCAGCGGAGAGTAGTACGGCGCTGCCCGGGTCCGCCCACAACTATTGGCTGGAGACGACGGGCAACTTTACGGCGACCGTCACCGACAACAACGGCCGCACGGAAAGCTACCCGATCGCGGTCTCGACCTTCCCGCCCGAGGAATGTGGCGCGGCCCATCGCCCGCTGCGCCACGGCCCGCGGGTACTCCCTCATTTGATGGGTAAGAGAACGCCATGAAACAGCTCGCTCTCTTCGCGCTCGCCCTCGCCCTGGTGACGCCCGCTGTGGCCGGCGCGCAAACTCTCGCGCAGAACGCCAACACGCGCCAAGCGATTTTGGAAGTCGAATATCAGCTGCTCCAACCCGGCGTTGCCCCCGATCGCGTCGCTGCACTTCAGGCGCGAGCCGCGCAGCTCCAAGCCCAAGCCAACGGCAGCGACTTTCCAACCGCGACGATCCCGCAGTGGGGTTCGTGCGACGCCAATAATGGCCTCATCGCCTATCTGCAAAACCAGCTCGAAACCAGCGATCTCGACTACCAGCAAACGGTGATCGACCACCGCGCGATTTACGATCTGAGTGTGAACCTCAAACAACGCGGCTGCTAGCCCCCTTTGTCATGCCGAGCGTAGTGAGCGGAGCGAAGCATAGTCGAGGGACCGAAAGGAGCTCCATGCCCACCGCGTCTTGCATCCCGGTCATTCCAAGCGTTGATCTGGAGAGAAGTTTGCGCTTGTGGGTTGATGGCCTCGGCTTTTCGATGAGCTCAGAGACGCGCAAAGATGACAGGTTAATATTCTGCATGCTCCAAAAAGACGAGCTCCGCTTTATGCTGAATCGGCGTGCGGGGAATCCGGTTAAACCGCAAGACTACGAAGGTATTCGACTGTATTGGGCGCCCGAGGATATATTCAAAACGAGAGAGCACCTGAAGAGCCTCGGATATTATGTCTCGGAGTTTGTAGACCGGGAGTACGGACAAACCGAGTTCGTGCTCACCGATGAAGATGGCTATTCACATTGCTTCGGTGCGCCGACTTCATCGTGAGTTACGACCCGGCGAACCCGCCGCTGCTCGAACCTGACGCGCCGCTGCCCGCGAAGGGCTTCGTCGTCACGACCCTACTCATCGTAAAGAGTGTCGCGCACTCGCGCGATTACTACAAACACGTCTTCGACGCGCAAGTGATCGACGAAGACGAACCTGCGACGCTACGTCTTGCAAATACCTGGCCGCTCATCAATCGCGGCGGCGGATCCCGATCGCCTCAGCATCGCGCTGAACTTTCGCGTCGCCGACATCCACGAATGCTATAAACTGTGGAAGTCGCGCGGCGCGCATTTCCTCACCGAACCCAAAGTCCATAAGGACGACGGCTCGGCCAAACAACCGACTAATTCAACGATTTGCGGGAACGGGGGTCAATAGGACGATTGTGACGCTGCCGGGAAACGATGGCGTCAACCCAATTAGGTGAGGCGTATGAGTGTAAAGCTAGGTTCCGTTGCGCATTTTTCGCTTGCTGTGCGTGATCCAGCCGCGAGCGCGAAATGGTGGACCGATAAATTCGATCTTAGCGAAGTCCGTGCGTCCGCCGACCGGGTGCTGCTCAGAAATGACGACTTCGCCCTGGCACTCTTTCGCGGCGAACCGAGTCGCAACGTCCAGGAACACATGGCCTTTAACGTTGCCGACATGGACGCGCTCACGCAAGCCGGGATCGCCCTGCTCGCAAAGGGCGTCGAACTCGAAGACGGCGAGAACGCGATCGGACCGGTGGCGCCGGGATCGACCAGCTTTGGTTTGTGGTTCCACGATCCCGACGGCTACCGGTGGGAACTGTTCGTTAGTTAGAGCTAACCGGAACGCGCGCCGTTTGCGCAGCCTTGAGAATGACGTCGGCAAGCGCCGCGATGTAGACCAGCCCAATTACGCGATCGTCAGTTCCGGCGGCGGTAATGACACTGCCGCCATACGAGTGGCCGACCAGAATAGCGGGACTGTTGACGCGTCCGAGCGTGCGCTTCACGGTGGCGACGTCGTCCTCGTTGGTATCGAGGCCATATTGCGCCGCGATTACTTCATAACCCGCAGCTTGCAGCGGGGGAATGACCTTGCTAAAGCTTGAGCCGTCAGCCCAAATTCCGTGGCAAAAAACGATACTCGGCGCCGGTCTGTCTTGCGCTCGCCCGGCCAAGAACCGATACTCCTAGATAGTGAGTATCAAGAGCGTCCGTCTACAGCAGAACTCCGGCGATCCGGGGACGCCTATGCAGCTCGCCGGGCGCGGCGCATCGGCAACCGTTTCCGAGACGATCCTCGAGCCCTCGGCAAACGCGCTCACGCCCTCCGACATCGCGCTGATCAGTGCGGCGACCGGCGCCCAGTTCCAATCGACGCCGCAAGGCCTGCAGATGGTGCAGTGGTACAGCCCTGGCGTTCCAATAAACGGCGACGACTACGTGAACGCGCTCTCGGTGGTGAAGGAAGATTTGAAAAAGCACGGCGACTTTGCCTCGCCGACCGCAGCGAGTTCGCTGGCGCTGGGCGAAGCCGAGTTTCGATACGCGCAGAACTTCGCGCATGCGATTGTTTCGACGCGTAAGGCGATCGGTCCGGACAAACCGATCACGCCCACGATGGTCATCGACGCGGCAAAGCAAGCCAATACGAACGGTACAACCGTCCCGGAAGCCTACGTCGCCAATGCGATCGGCTATCTCAACGGCATCGCGCTAGGCTAACTGCTTCTCCATGAAATAACTGGTTTTGATCGCGCTCGCGGGGAGCGATGCGTAGGGTTCGAACGCGCGGCACGGCATGAAGCCGCGGCGACGATAAAAGCCAATCGCGGCGGGCTGGTGGACGCCCGTCTCCAATCGCACCAGGCGCAATCCGGCGTTGTGCGCTTCCCGTTCAAGCCGCTCGATGAGCGCGTCGGCCACGCCCGCGCCACGCGCCGACGCGCGCACGTACATGCGCTTGAGCTCGGCGAACTCATCGAAACAGGCAACGCCGCCGCAGCCGACGGCTTCCCCGTCCAACCGTGCGACGAAAAACCGCACCGGCGGCTTGAAGATCGCGTCGATCGTAAGCCCGTGGCGCTGGTCGGGCAAATACGTGCCGGCCAGTTCCGCGTCGAGCTCGCCGATCAACACCCGCACCTCGTCGTCCGGCGCATGGACCTGTTCGATTACCATCGTCTAGCGTTACTGCACAATACAAGGGTACCCTCCCGAGCACCAATAAGTACGCATGCATGCAACTCCTTGCGCTCTCGCTGCTCTTGGCCGTACAAACGCCGGCGCCGGTGCCGCAGTTGGCGCTCGTCGTCGGAAGAACGGCGCAGCCGGTCATGCAGCCGAGCTTCGAGCGCTTCGCGAACGACGCTGCAACGCGATTCGCAAGCCGGTTTTCCGTCGTCGCCGTACCCATGCCGGGCAGCGAGCGTCCGCAACACGTCAATCCTACACTCTGCAACTCGCTGGGCGTCGTGGGATTTCTCGCGCCCGCGCGGCATTGGCACACAACGCCAACGGCCGTCATTGCCACGGTGCGGCTGGTTGTCCTTGACTGCGCCGGCAATCGCTTCTTCGACGACTCGGCCGAATTTATGGAACCGCGCAACGAAGCCACGATCCCGCAGCAGCAAATTGAGTCGGCCGCATCCGGCGCGACGGCCGTGGTCTTAGCAAAATTCTCGCAGTTCGTGAGCAATCATCAGCTGCTTTGGTCGCGCCTTCTCCAGACGGGGTCGTTGCGCGAGTGATCGCCGTTCTGCTCGGCTTCTGCCTCGGTATCGTTTCGGGGCTGCGCACGTTTACGCCGCTCGCCGCGGTGTTCATCCGGCGCGGCGGCATGTGGGCCATCATTCTTTCAATCGCCGCCGTCGCGGAATACGTCATAGATCTATTGCCAAACACGGCTCCGCGTACGGGACCCGTCGGACTGACCGGCCGCATCGTCAGCGGCGCAATTGGCGGCTGGCTCATTACCACGATGCACGGCGGACCAGGAATCTCCGGCGCGGTTGCGGGCATCATCGGCGCGGTGATCGGCACGTACGCCGGTTACGCGATGCGTTGCGAGGCGATCAAACGTATCGGGCCCTATCCCGCCGGAATTGTGGGCGATCTCATTGCCATCGGCCTTGCCGCGCTTGTCGTAACCCGGTAGGCCGTTTGTCATCCCGAGCGTAGCGAAGCGTAGTCGAGGGACGGGGACCGCCTCGACGGTGCCGAAGTCCATCGCCATCGGAGGTGTCTCTATGCGCTCTTCTGTTCTTGTGCTGCTTTTTGCATCGATGACAATGCTGGCGGCCGCGCCCGCGTCGGCCGACTCCACCAGCGATATGGTCGCCATGATGCAAACCTTTGGCGCAGTCCACTCGTACCACGCCGACATCATCACGTCCCGGGGCACGATGAGCATGGACGTGGTCCAACCCAATAAAATGCACATGACGATGGGCGGCCGGATGCAAATGATCAGGATCGGCGACGACATGTGGGTGAACACGACCGGTCAATGGCAACACATACCGCCGATGGGTGGCGCGATGATGCAGCAACCGATGGACATGGCGCGCGGCGCCGGGATGCACGGCACTAGCCCCAGCGACTACACGATCACCGATCTTGGTGCGGCCATGCTCGACGGGGTGCCGACGCACAAGTACCACATGACGGGCAAGACCGGCGATACGGTCGACATGTGGGTTTCGAAGAATCTCCCGGTTCAGGTGCAAGCGACGGGCAAAAGCGGAACCGCGACGATCAAGTATTCGCAATACAATAGCGTCCCCGACATCACGCCGCCGGCGTAATCAGAAACTGCGCGACGCGCTCGACGACGGTCGGGTCCTTGAGGATGCGCATATGTCCCAGGCCACCGACGGTGAGAAACTCGCTTCCGCGCCAGGCGGCCGCAACGCGGCGCGCGCCTTCGATCTTGCACGTGCGGTCATCGATCGAATGGACGATCAGCGCCGGAATGTCGAAGGCCGACGCCGTCTCCGGTAAAACCAGCGACGCGACGTCCACGCCGCGCGCGCGAAGCGTGTCGATCAGGTGTTCAGGATCGACGCCTTCTTCTTGCGCGAACCAGCGCACATAGCGCTCCCATCGCTCGGGCGTTGCAATGAGGGCGACGCGCTCCACGCGCAAGTCGGTCCGCATCGCGATGGCAATCGACGGACAGCCGCCCGAATGACCGATCGCCCCGGCCAGTGGTCCGATGTGCGCGCCGAGTTCCGCGATCGCGCCACCGCAATCGAGCGGCGAGGCGGTGACGCCGCCGCTTTCGCCGTGCGCAGGGAGATCGAGGCTCACCACCCGCGCGCCGCGCGCCAGCAGCGGCGCGGCGAAGGCATCCATCTGCGCGTGCCATCCTTCCCATCCATGCACGAGCAGCACCGCCGGGCCCGAACCGCTGCTCCAATACGCGATCGAACCGTAGCGCGTCTCGAGCGTTTCGCGCGCCTCCCATTGCACGGTCGACGCCGCCGGCTCGCCGCGCGACGGCGTGAGTAAAGCGTCGGCGATGCGTTCGAGTTCGAGCATCAGCTTTGCACGAAGGTCAGCACGGTCTTGGCGCGCCCGTCGCCCGCAACGATGCATTGGCGCTTCTCGGGATCGGATTCATTCCACATGCCAATGCACGTGTCGACCAGCCTTTGCGGATCAATGCTCATCGTTGACCGCCTTCCCCAGCCCGAGACATGTTTTCCCTGGGATTGGGTTGCGTTCAAGCCTTTGTCATCCCGAGCGTAGTGAAGCGTAGTCGAGGGACCGCTTCAAGGGTGGCGAACCCGCGTAGTCGATTTGCTCTGGAATGCCTTCGACCACCCTAACCTCGCGCGCGCGCTTCTCACCCGTGGACATTACGACGGAGCACTAACCGCGTGCGAGATGGGTTTACGGCAAAGGCCGGAATCAGCCGAGTTACAGGTTTTGCTGGCACGCGCCTACGATGGCCTCGGACGCCCGAGCGACGCGCTCGCGGCCTGCGACCGCGCGCTCGCACTCAAAGACGAGGGTCCGTCGGCGCTCGAGGCGCGCATATGGCAAGCATTGATTCTCTTCGACGCTGGCGAGGCCGCGCAAGCCTTTGCAATGGCTGAACGTGCGTGGAATCTTGCGCCGGACAACATCTACGTTCATACCCTGATCGGCAACTTGTTCGCATGGAGCGGGAATCTCGCGCCCGCGCTCGGCCACGTCGAGTGGAATTGGGTCGACGAATTGAGCTCGTGCCTCAAACGCTTCGACGGCAAGGCATCGTGGGACGGCGGCGACCTCACCGGCAAACGCGTGCTCGTCGTACATCAGCAAGGTTTCGGCGACATGTTGCAGATGGCACGCTATCTTCCCGCGCTTCGCCGGCGAGCGGAACGCGTGATCGTGGAATGTCTTTCACCCATCGCGAACGTGATGCGGCGCATGCCCGGCGTCGACGAGGTCAGCGAACACAAGGCCGCCGATCCGGCGAGCTACGATGCCTACGTGCGCCTGATGACGCTTCCTCGCGTGCTCGGCATCGACGCCGGTATCGCCGCGCCATACCTTGTGCCCGACGCCGATCGTCGCTCGCATTGGAAAGCGCAGTTGAGCGGATATGACGGCTACCGCGTGGGCTTAGCATGGGGCGGAAGCCGTTCGCACGCATTGGATTTCGCGCGCTCGATATCGCCGAAGCTCTTCGCGCCGCTCGGCGGCGTCGCGAACGCCCGCTATTTCTCGTTGATGACGAATCCGGGCGCCGACCTCGGCTTCGAGACCGTCCGCATCGGTGAAACCTTCGGCGACTTCGAAGACGCAGCTGCCGCCATCGCGCAGCTCGATCTCGTGATCGCCGTTGATACGGCGTACGCGCATCTCGCCGGTGCGCTTGGCGTCCCGGTGTGGACCATGTTGCCACGCCGTCCCGACTGGCGTTGGTTCGGGAACAGTGAAGACACGCCGTGGTACCCGTCGATGCGCTTATTCCGCGCGCGCGAACCGGGTTGGAGCGCGGTGATCGAACGCATCGCCGCCGCGCTGTCGCGTGTTTAGGGCGCGCTCGACCCCAGCGCGGTGCCCAGCGATCCGTTGGACGCCGCGTTAGAACCAGTGCCGGCGCCGCGGCTACCTGCTTCGCATTCCGTCCGGCGCCATCGCAACCTTGCAGAAGCAACAGCGACAACCCGAGACCGGCACCTGCGAACATTCGCATGTACACACGGTAGCGTTGCGGCCTGACAACCATTTGACGCGGAGCTACGTTCCGGCTGCTGACCCCAAGCGAAAGACGTATTTGACGATGAGCCGGTTGAGCTGGACGTTGGCCGACGGCGAACCGTAGTTGATGTAGATGTCGCCGTCGTTCGTGCGGGTGTGAAACCCGAAGGCGAGATTGTTGCCGGGCTCGGTGACGAAGCCGCCCAAGCCGTTGATGCCGCGCAAACCGATCGAGATATTCGTCGACGCGTTGATGTTGTAGCCGACCGACATGCGGCGCAGCCACTGGGAGGAAAGGATGCCGGTCATAAGATTGCGTTCGTAGGTGCCATCGTACTCGAGACCGAGCGTGACTTTGCGGCCGATCGGGCGCGACGTGGTCGAGGTGTAATAGTGCACCCAGTTCCGCCGAGGCTGCCCCAGTTCGCGGCCACGTCGATCGGCGTCGGGCTGCCATCGCGATAGCCGATTGGGATGGCCATAAGGTTGTACGGCACATCGGTGCCCTGCAGGTAGCACGAAAATCCGGTGAACGATGACGTGCCGACGAACGGGTTGGCGCTCGAAAGCGCACAGTTCGTCGGGGTGTAGGGAATCGAATACTGGCGCAACAGGCTGACCGTCGGGCCGATGCCGTCGAACGAGAAGAGGTTGTGAAAGACTGCGCTGAGATAGGCGCCGGTGTCGGCTTCGTGAATCGCGCCGCTTTGGTCGTGAAAGCGATCGCCGACAAAGAACAGGGTCCAACTCTTGACGCCCGGCGCTGTGCCGTTGAAGTCCATGAAACCTTCAGGCCGCGGATGTCGGAATTTTCGGTGTAGCCGTCGATCGATCGTAGTTCGGACTGATGTCGACGTAGCCGAGGTTGATTTCGTAGTTGTTCTGATGTTCGTCGATGAAGCCGTTGGCGGAATGGGCGGTGCCTTGCGGCACCCACGAGCCGTGCTCGATCGCGTAGTTGAATTGGTAGACGATCTTGGTGTGCAGGTTGCGGCCCTTGAAGCCCGCTTCCACCGTGTCGTCGTCGCCGTTGATGCTGTGGTGCGCGAACACGCCGTCCACGTAATACTGCAGCGCTTCATTTTGCGTCGCGTGCTTCCACCCAAAGGCCTGATCGTTGAACGTCTCACCCGTTTCCGCATTGTAACCTGAAATGTGAGCACGCCGAAGCTCTGCTGGCCATAGACGCCCTCGATCTTCGCGCCGCTGTCGAACGGTCCGACGCTGGGTGAATAGAATACTTCGTTCGGATAGCTGATGTAGTTCGAGTAGCCGTTGGGGTTGGGATCGAGATATTGCGCACCTTGCGCGAAGAACGGGCGGTACTCGATGAGCTGGCGTTGGAATTCTTGCGGCGCGATCGTCTGCTGATCGATCTCGACGTTGGAGAAGTCGGGATTGAGCGTGCCGACCAGATTGATCGTCGATGTCACCGGCACGCTCACGTCGGCGCCGTAGTAGCGCGTTGGTTGCGGATAAAACGTGCCGTCGGCCTGTTCGTAATCGGAACGGTCCTCGCCGCTGCTCGAGAGCGCGTACACCTCGAGGCGTGGCTCCGGGCGCGCCGAGTTGCTTTTTGCCAGCGCGATGGTGACGCTGGGCCAAAAGCGCAGATCGTTGAACGACGGCCAGTTCCCCGCGCCGGCGTCGGGCATGAGCCCATCGAATGCCCACGTATAATGTTCGGCCGTCGCCGCGACGCCGCGAAAAAACCCGATGCGCCACACGTTCGAACCGCCGTGGATGCGCATCGACGAGAGCGGGATGATCATAACGGCGCGCCACTCGCCGTCCACCACTTTGCCGGCCGCTTTCCAGTCGGGGCGATAGCGCACGTTTTCCGTCGCCTGCTGATAGCGCACGCCGCGCGGCGTCGTCTCGAACAGATACGCTTGCGACCCCGCGCCGCTGGTGTCGACGCCGACGGCCACGAAGTCGTCGGTGCCGAAGCCGACGTCGTTGGTCGTTTGGGTCGCGACGATCGGCGCTCTTTGCGGCGCGACGAACGCGACGTAGAGATTCACGTCGTCGTATAAAAAGTAGGCGGTGGTGACGTCGGGGGCATTGCCGCGCGTGGTCACGTCCTTCCAGACGTCGCCATCGGGTACTTTGCCGAGTTGCCAGGCCGGGTCCGCCAGGCTCGGATCCAACGCCATGGGATGGGGCGCTCGCACGGCCGGAAACGAAAAGGCCGGCGTGACGGCCGCCTGCGCACGCGTGGAAAAACCCGCGAGTGCAAGGAGTGAACCACAGACTGCCAAGAGGAGCGCCCGCATTCTGGTCCGAGCATGGCCCCTAGTGAATGGATGCGTCCTCAATTGTGAATCAAAGATTTCTTTGAGCGCGCCCCTTTGTCATCCCGAGCGCAGCGCCCCTTGTCATCCGGAGCGTAGGCGCGCAGCGCCGTAGTCGAGGGACTGCATAGCCCAAGTTTGATGGCGGTTTGAACGCGATAGCGGGAACACGGCGCTAGAATGATCTCACCGGAGACACCTTCACAACCGGGAGATCCATATGCGGCAGATCACCAAATATATCATCGCGCTCACGATCGGCGGCGCCCTTACGGCAGCGGTCGCTATCGCCGGCGCAACGGGACCGACGCAGCAGAGTGCCCTCGCGGCAGATGAAAGCATCTCGCACGCGCTCCTCGCCAACGATACGAAGGCGTTACGCGGTCTTCTCGCCCCCGATTGGATCATCGTCTCCGCGAAAGGCGGCTACGACGGCCGCGACGACATTCTCAAAGCAATCGACGACGGCGTGTGGACGCACACGCAGGCGACGACGTCGAGTCCACGCGTGCGCATCTACGGCACGACCGCGCTCGTGACCGAGCACGCAACCGTGAGCGGCATGTCGCACGGTAAGCCGTACACCAACATTCAGGAATGCCAAACCGACGTGCTGGTGTGGAAGGACGGCGCTTGGGTTTCGGAGCTCCTGCACGAGTCATACAGCACCCGCGAAAAGACGAACTGTTAGCGCAATTTGTCATCCCGAGCGTAGCGCCGCTCGACTTTGTCATCCCGAGCGTAGCGAAGCGTAGTCGAGGGACAACAGTCGTCATACCGAAGTTGCGAGCGCGAAGCGCCTTCGACACCGGTGAGCCTTTTGGCACGGGTTGTGGGCTCCAGTAAACAACACTATGCTGGAGCGAGAGAACACTGCAATGGACCTCATCATTTCGTGGCTGGGCGATCTTTGGGAACAACTTGCGCGTCTCTTCACTTCGCCACCGGGTGACGGGCAGATGAAAGTTGCCGCTTTTGTGCGCTATAAGGGGGCAGATGGGCTTGGTCACGTCGGTTGGGGATTCGATTACGACGATGCTTACGTTAATGCTGGCTCGGTCGAGAACCCCCAAGGGGCGCCAACCAGTCCGCTAGCGGCAATGGGTTATTGGTGCGCTTTTCTTCCAAACCCAATTCCAACGATGCTTAGCAAGGAATACGACTCTCTCAAGTATCTCAACCTCAAGAACGCCTCCCCCATACGCGCTTATCGCGTCGCGAAATGGATCGGCACTCGGCCTTATGACGTTGTTGGGTGTAACTGCTTGAACGACACGTACGACGTTTTACGAGCATACGGATTTCCTGATCTCCAACCACCCTCGGACGACCTCTTGCCCGACGTTTGGTTCGGTCTGCTCTCCGCGGCATTTGAGCAGATACAAGGATATACTTGGGCGCGCTCGGGTACTCCCAGCCTTCGTGAGCGTATCGGTCGCGCGATAGCAAAGGCTGCGCCCTTCCACGTTCCGACGTGGCGACGAGCTGGCAGTCCCGAAGCGCACGACCTGCAAGATCAGATCGCCGCAGACAAGCGCTCTAGGCATGCGGGCCCGGGCACACCACACTGAGACTGGGCAACGCACGTTCACTGGAGCACCAGGCCAGCGTTCACCGCGTGACTTTTGGCCCATTGCACGACGCAAGCAAGCGTGAGAAAACTAAAGGCACGATCTAATCCAGGGGTGTGGGACGATGATGATAACACGCTTTTTTCTTTGGGCGCTGTTCGGCTGTTCAGTCATGGTTGCGTGCGCTCCGAACGTCAATCTTTCCGCAGTACAACAGTATGCAACAATGGCGCAGCAGGCCCAGGCGTCGTTTGATGCGATTGCTGAGGATTATGACGCGAGCTGTGCCCGACAACGCGAGCTAAACCTTCGGATTGGCGATCTCGTCTGGATTCCGTACCCTGCTACTCAGGCGCCACCAACGACCCCGGCCCCCGCGGGCGCTCGAGCCGGCAAGGCGAGCTCCGCGCCGTTTTTTGGCGACGCGTCCCAAGAACGCTGCGTCGTGACCGCTGACTACGCAGCTTATCCACTTGGCGAGGTCTCCCGCGAATGGCAAAAAGCCAACGACACGCTCCTGGCTTATATTCAATCGCTAGGCGCTCTCGCGGGAGCCGCGCCCACGCCAAGCCCAGCGATCCCAACATTCGTAGGGGCGGCCGCCGCCGCGAAACTCATACCGAATCCACAAGCGACCGCCATCACGCAGTTTGCAACAGCAATCTTCAACTATTGGCAAACATCGGAGCGCGAGCACGCCGTTGCGAAATTTCTCGATGAAACCAACTCCGTCGATCCGGCGACGCAACAGAGCCCATTTTCCGAGGCTATTGAGGCCCTCACGGTTGCAGGCAGTGGCTACGAAATCGTCGTGTACAACGAGTGCACCGACGTCAATAATCTGTATATCGATGCCCTCACAAATCTCGGATCGATGTCCAGAAAAGGACGCGAGCAGTTCACGATCGAGCGCGCCTATCAGGTTCGCCAACGCTGGTCAGCAGATGCCTCGACTTGTAACACCCATTTTGCGGCCGCTCAGGCATATCTGACGACAATACAGAAGATATCGACGACTAATAGCGCGCTTTACAAAGCCATGAAGGAGCCCGCATCGTCTAAGGACGCGCTTGAACATGACATCTCGGACTTGAGCGGTACCATTTCAGCTCTCTACACGCTCGTAACGACGAAAGCGACGCCTTCGCCGAAACCCGCGCCCACCAAAACGAAATCGGGGTGAGTAGTATGCCACAGATGACCGTCCTTGAAGCGCTAACGATATCGCACTGGTATGCGCTCTTCGGACGCACTCTTTCCAACGCAGCTACGCTTCCGGGCCTAACACCCGCGCAAACGTATGCACTTACCGCCGCGTCGCGCGACTGCGCAAACCAGTCCAGCAACCTCGCCACAAATCTCGTTCAAGTCGCGTTTCAGGACGCTGGCCAGGCATTTCAGGATATTTCGGACGCCACCAGCAAAGCCAATGATGTCGCCAAGCAACTTGCTACTGACGCCGCTAACGTCGATAGTATTCTAAATATCGCGGCCAAGGTGGTTGGCCTCGGCGCGGCTGCGCTCACCGGCAACTATGGCGCAGCACTCAGCGACCTCATCGGACTCATTGGCCAACCGACCAAGGGCCAAGGCGCGCAAGACCCATTGGGATCGTAGGGGCGACATCATGCAGATGCAGATTGCAGCGACCATCGACGCACTTATCGTGCTCTTCTCGCTCTATCTCGGTCTAAGCCTGCTCGTGTCTCATTTCAATGAGCTGCTCGCGTCGATTGTCAAGCTCCGAGGAATGACCCTTTACGACGGAATTTTAAACCTTCTCTGCGGCGCCCGCGATTTCGCCGACGCGATCATGCTCCACCCTATGATCGCCAGCACGCAGCACGATAAAACAGGCGTTATCGATCCAAACGAGTCGTATCGGCCCTCTTATATCGATCCGCGCAGCTTTTCAACGGCACTATGGCAATCATTGGCGGTTGCGACGTACCAGCCAAACCGTCAGGTAGCGACTATCAGCTTTACCAACCCAGCGGCTGCACCGGCGACGTTCATTGCTACGCTTCGCACAAGCGTCGCGCGCGTACCAAACGGGCAGCTACGTCTGCAACTGTATGCACTACTCGAAGCTTCTCAGGGCGACTACCAGAAGCTTCTCGCCGCTACCGACGACTGGTTCAACCGTCAGATGGATCGCGTCAGCGGCTGGTACCAGCGGCGCTCGCGCTTCATCGCCGGCGTGATGGCCCTAGTATTGGTCTCTTTCCTCGGCGTTGATACATTTCGCGTTGCCGACGCCGCGTACCGTCAGGTCCCGCCGAGTGCGATTACCGCCGTCACAAGCGCAGTATTGAATGCGCCTGTGCCATCACCAAGCGCCACGCCATCTGCCGCACAGATGCAAGCGGTCGCACAACTCCTGACGAGCGATCAGTTGATGTCTGCGATCATCGATCCGTGGCCGCCAAAATGGCAACTACAGCACATTGCCGGGTTGATTGTGACATTCCTGGCCGTTCTTTTAGGCGCTCCGTTCTGGTTCGATGCTCTCTCCAACATCTCCAACGTTCGTCTCAGTGGTCCAAAACCTGATCAAGCGGCCACGCCTTCCACCAAACCATGAGCGACGATAAAGGGGCCATGCAAGCCCCGTGGAGCGGCGTGCTCTCGGGCGTTCGAGACGTCGCATTCGCTGCAGCGATCTACCTCTTCTTCTGTGGATATGTCTTTCGCTCAGAATACTATCGATCGTTCGGGCTGCCGTCCTCAGCTTCACTCGCGGATAGCGCGACATTTTTCGTCTACAGCTACAGGGTGTTTGCGGACGAGCCGTGGCTATGCTTGGGACTCGTTGTGGCGGCAGCCATTGCGTGGGCCTGCATTCGCAGAAGACTTAGCCAATACGCGCGATATGTAACGCTCGCGACTTGCGCCGTCTTTCTCTTTCCCGTGTTAGCCATAATCGCATCGCTGGCGGCCAATGGTGAGGCCGCACAATACAAAAACTGGAATTCTTCCGACGGTACGCTGACGTTAGGTATCAAGAAAAATGCCCACGACAGCTTCAACGGAACGTCCGGTCAAGTGTTCCTGAATGCCATTGACAACCACGAGATGCGGCTTTTCGCCATGACTGGAACCATGGCGTATATCACCGATCGCAAGTACACACCCGAAGGTGAGAAGGCAAACCTACTGGTCTACGTCGTTCCGCTCGACGAGGTCAGTCACATGGAGATTAATTTACCGGAGGTGAGCAAATGAGAGCATTCGCAGTTCTTCCACTTCTCTTCGCCGCAGCCACCTGTTTGGGGCTCGCTGCCCAAACGGTTTGGACGCGCGATACAACGTCTGGCGCTACAGAATGGGGCAGCTACAACCGTAGCCTTGCGCTCTTCGTCCCATGCGGTAGCGACCGTGTTGAGCACGTCCAAAATGGCGATCGAATGACCGTACATCCCGGACCTTGCCCTAGCGGATTGGAGCCACCCACGGTTGACGACGCCCAAACGCTCTTTGCCAGCGCTTCAAGGATAATGCCAAACGAGAAAATCGACGCGAATCGATTCAAAGCGTTTCTTCGCACGGAGTCAGGCGCCAATTTCGTCAACGCGCTTAGGGCTGGCAACACCAGTGCCGTAAAGACAATCTACGAATCTCACGCGAAGCCTGTTCCGGCTATCACTATGCGCCCCAACGGCCGAACCTAGCGCTACGAACGCGCTTCAGGATGTAAGCGTTCCACGGTGGTGCTTGAACGACCAGAGGAATGCCGTCAGCATCGATATCCTCAAGCTCGTGGCGTTGGACGATTACGCGACAAGCGCAGAGATGGGTTGGATTCCTGCACGCGTTGCCGTGACCGGTTGTACGCACCCTCGGCTGCGTACCCGCGTTATAAAGAACGAAGATTTCTAGCCCGCATCGCGGCGGCTCAGCAGGATGTTGGCCTCAATGCTCACCTACGAATGACGGTAAGTGCCGCGGTTGTCGCAAATCGCTGCCATCTACCACTCGGCTGACGCGCAAAGCCGACGCCGCGGGTTTCAAACCGTTAACCCTCCGTAATGCCCCTTGACCAGCCGACCCTACTGCTGCTAACCTGGCGGAACCATGATCTCGGCGTTCGTTTCGACGACCACGACGACCACCACCACCACGACCACTGTCGTTCGGTGCAGGTTGACGTAGGCTAAAACACGAGATCAAGGACAGCTTACGAAGCCCCGCACCGATTTGTGCGGGGCTTCTTGCATTTGTCAGGAGCCATCATGCGCGTGGAATGTAGCGACTGCGGCGCGGTCGCCGACCCCCTCGAGATCTGCCGGTGCGGCGGGTTGCCCGAGTTCGTGCTCGAGCCGCTGCGCCTCGATCCGATCGGCCTGCGGCGCGTCGTGCGCGAGCGCCGCGCCAGCTACGAACCGCTCTTCGCCTCCGGCGTGTGGCGCTGGCGCGAACTGCTGCCGGCGATCCCCGCCGAGGCGATCGTGTCGCTAGCCGAGGGCAACGTCCCGCTCTACACCTGCGACGCCGGTGCGCGGTATGCCGGCGTCGATCGCCTCGCGTACCTGCACCTGGGCATGAATCCGACCGGCTCGTTCAAGGATCTCGGCATGACGGTTGCGATCTCGGCCGCCAAAGCCAGCGGTGCGCGCAGCGTGGTCTGCGCGAGCACCGGCAACACCGCCTCGTCGATGGCCGCCTATGCCGCGCGCGCCGGCCTCGCCGCGTATGCGATCGTCCCGCGCGGGCGCGTCAGCGACGCCAAGCTTGCGCAGATGCAAGAGTACGGCGCGCAGCTCATCGAAGTCGACGGCTCGTTCGACGACGCGTTCGCGTCACTAAAACAAGTGCGCGATGCAGCGGTCGTAAACTCGGTCAATGCCTATCGCATCGAAGGGCAGAAGTGTGCAGCCTTCGCGATCCTCGAAGCGCGCGGCTGGAGCGTGCCCGACTGGGTCGTGCTGCCGGGCGGCAACCTCGGCAACATCTCGGCGATCAGCAAAGGCTTTCGCGAAGCGCTCGCGCTCGGACTCATCGACAAACTCCCACGCCTCGCGCTGGTGCGCGCCGAACGCGGCGTCGACACGACGGCCAGCGCGATCGCCGTCGGCAATCCCCAGTCGCGCAATCGCGCCGACCGCGCACTCGAGCGTTTCAACGGCCTCGAACTGAGCGTTAGCGATGATGCGATTCTCGATGCCAAAGCCCACATCGGTCGCGAAGGTATCGGGTGTGAACCGGCCTCGGCGGCATCGCTTGCCGGCGCGCGTGTCCTGCGCGAATCCGGTGCGATCGCCGCCGATGCCGACGTCGTCGCGATTCTCACCGGCCACATCCTCAAAGACGCGCGCGTGAGCAGCTATGCTGTTGCGTGAGAAGTTCGCGCTGAGCGTGCCGGCCACCAGCGCCAATCTCGGGCCCGGCTTCGATGCGATCGGCATCGCGCTCGATCTGCGGTGCCGCGCGATGGTTGAGCCGGCGCATCGCTTCAGTCTCGAATTCGGCGGCCCCGAGCAACCAACGCATGTCGGCTTCGAACGCATGCTGCTCGACGCGATGGATTCGGTCAACAGCGAGTTGCCGCGCGTGCGCGTGCAGTTGATCAACGCCATTCCGCTGGGCAAGGGCCTGGGTTCGAGCGCCGCGGCCCGCGCGCTCGGCGTCACGATCGCGGCGCGCGCGCATGGGCTCCAGCTCTCGCGCGACGAGATCGGCACCCGCGTCTGCGAGCTCGAAGGCCATCCCGACAACGCGCTGCCCGCGGTCTACGGCGGCATCGCCATCGCCGCATCCGCGAACCTCAAAGAGAGCATCAAGCTCGCCGCCCCGCGCGATCTGCACGCGATCGTTGTCGTGCCCGAGTTCGACCTTGCGACCGAACGCGCACGGGCGTTGTTGCCGCAGCGCTACGATCGCGCCGATTTCGTCTACAATATCCAACGCGCCGCGCTGCTCGCCGCCGCGCTCGCGTCGAACAACTGGATCGTGCTGCGCGAAGCGATGCAGGATCGGCTGCATCAGCCCTACCGCGCCGCGGTCATCCCGGGGCTGGCCGAGGCGCTGCGCGTCGACGCCCCCGAACTGATCGGCATCGCGCTCTCGGGCGCAGGCCCCAGCGTCCTCGCACTCATCCGCGACCGCGTCACCTGGCGCCCGATCGCCGCCCGCATCGAAGCCGCCTTTGCCGCCGCTGGGATCGCCAGCCGGAGCTACCGCCTCCCCTTCGCCGCGCGCGGCCTGGTTTCGCGCCGGTACTTGACGGAGCGCAAAGCGGCATGATAGCCTACCCGAAATGTTCGCGACCTCCATGATGAGCTGTTCCATGTGCATTATTCAAATGAATAAGGCGGGGACAGTCATTGGGAGCACCGTGTAACCCACGGATTCGAAGAAAGCACTCAACCGACGCCCTCGCCGATCTCCGGCGGGGGCGTCGTTCTTTTCTCCAATTCGGATCTCAAAGGAAACCATCATGGACTGTACGGTTGGAATCGGACTACTCGGATGCGGCACGGTGGGCGCGTCGGTTGCGCAGCGCCTGCTCTCCGAGGGCGACGCGATCGAGCGGCGCAGCGGCGTACGCTACAAACTCCAGGCGATCGCCATCGCCAATCCGTCGAAGTCGCGTCCGGCCGCGATCGATCCGGCGCTCTTCACCACCAACGCCCGCGCCGTCATCGACGATCCGCGCGTCGATCTGATCATCGAATGTATCGGCGGCACGCAGGTGGCCTCCGAGCTGCTCGAATATGCGCTCGAGCGCGGCCGCACGGTCGTCACCGCCAACAAAGATCTCATCGCCACCCAAGGCCCGCGCCTCTTTGCGCTCGCCCATTCGCGCGGCGCGCGCTTGCGCTACGAAGCCGCCGCCTGCGGTGCGATTCCGGTGATCCGCGTGCTCGACGACGCGCTCGCCGGCGACGCCGTCCACGCCTTCGGCGGCGTGGTCAACGGCACGTGTACGTACATTCTCTCGCAGATGGAACGCGGCGAAGAGTACGACGTCGCGCTGGCGCGCGCGCAAGAACTGGGTTTTGCCGAAGTCGATCCGACGGCCGACGTCGAGGGCCTCGACGCCGCGCACAAACTCGCGCTGCTCATGCAGCTGGCGTTTCAAATGGCGGTGATTTCGCCGCGCTTACGGCGCAGCGGCATCAGCGCGGTGAGCAAACGCGACGTGGCGCGCGCGCAGATGCTCGGCTATCGCATTCGTCTGGTCGCGGCCGCCACGCGCAACGCCGATGCTGCCAGCGGCGAAGTTGCGCCGGTGCTCGTGCCCGAAGCGCATCCGTTCGCTCAAGCCAGCGGCCCGGAAAACGTCGTGCGCGTCGTCTCGCGCGACGCTGGTGCGCTGCTGCTATCCGGCACCGGCGCGGGCGGCTTTCCCACCGCGTCGGCCGTGCTCGGCGACGTGGTCACGGCGCTGCGCGATATTGCCAATCAGCGCGCCGTCAATTACCCGGCACTCGAACCGGCGCTCGATATCGCGCCGCTCTTCGCGCATCTGCCGCGACATCCCGAACTCCCACGCTATCCGCTGTGGGACGACTCCATCCTCGAAGCTCCGCTCTCGCAGGTTGAAACTGCGCACTCATGAGCGGGAAAGAGATCAGTCACATCCATGAGTACCACCCTGGAGCAACACCAAGCTCCGCATTTTGACACAGTTGCCATTCATGGCGGCCACAACGGCGATCCGGCGACCAAAGCGCGCGCGGTTCCGATTTATCAAACCACCTCGTATCGCTTCGACTCGACCGAACACGCCGCCAAACTCTTCGCGCTCGAAGAATTTGGCAACATCTACACCCGCATCAACAATCCGACGACTGACGTGCTCGAGCAGCGCGTGGCCGCGCTCGAAGGCGGCGCTGCCGCACTCGCAGTGGCAAGCGGTCAAGCTGCGGTCGTTTACGCGATTCTCAATCTCGCGCGCAGCGGCGATCACATCGTCAGCTCGGCCTCGCTCTACGGCGGCACCTACAACGCCTTCGCCCATACGCTCAAACGCTTCGGGGTCGACGTCTCGCTGGTCGACTTCAACGATCCCGCCGCGGTCGCCAAGGCGATCCGCCCGAATACCAAGGCGATCTTCGCCGAGACGATCGGCAATCCGAAGATCGACGTGCTCGACGTCGAGAAGTACGCCGCGCTTGCCCACGAGCACGGCCTGCCGCTGGTGGTCGACAACACGCTCGCAACGCCGTATCTGCTGCGCCCGATCGACTACGGCGCCGACATCGTCGTGCACTCGGCCACCAAATTCATCGGCGGCCACGGCACCGCGATCGGCGGCGTGATCGTCGACGCCGGCAAGTTCGATTGGGGCAACAATCCGCGCTTCAAGGAATTCGTCGATCCCGATCCGTCGTATCACGGCCTGCAGTACGCGCCGGTCTTCGGGAACATCGCCTATATACTGAAGGCGCGCGTCCAGCTGCTGCGCGACGTCGGCGCGGCGCTCTCGCCGTTCAATGCCTGGCTGCTGCTGCAAGGGCTCGAAACGCTCGGCCTGCGGGTCGAACGCCACGTCAGCAACGCGCAGGCGGTGGTCGCGTTCCTCGAAGCGCATCCGCAAGTGGCCTCGGTTGCCTACCCGCGGTCCGAGAAGTATCTGCCCAAAGGCGGCGGCGCGATTCTGACCTTCCGCGTCAAGGGCGACGCCGCGCGCGCAAAACAGGTCATCGATCGGCTCAAGCTCTTCTCGCTGCTCGCCAACGTTGGTGATGCGAAGTCGCTGGTGATTCATCCGGCCAGCACCACGCACGCGCAACTCACGCCGGAAGAACAGGCGCAAAGCAACGTCGACGAATCGACGATCCGTTTGTCGGTCGGCATCGAGGACAAGCGGGACATCATCGCCGACCTCGAACAAGCGCTCGCGTAAGTGCGCGAAGAAACGATCGACATCGGCGCGTTGGAACTGGACTGCGGGGACACCCTCCCCGCGGTCCAGCAGCGCGTCACGATCGATGGCACGCCCAACGCCGACGGCAGCAACGTCGTCTTCGCCGCGCACGCGCTGACCGGCTCGAGCCGCGTCGCCGAGTGGTGGCCGAACATCGTGGGCGAGGGCGCACTCTTCGACCGTCGCTACTGGTGCGTCATCGGCATCAACGTCCTGGGCGGCTGCTATGGATCAACGCGACCGGAACAACGCGTTACGGTACGCGACATGGTGCGTGCGCAACTGCGCGTGTTCGATGCGTTGCAATTGCCGCGGATCGCCGTCGTCGTCGGCGGGTCGCTCGGCGGCATGCAGGCGCTGCAGTGGGCGCTCGATGCGCCGCAGCGCGTCGGTCATGCGATCGTGATCGGCGCAAGCGATCACCATACCGCGATGGGCATCGCGCTCAACGCCGTACAGCGCGAAGCGATCGCGCTCGATCCGGTGCGCGGCGTTGCGCTGGCCCGCAAGATCGCGATGCTCACGTATAAGAGCGACGACCTCTTCGCCGCGCGCCACGACCGCAAAACCGATCGCAAGGGACGTGCGCAATTCGACGTCGAGGGCTACCTCGATCACCAAGGCGCCAAGTTCGTCGATCGTATGGACGGCGCAACCTACACGTTGCTCACCCATGCGATGGATAGCTTCGACGTACGCGGGCGCGCAGGACCCGCTGGAGTCGATCTCACCTTTGTCGGCATCTCTTCGGATTGGCTCTTTCGTCCGCAAGAGATCCGCGCCGCCGCAAAGCGTTTGCACGCGCGCTATCTCGAACTCGACAGCAATCACGGCCACGACGCATTCTTAGCAGAACCTGACCGCCTGCGCGACCTGCTCGCGCCCATCGTTCCAACGCCCATCCCTTTGTCATCGCGCGCGTAGCGAAGCACGCCCCATCCGTGGGAATGATGCTATACTCGTGCCCAAAGGAGCCTGTGTGAGCGCTCATCCCTTCGAAAGCCGCATCGCCCAATATCGAGGGCGTCAACGTCCAGATCGCCGACCGTCTGAACGGCATTGATGGCCGGCTTGATTCGCTCGACCGTAGCCTACGCTCCGAGATCGGCGAGGTGCGCTCGGAGATCGGCGGCTTGCGATCCGAGATAAACGTGCGATTCGCCCAGGTCGATGGCCGCTTCGCCCAAATCGATCAAAAATTCATGTGGCTAATCGGCATCAACGTCACTTCATGGACGACGCTCATGGCCACGATTTTCATCCGCCACTAAGCGCCCGCTGAAACTCGCCGGAGACGCACGGGTACCCACAGACACCGATGGTAACGCGCGCTGCTCTACCGGTTCACGCCAGTTGGGAATCCTACTCGCCACCAAGCGCCACCGTCTTGGCGCTCATCTTGCTGGCGATCGCCGTGCTGCTCGTCTGGGGTGCCACTCGTATTCGCACACCAATCGCGCCGGCGCGGCCCGGATGGATCGTCACCAGCCTGCTCGTCGCGATCTGGTTGCTCAGCATCGCAATGGTCCTGGTAGCGTCGCATGTGTACGGGGAGCAGTTGCGCCAAATGCACCTGCTCTTTCGCGCACCGAGGGTGAAGGTTGGAACGTTCCTCTACGCCGCGATCACCTTCGTTGTCATCGCGTACTTGACGCGCCGCTTCGGCTGGCGAACGGCGCTCGTAAGTGGCGTCATCGGGGCCGCAGCCGCCCCGATGCTCTTCGAGCTTCCCTTCGATCTCGTCGTCATCGCGAAGATCTACCCGCCGATTCCACCGAGCCCGGCGCTGTACCGTGAACTCTTCTTCTTGCCGCTGTTCATCGTCGAGCTCTCGACGATCGCGCTGTTAGCGGTCCTGCCGTCGATGCGGATCACGCGCGGCGCCGTGTATGCGCTCGCCGCGATGTTCGCAGTCTTCGCGCTATGGGCCGTCTTCGGTTTCAGCTACCCCGACGTATGGCTCCCGAAGAGCCTCAACGTCGCCTCGAAGATCCTGTGCTTCGTCGCCGCCACGTTGCTTTTCACCCAACGCTAGCAAGCCCCTAGCTGCACCGTCCCGCCGCTTTGTGGGCATAACAAGCGGGAGTATGAAAAGTGGCCATCAGGATCTCGCCGAGCGAGCCGGCGCGCCTGTGGCGTCCGGCATTGAAACCCGGCCAGATACGCCGAGCACACCCGAGCCCATCGAGCTCTCCTTGCAGCGCGCCGAGCACCCTTATCTCAACGTCGATCCGCAGGCCGCGGAAGTCCTCGTCGAGACGGTCTTCAGCGGTGCCCATCAGCCGATACCGCGTCTGCGCTACGCCACGGCCTATAAGTTGGCCGAAGGACGCACGGGCGGCGATATCATCGACGTCTTCCGCTACGACAACGATCAAGTCTCGATCGCCGTAGCGGACATCGCCGGCAAAGGTATGCAAGCCGCCGTGCACGCGGCGATGATCAAATACGGTCTGCGCGCATTCGTCTCTAACGGTGCGACGCCCGAGAAAAGCGTACGCTGCTTAGACCGGCTCTATCTAGAAAATAATGCGCACGAAAGGACCGAGTCGTTCGCGACGGTATTTTTGGGCATCGCGGACGACACTCGCCGCTCGCTGCAGTATACGAACGCAGCCTTGGAATGCGCCCTGGTGGTCCATCCCAACGGCCAGGCGGTTTGGCTGCCGCCCACGGCGCCGCTGGTCGGTGTCTTCGACGATCAGCATCATCTCTTCAAACAGCAGTTCACAGTGCTCGCCAAAGGGTCGCTCTTGGTGCTGGCGACGGACGGTGTCTCGGAAGCGCGCAACCGCAAAGGGAAAACGTTCGGGTGTGAGCCCATCAAAGAAACGGTCGTCGCGCGCCGCACGCACAGCGAGGCGGAGATCGCGCAATCGCTTCTTGCGGCGGTTGAAGCGTTCGCGGATGACCGCCACCGCGATGATATCGCGATCGTCGTCGCGCGCTTCCTCTAGGGTCAGACGACCTTGCTGCGCCTGCCTCTCCGTGGCAAGGATGGTATACTTTCCCAAAGGAGCCCAGGTGAGCGCCGAACCTCTTGACAGCCGGATCGCCCGTTTGGAGGGCATCAACGTCCAAATCGCCGATCGGCTGAACGGGATCGACGGTCGGCTCGATTCGCTCGATCGAAGCCTACGATCCGAGATCGGCGGCTTGAGAACCGAAATGAGTTCGCGCTTCGCCCAGGTTGATCAGAAATTCATGTGGGTGATCGGCCTCAATGTAACATCGTGGACGACGTTGATGGCCGTTATATTGGCGGCTTTCTTCCGTCACTGACCGTTAAGGCACGATCGCGTAAATCCCGAGTGCCCCCACGCCTTGATGCGTGGCGATCGTCAGCGATGCTTCGTGCACGTACTCTTGCGCTGGCGGGTGGCCGAGTTTGGTTTCGAACATCGTCTTGAGCGCCTCGGCCGCTTCTTGCGCCTGCGTGTGCCCGAACGAGACGCGCACGTTGGGCGCATGGCCGATCGCACGAACGACCGCCTCGGCCATCAGCTCGCACGTCTTTTCGAACGAGAAGCTCTGACCCGCCGGCACGATCACACCCTCTTCATTAAACTTGAGCACCAATCGCACGTTGGTCAGCGAACCGAGCGCAACGACCGCCGCAGGTAGCCGGCCGCTGCGCCCAAGCGTAGCAACGTCGTGCATCGCAAAGTACGCGGCGCTGCGTAGCGCCTTGGGGTCCACGCGCCGCACGATCTCGGCCATGGGTTTCCCGCTCTTGGCAAGTTCCAACGCGTAGAGCGCGAGCAGCGTCTGCGCACCCGCGGAACCCAGCGAGTCGATCACGTGCACGTGATCGCCGAACTCCTTGGCCGCCGCCAGCGCGTTCGCGTAACTCTGCGAGATCTTCGACGAGAGCACAATCGCGACGACGTCGTTGCCGGCGGCGCTCAGGCGCGCAAACGCCTCGTGAAATTGCGCTTGCGACGGCGATTCGGTCTTGGGAATCTCGCCCGCCGCAACGCGGCGAAAGAACGTGGCGCGATCGATGTCCACCCCATCGCGCAGCCGGTCCTCGCCAAGCAGGATCCAAACCGGCACGACCTCGATGCCCACGCGCGCCGCCTCGGCGCCGGAGAGATCGCTACCACTATCAGTGACAATCGTAATAGCCACGGTGCTTCCCCCTGCTTGCTCGGTTACCAATGGCCCGCGCTTTGACCTTTATGCTACGCTCGCGAGGCAACGACCGCGATCGGAGTTATCGATGAACGAAGTACAAGTCGAGCATACGAACTTTGTGATGCCGCCGCAGGAGGGCTTCACCGTTGCGCTGTTCCTCACCGTCGCCGACGTTCAGCGCGCGGTTCAGTTCTACCAAACCGTCTTCGGCGGCAAAGTTTTGCGCAAAAGCCTACAAGGGCCCGACGACCCCGCCTACGTCCAAATCGGGAACACCTGGCTCATCTTCAATCCGGGCGGCGGTCCGACACCCGATAAACCGAGCGTGACGCTGCGTACGCCCGATCCGGATATGATCAGCAGCTTCATGAACCTGCGCGTCGCGGACATTCACGCCTGCTACGAACTGTGGAAAAGCCGCGGCGCAACGTTTCTCACCGAACCCAAAGACAAATACGGCGAAACGCGCTGCTACATCCGCGATCCCGACGGTTACATTATCGAAGTCGGACAAAGCAAACCCGGCTTCTTCGACCAGAACTAGCAGCAAGCGTTATCACGGCAAGCGTCGCGTAAAACGGCGACGGATTAGCCGCGGCGTCGAAGGCACTGGCGAGCGATGCCGCGGCAAATGTCCATGCCCACATTCCGGAGTTAAACGGCTCGCCCCACCCCATTCGCCACAGTCGCACCGAAAGGCTGGCGAAAAAAAGCGCGCTGAACGCGGGCACCATAAACGCGGGACCAGCCGATGGCCGGCGAAGCGTGCCCGGCTTTGCCCACCGCGCGCCACGCCAAGCCGAGCCCCGCGATCCCCATGACCGCTGCGAAGGACTGGGGCTGAATCGGTCGTGACACTAGTTGGTGAGGTCCGCGAAGCCCTTTGCGTCCACGATGAACTTCGGCACCGTAAACGCCGACGAACAACCGTTGACGTTGAGCCCCTTGGCCGATTGCGCGCGCACGAATTGCAGCATGAGGGCGTCGGTGCACGGTGTCTCGGCGGCATGCCCTGCGCCCTGCACGAGCGCGATCCTGGCATTCGGTAAGTACGTCGCCGCCGCTGCCCCATACTTCGGCGGCGTGGCTGGGTCGTCGGAGCCCGAGAGCATCAGCACCGGCGCATCACTGCGCACCGGATCATTGAAGCTGGCCGGCATCGCCGGCACATTCCAAAGCGTACACGCGGCTCGCTGCGCCGCGATACGCAGGCTTCCGGTAAACGAGTGTTGCGCTGCGTAGTCGACCGCGCGCTGATCGAGGAATGGGACGAACTCCGCGCACGCGTACGAGAACCACGCGCCGTTGGTGAGATCCTCGTTGAGGTCCACGGCGACGACGTTGATCAGCGTGGCAAGCGGCGCCGTGTCGCCGTGCGCGGCGCGATCGATGGCAAACGGAACGAAGGCCGCAGCTCCCGGGTCGTAGAGCGTCTGCCGCAAATGATCGACAAACACTTCCTTCGAGAGCTGCACGGTGATCGGCTTCACGCCCTTTTTGAGCACCAGCGTGACCGGAATCGGCGCCTTGCCGAGACGCTGCACGAGCGCGGCGAACTCCGCGGCGAAATTCGGGAAATGCGTGTTGCACGCCGCATCCTGCTTGCACTTCACAATAAGATCGTCGAGGGCGCGCTGCGCGCCCATCGGCTCGCCAGGCAACGGCTGGAATCCCGGGGGTGCCACGCCGTTGAGCACGGCGCTCTCCACGCTTTGCGGATGACGCCGCATATAAATGAGGGAAAAGAACGTACCGTACGAGCCGCCGTCGAGCACCAGTTTTGGATAGCCGAGCGCCGCGCGAAGGTCGTCCAGATCATCGACGGCATAGTTGGTGTTGTAGTCGGCGAGATTGCCAAGCGCTGCGTCCTTCGCGCGACATCCGATCACGACGTCGTGCGGGAAGAGCTTGAGGAAGTACGCGGCGGGATCCGACTGCGGCGCAATGTCGCATGGCAAGCCGTTCGAGTCGCCCATCCCGCGATCGTCCATAAACATGACGTTGTAACGGTCGCGCAGTTGCGCGACCGCTTTCTCGAAGCGTCCGTCCGCGATGAACGGCGCGTACGGTACCGCGCTCTCGCCCGGGCCGCCGGCGACGATGACGATCGCGCGATTCGACGGCTGCTTCGCTTTGAGCACGACGAACGTGATCGCTATGATACGTCCGCGCTGCGTCGCGCGATTTTCGTAGACGCCATACGTCCCGCACAGCGACGGCACGCGGGCTTTCCCTTCGGTACAGGGTCTCGCGTGAAGGCCGAGCGCCGCGGGAGCACCCGACACCGAGCCGATCGGCAGCAGCATCGCCGCCGCGGCAAGCGCCAGCGGCGCGAATCGCAGTCGTTGCATGCGCGTTCGTTCCCGGCTGTCCAGGACCAGTCCCCTGCCTTCCGCGCGGTTTGCGCTATCGTGAGCGTATATGAAATTGCTTGCCGCAATGGTCACGCTTGCGCTTTGCATCGCGCTCGCCGCCCCGTGCCTTGCCAAGGGCACAGCGCGCGTCCATGCGAGCGACGGCAGCGTGCGCGTCTACCACAATGTCACGATCGACGTCGTCCACCACACGCTGCGCGTCACCAGCGCCGACGGCCAGACGACCTTTGTGATCAATCAATCCGCGTGCGCTTACGTCGGTATGTTCGAGCACTGCACGCCGCTGCGCATCAGTCTGCAACGCGGCGGCACCACGCGCACACTCGACATCGCCAACGGCACCGTCTACATCAATCCGACCAACGAGATCCAGACGCTCCCGCGGTCGTCGACGCAGCTTCCCCCGCGCGGCATTATGCTCACCGTGCAAACGAAGATCGGTACCTACGTCGCGATCAACGGCCGGATCGACAGTTTGACGCGATAATGGAAAAGCTCGCTGTCGCCGTCTTTCTTATCGCCTTCATGGTGTTCGCGGGGCTCGAATGCGACTACCACGACTTGCTTGTCGCAATCGAAGGCCGCGCGCGCATGGCCCGCATTCTCATCGCCAACTTCATCGTCGTTCCACTGATCGCCGTGATCGTGGTGCGCCTCTTGGCGCTCGAGGATTTCATCGCCACCGGCATTTTGCTCATGGCAATTGCGCCGGGCGTGCCGTTCCTGCCGATGGTTGCCGGCGTCAAAAAAGGCGGCAGCGCCGGTCTCGCAGCGGGCCTGGTGGTCGTCCTTCCCGCGCTCTCGATTCTGACGGTGCCGATTACTGCGCCGCTCATTTTGCCGGAAAACGCGGAGGCCCACATTCGGTTCGCTCCGTTTGTCATCAATCTCGTGCTGCTCCAACTGCTGCCGCTCTGCATCGGCCTGTGGATCCGTGCGCGCGCGGCGCAGGCGGCCCCAATGGTGCGTAAGGTCGCCCTGGCATTCATGGCTGTCGCCGGATTGCTGGTGCTCTACTTTGTCGTCCCCGCGATGGGACACGCATTCGCCGTCGTCTTTGGCACGCGCGGGCTCATGGCGGTGCTCTTGATCGTCATCCTGTCCGCCGTCACCGGCTGGGCCTTCGGCGGCACGACCCCTGAATATCGGCGCACGATCACGCTCGCCACGATCATGCGCAACTTCGGCTTGGCCCTGTTGATCGCCGGTCAGAATTTCGAGGGCACGATCGTCAGTGCCGTCGTGCTGGCCTACTTCGCCATCCAGTTCATCGTGACCAATCTGCTCGGCTTGGTCCTCAAGCGCCGCGACGCCGGCTTGGCCCGGACCGCGTCCTAGACAAACTCCGCGGCGGTGGCCCAAGCGGCCGGTATGCTGGTCCTCCGGGGAATCCGGAGCAGGTGCACCGTGACCGCAGCCCTCAGCATCAAGACCGTGGCACGTCTGGCGAACCTCTCGATCGACACGATACGCGCATGGGAAAAGCGTTATCGAGCCGTCGTTCCTGAGCGTGCCCACGGCGGCCACCGGGTGTTCAGTACCACCGACGTCGAGCGGCTCGTGTTGCTGCGTGAAATCGTTTCTTCCGGCACGGCGATTTCGCGCATTGCCAATTGCTCGACCGCTGAATTGCGGGGCATCATGCGCGTCGCGGCCTCGGGCGGCGAATCCGACGACGCCGACGTGGTACGCCTATTGCGAGCGATTCGCGCACACGACGTTCCGCTGCTGTGCGAGGAACTGCTTTCGGTCGCGCTAATTCGCAGCGCGACGGAATTTGGCGACGACGTGATTGCCGCCGTCCTTACCGAACTCGAGCGCGACGCCGAAGCGCGTCACACCGGCGAACTGCTGCTCGCGTCGGCCCTCGTGTCCGTTTCGTCAACGCTCCTCGAGAAGTACCGCGGCGACGCTGTCGCGCCGGTCCTTACGTCACGTTGCCCGGTGAACCGCATGCGATTCCGCCGCTCTTGGCTGCGCTGGTGTCGGCTGAAGCCGGATTCTTCGGCATCTATCTCGGAACGCAGCTCGAGTCGGCCGACATCGAGCTGCTTGCGCTCGACTTGAGCGCGCGGGCGATCGTCGTACACGCCGGGGTCGAATCATTCGAGAATATGCAGACGGCGCTGCGTCTGCGCGAGCGCCTCGCCGGCGTTCGGATCGTGCTCACCGGACGCGGAGGACGCTTGGCCCCGCCCGGACTCGTTCACGTGAGTTCGCTGGGCGAACTCGCGCACGTTTTGCGCGATCTGAGCGCAACTGCATAAAGAGGAAGGCCCGGCGAAGCCGGGCCTTTTTGCTATTCCATGGCCGTGGCGTAAAAGTTCCCGTGATCCCAGTACCCGTAGGCAACGATCTGACGTCCCACCGCCACGCGACCGCTCGTTTCACGGTTGAGCGCAGGCTGGTCGTTGATCACCAGCGTGCGGTCCGAGAGTTGCAGCGTGACGAGATGGCCGCGCACCGCGGTAATCGTGCCCGCTACGCGCGCCCGCCGCGGTCCGACCGTATAGTCGGGACAGTGACCGTTCGGCTGCCATACGCCGCCCGCCCACACGCCGCAGATCGGATCGCCGTATTGGTTGTTCGGCCCCATCGCCGACGAATCGTTGATGTCCGCATTGGGATCAGGCTGACTTTGCGCAAACGCCGGCACGGCCAATGCCGCCCCAAAGGCCAGAGTCATAATGATCGCAGTGATTTCTCGTTTCATGCGACCGTTTTACCCAGTTAGTCGCGCTCGTAAAGCCAGCGCTTGATTGCAGTTGCAACCAGCTGATGCTCGATTGGATGCAAGCGCGCAAGAACTGCGTCTTCATCTTCTTCCGGTAGTACGCGTAATGGTTTGCGAGCGAGCACACGCCCGCGATCCGTGTCGATCGTGACTTCGTGCACGCTCGCTCCGACCCACGAACTATGCAGCGCGAGCGCATCGCGCACCGCGCGCGGCCCGCGAAATGCCGGCATCGTGACGCCGTCGGGCATGCCGACGCTGTCGTGCGCGGGATCGAGCGGCAAGAACGACGGATGCACGTTGAGCATCTCGGGAAATGCCGTAACGAAGGCGGGATCGAGCAAGTGCATCCAGCCCAAGAGTAAGATCAGCTCGGGCTCGAATCGCGCAACCGTCTCGTAGAGCTGCACGTTGTAACGCTCGCGCGATTGTTCGTTGCGTAGCCAGGGAAGCACGACGGCCGGAGTGCCGGCGCGTCGCGCGCGTTCGATCGCGAACGCGTCAGGTTTATTGCTCACCAGCGCCGTCAGCTCGAGCGGTAATCCCTCGCCGACGCGATCGATGACCGCCTGAAAGTTCGTCCCGCTTCCCGACGCGAGTACCACCGTGCGTACCGGTGTTGGCGTGAACAGCGCCGGATCGTAACGTTCGATCACCCGTGCGCCGGCATGCCGTTCGTAGTACGGTACCAGCTCCTCCGACGTCGCCGCGATCAGCCCGCGCGAATATCCGCGCGCACGTAACCCGCACAACGCGATATGTAAGAGGAGCGATCCTAGAGTGTCACCCTGAGGTGCGAGCGTCAGCGAGCCTCGAAGGGCGGGCGCCACACCGAACGGTCCGAAGATCCCGACGCCGGGCTCGCGTGCAACGCCGCGTAACCACGCGTAGCGCAAGCCCCGCGGATCGAACGCGGCAAAGCCGGCAGGTTGTCCCTCGCGCAGCGCAATCGCACACTGCGCAACCGCGACCTCGCTGCTCCACGCACCGCCGAAGACCGCATCGATCCACGCCAGCACCGGATCGCGCGCGCCTGCGTTCGTTTCAACGGAAAAACCGCCGCGCGCCAACCGTTCGCGCGCGGCGCGATCGTCGGCGAAGCGTTCGTCGAGATCGACGACGAGATTAACGAGGTTCGTGAATGACAACTTGCGGTTCGTCACCGTCGCGCTGTTCGATCCAGCCGACGACTTTGGCGCCCGGCACCGCCGCGGCAGCCTTCATTGCATCCGCCAACGGCACGATCAAGGTGTAGCCGATTCCCATGTTCAGCGTGCGGTACTTTTCTTCGTAGCTCAGATTACCGCGCTGCACCAGCTCTTGCATGATCGCCGGGACGCTCCAGCGCGCCGCCTCGAAGATCGCCTTGGCGTTGGGCGGCAGCGTGCGCGGAACGTTTTCGAGCAGACCGCCGCCGGTGATGTGCGCCATCGTCTTGACCCGCGCGACGGCTTCTATCGCGCGCACCGCACTATAATAGGAAGGATGCGGCGCGAGCAGCGCGCCCCACTCCTCACGCGGAAGTAACGCGCGCGCGAGCGAGTAGCCGTTGGTGTGCAGGCCGATCGCGGGCAGCCCCACGATGGCATCGCCCGGTTCGACGCTCTCGGGGTTGGGCACGTCGGCGATATCGACGCTGCCGACGATCGTCCCGGCTAAATCGAAGTGCTTCGATGCGTAGAGCCCCGGCATCTCCGCCGTTTCACCGCCGAGCAGCGCGCAATTGTGGTCGCGGCACGCCTGCGCGCAGCCGCCGACCACCGCAGCCGCAACCGCTGGGTCCAATTTTCCGGTGGCAAAGTAATCGAGAAAGAACATCGGCGTCGCATTGACGACCAGGATGTCGTTGACGCAATGATTGACTAAATCGGCGCCGACGCTATCGTAACGCTCGAGTTCCGCCGCGATAAGGATCTTCGTGCCGACGCCGTCGGTCGACGCGACCAGCGCGCGATCGCCCCCGCCGGGCAGACGAAAAAGGCCGCCAAAGCCGCCAATCGCATCGAGCTGATCGGGGTGGCGCCACGCTCCAAGGACCTGCTTATACCGCGCAACCGCCTCGTTGCCGGACGCGATATCGACGCCCGCCTGCGCGTAGGCATCTTTGCTGCGACTTTGGTCGCTCATTCGGCTTCCGGCGCAGGGCCGATACCGAGCAGCGGCCGAATTGTGCTCAAAACGATAGTCATCTCTGGCGCTCATACTTCACCCCAGCGAAAGGTTGCCCATGCAAGTTCTCATCGCGCAAGATGCGCCGGTCTCCGCGCGCACGGGCGCCCTCGTCGTTCCGGTCTTCACCAACGGTGAAATGAGCAGCGCCGCTAAAGCCGTCGATGCGGCGGTGGGCGGCGCGATCGCGGCGATTCTGTCGTCCGAAGAGATCAAAGGAAAGCTGGCCGACTGTGCGCTCGTGCACGCCGCCGATACACCGTTCCATCGCGTGCTCGTCGTCGGCTTAGGCGAACGCGCGAAGTTCGAACCGTCGCACCTTGCGCGCTATGCCGGCGCCGCGGTGCGCTACCTCGGCCGCCGCAACGTCGACGCGCTTGCGATTGCGCTCCCCGATGAAGCCAAAGGCAATGAAGTCGCCTGCGCATCGTTTACGATCGAAGGTGCGATCAGCGGCGGGTTCGAGACCACCATCTATCAGGAGAAACCCGAGAAACGCATGGCGGTCCAGTCGGTGACGCTGCTTGCCAACGGCTTCGACGCGGCCGGCATCAAACGCGGCGTCGAGCGCGGCGAGATTCTCGGTGAAGCCGTCAATTTTGCACGCCGCCTCGCGGTCACGCCCGGCAACGACATGACGCCGACCGTGCTCGCCGACGAAGCCGTGACGTACGGCAAGGCCGCCGGCATTTCGGTCGAGGTGTTCGACGAAGCGCGCATTCGTAAGGAAGGCATGGGCTCGTTTCTCTCGGTTGCGCAAGGCAGCGTGCAGCCGCCCACGTTCATCGTCATGCGCTATAACGGCGATCCCGGCAACAAAGAACTGCTTGCGCTGGTCGGCAAAGGCATCACGTTCGATACCGGCGGCATCTCGCTCAAGCCGCCCGAGCGGATGGAAGAGATGAAGTACGACATGTCGGGCGGCGCCGCCGTCATTGCCACGATGTGCGCGCTCGGCAAACTCAAACCCAAACTCAATGTCGTGGGGATCGTACCGGCTACCGAAAATATGCCCGGCGGCAAAGCCACCAAACCCGGCGACATCGTCAAGGCGATGAACGGCAAGACGATCGAGGTGATCAACACCGATGCCGAGGGCCGTCTCATTCTCGCCGACGCGCTGGTCTACGCGAATAAAGTCGGCGCAACCAAGATCGTCGACGCGGCGACCTTGACCGGCGCGTGCGTGATCGCGCTCGGTCACGCGGCCAGCGCCGCGGTCGGCAGCGATGATGCATTCACCAATGAATTTCTCGCGGCGGCGAAACGGACCGGCGAGCGTTATTGGCACATGCCGCTCTACGACGAATACGCCAGCGCCATGAAGAGCGACATCGCCGATCTGAAAAACACCGGCGGACGACCGGCCGGCACGCTCACCGCGGCGGCGTTTCTCAAAGCGTTCGTCGATGACACGCCGTGGGTCCATCTTGATATTGCCGGCACCGCGTATTTAGACAACGAGTCGGCCTGGCAGGCGAAAGGCCCAACCGGCACACCGGTGCGCGCGTTCGTGTCGTTCGTCGAGACGCTCGCCGGCGCACCCGTCGTCCACGCAAACGGAAAGCAAAAAGTATCGGCGTAGCGTTCCGCGCGTACTTTCTCGCTCGTCAGAGCGGGTGGTTTGCCGAAGGTATTGCCAACACGGCGATCGCGTGGCAAATTTACGCGATCCGTCATCAGGCCCTCGATCTTGGACTCGTGGGCCTGGTCGCTTTTCTTCCGCAATTGCTGCTGGCGGTGCCGGCCGGCTTAATGGCCGATCGCCTCGACCGGCGCGCGGTCGTCATCGTCACCGGCATCGGCGCATTGATCGGCTCGCTGCTTTTCATCCTGCTCGCAGTGCAGCACTCACAATCGATCGCCGCCTATTTTGGCGCGCTCCTCTTGTATTCAACGGCCGACGCGCTCGGAGTTCCCGCAACCCGTGCGATGCTGCCGTCGCTGGTGAGCGGCGAGCGCTACATGCGCGCCACCGCCTTGATCTCGTCGGTCTCGCAATTCGGCACGATCGCGGGGCCCGCGGTCGCGGGCATACTGATCGCGTTCTCGGCCGCGTCCGCATTTGTGGTAGCGGCCTTGCTGCAACTCGTTGCCATCGTGGCCTTCTTCTTTCTCGATCCGCGCGGGCCGACGCGAGCGCATGAAGAGTCGCTGTGGCAATCGGCGCTCGGCGGGTTTCGCTTCATCGTCGATCGCAAGATCATTCTCGGCGCGATCTCACTCGATCTCTTTGCCGTGCTCTTCGGCGGCGCAACCGCGCTCCTCCCGATCTATGCGACGCAGATCCTCCACGTCGGCGCAACCGGCTACGGCATGCTGCGCGCTGCGCCTGCGGTCGGCGCGGCCCTCGTCGGCCTCTGGCTGATTCGTCATCCCATCGCGCGCAACGGCGGTCGTTGGCTCTTCTGGTGCATCGCGGGATTTGGCGTTGCGACGATCGTCTTCGGACTCTCGCATAACATGCCGCTCTCGCTCGTCGCACTCGCGGGAACCGGCGGCTTCGATATGGTCAGCGTGGTGATTCGCAACGCGCTTACCCAGCTCGGTGTCCCCGAACTGATGCGCGGCCGCGTCAGCGCCTTCGAAAACATCTTTATCGGCGCATCGAACCAACTCGGCACGTTTGAATCCGGCGTCGTCGCACAGTGGCTTGGGCCGGTCGCGTCGGTCGTGCTCGGCGGCTGCGCCACGATCGTGGTGGTCGCGCTCTGGGTGGGAATCTTCCCCGCACTGCGCCACTTCGACCACGTAGACGACACCTTGTCATCCCGAGCGTAGCGAAGCGTAGTCGAGGGACCGTCGCTTATCTGTGCAGCGCGGACGCGAAGGCCGCGAGCGCGCATAGAATTATGACCGTCTGCCCGACGATGCACCAAATGACCGTCTTCAGAAAGAAATCGAGCTTCCGTCCGACTCGGTCATAGCTCGCGTCGAACTTAGCCAGGAATTGATCGGGTTGTGCGCTCAACGCGGTCTCCTTCTCGCCATCCTATCCCACCCCGGAAGGCGGCGACAAGGGGCCCCTAGAGGACCCTCGCAGAAGCACGTTTGGCTATGGCACAGACCCGCCAACTCAAAGACGACGCGCGCCCCTACGAGCCGGTCAAAGGTCCGGCACTTCGGCGCATCACCGCCGGTGCGATCAAGCGTCGCAAAGGCTCCGCTCCCGTCCCAATGATCACCGCGTACGATGCGCCCTTTGCCCGCTTCGCCGAAGAGGCCGGCATCGATTGGATCCTCGTCGGCGACAGTCTCGGCAACGTCGTGCTGGGCTTCGACGAAACCACGCCGGTAACGATGGACGACATGGTGCATCACACCGCGGCCGCCGTGCGCGGCACGTCACGCGCGCACATCATCGCCGACATGCCCTTCGGCTCGTATCAAGTGAGCGACGAAGAAGCGTTACGTAATGCAATCCGTCTCGTCAAAGAAGGCGGCGCGACGTCGGTCAAACTCGAAGGCGGCAGCAACGAAGCCGCACGCGTGCGCGCGATTGCGCGCGCCGGTATTCCGGTGGTCGGCCACATCGGCATCACGCCGCAAACCGCCGGCCTTGGTCCCGGCTATCGGATGCGTACGCATCGCGATCGGTTGCTCGAAGATGCACTGGCGGTCGAAGATGCCGGCGCGTACGCAATCGTGCTCGAGGTGGTCGACTTCGAGATCGCGCGCGAGCTCACGCAAAAGCTTTCGATTCTGACCGTCGGCATCGGCTCGGGTCCGCACTGCGATTCGCAAGTACTCGTGCTGCACGATGCGCTCGGCATGTATCCGCACTCGCCACCGTTCGTCAAACGCTTTGCCGAGATCGGCATCGCCACGACCAACGCGCTGCGCGAGTACGCAACCGCGGTCAAGGAAGGCGACTTCCCGAAAACGTGAACGGCCCGCAGTTCGACGACGCGTTTCGCGCTCGGCTGCACGACCTCTTCCGCTGGCGTCGCGACGTGCGGCACTTCCGCACCGATCCCGTCTCGAACGACGCGATTGCGGCACTGGTGCGCGAGACCGCGCTGTCGCCGTCGGTCGGGTATTCACAGCCGTGGCGTTTCGTGCGCGTCGATACGCCGGCGCGGCGCGACGCGGTCGTTGCTTCCTTCGAGCACGCCAACGCCGATGCGCTTTCGGGATATTCGGGGGACGAGGCGCTGAAATACACTTCGCTTAAGCTCGCGGGCCTGCGCGACGCGCCGATCCACCTCGCGGTCTTTTGCGACACCTCAACCACGACAGGCAAGGGTCTCGGCCAGACAACGATGCCGGAAACGTTGGCATATTCGGCCGCCAACGCCGTCTACACGTTCTGGCTTGCAGCGCGCGCGCGCGGCATCGGTGCGGGCTGGGTCTCGATTCTCGAACCCGAGTTCGTTACGAAAGCGCTCGACGTTCCAGCCGAGTGGAAACTGATTGCCTATCTTTGCGTAGGCTATCCGCTCGAGGACAGCGATCAACCCGAACTCGAACGCGCCGGCTGGGAGTCGCGCGACGACCGCGCGCTCACCATCTACGAAAGGTAAGCCTCCTTGTCATCCCGAGCGTAGGCGCGAAGCGCCGAAGTCGAGGGACGCCGCAACCATCGCCGGTCATCCGTATTCCGTTGGCGGCGTTTTTAGAGTATGCGCCTCGATCTTCCGCTGCTCTTCGCCATGCTCATGTTAGGCTTTGGCGCCGTGGCGATCATCCAGGTATCCTCGGCCTGGACCGGCGCCGAGCGAGGCATCCTCTTGTACGAACGCACGTGTCCGCTCAACCCCTCCTCGCGTTGACGTTCTTGCCTAGCCTCGCCTAGCGCGCTATCGTAAGGCTTGATGCTTCATGCCAAGCTCCTTATCGCCGTAGTTGCGTTTGCGGCGTCGTTTTACACTCGTCCGGGTCAGCTCGTTCGCGTCGATGCGCACCGCTTGAATATGTATTGCGCCGGCACCGGCTCACCCACGGTCGTCTTCGATTCGGGATGGGAAGACTGGGCGCCGGCGTGGATCATCGTGCAGCCCGCGGTCGCGCGCTGGACGCGCACTTGCACCTACGACCGCGCCGGTGCCGGCTTCAGCGACCCCGGTCCGATGCCGCGCACCAGCGTGCGCATCGCTGACGATCTCCACGCCGCCTTGCACAATGCCGGAATCCCCGGGCCGTATATCTTGGTCGGACATTCCTTCGGCAGCTACAACATGCGCACGTTCGTCGATCGCTATCCTAGTGAGGTCGCGGGACTAGTGCTGGTCGACGGCGAGGACGCCGACGTCGAGCCCGCGCACGAGCGGCTCGAAGACGATCGTAGCATGCCCGCGGTCATCGCAGAGTTACGCCGCTGTCGCGACGCGCTCGCGGCGGGAAAGCCGTTGCCCAAGCTGCCCGGCAAACACGGATGGGATTGCTCGCAGCAATTCTTTCGCGGCATTCCCGAGCGCATGTTCCCGGCACAGCTGAACGTCACGATTTTGAGCATTGCGCGCACTAAGCTCGCGCTTTACGACGAAGTGATGTCGGAGATGGCCGAGATGCCGTGGGACGAAACGTACCTCATCGCGCATTGGACGAGTCTTGGCTCGCGACCCGTGCGCGTGCTCACCGCGCAGAATCACTTCTACGATACCGCCAAGACGCCGCCGGCCTTGCACCGGAAGCACCTGCTCTTCGAGCACCAGGAAGCGCTTGCACAAGCGCACTGGCTCGCACTTTCGTCCGACTCAAGGCAGATCTTTGCCTACCACAGCGGGCACTACATCGAACTCGATCAACCGCAACTCGTGATCGATGCGATTCACGACGTGATCGAACGCACCCGCCACTAAAGCGAGCCTAGCTACACGTCGACCAGACTGCGATAGGCCTGCAGCACGTCGCGACGCGTCACGATGCCCAGCAAATGCTCCTCGCTGTCGAGCACCGGTAACAGCGGCACCGGCGCATCGGCCATCAGCGTCGCCGCGCGCTCGACGGTATCGTCGCCATGCAGCACGTGGGACATCGTTTGCAAGATGCTCGAGACCCGATTCGATCCGCGCCCCTCGGCGAGGGCGCGCGCCAAATCGGCCGACGTGACGATGCCGACAAAACGCTTTCCGCTGCAGACCGGCACCGCCAACTCGCCCGACTCGCCATCCTGCAACGCAATGCTGCTGATCTCGTCGTTCAACTGTGCGACGAGCGGTGGCGAACGTCCGATCGTGCCGATGTTCACGCGGCTGAGGAATCGCGGGCGGCGCAAGCGCTGCCAATCGATGCCGCGGCGAATCAACTTCATTTCGTAGACCGTCGAGCCGAGCATGCGCCGTCCCAATACGGTCGAGATCACTACGCACACCATCAGCGGTAGAATGATCCGGTAGTCGTTGGACATCTCGAAGACGATCAGGATCGCGGTCATCGGCGCTTCCGCCGCCGCGGCAAAGAGCGCGGCCATGCCGACGAGACCGTAGGCCGCACCGGGCGCGGTCCAGAGTGGAAAGAGCTGGTGCACGACGCGACCGAATGCGTCGCCGAGAAACGCGCCGGTAAAGAGCGATGGCGCGAAGACCCCGCCCGAGCCGCCCGAACCCAGCGTGAGCGACGTTGCGAGCGGTTTTGCAAATGCCAGTAAGAGCGCACGATCCGCGCCGACGTGCTGATCGAGCACCTGCTGCATCGAGACGTACCCGACGCCGAAGACTTGCGGAACCCAGATTCCGATCACGCCGACCAGCGCGAAGCCGATGCCGCCTTTGACCCACGCGGGAATTTTGAACGCCTCGAAACGATCTTCAAAGAAGTACAGCATGCGCACGAATCCGGTAGCCCACACTGCGGCAATCACGCCAAGGACAGCATAAAAAATCAGCTCGTACGGCGAGACGAGTTCGAATCCGGCGGCCGAGAACGACGCGTGATCGCCGAAGTACGCGCGACCGATCACCGCCGCGAGCACCGACGACACGACGATTGCCGCAAACGATCGCGGCGCGAATTCGCCGAGAATGACTTCCGCTGCAAAGAACACGCCGCCGATCGGCGCGTTGAACGTTGCCGAAATACCGGCCGCAGCCCCGCACGCGACCAGCGTACGCACGATCGGTGCCGGCGCGCGCACCAGTTGTCCGAGCACCGAGCCAATCGTCGAACCGATCTGCACGATCGGACCTTCGCGCCCGCAGCTGCCGCCGAAACCGATCGAGGTCGCGGATGCCAGCGCTTTGATCGCGATCACGCGCGGACGCATCTTCCCGCCGCGCAGCGCCACCGCTTCCATCACCTCGGGCACGCCGTGGCCCTTGGCTTCGGGCGCGAAGGTCGACGCGATCCAGGCCGCGATGATGCCGCCGAGCGCGAGCTGCACCACGATGGCAAAGACGCCGATCACGTGACCGAGACCCGCGCCGATGACGTCGAACGCGAGCGCGTTCTCGAGGCTGATCAGCTCGCGAAACCCGACGGCACCGAAGCCGCCGCCGAGGCCAACGATGACCGCGGTCACCAGCAAAAAGGTTGTCTGCGATATCGTTACGCGTCCGACGCGTAATTGGGAACGGCCGTCTTTGAGGACGTACTCGATCACTCGGCGGGGCTAACCGACCATCGCGCGTGCCGCGTGCGCGGCCGGCACGTTGGGATATTCGCCGGTCAAACAGCCCAGGCACATCTCCTCGCGTTTGCGTCCCGTCGCAGCGACCAAGCCATCGAGTGAAAGGTAGCCGAGCGAGTCCGCATCGGCTTTTTCTCTGATCTGTTCGGTCGTGAAATTCGCAGCGATCAATTCGTCATACGTCGCCATGTCGACGCCAAGGTAACACGGATGCTTGATCGGCGGCGAAGTGATGCGCAGGTGCACTTCTTTTGCGCCGGCGTCGCGCAGCAACTTGACGATGCGCGGGGTCGTCGTGCCGCGCACAATCGAATCGTCGACGACGACCACGCGTTGGCCGCGCAGATTCTCGACGACCGGATTGAACTTCAACTGGACGCCGCGCGAACGCAAGCCCTGATCGGGGCTGATAAACGTGCGCCCGATGTAGCGATTCTTGATGAGGCCTTCGATGTACGGGAACCCGCTTTCGTCGGCATAGCCGATGCCGCCCGGCACCGCCGAGTCGGGAATCGCCATCACCACGTCGGCCTCGACCGGATGTTCTTTGGCGAGCGCGCGGCCCATGGCGTAGCGTGCCATGTAAATCTGGCGGCCGTTGAGCATCGAATCGGGTCGCGCGAAATAGATGTATTCGAACATGCACAGCGCAGGATGGGCGCGCTCGTTCACCACGATCGTCGATTCGATGCCGGTCTGCGTGATGCGCACCACTTCACCCGGATCGATCTCGCGCAAATACTTGGCGCCGATCGTCGGCAGCGCGCACGATTCCGACGCGACCGCGTAGCCGCCGTCTTCGAATTGGCCCAAGCAGAGCGGACGCACGCCCCACGGATCGCGGAACGCGTAGAGTTCGTCCTTGGTGCAGAGCACGATCGAGTATGCGCCGCGCGCAACTTTGAGCACGTGCTTGATGCGATCGAGCATCGTGCCCGGCGCCTCGACGATCGTCTTGGCCATGACCTCGGAATCGGAGGTCGCTTGCAGCGTGGTGCTGGGCGAGAGCGATTCGCGCAGATCGTCGGTATTGGTGAGATTGCCGTTGTGGGCGAAGGCAAAGTCGCCGATCTCGGTCGATTCGAGCAGCGGCTGCGCGTTGACCACGATCGAGGAGCCGGTGGTCGAGTAGCGGGTGTGGCCGATGGCGATGTGGCCGGAAAGCTCGGCCAGCGACTCTTCGTCGAAGATCGCGCCGATCAGGCCCATGTCTTTGTGCGAACGGATCGTCCCGCCGTCGGCTGCAGCAATGCCCGCGGACTCCTGTCCCCGGTGTTGGAGGGCATAAAGCCCAAAATACGCCAGACGTGCCGCGTCACGCCCCGGCGTCAAAATTCCCGTAATCCCGCACATTGCTGCCTTACGCTATTCTAGCAGGCAGCGAGCGGTCCCGTCTGTGCTTAATCTCTACTGCTGCTTCGGCCGCCGAAAATTTGCAGCAATGCGAGGAAGATATTGATCGCGTCGAGGTAGATCGACGTCGCGATCTGCACGGCGCTCAGACCATCCCCACCAGCCCGGATTCGGGCAAAATCGATGAGCACGAGGCCGCTGAAGATAACCAAGATCCCCCACGAGTAGATCGTCGGCGGTAGGAAGTGGACGAAGATCGAGATGACGCCGATCACGACCAGCACGAGCAATGCGCCGAAAAAGATGCCGGAGAATCGCCGCAGATCGAGGCCCGTTGCGTAGACGATCGCTCCGAGCGCAAACATGCCCAAGCCCGTCGTCAATGCAGCGTTAAACACCACCATACTTCCGGCGGTGTGCGCGTAATACGTCACGATCGGCGCGATGAATATGCCTTCGAGAAACGTGAACGCGTAGAAGAGCACGAGTGAGAGCGCGGGATTAGCGCGCGTGAAGTTCATCGCGATGATGAGCGCAAACGACCCGATGATCGCCACCCAGCTAAAGGGGGCATTCGGAAAGAGATAGACGGCGAGCGCGGTGATGCACATGCCGAGCGCGGTAATCCCAAGGACCTGGCCGAGCAACGACTGGGTCGACTGGGTGGTGAGACTACGCCCATACTGATTGGGCTGCATTTGATAAGCCATGGCTCTCTTTGATAACCCCTCTCTGCCTGGGGAGTTACAGGTTCCCGCCTCCGTCACCCTGAGGTGTGAGCCCTGAGCCAGTCGAAGGGCGAGCCTCGAAGGCCCCTTGATACGAACGTATGTTCGTATTATACTGGCGGGAACATGCGCGGAGTCGAGGTAGTCGAGCAGCACGCCAAGAGCATCATCAATGCGGTGAGCGGCATGCCGTTCAAGTGGTCGATCAACCCGTACCGGGGCTGCTACCACCAGTGCCGCTTCTGCTACGCCCGCCGGACCCACACCTACTTGGAGGAGGACGGGGTCAAGGGTTGGGGCTCCAAGCTCTACGTCAAAGTCAACGCGCCCGCGGTTGTCCGCAGCGAGCTGGCCAAGCGGAGCTGGAAGCGCGAGCCGGTCGCGATCGGGACGGTGACCGACCCATACCAGCCGCTCGAAGGCCGCTACAGCATCACGCGCGGGATCCTCGAGGCGATGCGCGACTATCAATCGCCCGCGAATCTCATTACCCGCTCGCCGCTGATCGTCCGCGACATCGACGTTCTGCAGGCGCTGGCGCGGGTCGCGAGCACGCACGTCTCGATCAGTATTTCCACGCTCGACGAGCAGCTGGCACGCGAGATCGAGCCGACCGTCGCGCCGCCGCGGCAGCGCTTACGTGCGGTGCGGATGCTGGCCGACGCAGGCATCCACGTGAACGTGGCCCTCGCGCCGGTGTTGCCGCATATCACCGACGCACCTGAATCGATCGATGCGGTGGTACGCGCAGCGCGGGATGCCGGCGCCGCCAAGGTCTGGCACAACACGCTGTATCTCCACGACATCACGCGCGATTCGTTCTTTGGCTATTTGCGCGAATACAAGCCCGAACTGATCGCGCAATATGCGCAAGAGTATCGTGGCACGTACGCGCCGCGCGCGATCGCCGACCGCATCGATACCCAGGTTAGCGCTGCGCTCGAGCACCATCCCGCGCGCAGCGTCGATCGCATCCGCAGCGAAGCCGCCGTGCAACTCTCGCTCTTGTCACCCTGAGCGTAGTCGAAGGGGCGAAACATCGGCTTCCCCCCGATCGTACAGGAGGGGATGAGATCGATTCTCCGGCACCCGTTGGTGCGAATCGTGTTGATCGCGATCGTGTTTGCGATCCCGTTCACGCTCGCGGTGCTGGCGTCACGCGGACATCATTCGATCTGGATCAGCGTGGCGATCGCGTGGTTTCTTGCCACCGCGCTGCTGCTCAGCATCGCGCTGATCGAACGTCTCACCACGGGGCGTGGGCTCGCGCAAATCGGCTTCGCACCGCAGCACGCCGTTCGCGATCTCGTGCTCGGGCTGGTCGTGGGCGCGGCCCTCTTTAGCATCGTCGTGCTCGAACTCGCATTGAGCGGGCACTACCGGGTGACGGCCGTCACGCTAACGCCCGATCTCGCCGTAGCCGTGTTGCTGCTGCTCCCGGGCGCTGCGCTCGAGGAAATGCTCTTTCGCGGCGTGCTGTTTCGGCTGGTTGAGGAATCGGCGGGATCCTGGGTCGGCATCATTGTTTCAGCCGTGCTTTTCGGTGCGGCGCACGCTGCCAATCATGGCGCAACCTGGATTTCTACCGTGGCCATTGCGCTCGAGGCCGGCGTGCTGCTTGCCGCCGCGTACATCGTCACGCGAACGTTGTGGTTTCCGATCGGCTTGCACTTCGGCTGGAACTTTTTCGAAGGTCCGGTCTACGGTACGCAAGTGTCCGGCGGTCACCTCGTCGGAAGCGTTCTCGCCGGACACGTGAGCGGAGCACAATGGCTAACCGGTAGCACTTTCGGACCCGAGGCGGGCGTACCCGCGATTGTCACCTGCGTCATCGCGGCGGCAATATTGCTCGCCTACGCGACATTGCACGGCAAGATGCGCCCTAGCCGTTTGCTCGCGCGAGTTCCTCGTCGAGGATCCGGATCCCCATATTAAACGATTGGACGCCTCCGGCGTAGACCGCCGCGCCACACGCCATAACGGCATCGGTCCACGCGGGATCCCACGGCCCGGTTTCATTGATCGCCGTCATTCCTCTGCCTCTTCCCATAGCGCAAGGAGTTCGCGCGCTTCCTTCGATGCCAGCATGCTCGTCAGCCGCGCCACTTTGCGGCCGACCTCTTTTAAGCGTTGCTCCGTCGCGGCGTCCTTGAGGCCTCCCTGCGCGGTGAACGCAGAGGACGCATCGTACACCCACGCTTCCGAGGGAATAACCCACGCGTGTAACGCGCGACCGATGGCACGCAACGCGTTGAGCGTATTCGCTCCACCCATCCGGCCGCCGGAAACACCGACAAGGCCCACGATTTTGCCCTCGAACTCGTGCATGCTCATCAAGTCGAGCGCATTCTTCAATATACCGCTAAGGGTCCCGTGATAATTCGGCGTTGCTAAAATGATGCCGTTTGCCTCGGCCACGATGTTTCGCAGACGCGCGACGCCGGGCGACTCCCGGTATTCATCTTCGCCCGAGCAGAACGGTAGATCGTAGTCGCGTAAGTTCACGACCTCAACCATCGCACGATTAGCCGCCGCGCCGGCGAGCGCGGCATCGAGCGCCATCTTCGTGTAGCTGCCTTCGCGAAGGCTACCGCAAAGCCCGACAATCCGAACCACAATGCAAAGGTAGCATCGGGATGCGGGCAAAAATATCCCGGCAGCGCAGAACCAGCCGGCGATCTAGCGCGCAAACGCCAGCAACACCAGCGTCGCAATCGTCGTAAGGTGCAGAACCAAGTGCATCGTGTTCGGCGTGATGCTCTTGCGGCGTCCGCGTTGCGAAGGAAGCAGATACGGAATCCACCACGCCTGCACTTGTCCGAGAAAGAACGCGCCGTAGCTGATCCAGAGCCAGCCGTACAGCCAACCCGGATAGGGCGTGTAACGGTAGAACGAACTGCACACCAGGCCAAACACAAAAGGCAGCGTTTGTAGCGCGGTCACGGTGACGAGCTGGGTCAGCGTGCGTTCGGCGCGCAACGTTCTTATCCGGTTGAAACGCCCGAGCGGCAGCCAATCCTGCAGCGCGAGGATGGTCACGGTCAGCCCCTGCAGCGCGAGCAGCAGATCGCGCGCGACGACGCCGGTCATTACACCTTCGCGATATCCGTGCGGTAGGTCAGGTCGCGCGTTCCGATGCGATCGGCCAGCGCGCGCACGCCATCGTACGCGCGCGAGCGCGCGGACACAAGATCGTCACCGACCGCACTCACCGTTAGCACGCGGCCACCGCCGCTACGCACGCGCCCATCTTCGAGCGAACTCTGACCCCAAAACACCTGCACGCCCTCGCCCAGCGCAACGTCGGGATTGAGCCCTTGCAGCGGCGTGCTCGAACGCGGATAGTCGCTGGTCGCGAGCACGACGCCCACACAATGCCGCTCGCTCAGCGACGCCGCGCTCAAATCCATCGCGCCGTCGGCGCACGATTTGAGCAACTCGGCGAAGTCGCCGCTGACGCGCGGCATCAGCACCTGCGTCTCGGGATCGCCGAAGCGCGCGTTGAACTCGATCACCATCGGTCCGTCGCTCGTCCACATCAAGCCGCAGTAGAGTACGCCGATATACTGCTCGCCTTCGGCCAGCAATCCGCGCAGTACCGGCGCGAGTATGCGCTCGCGCACCGCGTCGAAGAGCCCGTCGGGAAATCCCTCCGGCGGCGAATAGGCACCCATCCCGCCGGTGTTCGGTCCGGTGTCGCCGTCGCCCGCGCGCTTGTAGTCACAGGCCGCGGCAAGCGGCACCATCGCGCGACCGTCGGCCAGCGCAAAGACGCTCACCTCGCGCCCTTCGAGCCGCTCCTCGAGCAGCACGTCGCTCCCGCCGCCGGGAATCTTGTTTTTGCCGTACCAATCGGCGAGCACCGCGCGCGCTTCGTCAGCGCTATCGCATACCACGACGCCTTTGCCCGAAGCCAGACCGTCCGCCTTAACCACCACCCCGCCGCTCCAGCCGTCGAGAGCGGCGGTCGCGCCCTGCAGCGAGTGCACGATGTCGGCGCGCGCTGTCGGTATACCGTGGCGCTGCATGAAGCGCTTGGCAAAGGTCTTACTCGATTCGAGCCGTCCGCTGGAGCGACTGGGCCCGAACACCGGCACGCCGGCGTCACGTAAGCGATCGCCGACGCCGGCAGCAATTGCCGATTCGGGGCCGAGCACAACCAGATCGATCTTCTCAGCGAGCACGCGGTCGACGATCGTTTTGCCGTCGGTTGCGGCGATCTCCCAATTGACCCCGCGCGAGGCAGTGCCGGCATTGCCGGGCGCGGCAAAGAGCGCGCTGCACGATGCCGACTGCGCAAGCCGCCACGACAGCGCATCCTCGCGCGCGCCATTGCCTACGACGAGAATGCGCATTCTATGCGCGACACCAAGCCAGGCAAGGAGCGATTTCGCTAAACGACTCTACTCCTGCAGATCTCATAGCATCCACTAAAGACGGTTGTACGAAATCCCCGTCCTCCGAGAAAAATGCCATTCTGGCTACCGGGTTCCGCTGTGCGTCATCGATGACTGAACCCGCGATCATGTCGTCCGTCGGATCAGAAAGATAGCTGAGCTGGCTACGATCCAAGATGCTTGGCGATGACCCAATCAGTTGAGCTCGTGCAGCCGTTTCGCGAACGACATCGACCAAACGTTGCTCCGACTCGGCCAAGTAACCTACGAGCGCTGCATCAGCCGCGGCCAATGCCCGAGCATACTCCTGCGCGTGGTGGCTACGATCGCGACCAACATCCGCAGTCTCCCCCTTGAACGGCTGCTTGAGGTCGTATTTAGCAGCCTTCATCGCGTTGAACGCTTTGTGCGCCTCCATGAAACAGACCACTGGGATAGCGATGCCGACTTCATTTCCTAGGCGAAGCAACTCACTCACTTGTGGAGTTCGACCAGTACAGACGCTCATAAGGAAATTTGTCTCTACATAGATCCGGCTCAAGGCACGGATTCCACACGTACGCCGGCTTTGTTCAGAAGGTCTACGATGTCGTCCTCAAGCTCGCTACTCCCCGGAGGATTGCTCTCCTTCCAATGGACTGCAAGGTCACGAAGCCACGCCATGGTCATTCCAGCAATGAGGAATTCACTCATGACCCCCTCGTAATCCGCACCAATATACGGTCGCAGAATCTCCCGAGTACGGAACTCTCTTAAGAAGCGCGGCTTTGGCGAATCTTCCTCGTAAAAGCGAATCCAATCGCTATCGACTAGGACATAATAGACTGTCTTCGGCTTTCCAAGACTCGCGGCATACGAACGTAGTTGTTCCATAAAGAAATCTTGATCGCGCTCCGCGATCGATCTCTTCACCTCCACGATCAAGAGCCTAGAGCCCTCGCGGTCTTCCGAAATAAGATCTGGCTTAATCATGACACCCATACGACTTCCGAAGTGCCCGGGCTTCACCTGCGCGCGCCATATTCACTCCCACTCGACCGTCGCCGGTGGTTTCGAGGTAATGTCGTAGGCGACGCGATTGACGCCCTGCACCTCGTTAACGATCCGCGTCGAGATGCGCTCGAGCAACTCGTGCGGCAAGCGCGCCCAGTCGGCGGTCATGCCATCTTCGCTTGTGATCGCTCGCACCGCGACGAGATTCGCGTAGGTGCGGCCGTCACCCATCACGCCGACACTGCGAACCGGCGTGAGCACTGCGAAGTATTGCCAGGGATGCGGGTCGAGCCCCTTAGCCGTATCGATCTCTTCGCGCACGATCGCATCTGCGTCGCGCACGATGTCCAAGCGCTCGGGCGTGATGTCGCCGATGATCCGCACCGCAAGACCCGGGCCGGGAAAGGGTTGTCGCTGCACGATGTGCTCGGGCAAACCGAGGACGCGTCCAAGCGCACGCACCTCGTCTTTGAACAGCGCGCGCAGCGGCTCAATCAACGCAAAGTCCATCTCTTCGGGTAACCCGCCGACGTTGTGATGCGACTTGATTTTATGGCCGGCTTTACTACCCGGCGTCTTCGACTCGATGACGTCGGGGTAGAGCGTGCCTTGCACGAGATATTTGACGCCCGGAAGTTTCTTAGCTTCTTCTTCAAAGACAGCGATGAACTCGTGACCGATGATGATGCGCTTGCGTTCGGGATCTTCGACGCCGGCAAGTTTGCTTAGGAAGCGCTCGCGCGCATCGACGGCGATCACCTTGAGGTGCATCACGTCGCGGAACGCGGTGAGTACCGCCTCAGCCTCGCCTTTGCGTAACAGGCCATGATCGACGAAGACGCAGGTGAGCTGTTCGCCGATCGCGCGCGAGACGAGCGTTGCGGCCACGGCGGAGTCCACCCCGCCGGAAAGCGCGCAGATCACCTTGTCCTGGCCGACCTGTTCGCGAATGTCGGCGATTGCGCGGTCGACGAACGACTCCATCTTCCAATCGTTTGACAAACCGGCGACCCGGTACAGAAAGTTGGCAAGGATCGTGGTCCCGGCTTGGGTGTGCACGACCTCGGGATGAAACTGCACGCCGTAGATCTTGCGCTGCGCGTCACCGATCGCGGCAACGTTGCAGCGCGGCGTCGAGCCGAGCGCTTCGAACCCGTCGGGAAGTTCGACGACCGAGTCGCCGTGCGACATCCACACCCGCGATTGCTCGGGAACATCGTGCCAAAACGGCGATTCGCGATGCTCGGTCGTCAGCGTCGCCGGCCCGTATTCGGCGTGATCGAGTTTGACCAACTTTGCTCCGAGATGCCGTGCGACGAGCTGCATACCATAGCAAATGCCCAGCAGCGGCAGCCCGCTGCGCAGGACCTGTGGATCGAGATCGGGCGCGTCGGGTACGAGCGTGCTCTCGGGTCCGCCCGAGAGAATGATCGCGGCGGGATTACGCGATGCAAGCGCGGACCAGGCGACGTCGTACGGCACGATCTCGCAATAGGCACCCAACTCACGCGTTCGGCGCGCAATCAGTTGACTGTACTGCGCGCCGAAGTCGAGGATAAAAACCGTGGGAGGCATCGACCGCCCATTCGGCCCAGGTTAGCCGGTCCCTAGCCTGCCGCAGCCGCTTGGGCAGCCTTGATCACGTCATCGTACTTCGGCTCGTGGCTGATGTCCGGCACCATCTCGACATAAGTCAGTTTTTTGTCCTTGCCGACGATGAAGATCGAGCGCATCAGCAGGCCGTTCTCCTTGATCCGCACGCCATAGGCATAGCCGAAGCTGTGATCGCGGTAGTCGGAAAGGTTCTCCAGCGTGACACCCTCGGCGCCGCACCAGCGCACCATCGCAAACGGCAAGTCCATGCTTACGATGTACGGCTTGACACCTTCGGGTAGTTCGCCAAGGCGTTTGTTGAACGTACGCGACTCGATCGCGCACGTCGGCGTATCGAGCGACGGCACCACGATCAGGATCGCGGCGCGTTTGCCGTGATCGGTGAGATCGTCGAGGGTCACGACCGACATGTTGGCCGCCGTGAGATGCACCTCGGGCGCTCGATCGCCCACTTTGAGGTCGGGCCCCAGCAGCGTCAGCGGATTGCCGCGCGCGGTGACAATGCCCGGGCGTTCGATAGTTTGCGTTGCCATAGCTACCTCCAAAGGTGATTACGTGAGACAGTGTAGGAATGCATCGTCATTCGCACGCGGGTGCCAAACAGCCGCACATTTTCTCGCATGAGAAAGCCGGCTGGCTCGACGAGCCCGAACGCGAAGGTTGGCTACCCACACCGACGCTCCTCGGCCTGCTCGAGGTTGCGCCCGGCATGCGCGTCTTGGATTTTGGAGCGGGCACGGGCCGCTATGCGCTCGCGCTTGCCGAGCAGCATCCGCAGACCCGCGTGGTCGCCTTTGACGTCCAGCCCGAATTTCTCGCGATGATCGATCAACGGATCGTCGAACGCGGACGAGCCAACCTTCGCGCCACCGATCGAATCGAGGGACGGTTCGATCGCATCCTTGCCCTCAACGTGCTGCACGAGATCGGCGACGATGACCTCCGGTCGATGCGCGCAGCGTTGCGGCCAGGCGGATTTTTGGTGGTCGTTGACTGGAACGCGTCGATTGACCGGCCGACCGGTCCGCCGCGCGATCATGCCCATTCGCCCGAAGAGGGCCTCGCGCGCCTGCGTGCTGCGGGCTTCGCCGGAATAAAGCAAATAGAGGAGCCGAAGCTCCCCTATCACTTTGTTTTTCGCGCTAGTGTGCTAAAAAACTAGCGGTATGAAGGACGCGATTGGAAACAATCGCGGCAATATACCGGCTTGTCGCCACGCGGTTGGAACGGCACTTCGGCCACGCCGCCGCACTGGCTGCAGGTTGCGCGGAACATTTCGCGCGTTCCGCCGCCGCCGCCGCTGCCGCCGCCGGTACGACCGGCACCGCCGCGGCCACCACCGGCTGCCTTACGGGCAGCGCGGCAATCGGGGCAACGGTTGGGTTTGTTGGCGAAGCCCTTCATAGCGAAGAACTCTTGCTCGCCGGCCGAAAACGTGAACTGGCGCGAACAATCAACGCAGTTCAGATACTCATCTTGATACATGGGTTAACGAGGACTCCTCGGATTTACGTAGGTGTATGTTCTCGGAATCGACTCGTTTAGCCCAATCAATGGGAACCAGACCGCGAAACCTAGACGCCTCAGCCTACCATGTCCAGGCCAAAACCACAACCGCCCCTGCGGCAAGTGTCGCAGCAGCCGACCGAGAAGAGCCCGACCAATGGAAGCACACGATCGGCTCACTACCGGCGAGCTATTGGCCTTGCTCGAGATTCCGCCCGAGGGACGAATCCTCGCGTTCGGCTCGTCAAGCGCCTTTTACGCCCTAGAAATTGCAGCCGCTCGCCCCGACGTCCTGATCGTCGTTTGCGACACGGAAGGGACGACGACGACCGAAGTGTCCGACCGAGCCACGGCCGAGCATCTCGAGAACCTCGTCGTGGGTGATACGCCAGCCGGGCCTTTGGTGGACCGTACGCTTTGCATCGATGGACTGGCTCGAATCGACCCATCACACCTGGTGCACATTCGAACGGCGATGCTTCCGGGCGGATATGCCATCTTCGTCGAGCCGACCGCACCGGCGCCGCAGCCGCTTACCGAGAAGCTGCAGGGAGCCGGCTACGCCGTCGCTGACTCGCTCGATGATGCACTCGCCGGCTCAACCGTCATACGGGCGCGCTGAGTCACATGGGAGCGTTCATGATGCTCGCGCACTATCTCGTTGGTACGTGGAATTGCACGTATCACGCGGGAGCCGTGCGCATGGCCTACCATGCGACCTACGCATACGATCGTGACGGCCACACCTTGCGGGAGACCGCTTCGTGGGCGGGCGGCGGTGACGAAGAATTACTCGGGTATGACGCGCAGCATCGCGTCTGGACAGCGGTCGTTTTCGAAGACCAAGGCGCGGCCACGATCATGCACGCGACCGGCAGCAGTCCCGACCTCATCGCTTACCGCAGCATCTACCCCGATGCAAGCATCGCCGTCACGTTCGACCGTATCTCGTCGACTAAGTACACGCTGCGCGGGACGGTGCGCTCGGGCGGTAAGACGATCGCCTCAGTCGATACCTGCGCTAAGTAAGTATTTCTTCTAAACGGTCGGCGTTGCGGGCCATCGCCAACTCCATCGCGATGCGCTCGCCTACCGACACGTCGCGGCCCCAGCGATACGCCGAATACGGTGTGTAGCGCGAACCCGGCGAGCCCGGAATGCGCAGCGAAACGTCATAGCACACGAATTCTTTGGGTGGCCCGGCCACGATGATGCACTGCAGCGCGAAGGGCCCGATGACGCCGTGGGCATTGGTTTCGCGCGCGGCTTCGACGAAGCGCTCACCCATCTCGAAGGCCTTTTCCAGCATCGATTCGGTCACGGTTGCCGCGATGTGTCCGGCCTCTTCGAGACGCATCGGCACGTCCCGGAGCGCCTCGAAGACCGCGGGCGGCACGTTCCGAAAGCCTTCGAGATTCGTCTGGCGGCGCGTATCGGTTCCCATCAGCTCCAATTCGCCTAAAATCGGCGAATAGAAGAAATTCAGATTGACGGAGGGGCCGAGCAAATACTCCTCGATCACAGCGTCGTGCAATCCGTCGGCGCTGAGCATGCCCTCGCGAATCAATCGGTTGCTCGTTGCGTGGTACTCCTGCGGCGAGGACACGAGAAAGAACGCGCGCTCGAAGCTGATCTTCGCGTGCGGCGCTTTGACCATCACCAGCCGGTCGATCTCGTCGGGAGAGGCAAACTGGCGCGGATAACGGATACCCGCGCGCTTCATCAGTGCATATTGATTGGCCGCCTCATCGCGCTCTTCGGCGCGCAGCAGATAGCGATTTCCGAAAAACGGCACGCGCATACCGCGCTCGATCTCGTCGTAGCTAAATTTCTGATGGAGATAGACCTCGAACGAGCGATTGGGAACGAAGATCGCGTTGCGCGCGAGCAACGCCTGTTGCACGTCGTCGTTCAACAGATCGGTGAAGACGTCGAGGTCGAGCGTCGCGTCCACGCAGCCGCGCGGCACCGGCGTCTCGCGCCGGCGGTAATGCTCGGTGTAGGTACGCTCGCGACCCTTGGCCGTAATTATGAGATTCGCGATGGCCTGCGCGCGCGCGCCGAACGCGACCTCGAGTGCCGAATGGCTGCCGATCGAGGTAAGGGTGAGGCGCGAGCGGTCGTATGACTTGAGGACGGCTTCGAGGTTCACGAAGCGCGCCTTAGATTCCCGGCGTTAAGTTCGCAGGTGCTAGGCGCCGAACGCGCGGCGCGCGCAAAAGGACAGGCATGTGGCATAGTCGTGAGTATAATCGAAGCAATGATACGCCGCCAAGGGTACCGCTTTCGTCTGAAGCCGAGCGCAGCCAACGCTGCAACGCTCGGCCGATTTCTCGGATGTTCGCGGTTCGTATGGAACGAGCTACTGGCGATGAATGAACTGCGTTATGAACGCGGCGAGAAGCGGCTGTCTTACTACGCAATGTGCCGCTACCTCACACTCTTGAAGGAGGACCACCCGTTCTTGCGTGAGGTCCACTCGCAGCCACTGCAGCACACACTTCAGGATCTGGACATCGCTTACCGTCGGGCACTTAATCCAAAGCTCGTGGCGCGCTTTCCTCGCTTCAAGAAGCGTGGGCGCCAGATAGGCATCCACTTTCCGCAAGGGTTCCGCATCAGCGGGGGCAGCATATACCTACCGAAGATCGGCTGGATCGGCTTTCGCAAAAGCCGTGAGCTTGCCGGAACTCCAAAGAACATTATAGTATCCTCCGTGGGCGACCATTGGTATGTTGCGATTCAAACCGAACGCGAGGTCCCTGAGCCCGCGCATACATCAAACTCGGCCGTCGGAATCGACCTCGGCGTGACGCGCTTTGCAGCGCTCTCAAACGGCGATTTCATTAACGGCGCAAACGCCTTCAAAGAGCACCAGAAGCGTCTGGCATTCTATCAGCGCTGCATGGCGCGCAAGGTGACATTTTCGTCGAATTGGCGCAAGGCGAAAGCGAAAGTGTCGCGTCTCCAGCGCAAAATTGCTAGCGTTCGCAACGACATGCTCCACAAGTCCAGCACGATGATCAGCAAGAACCACGCGTTTGTCGCGATGGAGGATCTACGCATCACCAACATGACGGCTTCAGCAAAAGGAACCGTCGAGAGCCCAGGAAGGAACGTGCGTGCCAAAAGCATACTCAACCGCCGCGTCCTCGATCAGGGGTGGGGCGAGTTTCGACGTCAACTCGCCTACAAACTAAAATGGGCAGGTGGAATCTTAGTACTAGTCGACCCGCGTGATACGAGCCGTACCTGCGCGCACTGCGGCCACGCGAGTCGCGATAACCGTCAATCGCAGGCCGTATTTCGCTGCGCAGCGTGCGGCCACACCGCGAATGCAGACACGAACGCGGCAATTAATATTCTGCGAAGGGCCGGGCAGGCCCGGATAGCCTGTGGAGATTCGCCGCTAGGCGAACCCGCGAAGCAGGAAGCTCGGCGTGTTGTATGATGCAACACCTCGTAAAATCCGCGGCCTTCGGGTCGGGGAGCATGTCAATCTTCGATGACGATTTTTCCCGCCATCTGCCGCGCAACAAACGCACTGTAGATGATCACGACCACGATTCCGACGATCGTCACGGCGAGCGCGCTCGCAAGTGCGACCGGCGAGGGTGATGCGTTAAAGATCGAGATCCCGCCGCTGCCCGGCGGCAGGTTCGGAATCAGGTATGGATACATCGTTACTGCGGCCTGGAGCAGCAGCGATGCGAGGAAGAGCAGTGACGCGATAAACGCACCGCGCTCGCGGCCGGCGATCGTAAGAAACAAGAGCGCGCAAAGCGCCGCCAGCGTTAGCAGCGGGATGACGTCGATCCAGGACAATCCGATGCCGCGTTCGGCAATCGTTGCCGCGGAGACGGCGAGGTAGAGCACCAGTACTGCGGGCCATAGCCGCGGGATCAAACGCCGGGCGCGCTGGACGTATGGGCCGTCCGTGCGCATCACAAGGAACGTCGTTCCGTGCAGACCGAGCGTCACAACGGCAAAGACGCCCACGAGCACGGCATACGGATTGAGCAGTTCACCGAAAGTGCCGCTGAAATAGCCGTCGGGACCGAGCGGCACACCGCGCAGCAGGTTGCCCAGCGCGACGCCAAAGAGCAGGATCAACAATGCGCTCGACAGGGCAAAACACGCATCCCAGAACTGGTGCCAGATTTCACTTGGGAAGTGTGAGCGCAACTCCAACGCGACGCCGCGAAACATCAAGAGCCAGAGTACGATGATGAAGGGTAGATAGAACCCCGAAAACGACGAGGCGTAGGCCTGTGGAAAGAGCGCGAAGAGCGCCGCACCGCCGGCGATGAGCCACACCTCGTTGCCGTTCCAGAATGGCCCGATACTGCGCATCGAACCTTCGCGCTGCTGATCGGTTCGGGCGATGAGCGGTGTCACCGCTGCCACACCGAGGTCGTAGCCGTCGAGCAAGACGTAGACGGTCAACATGAAGGCAATGACGACAAACGCGGCGATGCTCATACAGGCCCGTGCCCGATCTCGCGGAGCGTCAGATACAAGAACAGAAACCCGAGCAAGAAATACATGCCGACAAAGCCGATCAGCGTGAAGACGGTTTCGCCGTTCGCAACGGTCGGCGACACGCCGGCGGCCGTACGCATGAGACCGTAGATGATCCACGGCTGCCGCCCGACCTCGGTCGTCACCCATCCGGCCTCGCTCGCAATGTACGGAAACGGCATCACCAGCAGCAGAAGCCACAGCATTAGTGGCGTGGTAAAGAGTCGCTTGCGCCACAAGAGCAACACCGCAAGCGCGGCAATGCCCACGAAGATCGTCCCGAGCCCGACCATGACGTGGTAGGCATAGTAGACGAGTTCGACGGGTGGCCACAACTCGGCCGCATACGCGCGCAGCCCCTTTACGTTCGCGGTGAAATTTCCATACGCGAGAAAGCTCAAAAGATCCGGAACGAAGATCGGATCGATCAAGGCTTGCGTCTGCGAATTGGGCATCCCTATGATTGCGAGCGGCGCATCCTTGGTCGACTTGAAGAGCCCTTCCATCGCGGCGAGTTTGATCGGTTGATACTGCGTTACGTCGTCGCCATTGCGGTCGCCGGTCGGAAAGATTACTAGAACGGAGAAGATCAGCGCCACGACTACGCCGGCATCCACGAAGCGCTGCGCTAAGAGCCGCTCGCGCTTCGAGAGCAAGTAGTATGCACCCACACCGGCAACCACGAAGCCCCCGGCAATCATTGCACCACAGACAACGTGCATATATTGCCACCAGGCAAACGTCGAGAGCAGTACCGCAGACAAACTCGTCAACTCAATCGTCTTGCCGATTATCGTGTACCCGACCGGATGCTGCATCCACGCATCGGTGACGACGATGAAAAAACCCGACAGCCACGACCCGGCCCACACCGCGACCGCCGACGTCGAGTGGAGCCACGGCGCGACCCGGTCCTTGCCATAGAGCAAAATACCGAGGAACACTGACTCGAGGAAGAATGCGTACACGCCCTCCATCGCGAGGGGCTGCCCGATCACTGACCCCGACGCTGCCGAGAAGGCGGCCCAATTGGTCCCAAATTGGAACTCCATCGGGATGCCGGTTACGACGCCAACGGCGAAGTTGATAGCGAAGATCCGCGTCCAAAACGTCGCGGCACGAGCGGCGTCCGCGTCACCGCGGGCAGCTTCGATCGTGTAGAGCGCGACAAACGGTGCCAGGCCGATCGTGGTGATCGGGAACAGGTAATGGAACATGATCGTGAACGCAAACTGCAGCCGATCAGCGATGACGACGTCCATAGCCCTATTCTACGACGAAGCGGCGTTGGCCGTCAGTACCTTTCGCGCTTCAGGCGAATCCTGATACTCCACGGTCAGAATCGAGCGCAGATGCGCCGCGGCCGCCTTGGCATCGTCAGAATCCATACGGTTGAGCGTGGTCAGACAGCTATACAGCAGCATCGGCATGTCGCGGTCGCGCGGGTAGACTTTGTGCATGTCGTCGATCGATTGCGCGACCAAGACGGTCTGCGCTGCCTCGCGATTGCCGTAGTTGTAGTCGAGCATGAAGTTGATATGCTTGAGCTCGTTTTCGATCCCGAGAATCGAGTAGCCCATCTGGCCAAAGTATTCGTCGGCCGGCGCGAGCGTGCTTAGATACGCATCGTGCGGCATCGCGGTGACACTCGCGATGATCAGCGGCGAGGTCAGGTCTTTCAAGCGCGCTACGATGATATTCGCATTCGTCCGGTCGCCCTGCGTAAAATTGCCGCCGGTTCCAGCTTGCGCCTGCTCGACGGCGCGCACGAACTCGGGGCCGTACGTTGTCGGGAGATGCGCGAGCGGAAAGTTCGTGGATGCCGCCTTTTGGAACGCGAGCGAGCGCCACGAGCGGTCGCCGGTAAGCAGCCAGGCGCGCCAATTCGCTTCGAGCGTCTGTAGCCGCGTATCGACGTCTGCCGGATAGTTCGCGGCGTTGGCTTGCGCGTCTTCGTCCGCCAATTGAGCGAGTTTTTCCGGATCCTCTTCGGAATTGACCCGATCGAGCAACCCGTTTGCATCGGCAACCAGCGTCGCGTCGGTGCTATTGCGGCTGACCCACACGGCTGCTTCGCGCACGTACCACACGGCGGCGTCGTGATTGATCAGCGGATTGTAGTGCAAGCCCGAGCCGATTTGGACCGTCAGTGTTTCCAGTTCGCGAAATGCCGGGTCGTCGGGGCGCTGCAGCGAGTAGGCGCGGCCCGCGTTGAAAATCGTCGAAAGATACACTACTTGATCGAGGTAATCCCACTGCGCCGCCGCGGCCTTATCGTACGCCGCCTTCATCTGCTGATACAGCACCTCGGGATCCGCCTCCAGCGCCGCGCGCGCCGGCAGCCCCGGCCACGCCACGAGGGCGGCCGTCACGACGGCGGCAAGAAGTCTCTTAAAGCACTGAACCATCATCCAAAACTAAACGCAAATTATTGGTCAGAAGTGCGTTCTTGATCTCGCGGGCGATCCGGCGCCCGGTCGACATCGGCTCCGAGTAGTTGAGATACGAGTACGGTGACCCGTCGATGAAGAGATTGGTTCCGGCGACGATCCGCGCCGAGATTTCCATGCAGTAGAACTTGATGTCCGGCGTGATGATCGTCTCGATGCAAAACGCACCGAACAGACCCTTGGGTCCCGCGATCTCCTTGCTGACTCGTACCACGTTTTCACCCATGCGTAACGCTTCGGCCAACATCGATTCGCGCAAACTTACCGGCTGATTGCCCACGACGACGTAGGAGGGACTGACATCCATGCCTTCTTGGGCATTGGCGGGGATGCGTCCCAGCGAGTCCACGTTCGTCTCGTAGCGGCGGTCCATCGACATGATCTCGAGCCGATCCTCGAGCGGCGAATAGAAGTAGTGGATGTAGAGCGGCACGCCGATGATGTATTCCTGGATCGTGTACGCCTTCTTCAACTCTTTCGAGCGCTGTTCGAAGTCGGCGGCATCGCGAATGAACATGTAGCCTTTGCCGCCGCCCGCGCCATAGAGTTTCACGATCACCGGCCGATCGATTTCCGCGCCGGTCTTGAACTGGCGCGGCATCGTGATATCCGCGCGCGTCAGCCACTCGCGCTGCAATTCGCGGCTGGCTTCCCAGTCCAGCACGGCTTTGTTGCCAAAATATGGGATCGTCATCTCCTTGTGTTCTTCGAGCGAGAGATAGGCGACGAACGATCCGTGCGGCACGATGATGACCTTGCGGCGTTCCAGCTCACCGACGAGTTTCGGAAACTCCGAATAACTGTCGACCGCGATGACTTCGTCGACGAAGGCGAACGAACGATAGAGCCGCTCGGTATCGCGAGTTGCAACCGCGAGCGTGTGAAAGCCCTCGTCGTGCGCGCCCTTGAGGATCTGCAGCGCCGAGTGCGAGCCCAGCGTCGCGATCGTATACGGTCGGTTCATCTCGGATAAATCGCCCTTTCGATGGCGGGATTGCAGAGCAGCCGTTCCGCGGCCTGCGCGAGCAGACGGTTGTCGGCGGGTAAATCCGGCGCAGCGTACAGACGCCAGCCGACGGGGCGGTCGGCATCATCTTGTACGATCCAGACTTCGCCCGGACGCGGCGCATCCGCATCGAGCACGCTGACTTGGTGTTTGTTTGGATTGAAGAGCGACTCGTCGCGCTCGACGGCTGCGATGAGCGCGGCAGGGTCCGGGGCGTCCGCGAAGCGCACGATTTCGGAACGCTCGAGGCGCGCAACGTCGATGCCGAGCCGCCGCAGCGTGACAAGCGCCGTGTACGCTGCGTTATCCGGAATCTTCAGATTGATCGCCACCGCGCGTCTCATCGGTTCAGTACCTCGACGAAGCTGCGGAAGAGCACGACACCGCCCGACGGCGCGAGTATCGTGCCGCCGCGACGGCGATCGGGATGATTGAAGGTCCACGCGTCGCGCTCGGGATGCGGCATCAACGCGAGCACGTTGCCCTCGCGGTTGCATAAGCCCGCGACGCCGAGCGCCGACTGATTGGGACTTGCCGTCTCGTCGATGCTGCCGTCTTCGTGCGCGTAGACGAATGCGATGTGGTCGCCGTCCTCCAGCTCGCGCAAATGCTCCGCGCTAGCCGCCAAACGCCCCTCGGCGTTTGCCGTCCACGCCGGAATAAGCGCACCGTGCTCGAGCAGCCGCGTGAGCGCACAGCGCCCCGGATCCATTGCCAGTTTGACGTACACATGCGTGCAAACGAAATGCGGCACCGGTCCGTTGCGCGTAAACGCCGCAGTCGGACGGCGAATCGGCGCGGTTCCGGGCACGAGGCCCGCTTCGAGCAGGATCTGCGCGCCGTTGCAAATGCCGAGCACGAGCTTCCCCTGCTGTGCTCCGGCGATCACGTGGTCCATCATCGCGTCGTGCGCGGCAATGGCACCCGCGCGAATGCGATCCTCGTAGGCGAAGCCGCCCGGCAAGACATAGGCATCGAAGGTCGGTAGCAGCGCGGACCGGCTCCAATGCACCAGGTGCGCGTCACCGCCGCAATCGCGCAGCACGCGCAGCGTCTCGTCTTCGGAATTCGTTCCGGGAAACACGAGCACGGCGATGCGCGCGCTCATGGGTAGATCTCACGCAGCGGCGTCGCCCAAATATTGCGTAGCCGGTGCAGATCGAACGCTTGATCGTCGACAACCAGCACCGGGCGGTCGATCGTCACACCGATCTCGTAGACGCCGCTCACGTCGTCGGCGACTCCCTCGAACGCCTCGACGTCGTCGGCAGCAACTTCAACCACGAAGCCGCCGGCCTCGCCGAAATACGCCTCGAGATCGCCCACGCTTCCATGCGTCCACTGCCAGGCGTCATCGATCTGTGCACCCACCGGGGCGCGCCCTTTGCGCATGGTTGCAAACGCCATCTCAGCAATTGCGGTGAGCAACCCGCCGTTGCCGACGGCGTGCGCCGAACGCAAGAGCCGCGCCTGCGCCGCTTCGTACAAGAGATCGTGCTGCGCGATCACCGCCTCGTAGTCGATCCGCGGCAGGTGCTCGTCGCTACGCCCCAAGACGTCGAGCAACACCGAGCCGCCCAAGGCCGCTTGTGGCACGCCAATCAAGTACAGTACCGATCCGGCGGATCTGAACGGCATCGTCACCACCGTCGCGATGTCATTGAACGCGCCTACGCACGCCACGATCGGCGACGCGGGAATGGCGCGTCCCGCTGCCGACTCGTTGTACAGGCTGACGTTGCCGGAGACGAACGGTGTCTTGAACGCTGCGGCCGCGTGCGCCAGCCCCTCGATCGCCGCGACCAATTCGTTATAGTGTTCGATCTTCCGCGGATTGCCGAAGTTGAGGCAATCGGTAAGCGCGCGCGCGCGTGCGCCGGTCGCAACCACCTTGCGAACGGCTTCATAGACCGCGTGTTCGGCGGCAAGGCGCACGTCGATGTGGCTCATCCGCGGATTGCCCGCGACCGCGAGCGCCACGCCGAGCGGACTTCCTGGGACGGGCGCGAGCACGCCGGCTCCCGACGCACCGCGCGGAATCACGGTGCAGCCGCGCACGACGCTGTCGTACCGGCGATAGAGCGGCTCACGCGAACACGCATCGCCATGCCCGAGCACCCGTTCGAGCAGTTCATCGAGCTGCACGCCGGTAACCAGTGGCCGTTCGGTCGTCGCCGCCGGAGGCGCGGTTTCCGTATGCGGGAGATCGTCGCGGATCGTTCCGGTAAGAAATTCGCTATCGACGTCCATCACCGTTTGCTCGCCATACCGCAACACGTAGCGCTTGCGCGCCGTCACGGTGCCGATCTTCGTGGCGCGTGCGTTGTACGCGATCTCGGGAAGCGTGAACTCTTCGTTGTAGATACGCAACAGGTCGGGTGTGATGGCGGGCGGCACGACCCACAAGAGCCGCTCTTGCGTTTCACCGACGGCGACGACCTCGGGAGGCATCCGTTCGACCGCGACGTTGACCGCATCGAGATCGATTTGCGCACCGTACCCGCCGGCCGCGGTGATCTCTGCGGAGCACCCCATGATCCCGCCCGCGCCCAAGTCCTTGAAACCGGCGGTCACGCCGCGCTGCCGCAAGAACTCGAAGACGCGGTAGCTGGCCCGCATCACCACGCTTTTGAGGAACGGATCGGGCACCTGAACGGCGCCTTTGTTGGAATCTTCGTCGGCCGAGTCGAGCGTCAGCGAGGAGAACGATGCGCCGCCGAAGCCGCTCGCATCGGTCGCTTTACCGACGAGCACGATGTCCCAACCGTCGGCGCCGGGCGGCGCGTAGGAGTGGATGATCTCCGACTCCTTGACGATGCCGAGCGCAACGACGTTGACCAAACAATTGTCGTCGAAGCGCGAATCGAAATACAAATCGCCGGCAATGTTCGGCACGCCGATCGCATTGCCGTACGCAGAGATGCCGTCTACGACGCCTTGCGCGACGTAGCGTTGGTGCGAATGCGGATCGTCGATCTGGCCGAAGCGCAGCGGATCGGCGACCGCGATCACCTGCGCGCCCATGCAGAGCACGTCACGCACGATGCCGCCGATGCCCGTCGCGGCACCTTCGAACGGCACGACTTGCGAAGGATGATTGTGCGATTCGTGCGCGATCACGATACCGTAGCGCTCGCCGTTCCATTCGCCCAGGTGCACGATGCCCGAATCCTCGGCCGGCCCGAGCACGACGGCCGTTCCCGACGTCGGAAGTTTTTTGAGCAGATGGCGGCTCGACTTATAGCTGCAATGTTCGCTCCACTGCGCGTCGAAGGCGTGCAACTCGACGATCGAGGGCTCACGCCCGAGCCGCTCGCGAATGCGCGCAAGCTCGTCGGGACGCAGTGCGACCGCGACCTCAGCCAAGCGGTGCTCCCGGCGGGCCGGCCTGTTGCTGCAGCGCCGCATCGGCGTGCAGCACGGCCGAGCGCGCGTTGGCCTGCATGAGCAGCGTGCGCCCATACAGCACCGTATCGTCCATCGCCAAGAGTTTGGAACACTGCTGCGCGACCGCGTTCGCATCGCCTGTCCAGGCGAGCACCGGCGCTGAAGACGCCGCATCGAGCATCGCGCGCAACGTGTCGTCGCCGATCGCCACGAAAAACAGCCGCGCAAATGTTGCTTCTAACTGCTGCACCAATTGCAGCACGAAGCCGGGCGTGCGCGCCGGACTTGCAATGTGACGAATCGTCGGCAGGCCGAGGCCCTGCAGCGCCCCAGCCACGGCGTTGAGCGCATCGCCGCGCTCGGGGCCGTCGGCGATGATCGCGGCCATCCCGGGACGCATCACCGGAAATGTACCGACGAGCTCCGCAACCTCTTCGTACGCCGCTTTGACCATTGCCAACCCGGCATCATCGACGGTCTGCAGATTGCGATAGAGCTGCTTGTCGAGCATGCGGTCTTCGCGACCTTGCGGCCAAATGCGCCACGAGTCGTTGTCGATAACGTCGGCGATGACCAGCTGGCCTTTCTCGTTGCCCGCCGTCAACCGGCCGAATTCGACCTTGAGATCGACCAAGAGCACGTCGCGTTTGCGCCATGCATGGGAGAGAATGTCGAAGGTAAGCCGCGCGAGTTCGCTCATCGCACCGACCTCGGCCGGATTGGCGATGCCGCGCGAGACGATTTCGTCCGGCGTGATCTGCGGGTCGTGGTTTGCGTCGTCCTTGAGAAAGAACTCGATGACGCGCGGCACGAGCAGCATACCGCGCGCGACTCCCGGATTACGGCGCACGAACGAGCCGGCCGCCACGCCGCGCACCACGACCTCGAGCGGCAGCATATTGCAGCGCCGCACGAGCATCTCGTTATTGTCGTCGTCCTCGCCGCCGCTCAAATAGTGCGTCGGCAGCCCGCAGAGATTCAGCAAACGAAACACCCGCGCGGTAGTCTGCGCCGCTAAACGCCCTTTACCCGCGATCTCATTGCGCCGCGCACCGTCACCCGCAGAAATCTGATCCGTCTGCACGACCACCAGTTGATCCGCATGCCCCGGATTCTCGTAGAGAACCTTGGTCTTGCCATGCGCAATTTCAACGCCTTTATTCATTTTAACGGCGCTCCGCCCGAGGCTCCGCGCCCCCCACTTCGTGGGGCCCCCAAAACCAGGGGCCGCATAAACATATTCACTGGCCGTGACTCCCCTAGGGCGGCCCCAATGAACGTTCCGTTGTGAGCAAACTTCATCTCGAAACCTCGACGATTTTTTGTTTTGGAAATTCCGGCAATGCGTCGATCCGATCCGCGAGAGAGCGCGCGCGCTGCGGGGCAGTGCCCACGTGTTTGACCGGATCGAGCAACCGCCGAATTTCGGCTGGATCGAGCAGCGCGGTCAACGCAGTGTCCCCAGCGAGCGTTTGTGCAAGCGGATTGTCTTCGCCGCGCGCAAGCGCGCCCCACGCGTCCATCGCCGCGTGGCGAATGCTTTCGTGCAGCGCTTGACGATCGCCGCCGGCGCGCGCCGCTTCCATCATGACCGCTTCGGTTCCGGCGAACGGTCCATACACGCGAAGGTTGTGCGCGATCCGGCGCTCCTCGACCCGCAAGCCATCGATGACTTTGCGCGCCAACGAGACGATCTCGTCCGCGCAAAGCAGTGCCTCGGGAAGAATCGTACGGCGATTGGCGCTATCGTCGAGCGTGCGCTCGAGGTAATTTGTGGCGGCGTTCTGCCATGCCACGTCGCTGTAACTGACGAGTAGCCGTGCGAGCGAATCGATCCGTTCGCTCAAGATCGGATTACGCTTGAACGGCATCGCCGAACTGCCGACCTGCGAACGGCCGAAGGGTTCGGCGACTTCGCCGAACTCCGGGCTGCTCAGAATGCGCACGTCGGCGGCAAACTTGGAGAGCGATGCGCCGAGTCCGGCCAGACCCGAGAGCAACAGATAGTCGAGCTTGCGTGGATAGGTTTGCGTACTGATGTCGCGCGCGCGCAAGCCGAAGCGTTCGAGGACGTGCTCTTCGAACTGCGCCGACGTGCCTTGGTGATCGAGAAGCTGCTCGTAGGAGGCGGCGGTGCCGACTGCGCCCCGCAATCCCTTGGTCGTGAGCTGTTCGAAGACGAAACGCAGATTGGTGTCGTCGATTAGGAGATCTTGCGCGTAGACCCCGAGCCGGTAGCCAAGGGTGGTTGGTTCGGCAGGCTGCAAGTGCGTAAATGCCATGCAGACCAAATCCGCGTACTGGCGTGCCTTCGCAGCAAAGCTGCGCAAGAGCTCCTGAAGGTTGGCGCCGACGTAGGTCAGCGCCAGGCGCAAGCGATAGGTCTCGACTGTGTCTTCGATGTCCATCGATGTCGCGCCGAGGTGCAACTTGCCGCCGCCGAGCGTTGCTTGCGACGCGAAGACGCGAATCTCGGCCATCAGATCGTGGTGAATTTCGCGTTCGATTTCGAGCGCCGCATCGATATCGATTTCGTGCGCGTGGGCCTGCAGATCGGCAAGCTCGTCAGCCGAGACCAATCCGGCACGTGCTTGCGCTTGCGCGAGGGCAACCCACACGGCACGCCACAGTTTGCGGCGTTCCTCTTCAGAAAAGAGCGAGCGTAGCTCGGCGCTGCCGTATCTCCAAGAGAACGGCGAGACGTACGTACTATAACTCATGGGACGAAGGCGCTCTTCGCCTCAGCCTACAGGTCAGCCTCGTCGTCTTTGGTCGTAGCTTCGGCAGGCGCATGCCGTGCAAAGTCTTCCAGCTCCACGGTCACGTGGTCGGGCGCGCCTGCGTCGATTGCGCGCAACGCCGCGGCACGGCCGGCCTCGTCGACGAAGTGCCGCAGCTGGTCTTCGGTCATGCGGTCAGTACGCGCCTCGAGTTCATCCAGCGCCGCCGCCAGATCGAAGCCCAGCGGCTTGCCGTCGAGCAGCTCCCCGAGCTTCGCCCGCCGCGCCTGCGGCGAGAGTTCGGTGAGATCGACGAATTCGGAAAAGCGACTGCGCAATTCGGGATCGAGCTCGGCCGCATCGGTCGTCTCGGCGACGATGAAGATCGGCTCCTTCGCCTGCGCCAATCGATCGATCGTGATCGCGAGGTGCGCGATCGAGCCGGGATCGCCGTAGGCGGGAAGCTCGACCACCACCAGTGCATGTCCGGCCGCGCGCGCCTTCGTCAACGCCTCGTCGAGCGCGTCGATGTTTGCCGGTATCACCGGCAGGCCGGTCTGGTCGGCCAGGTTCTTGATCGTGGTTAAGCGAGCATCGGCTGAGGGCCCGGCAATGAGCACCGCGCGCGGGACGGTGATGCCCTGCGATTCCATCGTCGCGACGTGCGCAAACATCGCTGCAAGCATGCGCGAGCGTTTGAGCACGGGTTCGGGCAGCTCGCCGGGCGTCTCCGGGACAGCCGCGACCGGCTTCTCTTCCAAACCCTCCTCGGGGAGTGCCGTCGCGACGGTCTCGGCGCCGAAACTCGCCGGCATCAAATCGATGACCGCGCCGAAACGCGCGATGATGCCTTCGTCGAGGCCGTCGGTCGAGTTTGCAGCAGCGACGACCCAGACGTCGGGAAGCCCCTCGAGCTGCTCCCACTCGGCCCACAGCGCTTGCACGACTTCCTTGCGCATCGCTTCGTACGCCGCCGAACCGGTCGTCGTGAAGAAGCGTTCGGCTTCGTCAATAAAGATGATCGAGCGCGCCCGCTTGGCGGTCGCAAAGATACGCGAAACGGTCGACGCGCCTTGGCCGACGTATCCGATCTTGATTTGTGAAAACGAAAGATGCAATAAGGTGGCCGCCGCGGCACGTGCGATGGTCTGCATCACGTCGGTGAGATCGACACGATCGTCGCCGCGGATGAACAGGCCGCGCCGCGTCGCCGGATCACCCAAACGGAAGAGAATGATCTGACGCATGAGCGCATTGCGAACGGTGGCGGGCAGCGCGAGCGCTTTGACGATCGCCGCCGTCCCGTCGTACTCGCGCAGCTCTTCCTCCATGCGCCGTAAGCGATCGTCGACGTCCTTGCGCTGGCCCGAGTGCGCGACGACCTCACGAAATTCTTCGGCCTGCGTTTTGACCTGTGGCAGATGCCGTTCCAGCGCGCGTTGGAAGAACACGCCGTACGAACGGATGAACGGATTTTCCAGATCGGCGTGCACGAGCGTCGGCTTCTTGTCCGGGAAACGCGTGAGGAGCACGTTGCTGCGGCGCTCGTCGATGACCTCGATGAACGTTTCGTCCAGCGCCTCCTTATCACGCACGCCCGGAATCTTCCAGGCCCGGTCTTCGAGTACGCCGTCAACCGGGCCGTCGTAGCCGATGAGCGGATGATTGAGGCTCGGTTCGTAGCGCGTGAACGCGACGAAGCGCACGTCTTTCCCGTCGCTGCCTAAGTACGATGCGCGGGCCTTACGGATCGGCGCGAGGCATTGATCGCGCGCGACGAAGTAGCCGATCAGTGCGAGGACGAGGTACAGGCCGATCGCGAGGACCAGGCCGCCTGCCTGGAGCGCATAGATCATACCGCCCGCGACGATCACGAAGCCGGCGATCGCAAAGAGGTGATAGGTGCCGGTCCACCCCAGCGTGAGCGCGTTGGTAATGCAGTCGCGCTCGCGCATGCGCTGCTGTTGGCCATAGACGTCGCGCCACGCGGCACTCACCATGCTGTCGAGCGCGCTGCGAATCGACGCGAGCCGCTCCCGATCGGCAGCAATCTGCCGGTCGAGATCGTCACGTTGCGCCCGCACGCGCTCGACGTCGTCCTTAAGCCACTGCTTCGGGTCGACATCGGGCGGTCCGGTCGGAGGCGAGTCGACCACGTCCATAAATGTAGTTATCGGCAATTACCGCCGACTCAGGCCGGAGAGTTCGGCGGTAATGCGTTCGACCAGCGTGCGGTGGTCGTCGGGATCGTTTCCGGCGCTGCCCGTAACAATCGATTCGACGCCACGCACGGCCCGCTCGTAAGCGACCTTGGCGCGGCGCTCGCCGACCCGGCCGGCGATGGGCCGCAGGACGCGTTCCCGCCATTTTGCGCGTGCCGGAAGCTCCCCGCCGGGACGGGCCAGCTCCCAGAGCAGACCGCACTCGGTCGCCAGCGCCGAGAGCAACGGGATCGCCGCGCCGCGCGGATCGTTGGCGAAGAATTCGTGCGCGATACCAAGCGCCTCGCCGACGTGCCCTTCGACCAGGGCGCTGGCGTAACGATAGGCTTTGGGATCTTCGATAGCCAGGGATTCGCCTTCGAGGTCTTGGTAGGTGATCTTCGTCCCGCTAAGCGCGAGTTTTTCAAGATCGTTGCGAACGCTGGCGAGATCGGCTTCGCTGCGCGCAAGTTCGGCGCGCACGCGCGGCTCAGCGGTGGCGCCCAGCGCCGCGAGCACTTCGTCGATGTAACGCGCCCGGGTCTCTTCGCCCGCGGTCGTATCGATGCGCAAGGCGGCGCGGCCGGCCTGCGCACCGAGCGGTTCCGGCCGCTGCGACCGCGGCGAGAGCAAATCCAGCACGATCAGCGTGTTCCCGTCGGGCACCGTTTCCATCACTTCAAAGAGCTCGCGCCGCGGCTGCGCGCGCAGCGTTTGCGCGTCGCTCACCACGACCACCCGGCGATCGGCCAAAAACGGCATCGCCGAGACCGCTTCTCGGGCGCGGCCCGCGTCGGTCCACTCGGCGGCCGCAATCCGCTCGAGATTCAGATCGCGCATATCCGCGGGCAACAGCCGATCGAGCAGCACGTCGAGCGCGCGTTCGGCCAAGGCGCGCTCGGTTCCCTCGATCACGACGAGGTTGCCGATCTTCGGCGACTTGTCGATGAAGTCGTAATACTTCACGGGACAAACACGCTCGCGTTCGGCCGCAACTCGAGCGCCGGAATCGTCTCGTGGTAGGGCGGATGAATCACGCCATATTCGGTGACGAACGCAGTGATCAAGTGCCCCGGCGTGACGTCGAAGGCGGGGTTGTAGACCTTCGCATCGGCGGCCGCAACCGCATTCCCGCCGAACGCGGTTACTTCGCCTGCGGCGCGCTCCTCGATGTGGATCGATGCACCTGATTCCATTGAGAAATCGAATGTCGAGCGCGGTGCGGCAACGTAGAACGGAATGCCGTGATGGGCCGCCAAAATGGCGAGACCGTAGGTGCCGATTTTGTTGGCGGTATCACCGTTGCGCGCGATGCGATCGGCGCCCACGATCACCAGATCGATCTTCTTGCGCTGCATCGCGATTGCCGCAGCGCCGTCGACTTGCAGCGTGGCGTCGACGTTCGCTTGCGCAAGCTCGAAATAGGTCAGGCGCGCGCCTTGGAGCAGCGGGCGCGTCTCGTCGACGAAGACGTGCGGTGACTTGCCGGCGCGTTGCGCGGCGATGATGACGCCGAGTGCGGTTCCACCGCCGGCGGTTGCGATCGGTCCGGTGTTGCAGTGGGTGAGAATATTCGCGTTCTTGGGAATGAGGTCGAGCCCGGCGTCGGCGATCGCCGCATCCATGGCGAGTTGCTCGCGATGGATCGCGTCCGCTTCGGCGCGCATATCGGCGGCGCCCAACACGCGGTCGACTGCCCACGCGAGATTGACCGCGGTCGGCCGCGCGTCGCGCACGCGCCGCGCCGCAGCGGCAAATGTGGCATCATCTTCGATGAGCTCGCGCAGCATCGCGACGCCATAGGCGCCGAAGACGCCGATCGCCGGTGCGCCACGCACCGCGAGCGTCTGGATGGCTTCCTCGATGTCGTCGACGGTGCGCGCGCGCTTACGCTCGACCCGGTGCGGGATCAGCCGCTGGTCGACATACGTCAACGCCTCGCCGTCAAACGCGACGGCGGAGAGTTCGTCGGGAGAGGGGTTCGCCATGTCAGGAATCCCATTCGGGATTCCTGACGGTCAAACCCCGGCCGGAACCTGGGCGGTGTAACAGGTGCGGCAGTAGACCGGCCGATCGCCGCGCGGGCGGAACGGGACGGTCGTATTGACGCCGCACGAAGCACAGACGGCCTCGAAACTCGGTCGGGCTCCAGACGGGGCCGGCGCGTGATCGCCGTTTTGGGCCCGGCGGGCCTGGCGGCATTCACGGCAGCGCTGGGGCAGATTTTGAAAACCTTTTTCGGCGAAGAACTGCTGCTCGCGGGCTGAGAAAACGAATTGATTCCCGCAGTCCTTACACGTAATCATCTTGTCTTCCACTGGGTCGTCTGAGCCTCCGGAGGCAATGCAACCGTTAAGGCCAGGTAAAGTGCGACTTTGGTAACCCGGCTCCCTCCCATTGTGAAATTGAATTCCCAGGCTCTTCTTCACCCTCTGTCATCCTGACTTTCATGCTCCCTTGGGTGCCCACGGTCGTTGTCGGCGAGCGGCTGCCGGCCGACCCGCAGTTGATCGATCAGTCCGGTATGCCGCTGCGCTGGACCCAACTGAACGGTAGGGCCTTTGCGGTGACGTTCGTCTATACGCGCTGCCGCGAGAGCACCGAATGCCCCGCCACCTCGGCCAAGTTCGCGCAGCTGCAGCACGAGATTCCCGGCAACGCGCGGCTGCTCGAAGTCACGATCGATCCGGCGTACGACGCGCCGACGGTGCTGCGCCGTTACGGCGCGATGTTCGGCGCCGATCCGCCGCACTGGAGGCTCGCGACCGGCAATCTGCAAACCGTGCTAGCGCTTGCCAAGCGCTTCGGCGTCCGTTGCGCCCGGGGCGGCGCCGGGCCAGCTCGAACACGGCGAAGCAATCGCCGTCTTCGATACCCACGAGCGGCTGGTTTCGCTCACGGCCGGCAACAGCTGGCGGCCACGTGAAATCCTTGCGGAATTGCAAAGTGCTTCTGGTCAGCAAAGCAGCTTCGTCGATCGACTGGCGTTATGGTTCCGCAACTTCGGCGTCATGTGCGGCGGCGCGCTAACGCTCGGCGACCGCTGGTCAGGTCCATTCGCGGCGTTAGTTCTTATCGCGATGTTCGGACTGATCGCGGGCGTGTCGACCGCGCTGCTGCGCACGCTTCGAACGTATCTCGCCGGCAAGCAATAAAAAAAGCGTCCAAAATCCACCCGATTTCTTGAACGCTTGTACCTACCGTATCCCACGGCCCCTACAGCTGCCGCGACTCGCGGATCGAATCCTGCGAGACCTTCGGCCTATGAGCGGAAGCCGGCGCGCGGGAGCGTGTTCGGGATGTTGACCAGCGTTGCCGCGGCAATGGCCGCTTCGTAACCTTTGTCACCGCGAGCCGGATCGGCGCGCTCTTGCGCTTGGGCGAGATTCTCGGTCGTCAACACGCCGAAACCGATCGGAACAAGCGTCATTAATTGCACGTCCATGATGCCGCGCGCGCATTCGCCGGCCACGAAATCGAAGTGCGGCGTATCGCCGCGAATCACCACGCCAAGGGCCACGATGCCGTCGTAGCGTTCGGCTTCGATGAGCTTACGGCACGCCAGCGGCAATTCGAAGCAGCCGGGAACTTCGATCACGTCGATATCGTCGCGAGCCACGCCGCAATCGGCGAGCGCGCGGTGTGCGCCGTCGATCAGCCAATCGGTCAGCTCGCGATAAAAGCGTGCGGCAACGATGGCAAAACGGCGACCCATGCACTGCGGTGCAGCTTGCGAAGCTTTCCCGTTGGTCTCGCGCGGCTTCACGAAGCGACGGTCTCGTCGAACATGTGCCCGAGCTTGGCGCGTTTTGTCGCCATATACTTTTTGTTGTGAACGGTTGGCGCCGTTTGCATCGGCACGCGGCCGATGATCTTGATGCCGTAACCTTCGAGACCGAAAATCTTGCGCGGATTGTTGGTAATCAGGCGGAGTTCTTTGATCCCGAGATCAGCCAGGATCTGCGAACCGATGCCGTAGTCGCGCTTGTCGACCGGAAGTCCGAGCGCGAGATTTGCCTCGACCGTATCCGCGCCGTGATCCTGCAATTCATAGGCGCGCAGCTTGTTGGCAAGACCAATGCCTCGCCCTTCCTGGCGCAAGTAGAGAAAGACGCCGCGTCCTTCGCTCGCGATCATCTCCATCGCGCCGTCCCGCTGTGCCGCACAGTCGCAGCGAATCGAATGCAAGGCGTCGCCGGTGAGACATTCAGAGTGCACCCGAACCAGCACGTCTTTGCCGCTGCTGATGTCGCCCATGATCAAGGCAACGTGGGTATTTCCGTCGATGGTGGTTTCGTACGCGACGCCCTTCCAGTCACCGGTAGTGGTTGGAAGGTTGAATTCGGCGACGCGCTTGACGAGTTTTTCGGTACGCATACGGTACGCAATGAGGTCCTTTACGGTGATGAGCCGGAGCCCGTGACGGTCGGCATAGGTCCGTAACCCCTCGAGGCGCTCCATCGTTCCGTCCTCGGCCATGATTTCGCAAATCACGCCCGCAGGATACAGACCTGCGAGCCGCGCGAGATCGACCGAGGCTTCGGTCTGTCCGGCACGAACCAACACGCCGCCCGCGCGCGCGCGCAGCGGAAAGGTGTGACCGGGGCGCAGAAAGTCCGCCGGCTCCGCATTGGGATCGAGTAATTTTTTGATAGTTGCCGCGCGATCGTGCGCAGAGATACCGGTGGTCGTAATACCACGCGCTTCCACTGAGACGGTGAATGCCGTTTCGTGAACCGCGGTGTTGTCGCGCACCATTTGCGGAATTTGCAATTCGTCAAGGCGCGAGCCCAGGACCGGCACGCAGATGAGACCGCCCGCCTCCTTGCGCATAAAGTTGATGTCGGCCGCCGTCACCTTCTCGCCGGCCATCACCAGGTCGCCCTCGTTTTCGCGGTCCTCGTCGTCAAGGACGACGACCATCTTCCCGGCCCGAATATCTTCGATCGCGTCGTCGATCGAATCGAACGGCGACTCGCGTACTGCCGGCGACGGCGCTAGCTCGGGGAGTACGGCCGTCAGGCGCTGTAGAGTGCGATACGAGGGCTCCCGGCGCCCCGAGCGCAGCAGCGAGACGGCCGACTCGCTCATGCCTGCCTTGACGGCCAGCTCGGCGGCGGAGAGGCCCGCAGCTTCGAGGGCGGTGTTCAGCGTGGCGGCAAATTCGCTCATAGTCCCCCCACCCTAGGCTGCCACTTGACATATGTCAAGCCACAGATGTCTGGTCGGCCTTGCCCACAAAGGCGGGATTACCCGTGACTAATTGGGCACCGGCCCGATTTTGTGGGCAGCCGAGTTTCCGCAAAGACAAAGCGCCCCTTGCGAGGCGCTTGTGTCGGGGGCGTCCCGGTGCGACCCCGAAGGGTCCAATCCGTCCGCTTCCACCACTCGGTTTACGTCCGAGAACGTGCGCTGATTATAGCACGGTACCGGTCCGGGGACTCCCGATTCTCCACCCCGGCCTTCAGCAGTCGTCACCACCTCATACAGGTGACGCCTTTGGCTCAACTCCACTGCGTGCTAATTTCTGGATCGTATCTTTTCTACACCAACCGATACCTGAGCCGTTATACGGGGTTCAAGGGCCGAAGGTTGCAGGGCGACTAGGAGCCGTAGACTTCGAACACCTCGTTAGGCGAGTGGACGACAAAGCCGACGTTCTTTCCCGAAACGCGCTGTGCGGCGATGGCTTTGGCGGTCCGAATCAGAGGAACCGGGACCGCGACAAGTATGGCTTCGCGCAAATGCGGCGCGGCCTGCAAAACCTCGGAGAGGAATTTGTCAGCGTCGTTCTGCGACAAGAAAAAGCGCACAACTTCGGTCCCGGGATAATTCGGAGCCGGTACGTTCAGGCGCGCACCCGATGCCACGTCCATAATGACCCAGGCGCTATCGCTCTCCGAGAACTCGGCCAAGATCGTGTCGATGCTAATGGGTTGCGTCAAGTGGTGCCGTTCCTCACTGGCCAATTTTCGGCCTCGGGTCCCCTGCATTTAGCGGCGAACGTCGCCAAGCGCGTCACTATAGCTTGGCTCGTTTTCGATCCTGTCCGGGCAGTAGGCTCTAACTTTGCAGTACCTACAATCCGACCAGGACGGTATACGCGGAACGTCGCCGCTATTTACCCGTGCCATGACGGCGATGAACTTCTCTCTGACTTCACGTCGCCGCCCCACGAGATCGACCGGCTCAATTCCGTTCGGGTAAATGACGTTTCCGGCCAGCGGCGCGGTTATGCCCGTCTGTCTTGCGAGTTGGGCATACAACAGCACTTGAATATGGTGCGCGCCTTTGGGCTTACCGGACTTGCAATCTTCGTAGGTAACCCGTTCTCGCTCAAGGATAACAATGTCGGGCTTTCCGCTCAGCTTGAGTCCGCTTTGCCCGACCAAAGAAAGCCAGTTTTCATTTTCGACTTGGACGTGGAGTCCGTTCCGCTCAAGCTCTGCCACGCGTTCAGTAACAAGGCGGTCGTGCTTCACTCGCCATTCCGCAAGCTCGTCTGTGACGGGTTCCTTCGGCAGATCGTATTGTGCAGCGACCAGAGTGGGCCATTCGCATTTTCTCTCGCCGGACAAAAGTTCAGCGAGCTGGACCACGGCCAGCTTCGGTTGATACCGCTTGCGCGGCAGCGGAAGCGTTTCTGCGTCCACAGTCGCTCCATCTTAGAGGAGACCACATGCACACCCTTCAGTATCCAGAACGCCCCGTGACCTTTGGATCATCGGATGAGGAAATAAGGGCGACGATTGCCGCTCATCGCGACCGTGTGCGCGAATATCTAACCCAACCGAACCGGCACTGCGAGATATGCGATGGGCCGATTGACGAGCCCCGAGTCTGCCATGTCCAATGTGAGATCGAACCCAGCGAGTATATGGAAGGTCAGGCGCTTTGCTGATTCCAGAACGTCGCTTCGATTCCAAGCTCGTAGATCGACTGCACCAATACGCAGAGATTGTGGCAGAGAACTTTGCACAGGATTTCGTTGGTCGCGGCTGTTTGGGTCTTGGCGCGGACGCGACCGCCGAACTTCGCCTTGATCATGTGGAACGTCGTTTCGACGTTGCTGCGGCGATGATAGAAGTGCAAGAACTCTTCGCGCCGGAAATTGTAGTAATGGAGCATCCGCATCCATTGCGCCGACCTCTTGCGGCTTGCGTCCATCGGGTATTGAATCGGCGTGTTCACTTTGAACGGGATGAATGGCTCTGCGCCATGCGCCGCAATCGCTTGCACATTCGCATCGGAGACATAGCCTTTGTCGGCGGAGACGCGCTCCATCGTAAAGCGCCTTGCAGCGGTATTGAGCAGGGTCGGGAGCATCGGGCAATCGTTGAAGGACGAATCCGTGACTTCGACGCTCGCGATGATGTTGGTGCTCGTTCCGACCATGATGTGTGCCTTGAGCCAGCGGTGCTTGCTCATCTCGCGTCCGTACTTCGCATCGAACCATCGGGCATAGGTGTTGGTCGTGAAGCCAGAGGAATCGGCGGCAAAGTCGGTTTCAAGGGTGGCGAGCGGAGCGGCGCTCTCTTCGATCAGGGCTTTGAGGAACGGCGTAACGTCGGGATTCTCAAGGGCGTTGATAACGGAATTGTAGTGCGGAGCCTTGTCGATCAATCCGCTTGCGGCGAACTCGCGCAGAGCCGTCGTGGTGCGGCGAGCGGACATTCCTCCATAGACCTTCATCACGGCGCAAAAGATCGAATCGGAAAGCGGGAGACGCGGGCGACCGCGCTTCTGCACCGGGTTGTCGATAATCGCGCACAGTTCGCGCAGCAGTTCGGCAACGTGCGCCTTCTCGTTTGTCTGAGCGGCATTGTACGCGCTCCATTCCTGACGGTAGCTCACGCGCACCGTCTCCGTAACGGTGCCGTCCTTCGTGGTCGTCTCGCGGCGGATCGTATACTCGACCGCGTAGACGTGTTTGCACGCGGCTTGGTGCAATTCGTAATCCGGGCATGTGCAGGTCGCCACGCCGTAGACCGTGGGATCGACGACGTAGGTGCCCGTTCCGGTCGCGGAGGGGACAAGCCAAAGCTGCCCCTTCTGTTTGAGCTTCTTGGTGGTCGCGATTTCCAGACCGCGCTGCTGCCGAGCATCCATTGGCCGACCCTCCCGTATATACCTATTAGGTATATACTACAGGGTACAGGCCCGACTGTCAACCTAGTAGGGTTATATTGACAGTATGATACTATTAGGTATAGCCTTGGAGCATGGCAAGGGTGAAGCTGTCCGGCTATCGGTGCGACCGATGCGGGCACGAATGGCTCCCGCGCGAGAAGGGTCAGGACCCAAAGGTCTGCCCCAAGTGCAAGAGCCCGTATTGGAATGTCCCTCGTCGCGAGCGAGCCGCGAAGTAGACTTTCGCGGTGTCCCCGACAAAGGGCGCGGTTGGGGAGTTCGTACCTCCCCTTCCGCAATACTTTGCGGCGCATTTTGGTCGCCGCTCTTCCGCACCCGGGGTGGGATGATTCCTGCCGTGCATTGGGGCACATGGCGCGACTATAACACGCGCCGCAAACCCGTGCCCGAACCTCTGACTATTTCCTCAGAACGGATCGGAGAGCGCGTTCTCCACAATGTCAGCGATCCGTTCTGGCGTTTCGTCCGCTCCCAATGCGGCCGGCGGCTGCCGCGGCGAAAGCGTGGCCTTCCCATTTGGGCCAAGTTCTTTGCGCTCGCGGGAAACGAAGTATGGAAACGCCGAGTGCGCGGCGGTCGGCGCGCTAAAGCGAACCCGGTTCAATGTGCTCTCCCAGCACCAGCCTGGCTCGTCCGCCACTCGTTCGCAGCCCCGCTCGGCAAGAATCGTCGCGGCTGCCTCAGCCTTTTCTTCAAAAGTCATAATAAGTCAAGTCTAGGCCGTGGCAATTCACCTTTCAACAGGAGCCGAAAAGCGGGTTTCCCGCACGAAATGGCGTGCGAGTGCATTGACGACGTGAGAAAATCGGCCCGATTCCTGCTACGGCGGGGCGCGCATTTTATGGGCAGCCCTCATCTTTTATGGGCAACCATCCGTTACTGGGCAAAGCCTGTCTGGTCGACGCCCGGTGCGTGGTATGATGAGTACCCCTAAATACGTTTTGACCGTTCTCAGCAACGGCGGCCGACTCGCATTTCCTGCGAGGAGCGCTTATATGTCGGCCGAGGTCGAAGAGCTTTGGAAGAGTCTGCGAATCGAGGCAAAAAGGCGCGCCGAACGTGGCGACGATCTCAACGAACACGGCGCCTTAGAACTCGTCTATAGATTAGCCCACAAGCTGAAAATGACCGAAACGCTTCCTGAGCATGCGCTCCAGTTTTATGCCGCCGAAGTCCTGAGGATCATTAGGGAAATGCGTTCGGGCGGCTAGATTTTTCCGCTCTTCGTGTTAAACGGGTGACTTCCGGGATCGACGATTCCAGCGATTGCGCGGAAGATCGCATTTGCGACACCCGGCGGCGGCGTTCCGGCTTGCACGTCGACCCAGACGAGCACCGTCGTGCCGGTTTTCGTCGAGTAGTATTCGGCGGTGTTGTAGCCCGGGAGGCCCCCGGTATAGCCATACCAGCCGTCGCCCGCGCACGCGAGGCCAAGTCCGAAACCGAGATTGCCGTCGAAGGTTTTGCACTGCGCGATCGCACAAAAGCCGGCCGGCTCGCCGGTCTTTGCGCTAACGAAGAGCTTGATCCACCGCCGCATGTCATTTGCGTCGGAGATCATGTCGCCGGCGGCGCCCATCAACGAGACCGGCGTGCTGTCGCTAACGTCTTCCCACTGCTTTTTCGCATCGAGTCCGTAGCCGTGTGCCCACGGTGCCGGCATCGCTTGCGTACTCGGAACGCTCGTTTGCGTCAGTTTGAACGGCACCAGCAGCCGCTGCTCGATCTGATCTTTGAGCGTGTCGTGCGTGACCGCTTCGATGATGAGCCCGGCGATGAGGTAGCCGGTGTTGCTGTAATGGTAGCCCTCCCCGGGCGCAAAGTAGGGCTTCTGTGCAACCGCCCAGCGAATGACCTGGCGCGGATCGAAACTCGTGGAACCCGTCACGTCCATTGCGTTGAGCTCGGGGACGTTATACGCTTCGAATAGTCCGCTGCGCATGTCGAGGATTTGGCGGACGGTGATGTTTGCGCCGTTCGGAATCGTCACCCCGATGTTGAATTTGCTCAGCGGATCGTCGAGGCGCAGTTTGCCTTCGCGAACGAGCTGAAGGATGATGCTTGCAACAAACGTCTTGGTATTGCTACCGATGCGGAAATGATCGGCTGCGGTGAGCGGGCGCTTCTCCTGCACGTCGGCGTAGCCGAAGCCACGCACATAGCTGGCGCCGTTCGCATCCCACACCCCGATGAGCACGCCGGGCACCGGCGTATGACCGCCGTAGATCGCGCGGTTCTCCTCGACGGCGGCGACGATTGCGCGCTGTACCGCGGGATCGGCAATCGACACGGCCGTGGGCGCAGCGATCGCAGCGCGGGTTACCGGCATCGTTAACACCGCACCGCACACGAGCGCTGTTAGATAGCGAGCGTTCAATGGAGAAGGAGCCTTTCGTAGATGGCGATCCCGCGGTCGACGACATGCGACCCGTCGAGATCGACCGTGAGTTCAAGCTCGGATTTCCATCGGTAATACATGCCGGATCCGACGGGAAACCACTCGATGAACTTCGGGCTACGCAGCGCGAGCTGGACGCGCCCTTGCGGGCCGGTCCAGTCGAAATCGAGCGCGGTTGGATACGAACGGTCACCAGGTCCGGTCGCGAAGTCGGCCTCGCGCAGCGTCAACGGGATGCCTTGACCGAAGTCGCCGAGTAAGATCGAGCGGTCGCGCGCTACGAGCAACGCGGAGATCGGCGCGCTCCCAAGGGTTTCCGGGCGCCCGAACACTTGCACGAAGACCAATCGATACTTCTGCGTGTACGCTCGCCCCCAGTACCAATGGTCGACGATCTTCGTCATGTCGACATTCATCCAGTTGTGGTCGTGGTAGCCGGTTCCGCGCACGTGATGCACCGCACCGTCGTAGGTGAGCGTGCCTTCGACGCTGCCGTACGGGATGAACGGAAGCCAGGCGAAAACGATCCCGGGTTTCAACTCGCCGTCACGCGGTCCCGGACGCCAGGCCGGGACTGAGCCCACAAACACGAGATTCGCAGCGGTTTCTTTTCCGGTGAGATTGATCTCGTAGCGCCCGAAACCGTCGACCAACGTGCCGGACGCGCGATTCGGGCCGATACGCACGTCGCAGTGATCGCGTGCCGCGGAAAACTCATCGGCGTGGTAGTCGATAACTTCGCGCGTTCGGCGCAGGTCCGGCCGGCCGATATTAATGCTTACTCTCGGTTTGAGTGGGCCGGCTAGCTCCGTTGGCGGTCGCGTAAAGAAGTTGAACCCGGCGGTCGTACCATCGTCCATGACCGTATCGAAGTACCAAAACTCCAACGTTCCCGGCGCGCCCCCGGTTCGCAATCCGTCTTCCCACGGCTCGACCGGAGGCGATGGCGAGCCGTCTAGGGCCAACGTACCGGGAAGCAGACTCATCAAACGTACGAAATCACCACGGGTGAACAACGTTACCTCGCAAGCAGCGCCGCGCGCAGTCGTTCCGGGATCGGAATGCTCTTCTTCGTCTGACGACTGACACATGCAACGGTAAGCGTCAGCACCGCATTGGCGACGCCGGTCGCTTCATTGAAGAGCACGCACTTCCAGCGGATGCTCGAGCCGCCCACCTTGTCAATGTGCGTTCGTATGCGCAGCCAATCGCCCATCAACGACGGCGCGAAATACTCGGCTTCGGCGCGCACGCGCGGGATCAAGATGTCCAAATCATCGAACACCGTCGCGAAGGGAAAGCCCAGCTGCGCAAACATTTCCATCTCGGCGAATTCCGCGTAGCGCCAATAGTTGACGAAATAGATGATGCCGGCATAGTCGACGTCGGCCCACTGCACCAGCGCGCGCGCTTCGAACGTCCGAGCGCCCGGCGGCAGGCTATCGCGAAACCGCGGCATTCATGTCCCCGAGAAGCTCAACAAATGATGCAACGTATGTATTTCGTTGTTTTTGCGAATCGGTGGATCCGAGCATCCCGCGTAACGAGCGCAGCACCGTACGCGGCCGCCGTCGCTATGATGATGCGATCTGCCGGATCGTTGCCAACGTCGTCCGGCAGTAGGGTGGAAGCGGCGGCAATGGCAGGTGTGAGCGCCGCCGTCAATGCGCCGCTTTGCGAAAAGAGCGCGGATATGAAATCCTGAAATGGGGCTTCGAGCGAAAGCCGCCGCTTTTTCGCGAGTATGCCAATCTCCCAAGCCGAAACCGGCGATAGCAGTAATTCCTCACTATTCTTTGCAGCTTCAATAATGCTCGCAACAGAAGCGTTGATCTTTCCGTACGAACTCCAGAGCGCAGCATGCGTATCAAGTAAAATTGGACTCATCTGCTTCCCATATCTCACCCGTAGGGCTTACGACGTCGCCGATCTCTTTAATCATATGCTTGAGCGAACCACAGAACGGCGTCGGGCCGCTGCGTGCAGGTACCAACCGCGCAACGGGTTTACGATGCTTCGTAATAACGATCTCAATGCCCAGGCGTTCCACTTCATCCATAAGCTCGAGGCAGCGCGCTTTGAAATCAGCCGCGCCGATCTCGCGTGTCCGCAGCGTAAGAAGCGATACGCCGGCGCGCTTGGTCTTTGGAGGTTGTTTCGTAGTGGTCATATTTTATGACCACTATAGCAGGCATGCACATACCGAGCAAGGGGATCGACTTCAATGTTGACGCGCGAACCGGCCGGACGCGCCCCGAGCGTCGTGCGCGAGAGAGTCTCGGGAATCAGCGCGATCTCGAACCAGCCGTCTCCGACCGCGGCAACCGTGAGGCTCACGCCGTCGATTGCGATGAACGCTTTCTCCACGATCATCGGCACCAGTGCCGCTGGTCGCTCGATGCGCACGCGTTCGCCCTGGCCTTCAGGCGTTCGCGCAAGCACGGCAGCCGTCGCGTCGACATGACCGTAAACGAAATGGCCGCCCATGCGGTCGCCGACGCGCAGCGAATATTCGAGATTGACTGCATCGCCCACGCGCAGATTACCGAGTGTACTGCGCGCAAGCGTCTCGGGCACCACGTCAAACGCAACGCGATCGCCGTCGATGCGCGTCGCGGTCAGGCAGACGCCGTCGATCGCGATCGAGTCTTTCACCGCCGGCGCTTCCTCGCGCACCCCGTCGGCGCGTACGACGAGCGTCCCGCCGCCGTTTTGGCCCGATTCGAGACTTACGACGGTTCCGCGATAGCCGATGAGTCCACTGAACATGGGGAATCGTCGTTCGCGACGGCGATCACCAATGCTTGCGAGACGATCGCGCCGGCCGCGCGCAGCGCTGCCGCGCAATCCTCCAGCGTCGTTCCGGTGGTGCAGACATCATCGACCAGCGTCACACTGCGACCCCGCACGAGGCCGGCATCGCACCAAAAGCGATCGCGCGCCGCAAGGCGCTCTGTTCGCGAGCGCCCGCGCTGCGCGTCGCCGCGAATCGGCTCGAGCGCGCAGATGACGGTCGCGCCGGCACGGCGCGCGGCGACGCGCGCCAAATATTCGACCCCGTCGATGCCGCGCACGCGGCGCCGCGCTGCGGTGGTGCGTACCGGAACCAGCAACATCGGTGGCGAGACCATCATCGCCAACCGTTCGCCGAGACTCGCAGCGACGTCGCGGCGGCCGTCCTTGAGCGCAAGCACGGCCCGGCGCAGTGCGCCGCGGTATTCGCCCAATCCATAAACACGTAACGATGGCAGCGCACGCACGAGCGGTGGCACGTCGAGCGGCAGGCAACGCTCGCACACGCCTTCATCGATGGCGCCGCAACCGGCACACTGCGGCGGGAAAAACACGTCGAGAAGCGCGTGGAACATCCACGCCTTCCATCCCACCGAAGGGCAGGAGTGTCTACCGCTGTTTGAGCTCTTCCGCGAGAATCGGTATCCCGAGGTTACACGCCTCAATCCCCTCGACGACACAAACCTTGAGCACTTCCATGATCTCTTCCACCGTCGCTCCAAGCTTGAGCGCATTAGCGATGTGACGGCGCGTACCGGGGGCATACATATGCGTGATCGACGCGTCAAATGCGATGCTGAGCAGCTCTGCCAACTTTGGAGTAAACACGGTGCCGGCATAGACGGGCACACCGCTCGCAATGAACTCTTCCGTCCATTTCGGGTCGATCTGGTAGAACGGATCCCACGCAGCGTTCCATTGCCCGGCAGCGCGCATCGCGTCGCACGTCGGCGTGCTGGCGGTTTTCGCTTTCGGTGCCACGCCGGCAGATTTGGCTTCTTCGATGAGGATCGGTGCGCCCAGACTACACGTATGAATCGCCAAAAGCGACGCCATCTTCACCACCATTAAGATTTCTTCGCGACTTGCGCCCGCATCCAGCGCGCCTCGGATGCGCCGCCGCGTTCCTTCCGTATTGAGGTTGGTGCACGCAGCGTTGACCGCAAGCCCGATTAATTCGACTTCTTTGCGCGGGAGCACGCCGTCGGTCCACGGGTCGGTACTCATGGCGAAACACGTCTGCGCCCACTTCGGGTCCCACTCTCGTAGCGTATCGAGCGCAGAAGGTTCCCAGGGGCCGGTCGTGCCCTGCTCTACAGCCGCCATTATGCGAGCGGATGCCCGTCGGAACCGGCATGAACGCGCTCTTTGAGCTTCCCGTCGGTATTGAGGACCAAGAAACCGACCTGACCTGCTTCGCGGTTTGGCGGCAGGCCGAGATTCGCAAGCGTTTCTTCGGTGGTCTTGTAGCTGACGCCGATCTTTTGCATCTGGCGCGCCTGTTCGGGTGTAGCAATCGGACGTCCGATCTCATTCGCCATGCTCACCTGCTTCTCGATCATCTGGACGCTGGTCATACGCTCGCCTTTTTTCACGTTGAAGAGGTTATCTTCAAGCCCTGCGCGCGTATGTTGTCCAAGCGCGATCATCATCATCGAAATCGCAAAGGTCAAGCGGAATGTGGTCTGATACGTCCAGCACGATCCTTGCGGCGTGCGGCGCACCAGCTCCATCAGATCGAAGGGATTCGCGCCGCAAATGCCGCCGCCACCCGTGCTAAAGAACCCACTCATCGGGCCCTTGTAATAGCCCCGTCGAATAAGGCGCTCGACGAGTTCAAGGCCGGAAATTTGACCAAGTGCAAAGTACGGCTGGATCCCGTTGTCCACGCAAACCTTAATCTCTTGCAAGTAGAAGTCGGGCGTCGCGTCGCCGACGAGGTTGACCATCGCGTGCAAGCCTTCGGGCGTATCGAGATGCGAGCCACCCCAGGAATCGTCGAGCGGGTGCAACGCGGTAAGATCGTATAACGACGTTCCAACGCTGACGGTGATTTGATCGGGCTTCGGCGTAATCAGTGCCATACGATGCCGCTGATCGACATCGGCAAAGGTGCTGGTCGACTTACCCGCATCCGGCGTAAACGAGATTGATCCGCCCAACTGCAGAATCATGTCCGGGACGGCCTTACGCAAAAGGCCGATCAAGTACCCGTATTCGTCGAAGTTTCGGGAGATGTGACCGGTCTTGGGGTCGCGCACGTGGATGTGCAGTATCCTTGCGCCGGCATTGAAACAGTCGACGGCAGCCTGTACTTGCTCATCCCACGACACCGGGATGTATCCGGGAGGGGCATCTTGCGGCATCCAGGGTGCCGCATATGGGGCCGCCGTGATTATCAGCGGCGCCATGTTCTCCGGGAGCAATGAATCGTCGGTAAAGTAGGCCAAGGTCATCCCCTCGTGCGGCTTAGGTCGCAATTATCCTAAGCCTAAATGAAGGGGTCAGGGTATCCTAGATTCGCAACCCATTTGCAGGATACTAGACCGTCGCGACGGCGACGATATCGTCGCTGATTTCGCTCCCGGAATCGATCGGCGTATCCTTGCCAACGATTGCATTGCGAAGCTGCGCGCCGGCGCCGATCGTGCTTGCTTCCCAGACGATGCTGGCTTCGATAATCGCGCCATCTTCAACGACGGTGCCGTCGCCGATTACCGATGGCCCGATGATGCGCACGTTCTCACCGATGCTTGCGTGCGCGCCGATCCAGACATTACGATCGATCGCTGCGCCAGCGGCAATGCGCGCCGTGGGGTCGGCGCCGTTCGCGCGCGTGTCTGGAATACTGAAGACACCGTTGATGACGTCGGCGCTGGCGCGCCGGTATTCGTTCGGCGTGCCGATATCGCACCAATACGCCTCGCCCGCGTCGTAGCCGTAGAATCGCAGCCCGTCGGTCAGCAATTCTGGAAAGACTTGCTTGCCGAAATCGTAAAACGTGCCGGCGGGGATCCGCTCGAAGATCTGTGGTGAAAATACGTAGATGCCGGTGTTCACGAGTTTGCTGCGCTCGGTGCCGGGCGCAGGCTTCTCCTGAAAACCGGTGATGCGCCCGTCGGGATCGATGACGACCACGCCGTATTGATCGACTTGCTCGCGCTCGACCAAACCGATTGTCGCGATCGCGCCTTTACGCTCGTGCAGTGCGACGAGTTTATCGAGCGGAAGATCGGTGAGATCGTCGCACCCGACGACGACGAAGGTCTCGTTACCGAAGAACGATTGCATCGGCTTGAGCGCGCCCGCGCTTCCCATCAGCGTCGCTTCGTGCAGATACTCGAGCCGAACGCCGAAGGCCGAACCGTCACCGAGCGCGCTCGTGATCGCGTCGGCGAGGTAGTGCACGTTGATCGCGATCTGGTCGCAGCCGTGCGCTTTCAGATACTTGATCAAGTGGACCGCATTGGGCACGCCGGCCACCGGAACCAACGGTTTCGGCACGGTCTTGGTGAGCGGATACAAGCGCGTCGAGAGTCCCCCGGCCAGGAGCATCGCCTTCACTACTGCGTTGTACCTTTCTGCGTTCGAACACCGAGCCGATCGAGCATGACCAACCAGATAAAGTACGGGAGCGCGAGTTGCCGGCGCAGCCGCCGCGGATCGCGTATCAAGCGGTAGAGCCACTCGATCCCGAGTTGGCGCCAAATCATCGGCGCGCGTTTGACGCGGCCGCTAATCACGTCGAACGATCCGCCGACGCCGATTCCCGCGCCGCATCCGCTCGCCCGTACGTTTCGCGCGAGCCACATCTCTTGCCGCGGCGACCCCAGTCCGACGAACAATATCCGCGTGCCGCTGTTCCGAATCGTCTCGACGATCGCCGGTTCCTCTTCGCTGGTGTAAAACCCGTTCCGCGTCCCCGCGATGGTCAAACCCGGAAAGCTCACTTCGAGGATCGCCGCGGCATCGGCGGCTACACCTTCGGCGCCGCCAAAAAGGTACACCGGCAAGCCCTCGACAGCGGCGCGCTGGCACAGCCTTTCCATCAGTTCCACACCGGTGACGCGCTCGCGCAATGGCGCACCGCTACGGCGCGCGACGGTCAAGATACCGACGGTATCGCACAGCGAGAGCGCGCTGCTATTGATCACCGCGCGAAAGGCCGGGTCGCGCTGCGCGTAGACGACCATCTCGGTACCGAGCGTGACGACCTGCGCGCCGGCATCTTCGTGCGCGAAGCGCAGGACGGCTTCGGTCGCCGCGTCCTGATCGAGCAGGTCGAGGCGACAGCCGAGAATATCGATCGAATCCACAGTCTAGGCGGTCGTTAGATACGACGCGACAAGGGGACGCAAGCGCTCGATGAGTGGAAGCGGCAGCTGATCGAGCGGGGGACGGCAGCGGCCGGCTTTGAAGCCGAGCTCGGCCATCGCCCACTTGATCGCGATCGGACTCGTCACCGCGAAGAGTGCGTCGACGAGTTCGAGCAGCCCGTTGTGGATCGCCGCCGCACGTGCGACGTCACCGCTGCGGAACGCGCCGAACATCTCGCGGTACTCTCGCGAGCAGAGATGGGTTGCTACCCCCACGACGCCGTCGCCGCCGACAGCGAGCGACGGCAAAAAGAGATGATCGTCGCCCGACCAGACGATGAAGTTCGCGGGACGGTCGCGTACGATCGTCGCAATTTGCTTGAGATCGCCGCTGGATTCTTTCACGCCGGCGATGTTCTCGTGGCGTTTCGCAAGTTCGATCAGCGTTGCGGGGAGCATATTCGCGGCCGTACGCCCCGGGATATTGTAGATTATGACTGGAAGCGGCGTTGCGTCGGCAACCGCGCCGAAGAACTCGAGCATGCCGCCTTGCGTCGGTTTGACATAGGGCGGCACGACGACGAGCAGCGCATCGGCGCCCGCCTCCTGCGCCTCTTCACCGGTGCGAATGGTCGAACGGACGTCGTTGGTACCGACGTTGGCGATCATCGCCGCATCGTTGCCGATCGCCGTTTTGACCGCCGCAAAGAGCTTACGCCGCTCGCTCGAGTCGAGGGTCGCGCCTTCACCGGTCGTCCCCGCGATGACGAGCCCGTCGTTCCCGCGGTCGACGAGCCAGCGCGCGATGCTCGCGGCTTCCTTTGAATCGAGATTGCCGCCTTCGTCGAACGGCGTGATCATCGCGGTAAGAATCGTGCCTAATCGGCTCATGCCTGTCCTCCCGTCGCCAGATGGAACTGATCGTGGACGGCCGCTTCAGCGCGTGTCACATCAGCTTCAGGAACCAGAATCGAAATCGTGATGTTGCTGTCGGTGCAGTGAATGATCTCGACGTCGGCGCGGCTGAGCGCGAGCACGCACTGATGCACGACGCCCGGCGCGTAGCGCATCCCAGTTCCGACCACCGAGATTTTGGCGCAGCCTTCGCGAACGCGCACGGCGAGATTGAGATCGCCAAGCAGCGCACGCACCTCGCTCCCGCGATCGCCGTCGACGACAAAGGCAACGCCGGCTTGATTGATCGTCACTTGATCGATCGAGATCTCCGCGTCGGCAATGCGCCGGAACATCTCGAGTTCGGTCTGCATGCGGTGCTCGGGGTTTTCGATATCGCCGCGAATCACGCGAATCCAGGTGACGCGCCCCGACGCCGTGACGCCGGTCACCGGGCGCTGCACATCGTAGCCCGCGTCGACGATCGTACCCTTATCGGTCTGCAACCCGCGAATCGAATAACGCGTGCCGGTGTGCTCGGCAAACCCGGCCGCTTTGTGATGCATCACCTTCGCGCCGTGCTGCGCAAGCTCGGTCATCTCTTCGAGCGACGCGCGCTCGATAACGTGCGCGGTCGGCACGCGACGCGGGTCGGCGGTCATCGCACCGCTCACGTCGGTGTAAATGTCGACGCGATCCGCGCCGAGCGCGTGACCGATCGCGATTGCGGTGAGATCGGTACCGCCGCGGCCGAGCGTGGTCACCGTGCCGTCGTCGGTCGTGCCCTGAAATCCGGCCACCACCGGCACGACGCCGCGTTCCAGCAACACGCTCACTTCGCGCGGCTCGACGCGGAGGATCTTCGCGTCGCTGTGCGCACCGTCGGTAATGATGCCCGCCTGCGCGCCGGTCATGGCTTGCGCCTCGACGTTCATCGCGCGCAGCTCTTCGGCAAAGATTGCGGCGGCAATCAGCTCGCCGCACGCCAGCAGCAGGTCCGAGTTCACGCTGCCGGTGTTGCCGCCGATCAAGCTCAGCAGCGTGTCGGTCGCGTAGGGTGAGGGTGAGCGGCCCATCGCCGAGACGACCGCGACCGGCGCGTAACCGGCTTCGCGCGCGTCGAGAATCCGCGCGAACGCGACCTCGCGCAGCTCGCGCGTCGCAACCGACGTGCCGCCGAATTTGAGTACCGCAACGCGCGCCACAGCGCTGGTCATACGAAACCTCGTGCCATCAGTAGCTCGAGGATTTGTACGGCATTGGTGGCCGCTCCCTTACGAAGCTGGTCGCCGGCGCACCATAAGACGAAGTGCCGTCGTGAGTCGGGACTCTCGGCGCGCAGCCGCGCCACGTGGACGAGGTCGGTGCCCTCCACCTCGCGCGGCGTAATGATGTCGTGCGCGTGATAGATCACCCCGGGCGCCTGCGCGAACGCGGCGGCGAGCGCCTCCACGCTGGTATCGCGTTCCGTTTCGAACCAGACCGCCTCTGAGTGCGCGGTGCGCACCGGTACGCGCACCGCCGTTGCGCTCACGAACAGCTCGGGCAGCCCGAGCATCTTACGCGTTTCGTCGGCGACTTTGCGTTCCTCACCGCTATAGCCGGTGGCGTCGAACGATCCGATCTGCGGAATCACGTTGCGCACCAGCGGCCGCGGAAAGGTCGCGGGCTGCGGTTCGTCCTCGTCGCGCGCGATCGCGCGTTCGCCGGCTAACAACTCGTCCAAGCCGGCGCGCCCGGCGCCGCTTGCCGACTGATAGGTCGCTACGCGCACGCTGCGCAAGCCCGCCGCATTGCGGATCGGCGCCAGCGCGGTACATAAGATGATCGCCGTGCAATTGGCGACCGGAAAGAGGCGGTGCTCCGATGCAACGTCACCGGGATTGACCTCCGGAATCACGAGCGGCACGCCGGCACGCATGCGAAACGTCGAACTATTGTCGATCACGAACGTGCCGTTTTCGACCAGCGCGGGCGCATAGGTTTCGCTTGCATCCTCCCCGCTTGCGAAGAAGACGACGTCGAAGTCGCGCAGCCGTTCGGGCGTCGTCGCCTCCACGCCGTCGCGCGCACGCGAAGCAAATCGTCCGAGCGTCGCGACCGGTACGTTGCGTTCTTCGAGGACGCGCACGATCGTCTCACCAACAACGCCGGTTGCGCCGACGACTGCGACCCTAAGCATCGAGGCCAACCTGTAAACCGCACACGCTCATTACCCCGCGCACTGCGGCCAACATGCCCGGCACGAACGATTCGCGCGAGAGCGAATCGTGGCGAATCGTCAGCAACTCGCCGTCGATGCCGAAGAGCACTTCGTGATGTGCGAGCAAGCCGCGCATGCGCACGCTGTGAATCGGCGGATCGGCCGGGCCGCCGCCGGCAGTGATACGCTCGGCGGTGAGCTTGGCCGTTCCCGACGGAGCGTCTTTCTTGCGGTCGTGGTGTAATTCGATGATCTCGACGCTAGGGAAATATTTGGCAGCTTCTTCGGCAAAGCGCATCATCAGAATCGCGCCGATCGAAAAATTAGGCACCAGCATCGCGCCGAGATTCCGCTCCGTCGCCACGCGATCGAGCATCTCGCAGTCACTTTGCGTCCAGCCGGTCGCGCCGATCACCGGCCGAACGCCGTGCGCGAGCGCGTTCATCGAGATCTCCACGCTGCTTGGATAGGTCGTGAGATCGAGCAATACGTCGGGCTTGCCGGTGCGCACCAACTCCTCGAAGTCCGTAACGATGCGCTCGTCCGGCACCGCCGTGCGCGCCAAACCGCCGGCGTAGGTAACGTCGGCGGTCTCGTTGAGTGCAGTACAGGCGACGCGCCCCATGCGGCCAAGCGCGCCGGCCACAGCAACGCGCAGCATCGGCAATCCCTTAGTCGCTAGACCTTCTCTAGCGGGGCGTATTTCAGCATGAGCATCTTCTGACCGACGTTGGGGAAATCGATGGTGATCAGACCATCGCCGCCGGCGCCGACCAACCCGCGAATCGTGCCCTCGCCCCACTTCGGATGACGCACCTTGTCGCCGTCGCGCAGATCCATCGACATGCCGGCTCCGGCCGACTCGTGGATCGAGACTTCACGCCAGCGGCCGCCCGACGGGCGCGGCAGCACGACGCTGTCGCTCTCGAGGACTTCGAGTCCGGGCATCTCTTCGATGAACCGCGACTTCGGATACGCGTACGTGTTGCCGAAGAGCGCGCGGCGCTGCGCATAGGACATGAACAGCCGGTCCATCGCGCGGGTAACGCCGACGTAGGCTAAACGCCGCTCTTCTTCGAGTTCGGTCACATCGGTGAGCGCTCGGCTATGCGGGAAGACGCCTTCTTCCAGTCCGGTGAGGAAGACGTGCGGGAACTCCAGACCCTTGGCGCCGTGCATCGTCATCAACGTGACGTACGAGGACTCGGGATCGAGCGAATCGAGATCACTGATCAGCGCGACGTTGGTGAGGAAGCCCGAGAGCGATGATTCCGCATCGCCGCCTTCGTACTCGCGTGCAACGCCGATGAGCTCTTGGAGATTCTCGATGCGTGCACGCGCATCGTGGGTCTCCTCGGCTTGCAGTTCGCGCACGTAGCCCGAATCTTCCATCACGCTGACCAGCAGGTCGGCGACGCTGAGATCTTCGGCGCGCTCGCGGAAGGTGCGGATCAGCTCGGCGAAACGTTCCAGCTCCTTGAGCTTCTTGGGTACCGCGTCTTTGAGCAGCTCGGAGTCGAAGATCGCTTCGCCCACCGACATGCCCTTGGCGTTCGCCGCTTGGACCAGCGCGGCCAGCGTCTGCTGCCCGATGCCGCGGCGCGGCACGTTGACGATGCGCTTGAATGCCAGCGCGTCGGCCGGGTTGACGATGTAGCGCAGATACGCGATGACGTCTTTGATTTCGGCACGGGCGTAGAAGCCGACCCCACCAACCACGCGATACGGAATACCGTCGGCAATCAGCGCCTCTTCGAAGACGCGCGACTGCGCGTTGGTGCGGTAGAGAATCAAGAAGTCTTTATAGGCCGCACCGTCGCGGACCATCTGCTTGACCTTCTCGACCGTGTAGCGCGCTTCGTCGCGTTCGGTCGCCGCGGCATAGACGGTTATCGCCTCGCCCTCGGCCCGGCTCGTAAAGAGCTTCTTCGGCGCACGCGTCTTGTTGTTCGCCACAAGCGCGTTGGCGGCGTCGAGAATACGTTGCGTCGAGCGGTAGTTCTCCTCGAGCTTGAAGACTTTGGCGCCGGGGAAATCCTGTTCGAAGCGCAGGATCATGCGATAATCGCTGCCGCGCCACGAATAGATCGACTGATCGTCGTCGCCGACGACCGTGACGTTTTTGTGCTTGGCGCCGAGCAGCGCGATAAGGCGGTACTGCGCGACGTTGACATCCTGATATTCATCGACCAGGATGTACTCGAATTTGTTCTGGTACTTCTCGCGCGTCTTTTCGTCGCGCTCGAGCAGATCGATCGTGCGCACGATCAGATCGTCGAAATCGAGACTGTTCGACTCGCGCAAGCGACGCTCGTACTCGGTATAGACGTTTGCCATCCGTTCGCCGAGGAACGTGGTTTGCGATTCGTGATACTTGTCGGGCCAAATCAGCGAGTTCTTGGCTTTGCTGATCTCGTGCAGGCACGCGCCCGGCGCGAGCTGCCGCTCATCGTAGTCGAGATCGTCGAGGATATCTTTGACCAGCTGGCGCTGATCGGCATCGTCGATGATGGCGAAGCTCGGCGAAACGCCTGCTTTACTGCCGTCGCGGCGCAAGATGCGCACGCACATCGCATGAAACGTGCCGACCCACAGGTCGCGCGCCGACGCGCCCACCATGCGCTCCAGCCGCGTCTTCATTTCGCCTGCCGCTTTGTTGGTGAACGTCACCGCGAGGATGCGATCCGGAGCGATCTTCTTGCGTCCGAGCAGCAGGGCAATGCGGTGCGTAAGCACGCGCGTCTTGCCGCTTCCGGCACCGGCGAATATCAAAACGGGACCGTCGGTATGTTCGACGGCCTGTGTTTGTATATCGTTGAGAGCTTCAGTCTCCAGGATCATCATCCGGCATATGTTCGCCGGGAATAGGCAATTCTACTCTTGCGCGTGGGCCGCCGCAAGGTATGCAAGCGTCGATTCGGCGCCCATGTTGCGGTTTGGGCCGTCCGCTTCGAGCCCATCATAGCATCCGCCGGCGTGCGCCATAGCGGTGCCCAGGAGATTTTTTCCGTCGAACCATGCCATGGCATGTTCCGCCGCCGCGCGGTGCGCCGGGTTCCCGAATGCGTCAAAAGCCGCAAGCTCGACGTCGACCATTGCGGCAGCTTCGAGGGGTTGTTGCGCGAAGCGGGCGCGCGGCCCGCCGCGGCGGTACCAGCCGTCGTTGCCGATCGGCACGAAGATCCCGTTCTCGAAAACCGTGTGCTCCAAGAACGCGAGCGTGACCCGCGCGATCTCGATCAGCCGAACGTCGTCGAGTGCATCGCCGGCCCGGAGCATCGCTTCGGGGAGCCGCGCGTTGTCGTAGGTCATCTGGGGCTCGAACCACTCCCAGTCTTCGGTTCGGTCGCGTTCGTAGCGCGCGGCGAGTTCGTTCGCCAGGGTTCGCAGCGCGTCGGCGCGCGCCGGCGACGGTTCGTAGTGCATCGCGTGTGCGATGCCCAGGATCGCGTACGCCTGTGCGCGCTGATGCTCGAGCCCGCCGATCGTCGCGAGGGAGCGATCGAGCATGTCGCCGCAGACGCGCCGCCACGACGCGCGCGGCGCATAGCGCGTGCCGTAGCCGAGCGACCACATCGCGCGACCGCAGCTATCCTGCGTGCCCACGTCGTCGAGCCAGCTTCGGTCGTAGCCCATGAAGTTGTGAAAGCGTCCGTCGGGCAGTTGCGCATCGAGGAGAAAGGCCAGATACGTGCTGGCCAGGCGCAAGGCGTCGGCGTCGCGCGTGGTGTGCTCCAGCCGCTTCACCATCACAATAAACGCGCGCGCCACGTCATCGGTGCAGTAGCCGGTGGCACGATTTGGGACGCTCTCGCGCGCGTGCTGAATGATCCCGACGTCGTCGGAAAGGGTCAGCACGTGGTCGAGAGGGGGGAGCGAGCGAGCCATCCTCCCCCGGTGTTCTACGCCGAGGTAACTAAAGGCATTTCGCCCGGCGGGTGCAGTTCGACGAAGAGCCGGCCGTACTCGCGCGCGACGTGCGGCCACGTCATTTGCCGGCCGAAGCGGTAGGCGCGACGCTCGGTGGCCCGGCACAGCGACGGATCGTCGAGCAGCGCGTTGACGTTCTCGGCGATCGTTCGCGCGTCGCGGAACTCACAGAGAAAACCGCGGCCGTAGGCCAGGAGCTCTTGCGCGTAGAGATACGGCGTCGAGACGATCGCCTTGCCGCAGCCGACCGCGTAGGCCAGCGTGCCGCTCACGACTTGCACCGGATTGAGGTAGGGCGTGAGGTAGATGTCGGTTGCCTGAAGATACGAAACGAGTTCGTCGAAATCGAGATATTTGTCGATGAGCTGCACGTTGTATTGCAGCCCGTATGAGCGCACCAGCTCTTGCAGCGATTCGCGATACGATTCGCCTTCGCGCCGGCGGACCACCGGATGCGTTTCACCGAGGATCAGATACAGCGCTTCGGGATGACGCTTGACGACGTCGCGCATCGCTTCGATCGCGTACTCGAGCCCCTTGCCGCGGTTGATCAGCCCAAAGGTCGAGATTACCATGCGCTGTCCGATGCCGAAGGACGCCTTCGGTGCGTCGGTCGCGGTAAACGGCACGTCGGGCACGCCGTGATGAATGACGCGCAAACGATCCGGATCGACGCCGTAGACGCGCTCGAGCAGATCGCGACCGGTTACCGAAAGCGAGACGACGCGATCCGAGCGTTCGCAGAGCTCGCGGGTGACGCGCAGCATCACCTCGTCGGGCTCGGGGAGCACGGTGTGCATCGTAATCACGACCGGTTTGCTGACGTGGTCGAGCAGGTCGATGAGCCACTCGCCGCGCTCGCCGCCGAAGAGGCCGTACTCGTGCTGAATGTTGAGGATCTCGGCCGGGTGCCGGTCGATGAAGCGAGCGATTTCCTTATAAGAGTAGCGGTCTTGCTCTTGCAAGCGGGCGACTACTTCGGGCGGGTAGCGCCGGGCCTGGCCCCCGGGTTCGTCGATGGCGATGACGTCCGTCCGCGATCCGAAGGCCGCATCGAACGAGGTTTTCACATCGTGCATGAACGTGGCGATGCCACACTCACGCGGCGGATACGAACCAAGCAACAAGACCATCTACGAAGCTCCTCCCCTGCAATTCAGGGGTTACCCGGCTTCGCGAGCGCAAAAACGCGCTTGCCTACCGGGTAATGGGCGCCGATGCGCCGACGCGGCTCTGCGGCCCGAGCACTTCACCGGGCGCGACCACGGCATCATGACCGATCACCGAACCTGCGTGCACTTTGGCGCCACGACCGACGCGAACGCCGCTCGCGAGGATCGAACTCTCGACGAGCGCGCCCTCTTCTATAATAACCCGGTCCCAGAGGACGCTGTCGCGGACTATCGCACCCCGAGCGACAAAAGTCTGCTCTCCGAGCACGACGTTCGGTCCGATTTCGGCCGTGGGGTCGGCCTCGACCCCGGCATCGGCATGGACCGGAAGGTGGAGTTTGGCAACGTTGGCCAGGGCCGCCCCGCCTTTCCCGCTGACGCCTGGTTCGACCTGGAGCAACGGCATGCGCCCGGCCAGTACGTCGCGATGCGCGTCTAAGTATTGCTCGGGCTTGCCGAGATCGATCCAGTAGTCGTCGGTCGTATAGGCGTAGAGGCCTTTGCCCTCGGCGATGATTTGCGGGAAGGTTTCGCGCTCGATCGAGACGTTGCGTCCGGGCGGAATCAGATCGAGAATTTCGCGCTCGAAGAGATACGTGCCGGCGTTGATCTCGTTGGTCGGCGCGGTTTCGCGCGGCGGCTTTTCCACGAACGTGGAAATCAGCCCATTTGCGTCATGCACGACGCAGCCGAACGATGACGGATCGTCGACGCGAACGAGATGCAAAAGTCCGATACCACCTTTGCGCTGGTGCTCTGCGACCATTTTACGCAAGTCGAGGCTGGTCAGAATATCCCCATTTAACACGACGAACGGACCTTCGATGTACTGCTCGACGTTCTTGAGCGCACCGGCGGTCCCGAGCGGCGTTTCCTCAATGACATACGTGATTTTCATATCGAACGCCGAGCCGTCGCCGAAGTAGTCGATGATGGCTTCGGGCATGTACCCCGCGGGCAGAATGACGTCGCGAATGCCGGCCTGGCACAAGCGTTCCATCGTGCGCGCGAGAAACGGCACGCCGGCAATGGGCACCATCGGTTTCGGCGTTCCATATGTAAGGGGACGAAGACGTGTTCCCTCACCGCCAACGAGCACGATAGCCTGCAACGACAACTCCTTATTCACAAATGGTGCGCGAAGCATACGTTCGACGCACCGCGGATCTTTCTATTTGCACCATTCTCAGGCAGCGGTAACATCCTGGAAACAACATACGAACATATGTTCGCTATAATGGGGCATGCCCAAGTGCCGCTGCCCCTCTTGTCAACCCGAGCGTTTTCCTTGTCATCCCGAGCGTAGCGAAGCGAAGTCGAGGGACCGTCGCGTACCGCCAGTGCCAGCTAAAATTCGGATTTTGTGCGGCGGCTTGGGACAAGGCTCGCAAGCGCGGCGAGATTAAGGCCCGACCACTTGGCGTCCCCCTCGAGGTTTTGCTAGGGCGCAGGGCCAGTCGGCATGCTGTTAAGGCGAGACTTTTGCGCGAGGGATTAATCCGAAACAAGTGTGACGAGTGTGGCCTGACTGAGTGGCGAGGCAAGGCGCTGAGCGTTCACATCGATCACATTAATGGTATCCGAGACGACCACCGCCTGGAAAACCTTCGGATGCTCTGCCCAAATTGCCACAGCCAGACCGACACCTACGGGGCGAAAAATAAGGGTCGCTGGTCCTTGCAAGACCGGCCACGGCCAGTGTAGTATAACCCTCGCTGCCGTTCCGGGTTAGCCAAGTCTGGTAAGGCACCTGACTCTGAATCAGGCATTTCGGTGGTTCGAATCCATCACCCGGAGCCACGGCCCTATCGTCTAGAGGCCTAGGACGCTGCCCTCTCACGGCAGTAACACCGGTTCGAATCCGGTTGGGGCTAAATTTTCAGTCGCGCAAGCGCCTTCGTGGCGGCATGATAGCCGCACATACCGTGCACGCCGCCGCCTGGCGGCGTCGAGGCCGAGCAGATGTAGATGTCGCTCGCCGATGTCGCATAACCGCGCCACGTCGGCCGGAACAAGAATTGCCACAGATCCATCGCTCCACCGCCGATGTCGCCTCCGACGAGATTGGCATCCATCGCTTGCAGGTCGCTCGGTGCAGCGATATGCCGCGCCAAGATGCAATCGCGGAACCCCGGCGCGAAACGCTCGATCTGATTCTCAATGCTCTCTAACGCGCTCATCTTCGAACCGTTCGGCACGTGACAATACGCCCACGCCGTGTGTTGACCCGCGGGCGCGCGCGAATCATCGAACAGGCTCGGTTGCGCCAACAATACGAAGGGGCGCGCAGCGTGCCGGCCGCTTCTCACCGCTGCCTCCGAGGCTGCAATCTCGTCGAAGGTTCCGCCAATGTGCACGGTCGCAGCTTGCGAACAATCCCAAGCCGTCCACGGGATGGGATGACGTAGCGCATAGTCGACCTTGAAAACGCCGACGCCGTAGCGAAATCTGCGCAACTGCCGCACGTAGCCGCGCGAAAACCGGCCCGCGCCGATTTCGGCGAGCTGTCGCGGTGTGACATCGCAGAGCAGCACATCGTAACTCGCGAGTTCGGCTAAGCTCGTGACCGGTGAGGAAACGTGCACCGTCCCGCCGAGCGACTCTAGCACGCCGCACAGTGCCGTCGTGATCGACTGCGCGCCGCCGCGCGGGATGGGCCAACCGACGGCGCATGCCGATATCGCCATCAAGAGACCAAACGCCGCGCTCAACGGCTCATCGAGGCTGAGAAACGAGTGCGCCGCCATGCCCGCGAACAGCGCGCGCGTTCGCTCGCTGCGGAACCGGCGCGCGACCATGCGGGCCGGCAGTACCGCAAGTGCCCCGAAGCGCGCCATCATGAGCGGGTTGCTCGGCACGAACGGTATCTGGTGCAGCACGTCGGGCGCGAATGCATCCCAATGGGTTGCGAATTCGCCGATCAGTTTATTCCACGCGTCTCGATCGATCCCAAGCGAATCGGCGCCGCGCGCGACACCGCGCGCGACCGTCACGACGCTTCCGTCGTCAAACGGATGTGCCAACGCGACCGGCGAGTGAATCCATTTCAAGCCGTGCTCGGCGAGCGGTAACGACGAAAAGAACGGCGACCCGACGGCAAGCGGATGCACCGCCGAACCAAAATCGTGATGAAAGCCCGGCAGAGTCAGCTCCATCGTGCGCGCCGCACCGCCCGGAATCGACTGCGCCTCCAACACCTCCACGCGGTAGCCGGCTTGGGCGAGAACGATGGCCGCGGCGAGACCATTCGGGCCCGCGCCGACGATGCACGCGCGCCTCACCGGTTGAACGGGTAATCCTGAATCCAATGAAAGCCCCTACTCACCAGCAAGAACTTGCTCGGGTCAACCAGCGAAAGCTCCATGTGCAGCCTATGGTTGTCCATCGCGCCGTCGATGGTCATGCGATCGGCACCAACCTGCGCAAAGACGAAGCTGGCTCGCCATTGCTTATCGTCCGCCTTGGTGAAAGCAATCGTGTGCTTCGTGAGGTCGATCGACGTCCCATACCGTGCGAACGAATCGTCCATGCGTTGAACTCGAACGCTCTGCGCGGAGTAGAAAATGATGCGGCGCCAGCCGGCGGAATCGGTTACGAGTAATGCGCGCGGCTTGCCGTCCACTGCGACCTTATCGACGTTCCAGATACCGTAAAGCGGCGGCTTTGGCGATCCGCCGCCATAGGCGAACCAGCCGTTCAAGCCGCTGTAAACATTCGCCGCGAGAAGGTAGACCCCAAGAACGATTTGAGCCGCTAACGCGATTCGATTCGCACGCGGTGTGCTAAAGAGCGCAGACCCGCTCGAGCGCTCGACGGGACGATCGAGCACCAGGAAATCCGCTAGACGTTTCGCGTCCGGCGCGAGCAAAAACGCGGCGAGCAAAAGCAAGTGAAACGAAAGCAGTTTCACGGGAACGTCGTACGTCATGTTGAGCACGAACACTTGCGTCATGTCTGCCGCCGCAATGAGCGCCCCGAGCATCGTCGTGCGCGGCACGATCAAAAGAATTCCGGCGAGAACCTCTGCCGACCCCGCGAACATTTCGTACGCCGGCGTCGTGCCGATCGAAGCCCAAAGGACGCCCATCGGGGAAAAATCGCCGTACGGCTCTACCAACTTGGATAGCGAAGGAAATGACATTTGCAATGGAATGAGTTTTGCCATTCCATAGCTGAGCAGCTGACCGGCGAGCGCGAATCGAATGAAGAGCCGAAACCACTTGTAGGCTGTTACGTAGTTCTCGCGCTTCCGATCGAGAATCGACCACACGACCGTTCCCGCTGCGCTGAAAACGAAGAGCGCAAAAAAGAAGACCCAGTCGAAGACCTTGTCGCCGCTACCACTACCCGTGTAAACGAGTGGAAGATCGAGGTGAAAAATGTGCGCAGCCGTCCAGAATACGATCTGCCGAACCGGCCAGAATGTGTTGGGCGAATCGACCGTGAGCGTCGGGACGAAGCCGTCGATGGGCTGATAGAGAACGCAAAACAGCCCGAAATACAGAAAGCACAACCGGAATAGCACACGAAGAAAGAGCGGCCAACGCACTCCCATGCGCTCGGGGTTCAGGCTGACGCCTTCTTCTCCTCCGGAGGCCTTGCGATGATCTATCTAGATGAAGAGCGCGTTCGTTCGCTGCTGCGATGGGATGCGCTGATCGGTGCGATGGAAACGGCCCTTGCGGCTTTCTCGAGCGGACGCGTCCAGCAACCGGTGCGCGGCGTCCTGACCGTCGAGGAAAACAAACGCTATCTCGGGGTGATGCCTGCTATCACCGACGAAGTCATGGGCGCGAAGCTCGTGAGCTTTTATCCCGGTAACGAAGGAACGGCATTCCCCACCCACAACGGCGTGATTCTTCTTTTCGATACACGCACGGGCGTGCCGCTCGCGGCGATGGACGGGCGCCTAATCACCGAGATGCGCACCGCCGCGGTCTCTGCTGCGGCAACCAAACATCTCATGCCCGAGCGTAGTCGCGTTCTCGCGATACTCGGCAGCGGCGTACAGGCGCACGCGCACGTGCAGGCGCTCGCGCACGTGTGCGAGTTCACCGAGATTCGCGCATGGAGTCGCACGCCCGAACACGCACGTCGATTCGCAAGCGAGCACCGGGCCATCGCTATGGATGCGGAGCCGGCGGTGCGAGGAGCCGACGTCGTGGTGGTCGCCACCAGTTCGCAAGAGCCGGTGCTGCAGGGCGCATGGCTCAAACCGGGTGCGCACGTCAACGCGGTGGGCGCCAATCGGCCGACATGGCGCGAACTCGACGACGATGTCATGGAAAACGTGCTGCTCGTTGACTCCCGCGCCGCCGCCGCACAAGAATCGGGTGACGTGATCCGCTCGAAGGCGTCGGTCTACGCCGAGATCGGCGAGCTGTTCGCAGGCAACGTCGCCGCTCCGCCGCGTTCCATCACGACGGTTTTCAAGTCGTTAGGCCTTGCAGTGGAGGATCTCGCCGCCGCAAAGCTGGTATTTGACGCTCATGCAACTCGCGAATAAAGTCGTTTGGATTACCGGCGCGTCGGCCGGCATCGGTGAGGCACTCGCACAGCGCATCGCCCGCGAGGGCGCGCTGCTCGCACTATCAGCGCGCCGGCAGGATGAGCTCGAGCGCGTCAAAGCGGCGCTGCCGCAGGGTACGCGCGCCACGATCATACTCGGCGACGTCACCGACTTCGCGGCAATTCCCGCGTGGATCGCGCAGATCGAATCTGAGTTAGGGCCAATCGACGTGCTCGTCAACAACGCGGGCGTCTCGCAGCGTTCGCTAGCGCGCGACACGAAAATGGAGACGTACCGTTACCTGATGGAAGTCGACTTCTTCGCGCCGGTCGCGCTCACGCTGGCCGTCGTACCCGGAATGGTCGAGCGCGGCAGCGGACAGATCGTCGTCACCTCGAGCGTTGCCGGCAAATACGGGACGGCGTTGCGAACGGGATATGCCGCGGCGAAGCACGCGCTGCACGGCTTCTACGATTCGCTGCGCGCTGAAGTCACCAAAGACGGCATCGAAGTCACCCTGCTCGTCGTCGGCGCCGTTCACACCAACGTCTCGATCAACGCGATCACCGGCGACGGTTCGACGTTCGGCGTCATGGACGATCTGCAAGCCACCGGTATCGAGCCTGCGCGCGCTGCCGACATGCTGGTTGCCGGCATCATTGCCGATGAGCCGGAGGTCCTCGTGGCAGAAGGCATCAGTCTCCAGGCCTATGAGCTTTCACGCAATGACCCCAAGGCGCTGCACGCAATGCTCCGCATGAAGTAGCCGCACCCGATTTTTTTGCCTCATTCATCCGCGGCGCTCCTGTCGGCGTAATACCGGTATCAACAGGAGATGAGCAAAATGAAGTTTTCTTATGTCGTGCTCGGCATCTTAGCGACCGGGCTTACAATCACCGCTCCCGTGGGGGCGCAATCAATGATGGGGCCAGAGGTCGTGAAAGTTAACGGCTGCGCGGCACAACGTGCGACTTCCGCGCAATCGTTCACCGATTACTTCGGAACGCGTGTCGTTCAGTCGAGCACCTCGCCGATGCTCATGATTGACTTCCAAAACAACTCACATAAGTCCATCCAGTCGATCGAGTTCGCGTACGTTCAAGGCAACAAGGTAAACGCAGTCGTGCGGGATGTCGGAACGTTCGCTCCGGGCGCGGTCATCATGCACGCGTTTACCTTCGACGACATGGACAGTTTCAACATGGATTCTGCGATGTCGTGTGTTCCGCTGCGCGTACGGTACGACGATGGAAGCATCTGGAGTAATCCGGCCGCTCCCCACCAATAAAAATCAGAAGCGCTCGATCGTACGAATCCGCTGCGCGACGTCGATCATCTTTACGATCGTGTCGCGCAGCTCGGCGCTTACCGCGTGCGACTCGCCTTCGTAGACCGATTCCGCATCGACCGGCTCGGTCGTCACCGCGTACTCATCGTGCGATCCTAACCGGAAATCGAGCGTGTCCTTGTCGGCCACGAGGACGTTATAGGCATCGCACAGCTCACGGAGCTGGTGTCGCAAGGCGCGCGACTCATCGTTCATGGGGCACTCCTCCTCGAAGCAATAAGGCCACGATACTCGCCAGCGCTGGTAATACGCCCAGTAAGGGCGCAGAGGCGCCGACGATCGCGGCGCCGGTCGCCGGTCCGGTAATCATCGCGAGGCTGTTCACCGAGTCGCTCAAACCCATGATCGCGCCGCGTTCCGACTTTTTCGCGCGTTTGGTCAGCAACGTGGTGAGCGACGGTTCGGCCATCGCCGCGCCGACCGCCCAGATCACCAGCGCTGCGGTAAAGAGCCACCGTTCTCGTGCAAAGATGAAGAGCACGTAACTGATCGCACCGAGCATCAACCCAATCTGCGACGTCCAAACGTCGCCCACGCGTTTGGCAAGCGGCGTCACGACGACCAAGAGCGCAATCCCGCCGACGGCTCCCGCCGCTGCCAGCATGTACGCCGCTTCCGCTACCGAAATCTGCAGCATCTTCTCAACGAAGAGCCCGAAGTTCGCCAAAAACACTACTACGGCAAAAATGAACAAGAATTGGCGCACCAGCACCCGCCGCACGCCCGGTTCGGCCGCCGCCTTGAGCGCGTCACGGACGCTCGTCCTCCGCCGGCTCGGCGCACGCTGCGGCAAAGCCAGCACGGTAAAGACGATGTTGAACGCCTCGAGAGCAGCCGCGAGGAAAAACGGCAGGGCGATGCCCTCGTGCAGCAGCGCGCCCGATGCCGCCGGACCAATGACGAACGCGAGACCGAACACGGCGCCGTAAATCGAATAGGCGAACTCGCGCTGATCGTTCGTCGTGACGTCGGCCACGTACGATTCGACCGCGCCGAGACTCCCGCCGCCGAGTCCCGAGATGATGCGCGACAGAAACACCAGCCACAACGTGTGGGAAAGCGCGAGCAGCACATAGCCCGCAAGTGAGAGGACCTGCGCAACGACGATGATCGGCTTGCGCCCGATCCGATCGCTCACGCTTCCCCATACCGGCGCGGCGACGGTGGAGAACAACGCGGGAACACTTAGCAGCGCGCCGGCGGTCACGTCCGATGCATGGAATTCTCGCACGACCGTCGGCAGGAGCGGGATCATCAACGTATAGCCGAGCGTATCGACTAGCGTCGTCCCGTAGATCGGAATCAGGGCAGCCGGCAGCCGCATCTCAACGATCGCGCGCTACACTTCGTTGACGCCGTAGATTAGCGCGGTCTTGGTCGAGCCGTCGAAGAGGTCATCGGCGAGCGGCTTCTGCAACGCCTCGAAAAATTCGTCCGCAGTCTTGTGCGCCTTCTTCTGCTTACTGTCGTCGCCTTGCATGTGATATGACCAGCCGAATTCGGCGACGAGGACGTCAAAGTTGTCGGCAGCCGGGCGCGTCCACAGCGCAAGGTCGGCGTGCGCCGAGGTGTTCTTTCCAAAATTGTAGACGCCCAGCCGCGCGCCGATCTCGACGACGCGCGCGCCCCCGACCGCAGAGACCATCTTAGTTGTATCGAGATTGAGCGCTTTGAGCCCCGGAAAGATTTCGACGATCTCGGAAAGTGGATGCTCGAACTTCGCTACGGGATAATAGCCGATCATATTATTCGAAAACATGCTCTTCATCGTGCCCAACGTATCGCCCCGGATAATCTCTTCCTTGAACTTCTTCGTGGCGGTGATCTCCTTCATCGTGGAATTGATGTCGAAGTCCGCCGCTTCGTCGAAGTCCGGCGAGCGGCGCTTGAACGTCACCTCGTACGTTTCGTCGGGAAAGCCGCTCGATGCATCGCGACGAAGCCGCAGGATGACGCGATTGTCCCGGAAGACGCAGTCCGGCGTATCAAAGAACTGCACCGCCCGCATTTCCGAGTCAACGCGATCGAACGGCTCGTAAACGACGCCGGCGTCCTTCGAAAGCTTTGCCAAGCGATGGTTGAACTGGATAACTGCCTGTTTGGTCAGAAACAGTTCCGGCTTCATCAGCAGTTTGAATTCGCGTGCAGTAATTGCGGCAGCCATGGTAACTCCTTTATCGCAGCGCGACAACCCCGACGATTGCTCCGCCGAGAATCAGCAGCGCCGGATTAATTTTCGTACGAATCGTTGCAGCGAACACGATGACGCCGATCGCCGCGGTCACCCACCCGGTGATCGAGCCTCGTCCGAAAGTGACGAGACCTGCAACAGCTAGACCTATCGCCACCGGCGCGAGGCCGTTTTGAATCGCCGCGCGCCAGGGCCAGTTCGCAAGCCGGTGCCATACGCGCCCCACCGCGAACGTCAATAGTCCGGTCGGCACGAAGAACGCGAGCGCTGCCACAACCGCACCGGGCAGCCCACTGATGCGCTCGCCCATCGCGGCAACCATCATCATGTTCGGCCCCGGCGCCATCTGCCCGACGCTGTAGATATGAATGACTTGCTGACCGGTGAGCCAGTGATGCACGTCGACGACGAGCGTGCGCATCTCCGGGTATGCCGCCATGCCGCCGCCGATCGTGAGTAGCGAGAGATAGGCAAAAACGCGGGCTATCGCAGGAATCTGATCCATTCGGAATCCTTCTCTTTTGGGTGCGCCTTCGCGGGCCGATGCGTAAAAATGGAGAGCGCGCCGACGATCAAGAGCGCGATTGGCACCGAAACCTTATAGTGATTTACCAAAAGCACGGCCGCGAGTATAAAAAAAGCGTCGTAAAATCCTTTGACCGATTTCTTGCCGATCTGAAACCACGTTGCGCCGAGCAGGCCAACGGCCGCTGCAGCGACGCCGCGGAGCGCCGCGGTCACCAGCGGACGATCTCCGTGCTCGCCGTAGAGTATGCCGGCCACCGTCATGAAGATGAATCCGGGCAAACACATGCCCACCATCGCCGCGATCGAGCCGGTTGTACCGCCGACCCGATCGCCGGCAAGAATCGACATGTTCGTGGCATTGAGACCGGGCAGCGTATTGCTGATCGACATCAGCTCGAGAAAATGATTATCATCGAGCCATTGCTTTTTGGTCACGAGCGCGTTGCGTAGATACGCAACCACGCCGCCGCCGAAACTCGTAGCACCGATGATTAGAAACGTAACGAAGATATCGCTAACGGAGACTTTGCGGACCGGCGGCGTTTGCGTCGTCACGGCTTCGCGGTCGCGAAGACCGAAGGCGACACGGGTGCGTTGGGCGCATACGCCGAGAACGTAATCGTGCCGTCGACGCTGTACCCGGGGAAGCGCGCCGCGATGTCGGCCTTCGCGGGAAGCTGATACGTGCCGACCGGTTCGTAGGTCTCATCGAAGCTCAACGTACCGCCGTTGGTATACGACCATTGCGCGTGGTCGATGAGCGCCGAGCGGTCGTTGACGAACACGGTGAGGCTCTTAACCCGGCTTCCCGTCTTCTTCGGGACGAGCGAATAGCTCGATTCCGAGCCATCGTCGGCGAGCGGCGCAATCGTGTACGTCCGCATCGCTTCGTCGTACGAGGGTGTCGACGAAACGAGATTCTTGAATTGACTCAGCGATCCCGACACGTTCTGGAATGTTATCTTGCGCTTGGGCTTGAGGTAATACACCGCTCCGTCAAAGGTTTTGTGTACCGGCACGAGCACGTGTAGCGTCGCGTCGAGGTGCGCCGCCGCCGTGTACGACCCCAGGCTCGGATTCGGATCGGTAGCGCGTCGCAACAGATCGAGCGACGAAGGCTGCGCAGCGAGCGCCGCGGGCGCGTTAGCGGCAGCCAGAAATGGCAACGCGACAATACTCAGCGCTCGCATTAGTATTGGATATACCGCACTTCTGCCCGCTTGTATGCCCTGCTGTCCAGGACGCCGCCCGGCCGGAAGCACACCTGCGAGCTTCTCAATCCCAACATAAAAACGGACGATATTCTGTCTTGTGAAGCGCATCGGTTGCTCCGTTCTTTCGGGGGTGATTTTTGCTTATTTCCTGATCGCCTGCGGCGGTGGAAACGGCACTGTGACGCCGAGCGCCGGAACCCTCTCGGGCGCGCAGAGTTTTGCGACCGGCACGAGTGGAACGCTCACCGAACTCGCATCGGGCGCGCCGATCGCCGGCGCGACGGTGACGGTCGGAGCGCAAACGCCCAGCGCCTCGTGCGACGGCTGGGCGCAGTGCGGCACACCGATCGCACCAGTTGCGAGCACAACGACCGCAGCCAACGGCACGTTCATGCTGCCGCCCTTGCTCGACGGCGAGTACTTTGTGACCATCGCCGTCGATGCAAATCCGGTCATTTCACAGAGCTACGCAATTCTTCATCGCACGGTTTCCGTTGTCGACGGCATGCTCGTGCTCGGAACGGTACATCTCGCGCGGCTCACCAGCGACGAGTCCGGCTGGCTGCACGACCTCAATGAACGCCGGTCGGCGGTATCGTTTCCGGCGACCGGCTCGGTCGTGATCGACGAGTACGCGCAAGAGCAGGCGCGCCGGTGGTCGGCCGATATCGACGCCGGCAAAACGCTCTACACCGATGCCGGCTACGCACCGTATCAGCAAGCCTATGCGAACGATCCGGGCTCGATCGGGAACGCCGCAGGTGCGCTCGACGGTAATACGACGTGGCAGCACGCCGAAGGCGCGTGGTTTGCAGAGAAAGCCAACTGTCCGGGCGGCAATTGGACCACGTGTACGTATGCCGACAACACCGGCCACTACATCAATCTGAGCCAGAACGACGACGTTTGGGCCGGCGTAGGTGAGGGCGGCGCCGCGGCACCGGCGTCATCGGGTATCGGCGGCTTCCATCCCTATGACGTCATGGTCATTCTCTATGGCCAAACGGAGCGCAGTTAAGCGCGGCGAAACCACCGGCGATGGATGACGGCGCGTTGCACGCATTTCTCGCGATCAATACTGAATGTGAAGAGCAGCTTTGGCCCGCGACTGCGGGGGAGTTGCAGGCCATGATCGATATCGCCTACCAAGCGGTACTAACGAGCGACCAGCAGGCGATGCTGATTGCTTTTGACGAGCGCGCACCGTATGACAGCCCGAACTTTCGCTGGTTCCAAGTACGCTACCCGCGTTTCGTCTACGTCGATCGCGTTGCCGTCACGGCCGCGGCTCGCGGGCGCGGCATCGCACGGCGCTTATATGAAGAGCTGATCGACGCGGCGCGCGCCGACGGCCATGGCGTCGTCTGTGCCGAGGTGTATGCCGAGCCGCCCAATCCGCAGTCGGACGCCTTTCACGCCGCCATGGGCTTCGTCGAAGTGGGGCGCGCCGTCGTACCGGACCGTGGCGGTAAAACGGTCCGCTACCTCGTTCGCTCACTTTGAACGCCATAACATTCTGTTAAACCGAACATAAGTTCCACCAGCTTAGACTACAACGGTGGAAGCTAAAACCGTACAGCAATATATCGACGAACGGCCGACTTGGTCGGACGGCACGCACTTGCCCACGACGCCGATGACGTCGATGCAGTGGTTCATCTGGTCGCTTGCGGCAGCCGGAAAGTTCTTCGAAGGCTTCGTGGTCTTTATGACCGGCGTCGCGCTGCCATTGATCTCGACCGAGTTCGGCATTAGCCATGCGCAAAACGGTATCGTCAGCGCCGCCAGCCTCTTCGGCATCCTCATCGGCGCGGTGGCCCTGGGGGGTTTGTCCGATTACTTCGGACGCAAGCGCATGTTCATCATCGAGATGATCATCTTCTGCGGTTTCTTAGCCGCGTTGACCGCCTGCAGCAGCTTTGTCCTGCTGGTCACGTGCTTGTTCGGCCTGGGCCTTGCACTTGGGTGCGATTATCCCACCGCGCACATCATCATCTCCGAAAGCACCCCGAGTTCCGGTCGCGGGAAGCTCGTGCTCGGAGCGTTCACGTTCCAAGCCGTCGGCGCGCTGGCCGGCACCGGCGTCGGCTACCTCGTGCTCTCCTTCCTACCGAATCTCGATGCGTGGCGCTGGATGTACGGCGCCGCCCTAGTGCCGGCGATCATCGTAACCGTTGGACGCTTCTTCATCACCGAGAGCCCGAATTGGCTCGCAGCACGCGGTGATAAGGCGCGAGCGGAGGAGGCAGCCAAGAAATTGCTGCTCCGCAAACCGCAGTACCCGACGGCTCTGCAACTCGCCGAACGCAAGAAGAGCGAGAGCCGCCCGTCGTTCGGCGCGCTCTTCAATCGCCGCAATAGCCGCGCAACGATCTTAGCTTCGGTTCCATGGTTCATTCAAGACCTTGGAACGTACGGCATCGGCATCTTTACGCCGACGATCTTGGGCGCCGCGCTCGGACATAGCGCCGACCACATTCGTAGCACCAGCGACCTGATCGCCAACGACATACTTGCCGCGAAGGGCGCCGCATTGATCACCTCGCTCTTAGTCGTCGGCATCCTCTTCGCCGTGGTTCTTTCCGACCGTGTCGGGCGCATCAAGCTGCAAGTGTTCGGCTTTTTCGGCTGCGCCGCCGGGCTGTTCGTGGCGTCGCTCTCGACCTTCACGGGCGGCGGCGGCGCACAGATATTCTTGATCTTCCTCGGATTCATGCTCTTCGACTTCATGACTAACCTGGGACCAAATGCGCAAACCTACTTGCTCGCCGGCGAGGTTTTTCCAACCGAAATTCGCGGCATGGGCGCGGGCTTCGCCGCAGCGTTTGCTAAGATCGGCGCGGTCGCTACCGCGTTCCTGTTTCCGATTTTGCTCGCCGGCATCGGCACGCGTAATCTCCTCTGGGGGCTCGTCGTTACTTCAGTCTTGGGAGCAATTGTAACGTGGCAGTACCGGATCGAAACGACCGGTGTCAATCTGGATCAGATGGGCGCTGACCCGGACGCAGAAATGGCCAAGCTTCCCGAAGAGGTGGCCCACGCATGACGCGCCGCAGCAGCGTACTCTTAGCGCTCGCGCTCGTGGCGTCGAGCTTTGCCGCAATTTCCACCGCGCCCGCCCGCGCGGAGGTTACACTCGTCGAGACGGGCTCGAGTCTGCTCTACCCCTTGTTCAGCACCTGGCTGCCGCAATTCGACAAAGAGAATCCGGGCATTCGCATCGACCCCAGCAGCACGGGTTCGGGCATGGGCATCTCACAAGCTGTTGCGGGTCGCGTGCAAATCGGTGTGTCGGACGCCTTTATGTCCGATGCGCAGTTGAACGGCCATCGCGATATTCTCAACATTCCACTCGCGATCTCAGCGCAGCAGATCAATTACAACGTTCCAGGCCTCAACAGCCTCAATTTGAAGCTCGACGGACCGACGATCGCGGGCGTGTACTCGGGGACGATTCGCATGTGGGATGCGCAGGAGATTGCCGCGCTCAATCCCGGCGTGAAGCTGCCGCATCGCGAGATTATTCCCGTTCGCCGCAGCGACGGTTCGGGTGACACGTTCATCTTCACGCAATTCCTTACGTTCTCGACGCCGGACTGGGATGCCGGACCGGGGTTCGGTGAGAGCATCAAATGGCCCAGCGTGCCGGGCGAACAAGCGGCGCAGGGCAATGAGGGGATGCTGCGCGTAAGCCGCGCGACGCCGTATTCGATTGCCTACATCGGCATCAGCTATCAGCGCGCGATCGCTCAAGCGCATCTCGGAACCGCCATGCTCAAGAACGAAGACGGCTCGTTCGTTTTGCCGACGGAGAAGACGATCTATTCGGCTGCCGCTTCGCTAGGGCCGCGCACACCACCCGACGAGCGCCTCAGCCTCGTCTTTGCGCCCGGAGAGTTTTCCTATCCGCTGATCAACTACGAATACGCGATCGTCTCGAAGACCCAGCCGAGCGACGCGGTCGCAAATGCGCTGCGGACGTTCTTGTTCTGGTCGATCGAGCCGTGCTCGGGAAACGCGGCCAAAGCGCTCGGCGCGGTTCATTTCATCGCGTTGCCCGAATACATTCGCGCACTGAGCTACACGCAGATCGAATCGATCAAAGGGCCCTAATCCAGGCGCAGCGTGCGCGTCCAGAATATCGTCAACATCTCCGCCATCTGCTCGACGGTCGGCTTGTTCGCGGCTAAGACCCATTCGGCGAGGATCGCGACGGCCGCGCTGCCCAGACCGATCGAAATCAATCGGCTGTCCAGATGGTGCAACACGCCAGTCGGTTCGAGCACCTCGGTCGCACGCGTCAACTGGCGGATCGATCGTTCGCGCAGCTCGCGGCGATGCGACTCGAGCTCCGGACTAACGCCCAGACTCTCGAGCGCATAAATGCGCGCGCGGCGCGGATCTTCCGTAAAGTAGGTGTAGTAGGCGCGGTTCGACGCGAGCAGCCGCTCGTAGACCGGTTTGTCGGTTGCACGCAGACTGTCGCGCACGATGTCGTGCGCGTGCTGCGCGATCTCGTCCAGGATGGAGCGCAGCAGCGCTTCGCGCGAGGGAAACTCCTCATAGAAGTGTCGAGCCGTGACGCCGGAGACGTTGCAGATCATCGGAATCGAGGTCTTCAGAAAGCCGGCGGTGCCGAAGAGCTGCAAACCAGCGGCCAGCAGCCGCGCACGCCGTTCGGCGCGGCGTTGCGCAACGGAGAGCCCGCCGTATCGCCGGCTCGGCTTCTCGATCGCTGTCGCTTGGTCTACCGTCTTCCTCACATGGTCCCCTATCGCAGGTGAAAATAGCCATTCGACAAATCGGCTTGTCACATCTTCCACCCAGGAACCGACGCACGAATGAATCTGACATTCAGCCCAGAGGAACGGGCATTTCGCGCTGAGGTGCGCGAGTTTATCGCCACGCACTTACCCGACGACGTTCGGCGCAAAATGCAAGCCGGCGACCATCTCGACAAAGACGACTATTACCGCTGGCATCGCATTCTGTTCGATCGCGGCTGGATCGCGCCCAACTGGCCGAAGCAATACGGTGGCACCGGCTGGGATCCGATCCGCCGGCACATTTTTTCCGAAGAGTTGTCCTATGGCTGGGCGCCGCGGCTACTGCCTTTTGGCTTGAGTATGGTCGCGCCGGTGATCATCAACTTCGGCAACGACGAGCAGCGGACACGCTTTCTTCCACGCATTCTCTCGGGCGACGACTTCTGGTGCCAAGGCTATTCCGAACCTGGATCGGGATCCGATCTGGCGTCGCTCTCGACCAAAGCCGATCGCAAAGGCGATTCCTACGTGATCAACGGTACGAAGACGTGGATCACGGCGGCCCAGTGGGCCGACTGGATTTTCGTGCTCGCGCGCACCTCGCCGGTTGAGAAAAAACGGCAAGAAGGCATCTCGTTCATCTTGGTCGACATGCGCACGCCCGGCGTAACCGTGCGTGAGATCACGACGATCGACGGCGGTCACGAGATCAACGAAGTGCACTTGGAGAACGTGGAAGTTCCCGTCACCAATCGCGTTGGCGATGAAGGCGGCGGCTGGACCTACGCCAAGTTCTTGCTCGAACACGAGCGCACCGGGACCGCAGGCATTGCGGCGTGCCGGCAGATGCTTACGCAATTGACGGAACTGCGCGAACGCGAGGACATCGAGGATCGCCGTTTCGACGAGCGCATCGCCGAGGTCGACATCGAACTGACGGCGCTGGCATTCACCGAACTGCGCGTGCTCGCTGCCGAATCCGCCGGTACGCGGCCCGGTCCCGAGTCCTCGATTCTCAAACTCAAAGGCACCGAGATTCAGCAGGCAATCACCGAGCTCGCACTCGATGCCGGCGGACCGTATGAGGACACCGCACTTGCACGCCACTACTTCAATCTGCGCAAAGCGACGATCTACGCCGGCTCCAACGAGATCCAAAAGAACATCATCGCCAAGCAGATTCTGAAAGTATAGACGATGGACTTTACGCTTAGCGCCGAGCAAGTATTGCTTCGTGACAGCGTCGCGCGATTCGCGGCGAGTCGTCCGGCCACCAATGGCGCGCGCCCGGACTATTGGAAGACGTTCGCCGAACTCGGCTGGCTGGCCGTCGGTGCGCCCGAGGAGGCCGGCGGCTTCGGCGGACCGACCGAGACGCTGCTGCTCATGGAGCAGTGCGGTCGCGGCTTGGTTCGCTCGCCGTTCGTTTCGCAGGTCGTGTTTGCCGGCGCTATCTTGCGCGAAGCCGGTCGTACCGATCTGCTTGAAGCGCTTGCCGAAGGGAAGCGCCGCTTTGCGATCGCGTACGAGGAACCGCACGCGCGCTACGACCCCGCGCGGGTTGAAATGCAGGCGGAAGGCGACGCTGGGGGATGGACGCTGCGCGGCACGAAGACCCGCGTGCTCGATCCGTCAACTGCAGATACGTACATTGCGTCTGCGCGCACCGGCAACGGCATCGCGCTCTTTCTCGTTCCCGCTTCTTCCGCACAGCTCGACCGCACGGCCTATCCGAGCGAGGACGGCTACGACGTTGCCGACGTGCGCTTCGACGGCGTCCGGCTCGACGGCGATGCGCTGCTCGTGCGCGCCGGCGACGGGCTCGAAGCGTTGGAAGCCGGTATCGACGCAGCCACGGCCGCGTTGTGCGCTGAAGCGCTTGGTCTATGTGCGGTGATGCTTGAGACAACCGTCGAGTACCTGAAAATGCGTCAGCAATTCGGCGTTCCCCTCAGTTCGTTCCAGGCATTGCAGCATCGCATGGCGGAGATGTACATCGAACTCGAGCTAATGCGCTCGATGGCGTACTTTGCAGCGAAGACCCTCGAAGACGAAACCGATCCGTTCGCGCGTAAGCGAGGCATCTCGGCGGCCAAGGCGCAGATTGCGAAGTCAGGACGATTCATCGGTCAACAGGCGATTCAGCTGCACGGCGCAATCGGCATGAGCGAGGAATATAAGATCGGACATTACTTCAAGCGGATGACGTTTGTCGAGCGCCTGTTGGGCGATCGCGACTATCATCTCCGCCGCTACGTCGAGTTGAGCTATACTCCCACGCGAGAGGCTGTCGCCACCGCGTGGTGAGACTGCTCGGCATCGCGGCGTTTGCCGTCGTCGTGGCAGCGTTGCCGGCGGTGATTCCGCAATACCTTGCTTTCGAATTGACCTACGTCGCCGCGTACGCTATTGCGATCGTCGGTCTGGTGATCTTGATCGGCCGAACCGGACAAATCTCGCTTGGGCACGGCGCGTTCGTGGCGCTGGGGGGCTATACCGTCGCGATCCTGGTGACGCACGGTGTGCCGTACGCGATCGGCATCGTGGCGGCCGCAATACTGGCGGGCATTCTCGGCGTCGCTCTTGGATGCATCGCGTTACGCCTGGAAGGCGTGTATCTCGCGCTCGCCACTTTCGCGCTGGCGACCTCGGTTCCCACGATTCTCAAGCGTTTCAGCAGCCTGACCGGCGGCGCGACGGGCCTCACAATTCCCTCGCATTCCGAAACCGAGCTTTACTATCTGACCTGGGGCGTCGCGGCATTGCTCTTTGCGTTCGCCTATTTCGTCTTGCGCAGCCGCGTCGGCCTCGCGTTGCGCGCACTACGCGACAGCGAGCTCGCGGCGGTCTCGTTCGGGATCAATCCGGTCTTTTACAAGACGCTCGCGTTCGGTTGGAGCGCCGCGTACGCCGGCGTCGCGGGAGCACTGCTCGCGCTGGCGACCGCGTACGTCAGCCCCGACGTCTACAGCGTTGCGCTCTCGCTCAACCTCTTGGTTGGCGCGGTGATCGGCGGATTGCAACTCCTGTGGGGCGCGTTGCTCGGCGGCGTTGTCATCGAATTCTTCCCGCTCTGGTCGCAAGCCGTCAATCCGGCGTTCGCGTCGGTCGTTTACGGCGTTGCGCTCATTCTCATCATGATGTTCATGCCCGGAGGAATCGCCGGCGCGTTAGGTCGCCGGATGTCTTTTATTAGGAGGGATCATGAGTAAACGAAACACCTGGTTCGTTACCGCTATCATAACCGTCATCGCGATGACGCTAACCCTCGGCATCCCATCCGGCGCGCAGAGCGTGCCCGGCGTTACGCCGACGCAGATTCTACTCGGCGGAACGCACCCGTATAGCGGCCCGGCAGCGGGCTACGCGGCTATCGGGAAATGTGCGCTTGCGTACTTCTCCTACGTCAACGATCACGGCGGCGTCTATGGCCGAAAGATCGTGTACGAAGATAAAGACGACGGTTACAATCCGCCGCAAACGCTACAACTCATGCGACAGATGGTCGAACAGGACCACATCTTTGCGGACTTCGACTCGCTCGGCACGCCGCCGAACATCGCGATTCGCCAGTACCTGAACGACAACAAGGTTCCGCAGCTCTACGTCGCCACCGGTGCGACGATATTCGGCGCGGATTACGCCAAGTATCCCTGGACGATCGGCTGGCAGGCGAACTACCACGACGAAGCGGCGATCTTCGGAAAATATCTCCTCAAAAATTCGCCCAACGCCAAGATCGGCGTGCTCTATCAAAACGACGATTTCGGCGAGGACTATCTCGACAGTCTGAAAACGACGCTGGGCGCCAAGGCGAATCAGATCGTCAAGGCTGCGAGCTATGAGGTCACCGATCCTGACGTCACCTCACCGATCGCCAGCCTCAAGGCCAGCGGCGCGGATACCGTGTTCATCTTTGCGACGCCCAAAGCCGCCATCCAGGCGATGGTAACGATCGAAAAGATGGGATGGAAGCCACAGATCTACCTGACCAGCGTCTCTGCGTCGCAAGCGTTCATGCACGCGGCAACCGGCGCCGGCACCGCTGCCGCGACTGACGGCGTGATCTCCGCCAATTATCTCAAGGATCCGAGCGACCCCGCGAATGCGAACGACAAGGGGATCGTGCTCTACAACCAGATCCTCGCGAAGTACTCGCCCGGCCCGGCTGCCAGCGACAGCAATTGTCTCTACGGTATGGGGGTCGCGTTCACGATGGTCGACACGCTCAAGGGCGCAGGCAAGGACCTCACGCGCGACGGTGTCATGCGCGTGGTGAACCACCTGCACGAAACCGACAATCCGTTCGTTTACCCGGGCGTGACCGTCACCACGACGCCGACCGACCGGTTCCCGATTCGCGAAGAGGTACTCATCAAGTACAACGCGGGTGCGTGGAAACCGATCAGCGGACTGATCACAAACCGCTACTAATGGACAACGGCGCGGCGATGATTTCCGTCGACAATCTCTCGATTCGCTTCGGGGGTCTCGCCGCGCTTTCCAACGTTTCGTTCCAGGTCGCGCAGGGACAGATCACCGGTCTCATCGGACCCAACGGTGCAGGCAAGACGACGTGTTTTAACTGCATTACCGGCCTCTATCGGCCCAGCGCCGGGACGGTCGTCTTCAAGGGTGAGAACTTGACGCGCCTCTCTCCGCATCGCATCGCCGGCCGCGGCATTGCGCGAACCTTTCAAAACCTCGAACTTTTTTCCAGCATGACTGCGATCGAGAACGTGATGGTCGGCGGGGCGAATCGCGCGCGAGCGCGCGAACTGCTCGAGTACGTAGACCAAGGCGAGAACGCAACGCGCATCGTACACGGCCTGCCGTTCGGTGCGCGAAAGATGATCGAGATCGCGCGCGCGCTCGCGACGGATCCCAAATTGCTGTTGCTCGACGAACCGGCCTCAGGCTTCGGACACGACGCAATCGCGCATATCGGCGACACGATCGAGCGCATTCGCCGCGACTTCAAAACCACGATCTTGATGGTCGAACATTCGATGCAGCTGGTGATGCGCGTCTGCGACCGGATCATCGTGTTGAACAGCGGACAGAAACTCGCCGAAGGCGACCCCGCGGCGGTCACGTCCAACCCGGCGGTCATCGAGGCGTACCTCGGAAGCACGGGGGTCGCATAACGCATGCTCGAGATCACGCACCTTCGTGCATCCTACGGTGAGATCGAAGCGCTGCACGACGTCTCGTTTCGGGTCGAGGACGGCGCGATCGTCGCGCTGCTCGGCGCCAACGGTGCCGGCAAGACCACAACGTTGCGCGCGATCAGCGGTACCATCAAACACAGTGGCACGATCAGCTTTGACGGCGTTTCGCTGAGCGACTATGGTCCCGAGGACGTTGCGCGTCTGGGCATCGCCCACGTACCGGAAGGCCGCGGCACGCTCTCCGAGCTGACGGTCTGGGAAAACCTCATGCTCGGCGGCTACGTGCTCCGCGGGCCGGCGCTGCGCGAACGGTGCGCCCGCGTCATCGAATACTTCCCGTGGATGGAAGTACGCAAGAAGCAACACGCCGGCACGCTCTCGGGAGGCGAGCAGCAGATGCTCGCAATTGCACGCGCGCTCATGATGCAACCCAAGGTGATCTTGCTCGACGAGCCGTCGCTGGGTCTCGCGCCGTTGGTCGCGCGCGACATCTTCACGTTGTTACGCACGATCAATCGGAACGACGGCGTTGCAATACTGCTCGTCGAACAGAATGCCGTTGCGGCGCTTGAGTTGGCGTCCCACGCTTACGTGCTCGAAACCGGACACGTCGCGGCAACCGGTGCCGCGCAAGAACTCGCTCGCGACGATCGCGTGCGCCGTTCCTATCTCGGCCTCGACCCGATTACAGCTTAGGAACCCCTGATCTAAACTCGCTTCACGTGGACGCGACCGAATAATCCAGCCGGACGAATCAGCAGCACCAGCACGATGATGGCGAAGGCCGCGGGCAAGCGCAGATCCGTGCCGATGAAATCGACGTACGTGCCGACCAGCGCTAGAATCACGCCGAGCAGCAATCCCCCGATCACCGCACCGATCGGGCTTTCGACGCCGCCGAGCACGGCGGCAGCAAAGGCGTAGACCAGCACGCCTTGCATCATGTTGGGCTCGAGAAACACGACGGGCGCAATCATGATCCCCGAGACGGCACCCACCACCGCGGCGAGTCCCCACCCGATCGCGAGCATCCAGCTCACGCGAATGCCCATCAGCCGGCTCTGCTCGGGATAGAGCGCTGCGGCGCGCAACGCGAGCCCCAGCTTCGTCTTTTGAAAGAGGAGGTAGACGGCAAGCAGCGTCACCAGCGACACACCGATGACGCCGAGATCTTGCAGACTCAAGCTCACGCCGCCGACGCTAACCGACGCGGGCGGGAACGGACTCGGAAAGCTCCGTACCTGATAGCCCCAGATCCAGCCGGCGACGCCGTTGCAGACGATCAACAGCCCGAGGCTCACGATGACGAGCGTGAGCTGCGACGCGCGCTCGACCGGGCGAATCACGACGCGTTCGATTGCAAAAGCGGCAACGAACGCGAGCACGAGCGTGATGCCGAAGGCGAGCCACATGGGCACGCGCATTTGCACCAGCTGCCACGCGACGAAGGTCGAGAGCATCGCCATCTCGCCTTGCGCGAAATTCACGACCGTCATCGAGCGGTAGATCAAGACCAGTGCGAGCGCGAGGCTTGCGAAAATCGAGCCGGTCGCTAAACCGCCGACAACTTGCTGCGCAAATTCTTGCATCGCTGACGTACTACGTCAAAATGGCCGGAAATGCCCCTTGACTATATTTATAGTACTACTATACTAGGAGCATGGCCTTCCTAGGTTTGGTCCTCGTCGCGGTGATGTCTCCCAGTCCATCGCCGGCGCCGCGATTACACACCTGGTTGTACGCACGCGTGTATGACGCTCGGTATCTTCAGGCGAGCAGCTTGCCCGGCGGGAATCAGCCCAACGAAACGGATGAGAACGCGATGGCGATTTTCCACGCCGGCTACGATCTCGGCGGCGGCTTTTCCGCGGGCGGAACTTACTCGTTTAGCGATCCGAACGCACTCGCCGGTTTGAGCGATCTCAATCAAATTCCCGAGACCTACCTCGCATACAACGATGCGGAACTCTCGGTGAAGGCCGGCGATCAGTATTTCAACTCGCCTTGGGCCGACACGCATTTCAAACTCGGGCTTGCGCCGACGGCGTTCCAGGGCGTCGACGCAATCTATACGCACGGCGCCTGGCAGTTCGAAGCCGCCGGCATCACGCGGTTCATGAGCCGCACGTCGAGTGGGTTTACTCGCACGAACTTGCTTACCGGCGTGGCTGACGGCATCAATACGAGCGGCTTTAGCTACGGACGCGTAAGCTATGCGCCGCCGAATGCAGGCCTCTCGCTCAGCGGCTACGCGTACGACGTCGACGATATGGTCGCGCTTGCGTGGTTGAGCGGATTCGCGAAGCTCAGCGCGCACGGATGGCAGCCGTTCGTGGGCGCACAAGGCGGCGCGGAGACAAACGCCGGGGCGTCCTATCTCGGCGTCGTGCGCAGCTCGATCGCGGGTCTCATCGTCGGTGCGACGCCGGCCCGAAACATCACGCTCAGTGCCGCGGTGGACGAGATTCCCTGGCGTCGTGCGACGGTCACGTTGCCCAAAGGCGCGTCGTGCGCCTCGGCCGGCTATTTTCTGCCGATAGGCGTTGGCGAATGCGGTAACAACGCAAACGGAACCGCGACGGTGTACTACGGCGGATGGGCGAGCCCGTACAGCGATAGCTACTCCACCGATCCGATGTACACCGGCCCTTTGCTCGAAGGTCCGGTCGACCGCCGCAGTCCCGGCAACTCGCAAGCGCTCATCGCACTCTACACCTCTGCCAACCAGCGGTTCACGTTTACCGAAAGCTACTACTGGTTCGATTACTCCAATCCGCTCGCTGCGCAGGCGACGACCGAATGGGACAACGTCCTCGCCTACTATTTCGGCCCACTCGGCCCGGGGCGATATCGCGGTTGGCTTTTCCGCTACGGCTACGTCGAGCAGCACAAATCCAACGTCGCCTCTCTGGGCGGCGTACCGATCACGCGGTACAGCCGATTTCAGCTGGAATATGACACGTAAGCCCAGCGTCACGCTCACCGACGCGGAACTGCGCATCATGCGCGTGCTCTGGGCGCGCGGCGAATCGACGAATATGGACATCGTCGGGGCGATTGCCGATCCGCCGCTTGCACGCAACACGGTCATGACCACGCTCGGCGTGCTCGAACGCAAGGGCTACGTCAAGCACCGCACCGACGGCCGGACCTTCATTTACAGCGCGCTGGTTCCCGAAGATCGTGCCAAGGGCACCGCGCTCGAGAGCGTGCTACGCCGCTTCTTCGACGGCTCCGCCGAGCAGCTGATCGTGAAACTGCTCGATGCCGATTATATCTCGAACGCCGATCGTAAACGGATTCAAAGGCTCGTCGACGAAGCGATCGACGAATGAATTTCATCGCTCTCGCCGGCCGGCTGCTTCCGCTCGCGGCGCTGGCCGGTCTCGTAATCGGTGCAACGAGCTTCGCGTTGCTGCATGCGTCGTTGCGCGCTGGACTTTTTCGGCGCCAGGCGAGCGCGCGATTTACGCTCTGGTTTGCGCTGCTCGTCGCGCTGACGTGCACCGCACCCGCGGTGTTTCTGGGTGGATCGCTGTGGCTGCAGCGTGTCCCCACCGTGCCGCTCTCCTCGCTTGCCGCCGCGCCGGTCGCAGCGGTGACCGCGAAAGCGACCGCGGCAACCTCGATCGCGCACGCAGGTATGAGCACGGTGACGGTAATCGCGCTGGTTTGGCTCGCGGGTTTTCTTATCTCGCTGCTCCGCCTGGGCATCGGCATGCTGCGCCTAGGTCATATCCGTCGCTGCGCGGAGCCGATCGGGCTTCGCGCCCATCCGCGCGGGCCGGTGCGGGTGTTGGCCTGCGACCATTTCGCGATGCCGGTGGCCCTGGGATACCGGCGCCCGGTAATCTTGGTCCCGCGCGCGATGCTCGCGTTGGAGCGCGAAACCGATTTCGAAAACGTCGTGCTGCACGAACTCGAGCACCTTCGCCGGTTCGACGATGTGACGTCGTTGGTGCAAGTGGCGTGCATGAGCGTGCTCTGGTTCAACCCGTTCGCGTACGCGATTGGCGCGCGCCTTGGGATCGAACGTGAAATGGCGTGCGACGAAGCGGTGGTTGCCTCCACCGGACGGCGCGCCGGGTATGCCGCGACGTTGTGGAAGATCGCGGTTGCCGCATCCGAAGAAATCGCGCCCGCTCTGGGCTGCGCCTTTAGTTCGGGCCCGCACACCGAACCGCGGTTGAACAATTTGCTGGTGACGCGCGCCGGACTCGCGGCGAGTTCACGCAAACCCGTGCTGATTGCCGCACTCCTCACGTTCGCGTTCGTCGCCTCCGCTGCGCTTGCGCCGGCGATGGTTGTCCGAACCGCGCCGATCCAAGCGTTCACCACCCTGCGCCTGCCCGACGGCACGACGCTGATGATCGGCGGACGACGGCCCGACGACGCGCAGTATCGTGACCTGCAGGTGTACGACGCGCAAGGAACGCGCACGGCGGTCGTGACGATGCCGTTGCCGCGCTGGTTCGCTACCGCGACCCTGCGCAGCGACGGTCAGATCCTCATCAAAGGCGGCGAAAACGCCACCGGCGCGCTGCACTGCAAGCTACTCTACGACCCGCGCGAGCACCGTCTCAGCGAGACCTAACGCCTGGAAGTTAGAACGGATACATTGGCGGGGTATCGTGCTCGGTTGACCAGTGCCACGTCGTGTACTCGTCGAGCGATGCGTGTCCGCCTTGCCGGCTGCCGTTACCCGACGCACCGATCCCACCGAACGGGATGCGCGGATCATCGTTCACGGTTTGATCGTTGATGTGCACCATGCCGGTGCGTAAGCGCTTGGCGATCTGCCGTGCACGCGGAAGCGAAGCCGAGTGCACCGCCGCCGAGAGACCGTACTCCGTTTGGTTCGCAAGTGCTATTGCCTCTTCGTCGGTCGCGAACGTCGTGATCGGTGCGACCGGCCCGAAGATCTCTTCGTCGAACGCACGCATACCCGGCGTTACGCCCGTCAAGACGGTCGCCGCATAGAAGTTGCCCTCGTGCGTACCGCCCGCGGCGAGCTTCGCGCCTTTTGCAATCGTTTCTTTGACGATGCGATCGACGCGTTCGCGTTGCGCGTCGCTGATGATCGGGCCCAAATGGACTTGGTTCTCGGCCGGATCGCCGGCGACGAGGTTGCGCGCGTGTTCGGCCAGCGCGTCCGCATATTTCTGGGCGATGCTTTCGTGGACGAGATGACGGCTTGCCGCCATACAGATTTGGCCTTGATGCAAGAACGAACCCCACGCACCGCAGCGCGCGGCGGCCTCGATATCGGCATCTTCGAGCACGATGAATGGACTGTTGCCGCCGAGTTCGAGCGACACACGCTTGAGCGTCCGGCCCGCGATCTCGCCAATTTTTCGGCCGACCGCGGTCGATCCCGTGAACGCGATCATCGCGACATTGGGATCTTCGACCAATGCCTCGCCCGGCTCAACATCCCCGGGCACGACGTGCAACACGCCTTGTGGCAATCCCGCCGTCTCGAACAAGCGCGCAATCAAAATCCCGGAACACACGCTGGTCTGCTGATTTGGTTTGAGCACCACCGTGTTACCGAATGCCAGCGCCGGAATGACCGCCCGCATGCAGAGAATCAATGGAAAATTGAACGGCCCGATGACGCCGACGACGCCGAGCGGCACGCGTTCCACGACGCTGCGAAAGCCGTCCTTATCGACGATCGTTTCTTCGAAGGCCGCCGTCTCGAGATCGCCGATGATCTTGTCGAAGTATCCGGTCGTTAGAACGTGTACTTCGAATTGCGATTTCGGCACCGTCGAACCCGCTTCGCGCACGAGCCACCACACGAATTCGTCCGCATGCTCGGTCAGCAGCGCGCGTGCTCGTTTCAGAATCGCTGCACGATCCTGACGTGAGATGGCCGCCCACGCCGGCTGATGTTGTGCGGCCGAAGCTGCGGCTGAGTGAACGTCGGTTGCCGAGGCGGTGCCGACCGTGCCGAGCGACGCGCCGGTCGACTTGTTCGTGACCGTGACCTGGCCGCTCCCCGCTCGCCAGCCATCCGCATAGATTTTCCCTGACCAGTCCAAGTTGTTGAGCAACGCGTGCGATGTAGAAGTCGTCGTCATGAGTGTACCTTTCTTAGACCGGCGGTCGTTTCAAAGGGAAGGCCGACGTAGTTTTCCGCTAAGCTCGCGGCGGCGGTGCGAGAGCTGGTGACGTAGTCGAGTTCGGCGAGTTGGATTCGACGATCGAACGGCGTATGCTCCTCGAAGCGGTGGAGCATCCGGGTCATGTAGATCGAGAATCGTTGGGTCTTCCAGACGCGCCGCAGACATGTTTCCGAGTACGCATCGAGCAGCGCCGTCTGGGCGTTTCCATAGTACGCGTCGAGCGCTTCGGCTAGAACGCGCACGTCGGCGATGGCGAGATTCATGCCTTTCGCGCCCGTCGGCGGGACGATGTGCGCGGAGTCGCCGGCGAGAAAGAGCCGCCCGTAGCGCATAGGATCGCAGACGAAGCTGCGCATCGGTGTCACGCCTTTCTGCAACACCTTTCCGGACCGCACGTCCGGCCCACCGCGATCGCTGCCGAGCCGTTCGCGCAATTCGGTCCAGATGCGTTCGTCGGGCCAGCGTTCGAGCGCTTCGTCATTATGGCACTGGAGGTACAAGCGGCTGATCGTGCGCGAGCGCATCGACACCAGCGCAAAACCACGCTCGTGATTCACGTAGATCAGCTCCTCGCTGACCGGCGGCGTTTCGGCCAGAATGCCAAGCCATGCAAATGGAAGCGTGTGATCGTAGATCGTCATCGCGTCCGGCGGAATCGACTCGCGAGCCGCGCCGTGGAAGCCGTCGCAACCGGCGACGAAGTCGGCGCGGACCGTGTGCTCGGCGCCCGAAGTGTCACGATACCGGATCGACGGTTCGTCGCCGGAATCGATCGCGATGACTTCGCATTCGAAGAGGATCGGCGCGCCAGTCGCCAGCCGCGCGGCGATGAGGTCTTTGACGACCTCTTGCTGCCCGTATACGGTTACCGTCTTGCCGCCGGTCAAGTCGGGAAAATCGATGCGGTTGCTGCGGTCATCAAAGCGCAACGCGATACCGCGATGCACCAGACCTTCGCGGCGCATGCGTTCGCCGACGCCCATATCGCTCAGGAGTTCCGCCGTCCCGTGCTCGAGCACGCCGGCACGCACGCGGCTCTCGACGTAGTCGCGGCTGCGCGATTCGACAATGACGGATTCGATGCCGGAGCGGTAGAGCAGATGCGCCAGCACGAGCCCCGCCGGGCCCGCGCCGATGATGGCGACCTGCGTCTTCATCATTTGCGGAACAGCAGCCGGTAGCCGATCGGCATGAGTTGCAACCCCGAACGAGCGCTCAGCGTGCCCCAAATTCCGCGGGGAATCCACAGCGAAAAGATCAGTGCCGACGCGCCGAGCGTGATAAGGTACCAGACGCCCGACGCACCGAAGAGACTTTCGACGATGAAGAACACCACCGCACCGACGATCGGCCCTTCAAAGGTCCCGAGGCCGCCGACCAGCGTCATGAAGATCATATACGCCGTCCATTGCACGCTGAAAAAAGTCTTGGGCTGGAACGTGATCAGCGTCGAAAGCGTCAGCGCACCGGCCGCGGCGCAGCCCGCTGCTGCGAGCACGAAGATCGTGCGCTTTGTCGACATCACCCGCACCCCAACCGATGCCGCCGCTTCTTCGTTATCACGAATCGCCTGCACGGAGGCACCGGTCCGGCTACGCAGCAGCACGAACACGAGCGCAAGAAAGATGGTCATCGCACCCAGAGCAAACCAGTAGTTATTTGCTCGCCGCACGTCGGGCGCGAAGGCGGATATTGCGATGAGTGACGTTCCGGTTTCGCCGTTGATCAAGCCGTCCAGATTGACGAGCAAGTGCGCAAGCTCGGCAAACACCCACATGCCGATCGCGAATTCCCCGCCGCGCAAGCGCAGCGCGAGCGGCGAAAGCGCAAGTGCCAGCACGGCGACGATTACGGGAGCGATTGCAATGGCGGGATATACCGGTACACCGCCGTTGGAAAGGCGGATCGCAACGTACGCGCCCAGACCAAAGAACGCTTGTTGCCCGACCGACACCAGACCGCCGTAGCCGGCCAGCGCGTTCCACATCACGGCGAGAATGATATAGATGAAGAGCGTGGTGATCCGCTCGGTCCAATATGAGCCCAGAAACAACGGACCGAACGCGAGGATTGCGAGGATGCCGAGCAGGCCGCTGACCGCGACGATCGAGACGGTGCTCCAACGCCGAACCGCAACCGAACGTACGTCGGTCATGCCGGACGTCTCCGTAGCAGGTCGAGCCAGCCGCTCGGGAACCTGCCGGCCGCGAAAAATCGTACCGCCAGCACGCAGAAGAACAGCAGGTGCCCCGCAATGAGAAAACCCTGCGGATTGAGCTGCGCCCCAAGATTTTGCGCGACGCCGAGCGCAATCGCGCCAAGCAGCGTTCCCCACAGCGATCCGGTACCGCCGATCACGACCGCTTCGAATGCAAAGATCAACTGCGCGGCGCCGGCGTACGGGTCGAACGTCGATCGCATGCCCAGGAACGCGCCCGCGATCGCCACCGTACCGAGCGCGATCGCTGCCGCTGCCGCATACACGGCGCGCGAATTGATGCCCATGAGCTCCGCCGTGTCGCGATCTTCTGCCGTCGCGCGAATCGCCCGACCCAGCGGCGCGTATTTCAGGAAGAGCTGCAAGCCGACGATCAACACGATCGCCGTGGCGAGCGTCAACAGCCCGAGCTGACCGACGGTCACGCCCCCCGGAAGGGTCCAACTCTTGTAGGAGAGGTCGCCGATGTCGGGCGCGAGCGAACGCGAGTCCGCACCGAAGCGCTCGAACAGCAGATTGTCGATGATGATCGCGATGCCGAAGGTACTGAGCAGCGGCGTAAGCGGCCCCGAGCGCAGGCTCCGATCCAGGACCGTCCGCTGTAAAATCCACCCGGCCGCAGCCATGATCGGGACGACGATGAGCAGCGCGATGAAAGGCGAGACCTTGAGGTGTTCGGTAACGTACCACACGAGGAAAGCCGAGAGCACGGCGAAACTGCCGTGCGCGAGGTTGATGATGCGCATGACGCCGTACATGAATGAGAGACCACAGGCGACGAGCGCGTAGTAGCCGCCCAGCAGGACGCCCTGGACGATTTGATCGATCACGCCCCAACCTCGAGTGCCGCGTCCCGCCGCAAGCCGAAATATGCTTCCGTGATCTGCTCCTTCGTAACGTCAGAGGTCCGGCCTTCGAGCACGATGCGCCCTTCGAGCATGCAGGCGACACGCGTTGACACGCGCAGCACGCGACTGAGGTCTTGCTCCACCAGCACGATCGTCGCGCCGCTTGCAATGACGATCTGCAGCGATTCGTACACCGCGTTCACAGCGACCGGGGAAAGCCCCAGTGAGAGTTCGTCGAGAAGCAGCAAGCTCGGGTTGGTCATCAACGCGCGGCCGATCGCCGTGGCTTGCTGCTGGCCGCCGGAGAGATCGCCCCCTTTGCGCTGGGCAATCGGCGAGAGCATGGGGAATGCCTCGAGCACCGTTTTGTAATTCCACGGACCCTTGCGGCCGGTGCGTCCGGCGAGGAGCAGATTTTCTTCAACCGTCATACCGCTGAAGAGGCACCGTCCTTCGGGAACCAGCGCGATGCCGGCACGCGTGCGTCTGTTAGCGGGCACGTTGGTGACGTCGGTGCCGTCGAATTCGATCGTTCCGGACGACACCTTGTGCGCGCCGGCGATCGCGCGCAGCAACGTCGTCTTGCCGGCACCGTTCGCGCCGACCAACGCGAGAATCTCGCCCTGCGATACGTGCAGCGATACGCTGCGAACGGCTTTGAGCAAGCCGTGACGTGCATCGAGCGCTTCGACGCGCAGCACGCTCATGCGACACCGCTTCCAAGATAGGCTTCGATGACCGCCGGATGCGCGAGTGCTTCCTTGGGATCGCCCTGCGCGATCACGACGCCGGAGTCCATACACACCAGCCGATCGATGACCTGCAGCAAGACGTGCAAGATGTGCTCGATCCAGACAATAGCGATGCCGGTAGCACGCAGCTTTCGAATGATCGCCACGAGTTCGCTCGCTTCCGCGTCGGTAAGTCCCGCGCCGATTTCATCGAGGAGCAGCGCTTTGGGGTTTGTTGCCAGCGCCCGCGCCAGCTCCAAGCGTTTTCGGTCGAGGAGACCGAGCGTGGCCGCGGTGCGGTTGGCGTTGCTCAGCATTCCGCACAGCTCGAGCGATGCGATGCTTGACTCATAAGCTTCGGCGCGCGCGCGGCGACCGCCGGACGATGCAGCGACGAAGACGTTCTCGAAGACGGTCATGTCGACGAACGGGCGCGGCACTTGATGTGAGCGTCCGATACCCATGCGACATCGCGTGGCCGCGTCGGTGCGCGAAACGTCGACACCGTCGACGCAAACGTTGCCGCCGGAGAGCGGATACGTTCCCGCAAGCAGATTGAGCAGCGTCGTCTTGCCCGCGCCGTTTGGGCCCACGATGCCCACGGCCTCGTTGCGCGAAACCGAAAAATCGACACGGTCGACCGCGACGAAATTGCTGAAGCGTTTGGTTACACCGGTGGCGGTCAGGATTTCGTCCGCAGCCATCTTAAATCGCCTTGAGGGTAGTTGAGTCTCTGCCCCCGATTGCGAGAACGGTCTGCACGACCGATCGAATATGCACGCGCATCGTGCGTTCCGCCTCATCCTCGTCGTGCGCGACGATCGCCGCAACGATTGCCTCGTGTTCGCCAAGCGATTGTGTAATACGTCCCGGCTGAAGCACCGTGCGAAATTGATAGCGCACCACTTGCGACTGCAATGACGAGAGCAGCATCGCTGCCGTTTCGTGATTCGCGATCTCGAGAATCGTTCGATGGAGCTTCGTGTTGAGCTGAGAATACGCAAGCAGATCGCTCGAATCGTGACAAGCACGCATCTCGGCGATAATATCGCGCAACTGCACCGCGCCCTCGCCGTCGATGCGCCGAGCGGCACAGCGCGCGACGACGCCTTCGAGCGCGGCGCGCGCCTCGAGGATTTCGACCGCTTCTTCGGCGGTATACGTTCGTACTCGCACGCCGCGGTTGGGCTCGCGTACGAGCAGTCGCTGATGTTCGAGATGCGCGAACGCGGCCCGGATCACGGCGCGATTCGTATTGAGATCCTTAGCAAGATCTTGCTCCACCAAGCGCTCGTTGGGGGCAAGTTCGCCGGAAACGATCGCGCGCCGAATCTGCTCGGCGATCTCCGATGCCGAGCGCGTACGAGCAGGAGCGTCGGAAATTTCGCGAAAAATCGGCGACATGATTGTCGACAATTTTGGCAACGATTTGTTCCCCTCCTGGTGATTTGGCAGCAATGATCGATTATCACGAGTGCGCGCGACTCGGCGTTGCGACGATCTACGAGGCGTCAGGTAAAGAAGGCCTGATCGATATTGCGCTCCATCAACTCGTGCCGCACAGCCGCGTCGCGGGTCCGGCCCGCACGGTGCGCTGTTCGCAAGACGACAATTTGATGGTGCACGCGTCAATCGAGCGCATCCAGCGTGGCGAGATCGTCGTGCTGACCATGCCCGAACCGCGCGCGGTCGCGCTTGTCGGCGACCTCTTGCTGACGCAAATGATCGCGGCCGGCGCAGCAGGCGTCTTGGTGGACGCAGCAGTCCGCGACGCAGAGGACTTAGCGTCGATGGCGGTGCCGGTATGGGCGCGCTGGATTCGCGTGCGCGGCGCCAAAAAGGCGATTCCCGGAGAGCTCGATGTGCCGGTGAACGTGGGCGGTACCACGATTTCGCCAGGCGACCTCGTCGTACTCGACGCCGACGGTGCGTGCGCGATTCGGCGAGAGCGCGTGGAAGAGGTGCTCGTTGCATCGCGCAAGCGCGTCGAGACCGAGAGCCGCAATCGCGAACGCTACGCTCGCGGCGAGCATTCTTACGATATCAACGATCTGCGCAAACTGGTCGAGGGTTCGCGCGCGTGAAGCAACGCGCCATTCCGTGCACGTTGATGCGCGGCGGAACGTCGAAGGGCCCTTTTTTCCTTGCCGGCGATTTACCCGACGATCCGGACGTGCGCGACGCGGTACTGCTGGCGGCGATGGGCTCGCCCGACGTGCGCCAGATCGACGGCGTCGGCGGGGCGGATACGCTTACCAGCAAAGTCGCGATCGTCGGCCCGTCCAGCCGCTCCGATGCCGACGTCGATTATCTTTTCTTGCAAGTCGTCGTCGGTGAAGCACGCGTCGACGCGTCGCAAAACTGCGGCAACATGTTGGCAGGCGTCGGACCCTTCGCGATCGAGCGCGGACTGGTTCCCGCAACCACGCCACGCACGAGCGTGCGCATCCACATGGTCAACACCGCCTCGATTGCCGTCGCGCATATCCAGACGCCCGATGGCCATGTTCGCTACGACGGCGACGCGCGCATCGACGGCGTTCCCGGAACGGCGGCCCCGATCGACATCGATTTCCTCGACGTCGCCGGCGGAAGCTGCGGCGCACTGTTGCCGTCGGGAAACGCGCGTGACGTCATTGCGGATACGGACGTAACCCTGATCGATAACGGTATGCCGGTGGTGGTAATGCGGGCCGCTGATTTCGGACAGACCGGCCATGAAACGCCCGAGCAAATGGAGGCCGACAGCCCGCTGCGCGCGCGGGTCGAAGCGATCCGGTTGGAGGCTGGGAAGCGCATGAACTTGGGCGACGTGACGAAGAAAACCGTGCCGAAGATGTGCCTTGTCGCGGCCGCGGAGAATGGCGGTGACATCTCGACACGCATGTTCATTCCGCACAAAGTACATAAGGCGATCGGGGTATTCGGAGCGGTCAGCGTCGCGACCGCGTGCGCGCTGCCGGGATCGATCGCTTCCGAGCTCGCTCCGTCCGGCGGAGCGGGTGCGCGCAGTTTTGAGATCGAGCACCCGACCGGCTTCTTCACCGTCTCGATGGAGATCGAGCCCGGTCCGTCCGGCCCGCACATCCGGCGTTCAGCGCTGTTGCGCACCGCGCGCGCGCTCATGGCGGGCGACCTGTTTGTTCCCGGTGACGTCTGGAGGAACGGCTCCCTGTGATCATTGATTGCCACGGGCACTACACGACCGCACCGGAAGGCTTGCAAGCCTTCCGCGCCGCGCAGATTGCCGGGCTCTCCGATCCCGCGCTGCCCTCGCCACTGGATCCGAAGATCAGTGACGACGAGATCCGCACCAGCCTCGAGAACGCACAACTGAAATTTTCTCGCGAGCGCGGCACCGACGTGACGATCTTTTCGCCGCGCGCCTCGGCGATGGCACATCATATCGGAACGGAGGCCACGAGCATCGCCTGGGCGCGCGCCTGCAACGACCTGATCGCGCGCGTGTGTCAATTGTATCCGCGCAGCTTCGTCGGCGTGGCACAGCTGCCGCAATCGGCCGGCGCGGATCTTCACTCCAGCATTCGCGAACTCGAGCGCTGCGTGAACGAGCTCGGGTTCGTCGGCATCAATCTCAATCCCGATCCGTCGGGCGGCCACTGGAATTCGCCGCCGCTGACGGATAAATTCTGGTATCCGCTTTACGAGAAGATGGTGGAGCTCGACGTCCCGGCGATGGTCCACGTGAGTGCGTCGTGCAACCCCAACTTTCACGCGACCGGCGCACACTACATCAATGCCGACACCACCGCGTTCATGCAATTCATCTCCGCGGATCTGTTCACCGATTTCCCGGCCCTCCGATTCATTATCCCGCATGGCGGAGGTGCGGTGCCCTATCACTGGGGCCGCTATCGCGGCCTTGCACAAGATATGAAGCGCCCGCCGCTCGAAGAGTTGGTGCTCAACAACGTCTTCTTCGACACCTGCGTATACCACATGCCGGGCATCGAACTGCTCTTCAAAGTGATACCGCCGGAGAACATTTTGTTCGGTTCGGAGATGGTCGGCGCCGTGCGCGGCATCGATCCGCGTACCGGCTTCAACTACGACGATACCAAGCGTTACGTCGAAGCACTCGGGCTCGACGAAACAACGCGCTCCAAAGTCTACGAAGGCAACGCGCTGCGCGTCTATCCCCGTTTAAAGAGCCGGCTGGGCTCGGCGATCTCGTGATCGACCTGAATCGTTATCATCCGCATCCGACGCGCCCGGGGTTCGTCGCGCCGGCGGGAGCAGTCGACGCGCATTGCCACGTGTTCGGACCCGGCGACGTGTTCCCGTACGCACCGCAACGCAAATACACGCCCGGCGATGCGCCGAAGGAGGCGCTCTTCGAACTCCGCGATATGCTCGGCTTCGCGCGCAATGTGATCGTCCAGGCCAGCTGCCACGGCTCCGACAACCGCGCGATGGTCGATGCGTTGCTTGCGGCGGGCGATAAGGCGCGCGGCATCGCGGTGGTCGAGCACGACGTGAGTGATGCTGAGCTGGCGGCGATGGATGCGGCCGGCGTGCGCGGCGTGCGCTTCAACTTCTTGAAGCGCCTGGTGGATGCTACGCCGCGCGAACACTACACGGAAATCGCCGGAAAAATCGTTCCGCTGGGCTGGCACATCGTCATCTACTTCGAAGCCCCGGAGCTAGAAGAGCTCACGCCGTTTATCACCGGGTTGCCGGCGACCGTCGTGATCGACCACATGGGGCGGCCGGACGTCGATTTGGGCGTCGAGCATCCGCAGTGGAAGCGGTTCATCGCGCTGATGGACGCGCATCCGAACCTGTGGGTGAAAGTCAGCGGTCCCGAGCGGCTTTCGAAGATCGGACCGCCATACGACGACGTGGTGCCGTTCGGACGCGCGCTGGTAGAGCGCTATCCCGACCGCGTGCTATGGGGCACGGATTGGCCGCATCCCAACATGACGACACACATGCCCGATGACGGGAAGCTCGTGGATTTCATTCCGCGCATCGCGACCACGCCGGCCCGCCAAGAGCAATTGCTGGTACGCAATCCCATGCGGCTGTATTGGCCGGAGCAAGCGTGATGGCCGCAGAGCTCGAGAATCCGTTCGATGACATCCCCGGAACGACGCTCTTCGACGCCGAGCGCTCGCGCCAAGGGTATCACTTGAACATGTTCTGCATGTCGCTGCTGAAAGCCGCTAACCGCGCCGCCTTCAAGGCCGACGAGCGCGCGTATCTCGCGCGTTGGCCGATGACGAGCGAACAGCGCGACGCCGTCCTCGCGCGCGACTGGAATCGCATGCTCGAGCTCGGCGGCAACATCTATTACACCTCAAAGCTTGGCGCCACCGACGGCCTGTCGTTTCAAGCGCTGGCAGCGAAGATGTCGGGCATGACGCGCGAAGCCTACGCGGAGATGATGCGCGCTGGCGGTCGCAGCATCGAAGGCAATCGCAGCAAATCGGAGTGGCGCGATGGCTAGAATCGTGGCCGGCGTCGCGACCTCGCACATACCAGCAATCGGTGCAGCGCTCGATAATGGGCACGCCGCAGAACCGTACTGGCAACCGGTCTTCGCGGGTTACGAATTCTCTAAGAAGTGGATGGCCGATCTCACACCCGATGTCGTCATCGAGGTCTATAACGACCACGCCACGGCATTCTCGCTCGACATCATTCCGACGTTTGCGATCGGCTGCGCGCCGGAGTTTCCGATCGCCGATGAAGGCTGGGGTCCGCGCAAGGTGCCGCCCGTTCGCGGGCATCCGCAACTCGCGTGGCACATCGCCCAATCGACGATCCTCGACGAATTCGACATGACGATCGTCAACAACATGGCGGTCGATCACGGTCTGACGGTACCGCTCTCATTGATGTTCGGCCAGCCGGAAGCATGGCCCGCGCCGGTGATTCCGCTTGCGGTCAACGTCGTGCAATATCCGCCGCCGACGGGACACCGTTGCTACAACCTGGGCAAAGCCATCCGTAAGGCGGTCGAGTCGTATCCGGAAGATCTTCGCGTGGTCGTGTTTGGCACCGGCGGCATGTCGCACCAGCTTCAAGGTCCGCGCGCCGGCCTCATCAACGCGCAATTCGATAACGCCTTTCTCGATGAGCTCATCGCCGACCCCGCCCACCTCGCACAACGGCCGCACATCGAGTACGTTCGCGAAGCCGGCTCCGAGGCGATCGAGTTGGTGATGTGGCTGATCATGCGCGGCGCACTCGACGATCGCGTCGAGGAGATTCATCGCTTCTACCACGTGCCGGCTTCGAATACGGCCGTCGGGCATCTCATTTTAGAAAACGCGGGGAACAAACCTTGATCAACGTTGCGCTCGCCGGACAAGGCGCGTTCGGCGTCAAGCATCTCGAAGCCATCGCCAACATCGACGGCGTAAACGTCATCTCGCTGGCCGGCGGCCGCCCCGAGTCGACCAAAGAGGTCGCCGAACGATTCAGGATTCCCCACTGGACGACCGATCTCGCCGAAACGCTCGCGCAACCCGGTCTCGATGCTGTCATCATCGCATCGCCCACGCAGATTCATCGTGCGCAGGCCGAACAATCGATGCGTGCCGGCAAGCACGTGCTGGTCGAAATCCCGATCGCTGATTCGCTCGAAGACGCTCGCGCCCTCGTCGACGTGCAACGCGAGACCGGCGTCGTCGCGATGGCCGGTCACGTGCGCCGCTTCAATCCGAGCCATCAGTACCTTCATGCGCGTATCGAGCGCGGCGAGTTCAACGTCCAGCAAATGGACGTGCAGACCTATTTTTTCCGTCGCACGAATACCAATGCGCTCGGTCAGCCGCGAAGCTGGACCGATCATTTGCTCTGGCACCACGCCTGCCACACCGTCGACCTCTTTCAGTGGCAGAGCGGTGGGACCGCGCAAATCGCGCACGCAATCCAGGGACCGATTCATCCCACGCTGCGCATCGCAACGGATATGAGCATCCAGCTCAAAGCGCCGTCGGGCGCCATTCTCACGCTTTCGCTTTCTTTCAACAACGATGGACCATTCGGATCGTTCTTCCGGTACATCGGCGATACCGGTACGTACCTTGCGTACTACGACGATCTGAGCACCGGCAAGAACGAGAAGATCGACTTGTCGGGCGTCGCCGTTTCCAACAACGGAATCGAACTCGAAGATCGCGAGTTTTTCGCGGCGATCGCCGAGCGTCGAGAGCCACAATCGAGTCTGGTCGATACCTTGCCCGCCTACGAGACGCTCGCGCGCCTCGAAGAGCAACTCGGCCGGTTCGTCGCCGCATAACGATGCACGCTAGCAACACGATCTAGGAGGTGTTTATGTCATCGGATTCTTCCCGACGTTCATTCATGATCGGAACCGGCGGAGCGGCGCTCGCAGCCGCAATTCCGTCGCTCTGGGTCGGCGCCGACGCGGCCGAAGTCATCAAGGTTGGTTTTGTGAGCCCGCGCACCGGACCGCTCGCGGGGTTCGGCGAATGCGATCCGTTCGTCATCAGCCTCGCGCGCAAGGCGCTTGCCGGAGGCCTTACGGTCGCCGGCAAACGCTACGCCGTCGAAATTCTCGATCGCGATTCGCAATCCGATCCCACCCGCGCGGCGCAGCTCGCCAACGAGCTGATCAGCAAGGATGGCGTCGATATGATGCTTGCGACGTCGACCCCCGAGGTCGTCAATCCGGTTTCGGATGCGAGCGAAGCGGCAGGCGTTCCGTGCCTCTCGACCGTGGTGCCGTGGGAAGCGTGGTACTTCGGGCGCGGCGCGAAGCCGGGCCAGCCCTCGCCGTTCAAGTGGACGTACCACTACAGTTTCGGCGTCAATAGTTTTCTCGTGTGCTACCTTTCGCAATGGGCCGAGCTTCCGACCAACAAGAAGGTCGCGGTGCTCTATCCGAACGATGCCGACGGCAATGCAATCCGCGAACACTTGATTCCCGACCTGGAAAAACACGGCTTCACGATCGTTGATCCGGGCGGCTATGAAGACGGAACGAGCGATTACTCTGCGCAGATCGCAAAATTCAAAGCGGAGAACTGCCAGATCTTCAACACCTTCCCGATTCCTCCGGATTTTGCGACGTTCTGGCATCAAGCCGCGCAGCAGGGCTATACCAACATGGTGAAGATCGCGCAGATCGCCAAGACCGGCCTCTTTCCATCGCAGGTCGAAGCGCTAGGCTCGCTCGGCGATCGGCTCGCAACCGCCGACTACTGGCACCCCGATTTCCCGTATAAATCGTCGCTCACGGGCATCGGCGGGCACGCGCTGGCCGATGATTACGCAAATTCGACCGGCAAGCAGTGGACGCAGCAACTCGGCGCATCGCTCTCGCTCTTCGACGCCGGCGTAGCGGCGCTGAAAACGTCGGGAGCACCCAAGACCAAAGCCGCCGTTGCGAAAGCGCTCTCGCGCTTGGACACGGTCACGATCGATGGACGCGTCGACTTCACCCACGGCCCCGTTCCGAACGTCGCCGTGATGCCGATCCTCGGATCGCAGTGGCTCAAAGCCAAGCCCGGCAGCCGATTCCAATTCGATAACCCCCTCACCGAAAATGCCGGCGATCGTAACGTGCCGGTCCACGCCAAACTGATCCCGTACTCATAAGTGGGTCGCGGGGCGATGTTTGCTGCACCGAATGTCGAGCTGCGAACTCGCCCCGACGGCGCGCTCCTCCTTCGCTCCCGCGATCCGCTGCACGCGTACCCTCCAAATACCGGGTCGGTGCTCGACCGATGGGCGCACGAGCGCCCGGACCGTGTCTTTCTAGCCGAACGTAACGGTGACACGTGGCGTTCGATAACCTACGCGGAAATGCGCGACGCCGTGCGTGGCGTCGCTGCGGCGTTGGTAGCGCTCGATTTGAACCGCGAAACACCGCTCGCGCTGCTATCCGGCGCATCGATCGCGCACGCGACCGTGTCGCTTGCGGCGCAGTACGTCGGCATTCCGGCGGCGCCGATTTCACCGCCGTATTCGATACTCTACGGTGACCTGCGCCGCTTGCGCATGGTGCTCGATGCACTCGCGCCCAAGCTCGTATTCGCCGACGACGCCGAGCTCTATCGCGATGCCCTTGCGTCGGTCGACGCGCGTACTCCCATTCTCGTTGCCAACGGAACGGGGCCGCGCAGCGACGCGCTGCGCCTGGACGCGCTCGTGGCAACGCCGGTCCCTGAACGCATCGATGCGATGCGTGACGACGTTAAGCCGGACGATATCGCAAAGGTGCTGTTTACATCGGGTTCCACCGGCGAACCGAAGGGTGTAATCAATACCTTCCGGATGCTGTGCTCGAACCAGCAGATGCTCGCGCAAGTCTGGCCGCATCTTTGCGACGACGACGTGATCCTCAACGATTGGCTGCCATGGCATCACACCTTCGGCGGCAATCACAACTTCAACATGGTCCTCTTTCATGGGGGCACGCTGTATATCGATGACGGGCGTCCGCTGCCCGGCCGCTTCGAACGATCGCTGCAGAACATGCGCGAGCAGCCGCCGACGCTCTATTTCAACGTGCCACGCGGACACGCGATGCTGGTGGAAGCCTTGAAGACCGACGAGACGTTTGCGACACGATTCTTCTCGCGCTTACGGCTGATTCAAAATGCGGCCGCTGCACTTCCGCCGTCGACCTGGCAAGCGTTGCGCGAGCTTGCGCAGCGATATGCGTCGCGCGAGATCGTAATCGTGGGCGCGTGGGGGCTTACCGAAACGGCACCAGCCGTCACGGCGATCCATTATCCGCTGCGCGACCCCGCCGACGTCGGATTGCCGTTGCCGGGGACGGAGATGCTCTTCGTCAAGAACGAAGCGCGCCTCGAAGCGCGCGTGAAAGGACCCAACGTGACGCCCGGTTATTGGCGCAGCCCTGAGCTGACGGCGAAAGCGTTCGATGCCGAGGGATTCTACCGCACTGGTGATGCGATGAAGTTCCGGAACCAAAGCGATCCAACGCAGGGACTGCTCTTCGATGGACGGATCGCCGAGAATTTCAAGCTCTCGAACGGCACATGGGTCGACGCAGGCAGTGTGCGCGTCGCGGTGCTCAGCGTAGCAGGTTCGCTTATTGACGACTGCGTGGTCTGCGGCGAGAATCGTGACGAGCTCGGTATCGTGCTTATCCTGGGTGCGCGAGCGCGCACCGCGCACGCGCAAGCCGGCTCGCTACGTGAGGCTCTTTCCTCGCTGCTGCGCGTACACAACGCGCAGGCACGCGGATCGACGTTTCGGATCGGCCGCGCGATTTTCACGTTCGAGGCGCTTTCTGCGGTCGAGGGCGAGATCACGGATAAGGGTTCCGTCAATCAGCGCCGCGTACTTGAACGCCGCCCCGCACTGGTCAGCCGTTTGTTCGGAAACGGGACAGAGGACGCGGAGATCATCGTCTTCACAGAGACCTAACGCGCCCACGCAGCTAGGCGGCGGGTCCGCCTAGCGCGGGAAACGAAGCTGTTTTCCCGATGGCGCAGGTCGACACACATCGGGCGGCAGTGCGTGCGCCCGCGGACGTGCGCGGCGTTGCCGCGTACATATTTTGGCTTGCCGTCGTTGCCGGCGCCTATATCTTCTTTGCGTACGTTGGATTTTCGCTTGCCTTCGGCGTCAAGCAGATCACTGCGGTCTGGCCCCCAACCGGCATTGCAATCGCCGCGCTCGTCCTCGGCGGCTACCGAATGTGGCCTGGCATCCTCCTCGGCGCATTCATCGCCAACGCCTCGAGTCACGAGCCGCCGCTGACGGCCGCCCTCATCGGTGCGGGCAACACGCTCGGACCGTTAGCCGGCGCGTATCTCTTGCGCGCCTTCGATTTCGACCGCACCTTCGCACGCGTGCGCGACGTTCTCGTCTTCGTGCTGTTCGCCTCGATTCTCGCAATGACCGTGACGGCGACCAACGGGACGCTGCAGCTCGCGCTTGCGCACGTCTTTCCCTGGCCGGCGTACGGATCGCAGTGGTTACTGTGGTGGGTCGGTGACGCGTCCGGCGTGCTGCTCGTCGCGCCATTCATTCTGACCTGGTGCGACGTGCGACGCAGCGGCATCATCGCCGGCGAGGCGAGCGTGCTCGAAATCGCAATCGCGGTGCCGCTCGCATTCGCGTTCGCAGTTCTCGAATTTTTCTCGCGCCTGCCGATGGCGTTTCCGCTCTACCCCTTCGTGGTTTGGGCGGCGCTGCGCACCGGCGCACGCATCATGACGGCACTCATCATCGTCGTCTCGGCAGTCTCGCTCTGGGCAACCGTGAACGGCCACGGACCATTCATGCGCGTCGCCACCGGCGATCGCATGATCGCATTCGTCGTATATACCGCTGTTCTCGCCATCACCGGGCTGGTCCTGAGCGCGTTGACCGCCGAGCGCCGCACCGCGCTCGCGCAGACGCAGGCGGCGGAAGCGCGCTTCAAAGTGTTGGCTGAAACGCTCCCGCAGATGGTGTGGACGGCCGATCCCTCCGGCACGATCGATTGGCGCAACGCCCGCTGGCACCAGTTCGTCGGGAGCGAGGAGCAATCGCTGGGCATTTCAGGCTGGGACACGCTCATCGCGGCGGGTGCGCCGTTCGAGCGCGAGCTACGGCTGCGCGGTGCCGACGGTGTCTCGCGCTGGTTCCTGGTACGTGCAGAACCGATGCGCGACGACCGCGGACGCATCGTGCGCTGGTACGGCACGCATACCGACGTCGACGATCAACGGCGTGCGTTCGAACGCACCGCCCGTATTGCGACCACGCTGCAATCGGCGTTTTTACCGCAAACGCTTCCCGAGCATCCGTTTTTGGGCTTCGATGCGCTCTATCTCACCGCCGGCCAAGAGGTCTTGATCGGAGGCGATTGGTATGACGCCTTCGCGCTGCCCGGCGGCGACATTTTGGTCTCGATCGGCGACGTCACCGGACACGGGCTCAACGCGGCCGTGAGCGCGGGGCGCATCCGGCAGAGCATTGTAGCGACCGCGCTCGACATGCACGATCCGGCGAAGATTCTCACCAAAGTCAATCGCCTGCTGCAGTTGCACGATCCAACCGTTGCCACCGCGCTGGTCGCAATCGTCGACCCATACTCGCTTACGCTGCGCTACGCCAGCGCCGGCCATCCGGCGCCGATCGTTGCCGGCAAACTCGTTCCGGCGCACGCGCTCGCGTATGGTTCGCTACCGCTGGGCGTTTCGCCGACCGCCGAATACCGCAGCTTCAGTGAGAGCCTCGAGCGTGATGACGTGGTCGTCTTTTATACCGACGGCATTACGGAGTTCGCGCGCGACATCGAGTCGACCGAGCGGGCACTGCTCGACGCCGTTACCGCGCTCGCGCTCGAAGCGCCCGCGCGACCGGCCGACGCGATTCGCCGTGCCGTCCTCGGTGATTCGGCGCCCAGCGACGATGCCGTCATCGTCGTGCTGCGGGTTGCGCCGGCCGAATCCGGCGCACATCCGCTCGATTTGCGCAAGAGCTGGAGTTTCCACTCGAGCCACTCCTACTCGGCACATCATGCGCGGCACGAAGTCATGCGGTTCATCGAAGGCATCGCGCACGGGAGCGAGGATCTCTTCACCGCGGAACTGATCGTCGGCGAAATTCTAGCCAACACGGTGGAACATGCGCCGGGGCTGGTCAATATGGAGATCGACTGGTCCGAGGCGTCCCCGGTCATTACCGTGGTCGATAGCGGTCCGGGCCTCGTGCGATTCGCCGCGGCGCTTCCGCAAGATGCGTTCACCGAAGACGGACGCGGCCTCTTCTTGGTCAAAACGCTGGCGAGCGACTTGCACATCGAGTCCGACGCCGGCTACGGAACGAAGATGACCGTCGTGTTACCGATCGCGCGCGGCTAGCCCCCAACCTTTGTCATCCCGAGCGTAAGCGCGCAGCGCCGTAGTCGAAGGGCCAACGCTACCTTGTTAGCGACGGTCCCTCGACTACACGCCGAGGAACTCGAGCAACTCGCGTTCGCGGCTGCGCACTTCGGCGCTGCCCAGCGTTTGCACGACCCGGCCGTCGACGACAATGTGATGGCGGTCGGCAACGTCGGCAGCAAAGCGCACGTTTTGCTCGACCAGCAGCACCGACAGACCCGCCGCCTTCATCTCCAGAATCACTTCGCCGATGCGCTCCACCAACACCGGCGCGAGACCTTCGGTCGGTTCGTCGAGCAGAATCGTGCGCGCGCCGGAGCGTAGCGCTCGTGCGATCGCGAGCATCTGCTGCTCGCCGCCGGAGAGCGTCGTGCCGACCGCGTGCGCGCGTTCGCGCAAATTCGGAAAGGTGTCGAAGATCCGTTCGCTGGTCCAGCCCCCGGGAGCAATCGGCGGTGCAAAGGTGAGGTTTTCGCGCACATTCAGCGTCGAGAAAATGCCGCGCTCCTCGGGCACGTAGGCGATACCGCGTTGCGCGATGCGATCCGACGGCAGCCCTTGCAGGGCGGTACCGTCAAAATCGATCGATCCCGATCGCGGCGGCACGATGCCCATGATCGCGCGCAAAGTCGTCGTCTTGCCTGCGCCGTTGCGCCCGATTAACGTCGCGACCTCGCCGTCACGCACGTCAAACGACATCCCGTGGAGGATGTGCGCTTCGGCATAATAGGCATGAACGTCGAGAAGGGCCAGCATCAGTGCCCCACCCCGCCCAGATAGGCTTCGATCACGCGCTCATCGGCGCGCACTTCGTCGTAGCTGCCTTCGGCGAGGACCTTGCCGCGCGCGAGTACGGTGACGCGATCGCAAAGATGTTCGACGACGCGAAGGTTGTGTTCCACCAAGACGACCGTTCGCGATTGCGCGATCCGCGCGATCAGCGCGATCGTTTTCTCCACGTCTTCGGCACCCATACCGGCGGTGGGCTCGTCGAGCAGCAGGACGTTGGGTTCTTGCGCGATGGCGATGGCAAGCTCGAGCGCGCGTTTCTTTCCGTACGCAAGATTGGCCGCCGGTGTTGCCCCGTCGCCCTCGATCCCGACTGCCGCGAGCGCTCGCGCCGCCGGCTCGTCAAAGACGGCCGCCGCGCGACCGGGAGCAATCAAGCGCCACGAGAGGCCCGATCGCGCCTGCAGCGCGATCTTGACGTTCTCGAGCGCGCTCGCGTGCGGAAAGATGCTGCTGATCTGAAAGCTGCGAACCACGCCCATGCGTGCGATCGAGGCCGGATCGAGCCGCGTCGTGTCGACGTCATCGATGGTGACGCGCCCCGACGTCGCGGGGACGAAACCCGAAAGCACACCGAGCAGCGTGCTCTTGCCCGCGCCGTTGGGGCCGATCACGGCGTGGACCGATCCCTCGCGGACGGCGAAATTCAGCCCGTCGAGCGCGCGGAATCCCGCGAACGATTTTACGATGTCATGCGCGCCGATGCGCGTCCGCGAGGCGGTTACCATCGCATCCTACATAAACACGGCCCTAGCGTTTGCCGCAATACCCCCGAAATGGTGTATCCTCCGGCATGTATGCCTGCCAGACTGAAGTGCGGAGGTATTTGCGTGAGGTTGCAGGGGAAGGTCGCGCTGATTACAGGCGCGGCGAGCGGCATCGGTCAGGAGATCGCGCGGGCCATGGCGCGCGAGGGTGCGGTGGTCTCGATTGCCGACATCAGTGCCGAGGGCGCACAGCGCGCGGCCGCGGAAATCGAAGGTAACGGCGGCCACGCGATCGCGGTCGACATGGACGTCACCGACGAAGCCCAGGTGACTGCGGGCGTGAATCGTACGATCGCCGCGTGCGGCGGCCTCGATATCCTGGTCAGCAACGCGGGAATCCAGATTATCGCCCCTATTCACGAGCTGGCATATGCGGACTGGCGCCGGGTGGTGAGTATCCATCTCGACGCGGCCTTCCTCATGACTCGCGCCGCCCTCCAGCACATGTACGCCCGGCACAAGGGCGGCTCGATCATGTACATGGGATCGGTCCATTCTAAGGAAGCCTCGCCGCTCAAGGCTCCCTACGTTGCCGCCAAACACGGAATCCTCGGCCTGGCCCGCACCGTCGCCAAGGAGGGCGCGAAATTCGGGGTGCGCTCCAACGTCATCTGCCCCGGGTTCGTGCGGACCCCGCTGGTCGAGCGGCAAATCCCCGAGCAAGCCGCGGCGCTGGGGATTTCCGAAGCTGACGTGATTAAGAACGTAATGCTCAAAGAGACGGTCGACGGCGAGTTCACGACGACGGCAGACGTAGCAGAGACGATGGTATTCTTAGCAGCATTTCCCACAAATGCGCTCACTGGCCAGTCCATCGTGGTCAGCCACGGTTGGCATATGAGCTGATACTTCCGTTCGGGTGTAGATGGGAAAACGCGCTTGTTGGATAATAATCACTTAAGAGAAGGGGGTCGGAAGCACAAGCGCTCGGCCCGTCTTCCGTATAAGCATGACGATATAGGAGGCAGCTCTATGCATCGCACCGCCCAAGTTGCGATTGCTAGTCTTGTGCTAGCCGCACTTGTGCTGTTGACACCGGCGATCGCGTCGGCCGACCAACAGCGCTTCACACTTGAAGTCAGTCCGGTGTTTTTCCAAGACAATACGGGTGACTCGTCGGTCCCGCCGCTCGGGCCGAATTACACGCCGCTCTACTGCACCGCCGGTCAGCCGACGTGCCCGAACGGCAATCCGCAAACGACCTCAAACCTGCGCCTGGATTATGGTTTAACGTACCAAATCAACAAGCGCTGGAGCATCAATTATTCGCACAGCAACTTCGACTTCTCGCTGGGTCGTATCTCATCGATTCCAACGGGGAGCCCAGTAGCGCCGCAATATTTCTCGGTACTGACGGGCAGTATCCAAGACCGCATCGATCAGGGAACGCTCACGTACCAAGCGGGTCACGGCCTCACGCTCGACGGCTATTATACGAGCCATCAGCGCATCTCGATCGCCGCGATCCCCATCTACAGCACCTGCTACTTGAACCAAGAGCAGTGCATCGGGAACACGTCCAACCCGTCGAGCATCAACGCGGTCTACTGGGGCGTCGGCGCAGCCTACACCTTCGGTCCGCACACGCCGTACGAGCCGCCGATGTTCAAGGCCACGTTCGACATCAACTACTACCCGCGTCCGGCTGACGGCAACTGCAGCGATCCCGCAACGGCGCAGGCCGCGTGTAACAGCAACGGCATCCCCGGCTATGTGGGAAGCGGCGCGACCTATCCGTGGTCGCTGACCTGGTTCCCGTTCTCGGTAGGGCATCTGCTCCAGCCGGGCACGATTCCGTTCGTCGGATACTCGGACAGCCCGATCTGGTTCCATGGCGAGAACTCGCCGGAAGCCTTCAACAACGTCGTCGCCGGTCTCGTGCAGATTCTTCCGCACGGGCTCTCGCTGAGCTACACGTACTTGAAGCTCAACGGGCGTTATTCGAGCGACACGGTTCCGTATCCGGATTCGATCCGTTCGGCAACCAGTATCCTCAAGCTGACCTACGACCTGCACTTCTAAAGAAGAAGCGCGAACAAGAAAGAAGCCCCGATCGTTCGATCGGGGCTTCTTTCTTTTATCTTTGTCATCCCTCGACGGAGCAATCCCTGTTGTTGCGAAGCGAAGGCTCGAAGTTTTGCGCCATTCGCAGGATGCGAACTTCCTTTGGACGTGGCGCAAAACTCGCGCAGCAGGAGCGGCACAGGAGGTGCCGCGACGAGCGTCTTCGCGGGCAGCAACAGGGATTGCTCCGTCGAGGGTTTACAACAAGCCGGCTTCGCGTGCGCGGGAAATCGCTTCGACGCGATTGCGCGCGTCGAGCTTTTGCATGAGATTCCGTAGATACGCTTTGACCGTATTCGGACTGAGGTTCATCGCCTCGGCAATCTCGAGATTGGTCTCGCCGATCGCCACGCGGCGCAGCACGTCGTACTCACGGCGTCCGACCATCGTGCGCGCGCGATTCGGAAGGCTGCTGTGTACGGTCACAAGTTCTTCGCCCTGCATCGCACCGAGGATCACTGCCGACAGATCGGTTCGCGCGGCATCCTTGGCGACAATGCCGCATGCCCCGGCTTCGAGCGCGGCGCAGACCGCCGGATGATCGGGATAAGCAGTGAAGATCACGATGCGCGCGTACGGTACGCAACGGCGCAAGAGCGCAATCAACTCGGGCGCGAGCATGTCCGGCAGGCGTAGATCGCACAAGATGACGTCGGGTGCTACGGACTCAGCGAGTTCCAATGCCGCTTTGCCGTTGGGCGCATAGCCGACCAACTCGATGTGGCGCGTCGAGGTCGCGAGCAGCGCGACGCCGTCGCGCACGACGGGGTGATCGTCGACGACGAGCAAACGAACCGGTGCGAGCGTCGTCGGCCCTTTCAACTGCGCACCCATACGCGAAACGTTGTGCCGCCGTCGGGATTGTCGGTGAGCTGCAGCGTGCCGCCGACGCCGGCGAGCGCGTGCTCTATCGCATCGAGTCCGAAGCCGTGGTCGCGTTCCTTGGTGGCGATCGGCTCGCCGCCGGTTCCGACGCCGTCATCGGTAATCGCGAGCGTCACGCCGTTGCCTTGCGTCCCCAGCGTGACCACGACGGAGCTCGCTTGCGCGTGCTTTTCAATGTTGAGCAGCCCTTCTTTGGCCGCGGCGATGAGCACCCGCGCCGCGGAGTCGCCGAGGCGCGGCAGGACGTCGAGCATGACCAAATTCGCCTTGATTGCGCTACGCACTTCGAAATGATGGATCGCCGCCTGCAGCGCGGAGCCCAGCGCGAGCTGATCGGTCGGCGTCGCGAGGGCGCGCAACGAATCGCGCAACATCGTTGCCGCCTCCTTGGCTTGCGACTCGATCACATTTAACCGGTCGCGCAGGTCCCCGTCGCGCACGGTCTCATTGACGCTGCGCACGCCGGCGGTAATGGCGAAGAGCATCGCGCCGACGGTATCGTGGAGATCGAGTGCCATGCGCTGGCGCTCTTCTTGAATCGCGGCCGCGGAGCGGCGCTGCGCCTGTGCGGCGACGTTGAGCGCCTGTGCCGTTCGCTCGGCAACGGTCTCGATGATGCGCGCCGCGCCGTCGCCGAAGGTCGTGCCGGCACGCGAACCGCCCATCAGGACGCCTTCGAGGTAGTCGTCGTAGGCAATCGGCGTGCCGATGATGCCGTCCATGCGCTCGGCGACGATCGTGCGATCGTAATGATGGGTGATCTCGCGTGAGGCCAGGTATTCGTCCACGCAGACGGTCCGGCCCAGGGCAAAAACTTTGCCGCCGAGTCCGCGTCCGCGTTGCAGCTCCATATCTTGAATTTGGGAGAGCATATGTGCACCGTAGCGAATAACGACGGTGTCCGCATCCGTACGCTCGGCGAACCAAGCGCAATTGAACCCAAACTCTTCCGTAAGGATGCGAGTCGCCTCGTGGAGTATCGCTTCTCGATCGAGAACCGAGACTAACCGAGCGACTTCACGTTCCAAATGAGCGAGTTCGTCCGCTGCCAACCGAATACGGGAGCGGATACCATGCGTAACTCGGTCCATCAATCTTTCATCCGGCTTCGCCCGGCCAAAACTATGTCCTTTTGGGTGTAATCGACCTCGTGCTTCGTTTGCGATACTCAGTGCAGCGTGCGCCGCGTTCGGCGCAGAAGAGAGGACTTTGCTTATGATTTTGCATCGCATCACGCGGGCCGCAGCGTGCTGCGCGCTCGCGTTTGCGCTTGGTGGCGCAAACCTTGCGCCGGTGGCTGCAGCCGGCGATGCGCCGGTCAACGTCGGAATCATCAACTCGACGAGCGGACCGCTCGGCGCATATGGGCAGGAATACAACGACGGCTTCGCAGCCGGCCTGGCCTATGCAACGCACGGCACCGGAGAGGTCAACGGCCACAAGATCGTCGTCTCCTACAACGACGACGCCGGTGACGGTGCCAAGGCCGTTGCGACGGCCAAAGATCTCATCGGCCAAGGCACCAAGATCATCGCCGGTACGGTGTGGTCAGGTATTGCGCTACAGATGGCCCCGCTCGCGCAAGAGAACAACATTCTCTACGTTTCCGGGCCGGCCGCCATCGACGGCGTCACCGGCGCCAACCGGAACACGTTCCGCTCGGGACGCCAAACCTATCAAGACGTGCTATCTTTTGGCACCGTGCTCGGTACGAATCTGCGCGGCAAGTCCGTGCTCGTACTGGCGCAAGATTCGGCCTTCGGTCAAGCCAACGTAGCGGCCGCCCGTGCGGTACTCGGTGCGGAAGGCGCGACCGTGACCGGACTGCTCGTTCCACTCTCCGCCAACGACTTCACGCCGTTCGCGCAAAAGGTGATCGACGCGAAACCCGACCTGCTCTTCGTTGCGTGGGCCGGCGTCACCGGCGGCGCGCTCTTCAAATCGCTGGAACAAAGCGGCGCAGCCGACCAGACGAAGATCGCCACCGGACTTCCGCAGATCGCAACCTATCCGTATTTCGGCGACCAGGCGTCGAAGATCGCTTTCATCTCGCTCTACGTCAACCAGTGTTGCCACAATCCGGCGAACGACTTCATGATCGATTATCTGAAGAAGGAAGGTAAGGTCGCCGATCTTTTCGATGCCGATGGTTTCGTCGCCGCGGAGATGATCGTGCATGCCGTACAAGCCAGCGGCGACCAGGACGTGAACAAGATGATCTCCGCGCTCCAAGGCTGGAAGTTCATGGCGCCTAAAGGGGAGCAACAGATCCGGGCCGCCGATCACGCGATGCTGCAGCCGATGTTCATCGTGAAGCTGGCCGGCAGTGGAAAGGACGCGCACCCGGTCGTCCTGCGCACGCTCACGCCGCAAACGGTAGCGCCGCCGGTACATCCGTTCCACTAAACGGGGGAGCGTTGCAATCCCCTCCGGCAATCGAGACGCAGGGGCTGACGCTGCGCATCGGTTCGGTTCCAATCGTCGACGAGGTCTCGCTCTCCGTTCCGGAGGGCGAGTTTCTCGTTGTCATCGGTCCCAATGGCGCCGGTAAGACGACGCTCTTAAACTTGCTCTCGGGCGTGGCCCAGCCAACCTCGGGCCAGGTGCGTTTGCGCGGTCACGACGTAACGCGCGCGCCGAGTTACACGCGCGCGCAGCTCGGCCTCGGGCGCACCTTTCAAACCTCGAGCATCTTTGCCAACCTGCGCGTGATCGAGAACGTGCAAATTGCCGCCCAGTCGCACTTGGGCGGCTCCGCCGAGGTGTGGCACCGCGCCGCCCGCGACACGGCAGCGATCGATCGCGCGCGTGCAGCGCTGCGCGAAGTCCGGCTCGAGGACCGCGCAGAACTTCCCGCTGGTTCGCTTTCGCACGGCGAAAAACGCAAACTCGACCTCGCGATTTTGATCGCGACCGAGGCCAAGGTGGCGCTACTCGACGAGCCGACGGCGGGCATGGCCGTAGAGGACGTACCCGAGATCGTTGCGTTGCTCCGGCGCATGCATCGCGAACTCGGTTCAACCGTCATCATGGTCGAGCACCGTCTTGATTTGATCGAAGGCTTAGCCGATCGCATGGCGGTGATGCATCACGGCGCGCTGCTTGCAATCGACACGCCGGCGCGGGTGATCGCAAACGAAGTCGTGCAGTCGGCGTACCTCGGAGATCCGTTGTGAGCGCCCTTCGACAGGCTCAGGACAGGGCGTTGCTCGAGCTGCAGGATCTCAACGTGTGGATCGGCGAGTCACACGTCCTCCATGGCGTTTCCTGCGACGTCGAAGAGGGCGGCGTTACCGCACTGCTCGGCCGTAACGGCGCGGGAAAGACCACGACGCTCAAGGGCATTCTCGGGATGCTGCGCAGCACCGGCGGCGTGCGTCTGGCCGGCACGCCGATCGAACGCATGCGCACGGACCGTATCGTCAAGCTTGGCGTTGCGTACGTTCCCGAGGACCGCGAGATTTTTTCCGAATTAACCGTCGAAGAGAATCTGCGCTTGGCCGAGCGCGGTGCAGAGCAGCTGCAGTACGACGTCGTCTACGAACTCTTCCCCGAAATGAAAACGCGGGCGCGGCAGCGCGCCGGCACGCTCTCCGGCGGACAGCAGCAGATGCTAGCCATCGCACGCGTCCTGCTCAATCGCGACAACCGCATCCTTCTGGTGGATGAACCGACCAAGGGTCTCTCGCCGCTCATGGTACGCAATGTCGTCGACGCGCTGGAACGGGCCGCTTCGCTCGTCACCATGCTGTTGGTCGAGCAGAATCTTCCCGTCGCGAACCGGCTGGCAAAACGCGCCATCGTGCTGGATCAGGGACGTGTCGGCTATCGCGGCACGGTCGCCGAGTTGATCGATGACCCAGACCTCGCGCGGACCCATTTGGGCTTGGCGAAGAGGCAGGCGTAGATGAGTACCGTCGCATTGCTGGTGATCACGGGTCTGGGCCTGGGCAGCTTGTATTTTTTGGTCGCCTCGGGACTCTCGCTGATCTGGGGACTCATGCGCGTACTCAACTTTGCGCACGGAGCGATATTCACGGTCGCCGCATATGCTGGTTGGGTGGTCGCGTCGAACGCCGGCAGCGGCGCCGGGCTCGCCTGGGTCGCCGGTTTGGTCGCAGCGCTGGTGTGCGGCGGCGTCGTCTCGTTTCTTCTCGAGGTTCTGCTGATTCGTCCGCTCTACGCGCGGCCGATAGGCCAAGTGCTGGTTACGGTCGGTGCGGCGCTTGCGCTGGTAGCGCTGATGATCGGTATCTTCGGCGGTACGGCGGTCCAGCTCAACACCCCCAGCTGGATGTCGAACAACACCACGATTCTGGGCGCATCGATTCCGAATACGCGCCTGTTACTGATCGGCGTTGCGTTGGTCGTCCTCGCCATGCTGCTCTTTTTCTTGCAGCGCACGCGGTATGGGCTCATCGTGCGCGCGGGCGTCGAAAACCGCTTGATGGTGCAGGCGCTCGGCATCGACGTAGGGCGTGCGTTTACGATCGTCTTTACCATCGGCGGGATAGCCGCGGGCTTGGCCGGATATCTGGCGGCCACGTACTTCGGTTTTGTGGATCCCGAACGTGGAACGTCGATGCTGATCTTCGCGTTCATCGTCGTCGTCGTCGGTCGCTTGGGCTCGATCAGCGGGACCGCGATCGCGGCCGCCGGCGTCGCGCTCATGCAACAGTTTCTCAACTTCTACGCTGCTCCGGGCGTCGGCGATTTTTCAGTAGTACTGCTGCTTGCGGTCGCCCTCTTGCTACGTCCGCAAGGAGCGTACGGATCGTGAGACCCGTCGTGCGCACCACGCTCGTCTTCGCGCTGATCGCCGTGCTGGCGCTCGTACCGTTCTTCGGCATTCCGTTGCCGCCATTCTTCGGCGAGGCCTTACGCTCGCCGGGTTCGCTGACGCTTCTGGCCGGATGCTTCATCTTCGGTGCACTCGCGCTCTCGTACGATATAATCTTCGGCTACACCGGGCTGCTGTCGTTCGGACACGCGTTGTACTTTGCGATCGGGGTGTACGGCACCGCGATCGCGCTGACGCGCTGGCATTGGGGTCTGGTGGGCGCGCTCGCGTTTGTGATCGTGCTCGCTATCATGCTCCCGGCGATCATCGGGGCCGTTTGTTTGCGTACGCAGGGCATTGCGTTTGCAATGGTGACGCTGGCTTTTGCCCAAGCCGGCTCTATCGTCGTGATGCAGAACCCGTACAATCTTACCGGCGGAGAGGAGGGCTTGGCGCTTTCAGCTAGCGTCCTCCCGGCTGCATTTTCAGGAGTCGCGAATACTCGCAATCTCTATTGGCTGGCGCTGGCGCTGCTGGTTTTCACCTACGTGGTCGCGGCATGGCTGATCTCGTCGCGGCCGGGCCGCGTATGGCAGGCGATTCGTGAAAACGAACAGCGCGCCGCGACTATCGGGCTCAACCCGTATCTCTTCAAGCTCGGCGCGTTCGTCTGTTCCGCACTGCTGGCGTCGCTGGCCGGCATCGCCTACGTTTTCCTCGAAGGCGGAGCGGCGCCGGAGATCACGACGGCGAACTTCACGCTAACCCTGCTCGTTATGGTGGTACTGGGCGGAGTTGGCACACTATGGGGTGCCGTGCTCGGCGGAATGGTCTACGAGTATTTGGATTTCCGCCTCGTCGTACTCAGTAATGCGAGCGGCTTGCAGTCGCTGCCCGGCTTTTTGCGAATCCCACTCTCGGAGCCCCTCTTCATCCTCGGCGTCCTCTTCATCATCTTGGTTCTGTTCGTCCCCGGTGGACTCGCCGGCGCGCTGCGCCGGCTCAATCCCGCACTTCTCTCTTCAGGGAGTCACTAGCATGCGTACAACGAGAATAGTCTCCGCGGTTTGCGCAGCCCTCATGCTTTGCGCCCCGCTGTCGGCCGTGCCGGCAACCGCTGCCGATACGGCACCGATTCACATCGCGGTCATCACCGATATGAGCGGCGTCTACGCCTCGCTCTCCGGCCAAGGCGCCATTGTAGCGACCCAAATGGCGGTCGACGATTTTGGCGGCAAAGTGCTTGGCCGGCAAATCATCGTCGATACCGTCGATCATCAGAATTCCGCCACGGTCGCCGAGGCCAAGACCCGCGAGGAATTCGATAACGGCGCCGAACTCGCGCTCGATCTCACCAACTCCGCTACCGCGCTCGCCGCCGCCTCGGTGGCCAAGGAAAAGCACAAGCTTCTCATTGTCACCGGCGCCGCCACGTCGGCGCTCACCGGCGCGGATTGCAATAAGTACACCTATCACTACGCCTACGACACCTATGCGCTCGCGCACGCCGAGGGCGTTGCGGTCGCCAAGGAAGGATACAAGACGTGGTACGGCATCGTTCCTGACTACGCGTTCGGCAAATCGATGTTGAGCGACTTCACCGATGCGATCAAGCCCTATGGTGCCACGTTCGTCCACGCCGATACGATGCCGCTGGGCACGACCGACTTCTCCACCTACATGCTCGCAGCAAAGAACGCGCATCCGCAAGTGCTTGCGCTGCTCAATGCCGGAGCAGACACGGTGAACAGCATGAAGGCCGCCAAAGAATTCGGCCTGGACAAACAGATGAAAATCGTGGTCGGCCTCTTCTTCCTCCCGCAGGTCGATACCGATCCGGCACTATGGGCCGGCGCGAAAGTCGCGGACTCGTGGTATTGGAATCAAACCCCCGAAGCACGCAAGTGGGCCGACCGCTATTCCGCGCGGATGAACGGCGCTCGCCCCGGCTCGATTCAAGCCGCGGACTATTCGGCGACGATGCAATGGCTCAAGGCGGTCCAGGCCGTTGGTTCGGTCAACGCGGACAAAGTCGTCGCGTATCTCGACGGACGCAAGTTCAGCGACTTCTACGCGCAAAATGCGGAATGGCGCGCGCGCGACCACCGCGTCGTCCACGACATGTACGTCTACGACATTCTTCCCCAGTCCGAAGTCAAGGAGAAGGATGCGTGGTATAAGCTCGTCGAGACTGTTCCCGGCAGTCAAGCCTTCCGTCCGGAGTCGCAATCCACGTGCGACAAGACGTGGTAGTCCGGTAGCGATTCGATGAGCGCGGACTATCTCTCGTCCCAGCTCTTCAACGGCCTCGCAAGCGGCGCGTTCTACGCGCTGCTTGCGCTAGGCCTCTCAGTGATCTTCGGCACGCTGCGAATCATCAACTTCGCCCATGGCGCGATGTATATGCTCGGCGCGTTCGCGACGTATTACGGCGCGCAATATCTACACCTCAGTTTCTTTCTCGCGCTGATCGTCGCACCGCTGGTCGTGGCGGCGCTCGGTATGCTCTTCGAAGTGCTGCTGTTGCGCCGGCTTCAGGGCGCCGATCCGGTCTACGGCCTGCTCTTTACCTTCGCGACGACGCTCGTTGTCGTCAATCTCATGCGCATACTCGCCGGCGCGATGGGTTCGCCCTACAACATTCCCGACGCGCTCTCCGGTCCAACCAACCTCGGCTTCACGCAGTACCCAACATACAAGCTTTTCGTGATCGTCGTCTCGATTCTCGTCTGCGCGCTGGTGTGGTGGTTCATAGAGCGCAGCCTGCTCGGCGCGCGCATTCGCGCGTCGACCGAGAATCCGGTCCTGGTTCGCGCGCTCGGCATCGACACGCCGCGGCTCATCACCATCACTTTCGGCCTCGGGGTAGCGATCGCGGCGCTCGCCGGCGTGCTCGCAGCGCCGACAACCAACGTCTATCCGTCGATGGGCGACGACATCATCATCTATACGTTTGCGATCGTCGTCATCGGCGGCCTTGGCTCGATCACCGGCTCGATCATCACGGGCTTTGCGCTCGGCGTCCTGCAGACGCTCGGCGCCGTCTGGTATCCGCCGATTGCTACGACCCTGATCTTCATCGTGATGGTGATCGTCATCGCGCTGCGCCCGAGCGGACTCTTCGGCCGGCCGGAGTCAGGTTGATGGACCGCCGGCTCACGTTCCTACTCGTGCTCGTCGCGATCGTCGGACTGGCGCTGCCCAAGCTGATCTATCCGATTGTCGCGATCGACGTGCTGTGCTTCGCGCTCTTTGCGGTCGCCCTCGATTTGCTGTTCGGTTTTGCGGGACTGCTCTCGTTTGGCCAGGCGATGTTTTGGGGAGGCTCCGCCTACGTCGTCGCCATTCTGATCCAAACCTTTCACGTCGATGCTGCGCTTGCGGTCGCCGCCGCAGTCGGCTTTGCGACGATCCTTGCCGCACTCGTCGGCGCGCTCGTCGTTCGTCGCAGCGGCATCTACTTTGCAATGATCACGCTCGCTATCGCGCAGATCGAATACTTCGCGGCCGTGCAGCTCAAGGGTCTCACCGGTGGCGAGAACGGCCTGCCCATGGACTCACGCGGGGCCTTCTTCGGCGTACACCTGACCAACGACACGGCCTTCTACTACATAGCGCTCGTGGTTGTCGCGCTCTGCGTCTGGCTGGTCATGCGCGTCGTCGGTTCACCATTTGGCACGGTGCTGCGCGCGATCCGGCAGAACGAGACGCGCACGATCGCGCTCGGCTACCGCGTCAATCGTTTCAAACTCGCAACCTTTGTGCTATCGGGTGCGCTCTGTGGAATCGCCGGAGCACTCTACGCGCTCGGCAATCGGTTGGCCGGCCTCGAAATGATCGATTGGCACACCTCGGGCGCGGTTGTAATGATGGCGATTCTTGGTGGAAGCGGCACGATCGTAGGACCCATCATCGGGGCGGCCATCTATCAGGTCATTGAATATTTCGTTTCGAAAACACCCATCGGCCAGGAGACGGATCTCGTGATGGGGCTGGTGTTTGCGTGTTGCATCCTCGCGTTCCGGCAGGGCATTGCCGGAGGAGTACTCTCGCTACCATGGCGCAAGACGTCGACCTAGATTTGCTTCGCGGGCGCCTGCGCGCGCAGCGTTTCGGCGACCCCTCTAAAGGCGTGCCGGCACTTTGCATTCCCGGCCTTTCCTCTAATTCACGTGTGTTCAATCGGTTGGGCGCGCAATTCGAACGCGACGGACACCCGATGGTCGCATTCGATCTTCGCGGGCGCGGCTGGAGCGACATTACCGCGAAGGGCAGCTACGGCTGGGAGAATCACGCCCGCGATATCCTCGAGGCCGCCGATGCGATGGGCATCGAGCGGTTCGACTATGTCGGCCATTCGATGGGCGCGTTCATCGGCATGGCCGCAGTCGCCCTCGACCGCGGCGCGCACATTCGCCGCTTGGTGCTCATCGACGGTCTCGGCGTGCCCTCCGCGACCGCACTCGCCGCGATCCTCGCCGGCCTTGCCCGGCTCAAGAATACGTTCGCAACGGCCGGCGATTACGTGAGTGCGGTTCGCGAGATGGGTCTTGCGGCGCCGTGGAACGAGTTATGGGAAGCGCATTACCGCTACGATTTGATCACTGACAATGGAAACGTCCGGCCGCGAACCGATGCCGCTGCCGTCGGCGAAGACGCCGTCTACGGGTCGACCCAAGATCCGCGTGCAATCTGGCCGCTCCTCACCGTGCCGACCCTGCTGCTGCGCGCAACCGTGCCGCTCGGCGACGCGCCCGACGCGTTCGTCGTGACCAAGGCCGACTACGACGACTTTCTCGCGACGGTGCCGACGGCAACGGGCGTCGAGATCCCCGCCAACCACTTCGGCATCATGGCGGCACAGGAAACGCTGGACGAGATCGAACGATTTCTTCAATGAGTACAGCCGAGGGGTTATTTCTTTCCCTTTCGTCGGGCCGGGTACGCGTTGAGCGCTTCGGCGACCCGCGCGATCCTGCGGTCATCTGCGTTCACGGCATCTCCTCGAACGCTCAGGTCTTCAACCCGCTGCGCGACCAACTTGCCGCCGCCGGCCGCCACGTCATTGCGCTCGACCTGCGCGGCCGCGGTCTGAGCGAGAAGAGCGAACTCGGTACCTATGGCTGGCTGCGACATGCGCGTGACGTCTTTGAAATCGCGGACCAACTCGGTATCCGATCGTTTGACGTCGTCGGCCACTCGATGGGCGCATTCGTTGGCATGAACGCGGTCGCGCTCGACGACCGGCACCGGATCGGCAAACTCGTCCTCATCGATGGGCTTGGGCTCCCCAGCCCGTCGGCCGGGGCGGCACTCGCACGTAACGCGACGCGCTTGACCTGGGTGTTTCGTAACGCCGACGACTACGTCAAAGCCGTGCAGTGTCTGGGCCTTGCGCGTCCGTGGAACGATCACTGGGAACGTCACTACCGTTACGAAGTGGAAGACCACGCCGGCCGCGGCGTGCGCATTCGGACCAAACTCGGCGCGGTGCTCGAAGATACGGCATACGCCGCGACGCATCCGCCCCGTTCGCTCTGGCCGGCCGTCTCGATTCCGGCGCTGGTATTGCGTGCGTCGCGCTCGCTCAACGGGTCAAACGGCTTCGTCGTTACCAAGCACGATCTCTATGATTTCTCGCGTTCTTCACGTACGGCTACGGTGCAGGAGATCGACGCAAATCACTTTGGCATCGTCATGCACCACGATGCGCTGACCGCAATCAGGGGGTTTCTATGTTGAAACAGGCGCCGCAACTGCTGCACGGTCTCCCGTCCACGATGCCGGATCGTCCCCTCTCCATCTACTCGCTGCTCGAACACGCGTCGCGCGCGCACGCGCGAAAAGGTATCGTCGCACGCGAAGGGACCGGCTTCGTGCGCATGACGTACGCGCAATTCGCGAAACGGGTCGCGCAGCTAGCGCACGCGCTGGTCGAGCTCGGCGTAAAGCCGGGCGACCGCGTGGCCTCGTTCGCCTGGAACAGCCACCGCCACATGGAACTCTACTACGCGGTCCCGATGATCGGCGCCGTGCTCCATACGGTCAACATCCGGCTCTTCCCCGACCAGGTCGCGTTCATCCTCGATCACGCCGACGACCGCGTTGTCTTCTTCGACGCCTCGCTTGCGAAGGCGGTGCAAGCCGCGCGTGCGTTGCAGCCAAACGTCGCGCGCACCTTTGTCGCGATGGGCAAGCTGGCCGAGCCGTTCGACGGCGCACTCGACTATGAGATTCTGGTCGCGCATAAACCCGAGACCTACGATTGGCCGGAGATCGACGAGCGTTCGGCCGCGATCCTCTGTTATACCTCGGCAACGACCGGCGACCCAAAGGGCGTGCTCTTCTCGCACCGCTCGACCTACCTCCACGCGATGTGCAGCGGGCTCCCGGATTATCTCGGTGCCCACGAGTCCGATCGCATTCTGCCGATCGTCCCGATGTTCCACGTCAACGCGTGGGGGTTTCCGTTCCTCGCGCCGATGATCGGCGCGGATCTCGTCATGCCTGCGGAACGGCTCGATCCAGCCGGTGTCATCGAACTCTGCAAGAACGAGCGCATCACGCTTGCGGCCGGTGTACCGACCGTTTGGCTCGCCGTTCGCGACGCCTTGATGGCGAGTAACGATCGGTTGCCCGACCTTAAACGTGTGATCATCGGCGGCTCGGCGATGCCGCGTTCGCTCTTCGACTCGCTCGGAACGCTCGGCATCGAGGGCGTGCACGCGTGGGGCATGACCGAGATGTCGCCAATCGGCACCGTCAGCTCGAATGCATCGGAGTTGGCCGGCGATCCCGCGCGCCAGCGCGAGGAGCGCTATAAAGCCGGGCGGTTCGCGCCGATCGTGCAGTGGCGTCTGATCGACGAACAAGGAGAGGACGTTCCCGCCGACGGCGTCTCGCGTGGCGAACTGCTCGTACGCGGCTACGCGGTCACCACCCAGTACTACAATAACGAGACCGCCAGCGCACTCTCGTTCACGCCGGACGGCTGGTTCCACACCGGCGACGTGTGCACGGTCGACGAGTACGGCTATCTCGATATCGTCGATCGCGTCAAAGACTTCATCAAGTCGGGCGGCGAGTGGATCTCGTCGGTTGAGGTCGAGAACACGATCATGGGTCATGCCGCCGTGCGTGAAGCCTGCGTGTTCGGACTGCCGCATCCCAAATGGCAGGAGCGTCCCGTGGCGGCGGTGGTCGTACGCGAAGGACACGCGCTGAGCGAAGACGATTTGCGCGCCTGGCTCAAAGAACTTCTGGCGACCTGGCAGATTCCCGACCGCGTGGTCTTCGTCGAAGCGATTCCGCGCACCGGTGTCGGCAAGTTTCTCAAACGCGAGTTGCGCGCGCGCTACGCGACCTTGCTCACCGGCGATAGCGCCGGGTGAAACAAACGATCACTGCCCTCGATCAGTTCGAAACACTGCGCGGCACCGTGGTCCAGAGTGATTGGCTCACGATCGATCAAGACGCGATAGCAACGTTCGCCGACGTGACCAACGATCATCAATGGATTCACCTCGACGCTGCACGCGCCGCGGCCGAGTCGCCCTACGGAACGACCGTGGCACACGGCTTTCTTACGTTGAGCATGTTGCCGGCGTTGCTTTCGCAATGTTCCCCGTTTCGCTGCGCGATGGTTCTCAATTACGGGTTCGATCGCATCCGCTTCATCGGGCCGGTTCCATCCGGATCGCGCGTTCGCGGAGCCTTCACGCTCGTCGACGTGCGGCGCAGCGACGATACGAGCGCTACGCTTACCTGGCAGGTCGAGGTGACGGTCGAAGGCGGGGAGCGCCCGGTCCTAGCGGCTACGTGGCTGCAACGTGCGTACGTCTGACACCTCGATCACGCAGATCCTCCCGCTCAGCGTCGATCCGGGCCTGCGCCGGAGCTTTCGCTTCGGCTCACTGCTCGAGATGCTGGATCGTCTCGCCGAACAAACCGCACTGACGTTTGCTGCACCGAGCCGGCCCGGCATCACCTTCGTTACCGCCGCAATCGATGCCATCCGGCTGCGCGGAGCGCTCGACCTGTCGCGCGACATGATCATGCTCTCGCGCGTCAATCACGTCGGCACGAGTTCGCTCGAAATCGGCATTCGCGTCGAACAACCGGACTCCATCAGGTCACACTTTGGCTCGTGCTATTTCACGATGGTTGCCCGGCCGCGCGGCAGCGCGTTGCCGCCGCTGGAGTACGAGGGCGACGTCGACCACCGGCGCAAGGCCGAGGCACACGCGCGCCGTGCCGCCGCGCGCCACGAGGGAACGGCGATTGCACCTCCGACGCCGCAGGAAGAAGCGCTGCTGGCCGAACTACACATGGCGCAGGAAGGTCGGGGCTTTGCGGGGTTGCTCGTGTGCGACTTACGGGCCCACAGCTACGATCCGCCGGATTCATGGAACAGCCACGAATCGCAACGCGTGAGCGGCGGGTTCGTAACGCATCGCGCCTACCTGCACGCGGCCATGTGCGCCGAGCTCGTTGCACCCGATCGTGCGCTCCTCGTCGCCGTCAACCGCATCAACTTTCTTGCGCCGGTGCGCGCCGGCGATACGTTGCACTATGATGCGCGCGTGACGTACACCGGAACGACGTCGATCTGCGTCGAGGTCGACATCCTTCGCGAAAGCGCGGATCGACGGACGGCGGCGCTGTGCAATACCTGCACGTTCACGTTTCGTAACGTCGAGCCGGCGACGTTGCTCGGGCGCCCGGTCCCGCGCGTCTATCCGGCCACGTACGCCGAGGACCTGCGTTATCTGGCGGCGCACCGCCGCCGCCTCGAGGGGCTTGCGACCGCGCTAACGGTATAAGCGCCAAACAAATTGGGCACAAGGCGTTCATGAGCTTAATGAGAGCGCCGTCCTTGCAGCACCTCGGCCGCTTGTGCACCGAACATGGAATCGCCCAGTTTACTGCACCAGGCGGCGAACCCGATCCGGAATCAGGTTATTGTCTCGACGACAACGTGCGCTTGCTCGCACTCTGTGTTTCCATGCGTCGCGCCGATCCGTCGAATGCATTTGCGACGCTGCAAGGCAATCGCGTCTTCGACTTCATCGCTGCGTCGTCGCGTGAAACGCCGGTCTACCACAACATGATGGATCGCTACGGGCGGTTCATCGACCGGTTCGCATCGCCGGAATCGATCGGACGTTTGATTCAAGCCCTCGGTATCGTGCTTCGCGATGCTGCCGATCCGAACTGGCGCGTGCGCGCAATGGCCGAACTGCAGCGCGCGATGCGCGCGCTCCCCGCTCTCACGTCGGAGCACGCCCGCGCGTTTGCGGCGCTCGGCTTCGCCGCGGCGGTCGAGGCCGGAGGAGAGCAGTACACCGACGCGTTACGCGCGGTGGCCGAAGGCATGCACTTCGAGTTCGAGCGCAACGCCGGTTCCGCTTGGGTGTGGCCGCTCCCGGCGATGACCTACGACAACGGGCGGTTGCCCGAAGCGCTCCTTCGTGCCGGCAGGGTACTCGATGAATCGGCGCTCTCCGCGAGCGGCGAACGCGAGCTCGAATTTCTGGCGAAGGTGACGCAGACGCGTTACATGTTCGAACCAATCGGCGCTCCCGGATGGTACGGGCGCGGTGGTGAGCGGCCGTACTACGCGCAGCAGCCGCTCGAGGCGCTCGCGATGATGGACGCATGGCTCGCCGCGGACGACGTGCCGCGCGCGCGCGTCGCCTACGAGTGGTTCCTCGGAAACAACCGCGACGAGCTCGTCGTCGCCGAGGCCGAGGTAGGCGGATGCCATGACGGCATCGATGCCGGCGGCCGGCTCAATCCGTGCATGGGGGCCGAAAGCACGCTTGCGTACTTGCAGGCCGAATGGACGATGCGTCACGTCGCTCTCGACACGGCCTGGGAGTCGTCGCTATGACGTCGCTTCGCGGGTAAACGTTTCGAGCGTCGTCTCGGTTGGAAAGACGTGCGCCGTTTTGGCCCACTTCATCGGTTCTCCGCGAATCAAGGATCCGAAAAACGTGCGCAGCGCGCGGATCGTCGCTCTCCCGTTGATGTAGGCCGCGACGGGCGCGCGCAGCGTCGAGAGCAAGCCCGCTTGGCGGCCGTAAATCCACGTCGTGAAGCACGCTCCTTGCACCAGTTCGAGCAGCGTCGAGAGCAGGACAAAGAGTAGCAGCGCCCAGACCCAACGATCGTTCGGCACGATCGGCGTGAAGATGCGCGCGTCAAGCTGATGCCACGCAACGAGCAACAGCGACGCAACGAAGACGGCATAGCCGATAAACGCGCCCAGATTTGCAATCAAGCCGCGACGATCGCGATAGAGCATGTATCGCGTCGCGAGATTGCCGTGCCATCCGGTGCGCTGCCAGGCCTGCAGGCAGATCCCGGCGACCCAACGCGACTTCTGGCGGATCGCGGCGTTCGCACGGTTGGGGAAGTATTCGCGCGTCGCGATGTACGCAGCGGCGGTCTTGGGTAGGCCGAGATGCTGCGGCGAAAGGCGGAGCAACGCGAACGACGTGCGCAAGCCGTGTTCGTACAGGCGCAACGCAAACTGGTAATCCTCGGTCAGCGCGCCCTCGGGAAAGAGATCGCGCTCGCTCTCGGCCACGCGATCGAGTCCGGTACGCGCAAAGGCGGTGCCGACGCCGGCCGACGGCACGAACGCGCCAAGCCGCTCGCGCAGCAGCATGTCCTTGCAGTGATTTTTTGCGAATTCATCCGCGTAGGTCCATCCGACGAATTCCCACCACGGGTATTCGAGCGCGAATACCGGTATCTGCAGCAGCTGCGACTCCGGCACGAAGCGATTGTACAGCCGCAGGGAGAGTGGGTGAATCACGTCCTCGACGTCGTGCAGCACGACGATATCGAAGGGCTCCTCGCCTTCGATCGCCTGCATCGCGCGATAGACACAGTTGAGATTTTGCGCCTTGGTTGTCGGTCCCGGCGTGTCGTTGACGACCATGTGCACGTTGGGATAGCGGCCCGCCGCCGCCTCGACTTTTTCTCGGGTCGCATCGTCGTTGGGATAGACGCCGACGAGGATGTCGAAGCGCGCGTAGTCGATTGCCGCCGCCGCATAGTCGAGCATCCGCTCGATCACGTCCTCCTCGTGCCAGCAGGCCACGAATAACGCGATGCGCTGCTGCGGCAACGCATGGAGCTCTTCAACCGTCGTGTTCCCGCGCCACGTCGCATGGAGATGGACGAAAAACGTCCACCAGTACATCGCATCGAAGATCATGTCGTCGATTCGAAAGACGGCGAAAAGGACCGCGATGGCGACGATCGCTACACCAACCACCACGGCGACATCGTAGCTCAGCGTGATTGGGCTCAATGAATGCCCGTTCCATAGATCAACAGCACGCGCCAAGTCGTGTAGCCGGCCGGTGAGGCTCGCGGCGTGCCGCGCCCGTCGTAGGTCCCCTGGACGCCGAGGCCTTCGAGATACAGACCTGGTGTAAACCAGTACAGCGCGCCTTCGTGCACTTCGAGAAAATTGTTGTACTCGAGCCGTTGCGTATCGGCATAGGCACGATCCCCAACGACCGCGCGTAAGTGCCCGGCGAGCTTCACGTCGTAATGCATTTGCAGGTAGCCGATGGTGTTGCCCTCGTAGAGAGAGTACACGGCGATGCTGCCGTCCACCAGCATATGGGGCTTTGCCGAGTCCAGGAGCCCGTAGTCGCGCGAGCCGGCAATGCCGTACCGCGTTTCGGGAAAGCTTTGCTGGCCCCCCAGTCCGACTGAGTACGCCGCGTCAGCGTAGGCATACATGTAGGAACCGATCCTCTGCCGCAGCCCAACGGCACCGCTGACGTAGTTCTCGAAATAGATCTGTCCGAGACCGACCGACGATCGCGTATCGTAGGTGTAGCGCAGCGCTACATAGGGTGTAAGTGCGCGTGGCGTCTCCAAATCGTAGTAGCTGAAGCCGTCGACGATGAAGTCGTTGAAGCGCGATTCGTATTGCGCCGCGCTGTAGGTATAGCCTCGCGCTGCGGCGCTTGTGGACATCACCGCGAGCTGGGCCCGCGCCGCGTCACTGACCTTCGGATCGGTCGATCCCGCCAGACGGCGAAAAAGCACCAAAGCATCGGCGTTATCGCCGGCGCGCAGCTCCGCATAAGCGAGGTCGAGTGCGAACGCGTCGTCGCTCGGATGCGCAAGCAGATAGGCTTTCCCGATCTCCACCGCTTTCTTGTCGTCGTGCGCGTGTACGGCGTCATAAAATGCCGCGCGCTGCGCATAGCCCGTATCCTGCGCGACGATTGCCGCGGTGACGATCACGAGAAACGCCTCGCCCGGCGCGCGATGAGCGCGGTTGCAACGATGAGGATGATACCGAAGGCGACGTAGATCGCGAGGCGGATGCGCTGCCGCGTTTCCGCGTGGGTCAAGGGGGGCGACTTTTCGGTCAAGGGCGTTCCTGTCGTGCCGAAGATGAATCGCGTCCCGTCCGATCCGGCAAGAAGCGGCGCCAGTTGCACCAGCCGATCGAGCACTGCCGGATCGCCAATATAGGACACGAGAATCCGGCCGCCCGAGGCGACGCGCACCTCGCCGTAGGATTGGCCATCGTCCGGCGCGATGTCCGGCGGGACACCAATCTCGACCGCAGGACCTGATACCGGCGCTTGCGCGAGCGACGTCCGCATCTCGAGTTCGTTGATCGAATGGTTAACGGAGCCGAGCGCGTCGAGCACGGCAAATGCATGTGGAAAAATCGCTGGATCGCTCACAACCGCGACGCGGCCGGAGAGTTCCCCGACCTGCCGCTCGAGTGTCAAGGGGATATCGGCATTCCCCGACCACTGCAACGAGCTGGAATCATCGATCTTCAGCGACGGCGCCGTCGTATCGCAGAAGCGCGCCGTGTGATCGAAAACCGCGTCGAGACGCATGAGGTTCGTCCCGCGGAGCGCGGCCGATCGCAAGGGAACGCGGACCTCCCGGTCGCCGGCCGCAAACGAAAACTCGTTGGCTTCGCGGCCGTTGAAGACGACCAGCAATCGTCCCGCTGCGGAAGCGCGCATCGCAAGATGCGCAACCAGCACTTGCGGCGCGCCGCCGAGCTGCGCGAGCGTAAAGGGGATATGCACGCTGATGCGTTCGCCGCGCTGCTCGCTGCCGGATACACCGAGGTCGCTCAGCGAGAGTTTTTGCCGTGGCGCAGAGGCCCGCGGCAGCGTAATGCTTCCCGGATCGCCGACTCCGACCGCATTGGGCTGCGGCGTTGCGCCAAGGGCAACGCTCACCCGCCGCCAATCCTCGTGCTCGTGCAGCGCGTATGCGGCGACGAGCGCACGCGACTGCCACGCCAAGTCCGCATGTGCCGGTTCGAGCACCGTAAATGCCCCCGCATACGTGGAGGCCGGCTCGCTTGCGCGATCAGCGTCCTGAACGACGGTCACGGTTCCCTGCGGACTCAATCGCGCGCTCGCCGGTACGCCTCCCGCGCATGCTTCGAAGCGCGAGAGCACTGCGATGTCGACGACGCTTGCGTGCGTGTCGATCGCGACGTCAGCATCGAGCGTCGCGCTGCGCAGACGATCGCCGGAAATCCCAGCCACGTCGCGTCCGTTGACCGTGACGCGAATGGTCCCATGACTCAGCGCTCCGCCGGCGCTCAACGGGAAGTGCAAGAGCACGCGCTTGAGTCCCGCGTGCACGGGCACGCGAATGCTCGTCGTGCCGCCCGTTAGCGGGAGCCCGTCGGGATAGCCGAGCGCACTCAACGGAATCGTTGTACGCACGAGGGAGAGAGCGAGGGCCGCGCCGATCATCACTCCTCGTAGGCTAACCTAGGAACGCGGTGCCGATGCTCCCGTTACTGCACGAAGTGGACGTCGGCCGGTGCTTGGGGCGGCGTCTTGATCGAAATGAAACGTAGCGGCGAGGCCGAGGTCTGAACTAGGCCGGCATGATTGGTGCCCATCGGGATTACGATCATCGTGCCGGGTTTGAGGTCGACCTGCTTGTCGCCGAGCCACTCGGTGCCGGTGCCGTCGAGCACGACTTGAATCTCGTTCGCATCGGCGTGATAGTGCTTAGGCGCAGTGCCGGTTTGCAGGGCAAGCGCCATACCCGGGGTCGACACGAGCGTTTTCGAGCGGAGATTGGGGAAGGTCGCCGATGGCGCCGGCATGGCATCGGTGGTTATCGCGAGCAGATCGATCGCGGCAGGCTGCAACGAGCCCGTCGATGCCGGGGCGACCTGCGAGCCGTTGAGCAAATGGATGTCGGTCGGCGCTTGTGGCGGCGTCTTGAATGCAACCAGACGTAGGCGTCCGCCTGACGTGTCGACGATTCCCGCGTGCGCCGTATCGACAGGAATCACCACCAACATGCCGGGCCGCAGCGCGACCTGATGGTCGCCCAGCCATTCGGTGCCGCTGCCGTCAATAACCAGCTGGATTTCGTTGGAGTCAGCGTGATAGTGTTTGGGCGCGCCTCCGATCGACAGCGCCGCAGTCATGCCGTTGGTTACGACCAGTGTCTTCTGATGAAGCGTGGGGAAGGCCGGGTTCGTCGGCATCGTGTCCGGTGTAATCGTCATGAGATCGACGGCGGCGGGCTGTAACGGCGGCGCCGCCGCAATCGCAAAGCTGAGTGCAGCCAGGCCGAGAAGACGTAGCAAGTTTTTCATGTTCGTACTCCCGTAGGGCCTATCAGCCGCTCGAGCCCAGAATCCTCCGTGAAACGAACCCGCCTCAAGCCATTAGGTCATGCCAGCTCTTCGCGCGGACTGCGACGCCGTAGTAGGCGGCGGCCGTTTTGATGTTGTCGAATGCCAAGGCACGTTCGCGATCGTCGACGCCTGCGACTTGCGCGAAGCGCGCAATCGCGCTGCGTACGTGACTCGCATCGATCAGCGGTTCTTTTCGCTCGCGTGGAAATGCAAATGCGGCGTTCGGAAGCTTGCTGCGATCGGCTGCGCCTCGCACAGCGCCCGGATTCCAGGTTATCTCCATGTCAAGGAAATCGCACGGTGGTGTTGCCGGAACATGGCCCGGGTACGATGCCAGCATGAATACGCTAGCAAAACTCCTCCTGGGCGTGGCGCTGCTCGCGGCAGCACCCAACGCCAACCTCAGCCTTGCATCATCACTGATCGGCAGTGGCGGCGGTCCCGGTAGCTATTCGACCGTGCGTGCGTTTGATGCCATGATCGGTCCGGACGCCGTGCTCGCGGGCGAGAAGCAGCTTGCCACAAACTACGGCCAGACGAGCGAGGATCGCTTCGTGCATATGTTCGATTACGCGATCGCCGATGCGTGGCAGCTCGCGGGTAAAGACAACGTTTCGCTTCCGCCGGCGTCGCAGATGGCCGGAACTGCACTCGCTTCACAACTCGTACAAGCCGGTGTCGGCGCGGGCGGAACGTTCGATACCGCGCGCATGTTCACGACGCTCTTCGGTACGAAGATCGCGACCCAAGTAATGGCGGATCTCAACGTGAAGTATGGCGCAGGCGCGTCTGACGACTTCGACCGTATCGGCGATCAGTTCTTCCATAACATCGGGCAAATCGTCGGCATGAACGTCTAAGGCCGGCGCCTCCAGGCAGCGGGCGCCCAACCGGCGAACGGCGCCCGCATGCGTCGCGTGCAGGTTCCCGGCCCTCTGGCACTTGCCGCTCTGGGCGTCGTGTTCGGCGACATCGGCACGAGCCCGCTCTACACACTGACCACCTGTTTCTCTACGGCCAACGCCGCGCCGACGCTCGAAAACACGCTCGGCATTATCTCATTGCTGGTGTGGGCCCTCGTCGTCGTAGTCTGCATCAAATACGTCACCGTGCTGATGCGCGTCGATCACGAAGGCGAGGGCGGCATTCTCGCGCTGCTCGCGCTCGCCTCGCCGCCGCGGCTGCTCGGAAAAATGCACGGCACGCGCTGGCTGATTCCGGTCGTCGTCGTCGGTGCTGCCATGTTGATCGGCGATGGCATGATCACGCCGGCGATCTCGGTGATCTCCGCTGTCGAAGGTCTGAACGTTGCGACCAGTGCGGCACAGCCGTTCATCGTCCCGATCTCGGCCGGCGTATTGCTCGCACTCTTCTTGATTCAATCGCGGGGTACGCAGAGCGTCGGCTCAGTTTTCGGGCCGGTGATGGTGCTGTGGTTCGCTGCGATCGCCATCGCCGGTGCACGATCCATCGTCGCGCACCCGATGATTCTTGGAGCGCTCGATCCGGTCCATGGGTTACGATTTATCTTCCACCACGGCATCTACGGATACTTGATCTTCGGGGGCATCATTCTCGCGCTTACCGGCGCCGAAGCACTCTACGCCGACCTCTCGCATTTCGGGCGAATTCCCATCACGTGGGCGTGGTACGGCGTCGTCTTTCCCGCACTTGTGCTCAACTATCTCGGGCAAGGCGCAATCGTACTCGGCAATCCGAGCGCGCTCGCGTCGCCGTTTTACGCGCTCACGACCGGATGGACGCTGATGCCGATGGTCGTGCTCGCAACGCTCGCTACCGTGATCGCCTCGCAAGCACTGATTTCCGGCGCGTTCACGCTCACCGAGCAGGCGATCGCGATGAATCTCTGCCCACGCATGCGCGTCGTCCACACGTCGCAAGCGCAGCGAGGGCAGGTCTACATCCCGTTCGTAAACGCGCTGCTCGCGATCGTATGCTTGGTGTTGGTCTTCACCTTCCGAAGCAGTGCGCACCTTGCTTCAGCCTACGGCCTCGCCGTCGCATGCACGATGCTCGCGACCACGCTGGCCTTTTTCGTCGTAGCTACCACCGTGTTCAAATGGCCGAAGCGATACGTGATTCCCGGGATCAGTCTCTTTGCGCTGATCGACGTGACCTTCGTGCTTTCCGGATTGCCGAAGTTTCTCGATGGCGCGTGGGTTCCGCTCGCGACGAGTGCGGTGATAGCGTTCATCTCGCTCACCTGGCTCAGAGGGCGGCGCGCGCTCGCGCACGTGCTCGCCGCGGATGAACAGCCGGTTGCCGAGTTCATTGCCCAACATCCGCTGCCGGTCGCACCAATCGGACAGGCCGTGCTCCTTACCAACGATCCAAGCGGGATACCGTTCGTACGCAGCCACCCGATGCTCCCCGGCTTTCTCAACGACAAGAAGGTCGTGCTGCTCACGCTCGACCCGGCGTCGCGGCCGTACATCGAACAAACGCGTCGCGTAACCATCGAGCAGCTCGCACCGACGCTCTTCGTGCTTCGAGCGAGCTTTGGGTACATGGAAGATCCGTCGATCAAATACGTTTTCCGCGCCTGCAAGAAGCTCGACTTTACGCTCGACGACGAGCACACGCTCTACTTCTTTTCCGCTCCCGCGATCGTTGGAAGCGCGAAAGACGGCATGCACCAAAGCCAGCGCGTGCTCTTTGCATGGCTCTCGCGTGTCTCACGTTCGCTTGTGGACGATCTCGAAATCCCGCCGAATCGCCGTATCGGCGTCGGCGTGGAAGTGGAGATTTAGATAAAGGCGTCGAATCCCAAGCTCCCCTACGCGGATTGGAGGAACGCATGTTTCCAGCCCAGTTCGATTACCAGCGGGCGCACTCGATCGACGAAGCCCTGAGCGCACTGGCAAGCCGCGGCGACGACGCTCGCGTCCTTGCCGGCGGCCAAAGCCTGATCCCGGCGATGCGCCTGCGGCTCGCCCGTCCTGCCGTCCTGATCGACATCAACCCGATCGACGAACTGTCATTTTTACGGGAAAACAACGGCTTTTTATGCGTTGGCGCGGCCACGCGTGATTTTGCGCTCGAGGTCTCGCCACTGATCGCGTCGCGCTATCCGATGATTGCAGACACGTCGGTGCTGGTCGCCGATCCAGTCGTGCGTCAGACCGGAACCCTCGTCGGCAGCCTTTGCCACAACGATCCGGCAGGCGATTGGCCGGTCACGTCGCTTGCTGCACGCGCACAGCTTGTGCTTCGTTCAAAAAGCGGCGATCGCACCGTGTCAATCGATGATTTTCTCGTTGATTCCTATACGACGGCGGTCAAAGACGGCGAAATGGTGACGGAGGTGCGCTTCCCCACGCCTGACGACCGCACGCGCGGTTCATTTTATAAGCTCGAACGCAAAGTCGGCGATTTCGCCACCGCATCGGCAGCCGCGCGCATCACACTCAAGGCCGACGGGACGATCGCGGCCGCGGGCGTCGCAATCGGCGCACTCGGAGCCAAAGCGTTGCGAGTCAGCGCAGCCGAGAAGCTGCTGGCGGGCGCAAAGCCGAGCAAGGACCTCATTGCCGCGGCCGCACGGGAAGCCGAGAAAGTCGCCGATCCAAGCGCCGACAATCGCGGCTCGGTCGCGTATAAGAAAGCGATGGCCGGCGTGCTCGTCGCACGCGCGCTGCGTACCACCTTCGAACGCCTTGGCGTAAAGGGACTCGAATGAAGATCAACGTTACGGTCAACGGAACCGCCTACGAGCGCGACGTCGAGCCGCGCATGCTACTGGCCTATTTTCTGCGCGAGTCGCTCGGGCTGACGGGCACGCACGTCGGCTGCGACACATCGCACTGCGGCTGCTGCGTGGTCCTGCTTGACGGTGACCGTGCAGTGAAGTCGTGCAACATGTTTGCCGTGCAAGCCGACGGACACGCCATCACGACGGTGGAGGGCCTCGAGCAAGCCGGGAAGCTCCATCCGTTGCAGCAAGCATTTTGGGATCAACATGGATTGCAATGCGGCTACTGTACGCCCGGCATGTTGATGACGTGCGTCGCGTTCCTGCGGCACAATCCCAAACCAAGCGAAGCGGAGATCCGCGAAGGTATCGCTGGGAATCTCTGCCGCTGTACCGGGTATCAGAACATCGTCAAGGCGGTGCAGCAAGCCGCTACGGCAGACGAGATGGTGGCTGCATCATGACGTCAACGCAGAAGCTTCCGGAGCGCCACGCGATCGGTCAGGCGATGAAGCGCAAGGAAGACCCGCGCTTCATTCGCGGCAAAGGCCGTTATCTCGACGACATCGTGCTCCCGCACATGCTTTATCTAGCGCTCGTGCACAGCCCGTATCCGCACGCGCGCATCAAGAAGATCAATAAGGATCCCGCCATGGCCCTGCCCGGCGTCAAGGCCGTGATCACCGGCGAGGATTTAGTCGCAGCCAAGCTCGGCTGGCTGCCGACGTTCCACGGCTTCGACAATCAAATGGTCCTCGCCATCGGCAAGGCGCTCTACCAATATCAAGAGGTTGCCGGCGTGGTCGCGACCTCTCGCGAAGCGGCGGCCGACGGCGCTGAGCTCGTCGAGGTCGAGTACGAGCCGCTCGATCCGGTGGTCGATCCCTATCAAGCCAAGCTCGACAAGATCATTTTGCGCGACGACCGCGAGGCCAAGACCAACCACATCTATCATTGGGAGGTCGGCGAGCGCGAGAAGACCGACGCGGCGATCGCGAAGTCCGACGTCTCGATCAAGCAGCGCATTCTCTCGCCCCGCTGTCATCCCGCACCGCTCGAACCGTGCGGCTGCGTCTCCGACATGAACGGCGCCACCGGCCGTCTCACCGTCTACATGACGTCGCAAGCACCGCACGTACACCGAACCGCCTTCTCGCTCGTCACCGGTATTCCCGAAGACAAGATTCACGTGATCTCACCCGACGTCGGCGGCGGTTTCGGCAACAAGGTGCCCGTCTATCCCGGCTACGTCGTTGCCACCGTTGCGTCGGTGATCTTGGGCGTACCGGTGAAGTGGGTTGAGACGCGCACCGAAAATCTCACCACTACCGGCTTCGCGCGCGACTACCACATGGACGTCGAGATCGGCGCCACCAAAGCGGGCAAGGTCAACGCGCTCAAGGTTACGACCACCGCCGATCACGGCGCGTTCGACGCGGCCGCCGATCCGCGCAAGTATCCCGCCGGCATGTTCGGGATCGTCACCGGCTCGTACGACTTTCCGACTGCGTTTGCCGAAGTCGACGCGTACTTCACCAACAAGGCACCCGGCGGTATCGCGTATCGTTGCTCGTTCCGCGTGACCGAAGCCTCGTATGCGATCGAGCGCGCGATGGACATTCTGGCGCAAAAGCTCGGCATCGATCCGGTGCAGCTGCGCCGGCAGAATTTCGTGAAGAAAGAGCAGTTCCCGTATCCGTCGCCGCTCGGCTTCGTGTACGACTCGGGCGACTACGAAGCAACCACGAAGAAGGCCTTGGACATGATCGGCTACGATGCGCTGCGTAAAGAGCAAGCCGAAAAGCGCAAGCGCGGCGAGCTGATGGGCATCGGCGTTTCAACGTTTACCGAGATCGTCGGCGCCGGCCCCGGCAAGCACTTCGACATCCTGGGTATCAAGATGTTCGACAGCGCCGAGATTCGCATCCACCCGACCGGTTCGGGCATCGTGCGCGCCGGAACGCGTCATCAAGGTCAAGGCCACGAGACGACCTGGGCACAGATCGTCGCCGAAGAGCTCGGACTCGATCCGCAAGAATTGCTGGTCGAAGAGGGCGACACCGACACGGCGCCCTACGGCCTCGGCACCTATGCCAGCCGCAGCACGCCGGTTGCCGGTGGCGCACTTGCACTCGCCGCGCGCAAGATTCGCGACAAGGCGCGCAAAATTGCCGCGCACCTCATGGAAGCGTCCGAAGACGACGTCGAGTGGAAGGACTACAAGTTCTCCCTCAAAGGCGTGCCGGGCAAGAGCGTCACGATGAAGGAAGTCGCCTTTGCGGCCTACACCAATCCGGCACCCGACACCGAGCCCGGATTAGAGGCGACCTACTACTACGACCCGCCGAATCTCACGTTCCCCAACGGCACCTACATCGCGGTGGTCGACGTCGACGCCGACACCGGTGTCGTCAAAGTGCGCCGTTTTCTCGCGGTCGATGACTGCGGCGTCGTGATCAATCCGATGATCGTCGAGGGTCAAATCCACGGCGGCCTCGCTGAAGGCTTCGCAATCGCGTTCATGCAGGAGATCAAGTACGACGAGGGCGGGAACAACCTCAACACGGACTTCACCGAATACCTCATTCCCACCGCGCAAGAAACGCCGCATTGGGAAACCGGCAGCACGGTGACGCCCAGCCCGCATCATCCAATCGGTGCGAAGGGCGTCGGCGAAAGCCCGAACGTCGGGTCGCCGCAGGCGTTCGTCAACGCTGTGATCGACGCACTTTCACCGTATGGCGTGACGCACATCGACATGCCGCTGACGCGTGAGAAGGTTTGGAACGCCATCCACGGAGCGACGCCCAAAGCATGAATCTCGAGTGGAGCGGGCAGGAACAGATCAAGGCCAGCAAAGCGAAGGTCTGGGCGTTTATCAACGACCCGGCCAAGGTCGCCTCGTGCCTGCCCGATCTCCAGTCCAGTGATGTAAAAGACGCGCACAACGTCGATGCAACGGTGAAGGTAGCGGTGGGACCGGTGCGCGGCTCGTTCAAATTCGCCATCGCGCTCGTGCCCAACGCCGACGGCAGTCACATCGACTTGAAGATCTCCGGCGGCGGCTTCGGCAGCGTGGTCAATCTTCTCGCCGGCGCGGATTTGAGCGAGACGCCCGACGGAACCACGCTCGACTGGAAGGGCAGCGCCTCAGTGAGCGGGCCGGTTGCGACGATCGGCGGACGCGTACTCGACGCGCAAGCCCACCGCGTGATCAGCACCACCTTTGAAAATGTCAAAAATGCAGTTTCTCAAGCAGCTTGAAGCGCTCGACGAGGACGCGGTTCCGTACGCGGTCGCGACCGTTGTGGTCCGGCGCTCTCCGGTGAGCGCGCATCTGGGCGATCGCGCGATTATCACCGCCGACGGCCGCATGGACGGCTTCGTCGGGGGCTCGTGCTCGCGCGACATCGTACGGCGCCAAGGGCTCGACGCGATCCGCACCGGCATCGCGCGTCTCTTACAAATTCGGCCCGAACCGCAAGCGGCAAGCGACGATGCCGATGCGCAGACGGTCATCGTGCCGATGGGCTGCGCTTCCGAAGGCGCCGTTGACGTGTACATCGAGCCGCACCTCCCCGCGCGCACGCTCCTGATCGTCGGTCACACCCCGGTCGCCGCCGAACTCGCGCGGCTCGGGTGCGCGCTCGCAGGCTACCGCGTACAGCGCGTGGTTGCAAGCGACGAGTTGCGCGATCTCGCAGGCGACGACGCGCAGACTGCCGTTCCGGTCGAATCGCTCGCCGGCTATCTCGCCGCGCTCGGCGCCGCGCGCGAGCGGCTCATCGCCGTCGTCGCCTCGCAAGGTCATTACGACGAGCGCGCCCTTTCGCTGCTGCTCGCGGGCGAACCGCAAGCCTTCATTGGACTGCTCGCGAGCCGCAAGCGCGGCGCTGCCGTCCTCGGTGCACTCGAACAAGAAGGCGTTGCGCGCGAGCGCCTGGCGACCGTGCACAATCCGGTTGGGCTTGACATCGGTGCACGCACGCCGAGCGAGGTCGCCGTCTCGATCCTTGCCGAGATCATCTCGGCCGTCGTTCCGGCAGCGCAGGTCGATCGGGACGACGGGGGTCATCACTGCTGCCACTCGTGACCGCACAGCAACTTCGCGACGCTTTTGCCGCGCGTGGATATATCGCCGATGACGATTTTGCCACCACCTTCGAGCTGATGCTCGCGCTGCAAAAGCCGCTCCTCATCGAGGGACCCGCCGGTATCGGAAAGACGGAAAGTGCCAAGGTGCTCGCCGGCGTTCTCGACACCTCGCTCATCCGGTTGCAATGTTACGAAGGGCTCGACGCTGCAAGCGCCCTCTACGAATGGAACTATCCCAAACAACTACTGCACCTGCGCGTCACCGAAGGTGCGCACGATTCGGTGCAGTCGCGCGAGGCGCAAATCTTCAGCGAGCCGTTCCTCTTGCGCCGCCCGTTGCTCGAAGCGATCGTGCAGGAGCGGGCGCCGGTGCTGCTCATCGATGAGATCGATCGCGCGGATGAGGCGTTCGAAGCCTTTCTGCTCGAAATCCTCGGTGAGTTTCAGGTGACGATTCCCGAGATCGGGACGATTGTGGCCAAGCAACGGCCGGCGGTGATCATCACGTCGAATCGTTCGCGCGACCTCTCCGACGCACTGCGCCGCCGCTGCCTCTACCTGTGCATCGACTATCCGTCCTTCGAGCGTGAGGTGGCGATCATCCAGGCGCGCTTGCCGGGAATCAATGCGCGCCTCGCAAACGAAATCGCCCGCTTCATGGAGTGGTTGCGTGCGCAGCCGTTCCAAAAGGTCCCAGGCACGGCGGAAAGCTTGGACTGGGCACTTGCGCTCGTGCGTTTGCATCGCGATGCGCTGGATCCGCAAACGCTCGAAGCGACGATGGGCTGCATCCTCAAGGTCCAAGAGGATTGGGAACTCTTGCGCTCGCTGCTCGCAACGCGCCCGGCTCTGCCCGAACCGGACTACGGCCTCGGGAGCGTGCAGGCGCACTAGCATGGCCGATCTTGCGAGCGCAACGCTCGAATTCTGTTCGTTACTACGCGACGAGCACGAGTTCGCGCTCGGGCGAGCCGAAGTGCACGACGCGTTGCGTGCGACCGAAGCGATCGGCGTCCGCGAACGCGCCCGCTTGCGTGCCGCACTGCGCGCCGTGTGCTGCTCGTCGCCGGATGAGATCGCGGTCTTCGATCCGCTCTTCGATGCATTTTTCTCGAGTGGTCCTAGCGGCGTTCCGCAGCCAAAGCATGCACGCCGCTCGCGGCCGGACGGCGGGGCGGAGCCGCCGCCGGAGCGGCAATCTTCGTTTCGTCTCGACGACGAAAGTGCCGCGGAGCGTTGGCAGAATCTGCGGGCACGCTACAGCCCGATAGAAGGCGCCGCGCCGTTGCCGCCGATTTCGCGCGAGGGCTACGATGCCGCCGATGCGCTCGTGCGGCGCTTGATCGTGCGCTTACGTCTGGGGCGCGCGCGCCGCCTGCGTCCGCAATTGCGCGGACCCAAGCTCGATCTGCGGCGCACGCTGCGGGGCGCCATGCAGACCGGCGGCGAGATTGTCGCGCTGCGCCGGCGTGGCTATCCGCTACGCAATCCGCGCTTTGTGCTATTGATCGACGCGAGCCGCTCGATGAGCGAACACGCGCCGGTAGCACTTCAGGTCGCGCACGCGCTCTGCCGTCGAACGCTGCGCGCTAGTGCCTTCGTCTTTAGCACGGCCCTGCGCGAAATCACCCGCGATCTGCGCCGCAACCGGGTCGGCGAGCCGCTTGCGGACGCCGGCGAGGCATGGGGCGGTGGGACGCGCTTGGGCGCAAGTCTGAACGCGTTCGTGCGCAACTTTTCGTCGCGACTCGACGATCATACGCTGGTAATTGTGGTAAGCGACGGACTTGACGTCGGCGATCTCGACCAGCTCGATCGCGCGATGCGCGAACTCGCGCGGCGTAGCGCCGCCATTGCGTGGGTCAATCCGCATGCTGCGGAGCCGGGCTTTACGCCGGCGTCGCGCGGCATGCAAACCGCGCTTCCATACCTGACCTCGCTTTCGTCCTGGAGCGGCCTGGCCGATGCGTGACGTCTTTGCAACGGTCGCGCAGTGGCTCGACGCGGGCGTGCCGTGCGCCCTTGCGACATTGACCGAGCTTCGTGCCGCAAAAACGGCGCCGCTCGGCACCACGATCGCGGTCACCGGCGACGGACGCATCCTGGGCAACATCGGCGCGGGCTGCTACGAAAGTGACATCATCGAGGGCGCGCAGCGCACACTAGCCGACGGCGTGATGCGTCCGCTCGACGTCAATCTCGATAACGACGACGAACTCGCGGGCGGAACTGCGTGCGGCGCCGTCATGCGCTTGTTGATCTGGCGCCCCGATCGCGTGTTTGCCGATGATGCCCGCGCGATCGCCGCGGGAGAACGCGCAGTGACGCTGACGGTTGGGATGTTCGAGCACGTCTTCCCGGCAAAGGACCAGTTGATCCTCATCGGTGCAACGTCGCTGGCGGCCGATCTTGCGGCCATCGCGCGCCGCATGGACGTACGAGTCACGGTAGTCGATCCGCGCCCGGCATTTGCGACGCAGGAACGCTTACCCGACGCGCACGCGATCGTGCACGCGTGGCCCGACGATTATCTACCGCTCGCACTCTCGTCGCGCACGGCGATCGTCGTGCTTTCACACGACCCGAAGTTCGATGTTCCGGCGCTGCGCTGCGCCCTTCGCTCCAACGCGCCCTACATCGGTCTGCTGGGCAGCCGGCGCGCACAAGCCGCGCGCCGCGCAGCGCTACGCGCCGAAGGTTTCGACGAGGCTACGCTCGACCGTATCCGCGGTCCAGTGGGACTTGATATCGGTGGCACCACGACCGCCGAGACGGCGATTTCGATTCTGGCCGAGATCGTCGCGCAGCGGAGCGGACGCAACGGTCGGCCCCTGCTCACCCACCAAGGGGCTATCCACTGAAGGTCGTCGTGGCCGACATCACGACGCTCGACGTCGACGCGGTCGTCAACGCGGCGAATGAGGGCTTGGCGCGCGGCGGCGGTGTCTGCGGTGCGATCTTTCGCGCCGCGGGACCGCAACTTGCGGACGCGTGCGCTGCGCAAGCGCCGTGCCCGACCGGTGCCGCGCGCATAACGCCCGGCTTTCACGCGAAAGCACGCTGGATCGTACGCGCCGTCGGCCCGATCCGGCAGGGCGGTGCGCAGAATGAAGCGGCGCTGCTCGAATCTGCATACGCAAACGCCTTGCAAGCTGCCGCCGACGTGGGGGCGCGCTCCATCGCATTCCCGGCAATCTCGACCGGCATCTACGGGTATCCGCGCCAAGCGGCAGCAGCGGTCGCGGTGCGCGCGGTGCGCGCGTGGTTAGCCTCATCCGCGCAGCCGATCGATGTGATCTTCTGCACCTTTACCGATGAGGATGCTGCGCTTTATCGTACAATGATTTCCTGATGCGCCAAGACGACGACTACCGGTTAATGCCGCTGCTCTTCGGGCTGACCTTCGTCTCGGGCCTATCTGACGCGCTGAGCTTTCTAACCCTCGGTCAGGTCTTCGTCGCGAACATGACCGGCAACGTGGTGCTGCTCGGCTTTGCTATCGGCGGCGCAAAGAGAATTTCACTGGTGGGTTCGTTCATCGCGATCGTGGCCTTCGTGTCCGGCGGCATCGTGGGCGGCCGGCTCACCCGGCGCCACGGTGAGAGCGGACCGCACCTCATCTCAGTGATGACCTTCGTCGAGACGTTCCTCATGCTGGCAGCGGCCCTGGTCGCGTGGCGTTTTGGCTTGCCCGGTTTTATCGCCTACGCGATCACCGCTGTGCTCGCCATCTCGATGGGGCTCCAAACGACGGTCGCGCGCAGTCTGGGTGTGGCGGATATCACGACGACGGTCATCACGTCGACGCTCGCGGGCCTCGCGATGGACTTGCCCCTCGCCGGCGGGACCAACACGCGCTTGCGCCGCCGCGCCATGGCGATCGTCCTTATGTTTGCCGGCGCGCTCATCGGCGCAATCCTCATCTTCAAGCTCGGCGTTCCCGCCGCTCTCACCGCGGCGGCAATCACCTATGCGGTCGTCTCTTTTTGGGCGTGGAGACTCAAAACCGCGCAACCGTAGCCGGGTGCCGCGGGTCGACGCGAACATGGCACAAGATCAAATTGCTCGCACCGCCAACGTCAAATGGGTCGGCGACGTGGCCAAGGGTCACGGCGACATCACGACTGCTAGCGGCAAAGTTGTGGCGTCGTATTCGTTCGGCACGCGCTTCTCGGGCGATCCTGGAACCAATCCCGAGGAATTGCTCGCCGCGTCGCACGCCGCGTGCTTCACGATGGCGACCAGCGCCGTACTCACGCGCGCCGGTCATCCGCCGGCGTCGCTCGACACGACCGCGACCGTCCACCTCGAACGCGCCGGCGAAGGCTACAAGGTGCCGAACATCGAGATCGAGATTACCGGTGTGGTGCCGGGGATCTCGGCCGATGAGTTTTCGGCCTACGCAAAGCAAGCCGAAGCCTCGTGCCCCATCAGCAATGCGCTGCGCGCGGTGCCGATCAGCCTCCGTTCGACGCTTTCTTCTTAACTCGAGCGCGCGACTCGATGTCGCGCTTGATGTCGCGCAGAAACTCACGGGCCGTTGCTTGCGCGATTTCGTAGCCGATCGTCTCGTCGAAGACTTGCCCCGCGGCACCGAGCGACGGCGTGTAGTGACCGCGCAATTCGATGGAACTCTCGGTCGGGTTGTCCTCGCCCCAGGCGAGCAATGTGCCTTCGAAGCGCGGGAAGATCACGGAATTCTCCGGCTCCCATGCGATGCGGACGACGTTGTTGAGATTGTCGTCGTCCCGGCCCACCTGCGCCTGCACGCGGACCTCGCGTTCGAGCGAGAGCGCGCTGCCGTCCATCGGAACACGCAAGCGCATATGGGTGACGCCGTCGGAATCCTGACGTGCGGCAAAGAACGCGCTCAGGCCCGCCTCGGTTTGCTCAACCGGGCACACCACAGGGACCTGCTCGCGGAGTTCCTTCATGCGGTGAACGATAGCGAAGGAAGGAGAACAACCCGGGAACCGGCGTTCTCAGATTATTCATAACCGAGCGCAGCGTCGATCGAGGCCAGAAGCTCGCGCGGCTCGGCCGGCTTGGGTAGAGCGCCCACCACGCCATAGATTTCCATGAAATCGCGCATTGCGTCGTCGATGGCGCTCGCCGTGTAAAGGGCAACGCGCAACATTCGCGTCCGTTCGTCGGCGCGCAACGCGCGAAGGAATTGTGGCCCGCTCATCCCGGGGAGCGATAGGTCGGTGATGATGAGATGGGGCTGCCGCTCGATGGCGAGCCTCAGGCCTTGCTCCGCGCTAGCAGCTTCGAGCGAGCTATGGCCCCCATACGCGAGCAGCGTCGTCACTAGCAGACGCGCATTGGGATCGTCATCGACGATGAGCACGCACGCCATCAATCACCGTTGCGACCGAGAAACGCCTCGACTTCCGCCACGAACGTGCGCGGCTCGATCGGCTTGGGAATATAGCCGTCGAAGCCGGCCTTCGTGATGCGTTCGCGGTCGCCCGACATCGCAAGTGCCGTCACCGCGACGAGCGGAACCGAGAAAAGGTGCGATTCTTGCTTGAAGCGGCGCGCAAATTCGTAGCCGTCGATGCCGGGCATCAGAATGTCGGTGAGGACGATCGCAAAATCACCGGAGAGCGCCGCTTGTAAGCCCGAAAGTCCGTCGGAGTGTCCGTCGGCCTCGTGCCCGAACGCGCGCAACAGGTAGAGCATCAGATCGAGATTGACGGCATTGTCGTCGACGACGAGGACGCGCGACACCCGCTACCGCGCTCGCGGAAGCGTGAACGTGAAGGTGCTTCCCTTGCCGAATTCACTGGTCACCGTCAGCTCCCCGCCGAGCAACTGCGCGAGATTGCGGCACAGATAGAGCCCCAAGCCCGTCCCCTCGTAGCGGCGCGTGTTCGAGCGATCGAGTTGCTCGAATGCTTTAAAGAGGCGTTCCTGGTCGTCGGGCCTGATGCCTATGCCGGTATCGCTAACGCTGAACGCAACTGCTGAGCGCTTGTTAGAACTCGTTGCCCAGACGTCGATCCGCACCGACCCGGATTCGGTATATTTGAGTGCATTATTGGTCAGATTCAAGAGAATTTGCGCGAGCGCGCGCCGGTCGGTGGTGATAGAATCCCCACCGTTCATGACGTGCGTCGTGAATTCGAGCTGTTTCTCGGCAGCCAGCGCTGCGAGCGACGACGAAACTTCGTCGACAATCTCCTTGACCGAGATCGGCTCGAAGGTGAGTTCGATCTTTCCCGATTCTATCTTCGCGAGATCGAGAATGTCATTGATCAACGAGAGCAGATGCCGTGCGCTCGACTGCACGATCTCGAGTTGCCGCTCTTGCTCGGGCGTCAGCGGTCCGGGCAGTTGCATCAAGAGCGTGCCGGTGAAGCCGATGATCGCGTTGAGCGGGGTGCGCAACTCGTGGCTCATCGAGGCCAAGAACGAATCCTTCGCGCGGTTCGCGCCTTCGAGCGCCGCGTTGAGCTCACGTAATTGGCGTTCGAGCGTTTTCCGTTCGGTTGAATCACGAACCGAAGCCGACACGAATGTTCCTTCGCGGGTCGAGACCGGGCTCAAGCTGATCTCGACGGGGAACTCGGTACCGTTCTTGCGCAGCCCGTTGAGCTCCATGCCGATGCCCATCGGCCGCACGTGCGGATCGCCGTAATAGCCCTTGCGCTCGCCCACGTGCCGGCCGCGGTAACGCGCCGGAATCAGCATCTCGATTGGATGACCGATCAATTCCTCGCGGTAGTACCCGAAAAGGCGTTCGGTCTGCGCATTGACCAGCCGAATCTTACCTTCGGCATCGACGAGGATCGTCGCGTCGGGCGCGTACTCGAGCAGTGGGAAGCGGGTCCCAGCCAAGTCCGCGAGCGAGAACGCCACCTCGCCGAATGTTTGCGAAGGATCCATAGCTCTTTCAACCGCGATAGGGCTTCGTCGGCGTCATCGCGGAGTAGCCTACCGTGGGGACAGATAACCTGCGGCACGATCTGGACAATCTCCTCGGGGTGGCGCTCGCCAACGTCGAAGGTATGATCGACGGGATCGTTCCGACCAATAAGGAGCGGCTCGAAGTCATCGCGGAGTCACTCCGACGCTCGGCCGCACTTGTCGCGCGACTGCTCAACGACGAGAAGGGCTAACAGCGATGACGAACACGCGCACGATCCGGCGCGATGCCCTCGCTCGATGCCCCTTCTCGGGGGCAATCGAATACGCCGAAGGCTACCTTCGCAAGGCCGCGGAGCGCGGAATCATCGCGGAGCTGGTCGTAGAAACGTCGATCGGCGTGACCGTCACCGACGACTATACCGACCCGGCCCGGCGCCATGATGCGCTGGAATTTCGCTGGCGGCCTCGATCGCGGTGGCTTCCCACTGGTCGAGCCTTTCTCACTGTGCGGCCACACGCCCCGCAAGGGAGCGAACTGCAGTTCAGCATCGCCTACGAGCCCCCGTTTGCAACGGCGGGTCGGCTCTTTGATGCACTGATCGGGCGGCACATTGCCTGGGTAACTTGCGGCATGCTCTTGCGCCGCTTACGCATCGAAATCGAGCGCTCCGCCTCTAGGCATGAATGAGCCACGACGCAACCGTGCCCGCTGCACTGAGTAACATCAGCACGAAGGCAAGCCAAAGCCACACCTGCGCCGCGCGAGATACGACCTGGTCTTTGAGCACGCGGCGATCCGAAGCGATGCGGATGATCGCGTAGATCAACGGAACGGAAGCGACGCCGTTGAACACCGCCGACCAAAACAGCGCTTTGATCGGGTCAACGTGGACCAAGCCCATGATCACGCCGGCGACGATGCCCAGCACGATGATGCCGTAGAAGCCGCGTCCGCGCCACGGTTTGATGTCGAGTCCTTCACGCAGTCCGAGAAGTTCGGCAAACATGTACCCCGACGCACCGGCCAGCACCGGCACCGCGAGCAATCCCGTGCAGACGATACCCAGCGTGAACAACGCGTACGCAAAGTCTCCAGCCAACGGGCGCAACGCTTCCGCTGCTTGCTGAGCTGTTTGGATGTTCGCGGAGCCGTGCGCACCAATCGTCGATGCCGTAGTCACGATGATGAAGAACATCACCAGGTTCGAGTAGATCGCCCCCGTGTTGGTGTCGGCATAGATTTCGTTGAGCGTCCGCGGTTTGCGGTGAGCGTCGGTGCGGCGCGCCTGGCGCTCCTCGGCGGTCATCGACGTTTGCCAGAAGAACAGGTATGGCGTGATCGTGGTCCCGAGCGCTGCCGTGAGCGTCGTCAGCCACGCCGCGTTCCAGTGAACCTGCGGGACCACCGCGTTCAAGAGAACCGTCGGCCAATGCGGATGGACGATAAACGCAGTAACGACGTAGGCAAGCAATGACGCGCACAGCCACTGCATGATGTTGGCAAACTTTCGATAACTGAAAAAGACCTCCACGACGATCACGACCGCTGCGAAGAGGACCAGCCAAAGCTCCTGCGGCAGCCGCACCAGCAGATGTGCTGCCGCGGCCATCGCATCGAGATCGGCACCGATGTTGAACGTATTCGCGAGGCCGATGAGGATCGCGAGCGAGATGGCAAGCGACCGCGGCATGCTGCGCGCGAGCGACGACATCAGTCCAGCGCCGGTTACGACCCCGATACGCGCGCACGTGCCGTCGAGCACCGCCATCATCGGCGTGGTGATGAGCGCGGTCCAGAGCATCGAGAGCCCAGTCGACGCGCCGGTGATCGAGTAGGTCGCGATGCCCGAGGGGTCGTCGTCGGCCGCGCCCGTGATCAAGCCCGGCCCAAGCGTCTTCGCCCATTCGCCAATCCGTTGCCGGACGCCGCGGTCCGCTGCTGCGCTGCTCATTCCGTGGTTCTTCCCTTCTGCTTCTCATCCGGCCGCCATGATGAATGCATGTCACAACTATATCAGCGCCGCTACGTCAAATGCCCGTACAATCGTGCGCGCGACTTACTGGGCGAAGCACTGCGAAGCGCCGCACAAACCGGCGATGAGCGCCTCCTGCGACTGACGGTGGCGATCCCCGGCCTGCCGGGCGCAGAGATCGGCAAGGATGTCATCGTCACCGTTGCGACAGCTCGCGACCCGATGCACTTCGACGAACCGTGGAAGTTGCATTGGGAGCCCGCCGGCGGCTTATACCCCGTTTTCGACGGGACGCTCACCGTTCGAGCCGATGAGTCATACGCAAGCGCCGTCTTGGAGCTCCAGGGCACGTACAATCCGCCGCTCGGTGCAGCCGGCGCGGCATTTGACGCGATGATTGGCCAGCGCATAGCCGCCGAAACGGCGCGCGAACTGCTGCGTACGCTCGGCACGACGATCGAGGAGCAATACCACGAGGTCGAGGATCAAAAGCATCGCCTCACTCAGGATGCGTAAGATGGGCGTGCACACGATCGAGCTCTACCTGCCGCTTGCGATGGCGCCGGTGGCAGCTGATGAGTCGTTGGTGCGCGTTATGCACGCGCTCGCGACCTCCGGTGCCTCGACGGACCGCCTGACGCTCGCAGCACAATTAGCCGATCTTCACGTCGGCGTGGTGGGCGAAGTGAAGATCCCGACCGAGGTGTATATCGCCGACCGGGCCGTCCGTTGGGAGTTCGGTCTCTCGATACGCGCCGCGTCCAATGAGGGGATCTTCCCTACGTTCGAGGGGACACTCAGTCTCACGCCCGTCGGCGGGAAGGCCGCCGAGCTCTGGCTGCAAGGGTCGTACGAGCCGCCTTTCGGCGCGATCGGTGAGGTACTCGACCGGACGGTGCTCCGCCACGCTGCAGAGCGCAGCCTCTTGTCGTTCATGCAGCGCATCGTCGATGACGTCGTTGCCGACGCAAAAGTGCACTACGACTTGCGCATTTTGTAGCCGACGCCGTAAACGGTCAATACATAGGTCGGCTCGTGTACGTCGGGCTCGATCTTGCGCCGCAGATTGTTGATGTGGCGGTCGAGCGTGCGCTCGAAGATCGAGCCGTCGTCGCTCAGCTTGTCCAGCAGTTGCGACCGGGTCAACGCAACGCCCGCATTGTGCGCCAGAACCTCCAAGAGGCGAAATTCTGAGGGTGTCAGCTGCGCCGGACGATTGCCCATCCGAACTTCGTGGGCATCGCCGTCAATCTCGAGATCGCCGATGCGAATAACCGAATGCGAACCGTGCACTTGCGGGCTCGCACTCACGCGACGCAACACCGCACGCACGCGCGCTACCACCTCGCGCGGCGAGAACGGTTTGGTAATGTAGTCGTCGGCACCGATCTCCAGGCCCACGATGCGATCGACTTCGGCCCCGCGCGCGGTAACGACGATCGCCGGGATCCCGCGATCGCGCACGCCGCGGAGGATGTCGAGTCCGCTGCCGTCGGGCAACGTTACATCGAGCAACAACAGATCGGGCCGGCTCGACTCGAGTGCTGCCCGCGCTTGCGCAACCGTGGGACAAACAACGGTGGCAAAGCCCTCAGCCGCGAGGTACTCAGCCAGCACCCCGCCGATCTGCGGCTCGTCTTCGACGATCATGATCGTGTCCGCCACCGGGCCTCCAAATGTTCCAGATTCTGAGAAGGCGCCTTCCTAAAATACGCGCTCACCGCCCGCTACCGTTGGTCTCATGAGCACTAAGCGCGACGGCCCGGATACCCCGCTCCCGGGCACCTTAACCTTCGTCCTTGCTATGGGCGTTGCTTTCTTGATCGGGTGGTTCGCGTTGTTTGTCCTGATGGCGGAGCGCTGGTAGATGCACATCGATCGCTACGAACGCTGGTGGATGGCCTTCGGCGTGAGCATGCTCGTCCTATTCATGACGACGATCTTTGTCGCCGCATTCGCCGATAACATCAACCCGCCGACCGGTTCGCAAACAATCGATCCCACCAAGATCTACGCAACGCCGCCGTTCGATCACCCCGGACTACATCGGTTGGGCGACGGGCGTTACGAGGCTTACTACGTCGCATCGGTCTTTACGTTCACGCCGTCCAAGTTGAGCGTTCCGGCCGGCGCGCACGTCACGTTCTACGTCACGAGTTCCGACGTCGTTCACGGCTTTGAAATCGCCAAGACCGACGTCAACGCGATGGCCGTTCCGGGTTGGGTCAACGTCGCGAGCCACACGTTCCGCACGCCGGGCACCTACTTGCTGGTTTGCAACGAGTACTGTGGCATCGGTCACCAAAACATGTACGGCACGATCGAGGTCAAATGATGCAAGCTGTCGCGTCTTCGAATCCCGCCGAGAACCGCGTCGTTCTCGCCCACATTTATACCGCCACGGTCGCAGTCTGTCTTGGTGCCGTCTTCGGTGTGCTGCAAGGCTTCTCTCGCGCCGGCGCCATCGATGCACCGCCGTGGTTCGACTACTACCGGATGCTCACAGCGCACGGCGTGTTGATGGCACTTGTCTTCACGACGTTCTTCATCACCGGCTTTTCACTCTTTGCCGTGTACCGCACGATAGCGCGGCCCGGCCGCAAGCTCGCAACCGCCTGGATCGGCTGGTGGATGATGCTGCTCGGCACGGCTACCGCTGCGATCACGATTCTGAGCGGCAATGCGACCGTCTTGTATACCTTCTACGCGCCGCTCAAGGCCAGCCCGTCGTTCTATCTCGGCGCGACGCTGCTCGTTCTCGGCACCTGGGTCGTTGCCTACGAGATCTTCGAGAACGCGTTTTACTTCAAGCGCACGAATCCCGGTAACCCGCTCCCGCTTCCGGTCTTCATGGCATCGGCGACTTTCCTCATGTGGATCATCGCGACGCTGGGTGTGGTTGCCGAGATGGCACTACTCATTCCATGGTCCTTCGGATGGACGCCCGGCATCAACGTGATGCTCACACGCATGTTTTTCTGGTACTTCGGACATCCGTTGGTCTACTTCTGGATTATGGGCGCCTACATCATCTGGTACACGGTGGTGCCGACGCGCTATGGCGGAAGCGTCTTCAGTGACGGCCTTGCGCGCCTGACCTTTCTGATGCTCCTGATTCTCTCGACCCCGGTCGGCATCCATCACGAATTCATGGATCCCGGAATCGCGTCAAAGTGGAAACTCTTGCACATGGTCCTGACGTACGGCGTCGCGATTCCATCGTTCCTGACGGCGTTTGCGATCTTTGCCTCCTTCGAACTAGCGGCGATGAAGCAAGGCCGACGCGGCTTGATCGCAACGGTGACGTCGCTGCCGTGGAACGACCCCTTCTTCTCAGGCGCCGCGTACGGCATGCTGCTCTTCATTCTCGGCGGCTTCGGCGGCATGATCAACGCGTCGTACAGCATGGATACGCTGGTGCACAACACCATCTGGATCGTCGGGCACTTCCACGCGACGGTAGGTGGTCCGGTCGCACTGACATTTATCGGCGCAACTTATTGGCTGATTCCGCGGCTTACCGGGCGCGAACTCTGGGGTCGCAGCGCCGCCCTGTGGCAAACGCGCTTATGGTTCATCGGGATGCTGATCATGTCGCTTTCGATGCACTACGCCGGATTGCTCGGCGCCCCGCGCCGCACGGCGTCCGTCGCGTACGCAGGATCTACCGTCGCTCAATCATGGGAACCGGCAATGCTGCTCGCCGCGGCCGGCGGCGCAATCCTGTTCATCAGTATCTGCTTCTTTGCCGCGGTTGCGATCGGCACACTTTTCAAGAATGAGAAAACGCACGATACGACGGCCGATTTCGCCGTCGCGGCGCAGGGGAGCGAACCTGCGCCGCCGGTCTTCGAAAATCTCTTCCGCTGGGCAGTAGTCGCGCTGGTACTCGCCGTCCTCGCCTATACGGGCCCATTCATCGAGCTTTTCCACAGCCACGCCTACTTGGCGCCCGGCATGCGAACCTGGTAAGCAAAGGATACTGATCATGTTCAACACGATACTCGTCGCCGTCGATGGCTCGGACCCGGCGACTGCCGCACTCGACCTCGCGACGAAACTGGCAAAGGAAGATGGAGCAAAGCTGCTCCTGGCAAACGTCGTCGACGTGTCTAAGGTCGTTGTTGCTGCCGGCTATGGCTCGCCGTATCCGGTCGACGCGATCGAGGTGATGCGTGAGGCCGGCGCCGACATACTGAACAGCGCGAAATCGTCGTGCGAAGCCGCGGGGCTGAGCGCCAACGTTTGCTCCGGCGAGGGCGATGCTTGCGACGAGATCCTGCGCCTAGCCGAAGAAAACAACGTCGGACTTATCTGTATGGGAACGCACGGACGCAAGGGCCTCGCGCACTTCTTCGTCGGCAGCGTCGCTGAGGGCATCGTGCGCAGCTCCAAGGTTCCGGTGCTGGTCACGAACGGGTAGCGTGCGCGCCTAGCCGCAATGCAGCTACGGCTACAGCCACCAATGCGCGCCCAGCGCCATGTTGAAGGTCGCCGCGTAGGCGCAGTACATCAGCCAGATGCCGGTCACGAGGTGGAAGAACCCAAGCGGTTTCGACGAGTGGACGACGTTGAAGCGCTCTAAGCCTTCCGCGATGTAGACCAGCACCAGACCCAAGAAGATCAGCGCCACCGGAATGTCACCGGCCGACCAAAAGACGAGCAGACCCAACAGCGAGATCAGCGCGAACGCAATCGTCATCCACGCCTCCGGGGCGCCATCTCCGCCGACCAGCCGGCGTCCGCCCAGCGCAAACCAGTGCACGCCATAAGCGGTGAACGCCAGACCGGCCATGTATAGTGGCGCACCCTTGAACACTTGGAACCAGGTGAGCCCGACAAAGATATACGTGCCCGCGACCAACTGCATGAAGCCCGGCATCCAAACGCCCCACAACCCCATGCTGCGGTCGACCTCTGGGGTCGAACGCGGCCATCCGAAAAACTCCTGGCCGCCGAAAATGAAATACCCCGTTGCAAGTCCGAAAAAGCCGATCGCCAACGGAACGTATGCCGATGGCTGAAGTGCGAATGTAGTCATGGCACAATTATACCCGCGATAGCTCGTAGTCTATGGTGACGGGCGCATGGTCGCTAAACCGCTCGTCCTTGTAAATTGAGGCCGCCCGCACCGCATCCCGTAACTCGGGGGTGATCATCTCGTAATCGATGCGCCAGCCGAGGTTGTTCGGATACGCCTTTGGCCAGCCCGGCCACCACGTGTACTGCTTCGGCTCGCTGTTCACGGCGCGAAACGCGTCGACCCAGCCTGCGCCGTCGATCAGCGCATCCATCCAGGCGCGCTCCTCGGGGAAAAAGCCCGTTACCTGCGCGTTGCGCACGGGATCGAACGTGTCGATGGCCTTGTGCGCGATATTGTAGTCCCCGCAGATGATGTAGGAGCGGCCGGATTTGCGTAGACCGGCGAGCATGATCAAGAACCGCTCGAGAAAATCCATCTTCACCGCTTGTCGCACCGCCCCTGAGGTCCCCGATGGCACGTACACGCTTGCGATCGAAAGATTGCCGAAATCGGCTTGCACGTAGCGCCCTTCGGCATCGATGTCGGGCCAGCCGAATCCGCGCGTAACCAGGTCGGGTTCCCGTCGCGTGTACAGCGCAACGCCGCTGTACCCGGGGCGCTTGGCATCCACGTAAAACGGGTGCATATCATCCAATACCGACACTTCGAGCGGTAGTTGATGCTCCTGCGCGCGGGTCTCTTGCAAGCAGATCACATCGGCGTTCTCACCGGCCGCCCACGCGAAGAATCCCTTGCGCGCGGCCGAACGTATACCGTTCACGTTGCAGGTGATAACGCGCAATCTCGCTTCAGCCTCGCGCAAGAAGAGACAGTTCCCAGCGATACCCGTCGAGATCGTGAAACCACAAGCCCAAGTTTTTCGAGCCCTCCGCTTCAGGCCCGATCTCGTTGCCGGGATCCTCGACATCGACGTCATGCTTCTTTAGCCACGCGAGCGCAGCGTGCAGTGCCTTCATGCTCGAGACGTGAAAGGACATGTGTTCGATGGTCGCCGGATGCGGTGTTCCGGTGAAGAGCACGATCGTGATGTCCTTATTGGTCAGGCCAATATATGCCGTGCCCTCGAACATCACCTCGAGATCGAAGAGCTGGCGCCACCACCGCGCGCTCGCCTGGATATCGCTGACAGCTAAGCCGAAGTGGCCGACGGTTCCCAGGTGAATTTTCATGCACGCTCCAATCGACGAGGGGAATGTGCGGACGTTTTACCCTGACCGATCCCCTGCGCATCCGTACCGCGTACCCGCGGTACCGCTTCGAGGAGTTCAGCGAATACCGCCTCCCCCGCTTCAACATCGCGCCGACGCAGATGGTTCTTGGCGTTCGCAACGACGGACGCAACGACGTCGAGCCGCTGCACTGGGGGATCGACGGGCGCATCAACGCCCGCGCCGAGACGGTCACCGCGCGTCCCCTCGCATATCGCTGCGTCGTCTTTGCCGACGGATTCTACGAGTGGCGCGGACGCAAGCCGGTCTACTATACGATGAAGGATCAACGCCCGTTCGCGTTCGCCGGCATCTGGCAACCGGTGAGCGAGGGAACGGCGCCGTGCGCGATCGTTACCTGTGAGCCCAACGCGCTGGTTGCCCGCGTGCACGACCGGATGCCGGCGATCCTACGCGACGACCAGCTCGACGCGTGGCTGCAAGGCGAGGACCTCGCGCCCACCGCAGCGCGTTCGTTAATCCAGCCTTACGATGAGCGCGAGATGCAAGCGCGCGACGTCTCGATGCGATTAAATAACCCACGTTACGATGATCCGAAGGTCCTCAGCGACGACGATCCGGTCCAAGAGACGCTGTTCTAGCACCCAGAACGTTGGCGCTTTGGAGGGTCTTCAAGGATGATGAGCCGTCGCGCGTCGTTTGTTGCCGTTGGAACCCGCTGCAGAACGCCGGGTTCGCTGGACAGGTCGGCGTAACCACGTCTGCGCAAGTCGTAGCGACCGGCAGCGTTCCCGGCATTGGCGCATGCCCAAGCGGCAGTAGTTCGAGTGGCGCGAGCGTGTCGTACGCGGTGCAGCTCGGCTCACTTGCCGAGGTGCCGGCCGTCGTTAGCTACGTTCCGGGATGCGGTATAACCGCGGTTCAGGCGAGCAGCGGGCAGACCAGCATCGTTTTACGGAGCGTCGGCTCGATGCCGAGTCTCGGGCAACTCGATGCGCCACGCGGTCAGCCGCCGATCGTCGCCGCGCTACACAAGCTGTGGCAGAGCACGCTCGGCGTACATCCTCTCTAGGGCAGTCGAGGGAAGCGTAGCTCTTGTTGCTAAGCGAAGGCTCGAAGTTTTGCGCCATTCGCAGGATGCGAACTTCCTTTGGACGTGGCGCAAAACTCGCGCAGCAGGAGCGACACACGATGTGGCGCGACGAGCGACTTCGCGAGCAACAAGAGTTACGCGTCCCCCGACTACACCTGGAGCGGCGAGTCCGTGACGGGCGGGGGTCTGCGGACCACCGCCTCGTCCTTCTTGTCGTCGGGTGCGAAGCGCAAGTACATGATCGGAATCAAGAGCAGCGTCAGCACGAGCGAGCTCGAAAGACCACCGATCACTACGATGCCGAGCGGCCGTTCTGCTTGTGAGCCGGGATCGAGCGCGAGCGCGAGCGGCAGCATGCCGGCGATCATTGCGAACGTCGTCATCACGATCGGCCGGAACCGGTGGTGCGCGCTCTCGACGATCGCGTCGAGTTTCGAAAGCCCGCGATCCCGCAATTGGTTAGCGAAGTCGACGAGCAGGATGCCGTTCTTCGCAACCAGACCGACGAGCATGATCGCGCCGATGAGCGAGAACAGATTCAGCGTCTGCCGTGTGATCGCAAGCGCGCCGAGCGCGCCGACGACCGCAACCGGCACGGTGAACATCACGATGAACGGCGTCACGTAGCCGTTATAGAGCGCGACCATCAAAAGATAAACGAGCAGAATCGAGAGCAGGAGCGAGACGCTCATCTCGTAGGTGGTGTCGGTGACTTGCTCCTGATTACCGCCGGAGACCGGTGCCACCGTGATGTCGGACGGCAAGTGCAGCGCGCGCAAGCGCTTCTCGTAGTCGCGGATGACGTTCGAGAGGGTCGCGCCCGGCGCGACGTTCGCGCCGATGAGCACGACGTTCCGTCGCTCGAGGCGAATGATCAGCGGCGGCGCGGGAACTTGCTGCAAATCGACGATGTCGCCCACGGTGATGATCGAACCGTTGTTCGCGCGGATTAGAATCGATTTGATGCCGGTCAGGTTGTCGAGATCCTTCTGCTCGTAGATCACTTGCACGTCTTTGAGCCCGTCAGGACCGGTAAACTGCGTCGCGGTGTAGCCGCCGTACGCCGCACGCACGGCAGTCGACGCCGTGCCGATGCTGGCATCGAGCGCACGCGCCGCGTTGCGATTGAAGTTGACTTCGATCTGCGGCGATTCGAGCGAGTTCGAGGTGGTTGCGTCGATGACACCCGGGGTCTTCTGCAGCGCGGCGAACGCCTGATTCGCTGCGTCGGTCGGATCGGCCGTCGCGCTTTCGATCACGTATCCGATCGGCTGCGAGATGCCACCGGAGGGATCGGTCGACGGCACCCCGGTCACTTGTGCGCCCGGCAGCGCCTGCTGAATTTCGCTCGCCAGCGTCTGCGACCAATATTGCGTCGAACGATGGCGCCCGGTTTTGAGGAAGATGTGGATCTGCCCGGTCGCGCCGTTGTTGATATAGCCGGTGAGCGCGCCTTCGTAGGCGCCCGCGATTGAAGTCTCAGATTGCAAGTCGGGCACCTTGAGTACGATTTGCTCGGCCTGTCGCACAGCGTTGGTTACGGAGACGAGTGGCGTGCCGGTCGGATAATTGATGTTGACGAACAGCTCGCCGCGATCCACCGGCGGATAGTATTCGAACCCGACGATCCCGAGCGGAATGAGGAGTATCGCCGCGACGAGACTGCCGAACGAAACCCAGACCACGAGCGCGCGATGCTCGAGCCCCCACGTCAGCGCCGTCTGCGCGTACCAAGTACGTACGCCGTCGAACCACTCGGTGAAGCGGTCGATGATGCCCCACGGCCGCCAGCGAGAAAACAGCGCCCAGCGTCCCGAGAGCGCCGGCGTCACCGCGAACGAGACGAACAGCGACGTCAGCGTTGCAACCGTTACCACGAGCCCGAACTCGCGCAAGAACAGCCCTACCGTTCCCGGCAAGAACGAGAGCGGGAGAAAGACGACCACGATCACGAGCGTGATCACGATGGTGGCCACGCCGATCTCGGAGATGCCGTTGATCGCCGCCTCTTTGGGGTTCTCGCCCTCGTCTTGATGGCGCGAAATGTTCTCCAACACCACGATCGAGTCGTCGACCAAGATGCCGATCATCAACGTCATGCCGAGCAGCGAGACCGTGTCGAGGGTGAAACCAAGGAGATTCATCGCCGCGAGCGTCACCAGGAACGACGCCGGCACCGCGACCATCACGACCACCGCTTTGCGCCACGAGCGCAGGAAAAACAGCATCACGAGCGCCGTGATGAGGATGCCCTCGATCAGCGTGCGGGTCACGCCCGAAAGCAAATCCTGCGTGTACGTCGACTGTACGTTGAGCACCGAGAACTTGATCTGCGGGTATTGCTGCTCCAAACGCGGCAGCTGCGCGATCACGGCATTCGAGGCCGTTACCTCGCTCGAGCCGGCCGCCTTCTGCACGTCGAGTTCGATCGCGGGCGTGCCGTTCGTGTAGGCAAAGACGCGCTGCGTTTCATAGGCATCCTGCACGTTGGCGACGTCGGAGATGCGCCAGAGGCGCGACGTCGCCGTCCACGGATAGACGGACGACGAGCTCGACGTACTGGTCGTCGCGGTGGTCGAGTTGCCCACCAGCAGATTCGCCACGGTCGGCACGTCTTGTATGTCGCCGCGAATGTCGAGATTGGTCTCACGGTTCGGTTCATAGACGATACCGCCGGGCGCGCGCACGTTATTGTTCGCGATCGCGTTGATGACATCGGTCAGCGTAAAGCCGGATGCCGAGATCTTCTGCGGGTCGACGTTGACTTGGATCGAAGCGGTGACGTCGCCGTTCTCCTGCACGTAGGAAACGCCGGGAACTTGCTCGATCGCGGGGACGACGTCGTTGGTGACGATCGCCGAAAGCTGGCCCAGCGAGTAGCTCGTCGACGACGCTGCCAGCGAGACGACCACTGCTTCCGACGGGTTGTAAATGGAGATCTGCGGCGTCGGGAGGTCGTTGGGTAGCTGATGCAGCGAGTTCTGCACGCGCCCTTGGACCTGCACGAGGTCGGTGTTTTCGTCGGAGCTCAAGGAGAAGACGGCCACGATCGACGCCTGGCCCGGTTCAATCGAGGTCTCGACGTAGCTCAGATCCGGCGCGCCGGCGATTTGATCTTCGAGCGGCCGGACGATCGCGTCGCGCATTTCGGTCGTCGAGGCGCCGTTGTAGGTGAGCAATACTTGAATCGACGGGACATCGTAGTTGGGCAACTGCTGCTTGACCAAACGGAATCCGGAAATCGTACCCGCGATAATCACCAGCGCAAGGAAGACGGTAACGAGCGTGGGTCGCTCGACAAAGAGCCGGGTGAACTTCATGCTGCTTCTACCTCCTTCGCGGACGGAGTCGGCCCAAGCCACATGAAGATGACCGGCACCAGTACGAGCGTCAAGACGAGCGAACTAATCAAACCACCGATGACGACGACGCCCAGCGCCTGCCGTTGCGCGCCTCCCGGATCGAGTGCAAGCGCGATCGGCGTCATGCCGGCGATCAACGCGGACGTGGTCATGATAATCGGCCGGAAACGTTCCTTTGCGCTTTCGATCATGGCGCTCACCCGATCCATCCCATTCTCGACCATATGGTTTGCAAAGTCCACCAGCAAAATCCCGTTCTTGCACGCCAACCCGACCAGCAATACCGTACCGATCAGCGAGTACAGATTGAGATTGAGGCGCGTGAGTGCAAGCGACACCAACGCACCGACGGTTGCCACCGGCACGGCGAACATGATGATGAACGGCAGACGGTAGCTGTTGTAGAGCGCGAGCATCAGCAGATATACGAGCAGAAACGAGAGCAAGAGCCCCTCGCCCATGCCGACGACGGTGTCGGCAAGATTCTGCTGGTTGCCGCCTACGTTCGGCTTGACCAGAACGGTGTTAGGCAGCTTCTGCGCCGCAAGGTTCTTCAAGAACTGATCCTGTACGGTCGAGAGTGCCGCGCCGGGAGCCAGATTCGCTTGCACGTGCACGACGGTCTCACGGTTCGTGCGGGTCATCAGCGCTTCGGACGGGTCCTCCACCAGCTTTGCGATGTCGACTAAGTGGACGATCGTCCCGCTGCTGGTGCGCAGCGGCAGCGCGAGCAGCAACGCGATCGAGGTCTGGTAGCTCCTTGGATAGAGCACCTGGACGTACTTGATCCCGTGCGACGTTTGAATCTGCGCGGCAAGCGTGCCGCCGAACGCGGCGCGAATCGCGGATGCTGCCGTTCCGATATTGATATTGAATGCGCGCGCACGATCGCGATCGAACTCGATGTCGATCTGCGGCGCGAGCTGCATTGCCGAGCTGTTGACGTCAATGGCGCCGGGCGTCTCCTGGAGTGCCGCCAGGACTTTGGGCACGTATTGTTCCGGCGCGTCGTCGTTCGAGGTCACGAGATAATCGATCTGCTGCGTACTGCCGCCGCCGAAGCCGGTCGCTGCGACCGAGACGATCTGCGCTCCGGGAGCGAGCTTGCGCGCCATCGCACCGAACCGCGTTGCCCATTGGGCCGTCGTTCCGCTGTGATCGTCTTGCAAAAAGATATGGACCTGTCCGACGCTGCCCTGATTGATGGTGCCGCCAAACCCGCTCTGCGTCCCGCCGGCAAGCGCAGTCTGCGATTGCACGTCACGAATCTTCGCCAGCTCCTTCGTTAATGCACCGATCTTTTGATTGACGAAGGCCAACGGCGTTCCCGTTGGATAGGTAAGCTGTACGAAAACCTCGCCGCGATCCACCGGCGGCATGAATTCGAATCCGATGATGTGCAACGGAATGAGCAGCATCGCCGCAAAAACCGCGCTGAACGAGACGATCACGACTAATCGTGGCCGCCTCAATGCCCACGGCAGCGCGGTATGGGCGTACCACAGGCGCGCGCGGTCGAAGAGGTCGGTGAAGCGATCGATCAGTTTTGGCGCCTTCCACTTCGAGAGCAGCGACCAATTGCCGGCCAGCGACGGCGTCACCGTAAACGAGATGAACAATGAGGTCAGCGTCGCGGTGACCACGACGAGCGCGAATTCCGAGAGAAACCGGCCAACCTGCCCCGGCAAAAACGCGATCGGCAAGAACACGACGACGTCGACGAGCGTGATCACGATCGCTGCCGGTCCGATTTGCGTGCGGCCTTTGATCGCCGCGTCCTTGGGATCTTCGCCGCCGGCATGGTGGCGCTCGATGTTTTCCAAGACGACAATCGAGTCGTCGACCAAAATTCCGATGATCAATGTCATCGCAAGTAGCGAAATGGTATCGATCGAGAAATTAAAGGCTCGCATGAGCCCAAGCGTCACGCCGAGCGACGACGGTATCGCGACCAGTATTACGATGGCGTTACGCCACGAACGCAGAAAGAACAGCATCACGATCGCCGTTATGACGATGGCTTCCGAAAGCGTGCGAACCACTCCGAAGATCTGGTCTTCGGTATAGGCGGCTTGATTGTTGAGAATTTGGAATTGGATCTGCGGGTACTGTTTCTCGATGCCCGGCAGTGCCTTGAGCACGTTATCCGCGGCAACGACTTCGCTTGCGCCGGTTGATTTTTGAACGCCGAGCGAGATCGTCGGAGTCGTGCCGACATAGCTGTATTGGCGTTGCGGCTCGAACGCGTCGAGCACGTTCGCAACGTCCGACATGCGCATCTGGCGCGGCGTATAGTTCCACGGATTGACGTTCGAAAGTGACGGGCCGGAATAGCCGCCGCCGCCTCCCGGCGCATTCGTCACGCTCGTGGAGCCGGCGGTCACGTACTGCGTCGCGTTCGACAAGACGTATGGTCCCGGAGCCGTTGACGGCAACGGTTGTGTCGATTGTACCGGAAGTGAGAGCGTCGGCGGCGGGGTCACGGCAGAAACGGTCGTGCTGCTCGAGGAGGATGACGCCGATGAAGAACTAGCCGGCGCTGGCGACGCCGTAGCCGCGCTCGTGACCGATCCGCTGCTCGAGCTGCTCGACGTGGAGCCCGTGTTCGAACTCGACGACGACGCGGCAACGCCGCCGGGAACGCCGGCTGCAACCGGCTCGCTGTAGCTCGCGTTGCCAAACGACGTCGTATACGACGACGCCGCGGAGATCAAGAGATTCTCGATCGACGGCGCAGTGGTAAGATCGCCGCGCACGTCGATTGTGGTCTCGTGATTCGGGAGATAGGCGATGCCGCCGGGCTCACGGTTGTTGTTGTTCTCGATCGTGCTGACGATGTCGCTGAGGGTGTAGCCCGCCGAGGTGAGCAGATTTGGATTGACCTGCACCTCGAACGCCGGCGTTACCGCACCATTGGCGTTGACGTTCGACACGCCGTCGACTTGCTCGATCGCCGGCACGATGTCGTTGCTGACGATCGCGGACATTTGGCCGGGACTAAGCGCGCTCGAACTTAACCCGATCGTGAGAACGGTGGCCTGGGCGGGGTCGAACGTGCCGACGGTCGGCGCCGGCATGTCGCTGGGCAGTTGCGACTGCGCGATCATCACGCGGCGCTGCACCTGCACGAGGTCGGTCGTCTGATTGGACGAGAGGTCGAAGCTGGCGGTAATCGACGCCTGGCCTTGTTGAACCGTAGTATTGATGTACGAGAGATCCGGCGCGCCCGCGATTGCGTCTTCGAGCGGACGCACGATCGCGTCGCGAATCTCCGTCGTCGAGCCGCCCGGATAACTGGCGCGAACGCCGACGACCGGGATGTCCACATTGGGAAATTGCTGCTGCGTGATCGTCAGCACCGCGAAGGTGCCAACGACGGCAATCAGCGCGAGCATCACGAAGACGATCGTCGGCCGCCGGACGCACAGCCGGGTAAGCCACATCAGGGTTGCTTCGAAGGACCCGGGGACGCCGACGGATCGTTGGTGACGACTTGTTGTCCCGCGGCGATGCCGAGCTGACCGTTCGACACCAGCTCGGTACCGTTCTGAATGCCGGTGACGATCGAGGTTTTCCCGTCGCTACCCAGCTCTTTGACGCTCTGCTGCTTGGCGTCACCATTGGCGTCGACGACCATGATGCTGGTGTGCGAGTCGTCCAGGAACGCGGTAGTCGGAATGCCGGTGCCGCTAACTTCGGGAAGCGTGATCGTGCCCGTCACGGCCATGCCGGATTGCAGCTTATCACCCGGATTCGCGGCGATGACCTCGACGGTGAAGTTTGTCGACCCGGGCTCGACTTGCCCGAGCACGGCGCTCACGCGGCCCTGATACGTCGCCGCGTTGGGCACGCCGGAAACCGCCAGCGTCACGGGCGCGCCTCGCTGCATGGTGAACACGTTCGACGACGATGCATTGAGCTCGGCGTACACCGGATCGAGTTGCTGAACGGTGAAGATCGTACGCGATCCCGGATACTCGCCGGGATTGAGATTGCGATTGACCACGACGCCGGCGACCGGCGAAACGATCGTCGCCTTTACGATCGACGCCTCGATTTGATCGGCTTGCGCGTGCGCCGACTGCGCATCGGCGATCGCCGATGCAACCGTCGCCGCCTGCAGGCCCTGCGTGTTGTTACCGTTGACTTGCGCGTTGAGGACCGCGGTGTTATAGGTTTGCTGGTCTTGCACGTAGGCCGCGTGCGCTGCCTCGAGCGCTGACTCCGAGACGTAACCGCTCTTATAAAGTTCGTTATCTTGACTGTAGACGAGCTTGGCGTTATTCATCGCGGCCAGCGCCGCGCTAACGTTGTAGTTGCCCTGGCCAAGATTGAGTTGCGCTTGATACTTCGTCTGTACCGCGCGAGCATCGGCGGAGGCTGCGTTGCGCTCGTCGGCGTTATAGTTTGCGACGAGATCGGTGGTATCGAGGACGGCAAGCACTTGTCCCTTGTGTACGTGATCGCCCTGGATCACGTTCACGACGTCGGTTGGCTCGCTCAGCGAACTCGAGATCGACACGTTCTGATACGGCGCAATGATCCCGGCGATCTGCGCGGTCGGCTTGACCGTCGCCGGCCCAGCGGTCGCGGTGGGAATGGCTTGCGCCGCGGTAGCGCCGCCACCGCGATGGTGGCGCGCACGGGCGCCTCCGCACCCGGCCACCGCCAACGCAAGCAGCACGGCAAGCCCATAGAGCAGAACCGTTTTTGTCGGACGAATGTGCATCGCCGCCAAGGCTACGCCACGAGGCATGGCGATTCCTGAGCGCGCCCGCTCATTTGATCGATTTCTCAGCTTCACCGGGTATACTCATACCGTTATGAAGAGCTGGGTCAAACGGGCCCTGCGTATCCTCCCCGCAGTGGCTGCTTCCATCGCCTTACTAGCCCTCCCGTCGATCGGACTCGCGCAAGAGCCCATGCCGAGTTATGCCGTAGGCAAGGGCGAGACGATTAAGGGCACGATTTCGAGTTTCAACGGCGCCTACACCATGTACGTGCGCGACGCGCGCGGCTACATTGACAACGTGACGTTGCACCAAGGCACGATCATCAATCCGACCGGGATCCGTCTGCAGCCCGGCTATCCGGTAACAATCTACGGACGGACGAGCGGATCGACGTTTCTCGCCGACCAGATCGACACGCCCTACCGCATCGTTTACGGATACGGCTATCCGGGATACTACGGCTATCCCTACTATCCGTACCCTGCCTACAGCATCGGCCTCGGCTTCGGCTGGGGGTGGGGTGGGGGCTGGGGCCGCGGCTGGCACCGGTAGGTCGAAATACTTCGTTCCGACTGAAGTAGCCGGGCGGTCGCCGTCAAATAGTGCCGGGATGTCGAATACGCAAACAACCGAGCAGCGTAAGGCAGAGCGGCGTAACGGCGATCGCCGGGTGATCGAAATCGCCACCAGTCCTGACCGTCGTCAAGGTAACGACCGGCGCACGGGCGACCGGCGCGCCAACTAGCACAGCAGCGCTAGCTTCGGCGTCCTATCAACTTCCTCGACCGGCGCATAGCGCCGGCCGAGGTTTGCTTGCGCCAATGGAGCAATTACCTTCCATTTGGCTTCCCTATGAATTTCAAAGATCTTCAGTACGCGCTAGCGCTCGAGCGCCGGCGCAGCTTCAGCCGGGCCGCCGAGGAGTGCGGCGTCGCGCAACCCACGCTCAGCGCGCAGATTCGCAAGCTCGAAGGCGAGCTCGGCGTCGAGCTATTCGAACGCGACGGCCGCACGATCCGCGTCACGCCGGCCGGCGAATTGATCCTGGACCAGGCGCGCCTTGCTCTCGGAGCGGTTGCCCGCATCGAGGAGCTGGCCCAGACGCGCGCCGATCCGCTGGTCGGGCCGATTCGGCTGGGCGTCATTCCGACGCTGGCCCCGTATCTGCTACCCGGTGTGCTGGGCCCGCTCCAGGCCCGCTTACCGCTTGCGCCGCTGGTCGTGGTGGAAGACATGACGCATCGGCTGCTCGAATCGATCCATGCCGGACGGCTCGATGCGGCACTGGTCGCGACCGACCATCGCGACGGGAACCTTTCGGAAATCGCACTCTTCAACGAGCCCTTTAGCCTGGCGCTTCCAGCCGGCGACCCGCTCGCCGCGCGCCCGCGCATTCGGGTCGAGGACTTGGATCCGTCCACGCTGATCCTGCTCGCCGACGGGCATTGCTTGTCAGACCAGGCGCTTGCGCTCTGCGGTCAGGCACGCGGGCGGGGGCTGCACAGCGATCTGAGCGCCACCAGCCTCGAGACCGTGCTTAATTTGGTTGAGGCGGGCCTTGGCATGACGATCGTTCCGCATTTGGCACGGACCCACTTCGAAGGGCGCTTCGCGCGGATTGCGTTTCGGCCGCTCGAGGGACCGCAGTCGGCTCGTTCGATTCGCGTGATCCATCGCGCGTTCGTCCCGCGCCGCCCAGCCATCGAACGCCTCGCGACAACGATCCGGACCAGCGTCAGCGTAGGCGTCCCCGCCGAAAGCGTGTAAGATGCAGCTATGTCCGACGTGAATCGGGATCTTTTCCCGACGACCCGCATCAACGTTCCTAATCTCGTACCATTGATGGAGCGTCTGCGGAATGAATCGCTCAAGCGTTCCGTCACGATCTTGCATGTCGCCTCTTTCGAAGAGGGCGAATGGATTTGCTCGACCGCTTCAGCACGGCTCTCGCGCGAGCACGTCGCGCACCTTGCGCCGCAAGACGGCAAAGTCATCGACCTCGTCGAGCAAGCGATCCGCTCGAAAATCGCAATCGTATTCGTGGGCGAGATCCGTCGCGAAGAGGACGCGCGTGCGCTACGCGCCGCCGCCACGCTCGGCGTTCGCACCGTCGGCTTTCTGGTGCGCGAGTCGCGTCAAGACGCCGACAACACGGTGATGATGCTGGGTAGCTGGAACAGCTTCGACGTCGCGCTGCTCTCCGAATATCCCGCCTGAGGAAGGCCTCAGAGTTCCAGCTCCACTGCGTAGACCGGGACGCATTCACCGCCCACGACGATTTGCTGTACGTACGTGCCTTCGACCGCAAATCGCGCGTGTAAGATCGACGGGCGCCCCATCGCAACGCCCTGATGCACTTCGAGTGCGGTTCGGCTCTGATCGAGCAATCGCCACCAGCCAAGTGCCGCGCACAACGGGGCGACCGACGAGCCCGTCGCCGGATCTTCGCCGACGCCGCTAGCCAAATCTGCGAACATGCGCGAGTAACCTTTACCGGCCTGATAACTCAGAATGAGCACGTTCCCCTCACCGACCGCCTCGTTCGTCGCCTTGACCAAGTCGCCGCGATCGAGCATGACCCAATCGACGTTTTGTTCGGTGTCCAGCAACACGCACAAGAACTCCACGCCACGACCGCCGAAGACTTGCGGCGGCATCATGACGCTCGAAACCGGCAAACCCAAGGCCTGCGCGACGGCCGCGCGATCGAACGCCGCGCTCACCGCTTCGGCGGGCGGCGGCGTCATCCACAGCATCGTCTTCTCGCTCCGAACCGGAATGATACCGGCTTCCATTTGAAAGGCGAGATCGGGCGGGGCGCCGCGCTGCTGCAATACAAAGGCCGTGCCAAGCGTCGGGTGACCGGCGAACGGCAACTCCCGGCCGGGCGTGAAGATGCGCACGTGATGCGTGGCGCGTTCGTCAGTCGGCTGCATGACGAAGGTTGATTCGGAGAGATTCATTTCGCGCGCGATCTTTTGCATGGTTTCGCCGTCGACGCCCTCGGCATCGAGAAAGACCGCAAGCGGATTCCCGCCGAAGCGCGTGGACGTAAAAACGTCCACATGATATAAAGGCAGCTTCATGCTCATACCCGATCCTACCGCGATTTTCACGCGAGCGCAAACGGCCTGGAGCGCGCGCACCGTACCGGCCTATCAATCGTTCACGCTGCCGTGTTCGTCGACGCTCCTGGCAAACGAGTGCAGTACCGATACGCAAGTGCAGTTCATCGTACGATTGAGCGACGGCCGCACCTTCGCTCAAACGATCGACGCAAACGGAAAGCCGGGCACCGTGCTCTTGCGTGGGGGATATATCGTCGGGCCCGCCGGTGCGCCGTTTGGCTTCTACCGTCGCGCGCCCGTGCCGGGCGCGACGCTGGCGCCGTCGCCGCCGAATCTCGCGGATGATCCGATTGCGCCGATCGCGACCGCAACCGCCGTCGACCGCGCCTACGCGATCACGCTGGCCGGCACGGAACCCGTCGGCACGCGAATATGCTACCATCTGCGCTTGCGCCCGCTACGCGATCCGCAAAGCTACCCGTTGCGCGATCTCTGGGTCGACACCACCACGTATGACGTCGTGCAATTGACGTACGCGTGGCCGTACAACGACACCACCGCGGACATCACCTACGACTTTGCGCCCGTCGGTCCGCAAGCGATCTGGGCAATCGTGCACATCGAAGCGCAGGCTGTCTCGCGCGGTCTCTTCACCACCCACGTCGAGCGCGTCAGCGAAGACTTGCAAAATATCACGTTCCCCGCCAGCGAACCCGACGCCGACTTCAACCCGTAATCGACTGCTTCAAGTAACGAAGCGCAACACAACCCGATTCAAAAACCTTGGACTCGACAAGTTTTAATTGTAATTTCTCTTGCAAGTTGATCCCTTCAAACAGCCGTCTTCCCTCTCCTAAAATTATCGGGTGGACCATAAAATGAAATTCATCAATCAGACCAAGCTCTATAAGCTGTGAGGGAATGGTCACACCCCCCGTTAGGATTTTTTTGCCTTGTTCGTGTTTCAGTGTCAGTATTTCATCTTGAAGACCGGTACGAACAATTCTCGTTTTGGTCTCTTCAGAGATGTCTAACGATTGTGAGAACACGATGATTTTCTTGACGGCGTCAAATGCCTTCGCAAATTCGTAATCCGCTTTTGTCTGCCGGGAGTGGTCTTTCGCCACATCGGGCCAATAAGGAACCATCAATTGATACGTTTTACGCCCGTAGACGAATGTGTCAGCATCTCGCGTGAGGTGCGTAAAATATTCAAGCATTTCTTCATCGGGATTGAATTTTGTATGGTCGCAGCAGCCATCTAACGTAACGTTAATTGCGTAGATCAGCTTTCTCATTTCGCCATCCTAGACGACCGCAGCGACGGTGATGCCCGCACCCTCGAGGGCGCTGCGGATCGCGTGCGCAAATGCAAGCGCGTGCGGACCATCGCCGTGCAGACAGATTGTTTCACCCGCTCCGGCGTGCACTAGCGCAAGTGCTTGCGCAACTGCCGCGTCGACGTCGTCGATCATTGCGCCGGGCTGCCCGCGCGGAATCAGCGAACCATCGGGCTGGTAGCCGCGATCGGCGAACACCTCGGCGATCGCGCGCAGTCCAAAGGCGCGCGCACTGGGCAGTTGTTCGCCGCCGGCGAGTCCCACCACGGCGAGCTGCGGGTCGATCGCGTGGACCGCACGCGAGATGGCGTCGGCTACGCTGCGATCGCGCGCGGCCACGTTATACAGTGCACCATGCGCCTTCACGTGCCGCAGTCGCGTGCCGTGCGCGCGAGCGATGGCATCGAGGGCGCGAATCTGCGCGCTGACGTCGGCGAAGATCTGCTCCGGCGTGCGCAACATCGCGGTGCGCCCGAAGTTCTCGCGATCCGGATACGACGGATGCGCGCCGATCGCGACGCCCTGACGCGCCGCAGCGCGCACGGTCGCTTCCATCGTACGCTCGTCGCCCGCATGCGCGCCGCAAGCAACGTTTGCCGAGGTGACGACTGCAAGCAACGCTTCGTCGTCGCCGCAGCCTTCGCCGAGATCGGCATTGAGATCGATGCGGGTTACTCCCACGGAACGAATTGGATCTTTGCCCCGATCGGCGCTTGTCCCAACATCCATAGATCCTCCTCGACTACCACACCGGCGAGCGGATATCCGCCGGTGGTCTGCGCATCGCTCATCAGCACGATCGGCTCGCCCGACGGCGGGATCTGAATGAAGCCCGGAAAAACGGCGCGCGAGGGCGTCGTCCCAAGGTCGTGCGCGCTCGCTTCGCCTTTCAAGCGATAGCCCATGCGATTGCTTTCGTGGCCAACCGTCCAGACACGGTCCCACAAATGACCGCCGAGCGGCTCAGCGATCGTGCGCAGGACGAATTCGATCTGCGCGGGCTTAACGCCCGTGCGCGGCGTTGCAAGGCGCGCGGCGCCGAGGGCCAGGCAATCGCCGGTGCGCAACGCTCGTCCCGCAAAACCGCCAATCGCGGCGGTAAGATCGGTTGTGCGCGAGCCGAGGACTAGCGGGACGTCGATGCCGCCGTCGATTGCAAGTACCGTGCGCATCCACGCGTGCGGCCGGTGCAGCACGAGCCGCGAGCCGGCTTGCGCCGCGTGTGTTGCCCACGTGGAAATCGGCTGTCCGTCGAGCTCGGCGTCGCAATCCGCTCCCGCGAGCGCGAACCGCGCCGCTGACTCGAAGCGCACAATGACATCGCCAAGCACGATCTCGATCGCAGCGGCAGCGTCAGCGTTTCCAGCGAGTCCGTTCGCAATTGCATAGCTGCGCGGATCCATCGCGCCGCACCAGCCGACGCCCTGATGCCGCAATCCGAAACGGCCGCGATCGACCACGAGGCTTTGCAAGCCCGCGCGTTCGACGGTTATCGAACGCTCGTTCATACGGGAACGAAACGGACGCGGTCGCCCGGTTGCAGCAGCGCCGCCGGCTCGCGGCCGGGGTCGAACATGCGCGCGTCGGTGCGGCCGACGATATGCCAGCCGCCCGGCGAGTCGAACGGATAGACGCCGCTCTGTGCGCCGGCAATCGCGACCGATCCAGCCGGTACGCGCGCGCGCGGCTGCGCGCGACGCGGACGGCGCAAACGTTCGTCGAGGCCGTCGAGGTACGCAAAGCCCGGCAGAAATCCCACGAACGACACAATGTAGTTCGCGGCGGCATGCAATGCGATCGCTTCTTCTTCGCGCAATCCGCCGGCCCGCGCGATGTCCTGGAGATCGGGGCCGTCATTTCCGCCGTAGCGCACCGCTATCTCAATCGGCCGCTCGTTCACCGGCTCGTCGAGCGCGTGCGCCCATCCCGTTTCGAGCTGCGCGCGCAAGGTGTCGTAATCAATCGCATGCCGATCGAAGAGCAGCGTGAGGTTTCCAGCACCGACGACGGCTTCAGCGACGTGCGCCCAACTGCGCGCCGCGCGCGCGAGCGCCCATAAACGGTGCTGTGCCGGCGTGTTTGCTTCCGCGCACTCGAGCACGATCGTCGACTGACCGACTTGCGCAAAGTTAGGCGCTCCGAAGTCTTTCATCAGGCAGGCCATTCGCCATCGGCGGCCGGAAGCACCGCCCATGGAGCCGTACGACCCGGTCGTCACCGAGGTAGTTGTCGACATCCCGGGCTGGCAGGACGTAAAACCGCGCATCCCCGATACGATTCAGCGCCGCACGCTCGAAGAACAGCGCAGCGTGCGCGAGATCGTCTTCGGCGCGCAAGACGGTATTCTGACAACGCTTGGGATCATCACCGGCGTCGGGGTCGCCGAAGGCGCGCGCTCGGCAGTCTTTATCAGCGGCTTCCTCGCGATGCTCGCCGGCGCGCTCTCGATGGCGGTCGGCGAATATTTGGGCGGCAAGTCCGAGCGAGAAGTCGTGCAGGCAGCGATCAAAATGGAGAAGGCCGAGATGGCCGCAGACCCGCAGGGCGAGTTCGCCGAGCAGGTCGCCTATTATAAGATGAAAGGCTTCTCCGCCGAGGAGGCGCAGATGATCGTCCGCCGCCTCACCCAACACCCCGACATCTACCTCTACGAAATGATGCGCGACGAGTTCGGCATCGATCCGCGGGTGGCCGAGGCGACCGATCTGCGCGCCCCAATCGCGATGGGCGGATCGTTTGCAGTGGGGTCGCTGGTTCCGATCGTCGCCTATCTGCTGCCGCTCTCGATGACCGGTTCGACGGTCCTCGCGCTTGCGCTCGCCGTGATCGGACTTTTCGTGGTCGGATTCTACGCGGCGCGTAACACCGATCGCAATCCGATTTCGAAAGGCCTCGAAATCGTGGCCTTCGGGGTGGTGGTCTTCGTCCTATCGTATCTGGCCGGGCACTTCATTCCCCCACTCTTCGGTCACGCTCCCGTGTCGGTCGGCGGTTGACTTACGGAAGAACACCGTCGAACGATTCGCGTTGGTAGGCGTCGAGGAAGGTCTGCAACTCAGCGACGCGTTGCGCGCCCATGCGTTGCGCCGTCTTGGTGATCAACCTGGGTGGAATGTCGTGAATAAAGCCGCGTAGGGTTTTGACCGCGCTTGCGGCGCTTGCCGCCGACGCGCCGGTGAGCGCGATGATGCGCACCGCGCCGATGGCGCCCAAGAAGTCCAGCGAATCGGCATCGTGCAGCACGATCGCGTTGGGATCGTTACCCGGATCGCTGTAGTACATGTGCCCGCGCATCGCGGCTTGCACGCTTGGAAATTTGGCCATTGGGAAACCTGCGTCGCGGAGAATCGGCTCGCTCTCGCGTGCCGCAACGTAGCCGTGCTCGCCCTTGGCCTGATAGGGCGGAAACGCCGCCATATCGTGCAGCATGCAGGCGGCGAAGAGCACGTCGGTATCGACGGTGAGCCCGTCGCCTTTGGCCAATTCCAGCGCAATCTGATAGTTGCGTTCGCCATGCTGCCAGCCCCAGGCGGGGTGCGTGAACGATTTGCGCACCAGCTCATATACCGTCACTTTCCACGGCGCATCCAGCGGAATTCCGCTCGCGGTTGTCGGACTTGCGGATACGGGGCTCGAGATCATGAGCGCGAGTGCCACGAAGGCAATCGAAGCGACCAATCTTTTCATGGCTAGCGTCATTCAACGAATCATAACCAGTGCATTTCGGATCGAACGCAATGGCGTCGAGCCGGTCTTCGCCGTGCGCTGCGGCATCGGCGTGGCGGTCGCACTCCTCGCGGGCTTTGCCAGCGGCGTCCCGATCTATGCCGTCGCCGGCGGCATCGGCGCCTTCAGCGTGGGATTCGCGTCGCTGCAGGGCGTCTATCGTACGCGCGCCGGCACGATGCTCGGCATGGCGTTAGCGATGGCACTATCGACGGCCGTGGCATCGCTCTGTTCGCACTCAGCCGAACTCGCGATCTTAGCGCTTGCCGTGTGGGGCTTCGGCTACGGAATGATCGCTTCGCTCGGTCCGGGCGCATCGGCGATCGGCGTGAATGCAACGACCGCCTTGATCATCTTCGAGCGCTACCCGTTGCCGCTGCACGTTGCGGTTACCGTGGCGATCGTCATGTTCGCCGGTGGTTTGCTGCAGACGCTGCTCTTAGTCATCCTCTGGCCGATCCAGCGCTATCCGCAGGAACGGCACGCCCTCGCCGACGCATATCGCGAGCTTGCGGCGTACGCGCAAGCGAGCGACGCGTCGACGCGTCTCCCCCCCACCGCCGAGCTCATAGCGGTCCGCAAAACGCTCGCCGATCCGCGACCATTCGGTCGCCCGATCGTGCTCGAAGCATTTCAAAGCCTGCTCGATGAAGCGGTTCGCATCCGCTCGTCGCTCGCACTGCTCGCGACCGTCGGCGGCGACACATTCATCCGTCTTCGTCCACTGATCGCACAGGTGCTCGATGAGATTGCGCAGGCACTCGACGACGCTCGCGCGCCCGCGGACGCCGCCCTGTACGGCATGGTCAACGCCGACACGAACGATCCCAACCTACGAGCGCTCTACGGACGGTTGCGCGCGGCATGGCGATCTGCAAGCATTCCGCTCGGCGGCCCCGCATTGCCCGAATTTCACTACCCGACACATCTACCGAACTTCGCACGCCCGCTGGCCATGCTACGCGACCATTTCCACCTGCGTTCGACGTTCGGGCGGCATGCGGTTCGCCTCTCGTTAACGCTGACGGCCGCGGGCGTGCTCGGCTACGTCCTGCCGGTTCAGCGTGGTTATTGGATTACGTTGACGGCGGCACTCGTACTGCGCCCCGACTTTACGACGACCCTCTCGCGCGGCGTTGCGCGCATTGCCGGGACGGTGGTCGGCGTGGTCGCAGCAACCGCCATTGTCCTGGCCGTACCCGATACACCGCACGTCACGCTCGCGCTGGCGATTCTCTTTGCCGCGATCAGTTACGCCGCTTTCCAACTCAGCTACGGCGTCTTTAGCCTCACGGTTACTGCATACGTTGTCTTCCTGCTCGCACTCTTAGGAACGCCGGAAGCCACCGCCGTGCAGAACCGCTTGGTAGCGACGATCATCGGCGGTATGCTCGCGATGGTCTCTTATCTCTTCTGGCCGACCTGGGAATCGTCGCGAACGCGCGTCGCGCTGCGCACGCTCGTTGACACTGGGCTCAACTACACACGACTTCTCCTTACCGGGCTCGTCGACACGAGCAAACGCGATCTTGCGCAGTTGCGCATGCAAAGCGCGCACCTATGGGGCGTGCGCGCAGCCGCAGAGGAATCGCTCGAACGCATGCTGAGCGAGCCCGAGGGCACGCATGAAATCGATCCGGACGTCGCGCTTGGCATCATGGCCGCAACCCAGCGTCTCGGTCTGGGCAACACGGCACTCTCGAGCCTCTATCAAGATCCGCAGACACCGGCCTTTCCGGCCCTCGCTCCGTTAGCGAACGCTCTGGCAAGCGCATCGATCGATCACGCGACCGGATTACGCGACGCCTACACCGAGGTTGCCGGAACGCTCGCGCACGACACCAGCGACGCGGCGCAGGGATTGCTTGCGGCGTGCGACCGCATCGTCGACAGCACGAACACGATCGCGGAGTTATGGACAAGAAAGAGCGCTGACCTCAGCGAATCTCCTTCGCGTGCCTGAATATGTGTATTCCATGTTTCGCGTCGGCAAGATGGTGCCGCCGAAGCGTCAGATTCTCAAAGATATCTCGCTGAGCTTCTTCCCCGGCGCCAAGATCGGCATTCTCGGTACCAATGGCGCAGGAAAGTCCTCGCTGCTGCGCATCATGGCCGGTGTCGATGTCGAATTCGACGGCGACGCGGCGCCTGCACCGAATTTGACCATCGGCTACTTGGAGCAAGAGCCGAAACTCGATCCGGATATCACCGTGCGCGAAGCCGTCGAGCAAGGGTTGGGCGAGCTGCTCGCCGCGCGCAAACGGCTCGAAGCCCTCTACGCCGAGTACGGCAATCCCGACGCCGATTTCGAAAAACTCGCCGAAGAGCAGTCGAAACTCGAAGCGGTCCTGCAAGCGGCGGGCGACGACCTCGACCAACAGCTCGAGATCGCAGCCGATGCGCTACGCTTGCCGCCGTGGGATGCGAAGATCGGGCCGCTCTCGGGTGGCGAGAAACGCCGCGTGGCGCTATGCCGCCTGCTGATCTCCAAGCCCGATATGCTGCTGCTCGACGAGCCGACGAATCACCTCGACGCCGAAAGTGTCGAGTGGCTCGAACAGTTTCTGCAGCGCTTTCCCGGTACGGTCGTCGCGGTGACGCACGACCGCTACTTCCTCGACAACGCGGCAGAATGGATTTTGGAACTCGATCGCGGACGCGGCATTCCGTGGAAGGGCAACTACAGCTCGTGGCTCGATCAGAAGCAAGAGCGCCTCGCCGCCGAGGAATCGGCGGAATCGGCGCGCCAGAAAGCGCTCAAACGCGAACTCGAATGGGTGCGCCAGAACGCCAAGGGCCGTCAGTCCAAGAGCAAGAGCCGCCTCACGCGCTTCGAGGAGATGTCGAGCTACGACTATCAGAAGCGCAACGAAACGCAAGAGATCTTCATTCCGGTTGCCGAGCGCTTGGGCGAAAAAGTCATCGAGTTCAAGAACGTGCGTAAAGCCTACGGCGATAAGCTCTTGATGGATGACCTGAGCTTCGTCGTTCCGGCGGGCGCGATCGTCGGCATCATCGGGCCCAACGGCGCGGGCAAGTCGACGTTGTTCCGCATGATCGCCGGCAAGGAGCGGCCCGACGCGGGCGAGATTGCCATCGGCCCGAGCGTCAAGCTTGCTCTCGTCGATCAAAGCCGCGAAGCCCTCGATAACGGCAAGACCGCGTGGGAAGACGTCAGCGGCGGTCTCGACATCTTGCAGGTTGGACGTTTCGAGATGAACTCGCGCGCGTATCTTGGCCGCTTCAATTTCAAAGGCGGCGATCAGCAAAAGAACGTCGGCCAGCTCTCGGGCGGCGAACGAGGGCGCCTGCACTTGGCGAAAACGCTGCTCACGGGAGCGAACGTGCTGCTGCTCGACGAGCCTTCAAACGATCTGGACGTCGAAACGATGCGCGCGCTCGAAGATGCGCTGGGCGAGTTCGCGGGCACCGTGCTCGTCACCAGCCACGATCGCTGGTTCCTCGATCGCATCGCGACCCACATCCTCGCTTTTGAAGGCGACAGCCGCGTGCACTTCTTCGAAGGCAACTACCAAGAGTACGAGGCCGACAAGATCAAGCGCGTCGGCGAAGAGGCCGCGCGCCCCAAGCGCATTCGCTATCGCCCGCTGTCGTTGAACTAACGCCTTCGCCGATGCGGTGACGGTTTCGGCGAGGGAGTCGGCGAGGGCAGCGCATTGAAGCGCGCGCCGAGCGCATCAAGCTCGTTGTGATACTGCTGCATCAGCGCCTGCTGCGGCTGTGTCGGTCCGTCGTACGCCGTTGCGATGATGTGGCGCAGGTACGCGATTTGATCGATCACCTTCGCCGGCTGCTTATAACCGGCATTTTCGCTGCCGTTACCGTTGCGTAGTTGATCCGCGAGCGCAGCATACTTGCCGCCGTGACCTTTGAGTTTCGCGAGCCACACTTCGCCGCGTTCCTGATCCTGCGCGAGCGACTTGAGCGCATCGAACTGGGCCTGCAGCTGCGCCGTCCCCGCGTCCGACTCCGGATCGAGGCGCACCGTAAGCGGCACGCTCAGGGTGACGCCGCGCGCGTGCACATGCGCCGTGTAGTGGCCCGGTAACACCTGCGGCCCTTCGATGTCGAGCGGATAAAAGACATAATACGGCCGCGGATCCTGCTTGGTATTCGGCCAGCCCGGCGGATCGGTCGACAAGTCCCACACGACGCGGTTTACACCGCCATCCGCGGTCCCGTCGAGATGCCGCACCACCGCTCCCGCACCGTCGAGAATCTCGAGCGTCACCTTCTCCTTGGGTGCCTTGCCCTTGCCTTTGTGCTTTGCTTGCGCGCGCGGTCGCAAATAGTACGAGATCACTGCCCCATACGGCTTGTTGTCGGACACGAATGCGTTCTGGCCGATGTCGTGATACGGACGCGACGTATAACGCCATGCATCGGCCGGCGGAAAGAGCGCCACCTCGCCTTGCACGGCTCGTGCAAGACCTTCGAGCGGACCGAGGTCGTCGAGAATGGCAAAGCCGCGGCCGTGCGTTCCGGCAATGAGATCGTGCGCGTCGGGTTGGATCTGCAGATCGAAGACCGGGACGTGATTCATCCCCATACGCGCGTCGTACCAGTGGCCGCCGCGATCGAACGAAGCCCAGATGCCGTCTTCGGTTCCGGCAAAGAGCAACGACGGCTCGCGCGGATCTTCGCGCACCACGTAGGCCCACAGCGGCAAACCGCTATCGATACGCGTCCAGCTCGAGCCGCGGTCGCGCGTCATGAAAATGTAGGGATGCGTGTCGCCCAGGCGATGCGCATCGAACGTCACGTAGGCGACGTTGGCATCCACCTGCGATGCCTCGATCGAAGCGACGATGGCGTGCGCGGGCACGCCCTCGATATTCTTGCCAACGTCAGTCCAGGAACCGCCGTCGTCGTTCGTCACATCGACGTGCCCGTCGTCGGTGCCCACCCAAAGTGTACCGGCGTGCGGTCCTTCAGCGATCGCGAAGATCGTGCAGTAGGTCTCCGCGTTGGTGTTGTCGTGCGTGATCGGACCGCCGCTGGGCAGCAGCCACGCCGGATTGCAGGGCGCAGTGAGATCGGGGCTGATCACGCTCCAGGATTGGCCGGCGTCGCGCGAACGAAAGAGCACGTTGCCGCCGTAGTAGATCGTGCCCGGATCGCGCGTCGACACCAACAACGGCGCGCTCCAATTGAAGCGATACTTCTGCGTGCCGGCGCCGGTGCCGAAGGCGATCACCGGCTGCGGTGAGATGTAGCGCGCTTCGCCCGTGCGCAGATCGCGCTGGGTCAAATCGCCGAAGTGCGTATCTTCGTAGAGTATCTGCCCATCGCGCGGATCCGGCACGACGTATTGCCCGTCACCCCAATCCGAGACGTTGCGCCACGATCCGCCCGCGACGCCGGTGTCGTTCCACAGCGTATTGGGACCCCACCACACCTCGTGATCTTGCATCCCGCCCATCACGTGGTAGGGCACCGCCCGATCGTAACCGACGCGATAGATCTGTGCGAACGGTACCGTGTTGACGAACGACCACGTCTTGCCGTCGTCGTTGCTGAAGTCGAAGCCCATATCGCTGCCAAGCAACACGCGCTTGGGATTGCTCGGATCGATCCACAGGTCGTGGTTGTCGCCGCCGGCATAGATCCCGTGGAAATGCTTGCCGCCGTCGGTCGAACGCTTGAGCTCGCCCGAGATGTTCCACACGACGTTGGGACGATCGGGATCGACCCGGATTTGGCTGAAGTAAAACGGCCGAAAGACCAGATCTTGATCGGCGTTGACCAAACGCCACTGCACGCCGCCGTCATCCGAACGGTAGAGCATCCCCTTTCGGGTCGGCACAATCGCATACACCACGCTCGGATGATGGGCACTGATCGAGAGGCCAACGCGATTGATGATCCCGCCCGGTAAGCCGTCGTGGCGCGCCGGATCGGTCAATTTCGTCCACGTCGCGCCGCCGTCGGTCGAACGATAGAGCCCGCTTCCGGGACCACCGCCACGAAAGGTCCACGGCTGCCGCAAATAGTCGAACGTTCCGGCAAGCGCAACGCTCGGATCGGCCGGATCGAACGCGACGTCGCTGCCTCCGGTCGTTGGATTGACGTAGAGCACGCGTTGCCACGTTCGTCCACCGTCGCTCGTGCGATAGATGCCGCGCTCGCCGCCGGGCGAAAACTCCGGACCCATCGCCGCGACCAGCGCGACGTTTGGATTCGTCGGGTCGATCGCGATCTTGGCAACGTGCTGTGTTCCCCGCAGGCCGAGCGAATGCCAGGTTTTCCCCGCGTCATCCGAACGAAAGACGCCGTCGCCGAGCGCCGCGGTGTTGCGTGGAAACCCTTCGCCCGTGCCGACGTACAGCACGCGCGGATTCGAGGGCGCAACTGCGATCGCGCCAATCGCGCTCGAACGGCCGGCGTCAAAAATGGCTTCGAACGTCATGCCGCCGTTGATCGATTTGTACAGACCGCCCGACGAGTGCGCAAGATAGATCGTATTCGCGTCGCCGGGTACGCCGGCAACCGCGTCGAGACGGCCGCCCATCACCGCTGGACCGACCACGCGCCATTTCAATGCGCCGAAGTCTGCCGGTGCGATCGTTGCGTGCGGATTGGTCTGTGCCGAGAATGAGGCATGAGAATGCGCCGGCGCGGCGCATCCGGCTCCAGCGAAACAGACGACCAAGAGAAGGCGGCGCACAAGCATATGCCGCGCTTTCGCACTTGGAGCGGCGCTCTCCTCAGCCCGGCGATTCCGCGCCTGAAAATGTCAACTCGACGCGCAATCCGCTGCCGGTATTGACCAGCGTTACGGTTCCGTCGGAACGCTCCACCCCGCGACGCACGATCGAGAGGCCGAGCCCCGTCCCTTCGGTACCGACGCTCGCATCGCCGCGAAAGAAACGGTCGAAGGCGTGCTCGATGTCCTCCGCGCTCATGCCCGGCCCCGAGTCTTCGACGACGAGCGTTGCGCGTGAGCCGTTGCGTTGCACGATCACGTTGACTGGCCCCGACGGTGCGTACTTGAGCGCGTTCTCGATGAGTGCCGCCAGCGCATCGATAACCTCGGTCGGATTGACGCGCGCCGATGTTGGCCCGTTGGTATGCAAGGCCACGCGCTCGTAGCCGCCGTCACGGAAGGTCGTCACGACGTTGTCGGCCAGCATCCCGATGTCAACCGTGTCCACGATACGCTCCCCGTGTTCGAGGCGCGCCAGCACGATAAGATCGTCGATGATCGCCTTCATGCGGCGACTTTGCGCGAGCATGTTCGTGAAGATCGTTTCTTCGCGCGGCGTCTTGGGTTGCAGCGCGCTCACGTGACCCATCAAAACGGTCAGCGGCGTACGCAATTGATGCCCGGCGTCGGCGACGAACTGTCGCATCTCGTCCATCGCAGCCGAACGTTCCGAGAATGCGTCGGTGATCTGTTCCACGGCGGCGTTATACGCCCGTGCGAGATCGCCGATCTCCGTGCGCTGCCGCGTGGTCACGGCGTGCGGGGTAAAATCGCCCGAAGCAAAGCGCTCGAGTGCGCGCGTGGTATGCATCAGCGGCTCGAGCGTCCGGGCCGCCACCATGGCTGCCAAAAACCACGCCGGAATTAGCGTGATGATGTCGACGACGATCGCGCCGACCAGCCAGTGCGTTTCGGTGGTCGAAATGTAGTCCATGTCTGGAACGATATCCACGCGCATCGTACCAAATGGGACGCTCTGAATCTGCGCATGCGGACCAATGCCGATCGAGGACCCGGCTCCCGGCGCCGGACCCGCCGGTGGCAACACGAACGGCCCGTAGCCGAACCCTTCACGCGGTGCAACGTTGACCCGCACGTGCAGCCCGCGCACTTGTGCAAGCGCGAGCGCCTCAACGTCGGCCGGCGGCTCGCCCGCAAGCGCATATTGAAAAGCCAGGCGCGTGATCCGCAGTGAGGCAAGATTGACGTCCGCATAGACGATGTTGCGCGTGATGTCGACGACGAAGAGCCAGACGATCGCCGAAATCGTGAATGCAAAGATCAGCCACGCGGCCAGGAACGACGCGATCAGCCGAAGGCGGACCGACCGCAGCATTACTGCGGTGAGCGCAGAGCGTATCCGACGCCGCGAATCGTGTGCAAAAGCGGTTCCGCGAAGCCGTAGTCGATCTTGTGGCGCAAATACGAAATGTACGTTTCGACCGCGTTCCCGGTCACGCTCGAGTGGTCCCCCCACACCTGCGCGATCAACTGATCGCGCGTAAAGACGCGCCGCGGCTCGCGCACGAACGCGGCGAGCAGGTCAAATTCGCGCGTCGTAAGCGAGATCGATTTCCCGTTGCGCACGACGCGACGCGTTTGCAAGTCGAGCGAGAGATCCCGAAACGTTACGATCTCCGGCGATTCGAGCCGCGGGCGGCGCAGCGCTGAACGCAAGCGCGCGATGAGCTCGGGAATCTCGAAGGGTTTGGGGACGTAGTGATCCGCGCCGCGGTCGAGGCCACGCACTTTGTCGTCCGTCCCGCCCTTCGCACTCACGATGAAGATCGGGGCCTGCGTCGCACGGCGGAGTTCAGGCAACAGGGCGATGCCGTCGATCTTCGGCATCATCACGTCAAGCAAGATTGCGTCGGGTTCCCATTCGCGAACGAGGCCTAGGCCGCTCGGACCGTCGGGGGCGCTGCGCACGTTGAACCCGGCTTCAGAAAGCTCTAATTCGAGCAGCGTACGAATATCGGGTTCGTCGTCGATGACGGCAACCCGGGGAATGAAGCTGTCCATGGTTCCCATGGTTCCCAAGGATAGGCACCGTCGCTTGGGCCAGGCTTGGAACGACGCAGGCCGCCTGCGCCGGGGGGCCGTAGAATGCGCTATGGCTAGAGAGGAGGAGCTATCGTTCATGGACTCATCCAAATCGCAAACGCGCAAAGAAGCGCTACGCACGTTGATCGTCCTGCCGGCACTGGCCGGCGCGATCGCGCTGGGCACGGGAGCCGCCGATGCCGCTGACAACAAGGCACAGTTCAAGTATCAAGACAAGCCCGGCCCCGGTGGGAAGAAGTGCGCGGGATGCCGGTTCTTCAAAGCGCCGCACGCGTGCAGCATCGTAACCGGTACGATTAGTCCAAACGGTTGGTGCATCGCCTGGGCCAAGAGGTAGCGCTCGTCTCGATCGCGACCGCGGTCCCGCCGTTCGCGCTCGAACAAAACGACGTTGCCGCTCGCGTCCACGCGCAATTTTCACGATCTGAAATCGTTCAACGCCTGATGCCCGTCTTTAGTACGACCGGCATCAGGCGTCGTTATTCATGCGTGCCGATCGAGTGGTACTACGACGCGCGGAGCTGGCCGCAACGCAACGCGATCTACCTCGAAAGCGCGCAAGCGCTGCTCGAGCAGGCCGCTCGTGAGGCGCTCGAGCGCGCCGGCCTGCGCGCGAGCGACGTGGGGGCGGTCGTGGTCGTCTCGACGACCGGGATCGCAACGCCGAGTTTGGATGCGCGGCTGATCGCACCGCTGGGTCTGGCGGCGACCGTGCGCCGCTTACCGATCTTCGGCCTTGGCTGCGTTGGCGGCGCAGTCGGTCTTGCGCGCGCCGCGATGATGGCCCAGGCGGTGCGCGCACCGGTATTGCTGCTGGTGGTCGAACTGTGCGCGCTCTGGTTTCGCCGCGACGACCTCACGAAGAGCAATATCGTCGCGACCGCGCTCTTCGGCGACGGCGCCGCGGCGGCGATCTTGCTTGCCGGCGGCGATGGACCGCGCATTTGCGCGTCGGGCGAGTATACGTTTCCCGACTCCCTGGGCGTCATGGGATGGGACGTGACCCCCGACGGTTTGAGCGCGATCTTCTCACGCGATATTCCGCAACTCGTACAAACGCAGCTCCAGCCGGTCGTCGACGCCTACTTAGCGGAGTCGCAGCTCACGCGCCACGACGTCGACGTCTTCTTGAGCCATCCGGGCGGAACGAAAGTGCTCGACGCACTCGAGTCGGCCTTCGGCATCGAGGCCGGTTCGCTCGCCGATTCGCGCGCGATCCTGGCAGAGTATGGAAACATGTCCGCCGTTACGCTCCTTTTTGTCTTGGAGCGCGCCTTGCGCGAAGGCGCGCTCACGAACGCCTCCTGGCGGCGCGCGTTGCTCTCCGCGATGGGACCGGGATTCACCGCGGCCTTCGTCACGCTCGAGCGATGACGCCGCTCCGCTGGATCGTCGCCATCGTCGCGCTCCTGCGCGTCGCCGAGTTGCTCTATGCGCAGCGCAATACGCGCCGCCTGCGCGCTCGGGGCGGCGTGGAAATCGCGCCGGAACAGTACCCGTGGTTCGTCGCATTACACGCTGCGTGGCTCGGTTCACTGTTGCTGTTCATCCCGGCGAACGCGCTGCCGAATCTGAGCCTGCTCGCGATCTTCGTTCTCGCGCAGGTCGCGCGCGTGTGGATCATAACGACCTTGGGCGTTTTTTGGACGACCCGGGTCATCACGCTGCCGGGCGCGCCGCTCGTGCGTCGCGGACCCTACCGCTTCATGCGGCACCCGAACTACGCGGTCGTTTGCATCGAGCTTGCGGTATTGCCGCTGGCATTCGGGGCATGGATGATCGCCCTGATCTTCACTTGCGCCAACGCCGCACTGCTTGCATGGCGCGTCTCGGCCGAAGATGCCGCACTTGATGCGCGCCGCTAGCGCTTGGCATATGAAGCGCCTTCCTGCCAGGTGAAGTTGGCGGTTATTAATAATGGGTTAACGCATGTTTATACGTTTAGCTTAAAACGCACGGTTTCGCTGTTGTCCCCGAGAATCGGGAAGCATCATTCGTGCCCCAATACTACTTCCGGCTAGGAGGAGCTCATCCAACCACAAAGGAGCAGAACCTTGAAACGTCTACTCATATCGCTCGGTGCAACGGTCGCGCTGTTCACCGTGGCGGTTGTCGGGATTGCTTCGGCGCAAACGGCACCGCCTACGACAAACACGACCAGCGCAACCACCACGACCAGCACGACCACCACGCCCACGACGTTGAATAACGTCGCCCAGGCATCACCCAAGAAAGATCCGCCCAAAAAGCCGCCGTTCATCGTCCTCCACGTCGGGGGAATGGGAACCTGGAACGTCGGCTCGAACGATCTCGCGCAGCCGAGCATCTACTGCTCGACGACGCAAGACTGTGGACCGACGGGACAGTATCAATACGCCGACCCGGTCGTCCATTTCGATTACGGCGCGCAGATCAATCTCGCCAAACACTTCTGGCTCAATTACGCGCACAACTACATCGACCAGAATATCGGGCGCGTCGCCATACCCTCGAAGGTCTGCAGCAGCCTGCCTTGCACCGCTGCTAAAGAGTTCACGATTCCCTACACCTACCAGAAACTCAACGACGACCGTGTCGACGACGCGTCGCTGAATTATCTCTCGGGAGCCGTGACGATCTCGGGCGGATGGCATCAACGCACGCGTATGTGCTGCGGCAACCCGACGCCGTCGGATGCAGCAAACCAGGTGTACTGGCACGACGTCTACTTCCAGCTCGCCGCACGCGCGGGTCCGGGAAGCAAGTACTTCGGCAGACTGGCCGGCCTGACGATCCAGGAAGAGTACATCGCGCACAACACCAACGCTGTGTTCGACGCAACCAGCAACACCGGTGCGAAAACACCGTTCGTGAGCTTCGGCAGCCTCTACCACACGACGTTCACGCCGAATCTCACGTACCCGATCGGCGATCCGAGGTCGTCGAGTTTCGCGGTGTTCGCCCAGTACCTCAACAACTTCGATTACTTCATGAATGCCCCGATCCCGTATCTCTACAATGAAGTCGACTACGGGCTCATCAAGAAGTGGCCGCCCTTCGTCACGCTGACGGTCACCAACTCCAATCTCTACCAGCACCACTCGCAGTACCCGTACACGGGTCAGGACACGATCAATCGCAACAAACTGATCATGGTCCTCGACGTCGCGCTACCGATCATGTAACGCAGGATCGGCTAAAAGAAAGGGCCCGGTGTTATCACCGGGCCCTTTTCATTTGGCTTCGACCCTTACGCGACTTCGAACAACCCCGCCGCTCCCATTCCTCCACCGATGCACATCGTGACCACGACATATTTCACGCCGCGGCGCTTGCCTTCGATGAGGGCGTGCATGGTCATACGCGCACCACTCATGCCGTACGGATGGCCGATCGAGATCGCGCCGCCGTCGACATTGAAGCGGTCGTTGGGAATGCCGAGTGTGTCGCGGCAATAGACGGTCTGCACGGCGAACGCCTCATTGAGCTCCCACAGACCGATGTCGTCGATCTTCAGTCCGTGTTGCTTGAGCAGTTTGGGCACGGCGAAGACCGGACCGATGCCCATCTCGCCCGGTTCGCATCCCGCGACCGCGAAGCCGCGATAGAAACCCAGCGGCGCGAGACCGCGCTTCGCTGCGAGGGACGCCTCCATGACCACAACCGCCGCGGCGCCGTCGGAAAGTTGCGACGAATTGCCGGCGGTGATCGACGTGTCCTTGATGCCCGGCACCGCACCCTTGAGTTGGGAGAGCCCTTCGAGCGTCGTGTCCGGACGATTACCTTCGTCATGCTTGAGCGCAACCTGCTCTTCGGTCACGACACCGCTATCTTTGTCCTGGTTGTACTTCCAGCTCGGCATCGACACGATCTCTTTATCGAAGTGGCCGGCCTTTTGCCCCTCGGCCGTGCGCTGCTGACTTTGCAGCGCATACTGATCTTGGGCTTCGCGCGAGACGCTGTACTTCTTCGCGACGTTGTCGGCTGTGTAGAGCATCGGCATGTAGACGTCGGGCGTGTGGCGGAGTAGCCACTCTTCGGCGTAGAACTCGGAGTTGAGGTAGTTCTGTACCATCGAGATCGACTCGACGCCGCCACCGACGACGACGTCGGCGTCGTCGACGATCACGCGCTTCGATGCTGCCGCGATCGCATCCAGACCCGATGCGCAAAAGCGACTCACGGTCTGGCCCGGAACCGTCACCGGACAACCGGCGCGCAACGCTGTCGTGCGACCGATATTGTTGCCGGTCGCGCCTTCGGGCAAGCCCGAGCCGATCACGACGTCTTCAACTTCGGCCGGATCGATGCCGGCGCGTTTCATCGCTTCGGCAACGACGTAGCCGGCCATCGTGGCGCCCGGGGTTTGATTGTACGCACCGCGGAACGCGCGGCCGATCGGCGTGCGCGCCGCTGAGACGATTGCCGCCTCACGCATGAGTTAGTTCTCCTTGGCCCTTCGGGCTCTTAGCGGAAACAAGGTCGGCGAACTTACCGTTTGATTCAGCCAGTTTTTTGAGTAGCGGAGCGGGCTGCCAACCGAACGCCACGACCTTGTCGTACACGTTTTTCACGCCGACTTCATCGGCGTACCACATCGGGCCGCCGCGATGCGGCGGGAAGCCGTAGCCGTAGATGTAGACGATATCGATGTCACCCGGGCGAATCGCAACGCCTTCTTCGAGCAGGTATGCACCGCGATTGACCAGCGCGTAGAGCAGGCGCTCGAGAATCTCGCTGTCGCTGACTTCACGCGGCTTGATGCCGGCCTTTTTGCCTTCTTCGGCAAACAGCGCTTCGACCACCGGATCGTGGATCGGCTCGCGGCCCTTGCCGACGTTCTTGTCGTACTTGAAATAGCCCGCGCCGGTCTTTTGTCCCAAGCGGTTCATCTCGACGAGCCGATTGAGCACATTGCTCCGGCTCTTGGCCATGTCGGGACGCTCCTTGAGGATGCGCCAGCCGACATCGACGCCGGAAAGGTCGCTCATCGCAAACGGCCCCATTGGGAAGCCGAACTTCTTGGCGACCGCATCGATGCGTGCGGGCGAAACGCCCTCTTCAGCGAGTGCACCGGCCGCGGCGCTGTAATCGAAGATCATTCGATTGCCGATGAACCCGAATGCGTTACGCGCCAGGACTGCCGTCTTGCGCAGCGCCTTTGCGAGTTTGAACGCCGTAGCGATCGTTTCCGGCGACGTGTCTTTGCCGCGTACGATCTCGAGCAACGGCATGATATTTGCCGGCACGAAGAAGTGCAGGCCGATCACCTTGTCGGGACGCTTGGTAGCTGCGGCCATCTCGTCGATGTCGAGCGTCGACGTATTTGATGCGAGGATGCCTTCCGGCTTGACGATCCCATCGAGCTTCGCGAAGACTTCTTTCTTCACGGCCATGTTTTCGAAGACGGCTTCGACCACGACGTCGGCATCGGCGAGTTCGTTGTAGTCGTCGGTGAACTGCACTGCCTGCCCGAGCTTCCAGGCTTCTTCTTGGGTCATGCGGCCCTTCTGGACCTGATACATGAACATGCCCATGACGGTTTGCTTGGCTTTATCAACCGCTTCGTCGTTGGAGTCGATCACGTGTACCGGGATGCCGGCTTGCGCAAACGTAATCGCAATGCCCGTGCCCATGGTGCCCGCGCCGATGACGCCGGCCTTCTTCACTGTCTTGGCTGAAGCGGCGTCAGGCTGAGGTGCCTCCGTAGAAGGCCTCGAAGCCTCGCGCTCGGCGAAGAAGACGTGGCGCAAAGCTGCCGATGGTGCGGAAAGCGCGAGCTGCATGAACAGCCGCCCTTCGCGCGCCAGGCCGAAGTCGAACGGCAGCTCCATCGATGCTTCGACCGCGTCGATGAGTTTGTGCGCGGCATACCCGCCGTTGTCTTCGGGCGGCACCAGCTTGTGCGCTTGCGAAACGACGAAGGGCAGCGCCTTATCGACGAGGCCCTTGCCCAGCCACGGCTTGCGGTGCGAGACGCGATGCTTACCGCCTTTATTCGCGAGCGCAATAGCGGCATCGAGCAGATTCGAGGTGACGACTTCGTCGACGATACCCTTCTCTTTGGCCTCGTCCATCTTGACGTTGCGGCCCTTGAGCATAATGTCGAGCGCGTCTTGCGCACCGATGAGGCGCGGTAAGCGCTGCGTGCCGCCGGCACCCGGCAAAAGTCCGATCTTGATCTCGGGCAAGCCGATCTTCGCGTCGGCGAGTGCCACGCGATAGTCAGACGCGAGCGCGAGTTCGAGTCCACCGCCGAAGGCCATCTTTTCGATCGCCGCGACGAAGGTTTTGTCGCTCTTCTCGACCGCGGCAATCACGTCGCGGATCGTCTTGGTCTGCGGCGTCGGTGCGGTGCCGAAATCGTTGATGTCGGCGCCGGCCGAGAATTGCCCATTTGCACCGACGAAGATCACGGATTTGATCTTCGGATCGGATGATGCCGCTTCGACGATCGGCACCAGTTCGCCCGAAAGCGCGTAGGAGAGTGAGTTGACCGGCGGGTTGTCCAGGGTAATGATCCGGATGTCGCCACGGTCTTCCGTTTTGATAAAGCTCATGCTTATGCCGTCACCGCCGTTTTACGATCGAGTTCGAATGCATCTTCCGGCAAGGACATCACGTCGCCCGAGCCGTCGATGATCTGGCGCTTGTACCACGCGCCCTGCGTGAGCACGTGCGAGGCGTAGAACTTCGACGTCGTGATCTTGGCCGGGTAGAACGGATCCTTATCGCCGGCCGCGATTTTGTCGGCCGCGATCGTCGCGGCACGCGCCATCTGCCAGCCGCCTGCCACGACACCCCACAACTTGAGGTAGGGAACCGAACACGCGAAGGCCTTGTGCAGATCGCCCATCGCGTTCATGCCGATCCACTGCGAGACTTCTGCAAGCGTCGCGATCGACTTGAGCAGCGCCTCACCGATCGCTTTGACGTCTTGTCCTGAGCTTGTCGAAGGATCGTGCGCGGCCGCTTCCTTGGCGAACTTCTCCATCTGCTTGATCACCGTCGTCGCCGACGCACCCATGTCGCGGATCAGCTTACGGCCGACGAGATCGAGTGCCTGGATGCCGGTCGTGCCTTCATAGATCGTGGTGATGCGCACGTCGCGATATTGTTGTGCGATGCCGGTCTCTTCGACGTAGCCCATGCCGCCGAAGATCTGCAGCGCGACCGAGCAGAGGTCGACGCCGGTCTCGGTGCACCACCCCTTGACGATCGGAATCATGAGCTCGATGAAGGCCTTGTGCTCTTTGCGCACTTTTTCGTCGGGATGCTTGTTGGCAAAATCCAGCGATGCTGCCGTTACGTACGAGAGCGCGCGCATCGCTTCGAGGTTGGCCTTCTGCCACATCAGCATGCGGCGCACGTCGGGGTGCTCGATGATCCGCACCGGCGTCTTGCTACGCGTCGCCGAATCGGCCATCTGCACGCGCTCCTTGGCGTATTCGAGCGAGTGCTGATACGCGCGGTCAGCCACGGCGTAGCCTTGCACGCCGACCGAGAATCGCGCGGCGTTCATCATGATGAACATATATTCGAGGCCGCGATTGGCTTCGCCGACCAGATAACCGATGGCGCCTTTGCCCTTCTCGCCGAACTTCATCGTGCACGTCGGGTTGCCGTTGATGCCGAGCTTGTGCTCGATGCCGGCGCAGACGACGTCATTACGTTCGCCGAGCTTGCCGCTGTCATCGACGAGGACCTTGGGCACGATGAAAAGCGAGATGCCCTTCACGCCCTCGGGCGCGCCGGGAAGACGCGCGAGCACCAGGTGCACGATGTTCTCGGCCATGTCGTGCTCACCGAAGGTGATGAAAATCTTCTCACCGGTGAGGAGGTAATGGTCGCCGTCCGGCACCGCTTTGGTGCGCACTTGGGCGAGATCCGAACCGGCTTGCGGCTCGGTGAGGTTCATCGTGCCGGTCCACTTGCCCGAAACGAGATTCGGAATCCACTTCTGCTTCTGCTCGTGCGAACCGACCAGTTCGATCGCTTCGATCGCCCCTTGATTGAGCAACGGACCGTTGGCAAAGCCGATGTTCGCGGCGTTCCACATCTCGAGCGTCGGCCCGAGCAAGAGCGAGGGCAAGCCCTGACCGCCGTACTCGCTGGGAACCGGAAGACCGATCCAGCCGGCGTCGGCAAACTTTTTGTACGCTTCTTTGAAGCCTTTCGGCGTGGTGACCTCACCGTTGTTCCACGTGCAGCCCTCTTTGTCGGCGACACGATTGAGCGGATCGAGCACACCGGTTGCAAACGATCCGGCTTCCTCGAGAATCGACTCCCACACGTCGGTCGTATCCTCAAATCCGGGAAGCTTCGCGACCTCATCGACGCCTGCGAGCTCGCGCAGGACGAATTGCATGTCGCGCAATGGGGCTTGGTAGGTGCTCATGCTCGTCGTGTTCTCCTCCGCCGATCAGGCGGCGCTGACGTTATAGAGTTCGTTGCGAAGGCGGGCGATGGAGCCCGCGAGCGTATCGAGGTAAGGTAGCATGCCCGTTTTGATGCGTTCGAGTCGCGCGCGGCCGGCATCGGTGATGCGGTAGTAGCGACGCGAGCGTTTGGTGGGATGTTCCCACTCCCCGACAATGAAGCCGCGCTCCTCTAGCCGTCGCAACAGCGGATAAATGGTGTTGGTATTCACCGCGAGGAGACCCGCGCAAAGCACGTCGATCCGGGCCATCAGCCCCGAACCGTGATCCGGCTCTTCCGAAAGCAAATGCAGCACCAGGACCGGAAAGACGGTCTTGGACTTGATCGGTCCTCGGAGGACCTCTTCGGCTGGGGCAGCGGGCTTGGGACTCATATTAGATAGAACATTATTAAATCTAATAAGGCTGCACCCTGCAAGGGGCTACCGAAAGCGTACGCCGCTCACTTTTAGTAGCCTTCGCCTGCTTCGACTAAGACCGGCGCGCATCTCGTTTGCTCAAAGCGTGCCACGTACGAACGCAGGTCGCGGAAGTTCTAAGCATGTTCTGCGCTCGACAAGAATCATGTCGCGATGCTAGGCTTCTTGGCAATGACGACTCGCTTTCCACGTGCGCTCGTCCTATGGTCGAGCGCAGTGTTTGCTATGCAAATCGGCGTAGCACGTTTGGGTTACGGCCTTGCGCTTCCGGCGATTCGCACCGCATTGCACGGCAACTACACGCTCTACGGTACGATAAACGCTTTAAGTTTGGGCGGATATCTCGTTGGCGCGCTTATTGCACCGCTATGCATTCGGCGCTTCCGCGACTGCGTGATGGCGAGCAGCATTGTCGCGGGTGTGGCCCTCATCATTTCGGGATTCGCCACGGATGCGCTGGTCTTCGGCCTCGCACGCACCGTGTTCGGCGTCGCGAGCGGTGTTGCGCTGGTCGCCGCCGCGGTTCAAACGCTCGAAGCCGTCGAGCCGCGCCATCGCGGCGGCGCGAGCGCAATCATGTGGGCCGGGATCGGACTCGGGCTTGCGCTCTCGGCGACCGGCGCAGCCTGGGTCGTGCGCGGTACGTTGGACTGGCGCATCGCCTCGTTTGCAACCGGCATCGTGACGGCAGCAGCCGGAATCGGTTACGGCATCACGGCCAGCCGGCGATCGGACGCACCGCAGTCGGCGGCCACGCAAGCCCAACGCTCCAAACCGCAGCGTTTCGTCTTCTTGTGTATTTCTTATTTTGCATTTGGATTCGCGTACATCGCGTACGCAACGTTCATCGTTGCATCGATTGATGCGCGATTCGGCATATCCCGCGCATACGGCACGGTCGAATTGTTGTGGGCGCTTTACGGGGTCGCGAGCATCGCCGGCACGCTCGCCATCGGACGCATTCTGGATCGTCCCATCGGCCGATGGGCGATGGCGTTTGCCGGAACCGCCAGTGCGATCGGGTGTGCGGCGGCGTTCGTGTCGCCCTTTGCCGTAATCCCGAGCGCGATCCTCGTGGGACTTGGGCTCAGTGCAACGCCGGCAGCGGCGACCGCCTTTGCTCGTGCGCGCAGCACAACCGCCGGCGCTCCAGCGACGATCGCGCTCGTAACGGTAGCCGTCGGCCTCGGCCAGCTCATCGGCCCGGTCGCTGCCGGCGTCAGCGCCGATAAGCTCGGTCTGGGCTCCGTTGCATTGCTCGCCTGTTGCGTCTATCTTCTTCAAGCCACATCCGCAGCGATCGACGCCGCCCGAGCTTAGGGTTTAAGAACGACTTTGATGTAACCGTCGCTACGAGCGTCGAACTTGACAAACGATGGTACTCGGCTTGATGCGGCCCGCGACGATCATGTCCCGCAAGTGGTCGTTGTAGTTCTCGTCGTCGTCACGTCCCATACCGATGGTCACGCCCTTCTTGAACAACACACCCCACGGGATCACGTATTCCCCGCGTCGCGCCTCGTTGCTATGCGCGTGCGGATCGCTGTCGAGAAAGACGCCGATAATGGCTAAGCGGCCCTTTGGCGCAATGAGGCGAGCCAGATCGTCGATGACCGTCGTGGGGTGCTCGACGGCGTAGTTATGGGGATCGCGCGCCTGAAAGCCGATCGCGTCGACCACGAACACTTGTGCCGCACCGCGCACAAAAGCGCACATGGCCGTCAGAAGTCCGATGGCGCCGGCTCCGTAAATGACGACGATGTCGTTGGTGCGGACGCTCGCGAGTTCGGTTGCGTGATAGGCGGTCGGCAGCGCATCGGCAAGCAGCACGAAGTCGTCCTCAAACCGGTCGCCGGGCTCGCCCGGCAATCGCACGCAATTCGCGTCGCCGAACGGCACGCGCAGCAGTTCGGTCTGCGCACCGGTGTAGCCGCCCATGCCCGGATAGCCGTAGGCCCCGCCCGCTTTGCCGGGATTATTCGTAAGACACTGGGCTGAATAGCCGTGCACGCAGTTGGCGCAGAACCCGCAACAGATGTGCGTCGGTACCGTCACTCGATCACCCACGCGCACGTTGACCACGGCGTCACCGACGCGTTCGACGACCCCAAGCGGCTCGTGACCAATGACCATCCGCTCGCCGCCGCCCAGGCGCCCTTCGTACATGTGCAGGTCGGTCCCGCAGATCGCGGTGGATGTCAGGCGCAATAGCACATCGGTTGGGGCTTTTAGCGTGGGCTCCTCGATAGGCTCGATAGTGATGTTCCGAACGCCGTTGAGAACGACTGCCTGCATCATTTTTCACACTCCGGCCATCTTCGGATAACGGCGAACAGCGAGACTCTCCCCTCATGGGAGACTGCTATAGCCTTGCCCGAGCCCTCATTGTAGCAAATCGTCCAATCGGTGCGGGTGTCATTGCGACGACCCTTGCGCGCTTCGGCGTCGGCGCGCTCGGCTTTGCGCGCGACCGCCACATCCGCGTTGCGCCGCTGCACCGTGGTGAGATGTATGCGCAAGCCTCTCCGGCGCTCGCTCGGTTGGGAATCGATGTGGATGCATGGCCCGCGCCGCCGGCGGGTCTGTTTGTCGTTGAAGAGCGCACGGTGTATTTGCGCTCGCGCAGCACGATGACCGTTGCCCACGAATTCGGTCACGCCCTTGACTGCGCACTTGGCGGCGGCGTCTATCGCTCCGGCATCGATCCGCACCTTCGCCGGCTCTTCATCGATGCGCGCAGTTTCATCACACCCTATGCGGCAACCGGGATCGACGAATATTTTGCTGAGGCGCTCCGCGCGTATGTGGAGGCGAATGACCCCGCATCACATTGGCCGCGCGCGACGAAGCTGCGCCTGCAGACGATCGATCCCGAAATGTTTACCTACGTCGATCGCCTCTTTCGCGTGGAGTTCATCGCTGCAGCGTAAGATCGTTAGGCGGTCTGGTGCATGGCGGGTGCGATAGCATAGGGACGTGGCTCGAATCGATCTCGATTGTGGGGTTCTTTCTGCGATCACTTCAACGACAACACCAGCGATGTCGCTGCCAGCGCAAGAAAGAATCCGGGAAACGCAAGGTTGTAGAGTACGTGCGCACGGACGTGAAAAGCGATCGCACCAACGAAAAATGCGACTAACCCCGCGGCAGCGACCGAGCCGAGAAGATGGACGCCGAGCAAGCCCTGCAGCAGGCCTATCGCGCCCGCACCCTTCAGGGCGCCGAGAAGTGGTATCCACCTGCGCGGAACACCAACTTCACGTGAAGTCTTGAGGACGAAGTCCGCCTTGGCGAAATCGGCTATCGCCGCGCCGGCATTTAGCAGTACCGTCGCGCCCCCTGTGGCCAAAAACAGAACGTTCATGTTCGGCCGACGGTACGAACCCCAAAAAGGTGACCGGCCAGAGTCGCCTTTTTCCGCTCCCGTGCGTCATCAGGTGGATCCCCTTCGCCTCCTAACGAGGTCCCCGATTGCACGACCAGACTGGTGAACCGAACAGCCCCGAACGCCTACGAATCTTCGAATCGGAGCGCCGGCATTTGCTTTCCATCGCATTTCGGATACTTGGGTCGCAGGCGGATGCCGAGGACGTCGTACAGGAGACGTGGATCCGATTCGATCGCGCGGACAGACGCAGCGTGCGAAATACGCCTGCCTGGTTAACCACGGTCGCATCGCGACTCTGCGTCGATCTCTTGCGGCGGCGTCGCGACGTCCTGCAAGAGGCGCCCGAACTCGCCGGAGGTTCCTGCGAATCCACAAATGATCCGGAACAGACGGCGCTGCTAGCGAGTGAGTTGACCACCGCGTTCACGATCGTTCTTGGAGAGTTGACGCCGCCGCAGCGGGTCGCCTTAGTGCTCCACGATGCTTTTGCCGTGCCATTTGATGAAGTTGCACGCATCCTCGACACGACGCCCACGTCAGCGAAGAAGCTCGCCAGTCGCGCACGTGAACGCGTGCGCCGGCGAGTCGTAATCTCACCCGAAGATAACGCCATTGCGCGGCAAGTCGTCCAAGAATTTCTGCGCGCGGTACAAGACGGGAACACGGATCGCCTCGTGGCGCTGCTGGATCCGAACGTCATCCGTTTGGCCGATGCGCACGTGCTCCCAACCGGCGCCCCCGCGAACATCCAAGGCGTGAGCGCCGTTATTGAAGAGACGCTCCGGTTCCGTGCTATCGCCTCGCGCGCTTATGTTTTTTACATCGACGGAGCACCCGGGATCGTCATTTTCACAGGCGCCGATGTCCAGCTCGCGATCGTCTTGAGCATCGCGGAGAAACGGATCGTGCAATTTGAGGTGATTGCGGATCCGCGACGCATTAGCCTCCTGAGCGTGACGCCGCAAGGCGGCTGAGACAAGCCGAATCCCAAGGTTCGTGTCAATTCCACATAATTGCCGAGGCCGGCCGAGATAGCCCACTTGACGCATAGCTTGGTATTTATGTACCATGGTACCGGTCTATGCCAACCGCGAAACCGAAAGCCAAAGAGGTCGAACGCGTGCAGACAGGCGTTCGGATCGAGAAGCATCTGCTGAAGGTCCTCAAGGGTCTGGCCGAGCTCCGAGACATGTCGCTGGGCGAATTGATCGAGGGCATCGTCTTGCATGCACTCGAAGGCAAAGCCCCGTTTTCAAAGGAGACGCTTCGACAAATTGAGGAGCTGCGAAAGCTGTACCGTCTGTCGCTGCGCGCCGACGATAGTCACACATTGCGCAAGAGCGTCCGATGAAGCCCTGGCTCTTGCTTGCGCTCGGCGCTTGTCTCGGAGGCGGCGTCGTCATGATGCCGGCGTTTATGGAGCACCTGCACTCCCTGCGGCATGACGCGCAACGCGCCGCCGGCGTCGTTCATACCAGCGTTACCTTCTCGTTCCTTGCGAAAGGATCGATGGCGACGGTCGCACCGCTCTTTGGTGCACGTGGGGAGCGTGTTTGGGCTCCCGGTTGGGAGCCAAACGTCCTGTGGCCGACCGGGGACGGCGACCGATCGGGGATGGTTTTCACCGTTGCCCATGGGCACACCCGAGCAGTTTGGATCAATACGCGCTTCGATCTGCAAAACGGCGACGTCCAATACGTTTACGTCGTGCCGCAGGCGCTCGCTACGCTCATCACGATCGGAATGCGTCCCGATCTACGCGCCACTCGGGTCACGGTCACCTACGATCGCACGGCCTTGACCGCGGATGCGAATGCGCACGTTCTCGAACTTGCCGAGCACGACAAGCAAGCCGAGAGCGAATGGGAGCACCAAGTCAACGGCTTCCTCGCCGCGGAATCACGTGGAGGCGAATGATCCGGCGTCGCACTGGTCACGCGCTATGAGGGCGCGATCGTGTCCCCCACTGCCGCCTGTGCGATCGACAACGGCGGATCGATCGCCGGCATCTGGTTGCGGGTGTTCGAGCGCAAATCGCGACATTACGCTTAGGCGAGAGAGGCGGTCTCCCGGCTCGAAGCGGCATTGAGAAAGATTCGTACGGTCGTGCCCTGCCGACCGGTGTTGACCGCAACGCGATCGACCAACCCTTTCATCAGCACGAGGCCGCGTCCGCGATCGAGATTGGGTGTATGCTCCTTCCACTCACCGCGGCTTTCTACGACGCCGACGGCCCCGCCGTTCTCGTCACATTCCACGCAAAAGCGCACCATATCGCGTTCCGAGCGCGAGCCGTGTTCGATAGCGTTGTTGACGGCTTCGCACATCGCGAGCAGAAAGTCATTGCCCCGCTCGCCGAGCGATGCACCTGCGAGCACGCGGCCGATCGCCGTTCGGGCGCGACGCGAGCTCGGGATCTTGCCCGGAAGGCGTGCATCGATATGCGTCAGCGGCGTCGTACGTACCACCAGCACAGCGACGTCATCCCGCACACGTGCGCCGGCGAGCGCGCGGTCGGAGACCTCGCCTGCACTGGCGCTAAACCCGTTGCGACCCCAGTCGGCCAAAACCTCACGAAAGCGCAATTCGCCCGCGAACGCGTCATGATCGTATTCGACCAGACCGTCGGTATAAAGCACGAGCGCAGCCTCTTCGCCGACCTCATGCACTTTCGTTTGATAGACCGATTCGTAAAGCGCTCCAAGAATGATGTCCCCGGGGTCCAACTCATCGATGGAACCGTTAGCGTCCACGAGTAACGGCGGAAGGTGGCCGGCCGATGCGTACTCGAGCCGGAGCGTCATCGGGTCGAGATAGCCCAGAAACGCGGTTGCGAGACCGTGGTTGGCCGCCACAATGGCACGGTTGGTTTCTTCGAGCACTTCGCCCGGTGAAAGTCCCTGCATCGCGGCAACGCGTACCATCTCGCGCACGTGCCCCATGACGACCGACGCGTCGAGCCCATGACCCGCCACGTCGCCGATCGATATCGCGACACGCCCATCGTACAGATCGAAGGCGTCGTACCAATCGCCCCCGACGAGTGTCTCGGTCTCGGCCGCACGATACGTAACGTCAAAGGAAACGCCGGGCGGCTGCGGCAGCGCGACGGGCAGCATCGCGGTTTGCAGTACACGCGCGATTCTCGATTCGCGGTTATACGCGATGAGGTTGCGAAGCGCGACGCTGATGCGAAAAGCGACTTCGGTGAAAAAATTGATGTCCGGCGCCTCGAAGGGCTCACGCCCCGGCGCTCCGACGAGCGCTAAGCCGTGATCCCCGGCGCTGCCTAACCGCAGCGGCGCGCGCAGAACCGGCCGCGGGTCTTCGGCGTTCCACGCGCGCATGACCGCCGTCGTGCCCGATGCCTCCGCGATTCCGTCGATCGCGCGTTCGAACATTCGCGCCTCGCTTGGATGTACCACGGCAACACGGCGTCCGTCCATTTCAAACGACGCGATCCAGATCTCGTTGAGCGCACCGCTTGCCGCGGCGAGCGAGCGGCGCACGATCTCCTCTGCGCTCAGCGACGCATCCAGCAGAATCGCGCCGACTTCGGCCAGCACTTCGAGCCGCCGGTGCGCGGCGGCGATCTCATACCGGCCGACAACGCGTTCGTGTATGTCGTCCAGCGTTACGATCCACTTGAGCAGGTGCGAACGCTCCTGCGACGGCACCGCGCGAAATTCATACCAGCGCACGCCGCCGCTCGTCTCCATCGGAATCTCAAAGGAAAAGGGAACGCCGTTGCTGACCCCGTTCATCCACTGACGCTCGAACAGTTGGCGGTGAGCCCCCCGCTGCTCGACGTACGCTTTGGTCGATCGACGGTTCATTGAGCGATCCGCCCATCACTTCGAACCAACGCCGGCTCGCGTAGTCGATCTCTCCGTCGGACCGTGCGGTCAGCACGATTTGCGAGAGCACGTGGATAATCTGCGAAAAGTGTCGCGCGCCGCCGTGGAGCTCGTGCAAGAGCATCGGGGCGTCCGCGAGATCGTAGCCGGCGATGGCCAGCACGTGCGCAACACGCTCGTCCCCGTCGATTAGCGGTAGCATCAGGAACGTTGCGCCTGCCGCTGCGTATAGCTCGGCCCGGCCGTTCTGCGCAACGCCGATGGCCGCGTCTTCTAGCAGGTCAGCCTGGGCTAGATCGCTGCTCCACTCACCCGCCCGTGAATTTTGATACGTGAAACCGCGCCGGGCCGTCCACAAGAGGGCGGCAGCCGGTGCGTGGTCGATGAAATAGGCGTAGCGTGCAAACAAAGTTACCTACCCCGGGGCGGGGATTCTTTAACAGGCTTCCCCTAATGGTCGCGTTTCACACGGTCGTTAGCTCGTTGGTTCGAAAGTGATCAGCCTTAAACCATCGCCGAGCCGGCGGATGTTCGTCGCGTAGCGTTTTCCGTTGGAAAGGACGACCGTTGACGGCTCGTGCGACCACCCATCCCTCGCCGTCGTAGCCTTGCTGGCCAACTCTGCAAAAGCCGGAGCGATGAAGCAGACCTCCCCGTGAGTATCGACGACCGCGGATGAGGGCGCCAGATCCTCGAGGGCCAAAGCCAGCGCCGCCTGACGGCGCTCCAGTTCGGTCATCTCGGTCACGTTGCTGGCACCGGTTTGCTCCAACTCGCTGCTGCGCGCTTCGAGCTCATCGTTAGTGGTATTGAGTTCCTCCACCGTTGCTTGCAGTTCTTCGTTGAGCGTTTCGAGCTCTTCGTTCGTTGCCTGCATCTCTTCATTGAGCGTCTCAATCTCTTCATTCGACGAGGCCGCCTCCTCGGCGTTAATCAGGAGCTGCTCGTTGTACGTGCGCAGCTCACCGTTGGTGGCCGTGAGTTCTTCGTTGGCCGAAAGGAGCGTCTTGATGCGCGACGAGAGCTCTTCGGCGCGGGATACCTGGCCCTCCATCTCGCTGCGCAAGCGTCGTTCCTCGCTCTCGATGTCTACAAGTTTGCGCTCGTAGCGCGTGACGTCAACGATAACGATGCCGACGGTATTGCCGTGCGCGGACGGTACTCGCTGCGTCGAGCAGTGCACCTGCAACCAACGGTCGATTCCCGTCACTGGATCCTTCACCAATAGAACGGCAGGATCGACGCTCTCGCCCAAAAGCGTAGCATCGATCATGCTACGCAGTTTCATGCCGGTGGCAGGCAACAGATGAATGAGATCGCTGCCGATCCCGATACCATGAATCTGCAGCATCGAGCGCGCCGCCGAATTTATCGCGATGACATCGTAGTCACGGTCGACGATGACCACGCCGACCACCGATGCGTTCACGTACGTCGTCATAACGTCGAGCGACGGTGCACGCAGCAGCTCGCTTCCGTTGTACATGGATCGAACCTCCCGTGAAGCGCCGGCAAGGAATGCCGGCGGGTTCGTGCTGACGGTATCCTTCAGGCGCGACGGCGGAAGCAGCACGCGCTCGCCATCGCGCTCGAAGATTTTCAAGCCCGAGTTGAGCGGCTTGAAGAGGTTGGGCAGCGGCGTTGTGGATTCAGCCTTCCCCAATACGAGATACCCACCGTGGCGCAAGGCGAAGGCGAACAGTTGCAGCGCGCGCGCCTGCAGTTCCTTCGTAAAGTAGATAAGCACGTTGCGGCAAAGCACGAGGTCGATTCGGGGAAACGGGGCACGTTGCCCGAGGTCGTGCTGTCCGAACACCGTCATATTGCGAATGTACTTGGAAACCTCGAACCGATCGTCGTGCGCGGTAAAGTATCGTGCAACGAGCTCTTCGGGTAGCTCGCGAAGTGAGTCGGCTGAGTAGACGCCGCGTCTTGCTACGGCGATGGCTTGCTCGTCAACATCGGTTGCGAAGACGCGCACCTCGACGGCCAGCTTTTCATCGCGGGCCAATTCGGCACACAAAATGGCGATCGAATAGGCTTCCTCGCCGGTCGAGGTGCCCGCCGACCAGATACGCAACGGCCGCCCCTCTTCGCGGGCAGCGAGCATTAATTTTGGTAAGATCTGATCGCGTAGTGCATCGAACAGCGCCGTGTCGCGAAAAAAATCGGTCACTTTAATGAGAAAGGCGTTGACCAGCCGTTGATAACCATCCGGGTTGCGATGAAGATGGTCGACGTATTCGCCGATCGAGTTGACGCCGTTTGAAACCATCAAGCGTGAGAGACGGCGCATGATCGTCGGCGTCTTGTACTGGGAGAAATCGATGCCGCTGCGTTCGCGAAGTTGAACCAACAACGCGCGCAGCATGTTTCGATCGCCGGCACCTGCGGGAACGTCTGACGATCCGACGAGGTCAAGGACCAGCTGGCCCATCGCCTCGGGAGGCGCAACCAGGTCGACGAGCATGGTCGGAATAGAAAGCGGCATCGACGCATAACCCGCGCTTTGGGCGTCCTGAACGATGATTGTCCCGCCGGCCTTCTTTACCGCGCGCGCCCCACGCGCGCCATCGGAGCCAAGCCCCGAAAGAATGATCGCAATCAACCGGTCGCCGTACAGGGCCGCGGCCGATTGAAAAAGCCGATCGACCGATGGCTTGGGACCCGCATTGAGTTGTAAACGCGTGGTCGCGACGGAATCGATGACCTCCACGTCGTGATTCGGCGGTACGACGTAGATGACGCCGGGCTCGACGTCCGCGTCGTCGGCGATCGTTTGAATCCGCAACGAGGTGCGTTGCGCGAGAATCTCTGCGAGGTGACTGTGATGTTGCGGCGCGAGGTGCTGCGCGACGACGATAGGGATGTTGAATCCCTCGGGAAGATGCGAAACGAATGAGGTCAAAGCGTCGATACCACCGGCCGAGGACCCGGTAACTACCAGAAACGGGCGGCGCTCATCTGACTGCGTCTGAAGCACATCGCGTGACGACATAGGTCTTAGGAATATGCTTTGAAAGTAGCTGATTCCCTGGGTCAGTGCAGGTGAGACGCCGCCTGCCAAGTGGTTTCCCGCCGTCTCTGTAGAAGGGCGCGGAATGTCCTCGCGTCTACCGGTTGTATTCTTCGGACACGGCAACCCGATGAATGCCCTCGATAACAATCCGTATGCGGCAGCTTGGCGACGGCTCGGCGCCGAATTGCCGCATCCGCGCGCCATCCTTGCAATCTCGGCGCACTGGTACGTCCCGGCGACGCTCGTCACGGCGAACGACCATCCGCGCACGATCCACGACTTCGGCGGCTTTCCAAGCGAGCTGTACAACCTGCAGTATCCGGCGCCGGGCGATCGCGCCCTTGCGGGGCGTGTGACTGAGTTGCTGGCATTCTACAACGCGAGGGGCGACGAACATTGGGGCCTCGACCACGGCACGTGGTCGGTGCTCGCTCACGCCTATCCCAAAGCTGACGTGCCGGTCGTGCAGTTGAGCATCGACGAAACGCTCGAGCCGGCGCTCCATTTCGAGATCGGCACGTTGCTGCGGCCGCTGCGCGATGAAGGTGTGATGATCGTGGCCAGCGGCAACATCGTGCACAACTTACACGCCTTTGCGTGGGGTCGTCATCCGGCGGAGCCCTTCGACTGGGCAGAGCGCTTTGAGACGCGAGCACGTGAACTGCTGCTCGCGCGCGAGTTCGACCCGCTCATCGAATATGAATCGCTCGGCGAAGACGCGCGGCTCTCCGCGCCGACCCCCGACCACTACCTTCCGTTGCTCTATGCGATGGGTGCTTCGGACGACCGCGATCGCGTGAGCTTTCCGGTTGAAGGGATCGACGGCGGCTCGGTCTCGATGCTCTCGGTACTTTTCGCCGCGTGATCCGTGTCGCGAAGAATGCCGATCTCGGCACCCTGATCCTCGTCAACGTCTACTGGCTTCCGCTTTCACTGCAGGAAGCGGCGCTGCTGGCAATTGCGATTCCCGCGGCGCTGGTGCATCTCGCGCCTGTCAGCCACGTTGCGACCTATGCGCTGCTTGCAAGTCTGATCAACGTCGTCAACGTCTTCCTTCCGTGGCCGATCGGTGCACTCTCCGATAGGCTGCTTGGCGGGGGTACGCCGCGCCAGGCGCTGGCGTTGGCCGGCGCCGTGCTCAACGTGATTGGCTTGATCTTTGCGGCCGACGCGAACTCGGTCGCACATTTCTACGAAGCGATTCTTGTGGCGACCGTCGGCCAAGCGGTCAGCACGACGGCCTATCAGGCGCTGCTGCCCGACGCCGTGGCACGCGCGTCGTGGGGCATTGCCTCGGGCATCCGCGGTGCATTCACGCTGCTCGGCACCGTCTTCGGCCTGACGCTCGGCGGCCTGTTTGATCCAAAAATCGTGTTTATGACCTGCGCAGGCTTGGTAGCCGTGAGCGCGATCTCGCTGCGCGGACTTGCGCCGCGCGAACACGACGTCGACGATCACGCGCACATTCGCGATTGGCACGATTTCATCGTCGTCTTCATCGGGCGCGCGTGTATCGTCTTCGGACTCACCCTGCTCGGGACGTTCGTGCTGTACTTCTTCCGCGACGTGCTCCACGCCGCGGATCCCTCGCGCGGCACCGGCCTCACCGGCATTGCAGGCCTCATCGGTGCGGTGGCCTCGAGCATCGTGCTCGGCATCCTCTCCGATCGTATCCGCCCGCACCGCAAGATCATCGTCGCGCTGTGCGGCATCCCAATGACCATCGCCGCTTTGGGCTACGCCATCGCGCCGCACGATGCGTCGATCTTCGTCTACGCGCTGCTCTTCGGCATCGGCTACGGCGGCGTGCTCTCGAACGGCTGGGCGCTCGCGCTCGACGCGATGCCCGCAATGCGCGACGTCGCCCGCGATCTCGGCATCTGGGGCATGGCCACGCACGTGCCCGCGATCATCGCGCCGCTCGTCGGCGCAATGATGATTCGTTACTTCAACGGGTCGATCAACGGCTATCGCGCGCTTTTCGCCCTGGCCGCCCTCGCCTTCGCCGTGGGCTCCGCATCGGTTCTCGCGGTACGCGGAAACGGAAAGCTTCATGCCACGTAACGTAATCCACACCGTCTCGCCGTGGTATCTCCAACCGATGCGCTGGATGGCGTACGTGAGCGTCGCAAGCTATTACCGCATCGCATTTCGCATTCGCTCGTGGGGCGCGCTGCCGCGCCGTCGCGGGCCGACGCTGATCGTGGCGAATCATCAACACGAACTCGAATCACCGGTCATCGTCGCGGACCTTGGACTGCGGACGCTTGCCTGGCGCGATCCTATCTTCACGGTTTCGTCGCGACGCATGTGGGAACCGGGTTTCTTTGCCGAGCGGATCCCCTGGTTACGTGTCGCTCGCGAAGCAAATTTCGGCTGGCTCTTCGGTTCGATCGGCATGCAGCCGATCGAGAATGAGCTCCAAACGCGCCCCTATGCGAGCATCGCGTATACGTTGATCGGCTTGCACGGCGACCTTCCGGTCGAGAGCGTCTTGCGCGAGCGCGCGCTCGTCGCGCTTCCGTCGGGCGTACGCACCCTCAGCGACCTCCTCACCGCGCGCCATTTCGCCTTCGCGCGTTCGTACGTGCGCATCCCCGATGTGCTCGAGCCATATCGCGACGCCGTGATGCGCGCCACGCGCACGCAGCTCGATGCCGACATCGCACATTTCGAAGACTTGCAGCGCGCGGGCGGAACGATCTTTCTCACGCCCGAGGGCTTTTATAGCGGCGACGGCAAGATGCGTCCCCTGCGCGGGATCCTGGCGCACCTCGCTCCGCTCGCCACCGTCTGGCTCACCGCGGTCAGCTACGACCCCTACGACGCCAAGCGCCTTACCATGCTGTATCGCGTCGCGCCGGCTCGCAAGGGCATCGCGCTCGATCTCCAATTGAAAGCGGCGCGCCCGATCACCACCAGCGCACTGGTCTGCACCTATCTCACCGAACACCCGAACGCAAGCGAAGCCGACGTAGTGCAGGCCGTGCACGACCAGCTTGCGGCGCTGCCGCCGGCGGCGTTCGTCGTGCCGGAGCTACGCGACCAGCCGGCGATCGCCGTGCGACGCGTGCTCGAAAATCTGCGGCAAATGGGGCGCAAGCATCCCCAGTTTCCGCGCACTGAAGATATGATCGCCTACCAGGCAAACTTCCACGCCGAAACGCTCGAGGGCTTAGCCGCGACGTAACGCGGCCGCGATCACGCGTCCGGCGAGATCGGCGCACTTGGGCGCTTCGCGCGAAAGCCATCGTGCTTCGCGCCAGTTGCGCGGATTAAGAATCGCTCGCGCCGGATTGATCCAATCGGCGGAAAGTTCGTTCTTGGGCGTGTCGAGGATCACGCGGACGACCGCCAGCAAATCCACGAGCAAATGCCCGCTCTCCATGTCCACAGCCACGAAGCCGCGCGACGCCCAGGTCGCGCGCTCGGCGCCGGTGATCAGCGTGGCGCTCGTCAACAACGGTGCATCGACCGCGATGCAGCCAAGCTCTCGCGCGGCGCGGCGCAAACGCAGCGTCCAATCCGGGTCGCAGGTGATCGACACACCGTCGACCGTGCCGACCGACGACGGAATGACAATCGTCCCGGTGGGCAGATCGGCGCGCAATCCGCCGGCGAGTCCGCAACTGATCGCGATGCGTCCGAGTGCGGGCGCGTGCAGCCTACAGAGTCCGATGCCAGACTCGATGACGCGTGCTTGGGGCGCGTGCCGTCGCACCGCCCGCGCTTCGAGGCTAGTCGCAGCGACGATTGCGGGCGATTCAGGCGGCGTAGCCATGGTCCCGATACCAGACGATTGCACGAACGAGCGCATCGAAGATCGGCCGCACCGCGACGCCCAGCGCATCTGCGGCAGGGGCGGAATCGACGAACATCTGCCGTTGCGACATCCGCACGCCTTCGAGTGGAACGAACGGTGTTGCGCCGGTCAGCCGGCAACGCGCTTCGTCAACCCAGGCTGCCGCGTACATGAGCGCGACCGGCGCGCGCACGCGCGGCGCCGCGCGGCCGGTCAGCTCCGCCAGGAGATCCCACAGGGCATCGAAGGTGAAGTTTTCGCCGCCGATCACATAGCGCTCACCGATCGCACCGCGTTCGAGCGCAGCGACGTGCGCTTGCGCGACTTGCTCGACGTCGACCAGGTTGATGCCGCCGGTTGCGGGCGGCCGCGCAATCATCTTGCCGCGCATAAAGTCCACGATCATCGCGCCGGTCGGCGTCGGCTTCCAATCGCCCGGGCCCACCGGTGCCGTCGGCAGCACCGCGACGGTGGGTAGCCGGCTGGCAAACGCGGCCCGCTCTTGGACGATCTTGGAGCCGTGGTAGTCGAGATCGCCGGAGGTAAACACGTGCATTTCGCCGCCGAGTGTCGCGGAGCTGGAGGTCAACACCGCGCGTTCGACGCCGGCGAGATCCGCAGCCGCAAAAAGCCCCTCGGTCCCCAGCACGTTGGTACGACGGATCGCTTCACGGTCGCGTGGGCCGAATGAGTACTGTGCGGCGCAGTGCACCAGATAACGGCAACCATTGAGCGCGTGCGCGAGCGTTCCGGAGCGGCTCAGATCGCCGCTGACGATCTCGCAGCCGTCGAGCGGTGCCATCGGTCCGCGCGCCAGCGCCCGCACGCGGTAGCCGGTAGCAAGAAGCGCACGTAGAACGTGCGCTCCAACAAAGCCCGATCCGCCGGTTAAGAAGACTAGATCCCGCACGATGCGGGTGAAGGTTCCGAGCACACGATGTGCGGCCGGCCGAAGGACGGCGGAACCATCTCAGCTGGTGCCAAGCGCCGCGCGAATCGATTCCTTGATCGAACCCGTAGTGCGGATCACCGCCGTCGGTTCGTAGCCGCAGTGCGCCATGCAGTTATTGCAGCTGGGATGCTTGCCGCGGCCATACTTCTCCCAGTCCGTTTCCTCGATCAGCTCCTTGTACGTTTTTGCGTACGGTGCATCACTCATCAGATAGCAGGGGCGCTGCCAGCCAAAGACCGTGTAGCACGGAATGCCCCACGGCGTGCACTCGAAGTCGACCTTGCCTTCGAGAAAGTCTAAGTAGAGTGGACTATGATTGAGGCGCCACTCCTTGCGTTTGTCGCCGGCGAAGGCTTCACGGAAAATCTCGCGCGTGCGCTCGACGCCCAGGAAACCCTCCTGATCCGGCGCCTTCTCGTAGGCATAGCCGGGCGAGATCTGCATCATGTCGACTTTGAGATCGTTGTTGAGATAGTCCAGCACCGCACGTATCGACTTCGCATCGTCGCGATCGAAGAACGTGGTGTTGGTGATGACCTTGAAGCCCTTGACTTTCGCCACCTTGATCGCCGCGATGGCTTTCTCGAAGACGCCTTCGCGGCAGACCGACTCGTCGTGCTCCTTCTTGAGGCCGTCGAGATGGATCATCCACGAAAAATAGGGCGACGGCTTGAACTGATCGATCTTCTTCTCGAGCAGCAGCGCGTTGGTGCACAGAAAGACAAACTTCTTGCGCTTGATCAATTCCTCGACGATTTGCGGCATCTGATCGTGGATCAGCGGCTCGCCGCCGGCGATCGACACGCAAGGCGCGCCACATTCTTCCACCGCGGCGATGCAATCCTCGATGCTTAGACGCTTGCGCAGAATGTCGGTCGGATGTTGGATCTTGCCGCACCCGGCGCACGCCAGGTTGCACTGCAGGAGGGGTTCCAGCTCGAGCACCAGGGGGTACTTCTTTTCGCCCCGCACCTTCTTACCGAAGATGTAGCTCCCGACCGTCAGTTTCTCTTGTAACGAACTCAATCGAATCTCGCTTCTCGGTCGCCAGCGCCATCATGGGGAAAACGTGGCGATATAGATGGTAGTTGAGGTAGAAATCCCGGGGGAACCCGGTCCCGGTGAAGTAGGGCTCTTCCCAGGTTCCATCGACCGTTTGAGTCTCCTTGAGAAACGCAAGACCGCGTTGCGTCGCCGCATGGTTGCTCAGGCCGGCGATTTGCAGCGCATTGACCGCCCACGCGGTTTGTGAGGCCGTGCTCCGCCCCACGCCGGCAAACGATTCGTCGACGTAGGAATGGCAGGTTTCACCCCAGCCGCCATCGGCATTCTGGTTCGCAATCAACCAGGCGGCCCCGCGTTCGATCATATCGTGGCCGGTCCGCTGCGCGCCGAGCGCCGAGATTGCGCACCAGGTGCCGTAGATGAAGTTCACGCCCCAGCGGCCCCACCAGGAGCCGTCATGGCGTTGCGTCGCGCGCAGATACCTCACCGCGCTCGCGACGTCGCTGTCGCCGATGTCGCGGCCCAAAAACGCCAGTAGCTCGCCGACGTGCGCGGTCACGTCTTCGGTCGGCGGATCGATGAGCGCGCCGAAATCGGCAAAAGGCATGCGGTAGAGCAACTCGCGCGTGTTGTCCTTGTCGAAGGCTGCCCACCCGCCGTTGCGCGAGCGCATCGCAAGCGTCCACGCCGTGCCGCTTGCAATCGCTTCGCGCACGCTCGCGGGCTCGCCGGCGTCGATCAACGCCAAGATCACGACCGCGGTATCATCGATGTCGGGATAGGCGTCGTTGTCGAACTCGAACGCCCAGCCGTTGCCCGCGCGGAAATCGGAGCGCTCGCGCCAATCGCCGGGCGCGTCGTTTGGAATCTGCTCGCGGAGCAACCACTGCACCGCGCGCTGCATCGCCGGATGATCGTGCGTAAAGCCCGCGAGCGCGAGTGCGCGAAGCGCCCAGGCGGTATCCCAGACCGGCGACATACAGGCTTGCACGCGCCAGCCCTCGGCATCATCGATGATGAAACGATCGAAGCCCCCGAGCCCCGTGCGCACGATCGGATGATCGAGACCATAGCCCATTAGATCGAGCGCGATCAGCGAATAGACCCACGGCGGCTGAATGCCGCCCCAACTGCCGTCGGCTTCCTGACGCGCGACGATCCACGCGGTCATCTTGCGCATCGCCGCCGCGCGCAGCGGATTGTCCGCGAAACGATCGTAGAACTTCAGCACGCCGTCGAGCCACCACATCCAGCCCGAACCGGGGACATGGTGCATGGCCGCCTGCGTTCCGGGAACGATCACTTCGCCGACGTCGACCCCGAGCGGACGCACCGGCCGCTTCGAGACCACGATGGTCAGCGGCGCGACCGTGCCGCGCGCCCAACACGCAAAATCGTAGACGTTAAACGGCATCCAACGCGGAAAGTAGATCATCTCCGGCGGCAATGACGGGATGCCGTCCCACGGATACACACCAAAGAGCGCAAGCCAGATCTTGGTAAACACGCGCGCTTGCGCGAGGCCGCCCATTCGGGTAATGACCCGCAGCGCACGTTGCATCTCGTCGTGCGCAATATCGTAGCCCAGCACTTTCAACGCGACGTAGGCCTCGATCGTCGTGCTCAGATCGGCCGGCCCGTCGAAGAAGAGCGCCCACGAGCCGTCCTCGCGTTGGCATCCGAGCATGTGCCGGATCGCCCCGTCGCGGATCGGCGCGAGGTCGACCCCAAGAAAGCGGTAGAGCAAGATCTGCTCGGCGGTCATCGTTACATTGGTCTCGAGTTCGCCGCTCCACCACCCTTGCGGCGCTTGCCGCGCGAGCAGCCACTCGATACTGCGCTCGAGCGCGTTATCAGCCATGCGCGATCCACTCCGCCGCCGCCGCGCCGCTGCGAACCGCGGCCTCCATGGTATCCGGCCAGCCGGTGTCGGTCCACGAACCGGCGATTGCGACGCGCGGCGACGACGTTCGCTGGCGGGTGCGCGGCGCGCCCGGCCGCGGCAGATAGGTTGCTTCCGGATTCCGCGTCGCGGCGGCGTGCACGACCTTCCCGTCTTGCAACGCAGGAATGAACGCGCAGAGTTCTTGCCACGCCAGCCGCTCCAACTCCGCGGTCGGTACGGTCAATACGTCACCGGCGGCGCTAATGCTGCAGCACACGTAGCCCTCGTCCTTTTCGAAAATCCATTGCAGCGGCGAATCGAGCACGGCGGCAAAATCGAATCCAAGCGCGCCTCGATCGTGCCACAGGTGTACGTCGACGATCGGATAGGGATCGTACGTCTCGAGCGCGTCGACCCCGAACTGCTGCGGTCTCTCGAGAAGCTTCGCCGTCGCGCGCGGCGACACTGCGAGCACCACGCCGTCGAAACGCGCGCGGCGGTCGTCGGGCAGACGCAATTCAACGCCCCGATCGTCCATCTCCATCCCCAGCACGGCGGTCGAAAGATGCACCGTGCCGATTTGCCGCGCGGCGGCCGCGGCAACGTGCGCAAGCGGCACGGTCGAAAAGCCGAAGCGCGCCGCCGAAGCATCGCGCAGAAACGCGGTCGAGATCACGAAGAGCGCATCGGCCGCGCTCACGCGATCGAACGACGCGTTGAGCGCCGGTATGAAAAACGGATCCCAAAACGCGCGCCGCGTCGCATCGTCCTGACCGTTGCGCTCCAGCCATTGCGCGAAGGTAAGGTGCGGATCGGTGCGACGCGTAAGCGCAGCGCTTGCGAGCGCACGCGCCACGCGAAGCCGCCCGCCAACGTCCAGATGCGCATAGCCGGCAAAGGACGCGAGCAAATGAAGCGGTGCCGGCAGCGGCGCGGCGCGTAACCGGCTGCGCGTTCCGTCGCGCGCCAGGACAAGTGCCTCGAAGTGCGGCTGTTCGCGCAGCGCGTGAGCCATGCCGACGCGCTCGACGAAGCCGATGAAATGGTCGCAACAGTGCAAGAACACGTGCTGACCGTTGTCGATTTCGCGACCGCCGACTTCAAACGAGGTGGCACGGCCGCCGAGCAGGCGCGAGCGTTCGAAGATCTCCACGTCGTAACCGCGCTCTTGCAGCTCGAGCGCCGCGCTAAGACCCGAAAGCCCGGCTCCTACAACGGCTATAGTCCTAACCACGCCCGCACCATCGCGCCGATTTTCTCGGTGCGCGACAAGCCGGCACGCGCACGGAGCGGCAAGGACGGATCGCGCTCGATCTTTTCAAGAATGCGTTCGTAAATGCCGGCCATCGTTCGCACGCACGCGGCCGGCCGCCGATCGATGTAGTTCAACACCTCGTACCCCTGTGCAAAATACTCGCGCGCTCGCGCAGCCTCAAAGCCCACCATCGCTTCCCATTGCGGCGCGGGCCGCCCGTCAACGAGATCCGCTTCCGAAATCTCAAAGCGCCGCAAATCGTCCTGTGGCAGATAGATGCGGCCGAGGCCGACGTCTTCGCGCACGTCGCGCAGGATATTGGTGAGCTGCAGCGCGATGCCCAGATCATCGGCACGCTCGAGCGCGGCGTCGTCGTTGAAGCCAAAAATGCGTACGCACATGCGGCCGACCACGGACGCTACCAAGTTACAGTACGACCGCAACTCGTCCCAACTTGCGTACCGAACCTTGGATCCGTCCATCTCGACGCCGTCGATGAGCATCTGCAGCTCGCGCTCGGGTATTGCAAACCGCGCCACGGCTACCGCGAGCACTTGCATCACCGCATCGTCGTCGGCATATTCGCCGCGCACGCACTTGGCGATCCGTTCGCGGTGGCGCTGCAAGCGGAGAGGCAAGTCGGGCGGATGCGCGACGGCATCTGCTTCGTCATCGACCTGACGCGCAAAATCGTAGAGCGCGTAGATCGCGTTGCGCTGCTCCTTGGGAAGCGAGATGAACCCCCAGTAAAAATTTTTCGCTTCGCGACGCGCCATGTCGTGGCAATACCGCTCGGCATCCGCGAGACTAAGTACTGCCGACATATCTCCCGCTTCTACCGGAGCGCAGCGATCCGCCAATAGCGCGGATCAGGATCGAAATCTTGTCACGGCCGGTAACGACGGGTCGCTGCACGTCGGTGCGAAATCCGATGCGCTCGATGGCATCGCAGATCCCCAGCCCGCCCAATCGATATAGGGCAAGTTGCATACGCAACGCGAGCGGAACCATCGTTTCCAGCGCGCGGCCGGAATCGAGCAATCGCCGTGCCCGTTCCACCAGTTTTGCCACCGCCGCCGGCGTGTCGGAATTCGCCAGGTCCTCGCCGAGGATGTAGCGGCGTCCGATCGCTCCGTCGCGCTTGACGTCCTGCGCGTGATTGGCAAGCTGCAATCCGATGCAGACGTCGTCGGAAAGCATCTGCGCATCCACGCCGCCCACGCCGAAAACCGCCAACACCATGCGTCCGACCGGGGCCGCCGACAGCCGGCAGTAGGCGTCCAGTTGCGGCCACGTTTCGTACGCGGTCACCCGCTGATCCAGCCGATTGGCCTCGATGAGCGCAAAGAATGGTTCCGGCGTCATCGCCGTGCGCGCCACGGTCTCGCGCAATGCGAGCAGCACCGGATGCACCGGCAACTTGCCGGCGAACATCGCGTGCAGATCCGCGCGCCAGCGGTCGAGCCGCTCGAGCGCTTCATCGGGCGAACCGCTTTCGTCGCCCAAATCGTCGGTCGTACGACAGAACGCATAGATGCGCGCGAGATCGAGGCGCGTGCCGGCGCTCACCAGACCCGACGCGACGATGAAGTTTTCGTAGTGCCGTTTGGTGAGTTCGCGGCAATAGGCGTCTGCCGCGCTCAGGCTAACGGTCACGACGGTACCAGCAGGTCGGTCTCTTTGAGTTCGTCGACCGAACGAACGGCAAGCGCGAACATAGCTACGCGCAAAACCTCGACGATCTCGCGGGCGAGATCCTGCACCTGCTCGTAGCCTTGCGACGCCGCGCGCAAGAACGGTCCGGCGATCCCGACCATATCGGCACCGAGCGCAATAGCTTTTGCGGTATCGAGGCCATCGCGAATACCGCCGCTTGCGATGATGAATCCGTCCGGTGCCACCGCGCGCGCGCCGCGAACGCATTCGGCGGTAGGGATGCCCCACGCCGCAAACTGCGCGGCAACGCGGATGCGCCACGATTCATGCGTGCGAAACCGCTCGACCTCGCTCCATGAGGTACCACCGGCTCCGGCAACGTCGACGCCGGCGACACCGACGTCGAGAAGCGCTCGCACGACTTGCGCGCTCAGCCCCCAGCCGACTTCCTTGACCAGCACCGGCACGTTCAAGCCGCTGCTCAATTCCCCGATGCGATCGAGCAGCCCGCGAAAATCGGTATCACCTTCCGGCTGTAACGCTTCTTGCAGCGGATTGAGATGCAGCACGAGTGCGTCGGCACTCACGAGTTTGACCAGGTGACGGCACTGCGGAACCCCATAGCCCTTATTCAGCTGGGAGGCGCCGAGATTTGCAAAGAGCAGAACTTCGGGCGCGACCGAGCGCACGTCGAAACTTTCGAGCGTTTCTGGTTGCTCGAGCAGCACGCGCCCCGAGCCAAGTCCCATCGCGAAGCCGAACTCCTGAGCGACGCGCGCGAGCGTGCGATTCACGCCGGTCGCTTCGGGTGTTCCGCCGGTCATGCACGAGATCAGGATCGGCGCGCGCATGGTGCGACCAAAGTGGGTAACGCTCAGGTCGACGTCGTCGAGCGCGATCTCCGGAAGCGCGCAGTGCGCAAAACGATAGCGCTCGAAGCCGGAGCTGACGCCCTTGGCGCGGACATCCTGTTCGATATTGATGCGAAGATGCTCGGCTTTTCTTGACGTGCCGCCCTCACCCGGCCGGCTGCGGTCAGCGCCCTGCTGCAAGCTCGTAGGCAATCTCCTTGAATTCTGCTATGTAGATCGGGTCCAGGGATGACCCTTCCACGAGCGTCACGGCTTTCGCTGCATAGCGAGCCGCAGCCGGGCTCGAAGCACCGCGTGCCTGACTTGCGAGCTGCATGATGGCTCCGAGCAGACGGCCCGCACGCGCGAGGACGTCGGCCAATTGCGGCGAGGCCCCGGCCATCATGCCGCCCACGCGCAGGCTCAGCGCCAGCATCGATGAGTGTGTCCCGGCATAGGCGACGCGCAAGCGCCGCTCGCCCCCCACGCGCGCGCTGGCCCGGATCAGACGATTGCGCTGTTCGACGCCATGCAGGACGCCATGCGCCAGGACGAGTCCGACGTCCAATACGCGATCGCTATGCACCGCGTCTTTCGCGAGCAGGCCCAATCCGAGTGCATGAAACGCATCGCCGGCATTGAGCGTCTGCGCCAAACCCCAGATCGATGAGGTCGATTCACGCTCGAACGAGAGCGTGGGGGTCATCTGCAATTCGTCGTGCAGGACAGAAAAACGATAGAGACATTCGACCGACGCAGCCACCGGAACCGCGGTCTCCGAATCACCTCCGCAGGCATCGCAGGCCCAAAGCACGAGGCTCGCACACAGGGGGTCGGCATAGGCGAACGTGTGGCGCATGATCCGTTCGAATACTGCGCTGAATTGCACGTCCGCACTCTGCAGATAATCCATCGTACGCGCCTGCCGCTCGCGTAGAAGAGGCAATTCCAAAGCTCCGAAGTCTCCCATGGTTTACACCGTTCGCGCGAAGGAACGTTGCGTTCGCTACGGTACTCTATAGCCCTCCAAATGACCAAGCAGCTGATTGTATCCGCCGACGATTACGGTTTATCGGCGGAAGTCAACGAGGCGGTCGAGCGCGCTCATCGCGATGGCATCCTGCGAGCCGCGAGCCTGATGGTTGGCGCACCTGCCGCGCCGGATGCAATTCGGCGAGCGCGAGCGCTACCGACCCTGCGCGTGGGTTTGCATGTCGTCGTCGTCAACGGACGGCCGCTTTTGTCGCCCGATCGCGTGCGCCCGCTCGTCGACGGCGACGGGAACTTCCCAACCGATCTGGCGGCCGCCGGGATACGCTACTTTTTCGATCCGGGCGCGCGGCGCGCGCTCGAGGCGGAGATCCGCGCGCAGTTCGACGCCTTCGCTCGCACCGGCCTTCCGCTCGATCACGTCAATGCGCAGAACCACATGCACGTTCACCCGACGGTTCTCGGCATCATCATCAAGGTCGGAGCCGGCTACGGTATGCGCGCGGTTCGCGTTCCGCGCGAGCCCGGCGGCGCCGCCTTCTTGACGCCATGGCTTGCCCTGATGCGCGCGCGACTGCATCGCGCGGGCATTACGACAAACGACGCCGTGCTTGGCATCCGCGACTCCGGCCACATGACGCGCGCGCGTGTGCTGGAACTGCTCGATGCATTACCACCGGGAATTTCCGAAATGTATTTCCATCCGGCGACCGGGGCGTGGCCCGGCATCGATCCGCAAATTGCCGCCTATGACTTTGCCGGAGAACTCGACGCGCTCGTCAGTCCAGAGGTAAGCGCGAAGCTCACCGCGATCGGCATCGCTCCGCGCGCCTATTCGGACTTGCATACGTGCTGATCGTTTGCCTGGCCGGCATTGCGTACTGTCTCGTCGCGCTCATTGCGATCCTGCGCTTCACCCAACGCAACATCGTCCTTGCAACGGAAGTTCGTGGCGCAACGATACTCAAACCGATTGCAGGACTGGAAGTCGAACTCTTTGAGAATCTATGTTCGTTTTGCGACCAGGATGCGCAAACGTTTCAGGTGGTCTTCGGCGTGCCTGGTGCGGACGATCCGGCCGTCGAGGTGATCCATCGCGTGATGGAACGATTTCCGCACCACGATCTCACGCTGGTCGTGGGCGATCGTCCGGCAGCCGGCAACCCCAAGGTGGCCAACCTCCAGAACATGTTCGCGCGCGCAAAATACGATCTGCTGCTGATCGCCGATGCCGACATGCGCGTCGACCGCAGCTATCTGCGCGCGCTTGCCGCCGAATTCGCCGACGAGCGCGTGGGCGCGGCGACCTGTCTGTACGCCGGCATCGCACGCGGCGCTCTCGCCTCACAGCTTGCGGCGCTGCAACTCAACGATCAGTTCGCGCCGTCGGTGTTGGTTGCCACCCTCGGCGGCGATCCGCGCTTCTGCCTCGGCTCGACGATGGCGGTTCGCCGAAGTGCGCTCGATGCAATCGGCGGGTTCGCCGCGCTAGCGCAGTACCTCGCCGATGATTACATGCTGGGTGCGCTGGTGCACGCGCACGGCTATCGCGTCGCACTTTCGCGCTACGTCGTTCGCAACGTCGTTGCCGAGCCTAGAATACGCGCGCTACTGCAGCACGAACTGCGCTGGGCGCGAACGATCCGCTCGGTACAGACGCTCGGATACGTCTGCTCGTTCGTCACCTTTCCGTTGCCGTTTGCGCTGGTGTGGGCGCTGCTTTCTCCGGCAACGGTTGCGGCCTGGATCGCGCTGGGCGTCACGCTCGCCGTGCGTCTTGCGATGGACGCTGCGATGCGCGTTGCGTTCGCGCTAACGAGCGCACCGGCGCCGTGGCTTCTCCCGTTGCGCGACTGCATTGGTCTGGGCATCTGGGCAGCTGGACTGTTCGGCAGCACCGTCCGCTGGAAAGACCAGCAGCTCGGCGTTTCGGATCTATTGCGAGACGGCAGCGACCGCTGACTCTGTCACCGCGCTCGCCTTGTTGCCCCAGGCCGAACGAATGTAGGTGACTGCCGACGCGATATCGGCGTTGGAAAGCGACTGTCCCCACGCGGGCATCATGCCGTTGTAACTCGTGCCCGCGACGCTGATCGAGCCGCTCAATCCGTATTTGACGATGTGAATGACTTCGGTGGGGTCGCCCGTCACCGTCGGATTGCCGGCGAGCGGCGGGAACGTCCCCGCCACGCCTTGGCCGGCAGCTTGATGGCAACTCGAGCAATTTTGCGTGTAGACTTTCGCGCCATCGTTTGCCGCCGCGCCGTCTTGTGCCACTGCGACCGAAGCCTCGGCAGAGGGACTCGCAGATTGAGAGCCACCGTTATTGCTTTTTGTGCACGCTGCCAGGATGCCGATCAGCGCTACGGCAGCAAGTCGTGCCATTCGTGAGCGTTCCATCAGCGCTGCGTTAGCGCCACGAATTGGACACTCCTCGTCGCGGCGAGCGCCTTGAGCGCATCCATCGAGTGGACGAGCGGGCGCATCAGCACGACCATGCGTCCTTCGCGCCGCGAACGCTGCACCGTGCGATCCAGCATGAAGCGAATGTACGTACGGGCTGTGCGATCGTCAACGGTCGCGTCGCGTTGCGCGATGGGGATGTCAACCTCGGTGAATTCCTGCGGATCGGCATCGCCGCGTTCGTCGAAAAAAAGCAAGCCGGTACCGTCGAGCGATTGCACGAAGCCGTCGATCGAACGCGACGCAATACCGGAAAAATCGCCGAACCGTTTGTGCAACCGTGCAAGTTGCGCTTGCGTCGGCGCCGTATCGAGGTGCAAGAGCACGAGATCGCCGGCCTCGTGGGCGAGCGCTGCGACGTCGCTCGCTTGCGGCGCGGCCGGGTCGAGATCGATGGTGAGCGGTACACCGAGTTGGATAAAGGCCGCATCGGTTGCCGCCGAACGGCCGCATAGACCGATGACGACCGCGAGCTGCGGTTCGAGCCAGTGCGTGGAGACCGTTCGCGGACGATCGACCACGACGTCGTCATCGGAAAACACATCGTCGACGTACGAATCCGAGGGGTCGTGCAGTACGGGGTGCACGCTCGGCGCAACGCGCGGCTGCACGCGCATCTGCGGCGGCGGGGCCGCTGCTCGCCCGCTGAAGTAGCCGGCGGCAATCGCCGCGAGCGCTAAGGCGATGACGCCGAGCCAGAATGCTTGGGAACGCACACGCGTGAACTCATCGCCCAGACCAGTGCGACGAGCAAGAAGTTGGCGACGAGCGAGCTGCCGCCGTACGAGATGAACGGCAAGGTGATGCCGGTAAGCGGAAAGAGCCCGATTACGCCGCCGATGATAATGAAGACCTGAAACCCAAGCGTCGCCGCCATGCCGACGCCGAGCAACTTCGCGTAGAGATCCGGCTGTGCGGTGGAGGCGGCGAACATTCGGCGCACCAGCACGACGAAGACGGCGATGACCGCCAGTGCGCCGAGCAACCCGAACTCTTCGGAAAACGCGGCAAATACATAGTCGGTCGCAACATCCGGAATGAAGCCGGGATGACCGAGATTGAGTCCCGTGCCGAACAGACCGCCCGCAGCCAACCCGTAGTACGCCTGCGAGGATTGGTATCCCGCGCCGAGCGGATCGCTGAACGGATTGCGCCAGACCGCAATGCGCGTTTGCACGTATGGGTAGTGATGCATCGCCCACAGCACCGCCAGCGCGAAGATCGCGATACCACCAACCACGATGTCGACGCGCCGCGTCGCGACGTAGAGCATCGCCGCGAAGGTTGCAAGCAGCAGCGTTGCCATGCCCAAGTCGCGCTGCACCACCAGAATCGCCATCGACGCGCCCCAACCAATGAATAGCGGTCCAAGGTAGCGCAGGTTGGCGCGTACCGACCACGGCCGCGCCTGCGCGATAACGTCGGCGGTTTCGCCGAGATACGCGGCGAGGAAGAACACGATGAACAGCTTGATGAGTTCGATCGGCTCGTATTGCACCGGCCCGAGTTTGATCCACAGTCGCGCACCGTTGACTTCCTGGCCGAAGATCAACAGCAAGACGAAGAGCACGAGCGACCCGACGACCCACAAATACTTGTAGCTCGCGAAGCGCCGAAAGCGCGTAAACGCCGGACCTGCTGCAATAGCCAGGAGCAACGAGACCAACAGCCACCATTGCTGCTTTTGCGCAAGATCCGGCGCCAGTCGCGCAACGAGCAACAAGCCCAGACCCGCGAGCAATACGGCAAGTGCCGGCAAGAAGTCGTCGCGACGGGTGGTCGTCGGCTGCCACACGACCCATGCGAGCGCGAGCACCGCGAGCATCGCGAGTAGCCACGGCGGTCCGATCGAACCCGCCGGCGCATACGCCAGCATCAACGCCGTTGCCGCAAGCGCAACGAGCATGGGAACGATGCGGCGAACGTTTGAGGCTATTGCGCCCACGCGGTCAGAAGCGCAAGTCCGACGGCCAACGAGGCCGCAAGGAGCGCTACGCGAGCGATCGGATTGCGCCGATAGACGACCTCCGGCACTTCGCGCGTGCCGAGCTCCTCAATCGCGCGGTCGCTTTCGTCAAATCGAATGACCAAAAGGTGTTCGCTCTCGCCGGAGCGTTCGACGTGCGACACCAGTGCGCGCCGATCGACCTCGCCGCGAACGCGGTGGCCCAGCAAGATCATCACATCGCCGGCATCGAACGTCACGCTGGCGACGGAAACGTCGAGCGAGGAGCTGGCACCGAGGGCACGACCCAGCAGTTCGCGCGTTGCCTCACTGAGCGTATCGTCCCCGGTGAGCACGCTGACCTCGCCGTGATGCGCGAGGTACGCAGCCGTACCTCCGGTGTGGATCACGCACGCGTTGCCGCGCACGATCACCGCGATCGTAATCGAGCATCCGGCAGTCACGTAGTCGGTGTGCGAGGCACTGCGCGCGAAGAGGTCGCCGTTGACGCGCGCGAGCGCACCGAGCACCGCGGTCGGCGCCGCGGGAACGCGATCGACCGCGCGCCGAAAGCGTTCGGTGCGCAGCCGGCGTTCGCATTCGGCGCGCAAGCGCTCGAGCGTCGCGGGCGCGGCGCCCATCCCGTCGACGGTACCAAAGCCGCGCGCGACGGCGAAAAGCCACGAGCGCGGCCCAAGCTGCAACGAGAGACAAGAGGCGCGATCGCCCCGTATCGCTACGTCCACGGCTGCAGTTGCTCCACGATCAATCTCGTCGTCCCCACGTCGATCTCGTCACCTTCGCGCGTTTCGACCGCATTCTCCAACCGCCGGCCGTTGAGGAAGGTGCCGTTACTGCTTTCGAGATCGCGCACGAAAACGATGCCGCCCTGAGTCTCGAGCCGCGCGTGGCGCCGGCTGACTTCCGCGTCGGCAAGCGCGAGTTCGCAGTCGCGGTCGCGGCCGATGGTCAGCGGACACATGCCCTCGAAAAGGCGCTCGCGGCCCAATTCGATGACGCGAAGCACCGCCTTGACCGGTACGAGGCTCGCGATCTCCACCGGACTGCCGCGGCGCGGACGCGCCGCAACGATGGCGGCGAGCGCGAGCACGGCCGTAATTTCGAGGGTCCCGATGCGCATGTGCGCGGTAAAATTCACTCGCGCGCCTCGAGCCGCATCTGCGTGTTCCCGAAGGTAAGGACGTCTCCCGAAACGACGCGGCGCTTGCCTGTTATGCGCTCGCCGTTGACGAAGGTGCCGTTGGTAGAATTCAAATCTTCCACTTCGACCGAGCCCGGATCAATCTCCAAGACGGCGTGATTGCGCGAAACACTCGGATCGACCAAGAAAATATCGCTCTCTTCGCTGCGGCCGATTGTCGCCGTTTTATCGATGAAATAGACGCCGTATGCGGGCACACCTTTCATCATCCGCAAATGGTAACGTTTGGGCGGCGTAATCGCCGGTGCATTTGGAATTGAAATCGTCACATCGCTCGCCACGGCAACGTCGGCAAGTCCTGGCGGAATGCTTTCACGCGACACCATCTCGACGTTCGGTCCTCCATCGAAAAAATAGACGCCGACGCGCGCGGCCATATCACGCAGCAGCTCAGCCCACTCGCGCTCGAGATACGCGCGATGTTCGGCGAGCCGCGCAAAGTCATCCGGATTGACGTACACGAGATACGATCCGGGAGCAAGCATGTGACCGTCATCGCCGCGGGTGCGCGTCTCCATCGTCGTGACGAGCTTGCGCGCGATCTGAGCAGGCTCGAGATCGCTCGGAAAGGTCTTGGCAAACGTACGCTCGATAAACGCGGCGCACGCCTGCTCGATCCTTGCAAACCAACTCATGGCAATGCGGGGTTACCGGTGCTCCAGTCTTGCAATAAAGAATCCGTCTCGGCCGTCTATTCCGGGCGGAACGAGTACGTCGCCCTCCTCGGTAATGAACGGCTCGAACGCCGCAGGGATTAGCCCGCGTTCGAAGTTGGCTCTGCTCCGGAACCACTCAACGACCTCGACCGTCTCCCGGCGATCGGTCGAGCACACCGCGTAGACGAGGGCACCGCCCTCGTGGATCGATGGAGCCAGCGCCTCGAGCAAAGCCCGCTGCGTCAGGGCTAGGCGTTCGCCGTCGCCCGGCTGCTTCTTCCAGCGGGCCTCAGGATGGCGGCCGACGACCCCGACGCCCGAACACGGCGCGTCGATCAGCCCACGATCGAATCGCTGGGCCGGCGCGAGCAGCGGGGCCGTAGCATCGCCGATGACGATCCCGGCCTCGATCCCCGCCGCCTGGAGCCGCGCCTCCAAGACCTTGGCCTTACGCGTCTCCCGCTCGATACATAGCTCGCTGCCCGTTCCGCCCAGCCGGGCGCCGATCTGGAGCGCCTTGTTGCCCCGCCCGCTGCAGACGTCGAGGACAGCCTCCTCGGGCTGCGGGTTGAGCACCGCGACCGGCATCGCCGAGCTCTCGGATTGCACCCACCAGGCACCCTCCGCGCGCGCCTCCCCAGCTACCACGGCTGCCGCGCCGGTGACCAGCAACGATTCGGGCACGAACGCCGACGGCGAGACGGCGATACCCTCGGCCGCAAAGCCCTCGATCGCCTCGGGAACCCCGGTGCGCAGCGTATTGACCGTTACCGCGGTGCGCGCGGGCTCGTTCACCGCCGCGCAAATTGCTTCGGTTTGCTCGCCGAAGCTCGCGCGCCATTGGCGCACGAGCCACGTCGGGAGCGAGTAACGCGTGCCGAGGTATTCGTCATCGGTCTCGAAGTCGTCGCGGCTTGGATCGTGCGGACGATCGCGCAAGAACGAGCGCAGAACGGCGTTGACGAGATTCGCAACGCCACGATGCCCGTAGCGTTTTGCCAGGTTCACGAACTCGAATACCGTGGCATGCGTATCTGCGCGCGTGTAAACCAGTTCGTATACGGCCAAACGCAAGATCTCGGCGATAACCGGCGGAAGATCTTTGCGTCGTTCACCGATGAACGGTTCCAGATACCAGTCGAGCGCGCGGCGCATCTTGATCGAGCCGTAGGCAAGCTCGGTGGCAAAGGCGCGATCGCGCGAGGAGAGCGCCGCCTTGCGCGCGCGATAGTCGAGGGCTTCCTGCGCACTGCGTTCGGTGCCGCCACCCGGCGCAACAAAAACGTCGCGTACGGCCTGGAGGGCGACCTCGCGCGCATTCATGCTTGACCGCGATCGTTACGCGAGCGCTCGTAGCTCTCGCCGCTCATCTTCCCGCGGTTGGGTGCGATGAGTTCGTCGATCGCAACGCGCTCGCCGTCCACGTGGGCACGGAGAATCTTGACCGCTTCGCCGTCGATGACCGCCCGCGCGCCGGGCGAAGGCGAAAACGCGCGAACGACGTTGACGATTCGTTGCGGCGTCCACGACCAGTCGATCTCGAGGTCCTCTTTGCGCAGCGGTCGAGTCACGCTGGGCTCGCCGCGCTGCGGACGGCGCGGTAACGGACCGCGCACCGCAAGATCGATCGCGTCACCGAGCAGATCGGCACCAAAAAACGCCAGGCGATCGTGGAGTTGGCCGTAGTCGTCGGTGGCGTCGATGCGGATGCGCTCTTGCAACACGATGTCGCCGGTGTCCATGCCCTTGTCCATCAGCATGATCGACACGCCGGTCTCCGATTCGCCGGCCAGAAGCGCGCTTTGTATCGGGGTTGCGCCGCGATATTTCGGTAACAATGACGGGTGTACGTTGAGCGCACCGAGCATCGGCAAGTCGAGCAACGACTGCGGCAAGATCTTCCCGTACGATGCGAGCGCGAAGAGCAGAAAGCGCGACCCCGCGAGCTCTTCGGCGAGCGCGTTGAGCGATTGCGGTTCGTAGACACGTACGCCCAGTTCGAGTGCGGCGCTCTTGACCGCCGTGGGCTGCAGCTTGTGTCCTCGGCCCGCTGGGCGATCGGGTTGCGTCACCACGCCGGCGAGATCGGTCTTCTCCGCGATGACGTGCAGGCTCGGAACGGCAAACGCGCTCGTTCCGAAGAATAGCGTACGCAATCAGTTCACTAGGCTTCGGCCGTTTCGGCGATCTCGCGTTCTTCGTCGGTTTGCGGCAGGCGAACGTTCTTGGCTTTATCGATGTAGAGCACACCGTTGAGGTGATCGATCTCGTGTTGAAGACACTGCGCGAATAATCCCTCGCCTTCGAGTCGAATTTTTTCGCCGTTGCGATCGAGACCGCTCACCGCCACCCGAGCAAACCGCGTGATCTCACCAACGTAGCCCGGCACCGAAAGACAGCCTTCGGTCAGCTCGACTTCTTCTTCTGCGAGTTCGATCTTCGGATTGATGACGACGGCCGGGTCGTGCTCGTCGTCTTGCACGTCGATCACGAAGAAGCGCTTTGACACGTTGACTTGCGGCGCCGCAAGGCCAACGCCGGGCGCTGCATACATCGTTTCGAACATGTCGTCGATGAGCTGCTGAAAGAGCGGGTCGTCGAGCTCTTTGGGATCGACCTTCTTGGCGACCTTACGGAGCGTGGGGTGACCGTCCGTGATGATCTCGCGGATATAGGGCATGGGCCGCTATTCTACGACCCACGCCCCTAGCGTCCATTCTTATTGGATGGTAAAGCTTCCAAGTGGCCCGAGCGGTGCGCAGTTGCCGCCGGTGTCATTGATCCAGACGTACCAGGTCGCGCCGGTCGGAGGCGCCAGACTTCCGCCCAGTGTGACGCTTTGGTAAACCGGGTTTGCAAACGACGGCGTAGCGTGAGGTGATGGAATCTGCGACGCAGTGATCGTTTGGAGTCCCGCGGTGTAGCCGCCGTTGTTGCCACTGCTCGACGGGGCTAGGTACGCATCCCAAACGCTCGGTAGCGGCGTACCGACGGCAAACACAATCTGTTGCGGGCTGTCGGGCACACCGGTCGCGCCGGGGATCGGATAGATCAACTGCACGGTCGTATTCGGCGAGCACGTCGGGCCGGGCGTTGGGTTCGTGAAGGTGTTCCCGCTGCCGCCGCAAGCCGCGAAGGCAAGCGCGCAGAGCCCGAGACCGAAACCAATGGAAAGATTGCGCAGAGTCAGCATGGCACTATCCTAACGAAAACTTCCTGGGGCGAGGATGAGAATCGCTAGAGAATATAACCCGAAAGGTCGGCATTTTCAACCACATCTTTGAGCCGCTCGCGCACATAGGCCGCGTCGATCGTGACCTCGCCGCGCTCCTCCGGTGCCGCGTAGCTCACGTCCTCGAGGAGCCGTTCGAGTACGGTGTGCAGGCGGCGCGCGCCGATGTTCTCGCTTTGCTCGTTGACTTGCATCGCAAAGCTGGCCAACTGCTCGATTGCATCCTCGGTAAACGTGAGCGTCACGCCCTCAGTCGCTAACAGCGCGCGGTACTGTTCGATCAGCGCGTTCTTCGGCTGGGTGAGGATCGTCTTGAAATCCTCAGCAGTCAGTGAGTCCAGCTCGACGCGGATCGGAAAGCGGCCCTGCAGCTCGGGAATGAGATCCGAGGGCTTGCTGATATGAAACGCTCCGGCTGCGATGAAGAGCACGTGATCCGTTTTCAGCGTCCCGTGTTTGGTCGTCACCGTGCTGCCTTCGACGATCGGGAGTATGTCGCGCTGCACGCCTTCGCGTGACACGTCGGGTCCGCCGCGCGCGCCTTCGCGTCCGGCAACCTTATCGATTTCGTCGATGAAGATGATACCGTCTTCGCCTGCGCGGCGCAGCGCTTCGCGCTTGACCGCATCCATGTCGATGAGCTTTGCCGCTTCTTCTTGGACGAAGATCCGGCGCGCCTCGGCGACGGTGACCCGCTTGCGCGTCTTGCGCTTGGGCATCAAGCCGCCGAGCATTTCTCCCAAGTCGGCGCCTTGGTCCATCCCACCGATCATGCCGATCGGCACGCTCGGTGTCTCTTCTACCTCGATCTCGATCAAGCGCACGTCGTAAAATCCACGCTCGATCTCACCGCGCACCTGATCGCGAATGCGCGCAACATCGCTAGGTGGAGCGGGCGGCGGCTGCGGTTGCGGCTGCGGTGCGGTGTTGCCGAAAATCGATCCGAGTGTCGCGGCGAAGGGATTGCCCGGCTGGTTCTGGCGCGACGCGGTCTCGGGGTTGAGCGCGTCGATCAGCCGCTCGACCGCGGCCTTCTCGGCCAGTTCCTCCACTTCGCCGCGGCGCTCTTCGGTTACCATGCGGATCGCCGCTTCGACTAAGTCACGCACCATCGACTCGACGTCGCGTCCGACGTAGCCGACCTCGGTGTACTTCGTCGCTTCGACCTTGACGAACGGTGCGCCGACCAATCCGGCGAGGCGACGCGCGATCTCGGTTTTGCCGACGCCGGTCGGCCCAATCATCAGAATGTTCTTTGGTGTGATCTCTTCGCGCAGATCCTCGCGCACGCGGTTGCGGCGATAGCGGTTGCGCAGTGCGATCGCGACCGCGCGCTTGGCCTTGCCCTGGCCGACGATGTACTTATCGAGTTCGACTGCGATCTGACGCGGCGTGAGTCCGGCGTTGTCGGTTAGCATTGCGCTCATGGAAGTGTTTCAACCGTGATGTCGTCGTTGGTGTAGATACAGATTTCGCCCGCAATCTCCAGCGCCTTTCGCGCGATATCCGTGGCGCCCAGATCGCTGTTGCGAACCAGCGCGGCGGCCGCCGCTTGGGCATAGGGGCCGCCGCTGCCGATCGCAGCGATGCCTTCGTCGGGCTCGATCACGTCGCCGGTTCCGGAAAGGACGAAGAGATGTTCGGGCGTGCCGACGATCAGCAGCGCCTCGAGCCGCCGCAGCGCGCGGTCCTGACGCCAGTCCTTGGCCAGCTCGACGGCGGCGCGCGTGACGTCTTTGTACTCGGCGAACTTGTTCTCGAACTTCTCGAGCAAGGTGATGCCGTCGGCGGCCGAGCCGGCAAATCCGGCTACCACTTTACCACCGGCAATCTTGCGTACTTTGCGCGCGCTGTGCTTGACGATGGTCTTGTCCAACGTCACTTGACCGTCGCCGGCAATGGCCAGCGTGCCGTTGCGGCGAACGGCTAAGATGGTGGTCGAGCGAATCCTCATATCGTCACCGTTCTACCCATTGCGGGCACTGGGGGTTTCATGACGCGCACTGCGATCCTTGTAGCTGCCTTGCTCCTCCTGCCGTTAGCCGCCGGCGCGCAAACGCCGCCAAGCACGGTGCCTCCCCCCATTGCGACGCCGGTTGCCGGCATCTCGGTCAACGCTGCGGCAACGAAGAAAATTCCCGCGACCTCGGCACGCATCGTGCTGAATTTCGCCACTGCCGATCGGGCGCTTACCCTCAATAAGCAAACGCTGCAGCCGATCGCCGACGCCTTTGTGAAATCAGGGGTCGAACCGGCGAACATCCAATGGCCGATAAACTTCAATGCTCCCGGCGGCTCGAACGTCGCGTCGATCTCGGCGACGGTGACGAGTCCGACCGCCGCAATGATGCAAACCGGGATCGTAACCGTCGGCACGGCCGTTGCGGCGATGAAGGATGTCATCCTCACCGGCGCGACGATCTTCGTCACGGCGGCAAATTGTCAGCCGGTACTCAGTGACGTTCGTCGCGACGCTATCGCACAGGCGCACGAGCAAGCCGAATCGATTGCCAAGGATCTCGGCGTCCACATCGGTACTGCCGTGAGCGCACGCGCGAACGATCGTGTCGGCCTCGACGGTGAATGTACGGCAGTTTACGGGATCAATGGCATGCCCGGCAACAACGCCTCGGCACAAGGTCCAGACGATTATCTCATGGTTCCGGTGTCGTCGTACGTTTCGATTACCTACGCGATCAAGTAGTGGCCTACGCGGGTTGTAGCCGCATTCCGCGTTTGAACGCCTCGATTGCCGTGAGTGCGCGCTCGGCGAGCAAGCGACGTCGCTCTTTCTTGTCGCGAATGGGACGATCGAGTTCCGGGAAGTACGACCACGTCACGTTCGCCGGCTGGAAGTCGTGAGTCTCGGTATTTTGCAGGTGCGCGACAACGGCGCCGAACGCGCTCTCGCGCGGAAAGGCCACCGGCTCGAGTCCGAGGATCGCGCGCGCCGCGTGCGTGCCGGTCATCGCGCCGCATGCCGCCGCCTCGACGTAGCCTTCGGCGCCGGTAATCTGGCCCGCGAAATACACCGCGTCGTGACCGCGTAGGCGCAACCGCGGGTCGAGCAAGCGCGGCGAGTCGATGAAGGTGTTGCGATGCATCACGCCCAGGCGCAGCCACTCGGCGTTGGCGAGGCCGGGGAGCTTGCCGAAGGCTTCTTTTTGCGCGGGCCACGAGAGCCGCGTTTGAAAGCCGACCAGATTGAAGGCCGAGCCCTCGACGTTCTCTTTACGCAGCTGCACGACGGCATGCGGCGTCTTGCCGGTACGCGGATCGCGCAGCCCGACCGGCTTGAGCGGTCCGAAGCGCAGCGTGTCGTCACCACGGTCGGCCATTTCTTCGACCGGCAAACAGCCCTCGAAGTACTTCGGAGCCTGCCCTGAGCCCGTCGAAGGGCCGGCTTCGAAATCTTTTGGCGCATGGCGTTCGAGCGTGCGCAAGTCGTGGACTAGTTGCGCGTACTGTTCGCGATCCAGCGGAATGTTGATGTAGTCGTCGCCGTCGCCCTTTTCGTAGCGAGACTTTCGATACATGAACGACTCGTCGATTGAATCCGCGGCGACGATCGGCGACGCCGCGTCGAAGTACGCAAGGCGCTTTCCGACGAGCGCATCGAGCGACGCCAAGAACTCCTCGTTCGGCAGTGGACCGCAGGCAACGACTACTGGACGATCGAGCGGGATCGCCGTGACTTCTTCGCGATGCGGCGCGATGCGCGGGTGCGCGCTGATCCGCGCTTCGACCGCGTCGGCAAATCTTGCGCGATCGACTGCGAGTGCGCCACCGGCCGGCACCGACGTATCGCGCGCGCTTGTGATGATGATCGAGTCGAGACGCGCCAGCTCTTCTTTCAAAAGCCCGACGGCGTTTTCAAGTGCGGCTCCGCGCAACGAGTTACTGCACACGAGTTCCGCCAGGCGTCCGGTCTGATGCGCGGGTCCGCTGCGCTGCGGACGCATCTCGTACAGGTCAACCTCGACACCCGCGTTCGCCGCCTGCCACGCTGCTTCACATCCGGCAAGTCCGCCTCCGATGACGGTAAGGCGCTCGCTCATATGCGGCTAGACTTCGGCGAGTTCGCGCTCGTCGGTCGGCTCCTCGCCGGCCGCGGCTTTGGCGAGCGCCGACACGTCGTGTTCCTTGCTTGCGGAACACTCGAGGTGCACGACGCCGCCGCGCCGGTTCTTGGCAACGACGTGGCTGCCGCATACCGGGCAGGGTTCGGGAATGACGCGATCCCACGAGACGAAATCGCACTTGGGATAATTGGCGCAACCGTAGAAGGTGCGGCCCTTCTTCGAGCGGCGTTCGACCACCATGCCGCCGTCCTTCGGGCATTTCGCACCCGTGTCTTTGACGATCGGTTTGGTCGTCTTGCACTCGGGATAGCCGGTGCACGAGATGAACTTCCCGAAGCGCCCGGTCTTGATGACCATCGGCCGTTCGCAGTTCGGGCAGATTTCGTCGGTCGGCTCGTCCTTGATCTCCAGGCGCGGCAGCTTCTTCTCGGCCTCTTCGAGCTCGATTGCGAAAGGAGCGTAGAAAGCGCGCAGGATGCTGACCCAGTCGGCGTGACCCTCGGCGACCTTATCCAGATCGCCTTCCATACCGGCGGTGAACTTCAGATCGACGACGTCCTTGAAATGCTCGGCCAGCAGATCGTTGACCGCGATCCCGATGTCGGTCGGCTTGAAGCGCCGATCCTCTTGCGTCACGTAGCCGCGCGCTTGAATCGTATCGACGATCGTCGAGTAGGTCGACGGACGCCCGATGCCGTTCTCTTCCAGCGCTTTGACGAGCGTCGCTTCGGTGTAACGTGGAGGCGGCTCGGTGAAGTGCTGCTTCGGTTCGATCGAGCGCCGGTCGAGATGATCGCGCTCGTGCAGCTCGGGCAAACGCACGCGGCCCTTGGCGGTTTTGCCGTTCGTCTGCGCTGCCGCCGCTTCAGCATTTTGCGCGTCTTCGTCTTTGCCTTCTTCATATACGCGGGTGAAGCCGGCAAATTTGACGATGCTGCCGGTCGCGCGGAAGGTGTAATTCGCGGCGCTGATATCGACCGTTGTCTGGTCCAAGATCGCGGGCGACATCTGTGAAGCGACGAAGCGTTCCCAAATCAGCGAGTAGAGCCGAAGCTCGTCGCGCTTGAGCACGTGCGCGACGCTGTCCGGCGTGCGAAAAACGCTCGTCGGGCGGATGGCCTCGTGCGCGTCCTGGGCGCCCTCGCGGACCTTGTGGGCTCCGCCACCGTGAAAAGCCTCGCCGTAGGTCTGCGTGATAAACTCGCGCGCGGTATCGCGCGCCGAGTCGGCGATTCGCGTCGAGTCGGTACGCATGTACGTGATCAAGCCTTGCGTGCCGTCGCTCCCGCCTAGATCGACGCCCTCATAGAGCGCCTGCGCGATCTGCATCGTACGGCGCACGCGCAGACGCAGCTTGCGCGACGCCTCCTGCTGCAACGTCGAGGTGGTGAAGGGCGCCGGTGAATTGCGCCGGACCTCACGCCGCTTGACCGAGACAACGTCGAATGACGCGCCCTCGAGGTCACTCAACACCTGGTCCGCGCGCGCCTTGTTGTTAATCTCCAGCTTCTCGCCGCGATGCGCGACGAGATCGGCCGGGAAGACGATTGCCGGATCGCGGTCGGTAGCAAGCTGCGCGGTCACCGTCCAATACTCGCGCGGATTGAACGCGCCGATCTCGCGCTCCCGATCGACGATCAGGCGTACCGCGACCGATTGCACCCGCCCGGCTGAGAGGCCGCCGCGGACCTTGGCCCAGAGTAGCGGCGAGATTTTGTATCCGACCAGACGGTCGAGAATACGGCGCGCCTGCTGCGCATTCACCCGATCCATATCGATATGGTGGGGCTCTTTGAGCGCGGCAAGTGCCGCGTCTTTGGTAATTTCATGGAGCTCGATGCGCTTGGGATTCTCGAGCTTGAGCAACTCGGCCAGATGCCACGCGATCGCCTCGCCCTCGCGATCGGGGTCGGTCGCGAGGTACACATCGCTCGCGCCTTTGACGGCACTCTTGAGCTCTTTGATCACATCGCCTTTGCCCTTGATCGTCAAATACTTGGGGGCGAAGTCGTGGTCCACGTCGACACCGAGCGTGCTCTTCGGCAAATCGCGGACGTGCCCGACCGACGCCTTGACCACATATCGCGGCGGGAGAAACTTCTTGATCGTGCGCGCCTTGGTAGGCGACTCGACGATGATCAGGGGCTTTTTCACGGGCTTCAGTATACTCCCGGGGTCAAGGCCCGGGCAAACCCGTAGTCCTGAGTTTGTCGAAGGATGGGGTCCTACGCGCACGCGTACGCGTACGCGTGCGCGTGCGCATGCGCGCGCGATTTGCATGATTACGAAAAATCCTTTATAGTGCGCTTAAAGCGCAACACGTGCGCTGTCCGGATAACGCTGTTCGTCCCCCCGGGGGACGAGGAGGAATGAATGGACTCGGATACCATGATGAATGGCGAGACGATGGCGGAGGCAAAAAAGCCGCGTCGTAAAGCTCGCCGCAAAAAGGCCGGCGCGGCGAAAAAGGCCGCCGGCGGACGCAAGAAGGCGACGCGTAAAAAGGCCGCCGGCGGACGCAAGAAGGCGACGCGCAAAAAGGCCGGCGGACGTAAGAAAGCCGCGGGACGCAAAAAGGCCGGCGGACGCAAGAAAAAGGCAGCCGGCGGACGCAAGAAAAAGGCCGGGGGCCGCAAGAAGGCAACACGCAAAAAGGCCGGCGGACGCAAGAAAAAGGCCGGAGGCCGCAAGAAGGCAGCGCGCAAAAAGGCCGGCGGACGTAAAAAGACCCGTCGGAAAAAAGCATAACATTTACTTCGCCACCCGAAGTTTAATGAAGGCGGACGATCACATCGTCCGCCAGTTTTTTTATTTCTAGGCGATTTGCTGCTCTATTCCGCCTTCGAGACGCACGATGAAGGTGTGCACGTCGGCATTGAAGCTCCACTCGTGCAGCAGAAATCCGGCCGATTCGACGCCGATTCCCAGGCGCGAGCGTCCGATCACGAACTGCGGCGAGGTACTGGGCGCCGTGCAGGCGATCGTTCCGTTCCAGGGCCGCATCAAAATCGTATGGAGGTGGCCGGCAACGATGCGAGCGATCTGCGGGTGTGCGCGCACGACTTGGGCAAGCCCGTCGACATTCTCGAAGCCGTATGCATCCAATCCCGGCACCCCGGTGCGAAAGGGCGGGTGATGCATCGCGAGGATCGTCGGCCGTCGCGGAAAGAGCCGCAGCTCCGCATCGAGCCAGCCCAACCGTTCGTCGTCGACGAATCCGCCGCCCCGTCCCGGGGTCGTCGAATCCAAGGCGACGATGCGCAGCGGCCAGGCATCGATCGCGAAGCTCGCGTGCGACGCGAAGGTCCGTAAATAGCGATGATCGCGAAACGCCCGGCGGAGCGCTTCGCGATCATCGTGATTTCCTGGAATCAAAAAGTGCGGGATCTCGAGCCGCCCGAGGATCGATCGCAATCGTCGATACTCGTGCGGCGAACCTCGTTCGGTGAGGTCGCCGGTCGCGAGGACCACGTCGGGCCGCGGGTGGAGCGCGTGCAATCGTGCGATCGATCGGCGTAGATAGTCGGCCGTGTTGGGCATGTGGTGCAGTGCGTGCCCGCGGCGTCGAATGTGAAGATCGGAAATCTGCGCGATGATCACACGTCGAGCGTAACGTGCGCGCGTTATCGCTACGTTAACCCTTCGATAAACTCAGGGCTAAAGGCCCGAAAGGATGACCGGTCCGTTCACAAGGTTGGGCGCTACGCCCTGATGTTCTTCGACCCAATGACACGCGGCGAAATGGCCGCCGCCGTAGTCTTGAAACGGCGGGTCTTCCACTTTGCAGCGCTCGAACGCCACGGGGCACCGCGTATGGAACCGGCAACCGGTCGGCGGATCGACCGGCGAGGGAATGTCGCCAGTGAGGACGATGCGCTTGCGACGCCGTTCCGCTGCGGGATCGGGAATCGGAATCGCTGAGAGCAACGCCTGCGTGTACGGATGCAGCGGCCGCTCGTAGATCTCGTCGCGCGTGCTCAGCTCGACGATCTTGCCGACGTACATCACCGCGACGCGGCTCGAAATATGCCGCACGACCGAGAGGTCGTGGGCGATGAAGAGGTAGGTCAGGCTGAACTGCTGCTGGAGATCTTCGAGCAGATTGATGACCTGCGCCTGGATTGAAACGTCAAGCGCGGAAACCGGTTCGTCGCAAACGATGAATTTCGGATCGACGGCCAGCGCGCGTGCGATCCCGATGCGCTGGCGCTGACCCCCGGAAAATTCGTGCGGGTAGCGATTGGCGCTGTACGGCCGTAATCCCACGAGCCGCAGTAACTCCTGGACCCGGTCTTTGGCCGCTTTCCCGGTCGCGATGCCATGAATCCGCAGCGGCTCACCAACGATTTCGCCGATGGTCATGCGCGGGTTGAGCGAGGCATACGGATCCTGAAAGATGATCTGAATCTGACGACGCAGCCGGCGAATGTCCTCGGCCCGCATGGTCGTGATTTCGGCACCGTTATAGCTGATCGAGCCGCTCGTCGCAGGAAGCAGATGCAGCAGCATGCGCCCGATCGTCGTCTTGCCCGAACCGGATTCACCGACGAGTCCGAGCGTTTCGCCGGTATCGATATCGAAGCTAACACCGTCGACGGCTTTAACGTCGGCAACGTGGCGCGAGAGCAAACCCGCGTGGATCGGAAAATACTTGACGAGATCGCGGACCTCGACTAGCGGCATGGCGCCTTTCCGTCGTACAGCCAACAGCGCGCTTCCTGACCGTCCTCGAACTCGTACAGGCGCACGGGCTCAACGCACACCGGCATGCGGTAGGCACAGCGCGGCGCGAACGCGCATCCGGGCGGCAAGCTGAGCAAGTTCGGGGGCTGACCTTTGATCGGTTGCAGACGCCGATGCGTGCGATCGTCCAGACGCGGCAGCGACGCGAGCAGTCCTTGCGTATAGGGCATCTTCGGGTCGGCGAAAATCTGATCGGCCGTTCCGTATTCGACCAGGTTACCGCCGTACATCACGAGCACGTTTTTGCAGACTTCGGCCACGACACCGAGATCGTGCGTGATCAGGATGATGGCCGCGCCGGTCTCGCGCTGCATCTCGTTCATCAGCTCTAGAATTTGCGCTTGAATGGTGACGTCGAGTGCGGTCGTCGGCTCGTCGGCAATCAGCACCTGCGGATTGCACGAGAGCGCCATGGCGATCATCACGCGTTGGCGCATGCCGCCGGAGAACTGGTGCGGATAGTCATTGAGGCGCTGCTCCGGCGACGGGATGCGAACCTTCTTGAGCATCTCGATCGCCTTGGTGCGCGAATCCGCGCGGGAGTAGCCCAAGTGCACGCGCACGGCCTCGGCGATCTGCTCGCCAATGGTCAGGACCGGATTGAGGCTCGTCATCGGATCCTGAAAGATCATGGCGATCTGATGACCGCGAATCCGTCGCATCTGCGCTTCGCTTTTCTGGGTGAGATTCTCGCCGTTGAAGATGATCCCGTCGCTCGTTACCGTCGCGTTGCGCGAGAGCAAGCGCATGATCGAAAGCGCGGTGACGGACTTGCCGGAACCCGACTCACCGACGATCCCCAGCGTTTCGCCCGCCTGGAGTGAAAACGAAAGCCCGTTGACGGCCGTAACCGGACCGTCCTCCGTCCGAAACGTCGTGCGGAGATTGCGAACCTCGAGCAACGCGGGCAGCGTTTTAGATCCCCGTCAGTGAGAGAACGAAACCGGTGACCACGAAGACCACCGCGGTAAAACCGGTAACGCGCTTGAGCTGTTCTTCGGCGCCCATACGTCCGTACGCCGACTCAACGCGTCCGCCGATTGTCCCGGAGAGCCCCTCTTGTTTGGTCGTCTGCACTGCGAGCAGCGCGACAAGCGCGATCGCCGCGATGATGAAGATACCGGCAATGCCGTGCGTGAGCCAACTCGCATGCATCTGCATCCAGGTTTGCGGCGCGACGGACGGCGGAACGACTTGTTGCACGGTGATCGGGGCGCCCTTCGCCGCGGCCGGTGCCGCAGCGGCCGCTTTTGCGGCGGCAGCGAGTAAAAAGGTCAACGATGTATCTCCTGATGCGAGTCGAGAGCGCGCGCGAGCCGCTCCGCGATCGCTTGCGCGGAGAGTCCGAAAAGCGCGCGTTGACTGGGCTGGGAGTCATGGTGCACCAGCACGTCGGACACGCCGACACGCTGCACCCGGACCGGAAGGCCCAAATCCGACACCCTCTCTACGACCGCCGACCCGAAGCCGCCTGCGAGCGAATGTTCCTCGAGCGTAAGGATCAGCTCGTGGTCGCCGGCCAATTCGGCCAGGAGCCCCTCATCGACCGGCTTGGCAAACCGGGCATTGACCACGGTCGGTAGACGGTCGGACCGTCCGAACTCGCCGGCGGCCAGCAAATCGTAAGCGTCGAGCGCGACGTCGACGGTGTTGCCGAGCGCGAGGATCGCGACCCCGCTCCCCTTGCGCAACACCTCGGCCTTCCCGTGCTCGATCGGTGCGACCGGATCGCGATGCCGTCCGCTGGTCGAGCCGCGCGGATAGCGAATCGCGACCGGCGCATTGCGCGCGAGCGCATGCGCGAGCATCGGCAGCACTTCGTCTTCGTTGCGTGGGGCCATCACCGACATATTCGGTAACGTACGCAGATACGCGACGTCGTACAGGCCCATGTGCGTCGGCCCGTCGTCACCGACGAAGCCGGCGCGGTCCATACAGAAGACAACCGGCAGATTTTGCACGCAGACGTCGTGAACGACTTGATCGTAGGCGCGCTGCAAGAAGGTCGAATAGATCGCGCAGACCGGCTGCAAACCGTTGGTTGCCGCGCCTGCCGCCATGCAAACCGCGTGCGCTTCGGCGATACCGACGTCGAAGAACCGCTCGGGAAATTGCTTCGCGAACTTCGAAAGCTTGGTCCCGTCGGGCATCGCGGCGGTAATGCCGATGACCTTGGGATTCTCTTTTGCGAGCTCGATCAGCGCGCCGGCGAAGACGTCCGAAAACGTCGGCCGTGCGTCCGGCTTGATTTCGAGTTTGCCGTTCTCGACGTCGAACGCACTCGAGACGCCGTGGAACGTGCGCGAGTCCTTCTCGGCCGGCTCGTAGCCTTTGCCTTTGACCGTGCGTACGTGCATCAACACCGGACGATCGATACGCTTCGCGGTTTCGAGCGCGTCGATCATCGTGTCGATGTTGTGGCCGTCGAACGGGCCGATATAACGGAACCCGAGCTCTTCGAAAATCACCGCCGCCTTTTCCGACGGCGCGACGAACCGCATGGCCCCCATCTCCGCGCTCGCAAACGCCTTACGCGCCGCGCCGCCGAACGGGATGTGCTCGAAAACGTCCTTCGCGCGTTCGCGTACGAAATTCGCCAGCGGCTTGCTACGCAGCACGGAGAGATAGCCGGCGATCGCGCCCACGTTCGGGGCGATCGACATTTCGTTGTCGTTGAGGATCACGATGAAATTCGAGCCGAGCTGCCCGGCATTGTTTAGCGCCTCATAGGCGAGCCCGCCGGTCAGCGCGCCGTCGCCGAGGATAGCCACGACCGTCTCGCTTCGCCCGGCAAGATCGCGCGCAACCGCCATTCCGTACGCGGCCGAGACCGACGTGGATGCGTGTCCGGCACCGAACTGATCGAACGGCGATTCGCTGCGCATCGAGAACCCGGAGATGCCGCCGCCCTTGCGCAGGGTGTGGAACCGGTCGCGCCGTCCGCTCATGATCTTATGGACGTAAGCTTGGTGCGACACGTCCCAAACGAGCTTGTCGCTGGGAAGGTCGAGCACCCGATGCAGCGCGATCGTCAGCTCGACCACGCCCAAATTTGGCGCCAGATGTCCGCCGTTGCGCGAACACGTCACGACCAGCATGTCGCGAATCTCGCGAGCGAGCGTGTCAAGTTCCTCGCGCGAGAGGGTCTTGACGTCGGCAGGGGATTCAATGCGTTCGATGACCATAATAGACCGCCGAAGTTTCGCCGGGCTGTGAGGAGATTCCGGCCAAGGAGGCCAAGGTAGCCCTCCAATGGTCGATCCCGTCCAAGAAATCGTCCCGATCAAAAACCGTCGAGCCTGGCGAGACCTCGCTCGCATTCTTTCGACGATTTTCAACCCGTTTCTGACGGCGCTGGCGCTCTTCGTCATCTTAGCCCACGCAAGCGCGCGCGGAACGCTCGATTTCTGGTGGCTGTTGCTTTTGTCGACGTTTTTCACGTCGATCGGGCCGATGCTCTACGTCTTCTGGCTCTATGGCAGCGACCGCGTCTCGGATTTGGACATGTCGGTCCGCCACGAGCGCGAAGCCGTCTTCGGCGCATTCGTCGTCTTCTATCTCTTGGGCACGATAGCGATGTGGCTCACCCACGCGCCACGCATGATGATCGCGGCGATGGCGGCCTACACGCTCTCGACCTTGATCGTCCAGTACATCACCCGCTATTGGAAGATCAGCACGCACGCAATCGGAATTACCGCGCCGCTGGTGGCGCTGACGCTGCTCTACGGTAATCAGACACTACCGTTTCTCGTCCTCATCCCGATGGTGTGCTGGGCGCGCGTCTACCTCAAAGCCCACACGCTTTTGCAGGTGATCGCCGGCGCCGCTCTCGCCACCGTCTCGACCGTGCTCTTCTTCCACGTCTTTCATGTGGGTGAAACGCTCCCCATTTAGCATAAGACCGATGCGATGGATCGTTGGATTGCTCGCGCTATGCGCGACCGCAGCACCCCTGCGCGCGCTTGCCGGGCCGCCGTTCGACACCGATGACCCGGTGCCGACCGACTATCGCAACTACGAAATCTATTCCGGCGTGACGACCCACCAAGACGCCGGCGTAGGAACGGCGGAACTGCCGTTCCTGGAAATCAACTACGGGCTGCTTCCTAACGTGCAATTCTCGATCCACTTCGGCGATGCGCAGCAAATCGCACCGCAGACGCCAAGTGCGTACGGCTTCGAGGATTTCCAGACCGGAGTCAAGGTCCGTTTCGCGCAAGAGACCGCAGTCGCGCCGCAGATCTCGTTCTATCCGCAGGTCACCTTCGCGACCGGCGCGCCCGGCGTCGGCGCGGGACACGGCACGCTCTTCCTTCCGCTGTGGGCACAGAAGACCATCGGCAAGGTCACGATCTTCGGCGGAGGCGGCTTCGATTTCGACCGGGACGAGACCGGAAATGGCGATTGGCAGGCCGGACTTGCGGCTACGTATCCGCTATGGCCGGACGATACTATTGGCATGGAGTTCACCCGGACCACGCCGCACGACGATTATTCGCAGTCGGATATCGGGGTTGGCTACATCCACATGCTCGGCGCGGTCCATGCCCTACTCTTCTCGGTCGGACACAGCTACGGTTCCCAACCGCATTATCGCGCCTACGCCGCATATGGATGGTTCCTCGGTCCGGCGAATAGCCCGAAGTCATGATCTCCACGCGCGAGGACGAGCTCTTCGATCGCTTCAACGCAAGCATTGCCACGGCGGTTGACGCGGTTCGGCAGGCCTCGGAGGCGATTGCCGCCACTGCACAGGAGCAGACCACGTTGATGGTCGCGCTCTCGGACACGGCCGGGACGCTTGCGTCGGCCTCACGCGAAACGGCCGAACGGCTGCAGACCGCGCAAGCATCGGCGCGTTCCGCTGCGGCCGATCTGGGCAATTCGTTCGAGGTCGTCGAGAATTTGCTAACCTCGGTGCAGCAGCTCGCCGATCTCTCCGCCGATACCGCGAACGCTATGGATGATTTCGGCCGGCTGATGAGTGAGATCGGGCGGATGACCGAGTTCGTCGAAGACGTCAGCGACGAGACGCAACTCCTCGCCCTCAATGCAGCGATCGAAGCCGCACGCGCGGGACAACACGGACTCGGCTTTGCGGTCGTTGCCGGCGAAGTCGGCCGGCTCGCGAAAACGACCAACGAGTCGACCTCCGTGATCAAGAATTTGGTGGTCGAGATTCAACGCGAAGCCGAGGCGACGATCAAAGCAGTGCGCGAGAATGCAGAACGCTCGGCGGCGTCGGCTCCGCTGGCCGAAGTCGCGCGCACGTCGCTGGCCGAGATTGCCGAGCTCGCGGCGGACCTTTCGGTCACGATCGACCGCGCCGTCGTCAGCGGCCGCGACCACAGTCACGCCGCCGAGCAGATGCGCAAGGCGACCGACGGACTGGCGAACGTCGCCGCCGCCCAAGGACGCGAGGCGCTCGAGTCAGCCTTTGCCACGCAACGCCTCGCGTATTACGGCGCGGAGATCGAGTACATCTCGCGTTCCCGCACCGCGTCGAAGAGCGAACACACGACGATCAAAATCGCGACGCTTCTGCCGACCGGTTATCCACCGTCCCGCGCATGGGAATTTGTGGCGCAGCGAACCTTGGAACTCTCTGAAGGACGGCTGCGCATCGAGCTCGAGATTCCGTTCACCGGCGGCAGCGAGATGGAAGCGCTCTTACGCGTGCGTTCGGGCGAACTCGACATGGTCAGCGTGACAACGTACGTTGCTGGAGCGCTCGTGCCGCTCGCACAACTGCTCGATCTACCGTTCGTCTTTCCCGACCGCGAATCGGCGCATCGTCTGCTCGACGGAGCGCTCGGCGAGCACATCCTTTCATCGTTCGAATCGTTTGGTCTGCACGGCCTCGCCTTTTTCGAAAATGGGCTGCGGCACTTCACCAACAGCCTGCATCCGATCCGCCGTCCATCCGACATGCGCAAGATGCGCGTGCGCATTCAAGACTCGGTCGTCTACCTGGCCTTGATGCATGCGCTGGGCGCCTCGCCCAAGGTCATCGGGTTCGGCGACGTCTACCGCTCGCTGCAGAACCACGAAGTCGACGCCCAAGAAAATCCGCTTGCCAACACGCTCGGCGCGCGTCTGTACGAAGTGCAGCGTTACCTCTCGCTGACCGCGCACACCTATAACACGCAGATCGTGCTCGGCAACATCGAGCGCTGGCATTCGCTTCCGGCACACGATCGCGAGCTAGTGCAACAAGCCTTTCGCGAAGCGACGCCGTTTCATCGGCGCATCTCCGCGGAAGATGAACTCCGCGCGCTTACCGAACTGCGCAAGCACCTCGAAGTGCACGAGCTGCAGCCCGACGAACGCGAGGACTTCGTCAAGACCTCGCGCTTCGTGTGGGAGCGCATGGAGCCGCTTTTCCCCACCGACGTCTTTCGGCTTTTGCTCAACCGCAATCTCGACGCGTGGCGTCCGCGGGTCAACCTCGGGGCGCACGACTCAACGCACGGTTTCACCCTCAACGATATCGTCGAGTCGATCGATCGATCGGTGAGCTCGGTGCGCGCCACGGGCGACACTATTGCCACCCAATCGCGCTCGCAAATCTCCAGCCTCAATGCGCTCTCGCAGCAGTCGATGGGGCTGAGCGGTTCGAACGAAAAGCTCGGCAAAGACTTCCTGGCACTTGGCGAGCGGTTCGAGCAGGTGGCGCCGCAGGTCCGTATCATGCGCGACACCGTCGGCGAACTGATCGACACCATCAACGTGCTCTCGTCGATGGCCGTCCAGAGCCGCAACGCGCTCGAGCAGTTCGCCAAATCGATGCACCAGATTTTCGAGATCATCAACTTGGTGCGCTCGGTTTCCGATAAGACCAACCTGCTCGCGCTCAACGCGGCAATCGAGGCGGCGCGTGCCGGCGAACACGGTAAAGGCTTCAACGTCGTCGCCGGTGAGGTGCGCGGTCTAGCCGATAAGACCAAGGCTTCGACGCTGGACATCCGCAAGGTTCTCAGCGACCTCGAGGCGCGCGGCAAAGCCGCCGGCGCGGCGATTGCCAACGGGGTCGCGAAGGCCGAGCACAGCGCACGACAGGCGCGCATGGCGCAAGAGGCCTTCGGGCGCATCGAGCAGTTCGCGAGTTCGGCGCAGTTTACGCTCGAACAGGCGCAAGACGCAGCCAACGACGAAGCGCGCCGCGCCTATGCGATGTTCGGGGACTACTCGCAGATGGCAGCACTGGTCGAATCACACGCGCAAGATAGCCGCGCCGCACTCAGCTCGACGGTCGAACTCGAACGCCAACGCCGCGCGTTGTTTTCGTAAGCGTCACGCCGCTGTAGGATCATCTCCGTCACCCTGAGGTGCCGCGCGAAGCGCGGCCTCGAAGGGCCCGTCATCCTGAGGTGCCGCGCGAAGCGCGGCCTCGAACCCGTCATCCTGAGGTGCCGCGCGAAGCGCAGCCTCGAAGGGCCCGTCATCCTGAGGTGCCGCGCGAAGCGCGGCCTCGAAGGGCCCGTCATCCTGAGGTGCCGCGCGAAGCGCGGCCTCGAACCCGTCATCCTGAGGTGCGAGCGTAGCGAGCCTCGAAGGACGCGAAAGGCGGGCGCGAGCAGATGGGCGCTTCGCCATCAATTGAACTTCGCTCCAATCGTCGTTCGCTAAAGCGATTTTCTTCGCTCGACTCCAGCCTTTAAGACGCTTCTCAACAAAAACGGCTTCGTTGAACGTCCGGAACTCGGAAACGTGAACGCACCGCAGCGGCCTACGTTTAAATGTGTAGCAGCGCTCGTCCCAGCCGGATTCGTGCTGAGCGAGCCGTTGCTCTATGTTGCTCGTTATCCCGACATAGAATGAGTCATCGCTGCACCGCAGCATATAGACATAGAAGCGCTTCAACATCCACTTCTTCTGCTGCACGCCGAAGTTTTTCGCTAGAGGGCCCTTCGAGGCCGCGCTTCGCGCGGCGCCTCAGGGTGACAGGGTGATTACCGCCGGTTCTTCTTCCATGATCGCAGCGACGCTGCGACGGAAGCGCTCGGGGTCGCCGCTCGTTACGTAACGCGTCGTTCCGGCGCCGATCGGCGCCTCGTCGAGTTGCACGAACTCGGCCAGACGGGTGGCTTGCACGAAGGCGGGATCGATGAGCGCGACGCGCTCGCCGAGCGCGGCACGAAAATGCGGCTCGAGGACCGGGTAATGCGTGCAGCCATACACGACCGCGTCGAGATCCGGCGGCAGCTCGGCGGCAACGCGCGCGACCGCATCGCGCGCCAAGGCCGTCTCGATTTCGCCCGCTTCGACCAGCGGCACGAGCTCGGGCGCCGCGACTTCCCACACTTCAGACTCGTGCATCGCATTGCGAATGCGCCGGCCGTATGCGCCCGAGCGGACCGTCGCTGCGGTGGCAACGACACCGATGCGGCGCGCACCGTACTGCTGGAGCGCGATCGTCGCCGAATCCAAGAGATCGAAGATTTCGGCCTGGGTCGCCGGCCAGCCGTAGAGGTCGGCTATCGCACATGAGGTGTTGCACGCCATGACGATGGCCTCGACGCCGCGCTCATCGAGCCACGCCAGATTGTTTTGCAACAGCGCAAAGAGATCGTCCGCCGCTCGGTCGCCGTACGGTACGTGCGCTTGATCCGCAAAAAACAGCACGTCGATGTCAGGCAAGCGTTCGCGCACGCGCCGAAGTACAGTTAAGCCTCCGAGGCCCGAATCGAAGAGTCCGATCACTATTGGTTGTTGCTCGCGACGGGATTGGCGCGCATGTAGCGGTCGATGCCGTCGGCGATCGCTTCGGCCATCTGCTGGCGCCAGTCGGACGACGCGAGCTTAGCGTAGTCCGAGGGATTCGTGAGGAACGCGGTCTCGATGAGAATCGCGGGCATGTTCGCGTGCATCGTAACGTACAAGTGGCTCTTCACGATGCCGTCGTCCTTGATCCCCAGATCGCTCATGTCGAGATCGCGATCCATGGTCTGCGCCAGCGCCACGTCTATCGGTTTCGAATAGTAGACGGTCACACCGCTGGGCCCGCTGTTGATATACGCATTGCAGTGAATGCTCACGAAGAGCCGCGCTCCAGCCGTATTCGCGACATCGTCGCGCGCTTGCAGTGCGTAGGCGTCGACGTTGTCGTGGCCGACGTCCGCCGCCTCCTGGGTGCTTCGCGGCGTCGCGTCAACGTCGTGATCGGTCGTCCGCGTCATTCTGACTTGCCAGCCGCGTGCGACAAGTATCGTCTGTACGCGAAATGCCATATCGAGGGTAAGAACTGCTTCTTGCAAGTTGCCGTGCATCGAGCCGCGATCGGTGCCGCCATGGCCAGGATCGATGACGATCAACTTGGGATTGGTCGACACATAGCCACGCGCGCCGAACTTCCAAGCGCTTTGATCGTCGCTGTTGCTCGACGCGCCATACTCGTTGGGAGGCACCGGCGTTACCGTCGTCTGCGGCTCGTTCGCCGAAACCACGGCCCCGATCGTGCCGGTTCCGCCGCGCGGCGCCGTGTCGGCCACCATAGCCGTGCCGACGTCGATGCTCAAACCCGTTGCCGACGGCGAGACGTCGAGCGCGTTGTCCCCGCTCAGCGAGAGCGCGATGCGCACCGTCTGCGGATCGATCTGCCGTACGCGTAGCGCAATCAACGGGTTTGCTTCGGCCTGATCTAGTGGTCCACCGGCGAGCTGCGCATTCTTGATGTCGATCCAGAACCGGTTGTCCGGCGCACGTAGACGATGCCATTCGTAGGATGCATTGCCGGTCACGGTGATCGCGACGCTTTGGCTGCCGTCACCGGCGGTTTGCACGCTCACCGCGTTGACCGTTGCCGCCGCAGTCGCTCCGGTCGCTTGCGCGGCGGGCGTAGCGGCAGTCGTTACCATGTCGGAGGGCGGCGGAGGCGGCGGCGCGTTGGCGATGGTAGCGGCCGCGACCGCGACCGATCCGCGCAATGGTTCGACCAGCGGCGGCGCGCTGCCGTTCGCGCCGAACGCGACTTCAAATTCACCGCTCCCGGATTGCGGCGCATCGTGGCGCGTGCCCGGAGCGAGATCGATTTCGACTGTTGTCTTTGGATCTCGCGCTGTACCCGACGAGGTGATCTCCAGCGTCCGAATGCCGCCCGCGTTGATGGTACGCTGCGGCGCGAGCGTGGTGCCGACGCCGTCGAACTCATAAACGACGCGATCTGGTCCGTCGGCAACGACCGGCGGATGCAGCACACCGCCGCCGCGCGCGATCAGCACGGCTTGAATGCCGTACCCTTGCACGTCCACTGAGGTGAGCAGCCGCTCGAGCACGCCGTCTTGCGCGGCGACACCCAGCGCGTGCATCAGATCCTCAAACGGAAGATAGATCTCGCTGCCGTTGAGGTAGGGCGCGAAGCGTGCTTGTGCGGTCAGCGCACCGACGCTGTACTGAGCGTCGCCGACACCGAAGCTAATGACGTCCGGGGCCGAGGTCGCGATGAGCACGCCGCGGTCGCCGGGCCGCCAAGTCAGGGTCGCGCCGAGCGACTTGAGCAGCCCGCGCAGCGCCGGATCGTCGATTCCGATTGCCGTACCGGCGGGCGCATGCGTTAGGTGGGTGAAGGTGATGGTTGAGCGTTCGAATGCGTAGCTGACCGTCTCCGCCCGGACGACGGTTGTTGCGAGCAGCACGAGGATCGCAATCGCGCTACCAATCCGAGCGACGAAGCGGTGCGTCGAGCTCAAGATGTCCCCCCGGAAGGGTCTCTACAGTTCGGCCCTCGATCGTAATCTGGACCGCATTGATGGAGGGAATTCCCGTTAGCGTATACACCAAACCTTTGAACTCGCCGTTTTCTTGGAATGAACCGCCGTTCGCGGATGCAACGTCGCCGCTGAGATCAACGAGCGCGGTTCCGCTGTTTACGCTGACATCGCGCACCCGCGTGCCGGTTGGGAAGCGCACCGCGGAGATGTCGGGAGGCGGCCCGGCCACTGACTGCAGCGCCGCATAGGTCGCGACGTCGTGCAGGCGCGCGGCGACACTCTCGCCCGGCTGTTCGGCCCGAAGCGAGACGTTCCACGTCCCCAGCGTCGTACCGTCGAGCTTCGTGTAGTACACCGTGAGCGTTTGGCCTGACCCGGGCGGTGCGTGCGGGCGCAAGAAGTACCATGCCGCGGCCGCGGCGATCGCGAACAGGATGACCGCAAGGAGCCGGCGCGAGTTTTTCACGCTAGGCTGCTCCGGGCATCGCGACGTGCAATCCGATGAGGATGTTGATCACGATCAAGACGATGCCGAGAATGGAGAGCGTCAGTGCCAGCGTTGCGCCGCCCGCCCGTTTTCCGGCGCGCATCGCGACGCCGTAGCACGCCAAAATCGCAACCGCGACCAGCAGGTGCAGCCAAATCGGAGGCGGGATCGGCAGGTGGTTCGCGCCCATCATCGCGACGACCACCAGCCCCATCAGGAATTGCAGCGCCACCACGGCGTTGACCACGCGCCGGCCGTTCGGCGTCCAGCTGAAGACCAGGGCACAAAGCGCGACCAAGAAGGCCAGAACCAAGTGGATTTCGATAACGACACTCATTAGACGCCTTGTACCGAAAAGGAGAATCCGTGTCCTCTTCTACCGATCGCGTTACGCTCAGTGTTGCCGACGGCAGCATGATGGACGCCTACGTCGCACGGCCCAAATCCGGCACTCCCACCGCCGGCATGCTGGTCTTTCAGGAGGCGTTCGGCGTGAACGCATATATGCGCGACATCACGGACCGCTTTGCCGCGCTTGGGTTCTTGGGCATTGCGCCCGAGCTCTTTCACCGCACGGCCCGCGGCTTCGAAGGCAGTTACACGGATTTCGAAGCGATACGTCCGCACATGGCCGCGCTGAGCACCGATGGACTGCGCGCCGACATCGATGCGGCGTACAGTTGGTTACGCGGCGAAGGCATCGACGCGCCGCGCATCGGCGCCGTCGGGTTCTGCATGGGCGGGCGCGTCGCATACATCGCCAACGCGCGCGTGCAACTCGGCGCAGCGATTTCGTTCTATGGGGGCGGCATTGTGCCCGATCTTCTTCCGCTTGCGCAAGCGCAACGTGCGCCGATCCTGATGTTTTGGGGCGGCCTCGACACGCATATCCTGCCCGAACAGTATCGCGCGGTTGCGGATGCGCTCACGGCGGGCAAAGCAACGCACGAGCAAGTTGTCTTCAGCCAAGCCGATCACGGCTTCTTCTGCGACGCGCGCGCCAGTTATAACGCGATCGCCTCACGCCAGGCGATGGCGCTGGTCAACGCGTTTCTCGACGTGTACGGTTTGCTATAGCGCTATGTAACGCTTCGCGGATCTGTTTGACGTACGGCCGCTTGTACGCGAAGACGTCGCGTGCGTCTTCGTCGTGCACGAGCATCGCGGCGTCGGCCTCGAAGACGAACAAGCGGCCATCCGGCAACACCGTCGCGTCGATGCCGAAGTAGTCCAGCCCAACGGCTGCCGCGATCTGCGGCATGATACGGTCCCACGCGGGGAGCACGCGCGACGGGTCTTCGAGAAACGCGCGCTCCTCTTGCCGAAGCCTTGGCGCTTCGCGCATCGGGCTGGTTTGATAGTGCACCATCCACTGCGGCGCGGCGGCAAGGTGGTACGGATAAGCGGTCCCGTCGACGAAGATCGCGCGAAACTTGCGGTAGAGGCCGTCGTTGCTGCGATGGCCGAAGAACGCCGAGCGATAGTAGCGCTCCGCCGGAAAGCGCGCCAGATGGTCACGCAGCGTGTCGGGTGAATCGGCCAGCGCAAAGCCATCGCCTGCGTGCGAATCGATCGGACGAATGAGGGTAGGAAGCGCGGATGTCTCGGCTTGCGCGCGTGTCACCACCTCCGCCCGCGTGCCGACCGCACCGTCGATGCCTTGCAGCGTCGCCGCCAGCGACTGGCGAGCGGTCCGCTCGAAGCTTCCCGGATTATTGAGCAGCGGTACCGCGCCGCCCGCAAACCTGCCCGCACGGCGCGTCGCGTTGAGCGCGGCATGCGCGGCACCGAACGCCGTGAACGCGATCGCAAAGGCCGGCAGCTCGGCGCCGGGCTCGCCTTCGAGATAGTACTTGTGCACGGCAAGGCGCGAGCGATCGAGCAGTAACTCCAGCGGGGTGTTAACGCTGTAGGGCGCGTCGCGCAGCAAAAGCAAGATAGGAAGCCGCGTGCCGACCGGCAGTGGATCGGGATAGACGCGCTGCTGCGCGAGCGCGCGCGCACGATATGCGCGGCTCGTCAGCGTGTCGTCGAGGACGTGCGCGATTTCGGCACACGCCCAATGCGCGTCTGCATCGGCGGGGTCACCTTCGGCCGCACTGCGATACGCTTCCAGCGCGTCGACGTAACGGCCGCGCCGAACGAGCAGGTTGCCGAGCATCGCTAGCACGTCCGGCGAAGCGCCGCCCGCGCACAACGCCGTTAACTCGCGCTCCGCTTCGTCGATGCCGTCAAAGGATAGCAAGGCAGGCGGTGCAACCGAGTGCTCACCGAGTTGCGGAAAGCGCTCGAGGATCGTGGTATGATGGGGCACGATGCTTTGTGCGTTATTGCTTGCGGTTGTTCATTCCGCCGCGGTGACGCCACCGGCGGTCGCGCAAGCGACGCCGCCCACGCTGCAACCCTACCGCACCTACATTCATCCGCGCTTCGATCCGTTCGGGTACGCCGGCGAACTGCGCATCGCCATCGTCAATGGCTACGTCATCGGCACCTATCGCCCCGACACCGGGGGCACGATCGCCAATGTGCAAGGGGGAAGCCAAGGATCGGATATCTGGTTAGATATTCCGACCCTTGGCGGGATCCATATACAAGGAAGGGTGCGCAACGACGGATCGATCTCCGGGCTCGGCAGCCCGCTTGGCCCTTCAGCCAAGCAGTACGTGTTTACGGCAAAGCCCGAAGCCTCGCCGCCGCCCTCGCCTTAGACCGGCAGCGACGGATGCGCGTCGTGCACGGCTTTCCACGAGGCGTAGAAGGCCAGCGCCGCGGTCAGGATACCAGCGTAGCCGCCGAATTGGATCATCGACGGTACGCCGAAGCCGGCACCGATCCACAGCAGAATGAACGTGATCGAGAGCACGATGAAGACCAGCTTCACCGGTAATGCCGTGTGCCGGACCGCTTCGATCGTCATGTACAGCGTGAAGATCATCCATGCGAAAAGGATGTAGGCGAGATCGTTGGGGTTCTTCGGAGTGACGAACATCGCCCAGAATCCGGTGCCCATCCAGAACGCGCCGTACGAGGTAAACGCCAGCGCGCCGAACGTGTTCCCCGAGGGGAACTCCCACATTCCGGCAAGCAGCTGCGCTGCGCCGCCGTAGAAGAACGCGAAGCCGAGGAACGCGTCGCCGACGGGCATTCCCGCGTTCTTGGCCGAGAGCAAAAAGGTCGTAAGTGCAAAGCCCGCGAGTCCCAGCGCGGCCGGGTTCGCTATTTTCGGTGGTGATACCATATGAAAAAGGCCTCCACGAAAAAGTTGCGGTGTGTGATGGAAACAATACACAAAAACGTCGGGCTCCCTGCTTGGGGCATCGAGCGCCGGGAGCGCTGCGAACGACCACGAAGCACCGTAGACGGAGGCCGGGCCGATGGCAAAGCTTCGTACACGTGACGGTCTCGCGGAATTGCGATCCGCGGTATGGATCTTGCATGGAACGCTCGATCCGCTCGAGACGCTAGCCGTCTGCGGCCGCAGTGCGCTGCCTCACGACGAATTCGCCCTGCGTTTGCGCGGCGGCATGCGCGGCTCGCCGATCGAAGCGCGATTTCGTTTCGTTCCCGAAATCTGTGCACTCGGTTCGCTCACGTTTTCGTGGATGCACGACGATGACTCGCCGCTTCCGTCGATGAGCGGAACGATCGCCTATCGGCGCTTTGGGCCGCTGCTGATCCTGTCGGTACACGCGCGTTATTCATGCGGACTCGAGGTCCCCGAGCGGCTGTTCTTTGAGGCCGTCGGCCGTAAACTGGCCGACCGGACCTTCGCCGGTCTACGGCGCGCGCTCGTGTATCTTTTGCAGCATCCGCGAGCGCGCGCAGTACAAGACTAGATCAGTCGTCGTCGTCGTTGCGCACCGGAACCGCTTGCGCGGTCGAGTCGCCGGTGAGCGATTCGTGCAGATACCAGCCCGCCGTTTCATAGTTTGCCGGAAGTGGTGCCGGCGCCGGGATCGGCGTGATGCCGAGCGTAGCGCAGCTCATGCTCGGCGGGCTGCTTGGCGCACCGATTATCGCCATCGATGCCGGATTGGGCGCCTGCGCGCCGGAGAGTTTCGCCGCATCGAGTGCATCGGTGAGATCCCAGGTTTCCGTATTCGCGTCGGCGGGCGGCAGCCCGGCGAGATCGCCCTTGAGCGCATCGGGCATCCAGGCAAAGCCCGGCAGTCCGAACACCGTCTCGATGAACTTCGAGACCGAACCATGATCGGCATAATCGTGAACGACTGTGCCGGTCTTGGAAAACGGCGAGATCACCATCGCGGGAAGACGCACGCCGTTGCCGCACGCGTAGCCCGCTTCCGGCCCGGCGAGATCCTGCGGACAGGTGCGTCCGAAGCTCGGCGGCGGAAGGTGGTCGTAGAAGCCGCCGCTGTCATCCCACGTCACGATAATCACCGAGTCTTTCCAGTATTTGCTCGATGCGATCGCGTCGATCACTTTGGCGAGATAGGCTTCCGCAACTTGATGATCGGAGCTGCCACTGCCCGGATGATCGTCGTCGCCTTGGTAGTATTTGTCCATGAAGACCGGGTCGGCCGGTTGAAGCCCATAGGTATTGGCATTGCCGCCCTTGACCCAGAAGACACCTTCGGGCGGGAGCGTGCCGTTCTGGATGTCGGAAATCAATCCGTTGGTCGCCGTGTTGTCACGCAACGAGCCCTTCGTAGCGTACGGTGAGTTGGCCTTATTGATGTAGTCGAAGTACAGCGGCGCGGTGTGATGCGCGCTGAATCCGTTCTGACCGGTGTACAGGCCTTCTTCGTACCACGCCCACGGGAACGATGCTCGGTAGTACGCCTTGGACTCGAGCGTGATGGAGTTCGGGATGAGACCGACGTCGCCGGCTTTTAGCGCTTGCTGATCCATCGTCGGATTGAGCATCACCGGCATCGTCACGTAACTCTGGTCGGTGTTGTCGTCGGGAGAGTAGCTGCCGACGAATGAGATCTGCGACGCGGGCGGATTGTTGTCGTTCGAGATCGGCACGCCGTCGCTGTAGCCCCCGCCGGCCACGGGAACGGCAGGCGTGCCTTCACCCGCAGCAGCTTCGGTCTGGCCGATTTGTCCCGAGAAGAGCTGGATGTTGCCGGGCGTCGACTGTCCGGTGTCGGCTTGGAAGTAGTGATCGAAGAGCGTGAAGTTTTTCGCGTAGTACCACAGATATGGGACGGTGTCGCAATCGTAGACAGCTTCGATTCCGATCGCTTCGTTGTGCGATTGAATCTGGGCGGGGCTCGGCGTCGGGCCGAGCGGCGGCGGTGCCGCGCCCAACGGTTCGTCGCCCTCGACGTCGTCGAGGAAGGCGTCCATCTTGCCACGATCGATACCGGCCTCTTGATCGTTGCGATCGTTGTTGCCGCCGGTGATATCCGCAGCGTCCGGAACGTAATTGGGACTCTTCGGGTTTGCCGAGATGAGGAACGGCCGCTGACAACTGCCGGTTTCCGGATCGGGTTCACAATCATCGGCACGTGCGGTCGCGCTTGCGAGATTCTCGACCGACTGGCCCTTCACGCCCGGAAAGAGCCCGAAGTATTGATCGAACGTGTGGTTCTCTTGGACGAGCACGAACACGTGCTTGACCTTGGCGTGCACCAAGGCTTCGATGTTGGTCGAGCCCGGCGGACCATACCGGGTAACGATCTGCGCTTCTTCAGCTTGCGCAGTCTGCGGTTGTGTAACCGACGCAGCGCCACTGCTTGCGCTGGTGATGCTATTTGCAAGGCCGCCTGCTCCGCCGCCACCGCACCCGGTGAGTAACCACGATGACGTCAGGACGACAAAACCCGCGCTGAAACGACGCATAGTGCCGCTACCTCCAATTTGAGCGAAACGGGTACACGTCAAATCTAGTAGAACGCGGGGAAGGGTAGTAGTCGGAGCAATAATCCTCAGTTAACGTTCTCAAGCATGCATCATCGAAAGATAATGCAGCATGACAACAAACGAACGGTAGCGCGAGCGAGCCCTATGCCGCTCTCAGAGACGATTGCTGAAATTGTCGCCGGTCATGCGCGCGTTCGAGAGGTCGACGGCACTCAAATCGACGCCGCGAAAGTTGCACCCGATGAGCGCCGCGTTGTCCAACTTCACGCCGGCAAGTTGGGTGTGAGAGAAATTCACGCCGGTAAAGTACGCACCGCGCAGATCGGCACCACGCAGATCGGCCTTGGCGAAATTCGCTCCGGTGAGCCGCAGGCCGGTGAGATTGCGTCCGCGCAGGTCGGCACCGGCAAAGTCGCATCCGGTGCAGTCGTTTACCAAAGCGCGAAGCTGTTCGTTCGTTAGCGTGCCGAGCGTTCCGTCGGGAACGCTGATCCCCGTAGCGCGTACTCCCGCAAACGCAACGCCATCGAGCTTGGCGCCGTTAAAATCGACGCCGCTCAACTCAGCACCGCGCAGGTCGGCGCCACGCAAATCCGCGCCGCGAAAGTCGACGCAGGTCAAACGCGCATCGCGCAGATTGGCGTCGTGCAAGTCGGCACCGCGAAGATCCGTATACTCGAGACGCTGCCCGTGCAGATCGCGGCCGGCCCAATTGGCGCTCTGCGCGTTAACGGTAATGCAGCTCATGTGATCCGAATCGCGCTCGTAAGGCTGCGCGATTGCCGCGGCGTGCACGGTACCGGCGGCGATTCCGATGAGACTGGCAAACATGACCGCGAGCGTTCGCATAGCACCCTCCAAACTAAATCTTTAGTTGATGATACTGCCGGCACTCCAGGATGTCAACTAAATTCTTAAGAAGAGCCGAGCGTGAGCTCGGAATGGCCTATCCTCGGCGTCGCATTGGCTATTGGCTTGGATGTGCTGGCGCTCTCGATCGCAATCGGTATCAAGGAGCCGCCATGGCCGCAGCGCCTTCGCCTCGGCCTCGCCTTCGCTAGCGCGGAGATCCTCATGCAGATTGTGGGCTTGGGGCTCGGCACGGGATTGGGGCGCATCGCGGGCGCGATCGCCGCCTGGGTCGGGTTAGTTGTGCTCGCCGGCATCGGCGTGTGGATCTTGCGCGAAGGTTTCGCGCCGGACGAGGAACCTGCGTTCAACGTTCACACCCTCGGCGGACTGCTGCTCGCATCGCTTTCGATTAGCCTCGACTCGCTCGGCATCGGCTTCGCATTGCCGGCGCTACACTTGCCGCTGGTGCCGCTCTTCACGACCGTCGCGATCTCAACGGCGTGCTTCACGCTGGGCGGACTGGCGTTCGGTGCGATGCTCGGTCACGCGTTCAAGAAGAGGGCCGAAAAGGCGGCGGGCATCGTACTCGTCGTGCTCGCCCTCGTCTTTGCCGTGCAGCAGTTGCACGGCGGCTAGATCACGCGGCTACCATCCGACGGCCTCACCGTCTTTACCGAGGTCTGAGCCGCCGGCGTACGCGCCGTTCGGAAGCTGCATGATCGCCTGGTAGCCGCCCATCGGCGCGCGGCTTGTCGAGTTGACGGTGTAGCCCATGGCGCGCAAGCGATCGCCGACCAGATCGTAGAGCGGCGATTCAAGCGAGAGGACGTCAGAGATCTCGTCATGGCGAAAGCGGGCCATGTCGCCGGCTTGCTGCACGTTTGCACCGAGATCGATGATATCGACCACGATTTGTTCGTGGCCTTGCGCTTGCATATCGCCGCCCATCAGTCCGAGCGTCATGAGCGGCCGTCCGGAGCGCTCGATGAACCCGGCCATCAGCGTGTTGAATGGACGTTTGTGCGGCGCGATGTGATTTGGACTGTTCGGGTCGAGCGTAAAGAGGCCGCCGCGATCGTGCAGAATGAAACCGTAGCCCGGCACGGTGATACCCGAGCCGAACTCGTCGTAATTGCTATTGACCCACGAGACCATGTTGCCCCAGCGATCCGCCGTCGAGAGCACGATCGTGTCGCCGGCGCCGGCGGGTGGACCCGGTGCCGCAATCGGCGCCGCATGATTGGGGTCGATCCGCGCGCACATTGACGCGGCGTATTCGGGAGAGAGCAGCCGCGCCAGCGGCACGCGTTCAAAATCAGGATCGGCGTTGTAGCGGTAGAGGTCGGCGTAGGCGAGTTTCTTCGCTTCGACCAGCAAGTGCCAATATTGCGGATTTGCCGGCCCGAGCGATGCGAGCGTCTCGCCCGGCACGACCTTCGGCACGCAGGCTTGCAAGATATTGAGTGCCTCGTTTGCGGCGAAGCCTTGCGAGGGCGGTGGCAGCTCGAGCAGATGCGCGCCGTGATAGACCGTGTCGAGCGGCTGCAGCCACTCACCACGATAATTCGCCAGATCGGCTAGCGTCATCGTGCCGCCGAGCGCGCGCGATGTTGCGACGATCGCACGCGCTATTTCGCCGCGATAAAAAACGTCGCGTCCGTATTTCTGTAAAAGCCGGAACGAATGTGCGAGCGCGGGATTGTGAAAGATCTGACCGGTTTTGGGCGGCACACCGTCGATGTACCAGGTGCGCACCGACTCGGGATCGAGCTGCGTACAACAGCCGCGAAGCGGCAGCGCATTCGGGAGTTTCCAGTCGTGCGCGATGCGTTCCGAAACAGGATAGCCGTTCTGTGCGTACTCGATCGCGGGCGCGAGCACGCGGTCGAATTTCATCGTGCCGAAGCGCCGCAATGCGGCGTCCCAACCCCATACCGAGCCCGGCACCGTGACGTCAAGGATACCGCCGTGCGGCATGCCCGAGCCCGGCCCCCAATTCTTCGGATTGTAGTTGTAGCCGAGCGCGTTCAAACGCGCGATCGTCGCACCGCTGGGCGCTTCGCCGCTCGCGTTGAGCACGTAGTAGCGGTGATCCTTGGCAATATAAATAATGGCGAAGACGTCGGCGCCCATCCCGACCATCATCGGTTCGACCACGTTGAGGGTCGCAGCGGTCGCAACAGCGGCATCGACGGCGTTGCCGCCCTCCATCAAGATGCGCAGACCCGCTTGCGCCGCTAAGGGCTGACTCGTCGCGACCATGCCGTTCCGTGCGAGTACCGGCGAACGGCTTTGCGCAAGCCACCCTTCGGCGCGATCGCCGCGCACCGCATTGTCTGCCGGTGTGGCCGCGAGGAGGCAGAGAATCAGACCGAGCGCGAAGCCACGTTTCATTTATTTTCTCGCTTGTGCGACGTAGCGAAATTGTCCGGGCATCCATGCGCACGTACTGCCGTCGTTCATCACGAACGACTCGAAGCCGTCGACGTCGGGATTGAAATCGACGTTGAGCGCTTTGGTTGCGGGCCAGTTCACCGCCGGCTCCTGGCGCGCCACCGCGCGCGCTTTGCTGTTCGAAAATTGCGGGCTCTTCACGGCGAGATTCAAGGCGGCGGTCAGGCGCTTGGCGTCATCCATCTAGTGGAAGTCGCTCGCGATTGCCGCGTTTCCTTCCGCATTGGGGTGCAACAGATCGGCCTGGAAGAACGCCGGCCGATACATGCGCGGATCGTCGCCGATGTCGACGGTGGGCAAACCTGTCGCAACCACCATCGCATTCCATGCGTTCACGTCCGCCGCAAACTGCCGCGCTTCCGCGCCGGTCATGCGTTGCCAGTGACGCAGATTCACGACGTAAATCGTCGCGCGTGGCTCCTTGCGCCGAATGAGCGCAAGCGCGCGCGCGAAGGCCTCTTGCGCCAACGCCAACTCCGCGTCGTTGGCGGGCGCGGTATGCCTGGTTCCGTCAGGCGTATCCTCGGGCGTATAGCCGAAACCGCCGACGTCGCTGGTGCCGCAGTTGAGAATTACGACCGAAGCGCCGCGCGGCATCTTCGGCAGCTCGTCGTTGACCACGTCGTCGCACTGATAGCCCGGCACCGCGAGATCCACCAGCCTGCCGTGAATGCGCCGCGCATAGAGCGCAGCGTAATTTTGGGTCGCCGGCGCGGGAAGCCCGTAACCCGACGTGATCGAATCGCCAAGTGCGATGACGAGCGGCGTGGTGACAGCGAGCAAGAAAAGCATCGCCGTCGATGTTCAACCGGTGTGGCGCGCGCGACTGCAACGCTTCAACGAAAGAATGGTTGACTTTGGCAAGCATATAGTTGATAATGTCAACTATCGTGGCCCTGCCAATCGATAGCGTCCGGCAGTTCAACCGCTTCTACACGCGGTATGTCGGGGCGCTGCAAAAAGATTTCCTCGAGAGCCCGTTCTCGCTCGCAGAAGCCAACGTGCTTTACGAACTCGCGAATCACGACGACCTCACCGCCACGGACCTGGCGGCGGAGCTGCGGCTCGACAACGGCTATCTCTCTCGCATTCTGGGCGATTTCGTGCATCGCGGGTTGGTTCGCAAGAAACGTTCGGCCAGCGATCGGCGCCAGAGCCACCTCTCGCTCACCGCAAAAGGGCGCGAGGCCTTTGCCCCGCTCAATCGGCGCCAACACGACAAAGTTGCCGACGCGCTGAACGCGCTTTCCGACCAGGAGCAAGCGCGCCTGAGCGAGGCAATGCGCACGATCGAGTCCGTGCTCGGCGCGCACGTTGCAAAGGACGAGCCCTACATTCTGCGTACCCGGTTGCGACCGGGCGACATCGGCTGGGTCGCACAGCGCCAGGGCATGATTTACGCGAACGAATACGGCTGGAACGAAGAAGCCGAAGCGCTCATCGCGCAGATCGGCGCAACGTTCGTCGAGAAGTTCGACCCCAAATACGAGCGCTGTTGGTTCGCCGAGCGTCACGGCGCCAACGTCGGCTGTGTCTTTCTCGTCAAGAAAAGTGTAACCGTCGCACAACTGCGATTGCTGCACGTTGAAGCGAGCGCACGAGGACTTGGCATTGGCACGCGCCTCGTCCGCGAGTGTGTCGAGTTCGCCCGGCAGGCCGGCTACAAGAAGATCATGCTCTGGACCAACGACGTGCTGCATGCGGCGCGCCGCATCTACGAAGCGGCGGGGTTCCACCTGGTCAAAGAAGAGCAACACCACAGCTTCGGTAAGGAGTTGATCGGCCAATATTGGGAGCGTTCATTGGTATAGTTCCCAGAATTCCAGGCTACGCTCATTCCAATATGTCACTCCTCTGCGCTCTGCTCGTCGCTACCGTCGCGGCGCCATCGTCGTTTTTCGCCGGTCCGGTCAAGGCCGGCGACAGCGTCACGTATCGCATCAGCACCACGATGAGCGCACAAAGCGCACCGAACGTCTCGACGATCGTCGTTACCTGGAAAGCGCCGGCGAAACTCTACGCTCGCCTCCTCGGGGAAACGTCCGCCGGGGCACTGGCCGTGACGCGAGCCGCGGACGGCCAGCTTTCGCTTGCGGGCCCGAATCCAGCTGATCCCAATGCTTCGGCGATCACGACGCTCTTGGATCAATTGAATTTTCCCGGGCATCTCGCCGCCTCGCTCGAGGGCAGCGACCATGCGCAAACGAGCCTCGATGTAACGCCGCCGGTGCCGGCGAGTTCTGCGTCGCCGGCACCGCCGCGATCGCCTAAACCCGTAACCGTCCCGCTCGACATCAATCTGCTCAACGGCCCGTCCGCAGTCACGCTGATCGCCGAAGGCAACTCCAGCCACAACGCCTCGTCGTTCGGCGGCGATCGCGGCGGCAGAGGCGGGGGAATGGGTGGTTCGATGGGCGGTTGGCGTGGCCGCTCGGGTCGACGCGACGAAGATCAATCGAGCGGCAAGTCGCCGACCGTCGATATCGCCGTGCAAGCCATCTTCGATCCTTCCGGTGCGCTCGCGCACGCGACCTATCGCGAGACGTTCACCACCCAATCCTCGGGCAGCTCACAAACCGTCGAGCATACGATCACCATCGACCGCGTCCAGTGAGACGGGTGCGCTAGAGAATCCGCACGGCGAGTGCCGCGATATCGTCGCGGAGTCGACCGACGCAGAACCCATTCACCTCGGCAAGAATGTGCTCGATGACGCCCTGCATTGATGGGGCACTACGTACTGCCGTCGATACTGCAGCATGAAGCCGGTCGATGCCAAAGAACTCGCCGTCCGGCGAACGCGCCTCGGTGACGCCGTCCGTGGTGGCGACTAGTATCGATCCCGGTTGGATCGCTACATGACGCTGCTTGAAGAGATGGTGCTGATCGTCGAAGACGCCGATAAGCGGCGCGGTGGGTTCGAGGACCTCCACTCCGGTAGACGGCCGGTAGAGAAGCACCGGCTCGTGCCCAGCGGACGAATAGGTCATTGCTCGTCGCCCCTCATCGAGAATACCTATGAAGACGCTTGCGAACGATTCCGTTCGTTCGAACGCGTTGTTCTCGATGTAGGTGCGATCTAGCGATCGTAGCACGCGCTCCGCCGACAGGCCTTCCGACGCATAGCAGCGCAGGCCGTACTTCACGAGCGCAGCGTGAATGGCCGCGGTCGCGCCTTTGCCGGAGATATCGGCGATCGAGAACGCAACGTTGCCGTTGTCGAAATGGTAGACGTCGACGATATCGCCCCCGATTGCGCGCTCGGCGAGCAAGTACGCGACGTGATACTCGACGCCGTCGATTTCATGTTCGGCCGGCGCGAAGAGGTGTCGCATCAAGACCACCGCCGCGGCCCGATCTTCGGGATTGAGGTGCCCGTCAACCGGCGGCTCCTGCGCTGCTAATACTTGGACGGGCGAAAGTTCCGGTGGCGTAACAACCGGCTCGGCATGGACGGTCTGATCGAATGTCATGGATAATCCAAAGGGAAATGCAGTCGCGAGAGAGTTCCCGCCGGATCCTTCACTTGGCTCAAAGGATCGTGATTCTTTTCGACCGAGCCCTCGCCGTGTTTGTCGTTGTCCCTTTGTCCAACCGGCACTGATGAAGACGCACCGTTTGAGACGGGTCCGCGCGACGCCGCGCCTGAACATCCGCTGGTATCGTCGGAGGTATTTCATGAGCGGTGGACATTTTCACGACTGCGGCAGCTTCTTTGGTTGCGGCGAGGAGCAGGGCCTGGGCGTCTTGCGCCAAGACCTTACGGAGAGTTCGTACACCAAGCGTGCAGCGGATCGGCTCACGCACATGGACGAGATCGATCGCGAAGCGCTCGACAGCCATCTGACCGCACGCGGACGTTCGCGGCGCGAGCTTTTGAAGTCGAGCGCGTTCATGGGGGTCTTGGCTGCGATCGGTCCGTGGTTTGCGCGCCCTGCCTTTGCGTCCGGCGCAGACGGCGGACCCCCGCAGCGCGTGGCGCAGGCTGACGGCCGCGTGCACGTGGTCGAGTCCACGAATGAAACGACGCATCTCGGCGTGTACGATACCACGCTCCCGCCGATCCTCAAGGTCGATTCGGGTGACACGATCAGCTATCGCAACACGTGGTCGCACTTTCTTAATGCGCTCGAGCCCGGCGTGCCGATCGAAAAACTCGCTGCAATTCGCGTCGCCAATCCGGGGCATGGCCCGCATTCGATCATCGGTCCGATCTGGATCAACGACGCGCAACCGGGCGACGTGCTCGAAATCCGCTATCAACGCTTCGAGCCCGACACCTGGGCTGCGTGTTTCAACAATCCCGGCGCGCTCGGCACCGGACTGTTGCCCAGCGACTTCCCGCAGGGACAGGTCAAATACGTGAATCTAGATTTGACCGCGATGCGCGCCGAGTTTTTGCCCAAAGTCCACGTGTCGCTCAAACCGTTTCAAGGCACGCTCGGCGTCGCGCCGCCTGATGGCTTTTTCCCGCCGCTGCGTCCCGGCGTGACGAATTCGGTGCCGCCCGGACCGCACGGCGGTAATACCGATTTGAGCGAGATGACCGAAGGCTCGATCATGTACATCCCGGTATGGAAACCGGGCGCGCTGCTCTTTACCGGCGATTCGCACGCGCTGCAGGGCGACGGTGAAATCAACTTGTCCGCGCTCGAAACGCGCATGAAGGAAATGCGCATCCAGGTCGTGCTGCACAAGAACAAGAACTTCGCCTGGCCGATCGCCGAAACGTCGACGCACTGGATCGTCCTCGGCCTGGACAAGGATCTCAACCTCGCGATGGCCGGAGCCGCGCGCCATGCGATCAAGTTCCTCGCGACGCGCGCAAATATGACCGAGTTGGATGCCTATGCGCTGCTGAGCATTGCCGGCAACTTCCGTGTTACGCAAGTCGTCGACATTGTGCGCGGCGTCCACGCGATGATTCCGAAGAATCTCTTTGCCGCCGACTTCCAGCCGCAGATCACGGTGGTCTAAGCTGAGCTGAAAAACTCGATGAAATGCCGCGAAACTTCTTGCGGCTTCTCCTCGGGCAAGAAGTGGCCGCAGTCAAGTGCTTCGCCCCGCACGTCGTCGGCCCAGTTGCGCCAGATCGCAAGGAAGTCCCACGGTTTTCGCGCACGGACGCTTCCCCAAAGCGCGAGCAGCGGCGCGGCAATCTTGCGCGTTCCGCGGTCGGCGAGGTCATCCTCCGAATCGCTCGTTGCGCCGGCGCGATAGTCGGCGCAGCTTGCGGCAATGACCGCAGGGTCGCGAAACGCACGCCGGTATTCCTCCATCGCCTCGGCGTTGAACGCGAAATTCGGGCCGGCCCAGCGCGGCGTCTTCCAGTCGAACCAAAGGTCTGGATTGGCCGCGATCATTCGCGCGGGTAAATCCGAGTCGACCGCGAGGAAGAACCAGTGAAACGACCCCACGCCGCTTTGGCGGTCGAGCCGCTCGAACGTTTCAATTGTCGGCACGATATCGAGAACGGCAATCTTGGTCACACGCTGCGGATGATCGAGCGCCATGCGATAGGCAACCCGTCCGCCGCGATCGTGGCCTGCAACCGCGAACCGTTCGAACCCGAGCGACGTCATCGCGCTCACGATGGCACTAGCCATGGCGCGCTTGGTATACGGTTGCAACAACGCGTCGGCGCGAGGCTTGTCGCTCGCTCCATAGCCCGGCAAATCGAAAGCGATCACCGTAAAGTGCCGCGCGAGATCCCCGACAACGGCGTGCCAGCACAGATGCGTCTGCGGGTAGCCGTGCAAGAGCACGAGGGGCGGCCCCGCGCCGCCGATCGCAGCGAAAAGATTACCGAACGGCACGGCGATGGTGCGGCTATCGAAGCCATCGAACAACACGATGCCTTCCCTTTCGAAATGAAAACGCTCCATCCCGTTTGGAATGGAGCGTCTTTAAATTGGTGGAGCTGTCGGGGTACTGCCCCCCGAGTCCGAAAAGCCTAACCGGCGCATTCTCCAAGCTCAGCTTTGACTTTGACTTGTTCGTAAGGACGTCTCAAAGCGGGACTTACCCTACGCGGCAGATTCTTGATCTCATACGCGCGTCAAATCATGCGCACGTACCAGCCCGAGTTGATGACCGGAGTGCAGAGCGGTTCGGGCCGACTCTCTGCGTCCGGTAGCTAGCTTAGATTAAGCAGCTAGTGCGTATTCGTTGTTGGCAAGTATGCCTTTGCGATCGTTTTAGGAGAGCTCGCAACTCCGCTTGCTAACGCCGACCACGGATCTTCCCGTCGAGCCTAGTTCAGCCCCATAGGTTCCGCCCGTAGCGGACTATCCACTATAACACGGCCGGCAAGGGCCCAGGTTACACCGTCTGGCGTAGGCGGGCGAGGGTCGCGTCGTCGGTGCGGTCGATGGTGATCGGCGTGACGCTGGCGTAGCCGTCGCGTAGCGCCGCCAAATCGCTGCCCTCCTCGATCTTCTCCTCGTTGTGGCTGCCCCAAATCCAAACGTAGGTTTCGCCGCGCGGATCGATTCGTCGATCCGTGCGGTCGCGATAGCGCTTGCGCGCCTGCGCCGTCCAGAGTATGCCGCGCAGGCCTTCCGGAACCACATTGGGCACATTGAGATTGAGCAGCGTCGTCGCCGGCAAATCCAGTTCGCGTGCCCGCGCTGCCAATTCGACCGCACACGTTGCAGCCGTGGCCCACTGCGGTTCGTCGTCCGAAACCGGCCACGCGATTGCGAGCGAGACCGCGATCGAAGGGACACCGACCAGCAGCGCCTCGTTGGCGGCGGCGATCGTGCCGGAATAGGTGATATCGTCGCCGGCATTGGCGCCGCGATTGATACCGCTCACCACGAGGTCCGGTGGCTGCTCGAAGACCTCGTATGAACCCACGACGACGCAGTCCGCGGGCGTGCCGTAACACACGAAGGTCGGCACGCTGCGACCGCGCAGTTCGCGCAGCCGCACCGGATGGTGAATCGAGAGCGAGTGTGCGACGCCGCTGCGATCGCCGTCGGGCGCAATCACGATCACGTCACCGATTGCGCACAGCGCCTGCGCGAGCGTGGTGATGCCCGGGCTTTCAACGCCGTCGTCGTTGGTGAGGAGGATGCGCAGCTTAGACTTCCGAGCGCTTGAGCGGCGTCGTAACGAAGATCGAGACCAGCATCATGACGATCGCTCCGACCAGCGTCGACTCCCACGCCGGCCACGGATAGCCGGTGGCTTTGAAGCCGGGCGAAAGCCAGACTGCCAGAGCGAAGAGCGCCCAGTTCACCACGATCGAGAACAGCCCGATCGTCACGATCGTGAGCGGCAATGAAACGAGTTTGAGAATTGGGCCGATGATCGCGTTGACCAAGCCGAAGATGATTGCGGCAATCAGCGCATCGACCCACGTGTTCATATGGAAACCGGGAACATACATCGCGATCGCCCAGAGGGCCGCCGCGGTAATGAGAAAGCGAAGTAGCCAGTTCATCAGGAACTCTCCTCCAAAGCGTGCTTGACTTGTGCCGCGAGCGTCGCCGTCATCCCTTTCACCGCCGCGATCTCGTCAACACTCGCTCGCTTGATCGCGGCAACCGAACCGAACTCAGCCAATAACCGTTTGCGGCGTACCGGTCCCACCCCCACAAGCGTATCGAGCTTCGAACGTGTCATCGCTTTGCCGCGGCGCTGGCGATGATAGGTGACCGCGAAGCGGTGGGCCTCGTCACGTATGCGCATGATCAAATGCAGACCGGGCGAATTCGGCGGCAAGACGATCGGATCTGGATTACCCGGCACGTAGAGCCACTCGTGTTCTTTGGCCAGACCCGCGACCGGAATACCGGTCATGTCGAACTCGTCGATCACCTCGACGACCGCGCCGAGTTGGCCTTTCCCGCCGTCGATCAGCAACAGGTCCGGCTTCCGGTTGAACTTTTCTTTTTTCGCGAGTTCTTTCTCGGTCTTGTTCACGGTGTCGTCGGTCTCGTGACGCAGATAGCGCAACCGGCGACGCAAGGTTTCCTGCATCATCGCGAAGTCGTTGGGGCCCTGGTCGTACTGAATCTTGAACTTGCGATAGTCGCTCTTCTTCGCGCGCCCCTCCACGAAAACGACCATCGAGGCGACCGGGTTGGTGCCTTGGATGTTCGAGATGTCGTAGCACTCGATGCGGTGGGGCGGCGCCGGCAATTCCAGCGCGTCGGCCAGTTCGGTAAGCGCCCGCGCCTGCGCGCTCTCCTGTACTTCCTGATGCACGAGAAACGCCTTGAGGTTTTGTTCCGCGTTCTTGCGTACGAGCCGCAAGTATTCGGCGCGCTCGCCGCGCTGCGGTTGCAGAATGCGCACGCGCGCGCCCTTGGCTTCGGAGAGCCATGATTCGATCACGCCGTGATCCTCGCCGGGTAGCGTCTGCACCAGGACTTCCTTGGGAATCGCCGCGGCGGCGGCGCCCGACGCGCGGGCGCGCGCCCGGGCTTTCTGCGGCACCGCCGGTTCCTGGTAGCGCGCGACGCGCGTGTAAGCGGAAACGTCGGGCTGCTCGTAGGCGCTCGCGGTGCGCGCGGTATAGAACTGCACCAAAATTTCACCGATCAGTTCTTCTTCGGGCTGATCGTGGACGCCGTCGAGTATGAAGAACTCTTGCGCGATCAACTTGCCGCCGCGCACCATGAAGACTTGTACGCAGGCTTGCCCCTGCGCGCGAGCTGCGGCAATCAGATCCATGTCGATCCGTGAGCGCCATACGACCAGCTGGCCTTCGGTCACGCGGCGCACGTGCACGATCCGATCGCGCAACCGCGCCGCCGCCTCGAAGTTCAAATGCTCGGAGGCGTCGTTCATCTCATGCTGCAGGCGCGCCAGCAGCGAATCCTGTTTGCCCTCCAAGAAGAGCACGACTTCGTCAATCATCGCATCGTACTCGGCTTCGGTTTGATAGCCGACGCACGGGGCAAGACAGCGCTTGATGTGGTACTGCAGGCACGGCCGTTTGCGCCGCCCGTCGATCGGTTCGCGACAGGTGCGCAGCGGAAAAACCAGCCGCACGAGATCGATGAGTTCGCGCAGCGCCTTAGCGTTGGTGTACGGACCGAAGTAGCGCGCACCGTCGTCTTTGACGAACCGCGTAAATACGACGCGCGGGAACGGCTCGTTCGTGACCTTGAGGTACGGGTAGCGCTTATCGTCGCGCAAGCGCACGTTGAACGGCGGCTGATAGCGCTTGATCAGGTTGGCTTCCAAGATCAGCGCTTCGATTTCATTGCTGACGACGATCGTACGCACGTCGGTCACGCGTTCGACCATCGCCTGGGTGCGAATGTGATGGGCGGCGGAATCCTGGAAATACGAACGTACCCGGCTGCGCAGCGAAACCGCCTTGCCGATGTACAGAATCTCGCCGTTGCGTCCAATCATCTGATAGACGCCCGGCGCGTCGGGGATTTGTGCGAGCGCCTCCGGCTTAACCACTACGCTGGGCGCGCTGCAACCGTCGTTGGCGCATGACGATCCACGTTACCACAATCGCGAGCAGCGCGAGCACGAGCACAATCAGCCCGCTCTTGTGCAGGAGCGGCAGCACGCTGTCCAGGTGCTCGCCCAGCGCCTCGCCCACCCAAATCAGCGCGCCGCAGAAGATCAGCGACCCAAGCGCATACCAAAGGTAGAAGTGCGCGAGATTCATCTCCGCTATGCCCGCAGGAATCGAGACGATGCCGCGGATGAACGGGATGAAGCGGCAGATGAAGATCGCAAAGCTGCCGTAGCGCTCGAAGAAGCCGTGCACCCGGTCGAGATTTTCGTGGCGCAAGTGCACGAAGCGCCCGAAGCGATCGATCAGCGGGCGGCCGCCGAAGCGCCCGAGCAAGTAGCCGATCGTGCCGCCGCCGAGTTCGCCCAGCACCGAGACCACGATCGTCAGCCAGAGAAACGGCAGGTGCCCGGTCGCGGTCAGCGCGCCGGCTACCGGCATGAGGATTTCCGCGCCGACCGGGAAGCCCACGTTACCGAGCACGAGCACGATAAAGAGGCCGCCGTACCCGAAATGATCGATCAGCGAAACCGCGATCTGTTGAAAATGTTCCACGCGGCCTCGTCTACCTAGGCGCCGGTCGCCGAGTTTCGGCCGGCGCTGCGACGCAGGATCTCGGCCGCGAGGCTGCCGCCTTCAGCGCGCAGCGCACGCAGGAGGTGCGCCGGCTCGACCGCTGCATCACCGGCGTAGCCTTCCGCAAGCACGATAATCTTGCGCACCCGTGGCGTAACCAAGATGCCCTCCCACAGCCGATCGTCGCCCGAGCCCAAATGGCGGCGCACGTCGGCGTGCAGCTCGCGCGCGTCGATGCCGTCAGCGTCCAAATCGTCGAGAATTTGCGGATCGCGTTCTTCGAGCAGCGCCACCATCAGGTGCTCGGCACCGACGTAATAATGATTGTGGTTACGGCATTCTTGCTCGGCGACGCGCAGAACGCGCAGTGAGGCCGGACCGAATCTCTCGAACAACGCTTGACCTTAGAAGAAATGGTCGGGGCGACTGGATTCGAACCAGCGACCTCGTCGTCCCGAACGACGCGCTCTACCAAGCTGAGCCACGCCCCGACAAAACTCCCGTCTATTCTGATCTTCGGCCGACCCTCCTCTTTTGCCGAGCAAGCCCCCTTCAAGGGGAACAGCCCGCCTCTTTGGAACGCTGTTCCTCGGCCATGCGATATCTCATTGTGGGCTGCGGACGAGTCGGTTCCGCGCTTGCAAAACTCCTGGACGCCGACGGTCATGAAGTGATCGTCGTCGACGAAAACCCCACCGCTTTCAAGCGGCTCGGCACGAATTTCCGCGGACACGTCGTCGTCGGTACCGGAATCGACTATGACGTGCTCAAGCGAGCGGGCGCCCAAACCGCCGATGGTTTCGTAGCCGTCACCGATGGCGACAATCGGAACATCATGGCGGCTCTGATCGCCCAGCGCATGTTCAAAATCGAGCGCGTCGTCTGCCGGATCTACGATCCGCCGCGCGGACAAATGTACCGTGAACTCGGCATTCAGACCGTCGTACCCACCACGGTAGGCGCGAAGCTGATTCGCGATACGTTGATGCAAGCGCCCTGGGACCCGACCCATAGCTTTGACTTCGGAAAAGTGACGTCGCTTTCAGCGACGGTCGATGCCGGCAGCGCCGGCAAGAAAATCGGCGACATCGAACGCCCGGGCCGCATCCGCGTCGCCGCGATTCGCCGCGCAGGGTCAGGCGTGCAAGTCGCCTCGAACGATCTCGTCTTGCAAGAAGGCGATCAGATCAATGCGATCGTGGCGCCCGAGGCGATCAGCGAGTTCGCACAGATGTTTACCGGCTGTTCACCCGAGGCAGTTAACGCATAGTGTTTATCCTTATCGTCGGCGGCGGGAAGGTCGGATCGTATCTCACGCGGGCGCTCATCCAACAACATCACGAAGTGGTCGTGGTCGAAAAATTCGACAAGAAAGCCAAAGCACTCGACACCCTGATCGATCGCCAGGTCACGATGGTCGGTGACGGCTGCGACCCGATGGTGCTCGAGGCGGCGGGCGTCGCCCGCGCCGACGTCGTGGTCGCCGACACCGGTGACGACGAAGACAATCTCGTCGTCGTGCTCCTCACCAAGAAGAAATCCAAGGCGCGCTGCATCGCGCGGGTCAACAACCCGCGCAACCGTCAGATCTTCGACTCGCTCGATCCGGTCGATCCGGTCATCGTGATCTCCTCAACCGAGATCATACTCGACGTGCTCAACGAGCAAGTCAACGCGGCCAACTACACCGCGGCGCTGGAAACGATGCATCTCTTTGGACGCGGAAACCTGAGCCTGGTACGCATCAGCGTCCCGAACGGCTCGCCTGCGGCCGACAAGGCGCTGTGCGACCTCGTGATGCCGCGCAACAGCGTGATCGTTGCGATCGAACGCGACAACGACGAGAGCATCGTGATTCCAACTGGCGACACGCAACTGCGCGTCGGCGACCGCATCGTCGCGGTCGTCAAAAACGGCGCCGCCGAAAAACTCCAATCGGTCTTCAACGCTCCAGCAGTCGCAAAATAGTTATCAAATAAAGCCCTTGCGTAATGCGAGGACGGCGGCTTGGGTGCGGTCGGCGGCCGAGAGCTTCTCGAGTATGTCGCGGATGTGGCCCTTGGCCGTCCCCAAGCCCATGTTGAGCGTCGTTGCGATTTCGGTATTGGCTTTGCCCTCGGCAATCAAGCGTAGGACCTCGGTTTCGCGCGGTGTAAGCGGCGAACTTGCCGACTGTGCCGGCGTGCGCGACGAAAAGCGCGAGAGGACGACGTGCGCGATCTGCGGATCGAAATAGGCGCCGCCTTCGCTCGCGATGCGCACCGCATCGATCAGCGTCGAGGCCGGCGACGATTTCAAACAGTAGGCATCTGCACCGGCGGCTAATGCCGCGAGCACTTCATCTTCCACATCGATCATGGTCACGATCACCACATGCGTGCCTAGGCCATCGGCGCGAATGCGCTGTGTAAGCGCGATCCCGTCGATGCCGGGCAGGCCGAGATCGATCACGGCAACGTCGGGCCGTTCCCGCGCAATCATTTCGTGGCCGCTTATACCGTCGGCCGCTTCGCCGACGACGTCGAATGCTGCTTGCAACGCCGTTTTCATGCCCTCGCGCGTGAGCGCGTGATCCTCCACCAGTGCGACCCGAATCGCGTTGTTCACGCCTTTACCTCTTTGTTCAGCGGCAGCTCGATGAAGAAGCGGCTTCCGCGCGCGTCGCGCGGTTCGTAGCCCGCACGGCCGCCGTACTTTTCAGCGATACGGCGCACGATGTAGAGCCCAAGACCCGTTCCGCCGCCGGCGCGCACGCCGCCAAAACGCTGAAACAGCGCGGCTCGCCGCTCAGGGGGCACGCCATAGCCGTCGTCGGTCACGCTCACCGTCACCAAGCCGTCGTGGAGCGCCGTATCAACCTGCACGCTGCCGCCCTCCGGCGTCGCTTCGATCGCATTAGCAACCAAGTTCGTGAGCGCGCGGCGAATTTCGTCCTCGTCGGCTTCGATCACCACGTCGGCGGGCACGGTCTGAATCGCCAAACGCACGCCCTTCGCGCGGGCGACCGGCTGCAGCTCGGCGACAGCCGGTTCGATCAACGGCGCTAGCTGCTCGCGCCGGAAGCGCCGTGAATCCTCGCCCGATTCGTAGCGCGCGACCAGCAGCAGCGTTTCGACCAAGCGCCGTAGGCCCGCCATCGACGTTCGCGTCGTTTCGAGAATGTGCCGATAGCGCTCGGGAAGCTCCCCGTACGCGCCTTCGAGTGCTTGATCCATCGTAACGTCGGCGGCAACCAACGGCGTACGCAAATCGTGCGCCAGCGCATACACGATGTCGCGGATGACTTCGCTGCGATTTTGCAGCTCGCTGCGTCCGCGAAGGATCTCTTCGTTTTGCTCGGCGAGGCGAATGAAGAGCCGCGTCTGCTGCAGCGCCACGCTCAAGTTGTCGGCAAAATCTTGCACGGCGTCTTCTTCGTCGACTGACGGCGAGCGCGCGCCCCAACCGATGATCAGCGCGACCAGTCCGCTGTCGAGCTCGATCGTCGCGATGCTCATCGACTCACGCAGTATGCTCGCGAGCGGATCGTTCACCCCGACGGTAATCGCGCGCCCGCGCGCTCGCGCGCCCTCGATCACCGAAGTCAGGCCGGCCGGCAAGGGCTCGCGCCGCAGGGTGACGTCGTCATCCACTGCTTCGTAGAGATCCGGGACGTCGAGCGACGTTGCTCGCGTGACGAGCAAGACGCTCGGTGCTGCGGTGATGCGCTTGGCCTCGCGCACCGCGTTGCGCATCACAACCTCGGTATTCAAACTCGCGCGGACTTGTTCCATCGCGCGGCGCAGCGCGCGCTCGCGGCGAATCTGGCGTTCGCGCTCGTCACTCTCGCCCGCGCGCCGCGCGCTTTGCTGCGCGCGCAGCGTAAGCCCACCTACCAGCAAGAAGCTTAACGCCACGAGGGCGCGGTCGCCGACGGCGATCGTGTCCCAGTGATGACCAGCCTGCACACCGTTCACATAGCCGGCCACCGCGTTTGCAAGCTCGGCCAACACGACCAAGCGAAATGTCAGCGATGGCCGCAGCGCCAGCGCCGAAAGTGCAATCGGGCCGTTGAGCAATATCGCTGCGACAAACAGCTGTGGCGTAATAAGATCGATGATCCATGCTATCGCCAAGAGCACGTAGCAGAGGGCAGCCATGCTAGAGGGCGCTTCGCGCAGCGGGGACGCCGTTCATTTTGACGAACGGGCCGCTTTCATGGATCGATCGGCCGACGAACGCGAAGCGGCGCGACGCCGCTCCGCGGAAGAGCTTCTTCGGGAGTTTGGCGATCGCGCGCGGTTGGTCATTTACATTGCCGCCGTTCCCGGCGCCGGTAAGACGAGGCGGCTCCTCACCGATGCGCGCCGGCTGCAAACTGCAGGCAAACGCGTCGCAATCGGCTGGATCGAAACAAAGGGTAGGCGCGATCTCGATCGCTTAGCCGAAGGACTGCCGCGCATTCCGACACGCAAGGTCACCATCGGCGCGAACGAGTACGAAGAGTTCGATCTCGACGCCGCGCTTGAATATCACCCTGATGTCATCTTGATGGACGAACTCGCTCACGACAACTTGGGCAATGCCCGCAACGGCAAACGCTGGCAAGACGCGCTCGATCTGCGCGCGGCCGGCATTACCGTCCTGGGCGCGTTCAATATCGCGCACCTTGAGACGGTTTCGGCCACCGCCGAGCGTCTCACCGGCTATCCGATCCGCGAGATCGTCCCACTCTCGTTCCTCAAGACCGCCGACGAAGTCATCGCCCTCGATGCGTCGCCGGAAATCCTTCGCGAACGGCTGCAAAGCGGCATGATCGTGCGCGACGAAGGCGACATCGCCCGCGCCGAAAGTGGCTTGTATAAGGAATCGACGTTAGTAATGCTGCGCGAGCTGCTGCTGCGCACGATCGACCAATTGACGATCCCGACCGTTTCCGCAGCGACCACGTCGAGCGCCGTCACGATGGTGCCTGCAGGCGTCAACTGCGAACTGTTCGTTCGTCGTTGCGCCCCGCTTGCTGCCGCGCTCGATCTCGCGCTCGAGCTGCTGCCCGATCCGGGCTGCGATCCGGCCGACGTTGCTCGCGTCGCCGCCGAGTTCAATGCCGAGGTTTTGCCCGCGCAAGAGCCGGAACGTATCGACTTCGACGCGCTCCGTGCCTCGCTGCTGATTCTTCCGCGTGGCAAGGTCGGTGCGCGCCTGGTCAATCAACCGGTCGCGCGCGACATTGCAATGCTGGATGCCGAGCAATCCTATATCGAAAGCAGCGCCATGACGACGCCGCTCTCGGGAACGCTCGGCGATCGGATGCGCCTGGGCTACGGCAAGTTGACCGTCTACCTCGGCGCTGCGGCGGGCGCGGGCAAGACCTACGCGATGCTCGATCGCGGACACCAGCTTCACAATGAAGGGGTCGACGTCGTCATCGGGTTCGTCGAAACCCACAAGCGTGTCGAAACCGAAGCGATGATCGGCGATCTGCCGATCGTCCCACGCAAGACTGTGCACGCCGACGGGATGACCTACACCGAAATGGACCGCGAAGCGATCCTTGCACGCAAGCCGCGCGTCGTTCTCGTCGACGAGCTCGCGCACACCAATGCACCGGGCTCGCTGGCCCCTAAGCGCTACCTCGACGTCCTCGTGTTCTTGCGCGCGGGCATCGACGTCATCACCACACTGAACATTCAGCATCTCGAAGCGCTCAGCGATGCGGTCTATCGGCTGACCGGGACGATCGTGCGCGAAACGCTGCCCGACGGCATCCTTCCGCTGGCCGACGAAGTGATCTTCATCGACGTGTCCCCCGAGGCACTGCGCGAGCGCCTGCGCGCCGGAAAGATATATCCGCCCGAGCGGATCGAAGCCGCACTGGCGAACTTCTTCCGTACCGAGAATCTCGCCGCGTTGCGCGAGCTGGCGATTCGCGAAGTATTGCGCGCCGAGACGCGCGAGCGCATCGCCGCGCCCTTTGACCGCATTTTGCTCTCGATCGTCGCCCGTCGCGAAGACCTCTTGCTGTTGCGCAAAGCGTCGCGCATGGCAGCGCGCCTCGAGGTCGATTTCGCCGTGGCGCACATCTCCGAGCGGCGCGATCGCGTCGACGAGGCCATGCTCATGGAGTTCAAGCGCGCAACACGCGTGCTCAACATCGACTGGGTGGACGAACGGGAAGTCGAGGATGCGGCAAAGCGGCTACTGCAGATCGCGCGCTCGAAGCCGCAAACGGAGATTGCGATCGGCGGAACGCACCGCGCACCGCGTTGGCCGGCACGCAATTCCTTCGCTCGCCGGCTCTTCGACAGCGGAGCGCGCGAGCTGCTCGTGCTCGCCCGCCCCAAAGCGGTTACCGAGGAACGCGACGACGACGCTTAATGCAGGTTGTCGAGCGCAATATTGAGTTGTAACACGTTGACGCGCGGTTCGCCGAGGAAGCCGAAGGTCCGCGGCGCGATCGTTCGAGCGATTAGCGCGTTCACTTTGCCGACGGGCATGTCGCGTGCCTTGGCTACGCGTGGAGCCTGGTAATACGCGGCGTCCGGGCTGATATCGGGATCGATCCCGCTGGCGCTCGAGGTAACCAAATCCATCGGGATCGGAATTGTCGCGTCAGGATTCGCTTCCTTGAGCGCGGTGATCGTAGCTTTGGTCGAATCGATTAATTTCTTCGAGGTCGGAGCGAAGTTCGTTCCGCCGGTCTGCGTCGGATCGTAGCCCTTGCCCGCAGCTGATGGCCGGCCCGCGAAGTACTGCGGTTTCGTCCACAATTGCCCGATGATGGCCGAGCCGACCGGTTTTCCGTTCACGTAGACCATCGAACCGTTGGCCTGCCAAGGGAAGAGCACTTGTGCGATGCCGGTCATCACGATCGGGTAAATCAGCCCGAACATAATCACGGTCACGAGCGTGTAGAGCGCCGACGTCCCGATATGCTTGAGCGTGTTGTCTCTGATTTGTTCTACGTTTGCCATTTCTCTTATCTCAGGTCAAGTGAAGCGCGGCCAGGATCATGTCGACGAGCTTGATTCCGATGAACGGGAGGATGATCCCACCAACACCGTAGACCAGAACGTTCTCGCGCAGAACTGCGTTTGCGCCCCGCGGCTTGTACGCCACGCCGCGCAACGCAAGCGGGACCAGCGCGATAATGATCAACGCGTTGAAGATAACTGCGGAAAGAATCGCGCTCTGTGGGGTAGTCAGGCGCATGACATTGAGCTCGTTCATTACTGGGTAGGCGGTCGCAAACATCGCGGGCAGAATCGCGAAGTACTTTGCGACGTCATTTGCAATCGAGAACGTCGTCAGCGCGCCGCGAGTCATCAATAACTGCTTACCAATCTCCACCACTTCGATGAGTTTGGTTGGGTCGGAATCGAGATCGACCATGTTCGCGGCCTCTTTCGCAGCCTGCGTACCGGTGTTCATAGCAACGCCGACGTCGGCTTGCGCGAGCGCGGGCGCGTCATTCGTGCCGTCGCCCGTCATCGCGACGAGTCGCCCGGAATTCTGTTCGCGCTTGATCAGGTCCATCTTGGTTTCGGGCGTGGCCTCGGCGAGAAAGTCGTCGACACCTGCTTCTCCGGCAATCGCCGCTGCAGTGAGCGGATTGTCGCCGGTGATCATCACCGTACGGATGCCCATTGCACGCAAGCGATCGAAGCGCTCCCGCATGTTCGGTTTGAGAATGTCCTTCAGATGGATGACGCCGAGGATCTGCGCGTTGCGCGCAACCAGAAGCGGCGTTCCGCCCGATCGCGCGATGCGCTCGACCTGATGCGCGAGTCCGTCGACAGGCTTCCCGCCCTGATCGCGCACCCACGTCGTAATCGCATCGGGCGCGCCCTTACGCAGCTTGGTGCCGTCGGCCAGATCGATGCCGCTCATGCGCGTGTACGCGCTGAAGGGGATAAAGGTCGCGCCGGCCGGCTCGACGTCGCTGATGCCGTTTGCTTGAGCGAGCGTTACGATCGAGCGCCCTTCGGGCGTCTCGTCGGGAAGCGAGGTCAGGTAGGCGACGCGCATCGCGTCGCCCGGCGCAGTACCATCGACCGGGATGATTTCGGCCGCCTGGCGGTTGCCGAGCGTAATCGTGCCGGTCTTGTCGAGCAAAAGGGTGTCGACGTCGCCGGCAGCCTCGACCGCGCGGCCGCTCATCGCCAGTACGTTGCGCTGCATCACGCGATCCATACCGGCGATGCCGATGGCGGAGAGCAATCCGCCGATCGTCGTCGGAATGAGACAGACGAGCAGCGCGATCAGCACGGTCACCGATTGGTGCGCTCCCGCATAGAGCGAATACGGTGAAAGCGTTGCTACCGCGATCAGGAAGATGATGGTGAGGCCGGCCAATAAAATCGATAGCGCGATCTCGTTGGGCGTCTTCTGACGCTTCGCACCCTCGACCAAGCCGATCATCCGGTCCAGGAACGTCTCGCCCGGGTTCGCAGAAATGCGGATGTCGATTTGATCCGAGATCACGCGCGTACCGCCGGTCACCGCACTGCGATCGCCGCCGGCCTCGCGGACCACCGGCGCGGATTCGCCCGTGATGGCGGATTCGTCGACCATCGCCGCCCCATGGACGACGTCTCCGTCGCCCGGGATCAGCTCGTTGGCCGCGACGCGAACGACATCGCCCTTGCGCAGGTTGGTCGACGGGACGGTTTCGACACCCTCGCCCACGACCAAGTTTGCGAGCGTCTCAGTGCGCGTCTTACGCAGCGCGTCGGCTTGCGCTTTGCCGCGCCCCTCGGCCACCGCCTCTGCGAAATCTGCGAAGAGTACCGTGAACCACAGCCAAATCGAAATTGCAAAATCGAATCCGGCCGGCCCGTGCGTGACCAGGTCGCGCGCAAAGAACACGAGCGTTGCAAGTGCGCCGACCTCGCAAACAAACATCACGGGGTTGCGTGCTTGCCAGCGCGGATCGAGCTTCTTGAAAGAGTCGACGATTGCGCGGCCCAGAATCTCCCTATCGAACAGTGAGCGTGCCTTCGGACGGCGCTCGAGTCGGCGTTGCGAGAGCATTTAGAACGTTTTTCCTTGCAGCGTGTATAGTTGTTCGACGACCGGACCGAGTGCGTCGGCCGGGAAGAAAGTGAGCGCGCCGACAATGACGATCGTTCCGATCAGGAGCGCGATGAAGATGGGCGAGTGTGTTTCAAACGTGCCGGGTCCCGCGGCAACGGCCTTCTTCCCCGCGAGCGCGCCCGCCAGCGCAAGCGCGGGAATGAACATCCCGATGCGCCCGAACAGCATCGCGACGCTTCCCAGCAGGTTGTAAAAAACGTTGGGGCCTAAGCCCGCGAACGCACTGCCGTTATTGCCTACCATCGACGTAAACGCGTAGAGGATCTCCGAGAATCCGTGCGGGCCTGCGTTGTTCAAAGTCGCGAGACCCGCCGGAGTAACCGCGGCAATCGCGGCCGGCACCAGCACGAAGACGGGCGGAACCAGGAAGAATAGTATGGCGAGCTGGACCTCTTTGCGTTCGATCTTCTTCCCCAGATACTCGGGCGTACGCCCGACCATCAGACCGGCGATGAACACGGTAAGCACGATCATCATCAACATCCCGTACATACCGCTGCCCACGCCGCCGAAGATGATCTCGCCGAGTTGAATGTCGACCAGCGGAATCAAACCGCCGAGTGCCGTGAAGGAGTCGTGCATCGAATTCACCGCTCCACACGACGTTACGGTGGTCATCGTCGCGAAAAGCGCGGAAGCTGCCACACCGAAGCGGGCCTCTTTCCCCTCCATGTTGCCGCCGGCGACACCCAAGCTATGCACGATCGGATTGCCCGCCGCCTCGCTCGAATAACAGGCGGCGAACATCGCCAGGAAGACGATCGACATCGTGGCGAGGATCGCCCAGCCCTGACGCTGGTCTTTTACCATTCGCCCAAACGTGTACGTAAGCGCGGCGTCGATGAGGAAGATCGAAAAGAGCTCGAACAGATTGCTCAGCGGGGTCGGGTTTTCGTTCGGCGAGGCTGAGTTCGCGTTCACGAAGCCGCCGCCGTTCGTCCCCATGTCCTTGATCCACTCTTGCGAGGCCATCGGACCCTGCGTGATCGTCTGCTTGAATCCTTCGATCGAGACGACGCTCGTGTACGGATGAAAATTCTGCGGCATGCCCTGCCACACGAGCAGCAGCGAGCCCACGATACAGATCGGAAGAAAAACGTAGAGCATGCAACGGGTCAGGTCGGCCCAAAAATTGCCGAGCGTGGTGACCGTGGTTCGCACGATACCGCGGAACAGCGCGATCGCAAGGCAGATGCCGAGTCCCGCCGACACCCAATTGTGCCACGCGAGGCCCATCATCTGCGAAAGATAACTCATCGTACTCTCGCCCGAGTAGAACTGCCAGTTCGTGTTCGTCAGGAAGCTCACCGCGGTGTTCCACGCCAGATCGGGAGCCAGGTTACGGAATCCTTGCGGATTGAGTGGCAGCCACGCTTGCGTGCGCAAGAGCACGTACAGATAGATCAGGCCGACGACATGAAAGCCGAGTACCGCGAAGAGATACGTATACCACGGCATCTCCCGCTTCGGATCGATCCGGCAGATGCGGTACACCAGATTTTCGAGCGGTACTAGGACCGGCGACAAGAACGTACGCTCACCGCCGAACACGCGCGCCATATACGCGCCGAGCGGTTTGACGAACAACAATACCAGTCCGAAAATGACGAGTGCTTGGACCCAGCCGATGAGGGTCATCACAACACCTCGCAACCAACAACGTAACGATCGAAAATGACGAAGAGAACGATGCCGAGGACGATGATCCCTAGCTCGAGCAGCATGCGGTGACTCCTAGAATTTTTCGGGGCGCAGCATCGCATACGACAGGTACGCGAGACCCGCGATAGTGAGCAACAAGCCCAAAATGTCGTCGAACGCCATAACGCTCTCACGATACGCGGGTCGAATCCGCGCCGCCAGCCGCCGAACGGATGATCCATTCGGACGCCCGAGAGCTTCCGGTTCATCCTGCCGACGGATGGCGCGCGAAGCTCGCCAGGACTATGATCGCAGGCGATGATTATTCTTGCGTCGTTTCTCGCCGCGGCAGTTGTTACGTCGCCGTCTCCCTCTCCCTCGCCAACACCCACGGCGCCGAGCGACCCGTGCGGATCGATTCTAAGCATCGTCACGCGTCCGACCGTCACGACCGGCGTGTGCACCGTGCGCCCGTACAAGGTGTTGCTCGAAAACGGCTATACCAACACGACAGTCACCGGGACGGGAGGTGGCGAGATCTCCACCTACCCGCAGTCCTTCCTCCGTTTAGGTACGGGCGATCCACATCTCGAATTCTCGTTCAGCCCTCCCTCGTCGAACGCAAGCAGCGTCGGCGGCGCGATCGTGGGCGGGTCCAGCGATATGAACCTCGGTGTAAAAGACGAGCTCGGCTACAACGCGAACGCGAACGCCGTGTGGGGCGTGAACGCGCAGGTGTCGGTGCCCTCGGACAGCCGCGCCTTCACCGCGGGTGGCGCGCAGTACACCGGCAACTTCAACTGGGGCTACACGCTGAATTCAGAGTTCTCGTTAGCCGGCACGCTGGGTTTCAACTCGCTGGCGGGCTATAACGCGAGCGGTAGCGTCGCACGCTACTTCGCCTTCATTCCGAGCCTGGAACTCGAAGCGTCGCTTCCGGCGAACTCGCAACTCTTTGCGGAATACGCCTACTTCAGCCAAGCCGGCGTCGGCCTTGGTTCACGCGGCCTCTTCGATTTCGGCTACCAGAAGGACATCGGTCCACGCGTGCAACTCGACATCGAGTACGGCATTCAGCCGACCGTGTTGAACGGCCAGCAGCTGCACTATATCGGTGCGGGACTCTCCTTCATGACCTAGCGCGCGCACGTACTGTTCGCGCGACCACCGGCGGCACCGTAAGGCCGGCCGAGATGATGGTCGCAAGCGCCACCGCGAACGTCGCTGCGATGATCGTCTCGCGCTGCGGAACCTCCACCGGTAGCGCGAGCGCGAGCGCGAGCGAGAGCGCGCCGCGCATGCCGGCAACACGAATCACGTCGAGCCATTCGCGCGGGTAGCCGCTCGGTAAGAGCAACCCGGCAACCGCAAAGCGCGCGATCAGGACGCCGGCGAGCGTGGCCACGACAAAGGCCGGATCGCGGGTGACGATCGAGATATCGAGCGCCGCGCCGACGAGAAAGAAGACGAGTGCGTTCGCCACGAAGGCCGCGACGTCCCAAAAGCGATTCACATCCTCGGCAACCGTCAGGCTAATCCAGCGCCGTTCGAACGTGCGCAACGCGATCCCGCAGGCGATCGTGGCAAAGATGCCGGAGCAGTCCAAGCGATCCGCTGCGAAGTAGGCCACGTAGGCGCACAGCACGGTCGCAATGATTTGCAGCGCATCGTTGCTGCGGTTGCGCAGCGCGGCTGCGGCGACCAACGCAACCGCAACGCCGATCGCAATCCCGCCCACGACACCGGCGATCGCACCGAGCGTGATGCGCACGAGCCCTGCGCCATCCACCGATCCGGCCAGTACGGCAACGAGCACTGCGCGATAGAGCGCTACCGCGACCGCGTCGTTGAAGAGCGATTCACATTCCACGATGGTGCTCAACAGTCCGGGTACGCGCATGCGGCGAAAGATCGCGATGACGGCGATTGGGTCGGTCGCAGAGAGGATCGCACCCGTGAGCAGGCCGGTTTGCAGCGGGACTTGCACGACGGCGAGCGCGCCCGCGACGAGCAGGGCGGTCAGTAGCACACCCGGCACGGCCAGCACGGCAATTGCGCGCCACGCGCGGATCATCGCGCGGTAGCGCAGGTTCCATGCAGCTTCAAAAAGGAGCGCGGGCAGCAAAACGTACAGCGTTGCGTGGCCAAACGCATACGTCAGCCGGCCCGGCTCGATCTCGCCGTACGCGATGCCGGCGAGCACGAGCACGACGATATGCCACAGCTTCAATGGGTGTGCGTGAAGTTGCCCACGGCAACCTGAGCGTTCGCGATCGCCTCGATGACCCGCCGCATGCCGATCGCGTTGCGCGGCCGCCCCACCGTGTCGAAATACCACTCGGGATCGATGTTGAGTGTCCGCGTTTGAATCATCGCAACCGGCGTCTCGCTAAGAAACGCTTGCATCGCTTGGACCTCGTCCTCGTCATCCGTAACGCCGGGATGCGTCAACACGTTCAAACTCACGCGCAGCCGGGAGCGCACGGCCAAGCGAATCGAGTCGAAGACGTCTTCCAGCGAATATCCAATCGGGCGATAGTACGCCGCGTAGACCTCCGGACGAAACGAGTTAAGGCTGATGCGCACCGCATCGAGCCCCGCGTCGATGCAGCGTACGAGTCCACTCGGCATGCTGCCGTTGGTATTGAGGTTGATCGTGCCGTTCGACCGCGCCGAGCGTATGCGCTCGATGGCCGCGGCCATCGCGATCGAGCGCAGCAACGGCTCGCCTTCACAGCCTTGGCCGAACGAGACGATGCCGTCGGGCACGCGCTCTAAATGATGGATCGCGATTCTTGCGAGTTCATCAGCCGTGGTCTCGTAGGCGATGCGCGTTTGCGGCGAGGGTAATCCGGCGTCGGGCTCCTGCTCGGAGATGCAACCCACGCAGCGCGCGTTGCACTTCGGTGAAACGGGCAGCGCCGCTTCGCCGCGTTCGAGAAAAACGTTCTGCGCGGTGAAGCAGCCGTATTCGCGCGAGCAGAGCGCGACCTGCGCGAGCACCTGATTGACGGGATCCTGGCGCAGGCGTGCATCCAGGATCGCCTCCAGTTCGCCCGCGACAAAACTGCGCGGCTGCCAATCTTCGCTCTCGTCGGTCTTCATGGCGGCGACGTAGAGTTCGTCGTCGACCACACATGCAAAGGTGTAGCCGAAGAGCGGCAACGACGGCGCATCGATCTCCTGCTCGTAGGCAGGAACCAGCAGACGCGTATAGCCGGCGGGAAGCATGACGGCGAGCGCGTACCGACCGCGCATCGTGCCGTGCGTGGTCAGCGCACGCCGGCCGGGCAAAATCATCTGCACCGTTCCGGACGGCGCGGGAATCAGCTCTTCGGGACGCGCCTCGCGGACGATGCCGCCCTCCGCCAGCGGAGTGCGCGTTTCGTCGTAGTAAATGCGTCCGGCCCGATCGCAATAGGCGAGCCCAATCATATCTGCGTGTCGAAAACGTGAACCGCCGGTCCGGTCATGTAGGCGTGGCCGCTTCCGTTCCACTCGATGGTCAGCTCGCCGCCGGGCACGCGAACGAGGACTGGGCTCGAAACGTCCCCGCGTGCAATCGACGCAACCGCGCTCGCGACCGCGCCCGTTCCGCAGGCCATTGTCATGCCCGCCCCGCGCTCGTAATGCCGAACGCGCAGCGTGGACGGGCCTTCGACCTCGACGAGATGGACGTTGATGCCGCCGGAATAGCGCGGATCTTCGTTCGTCGCTTGGCCCATCGCCCACAAGTCAAAGCCGTCGATGTCTTCGCGAAAAAGCACGAGATGCCGATTGCCCGTGTCGACGATCGCGCTCTGCGGCTCGCTCTCGTTCACGCTGACCAGACGCGGCTCGCCCATATCGACGCGGACGCGGTAGACCTCGCCGCGGTCGATCACGTCGGTACGAATGATCCCGGCCAGCGTGTCGATCGCGAACTGCGCGCCTTCGCCGCGTTCATCGAGGTAGCGCGCCACGCAGCGCACCCCGTTGCCGCACATTTCGGCTTCGCTGCCGTCGGCGTTGATCACACGCATCGATATCGGCGCTCGTTCCGAGTTCCCTATGACCAGCACGCCGTCGGCGCCGATTCCGGCATGACGATCGCACCAGCGCAACGCGAACGCTCGAACGTCGTCGACCGTCTTGGCGCGTGCATCTAGGACGATAAAGTCGTTGCGCGCCCCGTGATACTTACTGACCGTTCTCACTGAGCGCAACCGCCGCGGCAGGCGAGATCGTCGAGATCGCGTGCTTGTAGATCAAGTGCGTCTTGCCCTCGTACTCGAGAAGTACGGTGAAAGGGTCGAAACCTTTCACGGTTCCGCGCAATTGAAATCCATTCATGAGATAGACGGTAACGGCGGTCCCGCCGCGTCGACATTCTGCGAGGAAGCCGTCTTGAAGACTGCCGGGCATACCTTCTCGCTCTTTACGGCCAACCAAGCTTTTCCCTTGCCGCGGCTTCGATCTGCTCGGGCGGCAGCCACGTGATGCCCGGCTCCGCGCGAAACCACGAACGTTGACGGCGCGCGTAGCGGCGCGTCGCGCGCACGAGCGCGGCAACGAGTTCGTCGTGCGTGCTCCACCCGCGCAAGAACGCAAGCGCTTGCGGATAGCCTACGGCATTTGCCGCAACCGCCGCCGCGCCGATGCGCTCGGCCTCGTCGAGCAATCCCGCGCCGAGCATCGCGGCGGCGCGGCGCGCGATACGGTCGTCGATCGTCTCGATCGGGACGTCAAGTGCGAGCTTCTCGAACGGGATGCCCGAGGAACGAAGTGTTATGCCCGCAGCGGCGTCGGTCGCCGCGCTTGCGGGCGCAAGCGCGATTTCAAGCGCGCGCACGATGCGATACGCGTCGTTGCGATCCACCGCCTCGGCACGCCGACGATCGCGCGCTGCAAGCCACTCCCATAGCACGGGTGCCGGATGCAGACGTGCTTCACGTGCGAGCCGCTCGCGCAACGCCTCGTCCTCCTGCGGCGCAAGCGCGACGTCGCCTGCAAGCGCGCGCACGTAGAACCCGGTACCGCCGGTGACGATCGCGCGTTTTCCGCGCGCCTGGATCGCTGCGATTGCCTGTACCGCGTCGCGCGCGTAACGCGCCGCCGAGTAGCGCTCGGAGGGGTCGAGAAAGTCGATGAGATGATGGGGAACCGCGTGCCGTTGCACGTCGTTCGGGGCAGCGGTCCCGATCGGCATCCCGCGATAGATCTGACGCGAGTCGGCGCCGACGATCTCGGCATCGAAACGGCGCGCCAGTTCAATCGCCAGATCCGTCTTCCCCGACGCCGTCGACCCGGCCAGGATCAACACGCCGTTGCGTTCGCTCATTAGATGCGTTTGAACATCTTGGCAATTTCGCCGGGCGGAAGCCGCACCATCGTCGGCCGGCCGTGCGGGCAATGCATCGGGTTCGCGCACACGGCAAGGCGCTCGACCAAGCTCGTCATCTCGTCCAGTTCCAGTCGCTCGCCCGCCACGGTTACCGAATGGCAGGCCAGCGACGCCCAGATGCGCTCGCGCACGCTGCGCTGCTTCGGTTCGTCCGAAAGGTCGTCGAGAAAGCCGGCCAGATCGAACGGCCGCGCACCGTACCCCGCCGGCGTCGCGGTGATGCGATAGGTGCGTTCGCCGAAGGGTTCGATCTCCAATCCGCCTTCGCGCAGCGGCTCGAGTGCACGCTCGAGCGCGACGCTTTGCTGTGCATCCAGCTCTACGACGATCGGCACGAGCAATGGTTCGCTCGGCGCGTGTTCGCGCACCCGTTCAACGATCGATTCGTACGCAACGCGCTCGTGCGCCGCGTGCTGATCGAGCAAAAGCAGACCGTCGCCGTCACTCGCCAAGATATACGTGCGATGTATTTGTGCCAGCACGCGCATGCGATGCGCAGGCACGTCGCTTGCATCGCCGAGTAGGGTTTCGAAGAGCGCCTGCACGTGCGGCAGCGACGCATCGATGCCTTGTGGAGCTGCCGAGACGGCGCGCGCGCCGGTCGAATCTGCAAACCGGGCGGTGGCATGATGATGCAACGTTGCCGCGATCGACCGTCGCACGGCGTCGAAGACTTGCGGGCCGTAGCGCAAGCGCACGTCGCTCTTGGTCGGGTGAACGTTTGGGTCGACGTGCTCGGGCGGGAGATCGAGCACCAGCACGCCGTACGGCTGGCGGCCGATCATCGCAAACGTCGCGTAGCCGGCCGTCCATGCACCGGCAAGCAGCGTGCTGCGCAGCAAGCGCCCGTTGACGAAAAGCAATTGCATCCGGCGGTCGCCGCGATCGTTTCCGGGTGTGCTGATGAAACCGCGCAGCTCGCCGTCCAGCATGCGCGCCGCATCGGCTTCCAGCGGAATCAATGCCGCCGCCGCATCGCGCCCGAAGACCATCGCCAGGCGTTCGCGCGGATCGCCCGTCGCCGGCAGCACCCACACCTCCTTGCCATCGTGACGCAAGCTGAACGTCACCTGCGGATAGGCCAGCGCAAAGGTCGAGAGCCAACTCGAAATGCGCGTGAACTCGGCACCGGCAGCCTTCATGTATTCGCGCCGGACGGGAAGATGAGCGAAGAGCTCGGTGACGATCGCACGCGTACCTGGTGCCGTCGCGACCGGCTGCGCCGGTTCCGACTGTTCGGCGTGCGCGACGACCCGCGAACCGATTTGCTCCCTTGACGTCCGCGAGTGCAGCTCGAGCTTCGCCACCGCAGCAATCGATGCAAGACCTTCGCCGCGAAAACCGAGCGTCGCGACTGATTCCAAGTCCTCGGCGCGTGCAAGTTTACTGGTCGCGTGGCGCCGAACCGCCAGCGGCAATTCGCTTGGCGCAATGCCGGCGCCGTCGTCGATCACTTCGATCCGCTCGGTTCCGCCACGCTCGAGCACGACGGTCACACGTGTTGCTCCGGCGTCGACCGCGTTCTCCACTAACTCCTTGACGATCGATTGCGGGCGTTCGATGACCTCACCGGCGGCGATCTGCCCGACGGTGACAGGATCGAGGAGCTGGATCGAGGTCGCGTGCATGCCGGGCGTATTCGCCCGCCATGCCGATTATCCGCGCGACTGCTACAGCGGACCGACGGGGAGCGGCACCCAGATCAGCCCGTTCCACGTCGGCTTTTGCTGTTGGTTGAACGCGGCTTCGGCATAGATGAACACGAAGCGCATCACGTGATAGGACAGGTCGACGTTGCCGATCTGTGCCTGATCACCCATTCCGTCATTGGTGAACTGTTTGCCGGCGGACAGCATGGCGCGCTGACCGATGTTATCGAAGAGTTCGAACGACGCGGCATTGCTCGCCGCCGGCGGCGCGCCGTTACCCGGGTTTCCGTCATACGCCATTTGGTACGTTACCAGCATCCCAGGGACGTACTTCACCGGATCGCGCTGGACGTAGAACGCATTGCTGTAATACTGATCGATGCCGCCCTCGGTCAATGGCCAGCTTCCGCGCGAGCCATAGTAGCCGACCTCGAGCGGATTGTTGGGGTTCGCGAACGCGAGCTTGTATTGCATCGTCTTATCGGTATCGTTGCTGTAGTCGTTAAAACTGTTGAGGTCACCGCTCGCCGTGAGGTAGGCGGCTTCCGCGTCGAGCGAGCCACGATCGTACACGAACTTCTCACCCCAACGGTTCGCGTCGAGCTCGTACGCGTGCTCGCCAACCGCGATCTCGGCACCGGCGTTGATCGAAAGGCCGGTGACGTCAAACCATTGGCTAAACTCCGAGGGCGCTGGGGCCTCGACCTTCCCGGCAAAGAGATGGCCGTCGCGGTCGAGGAGATCGTGATACGCAACCCATGCCGTATCGAGGCCACCGGGCTGATTGCCTTGGACCAGCCACTGCTGAACGTGATAACTCCAGTTCGTCACGCCGGGACCAATGACGCCGTCGGCGTGAATGGCGAGGTTGCCGGTTTGCCACGTCGCCGTGTTCGGCGTCTGCTCCGTATACGTCGTTGAGTAGTCGATCCAGAGCGGATACTCGCGCTTCATCACGTGCGGGTCCAGCGAGGCATAGCCCGTTCGCTGAATGTAACGGCCATACGCGTTGAGCGCCGGGACCTGCGTATGACAGACGGAGCACTGCTCGCCGTAGGCCTGCGCAATGTTCGGCATCGCGTGAGCATGCATCGTAAAGCCGGCAATGATCGCAATCGCGATCACTATCGGCGCGACGATGTGTCTCACGGCACGACCGTAACCGTCAAGGTCATATTGGCATGACCGGCACCACATTCGACCGAGCAATGCACCACGTAGGCGCCCACCTTCTTCGGTGTTACGGTAACGTCGGTGCTCTTGCCGGGGATAAGGACCATCTGCGGAATGCCGAGCGCATCAGATTGCAATCCGTGGACGCCTTCGGACGACGAGACCCGCAGCACCTGTGGCACACCGACCTTGAGGGCGATCTGGTTCGGTGTGAATTTCCAATTGGACGCAACTATCCCGATCGGATCTGCGGCACGTGCGACGCCTCCCAGAACGAAGGCAACGGCGAGGGCCATCGAGAGTAGCATTTTCATGTTGCAAGCGTAGGCGCCACTGCAACGAACGGTAACGAAGAACCCGAGAAGGACTAGAGAAGCGAGAGCTGCTCGTCCGAGGGACCGGTTTTCGTCATGCGCCGGCGAAGCGGCGCTGTCGCTTCGACGTCCGGTTGTCCCGACAGCGCATCGGCGATCTCTTGCGCGCGCTCGACGACGGACGGGGGCAATCCGGCCATCCGGGCGACCTCGATACCGAACGAGCGTGACGAACTGCCCGCCTGCACGCGATGCGAAAAGACCGGCGCACCGTCGCGCGCCGTGTTCTCCACGGCGGTGATGTGATAGTTGGCTACCAGCGGCCAGTGGTCGGTCAGCGCGCACAACTCGTGGAAGTGGGTGGCAAAGAGGACCATCGGCGATTGCCCCTCGAGCTCCAGCAGGTACTCGCAGATCGCCTGTGCGATCGAGAGCCCGTCGGCCGTGCCGGTGCCCCGGCCGACCTCATCGATGAGCAGCAGCGAGCGGCGCGTGCTGCGCCGCAAGATATTCGCCGCCTCCGCCATCTCCATATAAAAGGTAGATTGTCCCGATGCCAGGTCGTCGCCGGCGCCGATGCGGGTGAAGATGCGATCCACAATGCCCAGGCGCATCGCGCGCGCCGGGACGTACGAACCAATCTGCGCCATGATCGCGAGCAAGCCGGTCTGGCGCAGATAGGTGGACTTCCCGCCCATGTTCGGTCCGGTCAGCAAGATGAAGCGATGGCGATCCGCATCGAGCCGGAGGTCGTTCGGCACGAAGTGCGCGTGCAGCACGGCCTCCATTACCGGATGACGCCCATCCTCGATCGTCATCGCGCTCTCTTCGAGGAACTGCGGTCGCGTATAGCCGCGCTGCGCCGCGCACTGCGCGAGCGCCGCAAAGACGTCGATCTGCGCGATTGCCTCGGCCGCAGCGAGCAAGTCGTCGGCCCGCGCCGCGACCCGTTCCAGCAGATCGGCATACAGGCGTTCTTCCAAACGCTGCTGACGCGATTGCGCGGTCGAGATTGCAAGTTCGAGTTCTTTGAGCTCGGGCGTGATGTAACGCTCGCCGGTGGTCAGCGTCTGTTTACGCACGTAATCGGCGGGAACGTTCGCGGCCTGCGCCTTGCTGATTTCAATCGCATAGCCGAAGGCGCTTGCGTACTTGATGCGCAGCGATTTGATGCCGGTCCGCTCACGCTCGCGCTCTTCGAGCGCGGAGAGGCTCGAACGCGCGTCGGTGCGCAGCGCCACGCACTGCGCGAGCTCGTCGTCGGCCTCGGGGCGAATCACGCCGCCGTCGGCAAGCAGCGCCGGCGGTTCATCGGCCAGCGTACGCGCGAGGTCATCATAGAGCGCACCGAAATCACCGGCCGCAGCGACGACCGCGGCCAGCTCGGGCGGCGCGACCTGCGGCAACGGGCGCAAGACGTCCAGCGTGCGGCGCAGCGAGGCCAAATCACGCGGCAGGGCACGCCGAAAGCGCACTTTCTGCGCGATACGCTCGAGATCGAAGCATCCGGCGAGCAGTTCGCGCACGGCTTCGCGTCGCGCATGCTCGTCGATAAGCGTTTGTACCGCGTCCTGGCGCGCGACGATTGCCTCGCGTTCCACCAGTGGCGCGAGAATCCAGCGGCTGAGCATCCGCGATCCCATCGACGTCGCGCACAGGTCCAGCGTCGCCAGCAACGTCGCGCGCGGATTCTGCCCCTGCGCGCGGACGAGCTCGAGGTGCTTGCGCGTCGACGGATCGAGCGCCAAGAAGTTGCGGTGACGGTAAAACTCGATCGCGCGCAGACTCTCGATGCCGCCGGCGATTGCGGTGCGTTTGATGAACGCGCCGAGCACGTCGAGCGCGCGGTGCATCGCCATCGCTTCATCCGACGAAAAGCCGTCGGCGACGTGCCGGTCGCGGGCTTCGACCAGGCCAATTGACGGCGCGGCGATGCGCGCCCCAATCGCCTCCATCGCACCCGCCATCGCAGCACGCGCGCCGGCCGGCAGATCCGCGACGATCTCCGACGGCGCGATACGTGCCAGTTCGGCCAGCGCCTCGTCGTAGGCGCCGTCGCCGGAGAGCGCCGTGGCGGCGCCGTGTCCGGTCGAGATGTCGGCGTAGGCCAGTGCGAGAACGTCGTCGACCGCGGTCAGCGCAGCGAGATAGTTGTGGCTCTTGCCGTCGAGCAGTTGCTCCTCGATCAACGTGCCGGGCGTGACGACGCGCACGACGTCACGCCGGACGAGCCGGTTCGGTACCGGCGCTTCGAGCTGCTCGGCGAGCGCGACGATGAAGCGTTGTGCGACGAGCTTGTGCAGATAGCCGGTCAGCGCGTGATGGGGCACGCCGGCCATTGCCACGCGACGGCCGCCGCCCGATTCCTTACTGGTGAGCGCGATCTGAAGCGCTTGCGCAATCGTCTGCGCATCGTCGCCATAGGCTTCGTAGAAGTCGCCGACGCGCGAGAGCAAGATCGCTTCGGGATACCGAGCCTTCATCCCGAAGTACTGCTCGAGCATCGGCGAGTACTTAATTGCGTCGGTCACGTACTAGCCGGCAATTAAATCGATGACCGGACGCGCCACCGGTGCTCCCTCGTCATTGAACCGTTGCGCGCGGCGCAGTATCGTTCCGATGCAGCCCCACACGTGCGCGGTTTCGACGGTAACGTCGAGCCAGGGCTCGCGCGCATACATCCCTTCGTCGTAATCGGGGGGCATCGGCGCGATCACCGTCACGTTGTCCAGCGCTTTGGCCGCGAGCTTCGCCGGATCTTTCTTCGACGGGCCTTGGATCAGCGCACGCACGGTCGTACCGATCTTGCGGTCGTGATAGGCGCGCGTCGCCGCGTTCTGCGCGTCGACCAGCCGTTTGAAGCGCGCGGACGACACCTCGCCGGGAACTTGCTCCCAGCGCGCCGCCGGCGTCCCGCGGCGAATCGAGTAAATGAAAGTGAACGCATTGGCGAACGCGCCGGAATCGACCAGCTCCATCGTAGCGTCGAAATCCGCGTCGCTTTCGCCCGGAAACCCGACGATGATATCGGTGGTGACCGCCCAGTGCGGGAGATAGCGGTGGAACAGCTCGAGCTTTTCTTCGAATTGCGCCCGCGTGTATTTGCGGTTCATCCGGCGCAGCATCGCGTCGCTACCCGATTGCAGCGGTAGGTGCACGCGCGGATTGAGCTGCGGCACGCCGGCGAGATCGGCGATGATCTTTTCGCCGAAATCCTTTGGGTGCGGCGAGATAAACGTCAGTCGTTCGAGACCGGGGAGTGCGGCGACCGCTTTGCATAAATCGCCGAAGTCTTGCGCGGCGGCGGAATCGCGCCACGCGTTCACGGTCTGACCGACCAACATGATCTCGCGCGCGCCGTTGGCTAGGTGAGCTTGTACTTCGCCAACGATCTCACCCATCGGGCGATGATCGAAGCGACCGCGCACGTGCGGCACGATGCAGAACGTACAATAATACGAGCAACCACGCTGCACGGTCACGAACGCGCGCAGATGCGAAAACGCGTCGACGACTGCGTCCGCCGTGCCGCCCATGGCGCGAAACAAACTCTCGGCTTCGATTCCGTCATCCTGACTGGATTCGGCTTCGCCGAATCCTTGGCGTTCGGCCTTCGGCCGATCCGCGGCCCACGTCGCCAAGGTGTCGCCTAGCTCTACCAGCTCTTTGGTGCCGAAGACCGCGTCAACGTGCGGCGCCAGCGTCTGCATGCGGTCGCGATCCTGTTCGGCAAGGCACCCCATCACCACCAGCCGCACCTGGGGATCGCGCTCCTTGAGGATTTTGAAATGGTTCATTCGGCCGTAGGCACGGCGCTCGGCGTTATCGCGAACCGTGCAGGTGTTGAGCACGAGCACGCTCGCCTCTTCCGCTTTGGTCGCGATATCGTAGCCGGCGCTGGTGGCACGGTCGGCGATGTACTGGGAGTCGGCTTCGTTCATTTGGCAGCCGAACGTTTCAATGTAGATTCGTGGCATATCGTGGCTTACTGTACAATTCTGAGGTGAATCCGGTAGTCTGCGCCGCCTCGGCCGTAGACGAATGTCACTTCGTAGGGATCCCAGCGAACGTCATGGACGGTAAAGACGTTGTCGATGCGCTCTTGATCGAGTTCTTGGTTTTCCGCCTCGTCGAAGAGTCTCACCGTTCCGGGACTGTCGCCGCCACCGAGATGAAACGGTAAAGGGAAATCCCGGTAGACGCCTAGGTAATATCGGTGCGTTGGGTCAGGATACCACGCGATTGGACGTGCATCCGCTCGCGCGGCGTACTGCATGATCGCGACGATCAGCACCATCAGCAGCACGTAGCCGGCGAGGATTCCGAGCACCCAGCGCACGGCGCGGCTTTCGCCCTGCGCTCCCCCTCCTCCGCTCGCAGCAAAATGGGCGAGCTGCCGGGGGTGCGAATGGAGAGCCGGTGCAAGAGACTCCCACCCCGGCCGGCACGATGCTGCGCCCGGCAACCGTCGCGATCGTCGGGCGGCCGAACGTCGGCAAGAGTGCCCTTTTCAACCGTTTAATCGGTCAGCGCCTCGCGATCGTCGAGGATACGCCGGGAGTGACGCGCGATCGCCTTTATGCACTCTGCGAGTGGCGCGGGCGTACTTTCAGCGTCGTCGATACGGCGGGCATCGATCCCGATGCCGATACCGTACACGGCGCGGCGTTCGCGGAAGCAACGCGCAGGCAAGCCGAGGCCGCGGCGCAAGAGGCAGACGCCATCATTTTCGTCGTCGATGCGCAAACGGGGCTCAACCCGCTCGATCATGACGTCGCGCAGATTTTGCGCGCAACCCGGCGACGCATCGTGCTTGTTGCCAACAAGGCGGAGTCACCGAGCGCACTCGCGTCGGTACACGGCGAATTCTCTCGGCTCGGCTTCGGCGAACCGGTGGCGATTTCAGCAATCCACGGCGAAGGCACCGGCGACTTGCTGGACCGCGTCATCGAACTACTGCCGCCGGACGCGCCCAATGCGGTTGCCGGCGACGAACTCGCGCTCGCGATCATCGGACGTCCCAATGTCGGGAAAAGCTCGCTCCTCAACGCGCTGCTCGGTGAAGAACGCGCGATCGTCTCGGAAGTTCCCGGCACGACGCGCGATACGATCGATACGTTGCTGCATTGGCACGATCGCACGATCCGGCTTATCGATACGGCCGGCGTCCGCAAGAAGCCCGAAGCGCACGGCGCGATCGAATATTATGCCGCGCTTCGCTCGCTCAACGCTATCGCACGCTGCGACATCGCATTGCTGGTTTTCGATTCGATGGTCGGCGTGACGGCCCAGGATCGCCGCCTGGTGGGCCTGGCGCTCGAAGAGCGCAAAGGGATCATCATCGTCGGCAACAAGTGGGATCTCGCGCGCGAGCAACAAGGCGAGTACAGTCAAAACGAACTCGCCGACGTGATCCACGATTTGATTCCGTTCGCGCGCTTCGCGCCGATCACGTTCCTCTCGGCCAAGACGAAGCGGCGGCTGGGCAGTTTGATGCCGGTCGTCAACCGGGTGGCGGAAAATCTCGATCGCCGCATCCCGACCCCAGCGCTCAACGTGTTGATCCGCGACGCGGTGCTGGCCCACCCCGCGCCGGCGATCGGCGGCAAGCTTTTCAAGGTCTACTACGCGACGCAGCCGGCCGTACATCCCCCGCTCTTTGTCTTCTCCGCGAACGATCCGGATCTCGTGCAACCGTCATATAAACGATTTTTAGAGAATACGATCCGCCAGCACTACGATTTCGAAGGCGTCCCGCTGACCCTCGAATTTCGGCCGCGGCGCGAGAACGAGGCGCGCGAATGATCGTCGCCGATGCCGCGCTCACCATCGTGGGCGCGTTTCTCATTGGATCGATTCCGTTCGGGTATTTGATCGGACGCTTCGCGTATCGCACCGATTTGCGCAAACACGGATCCGGCAACATCGGCGCAATGAATGCGCTGCGGACGCTTGGAGCAAAGGGCGCCGTCGCGGTGCTGCTCCTCGACGCCGGCAAAGGCGCTCTCGCCGTGCTTATCGCGGCGTCGGTTTTCGGCGTCGGAACGCCGTTCCCCAGCATAGCCGCGGCCTGCGCCGTGCTCGGTCATTGCTTTTCGCCATGGCTTGGCTGGAAAGGCGGGAAGGGTGTTGCGACCGCGTTCGGTGCAATCTTCGCGCTGAGCTGGCCGGCCGGTTTAGTCTGCGTCGGCGCCTGGCTGCTCGGCTCGCTGGTCTTTACTCGCTATTCGTCGGTGGGTTCGATGCTCGCAATGGCCGCCTCACCATTCGCGCTGGGTTTCTTTACGCGTTTGCCGTGCCCGACGCTGTTCGGGGTCTATCTAGCCTTCTTTATCGTATGGACGCATCGCGAAAACATCGCGCGCTTACGCGGCGGAACCGAGGGTCCGATAACCTTATTTGAGCGGAAAGCATGATATGTCGGGCTTCAGCATCTCTAACAATCTTCTCGCCAACGAGGTCAACCTGGAGCTAAGCGAGCACCAGCAGACGCTCGGCACGTCCGTGCGCGACCTTTCCTCGGGTCTGCGCGTCAGTGACGCCGCCGACGACCCCTCGGGCAACGCGATCGCAACGTCGCTGCAAACGCACTCGCAAGCCTTCGATCAAGCCTCGCAAAACGTCGCCAACGCGCAAAACGCCGCGGCCGTCGCCGACGGCGGGCTTGCCGCGGTGACGGATATTCTGCTGCGCATCCGTGAACTCGCTGTCGGCGCGGCCAGCACCGTCGATAGCACTTCGGATCGGGTCGACATTCAATCCGAGATTAGTCAGTTGCTGCTCGAGATCAACCGCATCGCGCAGGACACAAATTTCAATGGACGCTCGCTCCTCAATGGAAGTGTCGCCGGCTACCAGCCGGCGCAAAGCGCGCAGGCAATCACGACGGCCAACTCCATTCTGCTAAGTTCCGGCGCCAACGCACCGGGACAATCCGGTTACCTCCTGGACACCGCCGGCGTTTATAACGACATGCTCCAGCCACAGATCGTGTGGCAGCTCCAGCAAACCGTTGCGACGTCACCCGTCGCACAGACGGTCAAGGTCAGCGACACGCAGTACATCCAACCCAATACGATTTTCAAACTCGACGGCGACACCGTCACCGTGCAGTCGGTCGATGCCCAAAACGGAACGATCACCGCGGTGTTCTCGGCGAACGGGGTCCCTGGAGATGTGGCGGATCCAACCGTCAACACGTCCCTTACCGCGGCGGTATCGGCTGGGACACACCTCGTCACCGTCGCGAATGCGGCTCAGCCGCTCTATGCGGGAGAGACACTACAGGTCGGCTACCTGTCCTTGGCAACCAACGACGTGATCGTGGTCCAAAAGGTTGTCAGCCCGACGAGCTTCATCGCGACCTTCAACAAACCGCAAGTCGCTGGTTCCCCCATTTACGGCGGTAACGAGCAATTCTTCCCGGCTAACTTTGGTCCCGGAACGTTCACTTGGAACTACGGCGGCACGCCCACCGATGGCGCGCCGATCGGCTCAACGGCCTACGTCATCGAATCAACCTCGGGCGCAACGCCACCCGCGGACGGCAGCCAGACCGCGGTCGTCGCAAGCGGTACGATCGTCGCTGGCGGCTTGGAGACGACGTCGGCGGAGTTTTCGAAGGCGATCCCTGACCTCTTCGGCGGCAGTTTTCAGATCTACACGGCGCTCGGCCTCGGTACTATCCCCGTCGTCAATACCGTTGATGGCACCATTAAACTCGCCGTCGTCAATCAAAGCGGAACGATCGGCGTGCAAGAGACCTTCTATGACACGGCGACGCAGGCATCGGTGACCTCACCCTACCTACTTGCGCCCGGTGAACGGACGATGCTGTACGACGGCGTTGTAACGACGCTCGGCGATTTCGGCTCCGCCGACGTCGGCTCGACGGCGTATATCAAGGTGCTACAGTCGGTCGCGGCAATCACCAGCACGAGCAATCCGGCGCTGCAGGTGCAATCCGGTGCCGATGAGGGCGACCTCATCCAAATCGGCATTCCGGCCGTCAATACCAATACGTTACGCGTCAGCACGGTCACGGTCATCGGCGCGAGCGGCACCGATCCGACCCTCGCCGCGGAAGACTCGATCGGCCAGGTTGATTATGCGCTGCAGCAAGTCACAACGACACGCGCGCAAATCGGTTCGGAGATCGTGCGGCTCGGCATCGACCAAACCAACGACAATACGGCCGCTACCGAACTCACCGCATCGCAGTCGAACATCACCGATCTCAACGTCGGCACGGCGACGACCGCATTTACCGCGCAGCAAATCGAGATCGACGTCGCGACCTCGCTGCTCGCACAGGTGAACAAATTGCCGGACGACATACTGAAGCTCTTCCCGGCGCCCTAACAGGGCTTTTTTTGCCGCGACCCGTAAGGATGCGGGTCATGATTTCCTCGAACGATCTCCGTAACGGCGTCACGATTCTGGTCGACGGCAACCTCTGGACCGTCATCGAGTTCCTCCACGTCAAACCCGGCAAGGGCGCGGCCTTTGTGCGCACGCGTCTCAAAAACGTCAAGACCGGCACGACCCTGGAGCGCACCTTTCGCGCCGGCGAGAAGCTGGAGCGCGCGACCGTGGACAACCGCCAGATGCAGCTCCTCTATAATGATGCCGAGGGATTCCACTTCATGGATCAGGAGTCGTTCGAGAACATCACGATCCAGCGGGAAGTGATCGGTGATCCGGCGGATTTCCTCAAGGACGGGATGGTCGTCGACGTGCAGCTGCACGAAGGCGTACCGATCGGCGTCGATCTGCCGCCGCACGTGGAATTGCGGGTGGTCGAGACCGATCCCGGATTCAAGGGTGACACCGCGACCAACACGGGCAAGCCGGCCAAACTCGAAACCGGCGCCACGGTCAACGTACCGCTCTTCGTGAATCCGGACGACGTGATAAAGATCGACACACGCGACCGGCGGTATATCGGACGCGTGAACGCCTAATATCTAGGGAGGCACCATGACCGCTCGCGCCCAGTCGCTCCTCATCGCGCTGCTGCTCGGCGCGGCCGCGAGCGCGATTGCGCTGGTGCTTTTGCTCGTCAAAAAGGACGAGATTCCGCTCTTCCACCGCGTCACCGATCTGCAGTCGCACTACGCGGCGATCAACGCCTCCTCGCAGCTCGGATTCGGCACGCCGTGGTACGACAGCACCGACAATAAGACCGACAAGATCGTCATCATCCCGATCGACGAAGTGTCTTTCGGCAGCAACGTGCCGGAGCTGCACCAGTATCCGCTTCCGCGCCACATCTACGGCACGATGCTCAAGCACCTAGCAGCTGCCGGCGCCAAGGCGGTCGCGATCGATATCGATTTCATCGAGCCCGCACCGGATCCGTCACAAGATCAGGCGTTTGCGGCGGGACTTCGTAGTGTTCCGACGATTCTGGCCTTCCCAATCGACACGACCAGCACGGGTCAACTCGGCATCGAGTTGCCCTCGCCAACGCTGCTGCCTTACGCCAAGGGCATCGGCTACTCGTCGGTCGACTTCCCCGGGAACACGCTGATCGGCCAACGCATGGCGATTCACACCGGCTCGACCGGAGAATACAACAACCGCACCTTCTACGCGCTTGCCGCAGCCGTCGTCGAGCAGTATACCGGAAAGAAAATCGACCTTTCGTCACTCCCGACCGACGAAGATGGCCGTTTTCTTTTGGTCGTCCCGCGCTATTCGCTCAAGCAGGTTACGACCGACCACGGCCAACAGGTCGAAGAGCACACCCAAGATTTCGTCGACAATCAACTTTCCTTCTCGGACGCATATTCCGAGTCGATTCCCGATTTGAAGACGGCGGTCAACGGCGCGCTCGTCTACATCGGTAACACCGCGCAGGCCCAAGGCGACTTCGTGCACACCGCGCGCAGCGCCGAGTTCCCCGGGCTCTTCGCCAACGCGCGGCTCGCCGATCAGCTGATGCGCCACATCTACATCACCGAGGCCCCCCTCTGGCTCGAGATCGTGCTGATCGTCGTGCTGCCGCTGCTCATCGCACTGGCCTTCAACTTCATGAAGACCACCTACGCGATCGTGATCTCGCTCGTATCGACCGTCGTTTACGCCTATGTAGACGAGGCGTTCTTTGTTCTGAAGCTCTATTGGCTTGACCTGATCCACGTGGTGATCGCGATGGTCGCGGCGACGCTCTTCGTCGGCCTCTACCGCGTGCTCTACGAAGCAGCGCAGCGGCGCATGGTGACAAGCTTGTTCGGCATGCACGTCAGCCCGGCGATCGTGAGCGACATCCTGTCCCACGAAGATCCGCGCAATGCGCTCGCGCTCAAGGGCAAGAAAGTCAAGGCGACGATCTTTTATAGCGACATTCGCGGCTTCACCGCGATGTCGGAAAACATGACGCCCGAAGAGATCTACAACCAGCTCAACGAGTACTTCGAAGAGATGTGCGCGATCATCTTTCAGTACGGTGGCTACGTCGATAAGTTCATCGGCGACTGCGTCATGGCCGTGTTCTCCGCTCCGTACCAGACGCCCGACGACGCGAAGAACGCGGTCCTCGCCGCCGTCGCCCAACAGAAAAAAATTCTCGAGTTAGCCGAAAAGTGGAAGGCCATGGGCAAGCGCGAGTTCACCGTCGGCATGGGTGTCAATACCGGCGACGTGGTCATGGGCAATCTCGGCGCGAGCTCGCGCATGAATTACACGGTGATCGGCGACAACGTCAACTTGGCCGCGCGTCTCTACAACGTAGCGAAGGCGGGCGAGATCATCATCAGCGACTACACCTATCAGGAAGTCAAGGACTTCGTCGTCGCCGACGAACTCGAGCCGGTCACGGTCAAAGGCAAGAAAGACCCGATCCGCATCTACAACATCCGCGACGTCAAAGAAGCGCAAGCGCCTGCGACAAACGCGGTCGTAACCACGCAGCCCGCTCCCGCATAATCGAGGCGATGTCCCAAGCTCTCGAGCTTTTCGGCGCCGCGTTTATCGCGAGCGTCTGCGGATCGATGGTCGGCCTGGGCGGGGGGTTCATTCTCGTCCCACTGCTACGCTTGGTCTTTGCACTTCCGCCGGCCGAAGCAGCGGGCACGTCGCTCGTACTCGTCACCGCAAATAGCGCGGCCGGGTCTTTCACGTATTTCTTGCAGCGCCAGGTCAACGTGCGTCTCGGCTTGATCTTTGCGTGCGGCGGTCTGCCGGGAAGCATCATTGGCGCGATCGTAACCAAGTACATTTCGGGCCCAGCATTCGACTGGATCTTCGCGGGCTTTTTACTGGTGATTGCGACCGACATGATCTTCAATGCAAAGCTTCGGGTAGCCGGACGTATCGAACACGCAGCCGGTGGAAGCAAGCCGATGTCGTACCGTGCAGCCGTTGGGTTCGGCTTTCTCGTCGGCCTAGTATCGAGTCTTTTCGGAATCGGTGGCGGCGTGATCACCGTACCATCGATGCTGTATTTCTCGACGCTACCCGCGCATGCGATCAGCGCGACGTCGCACTTCGTCCTGATCCTCACCTCGCCGACGGGTCTGATCGTGCATGCGCTTCAACACGACGTCAAACTCCCCGACGTTGTGCCGCTGGTTGCGGGCGGCTTGCTCGGCGGCCCCATCGGCGCGCGGCTCTCATTGCGCCTCAAATCGCCGCAACTGCTGGTGATCGTGGGCATTGCGCTCGTCGGCGTCGCCGGATCCCTCGCGCTCCGTCACATCATTCACTAGCGCTCCACGCCGGCGGCCGGCGATCGCGCCACGGCGCAGCGCGCTCGAGTTGCGCTGCGAGCCGAAATAGCGTCGCTTCGTCGTTGAAGCGGCCGGCGAACTGCACGCCGACCGGTAGCCCGTCAGCGCTCCAATGCAGTGGTACCGACATCGCCGGTGCGCCGGTGAGGTTGAACAGCGGCGTATACGGCAACCAATCGAACATCGGCGCCGCGATCTCGCGCGCTGCCTTGCGTATCAGTGACGGCAGCCGCACTCGCGCGAGGACTTCGCACTGGATGACCTCGGCACGGGTGAGCGTAAGCTCCCCGATGCGCACCGGCGGTGCCGCGAGCGTGGGCGTAAGGACGACGTCGTAACGCTCCATAAATGCGTCGAACGCGGCGCGGAGCTTACGTTGCGTCACAACCGCGCCGGTGAGTTCGTCGAGCGCGAGCACTTGCGCAATCGTGAGCATCGCCAGTGTTGCCGGCTCGATGTCGCCGCGCCGCACGCGACGCTGCGGTGTCGGATTGCCGGATCCGAGATGCCAGCCGATGTTACTCGCAAAAATCAGGAGCAGCGCGTACGCTACCCCCGAATAGTCGATACCGTCCGGCTCGGCATCGACCACGCTGTGCCCCAGCGATTCGCAGAGCGCCGCGGCGGCATCGAGCGCGGCACGCGACTCAGCCGAGACGCCATGTCCCAGACCCGGCCCGCGCATGACCGCGATACGTAGCGGCGCGGGATCGCGCTGCATCTCGTCGAGAAACCGCGGACCACCGTCGCTGCGCACGACGTCGAGAAAGGCCGCGCTGTCGCGCACGGTGCGCGAAAGTGCATGGTCGACGTTGGCCGATCCGATAACGCCGCCGTTGGTCGGCGCGCGTCCGCGACTCGGTTTGAGACCGAAGAGCCCCGTGCAGCTCGCCGGAATGCGGATCGATCCGCCCATGTCGTTTCCGTGCGCGAGTGGTACGACGCCGGCCGCGCACATTGCAGCACTGCCGCCGCTCGATCCACCGGGCGTGCGCTCCAGATCCCACGGATTCCGCGTTGCGCCGAATAATGCGCTCTCGGTGTACGGTAGCAAGCCGAACTCGGGCGCGGTCGTCTTCCCGAAAATAACCGCGCCGGCGTGTTTGGCGCGCGTAAAGAACTCATGATCAGCCGCCGGCACATATGAAGCAAAATACTTACTGCCCATCGTCATCGGCAGTCCCGCCAGTTCCGGCCCGAGATCTTTGACCAGCAGTGGTACACCGGCGAGCGGGCCGTCCAGCGGTAAACGTGCCGTTGCGCGAGCCCCGTCATAAGCCCGTGCGGCAAGCGCATTCACGCGCGGATTCACGCGTTCGGCCCGCGCAATCGCCTCGTCGAGCACTTCGCTTGCACTCACTTCACGCGCACGAATCGCGCGCGCAATCTCGAGGGCGTCGCTACCATCGTAAAAATCGCGCAAACTCATGCGTCGCTTTTGCAATACCCTTACCGCGTTCCCTGCCCTGTCACTAAGCCAAGCGCGCTCGATGGCCGAGCACTATAGGGATATGGCTGATTTAGAAGGAAACGCGCTCGCCTCACTTGAGGCCCCAACCATGATACGAGCGGGCAGTAACCCGCCCGCGATGGCGATCGTGGAGCACGCAAGTCACAGCGAGTGCCGCATGCGCTCGGTGAGCATGTTCGACATCAACGAGCGCTTGGAATTCGCGCTCTCGGTTCACGGCGCGCCAAGAGTCGCGCTTACGGGGACCATTGTGAGCCGCAAACAAAATGGCGCGCGCTGGGCCTACCTGCTCGCCTTGCGAACGACGCCGGCGCAAGCCGAAGCGATCGCTGCGGCGACTGAAAAAGCGCGCGAACGTTCCGCGGAGCACGCGCCTAATGAAGCCGCACCAAGTGGTCTCGTACGCGCGGCCATCCGCATTCCGGTCACCTTTGACGTACACTACACGCTGCCGGGCTCCACCGGGCGCATCGCTCGCGCCACCAACATTTCCGCCGGCGGCGTTCTCATGAACACGCGCGACGAGTTGGCCGTCGGGGCGTCGATCGAGATGCAGATCCCGCTGGGTTCCGATCGCGTCAGCGCAAAGGGGCGCATTGTCGCCCACCAGCTGCAAAGCCCGAACTACAACGTCGCGTTCTACGATATAACGGATGAAGCACGCGATACTATCACACGCTTTATCGAATCTCACACCAAAGCCGCCTAGGAAAGCAGTGCTTAAAGGCGCGGTATAGAACCCTGGGTCTTTCCGCTTGTCTTTTGAAGGTGGTAAGACATGGCAGACCCTCAAGCGGCCGCGCTCACGTCGCTGGAGAGCCCGACGATGGTGAGCGCCGGCGGTAACGCGCCCGTCATGGCGATGATCGAACATGTCAGCCAAAGCGAGTGCCGTATGCGTTCGGTGAACGTGTTCGAGATCGGCGAGCGCCTTGAATTTTCGTTTTCCGTTCACGGAGCTGCGCCGATTCCGCTAGCCGGTACGGTCACCAACCGTAGGAAAAACGGACCACGTTACGCCTACGTGCTATCGATGCGGACGACGCCGCCGCAGGCCGAGGGGATTGCGAGGGCCACCGAGATCGTGCGCGAGCGTGTCCCTGGCCACGCGCCCGACGTGCCCACCGGAAACGGGCTCACGCGCGCAAGCGTCCGTATCCCGGTCAACTTCGAAGTGCGCTATACGCGGGCCGGCTCACCGGCGGCCATCGCGCGCGCCACGAACATTTCGACCGGCGGCCTCTTGATGAACACCAGCGACGAATTGCCCGTCGGCGCTTCGCTCGAAATGCAAATCCCGCTTGGGGCTGACCTTCTCGCCGTCCATGGACGCATCGTCGCGCACCAGCGCCAGATTCTCAGCTACAACATTGCCTTCTACGAAATAAGCAATGAAGCGCGCGATACAATCGCACGCTTCATCGAGATCCACGCGACGTAGGCGGTTATTTCGGATACGTCATCTCTTTGGGGATGACATACTTATCGAAGTCTTCCGAGCTGACGTGGCCGAGGTTGAGCGCCGCCTCTTTGAGGGTCGTGCCTTCGTGGTGTGCCTTCTTTGCGATTTCGGCTGCCTTGTCGTAACCGATCTTCGGTGCGAGCGCCGTGACGGTCATCAACGAGTCGGCGAGATACTTGGCGATCACCGGTTCGTTAGCTTGCAATCCCTCGACCGCGTGTTCGCGGAACATCGTGCACGAATCTTTGAGCAGGTTGGCGCTGTGCAGGAAGTTCGAGAGAATCACCGGGTTAAAGACGTTGAGTTCAAAGTTTCCTTGTGACGCGCCGAAGCCGATTGCCGCGTCGTTGCCGTAGACCTGCACCACGACCATCGTCATCTGCTCCGATTGAGTGGGATTGACTTTCCCCGGCATGATCGAACTCCCGGGCTCGTTTTCCGGGAGAATCAACTCGCCGATCCCGGCGCGCGGACCCGACGCGAGCCAGCGCACGTCGTTGGCGAGTTTCATCAGCGCCGCGCCGAGCATCTTCAGCGCGCCCGACGCGAAGACGAAATCGTCATGCGACGCAAGCGCCGCAAATTTGTTTGGATGCGATCGGAACGGCAAGCCGGTCAGCTCGGCGAGCTTCTTTGCCATCCGTTCGGCGAACTCCGGAGGGGCGTTGAGGCCGGTGCCGACTGCCGTGCCGCCGATCGCCAGATCGTACAGATGGTCGAGCGACTCCTTGATGGCGACCATCGCGCGATCGAGTTGCGTCACGTAGCCGGAGAACTCTTGGCCGAGCGTAATCGGCGTCGCGTCCTGCAAGTGCGTGCGGCCAACTTTGACGATGTCCTTCCATTGCTTGGCCTTGGCATCGAGCGCGTCGCGCAGCGCCTTCACCGCGGGGAGCATTTCCACGACGGCTTCGGCGGCCGCCATGTGCATCGCCGTCGGAAACGTATCGTTCGACGACTGCGACATGTTCACGTGGTCGTTCGGATGGATCGGTTTTTTCGATCCCATCTCGCCGCCGGCGATCTCGATCGCGCGGTTCGAGATGACCTCGTTCACGTTCATGTTGGTTTGCGTGCCCGAGCCGGTCTGCCAAATACGCAGTGGAAAATGGCCGTCGAGTTTGCCGGCGATGACTTCATCGGCAGCTTGCACGATGAGTTTGGTCTGGGTACCGTCGAGCTTTCCGAGATCGTTATTCACCAGCGCGGCAGCCTTCTTGAGCTGCGCCATCGCGACGATGACTTGCTTGGGCATCCGGTCCTTCGGCCACGAGCCTTCACCGATGTCGAAGTGGATGAGCGAACGCGCTGATTGCGCGCCGTAATATTTGTCGGCGGGAACCTCGATCTTGCCCATCGAGTCGGACTCGACGCGCGTTTTGACCGTCCCGTTGCTGGTGGTATTTGCAGTCGTCATGGCCTATCTATCTTCGCCCCCTCGGTCCCATCGTGCCTGGACTTAGGTCGATGCAGGCCCACCTTCTTCGCTACCCGTCGAGCCGGACGCTGCGGAACCTTTGGGCCGGCGCCGCCGTTTCAACGCGGTAGTGGAAGAACGCACGCCTGCGCCGCCGGCCGTGGACCGCCGTCAGGTGATCCTCGACGCCAGCTCGCGGTTTTTCGAGCAACGCGGATATTATGGAACCTCCCTGCGGATGATCGCTCGCGTAGCCAACATAAGCCCGTCGCTCCTGCAGAAATACTTTCCCACCAAGGAATCGATCATCGCGACATTCGTCGAGCGAGCGATCGACGAACTCGACGCGTTCGTCCGGTTCGTGCGTAGCGAGGCCGCTGCGATCGAAGACGCGCCCGAGCTCCTGCGCCGAATCGGCAGTTCGTATGTCGGGTTCCTCAACAACATGACCGGCTTTTACCTGACGTGGCTGATGTGTCCGGAACTCATCGAGCCCTATCGCGATTCACTGCCGCAGTTTATCACGGCTGGGCACAAGATCCTCGCCGGAGCACTTTCGAAGCAGACGGGCATGCCCCTCGAGATCGCATTCGTGCGCGTTCGAATATTTTTCAGCTCGCTCTTCGGCAACGTGATCTATTACGAACGTTTAGGCTTTCCGTGCACGCGCGAAGAAGGCGCCGCCTACCGCCTTGAAGTGATCATCGAATCGGTATTGTGCGAGCCTCTGGAGGGAGAAGCACGCGGGTTAACCTGAAAGCCGTCAAGGTCCGCGGCGCGCGGCGCGTAAGCCGCCGACGGTATCACCCACCGACTCCATGCCGGTGATTTCGTAGATCGTCAGCGGAAACTTTGGATTGAAGCGGCGCCGGTCGCAGCGCGGACAGCTTGCCGGTTTCCCCGGTCGCTTGCGGCGCAGCACTTCGAAGGCGCAGTGTTCGCAACGCAGGATGTAACGCTTACTGGATTCGTTCAAGGGGCGAACGTTGCCGAGATCGTGATAGATCGAGCCGATGCCGACGTCGCGCATCTTTTTTTTGAAGCGAGCGCTGTGGCCGGTGTCGCGCCAGCGCGCGTAACACCAGGCGTGAATCATCTCGTGCAGCAGCGTCTCTTCGAGCGCCTCGGGGTACTTGCGAAAATGCTTGGTTGAAAGCTCGATCAGCAGCGGGTGCCCGTAGGTAATGCGCCCCGCCGAGTTTGAGAAGCGCGCGTTGTAGGCGATGCGGCAGTCGGGAATCTCGCCGTTGAAATGCTCGTAGTTGAGGCGAGCGAAAAGCAGTTGAAGATCGGCAACACTGGGGGTCACGGATGAATCGCTTCGCCCTGTGTCCAAACGACTCATCGTGCCAGAGCAGAGCGAGCGTGGCCTTCCCCCGCGCATCTATCTCCCAATCGTCATCGTTTTTGCCGTGCTTTTCCTCGGAATTATGGGATATTTGGTTGCCGTCGGGTTCGGCGTGACCGGCTCGGTGTTCGGCAAGAGCGCCAATGCCGCGAGCGGCGCGTCGGCCGGTTCGGCCGACAGCGTGCAAGGCGGTGGACCGCCACCCGCCGTGATGGAGCAGCTCGCCGCCCTGCGTGCCCGCATCGCGGCGCATCCCAAGGACGACGTGGCGATCACGCAACTGGCCGACGAGTATCTGGCAGCCGGAAAATTCGCACAGGCCATCCCGCTCTATCAGCGCGCCCTTGCGGTCAACCCCAAGAACGTCGCGGCACAAACCGGGCTGGCGGAGGCGCGTGAAAGCTTGCGTGAGGCCCAGCCTTGAAGATCTATATCAGCGCCGATATGGAGGGCACTGCCGGCGTGTGCGCGTGGCCGCAAGTCGATCCCTCGAATACCCATGAGTATCCCGTCTATCGCCGTTACATGACGCGCGAGGTTCGTGCAGCGATCGACGGCGCGCGCGCGGCCGGGGGCAACGAGTTTTTGGTCAACGATTCACATTGGGACATGCGCAATCTGCTGTGGGACGAACTTCCCGATGACGTGCGCATGATCTCGGGTGCGCGTAAGCCGCTTTCGATGGCGCAAGGCGCCGAGCAGCGCTTCGACGCCGCGTTCTTTACCGGGTATCACGCGCGCATCGGGGAGGCCGGCGCCGTGCTCGCGCACACCTACAGCGACGCGACCCTCTACGACGTTCGCGTGAACGGCACGCCGTGCACAGAAGCGCTACTCAACGCCGCAATCCTCGGCCTGTACGGCACGCCGGTCGTGCTGGTGACCGGCGATCGGGCAACGATCGAAAGCGTGACCGCAGCGCTCCCTTGGGCGGTCGGTGTCGCCGTGAAGGACGCGATCGGCTACTTTGCCGCGAACACGCTTACGCCGATCGCCGCGTGCGCGGCTATTTACGACGGGGCTCGAGAAGCGCTGGCGACGCTGCCGCGCGCAAAGCCGTTCACGTTTGCGCCGCCGATCGAGCTAGTCATCGAAACGGCCAAGACCGAACAAGCCGATTTCATGGAACTGCTGCCGCGGGTCGAGCGCATCGGCGGCCGCACCGTGCGCTTTCGCGACGACGACTATCTGACCGTCTTTCGCGCGTTTCTCGCGGCGATGCGCATCGGCGGCGCGGCGAATCTGCCCGCATGAAACTCTACTGCTCGACCGACATGGAGGGTGTGGCCGGCGTCAGCGGCTGGCAACAAGTCGACGCGCGCACGCCGCATCCGGAATACGAACGCTACCGCCGCTACTACACCCTGGAAGTGGCCGCGGCGATCGAGGGGGCACGTCGCGCGGGAGCGCGTGACGTCCTGGTCAACGATTCGCACGGCCCGATGCGCAATCTACTCTTCGACGAACTTCCCGACGACATCCGCGTGATCTTCGGCAATCGCAAACCTTATTCGATGGTGCAAGACGCGGACGCAAGCTACGACGGTGCCTTCTTCATCGGCTATCACGGCGCAATCGGCGATCAAAACGCCGTGCTCTGCCACACCTACACTCCGTCGGTGATCTACGAGCTGCGCCTCAACGGCATCGTCTGCAGCGAAGCAACGATCAACGCCGCCTTGCTCGGCGCGCAAGGCGTGCCGCTCCTGATGGTGACCGGCGATCGCACCACGGTCGAGGGCGTTCAGGCGCAGATGCCGTGGGTCCACGGTGTGATCGTGAAGGAGTCGATCGGCAGCCTTAGCGCCGATTCACTTTCGCCGGCCGCGGCGCAGCGCGCGATCGCCGACGGTGCGGCGCACGCAGTCGCCAACCGGTCCGCAGCGAAGCTCTTCCAGATTGCCGGGCCAATCGAGATGCGCGTCACCTTGGCGAAAACCGAGCAGGCCGATTATGTCGCGATGATTCCCGACTTCGAGCGCATCGGTTCGCGCGAGGTCCGCTTCGCGCACGATGACGTGCACACGATCTTCAGGGCCTTCGTTGCAACCTTCCGCCTGGGCGCCCTCGCATAGCGGCATCCATGCACGGTTCACGCCTATCTGAATCGTGGGCGCGGTATGATACAAGTATGCTCAAACGACACGCGACGCGAAGCGCCGAGCCCGACATTGCGGAAATCGGCGCGCTGATCGGCGATCCCGGCCGCGCGACGATGCTCTTGGCTCTGCTCGACGGCCGCGATCTCGCCGCGTCGGATCTCGCGCTGCGAGCCGGGCTCTCACCCCAAGCCGCAACCGCGCACCTCAAAAAGCTCGTCGCCGCGGGGATGCTGACCGCGCGTGACGCGGGACGTCATCGCTTCTTCCGGCTCTCCTCCGCGGAGATCGGCCACGCCATCGAAACGCTGGCCACGATCGCCGCGCCGGCGCGAATCGTCGCCCTCGATCAAAGCACCGCGCTCGAACGCATGCGCCTTGCGCGTTCGTGCTATGACCACTTAGCGGGGCGGTTGGGCGTCGGCGTCACCGATCGTTTGATCGAGCGCGGCGCCATCGCCCGGCGAGGCGCGGATTTTACGCTCGGGCCGCGCGCGAGCGCCGTCTTTTCCGCGTTGGGGATCGATCTCGACGAAGCCCAAGCGCAGCGGCGCGCGTTCGCGCGCGTCTGCACCGACTGGACCGAACGGCGACCGCATTTGGCCGGCAGTCTGGGCGCTGCGTTACTCGAGCTCTTTCTGCATAAGCGCTGGGTCACGCGCAACACCAAGGACCGCGCTCTGCACATTACGCCCGACGGAGCGCGCGCGCTGCACGCGGCCTTGGATCTGACATGGTAGATCTGACGCCGCTTAGCGCCGCGACAGCGGACGATCCGTACGCGTACTACGAGCGCCTAGCGCTCGATGCACCCTTTGTTTTCGTGGGCAACCTCAATGCGTGGATCGCGGCTAGCGCCGCCACGGTCGAGGCCGTACTGAACAACCCTGCATTTCACGTGCGGCCGGCCGACGATATCGTGCCGTCGATCATGCGCGGTACCGCACTGGGCGAACTCTTCGCGCACATGGTGCGCATGACCGACGGCCCACTGCATGTGTCGCGACGTCACGATGCCGAGCAGCTGCTCGAAGGCATCGACGTGCCCGCGATCGCCACCGTGTTACCCGATCTGCAGAACGCGCCGCTCGACGCCCTGATGTTCGCCTTTCCGTCGCGCGCGATTGCCGCTCTGCTTGGGATCGCGCCGCGCGACGTCGACGGCGTCGAAACCTACGCACGCGCGTTGGCGCGCGCCATCGCGCCGGGCGCACCGCCGGAAACGCTGGCGCCCGCATCGCGTGCGGTCGAAGCGCTACGTGCGCTCTTTGCCAAACGCTTTCCCGACGAGGAGCAACGCTACGGCGCGATCGGCTTGCTCTTCCAAGCCTACGACGGCACGGCCGGCCTCATCGGCAACACGCTCTATCATCTCGCGATCGCGCTGCCGGCGATCGCTGCCCGTATCGTGCAGGACGCGCCCACGCTTGCAGGCTTCGTGGCTGAGGTCGCGCGGCTCGATCCACCGGTTCACAATACCCGGCGATTCGCCGCAACCGAGATCCCGATCGAGGATGCGCTCGTGCGCCAGAACGAGAGCGTACTCGTCCTGCTTGCCGCCGCCAACACCGATCCCGCCGCCGCCGGTCGTACGTTCACGTTCGGCGCAGGCGCGCATGCCTGCATTGCAGCACGCTTGGCGATCACGATCACCAGTGTCGCCGTCAAGGCACTGGTGACTGCAGGCGTCGATCTTGCGGGCATCCAGCGCAACGGTTTCTACCCGGCGCTCAACGTGCGCGTACCGCGCTTGAGCTATGCGCGCTTGCGCTGATCGACGACGCGCACGGCTTTTCCCTGCGAGCGCGGAATGCCGCCCGGGCCAATGATCTCAATCTGCACCGTCACGCCGGCGTAGCTCTTGATCGCGACTGCAAGCGTTCGCGCGCAATCGTCGTACTCGCTTTTGGCGACGCCTGCCAACGTCTCGACGTGAAGCGTAACCTCGTCGAGCGCGCCGCTGCGCGTGAGGTGAATTTGATAGTGCGGCCCCAGTCGCGCGTCGCGCACGATCAGTTCCTCGATCTGCGAGGGGAAGACGTTGACGCCGCGCACGATCAGCATGTCGTCGGAACGGCCGGTGATGCGCTGCAGGCGGCGCATCGGACGCGCCGTGCCGGGTAAGAGGCGGGTGAGGTCGCGCGTGCGATAGCGGATCGCCGGAAGCGCTTCCTTGGTCAGCGTCGTCAAGACGAGTTCGCCGAACGATCCTTCCGGCAGCACCGCGCCCGTCTCGGGATCGATGATCTCGGGATAAAAGTGATCTTCCCAGAGCGTTAGCCCGTCTTTGGTTTCCAGACATTCGACGGCGACGCCGGGACCCATGATCTCCGAGAGCCCATAGATATCGACGGCATCGATGTCGAGCAACGATTCGATTTGCGCGCGCATCTGATCGCTCCACGGCTCCGCGCCGAAGATCCCGATCTCCAAACTGGACCTACGCGGATCGAGCCCCTGCCGCGCCATCTCTTCGGCGATCGCGAGCATGTAGCTCGGGGTGACCATGATGATCCGCGGACGCAAGTCGGTAATGAGCTGCACTTGCTTTTCCGTTTGTCCGCCCGACATCGGAATGACCGTGCAGCCAAGCCGTTCCGCCCCGTAGTGCGCGCCCAGCCCCCCGGTAAAAAGCCCGTAGCCGTAGGAGACCTGCACGATGTCGCCGGGCCTACCGCCGGCGGCCCGAATCGAACGCGCCATCAGGTTGCTCCACGTGTCGATATCGCCCTGCGTATAGCCGACGACGGTCGGCTTGCCGGTCGTCCCGCTCGAAGCGTGCAAACGCACCGTTTGCTCGCGCGGTACCGCGAACAGCCCGAAGGGGTACTGTTCGCGAAAATGTCGCTTCTCCAAGAACGGAAAGCGCGCCAGATCGCCCAGCTCACGGACGTCGCGCGGATGCGCGCCGGCGCTATCGAAGGCATCGCGATAAAATGGTACGCGCTCGTACGCGCGCGTCAGCGCCGCACGTAAGCGCTCGATCTGTAACGTAACCAGTTCGTCGCGGCTTGCGGTCTCGATCGGCTCGAGTTCGGCGAGGCTCACACGTGTTCCATCGCAAGCGCAATGCCTTGCCCCACGCCGATGCACATCGTACAGAGCGCGCGCTTCGCGCCGCGTTCGACCAGTTCGAGCGACGCGGTGAGCGCCAAGCGCGCACCGCTCATGCCGAGCGGATGACCGAGCGCGATCGCCCCGCCGTTGGGATTGACGTGTTCTGCGTCGTCGGCCAGCCCGAGTTCGCGCATGGTTGCGAGCGCCTGCGAAGCGAAGGCTTCGTTGAGCTCGATCACATCGAAATCATGCAGCGTCAAGCCGGTACGTGCGAGGAGTTTGCGCGTTGCAAAGATCGGCCCGATGCCCATGATGCGCGGTGCGACGCCGGCGGTCGCTGCGGCCGTCACGCGCGCGCGTGGCGTGAGTCCGTACTTCTCGACTGCTTTCTCCGACGCGATGATCAACGCAGCCGCTCCGTCATTCACCCCCGAGGAATTCCCCGCCGTGACCGTGCCGCCCTTACGAAACGGCGTCGGCAACGCGGCGAGCTTCTCCAGCGTCGTTACGCGCGGATGTTCATCGCGTTCGACCGTGACCGTCGCCTTGCCGTTGCGCGCCGCGACCGAGGTGATCTCCCGTGCCAGGCGGCCCGAAGCGATTGCCGCGGCGGCGCGCTGCTGCGAACGAAAGGCGAACGCATCTTGGTCGGCGCGGGACACGTTGAACTCCGCCGCGACGTTTTCGCCGGTCTCGGGCATGCTGTCGATGCCGTAGCGCTCCTTCATCAGCGGGTTGACGAAGCGCCAGCCGATGGTCGTATCGAAGACCGCGTTCTCGCGCGAGTACGCAGCGTTGGGCTTGGGCATCACGAATGGCGCGCGCGTCATGCTTTCGACGCCGCCGGCGATCGCAAGCTCGATGTCGCCCGCCGCGATCGCGCGGGCCGCGCTGGCCACCGCGTCGAGACCCGAGCCGCACAACCGGTTGATCGTTGCACCCGGCACGCGTTCCGGTAGTCCGGCGAGCAGGGCGGCCATGCGCGCGACGTTGCGGTTATCTTCTCCGGCTTGATTGGCGCAGCCGTAATACACGTCGTCGATCGCGGCCGGATCGAGCAATTGATTGCGCGCCAAGAGCGCGGCGATCGGCAACGCGCCAAGATCGTCGGTGCGCACTCCAGCGAGGCTGCCGCCGTAGCGTCCGATCGGCGTGCGCACACCGTCGCAAATAAAAGCCGTGTTCCCGTTCACCAAGGATCCTTTCCGTTGAGGACATTCCCGCGGACCGCGGCCGAATGACCGCGAAAGAGTGCGACGACCCGGCCGTCACCACCGGTCACCGTTACATCGTAGATTCCGAAACGTCCGGTCAAGTTCGTTTCCCGGCATTCTGCCGCCAGACGTTCGCCTTCGCGTCCCGGCGAGACATAGGTGATCGAGCAATGCTGCGCGACCGAGGCGACATTACGCGAATTGCACGCAAAGGCGAAGGCGCTGTCGGCGAGAGCAAAGATCGCTCCGCCGTGCGCCGTTTGGTGACCATTGATCATTTCGGCGAGCAGGGTCATGGAGAGCTTCGCGTAGCCCGGCGCCACGGCCTCAATCGTCATGCCTGCCGTCTGTGAGGCACGGTCGCGCGAATACATCGCGTGCGCGCACTGCTCGGCGAGCGCTTGCGCCTGGTCGATCATCGTCCCTCGAACTCCGGCTTGCGCTTGGCGATGAAAGCCTCGACGCCTTCGTGATAGTCGCGCGACGCCCCGAGCCGGCGCTGTAATTCACGCTCGTCGTCGAGTGCCGCGTCGAGCGTCGTGGTTGCGCTCGCTTCGAATGCCACCTTGATTGCGGCGAGTGCGCGTGTGGGCGCCTGCGCCAATGTCGCAGCCAGCGTGTCGCAGGCCGTGTCGAGATCGGCATCGTCGACGACCTGCCAGATCGCTCCCCACGCCTGCGCTTGCTCCGCACTGATCCGCTCGCCCAGCATGGCGATCGCAACCGCGCGCGCATAGCCGAAGAGCCGCGGCAGCATCCAGGTTCCGCCCGAATCGGGCAGCAATCCGATACGCGAGAACGACTCGATGAACGATGCTGACCGCGCCGCAACCACGATGTCCGCGGCGAAGGCGAGATTTGCGCCCGCCCCGGCTGCGACGCCGTTCACGCGCGCAACGATCGGCTTGGGTAGTGCGCGCATCGCACGAATCAGCGGATTGTAAAAGTGTTCGATGGTCATGCCTAGATCGGCACCCGGGGCGACTGCCGGATCAGCCAAGTCTTGTCCGGCACAAAATGCGCGCCCGTTGCCGGTCAGCACCACGACGCGCACGTCGTGGACAATCGCGGCCTCTTCAAAGGCAACGTGCAGCTGATGCGCGAGCTCACCGTCGAGCACGTTGAGCTTCTCGGGACGGTCGAGCGTGATGCGCATGATCCCGCGCTCGCGGGTTACGAGCACTCCCCTCATACGAGCTGTGCCGCGATTGCGTCGACGTCAAGTGCGACTTCGTCAGTCACCGGATGGCTCTGGCACATTAGCACGACGCCGCTACGAACCTCGTAATCCTCGAGCGCAAAATGTACGTCCATATCGACTTCTCCCGCGGTCAACTGTGCGCGACAGGTGGAACAGACGCCGCCTTTGCACGAGAACGGCAAATCGATTCCCTGCCGCAGGCCTGCTTCGAGCACCGACTCGCTATCCTTGCGAATCTCGAACGTACGCACCGTGCCGTCGAGCACGACACTCGCGTGTGCGATTCGCTCCGGCCGCACGCTTCCATCATCCTGAGGTGCGCGGGCTGCGCCCGCGCCTCGAAGGGCGGTGACGAAGCGCTCGATCACGGTTCGTTCGCGGGGGAAGCCGCGCTCGTCGAGCGCCGCGGCCACGCCCTCCATCATCGACTCCGGTCCGCAGATAAACACGTAGTCCGTCGCTTCCAGATCGATCCAGCCCGAGCAGAGCGCCAGCATCCGTTCGCGATCGATGCGACCGTTGAACGCGTCGATCTCTTGCCGCTCGCGGCTGGTGACGAAGATCAGTGCAAGGCGATCGAGGTAGCGATCCTTGAGATGCTGCAGCTCCTCACGAAACATGGTCGACGAGGCGGAGCGATTGCCGTACACGAGGGTGAACCGGCTTTTCGGCTCGAGCTCGAGCGTCGTTTCGATCAGCGAGAGGACCGGCGTAATGCCGCTACCGGCAGCAACCGCGAGGTACGCACGTGCGCTTTGCGGATCGAGCGGTACGAAGAAGCGTCCCTGTGGCGACGCCACCTCGATCTCGTCGGCTTCGCGTAACCCGCCGTGCGCCCAGCTCGAAAATACGCCGTCCTCGACGCGCTTGATCGCAACGCGTAGACGGCCCGAGCGTGGACTCGCGCATATTGAGTAGGAGCGCCGGTGCTCTTCACCGTCAATCGTCGTGCGCAAGGTCAGATACTGTCCTTGCGTATAGGCAAACGTATCACGCAGGTGCGCCGGCACCGCGAATTCGACGACGATCGCGTCGCGCGTATCTTTGCGTACGTGGCGCACCGGAAGCTTGTAAAAGTCCATCTAGTGCGGCTTCACGTAGTCGAACGGTTCGCGGCAGTCGTCGCAGCGATACAGTGCCTTACACGGCGTCGAGCCAAAGCGGCTGATTTCGGAGGTCTTGGTCGACGCGCAGCGCGGGCAGCGGATAATAACCGTTACCAGTGGTCCGTCGGCGAGGGTCGCGCCCGGCGGAACGATACCGTGTTCGTGCAAACGTTCGCGGCCTCGGGGCGTGATCCAATCGGTGGTCCAGGCTGGTGCGAGCCGCCGCTCGATGCGCACGCGTTCAACACCGTGTTCGTGCAGCGCGCGCGTTACGTCGGCCTCGATGACCGCCGTTGCGGGACAACCCGAATAGGTCGGGGTCAACGCGACGACCAAGGCGCCGGCGTCTTCACGAATCTCGCGCACGATACCGAGATCGGTGATCGTGACCGAAGGGAGCTCCGGATCGGGCACTTCATCGAGCCACTCCCACGCGCGCGCTACCATTGTGCACCCGGGTAACTGCGCGGCAACACTTGCATCTCGGCGAGCATGTAACTCAGCGCCTCGGTGTGGCGCCCCTGTTTGCCGCCGCGCTGCATCCAGCCGTCGTCGGGTTTCGCAAGCGTCGCCGTCGCAAGCGCAGCATCGACGCGCGCGAGCCAGGGCTCACGCAGCGAGGCCGGCTCGACTCCGACGCCCTGCGCGACCATCGCCGCGTCGACCTCATCCCCGATGAACAATTCGCCGGTGTACCGCCACAACTCGTCGACCGCTCGCTGCGCGCGTTCGTGACTGAGTTCGGTGCCATCGCCCAGGCGCACGAGCCAATCCTGGCTGCGACGCAGATGATAGGCCGTTTCTTTTACGGATTTGGCGGCGATCGCGGTGATCCGTTCATCGCTGGAGGCTGCCAGCGCGCTCAAGTTGAGTTGCGCCCACGCATCATAAAAAAACCCGCGTACGATGGTGTCGGCGAAATTGCCGTTGGGCTGCTCGACCAGCAGCAGGTTGCGGTAGTCGCTCGCGTCGCGGTGGAATGCGAGGGCATCGGCGTCGCTGCGGGCGCCTTCGATTTCGGCGGCATACTCGAGCCACAACTTCGCCTGGCCGAAGAGATCGAGCGCGACGTTGGCGAGTGCGACGTCTTCTTCCATGACCGGCGCATGCGCCACCCACGCCGCGCAGCGCTGCCCAAGCACCAGCGCGCTATCGCCCAGACGAAGCAGATATTCCCCCTTCGAGGCTCGCTCCGCTCGCACCTCAGGATGGCTCATCAAAGGTGCTTCACGCCGTCCGGAACGTGATAGAAGGTCGCGTGGCGATATGCTTTGTCTTCCGAGGGTTCGAAGAGCGCTTCGCTCTGCGACGGATCGGTCGCGACGATATCGCTCGAGCGCACCACCCAGATGCTGACGCCTTCGTTGCGCCGCGTGTAGAGATCGCGCGCGTTTTGCACGGCCATCTCCGCGTCGGCTGCGTGCAGACTGCCGACGTGCTTGTGCGCTAGACCGTTTTCACTGCGCACGAAGATCTCCCAAAGCGGCCACGCTTTCACGCCGCACTCGTTTCTTTGCCGGCGCGCTTGTTCGCATGCGCGACGGCGGCCTCGCGCACCCACGCACCGTCGTCCCAGGCGTCGATACGTGCTTGCAAGCGCTCGCGGTTGCACGGGCCCTCGCCCTTGACCACACGGTAGAACTCGTCCCAATCGATGGGGCCGATCGCATAGTGCTGCGTCGCCTCGTCAAATCGAAGCTGCGGATCGGGAATCTTCAGGCCGAGCTGATCCGCCTGCGGTACCGTTTGATCGATGAACTTCTGCCGCAGCTCATCGTTGGTGAAGAGTTTGATCTTCCAACGCATCGACTGCTCGTTGTGCGGTGAGGCCGAATCCGGTGGCCCGAACATCATCACCGAGGGCCACCACCAGCGGTCGAGCGCATCTTGCGCCAACGCGTGCTGCTCCGCCGTGCCGTGCGCGAGCTTCCACATGATGTCGAAGCCCTGACGCTGATGAAAGCTCTCTTCTTTGCAGATGCGCACCATCGCGCGCGCGTACGGCCCGTAAGAGCAGCGGGTGAGTGGAATTTGATTGATGATCGCGGCACCGTCGACCAGCCAGCCGATCGCTCCGACGTCCGCCCACGTCAACGTCGGATAGTTGAAGATGCTCGAGTACTTGGCTTTTTTCGTGAGCAGGGCTTCGACCATCGCGTCACGCGGCGTGCCCAGCGTTTCCGCCGCGCTGTAGAGGTACAGTCCGTGGCCGGCTTCGTCTTGCACCTTCGCGAGCAAGATCAGCTTGCGCAGCAGTGAGGGCGCGCGTGTGATCCAGTTGCCTTCGGGCAGCATCCCAACGATCTCGGAGTGGGCGTGCTGCGAGATCTGGCGCAGGAGCGTCTTGCGATACGCCTCGGGCATCCAGTCGTTTGGCTCGACCTTCACCGAGCGATCTAAGCGTTCATTGAACGCGCTTTCGCGCTCGTCGCTTTGGCCTTCGACGATGCCGTCGCTTATGGAAGTATACATTATGACACCGTTTCCAACGCCGGCACGTGCGCGGCGGTAGCGTTCATCGTGAGCAGATCGTAGGTTGCGGCGATCTCGTCATCTTGGTTGAAGACCGTCACCGACCAGCGCACTTCACCGTACTCGGGTTTGCGCGGCGTCTTCTCTTTGACCGTGAGCCGTACGCGAATCGAGTCGCCCGGGTAGACCGGCTTGAGGAAGCGCAAGTTCTCGAGGCCGTAGTTCGCAAGCACCGGTCCGAGTTCCGAACGCACGAAAAGGCCGGCGGCAAACGAGAGCACGAGATAGCCATGCGCCACGCGCCCTTCGAAGAACGGGCTCGCCTTAGCCGCCGCTTCGTCCATGTGCGCGTAGAACGAGTCGCCGGTGAATTCCGCAAAGCGTTCGATATCGGCAATGGTGATCTCACGCGAGGCCGTGTAATACGTTTCACCGACGCGGAGCGCTTCGAAGGGATGCTCGAATGGATGACCGGCGATCGCCGCTTCAGACGCGCCTGGATTCCACACGCCGCTCACGGTCGCGATGCGCTGTGGCGTCCCTTGCACGGCGGTGCGCTGCATGTAGTGAAACACGCCGCGAATTCCGCCCATCTCTTCACCACCGCCGGCGCGGCCCGGACCGCCGTGCACCAGCGGCGCGAGCGGCGTGCCGTGCCCGGTCTGTTCTTTGGCGTCGTCGCGATCGACTACGAGCACGCGACCGTGGAACGGCGCGATGCCAAGCACGATCGCATCCGCTGTCGATGCGTCGTACGAAAACACCGATGCAACCAGACTGCCCTGGCCCCGATTGGCGATCTCGATCGCTTCATCGACCGTATCGTAGGCCATCAGCGTCGTGACCGGCCCAAAGGCCTCGACACTGTGCACGCGCGCGGCCTCGAGAGGCCGGTCGCAACGCAGCACGACTGGCGCCATGTAGGCTCCGGCCAGCGCGTCACCTTCGGTGACACTGGGGGTCGTCGCCGGATCGCCGTAGACGATCGTTGCTTCCTGCGCGAGCTGCGCGACTGCGGCACGTACGTCATCGCGTTGCGCGCAACTGACGAGCGCGCCCATCGTCACCGCTTCGCTGCGCGGATTGCCGAGCACGGATTTTTCCAGCCGAGCGCTCAGCGCGCGCTGCACGGCGTCCATCAGCCCGCGCGGCACGATCGCGCGCCGGATGCACGTGCAACGTTGACCCGCTTTGGTCGTGATCTCGCGTGCCACTTCTTTGACGAACAGCTCGAATTCAGGCGCATCGGCGCTCACGTCGAGGCCGAGGATGGCCGCGTTGAGCGAATCTTGCTCGGCGATGAAGCGCACGCTGTTTTGCGCAATCGCCGGCGTGCGTTGCAGCTTTGCCGCGGTCTGCGCTGAACCAGTGAACGACACGATGTCCTGCCCGGTCAAGCGATCGAGCAGATCGCCGACGCCGCCGGCAATGAATTGCACGCTGCCTTCCGGCAAGATCCCCGACGCGATGATCTCTTGGAAGACCGCATGCGCAACGTAGGCGGATTGGGTGCCGGGCTTGACGATCGCCGGCACGCCGGCGATGATTGCGGGCGCGAGCTTCTCGAGCATTCCCCAGGTCGGGAAGTTGTAGGCGTTGATGTGCACCGCCGCACCGCGTAACGGCGTCATGATGTGCCGGGCCGCAAACGTGCCGCCTTTCGAGAGCGGTTCGAGCGCACCATCAACCGCGACGCGCGCATCGGGCAGCTCACGCCGCGCCTTCGACGCGAACGCAAAGAGCGTCATGATTCCGCCGTCGATATCGACGAAATTGTCCTTGCGCGTGGCGCCGGTGTCAAACGCTAGCTCATAGAACGGCTCTTTGCGATCGTTGAGATACGTTGCAAGACGTTTGATCAGCTCGGCGCGCTGATGAAAGGTCTGGGCACGCAGGGCGGGGCCGCCGACACTGCGAGCGTGATCGAGCACCCGCGCAAAATCGATCCCCGCGCTCGAGACGCGCGCCACCGGCCGCCCGTCGATTGCCGAGGCGACCTCGGTGAATCCGTCCGGGGCCTCGTACCAGGTGCCCGCAACATAGCTACGCAGCTTCATATCACTCCTGTCACCCTGAGGAGCCGCGTAGCGGCGTCTCGAAGGGGCCCTACCGAACGGTAGGTCAGCCTAAATTCTACCTTCGCCCGGCCTCACCGTCAACAGATTCAGCCTTCGGCTGAATCTGTGGCGTTTGGGCCTTCGGCCCAATCCGCTCCGATGCCATGGAATGCTATGCCCCCAATGGCGGCGGCGATCTCCGCGGCGGGCGTGCGGCCGCCCGGCCGGTACCACTCGACGACCGAGTTCGACATCCCGAAGGCCAGGCGTACGAGCAGGGGTGCCTCGATATCGGCGCGGACCTCCCCCGCGGCCTGGGCCTCGAGCACCAGCTCGGTGACGATCGCGTCGAACGCGCGGCGCCGCTCCATCGCGTCGCGTTCGGTCGTCGAATTTCCGCGCACGCGAAAGAGCACGCTGACTTCGGCGCGCATCGACATCGTAATCTCGGCAACGCGACGCACGATGTGCGCGAGGCGCTCGCGCGCGCTGCCCGTGCGCGCGTCCGGTTCGTCGAGCACGCCGAAGAGCGCGGCCAACGCGCGATCGAGACCGCGCGCGAGCAGCGCCTCTTTGCTCGGGACGTGGTGGTAGATGCTCGCTTTGGTGATTCCGGCGGCGCGCGCGACGTCTTCCATCGAGGCCGCATCGAAGCCGCGCTCGGCAAAGATCGCAAAGGCCACGTCGGTGACCGAATCGATGTCGTAGGGGCGCCGCGCTTCCACAGATAACGAGTTCAGCTATGGCTTCCTCTCGTCCCGCACAGGCCGCGACTTCGCTCTCGAACGATCAACTCGTCAAGCTGCTCGAAAATATGCTCTTGCAACGCGCGGTCGATACCCGCGGCTTCCAACTCAACCGCCAAGGGAAGATCGGTATCGCGATGGGCTCGGAGGGCCACGAAGCCGTGCAAGCCGGCGCCGGGATGGCGTTCGAGCGCGGCAAGGATCTGCTCTATCCCTACTACCGCAATACCGGCATCACCCTTGCCGTCGGCTTTGCGCTCGAAGACATCTTTCGCTCGCAGTTTGCGCGCGCGACCGATACGACCGGCGGAAAGTCGATCATCAACCACGTGGCGGATAAGGGAAAAGGCATCGCGTCGATCTCGTCGATTCTGGCCGCGCAATGTCCGCACGCCGTGGGCGCGGCGTATGCGATCAAGTATCGCGGCGAACCCGATCGTATGGTGCTCTGTCAGTTCGGCGAGGGCTCGACCAGCGAAGGCGAGTGGCACGAGTCGATCAATTTCGCGGCGATTCATGCGGTGCCGGTCGTCTTCTTGTGCGAGAACAACCAATGGGCGATCTCCACCCCGATCTCCAAACAGATGGGGAATCCCAGTGTCGCCGCGCGTGCCGAGGGCTACGGTATCCAGGGCGTCGTCGTGGACGGGTTCGATCCGGTCGCGGTCTACGATGCGGTCCGTGCGGCGCGCGAAAAAGCCGTGGGCGGCGGCGGTCCGACCCTGGTCGAAGCGATGTGTTACCGCTTTCTCTCGCACACCACCGACGACGACGAACGCACCTATCGCACGCGCGACGAGGTTGCGGAGCAGCGCGTCAACGATCCGGTGCCGCGCTTCGAGACGCGGCTGATCGACGCGCGCGTGATCACGCGCGACGCCATCGAAGCGATGCGCAAGGCGATCGCCGCGCGCGTCAATGCCACGACCGACGCGATCGAAAGCGAGCCCGCGCCCGATCCAGCGACACTCTACACCGAAGTTTACGCCGGCTCGCACGAGGCCTGGATTTAGCTCGGCATTGTCATCCCGAGCGTAGCTGCGTAGTCGAGGGACCGACACTCCGGTGTTGCTAAGCGAAGGCTCGAAGTTTTGCGCCATTCGCAGGATGCGGACTTCCTTTGGACGTGGCGCAAAACTCGCGCAGCAGGAGCGCCACAGGATGTGGCGCGACGAGCGTCTTCGCGAGCAACACCGGAGTGTCGGTCCCTCGACTACGCAGCTACGCTCGGGATGACAATTAGAGGTGCGGTGTCTCGCTATCGTGCGGGCGCAAGCCCGCGTCGGTTGCCGCGCTCGATTGCGCTTCGCGCGTGTACACGCGCAGCTCGGCGATATCGCGCGGGAAAAGCAGCTCGAGCGTCCAGTCAAAAGCCACACGCAGCTTGCGATCGAGACCCGGCAAGCGCAAGAGATAGTATGAACGCCACAAGAACCAGGCCAAGAATCCGGTCAGCACATAATCGCCGGGAAGTTGCGCTACCGCGCGGCGTCCGCCGAGCGACGCCATCATACCCAGTGCATTGAACGAGAACGGCTTCGTCGCATTGCCGCGCAGCGTCGCCACGATGTTGTCGGCCAGCACCGGTCCCTCGCGAATGGCGTGTTGCGCCGTTAACGGGTAGAAGCCGCCGTCGCTGTTAGGGATCGCGGCACAATCGCCGAGCGCCCAGATATCGCTGTAGCCCTCGACCCGAAAATCGCGTCCTACGACGATTGCGCCGCGTTTGGTACGCGGCAGCGGAGAACCGCCGATGGTCGGCGCCGGTGCAACGCCCGCGCTCCACACGATCGTGGCCGTTTCGATGCGCGCGCCGCTCTGCAATACGATCCCGTCGTCATCGGCGCTCGCGACGCCGTCGCCGGTGAGAATTTCGACGCCGCGCTTGCGCAAGAATGCCGCGGAATATCTGCCCATGCGCGGCGGTAAGCCAGGCAAGAGGACCGGGCCACCTTCGACTAACACGACGCGCACCATTGCACGGTCGATGTTCGGATAGAAGCGCAACACGCTGCGAAAGAGTTCAACGAACTCGCCGGTCGCCTCAACGCCGGTAAACCCGCCGCCCACCACGACAACGGTGAGATAGCGCCGGCGAACGGCGACATCGGTGGTCGAATCGGCTAGTTCGAGCAGCCATACCAAGCGGTTGCGCAAGATGCCGGCGTCCTCGAGCGTCTTGAGCGCGAAAACGCGCTCAGCGACGCCGGGCAAACCGAACGTCGACGTCGAGGAACCGAGCGCGATCACGAGTTGATCGTAGGGAATGCGATCGTCGCGGCCGGTGAGCGTGTGGGTGATGCCGACCTCGCGCGCAGCCGTATCTAACACGTGAACGTCGGCTAGGATGAAATGCGTGTGCCGCAGTTGCGAACGAATCGGCGTGACGACCGCGCGTGTGTCGAGCTCGCCCGAGCTAACCTCCGGCAGCATCGGCGTGAAGAGCGAAAAATTCTCGCGGCTGATCAACGTGATCTCGGCTTCACCCGGACGCAGCCGGTGTTCGAGGCGCTGCGCAACGGCCGTGCCGCCGAAGCCACCGCCGAGAACGACGATCTGCGCAGGACGTGACGAACGGTTCACGTGAATGGTCTTCTGCCATGCACGATGAGCAACCCGTCGAGGGAGAATACCAAGCCCCCGCTGTGCCTGCAGCGCCGCAGAAGCGGGCGCAGCGTCGTGCGGGCGGCATCGGCTCGATCGCGGCGGGGCTCGCTGTCCTCGCGATCAAGTTCAAAGCGCTGCTTGCGCTGCTGCTCAATTTGAAGTTCGTGTTGATCGGCGCAAAGCTGTTTGCGGTAAGCTGGACCTTCATCCTGTCGCTCTTGCTGTACGCCGCGGTATTCGGCTGGGGCATCGGCGTAGTGATCGTATTTCTCATTGCCGCGCACGAACTCGGTCACTACTTTGCCTATCGTGCGTACGGCCTGGCAGTACGCGCACCGGTCTTTGTCCCGTTTCTTGGAGCGTATACAGCGGGCGCGATTGCGCCCGATCTCGAGGCCGACGCGTATATCGCGCTGGCCGGTCCGCTCACCGGATTCGTGCTAGCGGCCGTCTGCTATACGCTCGGATCTGCAACCGGCGACCGCTTTTGGCTCGCCTGCGCGTACATCGGCGCATTCCTCAATCTCTTCAACATGATTCCGGTGCTGCCGTTCGACGGCGGACGCGTCATTGGCGCGATCTGGCCGCCGCTGTGGATTGCGGGCGCGGTGCTCTTTGTCGCGGCGGCATGGTGGCTGGGCGTGCCAATCATCTTCGTCCTCGTGATCGCGCTGCTCGGGCTTCCCGCCATGATCTCGGCTTTTCGCGGGCACGTGGATCCGCGCGCGGCGGCGATGACCAATGCGGCGCGCATTCGGGTCGGCGTGTGGTACGTGGCGACGGTCATCGGGCTGATCTATCTCGTCGGTCAATCGCACGGCGTCATGACCGGGGGCCGCGCGTTATGAGCGGAGAGCCGCCGGATTTTGCCATGCTGCGCGCGGTTGAGATCCTCGCCGGCATCTACGAGCGCAATGCCAAGCTACAAGACGCGCCGCCGCCGCCGTCGGATAAACCGCTATTCCTTTTTAGCGAGAGCCTGGCGCTCGACGTCAACGCCACGACACGCGCCGACGTCGAGCGGCAACTTGGCATCGCGTTCAAGTATCCGGCGCCCGGATGGCATAGCTACGGCGTGCGCGGGCGCGACGGCGCGCGCTTGCTGCTGAGTCTCTTTTATTCGAAGAACCAGCTCGCTTCAGCCGAACTGTATCTTCCGAAAGTGGATCGCGCGCCGAAACTCGAGCCGCAAGACGCACACTTTCGTTTGGTACCCGGCGAAATCGAAGTAGGGATGCCGCTCACGACGCTGCCCGAGCACTTCGGTCGCATGACCGGTATGCCGACACGCCTGGGGCCATACGAGGAGATGTTCGAGGCACGCTTCCCCGGCGGCGCCGCCTATGCGATCGGCAACGACGGCATGATCGAACGCTTAGCTCTATACAGGTTGCGAGAGTAATGTGGATCAGATGTCAACGTTCATCATATCGTCGAACGGGGTAATCGAGTTCGGGTGAAATCCTTTAAGGTCTTTGTTGTACACGTAGATATCAGTAACCGTGTAGAGCACGATCTGGGGAAGGTCCTTGGCTAGCTGCTCGAAGAGGATGCGATCGTCCGCATTGCGCTGCGACTGATCGTAGTCGGAGAAGACCTTCTCGATCGCGGCGTTCGCAACCGGATTGCACCAGCGCACGTCGTTCTGTCCGTTCGGCGGAAACTGATTGCAGGCGAAAAGATATGAGAAGTCCCCGATCGGATCGCCGACCCAGTTGAACAGGACGACGTCGAACTTGCCGCCATAGATGATACCGCCGTCGGCGTACGCGCCAAAGAGCATCGGCGCGGGATAGTGCCGGACCTCGAGCGCGACGCCGATCTGCCGCCAGGTCGAGCGGAAGAACTCGACCTCATGGTCGACGTTGGTCGCCCCGGTTTGAATCACCACGACCAAGTTGAGCTTGACCCCGTTCTTTACGCGAATGCCGTCGGGACCGCGCTTCCAGCCGTCCGCATCGAGCAGCGCGTTCGCCTTGGCAATATTAAACGCGACGAACGGGACGTTCGGGTCGTAGTACGGCGCACTCTTGGACGCCAGTGATTCTTGCACGGTTTGGACGCCGTGCTGAAACTTCTGGTTTAAGGTCACGCGATCGGTTGCGAGCTCGATCGCGTGCCGCACCGCCGCGTCTCGGAGGATCGGATGCGAGAGGTTGAAGTCGATATGTCCGTAGGTGTAACCGTTGTTGCGCAAGACGCTAAAGCCGTCGAGGTTCGTCACACGATCGTAGTACGCGCCCGTCACGGGAAGCCACATGTCGAGTTCATGCGATTGCAGCGCGGTGATTATCGTGTCGCGATTCGGGATGATCTCGAAGTCGACTTCCGCGAGCTTCGGTTGTCCGCGGAAGTAATAGGGATTCGGGACCATCACGACTTTCTGCGCTCGATCCCATTCCTTATACTTGAACGGGCCGGCGCCGACCGGCAGCGCGTTGAACGGCACGTTGTTGATGTTGGGATACTGCGCGAGAAGGTGCTTGGGCAGAATCGACGGGTTGGCGCCGGCGCTCGAGAAGAACGACACGATGAACGGCGAGTACGGTTTCTTGAGATGAAAGGTCACCGTGTACTTGTCGGGCTCATCGACCTTCGTGATCAGATCCCACCCGCTGCGGCTCGTGATGTTGTTTGCCGGGTTCATTATGGCGTGGTAGGTGAAGACTACGTCGTCAGCGTTGAGCGGCTGCCCATCCGACCACTTCAATCCCTTACGCAGATGATACGTGATTGCCAGCCCGTCCGGGCTGATCCCACCGTCGGCCTTGGTCGGTACGGCGGTCGCCAGTTCGGGATACGGAAGGTTGTGCGCGTTCCACTTGATAAGCCACGCCGCTGTCAGCGACGACATAAATCCAAGCGTGAACTGCGTCCCGAGCAGCGGATTGAGTGTGTTGACGTCCTCGGAGGTCGCGTAACGCAGCATATGCGGTACGGTCCAAGCATTGACGCGGCCGCCTTCCCCACCGGACTGCGAGGTTTTCGAACACGCACTTAGTGCCACCGCACCCGCGAGCAGCGCGACAACTAGACGTTTCATATGGCATACTCCCACGGATTCCAGAACGGTGAGATGACTGGCGAAGGATCGAAACCTTGGAGATCGGAGTTGTAAATGTAGGGCAGCTTGCGAAAACCGATGATGATCGTCGGCACGTCCAGCGCCAGTTGCTGCTGGAAGATGACGTAGTCGGCCTTGCGCTTTGTTTGATCGATGGTGCCTAGCGCGTCCTCGAGTGCCTTGGTGGCGATCGGATTCACCCAGAACAGGGAGTTCTGTCCGCGCGGTGCGAGATTTTCGGCCGAGTAGAGCGGGTCTAAATCGGGATCGGCGGCACCGGTCCAAGCGTAGATCGCGGCGTCATAATGACCGCCAAGCAACACCGAGTCGGGACCGTTGGCAAAGAATTCCGCGGTCGGATAGTTCTTAACGTCCGCTTGCGCGCCCACGTCGTGCCACTGACGCTGCACGACGGCTTGAATCGCCTTCCCCAAGGTTCCTTCGGTCGCAGTGCTGAGATTGAACTCCAAACGCTGACCGGCTTTTGCACGGACGCCGTCAGGCCCGACATGCCAACCGTCGGCGTCGAGCAATGCGCGCGCCTTGGCCGGATCGAACGCGTAGTGGACCGTCTCGGAGGTGTATCCCCATGAAAGCGTGGGATGTTCGGGACTGTCCGACGGCGTGTCGGCGCCGTGCATGATCTTCTCGATAATCTCCGGACGGTTGGTCGCGTAGGTCAGCGCCCGGCGCACGTTAATGTCGGCGAGGATTGGATTGCGCAAATTGAAGTCGATATGATCGTAGGCGTATGAATCGACCGCGATGGCCCGCAGACCGCTATCCGGTGATGCGGCCAGCGCCTGGTAACGCGGCCAATTGATCGCCGTGCCCCGCGCCACGAGATCGATCGCGTGCGTTTGGACCTGCGTCTCGAGCGTGTTCTCGTCCGGCTCGGAATAGACGTCGATTTCATTGAGTTTGGGCTTGCCTAAAAAATACTCCGGATTGGCGGTCATGCGCACGACCGTACCTCGTTCCCACTGGATCACGCGAAACGGGCCGCTCCCGATCGGCATCGCGTTGAACGGCGCCGAATTTTGCGTGCCTGCTGCAACGTAGGGCGCCAATATGTGCGCTGGAAAAATCGGCGTACTGCTGTTGACGCCCCAAAGTTGCTCGAGGAACGGCGCGTAGAGTCGTTTCATGTGAATCACGGCAACGTGCTCGTCGCTACAATCGATCGATCTGATATCGCGATACCCGTCGGTGATCGCCACGTCCGTCTTCGGATTCATCACGTAGTGCCAGGTGAACTTGAGATCCTCGCAGGTGAGCGGCTTGCCGTCCTGCCACGTGATATTCGGGCGGAGTTTATACGTCAACGTAAGGCCGTCTTTGCTCACGTCGCCGTTTGCGACGCTGGGCACTTCGATCAGTGCATCGGGAACCGGATTGCCTTTACCGTCGTACCGTATGGCATACGAGAACACCAGCATCGACACGTCGAGACTGATCGCGCTGTTGTCGAGCGCCGGATTCAGCGATTTGACGTCGTAGGGTTCACCGATACGCAGCACGTCCGGTCGCGTCCATGAATGACGCTCACCCGCGGTCGTACCGACGCGCGTGCAGGCAGTCGCCGAGAAGGCGATCAGCGCGAGTGCGGCTGCCCCTCGAACCAATCGTGCGCTCAAGCGTCGTCGCCGAGCATCGAATCCGGATCGATGCCGTGACGTGCGCAATAGTCGCGGTACGCCGCCGGCATGATCTCCGAGGGCTTGATCTCGCTGCGGCCGCCCCAAAACACGTTGGTATACGAAAACTCGAGACCCGCTTCGCGGAGGTGCTCGTCGATTGCCGCCTTATGCGCGAGCACGCGGTCCTTCTCCATGCCATGCGCCACGGCCATGACGTTGACGTTACGAAACTCCGGGCCGCCCTCGCGCCAATAGGCGTGCGTTATGACAAAGTGCCGTCCGATTTCGCGGCCCGCGTCTACCTCGCGCCCTGGCGAGACTGCCCAATGGAAGAGCGCGTTGTAGCGGGTTACTCGCTCGTCGTTGGCGGTGGCTTTGACGTGTTCGAGAAACGTAGAGAACCGGCCGATCACACGCCGTTCGTTGAGGCCACGCGCGACGCGCGCAAACTCCTCGAAGCTTAGGCCCGCTTCATCCGCGCGCGCGCGCCAAACGTCGCGCACGATCTCGCCGGGCTCGAACTCGCGCTTGAGTGCGCCGAGCACGCGCCACTCTAGCGGCGAGAGCTCGACGATCGCGCTGTCCATCGGCTCGGCGAACACCTCGGCACGCGCGCCGGGTTCGAGACCGCGACGCCGCACGTGACCGACGCCGAGCGCAAACACCATCTTTGCCGGCATCAGGCGAAGGTGATCGGCACCGACCTCGCGCGCGAGAAATTCGGCGTGCCGGCGCAGCGAATACCCCTGCGGCACCTTGAGCGTCGTCCAAAGGCGGTAGTTGCTCCCGGGCGTCGCCGCATCGGTCGAGCGGATGACCACGTGTCCCGAAAACGGATCTTCCTTGAACATGTAGTCGAAGGCGCGATCCAGACGGTCGGGCGGCACTTGCCACGCAACGAGTGCTCCGCGGGCAAGATTCGTCGACATCAGCGTCTGACGCACGCGCCGAATCGTACCGGCGCGCAACATCGCCACGACCCGTTCGATCACGACCTCGATCGTAACGCCGCTGCGCGCAGCGATTTCGCCGAACGGATCCTCCTGGAACCCGGTCAAGCGATCTTCCGAGACCGCGAGGATTGCGGCGTTGACCGGGTCGGAAACCGCCGCGGGGACCGTGGGATGCGAGGACATGCCCCTGCTTTAGAGGCTCAGATCGCTAGCCCCTAGGACGTACGAATACTGTGCTTCCGCCAGGCGCTCGCCGTAGAGTGCGGCGACATACGCCGTCTGCGCAGTTGCCAGGTTCGCTTCGGCCGTGACGATCGCGGTGATCGTCGAGGCGCCCACCTTATACTGCGCCTGCGTGGCCTGGAGGCTGACGGTAGCGCTGGTAACTTCGGCTTCCGCCTGCACCAGATTCGCGCGTGCCGAGATCAAGTTGGCGAGGCCCCCGCGTACGTCGGACTGCACTTGGAGCCGCGTCATCGTCATCGAGGCACTCGCCTCGTCGAGCGTCGCGGCGGCGACCGCGACGTTGTAATTTGTAATGCCCTGATCGTAGATCGGAATCGTCAGCGTGGCACCAAGCGTATTCCTACCCTGATAATTCGTTTGATAGGCTCCGGTCGGAATCTCCGTGCGGGCGGTGCCGACGCTTCCGTTCGCGCTGAGCGTGGGAAACCGTGCGAGTTTCGCAAAGCGCAGATTCTCTTTGTCGGATTCGACGGTATGCTCGGCCGCGAGGAAATCCGGCCGCAACGTGTACGCCTCTTGCAAGGCCTGATGATAGCTGAGCAGCTTTACTTGCGACGGCGACGTCCCGAGTAACTTGGGCGAAATCGCCGTGTCGGCGTCGAGTCCGAGCACCGTCGCGAACGCGGCTTGCGCCGATATGGCGGCGCCTTGGGCCGTAACCAGCGCACCGCGCGCCTGCGCGGTTTGGAACTGCGCGGCCGCAAGATCGGAACGCGCGGCAGCACCGGTGCGGATCTGCGCACTGACATACTGTTCGTTGATTTCGAACTCACGCACCAATGCATTGTCGGACGCGACGCTCGCGTTGTCTTCGAGCAGCGTGTAGTAGTCGGTCGAAACGTTGAACGCCAGGGTTTGCAGGTTGCGCAACAGCGCGTCGCGCCCGGCGATGTCGGCTTCCTTCGCGCTGCGAATGCCGGCGATGACCTGACCGCCGTCGTAGATCAGTTCGGTAAAGTTGACCGAGGCGCTTTGCTGCGTTGCATAGCTCGCCGAGCTCGGCCCGCTGGTTGAATTCGGGACTGCGCCGGTTGCGGTGAGGGCCCCGCTGTACGAGCGGGTCGCCGAGGCTTGTGCCGACACATTGGGAAGCAGCGCGCCCTTTTCGGCGCCGTATTTCGCGGCAATCTCGAGATACGCGGCGCGTTCCGAGGCGAAGGTCGGCGATTGTGCGACCGCGATGTCGACCGCCTGATTGAGCGTGACGGTCACCGGAATGCCCGGCCGCTGCTTTTGCGCCGCGACGTCGGGCGCAGGCGAACCATACGCGGGATATGGGATCGGCGTGCCCGAGGTCGTCGGCATCGGCGCCGGCGTCGGCACGGTGATCGGCGCTTGCGACGGCGCTGCGGCGGCGACCCCGAGCGGGACGCACAAAACTAGCGCGACGGCGACGGCTAGCGATCGCGCAATAGAGCGGCGAGGCGACGTCATTTCGAGGTGTTTCCCCCATTCGCCGGAGCCGAAGCGCCGGGCGGTGCGTTGACGGCAACGAGGCTGCCGTCCTTGAGCGTATCAGGACGTGTCGTGATCACCTTGGTACCGGGCTGGACCTTCGGTGAAATCACTTCCGAGAGCGTGTCGGTCTGTACGCCGACGGTGACGGGGACCTCTTGCGCTTTGTTGTCGGCCCCGACGACGTAGACGGCGTTGCCGTTCTCCGTCTGGGCGACTGCCGAACGCGGGACGACGATCGCGCCCGCGTGCGCCTCGCGCGGAACGGTCGCGGTTACCAGCATACCGCCGCGTAACACGTTGCCGGTATTGTTCATTTCAATGCGCGCAAGATATGAGAGCGTGCCGCTCGTCGGCACGGCGTTCACCGTGCTGATGCGGCCAGAAAAGTTGCGACCGGGAAGCGAGCTACTCGTAAAGCTCACCAGCGATCCAGGATGCACGTAGGGTAAATCCGTATCGGGAACGTTGATGTTGATCCACAGCGTTTCGATGCGCGAAATCGCGAGCACCGGCGCGGAAGGTCCTGCATAGGCGCCAGGATCGAGCAGTCGCTGCGTGATCACCCCGTCATATGGCGCGTACAGCGTCGTTTGCGCAACCTGCGTGTCGAGCGTGCGCGCGTTGGCCGCAGCGGCCTGCGCCGACGCGACGGCAGCCTTGGTATTCTCCTCGCTCACGACATTGTTGCGCAATCCGATTTGCGCGGTGCTGTAGGCCTGCTGCGCTTGCACGTAAGCTGCACGCGCTGATTCCAGCTGCGACTCCGAGACGTAGCCGTCCTTATATAGCGCCGTATCCTGGTCGTACACGAGCTTTGCGTTGCGCAGCGCCGCGGCGTCCGTTTCTAGTAATGCTTGATTCGTCTGGATCTGAACCGGGAGTCCAACTTGCGAGCCCGTCGCCGTCGCCGACTGCTGCTGCGCCTGGGCCGACGCCTGTGACGCCTCCGCGCGCAAGACCGAATCATCGATCCGCGCAAGCGCCTGGCCCCTACGAACGGTATCGCCAACGTTGACGGAAATCGACGTGATCGTGCCGTTTTGCTGGAACGCCAGCACTGACTGTTCGAGCGGCGCGACTTGCCCGTCGAGCGACACGTAGGTGGCGATGTTCTGCCGCGTTGCCGCGGCGACGTCGACGCTCAGCGGCGGCGCCTGGTGCTGCGGACCCCGGCTGCACGCGCTCAAGGTCAGGGTTACGCCCAGCGCGTAGACCGCAGCTCGCTTGAAATCCATGATACTCCCCATTTGATCGGCGGATCGTTTGTCTATGCCTGGATACGTGCGACCCGCCCGCTTTGATTCACGATCCTGGCGTCTAATCCTGATAATATGCTTCACCCACCCGAACAGCGCTAGGAGCAAACTCGGTTTCCGCGTATTCTCCCCCGGCATGAGCGCGAAACTGGAGATCGGGCGCGCGTATAGCCTTCAAACCCGGGTCGAAGAATGGATGACCGCCGAGAAGGCCGGTAATAAAGGCGTCGATGTTCTTTCGACCTCCATGCTCGTGCAGCTGGTGGAGACCGCCGCACTCGCATGCATCGAGCCGGTTCTCGGGCCCGATCTGGTCTCGCTCGGCACCCATATCGACCTCGAGCACCACAAACCCGTTCCGGTTGGATTTATCGTTCGCACCGAGGTCGAGGTTGTAATGGTCGACGGACCGCGTCTGAGTTTTGCCGTCGCCGTCTTCGATGAACAAGAAGCCGTGGCCGAGGGAACGCATGAGAGGTACCTCATCGAACGCTCGAAATTTCTCGCAAAGCTTGAAGAAAAGCTCGCCTCCGGCTAGGGTAAAAGTAACCCAGGCCGCCTGGGTCTCACTGCAGGGGGGGCAAACGTCCTCCCGAACACATTAAGAAGGTTTGTCTCGGGGGGCTCTGCCCATTTCGCCCGGAAGGGTTGGGTATGGCCCAATGCGTGCATTAACTGGCGCGTCCGAGTCAACTCGTGGATTCATAAAGAAAAACGCTCTCCTAGGAGGAAACATTGAAGCGACTGAGCACCGGAGTCCTCGCCGCGCTGTTAGCAGCCGGTTTCGGACTTAACGCGGTTGCCGCTCCGACCTCCGCATCGCATGGAAACATTGGAACCAACGCGATTGCGCAGGATCAGGGTGGCGCCATGGCGGCTCCGCCGGCGAACTTCGGTTCCCCGCCGTCGGGGCAGTACCCGATTCTCTTCAACGACCACCACGTCTATGCAAAGCCCGATACCCTCAAGCAGGGTCGCGTGCTCGCCGCGCTCGTGCGCGGGGGCACTGTGCTCATCCCGCTTCGTTCGATGTTCGAACAAATGGGCGCGACCGTGTCGTACGACGCGGCCAGCAAGACGGTGGACGTTAGCAAGCCCGGCGCCGACGTGAAGGTCACGGTCGGTAAGCCGGAAGTTGTCATCAATGGCGAGTCGCGTCCGCTCGACGTGCCGCCCATCATGTGGCAGGGCCACGTGCTCGTTCCCGTCCGCGTAATTTCGGAAGGCATGGGCGCGTACGTCCAATGGGTGCCCGATCGGCAGATCGTCGTCGTGCGGTATATCCCGCCGACGCCGCCGCCCACACCCACTCCGCCGCCGCCGCCACCGCCGGCAACAGCACCGCCGACGCCGACCCCGGCACCGGCTGCAACGCCGTATAAGGACCTCTTCATCGCGGGTGATTATCTCGCGTCGCAGCGGGTCTACGACGAGTTCAGCCCGGGCAATATCGCCAGCGGCAACCAAGACGGATTCTCGTACGCGCTCAAGGGTGCGGCAGAGTTCGATCTCTTCGGTCTGCCCTGGATGATCGAAGGCAACTACCAGCAGTTGAACTACCAACACAACTGCACCGTCGATGCCTTCGGCAATCCGCAACCGGATTGCGACGTCACGACGATCGGCGGACTCGGTTCAACCGCCGTGCCGCAGATGACCGTTCGTAACTACGATGCGGAAGCCAAGATCGGTCTCAAGGTTGCCGATCCGCGGATCTACATCGGCGTCGGATATCTCTGGCGTTCGAACAACGTCGGCTATCCGAGGGTCTCCAACGTCGGGTTCGGCGCTGAGAAGCTGCCCGATCTCAACCGCCCGTTCTCGTTCTACGCGAGCGTGTGGTACTACGGCAACGTGAAGGGCAACTTCACCGATCCGTCGGGCAACACGTATCAGCTGGCGTATAACATCCTGAACTACACGGCCGGTATAACGTACGCGTTCGCCGGCACCCCGATCTTCCTTGAAGGCGGGTACGTCGGCTCGGATCTGCATAACAAGATCAATGCACCGAGCGACGCGAGCAACGCGGGTCCGTTCATCGGCATCGGTCTGAAGTTCTGACCTAGGCTTCGGCCAAAAAAAGAGCCTCCGGGAAACCGGAGGCTCTTTTTTTACGGCGTCGAGGCCGGACTCGGCGCAACGCAGGGCGGCGTGATGATATCGACGCTCGGCGTTCCCGGCGCGGTCACGGGCGTCGGCGTCGCAGCCGGCGTCACATATGCGGGAACGGTAACACCGCTCGGCAGCGGTGTGGGGCACATCTGCGCGGCGGCAAAATAGTGCTCGGTGAACCCGCGGGCGAGATCGGCCTTTTCGAGCTTGCCGAAGTACGTGCCGCCGAATCGCGACGCGAGCACGTGCATGTACGTCCACGCCTTCTGCTGCGCGTCCGGCATGTAAATCTTCTTGTACATGGCAATCGCAAGAAAATAGCTCCGCGCGAGCTGTGGATCGCCGGGATATTTGTGCGCCCACGCCTCGAGCGCTTCGTCGGCAAAGCCGACCTTGTTGATGATGCCGGTATCGGTCGTGTAGTCACCCGCGCGAATGGCTTCATCGTGGAAGGTGTTGTTGATACCGAGAAAACTCATCTTCATCCGGCCGAAGTACTCGTCGCCCGGAGCGGCGTGCGCGAAGTCTTCGCACTGCTGGTGCTCCCATTTGCTCTTCTTACTCGCGCACGGGTCTTTCGGCGCAGCCTTCGCCGCAGGTTTGGGTGTAGTCGCCGCCGGCGCCGCCACGCTCGCGGCAGCGGTCAACGAAACGACCAGGGCACACACGTAAAACGCAGTGGATCTCATACCCCTGAGGTATTCGCAAGGCCACCAGCGGCTCCCGTGTAGAACTGCCCCTCGTGCCCCCAATGATTCGGCTTGCGGCGCTGCAATTGCGCGCGCACGATCGCAGCGACTATGAACGTCTGCGCGTTTCGCTCGTCGAGCGCATCGCGCGCGCCGCTACCGGTCGCGATCTGCTGGTGCTTCCTGAGGGGACCTTTCCCGCTTACGTGCTCGGCGATAACGGAATCGATGAACGCTTGGCTGCCGAGGTGATCGAGAGTCTCGCGCTGGTCGCGCGGCGCGCGTCGTGTGTGATTGTCGCCGGCGTCGCGGTGCGGCGCGGCGACGTCCTCTACAACGGGGCAACCGTCATCGATCGCGACGGCTCCTTCGCAGGATCCGCCGAAAAGATTTTTCTTTGGCACTTCGATCGTCAATGGTTTGCACCCGGAGCCGCGATCGCACCGGTAAAGACGTCAGTAGGGCAGCTCGGTGTGTTGATCTGCGCCGATGGCCGCATGCCGGGGATTGCGCGAGCGCTCGTCGACCGCGGCGCGGAGTTGCTCGTTATGCCGACGGCGTGGGTGACGTCGGGACGCGATCCGCACCACCTCGAGAACTTGCAGGCCGACCTTCTCGGCCGGGTTCGCGCATTTGAAAACGGCGTGCCCTTCGTCGCCGCCAACAAGTGCGGGGTCGAGCTCGGCATGGTGGCGTATTGCGGCAAATCGCAGATCGTCGACGCAGCCGGCGAGGTCGTTGCCGTTGCTTCGCAAGAGCATGAAGAAGTGCTCAGTGCGGAGGTTCCCCGTGGCGCACCGGCGCCGCTGCGCGTGCGTCTCCCGGCGCCGGTTCCGCGCGAACCGGGCGGCGAGCGCGGCGTGCGAGTCGCGATCTGCGCAACCGCATTGCCGAGTGACATCGGCGAACGTCTGCGCATCCTTGAGGCGGACCTGGCGCTCGGACCAACCGGCGGCGACGACTTCGCGACGCTCGACCGCACCGTAGCCGCGGCGCGTTTGGACGCGGAGGTCGCCTTCGATCCGGGCGTGCTCGTGAGATATCGCTTGGCCGGCTATCGCGTGACGGTTCTCGACGCCGCAGCATCGCATCCATGGCTCGAGCGCATCGCGCGCGCACGCGCGGCCGAACTACGCATGTATGTGATCGTCTTCGATCGCGGTGCGCAACGCGCGTTTGCCGTCGACCCTGACGGCGCGATCGTTGCGGGAACGTTTGACGACTTTACCATCGCGAGCTTCGCGCTCGACCCGCGCCGTACCGAAGCAACCCTGGTGGCTCCGAATACCGACGTCGCCGAAGGACTCGCCTTGGTGCAGTCGCTCGCACATCGCGAAGCGGGCGTTTCGTGAGCATCCACCCGTCGACGCAGGCCAGCCACGAGCGCCTCGTTCCGTTTTTCACCGCGGTCGTGGCGGTCCTCGCCGCGTTAGGCACTCTTTATTCACAACATCGTTCCATCCAGGCACTGGCCCTGCGCAACGACGCCGTGCTGCTCACCGCCAAGGCCTCGGATCAATATCAGTACTATCAAACGCAACAGGTCAAGGCGACACTCTACCAAGCACTCAAGATGCCGAAGGAAGCCGCGCAAGAGCAGCGCGCTTCGCTATCCGTCTACACCGAAGGCAAAGGGTTCGAGGAGCGAGCCGATCACGAACAAAGTCGCGCGGAAGCGCTGCTGAGTTCGTTCGAAACGCTCGAGATTGCGACGACGCTCTTTGAAATTTCAATTGCCTTTGCGTCGATTGCCGCACTGACGTACGCGCGGATTCCGCTGTGGCTCGGCGCGGGTTTGACGTTCGTTGGTCTGGTGGTCGGTATCATCGGCTATTTTCAAGCGCCGTGAAACGGCGGCTCGTGCTCCTCGTGCTCGCCGCGTCGATGGCCGCTGCCCCGCGACCGCTTCCGGTACATCGTGCCGCCGGTTCGATCGCCGCGGCGCGCCTTGCGTACCTGCCCGGCAGTACGATTCGGATTCACGTTAACGGCTTCGGTGCGCCCTACACGCTGTTTCTCGACGGCGCGGGGGCGGTGAAGGGCGACCGCTATGGCGTCGCCGCCGGCGAGGGCCAGAGCACGGTGATCGCCGCGAGCAGCACGGGCCTCGCGATGCGCACGTTTACAACCGCGCCGACACCCGATCCGCATCGCCCATTCATTGCGGTCGCGAGTTACGACGACGGCATCATCCTGCACGATGCGACCGCGCCGTTTCGCGCGCGCGCCGCGCTCGGGATCGACGGCGCTCCCGGTGACGTTGCGATCGACGCGGCCGGTGCGATCGCAACGACCGCAACCGATGGTACCAGCGCGACCATCGCCACGCTCGACCCGTGGGCGGTCCACCGCTACGACGGCGTCCCCTTCGGCGACGAGGTCGCCTTCGATGCGAGCAGCGGTGCGCTCTTCGTGACCAATCGCGAACTGGACGGCGCCGGAGCGCTCACCCGCATCGCCGCGGACGGCACCGTTACCCAGCGCGTGCTCGGCTTAACCGCAGAAGGCATTGCGATCGATTCCGCACGGCAGCGCGTCTACGTCGCCAACGTCAACGACGGCACGGTCTCAATCGTCGACGCCCGCAGCATGGTCGAATTGCGGCGCATTCACGTGGTCGATCGCGTCTTTTCGCTTGCCCTCTCCGGCGACGGGTCACGGCTGTTTGCGGTTTCGAATCAGAGTGTCGACTCGCCGTTCGGCTCGGCGGGAAGCGTGGTAACAATCGACGTTGCAGCGACCGACCCGCACGTCGTCGCTCGAAGCGAGCGGTTGGCGTTTCCGATCGGGATTGTCTTCGACGGCTCGCACAATCGTCTCTTCGTCACCGACGAGGACACCAACGCCGTCGACGTGCTCGATGCGCGGACGCTGCGCGCGACCCATGCGGCACTGCACACCTGTGATACACCGTGGAAACCGGCGATCGATCGCGGACTGCTGTTTATTCCGTGCGCACGCAGCGACCAGGTCGACGTCTTCGATCTGGCCACGCTGCACCGCATCCCCGGCGCACCGTTCGCGACCGGCGGCTATCCGCTTGCCGTCGCGGTCTGGAACGGAAGTCCAGCGTAGAACCGTTCACGGGTAAGATGCTCGCCACGCTGCTGCTCGCGATTCTGCCCGCGCATCTCGACCCCGCGGCGCCCTTTCCGCGCATCGCGTTCGATGCGCCAACGATCGAACGCATCGCGCCCGGTGTCGAGTACGGCGCGTACGACCTGGTGACCGACGCCGGCCCGATCGTCGTGCACGTCATCGAAGTCGCGCCGCACGCGCCCAACGTCGAGCTCAATAGCGTGTTGGCAAGCGACGCGCTCGGGTCCAACGGCGAAACGATTTCCTCGATGGCCCGTCGCACCGGGGCAATCGCCGGCATCAACGGCGACTACTTCGACATTGGCAATACGAACCGGCCGACGAACGTCGTGGTACGCGGCGGCGCGCTGGTCAGCACGCCGACCAAGCGCTACGCACTTGCGATTGGCGCTGACGCTCCACCGCAGATCGTCGAGATGAATTTTACCGGCACGCTACAGTTACCCGGCCGTAGCTATATACTCGACACGGTCAATCACAATAGCACCGGCACCGCACTGCTCACGCCCGCGTTCGGCCGCGTTTCGCCGTCGGATGAACTCACGCTCGTCGCACTTGCGCCGACCGACGGAACGCCGCCGTTTGCAACCTATCGCGTCACCGGGATTCTCGATAACACCGTCGCGCAGCCACCGGGCTACTATCTTGCGATAGGGCTGGACGCCTACGGACGCGTCGGCGTACCCGACGTTGGTGAAACGATTGCCGTGAGCGGCGATCTCTCACCCGTGCCGCTCGGGAGTCTGGTTGCTGCCGTCGGCGGCGGCCCGCTGATTTTGGACGGTGGATCGTGGGTTGACGATCCTGATGGGCCCAACGGTGGCGAATACGCACAGCGGATTCCATGCAGCGGTGCCGCGATCGCACCGGACGGAACGCTCTACCTGCTCGAAGTCGATGGGCGACAGCCAGGCTTTTCGGTCGGCGTCACGCGTCCCGAGTTCGCCGCGCTGATGCGCGCATTCGGTGCGGTGCGCGGCATGGCGTTCGACGGCGGGGGTTCGTCGGAGATCGTCGCGCGGACACCCGGCGATACGGATGCAAGCCTGGTCAACGCGCCTTCCGATGGACGCGAACGCAAGGTTGCGGACGGCGTTTTCGTCTACGATAGCGCACCGGTCGGTCCGCCCTCGCAACTCGTCGCCGCCCCGTTCACCGTTCGCGCGCTCCCGGGCGCGGCCGTAAACGTTCGTTTCTCGGCCGCCGATAGCGCCGAACACGTCGTGACGGCGCCGGCACCGATCGACGTGCGGGTGGAACCGGCGGCACTTGGCACGTATCGCGACGGCACGTTCACCGCGCAAACGGCGGGAGACGGCGCCCTGGTCGCGGATTCGGGAACGCTGGAATTGCGCGTGCCGCTGCACGTCTACGACGAGCCCGCGCGGCTGATCATTCTACCGCAAAATCCGAGCGTAGCTTTGGGCGGACATATAACGCTCCAGGCACGCGCCTATGATGCGCAGGGCTATGCGATTGCCGTTCCGGCACAGCTGCCGTGGCGCGTAGCCGGCGCCGCGATCGCCCCGAGCGGTGCGCTCGACGCCGGAAGCGCGGACGCCGTCGTGTCGCTGCTGCTCGGCGATCGTTTGGCCAACGTGCACGTTACCGTCGGATTCCACGACGTCGCGCTCGCGGTCACGCCGTCGTTCATGACCGCGCCGCGCGGCGGCGATGGCGACGCCGGTCCAAGCCTCGATTGCCCGTCGTGCATGCAGCTGCGATACGCGCTCAGTCCGCAAGAACGTGCCGCGTACTTGGTGACGAACGTGACGCTGCCGCAACGCAGCGTTGCCATTGCGTTCGAGGTTTTCGACGACGGCAACGGCGAGCAGCTCAAACTCGCACTACGCAACGCGATCAACGAAGAGGTGCTGCTTCCCGCTGGAACGATGGACCATGCCGGATGGCGTACCGTCGTGGTGCCGCTGCCGCTCGGACTCGCGCAGCCGGCGCGCTTGGTGGCGATCTACGTCATCGGCCGGAACGCGGCGGCATCGATGCAAGGCAGCGTTGCGGTGAAGAATCTGCACGCGGTTGTAGCAGGCACCAAGGCCGAGCGACCCTAACACCGGCAAATGGAGTTCGAGGCTCTCGCGCGCCGAGCGCTTGATACCGCGACGGTTTGCGGCGCCCAGTATGCCGACATCCGCTTCGAAGACGTACACAGCGAACGCATCGAAGTGCGTAATGGCGTCGTCGCCTCGCTCGCCGACGGACGCGGCAGCGGCTACGGCATTCGCGCGTTGGTCGACGGTGCATGGGGATTCGCCGCTAGCAGCGATCTGCGCGAGGCGGGTATCGACCGCACAGCGGCTCGCGCCGTCGCCATTGCGCGGGCGAGCGCGTCGATCGCGCGCCAGCGCTTCGGTGCGCCGCCGCCGCACGTCTACGTCGACAGCTATGCGACGCCCCTGGTGCGCGATCCGCGTACCGTTCCGCTTGGCGACCGCGTTGCATTGCTGCTCGAAGCGGAGAAACTCGCGCACACCGGCGATCGAATCGCAGTCGCGCGCGCGTGGCTCGACCTTTGGCGGACTGAAAAGTCTTTCTACAGCACGATTGGTTCAGCGCTGGAGCAGACGATCGTCCAAACCGGAACCGGTGTGCAAGCGATGGCCGTCGGCGACGGCGACGTGCAGACGCGTACCCATCCCGGCGACGTCGGACTCTACAAGTCGGGCGGCTGGGAGATCGTCGAAGAGGCTGCGCTGCTAGAGAACGCTGCGCGAATCGGAGACGAGGCGCTTGCGCTCTTGACCGCGCCCCAATGTCCGAGCGGGACCTACGATATCGTGCTCGGGGGGTCGCAGGTCTCGTTGCAGATTCATGAGTCGTGCGGGCACCCTGCCGAACTCGACCGCGTCATGGGCTGGGAAGCGAGCTTTTCCGGCACGAGCTTCCTCGAAGTAACGCAACTCGATCGCCTGAAATACGGATCGCCGGCGGTCACGATCGTCATCGACAACACGATGCCGCTCGGGATGGCCACCTGCGGCTACGACGACGAAGGCACGAAGTCCGGTGTTTCGGATATCGTGCGCGACGGTGTGCTGCGCGGCTACGAGATGAGCAACGACACCGCCCGCGCGATCGGACGCGCGAGCAACGCGTGCGTCCGGGCGCAAAGCTGGGAATTCGTTCCGATGATCCGCATGTGCAACCTCAACCTGCTGCCCGGCGACGTCCCGTTCGAGGGCCTCTTCGACGACATCCGTGACGGCATTTACATGGAAAGCAACCGCTCGTGGTCGATCGACGACCGGCGACTGAATTTTCAGTTCGGCTGCCAGATCGGCTGGGAGATCAAGAACGGCAAGCGCGGCCGCATGCTCAAGAATCCGACCTACGCCGGGATGACGCCGCGATTCTGGAATTCATGCGACGCGATCGCTGACGCTGCGTCGTGGAATACATGGGGAACACCCAACTGCGGCAAAGGCGAGCCGATGCAGACCGGGCGCACGACCCAGGCTGCATCGCCCGCGCGCTTTCGCGCCGTGAACGTCGGAGTCGGTTACTAGTGCAGGCGGAGCAGCGCGAGGCGCATCGCGCGGCGCGCCGTAGCGCGCTCGCGCGCCGATCAGACCGAAGTTCGCGTCAGCAGCAGCGATGAAGCGTTGACGCGCTTTACGCACGGCATCGCGAATCAAAACGTCGCCGGCGACGACGCCACGGTTACGCGTGCGGGCGATCGTCGACGGCCGTACCGGTGTTGCGGCCTCCAACGATCTGGGCGATGCGTCAGTCGACGCGCTGCTCGAACGCGCCCGCGAGATGGCGTCGTTCGCACCGCGCGATCCGCTCGTGCCGGCACTTCCGTCCGGCGGTCCGACGGGCGCGCCCGCCGGATGCTACGTCGATGCGACGGCGAAGGCCGACCCGAGCGAACGCGCGCGGGTGTGCGATGCGATTATTAGCCGAGCCGAGCTTGTGCATTACTGGTGCTCCGGGTACGTTTCGAGTGCAAGCAACGGCACGACGATCGCCAACTCGTCCGGCGCGCTTGCATCCTTCGACGGGACCGACGCGCAAGTCAACGTCAAGGCGACGGCACCCGATTCCACCGGCTTTGCCGAGCATTATACGACCGACATTCGCGAACTCGACGGCGATGCGGCCGGAGCACGAGCCGTCGAACTCGCACGCTTGAGCGCCCATCCGCGATCGGTCAAACCCGGGCCTTGGACCGTGATTCTCGAACCGCCGGCGCTGGGTGAACTCCTTGCCTACCTCGTGTCGCACTTCTCGGCGCAGAGTTACAGTGATGGCTCGTCGTTTTGTTCCGACGGGCTCGATCGAACCTACTTCGACGAACGGGTGACGATCGGCGACGATTACGCGCACCCGCTCGCACCGGCTATGCCCTTCGACTACGAAGGCCAGCCAAAGTTGCGCGTGCCGCTGGTTGAAGCCGGTGTGGTCCGTGACATCGTCACCGATAGCTACTACGCCAAGAAGCTCGACCGCCCCAACACCGGGCACGCGCTGCCCGCGCCAAATGCGTACGGCCCGCAGCCGCTCAATATCGTGATTCCCGCAGGATCGAAAAGCACGCAAGAGTTGATCGCGAGTACGCAGCGCGGCTTGTTGATCTCGCGCTTCTGGTACATTCGCGTCGTCGATCAAAAGCGGGCGATCGTGACCGGCATGACCCGCGACGGCACGTTTCTCATCGAGGACGGTAAGATCGCCGGGGGCGTGCGCAACCTGCGCTTCAATCAAAGCATCGTCGAAGCGCTCGGCTCGGTCGAGTTCAGCAGCGAGCAAAAACGCACCGGCCAGTATTCGTATTCGCTAGTCGTGCCGACAGCGAAGATCGACAAGTTCACCTTCACCAGCACGACCGAGTTTTAGCGTTCGTTCCGAGCTGCGACGGAGCGAGCGTGGTCGAGAGACTGCAGGACCTAGCTCTTGCCTGAGGCGATTGCAGCTTTCATCAGCGTGGCGCGGAAGTTGCCGCTCTCGAGTTCCAGTAACCCCTTGATGGTTCGTCCCGCGGGCGTCGTCACTTCGTGCTTGAGCTGGCCTGGATGCAACTCGCTTTCGAGCGCAAGGCGGCCGGAACCGAGCACGGTTTGCGCGACCAGCACGCGCGCTTGATCGTACGGAATGCCCAATGCGATGGCCGCGTCGATCATTGCCTCGATCGCGACGAAGATAAACGCCGGGCCGCAGCCGCTGATCGCGGTGACCGCGTCCATCAGTGATTCGTCGAGCACCATGGTCCGACCGAACGCGTCGAAGAGCTGCCGCGTCTGCTCGAGTGCATCTTCGTTGCTGTCCTTCGCGCGAGCCACCACGGTCATGCCGCTCGCGACCCGGGCCGGCGTGTTCGGCATGACGCGCACGATGTGCGCCCGGCGTTCGGTCCAGGCCGCGATGGATCCGGTGTCGACGGCGGCTACCGCCGAGACGAGCATTTGATCGCCGCGCAGCACCGGCGCGATCTGCGCGCACACACCGGCCGCATCGCGCGGCTTCACGCACACGATCACGACATCGCTGCCTTGCGCGACCGCGCAATTACGCCCGGCCGACGCTCGCGTCGTCGAATCGATTTCGCGCACGCGCGGGTGCCGCTCGAATCCCCGCGCGAGCGTCCCTCCGAGCGTTCCACGACCGATAATTCCGATCCGCATATTTCCCTCGACAAATAAAAAACGAACCGCCCCGGTAACCGGAGCGGTTCGTTGCAAAGTGCTGACGACGCGCGCTACCGAACCGGCATCTCCTGATGCGGCTGCGGCGGGCACGGAAGAACGTGCGCGTACATCATCGTCGAGCGATCTTACCCCGCCGCGCGTTTGCGCGTCAAGAGCACGCCGACGAAAATTGCGAGGAATCCAGCTCCCACCACCGCGAGATCGGGGATTGAAGTGACCTCGATGGCCGGATAGTCGAGCACGCGAGGGTCGAGCCGGAGCCCACCGAGCGTGACGCTTCCACCGTCGGGCGCGATGCCGATCCCATGCGGAATCGCCGCGCCGGTGTCGTCCTCGAGATCGAAAAGCACGACGGGACCGCGCGCTTCCGCAAGGCCCGGCAGTGACGCCGCCTGTGCCGCGGAAAAAAGCACCGCCTTGACGATGCGATGCGCCGCCGGCACTGCGAACGTATCGTAGGGCAGATCGAGACCGGCGATCGTCTGCGTGTTCTGCATCAGCAGCACCGGCGAAAGAAAGGCACTTCCGGTCGGCTGCGTGATCGTCAGGTGCGCGCCGCGCGTGTCGGACGCGTCAACCGCTACGACGGTACGCGAAACGCTGCGCAACAGCGCGGTTGCGGTGTAGCGTTGCACCCCGATCGGCTGCGCCGACGCGCCGCGGACGAGCAGTACGTTTGGATCGGCCTGCGCCGCCGGAAACGACAGCGAGCCGCCGGCCTCGTCAACGCGCACGCTCGTATCGGGCGCACCGACGACGACCCGCGTATCGGGTCCAAGTAGCCCGCTCGCGATCCCGGCAAACGCAATCGCGCCGGCGCCGAAGGCAATGAGCGGCGTGCGCCGCGCGCTCGCGATTGCCCATACGGCGAGCGCGGCTATCGCGACGTTGTACCATCCTGCGTGATAGATCGCGCGATTGGGGACGACGATTTCCACGATGACGCCGAGCACGACGAGCGCGCTAAGAACCGCGGCGCGGTTCACGTCGCGCGCACGGCCTGTGCGAGCGTGGAACGCATCTGCTCGATCGTCAACGGCCCGTCGAACCCGCGCTCCACGATGCCGTGGCGATCGATAATGATCGTCGTCGGCAACCCGAGCGCAGCATAGGTGCGGCCGTACTGCTGCGCGTCGTCGATCCAAATCGGAAACGCGATATCGAGCGAGCGCGCAAACGTCGCTGCCCGCTCCGCCGATTCGCCTTGATTGACGCCTACGACCACGACGCCGGCTTTGGCGTACTCGCGCGACACCGTTTGCAGATCCGGCATTTCGGCACGGCACGGCGGACACCACGACGCCCACAAATTCATGACGACTACCTTGCCGCGATATTGCGCCAGGGAGACCGGATTGCCCCGATCGTCGTGCAGCGTGAAGACCGGCGCAGTCTGGCCCACCATTCCGGCCGGTCCGGAGACCGACGGCCGCTGCGAACCGAAGAGCGGTACCAAGATCACAAGCGCAATTGCCGCGGCGGCAAGGATGAGGAGCCAGCGCAGACGCGCGTTCACCAGTCGCCCATCCGATCCGAGTCGACCTCGCCCTCGAAGGCAATCGTCCCGCTTGGAAGTACCGCTGCGAGCAAGGGAATCCCGCGGAAGCGCACTTCCCGCTGACGTGCCGCGTCGACGCCCGATTCGAACAAGCGGCAGTAGCGCTCGAGCACGTCGGGACTGCAGCGCGCGAGCGCCGGCGTCACGTTGTATGTCTGTACGAATCGGTCGAAGGCGCGCTCAAAGGCCTCCGCAGTAAAGTTCGATTCGAGGCGCACCTCGCGCCGCACGTGTTCCAGGGTCCTCTCCTCCTTCATGGCGAAACGGCGTTCGCGTGTCGGCCATGATTCTCGATGGTCGCGCGCTCGCCGCGGAGCTGCGCGCCGAACTACTCGCTCGTACGAGTGCGCTACGCGACGCCGGGATTCATCCCAAGCTCGTGGTCGTCTTTGTGGGAGAAAACGAATCGAGCGGCGCCTACGTTCGCAACCTGGTCAAAACGGGCGAGCGCGTGGGTATCGAGATCGCCGTGGATCGGCTGCCCGAGGCCGCGATGTCACTCCAGGTGCGCGAGCGTCTCGAACACTTACGCGACGACACGAGCGTCCACGGCGTGATGTTGCAGCAGCCCCTTCCGCCGCACCTCTCGATACGTGAGATCGCCGACGCGATTCCGGTGCACAAGGACGTAGACGGCGCGCACCCGACCAATCAAGGACACTTGGCTTTCGGAAGCGGCACCGAGTTCGTTCCGGCCACGCCCGCCGCGGTGATGCTACTGTTGGAGCGCAGCCCCCACTGGCCGCTGCGCGGCCGGCGCGCGGTGATGATCGGACGCTCGATCGTCGTCGGCGCACCGGTCGCGATGCTCATGCTCGGCCAGGATGCCACCGTAACCATCCTGCATAAAGAGAGTGCGAGCCTCCAACCATATCTCAAAACGGCGGAAGTCGTCGTGATCGCGACAGGCGTTCCCGGACTTATCGGCGGCGCCGACATCATGCCCGGTGCAACCGTCATCGACGTCGGCACGACCGTCGTCGACGGCGTGCTCAGAGGCGACGTCGATTACGACTCGGCAGTGAAGGTAGCGGGCGCAATCACACCGGTCCCCGGCGGCGTCGGCCCTGTCACGAACGTTGCGTTGCTTCGGAACGTGGTGAGATCTGCAGAACATCACAGCGGACTGCTGTAGAATTTGGTTGAGGGCGAGACTATGTTGCGGGTGAGATCGTTTGGACGAGGCGCGGAGCCAGGATGGCGAGAGCGGCGAGCCAACCAGCAGGAGCAATCGCACGATGCGAGTGTGACGAGCGTGGTCGAACCCGCAACGTAGCGAGCCCGAGAACTAATTCGGAGAGCTGGCTACGAGTGGCGGCAGTCTTGATGTACGAAGGTTTTCGTTTTGCCAACCGTCAGCGGGAAGTCGATGACGTAGTGCGTGTCGGACAAGTGGCGTAGCACAAACGATCCGTTATTGTACGTAGGGAACACGCCGGCCCAATGCTGGATCGACGCACGCGGTGACGTCGCGCTTTGGAACGCGCCATGACCGCCGCGAGCATCCACGAAAACGTACACCCACACATCTTGAACGTCGTCGCGTCCCAAGTAGCCGTCGTAGTGACTCGCGGGACGTCCCATTCCGGCTGAAACGTCGCCGGATATGTGCATCCACGTCCCGTCGATCGCGGCGTTGCGGTCGATTTCGGTTTGATGCCCGAGTGGGCTCGAGATCGAGCACGACCAAACGCCGCTCATGAACGACATCTCTTGCATCGGCGTCGTTGTGACTGCCGCCGCGACGACAAACGGTAACAATTGCATGCGGATCGCTAGTTCTGCGAGAAGAATTTGCCGAAGTACTGTTCTTGGGCGGTGCGATAGGTGAGGTCTTCGCCGTTGTCTTGCCGTTCGCGCAGTTCGACCCGGCGGCGCTCTAACAGTTTGCGGAGTTGTGGCAGCAGGCGTTCGAGGAAGTCGTATTCGGCACGCAGGCGTGCCTTCGTGTCGGTGATTTCGAGCAAGCGCTGCTTGACGCGCTCGGCGACTTGTAACATGTCGCCGATCAGATACGACGCGCCCTGCGGATCTTCGGGAACGGCGATGTGGCTCTCTTGTCCCGAGAACTCGACGAGCATCGCGATGTACTCTTCGAACCGCTCCCGGACGGCGGGCAGCAACTCGTCAACTTCGCGATCGATGGGCACCTCGGGCTCGTCGATCACGTCGACGTCGGCGACCAAGTACGGCTCGCGACTGATCACCTCGCGAATACGAAAGCGTTTGCGTCCGACCGTCGAGATGAAATAGCGCCCGAACGGGAGCGGCTGCACGTCGAGAATTTCAGCGATCGAACCAACGTCGTGCGGGAGCACGTTGGGATCGCCGGCTTCGGCCCCGTCAGCGATCAACGCGACCCCGAAACCTTCTCCGGATTCGAGACATTCGTTGATCATCTGTTTATAGCGCGGTTCGAAAATATGCAGGTTGAGCACGGCGCCCGGAAACAGCACCGAGTTGAGAGGAAAGAGGCGCAATCGCCGGGCCATAGAGGAACAACAGATTCGAGCAGGTCGGCGCAGGTTCCCCGCTAAGAGGAGAGCCGTAGATGGAAGATCCGTTGTTACTCGAGTTGGAACAGCATGGCCGCAAGGACGGTATCCCGATCGTCTCGCGTGAAGGCGGCCGCCTCCTTTCGGTCATGGTGCACATGATGCAGGCCAATCGAATCTTGGAGATCGGTACGGGATACGGCTATTCCACCTTGTCGATGGCGCTCGCACAGCCGCCGATGGGCAAGATCTGGACGATCGATCCGGACAGCGAACGGACCAGCGTCGCGCTGTCGTACTTCCGGCGCGCGGGAGAAGACGATTACATCACCATCTACAATCAGCCCGCGCTCGAACTGCTGGAAAATTTCCAGCAGCGCAATCTCGATATCGTCTTCATCGACGCCGATCGTCATCTGTATCGCGCGTACCTTGATTTGGTCTTCCCGATGCTCAAGCTCTCCGGCATCATTGTCGTCGACGACTGCCTGGCAGGCGGGCTCGAGGAGTTCAACGAGTACTTTCTTTCGCACCCCGCCCTGGACGCGACGATCTTGCCGATCGGCAACGGGACCGGTATTGGAGCGCGTATCAAGTGAACGCTCGCGCGGCCGATCCGGCCGCGTTCCGCGCGGTGATGCGCCGCAATCCCTCTGGTGTCACGGTGGTCACCTCACTGCGCGAAGGCGAGCCTCGCGGCATCACGCTCAGCGCCTTTGCTAGCGTCTCGGCCGATCCGCCGACGCTCTTGATCTGCGTCAATCGCGAGGCACGCAGCTATCTGTACATCTCGAGCTCGCGCATCTTTTGCGTCAACCTGCTCGCAGTCTCGCAGCGCGAACTGGCCGAACGGTTTTCGGGCCGCATCAAAGAACGCCAATTCGACGATATCGCCTGGACGACCGACGTCACCGGCGCGCCGGTACTCGCCGGTACGGTCGGACATTTCGACTGCGCCGTTGAGGCCGAGCACCACGCGGGATCGCACTCCATCTTCATCGGACGCGTGCTTGCGTGCAGCGCATATGCGGGCGCGCCGCTGGGGTATTATGAAGGCCAGTTCCGGGACTTTAATCTGGAGGAGTCGTGATCGTCGAAACGTTCCCGGTTGGGCTGCTCGCCTGCAACGCCACAATCGTCGGCGATGAAGTCACCCGCGATGCGATCGTGGTCGACGGCGGCGACGGCGTCGACGACGTGCTGGCACGCTTGAAGCAGCTCGGCCTGCGCGCGCGCTATCTGATACACACGCACGCGCACTTTGACCACATCGCCGACGTCGGGCGGCTGCGCGAGTCGACTCGCGCGCTTGCTCTGTTGCACCACGCCGATCTGCCGCTCTATCACGATCAGCCGCGATTGGTAAAACTCTTTGGCATGCCGCCGCTTCCGCCGATCGTCGATCTCGACGGCGACCTGGAGGACGGGACCCGCTTGCGAATCGGCGAGGTCACCTGCGACGTGTTGCACACGCCGGGCCACACGCCCGGCAGCGTCTGCTTCGCGATCGAGGATGCCGGCAATAGCCGGCTGCTCACCGGCGACACGCTCTTCGCCGGTGCGATCGGCCGCTGGGATTTAGGCGGTACGTCGATGGAAGACATCGTGAACTCGATCCAGCGCAAGCTGATGGACTATCCCGACGCGACGCCCGTCGTGCCGGGCCACGGCTCATTCACGACGATCGGTCACGAGCGCGCAACCAATCCATATCTTCAATAATGCGGCTCTTCGCCGGCATCGAACTCGATGTGACGACGCGCGAGACGTGCGTTCGCGCACAAGCCGGGCTGCGCGACGCGGCCTTCGACGCGCGCTACGAACCGCCAGAGAAGCTCCACGTCACCCTGGCGTTTCTCGGCAACGTCGATGCCGCGCGCCTACCCGAGATCGAAGCGATGCTCGACGACGTCGCAACGCACGCACCGGCCTTCAGCCTCAAGCTCGACAAGTTGGGCGCCTTCCCGCACGAGCGCCGGCCGCGCATCGTCTTTGTCGGTTCGCACGTGCAGGGCGTAACGTTTCGGACGCTCGCCACCACGTTACGGCTGCGCTACGAAGCGATGGGCTTCATCTTTGCCGATGACGCGGTCGCCCACGTCACGGTCGCGCGTGTCAAAGGCGGTTCCGCGCGGCCGCTGCCATTACTCGATATCGCCGTGACGGAACTGGCGGTGCACGCGATCGCGCTCTTCGAATCGCTGCCGGATAAACAAACGACGCGCTACGTCGTTCGACGAAGCGCGCCGCTTAGTGTTGATACGAACCCTTAGCGCAACGAGATCGTGACCTTGCCGTCGCTCGGCGGGGCCGCCACCGGCGCAGCTACAACCGTCGCCCGCGGTGGAGCGGCCATTGCGCCGTAGTCCGGCACCGAGCCGCTCAGCACTTTGGCGCGATAGTCGTCGATCGCCACCTTGAGCGCTTCGAGTGCACGCTCCGGATAATCTTTCTTCTTCTCGGGATAGCCGGCGAGTTCGGCTTCAACCTGCGCGGTGGTGATCGCCGAGGCTTCGTCGATCGTCTTGCCTTTCGCGAGCTCGACGACCAGGCTGCACGTCGCCGTGCCGAAACCGCAACCGGTGGTGAAATACGAGATATCCTCGATCACGGCGCCCGGTCCAACCTTCAAGAAGAAATTGTACATATCGCCGCACGAGTCACTGAAATATTCGCCACTCGCGGTTGGTGCATCCATTGTTTGGAATCCCGGACGGGCTTCCACCAGACGCTGAAACTTGGCAAAATCCACTTGTTAGCTAACCCCTTTGAGTTGAAACGTGCACGCCTTACCGCCGGTCGCGAGTGATTCGAGCTGTTCGTGCTCGCCGCCGATCGTCTCGTCGATGACCTGATGGATCACCGAGCAGACTTCCGGGTGCTCCTTCACGACGCCCGAGTACGGGCAGGTGTGCTCTTGCAGCAAGAACCCGCCGTCGACCAAACTGTATTCAGCTACCACGCCGCGATCGCGTAGGACCTGCGTGAGTTGCGCGACTTTTCCCTCGGGATCGGTCGCGGTAATCTTCTTCTTCGTGTGCTCGACCGACCGGCGCGCGATGCGATCGAAGATTTGCCCAACAGCCGGCGATCCAAACTCCTCCTTGACCTCGCGTAGCACGGCCGCGAGCAGCTTGTCGTACTGCTGCGGAAAGAGCGAATCGGCTTTGGGCGTCAGCGAGAATTCTAGCGTCGGCTTGGTCGGCCCGCGCCGAACGGCGCGTTCCTCCACCAGCCCATCGCGCTCGAGGACAACCAGCTGCTGCCGAACGGCGTTGGGGGAAAGGCCGAAGAGCGTCGCAAGTTCGGCGGCGCAGGCACTGCCTCGCTCGCGTAGCTGGGCGACAATCTTGCCGCGGGTGGTCTGGAAAAAGCGGTCGACCTGCATGGCGTTCGACGGTATCCTATCATGGCGGAGGACAGATAGTAAAGTAAATCCTTGACTTTCTGCCGAAGCCTGGCCTAAGCTACCTAAGCAATATCTTACATCTCCGGAGGGAACCAGTGGCTGATCAAGGGCTCCGCATCGCGGGTCTGCACTCCAGCGTGGAGGGAAACGAGATCCTCAAGGGCGTCGATCTCACGGTCGAGGCGGGGAAGGTTCATGCCCTCATGGGCCCCAACGGCAGCGGCAAATCGACGCTCGCCTTCTCGCTCACCGGGCATCCGCACTACGACGTGACCGCCGGCACCGTAACCCTCGACGGCGCCGATCTGCTCGCGCTCTCGCCAGACAAGCGCGCGCGCGCCGGACTCTTTCTTTCCTTCCAATATCCCGCCGCGATTCCGGGCGTGAAGGTGCCGAACTTCCTGTACGCCGCGCGCCAAGCAGTGCGTCCCGGCGAATTGGCACCGGCGAAATTTCGTGCGCTGCTGCTTGAAAAGATGGACGTGCTCGGCATGGATCCGTCGTTTCTCGGCCGCTATCTCAACGACGGCTTCTCCGGCGGCGAGAAGAAACGCCTCGAGATGCTGCAGCTTGCCGTGCTCGCACCCAAGTATGCGATCCTCGACGAGACGGATTCCGGACTCGACGTCGACGCTTTGCAAGACGTCAGCGATACGATCAACGCGCTGCGCGTGAGTGAGGAAGGCAAGACCAGCGGCTTCTTGATTATCACCCACTACCCACGCATTTTGCAGCACATCACGCCCGATGTCGTGCACGTCATGATCGACGGACGCATCGTCAAAACCGGCGGCCCGGACTTGGCGCAACGTATCGAGCGCGAAGGGTACGACACGCTGCGCGAGGAGACCGGGGCGCTTGCCTAGTTTGCTCTCGCCGCAGGAACGCGACGCGGCGCTCGAGGCCTTCGCGACGACCCGCACCGGCCGCGCGAAGCCCAGTCAGTATTGGAAGATCGATCTCGAAACGCTCGTGCCCAACGCGTCGGCTAACGGCGCAGCCGGAGCGGTCACGATTGAGAACACCTCATCACGTGCGATCGCCGTCGATCTGCAGACGGCTGCGCGCGACCACGCGACGCTCCTGCGCCGTGCATTTCGCCGGGCCATCGAGACTCAGCACAAATTCGCGCAATTGGCGCTGGCCAACGCAAACCTGGGCGCATTCATCTATGTTCCGGCCGACTGCGCGCTGGATGCACCGATCGTGGTGCGCTACCGCGCCGCCGACGGCGAGGCGATCTTCCCGTATACCGTCGTGCTGGCCGAACGCGGCGCACGCGCGACGATCATCGAACGGCTCGAACTCGGGAGCCGCGCGCTCGCGTGCGGCGTCGCGGAGATCGTCACCGAGGAGAGCGCTGACGTCACCTACGCCTCCGCGCAGTTCGCTCCGCAAGACGCTCGCGTGCTCTTCACCCGGGCTGCACGCCCCGGCCGCGACGCACGTGTCGCCTGGGCAAGCGCCGAGCTCGGTGCGAGCCTGTCGGTGACCGACCTCGCGATTACCATCGAACAACCGGGGGTCGACGCGAGAATCGCAACCCTCTTCTTCCCGACCGGCGCGCAACACGTGGATATCGTGAGCAGCGTCGATCATCGCATCGGCGACGCTACCTCGGAAACGCTCGTCAAGAGTGCGGCGGCGGGCCGCGGTCAAGGTCGCTACCTTGGCAACATCCGCATCGCCGCGCATGCGCAGCACAGCGACGCGTCACTGCGCGACGACGCGCTACTGCTTTCACCCACCGCGCACATCGACTCGATTCCGGCGCTGGAAATCGCCGCCAACGACGTGAAAGCCTATCACGGCGCAACGGTGGGCGCGCTCGACGACGAAAGCATCTTTTACATGACCAGCCGCGGCATCGACCGCGACGCGGCAGAGCGCATGATCGCGCTCGGCTTCTTCGAACCCGCGATCGATCGCTTTCCCACCGAATCGCTGCGCGACGAGTTGCGCGCGGCGCTGCAAGCCAAGGTGACGGCGTGATCGCGCTTCGTACACCCGAGGCGATCGCCGCCGATTTTCCGATCCTGCACAAGCTGACGTCGCGCGGGAAGCGCCTGGTATATCTCGATTCGGCTGCAACCTCACAGAAGCCGCAAGCCGTGATCGACACCCTGGTCACCTACTATAGCGAATACAACGCGAACATTCATCGCGGCGTCTACGAGATCGCCGAACGTGCGACCGAAGCGTTCGAAGCCGCGCGCCTGACGGTGGCGCGCTTCATCAATGCCGATCATCGCGAAGTCATTTGGACCCGCAACGCGACCGAGGCGATCAATCTCGTCGGCTATAGCTGGGGCTTACAGAACATCAAAGCCGGCGACGTGATTTTGACCTCGCAGCTCGAGCACCACTCGAATCTCGTGCCGTGGCAGTTGCTCGCCGAGAAAACCGGCGCGACGCTGCGCTTCATTCCGGCCGACGATCGCGGAATTTTGCAACTCGACCAACTCGACGCGCTGTTGGACGGCGCCAAGCTGCTGGCGATTTCGCATGTCAGCAACACGCTGGGCACCATCACGCCGCTCGACCGCATCGTGCCGGCAGCGCGAAAGGCGGGGGCGACGATCTTAGTCGACGGCGCGCAAGGCATTCCGCATCTCCCAGTGGACGTCAAAGCGCTCGACGTCGACTTCTACGCCTTTAGCGGACACAAGATGCTTGGGCCTACCGGCATTGGCGTACTCTACGGCAAGCGCGCGTTGCTCGAGGCAATGCCGCCGTTTCTCGCCGGCGGCGATATGATCCGCAAGGTTGAGTACGAGCACACGACCTTCAACGACCTGCCGTGGAAGTTCGAAGCCGGCACGAGCAACATCGCCGATGCGATCGGCCTGGCCACGGCGGTCGACTACCTCGCGGCAATCGGCATGGACTGGGTGCGCGCACACGAGCGCGAGCTGCTCGGTTATGCGCTCGAGCGCTTAACGCCGCTCGAATCGCGCGGTCTTGCAATTTACGGCCCGAAGGATCCGGCGCTGGTCTCGGGCGTGCTCTCGTTCAACTTCGCCGACATGCACGCGCACGATCTCGCGTCGATCCTCGATACCGAAGGCATCTGCATCCGCGCCGGGCACCACTGCACGATGCCGCTGATGGAAAAGATGGGCTGGCCGGCGACCGCGCGCGCGTCGTTCTACATTTATACCTCTCGAGCCGATATCGATGCGCTCGCCCAGGGCATCGAGAAAGCGGCGCGCGTCTTCAAGATCTGACATGGACGACTTCTACCGCGATTACATTCTCGACCACTACCGCAACCCGCGCAACTTCGGTCACCTGGAGCATCCGGAGGCGTCGGCCGAGGATCTCAATCCGCTCTGCGGCGATCAGATCCGTATGGAGTTCGACGTCGATGGCGGGGTGGTGCGCGATGTGCGTTTCTCGGGCAAGGGCTGCGCCATCAGTCAAGCCTCGGCCTCGATGCTCACCGAGGCGATCAAAGGTATGCGACTCGAGGAGATCGCGAAGCTCTCGAAGGACGTCGTGCTCGAGAACGTCGGCATCGGGATCAGCCCGACGCGTATGAAGTGCGCGACGCTGGGTCTACGTGTGGCCAAGAGCGCCGCAATCGGCGAAATCGCCGGCTGGCCGGACGAAGAGTAGCCCTGCGGCCGGGCAGCGAATGCCCCGCCGATGCAGCATCACCATTTGACCGCGAGCGAATGGGACGCGCTCGCGAACGATCCGGAGTTCGTGGCGCTGCTGCGTGCGCGCCGTCGATTCATTCTCCCCTCGACGATCTTCTTTCTGCTCTTTTATCTCGGGTTGCCCGTCGGCATAGCGTATGCGCCGGCGTTTATGAACCAGCCGGTACTCGAGTCCTTGACGATCGCCAACCTCTATGGCTTCGCACAATTCGTGATGGCTTGGATTCTGCTCGCGATCTACATGCGCGAGGCGCGTTCGTTCGATAACCGCGCAAAAGCGCTCGTCGACCGGTTGACCGCGGAGCTGGCGAAATGACCCAAGCGACGGTCGTGATGTTCGCGGTCTTCGTCGCAATGGCGTTGGTCATTACGTACTGGGCCTCGGGCCGGAGCACGTCAAGCCGAGGGTTCTACACGGCCCACCGCGAGATCAGCGGGATCCAAAACGGCTGGGCGATTGCCGGCGACTACATGTCCGCGACCTCGTTTCTCGGCATCACCGGCCTCATCGCGTTCTACGGCTTTGACGGCTTCATGTATGCGATCGGCTGGCTCGTCGCATATCTTACGGTCCTGTTCTTGCTCGCCGAGCCGTTGCGCAATACCGGCCGCTATACCGTTGCCGACGTCATCACGTTCCGGCTGCGCGGGCGCGGCGTACGCGCGATCGCGGCCCTCACGACGCTGATCATTACCATGTTCTACATGGTTGCACAGATGGTCGGCGCCGGTACGTTGATCAACCTGCTGGTCCAGCGGATCAACGAAACCCTCGCGATCGTCATCGTCGGCTTGTTGATGATGATCTACGTGCTCTTCGGCGGCATGCTCGCGACCACGTGGGTACAGATCATCAAGGCGGCACTATTGCTCGGCACGACCGTTGCGCTTAGCCTTTTGGTGCTTGCGCACTTCAACTTTTCGCCCTTCGCGCTTCGCGACGCGGCGATGTCCGCCAACGCGGATGGACATACCGTGGATTTGCTGCACACCGGGCTCTTCTTCACCGGACCGTATGGCGCGTTCGACGTCGTCTCGTTGGGCCTGGCGCTTGTCCTGGGAACCGCAGGATTGCCGCACGTGCTGATGCGTTTTTTCACCGTCCCGACGGCGCGGGCAGCGCGCATTTCGGTCGGTTGGGCGATGGGCTTGATCGGCGTCTTTTATCTGCTGATCACGATCATGGGCCTAGGCGCCGGAACGATCGTTGGGCAACACGACATTGGGAAGCATTTGCGAGATACGCAGGCGATTCGCTACATCATCCATCATCCCGAACGAGCAAACCAGCTCAACGCGGAGCTGGTGCGCGACGGCTACATCGTTCCCGAAGAGAACACCAACCTGGCTGCACCGCTGCTTGCCGATAAACTCGGCGGCCCATTGCTCACGGCATTCGTCGCGGCCGTCGCCTTTGCCACGATACTCGCCGTCGTCGCCGGACTAACGATTGCCGCCGCTTCGGCCTTTGCCCATGATATCTGGTACAGTCTGGTGCGCAGCGGCGCCGGTACCGAGCGCGAACACATTTTCGTGGCGCGCACCGCGGCGCTCGTCGTTGGTTTTGGGTCGATCTTCCTCTCCGTGAGTTTGCGCACGTTCAACGTGGCCTTTCTCGTCGGCCTCGCCTTTGCGGTCGCGGCGAGCACCAACGCGCCCGCGCTGATTCTTTCGCTCACCTGGCGGCGTTTCTCGCGTACCGGCGCGATCTGTGGGATGCTAGCCGGATTGATTTCCTCGCTGGTGCTGATGGCGATTAGTCCCTCCATCATGGGCGATCACGCGATCTTCCCGCTGCGTAATCCGGGCATCGTTTCGATTCCGCTCGGCTTTATCGCTGCGATCGTCGGGACACTGATCGCGCGCGATCCCGAATCCGAAGCGATGTTCAATCAGCTTCAGGTTCGCGCCAATACGGGGCTAGGCGCAGAAATCTAGCGTGAGCGAGCGCAGCGAGCCACGACGACTCTAGACGGCAAAGCTTTAGCTTTGACGGATAAAGTCAAATGTGCGTCGCCGAGTGTTCGGTGATCTGCATGCCGTATGCACCCATGCGTAGCGTGAAGCTCGCGAGGTACGTACCTTTAGACGTTACGATCTGCGTCGTGACGGCGAAGCCGCCGTTGCCGCTGCGGCTCGCGCGCAGATCGGTCACGTTGACGCTCACATTCGGATTGATGAAGGATTCGGTCGGCAGACCACTCGCCAGATAGCCGGCCGCGGTCGAAGAATCACCGCGCGCGAGCGACGCAATGTAGGCGCGCACGATCGCGGCGGCATGCTCGGTAGAATTCGTACCCGTGATCAGTACCGGCGTCGCGGTCGGCGCAACGACGAGCGGGGGCGGCGTAGCCGTCGCCGCTACCATAGACGCAGCTGCAGCCGGCGTCGGCGTCAAAATGATGATCGCCGGCGTCGAACGCGGTGTGACATGCACGGTCGGATGCACGGCCCGCGACGCTGCTTTTGTCGGGGTCGGCGCCGGTGTCGTACCCGGAAGCAGCGTGACGCTCGACATCGGCGTCGCGGTCGGTGCTCGTGATGGTGATGTCTTGGGACGCGGGGTATGCGTCGTTTCCGGCGTCGGCGAGAAGGTGGGTGCAAACGTCGCACTCACGCCGGGCAGCGGCGTGAAACTAGGCGCCGGGGTTGGCGCCTGCGCACCGCTCGTACCGAAGAATTTCGTGAGCAGACCACCAAGCAGCAAGCCGCCCAAAATAACGAGTACCATGAGCGGAACGATCGGGATGCCGCCGCGCTTGGGCGGTTCGGGATCGAGGCGGCGACGGCGCGGATAATCGCTCAAAGGGCGCCGGTAATGCCGTCGACGAGCGGCGCGGGTAACGCGCCGAGTTGTGACACGTGCTCCTCGGCATAGTGTGTCAACGCTTCTTTGAGCAGCCCGGGATTCGCGCGCGCGTACTCCACCAGCGCCGAAACGGCCGGTGCATCGCCGGCTTCGAGACGATCGAGCGGTGCATTTGAGCCCTCAGCCGCATCTTCCGACGATTCGCCGCGATCGCGGAACGCGTCGAAAATCGACGCAACCAACGCGTGTACGGCGTCCGTCGGCATCGTGGACACGCCTCCGCGCAGGACGTCCGCCAATGCGGCATCGTCCATGCGCGCGACGTGCTTTTCGACCGCGTCGACCAGCGTCTGCGCCGGCACGTTCCCAAAGGGAGGCATCGGATACTACGGTACTCCCTCGCGGCAGGCGGCTCCTCGAAGATGCGCCAAAAGATAGAGCTGTGATTCGCGTTCGCGTGCCGCTCGATCTGCACGCCGTCGCCGCAGGCGGCTCGGCGGCGTTTGCGCTTGCCACACCGCTGCGCATCCGCGATCTCCTTAAACTAGCAGTACGCGAAGTTATCGGTGCACGCGCACCGTACGATAAGTTCGAGCGCAGCATGGCGCGAACGCTCGCGGGGCTGGCGGCCGGCGATTTTATCGTCGACATCGATGGGCGCACCTTCGCTGACGGCAACGCCGTCGTGGTGTGCGAAGGCTCGGTCGCCGTGCGCTTCTTCATCAAGCGCGGCAAGCGCGCAGGCCTCGAGCTGCAGCCGTAGACCCCTCCCCCACGCCGCACGCCTCGTTGCTCGCGCTCGCTACGAGCGCGTTCCGCTCGGTCGCGCGCCACGCGGCTCTTTACAGTATCGCGGCCGTCGTCACCGTCGGGCTCGAGGCGCTGATCGTCCTGCCCTGGCACGCGAGTCCGGTGACGACCACGACGACCATTGCCAGCGTAATCGTAGAGCCGTTCTTTATCACCCTCATCAACGCGTTTACTTACGCAGATATTCGCGAAGATTTCTCTTTGCGGGCTACGTGGCTGCGCGTGTTGGAACGCTCCTGGGCGGTATTGCTGATCAGTTTACTCCTCAATCTCATCGTGGCCATCGGCTTGCAGTCGATTTCAGCGGCCGATTTGTTCGAAAAACTGCTGGGTAGCGGCGTTATGATCGTAGCCGTCTCGTTCGTCTTCGCCGACGTGGCAGCCACGGTGGTGGACGACGCCGAACCGTGGTGGCTGCTTGTGCCACGATCCCTTGGCGCAAGCATGGCCCTGGCGTGGCAAGGGACGACCTTTGCGCGCGCGATCATCGTGTTCGTGGTGAGCGTCTTGCTCCCGCCGTTCGTCTTCCTCGTCGTGCAAGGCGCGCTCGAAGCGCGCCACATGCCGCTAGCGCCCTTCTGGGCCAATGCGATTACAGTCGTGCTTCTCTTGCCGGTAGTGCAAGCTCTCTGCACCTATGTGTATCTCGATGCGATCAACTATGAACCAGAGCACTCTTGATGCCGATGATAGGGTAGAGGTACGAGATGCATCTCCCGCTACGGATCGCCGTCGTCGCGGCTGCGCTGATCCCCTCACTGACGCTCATCGCGCTCGCCGATCAACGCTACGGCGTTGCGGGCGAAGACACGTATCGCATCGGGCGGGTACTGAGCGAAACACACATCATTTACCGGGGCGTCGAAAATCTCGGCATCGCGACCGATAGTCAGGGGCGGCGCTACGTCGCCGACGTTGCCTACACGCGAACGGATGATGCCGGCAAAGCATCGGTACACGGGAAGTTCGTGCAAGAGTTGATGCATGACGGCACGTTCGAGGATCGCGACGACGAAGACCCCGACTTTTTGACCATTCTCAACCAGCCGTTCGCCGTCCAGCTGGACCTCACGACCCTGCGCGATCTCGAGGGCATGCACGGGACGGTCCCGTTTGCCGCGGCGTCGCCACTGGGCGGGTCGCGCCTGGAAGGCTATCTGCGTTCGGCGCCGCCTGGTAAGGTTGACGGCCAGATGGTCGTCGGCGTGAGATTCAAAGCTGACGGTCCGATGACCGGCACGCTGCCGCAGCATCCCAATGCGCTGCTCTCGGGGACGATGCAGATGGATGGAACCGCGTATTATGCGGAGCGGGGAGCATTATTGCTTGCGCTCGACGCAACGCTCACTATCGACGGCAAACTGGAGAGCGGCAAGGACGCAGTGCCGGTAAGAATTACCTATCATCGTCTGATCCGCGCGAGCGGAATCTAGAAGGTCCCTACCAACTGCACTTCGAGAGGGTGCCTAAAGGGCATCTCGGAGAGGTGGGTTACCGGTGTAAACGCGAGATGATTTTGATGGCAGTCGATGAGCATTTCGATGCCGCGTTTCACCGAGCCGGTCTGATCGATGTATTTCGAAAGCTTCTTGGTGAAGTACGTATGCGGATCGTGTAAGACTTTGGCGTAGTAGGGATCGTCAGTCAAACCGACAGCGCTAATGCCCTCTTTCGGAACCAGCCAGACGAACCAGGGATCCTGATTGCGACGATACCCGATGAGTACGAGCGGAATGGCTCGCGAGGAGTCGAGTTGCGGCAGGAAACTGCACAGCGTGTATGCGTCGAATGAAATCTCCGTCGGTTCGATCGTCTGCTGCATGGGCGTTCCTCTCTCGTGTGCCGTAAAACAACAACCGCCGCGTCGCTTCGAGCGACCGGCGGTTGTGAAACTGGTGCGTGCGGCACGTCGTGTACCATGGGCAAAGACTTCCTCGCGAGCGGCAGCGACCCTGGCAGCTCAGGTTCAGGATTTTGGGCGCCCTATGTGAAACCGGATTGAGGCCGGGAGCGGTCTGGTTCAGCGTATGAGCGTGCTCGCACCACTCCCATGGGGAGTCCACGTGCCAACAGCGGCCCAGCCGGCCAAGCCTTCCTCCAGCCGGACGGCGGATCGGCATGCACCGAGCGCAGAAACGTTCGATCGCATCGTCGACGACTACCAGCGCCGTCTGTATGGCTTCGCCCTGCGCATGACCGGCAATCGTGAGGATGCCGAAGAGATCGTGCAGGACGCGTTCGTGCGCGCCTACCGCGCGCTTGGAAAGATGTCGCCCGAGCAGCGAGCCGACCTGCGCCTGCAGCCGTGGCTCTACACCATCACCCTCAACGTGACGCGAAATCGGCTCCGCAGTAAGCGGCCGACCAGCGTCGCGCTCGATGCGCTTGCCGACCCAGATGCGCTCCTGCGAGAGTCTCACGAGGGGCCACCGCAGCCTGAGACTATTGTCGAGCAGAACGCCGAGGTTGCCCTCGTCGAACGCGCCCTGCTGCAACTACCCATGCACTTGCGCGCGGCAGCGACGCTGCGCTTCATCGAAGGCCGCAGTCACCCGGAAATTGCCGAAATTCTGCATCAACCGATCGGCACGGTAAAATCACACGTTCACCGGGCGGTGCGTATCCTGCGTCGCATTCTCGGCCCACAAATCGGACGGGCCGCACCCGAAGGAGATCCCCTACATGCGCTGTCGTGACGTCCAAGAGCTTTGGGACGAAGTCCGCGAGGATTGCGGCGAGTCCGTCAAAGAAGCCGTCGACATTCACCTGCGCGCCTGTCCCCATTGCCAAGAGCTCTATAAGGAGTTCGAAGGCGTCGCGTATTGTCTCTCGTGTTTGCCGCAACCGCAACCATCGTGCGATCTGACCAAGCGTGTAGTCGAGCATATCGCGTCGATCCGCGTGCGCGAGCGCTCGACGCCGGTGGTGCTGGCCTCGGCGCAGACGCCGATCGGCAAGCTTTATGTCGGCTTCAAGGAATCGCGCATCGCCTACGTCGGCATCGATACGGGCGAGGATTTCGAGCAGGTCCGCGTCCGCGTCGAGAGCCGCCTGCGTCGGCCTGTGGTGGCCGGCGAAGCGCCGGCGTGGCTCAATCGAACGCTCGAACAGTTTTTTAACACGTGGCGCGTCGACGACCAAATGGTGGACATCGAGGACCTCACCCCCTTCGAACAAGCCGCGCTCCGGGCAGCCGCCCGTATCCCGCCCGGTGAGGTGCGCTCATATTCGTGGGTCGCCTCGCAAATCGGCCGTCCGCGTGCGGCGCGCGCCGTCGGCCAGGTGATGGCCCGTAATCCGCTGCCGTTGCTCTTTCCGTGCCACCGCGTGGTCGATGCGCACGGCGAACTCCACAATTACGGCTACGGGATCGAGATGAAGGCGCGGCTGCTCAAGATGGAAGGCTACATCGCGCGAAAGCTGTAACCTAACGGGGTAGTGGCCAGACACATCCTCATCGCGGGGTTCGAGCCCTTTGCCGGTGACAAAATTAGCCCCAGCGAGATGGTAGCGCGCAGCTTTGAGGGCGCGCTACTTTCGGGACGTCCGGTAGCGTCTCGCGTGATCCCGGTTGAGACGCGTAACATTCACGATCGCTTCGAGCAGGCGCTACTTGCCGATCATCCCGATATCGTCATCCTGCTTTCGCAGTTCGGCGGCCGAACGGCGCTCTCGCTCGAGCGCGTTGCCGTGAACGTGCTGGATTTTGCAACGCCCGACAACGTCGGCGTCATGCGCAAGGGTGACGTTATTACGCGTGGCGGTCCCGAGGCGCGCATTTCTAATCTTCCGTTTGAGAAGATCGTCGAGGCGTGGGCGGCCTCCGGCGTTCCAGGATATATTTCTAACTCCGCGGGCACGTACATCGGAAATCAGGCGCTCTACGAGATGCTGGCGCTGACCGAACAAGCCGTTCCGCCGTCAATCGTGGGACTGGTGCATCTCCCATACCTTCCCGCCCAGGCGATCGCAGCCGGCAGCGAGACGAGCCCCTCGATGTCGTTCGATTTGATGAAAAAAGGTATCGAGGTCATGGCTGAGACACTCGCGCCATGGGTCGACCAACGCACGCCGGAATCATCGAAGCCGCCGCGCGTCGGTGCAAAGTCCACGGCGTGGATACCTCGCGGTGTAAAGGAAGCAGAACGCTGAGCGACCCTCGTATTGCGGCGATCCCCGACGTCCACGGCCATGCAAAAGGCGAGCACCGTCCTTATGCCGAGGAACGTCCGATTGCGTATTCGCCACGCATGCTCTTTTTGTGGTTCTACCATGCTTGCCGACGGAATTCGCCGCGCTTTCTCATGGTCTCGGATCACATCAACTATTTGACATTCGAAGATCCCGGTGCCGTGCATACCGTGCGGCGCGCGCTCAAGCTCGCGCACGCCGGCGACCTGTACGGTGCAGCTGAAACCGCCGGTGTCGACGTGACCCATGCGGCCGTGGTCGGCGAAAGTTTGCGAAAGGGTATGCGCTTCTCGATCGGCGCTGAGGTCGACAACGACCCGCGCGCCAGACCGGATGCGCAGAATATCGTCGACGCGATGCGACCGGACGGAATTATCCGCTCGGTCCATTTCTTGCCGATCGACCATCCGGAAAAGGGCGCCGACTACATGTGGCCCTACGATAATCCGGAGTTTGCCCATCTCTTCGAACACGTCGGCGCTGAGAGAATGTGGGAACTCTACGCCGCGCGGCTGTTCGATGACATCGAAAAGCTGCCCGGGCATATCGTCGGCCATTTCTACCGGCCGGCGGTTCTCGGCTGGCCCGACGAGAAAAAGCTCGAAGCCTATGAGGATCGGCTGCTGGACCTCGCGCACTCGCGAGGTATGGCCGTTGAGATCAGCACGCGCGGGATCTATCGCGCCGAGAACGACGAGCAGCGCGCGAAATACATCGCCGCCAACAAGCGGCTGATGCGCAAAGCCGAGGCGCGCGGTGTGGGTATCGCAATCGGATCCGACGCGCACAGTCCGAAGGACCAAGGCGGCGCATTCGACGTCGTGCTCGCGATGCTCGACGAGTGCGGCATCAACGAAGTCGTATTCCCGGTCGCCGGGCGCCTGGCGCGGGTCGTGCTGCGCGCAACGCGCGAGCATCTCGAAGCGCACGCGCAGCGCGCACCGGAACCGGTGCAGCCCGGCAGCAGTATCACCGGATTGAGCCGCGCCGAACTGGGTCTTCCGGAAGCACCTGAACTACAGCCGCGTCATCGTGAAGGCGCGCGCACGGTGCGCGAAGCGGGTCCGAAGAAACGCGCGACCGGCCCGGAACGCACCGGTAAGAAACCCGCCGCGCCGACGCCGAAATCGACGTCGAAACGAAGCGTCGAATCGGCGGCATCGTCAGCAAAAAGCAAAGATACGAAGAGCACGACGAAAGCCGCCCCGCCGAAGGCTGCGCCCGTCAAGGCTGCGCCCGCCAAGGCGGCACCCGCCAAGAAGACGGTCGCGCTCAAAAAAGCTGCGCCGGTAAAGAAGGCAGCCGCCAAAAAAGCCGTACCGGCGAAAAAAGCACCGGCGAAAAAGGCTGTTGCCGTCAAAAAAGCGGCGCCCGTGAAAAAAGCCGCCGCTAAAAAGGCCGCTCCCGCAAAGGTTATGCCCACAAAGAAGACCGCGGTCAAGAAGAGTCCCGCCAAGAAAGCGGCGCCCGCCAAGAAAGCGGCACCCGCCAAGAAAGCGCCGGCTAAACCGGCAGCTAAAAAATTGCTGAAACCAGCTTCGAAGCCGTCGAAGGGAACGACCAAGAAGAAGACGACCAAACGCCGTTAGGCGATCGGGAGAGTAGCATGGATATCGAGCGGCAACGCAACATTGCTTTTGTGGGCCCGCATCACGCGGGCAAGACCACGCTCGTGGAGGCTGCGCTCGCGTCTAGCGGCGCGATCGGTCGACGAGGATCGATCGCTGACGGCACGACCGTCACCGATCACGAACCCGAAGACGTTTCCCACGCGCAATCCACGACCGTCGGATTTGCGCACTGCACCGCCGGCGCGGTCGACGTAACGATCGTTGATGCCCCCGGATTCATTGATTTCTTTGAAGAAAGCAAGCTCGCGCTCTGCGGCGCCGACGGCGCGGTGATCGTCGTCGAGGCAGATCCGGCACGCGTCGTCCAGACCAAAACACTGGTCGATTACCTCGAGACGCGCAAAATGCCGCATTGTTTCGTCATCAACAAGCTCGATCGCCCCGGCGCGGATTTCGACGGCACGCTGGCCGCGTTGCAAGGCCTTTACGGGCGACACGTCGTCGCCGAACAGTGGCCGATATTTACGCGCGCGGCTGCGACCGAGAAAACCAGCGGCTTTTCGGGTTACGTCGATCTCGCGGACATGAAAGCGTATTCGTTCGACGGCGAGCGTGAGCGCGAAGGCGGAGTTCCGGGCGAGCTGCTCGAGCGTGCGCGCGCGGCGCACGGCGAATTGCTCGAGGCGATGGCCGATTTCGACGACCATTTGATGGAGGAGCTACTCGAAGGCGTGGAACCGCCGCTCGACGAGGTCGAACGCGATCTGTGCAGCGAGTGTTCGCACGATCAGATCGTACCGGTGCTCGTCGCTTCGGGCGCTGCAAGTGCGGGCGTCCCCGCCCTGTTGCGTGCGATCGAACGCTGGTTTCCATCGCCTGCCGACGCGCCCACGCTCGACGCCGAAGGTCGCCCGATTCCCGCCGATCCGAGCGGCCCGGTCATCGCCCACGTCATCAAGACGATCATTCACCCACAGTCGGGGAAGCTTTCGGTCGTGCGGGTGATTTCGGGCACCTTGAAATCGGATACAACGCTCACCGATATCTCGCAGAACGACGAGAAAGTGCGCTCCGGTGGCCTCTATCGCTTGCAAGGCAAGAAGCAAGAGCCCATTCCCGAGGCGGGACCCGGCGCAATCGTCGGTATCGCCCGGCTGGAAGCAGTCAAGACTGGTGATGTGTTGTGCAGTAACGGCCACAAGGTGTTGCTGCCGCGCGTGCAGCTTGCCGAACCGTGCTTCGCGATCGCGATCAAGCCCAAAGAGCGCATCGACGAAGCGAAAATTTTTCAAATGCTCGCGCGCATCGTTGACGAAGATCCGTCGTTGAAGCTAACGCGGGCCGAAATTACCGCCGAGCAGCTCTTGCTTGGCAGTGGCGAGCAGCACGTCGCGATTGCGGTCGAGCGGCTCGCGCGCAAGTACAAAGTCGAAGTCGAGACCGTGCCGCCGCAGATTCCCTATCAAGAGACGATCACTGCGGGAACGGAAGTGCACTCACGCTATAAGCACCAAACCGGAGGCCACGGCCAGTTCGGAGACGTCTGGCTGCGCTTCGAACCGCGCGAGCGCGGTTCGGGCGTCGCATTCGACGAAAAAATCGTCGGCGGGGTGGTACCGCGGCAATTCATTCCAGCGGTGGAGAAGGGCGTGCGCGAAGCGCTTACCCACGGTCCCAACGGCCATCCCGTAACCGATGTGCACGTTACGCTGTTCGACGGCGCATATCACGACGTCGATTCCAGCGAGCAGTCGTTCAAGACCGCCGCCGGCATGGGCGTCCGCGAGGCGTTGCCAAAGTGCCATCCGGTCGTGCTCGAGCCGATCTCGCGCGTGACGGTCACTGTCCCGACGCAGTACACCTCAACCGTGATTCAGCAGTTGACCGGAAAACGCGGACAAATCCTCGGCATGAACCCGGCCGAGCAGCCCGGCTTCGACGTGGTTGAAGCCGACGTGCCGCAAGTCGAGCTCTCGCGCTACATTACCGAGCTGCGCACGGGAACCCAGGGCCTCGGGACGTTCGGCGCGCGCCACGAGCGCTACGACCCGGTGCAGGGCAACAAAGTCGCCCCCAAGGCCACAGTATAGGCCGATTCCACCCGGCGCTGGCGGGTGCGCGAGCCGCGGGTACAAAACATAGGGCGGGTTTCTTCTCACTGGGAGGCTTTTTCGCTCTGTGAAACGTCTATTGGCTCTCGCCGCTCTCGCCGGGCTCCTTGCCGGCTGCTCCAAGGCATCGGAGGGAACCGACGGCGAGCACTCGTGGACGCTGCCCGGCGTCCTTCGAGTCGCCATTCAGGACGAACCCAAGAACCTCAATCCGCTACTGACCTCGAACACAACCGACGTCTTCATCGCCCGCTTCATGTTCTTGCCGCTCATTCAACCGGACGGCAAAGGCGTACAGCAGCCGTTACTGACCACCGAGGTACCCGGCACGACCAACGGCGGCATCAGCCGCGACGGGCTCACGATCACCTACCATTTGCGCAAGGACGTGAAGTGGAGCGACGGCGTGCCGTTCACGAGCAAGGATGTCAAATGGACCTGGCATGCGATCATGAACCCAAACAACAACATCGTGTCGCGTCACGGCTACGACGATGTCAAGTCCATCGACACACCGGATGACTGGACCGTCATCGTCCATCTCAAAAATAAATTCTCGCCGTTCGTCAACACCTTTTTTACCGACAGCGATCAACCCTACGGTGTCGCCCCGGAACACGTGCTCGCCAAGTATCCGAATGTCAATCAGATTCCGTTCAACAGCGAGCCGATCGTCTCGGACGGGCCGTTCCGCTTTGCCGAGTGGGTCCATAACGATCACGTCTCGCTGGTCGCCAACGACAACTTCTTCTTGGGAAAGCCAGGACTACGGCGCATTGAAATCAAGGTGATTCCCGACGAGAACACCTCGGTAGAACTGCTTCGGACGCACGGTATCGACTGGATCTATCAAGCCTCGATTCGTCTCTATCCCGAAGTCAAAGACATACCCGGCACGCGGATTGCGTGGATGCGCGTCAACGGCTATTACGACGTGCAGTTCAACACGGCAAGCCCGGCGATGAAGGACACCGCCGTGCGGCAAGCGATCGCGTATGCGATCGACAAGCAAAATCTCGTGAACACGACGATGTACGGACAAGAGACGCTTGCGAGCGAGGACTTGCCCGATTGGATGTGGGCCTACGATCCGAACGTGCACTCCGATCCATATGACCCCGCCAAAGCGCGCACGTTATTGGCCCAAGCCGGTTACACGCCGGGCCCGGGCGGAACGATGAAAAAAGGCGGCGTGCCCCTCTCACTGCTCCTCGTGACGAACAATTCGGACGCGACCTATCATCAGCTCGCCCTGCAAATTCAGGAGCAGCTCCATAAGATCGGCATAGCGGCGCAGATCAAGCTCTTCCCGGGCGCCCAGCTCTACGCCCCGGCCGGCGAAGGCGGCATCCTCCAGAACGGGCACTTCGATCTCGTCGTCGACGGCTGGTACTCGGGCATCGATCCGGACGATTCGTCGCAATTCATGTGCGCGAACGTGCCGCCGGGCGGGTACAACTACGCCCGGTATTGTAACCCTGAGATGGACGCGGCGGAAACAATGGCGCTCACGCATTACGACCAGGCCACACGCAAAGCAGCCTACGCAAAGACGCAGGCGCTCCTGGCTCGCGACGTGCCGGAGATCTTCATCAACTGGTTGCGTCAAATGCACCCGATCAACGTGGACTTCAAGGGCTTCGACCCGAGTCCAGTGATCGAGAACTGGAACGCGTGGCAATGGAGCATCTAGGGTTCCCCAACCAACCCGTCGGGCCGATGCCGGAGCTGATCTGGCTGCGCAAGATCATCGTGGAGCGCGCCCTGACGCGGGGCGACTACGTGCTCTCGGGCGGCGTGCGCAGCGACTACTATATCGATAAATTCCGGCTCTTCTCAGATCCGCAGGTCTTGCGGCGCGTGGCCCGCTTGTTCGTTCCGCTGATCGCGGAGATCAACCCGGATCTCATCGCCGGAACCGAACTCGGCGGTGTGGTGATCGCGACGGCTGTCTCCCAGATGTCGGGACTCCCGCTGATCGCCGTTCGAAAGTCACCCAAGGGCTATGGCGCATTCGCCGACGAGTACGTCGAAGGGCCCTATGGCTCGGGTCAACGCGTCCTCTTACTCGAAGACGTCGTTACCTCGGGCCGCGAATTGCTCGCCGCCAAAGCGCGCTTGGAAGAACTCGGGCTTAGCGTAACGCCTTGCGCCGTCGTGAGCCGTGGCCTTGCGCCCGTGCGCGCGCTGATTCAGTTCTCACTTCCCCGCGATCAAGCGAAGACAGATAACTAGCACCCTCCCTTGTCATCCCGAACGTAGCGAAGCGTAGTCGAGGGACTGCCACGCCCTTGCTTTTGGGTTGCTTTCGAACGAAGGCTCGAAGTTTTGCGCCATTCGCAGGAGCGAACTTCCTTTTTCAGTGGCGCAAAACTCGCGTAGCAGGAGCGGCACAGGATGTGCCGCGAGGAGCGTCTTCGTGAGGAAGCAGCCCAAAGCAAAGGGCTATGCGGTCTCTCGAAGGAGTGGGTTAGATCGTCAGTTCGGTGCCGTCGTCGGCGATGGCGCAGGGGCCGTGATAGACGCTGCGAGCGGCATCTTCTAATTCGCCGGGCGCAAATTCGGTACCGTAGTGCGTGAGGACGAGACGGCGCGCGCCGGCGCGTTGCGCCATCTCACCGGCTTCGATTGCCGAGAGATGGCCGCGCACAGGCCCGGTTTCCACCGCCAGTCCCAGCGCCGCTTCGCACAGAAAAATGCTGGCGCCGCGGGCCAGCTCTTCGACGCGCTCGCACGGCGCGGTGTCGCTGGAATAGCAGACGCTTGCGCCATCGCGCTCGACGCGGACGGCGTAGGCATCGATATAGTGAATCGTCTTGGCGAATGTAACCGTAAGGCGCCCGATCTCGAGCGTAGCGCTCGGATCGTACTCGTGAACCTCGAAGACCTCGTCGAGAAAATCATTCGGCCCTTCGCTTGCGAATGTGGCTGCGAACGCACGCAACTGTCCTTCGCCGCCCGGCGGCAGCCAGATCGGCATGCGATCGTCGCGGAGCAGCGGTCCATATTTGAGGCCGTAGCGCAACGGAATCAAGTCGAGGAAGTGATCGCCATGCATGTGCGTGATGACGATCCCGTCGAGATCGGGATAATCCATGACGATGCGCAGATTCGCAAGTGCGCCGGTGCCCATGTCGAGTAAGAGATTCGTTCCGCGCGCGCGTATCAAGTGGCAGCTGCAGGCGCGACCCGGGCGCGGAACGGAGGCACTCGAGCCGACGACGCGCACGCGCATCGCGGCCGCCATTACGGTAGCGATGCGAGCACCTCATCGGCGTGATCGTCGACTTTGACCTTCGGCCAGACCTTGACGATGATACCCTTTTCGTCAAAAAGGAAGGTCGCCCGCTGCACGCCCATCGACTTCTTGCCGTACATGTTCTTTTCGACGATGACGCCGAAGGCATCGCACAGTTTCGAATCGGTGTCCGCGAGTAGCATGAACGGAATGCCGAACTTCTCTTTGAATTTTTGATGTGACGCGGCGGAATCGCGGCTCACGCCCACGATCCGAGCACCCTTCTTCTGGAACTTCGGGTAGAGATCGCGGAATTGCGAGGCTTCGCTCGTGCAGCCCGGCGTGTCGTCCTTGGGGTAAAAGTACAAAACGAGCGGGCCGCCCAGCAAATCGGCCGTCTTGACCGGCCTTCCGGCGTCGTCGGCGACGGTAAGGTTCGGGAGCTTATCGCCATGCGCCAGCATCTACATCCTTTCTCTAGGCGGTTTCGCTAAATTGATCCAGCGGTACCATAAATAACAGGCGGTCGCCAGGTCGAACGTCCAGTTCAAACTTGTGTACCGGAACGGCAACACCTTTGCCGGCACCCTGTTCGCGCCACACGTACAGGGGAACCCAGCGCACCTTGTACCCGGGACGTTCCGGGGGCGCCGGGGGCGGCGCATTTTCGGCGCCCTGGAAGCGCTCGGCGAGCTGAAACACGCGAGAAAACCGCTGATCTGCGAAGATCGCGAACCGCCCGCGCGTGCTTTCGAAGCGGGCGAGACCGGCGATCGTCGGCGCCGTGAGTTCGGTCGTAGAAAACGACGAGATGCCGAAGTGCCGTTTGATCGAAGCACCAAAGGCAAGGTCGTCGATTCGTAAGACCACATGCATGTCCGAGCGCGCATGCTCGCGCGTTCGCGTTCGCGCACCAAGCGCGACTTCGAGGTTCGCGGTATCACTGTTCGTAACACCCACGAGCGCCTTGGCGCGCTCGGGCGAACAGTAGGCGATCGTTTCGTCATTGGTCGCATCGCCGGTCAGGAGATCGATCTTGCGATCTCGGGCCAGCTCGATTAAAATCGCGTCCGGGTTGCGCTCAACCACCACCACGTCTTCGCCGAGTTCGCGCAGGTAATCGATGACCAGCGATCCCACATTGCCTGCGCCACACACGATGACGTGCCCGGCACGGTGAATGCGGCGCAAACCGCGCGTGCGACGCAGGGTGGCGGCATTGAGCGCCGAGGTTACGGTCGCGGTCACGACCGCGAAGATTGTTACGCCGGTGAGCATGGTAAACATCGCGACGACGAGCGAGCCGGCTTGCGGCGCGGTGATGACCTGATAGCAGTTCGCTCCGCCGCACGGCGTGATATCGCCGTACCCAACCGTCGTCATGGTCGCCATCACGAAATACAGGGCGGCAATCGGATTGATGTGCAGGGCCAGCGCAAAATAGATCGAGAAGATCAGATACATCACGACGCCGACGGTGAACACGGTTCGCAGAATCGGTTCGGTGCGCCGCAAGGACGTTCGCACGTCGCGCATGCCGGCGGCGAAGCGGCTGCGCCACGAGGTCTCGCGACGGTGTTCCCCGTGGGGCCAGCTCTTCTTGATGTTCGCAATGGGACCGAAGACGCAGACGCGAGCGTCCTCGGCGATCGGCGCAGCAAGGGCCTCGGGATCGGTGTGGTCTTCATCACCGTAGCACAAATACGGCGCGCGCCCGTCAATGGCAACGATGCGCGCCCGAAGATGCGCTTCAGCCGCCGGAACGTCGAGACCGCCGATGCCGAACTGCGCCGCGGCGCGTTCGCAGAATCCGAAGAGCCCGGCATTCGCGTCGTGATTCTCTAAGCCGGCGTCACGCTGATCGTGACGGTGTAGCGCCTTAGCGACGAGCGTTTCAAGCGTAGGAAATGGCAGTGCGTAGAAGCACGACGGATCGACCGCCGACGCCGCATAGGTCGCTGCTGCATGGGCCGCCGGCGAGATCGCGGTGCAGTTATATTTGAGTCCCTCTTGGATCTTGTGACCGAGAACCGGGTTGAACTGCCTGATCGTTACTCGCGTACGCTCGTTGATGTCGCGCGCGATGAGCGCGACGCGCAAGTTCAAGCGATCGTCTTGCGAAACCGCAACGATGCAGTAGTTGGGCTGATCGGGGTGCGCGCCGGGAGGTTCGAGCCCGGCTTCGCGCAGGCTGGCCGATTCGGCCGGGTCCAGCGCAAAATGCGCAAACGTCGCCGGAAATTCCGCGCGAAACCTTGCGACCGTCTGCGCGAGCAGATTCGCAGCACGTTCCTCGTCGTGCTTCCACACCAGGGCAACGCGCTGCCCAGCCGTCTTTAAAATCTCGCGGCAGATTTCGTAGGCCAGGTAGTCACCGCCGACGACGATAATGAGCGTCTCGGTCGCCATAGATGTCACCCGATTCGCCAGAGCTCGTCCCTCGCCCGCCGCATCCCCTGGCCCTCGCCTTAATCGAGCGGCTGCGGGAACGGGCTGCTGCGTGCGTGCTCGAGATCGGGGCCGGGAGCGGGCGCAACACGCGCGCGCTTCGCGCGGCCGGTTTGCGGGCGTGCACGCTGCCCGTGCAACAGCCATGCGCAGCAGCCCTGACGACGCACGCGCTCCTGCACGGTACGCCGGCCTCGATCGCCGCGCAGCTCGATGACATCGCCGATGCGCTGGAGCCGGCTGCGTCCCTCTTTGCCACCTTTGCGTCCGTGCGCGATGCGCGGTACGGAATCGGCGCCGCTATCGAGCCACACGTCTACGCTCCCGCGCAAGGCGACGAGGCCGGCGTCGCGCACGCATATTTCGACGAAGCTCGCTTACGCGCGTTACTGTCGCCGCGATTCAGGATCGAGTCGCTGCGCGAGGTCAGCGTCGACGAGGTGGCCGGAACGTGGGCCCATCAACAAGCGCCGCTGCACGGCGCGGTGCACTGGTTCGTGGTCGCGGATCGACGCTAGTAACGCGCGAGCGTGGGTTCGATCTGCGCGGCGTAGGCGTCGATGCCGCCGGCGACGTTCACGACGTTCGTAAAACCGCGGGATGCCAAAAACTCGGCGACCCGTTCGCTGCGCCCCCCGTGGTGGCACATCACCGCGATCGGCAACGCCGGGTCGAGCTCACCCATGCGTTGCGGAATCTCGCGCATCGGAATCCATACCGAGCCGTCGACGCGAACGGTGGCCACCTCATCCGGATCGCGAACGTCAAGCAAGACGAAGTCCTTGCCGCTCTCGCGCCACTGCGCAAGATCGTGCACCGTAATATCGGCGATCACCTCGGCTTGGTTCCTATGAGATCGCGCATCGGGCTGGAAGCATTGGCGTAGAGCCGCTTCTCCATTCGTCCCGCAAGAAAGGCCTCGCGCCCGGCAATCACCGCGTGCCGCATCGCGCTAGCCATGCGCACGGGCTCGCGCGCCGCGGCAATGCCGGTGTTCATCAGCAGCGCATCGACGCCGAGTTCCATCGCGATTGCCGCATCGCTCGCCGTTCCGACGCCGGCGTCAACGATGACCGGCACGTTGGCCCGTTCCTTGATGATCGAGATCGTGTAGGGATTGCAGACGCCCAGGCCGCTTCCGATCGGCGCGGCAAGCGGCATTACGGCGGCGCATCCGATCTCTTCGAGCTGCTTGCAAACGACCGGATCGTCACCGACGTAGGGGAGCACGACGAAGCCGTCGTTCACGAGTAGTTCCGCTGCCTCAAGCGTTCCGCGAGCATCCGGATGCAGCGTTTGTGCGTCGCCGATGACTTCGAGTTTGATGAGATCGGTTTCCAGCAATTCGCGGGCGAGTTGCGCCGTGAGCACCGCATCTTTGGCGCTGTAGCATCCAGCGGTATTCGGGAGAATGCGTAGTTTTGAACGATCGATGAAGTCCAGCAGCGTCTTGCCGCTGGCATCATCGAGATTGATCCGGCGGATCGCAACGGTGACCATCTCCGCGCCACTCGCTGCATGCGCGGCCTGCATAACCTCCATCGAGGGATATTTTCCCGTGCCGACGATCAACCGCGAGCTGAATTCGTACTTTCCGATTTTGAAAACATCTTGGTTCATGTATTTAGCTATCCACCGGCAACGGCTCTGATAATTTCGACCGTGTCGCCGTCCTCGATCGTACTCGTTTCGTACTCGGCGCGGCGCACGACGCGCTCGTTCTTGGCGATGGCGATGCCGTTCCGCGTGACGCCCAATTGTCCGAGCAGCGTTGCGACGGTCGTACCGCTGGGCAGCTCATGCGCTTCGCCGTTGATGGTGGCCTTCACCCGTGCATGATTCGGCTCGCGGCCGGCGTCATCCTCAAAGGCGAGAACGCGGCGATCGATGTCGCGTCGCCGGTTTCGACAAAACTCGCAATCAGTTCGGCGGTGACCGGTGCAAGCAGGATGCCGTTACGATAGTGGCCGGTCGCGGCTAGCAGCCCGTCGATCGCAGTCGGACCGATGAAGGGGCGACCGTCGGGGGTTGCCGGACGCAGACCCGCCCACGTTTCAGTGACGGTGAACGCTCCGAGTGACGGGGCGGCGTCCAGCGCCGCATCGAGTAAGCGACGAACCGCATTTGCGGTCACGCGCTCGTCGAATCCGGCATCTTCGACCGTCGCGCCGACGAGCAGCCTGCCGTCGGTACGCGGAACGAGATAGGCACCCGGCACCCAAGTCGCGCGGTGCAAAAAGCCGGACGGCGCCGCGAGTGCAAGCATCTGCCCTTTGACCGGCGTCACCGGCAGTTGCGCTGCGACGGGCAGCCCGGGGACGCCCGCCGCCCACGCCCCGGCAGCATTGATCACGCACGAGGCCGGCGCAAAGCCGAATTCGGTGCGCACGCCGAGGATGCGGCGTTGGTCGCATTCGATCGCGAGTTCGCGCACCGGCGCGTGCACGGTAACGCCACGCGCCGCACAAGCAGCCAGCAACGCGCGCCCAAGACGCCGATTGTCGACGTAACCTTGCTCCGCAACGAGAAGCGCGCCGACGACATGCTTCCCGAGTGCAGGCTCAGCCAGCAGCGCACCATGGCGGTCCAAAAGCTCGGCCTTGACCCCGCGCGCGCTCAGTGCCGCGCAAAATGCTTCGAGCGCTGCGAGACGCTCGGCGGTAAATGCGGCTTCGATGATGCCGTCGAGCGCGAGATCGACGCGCACGTCGCTTGCTTCTACGACGCGGTCGACGAATGCCGGATAGCGTTCGAGTGAGACCCGGCATAACTCGAGCAATGCTTCATCATCGATGTGCTCGGCGTACGGCGCGAGCATCCCCGCACCGGCCCACGATGCACCGTGCCCGGGTTCGCCGCGTTCGTAGACGCGCACCACCGCGCCGCGCTCCGCGAGCTCAAACGCGATTGAAAGACCGATCAGCCCGCCACCGACGACCACAATGTCGCCGCCGGCTGTGGTGCTCATGTTACGAACTCACATCCCGGTGTAAACGGGGCCCTCGCCGCCCTGCGGCGGCACCCAGGTAATGATTTGGTACGGGTCAGCGATATCGCAGGTCTTGCAGTGCACGCAGTTCGTGAAGTTGATCTGCAATCGTCCGTGCACCGCGCCCTCGTCACCGTCGCGTTCGAAGATCGGCTCGTACACGGCCGCCGGACAGAAATAGGCACACGGATTTCCGTACTCCACCGTACAGCGATCGCGGCAGATGTTGGTGTCGGCCACGTGGAGATGGCTCGGCTGATTCTCTTCGTGCATCGCGCCCGAGTTATAGACGTCGGTGAGCTTGTCGAACGTGAGAACGTTGTCGATCTTTGCGCGCGGCGTCTCTTTGGGACGGTAACCGGCCTTCTCCATCCGCTCGTAGCCGGGCTTCGAATCCAGTTTGTCGATGAACCCGAACGCACGGCCGCCGGTAAATGTCGCGAGCCCTGCGTTGAAGATACCGGCCCACATGCCGTGTTCGAACCCTTGATGAAAATTTCGCGCGCCACGCAGCTCTTCGTAGGCCCACGAATCGCGGAAGCGTTGCTCGTAGACGGAGAGCTGTTCAGCGTCGAACTTCTCCGCTTGCAACGCATCCCACGCCGTATCGGCCGCCATCATGCCCGACTTCATCGCTAGATGTACGCCTTTGAGGCGCATGCCGTTGAGAAATCCGGCCGAATCGCCGGTGATCATCAAACCGTCGGCGTACGGCTTGATCATCGCAAAGAGGCCGCCTTCGGGAATGGCTTTGGCGCCGTAGCGAATGAGCTTAGCGCCGTCGAGCATCTTGCGAATCTCGGGATGTTCTTTCATCCGCTGCAATTCGTTGTGCGGATCGGTCGTCGGATTCTTATAATCGAGCCCGGTTACCTGACCGATGTCGAGCACGCGATCCTTCATACCGTAGATGAAGCCGCCGCCGAAGGTTTCGGGCGGAAGCGGATAGCCCAACGTATGAATGACCGTGCCGGCCGGAAAACGATCGTCGGGCAACTGCCACAACTCTTTGATACCCGCAGCATAGACCTGCGGCTCTTTCCCGTCGTCGAGTCCGAGGCGCGGAATGGCCTGCTTGGCAAGCGTGCCGCGCGGACCCTCACCGAGCACCACGATCTTCGCAAGCAAATCGGCGCCGGGCTCGTAGTTCGCTTTCGGCTTGCCGTCGTGATCGACGCCTTTGTCGCCGGTGCGCACACCGATGACGCGATCGCCGTCCCATAGCAGTTCCTGTCCTGGAAACTCGCCGAACACTTGCACGCCGAGATCTTCGGCTTGCGTCGCCATCCATTTGGTGAGGCGCTGCAATGACGAGACGTACTTGCCGTGATTGTTGAGCGGTGGCGGCGTGAACGGCGCTTTGATCTTGCCGCTCTGGGTGAGGAACCACAACTCGTCGCGGCCGACCGGTGCGTCCACCGGCGCGCCGCGGTCAAGCCAATCGGGCATCAACTCGGTAATCGAACGCGGATCGAGCACAAGCCCCGAAATACCGTGGTTGCCGATCTCGGCGGCCTTCTCGATCACGAGGATCTCGAGCTCGCGGCCTGCCTCCTTGGCAAGTTGCCCGAGCCGAATCGCTCCCGCGAGCGACGCCGGTCCGGCGCCGACGAAGAGCACGTCGACTTCTAGTTGATCACGCTGCGCCATGCCCGACTTCTTCGAGTTTCTTCAAATTGATCATTTCACCGTAGTCTGAGAAGCGCGAATCTCACCGCCGCGACGTGCGCCGCAACGCGCGCGACGAAGGGCAGCACGGCCGAGGGCGTCTCCAGCGTGAGCCCGAGCCGCGCCGCATTGCGCATGAGCAACTGCGTGAGCGTACGCCCGCCGATCTTCTCGGCTTCCTCGTCGGGATCGGGCGTAAGGACGGCGCGCGGATCGATCGGTGTGCCGCCGTCGTCGAGCACGCCGATCATTACCGGTCCGAGGCCGGCCGCGCCGTACTCGTAACAGTAAAACCCGCTTGCCTCGTCGTCTTCGTGCAGATCGATCGCGAGTTCGAACTTTCGATCGCGGTTAGCCGTGATGATCGCGCGCGCTTCGGGCGAAGAGCCGCCGCGCCCGAAGGTCCGATTGATATCGAGTCCATCGACGCTCTCGCGCGTACGCGCATCGTAGCCGCTGGGATTCGTGCACGGCCACATGCGATACGAAAAGCGCGGGTCGAGCTCGTCGTTCTCAACTAATGCGAGCAACGCGTGCGGGCCGGCCGGCTCGTCGCCGTGCACGCCCGCCGCAAGGTGAATTGCCGGGAGCGCGTGGTCGCCGTACTCCGCACACAACAATGTACGCGGTGCGCCAACGCACGCAACTTCGCGAACGCGTACGTCGCGCGCGCGCAACGCTTTCCATCGTTGCACGATATCCTGGTAGGTGGGCTCTTGCACCGTCATAAACATCCCCAACCATGAAAAGCAACAAGCCGGAGCCCGGTGCGTTCGGGTGGAAGGCCGGCGCCGCCTATCGCGGAACGACGGTGGAACTATGATCCAGCGGAGTTTCGCCAGCGACAACAACGCGCCGATCGCGCCGGAGATACTTGCCGCGATTCTCGCCGCCAACGAGGGCGACGCGGTCGGCTACGGCGACGACCCGTGGACGGCGCGCGCGATCGCGCGCTTTCGCCAACACTTCGGTGAGGAGACCGACGTCTATTTCACCTTCAACGGCACGGGCGCGAACGTCGTTGCCCTCAGTTGCGTCACGCGTCCCTGGGAAGCGGTGCTCGCGCCTGCGAGCGCGCATCTTCAAACCGACGAATGCGGCGCCTTCGAGCGCTTCGCCGGAGCGAAAGTCATTCCAATTGCGACGAGCGACGGAAAACTGCGCGTCGCCGATCTCGAACCCTATCTGCTTGGCGGTCACGGCGAGCATTTTTCCCAGCCGCGGGTCGTTAGCGTCTCGAACACGACCGAATACGGCGGCCTCTACGAACCTGACGAACTACGCGAGCTTTGCAGCTTCGCACACGGCCGCGGTCTGCTGGTTCACGTCGACGGCGCGCGCATCGCCAACGCCGCAGCGGCGCTCGGCAGTACGCCGCGTGCGATCACGAAGGATCTCGGGGTCGATATCCTCAGCTTCGGCGGAACGAAAAACGGTTTGATGGGCGGCGAAGCCGTCTGCTTTTTCGATCCCGCCTTGAGCGCAAACGTCGCGCTCTTCGTTCGCAAACAAGGCATGCAACTCGCCTCGAAGATGCGTTATATCTCGACGCAGTTCGATGCGCTGCTCAGCGAGGATCGCTGGCTAAGCTATGCGTCACACGCCAACGCGATGGCGCGGCGGCTCCTTGCCGGAGTGAGCAACGTTCCCGGCGTCACGATCACGCGGCCGGCGCGCGCCAACGCGATCTTCGCCACGCTCTCGCGCGACGCTATTGCCCGCGTGCAGAAGCAGTTCTTCTTCTACTTCTTCAACGAGGCGTTGCCCGAAGTGCGCTGGATGACGCACTGGGCGACGACCGAAGCCGACGTCGATGATTTCGTGGAGGCCGTCAAACTCGCCGTCTTACCGCTGTCGTAACGCTTTGTCATACAAGCGTTGCTGTATAAGCTTCGGCAATCGAATTGCGTACCGGATAATCCAAATTAAGAAAACGGCCGCGATAACCGCGGTCAATATTCCCCACAGGGTGCTTTTCGCCGACACTAATTTATAAGATGCCCAGCCGGGTACGCCAACGAGAAAAAGCGCAAAGAGAATCCCGGAGCCCCAGCCGTATACGTGCATGAACGGGACAAAATAGCGTCTCGGAATACCGGCAAAAACCCGCGCAAAAGCTTCAACGCCCCCAAGATCAGGTTGGTCTCTTCGCGCCGGTTTTCGCATCATAATGCTCCTCTAGTATGCGGATCAAGCAGTCCAGTCGAGCATAGGTTCCCATTGCGGTTTGGGAAAGTGCTCTTTGCTCTTGATCGCCTCGACATACTTGCGTTTACCGGCGCGGTTGCCTTTGCCGAGCATGATCCCGCCGACCAAACGATCTTGCCAAAAGAAGAGCGCTCGATACCACTTCTTCTCGCGATCGATCTTGCGCGCGACCTCGAGTTCCGGCTGCAGATCCGGTGATAGACCAAACTGCGTAATCGTTTGACCTTTGAAAAGCAGCGACGAATACTCCGGCACATCGTGGTAGATCTCGCTGCCGCCCATCATGTTTTGCGCGACGACCTTGCCGTGTGCGCCGGCGTTGTTCCACGTGCCCATGCGATAGCGCATCTCGAGAATCGGATCGTAGAAATCGGCGATGTCGCCGGCGGCATAGATGCCGGGCACGCTGGTTTCGAGATGGTCGTTGCATAGGATTCCATTCTTGCTCGCCCCGATTGGCGTGCCTGCAACGATCTCGGTGTTCATCGTCAGGCCGAATCCCACGCCGTAGCAGTCGGCCGGAATCTCGAGACCTTTCTTGGTGCGTACTTTGGTTACGATGCCGTTGGAGCGCACGAACTCCTCAACTTCTTCGCCGTAGTGCATGTGCACGCCGTCGTTGTGCGCCGCTTCGTCAACGAACTCGCCGGCCACGTCGTCGAGAAGACGATGCAACACGTGTGGTCCGCGGATAATCCAATGCGTCTCGACCTTGCGCGCGGCGAAGGCTTCAGCTAATTCGTAGGCGATGAATGAGCCACCGATGGCAACCGCGCTTTTGGAGCGGTCGATTTGCTCGGAGATCGCGCGCGTATCATCGAGGTATTGGAAGTTATAGACGTTGCTCGCGCCGGTACCGCCGGGTGCCGGCGCCGGATTCGGGCGTCCGCCGGTTGCGATCAGCAGCGCATCAAAAGGACACTCGACGCCCTCGGCGACGACCGTGCGTCCCTCGGTGTCGATGGCGTCGACCCGCGTTCCCAGCTTGAGCACGATGCGGTTTTTCTCATGGTCGGCAAAATCGCGCATCATCACCTTCTCCTCGGGAAGCTGCCGGCGCAGCATCGGCGGGAGCGAGATGCGGTTGTAGAGTGGGTAGGGTTCGTCGCCGAAGAGCGTGATTTCGCATGATGGGTCATGTTTTCGTAATTGTTCGGCGGCCGTCGTCCCGGCAAAGCCATTCCCTACGATGACATAGCGTCGCACATCGGACATAATGGAATATATGGACGTTCGGCTGGTGCAACTCCTGGGTTCGTTCATCACCGCGCGCAGCGAGTACGCGCTGGTGCGGCTCGAATGCGCGATGCACGACCCCGCCCGTCCGGCACCACCGGTGATCGACCGGTTGAGCGACGCCTCCGAGCGAGCGCTTCGTGATGAGTGGCCGGCCATCGAACGGCAACTCGAGGCGGCCCTCGCCTTCGGGAAACATTTGTCCCGCAGTACTGGTAAACGGTGGAGCGAGGACGCCGCCTACCGGGCATTCGACCGGGCGCTTCGCGAGCTGGACCAATATGCGCGGGCGATCCGCTGGGTCCTCACCGTTACCGAAAGCGAGGATGCATCATGAGCAGCGACGACTTTATGACCAAGGCCATGGAACAAGCACGCGAACTGCAAGCCAAAATTGCGCAGGCGCTCGGCGAGAGCGACAAGTTGCGCGAGACGCTCGTGGAAGAGGCGCGCCGTAGCGCCGACGCCACCAACGATCAGACCAAGGCCGCCCTTGACAACCTCGAGTCGGCGATGAAATCGGGCTCAGAGTTTTTGCAGAAATTCCTTCGCGGCGATCGGTAAAACGTGCTCGCCGCGTTGATCCTCGGCGCCACGATCGACGGCGACGTCGCTTTCAAAGCCGGAAACTTTGCGGCGGCTCAACGTGCCTACGCCGAAGCGGTCCAAACCAATCCCCGCGATCTGGATGCGGCCTTGGGACTCACGCGCCTAGCGATCTACGCCAACGATATCAACAACGCCGAGGCGTGGCTGACCGTCGCGGAGGGTATCGCGCCCAACGATCCGCGAGTCACGGCGGATCAGCGCACGATTGACGCGCGCACCAACGGCAGCATCGACCGTGTCGGCCCACACCGCGGACCTGCCATCATCCCATTCCTCCAGACCGATCCGCTCCCGATGGTCACGGTGCAAGTGAACGGCCACGACGCGCACTTTCTCATCGACACCGGCTCGCCGAGCATCACACTCGATGCCGGGTACGCGCAATCGCTTGGCATCGCGAGCGGCGATGCGACACAAGGAACGTTCGCCGGCGGCAAACACGCGGTGATCGAGCAAGCCACGGTCGATCGCCTGGAACTCGGCAATTGGACGATCGCAAACGTGCCGGCGACGGTCGTCTCGCTTGGCGGCGCGACAATGGGCGCGCTCCGCGTCGACGGCGTGCTCGGAACCGGGCTCTTTGCGCACTTTCTTACGACGCTCGACTACCCGGGCGGACGGCTCATCCTGCAAGACCGCGACGCGTCGGCGGCTTTCGAACAACGCGCTGCTACGCGCAGCGCCACGATCGTGCCGATGTGGCTCGTCGGCGACCACTTCGTTTTCGTGCAAGGACGCGTGGACGATGGGCCGGTCGGCCTCTTCAACGTCGACACCGGCGGCACGTTCGGCGTGCAACTCACCAAAGCCGCGCTCGACGCCGCGCACATCACCCCCAACGCTTCCCGCCCACACGGCGGCATGGGGCCAGGCGGCTCGGTTACCGTGCTGCCGTTCACGGCGAGCGCCACGGTCGACGGATATACCGCCGACGATCTTTCAGGCGTTTACTTCGAGCACGGGGATCAGTATGGGATCTTTCCGTTTATTGTGACCGGAACCGTCTCGCACGAGTTCTTCCGCAAGACAGCCGTGACGTTCGACTTTGTCGCCATGCGCCTGATCATCGACGCGAAGCCCTAACCGATGAGCGCGAGCTCCACCATCATTTTGAAGCCTACCTCCAAAGCACGTTCGTCGATGTCGTACCGCGATGAATGTTGCGGTTCGATGCCGAGCGCCGGGCCGCGCACGCCGACCACGAAATAGGCGCCGGGGCGTAGCTCCATCATGTACGACATATCCTCGGCCCACATTACCACGTCGTGGGGATCGACCACATTCTGGGCGCCGATCGCGTGCGCCGCGGCCGCGCGGACGACGTCGTTCATCGCGCGATCGTTGACCGTCGGTGGATAGTTCCAGATGTATTCGAAGTCGTAGTCAAGTCGCAGCGCGTCGCAGACGCCCTCGATCATGCGCTCCATGCGTTCGGGAATCGATCGCCGCACCTCATCGCTGAAAGCTCGCGTCGTACCGCTTAGCTCGGCGTCGTCGGGAATCACGTTGAAGGTGGTGCCGGCGTGCATCGTGCCCACGGTGACGACCACCGGATCCTTCGGCGCGATCTCTCGGCTGGCAATCGTCTGCAACATCGTCACCAGTTGCGATGCGCCGACAATGGGATCGACGGTGACCTGCGGCATCGCGCCGTGACCGCCGCGCCCTTTGAGCGTCAGCGTGAAGCGGTCCGACGACGCGAAGAACGCCCCGTCGCGAATGCCGACCTTGCCGACTTCGAGCCCGCTATACAAATGCAGCGCAAAACACCGGTCGACGCGCGGGTTCTCGAGCGCGCCGTCGTCAATCATCAATTTGTTGCCGGCGAATCCTTCTTCGCCGGGCTGAAAGCAGAACACGATCGTGCCGGCAACGAGCTCGCGGTGTTGCGACAACGCCCGCGCTGCGCTGAGGAGAATCGCGATGTGCCCGTCGTGACCGCACGCGTGCATCGCGCCTTTGCGCAACGAACGGTACGGCACATCGGCGGCTTCGTCCATCGGTAAGCCGTCCATGTCTGCTCGGAGTAGCGTCACCGGTCCCGGGCGGCCGCCCCGCAGCGTCGCGAGAATCCCGGTCTTACCGATGCCCGTGCGAATCTCGTCGAAGTCGCACGCGCGCAACTCCCGTTCGATAAATTCGGCAGTCTCGACTTCTACGAGCGATAGTTCGGGATTGGCGTGAAAGTGCCGGCGGTAGCGCACCAACTCCTCGACCGGCACTTCGATCGTCGACGACGTGATCATGGTTCTTTCTACCGAGTCCGAGGGAGCCCCACCTTCGTTCGCACCCGAGCCCACGGGCGAGGTACTTACTCGCTCGCCAAGCGGCCCCTGCGGGAGAGGATTTCCCCTCGGCCGCTCGCACTATCAACTCCCGGGCCCCGCGCCAAATCTCTCCTAGGGAAGTAACCGATGGCAAAAACCGACACGAAGGCCAAGAGCCTGGATCGTCGCGGACTCAGCGACGACCAGCTGCGGCAGATGCTTCGCAATATGCTCCTGCAACGCCAGCTCGATAATCGCGGCTTTCAACTCAATCGACAGGGCAAAGTCCCGTTCGCACTTGGCAGCGAAGGGCACGAAGCATTGCAAGCCGGCGCAGCCATGGCCTTCGCTCGCGGCAAAGACATCCTCGCCCCGTACTATCGCGACTTGGGACTTGCGCTGGGGGTCGGCCTCACGCCGTACGAGATCATGCTCTCGATCTTCGCCCGCGCCGCAGATCACAACGGCGGCCGCCAATTTCCAAACCACTACAATTCCAAGTCGCTGGGCTTGATGTCGTTCTCGTCGATTCTCGCAGCGCACATTCCGCACGCGGTCGGTGCGGCGTACTCGATCGTCTATCGCAGCGAGAAGGGACGCGCCGTCTTAGTGACCTGCGGTGACGGCACGACGAGCGAAGGCGAGTGGCACGAATCGATGAACTTCGCGTCGGTTCATAAGCTGCCGCTGGTGATGCTAGTCGAGAACAACGAGTGGGCAATCTCGACACCGCTCGATAAGCAGATGGCGCAACCGGAGATTTGGAAGCGCGCTGCGGGCTACGGCATGCCGGGCAAGCGCTTCAACGGTTTCGATCCGATCGAGACGTACGCGGCGGTGAGCGAAGCGCTCGATCGCGCGCGCTCCGGGGGCGGCCCGACCCTCCTCGAAGGCATGTGCTACCGGTTCCTCGCGCACTCGACCGACGACAACGATATGACCTATCGCACCCGCGATGAAGTCAGCCAACACCGCAAAAACGATCCGGTGCCGCTATTCGAAAGCGCTTTGCTCGAGGCCGGCGTCGTAAGCGAAGCCGATATCGCGTCGCTCAAGAAAGACGTGCTGCGCGAGACGAACGAGGCCACCGACAAGGCCGAGACCATGCCGTTCCCCGCATCGTCCGACCTCTATACCAACCTCTACGAAGGAGCATGGCAACCGTGGCAGTGACCGCCGGTTCAAAGGTTCTCAACAACGTCGAAGCCGTTCGCGAGACGCTGTACGAAGCGCTCAAGAGCGATGATCGTGTCATTGTCTTAGGCGAGGACGTCGGCGCGCGCGGCAACGTGTTCTTGATCACCAAGGACTTCATCAATGAGTTCGGACCGCAGCGCATCATCGACACGCCGATCGCCGAGGCGTCGATCGTCGGCATTGCGATCGGTATGGCGATGGAAGGGCTACGCCCGATCGCCGAGATTCAGTTTGCCGACTTCATCTATCCGGCGTTCAATCAAATCGTCGGTGAGGCTGCAAAGACACGCTATCGCAGCAACGGCGAATATACCTGTCCCCTCGTCATCCGCACGCCGTACGGCGGCGGCGTGCGCGGCGCACTTTCTCACTCGGTTTCGATCGAAGCGCTCTTCTATCACGTGCCCGGTCTCAAGATCGTCGCACCGGCGTTCCCGGCCGACGTTAAAGGCCTTCTCAATGCCGCTATCGACGATCCCGATCCGGTGCTCTTCCTCGAGCACAAAAAGACCTATCGTTTGATCAAGGGCGAGGTGCCCGAGGGTCACTACACAATTCCGATCGGCAAGGCGAACGTCGTGAAAGCAGGCACGCAACTCACCGTGGTCTCCTACGGTCTTTACGTGCACTGGGCGCTCGAAGCCGCGCGCACGCTCGAGAACGAGGGTTTGTCCGTCGAGGTGATCGATTTGCGCTCGATTCGTCCGATGGACAAGATGGCGATTCTGAACAGTGTCGAGAAGACGCGTAAGCTGCTGATCATCCACGAAGACAACAAGTTCGGCGGTATCGGCGCCGAGATTTCGGCGATGGTTGCCGAGAACGCGCTCTTTGCGCTCGACGCGCCGATTCGGCGCCTGTGCGGGCCCGACGTTCCGGCTATGGGTTACGCCGAGACGCTCGAACATGAGTTCATGTCCTCGCCGGCACAAATGGCTGATGCGATGCGGGAGTTGGTGAAGTTCTAATCATGCCTACGACCATTACGATGCCCCAGCTCGGCGAGACCGTTACAGAAGGCACGGTCGCGCAGTGGCTCAAGAAAGTCGGCGACCCGGTTGAGAAGTACGAGGCGTTCCTCGAAGTCTCGACCGACAAAGTGAACGCGGAAGTGCCCTCGCCGGTTACCGGCATCATCAAAGAGGTGCTCGTCAAAGAAGGCGATACCGTGCCGGTCGGTACCGCCATTGCGGTGATCGACGAGGTGGATTCAGCTAAAGCTGAATCTGTAGCAGATGCACCGCGAACGTATACTGAAATGGCGAATAGCGTTCAAGAAGATCCGGTGCCGGGTTTCAATATTCCGCAGCTCGAACCCAAAGGACAGGGTAACGGACACGCGCGCACCGAGAACGTGATCCCCAGTTCGTACGGCGCACCGGGTGGTCTCGAACCCGAAGCCGATGCGTTGGCGCAAGACGCGTTGCGTAAGGCATCGCCTGCGGTGCGCAAGCTCGCGCGCGAGCACCACATCGACATTCGCGCGCTACGCGGCACCGGCTCGAATGGCCGCGTGACCGCCGACGACGTGCTGACGGCAGCACGGATGGGTCCGGCCGCCGCCGTCGGTCAAGCCATCGCGGTCGGCACGAATTTTGCGGCCGCACCCCCGCCCACCGCAGCGCCGGCGGCGCCGCCTGCATCAGGTACATCGACCTACGCCGATCCGATTCCAGGCACGCTCGTTCCGCTCACCCAAGCACGGCGCATTATTGCCGAGCGCATGGTCGAGTCGATTCGCACGGCGCCGCACGCGTGGACGATGACTTCGATCGACGTTACCAATGTGTGGAAATGGCGCGCGCGCGAAAAAGACCGCTTCGAGCGCGAGACCGGCTACAAGCTCACGCTGCTGCCCTTCTTCATTCGCGCGGTGGTAGAATCGCTCGCCGCGTTTCCGCTGATGAATTCGAAGTTCACGGCCGAGGGGATCTACGTCAACAAAGACGTGAACATCGGCATCGCGATCGGACTGCCGGCGACGCTCGTCGTACCGGTGATTCGCGGCGCCGACAAACTCTCGATCAAGGGCCTGGCGATTGCCGCGGGCGAGCTGATCGACAAAGCGCGTCGCGGCAAACTCGGCGCCGACGATTTGGCGGGCGGCACTTTCACCGTAAACAACAACGGGGCCAACGGTTCGTGGGCCTCGGCGCCGATTATCAACGCCGGCCAAGCCGCCATCGTTACCATGGAGACGGTCGAGAAAAAACTGCTCGTGCGCGACGACGACTCATTCGCGCCGCGTTACGCGATGAACTCGTGTCTCTCGCTCGATCATCGCGTGGTCGACGGTTACGTAGCGAGCGGCTGGCTCGCCGATCTCAAGAAACGCCTCGAACGCATGACGCCTGACGGAGCACTCTAAACAATGGCGACGACCCACGCGATCAAAGAACTGCTACGCCTGCCTTCACCCGCGCCGCTCCCGCTAGGACTGGCCTGCGACGGCGACACGCTCTGGATGGCCAGCCGTGAGACCGACCGCGTCTACGCGATCGACACGAGAAAGTGGACGGTCGGCGAGGAATCCCAAGCGCCGGGCGGTCCATTCGGCATGGCGATGGTTGGCGACGAAATCCGGGTGGTCATTGGGCTCGGTGAAAAGCAGAACGACCGCTATATCTATCGCTTCATTCCCGGTCACGGGTTCAAGAGCGACCGCGTAGCCTGCCCCGATCTCACTGGGGCGCACGTCGCCTTCGACGGCGACACCCTCTTCCTCTCGCAAGCGCACTATCGCAAGATTCTTGCGCTCGACGCGCAAGGGAACGTCGTGCGCGAGATTCCGCTCGCGCGAACGCCCGTCGGCATGACGATCGCCGACGGCGTTTTCTACCTGATTACCGGTGACGAAGAGTTCGAGAACCTCGAGTTCTGGAAAGTCGACGCGCACAACGAAGCGCCCGAGATTACGGTACTCGCCTCGATTCCATTCGACGCGCGCGGCCTGGCCTACGACGGCACGAAGTTCTGGACGAGCCATCGCGACGACAACCAAATCGTCGCCTTCGAAAAACCCTAGGCCTAACGGCTGAACGGCCCCTCGCTCTTGCCGTATCGGTCGTGCCAGTTCCACCACTCGTACGGTGGACTTTGGGGATAGCCCTCGGGCGAGTCTTCCCATGTCTCTTGGCGTCCGAGCGCGGTCATGTCGAGATAGCTCCAAGTGCTTCCCATCGCTTCGTCGCCGCGCTCGTTGATGAAGTACGTCCGGAACACCCGGTCGCCGTCACGGATGAAGGCGTTCGTGCCGTGCCATTCATCGACGCCGAAGTCCGCGTCGAAGCTGTCGGTGATCGTATACCACGGGATGCTCCAGCCCATCTGAGTTTTGAGCCGCTCGATGTCGGGTTGCGGCGCCCGCGACGCGTAAACGAAGCTCGTGTCCCGGGCGTGCAAGTGGCTGACATCGGCGATCTGGTCGGCCATCAACGAACAGCCGACGCAGGCGTGGTCGGGCCAGCCTTTCACGCCGGGTTCGAAGAAGGCGCGATACACGACGAGCTGACGACGGCCCTCGAACAAGTCGAGCAAACTCGCCTTCCCGTTGGGACCCTCGAATTCATACGCCTTTTCCACCGCGAGCCACGGCATGCGACGGCGCTGAGCCGCCAATGCGTCGCGCGCGCGAGTCAGCTCCTTCTCCTTCACGAGCATCTGGGCGAGCGCAGCCTGCCACTCTTGCGCCGGGACGATCGGCGGCGTCTTCATGATCCGCACATCGGCGGGATGAGCCCAAGAACCGACAAGGGCGTGACAATGAGTAGCATTCCCACGACCACGATCGCAAGCGCCAGCGGCATGTCGATGACCGCTTTGGGCGGCAACAATTTTTGAGCGAGCACGATGGCGGCGATCGCGGCCATCCAAGCAACGCTCATGACCCCCAGCGCCGTCTGCATGAGCATCAGCAACGCACACGAGCCGAAACAATAGAATCCAAACGTGAATCCCGAGTGCCCGCTCTCGCTGCAGCGCCGCCGAAAGTAACGCTTGAGCGGCGTGATTTCATAAAGACCGGCGGCGATCGCGATCGCGCCGGCAGCCAGCGTACTGTGCGGCCGGTACACTACATAGGCGGCGACGCTCACGAGTGCCCAGACGGCGAGATAGGCCCCCACGAAGAGCGGTACGGTCCGTACCGGCGCGCCCGCACGGACGCGTCGCCAAACGGCGGGTGCCGCACCCGGCAGCATCATTGCCGCCATCATCGACACCCACGACGTCATGCCCATATCCATCACAGCACCCGTTCCAGCCCCACGAACATCGCACCCCAACCCTGCGCGTGATTGTCGCGCTGTTGCTCGTCGCGGAAATTCTCGTGTGTGAGCGTGAGTTCGGTCTGTGCGCCGCGCGGCGCAAACTCCAGCGTCAGGATGGTCTCACGCGCTAATGCGGGATCGTCTTCTTCCCACGACCACGTACAGACGATGCGTTCGTTCGGTACGAGCTCTCGATAGGTTCCAGTGGCAATGAACTGCTCGCCGTCCTCCCGGTCCATCACGATGCGGAAGGTTCCGCCAAGCCGTACGTCGGTCTCGATCTCAACACGCGCGTTACCGGGCACGCACATGAACTCGCGCATAATTTGCGGATCGGTCCACGCCGCGTACACACGCTCCGGCGTGGCCTTGAACGTGTGCTTCATTATCAGCGTCGTCGGCGACGCGGCGGTATCGTTCACGATCGTTTCTTCCTTTCAGTATTGCGCTCGAAGTAGGCATCGAGACGTTCGAAGGCGGCGCTCCAGTAGCGGCGCTGTTCCTCGATCCAGGTCGATGCGGCTTGCATCGCCTCGGGCTCGAGGCGGCAATGATGCACGCGGCCGTCGATCTCGCGCTCGAGTAACCCTGAACGCTCCAGCACCTTGATATGCTTAGAGATCGCCGGCTGCGACACCGAAAATTCCGATGCAATCTCGCCGACCGTAAGGCCGCCGCGCGCCAGGCGCTCGACGATCCGCCGCCGCGTTGGGTCCGAGAGGGCCGCGAAGACCGCATCGAGCCCTGCACCATTGTTAACCATCTGGTTATATATTAGGCGAAACCCGGCACCCTGTCAAACGTACCTTAGGCATGAGATACCTGCGCGTTTGGCCCGTTTATGCGATCCTCACGTCGCTGGCCGTCCTTCCGGCGGCCGGCTGTGCGTTCGACCAGGATCGGATCAGCGAATCCTATCACGCCGCGATCGGCAAGGCCCCAGCTACCGTCGAAGTCCACAACGCCGTCGGCGAGATCGAGATCGATGCCTGGGATAAACCGGGCGTCGAAATCGACGCCGAAAAGCGCGGGGCTAGCCTTGACGACGTACATGCGATCGCCATCTCGGTCGAGCAACAAGGCTCGACGCTGGTCGTTACCTCGCACTTCCCATCCGGCGTTTCAAACTGCCGCGTCGACTACACGATTCACGCGCCGGCAGCCGCGAATCTCGATCTCGAGCAGAGTATCGGCGCGATCGAAAGCAAGGGGTTCACCGCGGACGTGCATGAGTCGACGGCTACCGGCGCGATCGCTACCACGATGGCCGCACTCGGAGGTGCGCAAAACGTGAAGATCAGCGTCGGCGTCGGTGCCATTGGGTTCGATATCCCGGCAGCCAGCAGTGCCGCATTTTCTGCATCGACGTCCATCGGGGCGATCAGCGCGAACTTCCCGCTGAGTGTTGCGCGGAACATGGTCAGCTCGAGCGCGACCGGTTCGATCGGGAAAGGAGATGCGCGCGTCGAGCTCTCGATCAAGACGGGCGCGATTGCCATCAAGCGCGAATAAGCGCGGGATGCAGCCTCCCGACATCGGTATCGAAACAACCCTCGTTCACGGCGATCGCACCGGCGCAACGGGATCGTCGGTAACCCCGCCGATCTATCAGACCTCTACCTTCGTTTTCGCGGACGCAGATGCGATGGCGGCTGCCGCGCAAACGCCGAACTTCGAGCGCTTCTACACCCGCTACGGCAATCCGAATCACGGTGCGGTCGAACGGATTCTCGCGGCGATCGAAGGCGGCGAAGCGGCGATGGTCAGCGCCTCGGGCATGGGTGCGATCAGCTCGACCGTCGTCGCCCTTACCGCTGCCGGCGCCCACGTCGTCGCGCAGCGCATGATCTACGACGGCGCACGCGCGCTCGTGAGCCGGATTCTCTCCCGCTTTGGCGTCGAAGTGACGTTCGTCGATCAACACGACACCCAAGCCTTCGCTGCGGCGATGCGGCCAAACACGCGCCTGGTAATGCTCGAGTCGCCGAGCAACCCGCTCCTCGGCATCACCGACATCGCCGCGGTATCGCGTATCGCCCATGACGCGGGCGCGTTGGTAAGCATCGACAGCACGATCGCGACGCCGGTCAATCAACGTCCGCTCGAGCTTGGCGTCGACGTCGTGCTGCACAGCGCGACGAAGTATCTCGGGGGCCACTCCGATCTCATCGCGGGTGCGGTCGTCGCGTCGCGCGAGCTCATCGCGCGGATTTGGGACACCCATCACATTCTGGGGTCGACGCTTGGGCCGTTCGAAGCGTGGCTGCTCTTGCGTGGTCTACGAACGCTCGAAATGCGCGTCGATCGCCACAACCACAACGCGCTCGCCGTCGCTCGTGCGATGGAAGCGCACCCACGCGTGACGCGCGTGTACTATCCTGGTCTCGACTCGCACCCGGGGCACGCGGTCGCCAAAGCGCAGATGCGCGGGTTCGGCGGCTTGGTCAGCATCGAGATCGACGGAACGTTCGACGATGCACGCAGCGTGATCGACCGTTTGCAGCTCTTTCATTCCGCAGCGAGCCTCGGCGGCGTTGAATCGCTGGTTGCGCAGCCGGCAGCGATGTGGCCCAGTTCCAGCACGTCGGCTGATGCGCGCGCGATGGGAATCATTCCCTCGCTCTTGCGACTCTCGATCGGCATCGAACGCGCCGAAGACCTCGTCGCAGACCTCACCCAGGCACTCGGTGGCTGACAAAAAGCCGTGGGAACCAGAAATCGAGATCGATGCGCTGTTCGCGCGGCGATTGATTGCCGCGCAATTTCCACCGCTCGCCGATGCGCCGGTGCGCGCCATCGGCTCGGGTTGGGATAACGCCGCATTTCTTGTCGACGAACACCTCGTCTTTCGCTTTCCGCAACGCGCGATCGCTGCACCGCTGATGCGCACGGAGCTCGCGGCGTTGCCCCTCATCGCATCGCAGGTGCCGTACCCGATACCGGCGCCGATCTACGCCGGCGAACCGAGTGCCGAGTATCCTTGGCACTTCGGCGGCTATGAAATTCTGCTTGGCGTCAGCGCATCTTCACGCGACCTCTCCGACGAGGACCGGCGTCACCTCGCGACCGATCTCGCGCGCTTCCTGCGCGCACTGCATGCTATCGACGCGCAACCGCTACGGGATGCGGGACTTCCTTACGATACGATCGGGAAACTCGATCCCGCGCGACTCAAGGTCGACGAGCCGCCGCTCGAGGGACCGCTGTGCGTCGTGCACGGTGATCTCTACGCCAGCCATCTCTTGCTCGATCAACGCAACCGTCTGTGCGGCGTCATCGATTGGGGCGATGTGCACGATGGCCTTGCGGCCGCCGACCTTTCCGTCGTTCACATGATGGTGCCCGCCGCCTTTCATGACGAGTTTCTCGCCGTGTATGGTCCGGTTGACCAGCGCGTATGGCGATTCGCACGCTATCGAGCACGTCATCACGCGTCGTTCGCTCTCGAATCCGCGATCGCGCGCACTTCGGCATGATCAACGCGACCGTCGCGGCGCTCACGATGCTGGTGGCACAAGCTACCGTCCAGCCGGCGCCCTCGCCCTCAGTCACACCCGACGTGCCCGTTTACGTAGGCAATCCCGCAACGCATTTCACCGTGGAACAACGGGTGCAAGGGTTTGATCCCGACGGCAACGCACGCTTGCTCTTGGTTGCGCATTTCCTCGACGCGCAAAATCAACCGACGACGATTCTAGCCAACAGCGATCTCGACTGGAAGGCCGACCGCGGGCACGTGCAGTGGCAGAATCGTATGCGCTACGGCTCGCCCGCTGCCATCGTGCTGGTCAATACCGACGGCCCAATCGTTGCCACCATTCACGCCAACATGCCCGCACTCGGAACCGTTGTCGTACGTTCGGATACGCGCACCTGGACACAGCCGCGCGTCATCGCCGAAGCGCTCGGTCCGCGCATGGTGCAAATCGGCTGGTTTCCCCGGGCTCCGGGCTCCGTACACCTGGTTCGCATCGATTACCGCAAACAGCGGGTAACGATCGCAACGCTATCGGCAGGCTCCTCTACGTACCGCGATGCATCCGTGCACGCGGGTGCGCACTACGAGTACGTCGTCACGCAGGGCAGCCACGTCGCAAAACTTCCGGTGACCATTCCGGGGCCCTTGGTCGCGACGAGCATTGACGACGCCGCCGCCAAAGGCATGTGGCTGTACTGGTCGCTCAATCCGCTCGACGACAATTACTACGCTAAACTGGACCCAAACGCGATCGTCGAACAAGCGGTCAAGGCTGGATTGCATTACGTTGAGCTGCGCACGGCGTATGGTGCGCAATGGCTCATCACAGCGGGTGCAAAACCGACGATCGACGCAATTATCGACGGCTTAGCCGCCCGCGGCATCGTGCCCATCGGCTGGACCGTTCCGCGCGAGGTTACCTTCGAAGACCTCTCGGCTTCGATGCGCACGATCGACTATCGAACGGCGCACGGGACGCCGTTACGCGGGATTGCGCTCGACCTCGAACGCGGCGGCGATTTTCTTGGAGGCGATCCCCACGGGCTCGCCGCACTGTGGACGTACGAGTACTACTTGCGCGAGGCAGTGGGCCCGCGCTATCTGATCGTCGCGACGGTCGAAGATCCAGCGCTCGAACATCTCGATAATACCATGTATCCGTATCGTGAAATCGCGCGATATGCCGACGTCTTACAGCCGATGACGTATTGGCGCATGCTGGCGCGCCACGTCACGTTTTCTCCGGACGTCGTGCGCGAATTGGTGCGGCGCTCGTATACGACCGTGCTGGAGCAGGCCGGACGAACGATGCCGGTTTCGATCGGCGGCGAAACGGCGCCGGACGATCGCAACGGCTACCCGCCTGCCGCGGAGATCAGCGCGAGCTTAGAGGCGAGCAAGGCCGCCGGCGCGATCGGCGTGTGCTTCTTCGACTGGGACGGGACACGGCCGTATCAGTGGGACGCGATCGGCGCGTTTGTATGGACCTTGAAATAGTTGGCGAGGTTCGCCTGGTCGTCGACTTCCACGTCGATCTCGCCCTTGACCGACGTGAGAATCGTCGTCACGCCGGGACCGTGACCGGCCACAAACGAGCCGCCATGCACGACGATGCCGACCGAGATAGCGCCACTGCGGTAGATGCGCCCGTACGAATTGTCGGCGTCGCTAATGGCAACGACGTCGCCCAATCGCAACTCGCGCAGACCGTACTTTTCCGTTAATTCGTCGTCGAACGTTTGAATGTCGTAATCGCCTCGCACCACGGTCGAGCGCCCGAGGCCCGAGCCCATGACCGCGGCCGGCGCGATGCGCGCGACGCGCACGCGCAGCCGCCCATCGTGGATCTCCATCCCCATGTGCGCCAGCAAATCCGGATCGAGATTGAAGGCACGAATCTCGGGAAGGTCAAGAAAGCGCAAGCCGAGTCCGCACGACCACACCGTGACTTTGTCGCCGATCGTCATGTGGCGCATGACCTCGGGCGTGAAGTCGAGCATCACGTGTTCGACGCCGCCGTGCTTGCCGGTCACGCGGCCGCGATCGCCTTTGGCGTCACCCGACGAGACGACGGCTTCATTACCGATGCACGAAAGCACGTTGAGCGTGGTGTTCAGACGGTCGTCGGGATGCTTCACCGAGACCGCCGGCTCGATGTGATCGGCCATAAACGCGAACGCCGAATTGCCGACGCGCACGTTCGGCGTGATGCCGCCAACGGACGGAACGATAAACGGACGGCCGTCAAAACTGACGTCGTACAGCCCGGAGTTCAGAAGCATTGGAGCGATCTCGCCGGTAACGGCGCAGACCACCAGTTCTTCGCGGTTAATACGTAAAGACAACGGACTCGCTCCCCGCGGGCGCGAACCACCCGATCGAAGCTCTCTTATGCAAATTCGAAAGCACTTCCGCTTTGAAGCGGCTCACGTACTTCCACATCATCCCGGCAAATGTGCCCGCTTGCATGGCCACTCCTACCGGCTCGAGGTCGCCGTGCGCGGACCTTTACAATCGCAGGGCCCTGCGCGTGGTATGATCGCCGATTTCGACACCATTAAGACGGTCGTGCGAGCCGAGGCGATCGACGTACTCGATCACCAAAATCTCAACGATTTCCTGGAAAATCCTACCGCCGAGCAGATCGTGATGTGGATCTGGCGGCGGCTCGATTCGCGGCTTACCGGGCTCGACGAACTCGTGCTCTGGGAAACGCCGACCAGCTGCGCCGTACTGCGCCGCACCGATTTCGGACCCGGGGCGTGACGGGCATCTCCCCGATGTTACAGCTAGCCGAGATCTTTTACAGCATTCAGGGCGAAGGTACGTGGAGCGGGACGCCGGCGGTATTCGTGCGTCTGGCCGGCTGCAATCTCGCCTGTGATTTTTGCGACACCGATTACTCCTTGAAGTTCTTGGCGAACGTTGACGAGGTGGTGCGCGCGGTTCGCGCCGAGGGCGGCGACTGCCCGATGGTGATTCTCACCGGCGGCGAACCGCTGGCCCAAACCGACACGCCCGCACTGATCGACGCGTTACGGCGCGACGGGCGCCGCGTACACATCGAATCGAACGGCACGATCTTTACTGAACTGCCGGACGACGTGTGGCTATGCGTCTCGCCGAAAGAGCGGGTCGATCCGCGGATGGCGCGGCGCGCGAACGAGGCAAAACTGATCGTCGACGAGCGCGTTCCCGAGGAGCACCTCGCGCTTTTCGCCGACAAACCGGTGGTTTTGCTCCAGCCCGAAGGCAACAAACCCAAGAACGTGGAGATTGCGCTCGAATATGCCAAGGCACATCCGGAGCGCTTTCGGCTATCTCTCCAGACGCATAAGATGATCGGAGCTAGATGATTCTTCTGGTGTGCGCGGTTGCGCAAGAACTCGAATGGCTCGGCCCCCGAGCTGGTGTCGAAACGCTGGTTTCCGGCCTTGGCCCCGTCGATGCCGCGGTGCGGGTGGCACGTGCGCTAGCCGTACAGCGTTACGACGTCGTCGTCAACGCGGGTATTGCCGGTGCTTTCCGCGGCGTCGCGCACGTCGGCGACGGCGTCGTCGTGGGCGAAGAACTCCTTGAGATGCAACAGGAGACCGGCGCTCCGCTCGTTCTTCCGCCCGGCAACCTGATTGCCGATCGCGTTCCCGCCGACTCGCATTTGATCGAGGCGATCACGGCACTCGGATTTCCGCTCGTTCGCGGGATCACCGTTACGCACGTGACCGCAACCGACGCAACCGCGCAGCGTTTGCGCGCGCGCGGCGCCGAGATCGAAACAATGGAGGGCTTCGCTGTCATGCGCGCTGCACAACTGGGGAACGTCCCGGCGATCGAGGTCCGCGGCATCTCGAATGTCGTCGGCGATCGTGCGAGCGGCGAGTGGGACTTCGCCGCCGGCGTTACGGGACTGCGCCGCGTGCTCAACGCAACGCTCGATCTTCTCCACACGTTGCCCACCCATGCCGACTAGCTCCGTTCGCACCCACACGCTCGCCTACTCACCCTGCCCCAACGATACGTACATCTTCGCCGCCTTGACCAATCGGCTACTCGAAGATGCGCCGGCAGTGCGGGTCCACTTCGCCGACATCGAGGAGCTCAATGCGGCCGCCGAACGCGGCGAACACGAGCTTACCAAAGTGAGCTACGGCGCCATCCCGTACTTGATGGATCGCTATCGCATTCTGCGTTCGGGGGGCGCACTCGGACGCGGCTGCGGACCGCTGGTCGTTACGCGCCCGGGCGTTGCCGCAACGCTCGACGCGATTGCAGATCTCCACGTGGCGATTCCCGGCGAACGTACGACCGCATTCATGCTGTTGCAGCTCGCGCTCGGCGTGCGTCCGCGCACGACGCAGATGCGTTTCGATGCGATCATCCCTGCGGTCGCGCGCGGCGAGGTCGACGCCGGATTGATCATTCACGAATCGCGCTTCACGTATCCCGACGCCGGTCTCGTAAGCGTCGCCGATCTCGGCGATTGGTGGGAATCGGTAACGGGCATGCCGATCCCGCTCGGCGCGATTCTGGCGCGAACCGATCTGGGCGATGAACGCGCACGCGCGATCGACGCCGCGATTCGCGAGAGCTTGCGCTACGCGCGAGCCAATCCCGGCGAGATCATGCCGTTCGTGCGAGAGCACGCCTTTGAGATGAGCGACGAAGTCATGCGAAAGCACATCGATCTCTACGTCAACGAGTACAGCGACGACATCGGTGAGGACGGCATCGCCGCGGTTAACGAGCTTTTTGCGCGCGCTCGCGCAGCCGGCATTTTGGAGGCGGATGCGGCGCCGCGCTTTTCTTAGTTTAGCGGGAGCGCTCCCGCTGCTGGCAGCCGCCGTGCCGCCGGCTAGCATCTCGCTGGGCGACGAGATCTTCCTCGCGCAAACCTGGCGCGAGCTGGGCGCCCGGCGCATCGGCGTCATCACCAATCAAACCGGCGTTACTGGCCGCCTCGAATCGCTCGTCGATGCAATCCGCCGCAATCCCGCGATGCAGTTGACGGCGATCTACGCGCCGGAGCACGGCTTTCGCGGCGACCGCACCGCGGGTGCGTACGTGCCGTCATACAGCGACGCAGCGACCGGTCTACCCGTGTATAGCCTGTACGGACCGACACGCCATCCAAGCGAGGAGATGCTGCACGACGTCGACGTGCTGCTCTTCGACATCCAAGACGTCGGCTCGCGTGCTTACACCTTCATTTCGACGATGGCGTACGCGATGCAGGGCGCCGCGGCGCACGGCAAGGAGTTCTGGGTGCTCGATCGCCCGAATCCCGTCGGCGGCGAGATGGTCGAGGGGCCAGTGCTCGAGCCGAACGAAGCATCGTTCATCGGACTTTATCCGATCGCGATGCGCCACGGCATGACGGTCGGCGAGCTCGCGCGGCTCTTCAACGAACGTTTCGGCATCGGCGCGAAGCTGCGAGTGATCCCAATGCGCGGCTATACCCGGGCGATGATCTGGCCCGACACCGGCCTGCAATGGGTACCGAGTTCGCCCAACATTCCAACCTGGCAAACGACCTTCCCGTACTTGTGTACGGGACTCGTCGACAACGCCGGCGTCAACGGTGGCGTAGGGACGACCAAACCGTTCTTCTATGCCGGCGGCGACGCGGTCGAGCCCGAGGCATTGGCTTTGCGCCTGAACGCCCGGAATCTGCCCGGGGTGTACTTCCGGCCGGCATCCTGGTCACCGATCGCGGGATTCTGGACCGGCAAGGAATTGCGCGGCGTCGAGCTGATGATCTTCGATCCGCGCGCCTTCGAAGCGGTGCGCAGCGCAGTCGAGCTATTGTGTGTGGTGCGCGATCTCGCGCCGCGTCAGATCGAAATCAAAGAGCCGGCCGCGCTCGATCGCGATTGGGGGACGACGTCGCTACGGCTCGGACTCACCAACGGCAAAACCGCCGATGCCATCATCGCACAATGGCTACCGCGGCTCGAAACGTTCCGCGAGTTGCGCTCGCGCTATTTGCTGTACTAAGCCACGCCGGGCAGTTCGTCGACGCGACTGATGATCTTCAATGACTCCGCACATGCAATCGAACGCAACGTCGTTGCGACGCGTTCTTCGAGGGCAACGCACGTCACGCGCGCTTCGAGCTCCGATGCGCGGCGCAGCAGCCCTTGCAGCGCCGCGATCGTCGCTTCCTCGAGATTAGGGAACGTGTCCATGACGACAACGATGTTTTTCCGGCCGGCCGCTGTGAAGCGTTCGACTTGCGCGAGAAGGACCGCATCGAGCGATTCGCTCCCGCGAGCATGACCCGTGATAAACGCGAGGTTATGCTGTGTCATCGTGTGACCATCGTACGGCACCGGGCTGGGATCAGCATTAGCCACACGGTAAAGCCACGTGGGGGCGGACTATACAAGAGCAGCGCCCTTGTCGTATAGTTGGGCATGGTTGTGACCCTGCTCGACCCGCGCTACGACACCGACGCCTGCGGCGTGGGCTTCGTGGCGGCGCTCGACGGACGCCCCTCTCGCGAGGTGGTCGACCGGGCGCTGGTCGCGCTTGCTCGCCTCGGTCACCGCGGAGCGGTTGCATCTGATGGTCGCAGCAGTGACGGCGTCGGCATCCTCACCCAGTTGCCGCACGCGTTCTTCAAGCAGGCCGGCGTGGTCGCCATGCTCTTCCTTACAACCGCCGGTGCCGAGTACGAATCGGCGATCTTCGAACGACTTATTATCGAGCACGGATTCGTACATCTGACCTGGCGCGACGTACCGATTGACCCGTCGCTCCTGGGCCCGAAAGCTCGAGATGGACTCCCACGAATACGGCAGGCGCTGCTCACCGCAGCCCCCACGGAGCATCCATCCAGCAACGGCGCAGACGAACTCGAGCGCCGTTGTTCGTTACTGCGAAAGGCGTTCGAGCGGGCTTGCGCCGACGCATATGTGTGTTCGCTCTCGTCGCAAACCATCGTTTATAAGGCGCTGTGCGCGAGCGGCGACTTGGCGGCGTTCTATGCCGATTTGGCCGACCCGTCGTTCGCCTCGGCGTTTGCGGTTTTCCACCAACGCTACGCGACCAACGTGCTGCCGCGCTGGTCGCTGGCGCAACCCTTCCGGTTGCTCGCGCACAACGGTGAAATCAATACGATCTGGGGCAACCGCTCGCGAATGGAGGCCCGTCGCGCGACGTTGCCGCCGGCGTTTGAACCCTTGCTTACGCCGGGCAACTCCGACTCGGGCAGCCTGGACGAAGTAGCCGAGCTGCTGGCGCGGCACGGCCGCACGGTCTGTGAGTCGCTGCGCATGCTGATGCCGCCGGTTGCGGATCGTAACGAATCGCTCTTTCATCGCTATCACGCGGACGTGATCGAAGCATGGGACGGCCCGGCCGCGGTTGCGTTTGCCGATGGCACCTACGTCGGCGCCGCCCTCGACCGCAACGGGTTGCGCCCGTGCCGCTATACGATCGACGATCGTTTGATCGTCGCGGGCTCGGAGGCCGGCATCGCGGATCTCGATCCCGAGCGCATCGTGCGCAGCGGACGCCTGGGGCCCGGGGAGATGATAGCCTTCGACGTGCGCAACGCGCGTGTGCTCTTCGACAACGATCTTACGCGCCTCTTCGATGCCGGCACGCCGTATAGCGAGCTCATCGACGACGAGCGCCTTGAAGCTGTTGCGGCCCAGACCCTCTCGGCCGACAAGCTGGTTGAGCTTCAGCATCGCTTCAACTACTCGCGCGAGGACGTGAAGATGATCCTCGAGCCGATGGCGGCCGATGCGAAGGAGCCGCTCTGGTCGATGGGCGACGACACCCCGCTGGCGCCGCTTGGCCGCGCGCCGCGTCCAATCTACAACTACTTCCGGCAACGCTTCTCGCAGGTGACGAATCCGCCGATCGACTCGCTGCGCGAAGCGAACGTGTTCTCGCTGCGCACGCGACTCGGTCCGTGGCCACATCTGCTCGACAAGCACGCACCGTTGCCCGGACTCGTGCTCGATTCGCCGGTGCTCTCGCTCGGCCAGATCGCCGCGCTCCACGGGCTCGAACGCGTCGCCTGTCTCCTTGAGGAAGACGAAACGCTCGAAGCCGCCATCGATCGGGTTTGTGCCGAAGCCGTCGAGCTGGTGCGTCGCTCGGACGCAAAGCTGCTACTTCTCTCCGACCGCATGGCGACGCCCCAGAAACCGGCGATTCCGATGGCGCTTGCACTCGGCGCGGTACATCGCGCACTTGTCGAGTGGGGCGTTCGCACGCGCACCGGACTTGCCGTCGAAGCCGGTGACTGCCGTGACGTACATCACGTCGCGGTCTTGATCGGCTACGGCGCTGGCGCGGTCTGCCCATGGCTTGCACTCGAAACGGTTCGTGCCGTCGCCGGCGAAGAGGGAGAGGCGCGAGCGATTCGCGCCCTCGACCTCGGCATTTCGAAGATTATGTCGAAGTGTGGCATCTCGATTCTCGACAGCTACCGTGGAGCACAGCTCTTCGATATCATCGGCTTGCACGAAGCGATCGCGGAACGCTGTTTCGGCGCAGTATCTCCGCTCTCGGGGCGCACATTCGCGCAGATCGAGCAGCAAGTTCGCGAAACCTGGAGCCACGGTGACGGTGAGCTGCCGGACTACGGCTGGATTCGGTTCCGCCGCGGCGAGCTCGCCGAGATCCACAGCTGGCAACCCGCCACGATTCGCGCGTTGCAAAACGCCGCAGGGGTTGCGCGCGGCACGGCAGCTCTCGATCTCGACGCCGCGTGGACGGCGTACACGCAAAGCGTCGAGGAACGCGGCGTGCACGAGTTGCGCGATCTCGTCACGCTGCGCCCAGCCGGCCCCGAGGTTTCCACGCACGAGGTCGAGCCAGTCGCCGCAATCGTGCGTCGCTTTGTCGCGAGTGCGATGTCGCTCGGAAGTTTGAGCCCCGAGGCGCACCGCACGATTGCCGAAGCGATGAATAAACTTGGAGCGCGATCGAATACCGGCGAAGGCGGTGAGGATGCGCCGTATGACAACAAGATCAAGCAAGTCGCCTCGGCGCGCTTCGGCGTGACCGCCGCCTATCTCGCGCGCGCACAAGAAATCGAGATCAAGATTGCACAAGGCGCGAAACCCGGCGAGGGCGGCCAGATTCCCGGCCCCAAGGTCACGGAATTGATCGCGCGGCTGCGCCACGCGCAGCCGGGCGTGAGCCTCATCAGCCCGCCGCCACACCACGACATCTATTCGATCGAAGATCTCGCGCAGCTGATTTGGGACCTCAAGTGCGTCAATCCGCACGCCGCTGTCGGCGTCAAGCTCGTCTCCGAACTCGGCGTCGGCACGGTAGCGGCGGGCGTTGCCAAAGCCTACGCCGACTTCATCACCGTCGCCGGCTATGCCGGTGGAACCGGCGCCTCGCCGCTTTCGTCGATCAAGTACGCCGGCAATCCGTGGGAATTAGGGTTGGCGGAAGCGCAGCAAGTCTTGATGCACCACGGCCTGCGCGGACGCGTGCGCCTGCGCACCGACGGCGGTCTTGCTAACGCGCGCGACGTGGTCGTCGCGGCACTGCTCGGTGCCGACGAGTTTGCGTTTGGCACGGCGGTGCTCGTCTCACTCGGCTGCGACATGGCGCGGCAGTGCCATCTCAATACGTGCCCGGCCGGCATCGCTACGCAGAATCCGGAACTGCGCGCAAAGTTTCGCGGCAAAGTGGAACACGTCGTGCGCTTCTTCACCAACCTCGCGCAGGACGTGCGCGAACTGCTCGCGTCGCTCGGGCTGCGCAGTCTCGACGACGCGATCGGCCGCGTGGATCTGATCGACCAAGTGCGCGACGATGGCGGCCTCGACCTACGCGCAATGCTGGCGCGCACCGGTGACGGACCGATTCGACACCAAGGCGGACGCAACGATCGCCCCATCGACCGCGTACCCCTCGATCTCGGCTGGATCGAGCCCGCGCTTACCGCAGCGAAGACCGGTGCGCCGTATCGCCGCCGCGAGCGCGTCAGCAACGCGGATCGCACCTTAGGCGCGCGCCTTGCCGGACATTTGGCGCTCGCCGATCTGCCGGCAACGCCGGACCTGCACTTCGAACTCCACGGCACGGCGGGGCAATCATTCGGTGCATTCGCGACCGACGGCATGATGCTCGAACTCGACGGTTCGGCGAACGATTACGTGGGTAAAGGTTTGTCGGGCGGCGCGATCGTGCTTCGTGCCAGCGGAGCAATCGGACGCGCCGCCGAGCCACAGGTGATTCTCGGCAACGTTGCGCTTTATGGCGCAACGTCCGGTACGTTGTTCGCCGCCGGCACCGCCGGCGAACGCTTTGCCGTGCGTAATTCCGGCGCGATCGCGGTGGTCGAGGGCGTCGGACAACACGGTTGCGAGTACATGACCGGCGGCACCGTCCTCGTGCTCGGCAAAGCCGGAAGCAACTTCGGCGCCGGCATGACCGGAGGCATCGCCTACGTCTACGATCCCGACGGCTCGTTCGAGCTGGAGCGCCGCTATAATGCGGACTCCGTAACCTGCTCGCCGATCGATGCGGAGGGCGCACGTATCGTGCGCGAATTGGCAGCCGCACATGCGAACGCCACCCGTAGCCCGAGATCAAAGCGGCTGTTAGACGAGTGGAAATCCATCGTTACCGACGTGGTTGCGGTTAAACCGCGCTGAGCGCTACTTCAGCGCTTCGGCGCGGAGGCGGATTTGATGCAGCTGCCACAAGTGAATGAAGCGCTGCAGCTCTTCTTGCGTCTCGGGCTCGATGTCGGTGAACTTCATGCCATGCGAAAGTTGTTTGCTTCCAGGTACGTAAAACGTCGAGAGGACCGTAGCGCTCATGCGCATCGGCGCAAACGGCGCGGGTTCGGTCTTCACCGTCTCGGGGCGTAGCCCAAACGGCGTCTGTTTGAAGACCTCTTTCTCGATCGAGAGCTCGTGGATGAAATCGTCGGGGAGGTGAAAATCGACTTCGAGGATCGAGCCTTTGAGGAAATCCTCGTCGGTGGAAAGCCGCAGCCCACCAGCCGAGAGATCGTTTGCTCGTCCATGACGGCGACCCGGCCGGTCGCGCAACGCATAGAGCACGTCGAATTCGACCGGCATACGGAAAGACGAGCGCTTTTGCGATGTCTTGGCTTGCGCTTTGGGATCGCCCTTAGCACCGGTCTGCTTACGCCCAAAAAACTTCACGCGAGGTGGGCGTTGTCGCGGGCAGGCCTCGCTTCCTGCTCACCCAAAGACCATCGAACGGATGCTCCACCAACGGTTGATCGACGCGCTGGGCGCGGACGCGGTTAAGACCGCGCCCGAAGACCTGCGCGCCTATGCGTTCGACGCCTACACCGAGGGTCGCTTGCCTTCGGCGGTGGTGCTCCCCTCGACCACGCGCGAAGTTAGCGCAATCGTCAAGATTGCGCGTGACTGCGGCGAGCCGATCGTCCCGCGCGGCGCGGGCACTGGACTGTGCGGTGGAGCGGTTCCCGTCGCGGGCGGCATCGTCGTTGCGTTCACTCGCATGAACCGCGTGCTCGCCTACGAGCCGTTACGCCGCCGCGCGTGCGTCCAGCCGGGTCTGATCAATCTCGAGCTTTCGCATGCTGCCGCGCGCGACAGGCTTTTTTATGCGCCCGATCCGTCGTCGCAGCGTATTTCGACGATCGGCGGCAACATCGCCACGAACGCCGGTGGGCCGCACTGCCTGTCATACGGAACGACGATCAATCACGTGCTCGCGCTAGAAATCGTTGACGATCGCGGCGAGGTGCTCATCACCGACATCGATCGGCCCGGATACGATCTCACCGCCGCATTCGTCGGCAGCGAAGGCACGCTTGGCCTCGTCACCGCCGCATGGGTGCGCTTGATGCGTCTTCCCGAAGCGGTTCGCGTTTGGCTTGCAACCTTTCCTGACGTCGAATCCGCTTCCGACACCGTGTCTGCCATCATTGCTGCGGGCATTGTGCCGACCGCACTCGAGATGATGGACGCGACTGCCACGCGCGCCGTCGAAGCGGCCTTCGCCGCGGGCTATCCCACCGACGCGGGCGCCGTGCTCTTGATCGAACACGCGGGGCTCGACGATGACATGAACGCCTACGAACACGAGATTGCGCGGATCGTGCGCGAGCACGGTGCGAATTCGTGGCGCGCCGCACGCTCGCAAACCGAGCGCGACGCTCTCTGGGCCGGACGCAAGGGCGCGGCCGGCGCGATGGGACGTATCGCGCCCAACTACTACCTACAGGACGTCTGCGTCCGCCGAAGCGTACTGCCGGAGGCGCTGCACGCGATCGAACGTATCGCGCACGAATACAAGCTCACCATGGCCAACGTCTTTCACGCCGGCGACGGGAACCTGCATCCGATGATCTGCTACGACAAACGGGACAAAAAGCAAGTCGGCGCGGTGATCGAATCAGGGAATGAGATTTTGCGCATGGCGATCGACCTGGGAGGCACGGTTTCAGGCGAGCACGGCATCGGTTTCGAGAAGCGCGAAGCGATGACTGAGATTTACACGACCGAAGATCTTGCCACCATGGCGCACGTGCGCGAGGTCTTCGATCCGCGGGGCGCTTTCAATCCCGAGAAAATCTTTCCGGCCGGTGTGCGCTGTGCAGAAGTCGCACCGGTCGCATGACGATTGAAGCCTTTGCCGCGCAACTTGCGGCCTGCGCGCGCGAGGGCCACGCGGTCGTAGTCAGCGGCGGCAATACCCTGCACGGCATGGGCCTGCCGGCGCTACGCGCCGACGTCACGCTCTCAACCCTGCAGTTGAACGATATCGTCGAGGACGCGCCCGACGATTTGACGATTGCCGTTCAGAGCGGTGTCACGCTGCGCACGCTCGCGACGCGCCTCGCGAAACACGGCACGCAAATACCGTTCGACGCGCCGCGTGCGGCCGATGCAACGGTCGGTGGGACGCTGGCCGCCGGATGGTTGGGCCCGCGACGTCACCTCTACGGACGGCCGCGCGATTTCGTGATCGGGACGATCGCGATCTTGGCCGATGGCACGATTGCTCACGCCGGCGGCATGGTCGTCAAGAACGTCTCAGGCTACGACATGAGCCGGCTCTACGTCGGTTCGTTCGGCACGCTGGCGGTGCTCGCCCAAATCAACTTGAAAACCATCGCGGCACCGCAAAGCGCGCGGATGTTTCACCTGCGCCTTCCCGAAGGGACGCGCGCGCGTGCGTTCGCACAATTTGCCCATCTGCCGGTGGCCCCATCGGGAGCTTTTTGGATCGGCGGACATCACGGCGCAGTCGACGGTGACGACGGCGACGAAGGTCGCATGTCGGTACTGCTGGAGGGCTCGCCGAGTGTTCTCGAGCGCGCCACGCGCGATCTGCGTTCGGCGATGGGCCGCGCCGGCGTGCCCGAAACGCGCGTCGTCGACGCCGGCGCACGCGAGTCGTTCGAGCGCATCGTCGATGCCTACATTGCCTCGCTCGGCGAACGTTCGATCACCTATCGCATTGCGGCCTTTCCGGACGACGCGCTCGCACGCGCCGACGCGTGCCGAGCGCTGGCGCAGCGTTTCGAGTTGCGTCACGATACGATCGTCGACGCGATGAACGGCGACTTGCTATTCCGGGTGAGCGATCTCGATTCACAGGCGTTCGGCGCGAAGATCGAGATGTTTGACGACGCCTTGCACGACGATGAGCCGCGCGCGGTCGTAATCGCCGGCAATCATCCACGGCGCGCGCATCTCAACGTCTGGGGCGAACCGCCTGAGGGGATCGAGCGCATGCGCGAACTAAAAGCGCGCTTCGATCCGGCGAATATCTTGAATCCCGGACGCTTCGTGGCTGGACTTTAGTACACTAAGTGTTCGGAGATATCACCTCCGCGCTGCGCACCGTGTTGAGCAGCCCCGAGCGCTTGCGTGCGCTGCTTGCCGGCGGGCCGTCCACCGTTATCGGCCTGTTGCGCTTCATGACGCGCATCGTCCCGATCTCGGCAGCGAATCTCGCGGCAATCCGCGAACGCGCCGCAGCGATTCCCGATCCGCAGCTACGCGCGCAAGCGCTGGCCAGTATCGACGGGAAAGCCTATCACGTCGCCGGGGCCTGCATCCTCGCGACCTTTCTCGAGCCCGCTGCGGCCTGCGCCTATGTCTCGATCGTCGCGCCGCTCGAAACGATCTACGACTACCTCGACAATCTCTGCGATCGGCATCCCGAGGTCGGCGTCGCTGCCTATCCCGTGTTGCACCAGGCAATCGCCGATGCACTCGACCCGTCCGCCACGCTGCACGACTACTACGCGCACGGTCCTGCCGGCGACGACGGCGGGTACCTGCGCGGCTTGGTCGAGCGCACCCAGCGCGCGCTCGCGATCGTGCCGCACCTCGACCTGCTCGCGCCGCGCTTCGCGATCGCCGCACAGCTTTACGGCGAGATGCAAACGTACAAGCACTATCCCCCCGGCGAGCGCGAACGGCGCTGCGTCGCGTGGTACGAGCGCTATCGTGACCGCTATCGCGACATCGATTGGCACGAGTTTGCCTCCGCTGCCGGATCGCAGTTTCATGTTTATGGCCCGCTTTTCGAAGCGTTTCTGGATCGCCGCGAAGCGATCGCCGGCACCTACGAGGCGTATTTTCCATACGTCAGCGCCCTTCACGTGCTGCTCGACGCGTTCATCGATCAAGCTGAAGATCGCGAGCACGGCGAGCTGAATTTCAGCCGCGTCTACGGCGGCGCGGCAGCGCTGCGAACGCGGCTGCACGAACTCATCGATGCGGCGCGCGTGCGGCTGCGAGCGTTGCCCGGCGACCGAGCCCACCGCTTCGTCCTCGACGTCATGACGCTTTTCTATTTGAGCCACCCGAAGGTCGCGGCACAGGGGCTCGAACGCGAGGCTCGGGCGCTCCTTCGCACGAACGCTTCTCCTTCTAGGGAAGCACACCATGGAGGGCCCAGCCGCTGAATCGCCTGATCGCCGCGCTCCTGAGCGCCAGCCTCCTTTGCATAGCCGGACCGGTGAGCGCCGACGAGCGCTCCAACGAGCAGCTCGTGATCGACTCACCAAGCGCAGCTGCGGCCCAAACCGATTCGACCCGCATCAATGCGGAATCACACTACGCCGGCACACCGGGTGATTATCACATCGCGCAATGGATGCGCGGCGAACTCGCCGCCGCCGGGTTCAATGCGACCAACGAAGTTTTCACGCACGACGTGCCGTTTTCGCGCTTCCTCGGCTTGGAAGAGTTTCAATATCCGCACTGGATCAAGTACAAACTCGGTGAGGTGCCGATTCCCACCGATCCCGATGGCACGCGCCGCGATGCGGGACCACCGTTCAACGCGTGGAGCGGCAGCGGTGTCGCCGTCGCCAACGTTGTCGACGCGGGACATGGTTTGGACGCGGACTATCAGTCGCTCGCAGCGCGCGGCATCGACGTGCGCACGCGCATCGCGCTTATCCGGTATGGCCGTGAGTTTCGCGGTGCACTCGCGAAGCGGGCGCAAGATCGCGGCGCCGCCGGCGTCATCTTTTTCTCCGATCCCGGCGATCCGGATGGATCGCGGAACGGTCCAGCCTATCCCGACGGGCCATATCGGCCACTCGGCTCGGTGCAGCGCGGTGCGTTGAATCAAGGCGAGATTCACATTCCCACGCTTCCCGTCAACGCACTCAACGCGCAACGCATTCTCTCCACGATGAGTAACGGCATGAGTAACGTGCCGTTCCGGCTCACCGTGCAGATGGATCTCGACCGCAATGCCAAGCTTTGGAATACCGTCGGTGTGCTGCCGGGCATCGATCCGACGCACAGCGTGGTCATCGGTGCGCATCGCGACGCATGGGTCTACGGCGTCACCGACAACGGCTCGGGCACCTCGGTCGTGCTACAAGCGGCGCGCGCACTCGGTTTTCTCTATCGCAGCGGCTGGCGTCCGCGCTTCTCGATCGTTGTCGTTGGTTTTGACGGCGAAGAGATCGGGGAAGTCGGTTCCAACGCCTACGTACGCATGCATCGGGGCGAACTCGAGAGCGGCTGCATCGCCTACATCAACGAAGACGAGATCACGACCGGTCAGTACTTCGGCGCAAGCGCCGTCGACGCGTTGCGCGACACCGTCGTTCCGGCGACGGAGGGTATTCCCGATCCGGCAGCACCGACACAACGGCTCTTCGAGCGGTGGCAGGCGCAGCCGGGCGGAACAATGGTACGCGGGCCCGGCGGCGGCTCGGACTTCGAACCGTTCCTCTACGAACTCGGCATACCGATCATGCAAGTCGGCTTCCATGGCATCTTCGGCACCTACCATTCGGGCTTTGACGATTTGAACTACGCAATGACTCAGGCCGATCCCGGTTTCGTGAACCATCGCGCCATCGCGCAACTCGTTGCATTGCTAACGATGCGTTTCTCCAGCGGCGTGGTACCGTATCGCTTATCTCCATACGCCGGCACGCTGCGCTCGGATGCGCGAACACTCGCCGGTACGCAACACCGCCGCGATCTCTCTCCGCTCTTTGCAGCCATCAACCGCTACGCGTACCGCGCGGGCGCAGCCGACCATCGCGGGATCGACGGCAACGCCGAGATCGGCATCGTACATCGGCTCAATAAACTCACCTACGGACGCAACGGCTATGCCGCCGTTCCGTTGCCGGGAGTAAATGAGGCCATCGCCGCCGGCGACGAGGCGGCGATCTCCGCCGCCGTGGGCCGTACGGTGCACGATCTCGACGACATCTCGAATGCGATCGCCGCAGCGACCGACCGGCGGTAAGCGTCCCACTAATGCGCGTCGGACTCGTCGGCGGTTCGGGCTTTATCGGCCGGCATCTTCGCACCACACTGACCGCTCGTGGCGACGACGTCGTCACTGCGTCGCTTCGCTCGCCGAGTAAGGCTGCAGCCGCGGTCGCAACCTGCGATGCCGTCGTGAATCTCGCCGGCGAGAGCATCTTCCAGCGTTGGTCGACGCCGGCGAAACAGCGCATCTACAGCAGCCGTGTTGACGCCACGCATGCGTTTATCGACGCGCTCGCCGGCCAGGGACAGCGGCCGTCAGCCTATATCAGCGCTTCGGCTGTCGGTTACTATCCGCCGAGCGAGACGGCGACCTACACCGAAGCGAGTCCGCACGGCGACGACTTTCTTGCCAGGCTCTGTGCGACGTGGGAGACGGAAGCGGAGCGGGCCGCGCAACTCGGGATGCGCGTTGCGATCGTGCGGACCGGTGTCGTCCTGGGGACCAGCGGCGCGCTAGCAGCGATGCTCCCACCCTTTCGCCTCGGTCTTGGCGGCGTGCTGGGCAGCGGCCGGCAATGGATCTCGTGGATCCACATCGACGACGTCGCCGGCGTTTACCGCCTGGCACTCGATGGTGCGAGCGGCACCTTCAACGCGACGGCACCAAATCCGGTGACCAACGCTGAGCTGACGCTTACGCTAGCCGCGGTGCTGCACCGTCCAGCGTTTTTCCGCGTCCCATCGTTCGCGCTGCGCGCGGCGCTCGGCGAAGGGGCGACAATCCTCTTGAACGGCCAGCGGGTACTCCCACAGCGCACTCTCGAATGCGGCTACATGTTCGAGTTCACGGCGCTCGACGAGGCGCTGCGCGACCTCCTGACGTGACGATCGGTTACCCCGACTTCGAACGGGTCGATATTCGCGCAGGAACCGTGCTGGCAGCGGAGCCGCTCGAAGGCGCGCGCAAACCGGCTTACAAGCTGCGCGTCGATTTCGGTCCCGAGATCGGCGAGCGAAATTCGTCGGTGCAAATCACGGCCGTGTACCGGGCCGAAGAGCTGATCGGCACGCAGGTCTGCGCGGTCGTGAACTTCGAGCCCAAACGGATCGCCGGGTTCATGAGCGAGGTGCTGGTGCGGCCGCAGTATCCGGTGCCCAATGGACGGCGGCTCTATTAGTGTCCCCTCCGTCGAAAATCATGCTGATTCGGCACGCAGAGAAACCGAACGATTCGCCTCCACCATTCGGAGTCAAAGAAGACGGCGCGCAGAGCCAACACGCGCTTCTCGTGAAAGGCTGGCAGCGTGCGGGCGCGCTCGTTGCATTCTTCTCGGCGCCAACGCTTGCCGAAATCGCCGTTCCGTCCTATCTCTATGCCCCGTCGGATGACGCGAGATCAATCCAAACGATCACGCCGCTCGCGCGCCGCCTGGGCGTGACTGCGGATCAGACCGCTGCGGTTGGTGATGAGGCGGCGCTCGCGGCAAGCATCACATTGCGTGATGGCGTGGTACTCGTCGCTTGGGAGCACAAACACATACCGCTGATCGCGAATCGTCTCACGTCGAGTGCGCCCAAGGTGTGGCCGGGCGACCGGTTCGACGTTGTTTGGGTATTCGATCGTCAGAGCTCGGGATCGTACAGCTTTACGCAGGTCCCGCAGCTGCTGCTTGCTGGGGATTCGCCATCAGCCTGAGGTTGTATTAGACTAGTCCCATGAAACTGCTGTGGACCTGCGGGCTGGTACTGGTAGCCGCGACAAGTCCGCCGCTCGACGGTAACCAGATCCTCGCGCGCGCCGGCGCAGCACAAGGCTTGAACTCTTACTCCGCTCCAGTTCATTTCGAGGTGCACATGCACCGGCCGATCGGCATCCGCAGCGGAGCCGACGCGATCCTGTACTTTCGCGCGCCGGCGCAGGCGGAGCTGATGATTACCAAAATCCCCGGCATCATTGGGCGGTTCTTCAAAGGTTCGTACGTGTTCGACTTAGCGCCACAGGTCTGGCCGTCAAAATATACGGTGAATTCGGTGAGCGCCGGCGAAGCCGGCGGAGCGGGCACCTTCGTGCTCGACGCCGCTCCCAAAGACGATCCAACCGTCGATCACGTGATTTTCACCGTAGCCCAAGCGGATTATTCGCCGCTCTCCGCCTCCTGGTATTACAAGAATGGATCGACGACACACGTCTCGATGGAATGCCAAACCACGCCGGACTACAGCCTTGTCGAGCGCGAGTCGATCGCGGTTTCTATGCCGCAGTTCAGCCTCGATGCTACGGCAGTCTATGGCGCCTACGCGCTCAACGCACCCGTTCCCGACTCCGTGTTTCAAGTGAAATAACCTTGCAGGAAGTTAATGCTCGCCGCGCAGCAGCGAGGCACCGGCCGCGATCATCGCCAGCGAGAAGGCCACACTGAAGACGACCACGAGTCCATCGTGAAACGGGCCTGAGATCAGATTCGGGAAAAATGTCGTCCCGGTGAGAATCGCCGCGTTCGCCGGCGGCAACGTCGCGAGCACACCGGTTGGACCGAGCAGGTTCTGCACCGGATTGACGCCGAGAAAGGCCGCGAAGAGCGACGACACCGGTGGCAGCGTCGCCACCTTGTGCGCGATCGCATACGGCACGCCTTGTGCCTGCAAACCCGCCGTCAGCGTTGCCGGCAGTCGGCTCGCCAGGCCTGCAATCATCAGCGAAAAGAATGTGCCGATCGAGAGCAAGTTCCCGGAATTTTGAAACGTCGAACGCATGCCCGAGGCGACGCCGCGGCGTTCCGGCGGTACGCTGCCCATGATCGAGGAAGTGTTGGGTGCGCCGAACATACCAACGCCGATGCCGTTGATCGCCAACAGCGCGGCAAACATCCAATAGGTGAAGTCGACCGGTAGCAGCATCAAGCCGATGAAACTGCTGCCGAATACCAGCATGCCGGACGTCGCAAAGGCGCGAGCACCGAGACGATCGGAGAGGATGCCCGAGATTGGGCCGGCGACGAGAAACCCCGTCGTTAGCGGCAACATGTAGATTCCCGCCCACAGCGGCGTCACCTCGAAGGCGTAGCCGTGCAGCGGCAGCCAAATGCCCTGCAGCCAAATAACCAGCATGAACTGCAAGCCGCCGCGCGCGATCGCGGCCGCCAGCGCCGCGATCGAGCCGGCGGTAAACTCTCGGATGCGAAAGAGCCCGAGCTGAAACATCGGCTCCGCAACGCTGCGTTCAATCGCGACAAACGCTGCAAGCAGAAGGAAGCCGAAGACCAGTAACGCGATAGTCATCGGGCTGGTCCAACCCATCGTCTGTCCGTCGTAGGGATGGATGGAAGAGGTAATCGCGATCAGGATCGCACTCAATCCAACCGCGAACGTCCCGTTGCCCCACCAATCGATGCTGCCGCGCTGATGGCTACCGGTCTCGCGCAGATTACGATACGCCCAGATCGTCCCAAACACGCCGACCGGCACGTTCACCCAGAACACCGCGCGCCAATCGATGATTGCGAGCACGCCGCCGGCAACCAGACCGATGAATTGGCCGGCGAGCGCCGCCACCTGGTTGATGCCCAGCGCAAGCCCGCGTTGATTCGCGGGAAACGCGTCGGTGAGAATTGCGGCCGAGTTGGCGGTGAGCATCGATCCGCCAAGGGCTTGCAACAGCCGCCAGCCGATCAGCCACAGTGCGCCGTGCGCTCCGGTGAACGGATCGAACGAGAGCAGCACCGACGCGAGGGTGAACACGACGAAGCCCGCGTTGTAGATGCGCACGCGGCCGTACATGTCGCCCAACCGCCCGAGTGTCACGACCAGCACGGCCTGCACGAGCAAATAGCCGATGATCATCCACAGCAGATAATTGACGTTGCCGGCGGCTAACGGGTCGAGATGAATGCCACGGAAAATCGCCGGCAGGGAAATGATAACGATCGACCCGTCGAGGGTCGACATGAATACGGCGAGCGTCGTGTTCGAGAGCGCTACCCATTTGTAGCGGCTATCGCTCGCCTGCAATTAGCTTGCCACGGACTCTTTGATCGTGAATTCCATCGCTTCGAGATATCTTTCGGCGTCCATCGCAGCCTTGCAGCCGGAACCGGCGGCAGTGATCGCTTGCTTGTAGCGGATGTCGTTGACATCGCCCGCCACGAAGACGCCGTCGATGTTTGTCTCCGTTCCGTCGGGCGAGACGATGTAGCCCATCTCGTCGAGATCGAGCTGTCCCGCGAAGATCGCGGTGTTCGGCGTGTGCCCAATCGCGATGAAGAGCGCGTCAGCCTCGTATTCCATGACGGTATTATCGTGCACGTTGCGCAATTTCAAACCGGTCATGTGCGTTTCGCCCAGCACTTCATCGACGACCGTGTTCCATATGAAGTCGATTTTCGGATGCGACCGCGAGCGCTCGGCCATGATCTTGCTGGCCCGCAAGCCCTCGCGGCGATGGATGACCGTCACCCTGAGGCCGAAGCGCGTAAGAAACAAGGCTTCTTCCATCGCCGAATCGCCGCCGCCGACGACCACGATGTGCTTCTCGCGAAAGAACGCTCCGTCGCAAGTCGCGCAGGTCGACACGCCGCGGCCGCGCAGTTTCGCTTCGCCGGGGATGTCGAGCCAGCGCGCGCTCGCACCGGTCGCGACGATCACCGTCTTGGCATGGAATTCCTCGTCGGCGGTGCGCACGACGAACGGGCGCTTCGTAAAATCGACCGCTGTAGCGTCGACGTTTTCGATACGTGCGCCGAAGCGTTCGGCTTGCTCGCGGAACTTGATCATCAGATCGGGGCCCATGATACCGTCGGGAAAGCCGGGATAATTCTCGACGTCGGTGGTGAGCATCAACTGTCCACCGTACAGGCCGCCGGCGAGTATCAACGGCTGCAAATTCGCGCGCGCCGCATAGATCGCGGCGGTCAGCCCGGCGGGGCCGGACCCGATAATAAGGACTCGTTCCATGGTTGCTTGGGCTTCGACCCATCGGCAGTGGCTCCCGGTTGCGCGGCGAAGAGCTCGGCATGAGCAGCTGGCCGAATATCCCGCTCGAAGACACCTTCGGGGACGTGTTACGCAAAGCGATGCGCGGTAACGGGATTGACGCCGCAACGCTTGCGGCAAGGACGGGTATCGGCGCTTCCGCCATCGAGGCGTGGCTCGCGGATGACGGCACGGCGAACGCCGAGCAGGCGCGCGGCCTGGCCACAGTGCTAAAGCTCAACCCCGAACGTTTGGTCGAACGCGCTGCAGGTACGTTCGCTCCCCCTGCCGTTGTGGTGGACGGCGTGCAACAACACACGCAGAACTCGAAACCGAATAGCAACGGCTACGTGATCTTCCGCGGCGACCGCAAACGCGCGGCCTTGGTCGATCCGGCCGGCTCGCCGCAGCGCCTGCTGCAACTGCTGCGCGACGGCGGTTTCGATCTGCAGTACATCCTCGTTACGCACAAGCACAACGACCATTCCGGCGCGGTAGCCGCGGTCGCCAAAGAATACCCGCACGCGCAGATCGTCATGCATCCGCTCGACGCAGCCGCGATCGGCCCGCTCGCGTCGAGAGCGCTCGCTGCAAACGACGGCGCGATATTTCCGTTCGGTGACGGTGCGCAGATTAGGGTGCTGCACACGCCGGGACATACCGACGGCTCGGTCAGCTATCTCGTCGACTCGACGGTCTTCACCGGTGACATTCTCTTCTCGGGCAGCGTCGGCGGCGCGTACGGTGACAAGAGCACCTACGGCGATATCCTACGGAGCGTGAGCACGAAGCTCTTCACGCTGCCTGACGGCACGGCCATCATGCCAGGGCACGGTCCGCCCTCAACGGTCGGAACGGAACGCGCCCACGACCCGTTTTTCTAGCGTGAAGCCTGTGGAACGACCAGCCGGGAACCGTCGCTGCCGGTGATCACTGCACCACTGTGATGCGGCGCATCGTCGGTTTCGCGGATCAACTCGAACTGCACCACGACGCTCCCCGATTTCGGTATCACCTCGGACACTTGCGTCGGCGAGCAAACGCGCGTGTCGCAGAACGCCGCGATCCATCCCTGCGCCACGCCGCTCGTGTTCAAATGAACCGTCGTGCCCGGCTTTCCCGAGACGGTCAAGCGATACTTCGCGGCCGCCTGCGTCGCGGTCGGCAAATCGGTTCCGCTCCAGGGCGTGATGCCGATCGTGGCAAGAATCAGTGCGAACATTCGGTCCCTTCCGTTACGTACGCAGTTTATACCCGACGGCCATCATTCGCAACGCAACCGCGAGCGCAAGTACCGCGAGCAGCGCGATCGCTCCGAGCGAGATCGACAATGCCAGATAGCTGGTTCCCGTATAGCTATACCGGAACGCGTCGATCGTATAGAAAATCGGGTTGAAAAGCTCGAGGCGGCGCAGCACGGGCGGCAGCATCTGCGCCGAGGTGAAGACCCCGCCGACGAAAGTCAACGGTGTTATCACGAAAGTTGTGAGCACGGCGATATGATCGAACTTCTCGGAGACTAAGCCGAAGATGACCCCGAGCGACGAGAACAGGATCGACACGATCGTGATGACAACGAAGTATAGCAACCAATCCTGCGGCCACGTATGCACCAGCACGGCGCCGAGCAGCGTGATCAGCGCAGCGATGAAATAGGCCCGAACGAGCGAGCCGAGTACGTACCCCAAGACAATCTCGAGCGCTGACATCGGCGCGATGAGCATTTCCTGAATCGAGTTCATGAAGCGCCCCTGAAATACCGAACTCGAACACTCGCCATACGACGAGTCGATGGTCTGCAGCATGATCAGACCCGGAATCAAGAACTGCGCGTAACTCACGCCCTGGACGCTTTTGATGCTGCTGCCGAGTGCCAGACCGAAAACAAAGACGTACAACAAGGTCGAGATGATCGGCGGCCAGATTACCTGGTTGATGATCTTGAGGCTGCGAATCATCTCGCGCTTGATCAGCGTCCACAGCGCGACGCCGTTGAAGCGAGGAGCAACGGCAATCATGCGCGGGTCAACTCCAAGAAAACGTCCTGCAAGCTCGCACCGTCGGCGATGAGCTCTCGCGTCGGCTTCTGCGCCACGATGCGGCCCTGACGAATGATCGCGATATTCTTGCACAGCTCTTCGGCTTCTTCGAGGTAGTGCGTGGTCAGAAAGATCGTCAGCCCGTCGCCGTTGAGTTCGCGCAACAGATTCCACAGCTCCAGGCGCAGCTCGACGTCGACGCCCGCGGTCGGCTCGTCGAGAATGACGAGTTGCGGCTCGTGGATCAGCGCGCGAGCGAGCGTAAGGCGACGCTTCATGCCGCCGGAAAGCTTAGTGTATTCCTGGTGCGCTTTGGACGAGAGACCGAAACGATCGAGAAGCATATCGGCACGCTCGCGTACGGCCGGACCGCGCAGACCGAAATACCCGGCCTGAAAGATCAAGACGTCGCGAATCGAGAGGTAACGATCGAAGTTATATTCTTGTGGGGCGAGGCCAATAACACGACGCGCTTCGCGCCACTGTTCCCGATTGTCGTAGCCGAAGACGTGAATCGAACCGGCATCGGGCTTCACGAGCCCGACGATCGCATTGATCGTGGTGGTCTTGCCCGCACCGTTCGGGCCGAGAAAACCGAAAAACTCACCGGATTCGACCCGCAGCGAAACGTCGTTTACGGCAGTAAAATCCCCATAACGTTTCACGAGGTGATCGATGACGATCGCAGGTGTCAGGGTACAAATCCCTTGAGCCGCCGATAGCGGTGACGTCGCAGTGTGGCGATCAACTCGCCACTCCCCGGAATCCCGCAATCGGCGAGTTGGGTTGCAACTTTCTTCACGTCAAACTCGACGCGCCGGTGCTTGACCTCCCAGCCGCCGACGCGCTCGGTGAAAATCGCATAGCACGCGCGGGCATCGCCGTCCTTGGGTAACCCGGCCGACGCAACGTTGACCAGCATCTTGCCGCGCCAAATCCGCACGTAGGGCAAATGCAAATGCCCGAAGGCGATTGCCGTTGCGGGTTCCTCGCCGATCAGCCGTTCGAGCGTCGCATCGTCGGCATCGGGCCAGAGATGCTCGTCGTCGTTCGCCGGATTGGCGTGCACGATCAGCAATTGATTTTCGTCTTCGCCGATGCGGACGGCAAAGGGGAGTTCGTTGAGCCACAAGAGCCACTTCTCACCCAGGTCGTGTCGCGTCCACTCGAGTTGGGCATGCTCAGGCGTCTCGAACCGTTCGGATCCCGGCGCGGCGAGATAGCGCTCGGTGTTGCCGCGCAGCGATTGCGCGCCGACCTCCTCGAGCCGCTGGAGCACCTTCTTCGGTTTGGGACCGTCGATACAGAGGTCGCCCGCAGCGATAATCGCGTCGGCACCACCCTGCGCGTGCAGATCGGCCAAACAGGCATCGAGCCCGACGAGATTCCCGTGAATGTCGGAAAGTACGGCGACCCTCATCTAACGTCAGTCGCGCTTGAGCGCAAGCGCCAGCAGCGACGGCGTGATGCCCACCTTCTCGAAATCGTAGAGATCGATGCCTTCGACCACGATGCCCGCCTTACGCATACGGGCAAGTGCATAGCGATAGCGCACGTCGGCGATAACGTGATGCTCGCCAAGACAAATCACGCCGGCCCCGCACGCCTCGCCGCGCTCGAGTTCGATCGTGCGAAAGCCGGCGAACGCACCAGCGTCGACTTTGTCCGGCGCAATCACGACCGTGTCCTGGGCGACCACACTCGCAACCGAACACAGTGATGCCGTACCCGGGGCAAGCGCAACCTCTACGACGTCGAACCCGTGCGCACGTGCGACCGCGGTGAAGCCGTTGCGACCGATCGCGTTGCCGCGCGTGCTCATACCTACGAACGCGGTGCGGCCGGCAAGCAACACATCGCCGCCGTCAAGCAATCCGGGAGCCGCGATCATACCGGCGATCGGAACGTCTAAGCGTGAGCACTCACTTTCGAACCGGTCCGCTTCGGCGCGACGCGACATCGCGCTCGGGCGCATGACGAAAGCGCCGTCTTCGAACACCACCGCGGCATCGCCGATCGCCGTTTCATAAGGATCCTCGCCGCGCGGCTCCATCACAATGGTCTCGACGCCGAAATACGCCAGCGTTTTGCGCAGAATCTCGTGTTGCTCGAGCGCGCGCGCGTAGACCGCGCCCGGCTCACCCGGCAGGGGTGTCGCGTGCTCGAGCGTTGCGGCCGGCTTCATTAACATCGCGACGCGCAATTTGCCGGTGGGAGTACCCACCAGGCGAGGACCAAAATCGATCGTCGTCATCGTCTTTCGCTTAGGGGAGTGCCTGGTATGTTCTCGGATACGGGACCTGCCCGAAGAAATCCGCCATATCCGTCGATAGCAAGTCGGCAAGCGAGAGCGGCGGTAGGCCTAAAAGCTCTTCTTCGGTTTTGACGACGCTTGCGACCGAGAGGTGCCGGCTCCCCACGTAACCCGGACGCGCGAGCGGTGAGACCACCAGGGCGTAGCTGCGAGCCCCATTGACATGATCGCGCGGCCCGGCAATGCCTTCGCCCACTACGAAGACGGCCGTAGAGGACCAGTGCGGGGTGCCGCTCAGAAAGGCGATAGCCCGGCCCAGGGCACGGTCAGCGGCAACCATGCCGCCCGGCCCCGCTGCAGGCAGCCAGAGATAGGTAAAGGCCGGCTCCTGATCGGCTTGGACGAGGCGCCCCATGTCACTGGTGAACTCAGCGACGCGGGTGTCGTCACTGATCGCCGGGTTCCAGCCCGGATAGGCCAAGTCGACGTGGCCGTCCAGCGCGGCAAGCGCCGGAACGTCGAGGGTATACATACCGCCGAGGCCTGCGGCGGCCGGTGCGGCACTCTGCGGCTGGCGGCCGCGACCATGCACGATTGCCTGCTGGGGAACCGCGTCCTGATATCCCGAGAGCGTCATCAGTCCGCCGTAGTCGCGAAACGAGAGTCCGGCGCGCTGCAGTGCATTGAACAGATATCCGGCACGCGGATAATCCTCGGGATCGTCGCCGCTATCGTCGAGCGGCATGCGCCCGGAATTTACGTGTACGACGCGCTGCGTGTACAGACTCGCCGCCCCGCCCAATGCGGCCTGCGCGTTTGCATCGAGATTCGCATCGGCAACGTAGAAGTTGTCGGCAATCCCGTAGGTCGCCGCCAGCGCGTGCAGGTTAGGCGTCGTGGCAGCTCCCTCGGCTACAAATGCCGGATCGCCGTTACCACGACCGAGGTCACCGAAGATTGCGTCATAGCTCTCGTCGCCGACCGCGATGTATACGACGTGGTCGATCGCACTGCTGGGCTTCCCGGATCGAAGCGCCGGAAGGACGCCGGTTGCGCGCGATGCCGCTGCGACGCGATTGTACCTGAACGTCGAAAGTGTTGCCGCTTCGAGCGGCAATTTTTTGAGATCGATGCGCTGCAACTCGCCCCAACCGTCGACCCCTTTCGCTGCGGTCGCGTAGAGATAGCGACCGTCGGGGGAAAGCGCGAGCGCCGACGGATACCACGCCGTTGGAATCAGGCCGAGGCGATGCAGATGCGCCGGATCGGCCGCATCGACGACGGCGATAGCGTTAAGTCCCGCGAGCGCAACATAGAGCCGCTTGTCGTCGCGTGAAAGCACTTCTGCGCTCGGCTGCGTACCAAATGGTGCATTGTCGAAGAGGCGTAGAAACAGTCCGGCTACGACCTGCGGGTACGGGCCGAGCGAAACCGTCGCGATGCGATCGACGTTGGCCATTGCAACGTAAGCATAATTTCCGCCGTGCCGGACCACGATAGCGTCGGGGCGCGCGCCACCGACGTTTTGCAAGCCGTCGGGAATCGGATCCATCGGCACGTTTACGGCATCTTCGGGCGGATCGAGCGCGCCGCTCGCAGTGAAGATTGAAAGCGACGACGAGCGTATCGCGTCGGCGGGCGGTGCCGCGAACGCCGGTGCCGGGACAGGCGCGGGAAGCGCAGCGTAGCCGGCGAGACCGCCATTGGTAACGAAAAGCCGATCGCCGCTCACGGCGATACTTGAAGGAAAGTAACCGGTTTGTGCACCACCGAGCGCCCGCCGGGCGGAAAGATCGATCGCCGTGACGCGGCCCGAGAGATCGCTCGTGACGTATGCCGTACGTCCATCCGTACCCAGCGCGATCGCATCCGGGAATCCGGCGACCGCAATCGTCTGTGCGGGTTCGAGCGTGCCGTCATCGCCTAGCTCGAAACAACGCACGAGACCGTGCGGACCGTCGCTTGCAACCACCAACGTGCGGGTGGGATCGGCGGGATCGCTCGTTGCCACGATTCCCGTGAAGAGCGCGAGCGACGGATTGCGATACACGCTCACGACGCGCATCGATTGCGCGTCGACGACTGCAAGACTATATCCGCCGACAATGTCCGGCGACGACGGCGGCGGCGCGCCGTCTTCCGGATTTTGTTCAGCGTTATCGACCACCACGAATCGACCGTTGGGAGAGACCGCCAATCCCAATGGATCGGTACCGACAAAGACCGAAGCGCCGAGCGGCGCAGCGATGCGACCGTCAGGGAGGACGGCATCGGTCGGCCGTTGGGGGGAGGCACCGGCTGGGCGCGTGCCTGCGGGAGCGGAGTATACGATCAGGGGCGCGGGGCGCGGAGCCGAGTGGGCCGCACCCAGCAAAACGGCGGCCAAAGCCGCCGCTAGGGGTCCTCGGAAGTTCACTCGCTTAGGCTACGAACGGCGAGCCCGAGGAACCTGCAGCCGTGGCGAAGACTGAACGTGACATGCGTTTTGTGGTTGCTGCGTGGCTCGTAACCCGCGCGGTTATCGTCGTTGCATTCCTGCTTGCCTCGCCGCACGCGCTCGCAAGCGGCGGTAATTGGGACGGCGCGTGGTACGGTTCTATCGCACTGCATGGCTACGGTTATGCACACCGCGGCATTCAGAGCGACGCGGCGTTTTTTCCGCTGTACCCGTTGGTCGCATCGCTTGTCTTGCGAGCAGGCATCGGCTGGCCGCTGGCCGGTTTGCTGGTTAACAACGCCGCCTTTCTCGGTGCGCTGATCGTGCTCTACCGTATCGCGTGCGTGCGCTGGAACGCTGCGACGGCACGGTGGTGCGTCGCCGTCACGTGTGCATGCCCGCTCTCGCTCTTCGGCAGCGTCGCGTACCGCGAGGGTCTTTATCTCCTCTTGAGCGCGCTTGCATTATGGTGGGCACTGCGCTCGCAGCGAGTGCGCACCGTACTGGCCGCCGGCGCCGCAAGTGCGACGGCAATCGCCGGCGTCGCACTCGCCGCCGCGTTCGTGGCCGAATCGCTCCTGCAGCGCCGGGGGCTTCGTCCAGCCGCCGTCGCGGTGCTTTCGTTCGCCGGCATCGCCGCCTACATGTTCTTTTGCTGGCAACGTTTCGGCGATCCACTAGCGCCGCTAGCGGCACAGCACGGGTGGCGAACGACGGGATTCGACTGGCCGGCCTGGGCGCGCGTGTTGCGCAGCCTTGCTTCGATCGACGGCCTGCGGCAGAACGTGATGGTGGTCGTGCTCGTGCCGCTCGGGGCAATCGCCGTCTTCGTGCAACGCAAGGCACTCGGTTTGCTGATGACGCTCTATGTGCTCTTCGCTCTTGCGATACTCGCCGTGGCCGGCGAACCGATCTCGGCCGATCGCTATGCGTACGGCGTGATTCCGATCCTCATCGCCTACGGACGCGCGCTGCAGCGCGTGCCGGTCGCGGGGATTGCTGCGCTTGCCGCTTCACTCGTTTTGCTGGCGTATGACGCTGCCCAATTCGCGCGCTTCCATTGGGTCGCGTAGCGCCTGACCGATGCGGCGCACGCCTTCGCGAGCCGTCGCTTCGTCGATGTGTCCGAACGAGAGCCGCAGCGCGGGTGGCCCCACTCGCGTAGGATAGAACGGCTCGGCCGGCATCACCAGCACACCTTCGCGCGCGCACGCGTCAAATGCCGCTTGCGTCGAGATGCGCGACGGCAAGGTGAGCCACACGTTGACGCCGGCTGCGGGCGGCCGAACGTCCGCCCATGAAACGAGCGCGCAGAGCGCATCGACGAACGCGTCGCGCCGGTCCCGATAGAGCGCACGTGTGCTGCGAAGATGACGCGCGTAAGCCGGCGAGTTCATGAAACGCCAGAGCGCGCGCTGCGTCAGCGTCGAGGTGAAGACGTCGGCGCGCACCTTCGCAACCTCGAGCGCCTCCGCAATCGCGCCGCGCACGTAGAGATAGCCGATTCGTAACGCCGGAAAGATCGATTTCGACAGACTCTCCATGACGATCACGCGGCCGTCGGTATCGAATGCGGCCAGCGGGGCCGGAGCCGGCGCATCATAGGTCAGCTGCCAGCCGGTTTGGTCCTCCAGCACCATCACGTCGTAGCGGCGCGCAAGCGCCACGATCTGCTTCGCGCGGCGTGCCGGCAAAACGGCGCCGGTCGGATTTTGTGCAATCGGGTTGACATAGAAGAGCCGCGGGCGGTACTCGGAAAATACTCGCTCGACATCGTCAACGCGGACACCGTCAGCGTCGCTGCGCACCTCTACATAGGTCACGCCGCGCGCGTCAAAGACGCCGAGCGTTCCCGAGTACGTCGGGCTTTCGCTGGCTACCACGCTGCGGTCGTCGAGCAGCACGGTTGCCACGAGGTCGGCGGCCTGTTGCGCGCCGCTACAGACGATGATGTTGCTCGACTGCGCGCGAACGCCGCGTCCGCGCAACAGCTCGGACAACGTTTCGCAGAGCTGCGCGTCACCCGTCGACGAGCGATATTGCATCGCCTCGGGTGGATCGTCGAGCAGCGTACGATGCATCGCTCGTCCAAAATCTTGGAGCGGAAACGTCTCGGGGGCCGGATGACCGGTTGCAAGCGAGATCGCGCCGGGGTGGGTTGCGCGGGTGAGTTGTTCCATCACACCGTCAAGGCGCTGCGCTCGCGCGAAGCGCGAGACATCGGGTTCCCAGCGGCGCGAAAAGGGCGATTCGGTCTCCACCGGCGCAGCGACGAACGTCCCTTTACCGACCCGCGAGATCACCCGTCCGCGCGCGGACAGCAATTCGTAGGCCTGTGAAACGGTCACCAATGCGCACGAGAGATCGCGCGCCAAATCGCGCATCGCGGGAAGACGATCCCCGGGCTGCAACGCGCCCGACTCTATGGCCTGCGCGAATTGATCCGCAAGTTGAACGTAGAGAGGACGGCCGTCCCGAGCATCGAGACGGACATCAGCGCTTGTCGAGACGATAGCCGATGCCCCGTACGCTCGAGATTTCGAGCGGGGCGTCGACCTCGAGCAGCTTCTTGCGCAGCGCCGCGACGTGCACGTCGACGACGCGAGTCGGCACGCCTGACGTATCGTTCCAGACGTGCTCGAGAATCTGCGCACGTGTCAGCAACCGGCCCTCGGCCTCGCCGAGGAACCACAACAGCCGGAATTCGAGCGCCGTTAGCGAGACGTTCGTGCCGTCATTGAGCAGCGTATGAAAGTCGCGGTCGAGCTGCGCGCTTCCCAGCGAAAGAAGGTTGTTTCCTTCCTTCTTCGTCGTCGACTTCTCGCGGCGCCGTAGGAACGATGCGATCCGCGCCACGAGCTCGTTGCCCGAAAAGGGCTTGGTGATGTAGTCGTCGGCGCCCAGACCCAAACCGAGCAAGATGTCTTGCTCGCGCGAATGACCGCTCACCATCAAAATGAAGCAGTTATTCGAGTTTGAGAGCGAGGTGCAGACGTCCAGTCCCGAAATATCGGGCAATCCAACGTCGAGCACTACGACGTCGGGTTTATAGGTATCGGCGAGTTCCAGACCCTCAGCGCCGCTCGAGGTTACCTTAACCTCGTATCCGGCGCGCTCGAGAACGGTCTGCTCTAAGCGAGCGACGTCCTCGTCGTCCTCAATCACCAGCATGCGGGCTAGGGCCATCTGCTCACCTCCTTGACGCGCGGATCACCCGATCCGGCTATACCTTAGAATCGATCTCTTCTTCCTCAGACTTTACCAGCGTGCGTCGGGCAACGCCTTCGTCCACGGCCGCACTGGCCACCGCTTTTGCGACGGCGTCGACCACGCGAGGGTCGAATACGCTCGGAATAATGTATTCGGGGCCTCGTTCTTCGTCGCTCACGATCGAGGCAATCGCGTAGGCCGCGGCAATTTTCATCCGTTCCGTAATGCGGCTGGCCCGCACGTCGAGCGCACCGCGGAAGATCCCCGGGAACGCCAAGAGGTTGTTCACCTGGTTGGGGAAGTCGGAACGACCGGTGGCGACGACCGCGGCAACCGGAGCCGCCACGTCGGGCATGATCTCGGGCGTCGGGTTGGCCATCGCGAACACGATCGGATCGCGCGCCATGCCGGCGATCTCCTCGGGCTTCAAAATGCCGGGAGCGGAAACGCCGATGAAGACGTCGGCACCCCGCAAGACGTCGCCGAGCGTGCCGTGCCGATTCTCACGATTCGTGTGTTCGGCCAGCCAGCGCCAGTGCGCGTTGTCGTACCGGTTCTCGCGATTGATTGCCCCGTTACGATCGACCGGAATGACGTCACGTACGCCGGCCTCGAGCAACATCTTGATCGTTGCCGTTCCCGCGGCACCGCTGCCGGACACGACGATTTGCAAGTCGTGCAGATCCTTGCCGACAACCTTGGCCGCATTAATCAGTGCCGCGAGGATCACCACCGCGGTTCCATGCTGGTCGTCATGCATGACGGGAATGTCGAGGCGCTCGATCAGCCGCTGCTCGATCTCAAAGCAGCGCGGCGCAGAAATATCTTCCAAGTTAATCCCGCCGAAAACCGGCGCGATGTGCACCACCGTCTCGACGATCTCATCGACGTCCTTGGTGTCGAGACAGATCGGAAACGCATCGATGCCGGCAAACTGCTTGAAAAGCATCGACTTGCCTTCCATTACCGGCAACGCGCCGAGCGGCCCAATGTCGCCCAGGCCGAGTACCGCCGTGCCGTCAGTGACAACGGCAACCGTGTTGCGCTTGACCGTCAATTGGAACGCCTTGCTCGGATCGGCGACGATCGCCATCGACACGCGAGCGACGCCCGGGGTATAGACGACCGAAAGATCGCTGCGCGTCTTGACCGGAATTTTGGGTTCGACGCGGATCTTGCCGCCGAGATGCGCCAGGAAGGTCGAATCGGAAACCGAGATCACGCGCACGCCCTCAAGGCGCTCGACCGCGCGCTTAACCTCGTTGCCGATGACGTCGGAGCTGACGTTGATCGTGACGTCGCGCACGACCTTCGCGCGCGAGACCGAGCGCATGTCGACCGCGGCGATCTGTCCGCCCGCGTCACCGATCGCGTTGGCGAGCGTACCGAAGGCGCCGTTCTCGTTTGGCATTTCGACGCGCATGATCAAAGTGAAACTTATTGCCGGCTGTGGCATTTATATCAATTCCCGCTGATGGTCATTTCTGCTACGCGGAGCGACGGGGCTACCGTCGCGCCGTCGAAGCGCAAATCGCCGGCTACCGCATCGACGCCGGCGAGCATCTCCGCGAGGTTCCCAGCCACGGTGAACTCGTCGATTGGGTAGGCCAGCTCGCCGCTTTCGATCATGAACCCGTGCGCTCCCCGGCTGTAGGTCCCGGTTGCATGTTCGGTGGCAAAGCCGATGGTCTCCAGCACGAGGACGCCGCGGCGGGTCGCGGCGATCAGATCGGCGAGTGAACCGGCGCCCGGGGCGAGATAGAAATTGTTCGCGCCGATCCCGCCGCCGGTCGAATTGCCGGTCGTCCGCGCACCCAGCTTGCGAGCGTAGTAGCTGTCGTAGAGGAACGTTCGGAGCACGCCCTGCTCGAAGACGGGCGTGCGGCGCGTCGCCACACCCTCGCCGTCGAATGGTGCGCTGCCAAGACGAGTGGGCAGCGTGCCGTCGTCGACGATCGTCACCAGCTCGCTCCCGACTCGGTCGCCGACGCGCTCGGCGAGCCACGAGTTGCCGACCGCAACGTTCGAGGCGGCGACTGCGGAAAAGAGATCGTCGAGCAGTGCAGCGGCGACGTCCCGCTCGAAGATCACGGCCGTGCGCATCGTCGGCGGCTTGCGCGCGCCGAACATCTCGACGGCGCGGCGCGCCGCCACCGCGCCGATCGCATCGGGTGCTTCCAAATCCGCTAATACGCGTCCAGCGGTTCCGTAGTGCGCGGTGCGCTTTGCCCCCCGATCCTCAGCAAGCGGACTGGTCGATCGGGATGCGCGCGATGCGGTATAGGCACCGCGAAACCCGGCGGAATTCGCCAGCGCAATCGTGGTGTTCGCGTCGCTGTAGTGCGAGCCGCTCGAGTTGACGATGCGCGGATCGGCGGCCCGGATCGCCCGCTCGAGCGCGAGCGCATCGTCGATCTTCTCGGGTTCGCCGCGGAGCACGATTGCGGGATCGACGAGCGCGAGATCGCCCGCAAACTCCCCGAATTCGTCGGGTAACGTGGCGCCGGGATCCTGCGCGACATAGCGCAATTGGTCCAACGCGCGCAAAAACGACGCCCGCAGCTCGTGCGTCGTCAGATCGGAACTCGCGACGGCGACGTGCCGACCGTCGCGCCAGAGGCGTACGTGCATGTTCGAGCCGGTCGAGCGTTCGAGCTTACTCACCGTTCGCTCGCGCGCCTCGACGTGAAAGCGACGGGAAACGGAGAACGTCGCCTCGGCATGCTCGGCCCCGGCTTCGACTGCGAGATCGACCGCGCGCGTTGCTATTTCCAGAGCGTCATCGTTCGTCATCGGTTCCTCCGACGGTGATCGATGAGATCTTGACCGTCGGCATGCCGACACCGACCGGAACGTTCTGCCCGCCTTTCCCGCACGTATAGTGCCGGCGCGCAAGGCGAGCGTCGTTTCCGACGGCGACGACCCTCGTCATCGCGTCCGGACCGTTGCCAACGATCGTGGCGTTGCGGACCGGCGCGGTCACTTTACCATCCTCGATGAGATAGCCCTCGGCGACCATGAAAACGAAATCGCCCTTGCTGATCTCCACTTGTCCTCCGGCAAACGATTTTGCGTAGATTCCGCGCTTGGTCGATGCGATGATTTCTTCGGGGGTGCTTTGTCCGGACGGCATGTACGTGTTGGACATCCGCGGCTGCGGCAGGAAGCGATACGATTGGCGCCGTCCACTGCCGGTCGGTTGGACGCCCATGAGCCGGGCGTTGAGCGTATCTTGCATGTATCCGCGAAGGACACCGCGCTCCACCAGCACCTTGTGCTGGCCGGGAATACCCTCGTCGTCGACTGCGATGCTGCCGCGTTCTTCGGGCAAGTTGCCGTCGTCGTAGATCGTAACGAGTTCGCTAGCTACGCGCTCGCCGACACGCCCGCTATAGAGTGAGGTTCCGCGCCGATTGAAGTCGCTTTCGAGGCCGTGCCCGACGGCTTCGTGAAGCAGCACGCCGCCGCCGCCGGCGCCGACGACCATCTCCATCTCACCCGCCGGAGCCGGCTCGGCATCAAGATTCGTTGCCGCGATGCGCGCCGCATCGGCGGCAAGCTCTTCAGGTGAGTGCGCATCGAAATAGTTAAGCGCCGTGCGCCCGCCGTCTGCGGCATAGCCCGACCCGCGCTTGCCGCGCAGGCTTGCGACGGCCTGTACGCCGAGGGTCACCATCGGCCGATGATCGTGAACGAAACGACCGTCACTGCTGGCGATCCAAACGTCTTGCAGCTCGTCGCCGACGTGTGCATTGACGGCGACGATGCGCGGGTCGTAGGCTCGGGCGCAGCGGTCGGCGCGTTCCAGCAAGTCAACGTACTGGGCCGCGGGCGCGTGATCGCGACGCGATTGATCGTAGAGCGGAGGAACCGCGAGGTTCGTGAGATCGACGATGCCGCTGACCTGCACCGGCGCGCTGCGCGCGATTAACGATGCAGCTTCGGCCGCCCCCATCAACGCCTCGATCGAAAGATCGTCGGAATACGCATAACCGGCCGATTCGCCTACCACCACACGAATGCCGACCCCCTGCGCGATCGCCGTCGTGCCGTCGTGAATGTGCCCGTCTTGCAAGCGAAATGCATAGGAGCGCCGCCGTTCGCAAAACACGTCGGCGTAGTCGCCGCCGTGCCGGAGCGCACGAGAAAGAAGACGCACGAACGTCTCGCGTTCAAGCATCAGAACGCCGCAAGCCGGTCAACGGCACGCACGTAGGCGCCATCCGCATCGCCGGGCGAGTCGTTGATCATAAAAGCAAACGCCACGCGTCCGTGGTGCATCGTGTTGACATACCCCGCGAGCGAAGCTGCATCGCTCAAGTGTCCGGTCTTGGCGCGCACGCGGCCCAGAGCGGTGGTGAAATCGTAGTGCGTCAGCGTGCCGTCGCGTCCCCCCGCCGGCAGCAATAAGTAGAGCCCCGTACCGGGATCGCGCAGTTGCGCATCGCTGAGAATCCAGGCAAGCGTCAACGCACTGACGCGGTTGGCTTCCGCGAGGCCGCTTCCGTCGACACTATGCAACCCGTCGATTGGAATCCCGCGCGAACGGAGGAAAGCACGTTCAATGGCCAGACCGGTGGCATCGGTTCCGGCCTGGCCATTAGCGACGGCGAGCGTACGCATCAGCTGCTCGGCGTAATGGTTGTCCGACATGAAGAGCATGTGACCGATCAGGGCGCGTAGCGGCGCAGATCGATGATCCCATAGCACGATCGTATCGAGCGGGGCAGTCGAATCTTGCGAAGGCTGTGCGATCGTGATGCCCGCCTGGTGCAACATACGCTGGAGGACGTCAGCCACGTGCGTCCGCATGTCGTGGACCGGCAACCAAAACTTCTCTTCGGTATCGGCCGGGATGTCGCCACCGAGTGCAAAGAGGTTGGGCGATTGGGGAGCAATGATGACCGAATCGTCGGTTGTGGTCGTGCGCACGGCGCCCGTCAAACGAATATCGCGGCTCGCTGGGATGACGGCAACGCGCGCGGACTCGCCGGGCGCGAGGCCGTAGACCCGGAATTCGGCGGTACCGTCATCGAGCGAGACCGCGCTCGTCGGCACCTGGAAATCTTCGTTGTCGTCATTTGGGTCCCAAAGCGGATTGATCTCGGGTCCACTCATCGCGCTTGCGTCGATTGCAACCCCGCCGTCGATGCGATGCACGCCGTCGCGCGTCAACAGCCGGACACCGCCGCGCAGGTCGTCGCTGCGCAACGATGGATCGCCGGAACCAACCAGCCACAGATTACCGTCGAGCGTTCCGTCCTGCGGTTCATGGGTTGCAGCCATTACGGTGTGAAATCGATAGTTCGGTCCGAGCAGATTGAGCGCTGCGTCGGCCACGATCAATTTCTGAACCGAGGCCGGCTTGACTGCGCTGCGTTCGCGATCGGCGTAGATAACGCGGCCCGTTGCATCGATTACCGCCAAACTATAGCGGTTCGAGAGCGCTTGAGCAAAGGCGCCGTTCAAGGTGCGGCGCAGTGCCGCGATTTGCACCGCCGTCCACGGCGCGGGCGCCGGTGTAACGCGAACGATTGCCCGCTGCGTTACCGGCACAACCGGCGCAGGCACAAAGAAGCCGCGCACGAGCGACCACGTCGCGAGCGCTATCGCGCCGAGTAGGACGATGAGGACGAGGCTACGCTTACCGGCGCGAGAGCGCTTCGATCTTCTCTTGTAACGTACGCTGTTCTTCACGCAGAGTATCGAGATCCGAGCGCAGGGCGCTCACTTGTGAGGGAACCTTTTGGGCTTCGCGAATGCGAATCGCCGCTTCGGCGGCGTCGCGCCGCACGCGTCCATCGAAACCGCTTGCCGCGAGCCGATCGAGCGACGGAAGCGCGCGCGAATCCTCGAGCGACTCCGCTGCTGCAATTGCGGCGAGCTGCACGAGGAACATCGGGTCGTCGAGCAGCTGCACGATCGCGTCGACGACGCGGGTACGTTCGGCGTAGACCAACGCTCCCAACCGCGCAAGTGCGCCCGCAGTGGCGCGGCGCAGACCCTCATCGCGTCCGAGGCGAACGGCTCCAAGCAGCACGTCGATCGCACGCGCATCGGCCAGCTCGGCGAGTCCGCGCGCAGCTCCCGCTTCGACCGTGCCATTCCACGTCCGGCCGCCGGCCGCGGCGACGAGCGCATCGAACGCGCGCGGGTCACGGGTCTTTCCAAGCGATTCGAACGCAGCAGCGCACACGAAATACGAGGCGTCCTCGCGCGCTGCGACGAGCAGTGCGCTCGCGACTTCCGCGTCACGAAAATTCCCTAGCGCTGCGGCGACGGCGCGCCGAACTTTGGGATGCTCGTGCGCTAACGCCGCCATGAGTATGCTACGCGCCCATGGCGCGCGTGACGCTCCGAGGGCCTTCGCTGCTTCCTCGAGCACGCCCCAAAACGGATCGCGCTCGAACGCCGTTCGCAAAGCGTCGCGCGCCGTTTGCGAGCCCTCCTTGGCAAGCTCGCGCGCGGCCCGAATGCGCGCGACTGGATCGGGATCACCCTGCAGCGTCGCCGCCGCAAACGTCGCACCGAGCTTGTAGCTGATGTCGCCGAGCAGCCACGCGCCGGGATCAAACCGCACGAGCTTCGGCTCGAAGTCGAGTGGAACGGTGACCGTCTCATGCGCGCGCTCGACGCTCACGTGAATGCGCCGCTCGCCATTGAGCGCACCGAATCCCGCGTCGCCGGTAAGCGCGGCGGGAACCATCGGGACGAACCCGAGGTCGACGTCGAACCGATAGGCCGGATTCTCGTCGTCAATCGCTTGCTTTTGATCCAGCGTGACGGTCGCGGCTTTACGCTGCGCATCCCAGGTGACGCTCACTTCGAGCTCCGGGTGCCCGCCGCGGAAGATCCATTGGTCGAAGAAACCGCGCATGTTACGTCCGGTTGACTCTTCGATCGCACGGATCAAGTCGATCGTCTCGACGTTACGCTCGGCGTTCTGTTTGACGTAGTGGGCGATCGAGCGCCAGAAGCGCCGCTCGTCGAGCTCTCCGCGTAGCATGTGCAGAACGGCGCCGGCTTTTTCGTAGAGATGCCGGTCGAAGATCTCGATCGGATCGCGGAAGCGATTGCAGACGATCGGCCGACGGTAACGCTCGGCGTCCTCGTCCAAGTAGCGCGACACACAGCCGAAGACGTCGTACAGGTATTCGTCGTAGCCGAGGTCGGCTTCGCGCCACACACACTCGAAATACGTCGCAAAGCCTTCGTTGAGCCACGCCTGCGACCAATCGCGACAAGTCAGCAGGTCGCCGAACCACTGATGTGCCAGCTCGTGCGAGACCAGCGGGTCGCTCGAGAAGTCGAGGTGCGCGCGTTCGTCGTGCAGCGTGCGATCGGTCTGCGTGGTGGCCGACGTATTTTCCATGCCGCCGAAGATGAAATCGCTCACCGCGATTTGCGAATAGCGCGCGTATGGATACGGCGTGCCGATTTTTTCCTCGAATGCGGCGATCATTCGCGGCGTGTTGCCGAACGCGCGTTCACCGTCGCCCTCCCGCCCGCGCAATACGTAGTAGAAGACAGGGACTTTGCGCGCGCCGGCATCTGCCTGGCGCGCCTCGACAAAGGGCCCAGCGACGAAGGTCATCAGGTAGGTGCTGTGTGGAATGTCCTGACGATAGGTAAAGAGCGTCCGCTCGCCGTCGTCCCGGCGCTCGATCAATTCGCCGTTTGCAAGCGCGAACTGTCCCTTGGGCACCACGACGGTGGTCTGCGTCGCCTGCTTTTCATCCGGATAATCGAGCGATGGAAACCAATACCGCGCGTTCTCGTCTTGGCTCTGTGTCCACGCATGCCGCAACTTATCCGGATATTCGGGCGTCGGCTCGACAAAGAACAAACCGTGCCGCGGCCTGACCGCCCGATATTTGACGCGAAAAGACGCGCGTTCGTCGGGCCGCAGCGGCGGATCAAAAACGACCTCGAGCTTGTCGTCGCGCAGTGCAAACGCGAGCGGCTTGCCGTCGCGCTCGACCGATTCGACGGCGAGATCGACAGCATCCAGCTCGAGGCGTTGGACCGGTTCGTCAAACGGACGAACGACGGTGGTGCAGATGCCGTCGAGCGTGCGGCGTTCGAGATCGGGCACGAGATACAACTCGATGCGTTCGACGTCAACCGTTTTGTCCGGCCCATAGTGCAAGCGGGCGCCGGGGAGCGCAAAGGCACGGTGCGTCCGGGAATCATCGCGGAAAGTCATGAGTGATTTGCGTTTCGCCCGTCGGCCTGCGTCAACCCCCCGGTTACGCCGATTACGGCGCCAGTGATAAAATCGCGTTCGGGCGCGATTAAGAACCGCACGACATCGGCAACATCCTCGAAGCTGCCCGGGCGTCCACGCGGGATCGGACTCTCCGCAGCTAGCGCGTCCCGTCGGCTTTGGCGCTTGTCGCGGATATCGCCCGGCTCGATAACGTTGACCGTTACGCCGAACTGCGCTTCCTCGATCGCTAGCGCGCGCGCAAAAGCGACCAGGGCGCTTTTCGACGCTTGGTAGAAGCTGAAACCGCGATACGGACGTGTCTCACTCGAGCCGTTCCCGCCAAAGACAACGATTCTTCCGAAACGCGATTCGCGCATCGACGGCAGCACCGCTTGCGCGGCGAGCACGGCGCTTCGAATGTTTGCATCGAAGACGTTGGTGTAGTCGTCGATCGTGAGATTGACAAAGCGCTTCACCATGAGCGCGCCGACGCCGTGCACGAGCGTATCGAACGGCCCGTCCGCCTCGACGAGGCGCTGCAGCGCGGCCGCAACAACCGTCGCATCGCCACCGAAATCGACCTGAGTCGCACTCGCGCGCGCGCCTGCGTTCTCGACGGCTTTGAGTGTGGAGGCCGGGTCGCTCTTGCGATAGGTGATTGCCACGTGTGCAAACCCGTCAGCGGCAAGCGACGCCGCGATACCCGAGGAGAGGCCGCTGCCGCCGCCGGTCACGAGCGCCCGGCGCGTGCGCGGCGTCACCGCAAGGCTCGCATCTGCTCGAGGATACGCGTAAAGCTCGCGGTGTCGACCGCACCGGGCACCATAAATTCGTCTTCGAACAAAAAGCTCGGCACGCCACTGATGCCGCGCTCGTAGGCCCCGTTCAGTTCGCGTCGCACCTCGTCGACGCCGTCGTCGCTTTCCAGATACGCTGCCAGTTGGTCGCGGTCCAAACCGACGCGCGCACCTTGCTCGGCAAGGACTGCGCGATCGCTTACGTCGAGCCCGTCGGTGAAGTACGCGCGGAAGAGCAGCATCTCGAGATCGCGATCGCGGTTACTTTGCCGCGCATACGCAATCGCGCGATGCGCGTCGAACGTGTTACCCCGGATCGCGCGATCCCAGTTAAAGGTCAGACCTTCGCGCGCGCCTTCGCTCGTGATGCGCTCGAGCGTAGCGTCGACGTCCCCGCCGAACTTGGCCGCATACACCGCGCGAACGGGAACGCCGGGAATCGGCGCATCCGGATCGAGTTGAAACGGATGCAGCCGAATCGTTACTTCGCCGTCGAATTGCGCGAGCGCGCGATTGAAGCGGGTAACTCCAATGTAGCACCACGGGCAGACGACGTCGCTCCAAATGTCGATGCGCACCCGCGGTGCTTCACCTTCTACACGCGGAATTCCCAGCTCGTCGAGAACGAGGCGCCGTTACGCGTGGTACCGCTTACGCGGACCGTGTGCGTGCCCGGGTAAAGCGGCCGGCGGGGCGTGTACTGGAATCCGTTCGCGTTGAAATACACCGCCGACGAAACGTCGGTACCGTCGACGCTCACGCGGATCGAATTCCGATCCATCGGCTGCGTGAAGGTCGCCGAGATCGGCGTCGTCGGGCCGCTGCGCCCTTGGGGCGAGCGATCGGTCAGATACGAGGCGGGATTCATCGGGGGCGGCGCCGGCCGGTTGTAACCGCCACGACCGCTGCCGTGAGGGCCGCCTGCGCCGTTAATCGTAACGGTCGACGTGTTGTTGTTCCAATCCACCGACGCACCGAGTGCCTGCGCGACGAAGCGCAGCGGCACGAGCGTCCGTGATCCTTGAACGAAGGGGGCCTGGTCGAGCGTTTGCGGCTGCCCGTCGACCGTCGCTTGAGTCGAACCTATGTGCAGCGATACGGTCCGGCCGTCACCGGTCGCGTTGATCTGACCATTCTGATACACGACGCTCGCGCCGAGCTGCTCGAAGACGCCGCGCAACGGCACGAAGACGCGGCCCGCCTGTTCGACCGGCGGCTGATCGAAACTCATGGTGGTTCCGTTGACGATCACGGTGACGCCGACACTCTGCTGCGCGAGAGCCGGCGCGGCGAACGCGCCCGCCGCAAGAACCATCGAGGCCGCACAAGCGGCGAAGAATACTGTTATACGCATGGCTGGGGTTTACCCAACCATGCGTGTGTCTTACACCGTGGCGGGAGCGCCCTGAAGCTCCGCCGCGACCGCCTTGCGATCGGCGCGACGTTCGAACCATCCCATCCACGTGTTATAGATCATCGGCACGAGGAAGAGCGTGAGGATCAACGAGCTGAGCAAACCACCGATGATGACGGTACCAATCGCTTGCCTCCATTCGCCGCCTTCAGCGAAACCGAGCGCCAGCGGGAGCATACCGAAGATCATGGCCGCCGTTGTCATGACAATCGGCCGGAAGCGTGTCGCTGCGGCCTGAAGCACCGCATCGCGCACGCGCATGCCGCGCTTGCAGAGCGTATTCGAATAATCGACTAGCAAGATACCGTTCTTCGCCACCAGCCCAAAGAGCATCACGATGCCGAGCATCGAGATGATATTGAGCGATTGCCCTTGCTCGGGCTCGAGCCGCCCCATCAACGCCAGGAAGATTAGCGCACCGATGATCGCCATCGGCACCGAGAACATCACGATTAACGGTTCGATGAACGAGCCGTAAAGAATGACCATCAGCATATACACGAGCATGAAAGATAGAATCAGTGCAATGCCCATGTTCGTGAATGTCTCTTGCATGAACTGGGTATCGCCCTGTGCAAGCGAGGTCACGCCTTGCGGTAGGAAGCCGGGCTGCTTGAGCTTGTTCTCGAGTGGACCGGTCACCGCGCCAAGCGAGTAACCGGGCAACACGTCACCGAGCACGTTGACGATGCGCTGACGGTTGAGACGTTCGATCTTCGTGGGTGCAACGGTCCAGGTGAAGGTTGCAACCGACGAGATCGGAACGAGCGTACCGTCATTGGCGCGGACGTTGACCTTCATCAATTGATCGACATCAGTACGCTGATCGCGCCGGAATTGAACGCGCACGTCGACGAGGCCGGTTGGCGTACGCACTTTCGTTGCCACCGCGCCGTCGACCGCGATACGCGCCACCGTCGCGACATCAGACGGATTGATGCCGAGTAATGCGCACTTGCCTGAATCTACGTCCACGTTGAGCCGCGGTGCGCCGTTCTCGGCGCTGGTTTGAACGTTGACCGATCCGGGGGTGGCGCGAAGGACGCTCGCGACCTTTTCCGCAGCGCCCGCGATCTCGTCCTCGGGGCCCGAGAGTGAATAGAATATCTCCGCTCCCGAACCGTTGCCGGTATCGCCTGCGACTTCCATAACGCCGCCGGGTACGAGGTAGGCTAGCTTGCGAATCTTATCGGTCGTTTTATTGGTATCGCCGCGGCGATTGTCGAGCATCTGGACGTTGAGCTCGGCGTAGTTTCCGCCTTGCGACGTACCCCAGCCCGACGGCTTACGTCCGACGATCGAGTCGACGGATTTGATGCCATCGATCTTGAGAATCGCCGTCTCCAACTGCGTCACGAAGTGGTCGGTCGTCGCAATCGGGGTGCCCGAGGGGTACGTGACGGTCATGTTGATGTGCCCGGTCTGCGTCGACGGCACGAAGTCAAAGCTGATCGGTCCGAGTGCGACCATTGCGACGGCGAGGAGCACCGGCATCGCGAACGTCGCGACCGTTAACGGCGCGGACGTCCCGACCTTGCGTGCGTAATCGAGCACGGGGCGAAACCAGCCATATCGGAACGGCCGGCTCCCAGCTTTGCGAAGCTCTAGACCTGTGGCGTGGACGAGCACGACGAGAGCCAAGATGACTGCGTCCAGCTTGACGGTCGTCATCGCCGCGCCCATGGCCAGCGTGAGCGCGTTGAGCAGCAGCACGGTGCAGGTGAAGAGCACGAACATTCCGTGCTCCAGCGCAAAGGGCAAGAGTTTCAAACGATACGTCTCGAGCACGGCGTCGTACCGATGCACGAACAAGTTCAGGATCAAAACGGCGAGGATCAAAACACCGATGACCTTGAGCAGGACGATCTGGAAAAGGGCGCCGACCGCAAATGCCGCGACAGCCGCCACCAGGAATCCGACGTTCACGAAGACACGGTCGAGGACGGCTAACCACTGTGGCGCCGCTTCCGACCGCTGCTTGACGCTCCACCGTGCGGCGAGCAGCGGCGTGAGCGTGAATGAGACGAACAGCGAGAACAGCGTCGAGATGACGATGACCGCCCCGAATTCCTTGAGGTACGCGCCGACGATGCCGGGAAGGAAAGCCACCGGGAGAAATACGACGACGTCGACCATCGTGATGGCGATTGCGGCATTGCCGATTTCCGTGCGGCCGTTGATCGCCGCACTCATGGGATCTTCGCCCAGGTCACGATGCCGCGTGATGTTTTCAAGGACGACAATCGAGTCGTCGACGAGGATACCGATAATCAGCGAGAGGCCCATCATCGACATCGTGTCGATGTGGAAGCCCAACGCTTTCATCACGATGAACGTCGAGAGAATCGACGTCGGAATCGAGATCAGCACGACGAGCGAATTGCGCCATGCGTGCAAAAACAGCAACATCACGATGGACGTAAGGACGATACCCTCGAGCAGCGATTGGCCGACGCCGGCAAGTGATTTTGCCGTATAGTCAGCCGGCGCACTGATCTCGTGGAAGGTCAGCTGAGGGAACTGCGCTTCGATATCCTTCATGCGATCGCGCGCGATTGCCGTTGACGTCAATTCGTCGGCGTTGATGTCACGATCGATTTCGATGTAGACGCGCGGCAAGCCGTTGTAGTGTGAGATCCGGCGCATCTCCACGTGTCCGTCTTCAACTTGCGCAACGTCCCCGATCTTGAGCGACTTGACCGGATACTGCAGCACCGTCGCCGGTGAGAGCGGGATCGCGGCGAGGTCGCTTGCACGGTCGATGTACGCGTGAATCGCGACCGTCGCTTCGCGCGTCGGTTGCGTCATGATGCCGCCGGGGACGTTATTATTGTTGATTTGAACGGCGTTGAAGATGTCCTCGAGCGTCGAGCCGGTGCCGGCCAGCGCGACGGGATCGGGGAAGACGTGGAACTCACGATCGGCGGTTCCATAGACGCCAACCGCTGCAACGTTTGGAATCGCGGCGACGAGCGGCTTGATCTGATTGTTCACGAGATCGGCTATCTGCGTCGACGAAAGCGATTTCGAATTGACTTCGTAGCTCAGCAGCGGCTCGCTCGCGCCGTTCTTGTACACGCCCGGGGGATTGAGGTCCGTTGGCATATAGACGCGCGCGGTATCGACGCGGCGCTGCACATCGACGGCGGCAAGATCGAGGTCCGTCCCGAGCTTGAACTGCACGATCACCGTGGCCGTACCTTCTTGCGCGGTCGCGCTCAGCAGATCGAGATGATCGATCCCGTCGAGCTGATCCTCGATCGGCTTGATGACCAGCTTTTCCATATCTTGCGGCGACGCGCCCGGATATGAAGCGTCCACCTCGACGATGGGAAACGTCGTTCCGGGCGGATTATTGCTGCGCCCGAGTTCGAAATACGAAATCGTCCCAAAGACGACAAGCGCCACGAAAACCATGATGGTGATCACGGGGCGGCTGAGGGCGAAGCGTGTTAACCACACGATGAAGTCTCCGGGAAGAGCATACGCCCTCCATTACGACCGGGCACCGTCCGGTGTTTCGGCCCCTTACGATAGATAAGAGACCCCCTTGGGGACGGCGACCTTGCTGCTGGCCTTGATTCTGCTTGCGGCGAGCGGAAAGCCGGTGCTCATCATTACGCCGGATTCGATGATGGATCCGCAGCCGAAACTGTCGTTAGCGACGTGGGCGGATACGCCCGGGCGCAGGAAGGTGGTGCTGCATGCACCCGGAGCGACACTGCGCGGCTGTATCTACGCTGGAGGACGGCCGGGCGATGTCGTCGCAACGCGCCGTCGGCGATTTCCTCTGGGCCCGGCGCGTCTAATCGGACTTGACGCCGCCGTAAACCAAATATGCGCCGAGCGCGAGAGCCACGACAGCATACCAAGAAAAGAACTGCTCAAGATGCAGCGCTTGGTAGAATCCAGTTTGCATCGGGAGCGGCAGCCACAGGAATAGCAGGCCCTTAATCAGGGCGATCCATCCGTACAGCGTAACGATGACGGCGACTACGCCGCCGGACCAGCGGTTGTGCGTGAGGACGATCCAAAGACCAAAGAGCACCGTAAACACGCCGGTTACCCACAGGAGCGCCTGATCGGCGAAAAGCGCGCTCACTGCATCGAGCGTCGACTGCCGGTTGACGAGCATCCCCACCGCAATGAGCACTAGCCAGAGGCCTAAGAATCGAGCCAGAAATTTCGTTGACATTCTTAGGGCAGTTCGAGATCTTCGGTCCCGACCGGAATCGCGAGGGCGGCGCCCCCTGACAAGGTAGGCGTGATCGGTTTTCGCGGAACCGGTGCTCCAGTCAAACCATCGTCTTCACCGTCGTCGGTAACCCGCGGCGGACGAGCCGGGCCAATGCCGAGCCGCTCCCACTGCCGCCGAAAAAAAGCTTCAAACTCACGATTACGCATGCCTTAATTATAGCGCAAGAGCAGGACGATTCCACCCGCTTCGAAGTCGCTTCGCGTTCGAGCCTACAATCCTGGGCACCAAATAAAAAAGCACCACGAGGTCATCGTCGGGCGATCCGAGCGCGCAAAAAAAGGGCGTCGGCGCGATGGCGCTACCGAGCCGCTGCAGGTCGGCTTGCGGCCACGTTTGATGCGCGCGGCTACGATGCAGTTGTGCTTTGCGGCGAACGACACAATCCTGATGAAGTTACCACGCTCGCCGAGTTCGCATCGGAAATGCAACGCTCAGCGCCGATACCCATCATTCTAGCTACCCCGTCTCGACTTACAACGCTGCCTCAACCCTTCGGACATCGGGTGCGCAAGACTGGATGGATTCCGCCCGCTTCGCGAATCGCGCATCGTGCGCTCGGAATCCCCACCCGCCTCGTGCGGGTTCTCGAACTCGCTTAGCGTTCGACTCTGCAATCCTACGGCACCAAATAAAAGAGCACCCTTTGGGTGCTTTTTATTTGGTGCGCAAGACTGGACTCGAACCAGCACGAGATTGCTCCCGCTAGCCCCTCAAGCTAGTGCGTCTACCAATTCCGCCACTTGCGCACAGAGGGTTACAACTGGGGTAGTGTACGGCCTACTTCATGTTGGGGTCAAGGGCATCGCGCAGGCCGTCGCCGATGTAATTGATGGAAAGGACCGTAAAGAGGATGGCAAGACCCGGGAAGACCGCCGCCCACCAGGCGATTTGCAGATTGGCTTGAGCGTCGGAGAGCATGTTGCCCCAGGACGCCGTGGGCGGCTGGATGCCGAAGCCGAGGTACGAGAGGGTCGACTCCAGCACGATGACATTCGCCACGTCGAGCGTCGCCTGTACGACGATCGGGGCGACGGCGTTGGGCAAAAGATGCCGGAAGATGATCCGCAGGTCGCCGTTTCCCACCGCCCGCGCGGCTTCGGCGAATTCGCGCTCGCGCAGCACTAGGAACGATGCCCGCACCAGTCGCGCGACCGTCGGCCACGAGAGCGCACCGATGATCAAGACGATCACCCAAAAGCTCAGCGCGGCCTTGTTCGAACTCGCTGCAACGATCGCGGTGAGGACGAGCAGCAGCGGCAAGAGCGGGATCGACAAGAAGACGTCGGTGATGCGCATCATCACCCAGTCCACCCAACCGCCGTAGTACCCGGCGAGCGAGCCGACGATCACGCCGATGATCACTTCGAAGAGCACGGTGAAGATGCCGATTTGCAGCGAGATGCGCGCCCCGAAGAGCAACCGCGAGAGGAGATCGCGACCGACCGCATCGGTACCGAACGGATGTCCTCCGCACAGGATGTGATCCTGAAAGCATGGCGGCAACGGCGTACCTTGCCAGTGCACGTTATCGATCGCGTTGGGATCGAATGGCGCAAGCAGCGGCGCCAAAATCGCGCAGAACACGATGACGCCGAGCACGACCATGCCGGCGATCGCGAGTTTGTGACGGCGAAAGCGGGTCCAAAAGGTGACCTTCGAATAGACGATCTCTTCGTCGTCAAAAGGTTGTGCGTTGGCCGGAACGGTCGTTGCCATGCCGTGCCCTAGTCGTACGCCACGCGCGGATCGAGCCACGCGTAGATGATGTCGGCAGCCAAATTCATGAAGACGACCGCAACGGCAAGTATCAAGAGATAGCCCATCATCAACGCGATGTCGCTCTGCTGCAGCGCGGCATAGAACATCCGTCCCGCGCCCGGCCACGCAAAGATCGTCTCGGTGACGATCGCCCCGCCGAGCACGCCGGGAAGCGAGAGCGCAACAACCGTCACAACCGGAATGAGCGCATTTTTGAGCCCATGTTTAAAGATGATGATGCGCCGGCTCAACCCTTTGGCCGCCGCGGTTCGGATGTAGTCGGTCTGCATGACCTCCAGCAGCGACGAGCGCATGAAGCGGCTGTAGAGGGCGAGATTGAGCAGCGCGAGCACGATGACCGGCATGATCAAATGCTCGATGCGGTCGCCCAAGTCGAAGCTGTCGGTCGTGCTTATGCCGGCCGACGGCAACGCGATCTCGTAGCCGCCGGGCAACGGAATACCGTGCACCGCGAAGAGCAGCTGCAGCATCAAAGCAAACCAAAAGACCGGCATCGACTGGCCGAAGAAGGCCAGAGTCGTGATGCAGTAGTCCCAGAGCGAATAGGGGCGCACCGCCGAGAAGATGCCCGCGGACAACCCAATCACGAGCGAAACGATGAATGAGACGCCCATCAGTTCGAGTGTGGCCGGGAGCCGTTCCGCGATCGCCTGCAGCACGGGTTCGGAGTTACTGGTTGAATAGCCGAAGTCGCCGTGCAGAATCGTGCCGAGCCACACCACGTAACGATACCAAAGCGGCTTGTCGAGGCCGAGGTTGTGTTTGAGGCGCTCGATGTCGGCCGGCGTGATGTGCGGATTTTGCAGGTACGGGGCAAGTGGCCCGCCCGGCGCATTGTTGAGGATCACGAACAGTATGATCGAGATCAGCAGCAAGAGCGGAATCGCCGCAAGCGTCCGCCGCACGACATAGGTAAACACGAACGGCCGCTAGTTACAATCCGCGGCCTCTGACACCTTCACTTTACCTTAAGCTGCGGCTAACTTCTGCAGTCCCAGGATTTCACGCGCCTCGTCAGGCGTAGCGACCGCCCGCCCGGCCTCCGTCGCGATGCGTGCGACGCGCGCGACCAGCTCGTCGTTGCGCGCAAGGCGGCCCTTCTCGAGATAGAGGTTGTCCTCCAGGCCGACGCGGACGTGCCCACCCATCGCGATCGCTGCTAGCGCCATCGCCGTCTGCGCGCGCCCGATCCCGGCGACCGACCAGGTGCAGCCCGCCGGAAGATCGTCGACGAGATCGCACAGATTTTGCACGGTCGCCTCGAGCGCGCCGGGCACACCCAACACGAAGTCGACGTGCTGCGGGAACGTCAACAGGCCTTCCTTGGCGAGCCGGCGCGCATTGGCAAGATGACCCTTGTCAAAAATCTCGAGTTCCGGGCGCACGCCGTGGGTGCGCATCTTAGCCAAAATGCCGCGCATGATCGGGAAGCTATTTTCAAACACGTCGTCGCCGAAGTTCACGGTGCCGCAGGTCAGCGTCGCCATCTCCGGCCGGAGCAGCAAGACGCTGGCACGCTCCTCGGGCGTCATGCCGATCGCGCCACCGGTCGAGAACTGCACGATGAGGTCGCTGGCTCCGCGAATTGCGTCGTACGCTTGCTTGAAGCGCGCGATCTCGTGGGTATTGGTGCCGTCGTCATTTCGGCAATGCACGTGCACGATCGACGCGCCCGCTTCGCGAATCGCGCGCGCCGTCTCGGCAAGCTTGGCGGGCGTGTGCGGGAGGTGAGGCGTTTGATCGAGCGTGACCTCGGCACCGACCGGCGCGCAAGTAATGATCAGCGGCTGCATTGCATCGTTCATTTCAGCGCGGCAAATGGAACTCCGCCCAACACGCGCCTAGCACGATGACCACCCGCAGCGTCACCAGCGAGAGATGCACCCAACCGCGCTCGGGAAAGCGTTCCAGCGTCCACGAGAACAGGTAGGCTGCAAACGTATAGACGGGAATTCGCCAAAAACGCCAATACCATCCACGCTGCAATGCCACGGCAAACATTGCAAGCAGCGCAGCAATCGCGATTGCGTCGACGATAATCCGTAGCGTAAATATCACGCGCTTCATTGCGGCTCCAACGCGTCGTATGCGGCGTCGATCACGCGGGCATCGATGCCGAGCAGTGACGCCAGCGCGAGCGCGTCGGCTTCCCGGACGCGATCGCCGCTGACCTCTTCCAACGTATAATCCATCGACGCAGCCAACATTTCAAGGGCTTGCCCGAGGTCCTCGCTCGGGGGCGACTTCGGGATGCCCCGCAAACCGCGGACCGCGAAGTGCCGCGCTTGCGCCGCCTCGGCTACGCCGCCAAGGTGCGTGGCCACCAAGCCGCAGCTCCCAAGTGCGCGCAGCCGCTCGATCACGGCGACCAGCAGCGCCTTGCCTTCGCGCGGCGTCGTCGTGCGCGCAAACTCGTCGATGAGCACGAGACGAGGATCGGCGTCGCGCGAAAGCACGTCGCGCAGCCGTACAACTTCGCGTGCAAACGACGAGAGCAGCGTCCCCTCCCGTTCGCTATCGCTGCCGACGCCCAGCCACGCGATGTCGGAGAAGAGTCCAACCGTCGCGTCCCGCGCGGGCACGGGTAGCCCGAAGGCTGCGCAGAGCGCGACGAAGCCGCACGTGCGCAATGCCGCGCTCTTTCCACCCATGTTCGGACCGGTCAGGACGGCTACGTCGTCGAGGTTGAGGTCGATCGGCGTAAACGCGCGTCCTTCGCGCCGCACTTCCACCTCGAGCGGCAAAAAGCGCGCGCCTTCGAAGACAAGCGCACCCGAGGACGCGATAACGGGGACGGTGCAGCCGTGCTGCTGCGCAAAGCGTGCCGCCGCCGTCAACACGTCCACCTCGCCGAACGCGCGCATCGCTGCGTCCAGCGCCGCGGCGTGCGAGCGGATCACGGCACTAAGACGTTCGCGCACGGCCTCTTCGGCTCGCGCCACCGCCAGCGCCGCTTCGTCGCGCCGGCGCAGCGCGCCAAGAACCGCGTCGTCCGCGTCGAGTTCGCACAACAGATACGTCGGTGTTTCGCGCACGACACGCACGCCGGCCGGCAACGTGCCGCTCAGGTCGTCGCGCATCACGATGAACTCGGGCAACGAGATCTCGCGATCGAGCACGGCAGCGACCGCAGCGCCGGCGCGGCCGCGCGCGCCGTCATATTCGGCTTGCGCGCGCGCGAACGCGGCCCGGCTCGATACCAGCGTCGCGTCCAATCGTTCGTCGAGATAAAAGCCGAATCGTCCGGCGCGGCCGGCCTCGAGGGCACGCGCGCATTCGCGCACCGGCGTACCGTCAGTGTGCGGCAGGTCGTCGCAGCGAGCGCTGATGGCGTCGAGCCGCTCGCAGGCATCGAAGAAATGCTGCAGTTCTAGGAACGCGGCATCATCCAATACATCCCCCATCGACGCTCGCGCGACGGCGCCGCCCGCATCCGGCACGTTCCGGACGATCTCGCGCGCTTCGTCGAGAGCCGCGGGATCGAGACGCGACGCGATGCGCGCAATGCGTGCAGCATGGCTCCGTGCCGCTTCCTCTTGGCCCGGAATGAACGGTACGATCGCGGCGTATTGCGCCTGGCCGTAAACGCCGGCCGGCGAAATCGCTTCGCGCAGCCATGGAAAGCCGATGGCCTGAGCGCTAACACTGTCGAGCAGCGGCTCGGGATTCAAGCCGCGCGCTCCGCTGCATAGACGTCGAAGGTCGGCAATCCCGTCGCGCGAGCGACGTCACGGGCAAACTTGCGCGGTTCGAATACGCGGTCTCTTCCGATCGATGCTACCGTCGCAGCAATTACGCGCAGCGGCCGCTCGCAGCGGATCGCCAAACGCTCGAACGCGTGCAGCGCGGCTTTTCCGCGCAGCGCGATCTGCGTCGGGTCGCGCACGACCACCGCGCGCTGCTCGCCTTCGCGAATGAGCTGCGCAACGGTCGCCGGCGTGAGCGCACCCTCGATCCTGCGCGCGTCGCCGCCCGCGAATGGCGGCGTGCGCAAACGAATGACCAGCGCGCGCACGTCGTCCACGGCCTCGCTCATGGTCTGCGCCGCGCCCGCGCCGCATGACACGACAATCGCGTCGTCGCCGCCGGCCAGCGCAGCAATCCGATCGACGGCGCCGTCCACCAGCGTGCGCTGCGCAAACGCCGAAAGGTCGTTCACGACGGCGCGTAATGCCGACGCACTCGGCGGCCCGATCAACTCGTAAAAGGCTCCGGCGTGTACTCGAGCGTAAACGAGCGTGCCCGCGGCGGTATGGTGCGCCGTAAGCCCCAGCAATTCACTGGCCGGCGAGTGCGGAAGCACGTCGCGCGCGGTGGCAACGACGGTCGACGGCTCGAGCCACAGTCGCGGCTTGGGTGCGGCGTCGCCCATATCGACCGCTTCACCGTCACGCCCGATCGACGTCAGCGCGCATGTGAAGCCCGCTTCGATGCATGCGCGATAAATGGCGCGCATCGCCACGGTCTTCCCAACGTTTTTCCCCGTACCGACGACAAAAAGCGAACTCGCGCCGCTCTCGTTCCACAGCCGCAAGATCGATTCACCAATTGGGACGCGCATAAGCGCGCGATTCCCTAGCCGGCGTGCAGAACCTTGAGCGTGACGAATGCGACGCCGGTGAGCGCGAGCAAGACGCCGGCCAGCAATTCCGCACCGTCTTCGACACGCGTTCCGAGCAGGCGTCCGAGGCGAAGACCGAGCAGCGTCGCCGCCACCGATACGACGCCGATAACGACCAAGCTGACCCCGACCGGTACACCGACAAAACGGATCGAAAAGCCGATGCCGAGCGAATCCAAGCTTATCGCAAGCGAGGTCACCACCAGCGTCCAGCCGCCTTGGATCTTCACCGGCGTGCGCTCGTCCATGTTACTTCGTGCCTCGAGGATCATGTACGCCCCGACCGCGATCAGCGCGGAAAAACCGACGTAGCCGGCATCGTCGCCGATGAGCCGGCCGGTGAGTTCGCCGAGCACCAACCCGATACAATTCATCACGATCTCGGCGCACGGGAAGGCGATAGCAATGCGCAGGCGCTCGCGTGGCGTCGCACCGCGCATGCCAAGCCCAATGCTGACCGCAAAGACGTCCAGCGCGAGCGAGACCGCGATGAAGAGGATCTTGATCAGAAGATTTGTGCGCTGGAGAGCGAGTCGCGCTTTGAGAGCAGATGCGTTACGGCGGAACGCAACTGCGAGATCGTGAACGGCTTATTCAGAAACAGATTGGCGCCGGCATTCTTGGCGCGGCCGTCCATCGCGTAGTTGGTATGGCCCGAAATCATTAGGATCGGCACACCGCGCGTGCCCTCTTTTGCCCGCAGGCGCTCGACCAGATCGATCCCGGAGATTCCGGGCAACATGAAGTCGCAGATGATGATGTCGAACGGTCCTTGCCGGTCGACGGCGACGAGCGCGCTCTCAGCGTCATTGCACATGACCATCTCGTACGGGCCCTTGCGTAGGACCGTATCGATGAGAGTGCAGATCGCAGGATCGTCGTCCGCAATCAGCACTCGCCAATTGCGCTGAGGAGTCATGTCCTCAGCCATTCGGGTATGTCACCTTCACGCCTCGGCCGCCGATGTGTGGCTTTGGTAAATTTTCGATAATGTCCGGCCCGTGGAGGCCAATTCCTGCGCCCGCGTCGTAGTCTAGGCGCGACATGGCCATCATCGATCGACTGCTCGCCCCGGGATCGGGGTTTCAGAAGAACTTCTTCTTTCTCGCCAAGCGGTTCGTCGCGGGCGAAACCGCCGGCTCCGCGATCGACGCGGTTCGCGCCCTCAACGCGGCCGGCATGACGGCGACGCTCGACTTTTTAGGCGAGGACGTGAGGGAGCGCGATGCTGCAATCGCGACCCGCGAAGCCTACATCGCTGTTCTCGATCGGATCCGGGAGAGCGGAGTGCAGAGCAACGTCTCGGTCAAAATGAGCGCCATGGGGCTACTGATCGACGATGGATTTGCCCTCGACAACCTCACGCGGATTCTGCACTTCGCGCAGCGTAATGCGGACCCGTTCGTACGAATCGATATGGAAGGATCGGCGGTCACTCAGGCCACGCTCGACCTGTTCGAGCGCGCGTATACGCACGATAAAAACGTCGGCATCGTGCTTCAGGCGTACCTCAAGCGTACGCCTGGCGACGTCACGCGCATGATCGAGCTTGGCGCGCGCGTTCGTCTGTGCAAGGGGGCGTACAACGAGCCCGCAGACATTGCCATAAAAGAGATGCCGGAAATTCGTAAGCAATATCTGTCGCTGGCCAAGGAGCTGCTCGACCGGGGTAACTATCCAGCGATCGCGACGCATGACCGCGAGCTTATCGGGCAGATTCGCGCGTACGTGCGCGAGCGCAGTATTGCTCGCGACCGGTTCGAATTTCAAATGCTCTATGGGATCCGGCCGGAATTGCAGCGCGAGCTCGTCGCCGACGGCTACCGCTTGCGCATCTACGTACCATATGGAACGCACTGGGCCGGATATTTCTTCCGTCGCGTGATGGAGCGGCGCGAGAACGCCGTCTTCGCGCTGAGCTCGATATGGTCGAAGTAGGCACGCGCTGACGTGCGAGCCGTCGTGCAGCGCGTACTCCGCGCAAACGTGCGCGTCGAAGAGCGCACGACCGGACGCATCGCGGCGGGTTTGGTCGTGTTGCTCGGCGTCGCGATCGCGGATCGCGCAGACGACGCGCGAGCCATGGCCGAGAAAATCGCCAATCTGCGGATCTTCCCCGACGATGCCGGATTGATGAATCGCAGCGTACTCGAGACGGGCGGCGCGATCTTACTCGTCTCGCAGTTCACCCTCTACGGCGACGCGCGCAAGGGGCGCCGCCCGTCATTCATTGCCGCCGCCAAAGAGCCGCTCGCCAGCGAACTCTACGAACGGACGGGAACCGAATTGGAACGACTCGGTTTGCCGGTGCAATATGGCGAATTCGGCGCCGACATGCAAGTCGAGCTCGTCAACGACGGCCCGGTCACGATTCTGCTCGACTCCGAGCGTGTTTTCTGATCAAAGGGACCCGTCGGCGATCCGTTCGACACGAAGCACCTTGTCCGACTCGGTCAATCGGCCGAGCACATCGAAACCACTAGTCACCGCGCCGAACACGGTGAACGCGTTGTCGAGATGGTATTGCGGCGAGAGCGTGATGTAATATTCACTGCCGGCTGAATCGCGAATCGGCGTGCTGGTTTTGTCGTCGTAGTTCAAGCCCATGGAAATCACGTAGCTGTTTTGCTCGAGCGGATTCTCTTCAGCCGGAATCGTGTAGCCGGGGCCCGGTGCGTTCTTGGCGTCCTGTTCACCGGTCTGTACGACGAAATCGGGCACGATGCGAAACCACGGGTTGTTGTCCAAGAATCCGCGATTTATCATGTTCAAAAAATTGGTGACCGTCAGCGGCGCCCATTCGGGATAGAGCGCTACGTAGATATTGCCCTGGGTGGTGACGATACGTACTCGTGGATGCGGTCCGAGGCCGGGCGAGATCATTTCCAGCGCGGTCCTTGGAACGATCGACCTCGTCGAGTCCGGGATATCGTCCGGGCGTGGCGCGCCTAGGGGCGGGACCTGGCGCGGCAGCGCAGGCAACATCGCAAACGGATCGGGAGCCGGCGGGGGCGTGCGCACGAACGCGGGTATCGCGGTCCAGTGGTCAGTGAGCTTTCCGCCTTGCAGCACGCGAATCGATTCGGCGGCCTGTTCTTGCACGCGCCACGACCGGTCGTTCAACAACGGTTGCAAGTCGAGAACGAGGGCCGGGTCCTTGAGCCTCCCGTACGCGCGTACCGCTTCGATCCGGACGATCTCGTCTGAGTCACTCAGTCCGGCGCGCAGAAACGATACCGGAACCTTGGTGACATACTTGCGGAAGATCGCCCACATGGCGGGCTCGCGAACAAGGTTTGGCACTTCGTCAAATGCCTGCATCAAGCTGGCCGCGATCGCGTCCGCCTCGGGCGAATCGGCAAAGGCACTAAGGCTGATCGCCGCGCGGCCGCGCACGATCGGCGAACTCTCGCCACCCATGACACGCAGCAGCTCCCCAGCTGCTGCCTTTTCGCTCGCCGCATCCATCCGCTTGGCTTCCTCGTACCGGCCCAGGGCGTCGATTGCCGCGACCTGCACCGCACCCGAGGGATCGTCGTGGAGCGCCGTCGAGATCGCGGTTGCGTCGCTCCCCAGGCCGATCAGACCCAAGCCGTAGATACTCATCGCCCGGACGGCGTCGCGCCGGTCGTGCAGGTGCCCTTCGAGCAGGGGCACGCCGGCCGCCAGCTTGGTCCGGCCGATCGCCAAAGCGGCGCGGGCAGCCGTGGCGTCGTCGGGCGAGCCGAGCAGGGCGGCGAGGCGCCCGTCTCCCAGCGAGCGCTGGGATTCATAGCGCACTATGAGAGTATTCGTCGCGGCGGGGACGGCGCCGACCAGGACAAGCGCAAGCGCCATAAGCGCTAACGAACGCAAACTATACCTGAATTCTTGCATCGTCCCCCAACCAAAAGCACCGAACTTGCGTTCTAATATATGCACGACGAGCGCCGTCCCTCTGGGCGGCAACCCAACAGTGGAAAAGAGAAGGAAGCATGTCAACCCCGGAAACGCCAAAGAAGACCGCCGGCATGTCGGTTCGCGAAGCGGGCCAAAAAGGCGGCCAAACGGTCAAGAAAAAGTACGGCCCCGAGTTTTACGAGCAGATCGGCCGCAAAGGTGGGCTTGCGACAAAGCAGGCTCACGGTCACGAGTTCTACGAGCAGATCGGTAAGAAGGGTGGGAAGAAAGGTGGCGAAGCCACGCGCGATCGCTACGGCCCTGACTTCTACGAACGAATCGGACAAAAAGGTGGCCAGAAAGTCAAACAGCTTATCGAAGAGGGAAAGCGCGCCGCGGCTGCTCAGGAAGCAGAACGCGAAAAACGCGCGAGCTAGTTTCGTTACGCTAGGCGCGGCGAGTATCGCACTCGCCGCCGTTGCCCCGCTCGCCCCGGTGTGGGTTGATGCATATCCGTTGGCAAAGCCGCATTCGTCGGCCTCACCAATCGCCACGCCGATCGTGGCATCAAATATTTTTCCGCTCGGTTCGAGCCTCGCGTTTATACTCGATGGCACGATTTCTTCATCTGCTTCCAAAGCTGGCGACGTCGTTAAGGCGCACCTCGAACGCGCGCTCGTCGTCAACGGCGTCACCGTCGCACCGGCCGGCAGCCCCGTCGAAATCAAAATCTCGGATGCATTACCGGCATCGAATCCCGATATCTACGGCTTCGTCGACATCTATTTCCGTCCGCTCGCACTTCCGGACGGCCGAATTATTCCGCTCCATGCCCCCGCCTCACACCTCAACGTGAGCGTTTCGTCCGGACACGCGTCGACCGTCGACGTCGAAAACACGATCGGAGACATTTGGACGCCGACGCTGCTGCTCCACGTCTTCCGCAAGGGGCGCAATTTTGTGCTCGAGCCCGGCGCGCGGATCAATGCCCTCACCGACGCAACGGTCGTCATCGCGCACAACGGCGCCGTGGCAATCGAAACGCCGGCGCCGCTCGTGCTCGACGCGGAAACGCCGATCTCGTCGTACCGCGCGGTACCGATGGCGACGCCGGAGGAGAGCTTCAAGCCGAAGCTAACGCCGCCGCCGCTAACGCCGAGCTCGCCAAATCCGCAAAACCCCGTGCCCCCGAGTCCAGCTAATTTGCAAAGGAGCAATCCGTGATTCGTCGTTTCTCAATCGCGCTGCTCGCATCGCTGACCCTCTCAGCGTGCGTAGGTCTCGCAGCGGACACGCTCTCGCCCAAACCGCAAGGCGCCGAAGTCGCCTTCGTTTCGGGTATTCAAAGCGATTTGACTCGGCGTTTTGCAACGATTCCCCAAGCGCAGGCAGCCGGCTATTTCCGCTACACCTATGAAGACAATACCGGTTCGATAAGCTACGCCAATCTGCAATGGACCTCGAACGACCCGCAGCATCCGAGCCAACTCTGGTATAGCGTCGACGGCAAGTTGCTGGGCGCAGACTTTTCTCAACCGTACGTGGCCGGCGCCCCGCCGAATCTATGGGGCGTGAATCCCCAGCGTTGGGGACACTTCGGCGCGCACATCCACTACGTTTTGGACGTTAATGGTAAAGAAACGTACGGCGCGACCAGCGTGGCGAAGTTCAAAGCGGCCGGCGGCGACCCCGATAATCCGCAACCCGCGACGATCGTCGCGATGGGGATAGCGAAAGACGCGTCTCAAGTAAAACACGTCTTCTTGTTCAAAAACATCTGGGATCTCGAAGTGTGGGTGCTACCGAACCCGAACGGCGCGTTCGCGGAGATGAACCCCAACGTCCATCCTTCGGCAAACGCTCGAGACATGGACTAACCCTTTGTCATCCCGAGCGTAGCGAAGCGTAGTCGAGGGATGACAATATGGGCGCTATTCGTTCGACCAATAATCCTTGAGCGCTTTGCCGCGGGAGGGGTGGCGAAGCTTGCGCAGAGCCTTGGCTTCTATCTGCCTGATACGCTCGCGCGTGACGCCGAATTCCTGACCGACTTCCTCGAGCGTGCGTTGATGACCGTCTTCCAAACCGAAGCGTAGGACGAGCACTTTGCGCTCGCGCTCGGTGAGGTTTTGGAGAACGTCTGCCATCTTCTCTTTGAGAAGCATCACGGAGGCAGCTTCCGCCGGCGCGACGGCCTCCTGATCCTCGATGAAATCCCCGAGGTGCGAATCTTCTTCTTCGCCGATCGGCGTTTCGAGGGAGATCGGCTCTTGCGAGATCTTCATGACCTCGCGGACCTTCTCGGGCGTGAGCGCCATGGCTTCGGCGATCTCTTCGACTGACGGCTCGCGGCCGAGCTCCTGGAGCAGCTGACGCGACACCTTGATCAGGCGGTTGATCGTCTCGACCATATGCACCGGAATGCGAATGGTACGAGCCTGATCGGCGAGCGCGCGGGTGATGGCCTGACGGATCCACCACGTCGCGTAGGTCGAGAATTTGTAGCCCTTGCGATAGTCGAACTTCTCGACCGCTCGGATCAGTCCGAGGTTGCCCTCTTGGATGAGATCCAAGAACAGCATGCCGCGTCCGACATACTTCTTGGCAATCGAAACGACCAGGCGTAAGTTCGCCTCGGTAAGCTGACGCTTGGCTTCTTCTCCGTCAGCGACGAGCCGGGAATCGGCGGTGCCGTTCTTCTGCAGCTCGAGCTCGCCTGCTTCTATGCGCATCGCCAGCGATTTCTCTTGCTCCATCGAGAGCAACGGTACGCGCCCGATCTCTTTGAGATACATCCGGACCGGATCGTCGAGCGAGAGTCCGTCGGGGATCGGTTCCTCTTGCTCTTCCTCGACCTCGCCCTCGGGCTTTTCGTCCTTCTGCTCGTCGATGATCTCGATGCCGGCGGCGGTAATCTCTTCGAATAAGCCGTCGATTTCGTCGGGGTTGACGTCATCGAGCGCATCGAACGCGGAGTTTATCTCCTCGTACGTGAGCGAGCTGCGCTGCTTTCCGCGCGCGATCAGCTTCTTCTTGAGTTCATCCAGCGTTAAGACCGGCTGCGCTTCGGCAACTGCTGCCGCGGATTTCTTGCGTGCCACTTTTGACGTCACCCCCTTTCTCGTATTTTTGGCGTCGCGGGCCGGGCCCGCGGAGTTTCCTATGATTAGACTCGTGATTTTCGGTTTACTTCTTTAGCTTTAGTTTAAGGTGTTCGAACTCACCCATGAGCTCGCCGGGGATGGTTTTCCCCGTTTCGAACATTTCGTCGATCGAGCGGGACAACTCGGCGTACCGGTTCGCCTCGTCCTCATGCGTCAACCGCTCGACGATGCGGTCCAGATGCATGCGGCGATCTTGTGAATCGCCGTAGCGCACCGTCGAACTGCGGTCCCGCTGTCCCAGCGAAGCTAGGAGCTCCCGCGCCTCGTCGTCGTCCTCGCAGGCTGCGAGCGCGTCTGCCGCGGTTCGCAATTCGCTTGCATGTTCGAGAAGAAGCTGGTAAGCACGGCGGTACACATCGTTACGAAAGCGCTGCGGATCGATCCGGCCCGCGTACTCGAGCACGAGCGCGGGATCTTCGACTGCGATCCCGAGCACGTCGCGTTCGAACGACAGTGGCTCGAGCGCGCCGAACTTCCGGCTAACAGGTGCGTGCCGACTCCCCGCGGTGCTCGTTCCCTCGAAACGCGGCGAAAAGTTGGCGCCGTTGGCGAGGAAGCGGCTATTTCGGAGGTCGTCGACGTTCACCTTCAGCCGTCCCGCAACGTACACGCGCCATCGATCCCATTCTTCACGCGGGGTTAACTCGCGGATAAGCGATTCGGCCTTCCGCGCGATGAGGGCCGGCGATTCGAATCCGCTGCGAAGGCGGTCGATCTGAGGATCCAGTTTGAACTCGATCGAGGGCTTGGCCGCATCGAGCAGGCCCCGGAAGCCCTCGGCGCCGTGCTTACGCACGTAGCTGTCGGGGTCGTCGCCTTCGGGAAGCGCGACGATCCGGACACTGGAGCCGGTGTGCTCAATCACCTTAGACGCAATATCAACCGCTTTGGTTGCAGCGCTGTCGCCCGCCGCATCGCCGTCAAAGCAGAGATAGACATTGTCGGCGTACTTGCGCAGCTCCGCCGCCTGCCGCTCCGTAAACGACGTTCCTAACGCCGCAACCGCGCCCTCAAAGCCGGCTTGATGCAGCGCGATGCAATCGAGATAGCCTTCGACGACGATCAAGGTACGATCGGCTTGCGCGGCGCGGCGCGCAATGTTGAGCGCGTAGAGATGCTCACCTTTGGTGTACACCGGAGTCGTGCTCGTGTTGAGATATTTGGGCTCACCGCTACCGAGCTCGCGTCCGCCAAACGCGATCACCTCACCGGTCGTCGCGTATGTCGGTACCATCAAGCGGTTTCTATAAAAGTCGTAGAAGCCGCCCCGCTGCGACGGTTTGACCAAACCCGCTTTGGCGGCCAATTCCAGGTCGACGCCGTGGGCGCGCAATTCGTCGGTCAAGCCGTTCCAGCCGTCGGGCGCGTACCCCAGGTGAAAGCGCTCGACGATCGCGGCACCGAATCCGCGGCGCTCGCAATACGCACGCGCGCTCGCACCTTGCGGGTCGCGCAGCATGCGCTCGAAGTAGGCGGCGGCGATTGCATTTGCTTCGTAGATTGCCTCGCGCTCGCTGCGCCGGCGCGCCGCGCGCGGATCTTCGTTTTCAAGCGCGATGCCGGCCTTAGCCGCGAGCATGCGAGTAGCATCGCTGAACGGCAAGTTCTCGAGCTTCATGGCAAAGGCGATCACGTCACCGCCGGCTCCGCAGCCAAAGCACTTGAAGTAGCCTTCCTCGGAATGCACGTGAAACGACGGCGTCTTCTCGCCATGAAATGGACACAAGCCAACTAAATCGCGCCCACGCTTCTTGAGCGAAACGTACTGGCCGATGAAGGTGGCGATATCGATCCGGGTGTGGATCTCGCGAATGACGCTTTGGTCGAGGCGGGGCACGGTTACAGTAACTTCGGCCGAGCGCCCGAATCCCCGTCAGCGTGAAGCGCATCTTGGATCCGGTCCACCACTTCATCGAGCTCGAACCGGGCGAAGCCCGCCTGCTCGACCTCGCACCGATGCAACGCCTGCGGCGGCTGCGCCAACTCGGCCTCGCCTATTTTGCCTTCCCGGCCGCCGAACATTCGCGCTTCACACACGCCCTGGGCGCGCTTGCGATGGGGACGCGCGCGTTTGACGGATTGATCCGTCATGCCGGCGGCATGAGCTCCGAGCGCGACTACGAGCGTCGCCTGGTGCGCGCTGCGCTGCTGCTGCACGATGTTGGCCACGGGCCCTTCAGCCATGCTTGCGAAGCGGTACTCGGCGTGCTGCACGAAGCCCGGACGCGCGAGATCCTTGCCCTGCCGGATATGCGTGCGGGAATCGAAGCGCTCGATCTCGATCCTGCCGATCTGCTCGCGCTCATCGTCGGCGACCCGCACGCGCGCTATCCGGCGCTGCGCGAGCTGGTCAGCGGGCCGAATCTCGACGCAGACCGCATGGATTACTTGTTGCGTGACGCGTATTTCACCGGCGTCGAGAGCGGACGCTACGACGCCGATCAGCTCGTCGCATCGCTGCGACTTTTCGAAAAGGACGGAGCGCCGGTAGTCGGCATCGATTCGCGCGGTGTCGTCGCGCTGGAGTCGTTCGTCCTGGCTCGGTACATGATGTTCGCCTCGGTGTATTTCCACCACACAACCCGGCTGTTCGAACGAATCTTACAGGAGGTGCTGCACGAGCTCTGGCCCGATCCGCGCGCGCTCGATCCGATCGACGAGTTTCTGCGCTGGGACGATTTTCGCGTGCTCAACGAACTGCGCGACCGTGAGAGCGAACCCGCGCGGGCGCTGCGCGAGCGCCTTCGTATTTACGCGCTAGCCGCCGAGTTCAACGCCGAAAGCGATTTGCGAGCGTACACCGCCTGCGAGACCGCGCTGCGCGAACGCTTCGGCGCTGATGCCGTGTGGGCCGACGAGCAGTCACAGGTGATGCATCGCTTGCCGCTTGAAGCGACGAAAGGCGCGCACACGGTCTGGGTCGGAACCGCCTCCGGGCTGGTGGATGCGCGCCAGGCGTCGGACTTGATCGCCAAGCTCAGCGGCAAGGCCTACTGGCGTAAACTGTTCGTTCGGCGCGACCGGGCAGACGTTCGTGAAGCACGCACCATATGCGCCAAAATCATCGCCGAGCATCGATAAGGTTTTTACGAAAGCGTGCCGAGGGTAGCCTGTGCGGCCGCAAGACGTGCAACCGGAACGCGATAGGGTGAGCACGACACGTAATCGAGACCGATCTGGTCGCAGAACGCGACGCTCGACGGTTCGCCGCCGTGCTCTCCGCAGATGCCAATCTTGAGCTCCGGACGCGCTACGCGCCCGAGCGCGACGCCTTGCCGCATCAACGCGCCGACCCCCTGCCGATCGATCACCTGAAACGGATCGTCGCGAAGAATCTTCTTCTCCAGGTAGACGGGGATGAAACTTCCCTCGGCGTCATCACGGCTATAGCCATACGTCGTTTGCGTCAGATCGTTGGTGCCGAACGAGAAGAATTGCGCGATGGCGGCAAGTTCGTCAGCTACGATACACGCGCGTGGGAGCTCTACCATCGTGCCGATGTGATAGTCGACGCGAACGCCGCGCGCTGCGATAACCTCGTCCGCTACCGCCTTGGCCGCATCGTAGGTCACCTGCATCTCTTCCTTCGTGCCGACGCCGGGAATCATCACGTCGGGCCGAGCGTCGACACCACGAGCGCGCAACTCGCACGCTGCTTCAAAGATGGCCCGCACCTGCATGGCGTAGATTTCCGGAAAGAGAATGCCAAGCCGGCACACGCGCAGCCCGAGCATCGGGTTCTGTTCGTGGAGCTGCTGCACGCGCCGCAGCACCATCATTTTCTGTTTGTACGTCTCGTCGTCGGTGCCTTTGGTGAGGCGTAACTCGGTCGTCTCGACCAGAAGTTGATCGAGTGACGGCAAGAACTCGTGAAGCGGCGGGTCGAGTAGGCGGATCGTGACCGGAAGACCCGCCATGACCTCGAGAATTCCGACAAAGTCTTTGCGCTGAATCGGCAGCAGCTTCTCGACCGCCTTCTCGCGCGCATCGGGCGTATTAGCCATGATCATCTGTTGCACGATCGGCAACCGGTCAGGTTGCATGAACATGTGCTCGGTGCGGCATAGACCGATACCCTGCGCGCCGAGTTCGAGCGCTTTGCGCGCGTCTTCGGGCGTGTCGGCGTTTGCCCAGACTTCCATCCGGCGAAACTGATCGGCCCACGAGAGAAAGTGCGAGAGCCAGTCGGGCAGCCGCGCCGGCGCGTCGATCAAGTCGAGTTTGCCGAGGATGACGTTGCCCGTGCTGCCGTCGATCGTGATCCAATCGCCCTCGTGCAGCTCACGCTCGCCAATCCGTGCGATCTTATTGCGGCGATCGATCTCGAGTGCTTCGCAACCGGCGACGCACGGCTTACCCATGCCGCGCGCGACGACCGCCGCATGCGACGTAGCGCCGCCCTTCGCCGTCAGGACACCGCGCGCCGCAATCATGCCATGCACGTCGTCGGGCGTCGTCTCCACGCGGACCAGAATCGTATCCTTTCCTTGCTCCTTCCACGCGACGGCGTCGTCGGCGGTGAAGACGACTTGCCCGCTTGCAGCACCCGGTGAGGCGTTGAGCCCTTTGGCGGCAACCTCGACGTGCGCCTTTGGATCGAGACGAGCGTGGAAAAGTTGGTCGAGCGATTCCGCGCTTACGCGCGAGACCGCGGCGCGCTGATCGATCAAGCCCTCTTTTACCATGTCGATCGCAATGCGTACTGCTGCTTCGGCGCTACGCTTCGCGCTGCGCGTCTGCAGCATATAGAGCTTGCCGCGCTCCACCGTAAATTCGATGTCCTGCATGTCACGGTAATGCTGCTCGAGCCGGCGTGCAATGTCGCGGAATTGACGATAAATCTCCGGCTGCGTGCGCTCGAGGTCGGCGATCTTCTCCGGCGTACGAGTGCCGGCCACAACGTCCTCACCTTGCGCGTTGGCAAGGTACTCGCCGAACAGCACATCCTCGCCGGTATTGGGATCGCGCGTGAAGGCGACGCCCGTTCCTGAGTCGTCGCCCATGTTCCCGAACACCATCTCGACCACGCTAACGGCAGTACCCCACTCGTCGGAGATCTTGTTGAAGCGACGATAGTCGATCGCGCGGCGAGAGTTCCACGAGTCGAATACCGCGCCAATCGCGAGGCGCAGTTGTTCGGTGACGTCTTGCGGGAACGGCCGCTTCGACTGCGCTTGGACGACGGTTTTGAACTGCTCCGCGAGCGCGCGCCACGATGCGGCGTCGACCTGCGGATCGCTTTGCGCACCGATCTCGCGCTTGCGAGCCTCTATCAGCTCGTCGAAGCGCTCGTTCTCAATCCCGAGCACGACCTCGCCAAACATCATGATGAAACGGCGGTAAGCGTCCCAGGCAAAACGTTCGTTATTGGTGAGTTTTGCCAGACCGAGGACGGTTTGATCGTTGAGCCCAAGGTTGAGGATCGTGTCCATCATGCCGGGCATCGAGACGCGCGCGCCGCTGCGCACCGAGACTAGTAGCGGGTCCGAGGCGTCGCCGAAGCGCTTCCCGGTACGCTGCTCGAGCTCGTGCATCGACTGTTCGACCTGCGCGTCCAGACCGCGCGGATAGGTGCGGCCGGCGCGGAAGAAATCCAAGCACGCTTGCGTCGTGATGATGAAGCCCTGGGGAACCGGAAGACCGGCCCGCGTCATCTCCGCCAGGCCGGCACCCTTGCCGCCGAGCAGATCGATCATCGAACCGTCACCTTCGTCGAAGAAATAGACGTATTTCGTCGCTATCGTTGTCGCCATTAGCGGAGTTGTACCCCAAAAAAGCGTTCGAGCGCGTCAGCGCCGACCCGTTCCTGCCGCATCGAGTCGCGTTCGCGCACGGTTACCGTTCCGTCTTCGAGTGTGCCGTAGTCGACGGTGACGCAGAATGGCGTGCCGATCTCGTCCTGGCGCCGATAGAGCTGACCGATGTTACCCTCGTCATATTGCGTTCGATGCAGCGGCCGCAGCGCGGCCTCGATCGCGCGCGCGCGCTCGACCAACTCGGGCTTGTTACGGGCGAGCGAAAAGACCGCCACTTGCACCGGCGCGATGAACGGATGAAATCGTAGCACCGTGCGCTCGGTCTCTTTCCCGTTGGGATCGACGCTCTTCTCGCGATCGTAGGCGTCGATGAGCATGGTGAGCGTCGTGCGATCCATGCCGGCCGAACTTTCGATCAAAATCGGCGTGTACTTGGTCTTGGTTGCCTCATCGTAGTACTGCAGATCCTTACCCGAGAGGGCCATGTGCGCGTCGAGATCGTAGGTGCCGCGATGCGCGATCGATTCGAGTTCGCCCCATCCCCATGGAAAGAGATACTCGACGTCGATGCCCGCCTTGGCATAATGCGGGCGCTCCTGCGCGCTCAGTTCGTAGAACCGCAGCCTATCGGGCTTGATGCCATACTCCGAATACCACGCCTTACGCCGCTCGACCCACTCACGAAACGTTTCGAGATCCTTGCCGTCGTCCGGCACAAAATATTCGAGTTCCGCCTGCTCGAATTCGCGCACGCGAAAGGTGAAATTCCCGGGTGTAATTTCATTGCGAAACGACTTGCCGATTTGCGCGATCCCGAACGGCGGACGTTTGCGCGCGGTCTGATAGACATTTTTGAAGTTGACGAAGATGCCTTGCGCGGTTTCCGGGACGCAAATAGGCAACGACGCCGTGTCTTCCATCGGACCCACTTGCGTCTGCCATCATTAAGTTGAAGTTGCGCGGTTCAGTGAAGCTGTCTTTGCTGCCGCAATCCGGACACTGATGCGGATGCTTGAGGTGGTCGAAGCGAAAGCGATGCTTGCAGACCTTACAATCGACGAGCTTATCGTGAAAGGCGTCGACGTGCCCCGAGGCTTTCCACACCAGCGGATGCATGATGATCGATGAATCGAACGGCACGATGTCGTCGCGCAGCAGGACGTTTTCACGCCACCAGGCTTCTTTGACGTTGCGTTTGAGCACGGCGCCGAGGGGACCGTAGTCCCAAAAGCCGTTGAGGCCGCCGTAGATCTCACTCGATTGGAAAATGAAGCCGCGGCGCTTGGCCAGCGCGGTAATCTCGTCCATCGTAACGGCGTTTTTCAGGGTCGAGGCCTCCATAAGGGGTGTTCAATTTATCAAGCCAGCGGGAATACCCCCGATGCGACTTATATCGTATACGATATCAAGTGATTGATATACTATATCGGATATCAGGAGGGACATTAACCTAACATGTTTATCGCAGCTCTCGCACTCTCGGCCGCCTTCGCGGCAACCCCCGTTCAGTACGCCTACACCGGCACCGCACCGGTCAGCGGTTGCGTCTTGCGCGCTCGAACCCGCCGCGCCGGCCCTCAACCTGCCTTTCAGCCCGCCCAGCGCCACCGGCGCAGCATCGACGGCCATCTCCTTCGAAAACGAAGCTCCCGCTACGGTCGCCTCGGTGACCTTCGACGTGAGTGATGGGCGCACGACCAGCCGCATCGTCGACCGAGGCACCTTCTCGAGCGGCGTCGCCATCGACCACAGCTTCATCACCCCAGAGTTCCACGATGACCTCAGCAACGTAACCTGCTCGGTCCAGGCGGTCGCGTTCACGGATGGCAGCACCTGGCAAGCCCAGTAGTGCCTCTCCACGAAGAGTCGCCCATGGGATCATCTCTCGACGACGAGACTGGGCGACTCTTCCTTCATCTCAAGGCGGCGCAGGGCGCGGCCCGCAATGCGCTCGACGATGCGCTGAGCGACCTCGGCCTCACCTCAATGCAACTGTTCATCCTGCGCACGATTGAATATTATCCTGCCATTTCCGGCGCACAGTTGGCGCGTGACTGCTTCGTCACCCCGCAAGCCATGGCGGCGAACATCGCCAAGCTCGAAGCCGCCGGACTCATCGCGCGCACCAAAGGCCAGGGCCGCGCCCTCGAAGCCCAACTCACCGAGAAAGGCCACGCGATCTTCGACCGTGCCGGCTCCCGCGTGCAATCGGCGGAACGCTACATTGCCGAGGTCCTCGGCACAGACGCGGTGGCCGAACTCGACCGTAACCTGCGCGACCTCACCGACTGCTTGCAAAAGAGCCTGGTCGTGACGACCTCGCGCACCTGGGACGTCGACGAAGACTAACGCGCGGCGCGCGCCGCGGCCCACGTCCGGATCACCGGGATCTTCGCGTTGAGATATTGGAGATAGCCTCCACCCGAAAGAAACGTCTTGCGTAATGGATCGAGCGTAAATGCGAAGCGCTCGCCGTTCGCGGTGACGACCGCTTCATTCTCGACGTCGATCTCTAGAGTACGACTCGCCGCGCACGCGGCGATTCCGGGCGCGTCCAGGACGATCGGAACGAGTCCGTTATTGTAGGCATTTTCGAGAAAGATGCGCGCAAAGCTCGGGGCGATGACCGCATCGAATCCGCGCTCACGCAGTGCCCAAGCGGCATGTTCGCGCGAACTCCCGCAGCCGAAATCGGCGCCCGCAACCAAGATCGACGGGTCCGGCGTTGCCGCAAGGCGCGCAGCCAATTCTGCGTGTCCGGTAAAGAGGTAGCGCCCGAGTCCGCCCGGCTCGATCACCGTCAGGTGCATCGCCGGAATGATTTGATCGGTATCGATGCCGTCGAACGGCAGCGCGAGCACGTTTCCGCTTATGCGCATACTGCGTCACCCGTAAGCTCGGCGAGTTGTGCCGGCGTCGGAAGGCGCCCGAGTACGGCGGCGGCCGCCGCCACGACCGGCGAGGCCAGATGCACGCGCCCTCCGGCGCCCATGCGTCCAGGGAAATTCCGATTTGACGTCGACACGCAACGCATCCCTTGTGCGAGGACGCCCATCGACATGCCAAGACACGGCCCGCACGACGAATGGGTCCACAGCGCGCCCGCATCCCCGAAGATATCGTGCAGCCCTTCGCTCTCCGCAGCGCGTTTGATCGCCTGCGACCCAGGCGTAACGATGGTCGGCACTTGTACCCGCCGTCCGCGCAATATTTGCGCGGCGGCGCGTAGATCGTGCAGACGCGAGTTCGTGCACGAGCCGATGAAAACTTGATCGATCTCGAAGGCGTCGAGTTCTTCGCCCGGGCGCAGGCCCATATACGCCAGCGCGTCGGGGCTCGCGCCCGCGGGAACCTGTTCTCCGAGCGGCATCGACTGCGCCGGGTTCGTTCCCCACGTTACCAAGGGCACGATCGTGTTCGCATCGATCTCAACGGTTCTCGCATACGTACCGTCCCCACCGCCATACGCGAACCAACGCTCCTCATCTGCAAATGGCTCGCCGCGGTCGTGCAGATAGGCGCGCGTCGTTGCATCCGGGCGCACGAGGCCCGTCGTTGCGCCCGCCTCGATAGCCATGTTGCATAGCGTCATGCGTTCACCCATCGACATCGCATCGACCGTGCTTCCACTGTATTCAATCGCGTAGCCGCGCGCGCCGTCGGCGCCAAGCGTACGCACGACGGTAAGCGCGACGTCTTTAGCTGTGGCCGGCGCGCGCAGCGCGCCCTCGATGCGTACGCGCATCACCGCCGGCCGCTTAACGACGACGCATCCGGCGAGCATCGCCCCGGCCTGCGCCGTCGTGCCGACGCCAAACGCGATGGCGCCGAACGCGCCAAGGGTGCAGGTATGACTGTCACCGCAGGCGAGCGTCATGCCCGGGCGCACGAACCCGCGCTCGGGAATCAAGACGTGGCAAATGCCGTTATCGCCCACGTCGTAGAGACGAATCCCGTGGCGCTTGGCCCAGCCGCGCAAGTGTCGCGCTTGTTGCGCGGTGGCCGCGTCGTTTGCCGGCGACACGTGATCGTTCACTGCCACGATTGCACTTGGATCGTAGAGCCGATCGCCAAACTCGCGCTCGACCTGGATCGCTCCGGGGGGCGTGGTGATCTCGTGCGCCACCACCCGATCGATGAAGAACAAGTCGTTGCCGTCGGGGAGCGACTCGACCACATGCGCCTCCCACAAGGCATCGAAGTAGGTGGCGCTCACGATGCGCGCTCTGCACTCGCGCGACCGGCGAGGGCAAGGAGATCCGCGTCGCCCACGCTAGCCTGCTGCGCTGCAAGCTGGTCGAAGGCGCGCGTAAAACGCCGTCGCTCCTCTTCGTCGAAGCGCAAGCCCAGCTCGCCGGCGCGCGCAAAAAGCGCGTGGCGCCCGGAATTTCGTCCAAGGGTCAGTGTGGTCGTACGCCCGACCGAACGCGGATCGACGATCTCGTAGGTCGATCGCTCTTTGAGCACACCGTCTTGATGAATGCCCGATTCGTGGGCGAACGCGTTCGCACCGACCACGGCCTTGTTCTTTTGCACCGGCATCCGCGTCCCGCGCGCGACCGCCTTGGAAATGTGCTGCAAATTCGACGTGTCGAAGCGAGCCGTCGCGCCGAAAAGGTCGGCACGGGTTTGGAGGGCTACGACGATCTCTTCCAGCGCACAGTTGCCGGCGCGCTCGCCAATGCCGTTGATCGTACACTCAACCTGGCGCGCACCGGCCCGCACCGCAGCCAGCGCGTTCGCGGTCGCCATGCCCAAGTCGTCGTGCGTGTGTACGCTGATCCGTACGCGATCGAGACCGGCGATTCGCTCGCGCAGATACCCAATGAGCGCTTCCATCTCCGCGGGTGTGATGTAGCCGACCGTATCGGGCACGTTGAGCGTCGTCGCGCCGGCTGCTGCTGCCGCCGAGAAAATTTGCGCCAAAAACACCGGATCGGAACGCGTTGCGTCTTCCGCTGAGAATTCTACGTCGTCACAGTAGGTACGGGCGCGTTGCACCGCATCGGTCGCCATCTCGACCGCGCGCTCCGTGCTGATGCCGAGTTTGTGGCGCAAATGCACGGGCGACGTCGCAATGAAGACGTGGATGCGCGGGCGCCGCGCTCCGGCGACGGCGCGGGCTGCTGCTTCGATGTCCTCCTGGTTGCAGCGAGCGAGCGCGGCAACGCGCGCATTGCGCGTCCGCTTCGCGATCTGCTTGACGCTTGCAAACGAGACCTCGTTCGAGATCGGGAAACCGGCCTCGATCGTATCGGCACCGGCCTCGTCGAGCATCCGTGCGATTTTAAGTCGAATGGCGGCCGTCATCGCGGCTCCGGGCGCTTGTTCGCCGTCGCGCAGCGTGGTATCGAAGATCTCTACGGTTTCCATGACGGCCCCCTTTTAAGCGTTAGCGCGCGTATTCGACCCAGTCGGCGTGACGCGGATCACCACCGCGTACCGCCTGTTGATAGGCGCGTTGCAGTTCCGCGCTTACCGGACGCGCGGACGGCAACGGGTGATCGTCGATTGCGAGCACGGGCACCACCTCGGCGGCGGTGCCCGTGAGAAAGACCTCGTCGGCGGCGAATAATTCGGCCGGGGTAATGCGGCCAATCTCGACCTCCATGCCGCGATCGCGCGCGAGTTGCATCACCGAGTCTTGGGTAATGCCCTCGAGGATGTCGGCACTCGCGTCGTTGGTGCGCAGACGGCCGTCGCGGACGACGAAGAGGTTCTCACCCGTGCCCTCGGCGACGTCACCACGATCGTTGAGCAGAATCGCCTCGTCGAAACCGCGTCGTTGCGCATCTTGCAGCGCGAGAATCGAGTTGGTGTAGTGTCCGCACGCTTTAACCGTCGAGGGCATCGAGCGCGACGGCGTCTTTTGCCAAGGCGACATCGTCACGCGCACCCCCTCGGCTTCACCGAGCAACGAACCAACCAGCGGCTTGAGCGCCACCAGCACGTGAGTCGGACAATGAAAGGCCGGCGCTAGTGAGATGCCCTTCTCACCGAAGTAGGCCAGCGGCCGGATATACCCGCAGGTAAATGCGTTCGCGTGCAGCGTCGCAAAGATTGCCGTCGTAAGCGTTTCGATGTCGTAGGGAATGTTAAGTCCGTAGACGCCGGCCCCCACAAAGAAACGCTTGAGGTGGTCGCGCAACCGGAAGACGGCGGTGCCGCGCGGCGTTTCGTAAGCGCGGATTCCTTCGAAGACTCCCGAACCGTAGTGCAGTGCGTGCGTGAACGGGCGCACGTTGATGTCTTCTGCATCGACGAGTTGCCCGTCGAACCACATCCGCTCGCGCACGAGAGCTCTGGCAATCACGAACAAACCTCCGTCGTTGTCACTGCGCCATGTGCGGCTGAGCCGACGGTCGCAGCATATTTGGAAAAAACGCCGCCGCGATAGTGCGGGGCAGGCGCGCGCCAAGCGCGCAACCGCTCTGCGATGACCGGCGTGGCAACGGCAAGATCGAGCGTGCGCACCTCGACATCGATCACGATCTCGTCGCCGTCGCGCACCGCGGCAAGCGGACCGCCGACCGCGGCCTCCGGCGCAACGTGGCCGACCATTAACCCGCGTGTACCGCCGCTGAAGCGCCCGTCGGTCACCAGCGCAACGCTCTCGCCTAGACCAGCGCCGACAATTGCGCTCGTTACGCTGAGCATCTCGCGCATCCCCGGGCCGCCCTTGGGCCCCTCGTAGGCGATGACGACAACGTCTCCCGCGCGAATCGTGTCGTCGAGAATCGCCTGCATCGCTGCTTCTTCGGAATTAAAGACACGCGCCGGACCGCGGTGATAGAGCCGCTCGGAACCGGCGATTTTGACCACCGCACCCGACGGCGCAAGGTTCCCTTTGAGAATGACCAGACCGCCATGTGGTTTGAACGGACGCTCCGCCGTCGCGATAACGACTTGTCCGGGCGTTTCGACAGCGCTCTCGACCTCGAGCGCAAAACTCCGGCCGGTTGCGGTCGTCACCGTCGCGTCGACAAGGTGTCCCTCGGCCAAACGTTTCCCGATCAACCGCGTCCCGCCGGCGGCGTCGACGTCGAGCGCGACATACTTTCCGCCCGGACGCAGGTCGGCAATGATCGGCGTGCGCCGGCTCACCAAGTCGAAGTCCTCGATCGCGAGCTGCGCACCGGCTTCGTGCGCAATCGCCAGCAGATGCAACACGCTGTTGGTCGAGCCGCCGGTCGCAGCGGCGACCACGATCGCATTCAAAAAGGACGCCCGCGTGAGCAGATCGCGCGGGCGTATGTTCTTCGCCAACAGCTCCATGACGATGACGCCCGCATCATGGGCCCACTGCGCGCGCCGCGCCGAGGTCGCGCCGGGACTCGCGCTGCCTACCGGCGACAGGCTCAAGTATTCCATCACCATCGCCATCGTGTTGGCAGTGTACTGCCCACCGCACGCGCCCGGCCCCGGACACGCGTGATCCTCGATGGCTTTGAGTTGAGCGTCATCGATCGTGCCGCGCGCGTGCGCGCCGATCGCTTCGAAGACATCGACGATCGTCAGGTCCTTGCCGTCGAGTTTTCCCGGCGCAATCGATCCGCCGTAGATGATGACCGACGGAAGATTCAAACGCGCGAAGGCCATCGCCGTACCGGGAATCGTCTTGTCACATCCGACTAGTCCGACCATCGCATCGAAGTAGTGCGAGCGTCCGATGAGCTCGATCGAATCGGCGATGACCTCGCGGCTGACCAGCGAGCCCTTCATGCCGGCGGTGCCCATCGTGATGCCATCGCTGATCGCGATGGTGTTGAACTCCATCGGCGTACCGCCGGCCTCGCGAACACCCTCTTTGACGCGCTCGGCCAGATCGCGCAAGTGATACCCGCACGGCATAGTCTCGACCCACGTGTTGGCAATGCCGACTAGCGGCTTACGCAAGTCGTCGTCGGTGAACCCGTTCGCTTTGAACATCGCGCGCGCCGCCGCGCGGGTAGCACCCTGAGTGAGCGTGTGACTCAGCATACGCGGAATTTCATGTCCTCGTCGCTTCCGGTTGCCACGGCCGCGGCGACCGGCTGCTTCTCACGCATCCACGGCATGAGCGAACGCAGCTTCGCACCGATCCGTTCGATTGGGTGCGCATCCGACTTGGCTTTGTAGTCGTTGAAGCGCGGCTTGCCTGCAGCGTGCTCGGCGACCCATTCCTGTGCGAACGCCCCGCTCTGAATTTCGGTCAAAATGGCGCGCATCGCCGCGCGCGATTCCTCGCCGATGACGCGCGGTCCGCGCGTGTAGTCACCGAATTGCGCGGTGTTGCTGATGCCGTCACGCATCCCTTCGATGCCGCGCGCGTAGAGCAGATCGACGATCAGCTTCATCTCGTGCATGCACTCGAAGTAGGCCATCTCCGGGGCATACCCCGCTTGCGTCAGCGTTTCGAAGCCGGCGGTGATCAGCGAGGTGAGGCCGCCGCAAAGCACGGCTTGTTCGCCGAAGAGATCGGTCTCGGTCTCCTCGCGGAACGTCGTCTCGAGGATGCCGGCGCGACCCGCGCCGATGCCCGCGGCATAGGCGAGAGCAACCGCACGCGTATCTCCGCTGGGATCTTGATGCACCGCGACCAATGCGGGCACACCGCGCCCAGCTTCATATTCCGTGCGCACGAGCGAACCCGGGCCCTTCGGCGCGACCATGAAGATGTTGACGGTTTTCGGCGGTACGACCGTGCCGAAGTGGATCGAGAAGCCATGCGCAAACGCCAAGTATGCACCGGGATTGAGGTGCTCGTGAATGGCGCGCATGTAGAGCGCTCCGTGCTCTTCGTCTGGCGCGAGCACCATGACGACATCGGCAATCGAGACTGCGTGCTCGACCGTTTGCGCGTCGATCCGGTCGCGCCGCGCTTGTTCGAAGGATTCCGAGCCCGAGCGCAGCCCCACGACGACGCGGTGGCCGGACTCGTGCAGATTGAGTGCGTGAGCGCGACCTTGACTGCCGTACCCGATTACGGCGTTCGTCTTGCCGTGTAATGCGCGCGCGTCAGTGTCCTGCTCGTAGAGGGCGTTCATGCCATGGTCTCCCTGTCATCGTTGAGGAGTTTGGTGATTTGGGAATCGAGACGTCGCAATGCATCGCCTGGGCCCGCGAACGCGAACTGCATGCGATACTCGGTGCCGACATTTTCAGCTGCGACGCTCGTATAGGTGCAGCCGAATCGGTGAGCGAGATGGATGATCCGGGCGAGAATGCGCCCGTCGTTGGCCGTAACGGTTCTCATGCGGGAACCGGCTCCATCAGATCGTCGACGCCCTTGCCGGCGGGGATGATCGGCCAGACATTTTCGTGTGGATAGCAGGCGCAGTGCAGCAGCATCGGACCCGGCGATTCCAGCATCCGCGCGATTGCGGCGTCGACCGCGTTGACGTTGTCGACCAATCGCGCTTCAACGCCGTAGGCGCGCGCAATGATGGTGAAGTCCGGGTTGTCTGGAAGCGCCGTCGCGGAGTAACGCGCGTCGTAGAAGAGTTCTTGCCACTGCCGCACCATGCCGAGGTTGCGATTGTCGAGCAAGACGATCTTCACCGGAAGCTCGTGACGGCGCAGCGTTGCTAGCTCCGCCATCGACATCTGGAAGCCGCCGTCGCCGACGACTGCAACCACCATGCGGTCCGGGTGTGCTATCTGCGCGCCGATCGCGGCGGGCAAACCGAAGCCCATCGAACCGAGTCCGCCCGAGGTGAGGAAATGTTGCGGGTGGCTTGCGCGCACGCGCTGGGCGGCCCACATTTGGTGCTGCCCAACGTCGGTCGTCACGATTGCGTCCGCAGGCAGCGTCGCGAAGAGCGCGTCGAGGAAGTCCGTCGCCGAGAGATGGTCGTGACGCGCGTCGTCGCGGGGCAGCACCTCTTGCGGCGCACATGCCTCGTCGCGCCAACTCCCAAAGTCGGGGAGCGTGACGCGGGCGAGGCGATGATCGAGAGCCACCAGCGTTTCGCGCAGGTCGCCATGCAGCGTGACTTGTGCGCGCACGACCTTGTTGAATTCGGCCTGGTCGATGTCGGCATGGACGATCGTGTGCGCGTTGGGGGCAAACTTCGACGGATCGCCGGTCACGCGGTCGTCAAAGCGCATTCCGAGCGCGAAGATCACGTCGGCCTTGGCCACCGCGTGGTTTGCGCGTTTCCAGCCGTGCATACCCAGCATCCCGAGGAACGCAGGATCGGCGGTCTGGGCGCAGCCGAGTCCATGCAGCGTCGACGCGATGGGTGCACCGATGCGCGCGGCTAGCGAACGAAACACTTCGGTGGAGCTCGACCAACGCGTACCGCCGCCGACGATGAGGACCGGGCGCCGCGCGCACTGCAATGCCGCAACCGCGGCCTCGAGCGACGCGGCGTCGGCGCATGGCCGTTCGCGCGTCACGGTCACCGCCGGCTCCGCCCGCTCGGCTTCCAAGGTGCGCAGCACGTCGGTCGGAAGATCGACGAGCACCGGACCGGGGCGGTCGCTCGTGGCCAGACGAAATGCCGCGCGTAACGCCGGCTCGATTTGCTCGACCGAACGCACCACGATATTCCGTTTGGTCACCTGATGCGTAATCGCCGCCACATCGACTTCTTGAAACGCATCGGTACCCATAACCGTCGTACGCACCTGGCCGGTCAGGGCCACCAGCGGCACGTTATCCATCATCGCATCGACGATGCCGGTGATCAAATTCGTCGCGCCCGGTCCGGACGTCGCAATGCACACACCCGGCCGTCCGGTCGAGCGCGCGAAGCCGCTGGCAGCAAACACCGCCGCCGCCTCGTGGCGTACGAGCACGTGCGCGATACGATGGTCGTAGAGTGCATCGTAGAGGGGCATGATCGCGCCGCCCGGATAGCCGAACACCGTTTCGACTCCCAAGCTCTCGAGCGTGTCGAGAACGATCGCTGCGCCCGTGCGCGTGTGCACGATAACCTCCAGCTCTTAGTAAAAACAAGAGGCCCCGCCGAACCGGCGGGGCCTCTTGCTAGGTGCGTTTTCGCTAACCTCTACGCAGTAGCCAATCCCAACCGGCTCGACATCGAACGGCTAATAAGGGCGAGGACTACGAGGAGGAGCGAGGCCAAAATCATGTTCCCGAACCCTACCACGCGCCGATTGCGACTGTCAAGCGGCATAACGACGACCGCGCCAGATCACGCCGCCGCGGGCGTGTTGAATAATCGAAGTCAAGAAAATCGCGACGACGACGGCAATACCGATCGGTAGGTACCAAGACGACCGCGACCCCAGCCCGAGGCGCCGCATGCCGGGGGATGCACCCACGATTGCCGAGAGCATGGCTAGCACGAGCGCGGCGGCTGCCGTCTGGGCATGCGTTGCAAGTGCGATCGCAAGAGCGATCGGTGTAAGCGGCGCGACACAGGTCAGCAAAACGATCCCAATTGCCGCGAGCACGCCCTGATCGCGCGCGCCGACCCAAAAATTCTTGACGAATCCCTGCCACAGCTCGCCGAATGAACGATACATCCGCACGCGCACGAGGCCACTGCCATTAACCAATGCAGTGCGAAAGCGGCCGTCGGCCTTGAAGCGACGAGCCAGTTCCAGATCCTCAGCGATCTCGTTCCGAACCGCTTCGTGGCCGCCGATGCTGTCATAGGCACGACGCGAAACGAAGATGTACTGCCCGTTGAAAAGCGCGTTCTCGCGAGACGGATCGTTGATCGCCTTGAGCGATCCGATGGCAAACGCGATCGTCCACAGGATGCTCGGCAGAAAAATCCATTCTGCCGGCGTGAGCATGATCTGCTCGGTCAGGACACTAAGCACGTCGAGAGTGTGCGCGCGGGTGTAGGCAGCGGATGCGCTCAAGGCGCCCGGTTCGTGGATGGTGTCTGCATCGGTGAAGAGCAGCCACGCTCCACTTGCGTCCTCGGCGCCTTGATAGAGCGCCCACGGTTTGCCGACCCAGTTCGCCGGCAGCGGCTTGCCTTCGATCAACCGGACGCGCGAATCCTCGGCGGCGATCCGCGCGACGATTGCGGCAGTCTCGTCTTCGGAGCGATCGTCGACGACGATCACCTCGAGATCGGGATAGTCTTGGGCGAGCAGCGAGCGTACGCATCGCTCGATCTGATGCGCTTCGTTGCGCGCCGGAACGATGATGCTGACTCGCGGCGCGACGCTAGGACGAGGCACCGGGTCGAGCGCAAACCGCGAATTGAACGCGATGTGTTGGCTGCGAAAGGCAAACGCGAGGTTGACGAGGACGAGAAAGGCGACAATCCCCGGCCACAGATACATCACTTGTCGGTACGGTTCCGCTAGGGCTTGCCGCTGACCCGCTCGTGCGGGATAGATGCGACGCTGGGGCGCTTCGATGGTGTCGACTACAGGCATGATACACCGCGTAGCTCCGGGTTCGATTCCCGGGCGCTCCAGCCGCGACGATTCACCCATCGTTGCGAAGCCGCCGCAGACGTGTTATCGTGGGCCTCGTATCATGCCTGCAGACACATCGAGGCGCGCGAGGCGCCGCAGCAATGCGGCGCCTCGTTCATTTCATGTGCGCCTTTGGCTGAGTCTCTGCTCTGAGCTGCCCGCAGGCGGCGGCGATGTCGCGGCCCATGTTCTTACGCACCGTCGTGGGCACGCCGGCCTTATCCAGCACCGCAGCAAACTCCCAAATGCGTGGATCGGATGTTCCAGCAAACGGGCCGTCGGGCGTCGTGTTGTAGGGAATCAAATTGACGTGGTAGAGCTTGCCGCGCATCAGCTCGGCAAGTTCCCGCGCGGATTCGGGTGAGTCGTTAACGCCTTCGAGCATCACGTACTCGAAGAACACCTTGCGGCTGGTCTTGGCGACGTAGCGCTCGCACGCGGCCATCAATTCCTCGAGCCGGAACTTCCGATTAACGGGCATGAAGCTGCTGCGCACGCGGTCGTTCGGCGCGTGGAGCGAAATCGCGAGATTCACCTGCAGGCCTTCATCGGCGAAGCGATCGATCTTGTCGACCAGGCCGACGGTCGAAATCGTGATGTGCCGATGCCCCAGGCCTAGACCCTGCGGATCGTGGAGCAGCGCTACCGCTCCCATTACGGCGTCGTAGTTGTGGAACGGCTCGCCCATCCCCATGAAGACGACGTTGGTAATGCGCTTGTCGCGCGTCGCGAGCTCGCGCGCGAAGTAGCGCGCCTGATCGAAGATTTCACGCGCAGTCAAATTGCGCGTGAAGCCGGCCTGGCCGGTCGAGCAAAACGCGCAGGCGAAGGCGCAGCCGGCCTGCGACGAGATGCATACCGTCGTGCGATCGCCGTAGTGCTCCATCAGCACGGCTTCGACTTCGTTGCCGTCGTGCAGACGAAAGAGGCCCTTGGTCGTCTGCGCATCGTTCGAACGCTGCACCACGACCGGCTCAACCGATGAGAACGAGAAGCCACGCTGTTCGAGCGTTTCGCGCAGCTCTTTCGGGAGCGTCGTCACCTCGCCGATTGCACCGAGCAATTCTTTGTTCGCGGCGCGATAGATCTGCTTGAGGCGATAATTCTTCAGCTCGAGCGAGCGCGTAAAGTCATCTGCATCGGCAAAGCCGATACCACGCGCAACGTCGTCGAACCAGATGGTTTGGGCGTCCATAGCGCCCCATTATATCAGAACAGGCTCGCTTGCTCAGGCGGGGCCGGCTCAGGAACGGGAATGGGCTCGTCGAGCTTCGTACGGACCGCCTGCAGGTCGGCCCAGACCATCCGCTTGACCGCGGTCAGCTCGCCGCCGGTTTGTCGCAAGACGTAGGCAGGGTGAAACGTTACCATCAGCGGGATGCCCGCCGGACCTTCATACCAACGGCCGCGCATCTTGGTAATCTGAAAATCCCGGCCGAGAAACGACTTGGCCGCCGGCGCACCGAGCGCCATCATGACGCGCGGACGAATGATATCGATCTGCTCGTCGAGGAACGATCGGCAGTTCGCCATTTCAGCCAGGTCCGGCGCGCGATTCTTCGGTCCGCGCGGACCGGGAACCGTCGGGCGGCACTTCACCGTGTTGCAAATGTAGACTTCTTCGCGTGCAAAGCCGATAGCGGCGAGCATTTTGTCGAGCAACTGACCGGCGCGCCCGACGAACGGACGTCCGAGCAGATCTTCGGTTTCGCCGGGGCCTTCGCCGATGACCATCAAACTCGCGCACGGATCGCCTTCGCCGTAGACGTTGTTGCGGCGCTGCGCGCCGATTTCGCACCTGCGGCAGGCGGCGGCGAGTCTCGCACCTTGCGCCAAGCGCCGTTCGCGCTGCGCGCGTTCTTCAAGCATCGCCCGGACCATTGCGCACCGCGAGCACGGCCTCACCGAACGCGACGATCTTGCACGAACCGTCCGGACTTTCGCTAACGTGAAAGCTCAGGCCGATCACGGCATTCGCGCCAAGCGCGTTGGCGCGGGCGTAAATGCCCTCGAGTGCCTCACCGCGCAGCTGCTCCGCATCGCTCACAAACTCGCCCGGCGCGACGCCGATCAACATGCCCAGACTCCGAAACGTCGCGCGAAGCCGGTTGCGCGGGCGCGTGGCAATTCCGGAGACGTAGCCGTACCGTTTAACGATTCGATACCCCTCAAGGTCATCGAAGGTGACGACCGCCTCGGGCGCAATCACCGCAGCGCACCCGCGGCAGGCGCCGGGACCGTACAAGCGGTAATCTTGGCAGCCGTCATGCCGCAGACTTCACCATCCGTGCTCGTGATCCGCCTCGACGCGATCGGCGACGCACTCGCGCTCACGCCGCTACTCGCGGAGCTGCGAAAACGTGCGATACCGGTCGACGTAGTGCTGCGTGCGGTCAACGCCGGCACGTTCTCCTCACGAGCCACGCGCGCGGTATACGTCGCTCCGTTCGCACTGCGTTCGTCGACGGCGCAAAACCGGGAGGCCATCGCGGCATTTGGCGCGCGGTTGAGTAAAAATGCCTATACCCACATCTTGGTCGCGACCGAGGATCCTGGTGGTTATCGTTTGGCGCGCGCAGTTGGAGCGCCGCAACGCGTCGGCTTTGTGAACGGCTGGGCCAAGCCGTTCAAGACGCTGTGGGCGCGCTCGTTGCTCACGCGCGCCGTACTGCGCAGTGCTGGTCTCGATCCAAACGCGCCGCACGAATGCGACGTGCTTTGGAAACTCGGTGCCTCGCTTGTCGACGGAGCTACGATTTCGCACGATCCCCTCGTGCTGCGCGCGCTCATCCTCGATACCGAGATCCCGCGCGGAACGCACATCGCTTTTCAAGTCAGCGACAAGTGGGAGCGGCTCGGCATGGACTTCACGCAGGTCGTTCGCGCGCTCCGCGCGGCGAACGAATTGGGAACGGTGCGCGCCATCGCCGCCGAAAGCGAAGACGCTTACGCGCAACGCATCGCCGACGTGGCGCACGTGCACGTCGAACGTTACACATCGCTTGGGCCATGGAAAGAGGCCATTGCCGGTGCCGCTGCACTCGTTGCCCCCGATAGCGGAGCCATCCACGTCGCCGGCATGGTGGGAACGCCGACCGTCGCGGTCTACCCGCCGATCCTCGATCTCGATTTGCAAATCGCACGTTGGGCACCGTGGGCTGCGCCCTACCGTTCGATCGGTGCCGAAGGCAACTGGTCGAATGAAGTGTCGGTAAGTCTGCGCGAATTGCTCGCGCGTTAGTTGCAGCTTCCGTTGCGGCGATAGAGTTCAATGCCGCCGGTCTTACGCACGAGAACGTAGATGTGCGTCGACGCGAGTTCATCGACTTTCGCGCCATATTCTTGCAAGCGCGGCGAATGCGGATAGTCGCGATCGGCCAACACGTAACAAGCATCGATCGTGGTGCCTGGGGACTCAGGTAGCAGGGTAGCGTTTGGATCGTCGAGCGCGAGGTGCGTGAACGCCTCCTCTTGCGTCGCAATCGAAGCGTTCGGAGGAAGCGACGACAGTAGGGCATCAAGCGCGGCGTCGCGCGGCTGCGGCGCGCGCAGGTTGAGTCCGGGATGCAATGGGTCGGCAATAGCGAGTTCAAGCACGCAAAGCGCCGCGCACACCCATAGCCAGCGCATCGTCGAGCGCGCTGCCGGCAACTTGCGAACCGCAAAGGCGAAGGCGACTAGCGCGTATCCAAGCCATGCACCCGCGTAATGCGTTCCGAGGGTGAAGGTTGTCGACATGTGCGAGAGCAGTACTTCGGCAAGCGGCGGCGCCGCCAGCCACATGACGCGCGAGCGAAACGGCAAGAATCCCAGCGGCGCAAATGCGAGCACGACGAATCCAAGACGTTCGAGAAATCCCCGCGGGAAGAGGGCGCGCACGTCGCCGGCTGTCCAATCGTAGAAGCGCGCCGGAGCCCAATGCGCGTTGGCCACACTATGCGGCTGAATCCAACAGAAGAACGCGAACACGGCGGCGAAAGCAACAATCGCTACCCCGAACGCGACGCGGCCCGGTTGCGTGCCGCGAAATCGCCAAGCTCCCGCCAGCGCGGCGAGACCAATGAAGATCGCCTGGTCTTCCTTGACCGCGATGGCTACGAGCGCGAAGAACGCAGCCGCGAACATATAGCCCGCATCGAACGCCCATATCATCCATAGCACCGCCGCCGGTGCGAACGAGTTCTCGTGAAAATCGACGAACGCAAGCCCCGCTAGCGCCGGATAGAGCGCGACGATTAGCGCGGACCAGCGCGCAACCGTTTTTCCTGCGCGTCCCACGATCAGCGCGTAGACCGGCGGGATAGCCAGCGCGCATGCAATTGATTGCAGCGCGATCAGCGCAATCGGCGAATGCCACACGCGCACCACGATGCCGGCCAGATATAAAATGGGCGAGAAATGGAACGCCCAGTGACTTCCTTCGATGGTATTGCAAAAGCACCCGAACGCGCTCGCCGCCGTCTGCGCAAAGATGCCGAAGTCGACTAGGTTTCGATGCGCGTTGTACCGGATCGTTCCAAGCGACGTGAACAGCGCGGCGTAGAGCAGCGCGACGAACCATGGGAAACGGTTACGCACGGCGCGATTGCAGGTAGGCCCAAATAAAGTTGTCGACGTCACCGTCAAGCACGCCTTGTGCGTTGCCGGTCTCGACGTTCGTCCGGTGGTCCTTTACCAATTGATACGGCTGCAACACGTACGAGCGGATCTGCGAGCCCCACTCGTTGGCAGAACGTTCCCCGCGTAGCGCCGAAAGTTTCGCGTCGCGCTCTTCGATCGATCGCTGGACGAGCTTCGCGCGTAGAATGTTCATTGCGACGTCGCGATTCTGCGCCTGCGAGCGTTCCTGCTGCGACGCCACGATGATACCCGACGGCTCATGGATGATGCGTACCGCGGATTCCGTCTTATTGACGTACTGCCCGCCTGCACCACCCGACTTGAAGGTCTCGAAGCGCAAGTCTTCAGGCTTGATATCGACGCCGGTGGCTTCATCGGCTTCGATCTCCGGAATCACGTCAACGGCGGAAAATGAGGTGTGGCGGCGGTGCGCAGCGTCAAATGGCGAGAGCCGTACGAGGCGATGCACGCCGCGCTCGCTCTCGAGCATGCCGTAGGCATTGCGTCCGCGCACGAAAAAGGTTACCGATTTCAGCCCGGCTTCTTCCGCGTCGGATTCGTCGACGATCTGCGTGGAAAAGCCGCTGCGGTCGGCCCAGCGCAAGTACATACGCAGCAGCATTGCCGTCCAGTCCGCGGCGTCAACGCCTCCCGCACCGGCATTGATGCTGACGATCGCGCCGTGCGAGTCGTACTCTCCGTCGAAGTTCGCGGCCATCTCGAGCTCTTCGAGCGCTTGCGCAGCGCGCGTGAGGTTGTCGTCGACTTCAGCGTCAACGGAAGGATCGCCGGAGAAAAGCTCCAGGAGTTCGCGGGCATCCGCCAGCGCGCGGTCGACGCCATCCATCCGGCCCACCTCGTCGCGAAGGTCGGCTAGCTCTTTCATCGTGCGTTGCGCGCGTTCGGAATCGCTCCAAAAACTCTCGTCACGCGAGCGCGAATCCAGCTCGCTGATTTTGCGAACTTTGCCTAGGTAGTCAAAGGCGCTCCTTGAGCGCAGTTAGGCGGCCGTTCAGACGCGTGATGGTGGTTTGCTGCGAGTCGCTCATTGCGCACCGGGCATTCTCGCACGGTGCGCTGCACCCTTGCCGCCCGAGCATCTCCGTGGGATGGAGAGGCGACACGACGGAGGTTCATCCACAATGAGCGTGCAGTGGTCGGAACGCCCCCCGGAATCCATCAGCCCATTCTCGTCCGCATTTGGCGTTGAATTTGCGCCCCTGGGCTCTTCGAACGGAACGGGGCCGTACGATTTTGGCTCGAACGGGAGCGATTCGATATCGCGCATGGTGCAGCAAATGGAGGAAGCAGAACAGAGCTCGCCTCTCGGCAGCCTGATGGGAGCCACCTGGCCGATGAATGCCCTGGGCATGTTCGCGCAGATGGGCTCGATGTTCTCGCAAATGTTCGGCGGCACAAGCTCCAATAGCGGAAGTCCCAACTATGGAAGCGAGCAGTACTACTCGAGCGCATCGGGCGGCTCGGTCGGCGATCCGCATCTCTCGTTCAACGGCAGCACCTGGAACGACATGTCGAGCGAACCCGATCTCTTGCATTCCGATTCGATCCGTGGTGGATACCAGCTCGCAACGCAAACAACGGCGCCTAATTCGAGCGGCGTCACCTACAACCAGTCGGCAACCGTAACGACTCACGACGGCGGAACGCAGGTAACGTTGTGCAACGATGGCAGCGCGACGCTGACGCAAAACGGTGCCTCCACGAACCTGCAGCCGGGACAAACCGTCCAACTCGGCAACGAGACCGTGACGTGCAACCAAAACGGCTCACTGCAAATCACGTGCTCCAACGAGAACGGCGGCGAAATCACGACCACGATGCGCAGCAACGGCCCCGGCGTTGACGTCAACGTCTCGGCGAGCAACGTCGACCTTGGCGGCGCAATGACGAACGGCACGAGCGCATCCGCGACCCCGTCGCAACCCACCCTTCCCGGTCGACCGATCATGCACCGCTACGAGGGCAACTAGATTCGATTCGTGTAGTAAGGGTCGGTGAATAGATTCCTCGTTGCGCTTATCGCTGCGTTGAGCTTGGCCGGTTATGCACTTCGGGCGCCGGCAGAGATGCCGCCGCCGCTCCCCAAAGCCGCTGCGACGTACAACGCCGGCTCGATCCAAGTCAGCATGTACGGGCAGCCCGGTCGTCAAGCGCTGATCTTTATCCCAGGATTGGCGCTGGGCCCGTGGGAATTCGGGCGCGAGATCGCTGCGTACAGCACAAACTACACGGTTTACGCGCTCACGCTACCCGGCTTTGACGGCCTCCATGGCACCGCCGGACCGCTTTTTGCAGCCGTAACAGCGGACTTTTGGACGTGGCTCGCAGCGCAGAACATCAGCAAACCGATTCTGATCGGACACAGCCTCGGCGGCACATTGGCCATCCTTCTCGCCGAACAGCACAGCCAGCTGCTCAAGGCCGTCGTTGCGATCGACGGTCTTCCGATTCTGCCGGGCGAAGATGTTCAGAGTGCCGCGACGCGCGAGCAGAACGCCAAGGACATGGCCGGCGCAATCAATCTGCTGAGCAGCCCATCGCAGTTTGTCGACGCGGAAGCCACGTACACGTTACCCGAGATGATGCTTTCGGGGAAAGACGTGAACGGCGTCGCGGGTAAGGAGGAACACGATGGCGTCGATATCGGCACGTCTGCGGCCTGGCTCGCCGAGCTCATGACGCTCGATCTGCGGCCTGATATGAGTAAAATCACGGTTCCACTGGTCGTCATCGCGCCGTACGACCAGCCGATCGACCAGAAAACCTGGGCGACCCCTGACGCGAAAAGAGCCTACTATCTCATGCTGTTAGCCGGCGATCCGACCGTGGAAGTGCATATGATCAGTCCATCGCGGCACTTCATCATGCTCGACCAGCCGCAGACGCTCGATACGATGCTCAATGCGTTTTTGAAGACTGAATCGAGCTAGCTCAGGCCGCTCCCGCGCCGTGACATTTCTTGTATTTCTTGCCGCTTCCGCACGGACACAATTCGTTGCGCCCGACCTTCGCTTCCGTGCGCGCCGGCTTTGCCGGTTCGCCGTCGCCGAGGTTGGTGTGCAACTGTTGCGGACGCCGCGGCGCGCCGGGCGCGGGCCCGAGCAGATGCTCCGCTTCGCGCGGTGAGAGACGGCCCTCCGCTGCCGCTTGCGGCACCATCGCCCCGGCCGGAATCGGTTCAAACTGCTGGGGCTGCTGCGCTTGTTCCGGCGGCGGCCCGTGCTCGATCACGACGCGGAAGATGCCGCCGATCGCTTCGTCCGCGATGTTGTTCTTGAGCGACTCGAAGATCTCGTAGGCTTCTTTTTCGTACTCCACGCGCGGATCTTTTTGGCCGTACCCGCGCAAACCGATCCCGGTCTTGAGATGATCCATCACATAGAGGTGATCGACCCACTGGCGGTCGATGATCGGCAGCAGCAAATAGCGTTGCTCGACTACGCGCATGATCTGCGGCGTGATCTCGTTCTCTTTTGCCTCGTAGGCGGCAACGGCACAGTCGCGCAGCAACTTGCGAATCTCTTCACGATCCTTGCCCGCCAGATCGTCGGCCGTTAGATCCCGTTTGACCGGGAAGACCGTCTCGAGCGAATTGAGCATCTCTGCAAAATCCCATTCGCTCGGATGTGCGTTCTCCGGGGCATTTTGATCGACGGCTTCGTCGACTTTGGCTTCGAGCGACTGCAGCATGAACATGCGCGAATCAAAGGTTCCCTGGAGAATCGCACGACGATCGCCATAGATGATCTCACGCTGTTTGTTCATCACGTCATCGTATTCGAGGACGTGTTTGCGGATCTCATAGTTGTGGTTTTCGACTTTGCTTTGCGCACGTTCGATCGACTTGGAGACCATGCCGGATTCGATCGGCTGCTCGTCGGTGAAGCCGAAACGCTCCATGATGCTGGTAAGCCGGTCGCCGCCGAACAAGCGCATCACTTCGTCTTCCAGCGAGATGAAAAAGCGTGACGAACCGGGATCGCCTTGCCGCCCCGAGCGGCCGCGAAGCTGGTTATCGATCCGGCGCGACTCATGGCGTTCAGTGCCGATGATGTGTAAGCCGCCGTTACTCGCGACGCGATCACCGAGCTTGATGTCCGTGCCGCGTCCAGCCATGTTGGTGGCGATGGTCACTTGGCCGTCCTGGCCGGCGTCTTTGATGATCTCGGCTTCTTGCTCGTGATATTTCGCGTTGAGGACGTTACACTCCACGCCTTTGCGGCGCAGCATCGTAGCGAGCAATTCGCTCTTTTCGATCGAGCGCGTGCCGACCAACACCGGCCGGCCCTTCTTGTGCTCCTCGATGATTTCGTTGACGACCGCCTCGAACTTCGCTTTTTCGGACTTGTAGACGATGTCGGGGTTGTCTTTACGCACCATCGGGCGATTCGTCGGCACCACGACGACGTCGAGGCCGTAAATATCGCGAAATTCCCGCTCTTCGGTCTTGGCGGTACCGGTCATACCGGCCAGATGCTCGTAGAGCCGGAAAAGATTTTGGAAGGTGATCGTTGCGAGCGTCTGATCCTCGCCGCGTACTTTAATCCCTTCCTTGGCCTCGATGCCCTGGTGGATGCCGTCGGAGTACCGGCGTCCGTGCATCAGGCGCCCGGTAAACTCGTCGACGATGATCACTTCGCCGTCTTTGACGATGTACTGCTGATCGCGATGGAAGAGATTCCACGCCTTGAGCGCAGCATTGAGCTGATGCGCCAGTTCGATGTTGCGCTGGTCGTAAAGGTTTGAGACGCCCAGCATCTTTTCGACCTTCGCGACACCGGCTTCGGTGATCGGCACCGCGTGCGCCTTCTCATCGACCGTGTAATCCTCATCCTTCTTGAGGCGAGGAACGATCTGCGCGAACTTTTCGTACAACTCGGTCGACTCTTGCGAGGGACCGCTGATGATGAGCGGCGTGCGAGCTTCGTCGACCAAAATCGAGTCGACTTCGTCGACCAAGGCGAAATAGAGCTCGCGCTGCACGAGATCCTCGACCTGCCAGGCCATGTTGTCGCGCAGATAGTCGAAGCCGACTTCGTTGTTGGTGACGTAGGTGACATCGCAGGCGTACTGGGCGCGGCGCTCGGCCGGCTCCAGCCCGTGTTGAATGATGCCGACGGTCAGCCCGAGGAATCGATAGATTTGCCCCATCCATTCCGCGTCGCGCCGCGCGAGATAGTCGTTGGCGGTCACCAAGTGCACGCCGCGCCCCTCGAGCGCGCGCGCATAGATCGGCAGCGTAGCAACGAGCGTCTTGCCCTCGCCGGTCTTCATCTCGGCGATCCGGCCCTCGAAAAGCACCTGGCCGCCCATGATCTGCACGTCAAAGTGGCGCATACCGAGCGTGCGTTTGCTCGCCTCACGGACAACCGCAAAGACTTCCGGCAGCATCGCGTCGAGCGACTCGTCTTGCGCTAAACGCGCGCGGAACTCACCGGTCTTGGCGCGCAACTCGTCGTCGGAGAGTGCGACGATCTCCGGCTCGAGCGCATTCACGCGCTCGGCGGTCCGCCGCAGCCGCGCGATGTCTCGCTCGTTGCCGTCAAAAAGGGTCTTCAGGAAAGCCATACCGGTGTACTAACGTTCTCCACGAGAAAAAGTTTGCTTGCGGGGGCTGCCGGGCGCCCCTAGGGCATGACCGGAAGCGTGACCGTGAAGGTGGACCCTTCGTTCTCGCGCGAGTCGACCGCGATCGATCCCTGGTGCACCTCGACGATCTTGCGCGCCACGTAGAGCCCGATGCCCGAGCCCGAAATCCCCTTATTGCGCGCGTTGCTCGCGCGGCCGAAGCGCGTGAACAAACTCCCCAACTCCTCGCGGGGAATGCCGATGCCGCGATCGATCACGCTGATCACTACGCTATCATCACGCTGATCGACGCAGACCTCGACCTCGTCGGTCGAGTATTTGAGCGCGTTGGAGACGAGGTTGTCGATCACGTGGCGGAAGCGGTGCGGATCGAGCTCGACGCTGACCGGCTTCTCCGGAATCTCCACCCGCAGACGAGGGTTGTTCGGCGCGGTCGTCTCCACGCAATCGGCGACGAACGAGCCGGCATCGACCGTCGTTCGTGCGAGCGAAAACCCCTCGGCTTGCGTCTGCGCAAGCACCAACGCGTCCTCCGAGAGCCGCACCAGCCGCTTCGTCTGTGCGTAAACCGTTTCGATCTCGTCGCGCGATTGCGTCGCCGTTTCGAGCAGCAATTCGCAATATCCGAGAATGACGGTCAGCGGCCCCTTGAAATCATGTGCCAGCATGGCGAGCAAATCGTCTTTGAATTCGCTGGACTCTTGCAACGCACGGTTTGCCAGCCCGGTCGCCTCGTACAGCTCCAAATTGCGCAGGGCCAACGCAAGCAATGCGCCGAGCTCCTGCATGATGCGCAGATCGTCGCGGCCGAAACGCTCGTTGTTGGCGCGGCCAACGAGCATGAACGCATCGATCGAATCGCCGATCCCAGGCGCCATTTGCGAAAGCGGCGTCACCAAATACCCCGGCCCATCGATCAACCGCTGTACGCGCCGTTCGTCTCCGACCAGGCTACTCAGACGCTCGGCACGATGCACTAGATCGAACCCGCTTTGTTGAATCGTCTCCTGAATGTCGCTTCCGAATTGCCCGACGAGCGTATAGCGCTCGCCGTTCCAGCGCAGGACGCCCGCGCGATCGGCGTGTACGAGCGAGGTCGCCAAACGGCACATCACGTCGGCGAGCGTCCCGATCGCCGTGTGACTAAGAATCGTGCGCGCGGCTTCAGCGAACGTTTCACGCTCCTGCGCGCGGCGTAGCTCGCGTTCGTAGGCGTGGGCGTTCGCAAGCGCGATTTCGAGGTGCGATCCGAGCGTGCGGAAAAACGTCGACCGCTCTTCCGGCGGCCAGTCGAGGCCACCATCGTGCGCGCGCACAATGAAACATCCCCACAACGTGCCCTCGAGCCGAAGCGGAATGATGACGCCGCTGCGTCCATCGAAGAGGGCGTCGCGCGCAACCCGCGGCAGCATCGAGACGTCTGACGGCTCGTCGACCGCCAAGAACGGCTCGAGCACCCCGCGATCGATCGACGCCGCGGGTTCGAAGCCGCGCGGCTCGCGAATGCGCAGCGCCCGGCGCACCATCGAATCGCCTTCAAGCGCATATGCGGCACAGTCGAGCGGGAGTTCGTGCGAGACCGTCACCACGAAGACCAGGAGCACCTCGTCGACATACTGGGTATCGCGCAGAATGCGCACGACACGCTCGAGTGATTCCGCCTGCGCTCGCCGCGCACGCTCGCGTTCGTATAGACGCGCGTTTGAAAGCGCGAGCCCAACGTGGAAAGCCAGCGATCGCAACGCGGTGATATCTGCATCGTCGAAGCCCTTCGGGCGATCGAACGCGAGCACCAGCGCATCTTCAACCCGCCCGTCGACAACAAAGGGCAGTGCCATCGCACTCTTTGCGCCGGCGCCGTAAATGTCGGCACCGTCGATCTCGTCGCGACGCACAGTCAGACCACCGAACACTTTGCGCAGATCGGCATCCAGCGTAACCGCAGCCTTGGGAGCGTTGCCCGCGCCGGCCTTCATTGCCGATGCAACGACGGTTGCATGGTCGCCATCGCTCATCCGCTCGTAAACGTAGCAACGATCGGCCGAGAATGCAGCACGCACGCCTTCGACGATTCCGAAGAGCACGTCACGACGATCGAGTGACTTGTGCAAACGCTCGTTGACCATCGCGAGCAGCTGGCTGTCTCGCGATTGGCGCCGCGCAGCTGCCAACGCCCGCTCGGAATCTAGGATGCGCGTCACGACGCCACAGAATGCGCCAAGTGCTTCGCGCTCCTCCGCGGGCGGTTCACCATCGACCGTGATCGCCACCACGCCGAGCGTACGGCCACCGGCGATTAGCGGCGCGAAGAGCAGGTCGTGTTCGCCGATCGTCGCGCTGACGCCGATGAATGCGCGCTGCGCATCGCGCGCAACGAACGAGACGGTCCCGTCGCCGAAGCGCGCCAGTGCGTGGAGGAAGAGCCGGCGAAGTTCGGTCGAGCCATCGCGCAACGCAAAGCCGGTAGCACCGGCGGGCTCGGTCGAGCCGATGACCACTTCATCGTCGAAGAGCAACACGGTCGCGATGCCCGCGAGACGCACGACAATGCGCCCAACGCGACGGCAGAAGCCTTCGCGTCGGACGTGGTCGCATCGGCCAGCCGCGTAAGGGATGCGAGGCGATCGACGTGCGTGCGAACCGGGGTGCTCCTTTCGGTCCGGCGCCTTAGGGCGTCAGACCAAGACCTATCAGTGCACCCGTTGCGTTCAACGTCGCGCTAGGCGCCACATTGCCGTAAGCTCCCTTCGCGTACACATACACCACGCCGGAACCCGCTTTCTCGTCGGCGACGTAGACGTTGAAGTTACTGTCAACCTTCACGTCGGTCGGAGCCACGAGTCCGGTATTCGAACCCGCGATGTAGTGCACCGGAGCCGTCGCGCCGTTCGAGCCTGGCGCAAAGATGAGGATCGCCGGGCAAGCGGGGGTGCAGACCGTCGAGGCCTGGTCCGACACGTAGATGTTGAGGTTGGCATCGATCGCCAGGCCGGTGGGCTGATTGATGCCCGATGCCATGCCGGAAATCGTGGCCGTCGGTCCGATGTTCCAGGGCGTCGGCGTCGGCGCCACCGTCGGGGAAGGGGTGGGCGTCATGCCGGTCGGCGTTGCTGTCGGCGAGGCGGTCGGCGACGCCGTCGGGGTCGGGGACGCCGTCGGACTCGCCGACGGCAACGCAAAGACTTCTACCGAAGCGCCCTGCAAATTCGAAACGTAGAGATTGTCATTCTTATCGACCGCCACGCCGCTGGGAACATTGAGCCCAGTCGCCGGCCCCGCAAGCGTCTGGTACGCGGTGGTCAGCAGCGCTGCGGTAAAGAACTGAATGCCGCTATTGAAGCCGGCGGGTTGGCTCGGGTCGACCACGGCAACTGCCAAGACGTCGGTCGGCGTCGTCGTGCCCGTGAACGTATACAGGTAGTCGGTGATGCCGCGCGGCCGGACCGCGCCGAACGAATACGACTGGTATGGGATCACGTTCCCCGTCGCCTCGGCCTTGAACTCGAGAATCCCGCCCGCCGACGTGCCCGAGAACCAATTGGTAAGCCACAAATCGCTCGTGCTATCGAAGGTCAAGTACTGCGGGCCGGCAATGGTGGTGCTTCCTCCCCCGATTTGATACCACGGGCCGGCGGTCGTTTTTGGAATGGGCGAGCCGGTCGCGTATATATTCACCGCATTCTGCGTGACGTCCGCAGCATACAGTGCCTGAGGTGGAAAGTTCTGGCCAACCGAAATCGATTGGGTGGCGTTGCTCGAGCTACACGCCGCAATCGCAATCGCAGCCGTGAGAACTCCAGCAAAGCCGAGGGGAAGCCTACGCAGCATCATCTCTCCTGTAGAGCGCCCCACCGTGGGGAACCGGGCCCTGGTTTTGGTAAGCGGGCCACTTTTCCTGGAACGGCCATCGCCCCGGTCACCATCCTGGGACGGGTCGTCTGCCAAATCCGCACGGCCGCTAGGATTGCGATGATGAAGAGCGCCAGGATGACAACCCAGCGGACCAGTAATCGCCGGCGATAAGCGGGGCGGCTCGACTCGGTATCGATGATCTGCCGGGGCACGCTTACACTGCTATCCGCTTGGGATGATTTATCGCCTGCGGGGTCGTCAGGCGCAGCATCTCGCCGACCGTGACGAAGGTGTAGCCTGCGCGCTTAAAGCGCGCGATCACGTCAGGTAACGCTTCGATCGTCGCGAGCTTGCCGCTGTGCAGCAAGACGATGTCCGGCGCAGATGCATGCCGGATCATGTCGCGGGAGATCTGCTGCGGCGTCAGCGTGCGCCAATCACCCGAATCGTCAGTCCATAGCACGACGTGATAACCGATACCTTGCAACGTGCGCAGCGTCGTGATCGTATAGCGGCCGTGAGGCGGACGCATCAGAAAGCGCACCGACGGGTCATGCGTGATCGACCACAGCACGTCACGACCACGTAAAACTTCGTTCTCTACTTGCGCCGCCGTTTCTTGATCGAGATTCGGATGCGAGTACGTGTGATCCCCAATCTCGTTTCCGTCAGCTACGATACGCCGCGTGATCTCGGGCCACTGTTCGGCATCACGTCCGATCAAAAAGAAGGTCGCGGGAACTTGGTATTTGTGCAGCTCGTCGAGCAGTAACGGCGTAAAGATGGGATAGGGCCCGTCATCGAAGGTCAGCGCGATCAACTTTAGTCGAGGAGAGTTGTCGGCAGCGATGGTGCGGTGCACGATCCGGTAGAGGCGCGCTGAAAGGTCGCCCGAAAACTCGTTGTGCACGTCCATCTGCGGCGTCACGATCGCTGGGACCAGATTACTCTCGTGGCGGAAAAGCCGCCAACCGCCTGCTCCCAGGGCAAGCGCGAGCACGATCGCGAGCAACCCCTTCATGCTGCGATTCACCGAATTTCCGCGGGCTTGGGACTGGTTTGCGCGACCACGACGCTGGCGAGGTCCCGGCCGACGATGATCGTCACGTCGCTCGGCGCTGGAGAACTCGCCGAGACGGGTTGCCCGACGACGGGGGTGCTGCCGAAAGCCGCAGGTAGCGCGGAGCGAACTTTCGCACCGGCGAACGTCATCGTCGAGTGCTCGTCGATTTCGCTCTTTTGGTGGTCCTCGCTGTCGGCGTTTCCGACATTGCCGATGGTGAAGCCCGCCTTCTTCAACTGCGCGGCGACGAGGTTCGCGGCGCCGGCGATGCCGCTTCCGTTCTCGACATCGACGCGCAACGATCCGGCCGCAATTGAAGCCAGTGCCATCGCATCCGGCGAGGGTTCAGGCGTAGGCGGAGCGATGAGCATCGTCTGCACTAACTTGTGGATCGCCGGCTTGTCGGGAACGAGGTCGTCGCCGTCCGCGAGCTCTTCATCCCCCGTGTAGGGCGTCTCGTTAAAGTGAACGTTGCTCAGCGGGACTGACGAGAAATAGGAGGCCAGCGTAACCAGTTCGGAGTCGGTAAAGTTGGTCTGGATATCTTTATGCACGACCTTCATGATGTCGCCTGCATGCAGCAGCGTGTTTAGCTTGTCGCCGCGCAGCTTGTTGAGCGCAGACATGATCACGTCGTTCTGACGCATGACGCGGCACGGATCGCTACACCAATCGTGACGAAAGCGCCCGTAGCTGACCGCCTGGTCACCGTTGAGATGATGCATGCCCTCGGTAAGGTGCACGTGGAGATGGCCCCAAGAGTCGTCGTAGTCGACACTACTGCCGGTACAACCGGTGTGATTCATCAGACAATCGGAGGTCTTCACGTACACGTCCACGCCGCCGATCGCGTTGATCAGGTCTTTCGTCGCATCGATTCGTAGCAATACGTAGCGATCGAATCCGGGTATGCCCAAAAACGAAGCGATGACTTTCTGCGCTTCGGCCGGCCCGCCGTCAGACTGCGCCTGATTGATCTTGTGCACGCTGCCGTTGGGATAGGTCGCTTCCATATCGCGCAATACGGAGAGCACATAGACGTTCTTGTCGTCGAAATCTAGATTCACGGCTTTGATCATGTCGCTGCGGGAACTGGCCGAATACTCGATGTCGCTCCCGGTATAGTCGTAGTCGATCCCCTCGACGAGAACAAGGAGATTTGATCTTCCGAAGACTTCCTGAGGCGTCGGCACGAACGTCTCGGCGATTACTTGAATCGGATTGCGATGGGTAAAGATCGCAAAGCCGGCGAGCGCGGATCCAATACCTAGCAACACAAAGCCGAGCACCAGCACCGTACGCCGCAACCAGCGCGGCAGGCGATACTCGTGCATTTCTTCCTCCGGCGCGGGCGACGAACGCAGATGTTTACCCAACTTCAAGCGGCTCCCGCACGGACACGTGCCCGTAAAAATCGAACGGTCCCTGACCGTCCAGCGTTACCTCGAGAAAATCTCCGGCTTGCGCGTCGGCTGCGAAGTAGATTCCTCCGTCCACACCAGGCGCTTCGCCTTGCGAACGGCCGAACCAGACGTCGTTTGCGCCCAGTGCCGTGCGCAGCGGATCGCTCTTGCGTAACAGCCGGCGCTCTTCGACGAGTACGCGCGCGCGTGCTCCGATGCGCCTGGATCGCGCGCGTTCCGAGGCGAGACGCTGCGCTTCGCGCAGACGGACGAGCCGCTTGCGGCGCTCGCGTGCCGGAACCTTTCCGGAGAGCTCCGCGCCGGGCGTTCCCTCCTCCGCGCTGTACTCGAAAAACCCGACGCGGTCGAGTTCGGCTCGCGCTATCCACTCTTGCAGGTATGCCACGTGTTCCTCAGTCTCGCCTGGGAACCCGACGATGAAGGTCGAGCGCATAGTTATACCCGGAACGCGCGTACGAAAATCGTCGATGATCTCGAGGTAACGCTCCCCGTTGGACGGGCGCAGCATCGCGCGTAGCACGTCGGGATGCGCGTGCTGCAGCGGCATATCCATGTACTTGCACACCTTGGGCAACGACACCATCGCGTCGATCAATTCCCGGTCGACTGTCGCGGGGTAGAGATAGAGCAGACGGATCCACTCGATGCCGTCGACCTCGTGCAGCCGCTCGAGCAGACGCGCCAGCCCGCCCCGACGCGCACCTCGATCGCGCCCATACATCGACGTGTCCTGCGCGATCAGAATAAGTTCTTTTGTCCCCGCTTCTGCAAGTGCACGCGCTTCCTTGAGTATCGATTCCTCGCTGCGGCTGCGAAAGTTCCCGCGAAGCTTGGGAATGATGCAGAAGGTGCATGGATGATCGCACCCTTCGGCCACCTTGAGATATGCGGTGGCGCGCGGGGTGGTCACCAACCGCGGCAAAAAATCGTGCTCGGGCTCTTCGTCGAACGCCAAGCGAATCGGCCGCTGACCGGCTTTAACGTCGTCGAGCAGCTCGACGATGCTGCTATACGATCCGGTTCCGATCACGCCGTCGATCTCGGGGACCAGCGACTGCAACTGTTCGCCGTAACGCTGCGCAAGACAGCCGGCAACGACTAACTGCTGGCCGCGGCGCTTGTTCGCGGCATGCTCCATGATCAGGTCGGTAGACTCCGCCTTTGCGGGATCAATGAACGCGCACGTGTTGATGACCACAGTGTCGGCATCGCCGGCATCGCCTACCAGTTCGTAACCGGCAGCACCGAGCTTGGCGATCATCACCTCCGTGTCGACCAAATTCTTGGCGCATCCAAGGCTAATAAAAGAAACGCGCGGCATTATTTTGAGACGCGAAGCGCAGTTTCGGCGCCCCTCGGGGAGTCAAGTGCGGACCAAGATCGTGGGGCGCCTCGATTTCGGGGGCCCCAGCGAAGACTCCCTGGGGGCGCGGAGCATTGAGCGGAGCTTCGTTTTAACGGAAATTCACAAACTGTAGCGGCAGCTCAAAATCCATCGCCTTCAAGTCGGCGATGACTTTTTGTAGGTCGTCGCGACTCTTTCCCGAGACGCGGACCTGCTCGTCTTGGTACTGCGCGTTCACCTTAAGCTTGAGCGCCTTGATCCGCTCCATGATCGTTTTGCTTTTGTCTTTCGGAATGCCGCTGCGCAGTGCGATCACGCGGCGAACGGTGCTGCTCGCAGCCGGCTCGATATCGCCGATCTCGAATGCCTTGATATCGATGCCGCGCTTGACCGCCTTGCCCTGTAAGACGTCAATCACGTTGCGCATTTTAAGCTCGTCGTCGGAGACGATCGTGATCTTCTTGCCGTCGCTTTCGATCGATGTCTTCGAGTTCTTGAAATCGAAGCGGTTCTCGATCTCTCGGCGGGCTTGGTTGAGCGCGTTGTCCAGCTCTTGCTGGTCGATGCGTGATACTACATCGAACGATGCTTCGCTCGGCATAACTTTTGCGGGCTACCCCTTCAGTGATTCAACTACAGCGTAAAGCTACGCTCGACGACGTCGCCGGCTGCGCCGAGTTTACCCATGCTTTTGCCGTCGACGATGACCTCGACGCCGCCGGCATTCCCGATGCGCAGTCGAGCGATCTTTCCGTGGAACTGGCGAACCGTCCCGGCCGGAAACGTACCCTCCATGCTAACATTGCCGTCAACCGTCACCCTAAGCCAAGAGGGCGCCGAGAGGCGCACCTCTAGATTCGCCACCCCGGATGCAAAGGCTGCTCGGGCTGGGGCTTGCGCTCGAGCTGGGGCTTGCGCTCTGGCTGTCACTCGGGTTTTCACTGGTCGAGTTCGCCGTCGGGCTCGCGTCGGCAATTCCCGGCGCGGTCGACGAGGCGGCCACGGCCGGGCTATTAGAAGGAAGCGCGCTCGCGCTCTGGCGCGCGCGCAGCGTCGCCTCGTTGTAGACCACGATCGCGATGAGCACGACTGCAACCAACGACGCCGCCCAAATCAGCGGCGAAAGCGCGCGGGCAGGTGGGGCCTCGTCGGCGAGATAGCTAGTGCGAGGCGGTGCCCCAGGGGCGGTTGGGACCGGTGGAGGGGGGGCCGAGGCCTGGCTATTGAATTCGGCGACGACTTCCTCGGGTTCAAGCCCAAGAAAGCGCGCGTAGGTGCGCAAGAAGCCGCGGATGTAGACCGGCGCGCCGATGGCGCTCCAGTTTTCGTCTTCAATCGCGGCCAGATAGACCGAGCGAATGCGAATGTGCTCGGCCACATCCGAGAGTGTGAGGCCGCGAGCCTCGCGTGCGGCGCGAAACCGCTCACCCAGCGCTGGCATTGGGGCTTTGAGTTAGTCCCTTTCTCCTGTTATCCTGTGCAACGGAATGATGAGCAAACCTCGGGTTATTGCCGCAATGAGCGGCGGCGTCGATTCGGCAGTGGCCGCCGGCCTCTTGGTGGAGGCGGGCTACGACGTCATCGGCGTGACGATGAAGATGTACACGCCGACGCGCGCGCCGCACGCAAAGAGCTGCTGCGGCGTCGACGATTTCGACGACGCGCGGCGCAGCGCCGCGGTGCTCGGGATTCCGCATTACGTGCTGAATTTCGAGCAAACGTTCCGCCGCAACGTCATCGATCGTTTCATCGACGACTATGCGCACGGACGCACGCCGAACCCGTGCGTGTCATGCAACAATTTCGTCAAACTCGGTACCCTGGCGGAATACGCCGACCGGCTGGGAGCGAAATACGTCGCGACCGGTCACTACGCGCGCCTCGAGCGCGACGCCCAGGGTCCGCACTTGTATCGCACACCGAACGCGAAGGACCAGTCGTATGCGCTCGCCCAGCTGACGCGCGATCAGCTTGCCGCACTGTTGTTGCCGGTCGGCACGATGGAAAAAGCGGTCACGCGCGAGCATGCACGCCGCATGGGTTTGCCCGTCCACGAGAAGGCCGAGTCGCAGGACATCTGCTTCGTTGAAGGCGGCGACTACCGCGACGTGCTCAAGCGCGTGGCACCGGAGATCAGTCGCGAGGGGCCGATCGTCGATACGGCGGGGGAACGGCGGTCGGCACGCATGGCGGCATCGCGAATTACACGATCGGTCAGCGCGCGAAATTGCCGGCGACAAACGACGGACCACGCTACGTCACGCGCATAGACCCGGGAAGCAACACGATCGTGATCGGCCGCGAGGACGAATTGCTTTCAACGACGCTTGTCGCGGATGAACTCAACCTGCTCCAGCCGGAACGCTTCTCGAGCGATCCGATCGCGCGTTCGCGCGATGGTCCGTTACCGCGCAACACCGGCCGCGGCACAGGCGACGGTCGACGGCAGCGGGACTTTGTACCTACGATTCGACGAACCGTTGCGCGCGGTGACACCCGGACAGCTGGTTGCCGTCCTCGACGAGTGCGATGAGGTTTTGGGCGCGGGAACGATCCGCCACGCCGCGTAACTCTGCGACCGGAGGTGATCGTGACTGGTGACTTTACAACAAGGCGACTATCACCAGATTCTCGATACGGCGGCGCAGCTCGCAGAATTCGGCTTCGCGGTGTTCCGTTGGCAACCGTCCGACCGCTACCCACGCTATGAGTGGGTCAACGACGCGGTCGTCGCGCGAACGAAGTTCGATCGTGAGGCGCTTTTAGGTGAAGACCCGGTCTATCTACGGCTCGGAAATAACGTGCGCATGGTCGATCTTGCGCGCGAGAGCGTCGTGCGCGGTGACGTCTCGCCGTTCGAAGTCGAACTCACCGCCGCGGACGGTACGGCGTACTGGGTCGAAGTCGTGGCGCACCGGCTTGAGCCGAGCGCCGACGGATCGGATCGCTTCGTCGTGGCGACGCACGCGATCGGCCGCCGCAAGGAGCACGAGCGCTTTCGGACGATTCTCACCGCCGCGATCGATAGCGAACCCAACGGCGTGTTTATCGTGCGTTTGCGCGGCGGAAGTCTCCTTGCGCCGCCGGTCATCTACGTCAACCCAGCCTTCGCGGGTATGACCGGGTACACACAAGACGATCTCTCCGCCGGCATTTATCCGCGACTATTGGGCGATGCGTCGAACCGGCTGCTCGTCGGCGAAAATGCCCGCGCCGTGCTGCGCGGCGAAGCCGTCGTCGCCGAGGTCCAACTCTATCGTAAAGACGGATCGACGTTCTGGGCCGAAGTGCGGGCCCACCCGCTCGAGTCACCGACGGTCCATTGCGCGCTCACGATTCGCGACGTTACCGATCGTCGCGCGGCCCAGGAAGCGATGCACATGCTCTCCGAAGGCGTGGGACAGGCTAGCGACTTCATGATCGTCACCGACGACACAACACCGTCGGCCGGAGGCCCGAAGATTCTCAATGTAAACCGTTCCTTTCTCGAAGCCTCCGGCTATGCGGAAGCGGAGCTAATCGGCAGCTCCTACACCACGATCTATTCACCGCACAATACGCCGCTCGTGATGGACGCGATTCTGCGCGCGATCGAAGCCGGCCAGCCGAACTATCGCGAAGTTCTGGCGCAACGTAAGGACGGTTCGGAATTCTGGATCGAGTTCGTCGATCGGCCTTTCCTTACGCGTTACGGTCGTCAGCTGCGGTTGATGGTCGGACGCGACATCACGGTACGGCGGCGATCGACCAACCAACTCTCCTTACTCTTTGCGGCGACCGAACAGGCCGAAACGCCGATCGTCATCTACGATGCGAACGACGACGGTGACCTCACGTTCTCCTATGAGAACGAGAGTGCCGCGCAGCGGCAGCATTATCATCTGCTCGAGCTGTGGAAGCGCGACGACACCGAGGGCCGCTCGACGCGGCGCCGTTTGGAGAGCGGTGAAGTCACCATCGTGACCTACGCGCGCAACGACGACAGCGGTGCGTCCGAGCTCGTGCAAATGGCCGCGCGGCCGATACGAAACGAAAGCCGTCTCGAAGCGGTACTCACACAGGAACGTATCCTTGCAACCAAAGGCGCAGCGAGCCGCAGCGCACACGCGAGAGTCATTGAACTCGCGACGATGCTTCCCGCACTCGACCGCGCAAAGGGCTTGCCGGAACGCGTCGAAGCGCTCGGTGCGCTCTTGCGCAGTACATTCGGTGCGTCGATGGAACGATTACCCTACACCGCAGACGGCTCGGTGCATATCGACGAAGCCGGCCAGATCGCCGTTTTTGCGCAGAACGGCATTGCGGCGCGCGTTACGTGGCCCGATCCGCTCGAACCGCTCGCGGTAACCGCGCTGCGCTTTGCGATCGAAGCGGCACTTGACGGAGCTTAGGCCGTCGCGAGCGCCATGTCCCGACGCACGTTCCAGTACGTGTCACGAATTACCGGATTGAAGCCCGCGCCGATTACCGCCTGCTCGAGATCGCGTCGCGTGGCTTCATTGCTCGCACCTGCATCGCGCACGACACGATCCTCGATGATTACGCCACCCATATCGTCGCAGCCGTAGAAAAGCGCCAGCTGGCCCATCTTCAGACCTGGCGTGAGCCACGACGCTTGCAAATGCGCGAAGTTGTCCATGTACAATCGCGCGACGGCAAGTACGCGCAGATATTCCAGCGCCGTCGCTTCCTTTCCCACGCAACGGCGTCTTGAACGGCACGTAAAACCACGGAATGAACGCGGTGAAGCCGCCGGTCTCGTCCTGCAATTCGCGTAGAACGTGCATATGCTCGAGGCGCTCTTCGTCGCTCTCGATCGAGCCGTACATCATCGTCGCCGTCGTCGGCATCCCCAAGTGATGCGCCTGGCGCATCACATCGAGCCATTCGTGCGGCGTAACTTTGCGCGCCGAGATCCGTTTACGGACGCGCTCCACCAAGATTTCGGCCCCCGCGCCCGGCAACGATTTCAAGCCCGCTGCTTTGAGCCGCTCGAGCACCACGCGCGGCGTTATCTCCTCGACCTTGGCGAGGCCGGTAATTTCAGAGACCGAAAGCGAGTGGATATCGACGCTTGGGTGCTCGGCGCGCACGCGGGCGAAGAGTTCTTCGTACCAGGTCAGGGGCAGATCGGGATTGACGCCGCCCTGAATCATGATCTGCGTAGCGCCCTGATCCGCGGCGTACTTGACGCGAGCCAGCACCTGATCGTGCGACAGCGTGCGGCCTTCTTTATGATGCTCGGGCCGAAAGAACGCACAGAACGTACAGTGCACGTTACAGACGTTCGTATAGTCGATCGTCGTATCGATGACGTAGGTAACGTCGTTGGTCGGATGGAGCTGCATGCGGCGCGCGTGCGCTGCCATCCCGAGCTCGTGGATGTCGGCTTCGCGATACAACCGCACGCCTTCGTCGAAAGAGAGGCGTCCGCCGGTGGCGGCGTGATCGAGCAAACTAGCGAGTGACGACACCGATGGCCTCCGGGAGTGCGTGCGGCAGGTCCGCTATCGCGCCGATTGCAAACAGCTCGCGGCAGAACGCGCTCAGGCCGCTCTGCGCCGCAGAATGAAACGTGAAATTCAGCTTCCCGTAATAGCTTTCGTAGAAGCCCGGCGCGCGCGGTCTGATGCGCTGTGCGGCCGCGACCACGACGTCCATATGCGAGCGCGACCAGGTGTAGCTATCAGTAAGCGCGTGCATACATTCGCGAACCGCTTCGGGATCGCGCTCGTAGGCATCGCGCCGAGCGGCCCACACCGCGAAGACGGTCTGCGCGCCCGTCCACTCGTGCCAGAGGGTACCGAGATCGTAAACTTGTTCGCGGGGAAAGCGTTCCAACGCGTCGATCGCCGAATCTCCGATCAAGAGCGCGGGCTTGCCCGCCGCAGCGACCGCAAGCGGCTTATCCGAGTCGAGGTAGTGCGGCCGCACGCCGTAACGACGTTCCAGCACGACGCGCAGCAAATTCCGCCCGCTCGCCGATTCGCTGGTAAGCGCGACCGGCACGCCGTCGAGCAGCGCCGGCGGGGTTGGCGAAACGAGAACGACGGAAACGACCTCGTCGCGCGCACCGATGCACAAGTCCGGTAGCAGCACGAGCTCGTCGGCGTGCTTCGCCCACGCAAACGCGCTGATCGGACTCAGATCGAGCTCACCCGCGACGAGCATCGAATTGAGTTTGACCGGTACGTCAGCATGAAGCGAACCGGGATAGTCGATTGCGTCCGCGTCGAACGCAGTGTAGATGGGCAGGTCATTGGTATAGATGATACGTCCGCAACGAAGACTCACTATGCGTTCACCACGGTCCTGTCATCCTGAGGTGCGCCGCTAGGCGCCTCGAAGGACGGGGCGGGCGGCACCCAATCGTGGGGGAAGACTTCGTACGTTGAGTTGCGGCGAACCGGCACGTAGCCGGCGGCTTCGATCAAACGCCGGAACTCGCGATCGTCGACGTATTGTCCCGACTGCGTCCCCGAGGAGTGATAGATCATCTCCTCGTCGGTGGAGCCGTGGGTCCCATCCATGTCATCGGCGCCGTAGTGCAGCGCCACTTGGCAAACCTTCAGCCCTTGGATCATCCAATACGCCTTGATGTGATCGAAGTTACTCAACATCAGACGAGCGACGGCGAAGGTGCGCAGGTCGTCGAGCCCACTGGTCCAGCCGCAATACGACAATTCATTGCCGTCGGGATGGAACGCGAGCGGGATGAACGCGTTGAAACCCGGCGAGCGCTCCTGCGACTCGCGCAACTTGATGAAGTGATCGACGCGATCTTCGAGCGTCTCGATGTGGCCGTAGAGGATCGTCGCGTTCGAAGCAACGCCTTGTCGATGTAACTCCTCGTGGATCTCGAGCCAATTCTCGCCCGAGACTTTGTTAGCGCAAATTTTCGATCGCGTCGGCTCGCCCAAAATCTCCGCAGCACCACCGTTGACGTTGTCGAGGCCGGCGTCTTTGAGGGTACGCACGATGTCGGGGAAGCTCATCCGGTGGCGTTTGGCCATATACTCGATCTCGGCCGCGGTAAAGAGTGAGAGCTGGACGTGCGCCAGCGTCTCTTTGAAGCGGCGCATCAGCGGCAGCCAGTAGTCGAGTGAGAGTTGGCGCGGGTCGTGCCCACCGACGATATGAAGCTGGTTGAAATTCGTCCCGGTCTCGAGCGCTTTGGCATAGACCTGGTCGGCCGTCATCCGATATATGCGCTCGGGCTCCTTGAACTCGTCGGCAGCAAACGAGCAAAACTTGCAGTTCGCAAAGCAGACGTTGGTCGAGTTAATGTAGCGATTGAGGACGTAGAAAACGTTCTTGCCGCTCTTGCGCTCCTTCGCTTTGCGCGCAATGCGCCCGAGATTGTGAATGTCGGGCGTGCGATAAAGCGTGAGGCCGTCTTCCATCGAGAGCGGGATGCCGGTGTCGACCTTCCCTTCGATCTCGACAAGGCGGGGGTCCATCTGATAAGCCATCGTGCGACTATTCTAAAGTCGCCCGCGCCCGCCCCTCAAAGACGTTTGTGGGCCAGCAAGCGACCAAGGCGGCGACGATGGTGCCGCCCCAGAGGGCCCCTCCCACGATGTCGGTCAGGTAGTGCGCCCCGAGCGCCAAGCGCGACCACATGATCGCGAGCGCAAGCACCCCGATCGCTGAGGCGATCCAGGCTCTGCCCGGCAGAGTACTGCGTGCAATGAATACCGCCAGTACCAAATAAAATGCTACCGCAATTGCCGTGTGCGAGCTTGGATACGAAAACGACGTCTCGTGTTTGATGACCCAATCCAAGCGCCGTGGACGCGCAAAGAAATGCTGCCACGCATCGGTCCCACGCCATGCGATAAGCAGCGAAAGGATCGCGAACGTAAGACGCGAGCGCCACGCCGGCACCGCGGTAGCAACAATCGCCAGCGCAATGCCGATAGGCAGCAGCATCTGGAAAAAGCCGAACCACGTGATCCACCAAGCGATGAGCGTCGCGTGATTCACCCAGCCGACTTCGTGAATCATCTGCCAACCCGGATCCGGCGCGTGATCGACGGCGCGACCCAAAACGAGGAACAGCGCAAACGCGGCGAGAGCAGTTACAAGGCCCGCGAATCGGAGAGGTTGTATCGACATGTGCGAGTGCATTGTACCGCGAATGACAGCGGAGATGCGAGTGCGACAATTGATATTGGTTTCGCTCGCTGCGGTAGCGACGAGTTGCACGCACTCCGGCGGAAGAGGGTTCGTTCCCCGGGTGACCGCGAGCCCATCGTCGACTCCCTCGGCGACTCCGACGTCGACGGCCTCAGCAGGCCCGACGGCCTCGCCAACGCCGACGACGGCACCAACGCCGCCCGCGATGCTTACCGTAAACCCGATGTCGTTGAACTTCAAGACCCTGGGAACGCAACAAACATTCGAGGTCGACGAGGCAGGCTACACCGGCACGGTCACCCTGAACGACGCAGGCAGTTGTACCGGCGTCGCGGCGTACGCTCCATCGTCCGGCCCTGGCCCGTCGCTAACGATCACGGTGACCAGCATTGCCAACGGATCGTGCACGATTACGGCGTCCGATAGCTATGGTCAGACTGCTCCCGAAACGATTACGGTCAACTAGGATCTGAGCACTGGTACGTCTGTTCGTCGCGGTTTCGCTCGTTGGCGTTGCGGTGAGTTGCACGCCCGGTAGAGGGCTGATTCCTGCGGTGACCCCGAGCCCATCAGCGACGACGTCACCTTCGGCGACTCCCACGCTAACCGTCTCGTCAACGCCGACGGCGTCGCCAATACTGACGGCCTCACCAACGCCGACGCACTCTCCAACACCGACCCCATCGCCAACGCCGACGCCAACGCCGATGCTCATGCTGGTGCCGACGTCGCTCACATTCAACACCCTGGGGACCAAACAAACATTCCAGGTGAACGAATCGGGCTACACCGGCACGTTCACCCTGAACGACGGCGGGAGCTGTACCGGGGTCGCGTTGTACTCTCCATCGTCTGGGCCTGGGCCGTCCCTAACCGTTACCGTGACCAGCCTTACCACCGGCAGCTGCACGATCACGGCGACCGATAGCAACGGTCAGACCGCCCCCGAAACGATCACCGTGACTTTCATATAAGACTATCCGCCTCCAAAGAGGTCTTGCTGCCCTCCCTCGTTCTTGCCGAGGCGCGGCGCGATCACTTCGAGCTCGGCGAGGCCGAGCAGGATCTTGCGCGGCTTCGTGCCTTCGTGCGGGCCGACGACTTTGAAATCTTCGAGCTGCTTCATCAGGCGCACCGCGCGCGGATGACCGATCGAGAATTGCGACTGCAGTTGCGCCGTTGACGCGTAGTTCGTTTCGATGATGAACTTCGCGGCATCGTAGCAGAGCGGATCGGCGCCCTTGCCGTTGCGCTCGTCGTCGTCACTCGATCGGCGCGACTTCGACCTCGAGCAGGTTTTCGGGGCGCGCTTGCTTGGCCCAGAAATCGACGAGCCGGTTGACCTCGTTGCCGGTGATGTACGCGCCCTGCGCGCGGATCGGTTTGGGCGCGTCGATCGGCAAATACAGCATGTCGCCGCGCCCGAGCAGACGTTCCGCGCCGGCCATGTCGAGAATCGTGCGCGAGTCGACTTGCGCGCTGACCGCAAACGCGATGCGCGAGGGGATGTTCGCCTTGATCAAGCCGGTGATCACGTCGACCGACGGGCGCTGCGTCGCGACGATCAAGTGGATGCCGGTCGCGCGCGCGAGTTGCGCCAGGCGCATGATCGTGGTTTCGACCTTGGCTGGTGCGACCAACATCAAATCGGCGAGTTCGTCGATCACGATCACGATAAACGGCAGCTTCTCGTCGGGGTACTTCGCGTTGTACTCTTCGATCTTGCGCACGCCGGCCTTGGCGAAGCGCTCGTAGCGCGAATCCATTTCTTTGGTCATCTCGAAGAGCGCGCCGGCGGCAAGGCGCGCGTCGACGATGACCTCCTTGATGAGGTGCGGAATGCCGTTGTACACGGTGAGCTCGACGCGTTTGGGATCGATCATCAAGATCTGCACTTGATCCGGCGTCGCGGTAACCAGCAGCGACGCAATGATCGTGTTGAGGCAGACCGATTTCCCCGAACCGGTCGCACCGGCAACGAGCAGGTGCGGCATCTTGCCGAGATCGCCGAAGACCGGCCGTCCGGTGATGTCTTTGCCCAGCGCCATCCACAGCGGCGGAATCGTCCCGCGGTTGGGCATCGCATCGAGAATCTCGCGCACGGCGACCACCGAAACCGTGGAGTTCGGTACCTCGATGCCGACCGCGGACTTCCCGGGAATCGGCGCTTCGATGCGCACGCTGGTTGCAGCAAGCGCCAGCGCGAGGTCGTCGGCCAGCGAAGCGATCTTCGAGATCTTCACGCCGCGTTCGGGCCGCAACTCGTAGCGCGTGATCGACGGGCCCCGCTCGATATGCGTTACTTTGGCGCCGACGCCGAAACTGGCCAGCGTATCTTCGAGCACGTGCGCGCGATTGGAATCGTCGATAATCTGCGCCTGAGGCGGATCGAACAGCGCGAGATCGGGAAGTTTGTAGGCGCGCGTGGACGCGACCAAATCCGCCGGCTCGTAGTCGCCGACGAGCGGCGGCGGTGCCGAAACAACCGGCGCCGGGAACCGTGGTGCCGGGGCCGGCTCTTCCTCGACGTGCACCGCGCCTGCGACGTCGAAGGCACGCGGAAGCGGCTCTGGAGGACGCGACATATCGCTCTTGGGCAACGAAAACGCATCGCGCAACGAGGCATGGCCTTCCGGCAGCGCGAGCGCGAACTCGGCAGCTTCGGCAGCTTCGGCATGCGCAGCCGCGACGCGAAGCCCAGCAGCACGCCGATGACCTTCTTCACGCTGACCTGCGTGAGCGAGAGCGTCAGCGAGAGCGCGACGACGACGAAGACGATCCACGCGCCAGTCGTCCCCAGCAGCCCGGTCAGCGTCGACCAGATCCCGCTGCCGACGATGCCGCCGCCGCGCGCTCCTGCCGAGCCGAACGCCGCGTCGATGATGAGGAAGTACGAGAGCGCCGACGTGCCAAGGGTCGCGATCATGCGCGGCACGTTGATCTCGAGGAAGACGATCGCGCCGAGAAGTGCCACCAGCACCGGGAAAAGCGCGGCGCCCCCTCCAAAGAGTTCGCGCAGCCCGCCCGCGAGTACGCGGCCGGCGTTGCCCGCATGCCCGGGAACCGCAAGAGCGATACCGCACAGAAGCGCCACGGCGAGAGCGGCGATTCCGACGATCTCGAGATTCAGCTTCCTTGCATTCGCCTTCCGGCGTACCCGTGCCATTAATTGCAACCGTTTCGTCGTCTGACTAGGAGATCACTTGCAGAGCCCCACCATCGTCGTCCTCGATGGCGACCAGACCGGAGAAGAATTACTTAACGAGTCACTGCGCGTGCTCGATGAATCGGTCATCGATATGCCGTTGGCGTTTGAACACTACGATCTCTCGCTCGAGAATCGTCGCGCGACCAGCAATCAGGTAGTGCTCGATGCGGCCGCAGCACTGCGCGCGCATCGTTTGGGGCTCAAAGCGGCAACCATCACGCCGGAGGACCGAGGCGACGTCGGATCTCCCAACATGATTTTACGCAAGGAGATCGGCGGCAAAGTCATCGTCCGTACCGGACGTAAATTGCCGCGCATGCGGCCGGTGGCCGGCATACACGCGCCGATCTCGGTCGTGCGCATGGCGGTCGGTGATGCATACGGTGCCAAAGAATGGCGCGAAGGCGAAGGCTTCGACGAAATCGCACTTCGTACGGAGGTGATCTCGCGCAGCGTTTGCCGGTATGTTTCGGAGTACGCGTTCGTGCACGCGAAGAAAGTCGGCGCCAAGGTCTTCGGTGGGCCGAAGTACACGGTAAGCCCCGTGTACGAAGGCATGCTCAAGGAAGAAATGGACGCGGCCGCTGCACGTCACCCCGACGTGCCCTACGATCCGCAGCTGATCGACGCAACCTATGCACTACTGCTCTCGAATGCCGGCGATAGCCCGCTCGTCATCCCATCGCTCAACCGTGATGGCGACTGCCTCTCCGACTTGGTAATGGCGCTCTTTGGTTCGATCGCCGGAGCAGAGTCGGTGGTGCTCGGCTTCGATGATTCACTCAAGCCGAACGTCATCATGGCCGAAGCGCCGCACGGCACCGCGCCGCGGCTGTTCGGGAAAAACGTAGCCAACCCACTGGCGATGATCCTCGCGGCGGGTGCGCTGCTCTCGTACATCGAGGACCGTCGCGCAACCAATGCCGCGCGGGCGATCTACGAAGCCTCGCTCGAAGCGGTGCACGAGGGCATTGCCACCGCCGACCTCGGCGGCCATTCCACCACGACCGAGTTCACCGACGCCGTGATCGAAGGCGTCAAACGCAAGCTCGACGTCTGGTCGACGCTGTGAGCACCACTGTAAAGTTTCATACAAACCACCCCCGAAGAGCTTCCCCTGCGCTCCCAGCAGTTAAGCAGGCGTCGAACGGGTACCGAACCTATATGAAGGATGCTGGGGGTCATGGAACGCGCCGTGCAAGGTATTGAACGGGGCAATCAACGACGTACGTACCGCCAATCGATCGAACTTCCGATTGCGGTTGAGGTTGCTGGTCTGCCCGCGCCAGTATATGGAACCCTGATCAACATTTCGGAGACCGGTTGCCGCTTGCGTTCGCTGATCCTCATCGATCGCGACCGCGACGTGCGCTTCGAGCTCAAACGCCCGGGCCACAAGGCAATTTTGCTCCGCGGAAAGATTGTCGCGCGCGCAACGCCGCCGACCGGCGGAGGCTACGAGTACGGCGTCACTTTCACGCTGACCAAGAGCGAGCGCGAAACGCTGCTCAAAGAAATCCAAGAGATGCAACGCCGCGAGGCCGCCGCTCGGGCCGACAACCGTCCGCAGACGATCGCCGCGACCCCCGGAGCAACCGGCAAACAGCGTCGCGGAAGCGTCCGCACGATGGTGGGCTTTCCGGTGCGCTACCGGGTGCCGGGGAAACCGGCAATCGTCGCCGAGGCCAACGACCTCTCGATGGGCGGTTTACGTCTCATCTGTGCCGAGAAGCTGGAGATCGGGACGATGGTCGATCTGCGCTTCACGCTTCCCAACAGCGTCCTGTGGGTCTATCCCGCTGCGGAGGACCGCACCGAGATCACGCCCTTCGGCCCGCGACGCATTCGTATTCCTGACAATCGCCGCCCGTTCGAAGAGATGGTCGTCCATGGGCGCGTCGTTTCGCGCTTTGCACCGACCCGCGAACGCGAAGTCTACGGCGTGCAGTTTACCGACATCGATGGTTACCAACGCGAGGAAATCGCACGCTTCACGCATGCGGTGCAACTCGGCAGACTCCGATCAGAATAGGACACAATCATGAGCTGGATTCCTAAAAAGGCCACGACCGCAGCGAGTATGGGTGCACCCGCGCAGATCGCCACGCCGGTTGCAACACTACCTCGCCTTGCCGTCGCCTCGATGGAGATGCCGGTTGTGATGAGTGTGCGCCGCCTGCCCGCACCGGTGTACGGCACGCTGATGGACGTGAACACGCAAGGCGCTCGTGTGCGCTCGCTCGTGCTCATGGAGCGCGGTACCGAGGTCGAGTTCGACGTCACCATCAGCGGAAACGTGCCGGTCACGGTCAACGGTCGCGTCGAGTCGCGGCGTAACGCCGCCGCGGGCTCGCGCTTCGAATATCACCTTTCGTTCGCCGCGATGGCGGAACCGCAAATCGATGCGCTGGCACGCGCCGTGCGCGACATGGAACGCCGCGCTGCCGCATCGCGCTCGATTCAACGGGCCCTCGATCAGATTCCGACGACCGATAGCCAACGGCGCGGAAGCTTCCGCGCTCTTTCCTCGTTCTCGGCGGCCTTCCGCCGCGAAGGCGACGGCTGGAGCGAAGGCAAGATCGGGGATATCTCGGCTACCGGCATCCGCATGAACTGCGAAACGCTCATCGGTATCGGCACGATGCTCGACCTGCGAATTACGCTGCCGTCGAGCGTGCTCGACGTCTATCCGGAAGAGACCGCGGTGCTGGATTTGAACCAAAACACGCCGCGGCGCATCGGCCGCGCCGACATGCGCCGCGCCGTTCGAAGAGATGGCGTTACGCGGTCGCGTCGTGACGCGCTTCCAGCCGGTCCGCGAACGCGAAGTCTACGGCGTCGCGTTCATCGAGATCGATGGTTATCAACGCGAAGAGATCGCACGCTTCACCCACGCGATGCAACTCTCCAAGATACGGAACCGCTAATTATCGGGAAGTGGCTGAGCTGCGCAATTTATGCGCAGCTTTTGCTTGCGGTGTTCTGCGGGGTAGCAAAAGCGGCAACGTTCGACCCAACGCAGATCTCTGGAACTATGCGCTTGACGGCGGCGCAGGCACAAAGAGCGATTAAACCGGGCCCCCACAACGGTTCAGTCCCCGCACCTTTTGTGGCCGGCATACGGGATGGAGAACTGGGCTGCGCAGACGAGAGCAGCTTTCGCGTTTCCCGTTCGTCCGGGGAGGTGCTTCCGACGTTTCCCAACTTCCGCCGAACTAGCTAACGTAACGCGATCAGCATGACGCCGGCGAGCGCAAGCGCGACGCCGGCTTTTTGCGTGTGGCCGAGCCGTTCTTTGAGCACGATGCGCGCCAGGAAGACGGTGCTTGCCGGATAGAGCGAGGTGAGCACTGCTGCAATCGAGATATAGCCGCGGAAGGTCGCGAGCACGTAGAGCACGTTGGCCGACATGTCGAGCATGCCCGCGCCGGCAATCAGCCGCCAGTCGCCACGTGCCGGCATCAGCGGCGTTCGCGTCACCAACGTTGCAAGAAGCAAGAACGTAATCGATGCGATGCGCGCTGCCAGCAGATTGTGCAATCCGGCGGCCGGATGCGTATAGGACAACAAGATGAAGAACCCGCCGAAGAGGACCCCGGTAACGATTGCTTCACGCACGCCGGCGGTCGCGATCTCACGCCTGCCGGTGTCTTCGAACGAGAGCGAGATCAGCACGATCGCGATCAGCGCGAGGACGAGGCCCACGATCTGCCCCACGCTCAGGCGATCGCCGCGAATCAGCCCGAAGCAAAGCGGCAACGCTGCGGCCAATACCGCCGTGATCGGCGAGACGACGCCCATCTTGCCGATCGAGAGCGCGTGATAGAACAGCGTTATCGCAAGCGCGCCGCACACGCCGGCCGCCGCACCAAAGAGATAGTCGCTCGCGACCGCGTGCGACGGCGTAAACGGCAGCAGGAGCAACAAGAACGCAAACCCGACCGCTTGCGATATCAGCGCGACCGCGATCATCGACGTGCGACGCGTCGCTAAGCCACCGCAAAAGTCGGCCGCACCGTAGGTCAGCGCGGCCAGCAGACTCAGTGCGATCCCGATGGGCGAGGCTCCCTAAACTTCCATCACGACCGGAATGATCACCGGGCGGCGCTTCGTGCGCGTGTTGATCGCGCGCGAGAGCGTGCTGCGTATGTGTTCCTTGACCGAATTCACGTCGCGAATCGCCTCGACCGATACGTCGGCAATCGCAGTACGCAGTTCGCTGCGCAGTTCATCGAGCACGCCGTCAGACTCGGGCAGATAGAACACGCCCTTCGTAACCAGATCGGGTTCGCCGATGATGCGCGCTTCTTCGGCATCGATCGCGATCACGACGATCACGATCCCGTCGTTCGAAAGTGCTTTGCGATCGCGCAGCACCGCTTCGCCCACGTCGCCGACGCCCGAACCGTCGACCAGCACGTTGCCGCCATACGTCTTGCCGATCTTATCGCCGTACTCACGTGTGAACTCGAGCACGTCGCCGTCCTCGGATATGAAGACGTTGCCGGGTTCGACGCCGGTCTGCACCGCAAGACGGCCGTGCTGCACGAGCATACGATACTCGCCGTGAACCGGCACGAAAAATTCCGGCCGGACGAGGTTGAGCATCAGCAGGAGCTCTTCTTGCGACGCGTGACCCGAGACGTGCGACCGCCCGTCGGTCCCCGCAATCACCGTCGCTCCGAGCTTGTAGAGATTATTGATCGTCTTGTAAACGCTCTTCTCGTTCCCGGGAATCGGTGTGGCGCTGATCACCACCGTGTCGCCGGGCACGATCTTGAACTGCTTGTGATCGCGGACCGACATCCGCGCGAGACCGCTCATCGGTTCACCTTGCGAACCGGTCGTCATCACCACGACCCGTTCGGGCGGATAGCTATCGATGTCTTCGATCTTGATCCGCGCCTCGGGCGGAATGCGTAAGTACCCGAGCTCACTCGAAAAGTGCACGACATTTTGCATCGAGCGCCCGAGAAAGGCTATCTTGCGCCCGAACCGTACGGCGTGGTCGATCGCCTGTTGCACGCGCGGAACGTTCGAAGCAAACGACGCGATCACGATGCGCCCCTTGGCGCGCTGGAAGATCGCGGTGAAGGCCTCGCCGACGATGCGCTCGGAGAGCGTGTACCCGGGGCGTTCGGCGTTGGTCGAGTCGGAGAGCATGCAGAGCACACCTTCTTCTCCGATGCGCGCGATGCGCGCGAAGTCGGCCGGGCGTCCGTCGATCGGCGTCTGATCGAACTTGAAGTCGCCGGTATGGAAGATCGTGCCGACCGGCGTGCGGATCGCGAGCGAGCACGCACCCGAGACCGAGTGATTGATATGGACGAACTCGGCTTCGATGGCGCCGTAGCGCACGCGATCGCCCGGCTCGACGACGACGAAATCGATGTCGCCGAATTTATGTTCGCGCGACTTGGCCTTAATCAGCGCGATAGTGAGCGCCGTACCGACGATCGGCGTGCCTGGGAACTGTTTTATGAAATACGGGATGCCGCCGATATGATCTTCGTGCCCGTGCGTCACGAGCACGGCACGCAGTTTGTGCGCCCGCTCCCGGACGTAGGTGAAGTCGTTGATGACGATATCGACGCCGAACATCTCTTCATCGGGGAACATTAGGCCGCAGTCGACCACGACCAGGTCGTCGTTCGTCTCGATCACTGTCATGTTGCGGCCGATCTCGCCGCAGCCGCCGAGCGGGACGACGCGCGCGTACGGTTCGTCGGGGGGCGCGGGAACGATCAGGGTGTCGGAATTCAAAGAGGAGGCACTTTCCGCGCGCCCGAGCACGCGTGATGGAAGCTCATGCTCGACCGATACCTCGTGCGGGTCGCTCTGACCTCGCTCGTGCTCTTTGGCGACCTGGCCGTCGCCTCAGTGCCGCCCACGGCGCTGCCCTCGTGCCCGCCGGTGCTACGCGATCGCTACTCTCCGCGTGCCCTGCGGCGCTTGCGCGTGCTCTTGCAACTTCGGATACTCGAAGCGCGGCGCGACCGCCTGGCGCTCGCACAAAGCGCGATCGCACACCAGGTGTCGATCGATCGCATCCTCTCGGCTCCCGACGATGCCGCCGTCCTCCTGCAAGAATCCGGCGACGCGCACCTGAAACATTTTCACTTGGACGGTGCTAGCAAATGTTGGTAGCCGACAACGATGCTTTACGGAGAGAGGGCCCTCATGGCTGTCGATACCTCGCCCAAACCCGATGGACTCAAAGTCGCATTGGATACGATCGTTGCGCCAAAAGAGGCGTTCGAGTCGATTCGCGTCGCGCCCACCTGGGGATGGGCGTTCCTCATCGTTCTTATCCTCTTTGGTCTTGGGGGGTATCTGCTGACCCCGGCTAACGCGCACGCGCTCGCTTCCGATTGGCCCAACATGGTTGCACAAAGCCCGGTGCTTTCCGGAATGACTGCGGACCAACAGCAGCAGCAACTGCAGGTTGCCGTCAAATTTAGCGCCTTCGGGTGGATCTTCGTCGTCATTGCCGTGCCGATCTACGTCGTGATCGCGACCGTGCTTTACCTGGTCTTTGACAAAATCGGTCGCGGTGACGGCTCCTTCGGAAAGTACTGGGCCGCCGCGACCAACATTTCCATCGTTGCCGGTCTAGGTTACGTGCTCACCGCGGTGATCGCGGTGATCCGTGGCGCCGACAGCTTCAATAAGCCGATGGACGTGATCACCGCGATGCCCTCGCTCGCGCTTCTGGCACCGCACGCCGGACCAAAGCTGCTAGCCGTCCTCGGATCCGTCACCCCGTTCTCGCTTTGGGCTGTTGCGCTCGGGTTCATCGCGCTGCGCACGGTCGGCCGCGTTGCACAAATCCCCGCGTGGCTGGGTGCAATTGCCGTATTTCTCGTCCCCGTCTTGTTCGGCGCCGCCTTTGCTCGCTGAAAGGTTCTGATGCTTCGACGCGTTCTGCTTCACGCCGCCGTCCTTGCTGCTTTTTCGTGGGTGCCGCTCGCCGCGTCGGCTGCGCCGATGACGCTCCCCGATGCGATTGCCTACGCGCTCAATCACAGTCCCACCGTTGCGCAGCAGTACGCTGCCGTGCAGGCCGCGCAGCACACGCTGGCCCAAGCGCGGGCCACCGCCTTTCCTACGGTCAACGGCCAACTGCAAAACGACATGGAGAAGAGCGCCAACTACGAAGGTGAATATGGCATCATCGGCGCGTCGCAGCAAGGCGTGTTCAGTCAAAACACCGCCCAGATCAGTACGACTTATAATCTCGACACCGGCGGACTCTCATTTCTCCAGTTGGCCTCAGCTCGCGCCTCCGCCGAGCAAGCGCAAGAGACGCTCGCAAGTACCGAAGACCAAGTGGCGACGAACGTGACAAACGCGTTCTACACCGTCGTTGCGAAGGCGGCCATCGTGGACGTCGATGCTTCCGACCTGCAGTATCAAAACGTTCTGGTCGACGCTGCCAAAGCAAAGGAGCGTGCCGGCGTGGCCGCCGGCGTCGACGTGCTGCGCGCGGAAGTAAACCAAACCAAAAGTGCGTCGACGCTGGTCGGTTCGCGCGCCGATGTCGATAACGCCAGCGAAGATTTGGCGCAAACCATCGGCGCCTCGCTCGACCAGACGTTTGTCTTTCCCAAGGTCATTGCCCAACCGAGGCTTCCATCTCAATCGGTAGATACTCTGGAGGACATCGCACTCAACGCGCGTCCCGACGTTATCGCCGCGCGCGACGGGGTCGCTGCAGCCCAGTTCACGCGCAAAGGCTGGGATCGCGAGCTCTTTCCCCAGATTCAAATCGGCGCGTCGATGGGCAATCAGTTTGCGCCGACCAGCGCCGGCGAAGTCGTGGGATACAATCCGGACGGTACGCCGATCACCGTGCCGCGTGGAGCGCCGGGGTTCTGGGCCCTCAGTGCCGTCTCGACCTTCACCCTGCCGATCGTCGATTACGGCGAGCGTCACGCCGAACGCGTGAACGACGACGCTCAACTGGCTTCGGCACAGCGCTCGCTCGACCAGACCCGCACGCAAGTGCAGATCGACATACGCCAGACGTATCGCGCCGCGCAGACGGCCGTGGCGCAACTCAACCTTGCTCAGGAGGAGTCGCGGCTTGGCGTCGAGTCTGCCCGAGTGGCGCAGCTACAGTATGCGCATGGAGTTATCGCCCTTTCCGACGTCATTCAAGCGCAGCAACAGTCGGTCACCGCGCAGTCAGACCTCGTGTCCGCGCGCGTTTCGTATATCAACGCGATCGTAAAACTTCGCGTCTCGCTCGGCACCTATACGGCGCAGAGCGCGGTTGCGGACCTATGAAAAGGAGAGCTGGAGGTTCATGAACCGCACGCGCAATGCCGCCATCGTCGTCGCAGCGCTTCTCATTGTCGTTGTCGTCGCGGTGGTCAGCGCCCATCGCAACGGGGGCGCGGAACTCCCCGCGATGTTGCAGACCGTCAAATACTCGGCCTTCAGCGTGAAGCTGCCCGAGAACGGCGTCGTCATGAACTCCACGACCGTCACCGTGCCGACGCTCGTCGGCGGAAACATCGGCCAGATCTACGCGAAGCCCGGTGCACACGTGCAGGCCGGCGAATTGCTTGCCACGATCGAGAATCCTACGCTCGAGTACAACGCCGCCAGCTCCCAAGCCGACTATACCAATGCGGCCGCCAACGTTTCCACCGCGCGCATTCAGGAACAGAACGCGCAGGTGCAATACCAAGCGCAGGTCGATACAAACAAGAGTGCGCTCAACGAAGCGCGTCGCGTCTACGACGCCGATGTTGCACTCCTGGCGCAAAAAGCGATCGCGCGCAGTCAAGTCGATGCCGACAAGGCCAAACTCGAACAGGCGCAGGTCGCCTACGACCAAGCGGTGCAACAGCTCAAACTCGGGGCGGTTTCGGGTTATGGGATGGACAGCGTCCAGGCGGCGCAGGCTAATGCCGAAAAGACAAAGATCATCAACCAACAGAACCAGCAGCAGGTGGCATTCACGCGCATCACCGCGCCGATGGGCGGCATCCTGGAAACCGTAGCGTCGGAAAGCGGCAATGCGCTTCGCTCGCTGCAGCCGGGAGACGCCGTCACTGCGGGCCAGACGCTTTTCACGTTGGCCGCCGACAATCGATACGTCGTCAAAGCACAAGTCGACGAACAAGACATCATTAACGTGCACGTCGGGCAGGCGGCAACCATCTCGGGCCAAGATTTTCCCGGTCACGTCATTCGTGGCCACGTCGTGCACATCGACCCGGTCGCACAAAAGTCGTCGGACGCGTCGAGCACGGCTATGCAGGTCCTCACCACAATCGCGCTCGACACTTCGCCGCGCTACTTGAAGGACGGCATGAGCGCCGACGTCGATATCATCACGAGCGACATCCCACATACGATCTCGATCCCGTCCGGAGCGATCAATAAGAGCGGCTCGACTTCCTACGTTTATGTCGTAACCGGCGGCGTCGCCAAGAAGCGCACCGTTACCTTAGGTCGCGCGGGCGACAGCACGACGCTGGTAACGTCAGGCCTTGCGCCGGGCGACATAATCGTCGCCGCAAGAGTACCCGACTTGACCGATGGAACGCGCGTCACGCCGCTGCCGTCGCCCTCTCCTTCGCCGCTATCGTCGTGACTCGCACACTCGCCTATCTCGTCGAAGCCGGCGTGTCGCTATGGCGCAACCGTACGCGATCGATGCTCACGATGCTCGGCATGATCATCGGAAGCGCGTCGATCATCGCGGTGTTCGGGCTGAGCAAAGCGGCAACCAGCGGCATTGAAGGCACGTTCCACTCGTTCGGCACCTTTCCGATTGTCGTACAAGTCGACATGTCGCAAACCTTCCCCGAACGCGCGCAGCTGCGCTACAGCGATGCGGCGCGCGTTGCGGCGGATTTAGGCACAACCGTGCTGGCCGTCGAGCCGGATTTTACGCGAACGTGGAAAGTCAGCTACGGAAGCGTGAACGATCACTTCTCAGTCTCGGCTGCCGGCGTCTATCCGAACGACGACTCGCTGACGATGAGCGCCGGCCGAAAACTCGACGCGCAGGACGTCGAGTCGGCAGCGCGAGTCGTCGTGGTCTCGCAGAGCGTTGCGGACCGCTTCTTCCCCAACCACGACGCGCTGGGCAATGAACTCACGATGAACGGCGGACGCTACACGATCGTCGGAGTATATAATCCGATCAAGTCGCCGTTCATCACCGCGCTCAGTGGCAACGACTTCATCGCGATCCCATACTCGACGTTCTATCAAGCGCTAAACGAGCCGCCCGACGATTTTTCTATCTATCCCGCTCCTGGTTTCACCGCCGATATGCTGCGCGGTCAGATCATCGCGTCACTCCAACACCTCCACGGTGCACAGGCACAGTATCAAGTGATCGACGGAGCCGGCTTCCTCAAGGGCTTCGATGACGTCCTGAATATTGCCGGGACGAGCCTAACCGCGATCGGTACGGTTGCGCTCATCGTCGCCGGCATCGGCATCATGAACATCATGCTGGTCACCGTCACGGAACGCACGCGCGAGATCGGTATTCGAAAATCTATCGGTGCGAGCCGGCGCGACATCATTCTGCAGTTTCTCATGGAGTCGCTCGTGCTGGCGCTGCTCGGGGGCGGCACCGGGATGCTGCTCGGGATCGGCTTCACAGTGCTGGGCGCCTACGCGTTGAGCAAAGAGCTCGGCGATCTCGTGGTGCCATACGTGCTCGTCGTCTCGATTGCGCTGGGCTTTTCCGGCGCGGTCGGCATCCTCTTCGGGCTTTACCCCGCGTACCGGGCAGCCGCTCTCGATCCGATCGAGGCACTGCGCTCGTGATGTACTTCGGGGAAGCACTGCGGGTGCTCGTCGCCAACAAGATGCGGACGTTTCTCACGACGATTGGACTGATTATCGGCGTCTTCGCCGTTATCAGCATCGAAGTACTCGGGCACAGCATGGCCGGCTCGATTAGCGAAACGCTCGGCGCGCTCGCCGACAATTCGTTCGTCGTCTTTCCGGGCTCGTTTCAAGGTAACTTTGCGCGCGCCGCGATGCGTCTTTCCGACTTGAGCAACATCGTCGCGACAGTTCCCAATGTTTCTAGCGCGGTACCGATCGGGGGTCAACGAGAGTTAGTGCGCTACGGCCACAACGTCGGGCGGTTCACCCTCTCCTCCGATTCGAACCCGCCGTTCGCGAATCTCCCCCTCGCCTACGGGACCTATCTCAGCGACGACGATATCGCTAACGCAAGTGACGTAAGCGTGATCAGCTGGCGCGCCTATCAGCGCCTCTTCCCCGACGGCGGTGATCCCACCGGAGAAAGCGTCTATGCCGGGACGCACCGCTACGTCGTCGTGGGCGTCCTTGCCGAGCCCCGTCGCGGCGTGCTCAACGTAAATTTCGGCGGCGACATCTCCATCCCGTATTCGACCTACGTTCGCGAATTCGTCCACGGCGACCGCATCTTCGCCGCGCGCTTCACGGTCCGCGACACGTCCACGATTCCACAAACCGAAGTTGCCGTCATCAATCGGATCCGCGAGTTACGCCAGATCGGCAAGGACGTGCAATATCAAACATTTGACAAGGCTGCGTTTACCGGCGGCGTCAACTCGATCTTCACGGGGATTACGATCGTCGTCGGTTTGATCGGTGCCGTCTCGCTGCTTGTGGCGGGCATTGGCGTCATGAATATCATGCTCGTCTCGATCAACGAGCGCACACGCGAGATCGGTACGCGTAAGGCCATCGGCGCACGTAAAGGTCAGATCTTGTGGCAATTCCTCATCGAAGCTGCGTTGCTGAGCAGCCTGGGCTGTTTTACGGGCATGGCGTTGGGACTCGTCGCCGGCGGCACGATCAACGATGTATTCATCGTCAAGCTCACCGGCTATACCGCAGCGTTGCCGTATTTCCAAGCGTTCCTGATTACGATCGCATTTGCAGCGGTCGTGACGTTCGCATTCGGTCTTTATCCGGCATTCCGCGCTGCGTCGCTCGATCCGATCGAGGCTTTGCGCTATGAGTAGTCCGGTTGCGATCGATCTCGTAGCGATCACGAAAACCTACAAGAGTGGGTCGCTCGAAGTTCCGGCGCTGCAAGGCATCGATTTGCGGGCCGCGCGCGGCGAGTACGTGGCGATCATGGGTCCGTCGGGCTCAGGGAAGTCGACACTGATGAACATCATCGGCTGTCTGGATCGTCCGACCACCGGGACCTACCACCTCGATGGTGAGGACGTGTCGCGTTTGGACGACAACGCGCTGGCCACCATTCGGCTGCGCAAACTCGGATTCGTCTTTCAGGGCTTCAACCTGCTCGCGCGCACCGACGCACTCAAGAACGTTGCCCTGCCGCTCTTTTACGCAGGCATCGGGGCCCGCGAGCGCGACCGCCGCGCGATGGCGACGCTCGCGGAAGTCGGTCTCGCGGACCGCGCAAGGCACAAACCAAGCGAGCTCTCAGGGGGCCAGCAGCAGCGTGTGGCCATCGCACGCGCGCTGGTCAATGATCCCGCGGTTCTGCTGGCCGACGAGCCGACCGGCAACCTGGACACCCGGACCAGCTCCGATATCATGTCGCTCTTCAATGACTTGCACGCCGGCGGCCGGACGATCATCATGGTTACACACGACGAGAACATCGCTCGCCACGCGCGGCGCATCGTCCGCCTCCTCGACGGCAAAATCGTCGCCGACGAGGAACGCCACGAAACCAACGCTCGTTCTCAGGGTAGAAAAATTCCTAAATAATCCTCGTTAGATCGGAAGAATGGTGAGAAATCGTGTCATGCCGACGGTGATCGTCGGTCTCTTGGGCGCCATCATCGGCAGCTTCGTCATGATGCTCTACGCGAGCACGCACTTTAGCAACGTCGCCGGCCCCAACCACACCCCGCCTGCGGTCAGTGCCGCGCCGTTGACCGGCGTGAGCGATCAGGACCGCATCGTTAGTGCGGTCAAGCGGACCAAAGCCTCGGTCGTTGCGATCACGGAGACGGTCAACGGTCAGGAGGTCGTGCCCATCGACCCGATGATCCAACAGTTCTTCGGCCAGCAGGGCCCCGGCATCGTGCAGCACTACAAGGGCCAGGCCTCAGGTTCGGGCTTTATCTATGACGACAAAGGCGACATCGTCACGAACGCGCACGTCGTCAACCCGCCTAGCGGCGCGAAGCTGTCGAATCTAACGGTCATCTTCAGCAATGGCGACCACGTGGCGGCGCACGTCCTCGCCGCCAACATCGGTGCCGACTTGGCGGTGATCCGCGTGGACAACTACAAAAAGCTGCCTCCGCCGCTGCAGTTGGCCGATTCGGACAAACTCGAGCAGGGCCAGTGGGCGATCGCGATCGGCGAACCATATGAGTTGCAGCAAACGGTCACGCTCGGCGTGGTCTCGGCCTTCAACCGCGAAGAGAAAGTCGGGGCAGAAGGCGGCGGCAACGGCTACTACGACTTCAAAGGCCTGCTGCAGACCTCGGCGCCGATCAATCCCGGCAACTCCGGCGGCCCGTTGATCAACATCGACGGCAGCGTCATCGGCGTGAACCAGCTCACCGACGAAGCGGCCCAGGGCATCGGCTTTGCGATTCCGTCGAACATCGTGCGCTCCGTCGTACCGCAGCTACTCAGCAACCCGGGCTTCCACCAGGGCACCGACACCGGCTTCGCGGGCTTCGCGCCGGTCGATTTGACGGCCGGCATCCGGAACCAAATCGGTTACAACGGCCAAAACGGCCTAGCCGTTGCCCAGGTCGAGGCGGGCACCCCGGCCGACAAGGCCGGTCTCGAACCGGGTGACGTCGTCCTCCAGGTCGACGGCAAGCCGGTCACCTCGGCCGACGCGCTGCGCAAGTACATCGCCTCCAAGAAACCGGGCGACACGCTGCGGCTCGACGTCTGGTCGCAAGGCGTGAAGAAGCTCGTTGCCATCACCCTCGAGGAGCGACCGGCCGAGCAAATCGGCGCCCCCTCGCAAGGTCAAGGCCCCTAACCCACGCCGGAACCGGAAGACGCGGCGACCGCGACGGTACCCTGCGAAGCGAGCTTAAGCAAGAAAGGCGAGCAGAGCAGGGTACCTCGCGGCCGCGGCTTCCTCACGTGAAGGTCGCCCCTGCAACCGGTCTCTTCGCTTTTTGGTTAGAAACTATGGACCCGGTCATCGTGTATGATGGTCGGGTACTACAACTGCGTAAGCCCGTAAGCGGCAAGGCAGATCTTCGCCCTCGTATCGCATCCCCGAATCCACGCGACCGATACACTAACCTCGGTGTAGCGCTCGCATCGGCTGAGGTTGCGACCAGGTGCTCAAGAGAAGCTGGTCCGGAGTTTCCGCGGATATTTCGAGAGGTTATAATTTTATGGCTAAAGTGGTCGGAATCGACCTTGGCACGACCAACTCGGTCGTCGCCGTGATGGAGGGCCCCTCGCCCGTCGTCATTCCGAATTCCGAAGGGTCGCGTACGACCCCGTCGGTCGTCGCATTTACAAAGACCGGCGAACGTCTCGTGGGCCAACTTGCGAAGCGTCAGGCGATCACCAATCCCGATCGCACGATTTCTTCGATCAAGCGGCACATGGGCGAGAGCGATTATCACGTCAAGATCGACGGCAAAGATTACACGCCGCAAGAGATCAGCGCGATGATCCTCCAAAAGCTCGTCAACGACGCGAGCAATTATTTGGGCGAACGAGTCACCAAAGCGGTGATCACGGTGCCCGCCTACTTCAACGACGCGCAGCGTCAGGCGACCAAGGACGCCGGCAAGATCGCGGGACTCGAAGTCCTGCGCATCATCAACGAGCCGACGGCCGCGGCACTTGCCTACGGTCTCGAGAAGAAAGGCAACGAGACGATCCTCGTGTGGGACCTCGGCGGCGGTACGTTTGACGTGTCGATCCTCGAAGTCGGCGATGGCGTCTTCGAAGTCAAGTCGACCAACGGCGACACGCACTTGGGCGGCGACGACTACGACAAGCGCATCGTCGATTGGCTCGTTTCCGAGTTCCGTAAAGAGCAAGGCATCGATCTGTCCAAAGACAAGCAGGCGATGCAGCGGCTAACCGAAGCCGCCGAGAAGGCGAAGATCGAGCTGAGCTCGGTCGTAACCACAACGATCAATCTGCCGTTCATCACGGCCGATCAAGAAGGGCCCAAGCACCTCGACATCACGCTGACGCGTGCGAAGTTCGAAGAGCTCACGGCCGATCTCACCGATCGTTGTATTGCGCCCTTCAAGAATGCGATCGCCGATGCGAAGATCGACATCTCGCAGATCGACGAAGTGGTGATGGTCGGCGGTTCAACGCGCATGCCCGTCATCCAAGAGCTCGTCAAGAAGCTCACCGGGAAGGAACCGAACCTCACCGTTAATCCCGACGAAGTCGTGGCCATCGGTGCGGCGATCCAAGCCGGCGTGCTCGCGGGCGAAGTTCGCGACGTCGTGCTGCTCGACGTGACCCCGCTCTCGCTCGGCCTTGAAACGCTGGGCGGCGTGATGACCACGCTGATCGAGCGCAACACGACGATCCCGACGAAGAAGTCGCAGATCTTCACGACGGCTGAAGACGGTCAAACCTCGGTCGACATTCACGTGCTGCAGGGCGAACGCCCAATGGCAGGTGACAACAAGACGTTGGGACGCTTCCGCCTGGAAGGCATCCCGCCGGCTCCGCGCGGCGTGCCGCAGATCGAAGTAACGTTCAACATCGATGCCAACGGCATCGTCAACGTGAGCGCCAAAGATCTGGGCACCGGCAAGGAGCAAGCGATCACGATCACCGCGTCGACCAACCTCAGCAAAGAGGAAGTCGATCGGATGGTCAAGGACGCCGAGCTGCAAGCCGCAGCCGATAAGTCGCGACGCGAAGAGGCCGAAGTGCGCAACAACGCTTCGAGCCTAATCTACTCGACCGAGAAGTCGCTCAAAGAAGTTGGCGATCGTCTCGATGCGACGGCGCGCGGCGAAGTCGAAGCGGCGCTCGAAGAGCTCAAGCGGATCAGCGAAAACGGCACGATCGCCGAGATCAAGCCTGCGATCGAGAAGCTGCAAGCCGCCAGCTATAAGATGGCGGAGCTGCTGTACAAGACCGCCTCGCCGAACGGCGAAGCCGCGGGTGCATCCCAAGAGGGTGCGGCCAACGGTGCCGGCGCGCAGACCAACGGTTCTGCGCAATCGGACGACGTTATCGACGCGGAATTCAAAGAAGCGAAATAGGCTTCGTAGGGAAGCGAATTGCTTCGTCGAGGGACGGTGCAGCCTAGCGTACTAGCGCTGCACCTTCCTCTCCTCGCACTTCATCTTCCCTACTCGCTATTTCACGAAAATATATGATGAACGATAACGAATTATTTACTGAAGCCGGTGAGGCGACGCTCGACGGTCCTACTGGATCGCCGGGTGATTTGCGGGCGCAGCTCGATGCAGCCAACCTCAAGGCTGAGGACAACTATCAAAAATTTCTTCTGGCGATGGCCGATTTCGAGAATTACAAAAAGCGCATGGAGCGCGATATCTCGTCGATCGTGACCTCGCATCGCCGTAAGCTCCTCGAGCGCTTCCTGCCGGTGATGGACAATCTCGAGCGCGCACTCACCTTCGATCAAGGCGGCGGCGACAAACTCCGTGGCGGCATCGAACAAACGCTGCGCGGTTTCGAAGCAATTCTGGCAAGCGAGGGCGTCAAAGCCATCGACGTCAAGGACAAGCCCTTCGATCCCCGCATCGCCGAGGCGATCGGCACGCTTCCTGCGCCGTTCGGCGTTGCTGACGACACGGTACTGGAAGTCGCCGAGAAGGGCTACACCATCGGCGACGAGCTGCTCCGTCCTGCAAAAGTGCTCGTTGCCAAGCGTCACGGATGAACTACAAAGACTACTACGCGGTTCTCGGCGTACCAAAGGGCGCGGCCGAAAAAGACATCAAGTCCGCCTATCGTAAGCTCGCGCGCAAGTGGCACCCCGACGCGAACCCCGAAAACACCAAGGCCGCCGAGGAGAAGTTCAAAGAAATCTCCGAGGCGTACGAAGTCCTCGGCGATCCCGAGAAGCGCAAGAAGTATGACGCGCTCGGTTCGGACTGGCAGCGCGCCGCGCGGCAGGCCGAGCAGCAGCGCGAGTACCGTCGCAGCTACAACGACACGGATTTCACGTACGACTTCGGCAACGCCGGTAACGCCGGCGGAGCAGGTCCAAGCGGCTTCTCGGACTTCTTCGACATGTTCTTTTCGGGTATCGGGCGGCGGCAGACCGCGCAGGGCACCGGCTTTTCTCAGCGCGGTCAGGACCTGGAGACCACGATCGAACTCGGGCTGCGCGATGTCTACGACGGCGGGAAGAAAGCGGTCGCGCTGCAGGTCGAGGATTCGTGTCCGAACTGTCACGGCACCGGGACGGTCAACGGACGGTTGTGCCCGCAATGCGGCGGGACCGGCCGCGTCTTGGTTACGAAAAAATTTGAAGTCGCGATTCCTAAAGGCATCGGAGACGGTCAACGCATTCGGCTAGCCGGACAAGGCGGCGTCGGGCTCAACGGCGGCCCCAACGGCGACCTCTATTTGATCGTCAAGCTGCTCGACGATACAACCTACAAGCGCAAGGGCGATGACCTTTACGTGGATCTGCCCGTGAGCATTTACGATTTGGTGTTGGGTGGTGAGGTCAAAGTGCCGACGCTCGCCGGTCAAGTCGCGATGACGATTCCCGAAGGAACGCAGAACAATCGCATGCTCCGGCTCACGGGCAAAGGCATGCCCAAGGTCAAGGGGGCCGGCGCGGGCGACCAGTACGTGCGCCTAATCGGACAACTTCCGCAGAGCCTGTCGGACAAAGAGAAGAAACTCTTCAAGGAGCTTGCCGGTCTACGCAATGGGAAAAAGAGCTCGTAACTCGAGAGAGGATCTGCCGTGATCAAAGACATCGCGTTCACCGCCTACCCATCGAACAACGTGAAGTCGACGCGCGAATGGTACGAGAAAATGCTCGACCTCAAGTTTTCGGGCGCGTTCGAAGAAAACGGCATCGAGATGTACAACGAAGCCAATGTCGGACCATCGTGCTTTGCGCTAATGACCTCGCAATGGATCGCACGCGAGCCCGGCACCGGCGTCGGCGTCGCCTTTGAAGTCGACGACATCGAGACGCGCGGCAAAATCACTTCGCGACGCGGGCGTTGCGGTCGAAGACATCTACACCACCCCAGTGTGCAAAGTTACCTCCTTCGATGATCCCGAAGGCAACAGGGTTATGCTGCATCAGTCCACTCGTTAGGTAAGCCATGTTTGGCGCTCACGGACTCATGTGGTCCAACAACTACTCGCCCGATCGGCCGCAGGTTCGCCGCAAGGTCGAGTGGCGCCGCATTTCTGCGCTCTTTCGCCCGTATTGGCGTGAGCAATCTCTCGTTTTCGGCTGCATCGTCATCGCAGCCGTCCTCGGACTTGTGCCGGGCCTCATGACCGCGAGCATCATCGACTCAGCGATCCCACACAAGAGTTTTCGTGAACTCACCATCGACGTGGGCATCATCTTAGCGACCGCGCTCGCCTCGATGGCCTTTGGCGTCGCGCAGGGCTGGATGAACTCGCTCGTCGGCGAGGGTATTATGCGCGACATTCGCACGCGTCTGGTCTCGCATCTGCATCGCATGCCGCTCTCGTTTTTCGCCGGCACGAAAACGGGCGAGATCATGAACCGCGTCTCCAACGACGTGGACAACGTCGACAACGTCGTGACCGGTACGCTCACTACGATCATCACCAACGTCGTGATGATCCTAACCACCGTCGTCGCGATGTTTATCTGGAATTGGCGGCTGGCGCTGATCTCGCTCGTGGTCGTGCCGTTCATGATTCTGCCGCTCGGCCCGGTCGGGCGCCGCATGTACGACATTCGCAAGAAGACGCGTGAGCAGCGCGACACGATCGAGTCGATCACGCAAGAAACCCTTTCGATCTCCGGCATTACTCTGATCAAATCGTTTGCGCGCGAAGCCTACGAGCGCGCACGGTTCTACACCGTCGGCACGCGGCTGATGAATCTCGAGATTCGCCTAGCAATGGTCGGGCGTTGGTTTTTGGCCTCGGTCACTGCGATGGTCCTCGTCGGTCCCGCGATCGTGTGGCTAGGCGGCGGTTGGCTCGCGCTGCAAGGCCTGCTCGACGTCGGCGTGATTGTCGCATTCATCGGCTACATTCAAGGTCGCTTGTATGGACCGGCGGCCGCGCTAGTCGGCATACAGGTACAGATCGTGAGTGCGCTCGCGGTCTTCGAACGCATCTTCGATTATCTCGATATGAAAACCGAGGACTACGATCCGCCCGGCGCAGTTGCTCTCACCGACATCCAGGGCGACGTGCGCTTCGATCACGTAACGTTCGCCTACGATACGGACCGCGTGATCCTTCACGACATGTCATTCGAGATCAAGCCGGGACAGGTCGCCGCCTTCGTCGGGCCGTCCGGAGCGGGCAAATCGACGATCACCCAGCTCGTGCCGCGCTTCTACGATCCGCAATCCGGGCGCGTGCTCGTCGACGAACACGACGTCAAAGAGGTTACCCTGGAGTCGCTCCGCGCCGGTATCGGTATCGTAACGCAGGAGACGTATCTCTTTCACGATACCATCGCGTCGAATCTGCGCTACGCCAAGCCCGAGGCTACCGATGACGAATTGGTCGCCGCGGCCCGCAGCGCCAATATTCACGAATTCATCACCACGCTGCCGCTTGGCTACGATACCGTTGTCGGCGAACGCGGGCACAAACTCTCCGGCGGCGAGCGCCAGCGTCTCGCGATCGCGCGAGTACTGCTCAAGAACCCGTGCATTCTGATCCTCGACGAGGCAACGAGCGCGCTGGATTCCCACAATGAAGCAGCGATCCAAGATGCGCTCGATGTCGTGATGCGCGGCCGCACCAGCCTCGTGATCGCTCATCGCCTCTCGACCATCGTCAACGCCGACGTGATCTTCGTGGTCGAGAATGGCCGGATCGTGGAGAGCGCCTCGCACGCGGTATTGCTCGCCCGCAACGGGCCGTACGCGCGCCTCTACCGCACCCAGTTCCGGGACACGGCGATCGCTACGTAGCGCGGGCTAAGAATAGATCGGTTCGATCGCGCCCATCTTGCCGGCTTGAAAATCGGCAAAGGCTTGCTCGAGTTCGTCCGGCGTGTTCATCACGAACGGACCGTAACGCACCATCGGCTCCGCGATCGGTTTGCCGGTAAGCATCAGGAATTCGAGCGGTTCGCTACCGGCGTTCTCGATCGGAATGACGTCGCCCGAACGGTCAAACACAACCGCGGCGCGCGCGGCGTGCTTGCGTTCGCCGCCGAAGCGCGCTTCGCCCGACATCAGATAAGCGATGGCCGTGTGCCCGTCTTCCACCGTATGCTCGATCCGCGCGCCCGGCTCAAGGTGACAGTGCACGAACCCGATCGGAATTCGCGTCTGTGCGGCGCCGCGCACACCTTGCGCTTCGCCTGCGACCACGCGGGCCCACGCGCGCCCGTCGGCGCTGCGCCACTCCGGAATCTGCGACGCGCGCACGTCCTGATAGCGGGGCCGCGTGAACTTATCGGCCTTGGGCAGGTTGATCCAAATCTGGAAGCCGTGTTGGCGGCCGCCCTCGCGCATCATACGCTCCGAAGGCATCTCGGCGTGTACCACGCCCGCACCGGCGGTCATCCACTGCACGTCGCCGGCGCGAATCTCACCACGATGGCCGGCCGAATCGGCGTGCTGATTCTCGCCCTCGATTACGTAGGTGACCGTTTCGAAGCCTCGATGAGGATGATCGGGCGCACCGATAGCCTCGCCGGGAGCGTACACGACCGGCCCCAACTCGTCGATGAGCAGAAATGGGTCGACCTGCATGACGCCTTGCACCGGAAATGGCCGGTGCACCAAAAAGCCGCCGCCCTCATGAAAATCCTGGGCCGGCAGCACGAGAGAAACTTTGCGTTCTGACATAGCGCTACCCATAACCCGCTGACGGTTGCACTCGGTTCCTAGGCGACCCCGGCCGGGATCTTCATCTCCGTGGGCGGATGCGGGACGTGAAGCTTCGCGCCGGTCGCCGCTTGCACGTCGTCGACGGTAAGGCCGGGGGCGACCTCGCGTAACACCAGCCCTTGCGGTTCGATATCGATCGTCGCCATGTCGGTAATGATCCTGTTGACTACGCCTTTACCGGTCAGCGGCAAGTCGCAGCGCTCGAGGATCTTGTGCGTGTTGCCCTTGGCGACGTGCTCCATCATCACGATCACGCGCTTGGCGCCGTGCACCAAATCCATCGCCCCGCCCATGCCCTTGACCAGCTTGCCCGGAATCATCCAGTTGGCAAGATCGCCGTGTTCGGAGACTTGCATCGCGCCGAGCACCGCGAGATCGATGTGGCCCCCGCGAATCATTCCAAACGAAAGTGCGGAGTCGAAGAACGACGCGCCCGGCAATACCGTCACCGTCTCTTTGCCGGCGTTGATCAAATCGGGGTCTTCTTCACCTTCGTACGGGTATGGGCCCATCCCCAAGATACCGTTCTCGCTCTGCAGCGTCACCGTGACGCCGGCCGGCACGTAGTTCGGAATCAGCGTCGGCAAGCCGATGCCGAGATTGACATATTGCCCGTCTTGCAATTCCAGCGCGACACGCGCGGCTAGCTGCGTTCTTGTTAGAGGCATGTTATTTCAACTACCTTTTTAATCCTGAGCCTGTCGAAGGACGAGTCGTCACGCGTTCGATGCGTTTGCCGCCCGTGCCCACTTCGACGATGCGCTGCACGAAGATGCCCGGCAGATGCACCGCTTCGGGATCGATCTCGCCCGGTTGCACCAGCTCCTCGGTTTCAACGATCGTAACTTTGCCGGCCATCGCGCACAGTGGATTGAAGTTGCGCGTCGCTTTATGAAAGATCACGTTGCCGTCGGTGTCGGTAACCGACGCGCGCACCAGTGCGAAGTCACACACGATGCCGTGTTCGAGAACGTAGTCGCGCCCGTCGAACGTGCGCGTCTCTTTCTTCGGCGATGCGGTGGCGATCGAGCCGTCGGCCTTGTACTTCCACGGCAGGCCGCCATCGGCAACCGGCGTACCGACGCCGGCCGGCGTGTAAAACGCCGGGATGCCGCAGCCGCCGGCGCGCAACCGCTCGGCGAGTGTGCCCTGCGGCACGAGCTCGACTTCGAGCTCTCCGCCAAGGTACTGCCGCTCGAACTCTTTGTTCTCGCCGACGTACGATCCGGTCGTGCGGCGAATGCGCTTGCTGCCGAGGAGCACACCGAGGCCCCAGCCATCGACACCGCAGTTATTCGAAACGGTCACCAGGTCGGTCGCGCCCTGCTCGAAGAGCGCTTGTATGAGGTTTTCGGGAATGCCGTTGAGGCCGAACCCGCCAACCGCGAGCGAAGCGCCGCTGCGGATATCAGCTACCGCCTCCGCGCACGTCTGGAAGACTTTGTTCATGCCGGGCTATTGCGCCGATGGACGGAACGGCTCCCTCCCCCGTGGAAGCCTCGTGCTATGAGCATTGCACCCCCTCGCGCCGTCGATACCGACGAAGAGGCTATGATCATCGCCGTGGTGCGCGAACTGGTTGCGGAAAAAGTCGCACCGCGCGCCGCCGAGATCGATGAGACGGCCGAATTCCCCGCCGACATCAAAGAGCTGTTCGCGCAGAACGACCTCATGGGCATTCCGATTCCGACTGAATACGGTGGCTTAGGCGGCTCGTTCGTAACCTACGTCAAGGTCGTGGAAGAGATCGCCAAGGCGTGCGCCTCGAGCTCGTTGATCGTCGCGGTGCAAGAGCTCGGCATGCTGCCGATTCTCATCGGCGGCAGCGAAGAACAAAAGAAGCGCTTTCTCCCAGACATCGCGTCGGGCAAGAAAATTGCGGCGTATGCGCTCACCGAAGCTTCGAGCGGTTCGGATGCGCTCGGCTCGATGCGAACGCGCGCTATCCTAAAGGGCGACAAGTATATCCTCAACGGCCAGAAGATTTGGATTACCAACGGCAGCGTCGCCGACGTCATCTGCGTATTCGCGGTAACCGATCCGGGCGCGGGATCGCGTGGCGTTTCGGCCTTCGTGGTCGAGAAGGGCAGCAAAGGCTTCGTCGTCGGGAAGAAAGAGAAAAAGATGGGCATCCGCGGTTCGCCGACCGTCGAGCTCGTCTTCGACGATTGCGAAGTGCCGGCTGCGAATCGCTTGGGTGAAGAGGGCGAAGGCTTCAAGATTGCAATGAAGGTGCTCGATAAGTCGCGGCCCGGCATCGCGGCGCAAGCGCTCGGTATTGCCGCCGGCGCACTCGAGTATGCAACGGTCTACGCCAAGGAGCGCATCGCGTTCGGTAAGCCGATCGGCCAGCATCAAGGCGTGGGCTTCATGCTTGCCGATATGAAGACCGACGTCGAATCTGCGCGACTACTGCTTTACGAAGCGGCCCGCAAGTGCGACGAGGGCGCGCCCGACGTCTCGCTCTGGGCCTCGATGGCCAAGCTCAAGTGCGGCGACGTGGCGATGTCGGTGACGACCGACGCCGTACAGGTCCTGGGCGGCTTCGGCTACTCATCGGAGTACCCGGTCGAGCGGATGATGCGCGATGCCAAAATCACGCAAATTTACGAGGGCACACAGCAGATCCAGCGCCTAGTCATCTCCCGCGCAATGGTCGGCAAAGGGAAGTAAACGGCTTCGATTCGCGCCCCTGCGAAGGGTAGAGCTTGGTTGCTGCGAACTTCCTGAACCGTTGTTGCGTTTTTAGGACATAACGGAGCACACAATGCGGCGTTCTCACGCCGCAAGACGTTCCCGTATTTTGCTACGGAAGGAGGTTTACTGTATGAAGAAGACCCTCGCATCGCTCCTCGCAGCGGCGTTCATTATGACCGCCCCCGCAATGGCTGCGTCAACCAAGCCGAGCGCGTCGCCGAAGGCGGCGTCGAAGAGCTCCATGGGCTCGATGAAGATGTCGGCCAAACCGGCTGCGAAGCCCGCCACCAAACCGGCCGCGAAGTCGTCGGCCAAGCCAGCCGCGAAGGCCACCAAGAAGCCGTTGCTCCAGAAGACGGCGGCCACGGCCAAGCCCATGGCGAGCAAAGCGCCGGCCAAGTCGTCGATGAAGTCATCGATGAAGTCGTCGAGCTCGATGAAGTCGACCTCGATGAAATCGACCAAGCCTGCAGCAAAACCGGCTGCCAAGCCGGCGCCGAAGCCGACCAAGAAACCGTAACCCCGTTCTTATCTATCCCTATAGCGGCGCAGTCGTACGACTGCGCCGCTATTTTTTGGTAGCCTAGATCCGATGGCCGACCGCGCAGATCCGATGAAACCCGAATTCACCGCCCAAAATCCGATCGTCGAGGCCGCAACGCGACTTCGTGCGCGACGAGACATTGATCGCGCAATCGACGGCGGCGGCGACGGTTCACACGCAACCGGCGAAGACGCCGAGGCCTCGCTTCGGCTCTTCGTGCGGCGCTTGCTCGACGGTGCCACGCGCCTCGATTCGATTCTGGGCAAAGGCGCGGTGAAGATCGTGCGGCTCGAGAAACCGTTACGCGTGCGCGTGCGCTTCGGCGACAAACGCGTGAGCCTCGATCTGGACGACGTGCATCAGCTCGTGCAGATCTCGGGCGCAGGCCTCGACGGCGAGTATCAATTCGATACCAGCGCCGCGGTGCCGGCGCTGATCAACATCTCGAAGATTTCGACCGAAGCCGGCTACGGTGAAGCGCTTACCGCTTCTTCTTTGTTGAAGATGCTCGCGCAGGACGCCGAGCTGCCGCGGCCTTCGCACCTCGACGGATCCGGCCCGCTGCAGTTGTAGTCGTCAGCTTGGCGATGATCGGCGGGGTTGGACAGATTTTGTTCACCGGACACTGACCGCACAACGGCGTCGGCGCCTTGCAAATCTCGCGGCCGTGCAAGATCAGCCAATGATGCGCGAAGCGCCACTTCTCTTTGGGAACGAGCGCCGTCACGTCTTCCTCGACCCCGAGCGGCGTCGTCGCGAGCGTCAGCCCGAGCCGATGCGAGACGCGGAAGACATGCGTATCGACCGCGAAGGCCGAGTCCCCGAAAGCCACCGCCATCACGACCGACGCCGTCTTCCGTCCGACGCCGGCCAACGACTGTAGCGCATCGCGATCGTTGGGAACCTCACCGTCGAATTTATCGACCAAATCCTTCGCCGCTCCGATGATGTTTTTGGCCTTCATGCGAAAGAACCCGGTCGACTTGATGATCTGCTCGACCTCGGCAACTTTGGCTTTGGCGAGCGCTTGCGGCGTCGGATACTTCTTGAAGAGCGCGGGCGTCGTCAGGTTGACGCGCACATCCGTCGTTTGCGCCGAGAGAATCACCGAGACGAGCAGCTCGAACGGATTGGTGTAGTGCAGCGCGGTTACGGCGTGTGGGTACGTGCGCTCGAGAATCGCCAGCTCTTGCTCGGCAATCTCGCGGGAAACGACTTTCTTGGGGAACGGAATCTTCATAAGTGCTCAAGCGGTGTTTAACGCGCGGCGTACGAACCCATGCTGCATGACGTTTCCGAGCCCGTCACAGGCCAACGCGACCGCGATCGACCTGCGCGCGCAAGGCCGGCTCCCCGACGCGATCGCAACGCTTCGCGATGGGATCGCGCAGTTTCCACAGGTCGTCGCGCTGCGCCAAAATCTCGCGCAGATGCTCTACGAATCCGGCGACCCCACCAGTGCGGTCGCCGAGCACCGCGCCGCGCTCGACCTCGAGCCCGACAATCTGGCCTCGAATCTCGGACTGTACGAATTGCTGCAGATCACGGGCGAGCGCGACGAAGCGCTGCGCCACCAGCGCGCCGCGCTGAGCGTGCGAAGACTCTACTCAAATATCGCGCCGCACGAGACGCGCAGCGTGCTCTGCCTCTGTATGCCGGGCGACTGGCAGGCCAATATCCCGGTCGATTTTCTCTTCGATCACGACACTACGACCGTGCACAAGCTCTACTTGGTCGATCAGCACGACCTCGTGCCGCCGAACCTGCGCTACGACGTGGTGTGGAATATCATTGCCGAGTCACCCGAGGCGCTGCCGCACCTCGCACTAGCCAACCATTTCATCCGAATGCAGAGTAAGCCGGCACTCAACGCACCGGCGCGCGTGATCACCACCGCCCGGCCGCTGCTCGATGCAACGCTTGCCAACACGCGTGCGCGCGTTGCGCCGGTTGCCATTCTCGATCGTGAACGCTTGAGTAATGCGGCGATACCGTTTGCGTTTCCCATCATCGCGCGGCCGCTCGGATCGCACGCAGGTCACGGTCTCGAGCGCATCGGCGACCGCGAGGGCTGCGAACCCTACACGCAACGCAACCCGGTCGAGCGCTATTTCGTCAGCCCCTTCATCGACTATGCGAGCACCGATGGGTTCTATCGCAAGTATCGCCTCGTGTACGTCGACGGCGTGCCCTATCCGGTGCACCTCGCGATCTCGCCGAACTGGATGATTCATTACTATAATGCGCCGATGAGCGAACACGCATGGATGCGCGAGGAAGAGGCAGCGTTTCTCGCCGATCCACGAGCCGCATTCAGTGGTCGGGCATTCGAAACGCTGGTCCGCGTCGGTGCTGCCGTCGGCCTCGAATATTTTGGGATCGATTGCGGCATCGACCGCGACGGCAACGTGCTGGTCTTCGAGGCAGACGCGGCCATGCTCGTTCATACCAGCGATCCAATCGAGCTCTACCCCTATAAGCATCAATTCGTCCCACGGATTTATCGGGCGGTCGAGGCACTACTGGACCGGCACACGTCAGCGGGCTGAGCCAAGCCGCCGATACCTATAGCACGATGACCGCGCCAAGGCTCCATGATCTCGCCGTCGTCGGCGGGGGACTCTCTGCGACCGCGCTGTCCTGCGAGCTTGCTCGCCGGGCAGGCCCGGCGTTCCGCGCAGCCTTCTTTAATCGTGCCGATCTCGGACCCGGGACCGCCTACGCGCCGCAGTCCGCTAGCCTGCTCATGAACGGCCCGGTGCGCGCAATGTCGGCCGTCCCCGGCGAGGATCGCCACCTCGCGAACTATCTGGTCAATGAGGCCGACGATGCGCTGATTTGTCGCGCGCGCTTTGGCGCGTATCTGCGCGCGACGAGCGCAAACGCGCTCGCGCAACACGGCGGCCTCGTACACGAACGCGCCGAGATCGTCGACCTCGAGCGGATCGACGCAGGCTATCGTCTGACCGACGAACGTGGAAAGCGCCACGACGCACGCAACGTCGTGCTCGCCCTTGGAAATCTTCCGCCCGACGACCGCTTCCTACCCGAAGGTGTCCGTCGTCATCCAGGCTACGCGGGTGATCCATGGACCGCGGATATCGCACACTTCGACCCGGCAGCCGACGTCGTTGTCATCGGCAGCAGATTGACGGCCATGGATACGATCGCGCTGCTCGACGAGCGCGCCTTCCGAGGACGCGTGCACATCGTCTCGCGTCACGGGCTGCTCCCGCTCATCGAAGACACCAGCGTACGCGGCGTCGACGCGGCCACGCTCGATCTCGATACGCGTACGCCGTATAGCCTACTGCGCTCGATGCGCCGGGCTGCGGCTGCCTTCTCGGGCGACTGGCGCGCGCTGGCCGAATCGCTGCGTCCGATCACGCCCGCGATCTGGAGCGGCTGGAATGACCGCGAGCGCAAGCGTTTCTTACGCCATTTGCAATCGATGTGGGCGATCCATCGCTATCGCGTGCCGCCGGCGACATATGCGGCGTTCGCGCGCATGAAAGCCGAGGGCCGGATCACGATCCATCGCGGCCGCGTGACGGGCGGAAACGCGCGCCCCAACGGCATTACCCTCGAGATCGCCGGTCCGCATGGGCCGTTGCGCCTGCACGCCAACTACGTGGTCAACTGCACGGGTCCAAACGCAAACCTGCGAACGGTGGCACATCCGTTGGTACAAAACGGCATCGCCCGCGGCATCATGCGGCCCGATCCGCTCGCGCTCGGCATCGACGCTACCGAAGACTATCGCGTGATCGATGCCGGCGGCGACGCACAACCGGCCCTCTTCGCGATGGGACCGCTGCTGCGTGGATTATGGTACGAGACGACCGCCGTTAACGAGATTCGCCAACACGCGAGCGCGATAGCGACGCGCCTACTTGAGGTAGCTCTCGATCCAGCCGACCCAGCGGCGCTCGACGTCGAGCGCGCGGACGGGATCGCCCGGAAAGTGTCCTGAGACCGGGTAGGCCCAGAACTGTACCGTCGTTCCACGATCTTTGAGCGCATGATAGAACTTGTACGACTGCGTGATCGGCACGCGATCGTCGCCGACATCGCTGAGGATCAGCGTCGGCGTCGTCACGTCCCAGGCCGCGCTGATCGGCGATTGCGCGATGTAATTCTTGCTCAGACCCTTCACGTACGGCGAGCCGTACATAGAAAACCGGTCTTGCACGCCGTTATCGGCCAGTGCGTATTCGTCGATGAGGTCGTTGACCGCCGCACCCGAAACTGCAGCCTTCCAGATATGGTAATGTCCGATCATCCACGAGGTCATGTAGCCGCCGTACGACCAGCCGGAAACCGCGATGCGTGAAGTGTCGGTCTTGTAGGACGCCTCGAGCGCCGCGATGCCTGCCATCACGTCGCGACCCGGACCCGCGCCTGAATCATTGACGATGCCGTACCAATACTTCGCGCCGAGGTTGTCGCTACCGCGATAGTTTGGATTGAATACGATATTGCCGCGCGCGGCCAGCACCTGATTGAGGCTGCTGAACGAGGTGATCGAAGCGGAGTTCGGGCCGCCGTGAATCACGAGGACCAGCGGATACGATTTCGCCGGATCGTAGTTGGGAGGCAGCGTGACCACACCGTCCTCGGAGAAGCCTTCGCTGCGCCAATCGATCGCGCGCACCGAACCGAGGTCGAGCGCCGCGGTCGCGTCATTGTACGAAGTCACGCGCTGCGGCGCGGCATCAGGCGAGCTCATGTAGTAGAGCTCGCTTGGATGACTGGGCTCGCTTCCGGCAAACGCGATAGCGCCGGTCTTGGCGACCGATGCGTCGAGCCAAAAGCCTTGCGACGGTTGCGCACCGTGCAGATCCAAGCGCGCGGCTTTACCGTCGAGCGGCTTGATCCAGAGCGCGGCGTCGGTATCCTTATGTCCCGCGATGAGCAGGCTCTTCGAGTCCGGCATCCAGATGAAGCGCTGCACGTTGGTGTCGATGACGTCAGACGTGACGTCGGTACCGTTGCCGCCACCCGCGGGCGCAACGTAGATCTCGTTGACCGCGGCCTCATCGCCGTTTTGCGGATACCAGTAAGCGACGCGCGCTCCGTCGGGTGAGAACTCGGCGAAGCCTTCGTACTTGCCGTGCGACGTCAACGGCGTAATTTTCCCGCTCGCGACGTCCAGGGTGCAGATGATCGCACCGTCAGAATCCGCATCGTAGGCGTTGGGCATCTTGGTGAAGACGATCGCCTTCCCGTCAGGCGACCAGGAGATCGGCGGCCCGGGCGAACTCGGCGGCTCCGCTGACGGTAAACTCCAGCTTCCGTTCGTGAGACGCTTTGAGGTATTCGTACCGTCGGCATCGAGCGTGACGAGCCAGATATGGTTGCTCGTAGGTGCCGAACGCTCGGTATATGCCTGGTCGCCGACGACGAACGAGTCGAGATGTTTTTCCACCTGCTGCTTGTTCGCCGGCGCATCGGGTGCGACGAACGCGATCGCAGCACCGTCGGGACGCCACGCAAATTCCTCGACGCCTTGCGGCGCCTGGGTCACGGCGACGGGATCGCCGCCGCGAAAATCGAGGATCCACAACTGCTGGTGCAGATTGTCGCCGGAGCCGTAATCGGCCAGAAAGGCGAGCTTGGTGCCATCCGGTGACCACGCCGGCGACGCCAGACCTTTGCGCTCAAACGTAAGCGGCCGCGTCGTCTTCGCCGCGACGTCGTAGAGCTCGAGGGTTGGGTCGTTCTTGTCGGTCTTCAGATTTTGTCGTGACAGGATGAACGCAATGTGCTTGCCGTCCGGCGAGATCGCGACGTTCGAAACCGACGCGATCTTCGGAATGTCGTCGAGCGTGAAGGTCCGCGGGGCTGATGCCGGCGTTGCCGCCATGCACGCGGCGAGCAATACCGAAGTTATAAATCTTTTCATGATCGTCCCTTTACTTCAGGTACTGCTCGAGCCAGCCGAGCCAGTTTTTCTGCACGTCCTCCGAGCGCACCGGATCGGATGGAAAGTGCCCGGCCACCGGATATGCGATGAATTTCACCGTCGTACCGTTATCTTTGAGCGCGTGGTACAACTTGAACGAATTGGTGATGGTAACATTGTTGTCGCCGATATCGCCCATGATCAGCGTCGGCGTTGTCGCCTGCGGCGCGTCGGCAATAGGCGACTGCTCGCGCCACTCGGCGGTGTTCGCCGGCTTCCACGGCTTGCCGTGGAAGAACGGTACGTCAGTGTCGTAGTAAAACGCGATGTCGTAATCGTCCAGCCAGTCGTCGAGCGATGCACCGCTCACCGCGGCCTTCCACACGTGGTAGTGACCGATGAGCCACGAGGTCATGTAACCGCCATACGACCAGCCGGAAACGCCGATGCGTGACGTATCGATCGGATACTCGCGCTCCACCGTCGCCAATCCGGCCATCACGTCTTTGCCGGGGCCGTCACCGGCGTCGTCGGTGATCGCATGTTCATATGCGTCGCCGAGATTTGTACTGCCGCGATAATTGGGTTCAAAAACGAAAAATCCATGGGCCGCGAATATTTGAGCCTGCGCAGCCCAGCCAAGCGTCGATGCACCTTGCGGACCACCGTGAATCAAGAGCACGAGCGGAGCTTTGCCACCACGATTGTGGAGCGGATAAACCAACACGCCGTCCTCGGCAAAGTCCCCCTTGGTCGAATGCCAGTTGACCGCGACTTCGCGCGCCAATCCGGTTTTGGCAACGAAGTCGTTTTCGTGGGTGAGCACGATAGCCTTCGCGCTCGGCGACGTCAGCAGATACACTTCATTCGGGTGCGTTGCCGAGGATGCGCTCAAGACAAAGGCGCCGCTTTTCGCGCTATTGCCTAACGCTGACGGCTGCGCGCTGGCCAAGTCGACGCGCATGATACGCCCGTGCAGCGGCCAATACCAGAGCGCGCCGCGCGTACCGTCCGGCGTGGCGACCCACAGCGCATCGCTATTGCCGCTCCACGACACGTCGTTGACATTACGGTCGAGCTGCGAGCGCAAATCGGCGACGTGCGCGCCGCCGGTGTCGGCGACATAGACATCGACACCTTGGGTATAGTCGCCGCGCGTATTGCGGGAGTAGGCGATCACATCGCGATGCGGCGCAAACGCCGGTCCGCTTTGCATCGCCTCTTCTGGAGCGAGACGGCGCAGTTTGCCGCTGCGTGCATCCAGGAGCGCAATGTACGACCCGAGCGAATCGCCGACGAATGGCGTCGCGAAGTGCTCGATGGCAATCGTCTTCGAGTCGGGCGACCACGAAATGTCGCCGCCGCCGTCGGGACCGACGACCGCTGCGCTCCATACACCGCTGGTCATTCTGCGCGCGTGCGATCCATCCGCATCACACACCCAGACGTGTACCGGCGGTGTCGCCGCCCGGTGCAAATAGTCATTGTCTTGGACTTGAAATGCATCGAGGTGCGTCTTGTCCGCGTTCGGATTGGGATTGTCGTCCTGCATCGTGTAAGCGAAGCGGCGTCCGTCTGGACTCCAAGCGTAACTGTTGACGCCGTTCTTCGCGTGGGTAATCTGCTGCGCATCGCCGCCATCCATACGCAAGATAAAGATCTGCTCTTGCGGATTCGTCTGGTCATCGTCGAGGGCGGTGAACGCAATCGACTGACCATCCGGCGACCAATGCGGGGAGGAGACGCCTTTGCGATCCCAGGTCAGCTGCCGCTCTCCGCGACTGCGCACGTCGACGAGCACGAGCTGACGATCGTTGCGATCGTTCTTGAAATCGGCCTTGCCGCGAACGAACACGACTCGCGTGCCGTCAGGGGAGATCTGCGGCTCGCCGACCGTCACCACATGACGCGCATCGGGAAAATCGAAGGCGCGCGCCGGCAGCGACATCGTACACAGCGCAACGAGCATTAGAACACCGAGAAATCGCATTACGCTCCCCTCAATCTCGCAGCGCGACCGTTTGACCATCGCGAGCGACCAGACCGTCACGCTCGAGTATTGCCACGAGCCCGGTGACATCCTCTACCGATCGCTCCGGCATCAATGGCTGCAAATCGGCGTGCAGATCGAGCAATGAGATGCGCTGTCCGGGCGGCAGGGTGCGCAGCCGCTCGATGATTCGCCCGCGAGCAAAGCGCGTCGTATGCTCCCACGGAATCGCGTTTTGAGGTGACGGAATCTTGGCATGTTCGCGGCGCGCGGACTCGAGCGCCGCCGCGTCGACGGGCGCTGCCGCGCAATGCTCCCGCAGCGGACAAAGGAGGCATTTTGGCGCGCGGGCCGTGCAAATCGTCGCACCCAAATCCATCATCGCCGAATTCCAATCGTGCGATGCTCCCGCCGGAACGAAGTCGCGCGCGCGCACGTCGAGCTCACGTGGCGCAGCCAGTGGCGGATGTTCGATGCCCAAACCAACCCGATGAACGATGCGGCGAATGTTGGTATCGACCGGCGCGTCGTCGAGGTCGAAGCCAAACGCGCGAATCGCCGCGGCGGTGTACGGGCCGACACCTGGGAGCTGGCGTAGCAAGTGCGTCTCCGAGGGCATCGTCCCGCCGAACCGTTCGACGACCACGCCGGCGGTTTCGTGCAAGCGGACGGCGCGCGAGTTATAGCCCAGCCCCTGCCATTCGCGTAGAACGTCGCCCGCGGTCGCACTCGCAAGCACCGAAATGTTGGGGAAACGTGCCACAAAGGATTCGAACTTCAGTATCACGCGATCAACCTGCGTCTGCTGCAACATGAATTCGCTGACCAGCGTGTAGTACGGATCGCGCACGCGCCGCCAGGGCAGCTCATGCCGCCCGTGTCGTTTGTACCAGACTAATAGTGCTTCCGTCATCCTGAGGTGCGAGCGTCAGCGAGCCTCGAAGGGGCGCAGCGTTGCCATGGCCTGTCCGATGCGCCGAATGCCCTCGCCGATTTCCTTGCGCGTGACCGCAGTCAGCGCAAGCCGGAAATGATGGTCGCCACCGGAATCGGCAAAGAACGCTTCGCCGAAGAGAAATGACGCGCCCAAACGCTCTGCAACATCGAGCAGCGCGCGCGCCCGCATCTCGCGCGGCATCGTCGCCCATAAATAAAACCCACCCGGCGCGCCGACGGCTCGCACGCCGTGCGGCCAATGCTCCGCGATTGCTTCGTCGGCGAGCTTGCGACGCAAGAACAACTCGTCGCGCAACTGTGCGACGTGCGCATCGTAACCCCGTTCGAGATAATCGACGATAGCGGCTTGGACATAGAGACTGGTTGCCATGTCATAGGCCTGCTTACGCAGCAATAGCCGTTCGAGGATCATACGGGGCGCGGCCAGCCATCCGACTCGCAGCGACGGGGCGATCGTTTTCGAAAAGGTCGAAAGATAGACCACGTGATCGGGTGCCAGCGCGACCAGCGGCGGCTGCCCATGGGTCGCGAGCGGTCCGTACGGATCGTCTTCGATGATCGGCACTCCCGCGCGTCGCGCGATCGTGGCGAGGCGCTCGCGGCGATCGGCATTCATCGTCGCGTTGGTCGGATTGTGCAAGGACGGCATCGTGTAGATAAAGCGCGGACGCCGGGTGCGCAGGATCGCCTCGACGTGATCGACCCGCATGCCCTCGTCGTCGACCGGCACCGGAATCGCGCGCAGGCCGTTGATCTGAAAGATCTGCAGCGCGCCCGGATACGAGGGCGACTCGACGATGATCTCGTCCCCCGGTTCGGCGAGCGACTGCGCGACGATCATGATCCCCTGCGTCGAGCCGGTGAGGACGATGACGTTCTTCGGGCCGATCGCGGTCGCGCCGCGGGCGTTCATCCGCGCGGAGATCAGCGAACGCAACGGCTCGTAGCCCTCCGAGTCGCCGTACGAAAGGACGAAGCGCGGATCGCGCGCGACGCGTTCGAAGGATTTCGCGAGCTCGCCCAGCGGCGACGGTTCGTCGGGAGCAACGCCCTGGACGAACGAAATCCGGCCGGCTTCTTGTTTGGCGGCAAGCTCGCCCAGAATGTTGGGGAACTCGCCGACACGCCACGGCGGCAGCGTGATCCACCACGGCACGCCGGCGGCCCGCTCGGGTTGCCCGCCGCGTAGCTGCGGAACGACCCGCGAACCCGAACCGACGCGCTGCTCGATCAGGCCATCACTTACCAATTCACGGTAGGCGTGGACGACCGTGCTGCGGTTGACGTTCAGCCTTTCGGCCATCGTACGCTCTGGGGGGAGCCGGGTCGATTCGGGTAGCGTCCCGGCGAGAATGGCCTCGCGGAGGTGCTCGTAGATCTGCCGGTAGAGCGGCACGATCGAGTCGCGATCGAGATCGGGAAGGACCCCGGACCATCCAATGTTCGGCATTGACGGGGTCCATTTTCGATGAACCGGCAGCCATAGCTTGCCGACAACGAAGATAGGTGCTCGATTATCAGACGGTGGACACGCGCGTTCCGTTCGTTGGACGCGCTTACGAACTCCGTGCTCTTCTCGCTTTCTTGAAACGAGGAGGTGCCTTGACATTGGTCGGGCCCGGCGGTGTCGGAAAGTCGCGGCTCGCGCACGAAGCGATCGCGCGTTTTTCGCGCGAGCGCGCGACGGAAAGCGTCTCCGTTCCGCTCGCCGGCGTGATGCCCGAAGCGGTGCTCGGAACCGTGATGAGCATGACTGGAACGCCGCAAGAGCCGGCGCGTGCGCCGTTGGACACGCTCGTCGATCGGCTACGCGATCGCGCGTTGATCCTAGCGCTGGACAATTGCGAACACGCACCGGACGAGACGTCAGCACTGATCGATGCGTTGCGCGCGTTGCCCCACGTCACCGTGCTTGCGACCAGTCAGCGGCGGTTGGATTACGGCGACGAGACCGTTTTCGAGGTTGGGCCGCTGTCGAGCGAGGACGGTGTGGCGTTCTTTCTGGCGCGCGCAGGCCTGGCTGCGTCCAATATTGACGAGGGCACGATTACGACGGTCTCGACCATCGTCGAGCGGCTTGACGGGCTCGCGGTCGCGCTCGATCTGGCAGCCGCGCGCCTGGCTTCGCTCTCGCTGCAACATCTAGCCGACGAACTCGACGAGCTGCGACCATATCAGCTCCGGTCCACGCGGGGCTCGGACCCGCGCCATCGCACGATCGGCAATGTCATTGCTTGGAGCCACTCCCGCCTCGCCGATCCCGCTAAGCGTGCTTTTGCGCAAGCATCGTTGTTCGCCGACGAGTTCGATGAAGAGGATCTGTGCGCGCTCGGCGACCTTTCGCCGGAGGAAGTTCGGGCGGCGCTCGACGAGCTCACGCTCAATTCGCTGGTAATGGCGACCGAATTCGGGTACCGGATGCTCTTGCCGATTCGCGCTGTCGCCGCACGAATGCTCAGCGCCGTTCGCAATCGCCGTGCGCTGGACGACGCCTTCGCCTTACGCATGAACGAGCTGGCCTCGCAACTGTGGTCGCAGATTCGCAGCGGAGAGAACGCGTCGCGCGCGATCGCACGCCTGCACGCGCGCTATGCGGATATGTGCGCCACGCTCGCCTGGGCCCTCAAACGCCCGCAAGACCGGCTCACCGCAATCGACGACGTGCTCAGCGTCTCGATGACGATTTGGGCCGAGGGCGGTCGGTTCACGGAAGGCTTACGCTGGACCGAGCGACTTGAATCCGTCGCGCAACGCTTGTCGCCGCAATTGCGCGGCCGCGTCTATTTTTTGGGGTTATGCGTGATGCATGCCGCCGCCGAATACCACCGCATGGTCGAAACCGGGCCGCTCACGATTTCTGCGTTCACGATCGCCGGCGATCAGCTCGGCCTCGCGCGAGCGTACAACGCACTAGCGGTCGCGTCGCTCAACACCGGCCGCATGGAAGACGCTTCGACCTACATCGAGACGTCGCTGCGCTTTTACCAGCAGATCGGACACCAACGCGGGCTCGCGACCGCACTGATTAACCAGGGCAACATCGTTTTCGAAGGTCACGGCGACAACGCGCGCGCCCAGGAGATCTTTCTTCGAGCCATCGCGACGCTCGAGCACGAGGGTCCTCCTGCGTTGTGCGGCATCGCGCTGGGCGATCTTGCCGAAGTCGAGTACGCGATGAGCGAATACGACGCCGCCGTCGAGCACGCGCACGGCGCGATCGAACGTTTCGAAGAAAATTCGAGTCCGGCAATGATCGCCTGGGCACACCAAACGCTCGCGCGCACCTTCCTCGCGCGCGGCCATCTCGGAAGCGCGAGCGAGATGCTCCTGATCGCTTGCGACTTGCTCCGGCGCACGGCTCAACCGCTCTACATCGCGCGCCTGGCGGAAGTAACCGGCCGGCGCCTGCTGCTGGGTGGTAATCCGCGCAGCGCGGCTCTGGCGTTCGCTGCCGCGCGGCGCTTCCGCAGCGAACGCGCGCTGGTCTCTTTCGGGGTCTTCGCTCGCGAGGTCGGCGCCGACGAAGTTGCGCTTGGCCAGCACCTCCAACCGGCCGACTTGGCCGACGCGGCCCGGGAGGCTGCCGGCCTCGACCTCAGCCAACTCTGCGCCACCCTAGCCGGGCTGCTGAGCGCGGGATAGGTCGGCGCGGCCGGCGGCGAAGACCTGGTATAGTGAGCGAGCCTCACTTTCCAAGACTATCAGGAGCGTAGTGCAGTGGCTGAACATCAAGTTGATGCGGTCGTCATCGGCGCGGGTCCGGGCGGATATCACGCCGCGATCCGCCTCGGTCAACTCGGCAAGAGCGTGATCTGTATCGATCGCGATGAGGTAGGCGGCGTGTGCCTCAACTGGGGCTGCATCCCGACCAAAGCGCTGCTGCACGTGGGCGAAGTGATCCGCCTGGTCGATCACGCCGGCGAGATCGGACTCAAAGTTCCCAAGGCCGATGTCGATCGCGAAGGCGTGGCCAAGTTCAAGACCGACGTCGTCAATGCAAACGTCGGCGGCGTCAAGACGCTCTTCAAAGCGAACGGCGTGCAGTTTCTCTACGGCGACGCAAGCTTCAAAGACGCAAGCACGATCGTCGTCAAGAATAAAGACGGCGGCACCGACACGGTCAAGGCGCAGAGCGTCGTGATCGCTACTGGATCGGCACCGGTCGACGTCAAAGCGTGGCCGCGCGACGGTGAGTACATCATCAATTCCGATGACGCGGTTCAGATGAAGCGCATTCCGAAGAGTTTGCTCATTGTCGGCGGAGGGGTGATCGGGCTCGAGTTTTCGACCGTCTACACACGCGTCGGCGCGAAGGTGCTCGTCGTCGAGGCGTTGCCGCAGATTCTCACCGGTACCGACCTTGAGATTTCGAAGACGCTGGGCCGCATCTTGAAAAAGCAAGGTGTCGAGATCATGCTCGATACCAAAGTCGGCAAGATCGAGAAGTCCGGCAAGACCGTGAAGGCGACGATCAATGGCGAGGGCACGAACGGCAAAGACGAGACGCGTGAATTCGACATGGTGTTGGTCGCGGTTGGACGGCGTCCGGTAACGGATACGCTCAATCTCGCCGCCACCGGCCTTGCGACCGACGATAAAGGCTTCATCGCGGTCGACGCGCAGTGCCGCACCAAGGTCGCGAACATCTTCGCCATCGGCGACGTGACCGGTCAGCCGCTGCTGGCGCACCGTGCGATGAAGCAAGGCGTTGTTGCCGCCGAAGTGATCTCCGGCGATAAGTCGGCCGCGTTCGATCCGGTCGCCATTCCGAACTGCGTGTACACTGACCCCGAAGTCGCTACGATCGGCATGTCCGAGGAAGAAGCCAAGGCCAACGGCTACGAGGTGCGCATCGGCAAGTTCCCGCTCGCGGCGAGCGGACGCGCGCGCACGATGAACGAGACCGATGGTCTGATCAAGCTCGTCGGCGATGCCAAGACCGATCTGCTGCTCGGCATGCACATGGTGTCTCCACAGGCCGAATCGTTGATTGGCGAAGGCGTCATCGCGCTCGAAATGGGCGCCACGCTCGAGGACATCGGCCTTTCGGTGCATCCGCATCCCACACTTACCGAGTCCATAATGGATGCGGCCGAAGCCGCGCACGGCAAAGCCATACACATTGTCAATCCCAAACCAAAGACTCCGGTCGGAGCGAAGTAGCGCAGCGGCGGCGCGCCTTCTCGATCTCGGGTTTCGCCCGTACCGCGAGGTATGGGATATTCAGCACGAGCTGCATCAGGCGGTGCGTGAGGGCCGCGAGCCTGATACGTGGATCTTCGTCGAACACGCCCCGGTAATCACCCTCGGACGAGCGGCCAAGCGCGATAACGTGCTTCTTTCGCCGGAACTCCTTGCGTCGCAGGGGGTCGACCTGGTCGAAATCGAGCGTGGTGGTGACGTTACCTATCACGGCCCGGGACAGTTGGTCGTTTATCCCATTCGCAAGCTCGAGCGCTTTCGCGAGGTCGTCCCGCTGGTGCGGGCACTCGAAGGCGCGGTTATCGCGGCCGTCGGGCGCTTTGGCATCACTGGCGAGCGCTGGAGCGATCACGCGGGCGTGTGGGTGGGGCGCAACCAGATCTGCGCCATCGGCCTTGCAGTTCAAAAGATGGTTTCGTTGCACGGCATCGCCCTTAATGTCTCGACCGTGCTCGATTACGACCGGCTGATCAATCCGTGCGGGCTGACCGACCGGGGAATCACCTCGATTTCGCGCGAGGCCGGACGAACGGTCACCATCGACGAGGTCAAACCGGTGCTGATCCAGGAGTTGGAGCGGGAATTCGACACGGAACTATGGCGATAGAAATCGATCTCGTTAAACGAAAGCCCGACTGGCTGCGCGTCGCGTTGCCGTCGGGTGAAGACTACGAGCGCGTGCGCGCCAAGGTCAACACTTTGGCACTCAACACGGTTTGCAAGGAAGCCGCTTGCCCGAACATCGCCGAATGCTGGGGCGCCGGCACCGCGACCATCATGATCATGGGCGACACGTGCACGCGTGGGTGCAGGTTCTGCAACGTGAAGACCGGCAACCCCAAAGGCGTCGTAGACTGGATGGAACCGGCTCGCGTCGCGGATGCGGTGCGCGATTTGGGCTGGAAGTACCTCGTGCTCACCGCTGTCGATCGCGACGACTTGCCTGACGGCGGCGCGTTGATCTTCGCCAACACTGTGCGCGCAATCCACGAACGCGTCGCCGGATCGAGAGTTGAAATCCTCAGCGGCGACTATCGCGGCGATCTTCGCGCACTCGACATCGTGATGGATGCCCGGCCCGACGTTTTCGCGCACAACCTCGAAACGGTTCGGCGGCTGACCCCTACCGTGCGCGACAAGCGCGCGACCTACGATCAATCGCTGAAAATTCTCGCTCACGCGAAATCGCGTGCGCCCGAGCGTTTCACCAAGACGTCGATCATGATCGGTCTAGGCGAGGCGGAGGAGGAGATTGAAACCGCGATGGACGATGCGCGCAGCGCCGGCGTCGACATCTTCACGCTTGGGCAATATCTCCAGCCGACAAAGAAGCATCTTCCCGTCGTTGAATTCGTCACGCCGGAAAAATTCCAACGACTTGGTACGCTCGCGAAAAGCAAAGGCTTCCATCAGGTCGTCTCGAGTCCGCTCTCGCGCAGCTCCTATCACGCCGAGCAAGCCTTCCAAGCCTCCGAGGGATAATGAGCAGCTTTTTCCTGCGTCGTCCGATCTTTGCCGCCGTCTGTTCGATCATCATCATACTCGGCGGCTTGGTCGTACTTCCGACGCTGCCGATCGCGCAGTATCCGCAGATCGCGCCGCCGGTCGTGACCGTTACCGCAAGCTACGTCGGTGCAAGCCCGCAAGCCGTTGAGGCGCAGGTGACCAATCCGCTGGAAACCGCAGTGAACTCGGCGCAAGGTCTGCGCTATATCAGTTCAACCAGCACGCAGGGCGTCTCGACGATCACCGCAACCTTCAATCTCGGCGTCAATCTCGACATCGCAGCGGCCGACGTGCAGAACCTCGTGCAGTCGGCGGTCGGCTTGCTTCCGCCCACCGTCCAGCAAGTCGGCGTCACAGTTTCCAAGAACGCCGGCGCGTTCGTGATGGGCATCGCGTTCCAATCGAGATCGGCGAAGTACGATACGCTCTATCTGAGCAACTACGCGCAGCTCAACGTCGTCAACGATCTGGCGCGTATTCCCGGGGTATCGCAGGTCCGTATCTTCGGCCAGCGCCAGTACGCCATGCGCATCTGGTTAAACCCCAAGGAACTTGCGGGCCAGGGGCTTTCGGCCGTCGACGTCGTGAGCGCGCTCCAGGAGCAAAACGTCGAGGTTGCGGCCGGCAGCGTCGGCTCGCCGCCGACCGCCCCGACGCAGAAATACACCTACGCGATCAATGCGCTCACCCAGCTCACGAGGCCGGATCAGTTTGGTAACATCATCCTGCGCGCCAATCCGAATGGCGGCTTCACGCGATTGGGCGACGTCGCGCGTATCGAGCTCGGCGCCGAGGACTATTCGACCGACCTACGCTTCGACGGAAACCCGAAGGTCGTCGGTCTTGGTATATTGCAATATCCTGACGCCAACGCGCTCCAAGTTTCCGATGCGGTGCAGCAAAAGCTCCAACAGCTCTCGGTGAACTTTCCCGACGGCATCTTTTACCAGGTGGCGTTTGACACCACGCAATTCGTGCGTGAGTCGATCAAGGAAGTCGTGATCACGCTGGTGCTCTCGGTTGTCCTGGTCATCCTCGTCATCTTTTTGTTCCTACAAGACCCAAGAGCCACGCTGATTCCCGCCGCGACAATTCCCGTCTCGTTGATCGGCGCGTTCTTCGTCATGAAGGTCTTCGGCTTTTCGATCAACACCGTCACGCTCTTCGGCCTCACGCTTGCGGCCGGATTGGTGGTGGACGACGCAATTGTCGTCATCGAAAACATCGCTCGTCACATGGAAGCCGACAAGGCTACCGGCATCGTCCCAACCGAAGCCGCGATGCGCGAGATCCAGAGCGCGGTCGTCGCTTCGTCGCTGGTGCTCTTTTCCGTCTTCTTTCCCGTGGCGTTCTTTCCAGGCACGACCGGCCAGTTGTACAAACAGTTTGCGCTGACCATTACCGCGGCGATCGTGATCTCGCTCTTCCAAGCGCTTTCCCTCGCGCCGACGCTGGCGGCACGTCTACTCCACGGCGACGTCGAGTCGGATTGGGGATTCTTTCACTGGTTCAACCTGGGGCTGCACCGCTTCCGCGATTGGTACGGCGACACATTGCCCAAGCTGTTCCGCCTGCGATGGCCGGTCTTCGGTGTGTTCGTCCTAGCGCTGCTCTTCACCGGGTTTCTGTTCCGCAGCACGCCTACGGCGTTCATTCCGGACGAAGACCAGGGCTATTTCATCACGATCGTTCAGGCACCGGAAGGTACCTCGCTGGCCGCCGAGCAGATCATCGCTGCAAAAGCGGAAAAGATCATGCTCGCGCAGCCGGAGACGCTACACGTCTTCAATATCGGCGGCTTCAGCTTTTTCGGCTCGGCCAACAATCGCGGCATCATGTTCACGCTGCTCAAGCCGTGGAGCCAACGCAAAGGCCCACAGCACTCGCTCTTTGGCATCCTTCCGCGACTAAACTATTTGTTCTATAAGAACATTCCCGAGGCGCAAATCTTTTCGTTGGATCCGCCCGCGATCAACGGCGTCGGCAGCTTCGGCGGATATCAATTCGAACTCGAGGACCGCGCGAATTTGGGCTTGCCGGCACTCATGAATTCGGCGTACGCGATTATGGGCGCCGCCGCGAAGGATCCGCGCCTCAGCCAGGTCTTCACTCAGTACCGCATCAACTCGCCGCAGCTCGACGTCGACATCGATCGCAATAAAGTAAAAGCGATGGGCTCGAGCTTGACCGACGTGTTCGAGACGATGGAAGTGGACCTCGGCTCGCTCTACGTCAACAACTTCACGTATCTGAACCGCTCGTGGCAAGTCGACGTGCAAGCCGATGCACCGTATCGCAGCAATCCGGCATCGCTTCAGGACCTTTACGTTCCGTCGGCAGCATCGCCCACCCCGATCAGTCCCACCGCGCAAACCAATGCGACCGGCACCGGCCTCACGCCGCTCAGCGCGCTGGTTTCCGTGAACCGGGTTCTCGCGGCGCCGATCATCACGCACTACAACCTCTATCGAAATATCGAGATCAACGGCAACCCCGCGCCCGGGCACGGCTCGGGTGAGGCGATCGATGCCACGCAACAGATCGCCGCGCGCGTGCTTCCCAAAGGCATCACGTACGAATGGTCAGGTTTGCAGCTCGACGAGATTGCGGCCGGCGCGCAGAGCGCGCTGATCTTCATGCTCGGCCTCGTCTTCGTCTATTTGGTACTCTGCGCGCAGTACGAGAGCTGGGTGGACCCGCTGATCGTCATCCTTGCGGTCCCAGCTGCGCTTCTTGGTGCACTGGTCTTCATCAACTTGCGCCACATTCCACTCCCCTTTCTCTATGCAAACGTTTCGCAGGACGTCTACGCGCAGGTCGGCTACGTCATGCTGATCGGCTTGTCGAGCAAGAGCGCGATTTTGATCGTAGAGTTTGCCAACCAGCAGATACGCGCCGGCGCAGACGTCGTGACCGCCGCACTGCGCGCCGGGCAGGTGCGGCTTCGTCCAATCCTCATGACCTCGATCGCGTTCATCATCGCCGTGTTACCGCTGGTTTTCGCGAGCGGCGCCGGCAGCGCGGCGCGTCATTCACTGGGAACCGTGGTGTTCGGGGGCATGTTGGTCTCGACGTTTCTCAATCTTGCCATCACGCCGGTCCTCTACGTGATCATCAAGAGCATCGAGTTGCGCGGGACGCGATATGTTGACGGTAAACCACGCGGAAATGTTGCCGACGCAGCGCCTTCCACGCCCGCAGTTCCTGGTTAAATCATAAGGGTTTTCACACCAAGCGGCCCGAAGTCGTCGCCAACCGGCACCTGATACTTTTAATAGTCCGGTCCTCGAGTTGGAGACGACTAATGCTCAAAAGCCTCACCCGAACGAGCGCGGCAGTTCTACTTGCCGTCGCGTTCGGCTTATCCGTCGTGCCCGCACAGGCCGACCAGAGTCAGGCCCTCGCTAGTGGCGTTGTAAGCGGGGCCAATACCGCCATTCGTAACGCGATGGATAAACAAACGCAATCGAAAGCTGCAACGAAACCTCAAGACGGTACGCAGTCGACAGTTGCGCAAGTGCCTCCGGTCAATCAGCAGCCTGTCGGCGGCGCGGCACAAGCAGGTCTGCCGACGGGCTTCACCTATTTCGCCGATCTTTCGATCGCTTATCCCTGGGGCAACATCGGAACCGCACAAGGTAAATGGCTGCAGGGCGGCATGGACGGCATGGCGTCGTGGGGTTTCAATCCGACCTCGCGCGTCGTCGCCTCGTTCTACCAATTGCAACACTATCCGTACGGCTTCAACAGCGGTACCGTGCCCGTCTATCTTCCGGCGGGATTGCCCGCGGCCGGGTGCGCAAATCTGAATGGCACTACAGCAAACGGATGCAACGCGGTAAACGAAGATCTGACGACCAAAGATACGTTCATGCTGCTCAGCTACGAAAAGCTGCTGCTGCTCGGGAATATCAAAGGACGCGCACTGCCAATCGTGGTCACGCCCACCTACGTTTCGCGCTGGTCGCAGATCGACGCGTCGGGACAGCCGGGCAGTGACGTCGTTCCGTTCGTCAATCCGAACAACGGCTTACCGGTCACCGGCGTGCCGACGCGAAGCGCGCAGTACTGGTCGGTAGCCGTTACCGTGCCGTTTTTGAAGACGCCGCGGTTTTTTGGAACATTTACCGTTGCGCCGACATGGCTCAATCACCTCAACGGTGTCAATCTCAACAACACCGCGCAGCTCTATCAGGTGCTGTACCTCGAGTACAACGTCAACCGGAACTTGCGGCTGTTTCTCGAGCCGCAAAGCTCGCGTGACTACTTGCCCACCGATCCGTATCCGGAGCACCTCGCCGCGTATTTCCTCGGCGCGACGCAACGTTTAGGCAAAAACGAGTTCGTGCAGCTGGTACTCAACAGCGGCGGCCCGACCAACTACAGCCCGTACGGCATCAAGTACTTCCAGTGCTATTCGCTGCCGTGCTCGGCCAGCACCGTGCCGTCCATCGGCGGCCTCAAGGCCACGCAACTGCAGCTCCAATTCGGCATTGGTTCACCCGTCGTTCTACCGATTTAAGATAGGGCACGCCATGATGAAAAATTTAATCGCATTTCTCGCGCTTGCCGCGATTACGACGCTTGCTGCATGCGGCAACGGCGGCGGCGGCGGCAACGTCCCACAACTGGTCAAAGGTTCTGGGGCCGCCACGGCACCGACGCCACTGGGCGGCCCGATCCTCATCGGCATGGGCGACAGCCTGACCGCCGGTGAACAGTCCGACGGCCTGCTCGGCACGCTTGCGACGAGTCCGCTGTCCGCATATCCCGGCGGCGCGGTCTATCCCGGGCAGGATAGTGGCTGGTTCGCAATCATGTACGATTGCCTCGTTTCGACCGGCGGCACGTGTAACCACACGTCCTACTCCGGCAGCAACCCATCGCTCGCGATATTGCCGCTAATTAAAGCGCCTGGCCTCGGCACGCAGATCGTGTTGAATGCCACTACCCTTTTTGCCGACACGCAGTCGGGATGCTCGACCTTCAACGTTGCGGCGTTCGGCGCGTCAACGTGGCAGAGCACACGCGTAAGTCCAGCGACCGGCATCGCCGATCTCGGTGTACCGGGTATCACGATGCACGAAGCGGTCGCCATGACCGGTCCTTACGAGGGACCCCCGAGTGGCGCGAACTGCGGTTACGCGACGATTCCGGGCGATCCGACGTCGGGCGGCCTGCAGTCGCTGGTGGAGAGCGAGAACCAACTCTTCTTGCCGATACTAGGCGAATTCGCGCCGGCGTACGGCAGCAACCTCACGATGCTCAACGTTGCAACCGGCATGTCGCCCAAACTCACGACGGTGTGGCTTGGCGCGAACGACTTGCTCAAGTACATCTTCTCAGCCGGAACTGCTCCCGCGAGCGACACGCCGGCGCAAATGGCGGCCGACTTGACGAAGATCGTCAAGTCTCTTACCGCGACCGGATCGAAAGTTCTGATTGCCGATTTGCCGACGCTGCTGCCGACGACCGGTCATTCGGTTCCGCAGTTCTTCGCGCAGGCGAATCTCACGGCCAATTTTACGAAGCTACTTGTAGTAGAATCCGGCGGAACGCTGACACCCGTCGAGGCGGGCGAGTACGCGCAAGCAATTGTAGCGGATCTCGGCACCAACTTCGGCGTAGCGGCGGGCGGGTATCTCACCGAGAGCGGCTTCCTCGGAACGATCGAGCAAGCCGTACCGCTCATCGAAGCGAACCCGGCGAATCCCAACTTCGCCGCGATCCAACTCGATCCGACGACGAAGGGCAGTGGCCTTGGGAGTGAATACCTCACGCCGGCGTTTACAGCGCAGGCTCAAGCAGTCAACGCAGCCTACAATCAAGCCATCGACGCCGTTGCGACCTCGTCCGGGAGCAATGTCGCATTGGTACCGATTAGTACGTTCTTTGCGACGGCCTCAACCAGCGGCATCTCCATCGGGCCCGTAACGGTTACTGAACAGTTTGGCGGCGGCCTCACCACGTGGGACGGATTACATCCGTCGAATGTCGGCTATGCCGTCATCGCCAACGACTTCATCGCTACGGCGGACACCGCATTCGGGATGACGATCCCGCAGCTCTCAACCGCTCAACTCGAGGGGATCCTCGGAACCGACCCATACTATGGGCCAGGAATCAACCCCGCGGTTTTCCCGTTCCAATAAATCCTAAGGTAGAATCGGCAGACGAAAAGGGGCCCGCTCGCGCGGGCCCCTTTTTTAATCTGACTTATTGCTTACGCGTATATTCCGCGCATTTTTAACGCCCGCACCACGCGGTCGATCGCGAGCGCGTAGGCCGCGGTGCGATAGCTCGAGTTGCGCGCGTTCTTTATCGTACGAAGTTCGCCGAGATTGGCAAGCAGCACGTCCTCGAGCTTCTCGTTGACTTCGGCTTCTTTCCAGAAGTAGCCCATGCGATCTTGTACCCACTCGAAATATGAGACGGTTACGCCGCCCGCATTGGCCATGATATCGGGAATCACGACGATGCCGTTCTGTTTGAAGATGCGATCGGCTTCGGGCGTCGTTGGGCCGTTCGCACCCTCGACGATCAACTTTGCTTTGACCTTCGGAGCATTTTCCGAGGTGAAGACTTTCTCGAGTGCCGCCGGCACCAGCACGTCGCAATCGCTGGTCAATAACTCGGCGTTGCTAATGCGGTCGCCGCCCTTGAAGCCTTCGAGACTGCGATTCTTGACGGCGTGATCGATCGCCAGCGGAATGTCGATCCCTTCGGGATTGTAGAATGCGCCGGTGACGTCGGAGATGCCCAACACCTTGCAGCCGCGCTCCGCGAAAAGTTTCGCCGCATAGAGCCCGACGTTGCCGAAGCCTTGTACGATCACGCGCGTCTGGTCCGGCACGAGCCCTATCTGGTGCATTTCATCCAACGCGCAGATCGTCACGCCGCGGCCGGTGGCTTCGACACGTCCGCGCGAACCGCCGATCTCGAGCGGTTTTCCCGTAACCACGCCCGGCACGTTTTGACGCACGTGCATCGAGTAGGTATCCATGAACCAGGCCATGACTTGCGGTGTGGTGTTGACGTCGGGTGCCGGAACGTCTTTATCCGGGCCTACGACTTCGACCAGCTCGGCAGCATAGCGCCGCGTAATGCGTTCGAGTTCGTTCATCGAAAGTGTCGAGGGATCGCAGGTCACTCCGCCCTTGCCGCCGCCGAACGGTAAGTCCACAACCGCGCACTTCCACGTCATCCAAAATGCCAGCGCCGTGACTTCATCGAGGGTTACGCCCGGATGATAGCGGATGCCGCCCTTCGCCGGCCCGCGTGCGAAATTGTATTGCACGCGATAGCCGGTGTAGACTTCGAATTCGCCGCTGTCCCGCTGAAATGGAATCGAAAAGATGATTTGACGCGATGGATGCGTGAGGATCATCCGCATACCCGAATCGAGTTCGAGAAGATCGGCCGCTTCGTTAAAATAGGCGATGCCGTCTCCAAAAACCGAGACTTCGCGTACCGCAGTGGTCATAGAATTATTTTCAGCCTCCGGGCAGAGTTCAAACCCCGAAGGCTACGGGAAAACACGGAAAACTCCCTTGGGAATTGGCCTCGCTATGCTTGCCAAGCGACCTAAGTCTTAAGGAATTTAGACGTTGAAGCGGAAGTTGACGACGTCCCCCTCTTGCATGACGTAGTCCTTGCCTTCGCTGCGCACTTTTCCGGCGTTCCGAAGGGCGTCCATGGTTTTGTATTCGACGTAGTCGTCGTACGATACGATCTCGGCGCGGATGAATCCGCGCTCGATGTCACCGTGGATCTTGCCTGCGGCCTGTGGTGCCTTCGTACCCTTGGCGATCGTCCAGGCCCGCACTTCTTTCTCACCCGCCGTCAGAAACGTCATCAGCCCGAGCAGATCGTACGCGTTGAGCGCGAGCTCGTCGAGACCGCTACGTTCGATGCCGAGTTCCGTGCAAAATTCGCGTGCTTCCTCCTCGGAAAGGCCGGCCAATTCGGATTCGATCTTGCCGCTGAGCACGACGACCGCGCTGCCGTCCTCTTTGGCGATGGCGCGCACCGCGTCGACCAGAGAGCCCGGCTTGCGGATTTGCGCTTCGTCGACGTTGGCCACGTACAACAACGGCTTCGCGGTCAACAAAAAGGACTCGTCCGCGATTTCACGTTCAGGACTTCCCGCGGGGAAGATCCGCGCCGGTTTTCCGGCTTCGAGGGCGGCTACGACGTGTTGCGCGGCTTCGAGCGCGCCACGACGCTTTGGGTTCGCACGCGCCTCACGTTCGAGTTTGTCGAGCCGCTTTTGCATCGTGGCAAGATCGGCAAGCGCAAGTTCGATCGCGATGATCTCGATATCACGCCCTGGATCGGGACTACCTTCGACGTGCGTGACGTTATCGTCGATGAAACATCGCACCACCATCGCGATTGCATCGGTCTCGCGAATGTGACTCAAGAACGCGTTGCCCAAGCCTTGGCCGGTGGAGGCGCCGCGCACGAGCCCGGCGATATCGACAAAGCGGACGGTTGCGGGCACGATCCGCTCCGCGTGCACGAGGACTTGCAGTACCGGCAAACGATCGTCGGGTACTGCGACTTCTCCCACATTCGGCTCGATCGTCGCGAAGGGGTAATTCGCCGCCAGCGCTTGCGCCGACCGGGTAAGAGCATTAAAGATGGTGGACTTACCCACGTTGGGCAAACCGACGATTCCGCAGGATAACGCCATGGTGCGGGCCTTTGCGTTCGTGCGGTCGACGCCGGCACCCTTGCCGCGGCAAGAGAATCCCGCGGGGGCGTCGGATACCATCACATGCGCCAAATGAAGGTCGACAAGCTCGGGATCGACCTGCTGACCCACGATCCGGTCGTGATCCTCAAGGACATGGACGGCTCGCACTACCTGCCGATTCTGATCGGCCCGTTCGAGGCCACGGCCATCGCACTCGCACTCGAAGGCGCTCCCGTCCCGCGCCCTCTCTCGCACGACCTCATGCGCAACATACTCGAGTCGCTCGACACGTCGCTCGAGCAAGTGATCATACACGACATCAAAGACTCGACGTTTTACGCCAAGCTCATTTTGCGAAGCGACGGCGAACTCCGCGAGATCGACGCGCGTCCTTCGGACGGCATCGCGCTCGCTCTTCGTATGAAGGCACCGATTTACGTCACCGACAAGATCGTGCTCGAAGAGTCGACGCCCGATAAGAAGCCGGTCGATGATTCGGAGATGTCGCGCTTCAAGAAGTTTCTCGACGACTTGAAGCCCTCTGATTTTAACAGATAACCACGACAAGAATGGAGACTATGGAAACGACGACTGAGCGCGCCGATATCGGCGTTTTTGGCGGTTCGGGATTTTATTCGCTCATCGAGAACGCTCGCGAAGTGTGGATCGAAACTCCCTACGGCGCGCCCAGCGATCGTGTAGCGCTGGGCGAGATCGCCGGCAAACGCGTCGCGTTTTTACCCCGTCACGGCAAGGATCATCGCTTCCCCCCGCAGTCGATCAACTATCGCGCCAACCTGTGGGCGATGAAGGCGCTTGGCGTCAAGTTCATCATCGCGCCCAACGCCTGCGGCTCGCTAAAAAAAGACGTCGCGCCGGGATCGATGGTGGTGTGCGACCAGCTTGTCGATCGCACGAACGGACGCAAGGACACGTTCTTCGACGGTCCGATAACGACGCACGTGAGCTTCGCCGATCCGTACTGCCCCACGCTGCGCCCCACTGCGATCGAGGCGCTGCGCTCGCTCGGTATCGAGACGCACGAACGCGGCACCGTAGTCGTGATCCAGGGGCCGCGTTTCTCGACGCGCTCCGAGTCGAAGTGGTTCCAAAGCCAAGGTTGGGAAGTCATCAACATGACGCAATACCCCGAAGCCTATCTCGCGCGCGAGTTAGAAATCTGTTTCGTCAACATCTCGTTGATCACCGATTACGACGTCGGCATCGAGGGGATTCCGCCGGTCTCGCACCACGAAGTGATGGAGGTCTTCAAGAAGAACAATGACCGGGTGAAAAACGCGATCGGGACGATCGTGGCGAAGATCGATTTGAACGCCGACTGTAGCTGCCACCACGCGCTGGCCGGCGCGCGAGGCTAAGGCGATGCGTCGCGGCGGCCGTCCGAGCGTCGATCTCGCAATCTACGGGAGAGCGTTCGTTTATCTCCTGCGCAACCCATCGATCTTCGCGCTTCCGCTGCTGGCGGCGATCATCGACATGTTTGTCTCGTACTGGCAAACGCTTTTCACCGATCCGCTGGGTGGCCTCGGTACGGGCCTCTTCGCATTCATCCTGCAGCTGGTCTATCTCTTCGCTTTCGGCGGCGCGGTGATTCAGGCCAACAACATTGCTCGCGGCTATCGCGCCGGATTCGACGATGCGTGGGAGGAGACACGACGTAAAGCAGGCGGTATACTCATCGCCGCGCTGGGCTTTCAGTTCGTTGTGTACGCTGCGGGCTACGTCGGCGGCCTGCTCGGCAGCCCGATCTTGCAGATCGGCCTGCAACTCATCGCGTACTTCTTCATGATCCTTACCATCCCGGCAGCGTCGATCGGCGGTCTTCCCGGTGGGCTTGCGCTGTCGGGATCGATTCGCGCGGTGCGCGCTAATTCGCTCGCTTGCGTCATCCTCGCGATCGTCTTCGTCGCACTTTGGGTCTTCTTATTCGGGTACGTCGGAAACGCTCTGACGGTGTACGGCGAGATCCCCTATCTGATCGGCACCGCAATCTTCCGGGCGATTGTCCTGGCGTACATGGCGTTCCCCTTTGCAGTTACCTATGACGAAACCGCGTTCCGCGGCCGCTTTTAACCCTTACCAGTGAGCGCCATACGCACTAACTCGCTCACCATCGCCGGACTGACGTTGGTGCGCGCGAGGCGCTGCGCGTCATCGAGCTTGCCGATCATCGCGATAGCGTCGACCGGCGCGATCGCCGGGAGTGAACGTAGTTCGTCCGCGTAGTCGACGCAGACCAGCGGAGCGCGATCGCCGGCGGTTGCGAGCGCCGTCCAATCACGCACCAGCGACTTGAGCACGTCGAGCCCTTCGTCGAGGGTTTCGCGGCTGGCCCAGCCTTCGTCGGGCGTTTCTCCGTCGACCACGCGAAAAAACCAACCCGCGATTTGCGAGCGCAGCGACTCGTCGTCGTCACTCAGCGCGGCAACCGCGCGCGTGACGCTGCCTTGTCCTAGCGAGGCACCGAGCTGCGCGTGCTCCTGATCGTAGCCTCTCTGCAGCAAGATCTCGCGCACCTGGGTTTGAGCGAGCAGTGGAAAGCGCAGTTCGATCACGCGCGACCGAATCGTCGGCAAGAGACGGCCGGGCGTCGCCGAGGTGAGGAGCAGCACGACACCGCGCGGCGGCTCCTCAAAAAACTTGAGCAGCGCATTGGCGGCGTGATGCGTCGCAAAGTCGATGTCCCCGAGCAAGAGGACGCGCAGTCCGCCACTATAGGACTGCATTGAGAGCTGGCGCACGAGATCGCGCGCGGTGAGATCCTCTCCCTCGTAAAATCCCATTGCGGCGTCGGCGTCACCAATTTTCAAGATACCGAGGTGTTCGAGAAAATCGGGATGGCGCGCCCCTTCGCTTGCGAAGAGCCGGCAAGAATGGCACGTGCCGTCGTAGCCGAGCACGCCATCTTTCGCCGAGGCGGGCGCTTCGCACAGCAGCGACTGCGCCAGCCGACGCGCGAAGGTCTTCTTTCCGACGCCGGGCGCCCCACTGAACAGATAGGCGTGCGCCAGCGTGCCGGAGGTCATGCGGCTAAAGTAGGTCTTTGGTCCTACTGCGCCGATGACGTCGAAATGCATCTCGCTCACGCGAGCGCCCCGCAGAGCAGCTGATACGCCTGCGCGATGAGTTCCTGTGGCGGTTTGGTCGCATCGAACACGCGATATCGGGGTGAACGCTCCGCAAGATCGAGAAAACCGCGGCGCACGCGTTCGTAAAATCCCGGATCTTCGCGCTCCATCCGATCGCCGGCCCCGCCGTCGCGCGCCGCAGTGCGTTCGCGCGAGATGGGTACCGGAAGATCGAGCACGAAGGTGAGGTCGGGCACGAGGCCGCCCGTTGCTACGTCACAGAGTTCTCGCAAGAAGGCAAGATCGATTCCGCGCCCGTAGCCCTGATACGCAAGGGTTGAGTCGACAAAGCGGTCGCAGAGCACGAGGGCGCCGCGGCGCAGCGCCGGGTCGATCAGGTCGACCACATGCTGTGCGCGCGAAGCATTGAGCAGCAGCGCCTCGGTCAGCGGGGCGATCTCCAGCCCGGGTTTGAGAAAGATCTCACGGATAGCGTCACCCGCCGGCGTACCGCCGGGCTCGCGGGTCACGATGGTTTCTTGGTCCCGAGCGCGTAATCGTTCGGCAAGACCGGCAACGAGGGTACTCTTGCCGCAGCCTTCAATGCCTTCGACGGTGATAAATGTCACCGGTCGTTATTCGACGGAGCGGCTTTGTATGTCATCTCCAGGCTCAATGTTCGGCGACATCATCGAGTGGTTTCTCGGACGAGCGGGCGACCGTCGTCAGTACAAGCGGCGCGCGGGTGCATACCACATGTGGTACCAGCCCAATCCGGCCGATCCGAACCTGCTCAAATCCGGCGTTGGCCTCGAGATCTCGCCCAACGGCGCAATGTTCATCATGCAGGAGCCGGTGACGGCACCGCAATTCAACATCATCGCGCGCATCCGCGAGCGCAACATTCCGCTGCGCGTGAAACAAGTGCGAGGCGATCAGGTCGCGCACCAAGGCGCGAACTGGCACCGTTACATGTGCGAGTTCGTCGGCATCGGCGCCGACGACTGGGACGCGATCGTCCGCTACGTTAACGACGAGCCGGAGAACAGCGACCGGCGCCGCATGCAAAATCAAGAGCCCGGCGAGAAGGTCGATGACGCGTATCGCCTCCTGCCGATGGCGCTCCAGCAACGGATTATGGCGATGCTGATCGCGCAAAACAAACTCGAAGCCCCTAAGCAAGGGCAGACGCCGCTACTCAAGCTCTTTTACGGTGGGCTTGTGAACCGTCCGGGACAAACGCCGTCGCACCGGTTCAACGTTCACAGCCGCATCAAACGTGGTGACGAAATGCTCGCCTTCGACACGCGGTTCTTAGTCAGCGAAGACGGCGAAATCACGCCGCTATAGATTAGCATGTTTGTTTTGTTTCTCGTCTTGTCACTCGCGGGTAGATGCGCCACGGTCGTTGCGGGCGCGCATCCGGCGGCCGCCATGCATAGCGTTCCAAACGGGGCAACGGCGCAAACCTTGCCGCGTGGCTCAGAACTGCGCGTTGACGGACATCGCGCCGATTGGCTGCACATCTCCGCGCCGGCAGAAGGCTGGATTGCGGTGTCCGCCACCACCGTGTACTGCGGCTCCAACGACTTGGCAAACATCCATGCGGTGCTGGATGCTATCGATAAGGTCGGCGCACGCGCTCGCTCCGACCGTTTGGCCGCCGACACGCTCATGCGATATTGGGTGTTCGGCGCGGCGGACGGCTACGCAGGCGAGACCGCAAAGGACGAACTTGGCGCGGTCATGGCGGCGAACCCAAAGCTGTTCACCTCGGTCGTAGATCAACTACCGCCGGCAAAACGTCAAGAAGCTTTGCGCACCCTGCGCCGGTCGACTAGTCCGCGACCTTGAATATTCGAACGCGACGGTTGGGCTCGAGGCCGGTGCTGCGCGATTGCAGGCGGTACTTCTCAGCGAGCTGATGCTGCATGCGCCGCACGTATGACGTCTGCGGCGACAACTCGATCGCTTGATTGGTCAGCAATACTTGGTAGACGGCTTCCTCGGCCTCCCGGATGGCGATCTCCTCGTGGTCGATCGAACCCAAGTTGAACACGTCGCGCAGCGCGCTTTGGATCTGCGTGGTCGTGTTGGTCTTGATCGAATAAATCGGTACGTTGTCCGACGCGATCTGTTTGAGCTTGGGCTGGCCCTTGCGCTCGAGCGTCTTGAGCGTCAGCACCACATCGGCGTCGTCCCAATTACGCGCGATGGACGCATTGATGCGCAGGTTGTGCACCGCGCGTTCGATCTTGTTGCGCGACACACCATAGGGAAAGATCAACAGGGGCTTGTCGGGCGACTCGTCGTGCGGATCGTGGTGATGATCGAGGCTCTCCGCAATCTGCGGCATCGACTCGGTGTCGGCTTCCTGCACGATCGCCACGTCGCCGCTTGGCGTACGTTGGCGGATTTCCGGTTGCGGCTGATAGCCGCGCAGTAACGCATCGACGACGTCAGCCACGTTCTTGTGAATCGCGAGGCGGTCGCGATCCTGAATTTCGACCAACAAATCGAAGGTCGGCGGCGCCTTGCGCTCGAGCACGGTCTTGCGCGTGCCGCGCCGGCGCGCTTCCTCGTCGGAAAGCGTCACGGCGCTGATGCCGCCGAGCAAATCCGAGAGCGTCGGGTTCATCAAGAGATTTTCCAGCGTCTGGCCGTGGGCCGTGCCGATCAGCGTGACGCCGCGCTCGGCGATCGTGCGCGCGGCGCCGGCTTCGGCCTCGGTGCCGATCTCGTCGATGACGATCACTTCGGGCATGTGATTTTCAACCGCCTCGATCATAACCGCATGCTGCAGCGCCGGATCGGCGACTTGCATGCGGCGCGCGAGGCCGATGCCCGGATGCGGGATATCGGAATCGCCGGCGATTTCGTTCGAGGTATCGACGATCACCACGCGTTTGCGATCTTCGGAGAGAATGCGCGCACACTCGCGCAGCATCGTGGTCTTGCCGACGCCGGGTCGCCCGAGCAGACAGATCGATTTGCCGCTACGCAGCACATCGAGCAGAATGTCGATCGTGCCGTAGACCGCGCGGCCGACGCGGCACGTGAGGCCGACGATTCTGCCTTGGCGGTTGCGAATCGCGCTGATGCGATGCAGCGTTTGCTCGATGCCGGCGCGGTTATCGGGACCAAACGCCGAAATGCGCGAGCAAACGTGTCCGATGTCCTCGTTCGTTACCGGCGTCTCGGAGAGATAACGAAAGTCGTTAGCAAATCGCGCCTCAGGCGGACGCCCGAGATCGAGCACGACTTCGATGATGTCTTCGAGATTGGGGAGTCTTACGAGCGACTGTCGGATCGGGAGTGGGAAGATGTCGAGGAGCTGTGAGAGTTCCCAGCTCGGGGAAACGGACTGCGCTTTGACGGCCAACGCGGTTCCTCGCCTCCAAGGGTGACCCGCATCCTGCGGATTCATGTGGATAGTTACCCACAATCGGGGGCCCACCCTGCCTACATCTTGGGCCATCCCCCGTACCAAGCACTACTGGTGGCTCTTTTCAATCCGCGACGACACGGATCTTGCGCAAGGTGTCGTCGTTAGGGCCCTGTATACGGACGCCGGCTTTGAGTTCCAACCGAAGGTAGTCGATCAAATCAGGGGTGATTTCCTCGCCCGGCGCGAGCACCGGAATGCCAGGCGGGTAGGGTGAGATCGTTTCGGCGCAAATGCGACCGGCCGACTTGCGAAACTCCACGAACTCCGTGTCGGCCAAGAACGCATCGCGCGGCAGCATGCGCATCGGCGGAATCGCCGGCATCTTATAGGTGCCGCGCTTGAGCCGCTGCGCAAGGATGCCCGACGGCGCATACATGTCGAGCGGACGATCTTCGCGCGCCATCTCTTCGAATGCGGTCACGAAGCGCTCAGCGGCCTCGCGCGTCGTGCCGATCGTGAAGAGTGCAACGACATTGAACAAGTCGGCCAACTCGACTTGAATGTTGTAACGTTTGCGCAAGATTTCCGAAGCTTCGTAGCCGGTGTAGCCAAGGCCGGTCACGCGCACCGTCATCTTCGTGGGATCCAAGTCGAAGACGCCTTCGCGGCCCTGGATCTCTTCGCCGAACGAATAGACCCCTTCGATCTCGTTGAGCCGCGCGCGGGTCTCTTGCGCCAGCTCGATGGTTTGCGAGAGCAATGCGGCGCCTTGCGTAGCCATCTGCATGCGTGCGACGTCGAGCGATGCGACCAACGGCAGATTGGGCGACGTCGATAGAAACATCTTGAGCACCGCCTTGAGCCGGTCGAGGCGCACGCGGTCGCCGATTTGGTGCAGCATCGCGCCTTGCGAAAACGCCGAGAGCATCTTGTGCGTCGAGTTGATCGACAAGTCGGCGCCGGCTTCGGTGGCAGACAGGGGCAACGCGGGGTGGAATTTGAAATGCGGTCCCCACGCTTCGTCGACCAGCAACATCTTGCCGGCGTCGTGCGTGATGCGCGCGATCGATGCCAAATCGGCGGCGACGCCGTAATATGTGGGCGAGACGACGTAGACGGCTTTGAGGTCGGGGTGCTCGGCAATCGTGCGCGCGACGGTTTCGGGCGTCACCGCATTGTCCATATGCATCTCTTGGTCGACCGCCGGTTGCATGTAGATCGGATGCGCGCCGCTCATCACGAGTCCGCCGAGCATCGATTTGTGGGAGTTGCGAGGAACTGCGATCTTCTCTCCCGGGTTTAGCGCAGTCATCATCATAGCCTGATTGCCGCTGGTCGAGCCGTTGATTAAGAAAAAGGTGTGATCGGCGCCGTACGCTTCGGCCGCGAGTTCTTGGGCTTCTTTGATCGACTCGGTCGGTTGTAAGAGATCGTCGATGCCGGGCATCGGCGTGAGGTCGATGGCGAGAATGTTGTCCCCGACGAACTCGCGGAAGGAGAGCTCGGCGCCGCGCCCCTGCATGTGCCCGGGTGTATGAAACGGCAGCACGCCCGAATCAACGTATTCGAGCAGCGCCTGGAAATACGGGGTCTTGGTCTGGTCTAGGCTCGACGGGCGCTCCACGCCCTCCACGCGTTGCGCGGTCACGCCATTACTTCAAAGCCGAGCCGATCGAGCATCGCGAAGTCATCGTGATCGCTGCGGCCACCGGTCGTCAAGTAGTTGCCGAGCACGATGCCGCTGGCGCCGCTGCGCATGCCTAAGTCCTGTAAGCCCGCTAGAGTGATCTCGCGGCCGCCGGCAAAGCGTACCAGCGCGCGCGGCAGCGCCAACCGCGCCATCGCCACGAAGCGCAATGCCTCGACCGGCTCGACCAGCGAGCGGTCACCAAACGGCGTCCCTGGGCGCGGATTAAGAAAGTTTATCGGCACCTCCTCGGGCGCTAGCTCTTGGAGCGTGCACAGAAAATCGATGCGATCTTCGACGGTCTCACCCATGCCGATGATGCCGCCACAACAGACCTCGAGTCCGGCGCCGCGTACTAGCCGCAGTGTCGTCATCCGCTCGTCAAAGGTATGCGTCGTGCAGATCGACGGGAAGTAGCGGCGCGAGGTTTCGAGATTGTGGTTGACCTTATCGACGCCGGCTTCAACCAGCGCGATCACCTGCTCGGGCCGCAGAATGCCGAGCGAGACGGCAACGGTGATCGGCAACTCCGACTTAATCGCTCGCACGGCGTCGCAGATCCGCCCGAGCAGACGCGCCGACGGGCCACGCACCGCAACGACGATGCAAAATTCTCCGGCGCCGCGCAGATGTGCGTCGCGTGCTGCAGCAACGAAGCTCTCGACGCTCGCCAGCGTCTCCGGTTCGACGTCGGTCGCGAAGCGCGCACTCTGCGAACAGAAGTGGCAATCCTCAGAGCATCCGCCCTTCTTTGCATTGTAGAGCACTTCGACCGCGATCGCATTGCCGCAATGTTTGGCGCGCACCGCGTCGGCAAGCGCGAGAAGGTCAGGGATTTCTTCGTCCGGCAGCAATGCAAGCGATTCGAGCAGCGCGCGATCGGCGGCGAGCCCTTCGTCGAGCATTCGCGCACGGGCAGTTGCGATAGTCGGGTGCAAGGATTTCCTCGTGTTATGCAAAGTAGGGGGCGAAGATTGCTGCGCCGGTCTTTACCGAGGCTGCCTCGTCTTCGTCAAACGGCAGAATGCCAAGAATCTTGACCTTTCCCTGCAGCGTCCGTTCGACGTCGGCGCGATAGTGTTCTTCGGTTGCTCCCCAGCGCTCGACCAGCACTGCGCCGACGAGCCTGATTCCCGCCTGCTGGCATTGGTTGGCCGTAAGTAGCGCGTGATTCACGCAGCCGAGCTTGAGTCCGATGGTGAGCACCGTATCGAACTTGCCGAGTACCGCGATGTTGCCGAAATGTTCGCGCGCATTGAGCGGCACCATCAATCCGCCTGCGCCTTCGGTGACCAGGCCATTCTCGATGTGTGCCACCGCCTCGACCAATTCGCTCGCGCGAACTTCAGGTTGGCCCGATGCGAGCGCCGCCGACCACGGATCTGCAGCCTTCTCAAAGCGCGCGAGCTCGAGCGAACGCACGCCGGAAAGCTTGGAAGCGCGCGCTGCATCGCCCGGGATGCCGGGCGCAAGACCGGTTTGAACGAATTTGACGATCGTCGGCGTGACGCCCGCGTTCTTGAGCGCGAGCGCGAGCGCTGCGGTGACGCGCGTCTTGCCGACATCGGTGTCGGTTCCGGTTACGAAGTAGCGATGCATTTCGCTAGTCCTTGAACGAGCAGATCGATATGTTCGCGCTGGTGATCTGATCGCACCGAGAGGCGTAGTCGCGAACTCCCCTTCGGAACGGTCGGTGGCCGGATCGCAGGCGCGTATATTCGCATACCTTCGAGGCAGCGCGCGATTTCTACCGCTCGGTCCTCGCTGCCCAGCACGACGGGGACGATCGGCGACGGACCGTCGACCGCCGGGAATCCTAGCGAGCGAAGGCCTTCGCGCAAGCGCGCGGCGTTTCCATGAAGTCGTGCGCGTGCCTCGTCGCCGTCGCGGATGAGTACGAGCGCCACACGCGCGGCAAGCGCGATCGCGGGGGGCAATGCGGTATCGAAGATGAACGTGCGCGCCTCGTTCACGAGCAGGTCGATAAGGACTGCCGGCCCGGCGATGAAGCCCCCGAGTCCCCCGAACGCCTTCGACAACGTCCCGAGGATCACAACGCGTGGGTCGTCGAGCATGCGAGCACGACCCGCCCCGCGCTCACCGGTCACGCCGAGCGCGTGCGCCTCGTCGATCAGGAGAACGTCGCCGTCACCCATGTGCTCCAGCATGCGCTCGAGATCGATTGCATCGCCGTCCATCCCGAAGATCGACTCGGTAACGATCAGCGCGTTGCCGCGCCGCTGCGCGTGAAACGGGAAAGCCGCGTGATCGTAGATGAATCGCTCCACCCTCGTGCCGCGGACACCGTCGATCAATGAGGCATGGTTCAGGCGGTCTGAGTAAATGTAGTCGACCGTGCGCGAGAGCACGGCGATAGCGCCGAGCGCCGCGAGATAGCCGGACGAAAAGAGCAGCGCGCGCTCGCGGCCCAGCCACGCCGCCAGCTCCTCTTCCAAGAGCGACTGTTCGCGATAGGCGCCGCCGAGCAGCCGCGCGCCGCCGGCGCCGACGCGGCCGGCGCGATGAAACGCTTCGATAACCTGGGGATTCGTGGCGAGCGCGAGGTAGTCGTTCGAAGAGAAGTCGAGTTCGCCGGTTAGGCCGTGCGTGCGGACTTCACGATAACGCCCACGCGCACGAATCGCGGAGAGCAGTACCTTGGCTCGGTCGAGATAGGTCAACGCGTGCGCACCAGTGCCTCGGAAAACGCGTCGAAAAAGTCGTGGATCACGCCGTCGCTTGAGGAGAGCGGCGGCACGAGTTGCACGGTGGCACCGATCGGCCGCGTGAAATGGCCGAGATCGTAGAGCGTGTTTGCGACCGGCCATGCACGCTGCGCGTCGTGCAGCTCGATGCCCATCATCGTGCCGGCTTGGCGAATCTCCCGGATGGCCGGATCGTTTCGCAACGACGCGGCTCGCTCGGCAGCGACGCGCTCGACGCTGCCGGCGCGCTCAAACGTCCCCTCGCGCGCGAAGATCTCGAGTGACGCCAACGCCGCCGCGCACGCGATTGGATTGCCCGCGTATGAATGGCCATGGAAGAACTGCTTGCGTTCTTCCGGCGCGCCGAGAAACGCTTGATAGATGCGCTCGCGCGCGAGCACGGCCGAAAGCGCGAGCACGCCCCCCGATATGCCTTTGCCCAAGCAGATCAGATCGGGACGAAGCTCGAGCTGCTCGTAGGCGAACATCGTTCCGGTGCGCCCGAATCCAGTCGCGATCTCATCGACGATCACCAGCGGCGTACAATTTCGCAACGGTGCATAACGTTCGAGCGGCACCAGGCGCATACCGGCGGCAGCCTGCACGATCGGTTCCACGATCACGGCCGCCACGTCGGGCGCCTCGAGATCGTCGACACGCTCGTAGGGCCGCGTTTCGAATGTCACCGCGCCGTAGCGCGACTTGAAGACCGCGATATCGGAAAGACTCATCGCGCCGGCGGTGTCGCCGTGATAGGCGTCGACCAACCGCAGGAAGCGGGTCCGCCGGGTCTCGCCGGCGTGCTGCCAATAGTGCAGCGCCATCTTGATGGCCGCCTCGACCGCGCTCGCGCCGTCGCCGGCAAAAAACGCGTAATCGGTTTCAGCGAGTTCGCACAGCGCGCGCGCGAGCGCCTCGGCTGGAAGATTCGTCGCTCCCAGCGTCGTCGCGTGATCCAGCGTCGCCGCCTGCAGGGCGATTGCATCGACGATCTCGGGGTGGCAATGACCGTGAATGATCGTCCAAATCGAACTGACGGCGTCAAAGACCCGTCGACCGCGCGCGTCGTGCAGGCTGGTGCCATCGCCGCGGACGAACGTTCGCGTGCTCGCGTCGAAGGACTGCATCTGGGTGAACGGAAGCCAGAGGTGGGACACCGCTTGGATCATGGATTGCACGAGTTTCGCGTGGACGCACCGGTAATCATCGTTGGCGGAGGCCCGGTCGGCCTCTCGCTGGCACTGGGTCTTGCGCGCTACGGATCGAGCTCGATCATCCTGGAACGCAATAGCGAGCCGGTGCGAGAGTCGCGCGCCGCAGTCATCTGGCCGCGCACGCAGGAGATCCTGCGCGACTGGGGTGCGTATGCACCACTGCGGCAGGCGGGCCGATTCGCTCCGGTGTTGCGCGGCGTCAATGCGCGCACGCAGGCCACGTTTGTCACCATCGACTTTTCGGCCATCGACGATGTTTTTGACGATCCGGGTGCGCTGATGCTGCCACAAAGCCATACCGAGCGAATCCTCCGAGAGCTGGTCGCAAGTTCGCCGCTGTGCACGCTACGTACCGGCATTGCGGTCAACGGTCTCGCTCAGGACCGGGATGGCGTCGACGTGTTCTTCGACGGAGGATCGGGGCCGCAGCGCCTGCGCGCGTCCTTCGTCGTCGGCGCAGACGGTGCGCACGGCGTCGTGCGTCAGGCGATCGGACTGACCTTACAGGGCACGACGTATGACACGCGCGTGGTGCTCAGTGACGAGACGATAAATGCCGATATTCCGCCCGATGTAACGGCGCGCGTTCGCTTCGATCTGCCGGGATTGCGCGGCGCCATTCGTTTCGGCGATCGATCCTGGCGCGTGATGGCAACCGTCCCCAAGGAGCTCAGCGACGAGGACGCACTTGCGCCGCTCGCGCATCGCCAGCGCGTGTGCGAACTTTTCGGCGAAGTGCCGCACGAGACGCAGTGGAGCAACTTATTCAAGATTCACCGGCGCCACGCGCAGCGTTTTGTCGTGGGACGGGTAATGCTGGCGGGTGATGCCGCACATCTCAACAGCCCGGCCGGTGGCCAAGGCATGAACGCGGGCATTCAAGATGCAGCCAACCTTGCGTGGAAGCTGGCCTTCTCGGTTCGCAGCGAACACTGCGCCGCTGCCTTGATGGAGAGCTACGACCGCGAGCGGCGCGAGATCATCACCGACACGGTCGAGCGCGTGACGGATCGCATCACGCGATTCGGAATAACCTTCCCGATGCGCGCGCGCCAATTTGCAATTCGAACGTTTTCCCGCGCGATTCGCGGCCGCGGCATGCAACGCAAACTCTGCCGCGGCATCGGCATGCTCAGCGGGCGGTACGGCAGCTCACCGATCATCGACACGCGACATCCGCTCGCGGGGCGGCGAATCGACGACCTTCGCCTCGCCGACGGATCGCGCATCAGCGCGCGCCGCGCAGGTGAAGCCATCCTGATCGTCGCCGGTGACTTCTCGCTCGACCTGCCGCATGTGCGCATTTCCCTGCCGCCGAAACGTTGGCACGTGAAACCACCGGTTGTCCTCATCGTGCGCCCCGACGGCTGCGTCGCGGCTGTCATCGAGCGCCCGACTTGGGAGCGCATCGAGAGTGCATGGCACCGCGCCTTCTGCGGCGCGCTACCGCTGCCGGTGCCTGCTTAGGTGACGTCAACCGCGGCTACTACCAATCTTCGCGGCACGGTTGCGCGCATTTCCGTCGGCGCGTGGTTCGAGCTCTACGACCTTTTCATGACCGCGTACGTCTCGCTGGGCTTGATCAAGGCCGGGCTGTTCACGGCCACCTCGGCATCACCGTTCGCCTTCTCAGGATTCGCCAGCTTCGTCTCGTGCGGCTTCGCCGGCATGTTTTTAGGCACGATCGTCTTCAGCGGCATTTCGGATCGCTTTGGCCGCAAAGCGGCGTTCGCGTCGTCGCTGGTGTTGTATTCGATCTGCACGCTGGTGATGGCATTTATGCCAAACGGTCTGTGGATCGATTTCTGGCGCTTCCTTGCGGGCGTGGGGATCGGCGTACAACTCGTCACCAGCGATGCATACACTTCGGAGATCGTCCCCAAAGAGGAACGCGGCCGTTGGGTCGCGTTCACACAGGTGGTAGGCTACACCTCAATTCCTGTGGTGGCGCTCCTTGCATACCTGCTTGTGCCGCACACGATCCTCGGCCTGGACGGCTGGCGCTACGTAGCGATGTTCGGGGCACTCGGCGGCGTAGTGATCTGGTTCGTGCTGCCCGGGCTGCCGGACTCTTCACGCTGGCAGAGAGCGCACGAGAAGGTCGCGCATACCGGTCCGGGTTTCGTGCTTCGGACGATCTTCAATCCATTCTACCGTTCACGCACGATCATGATGGTCGTCTTCAATTTGGTCCAGACGATCGGCTTCTACGGCTTCAACTCGTGGGTGCCGATTTTTCTCGCGTCGCAGGGAGTCGAATTTACGCACTCGCTGCAATATTCGTTCTTTATTGCCATCATCAACCCGGTCGGTCCGCTGCTCGCGATGATCTATGCCGAGCGCTTTCAACGCAAATGGCAGATCTGCGTGCTGGCACTCGTAATCGGCGGCACCGGCCTCTGCTTCGCGATGGCGCGCGCACCGGTTCTGCTCGTCGTCTTCGGCACGGTGGTGGCGCTCGCAAACGCGTGGTTCTCGGCGACGTTTCACACCTATCAAGCCGAACTCTTCCCAACCCGCATTCGCGCTCAAGCCGTGGGATTTGTCTACGCCTGGAGCCGGTTCAGCTCGATTTTCGTACCCTTCCTGATCGCCGCGGTGCTGCGCGCGAATGGGACGCTTGGAGTCTTTGCAATGATCTGTACGGCGATGATCGTGGTTACGCTCGACATCGGCATCCTTGGACCGAAGACGAACGGGCGCGACCTCGACGAGCTTTCACCGCTATGAGTGGCCCACTCATCGTCGGCTGTCTCTGTCTGATCGGCGGCGCGATCGGCGTCCTGATGAATTTCCGGATGACGACGTCACGGCCGAATCCGCTCTTTGCCTTCGGCAACGTGCTCTTCTTCATCGGCCCGATCGTGCTGGGCATCCGCTCGATCGCGCACAGCCTCAACGACCTTGCGTACTTCGCATTCGGGTTTGCCGCGATTGGAGTTCTCGTTATGGGTTTCGGCTTGGCGATTGGCCGTCGACGCCGCGACCGGGTCTAGTTACTCCACTCGTTCGTCGATTGAGACGTTGTAGAGGAACAGGAACTTGCCCCATTCACCCGGCAGCGTGTTGCGCTTGATCTGAATCCACGGGATGTACTTGGGCTGGCGTGGCTTGCGCTTGAGCGACATGTTCGCTTCGTCGGGCGTACGGTTATTCTTGCGGTTGTTGCAGCGCATGCACGCGCAGACCAGATTCTCCCACGTCGAGGGGCCGCCGCGGCTGCGCGGCACGACGTGATCGACCGTCATCAGCTTCTCGCCGCGCGTTCCGCAGTACTGACACGCGTGATCGTCGCGAATGAGCACGTTCTTTTTCGTCAACGCGACCTTCTGCATCGGCCGGCGAATGTAATAGAGCATCCTGATAATCGAAGGCATGCGCATTTCGTATCGAGTCGACGCGAGCACGCGGTCGCGATTGTGAACGATCTCCGCCTTGCCGGCGAACAGAAGCTTCACGGCGCGCTGGAAGCTCGTGATGTTTAGCGCTTCGTAGGTGAAGTTCAAAACAAGAACGTCGCTCACGATTGCATTCTCCCGCGACCGACGCAGCTACGACACGAGAGGCGTTCAGAAGCATGAAAGCGAGGCATTCACATGCCTCGCTTTCTTACGAACGTCAGCCGAGTTTCGGTCAGCATCTGCGTTATTGCTAACCTTTCGTCCGGCCGCAACCTTTCTTTGACGCGTTCGAATGCCACGGTCGCAACCTCGATCGCGGTATCCGCTGCGCGGAAATCAGGTTCCTTTCCGGAATCGTCGGCGAGATAGGCATGCGCGGCCAGCGCGAGCGTTGCGATCACTTCGGTCAGCAACGGCTCGAGCGGTGGGATCTGCCCCCCGAAGCCGGATTGACCGGACTCCGCCGCTTGCGAACTCATTGGGGAGAGGGTTATGCGGCGGGGGAAGCCTTCCCTTGCGCGCGCGCATCCTCGACCATCTTCAAGAAGTACGCGTGGACCCGCGGATCGCCGGTCAATTCAGGGTGGAACGAGGTCGCGAGCACGTTATCTGCGCGCACCATCACGCCGTGGCCGTCACGCGAGGCGAGCAGCTCCACACTGGGACCCATGCGCTCGATCCACGGCGCGCGAATGAACACGGCCGGAAACGGCTTGCGTCCGAGCGCGGGAATCGGCAACTCGACTTCGGCTGATTGATTTTGGCGGCCGAATGCGTTACGCCGCACGGTGATATCGATCAGATCCAGGGTTGGCTGTTCTAACCCCGCAACGTCACGCGCCGTCACGATCATGCCCATACACGTTCCCCACAGCGGCATGCCGCCGTGTACGCGCTCCACGATCGGCTGCGCAAGGCCAAAGCGATCGAGCAGCTTCATAACGGTAGTCGACTCACCGCCCGGTATCACCAGGCCATCAACCAGCGCAAGTTCTTCCGGCGTTTTCACCGTGGTCGCAGCCGCGCCGGCGCGCTCGAGCGCGGCGAGGTGTTCCACAACGTCGCCTTGCAGGGCGAGAACGCCGATAAGCGGGTTAGTTGCCACGCGTCGCCAGCAGCTCCGATTCGTCGAGTTTGCGCACGTCGATACCCGGCATCGCATCGGCCATTCCAAGCGAGCGGCATGCTTGCGCTACGACCTTTGGATCCGAATAATGCGTGGTAGCATCGACGATTGCCCGGGCGAATTTCTTGGGATCGTTCGACTTGAAGATGCCGCTGCCGACGAAGATGCCCTCGGCGCCAAGCTGCATCATCAGTGCGGCGTCAGCCGGCGTCGAGACGCCGCCGGCGCAGAACAGCACGACCGGAAGCTTCCCGGCCTGCGCAACGTCTTTGACGAGTTCGTAGCTCGCGCCCAAATCTCGCGCGCGCGCGACCAGTTCTTCTTTTGGAGCGACGGTCAATTGGCCGATGGCGTCTTTGATCGCGCGAATGTGGCGGACGGCTTCGACAATATTCCCACTGCCCGCTTCGCCCTTGCTGCGAATCATCGCCGCGCCTTCGGTGATACGGCGCAGCGCTTCACCAAGGTCGCGCGCACCGCAAACGAACGGCGTCGTAAAGGCAAGCTTGTCGACGTGGAAGAGCTCGTCGGCCGGGGTGAGCACTTCAGACTCGTCGATGTAATCGATCCCGATCGATTGCAACACCTGGGCCTCGGCGAAGTGGCCGATACGCACCTTGGCCATCACCGGAATCGTCACCGCATCCATGATGCCGGAGATCAGCTCGAGCGAACTCATGCGTGCCACCCCGCCCGCGGCTCGAATGTCCGCAGGAATGCGTTCGAGCGCCATCACCGCGACGGCGCCGGCCTCCTGGGCAATGATGGCCTGCTCAGGCGTCACGACGTCCATGATGACGCCGCCCTTGAGCATCTGCGCGAGCCCGCGCTTCACGGTTATGGTTCCAGTCGATGTCTCTTCCATGTCCCCATCGTAGCAAGCCAAACCAATGGAGACATTAGTGATAAGTCGGGGGCGGCGGTGTCGGAGTGGGCTCGGGGCTACCGCCGGCATCTGTGGACTCCTGCGAGAAGGTCGTTGCCGACGGCGATGGGCTAGGGAGTCTCGTCTGGTCCCAAATCGGCACGTTCGGATTTGGCGTCCAAGTCGGTGTCGGCGAGGGGGAGGGCGTCCGCTCCGGCGTGGGCAGCGGCTTTGGGGGAACCCGTGGGTCGGGAAAGCGTGGATCGCCGGCGGCCGCCAGCGGTTGCGAATTCTTCCAATCCGGGCCGTAGGGCCCGTCAGTCGGTTGCGGTACCGGAGTGATCAGAGGCGTCTGGGTCAGGTTCCCGCTGTCGGCAGCCTCGACCATCACGCGGTCGCCCATGTGCTCGCCAAGCAAAATCGCGGCGAGCAGCACCACGACGCCGGCGGCGAGCACCATCGTCACAAAGCGATCGCGAGCGATCATGCCGGCACGACGTCGAGCTTAGCCGCGCGCGCCCGCCGTTCGGTCGGCCGCCCGATCATTTGCACCTCGCGCATCTCGCCCACTTCCATTTGTACGCGCGCGGTGTGCCCGCGAAACTCGACCTGTACCGGTCGGGCCGCGTCGAGCATGTTGCACACGAAGATCCGGACCGCGCCCTTCTCATCCTCGAATCCGATCGCACCGACCTCGACTGGGGAAATCGTCACCTCGTCGCTGACATCGCGTCCGGCGAAGATACAGGTGAACGGTTCTTCCGCCGAGAGCTCGGGCATGTTGCCGTAGATCCGATCGTGCACGAGGTCGATCACATAGCTGCAGCGCTTACCGCCCCAATGGACGCGCGCCGCCGCGATCCACTGCCAGTCCTTGGGACGCAGCGGCGCGAGATGCGGACGGCCGCTGGTGCGGTAGCCGTCGAGACCACCGATCGTTTCCGCCACGGCCCACAAATACTTCGCGCCCGTCCACGGCGAGAGATACATACCACGATTTGCCATCGAGCCGCCGTCGAACCATTCGGCGAACTCACCTGGGACCGTATTACGTGCGCTCCCAACTTCCATCGCCGCGTATACCGCGTCGAGGAAGTGCACGCAATCGTCAACGAATCCGTCGCGGGCAAGCGCGACCGCGAACCATAGCGTAAGGTCGGGCCAGATCCCGCCCAGCAACCCGAATCCGTACGACGGGAAATACCACGCATCGGCAGTGGAAATCGTCCGCAGCCCGACCGGCGTCACGAAGTCCGCTTCGAGCAGACGGCGCAGAATCGCTTTGCGTTGCTCAGCGGCAGCAACGCCGAAGAGCACCGGGAAGATCTCGTCGGAGGTGAAGTTGTCCTGATAATTGCGGTCCTGGTCGTAATTCAACGCAAAGGCGCCGGTATCGTCGTCGTAGAGAAAGTCCATCATTGCTTCGCGTAGCGCTTGCGATTCATTGGCGTACTTTTCCCAATTAGCCCAATCGCCCGCAACCGCGCATAGCATCGCCGCGGCTTCGAGCGCAAAGACGCCTTCGGCGTTGATTTCGGTCACCGCTCCGTCGAGCGTGTAGTACGGAATGATGTTGCGCCACGAGGAGATCCCGTACATGTCGACGCCCTTGGCCTTGCAAAATAGCAACCCTTGATCGTCTCGTTGCGTGAGCATATAGTCAGCAAGTTTGACGATTAGCGGAAGGCACTCGCGCACCCAAGCGTCATCGAGCGTCGCATTGTAGTGGTGCAGCATCGCCACCAAATGCAGTGGCGTGTCGTCGTTGATGTTGAGATCGTAGGCTGTCGTATAGCCGCTTACGCCACGAACGTACTCGACCATCAATCCCGCTTCGTCGATGCACTTATTGAAGACGCCGATCGCGTCGCGACTAAACTCTGGCCAAAAGTAATCGAAACCGTGGACGAACCAGGAGGTGTCGCGCGAAACCAGGATGTCGGAGGGCGGCGAATTGGTCGAGCCCCATCCTTGCGGATAGTCCTTGACGATGCGAATCATGTTGGCTTTCGCCCACGCAACGCCGCGGCTGATCGTCGGGGCGGGCGTCATAAAGCGCGCGTCGGCGAGCCGGCGCGCGTAATACCGCTGCGTGTCGTGCAGCGCGCGTTCATCGTCGAGCAATCGCTCGAGCACCGGAAGACTCTTTTCCGTGCCGTCTTTATGGAAGACCACGGCGAGACGCAGCGCCTCACGCGCCCCAGGCGCGATCGCGATGCGATACTCGAACGCGCCGTAGATGCGACGGCCGACGAGCGTCGAGGCTTCGGAAGCACCGCGGCCGAAGCCCGGCAATCCTTCGGGCAAAAGCGAGCCGCGACGCATGTTTTCCATGAGTACCTGCTCGCGCAGTGAGAGTTCGACCGCGCGCGGCTCGCGAGAGCCGCCCCACCACCGTTCGGCACCGGTCTCGTTGCTTTTCGAGCAGATGAAGCGCCCCTGTGACCACGCCGTCACCTCGCTTTCGGGTTCGCCGTAGAACCGCTGGCCGACCAGCATGGCCCACGGGAACAGCGCCACCTCCATCGCGGCCGAGCCGGGATTGTACAGCGTCACGTCAACGACGAACGAAACGGTACGATCGAACGACTCGCCGAAGGGCACGAAGAAGGCCTCGGTCACGTGCAGCCGATGTTCGAGCGTAAACTCGGCGATTTGGGCGTAGGGTAAGAAGGTTAGCTCGCGGGTGCTTTTATGGGGGAAAACGGTTTGCTCGCCACCGATGATACGGTACGCGATGTGATGCGTGCCGAAAATGATCTTATCGGTGTCGGCATCCCACAAGCCACGCACGCCGCCTTTGGCGGTCGATTGCGCATACGACTTATAGTTCCCGAGCAAGAGCCCATAGGGCGTTTGCGTTTCGGGGACCACGTACGCGCAAAACTCGTTTCGCTGCGCGTCATAGCTTGGACCCATCTTACTCCCTCGTACGCCCTTGACCGCGACGCCCCTTTCGCCGGAAACTAATGCATGACGTTTGCTTGCCCTGCAAAAGTAAATCTTACCTTGGAAGTGGTCGGGCGGCGAGATGACGGCTACCATACGCTGCGCAGTGTCATGGTGCCACTCGAGCTTTCCGACGAATTGCAGATCGCAGCGTCAAGCCGATTTTCATTCACCTGCAGCGATCCTGCATTAGCGGGCGATGACAATCTCGTGGTGCGTGCCGCGCATGCCCTCGATCCGCTGCCGCCGTACGCCCTGACGCTGCGCAAGGTCATTCCGACGCAAGCAGGGCTGGGCGGCGGGTCGAGCGATGCAGCCGGCGTGCTGCGCGCAGCGATGGCCGGTGCTTTTGGCCGCAGCTATGCAACCGACTGGGTCGCGCTTGCGCGCTCGCTCGGCTCGGACGTCCCGTTTTTCCTCGCCGACTCGGGTGCACTGGTCGAGGGTACGGGCGAGCGCGTGACCGCGGTCGGTGCGCTCCCGCCCTGGCACGTGCTCGTCGTTAAGCCGCCCGCGGCGGTATCGACGGCGCAAGCCTTCGCCCAACTCGATCGCACGCCGCCACCGTCGCGACCGCGCAACACGTCGGCGTCGCTCGCGATGCTCGCCGCGCTCCAGCGCGGCGACTTTAACGAAGTCGAACGGATGCTCGACAACGACTTTCACAACCTCATCGCGAGCACGACGCCCGAGGTCGCGCGAGCGGTCGACGCGTTACGGCACGCCGGTGCAACCAACGCGCTGTTGGCGGGATCGGGTTCTGCGGTGTTTACGCTTGCGCGCGACGCGCGCACGGTTGCAGACATCCAGATGCGCTTAGAACTCGACTCAAGCTATTTACGCTTTGCAACCGCGTTCGCCCACGGCCGCTCCTGGCGCGGCAGCGTCGCCCTTCGACAAGCTCAGGGCAAGCTATGACCACCGCCGTGGTCCTCGCCGGTGGCCCGGCGGATGAAATCGCCGCGCTTGAAGCGGGTGCGGTCAACAAAGCCTTCGTGCACATCGCGGGTGTCACGCTGGTCGAACGCACCCTACGCGCCCTGCGTGCAAGTTCGGAAATAGATCGCATCATCGTCGTTGCGCCGGTGAGCGCGCACGGCGATCCCGCGCTCGCCCTTGCCGACGAGACGCGCCCCGACGGCGCGAAGATTCGCATCAGCCTTCACAATGGACTGCGCGACTTGCCGCCGGACGAGATTGCAGTCGTCAGTACCTCGGATCTGCCGATTCTCAGCGCCGTATCGGTCGATGATTTCATCGACTACGCGCGCCAGCAGGATCCCGACGTGGGCTACGGCTGCGTCGAGCGGACCGTCCACGAAGCTCTGTACCCAAACGTCCCGCACACGTGGGCACGTCTGCGCGATGGAACCTTTTGCGGAGCGGGACTTGTCGCGATCAAACCGCGCACGCTACCCGCACTCGAAGGGTTCATCGAACGCCTCGGCGCGGCGCGCAAGAATCCGTTGCAGCTGGCCTCGCTGTTCGGCTGGGACGTGCTTGCACGCTTTATGCTGGGCCGGCTCTCGATGGCCAGCGCCGAGCGTCGCGCATCGCAACTACTCGGCGCCCGGGTCTGCGCGCTCGTATCGCCGTACCCGGAAACCGGCGTCAACGTCGACCGGGTCAGTGACGTTGCGCTCGCGGAACAACTCGTGCTAGCCTCTCTGTTACCAGATAAGGAATGAGGAGTACATGTCCATGCTTTCCGACGTTAAAGAAATCGAAGCGAAGGTCCGTCAGGCGATGGAAAACGGGCCGGTGACGCCATACTATACGTTGCCGCTTGACAAAGTCTACGATGTTCTCAACGCGGCGCTCGCTTCAGAAATTGTTTGCGTCCTGCGCTATAAGCAGCACTACTACATGACCACCTCGATCCATCAGGACCAACTGCAAGATCTCTTCAAAGAGCACTGGATGGATGAGGAACAACATCTCGAACGGATCGCCGACCGGATCAAACAACTAGGCGGGGTCCCGAACCTGGACCCCAATGGCATCAGCAGCCGAGCGTTCTCCAAATTCGAGAGCGGGCATACGTTGGCGGACCTACTTCGCGAGGATCTCCTCGCAGAGCGTGTCGTGATTAAGATGTACGGCGATATCGTCGACTTCTTCGGTAAAGCGGACCCGGTAAGCCGGCGTATGATGGAAGAAATTCTCAAGGACGAAGAAGACCACGCTGACGAGATTGCCGATCTGCTTTACACGGTCGATCCCACAACCGGAAAGACGGCCGAGCAATTTACCGGCGATCACGTGAGCAAGGCGTTTAAGCCCAACGGTAAATAGCTAGCTAGGCGTTCGCCAGCGTTTGAACAAGTCGTTGGTGATCCCGAACTGGTCGAGCGCCTTCCCGACGGTATGCGCGACGATGTCGTCGACGCTCTGCGGCGCCGCGTACATCGCTGGGATCGGCGGCAGAATAACGGCGCCGATCTCGGCGAGCTGGGCAAGCGTTCGCAAATGGCCCAGATGCAGGGGCGTTTCGCGCACAACTAGCACGAGCTTGCGTTTTTCTTTCAAGCACACGTCGGCAGCGCGAACCAGCAAATTGTCGTTCATCGAATAGGCGATGGCGCTGGCGCTCTTCATCGAACACGGGATGATCAACATGCCGTCGGTGACGAACGAACCGCTCGAAATCGCCGCCGCCAAATCGTCGCCGCGATGCACCACGTCCGCTAGCGATTCGAAGTCGTCGGCGGTCATCTCCATTTCGAGCTCGATCGTACGGCGCGCAGCGTCGCTTATTACCACGTGCGTCTCGACGCCGCCGATCGCACGCAGCGCTTGCAGCGCCATATAACCATATGCGCTGCCGCTCGCACCGCTGATCCCGATGATGATGCGCCGCATGAGTCCCCTTTATACGCCCGATGCAGGGGCGCCTGGTGCAAGCTTTAACTCAAGTCGTCGACCGTGAACGCTTCCCTGGCTGCTGCATTTATCGCCGATCTTCACGCATGGTGGGATACCGGAGAGGAGGAGCCTCTGATTCGGGCGCTGCGTTCGCCGTGCTCGGGCGTACCGCACGATACGGCCGCGGCCTACGCAACCGCTGCAACGCGCCTTCCACCGCTATTGGACGCAATCTCGCGCGGTCTACTCGCCGTCCCGGCGCACGAGCGCGATGCTTTGCTCCGCTTTGCCGAGCGCGTCAACGCGATCGAGCCTCAAAGCGATCTGTACGAGCTGTTCGGGCTGCGCGTGAGCGACGACGATCTCTCCGGCGACGATGGCGCCGCATTCGCGCTGGCGGCGGCGCAATCTCCGGATACGCGCTCGGGCGTGCGCGCGCGCCAGACGCACTTTTCGGCTTCCGCGCTCAACACGTATGCGGAATGCAACCGCAAGTGGTATTACCGCTACGTCTGCGCGGCGGTCGAAGACGTTCCGTCGTCAGCCTCGACCTACGGCACCGCTTTCCACGCGGCACTCGAGGATTTTCACGGCGAGTTTCCGCAACCGCAAGCGCGCGATGAAGCCGCGATGCGAGCCAAGATTGCCGGCTATGTGAACTGGGCTTTCGAGCGATTTCATGCACAGTTCGACAGCGCCGTGGAATTCGAGCTGCAAAAGCGTCGCGCGCTTCGCACTGCGGAACGCTACATCGACTGGCTCCTTGCCGAGGCTGCTCGTGCGCCGTTCACGGTCATCGGCCGCGAGATTCCGGTCTCGCTCGAGCTCGGCGGCTTCGATTTCGTCGGATTTATCGATCGCCTCGATCGGGATGAACGCACCGGCGCGGTCAGCATCTTCGACTATAAGACCGGTTCGATCGCGACAAGCGCTGCCGAGTATCGTGAAGACGTGCGGCGGTTCCTAGATTTCCAGTTGCCGTTCTACTACTGGGCGCGAACGGCCGCCGGCGACCGCGTCTATCGGCTGGCGCTCATCCCACTTAAAGATGCGCTGCTCGACGTCGTGCCCATTTCGCTCGAAGTGGTGGCGGTCGCGGGCCCGAACGGCAAACGCAACGACGCACCGAGCGGAACGATCGCGATCGCCGATCTCGAGCGGGCCCGTGATCGGATGATCGAGATATGCCGCAAACTGAGCTCCGGTTCGCTCGACCAGTTTCCGGTGACAACCGATCCCGATGCCTGCACCTATTGCGCTTATCGCGACGCCTGCGCCGAGCGCCCGCATGACGAGCGCGAGCACTTCGGACGATGACGGCCGTAGAGTTTACGCCCGCGCAGCGCGAGGCGATCGATGCGAGCTTTTCTGACTCGCTCGAGATCGCCGGCCCGAGCCGGAGCGGCAAGACGATGGCGCTTCGCGCTCGCGCAGAACGCTTCGAACGCGAGATCGGGCAGAGCTACCTCTTTGCCGTGCATCCGTGCGAACTGCTCGCGCTCGCGCGAGCGGTGCTCGGCGCCGCCGAAACGCCGGTACGCATCGTCGACGAAATCGAAGCGCGGCGGCGTTTCGCGAACATTGCGCAACCGCTTCTCGACCTCGCCTGGACCGAATTCAAGAGTGGTGCTGTCGACCCTGATGTCGCGGCGCTTCGCATGCCGGACCGGTTCCTCGAAGCGGCCTACCGGCTGATCCGCAAACTGCGCGACGGTAACGTCGATCCGCAAACATTCCTTGACCGCTCGCTCGCCGGTGCGACCGAGTTCTACGCAAATCCGCCGAATTTCGCGCATGCCGGGCTCATCGCGGCAACCAAAGACGCGTACCGCGATTCCCTCGACGTCTCGCCACAGGAGCTGGCGCGGCAATACCGCCGCGAGATCGACCTGGTCAAGATTCTCCACCGGCTCTACGCCGAATATGTCGCATCATTACATGTAAGTGACGCGTTGTGCGAGAGCGACGCCGTCGTGCAGGCGTTCGACCGTTTGCTCGAGCGTCCACAGCTCACGCAAGCGATGCGCGCGCGATTCGCACACGTCTTTATCGACGACATGCAGGAAGCCACCCCCGCCCAGCGGGCGCTGCTCGACGCGATCTACGGCGTTCCGCTGCGCAGCGTGAGTTTTGCCGGCGACGCGAAGGCGGCAACCAGCCGCTTCCGCGGCGCGCGCCCCGAGACGGCGCTCGCTGGGGCAACGCGCACGGTTCGGCTCAACCAGGCGACGCAACAGCCCGAGCTCACGTTACATCGCACCAAAACGCAACCAGAGGAAGCGGCCTTCGTTGCCGAGCGCGTACGTGAAGAACTCGAGCGTGGCGTCCCGGCGCACGAGATTGCGATCCTCTTTCGCACCAGCGCCGACGTGCAGACGTATCTCGACGCGCTCCTCGATCGCGACATTCCGGCGGCCGCCGCCGGCGACGTGAACGTCTTCACCGACCGGCGCGCGCTCGACGCGCTCGCGCTCCTCTGGAACGTGTGGGACCCCTTCCGCCACGAGTGGCTGCTGCGCACGCTGGGAAGCGCGGCGATGGCGCTCTCCGACGGATCGATTGCCACACTTTGCGCCGATCCACCCGATCCGCAGACCGCGCTGTTCACGCCCGATCCGCAGGAAGCACCTACTGCACGCATCAATCGTTGGGATCCCAAACGCGACGTGCGGCTCGGTTGGAACGTGCTGCGCGGCGAAACCGACGTCTCGCTGAACGAGTACGCTCGCGAACGTCTTGCGCGTTTTCGTGCACGTCGAGCCGGCTGGGTCGAGGCGATGACCTCGCTACCGTTGCGGTCGTTCGTACGCCAGGTGTGGTCGGAAGGGCTCGCCGCCGATGGACCACCGGAATCGGCGCGCGGGCGAGCGCAGCAGCACGTCTTGCATCACCTCTTGCGTCGCCTGCTGATGCTCCAGCGCGAGCGTCCCGACTCGACGCTTGGCGACCTTCTGGCCGACATCGCCGAGCGCGCGCAAACGGATGGCGAGTCGTGCGACGCCGTCCTCGAGCCCGGGTTCGTGCAACTGCTCAACATCGACGAAGCGCGCGGCCGCGCGTTCGCGTTCGTCGCCATCCCGGATGCGCGGGCCGGCTCTTTTCCGCGCTGGTACGTGCCCGACGCATTTTTGTGGAGTCCAAAGCTGGGCATGATTCCGCGCGAAAACGCCGGCAGCGAAAACGCTTCGCGAACCGCGAAATTCAGCTACTATTTGTACCGGACGAAGGCGCGCGACGCATACAACGCGCAGGAGCGCTGCGCGTTCGAATACGCGCTCTCCCGCGCGCGTACGAGCGCCCTTGTCACGGCCTACGGCCCGGTCACTCGCGGCATCACCGCGCCGGAATTTCTCGAAGAGCTGCGAGCGGCGCGATGAATCTACGAACGCTCGACGTACAAACGTATGCAGCCGAGGTGCTGCCGCTCACCGCAGAACTGTGGGCCGGCGAGCGCACGCGGGAGCGCTACGTCGAGCAGACCGCGCAGGTCGCGCGTTGCGGATACGGGCGCCGCCACTACCGCACGATCGGCCTGTACGACGCGGGGCAGCTGGTTGCGTCGTTCAAACGCTACGATCGCGTGCTGCGCTCCGGGACCGAACGTTTACACGCCGCCGGCATCGGCGCGGTCTTCACCCCGCAGGCACTCCGCGGGCGCGGCTACGCTAGTGCGATGTTGGCCTTGGAACTCGATCGTTCGCTGGCGGAAGGCGTCGATTTTGCGTTTCTCTTCTCCGACATTCGGCCACAGTTTTATGCAGATCTCGGATTCGTGGCGATGCCTTCACGCTCGATGACGCTGCGCGCCGACAGTTTGCCGCGCTCACGCGTGGAGGTTGCGCGTCTGGAGGAACGAGATTGGCTCGGCGTGCAGCGCTGCTTCGATCTGGGTGAGCGCCACCGGCACTGGGCCTTCTTGCGCACGCCGCTGGTGTGGCAGTGGCTGCAACTGCGCATGCGCCACGGTTCCGAACATCCCGAAAGCATCGAAACCAATCTGGTGGTGCGGCGGCGGCGCGCGATCGCTGCTTACGTCTTGGGGGCGCGCGCACCGCAGCACGACGCGTTCGTTCTCGATGAGTTTGGATTCGCCGACGCCGAGGCGGCGGCGCTGATTCCCGCGCTACTTCGCAGCGCCGCCGGCGACTTGCGACGGATAACGGGATGGCTCCCGCCCGAAGCTTCGCGCGAGGTGCTGCCACATGCGGCGGTTCGCAAGCGCACGAAGGCGGTGTTCATGGTCGCGCCGCTTTCGCCGGCTGCCAAGCGATGGGTGAAAGCCGCTTCGGGCGAGAAGCACGACGGCGTATGGAGCGGGGATCACATCTGACATGTTGAGCAATGGCGACCGCATCCCGAACGTTCGGCTCGTCAATGCCGACGGCGCGACTGTGCTGCTCGGCTCGCTGATCGATCGGCCGCTGGTGCTCTTCTTCTATCCCAAAGACAACACGCCGGGATGCACCGCCGAGGTCTGCGCCTTTCGCGACGATTACCAGGCCTTTGTCGAAGCCGGTGCCGACGTGATCGGCGTCAGCTCGGATGACAGCCAAAGTCACACCGCCTTTCGCGGGCGCCATCGGCTGCCGTACCGCTTGATGAGCGATCCGGGCGGCGAGGCACGCAAAGCCTTCGGCGTTCCAAAGACGTTGGGCATTCTACCAGGGCGCGCCACGTTCGTCATCGATCGCGAGGGGACGATCCTATACGCCTTCAACTCTCAGTTCGCACCGGAGCGCCACGTGAAAAACGCGCTCGAGGCGTTACGCGTTCCCACCTGATTCGAACAAGCTGATTTGCTTGGCATCGCCGAGAGCAATCGATGCGACGCGCAGGCCGAGCAATCGCACCGGCGTGCCCGCCAGATTCGCGCGGCGCAAACAGTGCACCGCGGCACGATAGATCAACCGCGCCTCTCGCGTCGGCTGCGACAGGTGCGTTTGCCGGCCGAAGACGCGAAAATCCGCACGCTTGATCTTGACACCAACGGTCGATGCGGTGCATCCCTCGCGTTCGAGTTTCTCGGCCACCTCGAGCGCCTGTTCGCGTAAGACCTCAATCAGCTTGCGCTCGTCTCGCACGTCGTATTCGAACGTCGTCTCCGACGAGATCGACTTGGTTTCGCGTTCCGGTTCGATCTTGCGCGTATCAATGCCGCGTGCGAGGTCGCGCACGCTCGGTCCAAGCGATCCGAAGATCGTCCGGGCCTCGGCGTCTTGGAGCTGCGCGATCTGCCCGATCGTGGTGATCCCGAAGGTCTGCAATCGCGCGGCAGTCTTCGGTCCAACGCCCCAGAGACGTCCCGCGGGCAGCGGCGCGAGAAACGCGGCTTCGTCGCCGGGGGCAATCGTCAGGAGGCCATCGGGCTTGCAGCTATCGGAAGCCGTTTTGGCTACCATCTTCCCGGTCGCTACGCCGGCGCTGACCGTGAGCCCGGTGTGCTCGCGCACGTCGGCGCGAATAGCTGCAGCGAAGGCGCGCGCTTCGTCGAGCGACATCTCGCGCAGATCGACGAATGCCTCGTCCATTGAAAGCCCTTCGACGGCGTGTCCGCGCGCGCCGAAAAGCGCGAAGACCTCGCGTGAGATGCTCTTGTAGAGCGACATATCGGGTGGAACGACGACGAGCTGCGGACAAAGTTCGAGCGCCCGGTAGAGCGGCAGCGCCGAACGCACGCCGAACGGGCGCGCTTCGTAAGATGCGGTTAAGACAACCGCGCGGCGATGACGTCCCGCTATCGCCACCGGCTTGCCGCGTAGGCTCGGGTTGTCGCGAATTGCAACGCTCGCGTAAAACGCGTCGATGTCAAAGTGTGCTACCAGGATTCAGCTCCGCTGAATCTGTGACGTTCGGCCTTCGGCCGATCCGTTCACGAGATTCCCCTTTGGATAGCAAGCAGTGTCTCGATGTTGCGACGGTCGTCGGCCTCTTCACCGGGTGTTTCCAGTATCGCCGTCTTCTCGCGGACCGCCGGGTGCGCGAGCAGTGCGCGAAAACCATCGAAGCCGATCAGACCTTCTCCGATGTGGTAGTGACGGTCGCGGGCCGCGCCAAGCGGCACTTGCGTGTCGTTGAAGTGAAACACCGGAATCCGATCCATGCCGATCAGTTCGTCGGCTTGCGCAAGGAAGCGTTCGACGCCCGTTGCGGAGCTGATTTCGTATCCCGAGGCCCAGGCGTGCGCGGTATCGAGGCACACGCCGAGTTGCGGATGCGCCACCGCTTTGACGAAACGTCCCAGCTCTTCGAGCGTTCCGCCGGCCAGATTTCCGGCGCCGGCCGAGTTTTCCATCACCAGCGTTACGCCCGGCGCGATGTCATCGAGCACGGTTTCGAGCGCCTGGCAGATCGCGAGAAAGCCCTCCTCACGGTCACGCGTCCCGTACGAACCCAAATGCGTGTTGACGTAGGCGATGCTGCCCGCGGCGGCACTGGCAAGGTCCGCACGCAACAATCCGAGCGACCCTTTGAACACTTTGGGATCGTCGCTAGCCAAATTGATCAAGTATGGTGTATGGATGACGCTGGGATCGATCCCGGCATCGCGTCGCATCTGCGCGAATGCGGCAAGGGCGGCAACATCGAGCTTGCCCACGCGATAGCTCCGCGGGTTGCTCGAAAAGATTTGGATCGCGGTGCAGCCCAGCGACTTCGCGTACTCGATCGCCTTGGGATATCCGCCCGAGACCCGTACGTGGACCCCGATGCGCATGGTCTACATTCGCGCCAGGTAGAGAAAGTGCACGTAGGAGAGCGGCAAGATCGGATCGCCTTCACCCAGCGTTTCGCGCAATCTCGCTTCGAGCCGCTCGAAATACTCCGGGGCGCTCGCGCCGAACTCGTCGCGCACGATCTTACGCGAGCGCTCGTAGTGCAAGAATTTGCTGAGCGTGACGATGGTTCTCCACGGGATTACCCGCACCGCGGGATCGAGGAAGCCCATCGAGTAGAAGTCACCGAACCCGCCGCGCCAATTGCTGTTGAGCGGCGCTACGCCCATGTCGCGCGCGATCGAATCGCGCAGCTGCTTTATCGGATCGTCGCTCGCCAGCCCTTTCCACCAAATCGCAACGATACCGCGTGGACGTAGCACGCGTTTGACTTCGGCCAGGGCTACTCGCGCGTCGGCGTGATGGAAAGCCTGCCCGCTCATCGCAACGTCGAATGTGCCGGCATTAAACGGCAGCGCCTCAGCCACCCCACGAACCCATTTTGCTTCGGGATAGCGTTCCCTCGCCGCCGCCAGCATCGGTTCGGACGGATCAACACCGGTAACGTTATAGCCGTTTTCGATCAGCGGCGCGCTTGCAAGACCCGTACCGCAGCCGATATCGACGATCGTGTGGCTCGGCAGCAGTCCGAAGGCAACGAGGTTGTTGTAGACGTCGTTAGCGTAGCCGAGCCGACCCGCGACGTAATCGGTTACGAGATCGTCGAACGAAGTCACGTAGGCTCCTGCGGCACCGGTTCCGTTTGCGGCAGAATCAAGTTCAACTCGAGCGGTTGACCGGGCTCGAGTTCGAGCTGCGGCAGATCGTCGAGCGAACGCAAGCCGAAGGATTCGAGAAAGAGCGGCGTCGTCTTGTAGGTCATCGGCCGCCCGACGACATCTTTACGTCCGGCTTCGGCGATAAGACCGCGATCGAGCAACGTGCTGGTCACACTGTCCGAGTTGACGCCGCGAATCGCCTCGATCTCGCCTTTGGTCACGGGCTGCATGTGCGCCACGATGGCGAGTGTTTCGAGCGCAGGCGTGGAGAGCGACGTCTTGGGCGGCAACAAGTATGCCTCCACCACGTCGCGGACCGCTGACGACGTGGCAAAACGATACCCGCCGGCGATCTGACGCAGCACGATGCCGCCGTTACTATAGCGTTCTTCGAGTGCCTGCAGCGCCAGCGCGACCGCACGCTCATCCTCGCCGGTCAACTTTGCAATGCGCTTGGGTTCCAACGCCTCGCTCGCCACGAAGAGCAGCGCTTCAATTGCGGCCTCTACGCCTTCGGCGGCGGCGTGCAACTCCTGCGCTTCGGCGCTGAGCGTTTGCTCCGGATCGGTCAACTCTTGCGTCTCCATTTTACGAAACTGGGAAGAGCCGGATATCGTCGTCGATGTCGGCTTGTTCGAACTCGACGCGATGGCGCCGCACGAGTTCGAGAACGGCTAGAAAGGTCACGATAATCACTTCGCGCGTCATCCCAAGCTCCCGGCAGAGCGCAAAGAACGACACCGTACCCGCTTCCTTGACCTTACGCGAGATATAATCCATCTGGGCCAGCAGCGACACCCGTTCGCGCACCACCTCGCGCTTCTCCGGCCGCGCCTGCTGCAGCATAATGATGAACGCGCGCTTGAGTTTCTCGGGATCGACGCGATAGTGCTGCACGAGTTCGCTGGTCGGATCCCCAGAATCGCGGTAGTAGTAGCCGCTGGCTTCTTCTTGCCGCGAACGCAGCTGCACGCCGAGCTCGCGATAGCGCGAGTAGGCGATGAGCCGCCGGCGCAGCCGCTCTTCGACCTGCTCGGGCGATTCATCGCTCTCGTCGATGAACTCTTGCGGAATCGGCGGCAGGAGTGCCTTCGATTTGAGGAAGACCAATGTCGCGGCAATCACCAAGTACTCGGCCGCGACCTCCATGTCGAGATCTTCCATGACGCGCACGTACGCTAAGTACTGCTCTGCCACGGAAGCCAGCGGTACGGTGGCGATGTCGAGTTGCTGCTCCTTGATCAGACTCAGGAGCAAGTCGAGCGGCCCGTCGAAAACGTCGAGCCGAACGTGAAGCGCGTCGGTTTCGGTCAAGAGCTCTGCGGTTCGGCCAGGGCGAGGGCGACGGCCGTCTCGGGAAAGAGCGCCGGATGGGCGACGACGTGCTCGAGCGCGATATCGACCAGGCGCTTCTCGTTTACGTACTTGAGCGCTTTACGCGCGGCCCGAACCTCGAACCAGCGGGCCTCGTCCACTTCGTGGTCGTGGTGCGCCGTATCGCCCGAGAGATAACGCATCAAAAAGAACGTCACGCTTTTCTTGTGTTTGGCCTTCCCGACATAAAACCAGTACGAGATCTCCGACAGTCGCGTGAGGATCTCTCCCCAACACCCCGTCTCCTCGCGTACCTCCCGAAGCGCCGCCTGCTCGTTCGACTCGCGCGCTTCGACGTGCCCCTTCGGCAACGTCCAGATGCGCGGCGAGCCGCGCCCGATCAACAGCGCATCGAAACCGGACTCGCGCGGCCGCAATACCAAACCGCCGGCCGACACTTCGTACTTGATTCGCATGTCGATAGACCCGTTGCGGGAGACAGGGAAGGGGGCGCTGTCGTGCCCCCTGATTACCCCCATTATAGCCTCCGGGCCCAAGAAGCGCCTGCCGAAAGGGTAGCCCTCTTTTCGCTCTTCGTGTTATCGTCTCGTCCATGTCCAACCTGCACATCATGTGTCACATGTGCCTCGTTCCGGCGCCCGATCGGCGTAGGTTGGCTTCTCGCATCTCGAAATAGCGCGCGACACGAATTTCGATGAACGAAGCCCTCCGCCGATCCGGCGGGGGGCTTCTTACTTGCTTTCCCATCTCACCAGGAGGCAGTCCACCATGGTTCCTACCCGACGCGAGGCCATCGGCCTCGCCGGCGCCGCGCTCGCCGCCCTCGCCCTTCCGGGGCGCGGCCTTGCCCAGGCCAAACTCGACGCGATCGCCGTCGACTATGCGTACTACAATCCCGTCAGCTTGATCCTCAAGCAAAACGGCTGGCTCGACCGGGCGCTGGCAGCCAACGGCACCACGGTATCCTGGGTGCTCTCGCTCGGCTCGAACAAGGCCAATCAATTTCTCGCCTCGGGCTCGGCGCAATTCACGTCGACCGCGGGCAGCGCGGCGTTGCTCGCGCGCGCCAACGGCGTTCCGCTGCACACCGTGTTTCTGTACTCGCAGCCGGAGTGGACCGCGATCGTCGTCGGCAAGGACTCGAAGCTCTCGTCGCTGCGAGATCTCAAGGGCAAACGCATCGCCGCCACGCGCGGCACCGATCCATGGTTTTTCTTACTGCGCGCGCTCGCGTCGGTGGGCTTCACCTCAAACGACGTACAGATCGTCGAGCTGCAGCATCCCGACGGACGCGTCGCGCTCGAACGTGGACAAGTCGATGCGTGGGCCGGACTCGATCCGCACATGGCCGCTTCGCAACTCGAAGCCGGCTCGCGGCTGCTCTACCGCAACATCGCCTGGAATACGTACGGCGCGCTCAACGTGCGCGAGGATTTTCTTGCTTCCCACCCCGACGTGGTGCGCACCGTACTGCGCGCCTACGAGCTCGGGCACGCGTATGCTAAAGCGCACCCGGCAGAGACCGCGAGGATTCTCGCTGATGCATCGAATCTCGATCTGAAGGTCGCGAGCCTCGTCATCAACGATCGCACGCGGTTCCCCGATCCGGTTCCCGGCAAAGCCTACCTCGATTCGGTCGGCGGGACGATTCCGGTGATCAAATCCGAGCAACTCGTGGCCGACCTCGGTTCGGTGCAAACGGCGCTTGGTTCGCTCGCCGATCCGTCGCCCGCGCGCGTCGCACTGGCGCATGCGTAAGGCGCTGCTCGCCTGGCTCGCGCCGGCGGCGATCCTCGTGCTGTGGATCGTCGCCGGCCGCGCGCATTGGTTCGCACCCGATCAACTCGCACCACCCTCGCGGGTGCTGGCCGAACTCGGCTCGCTCTGGCAACGCGGCTTGCTGCAACAAGACATCCTCGCCAGCACGGCACGTGTCTTCGCCGGTTTTGCGATCGCGCTCGCCTTCGCCGTCGTGCTCGGCACGCTGGTGGGACTCAATCGCACGGTGGCGCGCGCAATCGATCCCACGTTGCAGGCGATCCGCGCGGTACCGTCGCTCGCGTGGGTCCCGTTGCTCCTGCTCTGGCTCGGTATCGGTGAGCCGGCGAAGATCACGCTGATCGCGATCGGCGCGTTCTTTCCGATTTACGTGAATCTGGTCGCCGGCATTGGCGGCGTCGATCGCAAGCTGGTCGAGGTAGCGCGCATTCTCGGGTTGCATCCGTTTGCGGTCGCGACGCGCGTGGTTTTGCCGGCGACGTTTCCGTCGCTGCTGGTGGGTGCGCGCATTGGCCTTACCCAAGCCTGGCTCTTCCTGGTAGCAGCAGAATTGCTCGCATCGACGCGCGGCCTCGGTTTCTTGCTCACCGAGGGGCAACAGATCTCGCGGCCTGACGAAATTCTCGTTGCAATTCTGTTACTCGCGATCGCCGGCAAGTTGAGCGAATCAGGCATGCTCGCGATCGAACGCCGGACGACCGCCTGGACGGACGGGCTGCGATGAGCGCGATTCGGATCGACGACCTGCGCGTCGACTTCGGCGAGCTTCGGGTGCTCGAGGGGCTCACGCTGACCGTCGAGCGCGGGGAGATCCTCGCGGTGCTGGGACCAAGCGGCTGCGGCAAGAGCACGCTGTTGCGTGCGATCGCCGGACTCGACGTGCACCCGCTCGGGACGATAACGGTCGACGGCGATGTCGGCTACGTGTTCCAGGAACCGCGGCTCTTCCCGTGGCTCAATGTTGAGAAGAACGTGCGCTTCGCGGCGCGCACGCCGGAAGAGCGCGCGCGTGTCGACGAGGTACTGGAACTTACCGGGCTGCAAGATGCACGCGCGACGCTCCCCAAGGCGCTTTCGGGCGGCATGGCGCAACGCGCTGCGCTCGCCCGCGCGCTGGTGCGCAAGCCATCGGTGTTGCTGCTCGACGAACCGTTGGCCGCGCTCGATGCCCTGCGCCGCATGCAGTTGCAGGAAGCGCTGGCGGAAATCGTCGCCACGGTCGGCGCCACGGCGATTCTGGTGACGCACGATATTGAAGAAGCGCTTTATCTGGCGGGTCGCATCGTCGTGCTCGGCGGATCGCCGTCACGCATCGCGCTCGAGATCACCGTTCCGCCACATAAACGCCGGAACCGCGACGCCAATCTCACCGCTGAACGCAGCACGCTCTTCCACGCGTTATCGGGCAACGAGACTCGCCAACAAGAGTCAGCGTAGCGTCGGTCACGGCGGCAATATTCAAAGCGTGGTACCCTCTAGACTCACGGTAGGTGCTACATGATCCTAGCCGCCGCTCTCGTCGCCATATGCGCAACGCCTTCTGCCGATCCATCACCCACTGCGCGACGTTCAGATGAGTCAATTGGTCCACATTCTTTCGGAGAATCTGGATAGAATCGATGCGCTGCTGGGCAACCCTCGCGCATTCCCCGATCGTCCGGTGACCGCCGATCAGCAAGCCCTTGCGATTGCCAGAGAACGGCTAGAAGACGTCGCGGCAGGGCAGCGTCGCGCATTGAATCTCTTGTGGGCGACTAGCGCGTCGAACGCAACTATGGACCTTGCTTCGCAATGCGACCCGGTAGATTGCCCGTCCGGTGGGCCGACCGCGATCCGAGTCAGTTTACCGAAACAGCTAGCTCTTGAAATTCAAGCCGAGCAAGAAGCCGAGACGCAAGTAACGCCGGCAATCATGGCTGTTATCGATAGGTGCCACGCCGCGCGCTAAAGCAATGCTCTTGCGCTAGTTGCGTCCGTCCCTCGACTACGGCGCTTCGCGCCTACGCTCGGGATGACAAGTTATGTGCCCACACCTTATGTTGTGGACGCAGGCTCCCAACGTAAGTCTGGTTGGCGAGCGGCGCGGGTTTCGTCGACGCGACCGACGACCGTTGTGACCGGCGCCGCGAAGAGTGCCTCGGGATTCGTCCTTGCCTCGTCGACGATCTCGCGTAACACCGCTACGAAATAGTCAAGCGTTTCCTTCGACTCGGTTTCGGTAGGCTCGATCATCAAACACTCGGGTACGATCAATGGGAAGTACATCGTCGGCGCCATCATACCGTGATCGAGCAACGCTTTTGCCAGATCGAGCGCTTTGACGCCAGTTTCTTTCTTCAACTCTTGCGCCGAAGCGACAAACTCGTGCCTGCAGATCTCCGGATAGGGCGTCTCGAGGAACTCCGCAACGTTCACGCGCACGTAGTTCGCATTGAGCACGGCCAGTTGCGAAACGCGCTTGAGCCCGTCGCCGCCGTTGGCGTAGATGTACGCCAGCGCGCGCACCGCGTGCGCAAAATTCGACCAGAACGAGCGCATCGGTCCGATCGATTTGGGCCGATCGAAATCGAGCGAGAACGTAAAGCCGTCGGATGGAGCGCCCGTCCCGCTGTTGGGAACGGCACGGACGACCGGCGTCGGTAAGTACTCGACTAAATGCGCCGCGACACCGATCGGACCGTGACCCGCGCCGCCTCCGCCGTGCGGAATCGTGAACGTCTTGTGCGTGTTGAGGTGCATGAGGTCGAAGCCCATGTCACCCGGACGTACATTGCCCATGATCGCATTCGCGTTGGCGCCGTCGTAGTACATCAAGCCGCCGACATCGTGGACGGCCGCAGCGATCTCGGCGATGTGGTCCTCGAATAACCCCAGCGTATTCGGGTTGGTCATCATGCACACGGCGGTATCAGGCCCGAGCACCTTTTCGATCTCGTCGACGCTGACGCGGCCGCGCTCGTCGCTCGGCAGCGAAATCACTTTGAAGCCGCACATCGCGGCCGACGCCGGGTTCGTTCCGTGCGCCGTGTCGGGCACGATCACTTTATCGCGCTTGGTCTCGCCCCGATCCCTGAAGTACTTCTTGGCGATCAAGAGCGCAGCGAGTTCGGCATGCGCGCCGGCTGCCGGATTGAGTGAGAATGCCGCCATGCCGAAGAGCGACGCCAGCGAACGCTCGAGCTCGTACATAACTTGCAGCGCGCCCTGGGCGAGCTCGTCGGGCGTGTATGGATGCAACTGCGCGAACTCGCGTTTGGTCGCCATGGCATCGTTGATGCGCGGGTTGTACTTCATCGTGCACGAGCCGAGCGGATAAAAGCCAAGATCGATGCCGAACGTCCGCTGCGAAAGCTTGGTGAAATGACGCACGACGTCGAGCTCGCTGTTGTCCGGCAGCGGCAGATCGGCACGCAATACGTCTTTTGGAAGGAATTGCTCGAGCGGCGGTCCTTCCTCGACGTAGCGGTTGGCGCGCCCGTCCTGGCCGAGCTCGAAAATCAAGGGGCTGGCGGTACGATCAAACGCTGGCGTGGACACGAACGATCTCTCCGAGAGCAGTTGCGAGTTGGCCGATCTGCGCGGCGGTGGTGAGTTCCGTTGCGTTCATCAAGATGCAGGTCGAGAGCTCTGGATACCAGCGCCCCAAATCGACGCCGCCGAGAATCTTGCGCTCCTGCAACTTTGCCAGCACACCGCGCGCCGGCTGATGCACGTCGACCACGATCTCGTTGAAGAACGGCGCGGTAAACTTTAGGTCGACCCCGTCGACCTTCGAAACCGCCGTCGCCAGTTCGCGCGAGCGCGCGAGATTGAGCGCCGCGACGTCGCGCAGTCCGATCTTCCCCATCAACGCAAGGTAGATCGTTGCGATCAGCGCACAGTGTGCCTGATTGGTGCAAATGTTCGAGGTCGCGCGTTCGCGGCGGATGTGCTGCTCGCGCGCCTGCAGCGTCAACACATACGCCGTACGGCCTTGGCCGTCGACGCTCTTCCCAACGAGGCGGCCCGGAATGCGGCGCAAATGCTCTTTCGTCGTCGCGATGAACCCGACGTACGGGCCACCGTAAGCCATCGCCACGCCGAAGCTCTGCCCTTCGCCGACGACGATCTGCGCGCCCCACGATGCCGGCGGCGCGAGCGCGCCGAGCGCGATTGCCTCGCTGATGACCGCGATCGGCACGGTTTCGCTTGCGTTCGCCGCTTCGAGCGCCGCCCTCGAGAGAGTATCGACGTTGCCGAAGAAGTTCGGCGATTGCAGCGCGACGCAGGCGTACTCTTTTGATGCAACTTCGGTAGCTAGCTTCGCGAGATCGGTCGTGCCCTCGGCCGTAACGGGAATTTCGTCAACCTGCACGTCGAGCCCGTCACAATAGGTCCGCAGGACGGCGCGGTAATTGGGATCGATCGCGCGCGACACGAGCACTTTCTTGCGCCCATTTGCGTTGAGCGCCATGATCGCGCCCTCGGCTAGGGCCGTAGCGCCGTCGTAGACCGAGGCGTTGGCAATATCCATACCGGTGAGCAAGCAGATGTACGTCTGCCACTCGTAGATCGCTTGCAGGTAGCCCTGCGAGACTTCGGCCTGATAGGGCGTGTACGCAGTGAGGAATTCCCCGCGCATCGCGAGCGCTGCAATCGCCGCCGGCGCAAAGTGCCGATAGGAGCCCGCGCCAAGGAACGAGGTGAAGTCGACGCCGGTGTTCTTTGCCGCGAAGTGTTCGAACCGCCGCGCGATTTGGTACTCGGGCAGTGCCGGCACGATATCGAGCGGCGCCTTCAGCGCGATCGAGTCAGGAACTTGCAACAGATCGTCGAGCGATCCAACGCCGATCGCGGCGAGCATCGCCTTGATATCAGCGTCCGTGTGCGGCGTATACATTTTAGAAGGCGCTCCGCCCTAGGCTACGCGCCCCCCACTTCGTGGGGCCCCCAACCCACGGGGTGCATTTATCGTGGGTGCTAAGCATGAGTCTCCCCGAGGGCACCCCAAAAATACGTTTCATCCTAGTCGTGCGCGATCTTTTCGTAGTCACCGGCGGAAAGAAGATTGCTCTTTTCGCCTACGTCCTTGAGCTTCACTTTGAACAGCCAGCCCGCTCCGTACGGATCGCGATTGACTGCGGCCGGATCGGCTTCCAGAATACCGTTGATCTCGAGAACCTCGCCCCCGACCGGCGTAAAGAGATCGGAAACGGCCTTCACCGATTCCACCACCCCGATGTTGCCGAATTGCTCGATCTGCTTGCCGACTCGCGGGAGCTCGACATATACGATGTCACCGAGCGAATTCTGGGCGTAGTCGGTGATGCCGATCGTGGCCGTCTCGCCGTCGAACTTCACCCACTCGTGCTCTTTGCTGTACAACAGGTTCTCGGGTTGCGCCACGCTCAATGCTCCTTACTTCGAACGTTTATAGAAAGGTAGAGGCACGACGGTTGCTTCGTGCCGCGTTCCGCGGATGTCGACCTCGAGCGTCGTACCCTCGGTTGCAGCCGCTTTGGGAACCAGCGCGGTCGCGATATTTTGGCCGCCGACCGACGGCGCCACCGAACCGCTGCGAATCTCGCCTACCGGTTTTCCCTCAAAGTAGACCGCATAGCCTTCGCGCGCGGGTGCCCGGCCCTTCATGATCAAGCCGGCAATACGGGAGTAGTCGTCGCGGTGCAACTGCTCGACCAGTGCGTTGCGCCCGATGAACTCCGGCTTGCTCGTTTTGAGCGCCCACTGCAGGCCGGCTTGCACCGGCGTGATCGCTTCGGTGAGCTCGTGGCCGTAGAGCGGCATGCCTGCTTCCAAGCGCAGCACGTCGCGCGCGCCGAGGCCGCACGGCTCCAGTCCCGCCGCCCCATTATCGCGCAGCAGCGCGCTCCAAATCTCGGGGGCATGCTCGCCGAATACGAAGAGCTCGAAGCCGTCCTCGCCCGTGTAACCGGTGCGTGCGATGACCGCCGGACGGCCGTACACCTCGCCCTCGGCGGCGAAGTAATACTTTACGCCGGCAAGATCGACGTTGACGTGCGGTTGCAGCATTGCCAGCGCCTTGGGACCTTGAATCGCAATGAGCGCGTTGCGTCCGTGGAGATTCTCGAGGCGAACGCCCGCGGCAAGATTGGCGTTGAGGTGCGTCCACATCTTCTCCGCGTTCGCGCCGTTGACGACCAAGAGCCAGCGCTCGCTCAAACGATAGAAAATCGTGTCGTCGTGCGCGCCGCCCTGCGCATTGCAAAAGATATTGTAGCGCGCCTGCATCGGCTTCATCGTGTCGACTGCGTTGATCGTGAGCGTCTCAGCCCACGGCGCGACGTTTGGGCCTTCGAGCACGAATTGCGCCATGTGCGAAAGGTCGAACAGGCCGGCGCGATGCCGAACCGCGTCGTGCTCTTTAAGGATGCTCGAATACTGCACCGGCATTTCGAAGCCGGCGAACGGCACCAAGCGTGCGCCGTGCTTGCCGTGCTCGTCGTAGAGCGCCGTGCGGCGCAAACCGGTTGACGTGCTCATGGTTTTGGCGCCTCCTCGGCGTACGTGTTGAGAAAATTGAGCGTGGTGTGCGCAACCAGCTTGCCGTTGCTCTTGACCTCGACCTCGCCGTAGCAGATGCGACGGCCCGCGCGCAGTACGCGCGCCTCGGCAATGAGGTCATGCGGCGGCAGCGCCGGTGCAAGGAAGTTGCACTGCAGCGAGACGGTGACGGTATCTTGTTCGCGACCATAGATCGATGAAAGCGCAACGTAAAACACGGTATCGCACAAGCTCACGATCGCACCGCCGTGGACCGCACCGGTCCCGTTGGCTATTTCGGGACGATACGGCATGCGCATCGTCGCCTTGCCGTGTTCGACGCTCTCCAGCTTGAGATCGAGCAGCGCGACGAAGTGCGACTTCTCCTTCTCCCAGCGGTGCGGCGCCGAAGTGAAGTCGGGATGCATGCGGTCCTTAGAAAACCGGGCCATCGGCCGCCAACGCACGACGCAGGTAGAGTGGGAGCGAGAAAAGCCGGCGATGGGTCTCCCCGTCGTAGAAGAAGTTCTCGCCGTGCAGCGTCTTGCAGTAGGCATCCATCGTGGCCCGATCGAGCTCCGCTAAATCCACCCTGTCGCTGCAGGCCAAGAATGCCCAATCGGTGTCGAACGCCGGCACAAACTGGAAGAATGACGTCACGTGCTTGTAGTGACGGCGCAACGTGCGCGACATCTTGCAGTGCAGCGAGTAATTATTGAAGGCCGCGGTACTGGCTTGCAGCACGTAGATGCCGCCGTCAGTTAAACGCGACTTGATCAAGCGGAACACTTCTTCGTTGAAGAGGAAGTTGCTCGGTGAGTCCTCGAGCGGCTCGGTGAGATCGGAGATGATCACACCGTAGCGCTCATCGTGCTCGCGCATGTAGGCCAGCGCATCGCCGATCACGACGTGCGCACGCGGGTCCTCGAATGCGCCGTTGGCCCATTCGGGGAGATACTTTTTGGAAAGATCGACGACCAGGCCGTCGATGTCGACCATCGTGCAGCGCTTCACGTCCGGGTTGCGCAGCACTTCGCGTAACGTCGCGCCCTCGCCGCCGCCGAGGATCAGCACTCCGCTGCGGTCGGCCGCGCCGGCCAGAGCCGGATGCACCAGCGATTCATGGTAGATTTTCTCGTCGCCCTGCGAACTCTGGGTGTCGCCGTCGAGGATCAGCATCTTACCGAAAACCGGCGTGGAGATTACCGCCACTTGCTGAAAATCAGAGTGGCCCGAGAAGTAGACATTCTCGATCGCGTGGTGGTGGGCTTCGGTGGGAGCGGACTCCTCAACGTACCACTGCCAGTGTTCGGTCTTCGGCATTGCGGGCTGGCGATTTCGCGAAAAGAAATGGGCGCCCCCGCGGGAGCGCCCTTTTTCGTTTTCGGCGCTATCTACGCCGGTACGTCGTAGAGCGCAAACACGTAGTAGTCGTGTGCGGTGAACGTCAGCGGCGTGGTTGGAGCCGGGAAGTACAGCGTCTGGCCCGAGGCGGACGCAGGGCCAAGGAACTGCGCGGACCACGCGTTATAGCCGGGGAACGTCGAATCGTTGGTATAGATCGCGCCCCAGAAATTGTACCCTTGCGGCGCTTGCGCGGCCGGAATTTGAAGCTGGAATTGCGGATACGACGGGAGCGTCACCGTCGCGCTTGGCTGGAACGTCACGTAGATAAGGTTCGTTGCCCCTGACGCAGTGAACGCCGTGATACCCGGCGGATTGCTTCCCACGGTCGTGGACCCAGACATCGCCATCGTCGCGGTTCCAGACGTCGCGGCCGGGAAGTTGACGTAAACTGCATATCCGCCGTTTGCAACGCTCGCAGCACCCGCCGTTGCGGTGCTGATCGGTGCGGAGGTCGATGGGGGTCCCGTCGGTTCGGTCGTCGGTGAGGACGTCGGCGTTGCGGTCGCTGACGTCGAGGGCGACGACCCGCCGCCGCCGCACCCTGCGGCAATAGCCAAACAAGCAAGAACAAAAGCGGTTCCGACGATCGAAGTGCGCATGTCGAGAGTTTCCCTTGCAATACTGGGACGAAACTGAAAAAGCCGCTGCAGGTGCAACGGCCTTTTGCGATTCCGCCTGAGGTAACCTACGCGGAGAGCGCGGTCGTCTCGTGATCTCGCGTGACGGCGTGGGTGAATGCTCCGCCGGGTTGCGCGATCCCGCGCTTGACTTCGGTCGTGAGCATCGTCTTTGCGCTCAGTGCTTTGGCCGCAAATTCACATGCCAGCCATGGATCGGTGTGGTCACCGCACGTATAAAAATCCATCGCGGCGTAGCCGGTCTCCGGCCACGTGTGGATCGAGATGTGCGACTCTGCGAGAACGACCACCCCTGAGACACCTTGCGGTTCGAACCGATGGAACGCAACTTCCATAATGGTGGCGCGCGATGCGCTTGCCGCTCCGATCATCATCTCGCGGACCGCATCGACGTCGGTGAGTGCCGCGGCATCACAGCCGGACAGTTCACACACAATGTGCGTACCGAGTGCCTTCAATTTTTCCGCTCTCCTAGACCTCGGGGGAATCCCACCTCCGGACTTGTCGGCTGGCGCCTGCTGTGCAGCGTCACGTCCCCGACCTATCGACGAACTCTTGCCGGCGCTTTTCGGTGCACGGGCGATTCATCGCGATGGCGCGAAAAGGGCGCGCCTACCCCCACCGTGGACCTACCGCTCGGGGGTTAACCCAAGCTCGATACCCCAGGTCCGGCGAACATAATATCGCCCCAGACCCCCCCTGTAAACCCCTTTGGGATAAGAAGTCCTTAATATGTCATCCTGAGGAGCGCCCGCCAGGGCGCCTGGAAGGGCCAAAGATAATGAAGCTACCACTTCAGAATCTTGACTATAGGGGGAGGCGTGATACCCTCAGAGAGCCATGACGACGCCTGTACAGCTCCCCGTTTCCGAGGATTACCGCCACGGATTCCACGACACGGAAGAAAACTACGTTTTCAAGTCGGACAAGGGGCTGACGCGCGAGATCGTCGAGCGCATCAGTGCGATGAAGAACGAGCCGGACTGGATGCGCGATTTCCGTCTCAAGGCCTACGAGATCTTCATCAGCAAGCCGATGCCGACGTGGGGCGACACCGAGCTGCTCAACGCGATCGACTTCGCCGACATCCGCTACTTCGTGAAGTCGACCGACAAGACGGAGCGTTCGTGGGACGACGTACCCGACGATATCAAGCGCACGTTCGATCGCCTGGGCATTCCCGAGGCCGAGCGCAAGTTTCTGGCCGGCGTTTCCGCTCAGTACGAATCGGAAGTCGTCTATCACAATGTCAGCAAAGAACTCGACGCGCAGGGCGTGCTGTTTTGCGATATGGACACGGCGGTCAAGCAATATCCCGACATCGTCCGTGAGTATCTGGCGACGGTGATTCCCATCGCCGACAACAAATTTTCGGCGCTCAATTCGGCGGTCTGGTCCGGCGGATCGTTTATCTACGTGCCGCCGGGTGTCGAAGTGAAGATGCCGCTCCAAGCCTACTTCCGTATCAACGCGGAGAACATGGGCCAGTTCGAGCGGACGCTCATCATCGCGGACAAGGGCGCAAAGATCCACTACATCGAGGGCTGCACCGCGCCGAAGTTTTCGACCTCCTCGCTGCACAGTGCGGTCGTCGAGTTGGTGGCGCACGATGATGCTTCGATTCGCTACACGACGATCCAGAACTGGTACCGCAACATCTACAACCTCGTGACCAAGCGCGCCATCGCGCGCAAGAACGCGACGGTCGAATGGGTCGACGGCAACATCGGATCCAAGCTTACGATGAAGTACCCGTCGATTTACCTGATGGGCGAAGGTGCGCGCGGCGAGATTCTGTCGATGGCGTTTGCCGGCGAAGGCCAGCATCAAGACGCCGGCGCGAAGGTCATTCACGCCGCGCCGAATACCACGTCGGTGGTTACGAACAAGAGTGTTAGCGCGCACGGCGGCAAGACGACGTACCGCGGACTAGTCGAGATCTTCCCCGGCGCGGTTGGCGCGAAGACGCGCGTGCGCTGCGACGCCTTGATCATGGACGACCAGTCGGCGAGCGACACCAAGCCGACGATGAAGATCCACGAACAGCGCTCGACGGTGGAACACGAAGCCAGCGTTTCGAAGATCGGCGAGGATCAGCTCTTCTATGCGATGTCGCGCGGCCTCTCCGAAGCCGATGCGACCGCGATGATCGTCAACGGGTTCTTCGACTTCTTCGTCAAAGAGTTGCCGATGGAATATGCCGTCGAACTCAACCGCCTGGTCAAGATGGAGATGGAAGGCGCCGTCGGCTAAAGCTGCGGCCCCACTCGTTGCGGTAGCGTGCGTACTTCTAACGCCCGCTCCGGTCGATGCCTACGACGTCATCTGCGAAGCGGCCATCCCCGCGACGATGGTCGACAAGATCGATTCGGCGACGGCCTACATGGGAATGCCCTTTCGTTTTAAAATCACGATCACGGCACGCATCGACGACGTTCTCGTCCCTGAGAACACGATCGGCTACGGCGTCGTGCGCGAAGTGACGTCAGCCGGCGGCCACGACCGCAATGGATCGATCGTGCTCGAGATGCGCGAACTCATCTACGGCAACCGCATCCTTGAGGTCATGGCGGATCCGCGCGACACCTCGATTTGGGCGCCGGCAGCGACGATCACCGAAGCCGCGAGTGGCTATCTTCCCGTCCCCGGAATCGTGCGCACCGCGGTCAACGACATGCGGCACGGAAAGAACGTTACTGTCGGCCCCGGCCTCGTCTTTCACATAGTCGGACTGCCCGATCCGAGGAACCTTGCGCCCTGCCACAAAGTCGGCCAGTGATGGAACAACTCCTCGGCGCAGCCGCCGGCATCCCGCCCGGCCGCAGCAGGCCTTTTAACTTGGACGGCAACGAGATTCTCGTGTGCAACGTCGGCGGTTCGTTTTACGCGATCGATGACGTGTGCACGCACGACGGCGGCCCGCTCGATCAAGGCATGCTCGAAGGCTACTGTGCCGTGTGTCCGCGACACGGCGCGACGTTCGACGTGCGCACGGGCGCAGCGACGATGCCGGCCATCCTGCCGGTTGTCACGTACATCGTCGTCGAGCGCGACGGAATGCTCTACCTGGAGCTCTGATGCGCACCATTCTTGGGACCATCGGCATCGTCGTCGCTGCCGCGATCGTCCTTCTTGCGCTCTACGCCGGCAACGTTGCCGTCGGGATGCATTCGACCGCGACCGTCAAGGGCACAATTGCCGGCGTCGGCGTGCGCGCTCCGCTGCAAATTCTTCGTGACGGGCGGGGCGTACCGCATATCCGCGCGGCGAACGATCACGATCTGTTCTTTGCCGAGGGCTACGTCGAAGCACAAGACCGGCTCTTTCAACTCGATTTGTTACGCCGTTTCGTCTATGGCGATCTCTCCGAAATCCTCGGCGGCGCCGGACTGCGGTCCGACGAGGCCGCGCGCGTCGTGCCGGTGCGCGCCATCGTCGAGCGGCAATGGCAAACCCTGAGCGGTCGCGAGCGCACGCTGATCCAAGCCTTCACCGACGGCATCAATGCCGCGGCAAAGCGCGAGCCGACGCCGGTCGAGTTTCGCATCCTCGACTACGACATGACCCCGTGGCGGCCCCAAGATACGCTCGCCGTTTCATTCGCGACGGTCCTCGATCTCACCGATAATTGGAACGACATCGCCGCACGCATTGGAAACGAACCGCTGCTGACCGATCCATGTTTCGATGCGCCCGTGACGGAGGGTCTCGCGCGTATTGCCGACCCGGCGCACTGCGACGCGAACACTGCACGCGCGGCGTTGATTCGCAGTCTGCTCGACACGCGTCCGCCGATCGGTAGCAACGAATGGGCAGCCGGCGCCGCGCACACCACAACGAACCGCGCGCTGCTTGCCAACGATCCGCATCTGCACCTCGGCATTCCCGGCGTGTGGTATCTCGTCGACCTGCAGTCACCGGACTTTCACGTGGCGGGCGCGACGCTGGCCGGTACGCCGGGCGTAACGCTGGGCCACAACGATCGCCTCGCGTGGGGCGCGACCAACGGCACGGTGACCGCACTGAGCCTCTTCGATCCACCGTCGTCACTCGATGCGGCGGATTGGCAAACCGAGACGTTTCGTATGCGAGTCGGGCGTAGCGTTACCAAAAGGTACTACCGCGGCGCGCATGAGTTCGGCACCGACGTGATGGTGCGCGGTCAACCGCGCTTCGTGCTGGTGCGCTGGAATGCGTACGAAAATCCGCGCTCACCCTTCGTCGCGTTCGACGAGCTCGGCCGCGCACGCAGCATTGCAGACGCGCTTGCTGCCCTGCGCCGCTACCCCGGTCCAACGCAGAATTTCGTGCTGGCGGACGTGAGCGGTCGCGTTGCCTATCAGTTAGGCGGCGAAATTCCCGACGACCCACTCTGGTCGCGTAACATTCATCCGGCAAGCGACCTTACCAAACAATATCCAAACGTGCCCTTCGATAAATTGCCGCACGTTGCGCCCTCGCGCGACGCAATCGTGTGGACGTCGAACAATAAGATGTACGGCCCGTCGTATCCGTATCGCCTCAGCGCCTCGTTTGCGACGCCGTGCCGCGCCTATCGCGTCGCCCAACTGCTGCGCGCGCGCAAGACCTACGATGTCGACTATTTCGCCGCGATGCAGATGGACGTGCTGTCGGTCTGCGAACGTCAGCTCGCGTCTTACGTACCGGCGCTGTTGGCATGGGACGGACGGTTCACGCCCGATTCGACCGACGCAACTGCCGTCTACCATCTGCGCCTGGCATTGGTGCGCGAGTTCAGGGGGATGACCAAAGCGATGATTGGGTCGCGCACGCGACCGGGAGCGGTCACCGCGCTCGCGGCGGTTGGCGATCCGTCGCCGCAACCGTGGGGTATCGCCGGCGCGGTGCGAGTCGAACATCCTCTCGCGGGCCTGGGCATGTCGTTTCTGGACGGCACGAGGTTCCCCGGCGACGGCGACGCGTTCACCGTGCACGTGCAGAACAAAGGATTTTCGCAGAGTTTTCGCGCGGTGTGGGACATCGGCAACTGGGACGCCGGCGGCATCACGATTCCGCAAGGCGAGTCCGGACGCCCCGGCAGTGGGCACTATACGGACGAAGCCGCCGACTGGGTCGCCGGGCGGCTACTCCCCCTGCCCTACTCGACGGCGGCCGTCGACCGGGCGGCCGTAGACCGGCTCACCCTCGCGCCCTAGGCGGCGAATGCCGTTGACACCAGCCCCGGCCCCTGGTACTGTAACTCGGTTATGTACGCGATCATTCAGACCGGCGGCAAGCAAGTGCGCGTCGCGGAAGGCGATATCATTCGCACCGATCTCGTCGATCTCGAGGCCGGCGCGGATGTCACGTTCGACCAGGTCGTGCTCGCGAGCACCGGCAGCGACGTCAAGGTCGGCGCCCCGACCCTCTCAGGCGCGACCGTGACCGGCACCGTGGTACGCCAGGCCAAGGACAAGAAGATCCTGGTCTTCCGCTATAAAGCAAAAAAGCGCGTCCGCAAGCTCAATGGCCACCGCCAGCGCTTTGCCGAAGTCAAAATTACCAAGATCACGCTTTAGCCAAAGCCATGGTTGAGGTGACCTTCTACCGGGACGGCCGCGAGCGGCTATCCCGGTTTTTTGCGTCTGGGCACGTGGAGATTCCGCAGACCAGCTCGGACGAGTACTCGCTCGTGTGCGCGGCCATTTCTGCGATTTTGCAGGCGGCGCGCGCCGGACTCGAGGAGCATGCGAAAATCGACACCGGCGCAACAATGGAATCCGGCAATCTCGACGTGAGGATTCCCGAGCGCGACCGCGACGACGCAGCGGTAGTCGCCATCATGGCGACCGCGGAGCTCGCGATCGCGCAGATCGCCCGGCAATATCCCCAGCACGCGCATGCAACTCGGGCGACGCAAACCGGGTAAGATAGGCAACGTACCGAAGGAGATTTTTATGTCTGACTCGTTTCGTACCACCCCGCCGGATCAACAGTGGTCGGGCGCTAACTCCGCCGGCAATGGGTATCAAGGTGCTTTCGGCGGCGAGCCAAATGCCGAAGCGGGCGAGAATGAAGTGGGCAAGGCGATGCTCATCGGCCTGCTGGGCGGCTTGGTCTCGGCGGCCGGCTACATGGTCTATCGTCGGCTGCCGGACGAACAAAAGGAACGGCTCCACGCGCAGGTACGCACGCTGGTCGCACAGCGCATTACCGAACTGCGCCAAAACTTCAACATTTAGCCTTTCTAAATACTTTGTCCCAAGATAACACTGCCGCGGGCACTGCATAGTGCATGCGGCAGTTTGCGTTTATGGTCGCGCTCTACGCGCACGCGCTGCAACTCTTCAATCCCTCGCTGGCGAACGATCGCGCTGCACTGCTTGCGCGCACGACCATCGCACAAGCCGATGCGCAGGGCCTCGACGCGCGATTGCTCGTCGCGCTTATTGCCGTAGAATCGTCGTGGCGGGATGACGCCGTCTCACACGCGGGCGCGCGCGGACTCGGGCAGCTCATGCCGGCAACGGCCGCCGGGCTTGGCGTCGATCCCGACGACCCGCTCGAGAACATTCACGGCGTTGCGGTGCATTTACGCGGACTGCTCGCACACTACGCGCAGCTCGATCGCGAAGATGCGACCATCGACGCGATCGCCGCGTATAACGCGGGCGCCGGCGCGGTTGACCGCTATAGCGGAGTACCGCCGTACCCCGAAACGCGCGCCTACGTGCGCGCCGTCATACGCCTTTGGCGTCGTCTGTCGGGGGCCGAATCTCGCTAGGCGACGGCGGCATGGGCGGTGGCATGGTCTTCGTGTCGCTGACGTCGGCCGCGCGCTCCATCTCGGCGATGAACGAGTGCGACGTGTTCTGAACCTCGCGCATCACGCGCCCCGCCTGGCGCATGACCTTGGGTAACTGATCGGGGCCAAAGAGCAGCAGCGCGAGCACGGAGACCACCATAATGTCAGGTACAGAAAACATTTTCTCCGGCTACTTCGCATGTGAGGACGCGGCTCCGCTTGCTGCACGGCGGCGTGCCCCTGCGACGCGAGCTTAAACAGGCAAAGGCGAGCGGAGCGGGGGCATCCGGCGAGCAAAAAGCGGCGCCAAGGAGGAACCCCTGCCGAACCTGTGCAAGCAGGCGAGTCCGCCGTGAAGATTATCTACACGCGGGGCAATCGTACCGAAACGCTCGCCTCGCTGGCGACCCTCCGTAAGATCCTCAGCCGCTTCGTCGCCCACCGAGTCTTCTACGAAGTCTCGAGTCGGAGCAAGCGCGGTCACGAATTCTTTTCCGCTAAGAACGTCTTCGTCGTTGGTTCGATCGAAGTAACGAACTACGAGCACCTCAAGATCTTGATCTTCGACGCAAATCACGCGGCGCACTCAATCGAAATTCTCAATCCGCAGACGATGCGCATCTACGATGAGATGCCAGGCCGCGGTTTTGCCGTGTCGTTCATCAGCGAGAGCGAGAACGGCGTCGAAACGCGCTGTTATATTCGCGATGAAGGCGAAGATGCCGATCGCATCAAGGAAATGACGGCGCTCGAAAAGATTACGCTGCCGCAGCTCTTCGAATATCTCGAGGAACTCACCGCGGTCGAGGCGTCCAAGACCTAAAGCTTCAACAAGACGTCCGTTACGTCGCCGGGTGATACATGCATCGCAGCAAGTACGCCGGGTGAACGAATCGCGTCCGCCGCTATGCCGAAAGCCACGTGTTTGGGCAAGAATTTCTCGCCCTCGGGGACGCGCTTGGCAGCCTCGTTCCAGACGTTGAAGGCTTCGCGGCTGAGCCATACGCTTCGGCTGCCGTCGGGCACTTTGAACGCTAGCGTGTTGAAGCGCAGCAGGGCCGGCCGTTCGCCCGCCTGCGCATTGGGCTCGGGCACGCGCGAGGCGGTCAGACGGACACCCGCATCTTCGGGGAGTTCGTAGCTCTCGAGCTTCTCGCGCGGCAGCACTTCTTCAAGCGACGGACCGAGCGTAGGTTCTTCCAACAGCGCAACGAGCAGGGTTCGCACGGTAATGAACGGTTCGCGCAACGCGCCGGCAAGACGAGCCGCATTACGCATAAATGCCAAGACCTCATCTGAAAGGAAGATCTGCTCGGTCTCTGCCATACGTGAGCCTCCCTTGGCTTCCGGCGGGGCCACCCCTGCGACCCCAAGAACTCACGGGCACCCATGCTAACCATCGACGTCGTCACGCTCTTTCCGGAGGTCTTTGCGCCCTTCATCGGGCTTTCGATCGTCGGACGCGCGGTCGAAGCGGGGACGATCGCAATCCACTACCATCATTTACTCGACGCGCTGGAGGGAAACGAACGTGCCGATGACGCGCCGTTCGGCGGCGGCGCCGGCATGGTATTGCGAATCGAACCGCTGGCGCGCGCGCTCGACGCGATTATCGCGTCGGCTCCGCTGGACGAGCGACGCACGATCGTGCTCCCGACGCCCGGCGGTCGCGCGTTCAGGCACGCGGAGGCGCAGCAGCTTGCGGCACTCGATCGCCTGATCCTGGTCTGCGGCCATTACGAGGGCATCGACGAACGCCTGGCCGCGCTCTATCCCGTCGAGGAGTTTACGGTCGGCGATTTCGTGCTCACCGGCGGCGAGCTAGCGGCCCTGGCCATCCTCGACGCTACCGCACGGCTTGTCCCAGGCGTGATCGACCCGGAATCGGCGGCGCAGGAATCCTTCGCGAATGGGCTGCTCGACCACCCCAGCTATACGCGGCCGGCGGTCTTTCGGGGAGTCGCCGTGCCTGAGGTGCTCCTCTCCGGCGACCATGCCAAGATCGCGGCGTGGCGCCGGGAACAGTCCCGAGCCCGCACCGCAGCCCGCCGGAAGGACTTGCTCGACGAGGGCGGCCCGTGATACTATCCCGAGGTTGTCGCGGGGCCACGCCCTGTCGTATTTGCATCTGCCGTATAGAGAATTTGTGCCATGAACGTCATCGACGTATTGAATAGCGAGCAGCTCAAGGGATCGGTCCCCGATTTTCGGTCGGGCGACACGGTCAAAGTCTATTCCAAGGTCGTCGAGGGCGGCAAAGAACGCACGCAGATGTTTGAAGGCGTCGTTACGGTCTGCAAGGGCGGGGGTGCCCACGCGTCAGTGACGGTGCGCCGCGTCGCGCACGGTGTCGGCGTCGAGAAGACGTTCCTCTTGCACAGCCCGCGCGTCGAAAAGATCGAAGTCAGCAAGCGCGGCATCGTCCGTCGCAGCCGGCTGTACTATCTCAGCGAGAAGATCGGTAAAGCCGCGCGCATCAAGGAAAAGAAGGCGGTCAAGTAAACCGCTGACAGCCTTCGTTCTGTTGGGCTTGGTCGCCGTATTCGCGATCGCCCGTCTGGCACTGAACACTAAGCTTCTTACGGCCGGCGACGAAGAGTCGTCGGCCGTTGCTGCGCTGCGAAGCTACTTCGATATCATCATCGTGGCGGGGTTGGTGGCGCTGCTGCTTGTCGTCTTCGTCATCCGAACCTATTACATCTCGTCGATCTCAATGATTCCAACGCTGCAAATCGGGGACGTTTTCCTGATCGATCAGCTTGCCTATCGCCTGCACCCGCCGCGGGACGGCGACATCGCGGTCTTCATGCCGCCGATTCCGGGTCAGCCAAACGACTTCATCAAGCGAGTTATCGGCGCCCCGGGCGACACTATTGCAATCTCCGGCGGTACCGTGTATCGCGATGGCAAGGCCTTGCTCGAACCGTATGAAAACCAGCCTCCGAACTACGATCTCGCGATCCGGAACTACTCGATCTACGTCAACGGGGTTGCCTTGGATCCGGCGCAGGCCGACATTCCCCCGCGGGGAAAGTGGCAAGCACCCGACCGAATTCCCCGCGGATTCTTCTTCGTGCTCGGCGATAATCGGAATTATTCCGACGATTCGCACGTGTGGGGATTCGCACGGCAAGCTGCCTTCAGCGGACGCGCGTTTATGATAATCTGGCCTCATTTGAAAGTGTTATGACACCTTACGATCTTCTCGGTTTGGTCGCGATCATTCTGGTTTCGCGAATTGCCCTCTCGATTCGACCGGTCACGGCCGCGTCGAATGGGCGCAGCATCGCTATCGCGCGCGAGTATCTCGATCCGTTCATCTACGCCGGCTTGGCGGCGTGGCTGCTCATCACGTTCGTCGCGCGCACGTACTACATTCCGTCAGCCTCGATGGTGCCGACGCTCGAAGTGCATGACGTGCTGCTAGTCGACAAGTTCGAGTACCGCTTTCACCCGCCGCACGAAGGCGACGTCGTGGTCTTTCCGCCGCCGATTCCGACGCCGGATGACTTCATCAAACGCGTGATCGGCCTGCCTGGCGAGCGCGTGGCGATCACCAAGGGCATCGTGTACATCAACGGCGTCGCCTTGAGCGAACCGTATATCGCACAAAAGCCCGACTACGATCTGAAGATTGCGAACTATAGCATCTCGGTCAACGACGGTTTTGGTTGGCGAGCACTCGATCCGTCGGAGGCCAACGTGCCGCCCAAATCGGAATGGACAGCGCCAGATACGATTCCGCCGAACTGCTTTCTCATGCTGGGCGATAATCGTAACGATTCGGAAGATTCGCATGTCTGGGGCTTCGCGCAAGACGGCGGCACGTTCGCAACCGGTCCACGTGCGGGCGAGCGCGCCGGCTTCACCGGCCGCGCGTTTCTGATCTTCTGGCCGCTCGACCAAATGAAAATCTTGAAATAGCCGCGAATATCGTCAGCCGTGGTCCGGTTCGTGCAACTGCGCTCGCTCGCGAGCCTCGTGCTGCAACTTGCGATCCTCGGCGCGCTGATCGCCGCATTTTTCATCCGATTTTGGCAAGTCTCCGGGCCCTCGATGTCGCCGCACGTGAGCTCCGGAGAATTCGTCATCGTCAACACCCTGGCATATCGCTTCGGCACGCCGCAACGCGGCGACATCGTCGCGTTTCGGCACGAAGCGATTACGCCCGAGGTTTACATCAAACGCGTCATCGGGCTGCCCGGGGACCGGATCCGGATCGATCGCGGAACCGTGTACCTCAACGGTACGCCGCTAAAAGAGCCGTACGTGCGCTACGGCGACGATCGCAGCATCCCCGAAACGACCGTCCCGGCGCAGAGTGTCTACGTGCTCGGCGATAATCGCGCGGTAAGCGAAGATTCGCGCGTCTTCGGCGCCGTGCCCGACGGCGAGGTACTGGGGAAAGCCGTGGCCGGAATTTGGCCGCTGGGCTCGATCGGCGCGTTGTGAAAGAGCAACTCGACAAAGTCGTTCAGTGGTACCCGGGGCACATGGTCCGCGCGATGCGCCGGATCGCCGATTATCTCAAGCTGATCGACATCGTGATCGAAGTCATCGATGCGCGCGCCGTGCGCAGCGATGCCAACCCGATGCTCGACCAACTCATCGGCGACCGCGCACGCCTCGTCGCGCTGAGCCGCGACGATCTGGCCGACCCGGCAACGACCAAACGCTGGATCGAACATTTCGCGGAGGGTGGGCGCGAAGCGATCGCCGTCGAGGCTCGCGCCCAGCAGAGCGTTTCGCGCATTCTCGCGGCTGTTACCGCGCGCGCGAAAGCGCGCAGCGGTCTCTCGCGCGTGATCGTGGTCGGCGTGCCGAATTCGGGAAAGTCGTCAATTATCAACGGTCTGCTGCGCCGTGGCGCAGCCAAGACCGAAGACCGCGCCGGCGTCACGCGGCAACTGCAATGGTTCCGGCTGGCCCCGAACATCGAGCTGATGGACACGCCGGGCATTCTCGTGCCTAAGATTCCTAGCGCGCAAGCGCAGTGGAAGCTTGCCCTGATCGGGGCGGTACCGCGCGAGCGCTACGATCCCTACGAAGTGTGCGTCGAGTTCCATCGTTGGCTTACGCAGCGCAGCCGCGGGCGCACGCCGGTCCCCGATCTCGCCGCGTTTGCAAGCGCGCGCGGCTTCGTGCGCCGCGGCGGCGAGATCGACGAGCACAACGCCGCGCAGGCCTACATCAAGGCGTTCAACGACGGAGTCTTTGGGCGCATCAGTCTCGAAGCTCCGGGCGACAATGACGAACAAGCAGCGTAAGCACAAGAATGCCTACGAGCGCGAGCGCCGCCGGCTGCACCGTTTGCACCGCTTTGAAAATGCGGCGCGCGAACGCGGCTTCCACCTCATCGGCGGCGTCGACGAAGTTGGCCGCGGTCCGCTTGCGGGTCCAGTGGTGGCCGCCTGCGTCGTTGCTTCCGAGCCGCTGATGTTACGTGGGCTCAACGATTCCAAAGTCGTGCCGCCGCCGCGCCGGCGCGAGCTCGCGCAGCAAATCAGAACGTGCGTGACGGGCTACGGCATCGGGCTCGCAAGCGTCGCGGAGATCGATCGCCTCAACATCTATTGGGCGAGCGTGCTGGCAATGGAGCGCGCGATCGCTGCGCTCGGCTGCGCGCTGCCTGACTTCCTCTACACCGACGCGGTGCGCATCCGCTCGTACAACCGTCCACAAGAGCCGTTGATCAAGGGCGATGCGTTGTGCGCAGTCGTCTCGGCGGCGTCGATCTTGGCCAAGGTCTATCGCGACGAGTTGCTCGAGCAACTCGACCGCGAGGACCCGCGCTACGGCTTTGCCGAGCACAAGGGCTACGCCACGCCGACGCACATCGCAGCGCTGCGCCTCCACGGTCCCAGCGTCCATCACCGGGCGGCGTTCCGGCGAGTGAGGGAGGCCCAACTCGAACTCTTGTTCGCCCAAGACCCCGACGCAGTGGAAGAGGGTGACAACTTCGAGCTCGAGTGGGAAGGGGCGCAAGGGTGAGGACCTGGCGGCGGCCTTCCTGCTTCGCGCCGGATACCGGATCGTGGCCCGCAATGTCCGCGGTCCGGGTGGCGAGATCGACCTGGTCTGCGTCGAGGGAGGAGCCCTCGTGTTCGTGGAGGTCAAACGGCGCGAAGGCCGGCGCTTCGGCTCGGCGCTCAGTGCAGTAGACCGGCGAAAACGCCGAAAACTACGTCTGATTGCATCGGACTATGCCCAGATCGTTGCCCCGAGCGCAACGATTCGGTTCGATATCGTCACCATAGACGGTAATCGTATAGCCGTGCATCGAAACGCTTTCTGACCTCATGGACACGACGGCTTAGTGGATTCACTCCAAGGACGGACCCTCGGCGGGCGCTACGAAATCGCCGAGCTACTCGGACGCGGCGGAACCGCAGACACCTACCGAGGCCTCGACAAGACGTTGCGTCGAGACGTTGCGGTCAAGGTGCTCATCGAGCGTTCCGACGAAACCAACGCACGCCTTTTGATGGAAGCCCGTGCGATGGCGCGGTTGAATCATCCGCGAATCGTGGCCGTGTACGATGCCGGTGAAGATGCCGGCATTTCATATATCGTGATGGAACTCGTGCGCGGCAAGACGCTCTCCGCGCTCGAGGGCGGCGAACTTGGATACAAGCAGGCATTAGGCTATATTTACGAAGTGCTCGAAGCGCTAGAGTACGCGAATTCGCAAGGCATCATTCACCGGGACATCAAGCCGTCAAACATCATGATCGTCGAAGACGGCAAGCACACGAAACTTACCGACTTCGGATTGGCGCGGCGCGCCAGCGAAGTGACGCAAACGACGCGTACCGGGCAAATAGTCGGCACGATCTCGTATCTCGCGCCCGAACGCTTTTTGAGTAAGCCGGCCGACGTGCGCAGCGATTTGTATTCCGTCGGCATCGTGATGTACGAAATCTTCACGGGCACACTGCCCTTCCGTAACGACCGCGACGATATCGTTGCAACGATGTACTCGCACGTACACGATTTACCGACGCCGCCGCGCGAGATCAACCGTAACATTCCCGAAGCGCTCGAAATCGTGATCATGCGCGCCATCGAAAAAGATCCGGGGCGCCGCTTTCAAAACGCCAGCGAGTTCATGGCCGACATCCAAGGCCTGCTTGGGCCGGCGACCCATACGCTCGCGGCAGCCGTGTCCGAAACCAAGCCCCTCAAGACGTTTTCGCCATCCTCGGGCGGCACCACCACCGACCCGACGTTGCGCCAAGCGCTCGATCGAGCACTTGCAAGTTCGCGCAACCGCAGCGATGCGCTCGAAAACGTCCTCAAGGGTATGATCGCTACGCGACGCCGCGACTACGACGAGGCAAAAGATGCGTACCTCGCGGCGATGCACGAGCTTTCCGCCATCAACAATGAAGTCGAGTACGCGAAGACGGCGCTGAAGTACGCTACGATGGTGCTGCAAAAAGCAACCGACGGACGACGCGATCGCAACGAGTTGCGCGACGGCGTGAACCGGCTCAACGAGGCGCTACGGATCTTTCACGAATTCGGCCTGCACGAACAGTACGCTCACACGGAATATATGATCAACGCCCTTGAACGCACTGCGATCGGGATCATTTTCTAACAGCATAGGATGAGCAACGACCGAAAACCGGAACTTCGGCGTTCCGTCACGCCCTGGGGTTCGTTCTCCTGGGGCTATTCCGACGTCGGCGCGGACATCTTCGTCGGCCTCGGGCTGGTGCTGGGCGCCGCGGCGGGCGCATCAAACGTGGCGTTCCTCTTCGCCGGCATCGTCTACGTCTGCATTGGTCTCGCGTACACCGAGCTCGCCGCGACCTATCCGGTCGCCGGCGGCGGTCAGTACTTCGTGTTGCGCGGCCTCGGCGACATCTTCGGCTTCATCGCGGGCTGGGCGGTGCTGCTCGACTTCACCATCGACATCGCGCTCTTCACCTGGAGCTGCGTCGACTACTTGAGCGAACTGCTCCCGCAGGTCAGCGCACCCTTTCATCCGTGGTCGCACTTCATCCTGGTCGTCGGCTTGATCGTCGGCCTGTGCGTTCTTAACATCATCGGTGTTCGCGAGTCGACCGCGTTCAACGGATTCGTGAGCGCGCTCGACGTGGTTAGCGAAACCGCCATCTTGTCGCTCGGCTTTCTCTTTGCGTTCAGCCCCGATCTGCTCGTGCACACGATGCAGACCAGTTGGCCCTCGACCTTCGACCTCATGAAAGGGATCTCGCTTGCGATCGTGTCGTTCGTCGGGCTCGAGTCGATCTCGCAAGCTGCCGAAGAGACGCAGCGGCCGGCCTCGATCATTCCGCGAACTTCGACCGCGCTGATTCTGACGATCTTGATTTTTGCGCTCTCGTACGCGAATTTGGCGCTGGGCATGCATACCTGGCATCCAATTCCGCTCGACGCACATGGCCATGCGCAGATGCTCTGGCAGTGGCTCGGCAACAACGACAACAATGGCAAAGCCGTGGCGCTCATCGCACGTAACGTACCATATTGGGGCGCGATCGCCGCCTTCTACGTGCCGGTGCTTGGCTCTATCCTATTGCTGATCTCCGCGAATTCAGGCGTCTTCGGCAGCTCGCGCATCGCCTACGCGATGGCGTCGGGCGGTCTGTTGCCGTCGGTATTCCAGCGCATCCACGGCCGCTTCCGGACGCCGATGATCTCACTGGTCGTCTTTACCGCGGTTGCGCTGATCGAAGTGACCTTCGCCGCCTTGCCGTCGCTCAGTCCGGCAATGGCAGCACTCTATGCCAAGCATTTCAACGGTGAGAGCGGGATCGATTTTCTTGGCGACCTCTACGCGTTCGGCGCGGCGACAAGCTATTCGTTCGTCTTCGTTGCACTCGTGGCGCTGCGATTGACCGATCCGCTGAGTCCACGCAAGTTCAAGATTCCTATCAATATCCCGATGCGGTTTCGAGGCGAGCGCGTCGAGTTTCCGTTGGTCGCGGTGATCGGGTTCATCGGTATGACCGCGATCCTGACGTTTACTCTGATCACTCACCCGATCGGCCGTATCGCCGGTCCGTCGTGGATCGCGTTTGGGATCGTTCTTTACTTTGCCTATCGCATGCGCAAACGTCTGCCGCTCTTCCGTTCGCGCAAGCGTGATTGGCGCAGTGAGCAAATCGAGATCCTGCGGCGCGCCGGCGAACTCGAACTGATGGACGAGTATGTTGCGAACGTTCGCGCGAGCGACGAGCGCCGCACCGCGGACGCGGGGTAGGACGATGCGTACCGTTCGCGCCGGGCTTGCCATTGCCATGATCGCTGTCGGCGGCTACATCCTTACGAGGATGATGCACTATCCGATCGCCGCCAGTTTTACCGGCATCATTCTCGGGCTAGCCATGATGGCGCTGGGCGTCGTTCGTCTGCGCGCGATGTACGGTGGGAAACGGCGCTCGTGATCTACCATGATGCGACCGTCAACATTACGCTCGCTGGTGCGTTGATCGCGCTGTTCATCGGGTTTGCAATCGGCTCGACGATCTGGTGGATGCTACATCCACCGACATCGTTTATCCAAAAACTTGCACGAGAGGCGACCACCGAACTCGAGCGAATGGTCGGATCGATCATCGTCGTCTTCTCAGCCGACATTCTTTCGACGCATATGATGGCATTGGCGGCCAAGCTCGCGCGTGGCGAACGCTCGGAATTGCTGGCGATCTACGTCATCGAGGTCCCCTACTCGCTTCCGCCCGATGCCGAGATGGCGGTCGAGGAACGCGCGGCCCTCGATGCCCTCGGCGCCGCCGAATCGATCGCGATCGGCAGCGGCGTCTCGCTGCGCACGGAAATCATCAAGTCGCGATCGACCAGACAGGCGGTACTCGATCTGGCCAAACGCGAAAGAGCGAACTTGATTATCCTCGGATCGTTCCGAGAGGGCAAATACACCGGCGCACCGCTCGGGCGCACGATCGAGGAGATCGCCGCTGACGCCAAGTGCGACGTACTCATCGGCGTCGAAGGCAAACACGGCACCCTGCTCTACGAGGAGCCGGGACCGGCCGGAGCGTCGGACCTATAGGATCATAACGGAGGATTCATGCACCAACGGAAACTCGCATTCGCCCTGATCGCGGCGGCGCTGGTCGCCCTCGCTGCACCGCACGCCGCGCGCGCGGCGCAGAGCGCAGCGGCTATCGACGCGTTCAACGCGGCGTTCGCCCAAGTGACCTCGTACACGTTCAAGCTGCATTCACACGAGGTCAAGGGGACCGACGTGCAAGACCGCGTCTATGACTACTCCTTTCTCAAGCCGCACTTCGCGAAGACGCTGATCGAATCGGGCGCCGGCAAAGGCTCAGGCGGCGTGTGGGCCGGTGGCGACCAAGTCAGCGGCCATCAGGGCGGGTTTCTCTCCGGCATTCACCTCAAAGTCGACCTTCATGACGGACGTGCGGTCTCGCTACGCGGCTACACGATCCCCGACGGATTGCCGCAGAACATCGTGGCGGCCTATGCCAACGTCAAAGGCGAACTTACGCAAAGCGCCGGCGGTCCGATCGGCGGGGTTAATACGGATTTGCTCACGCTCAAAGTCGCGGACCCTGCCAGCAACGGCGGCGTGAGCGAGCAACGGTTGTACCTCTCACAAGCGACGCACTTTCCGCTGCGCGAGATCTTCAACGCCGGCGACCAAGTCGTGCTCGATCAATCGTTCACCGACTACAACTTGAACGCGAATCTGACGCAGAACGACTTCCCGTTCTAGGTTCTTGATAGTCACAAAGTCCCAAAGAGGGGGTGCAAGCGCACCCCCTCTTTAACGTCGCGAGTGCAGTCCCTCGAAGCTTTCTCAGGAGTAAATTAATGAAACGCACCCTGGCGCTACTAGGTGTTTTCTTGGTCTTTCCGGTTGCTACATTCGCAGCCGATCACCCGGACCAAACTATCACGTTCAGTGACGGATCAAGAGCCAACGCATTCGACCATTGCGGAGACTCGGATCTCTGTGCGTCCGTTGATTTTCCTAACAACGATCATCTAGCTATATATTCCGAGGGCGCCGCGCGCTGTCAACCGTATGCGTTGCACTTCGTTCGCACGAACGGCGCGACTACGAATTACGAGTACACGCGAGTGATCAATCACACGCCGCCCTCGGGCATGGCTTGCGGCCGATCTCTAGATACACAAATGGTCATGGATCATGGCCTTATTCACATGACCGTGAGCGAAAATACGGACGGAACGCTTTCCGTCGTCTTTAGCCTGACGAAGCAGGGCAAGGACCGCTCTGACGCCACCGACAGCAGCAACTAGCTGAGCGTGATCTATGAAATTGCCCTAGCAAGCGCCCTTGCGTTTGTGAATTCGGTCGCTGACCTCCCGGCTTCGCCGATAGAGGTTCGCGGCTGTTCAACGGGCGCTACGAGGAGTGAAATGCTTTACAAGACGGACGGAAACTATGCGATCGACTTCATTGACGTTGATAAAAAGAGTGTGTCTGCCATTGGCTTTGCCGTTCATCTCGGCGCACAAACCATTTTCATTAAAGATGAGGGGACATTCACGCCCGGAACCAACGTCCTTCACCGCTTCATGAACCGCGGCGGTGAGGTAGCTACGATTAACGATCCCAGCATTTCGTGTTCCGTCAGATGGGTGCGTTTTTCCGACGGTACTCGGTGGGACGCTGCTCGAGATGACAACACAGGAGATTAGTGGCGCTTCCCTCGACTTCGGCGCTTCGCGCCGACGCTCGGGATGACAAGGGGGTTACGCTCTCGCTAAGTAGCGTTTGCGCAGCTCGTCCAACACGACTGCCAGCAGGATGACGACGCCCAGCACGACTTTTTGCAGGTACGAGTCGACGTGGATCAGGTTCATCGCGTTGTACAGCAGTCCGATGAGAAGTGCGCCAAAGAACGTGCCCAGAATCGAGCCTTGCCCGCCCATCAAACTCGTACCGCCGACCACGACCGCAGCGATCGCTTCGAGCAGTTCGTCGTGGGTGCCGGTGTCGGGTGAACCCGATGAGAAGCGCGCCATGTACAGAAAGCCGACGATTGCCGCGCACATGCCGCTGATCACGTAGACGAGCGTCTTGACGCGCGCAGTGGCGATACCGGCGAGTCGCGCGGCCTCTTCGTTGCCGCCGAGCGCGAAGACGTAGCGGCCGAAGCGCGTGCGGGTCAGAACCACCGACGCGATCGCGACAACGACGATCATCCAAATCACCGGCACCGGCAATCCGAAGACTGCACCCGTTCCAATCGCCGAGAAAATCGGGTTGTTTACCGCGACCGGCTGTCCGCCGGAGAAAATGTACGACAGCCCAAGCGTGACTTCGAGCATCGCAAAGGTCGTGATGAAGGGCGGCAGATTGAGTTTGACCACCGGCAACGCATTGATCCAGCCCGCAACGGCGCCTACAGCCAGACCCGCGAGCAAGGTAACGAGCACGAGCCCTGCGCCGCCGAAAGCTAAATGGTTGGCGGTTTGCGCCATCACGACGCCGGTGAGCGCCACCAACGACCCGATCGAAAGGTCGATGCCGGCGGTGATGATGACGAACGTTTGCCCCACGCCGAGAATGCAGTTGTACGAGATCTGCTCGAGTACGGTGACCAGGTTGCGCGGATTGAGAAACTCCCCGTGGGCCGCCGCGTTCACGATGCCCATGAAGATCGCGACGACGATCACGAGAACCGTATTACGCAGCCAAAGATTCTTGAGGATGGCGCTCATGCGGCCGCTCCGGTCGCCGCGGCGATCACGGCGTCAGGCGTCGCGGATTCGCGCGTGAACTCGCGCACGATCCGCCCGTCGCGAATCGCGAGGATACGGTGCGACATCCCGAGCACTTCGGGCAGTTCGCTGGATACCATGACGATCGCGGCTCCATTTTCGAGCAAGGTCTTCATCAGGGCGTAGATCTCGGCTTTCGCGCCGACGTCGATCCCGCGCGTCGGTTCATCGAAGAGAAACACGCGCGCCTTCCCCAGCAGCCACTTGGCAAGCACAACCTTCTGTTGATTGCCGCCCGAGAGATTACGCACGAGCTGTTCGGGACTCGGCGTGCGCACGTGCAAATCCGCGATCATCTTGCGCGCCGCCGCCTCCTCCCGCGATTGCGAGATGAGATGCTCGCGGTTGACGAACTGGGCGAGATGCGCGAGCGTGATGTTCTCACGAACGGTCATACCGAGCACCAGACCCTGTCCCTTGCGATCCTCGGTGATAAAGGCGATGCCGGCGACGATGCTATCATGCGGCGTGCGGATGTGCGTGCGCTTCCCGTCGATCTCGACGGTACCGCTATCGGGCGCGTCGGCCCCCGCGATGGCGCGTACGATCTCGGTTCGCCCCGCACCGATGAGGCCGGCAAGCCCGATTATCTCGCCGGACCGCACCGAAAAAGTAATGTCCTCAATTGCCGGACGGCGCGAGAGAGCGCGCACGTCAAGCACCACCGCCGCGTCTGGTTTGACCGGATCTAGCGCCGGGAAGTGCGCGTCGAGCGGCCGCCCAACCATCGCACGGATCACGTCGGCCGGTGAAAAGTCCGCGGCCGCGCGGGTTTCGACGACCGAGCCGTCGCGCAACACCGTAATGCGGTCGGCAATCTTCGGCAGCTCTTCCATGCGGTGCGAGATGTAGATGATGCCGGCGCCACCGCCCCGCAGGCGTGCAATCAGTGCGAACAGCGCATCGATTTCCCGATCGGTGAGCGCCGCGGTGGGCTCGTCCATCACGATGATCCGCGCGCGTTTCGAGAGCGCCTTGGCAATTTCAATCAATTGCTGCTGCGCGACAGACAGACGGCTCGCCGGACGATCGAGGGGAAGCTCGATCCCTAGCTCTTGCAGCACCGCCGTTGCGCGCTCGCGCGCGGCCTGTTCGTCGAGCATGAAGCCGCGCACGGGCTCATTGCCGAGCATGATGTTTTGCAGCGCGCCCAGCTGCGGCACGAGGTTGAACTCTTGGTAGATCATTCCGATACCGAGCCGCTCCGCATCGTGGGGCGAAGCGATCGAGACCTCGGTACCGTCAATCGCGATCGTGCCCTGATCCGCACGCTGTGCTCCGGCCAGGATCTTCATCAATGTCGATTTGCCCGCGCCGTTTTCGCCGACGAGTGCCAGCACTTCGCCGGAACGCAACGTCAGCGACACGTCCGAGAGCGCGCGAACACCGGGAAACGATTTCCCGATGCCGCGCATTTCGAGCAGCGGAGCCGTTGCGTTCAACGCGTGTAGGTGCCGACGGCGACGTGCACGACCTTCGGCGGCGTCTTTCCGGCGAAGTAGTCGTGGATCGTATCGATCGTCAGCGCGCCGATCTTGTTGGGATACTGAATCGCGTCGCCGTACATCGTTCCTGCTTTGATCGCCGCCTGTGCTTCCGGTGTTGCATCGTACCCGACCACGGCGATCTTGCCGGTCGCGCCCGCCGCTTTGATCGCACTTACCGCACCGAGCGCCGAATCGTCGTTGATGCCAAAGACGCCTTTCACGCTCGGATTCGACTGCAAGATGTCGCCCATCGAGCTGTCGGCCTTCGCGCGCTCGCCACCCGCGTCGACGTCGGCTACGACGGTCACTCCGGGACAATCCGCCTTGAGACCGGCCTTGAAGCCTTTGACGCGATCTTGCACGCTGGTTACTTCGGGTTCATCGAGAATCGCGACCTGACCGCTCGAACCGACCGCCTTACAGATCAGCGAGGCGGCTTGCATGCCGCCCTGCACGTTGTCGCTGGCGATATGCGCGACGACCGTGCCGATCTTACTCGTGCTCGCGATGTCGGCGGTGAAGACCGGGATGTTTGCTTTGTTGGCTTCGGCAATCGCGCTGCCGATCGCGGTCGAGTCGTACGGCGTGAGCACGATCGCATCGACCTTGTTCGAAATGAAATCTTCGACCTGGCTCTGCTGTTTGGCGTTATCGCGGTTGGCGTCGACGACGACCAGCGTGTAGCCGTACTTGGCCGCCTCGGACTTCATGCCGCTCTCCATCCCCTGATAGAACTGCGCTTCGCGGTTCTGAATCGATACGCCGATGGTTTTTCCGCCCGACGTAGCAGACGTCGGTGCCGTTGACGCGCTCGAACTCGATGACGACGATCCCGAGTTTGAACATGCGGCGAGAACGACGCAAAGTGCGGCGCAGAGCAGTCGAGTTGATTTCAACATGATCTCCTTTAGGTGACGTACGACACGTTGACCGGCGGACATTTGCGCACTGCATTTGGCTGATCATCACGCTTCGAGTCGAACAACCAACAATCTCCCAGCACCGAGCAATAGCAGACGTGAATCGAAATGTGGAAACGCGCCGCGCCAATCGAAGCATACGACTGCGGAAGAGCACGGTCCGGCAGCACGACAATGAAGGGCGCGTCGTCGTGCGCCATGATAACGCTGTCTCGTACCGTCGACGACAAGATTCCGCGGCGCTGCTTCTTCGAATGAATGTTGCAGCATGCCGCCGTGAGCTCGCGGAGCGTGCGATAGAAACGGCCGTTGTACTCCACCGCAAACGTCCGGATGATCGCCGGGCCCACGCCGGCATTGCGCAGCTCGAAGGCAAGTCGTTTATCGCCGTTCGCCGTCGCGTCGCTCGAGTAATATTCAACATACGGCCACACGCTCGCTTTGAGCAGTTCTTCTTGCGTGCGGTCCGCTCGTAACGCCACCCAAAGCGAGGCAACCGAAACGACGATGGCGCTAAGCCCGATGATCAGGTCGAGGATGGGTAGGCCGGAGCGATGCGGCCGATCGGGGGTCTCAGGCATCAGCAGCCGCTTTTTCCGCGGCAGAACGCCGCCCCTCGTTGTCCACAATCAGCGACCTTAGCCTTGTGCAATCTGTGGAGAAGCGACGCGGACGAGACGGATCAAACCAACGGTCGCCGCTGCGGCGACCAATAACCAGATAGTGCCCGGAAACGGTCGGCCATAGACAAAGGCACCGGTAGAAAAGAGGATCCCGTAGATCGCCGCCAGGCCGAGCACCCAGCTCCCGAGCGCTTGGGCCGGTGAGTCGGGCGAGGGCGGCAAGCCCGCTGCGTCCCGCACGCGCCGCCAGCCCGGACCCGCCGGCCGGACCTTGGCGTAGAATCGCGCCAGCGTTTCTTCGTCATCCGGCGGGGTGAGGAACGTGACTGTTAGCCAGACGACGGTCGTCACCGCGACCGTCACCAGGAGCACGGTGGTGCTGCTCGCGCCATGGCCCAGCTTTTCGGCAACGAAGAATCCCAGCGACACGACAAAGGAGACGCCCATCGCGCTGATCTCACTCCACGCGTTGATGCGCCACCAAAACCAGCGTAGGAGATAGATCAGTCCCGTCCCCGCGCCGATCGAGATCAAGAGCGAAAATGCTTCCTTGGCCGTGTCCAGCAGATACGTCACCCCGATTCCCGCGATCATCAGCAACACCGTGACAACACGGCCGACGAACACGTAGTGATGCTCGCTGGCGTCGGGCCGAAAGAGCCGGCGATAAAAATCGTGCACGAGATACGACGTACCCCAGTTGAGATGCGTTTCGATCGTCGACCGATACGCCGCAAAGATGCCGGCAACCATAAATCCGGCGAAGCCTGCGGGAAGAAAGACCAGCATTGCCGGGTACGCAATGTCGTTGCCGATCAGTGCCGGCGCAACCGACGGAAAGCGCGCGTGGATATCCGCGAGCGTGGGATAGACGATGGTCGAGGCGAGCGCGACGACGATCCACGGCCACGGGCGCAGCGCGTAGTGCATCGCTTGAAACATGAACGTGCCGAAGAGCGCGTCGTTCTCGCTCCGGGCTGCCAGCATACGTTGCGCGACGTAGCTGCCGCCGCCCGGTTCTGAACCAGGATACCACGCCGACCACCATTGCACAGTGAGCGGAATCACGAAGATCGCGAGTGCCGTCGGCCAATCGCCGAAATCGGGAAGAATCGAGAGCAAGTGCGGATGCACGGCTGCCACGTGCGCGACCATCCCGTGCAATCCGCCTACGCCGGGCGCGTGAATCGCGAAGTACGCAGCGGCGAACGCGGCGGTTATCGTGATGCAGAATTGAATCGTGTCGGTGACCATCACGCCCCACAGCCCCGCAGCGGCCGCAAAGACGATCGGAACGATCGCACATAAGAGCAGCGTTTCGGTGCGCGGCCAGCCGAAAAGGACGCTCGCAATTTTTACCGCCGCGAGATTGACGCTTGCGATAATGAAACAATTGAAGAACAGCCCGAGATAGACGGCACGAACCGAGCGTACCGCGGTCGCGGCCTTGCCTGAGTATCGCAGTTCGTAGAATTCCAAATCGGTGAGGACGCCGCTGCGCCGCCACAACCGCGCGTAGAAGAACACCGTCGCCATGCCGGTGAGCAAGAACGACCACCACACCCAATTTTCAGCGACGCCGCCGTCGCGCACAAGATTCGTCACGAGATTCGGCGTGTCGGTGGAAAACGTCGTTGCTACCAGGGAGATCCCGATCAACCACCACGGCGCTTTACGTCCGGCGGCAAAGAATTCGGTCGTGTTTTTGCCGGCACGCCGCGCGAGGACGATCGCCGGGACGAACGTGATCGCTAGTGAGACGACTACGATCCACCAGTCGAGCGCGGTGAGATGCACGGGTTAGTCGGGAAGTAACGCGAAGGTTACGGTTCTATCGGCCTCGCGATGATTGGTCCAAAAACGGCTTCCGTCCCACGCCAGTCCGCGCGCGCGAAACGGCACGCTCGCCAAATCGTCGGCCAAACCGGTTCGCAAGTCGAGCCGTGAGAGAAAGTACTCTTCGCTATCTTCATCGTCGGTACCGAGCAGACACGCCATGTCGTCGACGACCGCCACGCCGCACACCTCGTGGGGCGTATTCCAGGTGTGCGCCACCGTCCCGTCATCGTTCAACAAGAGTAGCCGCTTGTTGTACCACTGACCGAGCAGTACGCGCCCACCGTACAGCGCCAAATGCGAGCCGGCATCGTCGGGACACTCGATGACAACGTCATCGAAGCCGTCACCGGGAATGTAGCGACGCACGCGGCGATCGTCGTCGGGCGCTTCGCCGCAGGTCATTACCACCGCGCCGCCACCGTAGTTCATGCCCCACGGCATGCCCGGCGCCTCGATTTCGTCGATTTTGCGCCAGCCGTCGCGCTCCATCACGTCGATCCGGCGCGTGGCGCGCGAAGCGATCCAGACCTCTTTGCCGCGCAGCACCGCGACCGAATGCGGCTCGGGCGAGGCGGAGACGAGACGGTCGATCTCGACGATGGGTTTGAGCATGAAGGCGCAGGTTCTCGGCTCGACAAACAAGCTCCGCCATGCGCGTACGAATTTACGAGCAGCGCACCGGGGCGCTGTTAGCCGATGCGAGCGGCGATCAAGTCATCAAATCCGAGGGGAATTGGTACGTCGACGCCGCCGCCGTCAGCAAGAAATTGCAGATGTCGTCACACGACTACACGTGTCCGTACAAAGGCAAATGCTATTACGCGGACTACGTCGACGGACCGACGCGCGCGATTGACGTCGCGTGGGTCTATGGCGACCCCAAGCCCGGGTGGGAACAAATCAAGGGAAAATACGGCTTTTACGCGGGCGAACGCAGCAGCACGCGTGATGAGGTTACGCCTTAGCGTAATCTCAGAGGCACGAACCGGCACGATCGAAATACTCGATCAGCGGGCCGGAAAGCAGCGCGAGCAGCGATGTCTGCGTCTGTGCAATGCGCTCGTCCGGAATACCGGCGAGCAGTTTACGTTCGGTCGCGTGCACCGCGGCGCTAGCCTGTACCAAGAGCGCTTCGCCGCCGGCCGTGATCTCGAGAATGCGCGCGCGCCGGTCATTGGGATCGGCCTTGCGCATCACCAGCGCACGGCGCTCTAAGTCGTCGATCGTCGCGACGAGGGTGGTCTTGTCCAGCCCTACGCTCTGAGCGATCTCGAGCTGCGAGCGCAGCGCTCCGCCGGCCACCGTTGCCAACACGGCAAAGGTGCGGAGGCTCAGGCCAAAGGGAGCGAGCGCCTCATTGTGCGCCGCAGTAAAGGCGTGAGCGATGCGGGCGACCGGCCAGCCCAGCCCCTCCCGCAGCACGGCGGGGACTTTGCTGCAGCCGCCGGTGAAGGATCGTCTTCTGATCTACGATAGGGGCATGACGGCTACTATTAATAAGCAGACCCGCACGCTGGACGAGCACGCCCTCCACACCCTCTTTCACGATGCCCGCTCGGCTAACGGCTTTGTGCCGCAGCCGATCCCGGCCGAACTGCTCGAAGCGATCGTCGACGACACCAAGATGGCGCCGACGGCCATGAACGCGCTGCCCTTGCGGGTGGTGTTCGTCACCTCGCAAGAGGGGCGTGACCGCCTTCGCCCGCTGCTCATGCCGGGGAACGTCGCCAAGATGGACGCAGCGCCGGTAACCGCGATCCTGGCGCGCGATCTGAATTTCCACGAAGCGCTCCCGCGCCTGTTCCCTCACGCGCCGGCCGCCTACTTCGACGTGGCGCGCGAAAACGCCGATGCGATGTCGCTGCAAAATGCGACGCTGCAAGCGGGGTACTTTATCCTCGCAGCTCGCGCACATGGCCTCGATGCGGGCCCGATGGGCGGATTCGACAACGCAGGTGTTGATGCCGAGTTTTTCCCGGACGGAACGCGCAAGTCGATTCTACTCGTGACGCTGGGCTACGGCGACGACAGCAAACTCTTCCCACGCAATCCGCGTCCGGACTTCGAGGAAATCGCCTCTTTCGTCTAATGCGCGCCGGGCGGCGGCGATACGTACATTTGCCGCCGCCTGTGCGGCAGGTTCGGATTGTGCACAACGGTGCCGTCGGCAAATGTTACACGGAGCGCAATGCAGTGCGGCAACGCTGTCTGGAGTGGGAACACGTTCGGGCTCAGACCGTATTTGTGCTTGATTTCGGCGCCCGGTGAAAACGTGCCGACGTCGCGCGCTTCGGCAACGAGGCGTCCATTGGCAACCAGGCCCCATTCGATCGTCGTCATCACTTTGTCAGTGATGTTCGTGAAGTCGACGTTGAGCGTGGGACTCGCGCTCGTGACCGGCGGCTGGTAGAACCTGTAGCCGTAGGGATCGCCCCAGTAGTAGGCGCGCCCCGGATAGTATGCGGGTACGTAGCCAGGATAGCTTGTCACCACGTTTGCCTGTGGGTCGCAACGGCTCACTTTGAACATCTTGGAGGTAAAAGGGATAGTCGTTTGCTGCCCCATGGCCGGCGCGGTCAGCCCGAGAAAGACAAGTGCCACGACGAGAATACGCATAAAAGGCGGGTCCCCCGATCCCGTGGATTATCGCATCTTCCTCGCGCCGGAACTCTCCCAAAGGTGCAGCATCTGCGCGGGCCGGATAAGGCGGGGGCGCGCCGCGTGCTAGCATAGCCGCGAATGGATAGTTCACGGCGCGGCTTTTTGACGATGCTTGGGTCGGCTGCAGCCGTACCCGGAATAGCAGCCGCTGCGTCAAATGCGATCTCCCCGGTAGCGCATGCGCTGGTGCTCAGCGGTGGCGGGGCGCGCGGTGCCTATGAAGCCGGGATCATCGGCAGCATGGCGGCCAGCCGCGGGATCGGTGACGGAGCACCGCTTTTGCCATACGGTCTCGTCTGCGGGACCTCGATCGGGGCGCTCAACGGCTGGTTCGTCGCGACCGGACAGTATACGAAGCTGCGTGATTTATGGTACGGCATCAGCGCGGCACATCTGATTCGACCCAAACAAAAGTTCGCCGCCCTCCGAAATACCGACAGCGGTCTTGGGAACCGTTTCGCGTCCGCGATTCACCTTGGATCGCTGGCAAAGAACGATGTTGCGATTCTCGATTCAGCGCCCGTGCTCGAGTGGATTGCTGCACACGTCGATCCAGCGCAGCCGTTACTTATGCCTTTAGTGTGGGTTTCGACCAACTTAAGCATGCAGCGAGCCGAGTATTTCTACGCACGTCCTTCGAACGCGCAACAGCGCGACGCGACCGCTATCATTGAAGCCCTGCATGTAGCGGTCGGCCCGAATACCATCGTACGCGAAGCCTCCGTCGACTTGTTTCATCGCGAGCTTTTTGCGTCGGCATGCGTTCCGCTGGCCTGGGATCCCATCAAAATTCCGCAGCCTGACGGTTCGCTCAACCAGTACTGCGACGGGGGCGTGGCCAGCAACTCGCCGGTAACGGTCGCGCACTCGCTATCGGGAGCGGTGGACGTGGTCCTCATGGATCCGCCGTTCGAACCGATCAGCGACTATACCGACGCGATCGCCGTCGGATTTGGGACGTTCGGCACGATGCAGCGAAAAATTCTCGCGAACGACATGCGCAGCGTGTACTTTCAGTCGGTCGCGAAACGCCTGTTTGCACAACTTCCGCAATCCGCGATGTCAAGCTTCGTGCAAGAGGAACCGCAGCTACGCGCGTTCGTCGAGGCGTTGCCGATGACCGATCTCTCCTTCATTCGCCCGAAGGCCACGCTGCCGCTCGGCGCCGGCGCATTCAACGACCAAGAAGGCATCGGCAAAGCCTACCGCATTGGGTGGGAGGACGTGCAGGCGGGGTTCACCCCCTACAACTGGCGAACGTTCGACGCCTAACGTGGAGAATGTGCGCGCCTGGGTCATCGCTGCGGCAGTTTTCGCCGGAGCGTTCCTGCTCTGGAACGTCCTGGCGGCGTCGATCCCGGTGCTGCTGCTGTTATTCACTGCAATGCTCCTTGCAGCCGCACTGCAGCCGATCGTCAACCGCCTGAGCACGCGCATTTCCTATGGCGCTGCGGTAGGCGTCACCTTCGGCGTGGCGATCGTCGCCGTCGCCGGATTGGGATTCGCGCTGCTGCAGCCGGTGGCGGTCGAACTCGCGAAACTGGTCGATGCAGTCCCGAGCTATGCGAGCGCGCTCCAAACCCAGTTCGCCGCAGCACAGCGCTACATCGAAAACGACCAAACGGCGCGCCAGCTTGCGAGCGCGCTTGCCAACAGCGCGAGCGGTGCCGCCAGTGCCGTCGGCGTAAGTCTTCTGGGCGGACCGAAACTCGTCGCCACATCCATCGGCGACGGGGTGCTGATCGTCTTGCTCGCAATCGGCTGGATGCTCAGCGCCGGCGAGCTCGAGCAGTTCGTGCTTGGATTAATCCCGCCTAAGCCGCGCGAGAATTGGCGCGCCGTATTCGCGGACATCGGCGTCCGCTTGGGCGCCTACGTGCAAGGCGTGGTGATCAACGGTGCGGTGGTAGGCGTGGTCATGAGCGCCTCGCTCGCGATTCTCGGCGTTCCCTACGCGTTGCTGCTCGGCTTTGTTTCCGCGATCTTTCAGGCGATTCCGATGGTCGGCGGCGTCATCTCGGGTCCGATCGTTCTGTTGGTGGCATTGGCTACCAGCGGCTGGGAGAAAACGCTGATCGTCCTCGTCATCTTCACCGTGGTCCAGATTCTCGACGGCAACGTGCTCACGCCGATCATCTTCGGCCAGCGCGTACAGTTGAGTTTTCTGCTGATCATCTTCTCCACCGTCGTCGGCGGCACGCTGCTTGGAATCAACGGCGCATTCCTTGCTGTCCCTGCAGCCGCGGCGTTGCAGGTGATCGTCGTTCGCATCCTGGCACCGGCCATTCGCTCAACGCACTAGTCGTTCGAGCCGCGCGGCGCAGAGGAGAGCGCTGATATGCTCTCGCTTTCCTTTTGCGCCGGCATGCTCGGCATCGAAGGCTACGTCGTGCGCGTCGAAGCCGACACGTCGCCCGGAACGCCCGCATTCACGATCATCGGCCTACCCGATCGTGCGCTTGCCGACGCCAGTGGACGCGTGCGTGCCGCGATCTTCAATTCGGGGTTCGCATATCCGGCCGGACGAATTCTCGTAAACCTTTCGCCCGCCGACGTGCGCAAGGGCGGCCCCGCCTTCGATCTCGCGATTGCGCTGGCGCTGCTGGCTATCGACGAGCAGATCGATCGTCTCGCGTTGCAAGGGTTCATCGCACTCGGCGAACTCGCACTCGACGGAACGCTGCGGCCGGTAAATGGGATCCTGCCGATGGTGATCGGCGCGCGCAACGCGGGCTTTGGCAAATTGATCGTTCCACAGCGTAACGCGGATGAGGCCGCGCTGGTCGACGGCATCGAACTCTACGCCGTCGACTCGCTGCAAAGTGCGGTCGCGGTGATCCTGGGCAATGGCGGACCCTGGCGCCGCCGCACGCAGGCGCCATCACTCGACCCAGCCGACGCGCTGGTGCACGGCGACCTTGCCGACGTGCGCGGTCAATTGGCGGCGAAGAGAGCGCTGGAAATTGCGGCGGCCGGCGGACACAATCTGCTCTTCGTTGGGCCGCCAGGTTGCGGCAAAACGATGCTCGCGCGACGTTTGCCCTCGATTCTTCCGCCGATGACGCTCGGCGAAGCACTCGACGTCACCAAGATTTACAGCGTCGCGGGCTTGCTCGCCAATCGCGCCGGCGTGGTGAATGCACGCCCGTTTCGCTTCCCGCATCACACGATCAGCCAGGCTGCGCTCGTCGGCGGCGGTCCGATGGCACGGCCCGGCGAGATCAGCCTCGCCCATCACGGCGTGCTCTTCTTAGATGAATTGCCCGAGTTCGGGCGCGGCGCAATCGAAGTGATGCGCCAGCCGCTCGAGGAAGGCACGGTAACGATCGCGCGCGCCGCCGGGACGTTCACGTATCCGGCGCGCTTTCAACTCGTTGCATCGATGAATCCGTGTCCGTGCGGCTATCGCGGCCTACGCGGTGCGGAGTGCCGCTGCGACGACGCGAGCGTGGCGAAGTATATCAGCAAGCTCTCGGGACCGCTGTTGGATCGGATCGATCTGCAGATCGAGATCGCCCGCGTGCCGTTCGACGATATGGTCCGCCGCGACGGCGCCGAACACTCGAGTGCGATTCGCGAGCGCGTCGTCGCCGCGCGCACGATCGCGCGCGAGCGCTTCGCCGGCACGCCGATCGGCGCAAACGCGGATATTCCGGCGAATCAAATGCGTACGTACTGCGCGCTCGATGACGCGGCGCTGCGTTTGCTCGCGACCGCCAGCGCTAAGCGTCAATTCTCGGCGCGTGCGCTCGATCGCATCGCGCGCGTCGCGCGCACGATCGCTGATCTCGCCGTCTCACACGAATATTCACGCCGAACACATCGCCGAAGCAATTCAGTATCGCAGCCTCGAGCGTCTGGACGGCCGCGCCGCGTAGGGCCGCCCGCGAAACTCGCTCAGCATCGGTGCAAACTCGGCAACGCCGTGGTCCATAGGTCCCGCTAACTAATGCGCGCGCTGAGCCGAGGTGATACAATGCCTTAAGCGTATGCAAAGCAACTCGCGCTCCGGATTTGGTCAATGGTTGGGGCTCAGCGTCGTCTCCGCGAGCATTTTTGTCGGCTGCGGGGGGAGTTCTTCGCCGGGCAACGCACCAACATCGTCGCCGACGGCCTTACCCGTTCTTGCGGCGACTAGGTATGCTGTTGGAACGAATGCCAATGTAATTGGCATTGCGACGGGTTCGGATGGCGTCGCTTGGTTTAGTGAATGCCCGGATAACAACGGGGTGGGCGCAATTGCGCGTATTAGCCTAGCTGGCCTGATCACCGTCTATCCGCTCGCGGATGGCGCCACGGCTTGCCCTGCCTGGCTAACGCTGGGTCCGGATCACGCGATCTGGTTCACGGAAGAAGAATCGCCGAATGGTGGCGCGTTTCAGTCGCAGCTCGGACGAATTGATTCCGCGGGAGTCATCACGGAATATCCGCTTCCCGTCTCAGACGGCCCCCCAGATGGAATAGCTGCGGGGGGTGATGGAGATATTTGGTATGCCGCGACTACAAAATCTGGTGGAAGTACTGTTGGTGTAGTGCGGGGTTTTTCGCCAATGTCACACGCAATCACTGGTAGCGCAACGATTTCTTCGGCCGGTGATCTGACGAACACGCAGAATTCGTTGCTTGAGAATCCCCAGGACGGATCTCTTCTGCTCATGGACGGCGCCGTGATGCGCTTGGTTCCAGGGAGTTCGCCGACGGTTGCGCCCGCGTTTACCTTGCCGCCAAGCACGAAGTGCTTTTACGGCGCATCGAGCCCCGATGGCAACCTCTATTTTCAGTGCAGCACCTCCACGCTCGCAAAGGTATCCGCGACGAACTACAACGTTACCTTGACTCCCGAGCAGACTTCGATCATTATCAGTGGTGGTGCTACGACCATAAAAATCTTCGGTCCGATAGCCTGCGGAGCAAGCGCGCTCTACGTCTGGGGTTCTACCGAAGAAAACCATCCAGGACCAGGTGCCTTTGCTGTAACGCCGTCGGGAAGCCTCGAAGCATATTTTGACGACACGGGCGCGCCTCACGACGGGCCGCTAGACTCAACGATCGCAAGCGATGGCGCCGCGTGGGTCACTGTCACGAACGGCGGAACCACCCCCGAAGTCGGAGCAATAATCCGACTAGCTCCTATTTAGTTCGGATCAAGAAGAGACCCTCCCCTTTCGAACGTTCGTATCTTCACAGGAACGCTTGTTAGGCGCATCTCGCCGGTTGTAAAACACAGCGCAATTGCGCATTCCCGTAGTCAGGCCTTCGAGCAATCCGATGTAGCAATCTAATGCAGCGAACTCATCCTCTTTACGGCTAGTTGTGCTGACTGTTATGCTTCCCTCGTGAGCGATCAGGGACGTTCCTATAATATGCTCGACTATTATGGGCCGCCGCCACTGCAGTCTACATATGGCGCTGCTTTGCAGGCCGCGATCAACGCTGCCAGCTCTGCCGGCGGGACAGTAATTGTGCCACCGGGTTCATATCCAACTGGCGACTCCTCGGCCGCAAATATTAACCCGGCATCGGGAATCGTAATCACGGGCTACGGCGCTACCCTCATCCAGACAAACCCTGGCATTAGCAATTCTGTCTTCTCTTACAACGTGAACGATGCGGGTTCGCTTTCCAACCTTACTATTGAGGGCCTGACGATAGACCTGAACGCCAATACGGCAGCTGGGTCCGCAGTCGCGTTAAACGGGAATAGCTCGAGCTACGCCATATATGACGTTCTTCTTAAAGACCTGACGGTGTTGTGCTCATCGTATACTGATGACGATAACGGCCCTGACGCGCAGGCCGCAATCTCTGTTGGCGGCGTGAACGACGAAAGCTTCACTGACAATCACAGCGAGCGCATTCACGTAGATCATTGCACGTTCCTGAACGGCAACACCGGTAGTAAGGAAAGTCTCCGTCTCGTATCGTGCGATGAATCAAGCATTACGAATTGCAAATTTTACAACGTATCGACCGTAAACACAAACAATTTTACCGCATCGATCGGTGTGTACGCATACTGCAACGGCGTTATAGTGCGCGGCAACGTCACCCGCGCCTGCAATGGCTTTGCGTCGTTGCAGCAGGGACAGAACATTGTGCTGACCGGGAATCAGGCGCGCAACGGCGCGAACGAGGACGGCACAAACTTCGATGTCTTTATTCGAAACGCTCAGAACGTGCAGGTGGTGGGCAACAGTTTCTTCGGGCAAGCCCTTTCCACGGCTTTTTTTCTGAACGATACAACGACGCCATTCTTTGATGGATGGCCGCCCCAATTCTCCCATGGGGCTAATATCGTCTTGGGGAGCAACATAGTAAACGGATATACGAGCGGAGCAAAGGCTGCGAACGATGCCAGCGGCGAGCAATCGTATGTCGCGGTGACGAACAACGTATTTTCGAATGTCACCACTGCAATCAGTCTCCCTGCCGTGACGAACCTCTATACGGAAAACAATCCGTAGCCATCTGAGATAGAGATACCTCCGAAGGAGTCGGCATGAGCGATCTCGGCGACACATTTAACGTAATAGACTACGGTGCAGATAATACAGGATCGAGCGACTCCGCTTCAGGCATAAATAGCGCTGTCGCCGCTGCGCACACCGCGGGCGGCGGCATCGTGCTTTTCCCGCCGGGTGATTACTTGGTGTCCTCGACATCCTTGAACCTGGTCAGTAACGTCGTTTACTGGGGCTACGGCGCGAGCATCGTAGGTGAGACCGGCTCGAGTGCGTTACTGAGTTATGTGAACACGACTCAAGGAGGAGTTGGGCTAGAAAATGCTCTCATTGCTGGGTTGACGCTCATCCAAAATAACTCCAGCTCGACCGGTCAGGGAATTTTACTGGAGTCTCAAAACAACTACAACGTCACAATTCGCGACGTGGAGATTCTGCCGTCGTCATCGTCGGCTCAGCCCTGCATCGCCATAGGATATCTCGATACCACGGGATCGTTCGTTAACAACCACAGCGAGCGCATTCACCTCGACCACTGCACCATCAACGGGGGAACGTTCTCATCGACGCCGGCGGTGAATCTTATCTCCTGCGATGAATCGACTATGGTCAATTGTAAATTCTTCAATATCATGGCGAGCGCTGTAAATCTCGTTGCTATTAACGGCTACTGCATCGGCGTCTCCGCGCTGGGGAACACGTTCCGCAAATGCGCGAGTTCCATTGTCGTTGAGCAAGCGTCTTATGTGGTTATATCTGGAAATTCGTTTCGAAGCGAGAGCGAGGTCGATGAGATCGATTTAGTAAACTGTCAAAACATTCAAATCGTATCAAATAGCTTTGCGGGGCAATCGAATTCGAACGCCATCGAAATGTATGACTTGTCAGCGCACGATTCTACATTTGGGCCATCAGCAAATATCATAATTGGCAGCAATGTCTTTACGAACTATGCGTACGCGTTGTACGTACAAGCCGCTGGCGGAAGTGTAACCGCGTCGCAATCAAACGTCGTATTTACCAATAATTTGCCGACAAACGTAACGGGTGCTCCTTCTGTACCGGGGACAGTCGGCTACACAGCACACGATAACCCATAGGAGTGCGGTCCTCTGCGGACAGCGCCTTACTCTTGACAATGGATTAAATATCCGGCCCGTACACCGGCGTCGCAACGAGTAGAGCATCGCCGACCGGTAGATCGTCGCGCCACAACAGCATTCCGATGCGGCAATGTGCCTGCCATGCGATCCGCGTAAAGCTCACCAGCGCTTGGGGACGAACAGCGTGGTGAGGCGTCCCTAGCAGCGTAAAAGGACAGCCGATGTTCATCTTGTCACTAGCCGGAAAAGGCAGGCTTCAACGCGGCCTTCATCTCGACTGCGCCTGGGAATTGAGCCATTTTTGCGAGGGGAACAGACGTGCGCCTCTCACGCTCTCGATCAAGCGAACGATCGAGGCCGGCTAGACGCTAGCGCAGGCATTTGTTCTACGCATCCGCATGGCGATCACGAAATCTTTCATGTGCACAGCAACGAAGCACCGGCCGGATCCCGGGCGTGCCCGGTTCGGATTCCACACCACACGATGGTTGTTACGTCCAGTCGCCGGCGGCGGCTTCACCTGCAGCCAGAGTGACTGCCCTGGGGCAAATCGCCCGAATCGGACGAACGCGTCGATCCGATCGGTGTTTCGCGTCAATTCGCAGTGAAAGCCGAGAGCGTTGATCTGGCTAGCCACTAGATGCTCGCCGGCATTCCCAAGGCGGTTGTCTCGGACAACGTCGTCTCCCACACAAGATGTCCTCGTATTTGCTCGCTACTTCTTCGAGTCATCTGTTATCCTAAAGAGAGCTAAAAAGGATCAAAACGCGAGAATCCTCCAGTTTCTTTCGACTCGCAATCCACCGTGAGCTCCGAGTCCGTGGGACCTTTGAACCACTGCAGTCGGACGCCAAGTGCGGTACGATCAGAAAGCACGGCCATCGTTTGGAGGGCTGATATCGATGAAGGGCTTGGTATTGACGGGAGGTGGAGCGCTGGGAGCTTATGAGGCCGGCGTAATCTGCGGACTCGTGGAGTCCGACTACACCTTCGACATTGTCTGCGGTACATCGATTGGCGCAATCAATGCGGCGTTCTACGCTCAGGGGCTCGTCGAAGAACTCGAAGAGCTCTGGAAGACGATCGCGAGCAAGAACATCGTCACGCTTTCGCCCCAAGCACAACGTGTAATGGACTTCGCGAGTGGCTTCGAGGCCGTCCTGAAGCTGAATCCGGCGCTTTGGCCGTTCCACGTCCTCGGCTTGATTAAGAAGTACAAGGCTTTAGGCCCGTTACCATCGCTGATGTCGATGCTTGGTGCTCTGGATCGCTCTCCCGTGACAGCATTGCTGCGACCGGTTCTCAATTTCAACAACATCCGATGTTCACTCGTCGTCACCGGGACAAACGTGAATTTGCAGACATCCGAGTCGTTCTTTGCGTTCGTGGCTCCAGCCGGCAGCACGCCCACAGCCGACGACCTGCAAAAGGCGTTCCTCGCAAACGCTGAATCAGCACGCCCGATCACAACCGAAAACTACCTCGTCGCTGTCGAGGCGTCAGGCTCGCTGCCCTTTGCGTTTCCGCCAATGAGCGAGAACCTCGGTTCGTCCACGAGGACCTATCTCTACGTCGACGGCGGAGTCGCGAACAACTCGCCGATAGGACTTGCGATCGATGCGGGCGCGACGGACATTACTGCAATATTCATGACGCCCGCGAGCGATGCGCCACTCGCCACCGTCCCCAATATTGCAGTGCTCGGCTTGGCTTGCTATACCGTAATGCAACAAAAGATTCTCGAAGACGATATGAAACTGGCGCTTATGACGAACCAGGCTATCGCGGGGAGAACCGCTGCGAATGACAAGCTAGGGCTTCAAGGCAAAGTAGAAGTGAGCCTTCGTCAGGTACGGCCAGCACAACCGTTGGCGCTTTCCGTCTTAGGATTCAACAATCAGCCCGCGATTAACGAAGCGTTTGAACTTGGCCGTTCGGACGCGAAGAGTGTCACGACAGTTTGGGAACGCTCCTGGGGAGCGCGCGTCGATGACTTTCGGTGAAGGAGGCCAGCCCGTGAAACATTTCATCGTTCTAACGCTGCTGATCGCTGCGCTCCCCGCGACGGCGCAGGCCGCTACGAGAAGCCAGCTTATCACCGAGTATAAGGCGCTGCGCGCCGAAGCTGAAGGCATCGTCGATGGCAGCGGCGCGGACAACTCATTCGTCGACCAGTGGTACGCGGTAGAGCGCAAGTTTCAGTCCGAGGTGCGCTCGGCGAACACGATAGACCCGCGAGGTGACTGGACCGAGGCTGAGACGTTCCTGTATATGGGCGTGGCTGATCGCGTGACACACCCGGACGACAGCGCGTGCCCAGGTATCGCCCGCGCCAACCTCCACGTTGCTGACTACTTCTTCCGTGCAGCAGCCTATGGCGCAGACGATTCCAACCCGGCTATGGTGGGAGACTGCTAAAGGATGCTCAGCAAGCCGTTTGGTTTTGTCAGCGCAGTAGTAGTTGTAGCGCTCCTAATTTCCTGGTTCGCATTTTGGGAAACCCCTTTCTTGCTGGTGACGCTGGCTTCGGTTATTGCTCTGTGTATTATTTTGAGTCGTCCGAAGACAAAAGTAGCAAATGCTGGAATTATCTCCTTAGTCATAGCCTTCCTGATATCCATTGCGCCGCTGCACAGCCATTTCACTGCGAGGGAAGCAGCAAATGCGGCCGCGATCCAAGCGGCCGCCGGCGCACGGCAAGCTGAGATCGCACACGCAAACCATGAGCGCAATCTTGCGTGGCAAAGGGCACACCCGGCGGAGTACGCTCAGCAAAGGGCTAAGGCGCGAGCAGACGCACTTCGCTTAGAACAGCGCCATATTGCAGCACAACGCGCAGCCATTGCGGCACAACGCGTAGCCATTGCTGCGCAACAACGCGCCGACGCAGCCCAGGCTGCCGAGGAAAAGCGACAAGCTCGCGTCCCTATGTACAACTACTGGGTCGCAAACAAGGGCGCACTCGACGCCGCGCTCGCGACTGAACACGACGCCGCTGACGCCATTGGGAACGGGGATACCGTGACTGCATCCGCCGACTTTAGCAATTGCGCGAGTCAGGCAAGCGACGCCGTGACGAGCTCATTCAGCAACGTGCCTGACGGCTGGGACGATCTCAGGGATTCGTTTGCTTACGCTGCACAAGCACTCAAAGATGCCTGCAATACCGGCGTCTCAGCTCTCGATGACGGCAAACCCTCGGAGGTAGCCGACTTCCAATCCAAGATGAGCGACTTCAACAGCTACGAGGCTGCTATCGTCGTCAAGGCGATGAGTCTGTGGACCACCGCGGGGGGCGATCCGAACAGTCTCTAGTTGCCATTATGAGAGCCGTGCGGGGCCGTGACCCTCGGGGTTCCACTTTTGTGCGGCTAACAACGCAGGCACGCCATGCAAATGACGTGCAGCCAGAAGAGTACCCCGGGAATAGGTGGAGAATTCCGGGGCCGGGTCAGTGCGAACCTTCGCGCCCGTGTCGTCTCGCACGAGATGCCGAAGCAGGTCGAGCATCAGATCTTCTAGGGGAAAAGGAACGCGATCTGGACGTCCTCTACATTCGGGCGGTCCAGAGCATCATAGCCAGCAGCATCACAGCGATGACGCCAAAAACTAGTATCAACTCGTCGCTGCTGTACCGCTCGCCGAGACGAGACCATTTCACGCCGTTTCCCAGCGGCCACGTCTCGAAATTATCGCTCGGACGCCTACGGAGAATCGGCGGCTGACCTCTTAGTGGACGAAGAAGAAAGACGTAGGTGAGTTCGCCAGCTTCGACCGACAGCGCCATCGCCACGAACGCCTTCCAGTAGGAGTAATCGCGAAAGAGGACACCGTGTAGACTGAAGACTATCGCGGCGAGAGCGACAAATTTGCCGATTTCAATTGCCGCAGCTGCCGGAAGTTGCTCTCGACTCAAGATGCTTTGGCTAAAAGGATCTTTTCGCATAATTAGGTGACGAGCGTTGTCGCAAAAAGTCTTGCGACAACGCTCGCAGTTTCCTCTCTCGAAGGCGCTACTTGGGCGCCGGGGTCGGGTAGCAACAGGAACTCGACGTCCCGGGAGGATCTGCCGCAAACTCTCGGGCCCGCTGCTCGATCGCATCGATTTGCAGATCGAGATCGCGCGCGTGCCCTTTGACGACATGGTGCGGCGTGACGGTGCGGAGCGTTCGCCGGCGATTCGCGAGCGTGTTGTTGCGGCGCGAGGGATTGCGCGCGAACGCTTTACCGGCACGGCGATCGGCGCCAATGCCGAGATTCCGCCGAGTCTGATGCGCACGTACTGTCCGCTCGACGACGCTGCGATGCGCATCTTGGCAACTGCCAGCGCAAAGCGGCAGTTCTCGGCGCGCGCGCTCGATCGCATCGCGCGTGTCGCTCGAACGATCGCCGACCTTGCGCAGGCAGCGAACATTCGCGCGGAACACATCGCCGAAGCGATCCAGTATTGAAGCCTTGAACGACTCGACGGACGAGCGGCCTAAGAGGTATGTCCCCTAGGCGCAACATCACCAAATTAGAAGATTTGCGGATTGACGCGAGAGCACGCAGCTAAGCCCTACAATATCCTGGGCGTCGCTGTTGAACAATCGACGCACGGTGATCGCTTCGAGGACGCCCCGCGAAAAATCCCGCAGAAACAAGACTGACTAAGCGAGAGCCGAATGTATGGTCTGCAAGGTATCAACCGACGGGGCCTTCCCCCTTTTGCGATACCGCGTGCGGTAAAGCGGTTCCACGGCGAAACGCACCTAATGGCAACCCTAGGAACAAAGGGTACCCGATTTCTCGCGATCAGATCAATCCCGTTGGTAAAGTTCCGCCGATCGGTCTCACCCGCTGCTGTCAACTGAGCGTAAGTTCGCTCGTAAACGCGCAGCCCAGCCAGCTACCGTGTCTCGTTTTCTGGCTCCGCCGGCCACCCATAATCCTGAGTCCAAAGGTCATCAAGACGAAGAAGTCCGAGGATTCTGCGCGCGCTCTCGCTGCCGCCAGTAGCCATATAATGGAGGTAATGTGCACCCGAAATATCCGTGTTATCGTCAGCGTCCCTGCCCTGCATGTGCAGTAGCAGCGCATCGGCTTCCAACCCGCGTCTTGACTCCGGATCACGACACAGCGTTCGAAGCACCACGTCCCTGTTCGCGCGAGGTGCGGACGCAAGAAATCTAGGCAGCAATCTCTTGAGGTCATTGTCTACCCCAAAACAATCGGCGTAGTCTTCGACTCGACTTCCGATTAGCGCGTCAATCGGAGCCGTCGCCAGGAATTCAAGGATTTCCGAGCGTTTATTCATTGGGGCGGTACCTCGATATCCGGGATGGGGACCTCGCCGGGCCGGAATTGAAGCCTCATCTGAAAAATCTCCAACTCGCCGGGTAATTCCCTTGGTAAGCCGGTGCCCTTCAGAACCTCCTCAATACTTAGCCCTGAAGCATTCGATATTCTCTCCAGCTGGTAGGTGTACTGCCCTCTGAGATAGCCGCGGAACGGATTGTCGAAGTCCTCGACGCCACTCCCTTTTCGCACGGAGTTTTCGAACTGCCTTTCTATCCCGCGCAGCGCTTCCGTTGCCTTCGCGAGGTGCGGCATGTCACCCGGAGTGTCGTATTTTTTGATCCGGCTGAGGTTCTCGTCACTAAGGCCACCGCTCTGATTTCCGCCCCTGCCCTCCGCGTTGTCGATCACATTCGTAAGCCACTTCCACCACTGGCTCCAAATCAGCGTAGAGTACCCAGTCGGATCGCTGTATGCAATAGGGTTATTGTTGTTCCACATGCATTTGGCTTGCGACGTCGGGTCAGAAATGTCGCCCGCGTAAGCATCGGGGGTCGTCCATTGGCCAACCGCAGCATCATAATCTCGCACTCCCTGAAGGCCGAGATAGCTGTCTGTCACGCCATCCTGACGATAGTACGTCATTACCGGGCCGAAGCCGCTCGTAAAAAACTCCGGCATTTGCCCTGAACCGCTGTTACCGCCCAAAAGGTAGGGGCAGGCGACATTAGACTGCCAGTATTCACCCGCCGCCTGGCAAACCGGACTATAGCCGCCGCTCCAATGACTTTGCACGGCGCGCCCGCGTTGGTCGCGGTCGAAGTATACAGCACCGGATTGGAGCGCATCGGCGGCGAGATAATCCCCATCGATGCCGAGCTTATAGTCGTTGACGCTTCCGCTCGACAAGGACGTAAAGAGTAGCCCGCTCCCGGACCAATGATATGCCCGGTAAGTCGGCGTAGAGCCCGAGCCGCCAGTAAGCGCATGTCCAGCTGGCCCCCAGTAGAGATATTCGACGTTGCTGAAGCTACCGGTAGCTCCAGAAGATATCTGATACGTAAGATGATCTTCTGCATCATAGGTATAGACCGCAGCGGGCCAAAGGTGAAACGAATTCAGAAGCGCATTTGGCGTGGTCCAGTTCTCTCGTTGCGTGAGACGACCGGATGCGTCAAATGTCGTTCCCTGAGCGGTCTCGTAAATCGAACCGTTTGCATTTTCAAGAACTTGGCCGGTGACGCGCAAATTCACGGGATCGATGGAGCCCGCATTCCAATACGTCAGCCCGTTGTAGGTCATCGCATTGCCCGGAACGATCGTCTCGTCGAGATAAATGAGGGCTCACCCTCAGCATCGTTATAATCGAAATCCAGTTCCCCGGTGGCCGTATACTGCATTTGCACGGTCTGAGGACTGCTCGCTGCGGGCATCGACCGCGTGAACTGAAGCGGTTCCCCTCTCGAGCGATTGGACGGCCGCGCAGCCTAGGTGCTGGGCGCCGCTCAGGATGACATGACGTCCTTGGACAGGCTCAGGGTGACACGGGGCGAACGCGGCAGTAATGAAGCGTTTTACAATCGCCTGCTGTGCTTTTGCAGCCATCGCTCTCGTCACGGCGCAAAGCGCCGCGGCGGCGAGAATCTACAATTTCCTTCCAGTTCCGGTTGAGGTCGTCGGCACGTCTGTCGGTATCCCGACCAGCAACCGCGTTCACCTCGGGACCGGACAGCGAAGCGATAGCCTTGGGTGGCCAAATGTCACCGGGGTGTACGTGAATGCTCCCGGTTGGAGTACCCCCGTTTGTCAGGTGAGTTTTCTCACCAGTGCGCACATTCAAGGTGGAAACTACATGGTGATCGGACACGATGGCGACACGGTGGTGTGCGATGTTTGCAATTCGAGCCATCAGCGGATCGCCGGCAATCAACGCCGCGTAGGCACGCTATGGGATGGCAAAAAGTACCCGGCCAGCCAAAGAGGCTGCTAACGCGGGCCGCGTTACATCGTGCTATGAATGAACTCGAGCCAGTGCTTGGGCGATGGGGGAATCTCTACCTCAGCATGACGTCCGCAGCCGGGTCATTGATCGGCGATCTGCTGGTCATCGGTGGGGGTCCTGGCGCCCCATAATATGCAGCGCGGGCTTACATTTGCAGCCGTCGGTATGTTGTCGTTGCTTACCATTGGCATCCACAATTCGTGGGCCGTCACCGTCGACGTCGTTTCCAACCGCCGCCGATAGGAGAGACAATTGACAAGCAAAGCCATCAACTTCCAAGAGAAGTTCGCGCTATTCGACGAACAGTGGACACCGAAGGTGGTCGCCGAGATGAACGACTACCAATTCAAGATCGTCAAGCTCCAGGGCGATTTCGTCTGGCACGACCACAAAGAGACCGATGAGACATTTATTGTGATCGAGGGCCGGCTGCGCATCGATCTGCGTGACGGCGCCGTCTACGTCAATGCGGGTGAGATGTTCGTCGTGCCGAAAGGCGTCGAACACAAGCCCTACGCAGAGCATGAAGTAAAGTTGATGCTAATCGAGCCGCGCGGCGTTGTAAACACGGGTAGCGCCGCCAGTGACCGCACCGCGCCCAACGACGTTTGGATCTAGAGGTTCCAGATATGCAACGAAAATCGTTTCTCGTCTCAGCGGTTCCGCTTGCCGCGTGCGCAACCGCTGCCTGCGCCGGGAAGGGCAGCGCTGAGATCGGCCTGGTCGAAAGTGCTGCGCAGTTCGACGTCCGCGCCTTCGACAAGCTGGTCGCGACCAACGCCGAGTTCCGTCAGGTGTGGGACGCGGGCGAACTCCAGCCGCGCATCCTCGGCGGCGTCAAGAATAGCCTCAACGGTCTGCAGTTCGGATTCAACGTCCCGCCCGCGAACATCGCCATGGCGTTGGTCGCGCACAACACCTCGAATCTATTGCTCTACGACGACACCGCGTGGTCGACGTACCTCCTCGGCCAACTCTTCGGCGTCAAGGACCCCACCGGCGCAACCGTGCAGACGAACATTTTTGCGCCGAGTCGCAGCGTGAACTCGACGGCGGATCCAAGTGACGTTCATGGCTTTTATCAAGATGCGTCGATCGCGACGCTGCAGCGCCGCGGCGTCCACTTTTTCATCTGCAACACCGCGCTCGTCCAGCAGGCTGAGCTGATCGTGCGCGCGGGAGCGACGCGCCAAAGCCCGCAGGAGGTTGCAGACGCGCTACGCAGTCATCTCTTACCGGGGACTATGCTCGTGCCCTCGGGTGTCGCTACGATCGCGTACCTGGAGTCGCGTTACCACTACGGGTACGCCGCAGGGGCGGGCTAGAGCGAGCCGGCGTCGACCGCAACGCCGTTGTGTACCATATACGTGCCGAAGTTCTTCCAGCCGTAGTACGTGCCGTGCACCGTGATCGTCTCACCCTCGGTTAGGGCGGTCGCACCCGACACGACCGCGTGAATACAGCGCGTCGCGCACAGCGAGAAACGCACGTAGGTCGTGCCGTTCCGCAGGTGCAGCGCACGCAGATGGGTCACGCGTCCCGTCACCTCGACGTGTTGACCGTTGTAGGCGCGCGGGGAGGAAGCAATCTGATCCGGCGTCATCGCGGCCGCGGCCAACGGCACCGACATCAGCACGAGGAGCACCATCGCAAATCTCTTGATCATGGTTTTGTCCTACAGCTTCAGCACGCCGATTTTGTCGGCGGCGTTTTCGGTAAACCAGATGTTGCCGTCGGGACCGACGGTAATCCCTACCGGATTCGAAGTCGGGTCAACCGGGTACTCCGTAACCGTTCCACTGGTCGTGATCCGGCCGATCGCATTGTTTCCGCCGTCGGCGAACCAGAGCGCTCCGTCGGGTCCGGCGGTGATGAAGTTCGTATTCGGCGTGCCGCCCACGAGGGCGGTGAGATTGTAGTTCGTAAGCGTTCCACTCGTCGTCATGCGACCGATCCACGCGCTCTCGGTAAACCAGATCGCACCGTCGGAGCCGGCGGTCATCGCTGTGGGCTCATTGTCCGTCAAAGGGGTGAATGAAGACGCGGAACCGGCTACAACGTGCCCTATGACAAAGTTGGTGATGTCGCCGAACCAGATGTTTCCGTCCGGTCCGAGTGCGACAGGGTACGGGTTGCCGACATTCGGGACGGCTATCTCATTCAACGTTCCCGTGGTCGCGTTGATGCTGCTGACGCTTCCTGGGCCAGTCGAAGGATTATAGCACTCGCTAAACCAGATATTGCCATCGAGCCCCGCTGCCAGACCGTTGATCCCCTCATTTGTTTGACTGTTATACGTCGTAATAGAGCCGGTCGTTGTGACCTTGCCCACGAGGTTCGTTTCGCAATCGCCGAACCACACGTTGCCGTCGGGACCGAGCGCATCGGCGATCGGTGCCTCAAAACCATCGCCTACAAGCGAGTGCGTCGTGTATCCGGTGCCATCACCCTTGATCGAGCTGATTGCATCGCCTCCGTACTCAGTGAACCACAGATTCCCGTCAGCGCCAGTCACGATCGCGGCCGGCCCAATCGCCGGGGGCGCGTATTCCGTTATCGTCGGTGAGCCCGATGGGCCACTGCGCACCGTGTTTGTCACCGCAACGGTAAACGTCACCGTCCCGTCGCTGATAGCGAGACTGCATCCGCTCGTCGACGTCTGCGTACCGCCCACCACCAGCAGCGTCGCGTTCATGCCTTTGCCGACCACCGTGCCGACGCTCAAAATATTCGTGCAGCCGGTCGGTGTTGCGGTATAGGTCGTCCCTGACGCTGCGGTGGGCTCGGAGATCATCAGCACGTGCTGACCTTCCGGATAGGTATTGAGCTGCGCCGGTGCGGGTGTGGCCGGCGCAGGCGAAGAGGCTAGCGTTCCTGCTGCGAACACCGTCGGATTCGACACGAAGAGGAACGAGAGCGCGAGCGACTCGATCGTCGCGCCACCTTGCCCATTGACGGTAGCTGCAGTTAGCGTCACGGTGGCCGAGTAGCCGGAAACACCGCCGCCGTCGTACACCGCCTGCACGGTGTCGGTCGCTTTCGTTAATGTCACAGTCGCAGCGGGCGTCCCGCCGTTGAGCGAGAGCAAGGTGTAGCCGCTGCCGCCGCTTTCACTGACCGTTGCGGTTATCGGATTGGCGAACGGCGCGTTCGCTGAGCCGGCGGTAATCGGATTGTCACCGAAGTCGGTCGGCGAAATGACGAGCGCTACGGTCTGCGCAGCACCGTCGGCGGGATAACTCACGTTCGTCGTGCTTCCACTAAAGCCGGCGATGATCGCATTGATCGCAGCCGATACGGTGTTGGTCGTTCCGGCGCTGATGGTTTGCGTCACACCCGCGATGCCCAGTTCGTGGGCCGTCGACGGAATCACGCCGCTTACCGGCGCGGTGTCGTACAGCCCGAAGACAAAGTCGTCGTTACCTGCCGGCGCAGCTATGGAGATGGTGCAATTGCGTCCGCCACTAACCGTGGTACAGGCGCTGCTACTCGACGAGATGTTCGTCGCCGAACTGCCGAGCGGCGTCGTGTGATTGGTGTCGGAGTGTGCGTACGTGGTGACGAGCGCGCCGTTCGCGCTCGACGATACAAAGGCTCGATGCTTGGCCGATCCCGCAGCCGGTGGGTTCGGAATCATTAACGTAAACCTTACGTTTCCGGTCTGACTGCCTGAGGCAGCGCCGCTTGCAGCGCTCGGGATCGTCGCGCTACCGCCAGAAGATGCACAGCCTGCTGCATTGCATACCAAAGCAGCCGCGAGGGCAATAGCAACTCTGCGGTCCATACGTGACGCTTCACGCCACAACGCGACTAATCCTTCGATCGCGTTCTCAGACTGCAGGGCCGCATAAGTTCCGCATATAATGTGTTGTCGATTATTATGAACCGCTCCAGTCTAACCGCGGTCCTTCTTTGCTTGGCGTGCGTCTTATCCGGATGCACTGCCGCGCGCGGCCTCGTTGTTGCCGCCACCCCGACGCCTCGTCCGGGGTCGATACCAACGATCACAATTAACAGCGCAGTCGTCACCTCGCTTGCGCTCGAGGCGGCGAACCAGACAGCAACCGCCACTATCAGCGAGACCGGCTACACCGGAACGTTCACCGCACAATCGAGCGCGAGCAGCGTCGCTACGGTTTCACCCGCATCGGGAACGAGCTTTACCGTGACCGCGATTGCGGCCGGCACGGCGACGATTGCCTTCACCGATTCATATGGCAACGTCGCGCACCTCACCGTATCGGTCACAACTACCGGCGGCGTGATTAGCCGTGAGCCATCCGTACCACGCGTAATCGCAGGTAGTTAGCGCAACATACCTGAACGGGCGCTCGTGACGGCAACGCAGTTCAACCCCGACGATTTCCACGGCGTCGATCCTAACGACGCGTTCGCGAAAGCCGCGCGATCGCAGTCTCCCGTCGTCGTCAAGCTCGGCAAAATTGCGTGGCCGAACGGTCTTGCACCGGTGCAGGGCGATCTCGGCGACTACGCACGCGGCAAGAAAATTACCGACGCCCTCAAGGCCGATGTCGACGTGTTGATTCTGCTCTACACGCAACTCGAAACGAGCGCGCTACTCGACGTTTTCACCGGCGACAACGAATGGTCGCCGGGACGGGCGAAGACCTGGTACCCGTACGCGCATAACTTCGATGCTTTGCGCAACACTATCGAGGGCATCGACGACGACGATTTCCTCAAAGACGGCATTTTCGGCAACCTCTACGCGATGCAAGTCGGCAAGACGAAGGTCGCGTTTTTCAAGAATGAATTGCACCCCAAAGCCAACGGTCTCAAACTGCCCTTCGTCACATTGATCAAACAGCTCGTCAGTGAGCTGCGGCCCAAACTCGTCGTGAGTACCGGCACCGCCGGCGGCATCGGCAGCCATATCAATTGTGGCGACGTCGCGATCTGCGATGCAGCGCGCTTTCACGTGCGCAGCACCTACCCCACGTTTCCGGCGATCGACACGTTGAGCAAGAGCGGCCAGGAGCTCAAGAACAACGCGACGACCGCCGGAACCTACGTCACGTACGCCATGGAGAAGCTTACGCCGCTCGCGTTGCCTGGGCTAAAAAAATGTCATAGCGAGCTTCAAAGCAATTCGGGCTTTGATTTCGTCAAGGATGTGAGCGCCTCGAAAATCTACACGGACACGAGCCCGGCAAGCCCGCAACCGATGGCCGTGGTATCAGCCGATTACTTGACGGTCGACGACACGAGCGACGCGGAAGGCCTGCAGCAGCTCGGAATCATGAATGAGACCGACGACGCGTTCGCATTCTACGCAATCGACCAGTTACCCGAAGGGCAGCGACCGCAGTGGCTCTCGGTGCGCAATGCCTCCGAGCCGCAAATCGCGCATGCGCCGTTCCCCAAGGACACACCACCGGCGAAAATCATCGACGCGCTCAAAGCCAAGGCGGGGACGATTTACGGCATTTATCAGTACTGCACGACGCTCAACAGCGCGTTTGCCTGCTGGGGGGTTGCCGCCGACCTTTAGAGGTTGTCGTCGAACTTTCGCAGACGCTCGGTCATCACCGTCATGACCTCGATTGCAAAATACGGATTTCGCGTGAGCAGGAAGAGGAAACGCTTGCGATCGATCACCGCGACCTTGACGTCGGTCTTTGCCAGCACGTCCGCACTGCGCTTCTGTCGATCGATCAGCGCCATTTCGCCAAAGATGCCGCCCGCATGGACGGTCTCCAGAACCTTGCCGCGCAAATTGATCTCGACCTCGCCGCTCAAGACGACGTACATCTCCTCGCCGTCTTCGCCGGCTGCAAAAAACCGGTGCCCCGCCGGAAGCCTCTGCGTTTCTGTATCGGTAGCAAAAATGGAAAGATCGGCCATGGGGACTAATTTGTCGTGAGTGCTAGCGAGCCTCCAGCGACACCGCAACTATCGTCTCTATTTTGCAGGCCAATTCGTCTCCCAGATCGGCACCTGGCTGCAAACCGCCGCGCAATCGTGGTTGATTCTCGAGCTCACCCACTCGGCGCAAGCCGTCGGCGTGCTCGGTTTTTGCTTCTATGGGCCCTACGCCGTGCTGGGATTGCTCGGCGGCGCACTCGCCGATCGCTGGGACCGCCGAGTCACGCTGCTCCTCGGTCAGGTGGCAATGGCGCTGTGCGCCGCGTTACTTGCCGTCGTCGTCTTCACGCACGTTGCCTCGGTCTGGCTCATCGACGCGATCGCCGTCGTTCGCGGGACGGTGCTGGTCTTCAACAATCCCAGCCGTCAGGCGCTGATCGTCCAGCTGGTTGGACGTTCCGAACTTGGCAACGCCATCGCGTTGAACTCGAGTTTGAACAACGCCACGCGCATCATCGGCCCCGCGCTCGCCGGCGTTCTGATCGAGACGACTGGACTCGGCGTCTGCTTTGCGCTCAACGCGATTAGCTTCATCCCCGTGATCTGGGCGATTGCCGTTATGCGCACCAGCGAATTTCACGTCCAGGCCGACATTCGCCGAAGCGGATCGTTGCTCGACTCGATCCGCATCGGGCTGCACTACGCCCGGCACACGAAGACCGTCGCAGTGGTCCTCGCGATGATGTTCGTCGTATCGTTTTTCGCGATCAACTTCAATGTACTCTTGCCTGTGCTGGCGCAGCAAACGATGCGTGGGGGCCCACAGACGTACGGGTGGATCGCCGCCGTCTTCGGGCTAGGTGCGTTAATCGGCGCATTGATCGCGGCCGCGCGTACGCGTGCGTCGCGGCGGCTGTTGCTCGCGGCGTGCGCGATATTCGGCCTTGCGCAATGCATCCTCGCGCCGCAGCAACGCTTCCTCCCGGTCGCACTCGCGCTGCTCGCAACCGGCATAGCGTATACGATCTACACCGCCACGACGAACGCGTTCGTGCAACTGGCGACGCCCGGATTCTTGCAAGGACGCGTCGGCGGCCTTTACAACTACGTGTTCCTGGCAAGCGGGCCGGTCGGATCGTTGCTCGCCGGATGGCTGTGCGAACGCGGCGGGACCGAACTCGCTTTTGCTTGCGGCGGGGTCGCTGCAATCGCCATGACGCTCCTGGGCCTCGCGACCAATCCTTGGCCAATGCCCACCGGCACGGCACATCGGGCTAGGACGTAGCGTCGAGTGCCGGCACGGCGTCCCCGTCGAAGAAGACGCGCAACTCCGAGGCTGAGAACTGCACGCCGCTCCAGAACGGCCCGAACGCCGCGTAGCGCGCGCTCGCTTCATCGAAGCGCATATCGTAGATGAGCTTCTTGAACACCAGCGGATCATCCGCGTAGAGATCGACGCCCCACTCAAAATCGTCGAATCCGATCGAGCCGGAGATCACTTGCGTTACCTGCCCGTGATACGCACGGCCGACCTTGCCGTGCTCGGTCATCAGCTTGGCGCGCTCGTCGTACGGCAGCATGAACCAGTTGTCTGCGCCGTCGCGCTTCTTGTCCATTGGATAAAAACAGGCGTAACGACGCCGCGGGATCTTCGCCCACAGGCGCGGGCCGACATAGGGACTCTCCGCTTGTTTGCGTACGAGTTCATCGAACGCCGCAATCCATTCCGGCGATTGCGCGTTCAAGCCGCGCGATTGCAGTTCGGCGTGAATCTTCGCGGTCGCCTCGTACATGCCGAGTTCGAGTACCGAGACATACGATCCCAGCGGCTGCAAGTACTCGCGCACTTCGAGCTTATCGACCAACGTCTGCGCATACGCTAGTCCGTCGTACGTGCGCGCATAGTGCGTAAGCATCAGATCGCCCTTATGCCCGATGATCTGCGCGAGGCCGACGTCGCCGTCTTTGCCGGATTGCAGATGCTCGACCAGATCGATCGCATGCGCGGAATACTTCGCACGCCGCTTCTCGGGCAAGCCGTCCCACGAGCGCCGGTCAAAGGCAAACATCCGGTGGAGTATCCACCAGCCCTCGAGCGATTCGGGCACCTTTGGATCGCGCATGCGGCTCTCTATGCTCCTCGCTTGAGCGCCTTGACGCGGCGCATCTCGGCTTCGACTTCGGCAACCAGTGCTTCGGGCCGCTCCCGGTACTTCGCCCAGAGTTGCGGCATATGTGCGATGTCGTCAAGCACGCGCGTATAGACGCTATTGACCGGCGTCGGCACGCCCTGGGCGCGCCCGGCGGCGGCGACCGCACCGTTGAGCACGTCGACCTCGCTGTGCGTCTTGCCCGCACGCAGATCGAGCAGCAGCGAGGGCGGCTTGGTTCCGCGGCCTCCCGCGATCCGCCGCGCCATGATGGCGCGCGCGACCGGACTGGGCAACGAGGCCGACGCGATCAACGCACGCATGGGATAGCGTGGAAGATCGATCGGCGTGATTTTCATCGCAGCCATCACCGCCCGCACCTCGCGAATCATACGGATTTCCAGCGCAAAGATCTTCTCGAAATGGATCATGCGTGCAGGCAACACGTTGAGAATTGCGCAGCTCGCATTGGCCACGACGTTGAGCGCGAGCTTACTCCATTTGAGTGCGCGCCAATCCTCGACCACTAAGACACGCATTCCGGTGCTGGCAAACGTCGCGGTGAGCCAATTGAATGCGCTCTCGCCGACTGGCGCAAAAGCCAGGCCGCCGCCGTCCCGTGCGGGACTCGCGTTTCCGTCGCGATCGCGGTCGAGCGGCACGGTGAGCGCCGCCGCAACGACGTTGTTTGCACCGAAGGACGCGGCGATTTTTTCTTCATTACCCACGCCGTTTTGCGGCGAGACGAAGACACACTTCCCGGGATACGCGATCGCTTTGCGTAGCGTCACGATCGCGCCGTCGGTATCGTACGATTTGGTCGCGACGATCGCGACGTCGGCGTCGTACGCCGTGACGGCGTCGAGGGCACGCGGCGCGTAGGCGACGTCGACGCCGATCGAGGCGAGGCGGTCACCGAGGTAACTCCCAACGGCACCGCGCCCAACGATGTAAACTCTCACGGCGCGGAAGCCGGGAGCGCGTGTCCGGTCGACCCGAATCCGCCATCGCCGCGAACGCTGCTCCGCGTGAATTCTTCGACCACCACAAATCGGGGGCGCAAGACCGGCACGAACACCATCTGGGCGATCCGGTCACCGGGGCGGATCACGATCGGGTCCGAGCCGATGGCATTTCGATTCCACACGCTGATCATCACCGGGCCGGTGTAATCTGCATCCACCACACCGACAAGATTTCCCATCACGAGGCCCGTTCGGTGCCCAAGCCCGGAACGCGGAACCACGATAGCAGCGATCTGCGGGTCGCCAATGTGCAACGCGATGCCGGATGAAACGAGCTGGGCCGGAGATTGGGCTTCGAGAACGAGCGGCTCCTCAATGCAGGCAAACAGATCGACGGCAGCCGCCATCTCGCTCTGGTACCGGGGAATCCCCCACGTGTGAATGCGCGCGTCAAGAATCCTCAGCTCGATACCGTTCGGCTCGCCCATGTGCGTCATCGTACGCTTCCGGTAAGCAAGAACCTTGCGGGCGCCCGGCCGGTGCTTTGAAACTTCTTAAGATCTTCCCTAGCGCGTTCACATGCCGAGGTCATACTATGTTCCTGCCGTTTGAAAGGAGACCGAAGCACAATGAAATCGACGTGGATGCCCCACGAGAAACATGGAACGCTGACGATGCAGAGCGACCTGCCTGACACCGTATTCGCGTTCCCCAAGCAGCGCAAAGAACCGCTCACCGATGCCTCGCACGTGCGCAACGCCGTCGCCCGCTTCGATCAAGTCACCGATGTTTCGGATGACGATCGCGCCTTGGCCTTTGCAAACATCGAGAAGGCCGCGCAGTACTACAACGTCAACCTTTCGGAGACGTCATGGCACGATCTCGGCATTCATCCGCAACCCAATCGCAAAGAGGCCGCGCTCAGAGGTGCCTCACTTAGAAAGTAGTTGCGTAAGCTCTTCCCGGAAGCTTTCGATGTCGCGAAACGAGCGATAGACGCTTGCGAAACGGATGTATGCGACCGGGTCGAGCGCGCGCAGCGCTTCCATGAGCTTCTCACCTACCATTGTCGAGCTAACTTCACTTTCGCCGCGCGCAAAGAGATCGCGCTCGAGGTCGGCGGCGACTGCTTCCATTTGACTTTCGGAGATCGGCCGCTTCTCACACGCCTTGCGCAGTCCGCTGAGAATCTTGTCGCGACTGTACTGCTCGCGCCGCCCGTCTTTCTTGACGACGAAGAGACGAGGCGCTTCCATGCGCTCGTAGGTCGTAAAGCGATGCTTGCAACGCGGGTCCAAGCACTCGCGACGGCGGCGGACAACGGTTTCGTCGTCGCGAGAGTCAACCACGCGGGTTTCGCTCTTGCGACAGGTCGGACAGATCAGATCGTCACCTCGAGGAACTACATATAGTAGGTGCTCGTATTATACGGTACTATCCCTAGTAAACGCAAAAAGGCCGCCCGACGTCCCCGCCGCACGGCCTTCCCGAATCAAGTTTCGATGCGAATGCAAGTGCCCGCCGACCTAGGTTTTTGGCTGCGCTTAGGCGCTCCGCGGCGAGGTGTGCACCAGGGCACATGAGCCGCGGTGCAACGACAGCGCAGTCAAAAGCTAGGAGGCGGCTCCGATTTTGAACATTTTGGTCCCACACTCGGGGCACTTGCCTTCGGTCGCGGGACGGCCGTTCTTCATCGTGATCTGCACGGCGTCTTTGATCTGACGCTTCGTCTTGCACTTGACGCAATAGGCTTCTGCTGCCACCTGTGGATCCTCCAGAGCTTCGGGCTGGGTGCGGCTCCCCGTATTCGGGTACGCCACGGGGCCTCCTTGCGTGGCCGCCCCTTGCCGCCGCACGAGTCGTGCGGGAAGGCTGCACCGTGGATGCTCCGGAGTATACCACCCGAACGGCCTTCGAGTCCGTGCGGGGCCTACGCGGCTTCGCGTGGGAGGGCAAGGGAATGTGGCAGCGCGGCCGCCTCGAGGGGCTCAAGCGGCCGAGCGTCGCCATCGTTGGAACCCGGGCGGCGACGCCGTATGGACGTCGTCTCGCGGGCTCATTCGCTCGCGACCTCGGTGCGGCCGGGTGCTGCATCGTCTCGGGCCTTGCACTGGGCATCGACACCGCTGCGCACGAGGGCGCGCTCGAGGCGGCAGCGCCGACGGTGGGCGTGCTCGGCAGCGGGCACGCGCAGTTCTTTCCACTGCGCAACCGGCCACTTGCCGAGCGCATGATCGCACAAGGCGGCGCGGTGCTCTCACCGTTTGCGCCGGAGCAGCCGGCCGAGCCCTGGCACTTTCTCGCGCGCAACGCGATCGTCGCCGCGCTGGCCGACGCGGTGGTGGTCATCGAGGCCCCGGCGCGCAGCGGTGCACTGAATACCGCCGGATGGGCCGCGGCCCGTATTCCCGTCCTCGCCGTTCCCGGCGACGTCGATCGCGCGCACGTCGCCGGTTGCCACGCGCTGATTCGCGACGGTGCCATCCTGGCGCGCAACGCGGCTGACGTCTTGGAAGTGCTGCACCTGCAGGCAATACCGGTGCGCGAGCGGCCGCGACGCGACGGACCGGCCGGCGTACTCTTGGACGCACTCGCGAGCGGTGAGTGCAATCTCGACGACCTCGTCGATTCGACCGGGCTTGCCCCGGCTCAAGCCCTAGCAGAACTCGCGATGCTCGAACTCGAAGGCGTGGTCGAGCGCCGCGGCGCAACGCGGTTTGCATGCAGCTCCGGCTGATCGCCGTCGACAAGATTCGAACCCGATATATTGCCGATGCCTGCGCGCAGTTTCGCAAGCGGCTCGAACCCTATTGCAGCTACAGCGAAATCGAAGTTCGCGCCGCTCACGGCGACGATCCGTATGCTGCGATGCGCGAGGAAGCGCAACGCGTGCTCAAACACGTGCGTCCCGACGATCGTGTATGGCTGCTCGAACGCACGGGCACGGCGTTTTCAAGCGCGCAACTCACCGCCGAGATCGACAGGATCGCCCATGATGGCACCTCGCGCCTGACCTTTGTCGTAGCCGGGACCTACGGTGCCGATGCATCGCTGCTCGAGCGCGCCGACGTGCTCTGGTCGCTCTCGCCGCTAACGTTTTTACATGAGTGGGCGCGCGCGATCGTGCTGGAACAGCTCTATCGAGCGGCGAAGATTTCGCACAATGAACCCTACCACCACTGACGCGATGCTACCCGACGACGCGCTCGATGCGTTCGCGCGCGCGGTCGAAAGCATCGTGGCGCGCACGTTCCCCGAGGCTTTGCCGTCGCCGGTCACGTTCGAAGCGCCGCGACGCCCGGAGTTCGGCGATTTCGCGACCAATATTGCGCTGCGACTGGCCAAGACCGCGCGCCGCCCGCCGAACGACGTCGCGAACGTGCTGATCGAAAAGCTGCGTGACGAATCCCCCGGAATTGCCGCGCGCTTTGCCGCAATCGACGCCGTCGCTGGATTCATCAACGTGCGCCTGGGGCCGCCGGCGTGGCAAGCGCTGATCGCGCGCATCCTGCGCGACGGGATGAACTTCGGCCGCGCGCTGCCTAGCGGCGAGCGCATCTCGCTCGAGTTCGGCAGCGCAAATCCGACGGGACCCTTGGTCGTCGTGCAGGGGCGCACGCTCTCGATTGGCGATACGCTGGTACGCGCATTTCGCTACCGCGGCTACGATGTGTTCGTCGAGTGGATCATCAACGACGCGGGGTCGCAGATCGAGACGCTCGGGCGGTCGCTGTTCGCGCGCTACATGCAGCAGTACGACGCGTCCTATCCGCTGCCGCCGGATGGTTATCCCGGCGACTATCTCGTTGCGATCGCGCAAGCGATCGTCACGCGCGATGGCGAGAAGTGGCGCAACCTTCCCGTGGCGCCGATCGCCGAATTCTCGCGATTCGCTCGTGACGCAATCTTGGCCGAACAACGCGCGACCGCGGAACGCTTCCGGGTTGACTACGATCTCTGGCAAAGCGAGCAGGAACTGCGCGCGAGCGGCCGGATGAACGAAGACCTCGAGAAGCTTCGCGCGATGGGCTTGATCTACGAAGCCGATGGCGCGCAATATTTTCGGACCTCGGACTTCGGGGATGACAAGGATCGCGTGATTATCCGCAGCGACGGGAGCCCGACATACTTTGCGCCCGACATTGCCTACCACTACGAAAAACTCAGCCGCGCGGACCGGGCAATCGATATCCTCGGCCCCGATCACCACGGCTACATTGGGCGCCTCAAAGCCGCCGCAGCGGCGATGGGGTTTCCGGGCAAGCTCGACATCCTCATCGCGCAGCAGATCACGTTGATGCGCGGCGGCGAGCAGGTCAGCATGAGCAAACGCGAAGGCAACATCGTCACGCTCGACGAGATTCTCGACGAAGTCGGCGTCGATGCGGCGCGCTTCTTCTTCACGATGCTCGCTACCGATTCGCCGCTCACGTTTGACCTAAAGCTCGCGGTCGAGCAGAGCAGCGACAACCCGGTCTACTACGTGCAGTACGGCCATGCGCGCATCGCCTCGGTGCTGCGCCGGGCCGATCCGGCTGACGTCGATGCGGCGCGGCATTCGCCGGCGCTTGGCGCCTTGACGCAGGAAGCCGAAATGGTGCTGGCGCGGCGTCTGGCCGAACTGCCACGCGTCGTTCAGGGAACGGTCGATAATCTCGCGCCCCACCGGCTCACCAAGTATGCTCGCGACGTTGCGACCGAGTTCCACCAGTTCTACACCGAATGTACGATTTTGGTTGACGACCGCGAAGTGCGGCGCGCGCGTTTGGGTCTTTGCATCGCAACCAAATCGGTGCTCGCGCAAGTGCTCGAGCTAATCGGTGTAAGCGCGCCGGAATCCATGTGAGCTAGCTCAACGCTGCTTCTAAACGCGCGCCGTCGGGACTTCCCAACCCGGTGACCGGATCCCATCCCTCACCCGCGTCGTAAGCGCCGTTGCTTCCACTGGTGATATCGCGCAACGGACCGGGCGAACCGGGGTAGCCATTCAAAGCATACAACTTCGGATTGATGAAACCGACCGTGCTTCCCAGCCGCTGATTCATCAGTGCGATCAGTCCGGCCCACAGCGGCGCGACCGCGCTCGTTCCGCCGACGACGATACTCCGGCCGTCAACGCGCACGCTGTACCCTGAGTTGGGATCGGCATCCGCGCAAATGTCGGGGACGCCCCGGCCGCCACTGGGATTCGACGGTGCAGGCACGTGCGCCGTCGCCTGCCACGACGGGAGCGCAAAGACGTCGCTAACGCCCCCGCCCGAATCGCTCCAGGCGGTTTCGGACGCAATCGCCGTTCCGGATACCTTTAGCGTCGTTCCACCGCAGCCAAGCGCATGCGGACTCGACGCGGGAAAGTCGACGTGCGACTCGCCGCCGCTCACGCCGTCGCTCGAGCCCGCGTCGCCCGAGGCAACGCAGACCGTTACCCCCATCGCTGCAGCTGCGGCGCAGGCCTGATCGAGCGAGGTCATCGCCGCGGCAGTCCAATTCGATTCGGCATCGCCCCAACTGATTGAGATAACCGACGGCGCGTAGGTCGCATCATGTACTGCTGTCGTGACTGCGTCGATGAATCCCTGATCGGTATTCGGCGTAAAGTAGACGACGATCTTGGCACCGTGCGCGATCGTTCCCGCGACTTCGACGTCGAGCATCACTTCGGTATCCGAATCGGGATCGGTTCCCGGAGCGTTGGTCGCACGATCGACGGACACAACCGCCACCGAGGGTTCGGGAATACCCAGTTGCGCGCAATAGGTTGAAAAGTCGCTCGCGCTGTAGCCGCCGCCGAGTTCGACGATCGCAATGGTCTCGCCGCTGCCGTCGACGCCGCTGGGAAAATCATAGAGCGTCGCAATTTGCGGCGGCGTGAACGAGGTGTCGGCATGTACGGCGACTCGGCTGCGCGGCCGAGCCTGCGGACGCGTGTCCAACCCGAACACGCCTTCGACGACATTGGTCAGGCTCGCCGGTAACGAAATCGTGCCCGTTCGTCCGCGAAACGCCGTTTTGCCGACCGCATACGTTCCGAGCGAGACCCCAAACGCCTCGGACACTTGCGCGACCGTGCCTTCCAAGCGAACGGTGCGACGCGCGGCGTCGCGTTCGACCACGCTCAGACCGTACTCGTTTGCGAACGCGTCGACGCGCTCGAGATCGCCTTCGCCGGCCCCGTAGGCGGCGGCAAACTCCTCGCGCGAAAGATGTCCGGGCAGCGGCGGACTGGCATGTTTCGAACGCACGCGCACCGTGACCATGACACGTTCGTTCGGATCGGCGACCGAAACGAACTCGCCGGGCGGTCGCGTCCGCGTACTGCCCGGAACGATCCAGCGATCGTCCACGCTTAAACGCTCCCCGTCAGTGCACGTTCGCGCGGGAGAACCGGGTTAGCGACCAGCGGGCCGACGCCGTTGCGGAGCATCAATTGGTAAAAGCAGCGCAAAAACTCACTCTTGGCGCGTTCCTGATCGATCGCGCGTCTGACGAAGAAGCCGACGGAGAGATTCACGGACGCATCACCAAACTCTTGAACCCGCACGAAGGCCTCCTGCGATGCAGCCGAGTCGTGAATATCATCGCCGACCATCGAAACCGCCTCCAGCGCCATCCGCTCGACGAAATCCAGATCGCTCCCGTAAGCGACCCGTAGCGGAACGCGCACGGCAACCCGCGGCTCGGGCAAGCGATAGTTGACAAAGATCTCTTGCGCGAGGACGAGGTTCGGCACGACGACCAAGTTGTTCGTCGACTCGCGAATCGAAATGCTGCGCCAGTTGATGTCCTCAACGAAGCCTTCCTGTCCGCTCGGGAGCGCAATGTAGTCGCCCCAGCGAATCTGGCGCGAGGCGACCAACTGTAACCCCGAAAATAGATTTGCGAGCGGCGGCTGCAATGCAAGGGCGACCGCCAGTCCGCCAACGCCGAGCGCGGTGAGCAACGGCGTCACCTCGATCCCGAGCGCGCTCAGCGTAAAGAGGGCGCCGAGCACAACGACAAGCGCCTGCGACACGCTTGCAAAGAGCGTTCCCGACGCGATTTGCTGTCCGGGGCCGCGGCTCAAGCGCATCACGCCGCCGCCAACGAAACGCGCGGCAACGATCGTCACCGACGCGCAAACGAGCACGAGCAGCGTTTGGTCGAGAAGGCGACGCACGTTGTCGGTCAGCGAAGAGACCGCAAGCGCAACGTGCACGCCTAGTGCCGTTGCCCAAAACAAGACTCCGGCATCGATCGAATCGATCAGCACCCCCAGCCACGGATGACGACGAACGAAGCTGCTCGTAGCAATCCTGCGCTGCAGAAAGAATTCGAGGAGCGCTCCAATGCCTGCCCCAGCCACAATGCAAGCAACGGGGATGACGAATTCGCGAATCGAGGACCACGCCGCCATGTCCATGCGGCCCTTCTACCCGATACGCCGGTGACGAAACCTTAAGCTCGATCCAATCGCGTGCTCAGCCACGGCGTAACAAAGTATCGCCACAAAATCTTAATCAATGCGGCGGCCGGAATTCCCAGGAGCAATCCGGGGATGCCGAAGAGCTCGCCGCCGGCAAAGACCGCGAACATTACGCCGATCGGCGACACGCCCACGGATTGACCCATGATCTTGGGCACCAAGACGTTGTCGCTGATGCGTGCCATGATGAACATGATCACCTGAACCCACAAAATCATCCAGCCGCCCTGCGGCGCGCAGAGCACGACCGCGATACCTTGTGCAATCAACATCCCGATTACCGGCACGGCGTAGGCAACGGCCGTGACGATCCCCAGGATCAGCGAAAACTTGAAGCCTATGAGCGCCGTGAGCACGGCGACCACGATGCCGGTGATGGCACTCACCAGGACCTGACCCGAGATGAAACTGCCAAAGGTCTCGGTGATCTCCGTCGCTAGCTTGCGCGCGGTGGCGCGGCGGCGCAGCGGAAAGAGCGAGGTAAAGGCCGCAACGATCTGATCGTCGTTGAGCAGGAAGAAAAACGACAGCACGATCGAGGAAAACGCCACGAAGAACGCGGTCGCCGTTCCAATCACAATCGCGCCAAGCGACGTAAGCGATCCGGTGACGAGTGCATTGAGCCGCTCGCTGCCGAGCTGCCCGATATCGAACGTGTTTTGCGGAAGGTGCAGGCCGGGGACGTGGCTTTGCAACCAGTTCTGCGCATCGTGCGACCAGTCTTCGATCGAGATCACGTACGACGGGGCATTGGTGATGAGCGACTGTACCTGCCCGATGGTCAACGGGACAATTACCAGGAGCGCAATAACGATCACTAGCGAGAGCGCCACAAAGACGATCGTAACCGCTAACGGCTTGGGAACCCCGCGTCGCACGAGCGCACGGGTAACGGGCTGCACCCCGAATGCAATGAAGGCAGCAATCAAAAAAATCGAAATCGTGCGCGGAATATGCGCGGCAAAGATATACAGCAGCACGACGACTGCGATACCGAGCAGCGAAAAAAGAAAACGGCGCCAGCCAAGCGGACTTATAGCGTTTTGCACAACAGTCGCCGTTCGGTGCAATAGCCGGACCGTTCGTAGAGCGCTCGTGCCGCGACGTTTTCTTCAGTCACCATCAACGCTATGTACGGCGCGCCGCGCTTGCGAGCTTCATGTTCGGCTCGTTCCAGCAGCGCCGATGCGATCCCCGCCCGGCGCGATTCTCGCTCGACGGCCATGTAGACTACGAACGCTTGGTCATCGCCAGTCACTTCATCCGGCAGCGAATCCAGGGTCAGCATGAACCCTTTGCGCACGCCATCCACTTCCGCAACCAGCGCGAAGTGTTCGCGCTGCGCGACGATTGCTAGGAGGCGATCAAAATTCGCGAGCACCGCAGCCGGATCGGTATGGCGCAGCGACGAGACGCTGTCCATCGCCGTGCGCTTGCCGAGCGTTTCGATGAACGTTCGATCGCCCGGCGTCGCCGCGCGGATGCGCAGATTCAATTCCGGCGCGAGCCGGGATCGTCAATCGGCGCCCCGGCCTTACACTGCGGACAGTCCTGCGGATCGTGTGACTCGAGCGGCATGTTGAGGAGCGCATGCGTCGGCACGCCGAAATCGGCGCTCCCGCGTTGCACGATGACCCCAACGCCCGCCACCTGTGCGCCGTGCTTGCGCACGACGTCGATCACTTCGCGCACCGAAAGGCCGGTGGTCACGACGTCTTCAACCACGAGCGCGCGGTCCTGCGGCGTCAACCTGAAGCTGCGACGCAGCGTCGCCACGCCGTTCTCTTTCTCAACGAAGATCGAATCCGTCCCAAGCTGACGGGCGACCTCGTAGCCGAGCACGATGCCGCCGACTGCCGCGCTCACCACGATCGTCGGCTTGACGTTGCGAAATGCTCCGGCGATGTTCTTTGCGACCGCCTCGACCAACGGCGGGTTTTCCAGAATGCGGAACTTCTGGATGAAGGCGTCGCTATGCCGCCCCGAACTCAGGCGAAAGTGTCCGTGCAAGAGCGCACCGCGATCGCGCAGCGCCGCCTCGAGATCGAGGCTAGACAAGCGCGCGCATGTCGTCGAGCACGGCGCGTGCGGCAGCGGCGGGGTCGGCTGCCTGCGTGATCGGGCGCCCGACGACGAGATAATCGGCACCGGCGGCGACCGCTTGCGCGGGCGTCATCACGCGCTTTTGATCGCCGTGCGCTTCGCCGGCCGGTCGAATGCCGGGCGTAAGCGTGAGAAAATCGTAGCCGAAGAAGCCCTTGAGATCCCGCACTTCGTGTGCACTGCAGACGACGCCCGAACACCCGGCATCGCGCGCGAGCGCGGCGAGACGCGTGGCGTTTTCTCCCGGACCGCCCTGCAAACCGAGCTCTCCCAAATCTTCGGCGCCGTGGCTGGTGAGAATCGTCACCGCGAAGATGTGCGGTACGGTGATGCCGAGTTGCTCGGCGCGCTCTTGCGCCGACTCGACCGCCGCGCGCATCATCTCCGCGCCGCCAAGGGCGTGGACGTTCACGATATGCGCGCCGGGCCGCACGAGATGGGCTATCGCGGCTCCCACCGTGCGCGGGATATCGTGCAGCTTCGCATCGACGAAGAAGCGGACGTCGCGCGCTTCGCAATAGGAGAATATTCGCTCGGGATAGCCATAGAGCGACTCCAGGCCGATCTTGAAGATCACGTCTAGCTCGTAGAGTTGATCGATCAACCGTTCCGCGTCGTCGGCCGACGGAACATCGAGTGCGACGATCAACTGAGCCATGCGATTAACCTTCGTCTCCTTCATATTGATGGGGATTCGAGAATCCCACGTTCGCCTTTCCGACTATCTTAGCCAGCGAGCCGAGGTTGCGCAACTCTAGGTACTTCGCAAGTTCTTCGATGATTCGCTCGGGAATCTGCGGATCGGTAAAATTAGCTGTGCCGATCGAGATCGCACACGCGCCGGCAAGGAAGAACTCCAGCGCGTCGCTGATCGTCTCTATGCCGCCCTGCCCGATGATCGGTATCTTCACTGCGCGTGCAACTTCATATACTGCCAGCACCGCAATCGGCCGGATGGCTGCGCCCGAGAGTCCGCCGGTGACGTTCCCCAAACGCGGCTGCCAACGATCGACGTCGATCGCCATTCCGCGCACGGTATTGATTACGGCGAGCGCGTCGGCACCCGCTGCTTGCGCTTCGAGTGCGATCGCCGCGATGTCGGTCACGTTGGGTGAGAGCTTCACGATGAGCGTCTTATCGGTCGTCGCGCGGACCGCGCGCACGACCTTAGCGGTCAAGTCGGGATCGCACGCAAACGTCTCGCCTTCGCTCGCTACATTCGGGCATGAGATGTTCACTTCGAGTGCATCGATTTCGTCACGCGCCGCGAGCCGTTCGCTCACGTACGCGTAGTCATCAATGCTGAAGCCTGCCACACTGCCGACGATTGCGCACGGCCGGCCCGCAAACTTCGCAACCTCGTGTTCGAGATACCAATCGATCCCCGGGTTCTGCAAACCGATCGCGTTGAGCATGCCGGCCGGGGTGTGCACTAGTCGCGGCGTCGGGTTGCCCAAACGCGGCAGTCGCGTCACGCTCTTGAGCACGACAGCGCCGATTCGCGCGAGATCGACGAACGAGGCAAACTCTTCGCCGCTGCCATAACAACCGCTCCCCATGAAGGTCGGATACGGCAGCTCGAGCTTCCCGATCTTCACGCGCAGATCGACGCCGCGCAGATCTACCACCGCAGCTCGTGCGCCCAAAAAACGGGGCCCTCCTTGCACACGCGCGCGTATAGGACATCGCTGCCGTTGCGCTGCGCTGGTGGAAAACTCGGTGCCTGCTCGGAGTCCCGCACGAGCGGCACGACACAACCCCAACATCCACCGACGCCGCAGCCGAACGTTTCCTCGAGCGAGAGCTGCGCCGGAACGTTGAGCTCGTCTGCGATACGAGCGACAGCCCGTAACATCGGCGTTGGTCCGCACGCCAGAATCATCTGCGGTGGCTCCTCCGTCACTGCGAGCAGGTCGGTAATGTAGCCTGCATGACCGATGCTGCCATCGTCGGTTGCGCACAGCACTTCGCAACCCTCGCTTGTAAAGCGGTCACGATCAACCAACAACGCCTCCGATCGCGCGCCGTAGAAGAGCCGCACGCGCGCGCCGGCGCGCACCAACGCTTGGGCCGGAAGAAGCACCGATGCGATGCCGACGCCGCCGGCAACGATCGCGGCGTCCGCAACGCTCTCGAGTGTAAAGCCATGGCCAAGTGGGCCTGCGAGTTTGATGTGATCGCCCACGCGCAGCGCTGCCAGCTCCGCCGTGCGCTTGCCGACGACAAAGAACATCACGCTTGCACGGTTGCCGCTGGCCTCGTAGATGCCTAACGCCGTCGCCGCGCGTTCACCGCTCGGCGGCACCGCCATGACGAATTGCCCGGGTCGCGTCACGCTCACGAGCGCCGGCGCGTCAAATCCTAACAAAACAACGCCGGGAGCAAGCTCTTGCCGATCGAGCACAAGCGCGTGATGGATAGTTGCGGATGTCACGATCGTGGCCATATGCTTGGATGCGTTTTCGCCAAATTTTAAAAAAAGTCCGTGCTGAACACTGAACCGCGCGCATGCATTGGCCGTTATATGATATAGAGAGTGAAAACTCGGAAAGGAGGGTCCGCAGATGGCAGGTCTTATGGTCTTCAAATCGCTCGCCGACGCGCTTCGTGCCGGTTACCAGGTCTACGATCGTACTGCGGACGGGTATCTCGTGCGAACGAGAACAGCTGCAGGATGGGCCATAGCGTTGGTGTCCTGCAAGTAACCCGCCCTCCTACTTTCTTCTTCTAACCTCCAAAAGCAATCGAAACGCCGGTTCCAACGGAACCGGCGTTTATCTTTTTTGCGCTTGGACACCGAGGTCTAGGTGCGCTGGTCGGGCGGGGGCACCGGGCGCTCGATCTCCGGGGTCGAACCGGGGCGCCAGGCATAGGGACCGGCCGGCGGCGGCTGGGGAGCACTCGTACCGCCGCTGGGCGGGGGGACGAAGGTCGAGTGCGGCGGCCCGTAGGCGCCCGGCGTAAAGCCGGGGATCCGCGCACCGTTGAGCCACGCGTTGACGATCTGGGCCACGCCCACGAACATCGGGATCAGGCCACCGAGCAGCCAGGGCCCGGCGAAGCCGAGGTGAGCGAGGGGTCCAATTGAGCCCAGACCGATGAAGATCGCGAAGCCGATGAAGGCCAGCGTGATGCCCTTACGCATCTGACGTTGCGCGTAATAGTAATCGTCGTAGGCGGGGTAGCCCTTGCCGGCGACGTTCGGCGGCGGCATCGGGCCCGGGTGCCACGTCGGCGGCGGCATGTTGCGCGGCATCGGTCCCGGCGGAGGAACCATCCCCCGGCGAATCATTTCCATCCGCTCGTTATGCTGCAAGACCCGGGTGGTGATCCACGCCGCGATCGGTGCCCCGAAGATCAATAAGATCGCGAGGGCACCGACAAAATCATCGTTCATCATCGGGTTGCTCCTACAGGCGGGGTCCCCAACCCTCGAAGGTGGGTCGCAAAGCTTGGGCGGAGTCTGTACCGCCGGCGGGAATCGTCGGTCGCGAGCCGTGGGGGAGTGTCTTGTTCAGCGTCGTCGTCAGGACCATGGTGGGGTTGGACCTCCGTAGTTCGTCCTGCATCACATACGGCCCGGCGCTCATGGTGTTTCAGCCACCTGCCCGAAACATCGCCGCACGCCCGAGCGTAGGAAAGACGTGGCTGCAGCACTTGCGGAGGCGCGCCGGATAGACACGACGGTACGCCCCGGCCCCGATGATGGCGAGCTGGTGGCGATGACGCTCGGAGGACGCTCCGAGGCTTTTGCGGTGCTCGTCGAGCGCTACGACCGCGCCGTATATCATCTCGCTTATCGCACGTTGCGCGACGTCGAGGAGGCACGCGACGTTTCGCAAGAGGCATTTTTCAAAGCCTATCGCTCGCTGCGCACGTTCAAACCCGGCGCGAAGTTCTCGACGTGGATCTTCGCGATCACCTACCACGCCTGCTGCGATCGTCTCAACCGGCGCAAGCGCTACAGTAATGAGGAAATGCCCGAACGGGCCGATCCCGGGCCGGGTCCCGAATCGCAGGCGATCGCCCTCGATCAAGCCCGCCGCCTGCACGACGCAATTGACGCTCTGCCCGAGAAATACCGCGCGGTGATCACCCTGTATCACCTGCAGGGCAAACAGTACGAGGAGATCGCGACGGTACTGGGATTGCCGATGGGTACGGTGAAGACACATTTATTCCGAGCCAAAGAGCACTTGCGCAAGCTCTTGGGCGCGGAGGAGGTAACCGAATGAGCTTTGACAACGACGATGCGCTGGACCGGGCGCTCTTTGCCCTTCCGTTCGAGGAGCCGCCGGCTGATTTGCGCGCGGCAATATTGAACGCGACGATCTTCCGCCCGGCGCCGGTCTTTTCGTTCCGCGAACTGCTCGTGCTCGCCGCAACGTGCGCCGTGGTCGTGTGGCTTGTCGGTGCCGTGGTCATGGGCGGCGGTTCACTCTTCCTGCATTCGCTCGAAGCGCTCGGCGCGGGAACACTGCGAGCGCTCGCCAACACCACGCTGCTGCTCTGGGCCGCCGCCGGCGGCGCTACCGCGATCTGGCTCTCGATTTTCACGGGATTCCAACCGCGCACGGAGGGCGAGGCGGCGCCGCGTCGCTAACCCTGCTCACATGAGTGAGCCGGACCATTCGTTCAAAGTCTTGGTCATCGAGGACGATGCCGCGATCAGTCGCGTGCTGCAACTCGAACTCGAGCACGAGGGCTACGAAGTTGAGAGTGCACGTGACGGGCTCGAAGGCTTGGAGAAAGCGCTCAAGGAGCCCGATCTCGTCATCCTCGATCTGATGTTGCCGCGCTTGGACGGCCTCGAAGTGTGTCGCCGCATTCGTGCAAAGAGCAGAGTGCCGATCATCATGCTCACGGCCAAGGACCGCGTTCCCGATCGGGTCAGCGGCCTGGATCTGGGCGCCGACGATTACCTCACCAAACCGTTTGCTACCGAAGAACTCCTCGCACGCGTCCGCGCGCGATTGCGCGAGCGCGCTCCTCAAAGCAACGTCGTTCGCTATCACGACGTGGTGATGGATCGCGACCGGCACGAGGTGACGCGCGCCGACAAGCCGATCGCGCTCACCGCCAAGGAATATGCGCTGCTCGAGTATCTGCTGCTGCACCGCAACAAGGTCCACACTCGCGACGAACTCTTCAACGGGGTGTGGGGCAGCGATTTTCTGGGGGACTCCAACCTCATTGACGTCTACGTCCGCTATCTGCGCGGCAAAATCGACGAGGGATTCGACGAGAAACTGATCACGACGGTTCGCGGCGTCGGTTACACCATTCGCGATTGAAAATCTCACTTCGGTGGCGCATCGCCGCCGCGTACGCAATCCTGTTGGTCGCGACGCTCGCCGCGACCAGCGCCGTCCTCGTCTGGCGCCTTCAGACGATTCTCTACGACGAAGCGAGCTCGCGCATCGACCAAACGATGAACGAGATCCTCAGCGCCGTCCAGCCGGTCAACCCATCGCCCTTCGGCAGCGTGGTCGATGAGTCGCTGCTGCAGATCTTCAATAGCAACAACCTCGCGGTATGGGAAACGCCGACCACCTTCATCCAAGTCGACACCGTCAAAGGCTATCCGATCGCTCGCTCGCCCAACCTCGGCTCGCTCAGTATCCCGCCGAATACCTCGCTCGACGCAAAGCACAATCACGTCGTTCGCGATGTCACGCTCGGCGGTCGGCCGTTCCTCGTCGAGGATCGACTCTTACGCAGCGGCTCGTTCTCGGTGGTCGTACACGTGGCGCAGTCGCTCGATGAGCTAAACCAAACGCTCGAGAAAGCCGGACGCACGATTGCGCTCATCTGGGTCGGCGCAGCGGTCCTGATTGTCGCGCTTTCGGTTTTGCTCGCCTCCCAGGCGATTGGACCGATCGCGCGGCTATCGCGCGCCATGCACGAGATCGGTTCGGAGCGGCTCGACCTGCGGTTGTCGGGGGCGCAACGTCACGACGAGATCGGTGAATTGACGCGCAGCTTCAACGACCTGCTCGCGCGTTTGCAAGAGGCCTTTGCACGGGAGCGCCAGTTCATCTCGGATGCCTCGCACGAGCTCAAGACACCGCTGACGTCGATCAACGCCAACGCGCAGCTGCTCCTGCGCTGGGGCGATCGCGACGAAACGATCCGCCGCGAGAGCTTGGAAACGATCCAGTATGAAAGCGCCACACTCGCGGACATGGTCAACGGCATGCTCACGCTGGCGAAAGCCGACCGCGGCGATGCGATTCCGAAAGAACCGGTCTCGCTCTCGCTCGTTGCACAGGAAGCACTGCGCAACGCGGCGCCGCGCGCAGCTGAAAAGCAGCTGTTCCTCGAGCTCGATGCGCCGTCGCCATCGCCGCTTATCGAAGGCGACCCGCATCTGCTGCGTCAGCTGGTCAGCAACCTCGTCGACAACGCGCTTAAATTCACCAGTACCGGCGGCGTCACGGTGCGCATCGGCGAGGGCGAGCACGACGCGTGGATCGAGGTTGTCGACACCGGTCCCGGCGTTCCTGAGGATGAGCTCGCGCACATCTTCGAGCGCTTCTATCGTGCGGACAAAGCGCGCTCGCGTGACGTGCCCGGCACCGGCCTGGGTCTGGCGATCGTGCGATCGATCGCGCGCGTCCACGGCGGCGCGATCACGGCACAGCGCGCACCGTCAGGCGGTGCGTCATTTCTCGCACGGTTCCCCAAGATTGAACAGACGCTCACCTCATCCTCATGATGCGCGCGCCGGCCGGCGCCTATCATCGGTAGTGATGGCGACCATTTGGCGGCGGGGGCTCGCGGGGCTTCTGTCCGTTTTTGCGTTTCTCGCCGGCACGAGCCTCCGCGCTCATGCCGCGACCACGCTCATTCCGACGACCGCTGCGCCATTTGTCGTGGTCCAGCTCGACAGCGGTTCGGTGAACATCCGCACCTGGGACCGGGCTGCGATCGATCTCGAAGCCGATCCGACCGTAACCTACAGCCATGCGCCGCCACGCCAAGTCGCCGCCCGCGTTCCGCAGCAAATCCCGCTATGGTCGCAAACCATCAAAACCGCGCAGGGCGAGCAGTTCAGCCTCGCGCCGGAGCTGTTTCCGCTGCCGCCGTTCGCGCCGGGAGAACACGACGCACTCGTCATTCGCGGCGAAGGCGACGTGACACTCACCGTGCCGCAACAATCGCCACTCCTCTTGATCAATGTGCGCTTAGGATCGGTGACGCTCTCCGGCTATAGCGGCACGGCCTTCGTCGCGCACGTCGTTGCCGGCGAGGTGCACATGGACGATGACACGACCACCGCGGCGGTGCAAGTGAACAACGGCCCGGTCTTCATCTCGAACTCGAGCTTCACTCGACTGCGCCTACGGACCGGGCGCGGCAACATCTTCATGAGCGGGTGCCGCGCGCAACAGATTCAAGTGACCAGCCTCACGGGTTCGATCGTCTACGATAACGGCATCTTCGACCCGGGGCTCGCGCATTTCGAAACCGATCGCGGCAGCATCGCAATCGGCGCGCAAAGCGGCGTGCAAATCGAGGCCCACTCGGGCAACGGGCGTATTCTCTACGACGTCGGTAGCGACGGCAGCGTGAATCGCAGCGCGCAGGACGCGCAAGCGACGCTAATGGGAGGCGGACCTGTCGTCACCGCCTCAACCCTGGATGGTGCGGTGATCTTCTTCCGGGGCTCGCTGCACGACTATCCGCAGTTCGAACGTTTGCTCGCGCCCAAGTTCCGCGGCCAATCGCGGCAAGGTCCGCCGCTAAAGTAAGAACTTTCGCATCATCGCCATGTCGAGTTTGAAGGTGTGTTGCGGCAGCACCGCCTCGACGCCATAGCCGCAGGCTTCGAAGAACTTCTGCGCGCTGCGCCCGCTCGGTACCATCGCCGTCATCTTGTGGCAATTGTAATAATTGGCGACATCGGCCATTTCGACGAGGATCGCGCGCCCGATGCCGGCGCGGCGGTGCTCCGGGGTGACGATCAGGCGCTCGACCCGTCCGAGTGACGCCGCGACGTACAACGTCCCGGCCGCAACTTGCTCGTCGCCCTCGATGGCGGCAAAGCCGTAGGCCCGTTCGTGCCAGACGACCGGAAATTCGTAGAATGCGCGGAGCGCCTCGCGTTCGTGTGCGCGAAAGAAATCGAGCAGCACGTGCGTTTGCACGCGCACGATCTCAACCGGCAACCGCTGCGACCTCGGTCTCCAGATCGATCTCGAGGCCGTCACGCGCCGCAATCGCGCGAATGCCGAGATCGTCTTCGAGCTGCTGCGCGAGCTTGCGCGGGTCGGCTTCGAGCATCTTCGTTCCGAAGTGTTGGAAGATTGCCACCCGCGGCGATACTTCTTCGACCACGCGCCGCGCGTCGTCCCAGGTCAGATGATCGACGTTCATCGCGTCGGCAAAGCGGAGGACGTTGATCACGAGGACGTCCGGTTGGTGCGCCGCGTAGTCGGTGGCAAGTGCCTCGAAGTAGCGCCCGCACGGCAGGTATGAAAAGCGCAAGCCGTTGTGACGGAAATGCATTCCGTAGGTTTCGACCGCATGATGGTGGGCAATCGAGGTATACATTTCGACATCGTCAATTGTGTACGGGCCACTGCTCGGCTCGAGCACCTCGATGCGCTCGACGAAGCGCTGCGCATAGGGCAGCACCGTGGGCTCGCCGTGCACCGCATCCTTCGGTGCGAGCAGCATACCGCGGCGCCTAAAGCCGCCGGAGGTCATCGCTTCGATCATCGCGGTCGCGTCGGCGGCGTGATCGAGATGCTTGTGCGAGAGCACGATCGCGGAGAGCTCGCGAGGATTGCACGGGGGCACGTGCGAGAGCGCGCGGACGAGCGCGCCGGGCCCCGGATCGATGTGGATCTGCGTCTCACCCAGACGCAGCCACATGCCGCCGGAAGCGCGAAACTGCCGCGCGACAACGAAGCGCGCGCCGCCGCTGCCTAAAAAAAGAACGCTTGATGTCACCCTTAAGCGATTATAGGTAGTTGATCGAAATTCCCGGAGAGGATCTTTGCGGAGGGACGGCCGAGCCAGCGCTCGAGCACGGTGGCATAGACGCTGCGGAAGTCGGTCGTGAAGCGCACGTTGCCCATGTTCGTGTCGCTCAGATCCGCCGTGGCACCGTAGAGCCCACCCTTGACGCCGCCACCAATCGCAAAGAGCGGGGAGGCTTCCCCGTGGTCGGTACCGCGGCTGCCGTTTTCGGCGATGCGCCGGCCAAACTCGCTAAACGTGAGCGTCAGGACTTTCTTGTCGTTGCCATGCGCAGCGAGATCGTCGTAGAACGCGCCGATCGCATCGGAAAATTCGCCCAGCAGCCGATCTTGCGTCGCCTTTTGGCTGACGTGCGTGTCGAACGATCCGTGCTGCACGTAGAGTACCTTCGTGCCGAGGTTACTGCCCGCAATCTGCGCCGCGAGCGCGAGGCTGCGCCCGAGCGGCGTAGCCGGATAGGTCGCATCGGTTTTATAGCCGGCGACCAGCTTGGGCAGCTCCTCCGAGCCGCGCTGGGCGTGATCTTCGATCTCGGCGACGTGCCCGAGGTAGGGTGATGCGAACGGGAATTGGTTGTCGCTGACGAGTTCGGTGTAGGTACGCTTGGAGATCGCATTGCGGTCGCTGACCAGACCGTAGCCGTTGAGGCTCGCGATCGACGGCACATCGATCTGATTGGAAACGAGCACTTCAGGCAGCACCTGCGCGACGGCAACACCGTTGAAGAGATTGCCCTTGGGCAGCTGCGCCTCGTCGAGATAACGGCCGAGCCAGCCGGTGTGTTCGTAACGATCCGGCGCGGCGGTCTGCCAGATCTCGGTGGAGCGGAAGTGCGAGTGATCCGGATCGGGATAGCCGACGCTTTGCACGACCGCTACGTCACCTTTGTCGAACATTGCCTTGAACGCGCGCATCTGCGGATTGAAACCGAGGTTGGCGTCGATTGCGAGCACGTCGCTCTGCGGCACCGCTAGCGTCGGGCGCATCGAGTAGTAGAGCGGGTTGCCGTGCGGCACGACGCAGTTCAGCCCGTCGTTGCCGCCTTGCAAGTTGATCAGCAGCAGCACGCGCTCGCCGGCGCCTGGAAGGCCGGGAAGCGGCGCGTCGGCCAACGCGCGTCCCAGCACGTGATCCATGTTCGCGACGACGGTAAGACCGCAGAGCCCACCAAGCAAAAATCGTCCGCGTTTCATCGTTGACATTATTATCCTAACTGGTAGGCGGGCATCGCCATCGTGAGATAGGCTGCGCCGCGCACGCGTTCGTCGTAATTTTCAACCGACAGCGTCCCCAGTGCAGAGGTTCCCGACCCGTTGAGATAGGCGATCAATTGGCTGTACGCCTGACCCGGGGCGTCGCCTTGTAGAATCGAGCCGACCATCTCTTTCGAAGCGCGGCCGGCATCCATTGGTATCTGCGAAAGCCACCCGGTTTGCATCATATCCGGCGTATTGACCATCTTAGCGATAAAGTTTTCGCGCGCGATCAACATCTGCGAGGTGAGCCAGTTTGCGCCGCCCGGCCAGCCGGCCACGTTGGGCGGATAGAACAACACTTGACCCATCCCGCGTAACGCAGCCGGCGTGCCCTCGATGATTTTGTCGATTGCAAGCTGTTTGTGCGCACCGACGACAAATTCAACCGGACTCTTGACTAACGCTCGATACGCGCGCGGCGAGTAGAACACGTTGCTGCGCAAGAGCACAGACATCGTCGGAGCTAGCTCGAACTTATTGCGCGAAATGACGTTGGCGAATTCGTTCACCAACTCGGGCTCGGGATCGTCATAGACGAAGGTGCTCAGTAACGTCGTGGCCCAGAACGTCTCGGCCGCGCGCTGCTGATAGATGATGTCGACAATGTCGGTGCCGTCGAAGTTTCCGGTGCGGGAAAGGAAGGTTTTCGTACCGTCGTCGTGCGTACGCGGGTTGAAGGTGAACTCGCCGGTCTTCCGGTCGATCGTCCAGCCGGTAAAGGCGCGTGCGGATTGGCGAATGTCTTCTTCGCTATAGTTGCCGATGCCGAGCGTAAAGAGCTCCATCAGCTCGCGAGCGTAGTTTTCATTCGGATGTGACTTGTTGTTCTCGGCGTTATCGAGATACAACAACATTGCCGGATCCTTACTGACCGCGAGCGTGAGATCGTGCAGATTGCCCAGCGCGTATTGGCGGAAGAGCTGATTCTGCGCGAGCACGAGGCTCGGCCACACGCCCTTTTCGATAGCCGCAGTCGTGAAGTGGCCGTGCAGCACGAAGGTCATCTTCTCTTGCAGCGGCGCGGGCGTGGTCAGCATCCGGTTGAGCCACCATATCTGTAGGTCGACGATCTCCTCGACGGCAGCGCGCCGGCGGACACGATTCGCTTCACGCTTCGCCATGTCGTCTAGGCCCTTGTTCGCCATCGCAATCGCGCGGTAATCGGGATAGGGCGTTAGACTCGGCGCCGGCGCCAGTTGCGACGTATCCGGGAAATGGATCAACGACTCAGCCGCTTCGTATGGACTCATGGCCGCGTACCGAACGATCTCGTCCGGCTTACCGCTGAACCCCGCGCGACGCAACAGATGCGCAGCGAGCCGATCGTCCCAGGGACCATCGTAGGGTCGCAGTGCCGTCATTACGTCGAGTCGCCCCGCTGGGCGGACGTATCCCGCAGCCATACGGCCATTGTAACGAGAACGAGTCGCGAATCGTCATGAAGGACGGGTTAAGGCCGGGCGGTGCGCGAAACGCGTCCCCTCGTGAGCCTCTTGGAAAGCCACCTAGATCGTCAGAGCGAAGGCTTCGTGCGCAATGCGGCGCGGATGCGCGATTTGTGCGAGGAGCTTCGTGAGCGATTGCTTGCCGCCCGGAGCGGTGGCGGCCCCGACGCAATTACTAAGCATCGCGCGCGCGGAAAGATGACGGCGCGCGAGCGCGTTGATACGCTGATCGATCCGGGTTCCGATTTTCTCGAATTTTCCGCGCTTGCCGCGCTCGACATGTACGACAACGACTCACCCAGCGCTGGAATCATCACCGGCATCGGCTGCGTCGAAGGACAACAGTGCGTCATCGTTGCCAATGATGCGACGGTCAAAGGGGGTACATACTACCCGATCACCGTCAAGAAGCATTTGCGCGCACAAGAGATTGCCGAGCAAAATCACCTGCCATGCATTTATCTGGTGGACTCGGGTGGGGCGTTTTTGCCTTTGCAGGCCGAGGTTTTTCCTGACCGCGATCATTTTGGCCGGATCTTCTACAATCAGGCGCGCATGTCGGGGCGACGTATCCCGCAGATCGCGGCGGTGATGGGTTCCAGTACGGCGGGCGGCGCCTATGTCCCAGCCATGAGCGACGAAACGGTGATCGTGCGCAGCACCGGCACGATCTTCTTGGGTGGACCGCCATTGGTCAAGGCCGCGACCGGTGAAGAGGTCACCGCAGAAGAGCTAGGCGGAGCCGACGTGCACACGCGCATCTCCGGCGTCGCGGATCACTTTGCAAACGACGACCTGCATGCGCTCGGCATCGTGCGCGAAATCGTGCGCAATTTGCACCGCGAATTACCGCAACAGTGGGATAAAGTCGAGGCGCGACCTCCGGCGTACGACCCGCGCGACATCTACGGGGTCATTCCGGCCGATAGCCGGATCGCGTACGACGTCCGCGAGATCGTCGCACGTCTCGTCGACGCATCGGAGTTTCATGAGTTCAAAGCGCGGTATGGCACGACGCTGGTCTGCGGCTTCGCGCGCATCGAGGGCCACCCGATCGGCATCATCGCTAACAACGGCATTCTCTTCTCCGAAAGCGCGCTCAAAGGCGCGCACTTCATCGAACTCTGCACGCAGCGCGGCACGCCGCTGCTCTTCTTGCAAAACATCACCGGCTTTATGGTCGGCAAGGACTACGAAAACGGCGGTATCGCCAAAGACGGTGCAAAACTCGTCACCGCCGTCGCCTGCACCGAGGTGCCGAAGTTTACCGTCGTGATCGGCGGAAGCTTCGGCGCCGGCAACTACGGGATGAGCGGCCGCGCCTATTCGCCGCGACAGTTGTGGATGTGGCCGAATGCGCGCATCAGCGTGATGGGCGGCCCGCAAGCCGCGAGCGTGCTATCGACGGTCAAGGGCCAGATGAGCGCGCAAGAAAAAGCCACGTTCGAGGCTCCGATTATAGCAAAGTACGAGCACGAGGGCAGTCCCTACTATTCGACGGCGCGTGTGTGGGATGACGGGATCATCGATCCGCTCGATACGCGACACGTCATCGCGCTGGGGCTGGACGCCGCAGCCAACGCACCGCTTCCGCCGACACATTTCGGCATCTTTCGAATGTGAGCAGAAGCACTACGGCGTTTTGAGTACCTCGAAGTATTTTGGCGTTTGCGTCCAGCCTTTACTCGTAAAGCGAAAGATCGCGGTGACCTTGGACTTGGTCGGGCAGCATGTCGGCGCATTTTTCGCGTAGTATGGCCCGGTCACGGCAAGAGCATACCCCTGCGCATCGTGAACGATTTTCGCGGAAAGCGAGCAGTAGTTCTCGACCGAGAGCGTCGGCATGATCATCTGCATTGCTGCATCTTGGAAGAGCACATCGACACGTGCGCTCCCGCAATCCGCCCCCATCTGGTGGCTCGTGATCACGACTTGTTGCGCACCGGGGCCCATCAACTCCCCGACGCCCGCGATCGAACCGTCTTGGATCGGGAACCACAACGTCGCACCACTCGCCCGCTCGACCGTCGCAAACGGAATCGGATTCTTCGGCGATCGATACTTCAGGCGATACACGGTGCCGTCGATCGCGTAGATCGAGAGATACCACTGGTAAAACGTCCTCGTCTTCCCATCGTTACCGAGCGCCTTACGGCTGAGCACCGCGCGCCACTGCGAGTGCATCGCCTCGCCCGCGGGATAGAAGACTTGGCTTTGCACGATCGCGCCGGGCGGCTGTGAGCTATAGGTGTAGCGAGGAGGCTCAGCGGCGAGCGCGGTTGTGGCGAAGACAAAAACGGCGGCCAGCGTTATGGCGGCGATGCGGAATTGCTGCATGGTATCCCCCAAAGCGTACGCGTGTACAACGGAACGAAGCCGAGTCGCCGGAAGTTTTGCTCCGAGATCGAGCCGGGCCTTGTCGTGACGCGACCGAACCGCGCGCCGCGTTCCAGTGCGCGAGCGGCACGATCGAGAATAAGGGCGGTTTGCAGCCCGCGGCGACGGAAGGCCGCCGCGGTACCGGCGCCATAAAAGCCGGCGATCGCTCCCTGAACGTCCATGCAACCTGAAGCCACGATAGCATCGGCCTCGCGGATCTCGAGCGCGGTACTCCCCGGCAGCGTGCAGACGACGAGTCCGATCGCCAGGTTCGATTCGTCGCAGGGCGCGCCGTCCATGAAGGCGCTGCCGGTAGCCGCACTCCACTCGTTTGCATCGCGCATCGGCGTAACCCGCGGATCGCGCCGCGCGCCGATCGTCGCAAGCTCTGCCGTCATCGGATTCTCGTACTCGAGCGGCTCGTAGCCGAGCGCAATAAGGGCGCGAATAAAGACGGGATCGGCGTACGGCGAACAGCGTACGCGGGGCTGCGCTCCGCGATCGCGATAGAACGCCGTCAAGGACTCGGCTTCACGCAGCCCGGCGCTTTCCCACAGCCCCAGACCTATGGCTTCCGAAAACGGTGAATTGATCCCGGCGAATGCGGCAATACCGCCGGCGATCTCCTGCGCCTGCGGATGCAGTTGCGGGATGCGCGTCTTCGCATTGCTCACGCATTGGCGCGAAGCGGCAACTTCGGTGCGTTCGATAGCATCGCAGAACGCGCGGTCGATCTTCACTCGCCGGCTATATGCCGGCGAACCACTCGTACCCTTGGTCTTCCCAATAGCCGCCGCCGCCGGCGTAGAGGTTCGCATAGCTGCCGACCAGCTCGATGCGGCCTACCCATTTCGCGCTCTTATAACCGAGCTGCGTCGGAACCTTGAGCCGAACCGGTGCGCCGTGATCGACCGGAAGCGGCGCGTCATTCATCCGCATGGCAAGAATTGCTTGCGGATGCCGCGCCCGATGCATATCGAGACTCTCGTAGTAGGGCGTACCCTGATCGTCCTTATCGAGACAGTGAAACACGACGTAGCGCGCGTCGTCGCGCGGCTGGACCAAATCGAGAATCGAGCTGACGCGAATGCCGCTCCACTTGGCGACGACGCTCCAACCCTCGACGCAATCATGGCGCGTGATCTGCGTCGAATTGCACATCCGCTCGAGCATCGCCATCGGAAAGACGCCGCGCCGCTGTACCGCACCGTCCACGATCAGCTTGTAGTCGCGAAAGCCGTTGCGCGCCAGATCGACGTAGCGCGAATCGGTCGGCGTCGGCAAACTGTCGATCGGAAATTGCGGACTGATGTCGCGCTCGCGATATTCCTTAGCCAGTCCGCGCGTACCGATCGCCGCGTGCGTCAGCCCTTGCGTCGAGCCGAGCACGTTGTGAAAGCCCGCGTTGTTGTTGAGCGCCGTGCCGATCGGCGCGCATGCCGCAAGTGCCGACGAGATGGAGGTCGCAACGAAGAGCCGGCGCTTCATGGGCCGACTCCGTCGTGCTTGCCCAAGCGATACCAGCCGGTGATCATCGCATTGAGTTGATTGAACACGCCCTGCGTGAGCACTTGGATCACGTGGATCACGAAGAAACCGATGAGCGCCCACATCGCGATAAAGTGCCAGAGCCGCGCGAACTGCCGCCCGCCAAAGATCCACGTCAACGGATGTGCGATTGCATCGATGCCCGGTGAAAGCGCAAGCCCGGTGAGCACGATGACTGGTGCGAGGACGACCAGCACGAGCGTATACGCAGCCTTTTGCAACGGATTGTAGATGCCGTGCGGCGGCGGCTCTTTGCGCAGCCGAAGGTAGTAGGCTTGCATCGGCCACAGCTTGGGAATGTCGCTCGGACGTAAAATCATGTCGCGTAGGTTGCCCTTGATCGCGCTCGAGATCAGCCACGCAGCGCCGCAGAGCAGCATGATCCATGCGAAGAACAGATGCCAGCGGCGCCCGTCGGCCAAGTCCTGATAGGCAGGAATCGTAATCCAGCCGGGAAAGGCACGCGGCGCTCGCCCACCCATGCCGTCATCGGTATAGCCCAGCCAACCCGTCGTATTAAAGGTGTGGCCGAAGATCGTCGTCGTGCCTACACCATCGGCAGGGGAGCCGATCTCAAGCACGCGATGTGCCGGGTTCGTCGTGTCCGAGGCATCGAGGAATGGCGCCGCGTTGAAGATCTGCAGCCCGCTCGAGACCAGGGCCGCGAAAGCGATCACCCACAGCCAATGGCTGGCTCGCGTCGCGATCGCATACCGGTAGATCCGTTCTCCTACCTTCATATCACCACTATAACGCCTCCAAGGCTGCCTTGGATGGAAGGCCGAAGCACAAATCCTCGCATGACAACGATCCACGTCACCAATGAGGGCGCCGTCGCGCGCGTCACGCTCGCTCGCCCCGAGGTTCGCAACGCCTTCAATGCGGAGATGATCCGCGAGCTTCGCGATGCGTTCGCCGCGTTTTCGACCGACGCGCACGTCCGCGCGATCGTCCTCGCGGGCGAGGGCAAAACATTTTCCGGCGGCGCCGACGTCAATTGGATGCGCGGTTCGCTCGATCTCGGCTATGGCGAAAACGTCGCGGATGCCGAAGCGATGAGCGACATGTTCCGCGCAATCGACCGCTGCGAAAAACCTGTGATCGGACGAATCCACGGCGCGGCACTCGGCGGTGGGGCCGGGTTGACGGCCGCCTGCGATATTGCGATCGCCGCGGATGACGCGACGTTCGGTTTTACCGAGGTCCGGCTCGGGATCATTCCCGCGGTGATCTCGCCGTTCGTGCTGGCAAAGATCGGACAATCCCATGCGCGCGCGCTTTTTCTCACCGGCGAGCGCTTTACGGCCAAGCACGCGCTCACGATCGGCTTGGTGCATCAAGTCGTCGACGAAGACGACCTCGACAAGACGGTGGCGCGCCTCGCGCGCGAACTGCTCAGCTGCGGGCCGCACGCCGTTGCGGCTGCCAAGACGCTCATCGTCCGCGTGAGCGCAGCGACCTACGATGAAACGCGCGGTATCACCGCGCAGATGATCGCCAAGCAGCGCACGAGCGAGGAAGGGCAAGAAGGGTTGCGTGCGTTTCTCGAGCGGCGACCCGCGTCCTTCGTTGCGGATGACAAGTAAGACGCCGATTCGTCGTCTGCTGATCGCAAATCGCGGCGAGATCGCGGTTCGCGTCGCGCGTGCCGCACACGAGATGGGCATCGCGGCGCTCGGTGTGTATTCGCAAGCCGACGACGAGGCTTACCACGTGCAATTCATGGACGACGCGCGCTGCATCGGCCCTGCGCCTGCCGCCGAGTCCTATCTGAACGTTGGCGCCGTCATCGCTGCGGCGATCGAGATGAAGGCCGATGCGGTGCATCCGGGTTACGGATTTCTTTCCGAACGCGCGGCGTTTGCGCAGGCCTGCATCGATGCCGGCTTGATCTGGGTCGGGCCTCCGCCGCGAGCCATGGCCGCCATGGGCAGCAAAATCGATGCCAAGCATCGCGTGCGCGAATCGCAGGTGCCGACCGTGCCCGGCTACGACGGCGAGGATCAGTCACCCGCGCGCTTACGCACGGAAGCGGCCGCGGTCGGGTTTCCCTTGCTCATCAAAGCCAGTGCGGGCGGCGGTGGACGCGGCATGCGTGTCGTCGAGTCGCTCGATGGTTTCGAGGAGGCGCTTGCGGCAGCCAAGCGCGAAGCGCTGGCGGCATTCGGCGACGATGCCGTCTTGCTCGAACGCTACCTGCGCGATCCGCGCCATATCGAATTTCAGATTTTAGCCGACGCGCACGGGACGACGATTTATCTGGGCGAGCGCGAGTGTTCGATTCAGCGCCGTCACCAAAAGGTGGTCGAAGAAGCGCCGTCGGTTGCGCTCTCGCCGCAGCTTCGCGCGGAGATGGGCGCGGCCGCCGTGCGCGCCGCCGCCTCGGTCGGCTACGTGAACGCGGGAACTTGCGAGTTCATGCTCGATGGCGACGACTCGTTCTACTTCCTCGAGATGAACACGCGCTTGCAGGTCGAGCACCCGGTTACCGAGCTGGTCTACGGCGTCGACCTGGTGCAGTGGCAACTGCGCATCGCAAACGGCGAACCGCTTTCGCTCGCGCAAGACGACGTGAGACCCGGGGTTGGGCGATCGAAACCCGCATCTATGCCGAGGATCCGGCGAATCACATGCTGCCATCGACCGGCCGCATCACGCGCTGGTCGCCGCCGGAAGGTCCCGGCATTCGCGTCGACGCCGGCGTCACCACGGGCAGCGATGTCAGCGTCTACTACGATCCAATGCTTGCGAAGCTGATCGTCTTTGGCACCGATCGCGATCACGCGATTTCGCGGTTGCAGTTGGCACTCGATGATTTCGGCATCGGCGGTGTGCGCGCCAATCTGCCGTTGCTGCAGTGGATCGTGCGCGACGCATGGTTTCGCGACGGCCGCACCACAACGAGCTTTCTCGCGCAGCGCTTGGATGAATCGATCTTCGCGCCACGCGCCGTTTCGAAGGACGCAGCGATCTACGAGATCGCGCGGCGTCTGCTCGCGGGCGAGGTTCCGTGGCGCATCGGCGGCGTCGGCATCCCGGTTTGGATCGCTTCAGGGGCGAGCACTTTTCGGGTATGGGCGACGTCGCTCGGCAACGGACGTTGGCTGCTCTCGGGTGATATTGAAGGTGAGCTTAATCCGCATGGACTGACCGACTCCGGAGTTGCTTTCGAATCGATTCCACCGCCGACCGCACAGTCGAACGGCTTGGCTGCAACGGCCGGTACCGGCGACGGCCGAGTCACGGCGCCGATGCCCGGGAAGATCGTGAAGATTGCGGTAACGACCGGCTCACCGGTCGAAGAGCACGCGCTACTCATCGTCCTCGAAGCGATGAAGATGGAGCACCGTATCGAGGCCTCCTTCGCCGCAACGGTCGGCGCCGTGTTGGTCAAAGAAGGCCAGATCGTCGCCGGCGGTGCGCCGCTGGTGGAACTGCGCGCACCGTCGAAGCAATCGGGAGCATCATGACCCTGCCGAAAACCGTGACGATCGTCGAGATGGGGGCCCGCGACGGCCTCCAGAACGAGCACGCGCTGATTCCGACGGCCGACAAAATCCATTACATCGATTTGCTTTCGCAAACCGGCTTGCGTTGGATCGAAGCAACCTCGTTCGTCAGCCCGAAGGCCATTCCGCAGCTCGCCGACGCGGCCGAAGTTTTTACTGCGATTCGCAAGGCGCCGGGCGTCCGCTACCCGGTCCTCGTACCGAACATCAAAGGTTACGAGCGCGCACGCGCTGCCGGCGCGGACGCAATTGCCGTCTTTACCGCCGCGTCGGAAAACTTCACCAAGCGGAACATCAACATGACGATCGACGAGTCGCTCGCGACATTTCGCGACGTCGTGCGGGCGGCAAAACGCGACCGCGTGTGGGTGCGCGGCTACGTTTCGACTGCCTTCGGCTCCCCGTTCGGCGACGTGGTCACGCCCGCGATGGTGGTCGACGTCAGCCGCAAGCTGCTCGAGATGGGCTGCGACGAGCTCTCGATCGGCGACACCATCGGGGTCGGCGTGCCCAGTCAGGTTGACGAACTGACGCCGGCGCTGCTGCAGATCGTCCCGCTCGATCGTCTCGCCTATCACTTTCATGATACGCGCGGCACGGCGCTTGCGAATCTCTACGCCGCGCTGCAACACGGCGTGCACATCTTCGATAGTTCAGCCGGCGGCTTGGGCGGCTGCCCGTATGCGCCCGGGGCGACCGGGAATGTCGGAACCGAAGACGTGTTGTATATGCTGCACGGCATGGACATCGCGACCGGGGTCGATATTGCGAAGGTGCGCACCGCATCGCGTTTCATTCGCGGCGTGCTCGATCACGAACTGACCAGTAAAGCCTTCCAAGCACTCGAAGCCGCCGACGCACGGAGGACCGCCAGCGCGTGACGACTGATGCCGCCAACTGGGCTGCAGCGTGGAACAGCCATAACATCAATACCGTGCTCTCGATCCTTGCCAAAGACGTGCAGATCGATCAGCCGGAGAATTCTAAACCGCTCGACTACGCGGGCGCCCGCGGCTTCTTCACGATGATCTTTCGGGCGTACCCCAATTTCCATGTGACCGTCCACCAGTGGATCGCTCAAGGCGACTCGGCGGTCTCCGTCGAGCAGGTCACGGGCACGTGGAGCGGTCCGTTCGTCGATCCGGCTACCGGGAAGAGCACGCCCGGAAACGGACTGCATTTCGATCATCCGGGTGCGATGATCATTCAATACGACGCGCATCATAAGATCCGTCACATCCAGATCATCTGGGATCAACTCACGGTCGATCGCCAACTCGGTATCACGCCGAAATGATTCTGCGCGCCGGTATTTTCTACGACGGAACGCTCGCTGCGCCGCGGCACAACGTCGACGTCGTTATTGACGGCGGACGCATCAGCGAGATTCGCAATGCCGCCGAAGGTGTGACGACCGATGGCAGCGCGGCATGCATCACGCCCGGCATGGTCAACGCACACGTCCACATGATCGGTAGCGGTGAGCCCAACACCATGGCCGCCATCGCGCTTGCCAATCAGAATCAACTGATGTTGGCGGCGGTAGCCAACGCCGCAAAATCGCTGCGTGCCGGTGTAACCACCGTCCGCGATCTCGGCTCATCACACGGCATCGCCACCGCGTTACGCGACGCCATCGACGCGGGCAGCGTCCCGGGACCGCGTATGCGCGCCGCCGGCCACGCGCTGTGCATGACTGGCGGCCACGGCTGGTGGATCGGCCGCGCGATCGATAGCCCGTGGGAAGCGCGCAAAGCGGTGCGCGAGGAGCTGCTCGAGGGCGCGGACTGCATCAAGCTTATCGCGACCGGGGGCGTACTCACTCGCGGCGCCGTTCCCGGGAACGCGCAGCTTTTACCGGACGAGTTGGAGTCGGCGATTTCCGAAGCGCATCGTCATGGCTTGCGCGTCGCGTCACACGCAATCGGCACCGAAGGCATCAAGAACGCGCTTCGCGCGGGCATCGACTCGGTCGAGCACGGACATATGCTCGACGACGAAGCGATCGAGCTTTTCAAGACGCGCGACGTCTATCTCGTGCCGACGCTTTCGGCGCCGACTTGCATTCTCGAACATATCCACGACGGCGCGCAGCCGGCTTTCGTCGTTGAAAAAGCCGAGCGCGTCAATGAAGCGATGCTCGTCAATATTCGTCGCGCCTATGAAGCGGGCGTGAAAATCGCCGGCGGCTCCGACGCCGGCACGCCATACAACCTTCACGACAACTACGCCTACGAAGTCGAACTCATGCATCGCTTGCTGGGCATGACGCCGCAACAAGCGCTACATGCCGCGACCGCCGTCGCGGCCGAATTGACCGGCTTGCACCGCGGAACGCTCGCGCCGGGCGAGCCGGCCGATCTGCTCTTGCTCGCGCGCGACATTAACGAAGACATTCACGCGCTGCGCGAACCGCAGCGCGTCATCAAAGCGGGAACGACGATCTGAAAGGGCTGCGGCTGGCGGTACTCGCACCGATTGCGTGGCCGACGCCGCCTCCCGGCTATGGACCGTGGGAGCAGATCGCCTATAACATCGCCGAGGGCATGCACGCTCGCGGACTCGACGTCACCCTGTTTGCTACCGGCAACTCGCAGTTTTCCGGAACGCTCGCATCGGTTGTGCCGGTCGGCATCAATCAAGACCCGGCGCTCAATGGCGAGGTCTTTACGGCGCTGCACATCGGCGAACTCTTCCGGCGCGCAAGCGACTTCGACCTCATTCACAACAACTTCGACTGGAAGCCGATGACCTACGCGCTGGCAAGCGTGACCCCGCCGCTCCTCACCACGATCCACGGCTTCTCGTCGCCCCAAATCCTCGCCGCCTATTACGCGTGCGCGCAGCGCAGCTTTTTCTGCTCGATCAGCGATGCGGATCGCGATCCCGGGCTGAACTATCTCGCGACCGCCTACAACGGCATCGATCCGGCCGAGTTTACTTTTCGTGATCGTCCCGGCGACTATCTGGTCTTTCTGGGCCGCTTCCATCCCGAGAAAGGCACGCACCTAGCGATCGAGATCGCGCAGCGCGCGGGCGTACGGTTGAAGATCGCGGCAATTCCGCACGACGAGCGCTATTTTCGCGAGCAGGTCGCACCGCACATCGACGGCGATCGCGTGCAGTTCATCGGCGCGGTCGAACGCGAGGCGCGCAACGAGCTGTTGAGCAACGCGCTTGCGCTCGTGCACATGACCACGCGGCCGGAGCGCTTCGGCCTTACGCTAATCGAGGCGATGGCGTGTGGAACGCCCGTGCTCGGCGCGGCGATGGGCTCGGTGCCCGAGATTGTCGTCGACGGCGTCACCGGATTCGTGTGCGCAACGGTCGACGACGCCATCACGAAGGTACCGTTGCTCGCGTCTCTCGATCGTCACGCCTGCCGCGAACGCGTCGAACGCGAGTTCACCGTCGAGCGCATGATCGATCGCTACCTCGACGCCTACCGTCTCGCGCTTACCCAGAAGACGCCCGCATCGCCGAGCGCGGATCAACTGCGATGGCGTGCCCACGACTGGTGGGATCGACCGATGGCCTACACCGACATACCCGAGAAACCTAAGACCCTGGGGTTCTAGTCCCAGCCAAGTTTCGCGAGTGCAGCTTTGGCGCGCGCGATCGCGGGTTCGTCGACGGGGCCGTCGACCAGCATCGTGAAGTGGCCCATCTTGCGGCGCGCGATGCCATGCCGCTTACCGTACATGTGCAACACGATCGAAGGATCGGCAAGCAGTTCCTCTTCACCGGTGAGATGATCGCCTTTGCCCGCGCCGAGAATATTCATCATGATCGCATTACTCTCTAATTTCGGCTCTGCCAGCGGTAGATCGCAGATCGCGCGAACGTGCTGTTCGTACTGCGAGCACTGCGTTACGTCGATCGTGTAGTGTCCGCTATTGTGCGGACGCGGCGCGATCTCGTTGACCAGCAGTTCGCCGTTCTGCTGTAAGAACAGTTCGACGCAGTAGGTTCCGACAATGCCGAGCTTCTTGCCGATGGTGGTAGCGATCGATCGCGCACGCAGTCGCGCGTTGTCGCTGATTCTCGCCGGCGCTACGGTCATCGTCAAAATGCCGCGGTCGTGCGTATTTTCGCCGGTCGGATAACAGACGACCGCGTCGTTTGAGCCTCGCGTAGCGATCACGCTCAGCTCGCGTGCAAACGGCACGACGCGCTCGTAGATCAGTTTCGCTCCCTTGGCGGCGGAGAACGCCGCCCGCCCCTCGTCGAGGGATTGAATGCGCCACTGACCTTTGCCGTCATAGCCGCCGCGCGCAGTCTTGAGAATCGCGGGGAAGCCGATGCTCATGCCCGCTTCCGAGAGATCGTCGAGCCGATTGATTTCGGCAAAGTCGGCGGTGGCGATGCCGCACGAGCGTACAAAGCGCTTTTCCAATAATCGATCTTGCGTGATCCGCAACACGTCGCTCGAGGGCAAAACGCGATAGCCGTGCTGCTCCAGATATTCCACCGACGCGATTGCGATGTTTTCGAATTCGTACGTAACGACATCGGTACTCTGCCCCAGCCGCTCGATCGCTTCCATGTCATCGTAGGCGGCCACGATCTGCTCGTCGGAAACTTGGCCGCTCGGCGAGTGCTCCTGCGGATCGAGCGTGACCACCTCGAAACCCATGCGCTTGGCCTCGAGCGCAAACATCCGGCCGAGTTGCCCGCCGCCGATCACGCCGATGCGGCGGATCACGGCGTGCTCGATGCCGCCGCGTCGTGCATACGCTGAACGTAGGCGGCGAGTTGCGCCGCTACGGCCTCATCGCGCAACGCCACGATGCGCGCTGCCAGCAGTGCAGCATTCACGGCGCCGTTGATCGCCACGGTCGCGACCGGAACGCCGGGCGGCATTTGGACGATCGAGAGCAGTGAATCGATGCCGTTGAGCGCCTTGGATTGAATCGGCACCCCAATAACGGGAACGAGCGTCTTCGCCGCGACCATTCCCGGCAGATGTGCTGCGCCGCCGGCGCCCGCGATGATCGCTTGCAGGCCGCGGGCGTGCGCACGTGCCGCATATTCGAACATCTCGTCGGGCATACGATGCGCCGAGACGACGCGCGTTTCGCACGGGATGCGCAATTCGTCAAGCGTCTCACGCGCCGGAAGGAGCGCCTCCCAGTCTGACCGGCTGCCCATGATAATACCAACCAGGGGATTGCCCACGGTTTGCGTTGCTTGCGCCACGTTGCAGGCGCTTCGAGTCGTGACGTTGGACAACCTACGCAATGTCGGTGTTTTTGCTCGGCGTCAACTATTGGCCACGCCGTAGTGCAATGTACATGTGGGAGCGCTTCGACCTCGGCGAGATTCGCGAGGATATGGTGCGCATCAAAGGGCTCGGCCTGGATTTGGTACGCTTTTTTCTACGCTGGGACGACTTCCAGCCCGCCCCGAATCGTATCGATCCGGCGATGTTGCGGCGCTTCGACACGATGATGCAGACGATTGCCGATGCCGGCCTGCGCGCGATGCCGACGCTCTTTTGCGGGCACATGAGCGGCGTCAATTGGCTGCCGGCATGGTCGCTCGATCCGAAGACGCCGCACGGCCGTTTTCGCACGGTGGCGCACGGCACGATTTCACCGTACGGAATCGGCGATTTCTATGCCGACCCGGCGCTGCTCGAGGCGCAGGAATTGTTCGCGCGCACCGTCGGCGAGCGCGCGCGCGAGCATCCGGCCCTCTATGCGTGGGATTTGGGGAACGAATTCACCAATCTGCGCGAGCCGCAGACGCCGCAGGACGCAGCCGCGTGGAGCGCGCGCCTCACCCGCGCACTGACCGAAACGTCCGGTGGCATCGTGACTGGTGGAACCCACGGTGAAGACGTCGAGCGCGATCGGCACCTACGGCCGTCGAGCGTCGCCGCGCCGTGGGCGATCGCGACGATGCACGGCTATTCCGTCTACGCGGGGTTTGCCCGCGACCGGCTCGACACCGAAGTGGTACCGTTCTACGCGCAACTGATGCAGGCGTTCACCGGCAAGCCGCTGCTCTTTAGCGAGTTCGGCAACCCGGCATGTCCGCCGGGAGAACAAACGATTGGGTCGTTCGAATGTCTTGACGACGACGAAATGGCCGCCTACGCCTACACCGTACTCGTCCGATTGCACGCGATCGGCACGATCGGCGCGATGTGGTGGTGCTGGTCTGACTACGTGAGCGCACTTCGGGCCGTACCGCCCTGCGATAAAGCGCCGCACGAACTAACCTTTGGCATGATCCGCGCCGACGGAAGCGAACGGCCGGTCGCGCGTCTACTCGCGCAGTTTGCTGCACAACGGCTTGAGGTGCTCGATCCACCGCCGCCGATCGCTGACGAAGCATCGTTCTACGCAAGTTTGCCCGGAGGGATCGATGCGCTCTATCGTCGTTACCGGGGCTAGTTCGGGCATCGGTGCGGCACTCGCGCGCCGCGCCGCAGCGAATGGTTGGGCGGTCCTGGCGGTGGCACGCCGCGGTGATCGGCTTGATGCCCTCGTGCGCGAAATCGTCGCGGGCGGCGGGCGTTGCGAAATGCTGGTCGCCGACGTGCTTTGGAATACCGCGCCGCAAACGATCGTCGATCGTGCGATGCGCGCGTTCGACCGGCTCGACGTCGTCGTGAACAACGCCGGCTCCGCGCATGCGTCAACGTTGTTAGAGGAAAGCGATGCGGAGATCGAGCGCCAATGGCAACTGCACCTTGGCGCTCCCGTACGCATTGCGCGCGCGGCATTGCCGCACATCGAGCGGGTGCATGGCGGTCTGGTGTTCTTCGGTTCGGGGCTCGCTCGCGTTCCCTCGCCTGGGTACGGCGCCTACGCGCCGGCGAAAGCGGCGATTCGCGCCGCGACGATCCAATTGCGCCGCGAACTTCGCGGGCGCGGTGTGTTCGTGACCTACGTCGACCCCGGCGTCGTCGATACGGAATTCTCGCGCGCGTCCGGTATGGAAGAGCGCCCCGCGTCATGGCATGCAAAACCCGACGCGGTGGCGGCAGCGGTTCTGCGCGGCATCGAGCACCGTGCGCCACGCGTTAACGCGGTGCCGTGGCAAACGGCAGCGACCGCGCTCGGCGAATGGCTCCCCGGGCTTGCCGATCGCGCGATGGCATCCTTCGTTACGCCGCCCGCGCCGGCAGCCACGCCGTCTGCACCCGTCGTCGAAACGCCGGCGCCGGCGAATGTCCCCAGTCCTCTCGAAGCAGCCCTTGAGCCGCTGTATCGCCGGATGGAACGCGTAAAATTACCGCTATCGTTCATTCGTTCGCTGCTCGTCCCGCAGACGACGTTCGATCTCAGCGACGCGGCGATGCGCTGGGCCGGCATGCCGAATAAGAACGAACGCGCCGCGATGCACGAGGTGCTCGATGCGCTCACGCAAGCCGGATTTTTAGAATCGAACGGCGCCGAAGGTTGGCGCGTGCTACGCGGGCCGGACTAGCCGCAAATACTTCAGCGCAAGCGCCAGAAAAAACAGGATCGTCGCCAACAAGACGATCGTTGCGCCGCTCGAGCTGCGCAAGAAATAGGAAAGATACAAACCGCCGACTGTACTGAGCACGCCCAGCACCGCAGCCAACGTCATCATTGGCGCGAAGCGACGGGTGAGTTGATAGGCAGCCGCGGCCGGCGTCACCAGCAGTGCGGCGACCAGAATGATGCCGACCGATTGCAAGGCGACGATGATCGTGAGCGCCAGCATGACCAGCAAAACATACTCGATCGTCGCGACGGGTAATCCGCTCGCCTGTGCCACGACCGGGTCGAACGTCGTATAGAGCAGGCCGCGAAAAAGAATGATGACCGTGATCGCGATGATCGCACCCAGTCCCGCGATGAAAAGCACGTCGTAGCTGCTCACGCTGAGGATATCGCCGAACAAGAAACTCTGCAGATCGACCGCATAGCTCTTGAGCTGACTCATCAAAAAGACGCCGAGCGCGAACATGGCGGTAAAGAGCACGCCGATCGTGGTGTCGAGCGAGATGTTGCCGCGCCGGTGCACGAAGCCAATGCCGAGCGCCGTGAACACCGCCACGATCGCCGCACCGACGTAATAGTCCATGCCGCGAATGTAGGCGATTACGATGCCGGCGAACGACGCATGCGCAATGCCGTCGCCGATGAACGACAGTTTGCGCAGCACGACATAGGTTCCCATGAGCGAGCACAACAGCCCAACGGTGATCGCGGCGACGAATGCGCGTTGCATGAACGCGTATTGGAAGGGCACGAGCAGCGCGTTCATCAGGCGGTTCGCGCGTGCCCGTGGGTGTGCGTGTGCTCGCGAATTGCGGCGTACGCGCCCGAGGCAACGACCTCGGCCGGCGTGCCGATCGCAAGCAAACGGCGATCGAGAACGGCCAGACGGTCGAACCATTCGTTGACGCGCTCGAGATCGTGCGTGGTCATGAGCACCGGCAAGCCATCGTCGACCAGCGAACGCACCACGCGCCGCAGGGCTTCTTCCGTTTCCGCGTCTACGCCGGTGGTCGGTTCGTCGAGCAGCAGTAGTTGCGGCTTCTGTGCGATCGCTCGCGCGACGAACACGCGCTGCTGCTGCCCCCCGGAGAGTTGTGAAATGTGCCGGTCGCGCAGGTCGTACATGTTCACGGCCGCAAGCGCGTCCTTCACTGCGCGGCGATCGACCTCGCCGAAACGTTGCCAAAAATGCAAATGCGGGAAGCGCGCCATTGCGACCACGTCCCACACGGTTGCGGGGAACGACCAGTCAGCGGCCTCGATTTGCGGAACGTAGGCAATCGCGCCGGCCGTGAGTTTACGCGGCTGCGAGCCGAGCACGCATAGCTCACCGCTTGCCGGGGTCAGCAGTCCGGCGATCGACTTGAGCAGCGTGGACTTGCCCGAGCCGTTAGGGCCGACGATGCCCAGCGCTTCGCCGAAACGCAACGCAAACGTGATGTCGTCGAGCGCCACCGTCCGGTCGTAGCGAACCACCAGATGCTCGACGGCAACCGCATCGCCCGCGCGGGCGTTCATTTGAGGGCGCCGACGATGACGTCGGTATCGTACGTGAGCATCGAGATATAGTCGCGCACGCGCGGATCGGTCCCGATCGAATCGTCATAGAGGTCGGTAACGACTTTCACGCCGGCGTTGCTCGCGATTTGGTCGGCCAGCTTTTTGCTGTATTCGGGCTCGCTGAAGATCGCTCCGACGTGATGCGAGCGCGCGAGATCGATCAGATGCGCAACCTGCGCAGGGTTGGGGTCTTGTCCCGGATTGGCTTCGATGAAGCCCAGCGTCGTAATGCCGTAGCGATCGTTGTAATACTGCCACGCATTGTGAAAGACGATCATGTAGCGATGACTGGGCGGAAGCGTCTTGATCTTGGCGGCGATCCAATCGTTGAGCGCTTCGAGCTTGGCCTGATATGCGGTCGCGTTCTTGCGATACTCGCCCGCGTGCTCGGGGTCGACGGCAATCAACGCATCGCGAATCTTGGCGACGTAGACCTTGGCGTTTTCGGGATCCATCCACAGATGCGGATTGTCGTTCTTAACCGTTAAACCGTCGGCACCGACGACGACGTGCAGCGAGCTCGACGGGACGTTCTTAAGCGTGCCGGCGAGCCACGACTCGAGACCGGCCCCGTTCTCCACCAGAATCTTCGCTTGCGAGAGCGTGACCGCGTCTTGCGGTGTCGGCTCGTAGTCCTCGGGCGAGGCACCGACCGGCACGAGATTTTGGACTCGCACGCGATTGCCGCCGACGCCCTCGACCAGCGAGTTGAAGGTTGAGATCGTCGTAACCACCGGAATCGGCCCATTGGAGCTCGCTGCCGAGGCAGAGCTGCAGCCGATAAGCGCGCCGGCGATGACGAGCGCAAGGATGCGGGCGTTCATCCAGGCCCTATTAGTTCAATGATATTGCAAAATCATTTAGGGGATCGGGGTCGCGGAGCTACAGGCCGCGATCGCTTGTTTAGCTGCCGTCTCATACTTCTGTTCCCAATAGACCGAAACGTCGGTGAAAACGGGCAGCACCATGCCGGCCTCGGTCGCGAGGGCTTGCACCTCCGGCACGAGCGTGGCCACCAGTTTCGGCGGGGGCGTCACCTGGGAGGCCTGACCAAGCTTGTACCAGGCGCTGGCAGCGTTGGCGGCCATGATCGGCTTCACCGAGTCGGGACACGGGCCGCCGCCGGAGGCGGTGATGTTGTGCTGCACCAGCAGATCGCCCCAGGCGTCGATAGCGAAGAGCCGCGCGGCATGTTGGGGGAACTCGCTCTGCGGACAGACCCCTTGGAGCACGACCTGCTCCTGTTCGGCATCGCTCTGCGCCTGCACGATCGCGCTCCCGCGCTGGTCGAGCTGGGACGCCGGCACGGGATGCTCGGCGTAGTTTTGGAGCTCGCCTTGGATCTTGTTGACCGTGATGTCGTTGCAACGGGAATCGGAGGCGACCGTGGCGCTCGAAAGCGCGACCGCGAGGAGGGCGGAAAGCATCCGCCCTTGGTTCCCGGCCCCGTACCTGCCACCTTTGTCCGCTTTGACAGGGGGGCCATAGCCTGCGTATAATTCAGCGCGTTGCCCCTGGGGAAGCGATCGGCAAAACGTGGGGATGTAGCTCAGCTGGTAGAGCACTTGCTTCGCATGTAAGGGGTCAGGAGTTCGAGTCTCCTCATCTCCACCAATTGAAGGACGACGGCTGGAAATGGCCGTCGTTCTTGCGTTTTCGGCGGTTTAGATCGCTTCGCTCAAGTTCCCAACTCTCTTAAGTAAGGGGTCAGGGAAAATGAAATGTAAGGGGTCAGAAAACGATCTCGATTATGCGGTCAAAATGTTCCTCTTGGACCGCCAGATCGCCGGATGCACTCAGGCAACAATTGACGCCTACCAAGCCCAGCTTAAGCCGTTTCTAAAGTGGATTGAGGACACGTCTCTAACTCTCAATTCCCTTACGGATCGCGAGGTCCGAGAGTTCTTGCTGCATCGTCAGAAGGTGTCTCAGGCAACGCTTCATGCCGCGACCGTTCGTCTAAAGACATTCTTCAAGTGGTCAGCCGATCAAGGACTCTGCGCCGATCTAACTGCGAAGGTTCGAAAGCCAAAGCTTGAGAGTAAGGTCATCAGCGCCCTAACGCCAGAGGAGATCAAGTCTATGCTGGCTCTCTGCAAGTCGAACGGATACACCGGCAAAAGGGATGAGGCGCTAATTCGGTTCTTGTTGGATACAGGAGCGAGAATATCAGAAGCTCTTGACTTGATGGGGGATCGTCTCAACCTCGATACCGGCCGCGCCCTTTTGAACGGGAAGGGCCAGAAGCAGCGATACGTGTTCTTTGGCCCCAAGACGACGCGCGCTTTGCTGCGCTATGTGGCTGCAAGGGATAAACTAAGTTTGAGATCAGCGGTAGTCTTTGTAAATCGAGACGGTACTCCGATGAACCGCCGCCACGCCTGTCAGACAATCACTAGACTTGGCCGTAGGGCCAACATCACGGACAAGCGATGTTCTCCACATACCCTTCGGCATTCGAGTGCACTGTTGTTTTTAAGACGCGGCGGAGATTCACTGAGTTTACAACGGTTGCTCGGTCACACGACTCTTTTTATGACGAACCGATATCTTGGTAGCATCACCGTTGATGATTTAGAGCAGGAGCACCGCCGGGCAAGCCCTGGTGATGCCGTCTAACATGTACTGCCTTGCTGGTTTATGTAAACGAATAAAGGTCCCCGCATTGCGCTGATGCTTGCGAAGATTGCATGAACGGCAGCATGGTACGACATTGCCAATCGTATAGCCACGCTCGTTGTCGAATCTATCAATGCCCCCGACAACATGAACGGCCCCACTCGGCAGCTTCACGCTTCTTGAAGGCGCTGATCCACAGTAAAAGCAAACGAAAGATAGCAGGTCGCCAAAATCATTTTCTGCCAGCATGAACTCCCTTCCGTCCACCTTCGCCGAATTCTTGTATTCTCGCATCACCTTTCTTACGACAGCTGCGAGGCTTCCGGTTCCGGCCCTGCGTTCTGTACCATGCTTCAGTGCTTTTTCTCTTCTACTTTTGCCCTTACAGCCGCAAGAAATGATCGATCCCGTTCGTAAGTGCGAGCCCTGGATGTCTTTCTCCCTTCCGCAACTACAGCGGCAGCGCCAGTAGACTCGTTTTCTTCCACTTATTCGATTTAATACGATCAGATCGCCGAATTTCCGACCTGTAAGATCAAGATGCAAAGGCATGCACGCTATCGCTGTTATCGGCTGCAAAGGCTTCCACTTGCTTACGAATGGCTGCATCTACGGAAGGACCATAGCTACGGTCGCTGTAGATTACGCCGCCTGTAGTGCTCCCCGTCCCTGACACAGAAAGAATGGCTTGCTTCCCCTCGATGGAGGTATGTCATGCCCCGGGTCTACCGTCGCTTTAGTCGCGAATTCAAGATGCAGATCGTTGACGCCATTTTGAAAGGCGGTAAGGTCAGCCAGATCGCCAAGGCCAACGAGCTTCATCCCGAGGTCGTGCGCAAGTGGGTGCGCGACTTCAAGCAATACCAGGCCGATGCATTTGCCGGTCGCGGCAAAGCCTACACCGACAATGCGAAGATCGGTGAGCTGGAACGCCAATTGGGCCAGCTCGCCGCAGAAAATCTGATCCTAAAAAAAGTCTTGCGGCGCATCAAGGAAGTCGCCCGCGAGAGAACCGAGTAACGGTCCTCGCGCTGGCCTCGGAGCTTGCCGGCACGGTCGTTCCGACGCCATATGGTATGGTGCGCCTCACTCGCACAGCGTTTTCGCGCGCGTTCGACTTGCCGCGATCGGCGCTGTACCGCCCTTTTGGATCGAAGCCGCGCAAGGGAGAAGCGCGGCTCGTCGTTGCGATCAAGGAAGTGTTGATCAAGCATCCGCGCTACGGCTATCGGCAAGTGACCAATCGCCTTCGCAAGCGGGAAACGGTGAATTCCAAGCACGTGATGCAGTTGATGCGCGTGCACAATTTGCTCGCAAAGCCACTGCGACGCCCGAAATGGCGCGGCGCTCGCGGAGCGTATGAAGATCTTCCAAACTTGTCTCGGTTCGTTCCAAGCGCTCCGAATCACCTGTGGTTGACCGACATCACGTTCGTGCCGCTGCGATCCCGTTGGGCATACCTCGCGGTGATCGTCGACGCATTCAGTCGCCGCTGTGTTGGTTGGGCGATCGGAACGAACATCACCCCCGACTTGACGATCGAGGCATTGCGAATGGCGCTGGTTTCGCGCCGACCGAAAGCTGCGCTCGTGCATCACTCGGATCGCGGCAGCCGATACTACGCTTCTCGCTACCAAGACCTGTTGCTCGAAAATGGTGCACTGCAGAGCTTTAGCCGACCGGGAACGCCGACCGACAATCCGATCTGTGAACGTTTCATCGGAACCCTGAAACGTGAAGAAATTTGGCTCCGCGCGTACGTTGATCTCGATGACGCCGAGCAATCGATCGCCGCGCACATCGCAGACTACAACTTGCATCGAGCCCACAGCTCACTCGGAAAGCGGTCCCCGATCGAGTTCGAACGAATGAATCATCAGGCTGCTTTAGGCCACACTTTGCAAGCCGAACTGAGTGTTCCATAAGCGGGGTTCACTACACAGATCCTCCGCTATTCGATCGCGACTTCTACGTTAGTCGAAGAGGCAAACGGTCGCGCTCGATCTGGGCCGATCACGACGACTCACTGATGGTCGCTGAGTCAGCGCCTTCATTGCATGTAGACGTTTGCAGCGCGACGCCTCCGGATCCGTTCGGAAAGTTGGCTATCAAAAAGAAGGCCTGAAGAGAGCTCGATTCAGGCACATTGCCACTGAAGGCGTTGATCGTGATCAGACTCGTTGAATTTTGGACGTAGGCAGCCGGATACGATGAGCGCAGGGGTTGGGCGCGCACGGTGTTCGCGAACGGCACGCCATCGAGCAGGCCGCCGACAAGGTTGCCCGTGAGAAGCGTGACCGCTTGGCCGTTGACGTCCGTTCCCGCCGTCGCCCCGGTAATAGTCAACGCTGTCGGAAACGCACCCGTGCCACAGCTACCCGCCGCTCCGTTGTATGAAATCGCATACGTTCCGATAAAGCTCGGAGGGCTCGCAATGCTGCCCGGTGCGCTCGATGACGGTGAGTGGACAAAGCCATCGCCCGAACAGGCCATGACGAGTCCAAGTACTACGAGGGCACCGCTGTATAGTGTGAGCTTACGTAGCATTCGTATCTATATCCCTTGCGTCTTGATAGCAACAGCGATCGCAGCCAGCATAAAAGTGGCTTACATGAAATAGTGACCCATCGCCTTCTTCGGCGCGGGCGATCCCGCGGGTTCGGCCGCCGGCCGTTCAATTCCACGTAATCGCTGAGTGCGTGCGGGCTTGGGTCGGGGCCAACGATTCGGCTTCCGCCTGGCCTGCTGTGAGCCGTGAGCGGCTTGAGCGGCTGGACCCGGCAATGCACGCGATCATCAAGGGCATTTTCGACGGGTTGAGTTGACACCCAATTGACACCCTATGCAGCGAACTTTGGCGTACTTTCGCGGACTCTCGCGGACGATCGCTCACCGAATTCTGCTTATTCTCCCGCACTTTTTCCAAACCTCACGAACAGCGTCCGGCGGCCTTAGTCTGTTTCGCATGTAAGGGGTCAGGAGTTCGAGTCTCCTCATCTCCACCAATTCAGAAAGCCGCGATTTTATTGATAAATCCGCGGCTTTCTTGCGTACCGTTGAGGGCGCCAGGTATGACCACTTGGTCTAACTTGGCCAAACCCCGCTTTCTCGGTACGCAGCTAAACGAACCCACGTTGTACATCGCGCATTCGCCATGTCGCTGACTCCGGCCGAAAGCGGCCCGAGTAGAACTGCGACCGTGCCCACTCGCGCCACTCCTCATGCTGTGGTTTATGCGGATCGTTCAGCGCAAGAAGCAACTCGTGATAGCCGGGGGGCCCGCCGATGTCTTCGGGGGGACATGGTTCAGCACCGTCGACGCAGACTGGGTATTGCTTACGATACGCTGCCGCTTCTTCACATTCGATCTCGACTGTATGCTTCCACCAATCGCCGAAGTCGTACACGTAATCTAGCTGTGCAGGGAGCTTGGGAAAGAGTCGCGCGAGCGTGTAGCGACGCGCATCGTAGACCTTCCGGCCACTGTCCCAATCACGATCGGGAGTGCCATACTCTCTACCTCCAATCGTAAACGCATAGAGATGGCGCTCGCGCCAGCCCATAGCCGCTTGCAAGTAGCGGTGCAACATCGCGAGCTTTGTGTCCGGGCGTACGAGGATCGTTCGCCACACGATTGGCATAACACCACTGAGCCTGATCGTCAAACGCCAGACAATGCTGGCCCTCCTAGCGTGAGTCTTTTCTGCCTCGCCCTTCATGAGACTGGCGGCTTCGCCAACTCGGTCTCAGCCCCTTATTTCGGCGTCCAGTTCCATTTGAGTTGAACCTAAACGACGGTTAGGTTATACTGTTGCAACATGGGATCGAAGCGGTTCGGCGGCGTTCTCTTCGTGACACGCCGAGGCGACCACGACCCGCGGCATTTTCACGCCTTTGTCGGCGATGGCGAAGTCAGCATCGAACTCACCTCAGACCGCGACGCCGTGCTCGCCGACCGCACGCGATCGGTACGCAGCGCGAGCATGGCCGACGTACGAAAGGCTTTAAAAATCGCGACGGAGCACTTCGATGCTCTCGTGGCCCTATGGGAGGAAACGCATGGCGAAAACTAAGGCACGCATCGGCGTTACGGATGCGGAGATCGAAGCGGCGATTGCCAACGGCAAGGTGTACGATCAGTACGCGCCGCGTGCCGTCAGCGCCGTCTATCGCAAAGACGCCGATACCATCGCAATCACCCTTTCGACCGGCGTCGAGGTCGCGATACCGCGCAAGCTCCTCCAGGGCTTGGCGGGCGCCCCAGCGGCCGAGGTCGCGAAGGTCACGATCCTTGGGCCGGGCTCGACGCTTTTTTGGGAATCGCTCGATGAGGCGCATGGGGTCGAGCATCTGCTGCGCGGCGTTTTCGGTAACCGCCGCTGGATGAGTGAAATCGGCAAACGCGGCGGGTCGGCTCGCACCAGGGCAAAGGCGCGCGCTTCTCGCGCGAACGGGCGCAAGGGCGGCCGCCCGCGCAAAACTGCGGCTTAACTCGACCGCTTATTTTTTGCTTGGCCTAGCTCGGCCAAACTATCGGAGGCGTGCGGAAACCTGCGGACGAGTGCGGAAGCTGGCAAGAAGCGAAAAAGCCAGAAACCATCGAGATTTCCTCGTAATTTCTGACTTATCGCTGAGATCGGGTTCAAACCACTTTTATGCTTCGCATGTAAGGGGTCAGGAGTTCGAGTCTCCTCATCTCCACCAATTGAAAAACCCGCGCCATACTTCGGCGCGGGTTTTTCGCTTTTGGACAAGCGTGATCGCAAACTATGCGATCAATAGAACCAGAGATGGTAGCCGTTCGAGTCGTGTTGAAGCTGAGCCGTTGGGTGAGACGGCTGACTCGTACGGCCGGTCTTTCGCACGTCATATGTATCAGCAATCGTCGGGCCAGAGCAGTCGGCGTGAGCTTTGACTTCCGCGCGAATCTTGATTTCCGATTTCTGGTTGATTCCCCAACCAATCGACTTCCCCGGCTTCAGAAAACCAGGCGTGCCCGGATAGATCGACCATGGCGATATTGCGTCCGAGTAATACACCGTGATCCACGCGCACTTGTCAGTCTTATTTGTAAGGCCAACGCTTTCAATGTAGGCACTCGCCGGCGCTGCACTAAAAAAGGCGTATCCCAGGAGCAGGATTGAAAACGCGAGCAACCGTTTCATATGATTCCTCATTACAGCATCGGCTTTGTTTTCGTCATGAAGCCGTTAGACAACCGCTCGGATAACGCCTTCTGCGCGAGACAGGTCGCATACGAAAAAGCCAGAAACCGCCGAGATTTCCACGTGATTTCTGGCTCTGACGATGAGATCGCGTTATTGCCCTTCAATGCTTCACATGTAAGGGGTCAGGAGTTCGAGTCTCCTCATCTCCACCAAATTAGGAAAGCCCGACGTTGTCGGGCTTTCCTTCGTTTTATAACACGGTGGACGCCGCGCGATACGAGCGCGCGAACGCCACGTACCAATCGAGGGACGTTGGATCCATCATCGCGTCGCGGCTCGCGACGCGATCGGGCTGCGCACCGGCGAGGATCCGGCGCACTGCCACTTCCATCTTCTTACCGGTTAGCGTATAGGGGATGGTGTCGACCGCGTGCATCTCGTCGGGAACGTGGCGCGGGCTACAGTCGGCTCGTAATTTGCCCGCGATGCGGGACCGCAGGGCGTCGTCGAGTTCGACGCCCGCGGCGGTCTTCACGAAGAGCGGCATATAGAAACCGCCGCCGGGCAACTCGAGACACACGACGAGACTGTCGGCAACTTCGTCGAGGGCATCGACGGCGCGATAGATTTCCGCCGAGCCGATCCGAACGCCGTAGCGGTTGAGCGTTGCATCGGAGCGGCCGTAGATGTACGCACCGCCGCGTTCATTGATGCGGATAAAGTCGCCGTGACACCAGACGCCGGGAAATTTCTCGAAGTACGTTGCGCGATAGCGCTCGCCGCTAGGATCGTTCCAAAAGAAGAGCGGCATCGACGGCGCCGGACTCGTGACGACGAGTTCACCGACTTCGTCGTCGAGTTCTTCGCCCGCGTCGTTCCAGACGTGCACGTCCATACCGAGGCCGCGCGCTTGGATTTCGCCCGCGTAAACCGACTGGAGCGGCGTGCCGCCGACCCACGCCGCGACGATCTCGGTGCCGCCGGATGGCGAATTGACCCAGATGTCGCTTTTGACGTTGTCGTAAAACCATGCCGTCGTCTCCGGCGAAACCGGCGACCCGGTCAAGAGCACGCTGTCGAGTTTGGCGAGATCGAAGCGTTCGCGCGGCACGATGCCCGCCTTCTTCATCATCTCAACGAACGTCGGACTCGCGCCGAACGTGGTCGCGCCGGCGTCGGCAGCTAACTGCCAGAGCATCGACGGATCCGGATATGCCGGATGCCCGTCGTACATCACAACGGAACTGCCTTGCAGCATCACCGACAGCAGGGCGTTCCACATCATCCAACCGGTCGTGGAATAGAAGAACATGCGCTTCGAGGGCCCGAGATTTTGGCCGAGTCCCGTCGATTTGAGATGTTCGACGAGCACGCCGACGTGCGTGTGCGCAATCGCTTTTGGCAAGCCCGTGGTTCCCGACGAGAAGAGCACCCAGAGCGGATGGTCGTTGGCGACCCGCTCGAACGTAAACGCTTCGCGTGCGACCGGCGCCGCGTTCGCGAATTTCGACCACGGCAATGCGCCTGCAATCGGTGAATCGATCTGGTCCGGTTTGAGATACGGAAACCACACGACGTGCTGCACGCTGGGAAGTTCCGCGAGGATCTCGCGAATGACGGCCGTGCGATCGTAGTCTTTACCCGCGAAGCGATAGCCGTCGGCGACGAAGATCAGCTTCGGCTCGATCTGGGCGAAGCGATCGATGACGGTGCGCGCGCCGAACTCGGGCGCCGCCGACGACCAGACCGCGCCGATGGCCGTCGTCGCGAGCATGGCGATGGCGGTCTCGGGGACGTTCGGCATGTACGCGACCACGCGATCGCCTGGTCCGATGCCGAGATCGCGCAGCGCGGTCGCGAACGAGCGTACGGCGGCGCCAAGATCGTGCCACGTCATCGTCGCGAGTGCACGCGTTTCCGAGCTGTGGACGAACGCGATCTCATCCGGTGCAGCCGATCGCTCCCGGCGAAGTAAGTGCTCGGCGTAGTTGACGCGCGAACCCGTGAACCAACGCGCGCCAGGCATGACGCGGGCGTCGAGCACCTGGTCGTACGGGCGATCGGATTGCACGTCGTAGAACGACCAGATCGCGCTCCAAAATCCCTCGAGATCGGTGATCGACCAGCGGCGCAACGCCTCATAGTCGCTGAAACGAAGCGCTCGTTCACGCGCGAGCCAGTCTATGAAGCGGACGATCTGCGACTGTGCGACGTGCGCAGGATCCGGCGTCCAGAGAAGTTGGCCTTCGGTCATCTTTGGGGCTCGACGAGCGTCGTGTCCGTGACGGCTTCAATGCGCCGCGCCGCCGCGATCGCTTCGAGCTCCACGATATCTTGGGCATCCTTGGCACGCTTCAGAAAGCGCTTCGCTTTGAGCAATCCGTCGATGGAGAGAACCGTTGCCGTCTTGCCATCTCCGAACTCGTAAGACGCCGACAGCTTCTTCACGGCGGCGTAGGAATTAAAACCATCGACGCTATTCAGAAGATCCACACGACCTACATCCGTTGCCAAATGAATCACGGGAGCGCCCTTCAGCTTCGCCGGTGTGAGCTCGACGGGTGAGAGGTTACCGCCAAAGCCGATAACGCACGGGTGCAACGCGTTCATGACCTGACAAAGCCGTTCCAGATTTTCGTGGTGTGAGGCATACGCGACGTCGATGTCTTGCGTCACGCGCGTCGTTCCGTGCAGCGCGGCGGCAAGGCCGCCGATCAGCACGACGTCGACCTTGTTGCTATTGAGGGCCTCAAGTAGCTCGCGCGGTCGCATGCCATCGCTCATTGCAGAAGATCCGCGAGACCTCGGCTATTGGCGATAGCGCGCTCAAGGCGCTCCGTCGGACTCATCTCGTAACGCTCGTACAGATCGCTCATATCAATGCCGAAGTCGCGGGCGGCCGCGAAGGGACTATCGGCGGGTGGATGCTCGAACAGCCGGCGGACGTCCGGCTCGACCTTGATCCTCAGGCCGAGCGCTTCGGCCATGCGCGCCGCCGTCGAGAGGCGGATATCATCTCCCGCTTCGATACGCGCTACGTGGCTCTGCGGAATGCCCGCTGCCTTGCCAACGCTTGCCTGGGAGAGCCCTCTCGCCGCCCGGGCCCGGCGGAGCATGCTAGGGAGATCGTTCGCCATGCCCAAATTATAGCGAATTAAATATAATCCGGCTAGATAGCCTTACCCTCGTCGGGCGGCGCTTGCCAGTAGTCGCCCGCTTGGCTTACAATACGAACGTACGTTCGAAGATGGAGAGTTGTTCCTGTTCCTGGACCACCTGGCCGGCATTTTGCGGCAGGCGGTGGTACCGATTTTTGTGCAGCAACGTGCGGACAAATTGCTGCTGCGTCGCGATTATCTTGTGACCGCATGGCACGTGGCCCAAAAGCTCAACGAGTACACACAGCCGTATCTGCTAATCAACGAACGACTCGTCGCACTGTCGAACATTTCTTTCGCAGTCGACCGCGAAAACGATCTGGCGGTTGCCGCGCTATGCGATTGTTGGTTTCAAGAGCGCGATCTAGCAGCGATCCCTTCAATAAAATACGATCCAGCAGCGACATCTGCCAAAATACTTGAACCGGGGCTCTTCGTAGTCCAGGGCTACCCGGGTTCGCAAAACGTCATAAAGGCGCGATATGGCCGCGCGAAACGGGAGCTGCTTAGCCTAACTCTCGACGAGCTGACCTTTTCCCCAGTGAAGACGAAAGTGGCGTCGCCGATTGCCCTTCGGTACGAAGAGGCGAGGATGCTTGACAGTCTCGGGAAACCAAAATTCCGACCCGTAGCACTCAACGGGATGAGGCCCGTCGGCGTTCTGTTAGAGTGGCATCGCGATGAGGAGATCGTTGTCGGCGCAAGTATGGAGGCAGCGATACAACTACTCCTACAGGCACAACCGATGCATGCGGCGTAACGTTTTTTCCTACGGACGCACCTCCAGAGAAATAAGACATGAGCGCAATTTATGATATCCCCGTCGCGAAGATCGACGGTTCGCCAAGCACGCTGGGCGAATTTGCGGGCAAGGTCTTGCTCGTCGTCAACGTCGCGTCGAAATGCGGCTTCACGCCACAGTACGAGAGTCTCGAACGTCTCTACCGCGATCAGCGCGAGCACGGCTTGGTTGTGCTCGGATTTCCCGCCAACGATTTCGGCGCGCAAGAGCCGGGAGCAAACGAAGAGATCGCCCAGTTCTGCTCGACCTCGTACGGCGTCGATTTTCCGCTCTTCTCGAAGATTTCGGTACAGGGAGCGGCGCGGCACCCGCTCTATCGCGCGTTGATCGCGGCTGCGCCGCGCGCGACCGAAAAACCCGACGGCTCGTTCGCTAAGCAGATGGCGTCGTACGGGATCTCACGCAACGACCCGAGCGATGTCTTTTGGAACTTCGAGAAGTTTCTCGTCGCGCGCGACGGCACGGTTGTAGGGCGTTTCACATCGGACATCACGCCCGATGATCCACTGCTCGCCGAGGCTATCGAGCGCGAACTCGAGGCATCTATCTAGTCATCGTCCCATGGAATAGAATTCGGGATTGGGCCGCATGTCCATCAGGCCGGCCATGCGATTGGAGAAGCCAAAGAACGCAGCGATCGCGGCGATATCCCAAATGTCGTTGTCGGAGAATCCTTGCTCGTGCATCTCGGTGATGTCCTCGTCGGTCGCTGCGAATCCCGGCTCGTTCACGTACGACGCAAAGGTCAACATTGCGCGCAAGCGGGGTGTGAGATCCGCGGTCTGCCAGTTATTGGCGATCTGTTCGGCAAGGATCGGGTCCTTGCCGAGAATTCGCAGCGCGGCACCGTGCGCCGTCATACAATACTGGCAACGGTTTTCACTGGAGACCGCGACGACGATTGCTTCGCGCTCCGCGCGCGTGAGATTGCTCGGGCCCTTCATCAACACGTCGTGATACATCATGAACGCGCGGAAATGCTCGGGACGTTTTGCATATGCGCGAAAGACGTTCGGTACGAAACCGAGCTTTTGCGCACTGGACTCGTAGATTTCCCGGATGTCGTCGGGGACGTCGGCTTGCGCGGGTTCGCCGAAGCGGGATGCGGGTGTGCGACTCATGCCTAAGGCGTTCGTAAGCCGTTCGCGGATGCCTAGTCACAGATCCGAGACTGTTGCGCGTTGCACCTCCATGCCTACATGGGGAGCATTATTAATGAAGGCCAATTTATTGGCAGCGCTGCTTGCTGCCGTCGGCGCGTTTGCCGTTGCGGCACCGGTTTTTGCCGACGAAACACCGACCTGTCGCGGCCCGCTTTCTACCACCGAGGCGGCATTCGTCCAGGGCGTGCAGCAGGATCTCACCGCACGCTTTCCGCATGCGAGCGACGCGATCGCGGCGGGGTACGTTCGCTACACCGCCCCCGACGACACGGGCGCGATTAGTTATGCCAATAAGCAATGGACGTCGGATCCCACCCATCCCAGTCAACTGTGGTACGACACCGACGGAAATCTCATGGGCGCCGACTTTTCGGTACCGCGCCCCAATGGCGAGCCGCGGCCCCAACTGTGGGGCATCGATCCGTGCCGCTGGTTCGAATTCAACGGGCACGTCCATTATGTCGTTCGCGAACCCGGTACCAACAAAATGATCTACGACCAGTGGATTTGGAACAAAGACTTCGTCGCCTTGGGCGGCGATCTTTCGAACCCGTCGCCGGCCACCGTGGTCAAGGCCGGGCGTGTGCCCAGCACCGACTACATCAGTACGATCTTCGAGTTCCCGACGCTGTGGGATTTGATCGTGTGGGTGAAGCCGCACACCCCCAACCAACTCTTCTGGTAAACAGCTCCGTCAGTTCGTGATGACCGATCGCGCGAGCGTCGCGCGATCGGCGATGAGGTCGATCGCGGTGATGCGATCGCTGCTTATCGAAAAGCGGAAGACAACACGCACCTCGCCTTCGTGCATCCACACCGCCCCCGGCTCGCCATCGATGAGCACGGGTTGCGCCGCACGCGCACGTTGCGAGAACGTTCGTGCCACCGCATCTGCCCCCACAATCCCAGCCCCGAGGCGATCGCTCTGCCAGTAGTCCGCGCCGCCCATCGCCATCACCGCCGCGTCCGCGCGAAGCGTTGCGCCCGAATCGAGTAGCGCCAGCAAGGCGGAGAAATTGCCCGACCGCGAGGCCGCAAGAAACGCGCGTACGAGCTCGTCGTGCCGCTGCGTCACCCCATTATGGCCGGAGGATGCGCCGCGCACCCGGCGCCGCGCGCGGCTCGCAAGCTGGCGTGCCGCCTCCGGCGTGCGACCCACGATCGCCGCAACGTCATCGAAGGGCACGTCGAACATGTCGTGCAGCACAAAGGCCACGCGCTCGGCCGGCTGCAGCGTATCGAGCAAGATCTGCATGGCCACCCCGATCGAATCGGCAAGCACCGCTTCTTCCTCGGGGCGTTCGCCGGGCGCGTTTGCCGCGATCTCACAACGCGGATCATCCGCCGTCAACTGCTCGCGCCGGCTTTCGCGCCATTTCAGTGCATCCAAGCAGACGCGCGCAACAACGGTCGTGAGCCAGCCTTCGAGATTCTCAAGACGCGCTACGTCCGTGCGCTCCAGGCGCAGCCAGGTCTCCTGTACCGCGTCGTCGGATTCCGACGGCGAACCCAGTATCCGCTGCGCAATGCGCTGCAAGCGAGGGCGGGCCGCCTCAAAGCGCTCCACGAGCGACTCGTCACGTTTCACAGCGTTCGATCCGTCATAGAAATGGAAGGAGTATCAAATCTTGAAGGACGTCACCCTAATCACCTATCCGGCCGCAGATATGGCGAAGGCCAAGCAATTCTTTGGTGAGCTCACCGGTACTGACCCCTATGCCGATAGCCCCTACTACGTCGGCTACAAGAGCGGCAACGTGGAAATCGGTCTCGTTCCGAGCCAGGGAGCGAGTGCGATTGCCTTCTGGAACGTCAGCGACATCGCGGCCAGCGTGAAGGCGCTCGTCGATGCGGGCGGCACGGTCGTGCAAGATCCCACCGACGTCGCAAACGGGCTGCTGGTCGCGACGGTCAAAGAACCCAGCGGTACCGTCGTCGGACTGCGACAATTTCCAAAGGGCTAAGAAAAAGCGCTCTTGACGAGATCCCGTACGGCGGCTTTGTCTTGTTCCGTCGCCGGATTGTACACGACCATGTTCAGATGCGGTTTTCCGTCAACCGCGAAAGACGAATATTCAAACGTGATCAGTCCGGCCGCCGGATGCGCGATGTGTTTGGTCCCTTCGCCGTGATTCCTGATGTCATGGCTCTGCCACAAGGCGCGAAATTCCGGCGACGATAGGGTGAGCTCATCGACCAACGCCTCAGCGCGCGCGGAAACACCGGCCCTCGCCGTTTCGGTGCGGAAGGTCGCAACCACCAGTTGCGCGACGCTCTCCCAGTTGATCATCGCCGCCCGAGCGCGCGGATCAAAGACGACCCGCAACAAGTTGCGCTGATCGTCGGGAAGCGCCATCAGCTCGCGAAAGACCACCGTGGCGGCGCGGTTCCACGCAATGACGTCCCACTCGGGCGTTTTGATATAGGCGGCGCTGTACTCCATCGCGTCGAGAAGACGCTGCAACTGCGGCGAAATGGCGTCGGTCTCATGAGGGCGCGCTTCCGGCGGCCGATTTTGCGCGAGCAAGAAAAGATGCTCGCGTTCGGTATCGGTCAAGGCCAGTGCTTCGGCGAGCCGGTCGAGCACGTCGGCTGACGGCGCGCCGCCGCGTCCCTGCTCGAGCCACGTGTACCACGTCGTGCTTACACCGGCGCGCAACGCGACCTCTTCACGGCGCAGACCGGGCGTGCGCCTTCTGCCGCCGTTATACCCCAAGCGCGCGGCATTGAGTTTGGTGCGGCGGTCGCGAAGGAAGTCGCCGAGTGCGTTGTCTAGCCCGTTAGTCATTATACGAGTATAGCGTCACGGCTTTTCCCCAGCCAGTTTAGCGTCTACGATGTCGCCATGCGTATTTTTGTAACCGGCGCGACCGGATTCGTCGGCTCGGCAGTCATGAAGGAGCTGCTCGGTGCAGGGCACCAGGTGCTGGGCCTCGCTCGCTCGGATGCTTCGGCTGCATCGCTCATGGCGACCGGCGCCGACGTGCAGCGTGGCGATCTCGACGACCTCGACAGCTTGAAGCGTGGCGCCGACGCCTGCGATGGTGTGATCCATACCGCCTTTAAGCACGACTTCTTTCGCGCTCCCTCACCCGAAGAATTCGCGGCGGGGTTCATCGCCGCCGCCGAGAGCGATCGACGCGCCATCGAGGCGTTGGGCACAGTACTTGCCGGGTCGAACCGTCCGCTCGTGACGACGTCGGGGACGGCAGGCGTGACGCCGGGTCGTCTTGCAACCGAAGATGACGCAGCCGAGCCGATCGGGCGCGGTGCAACCGAAGCGGTCGTGCTGGCGATGGCCTCGCAGGGCATCCGCTCGTCGGTGGTGCGCCTCTCACCGTCGGTACACGGCGAGGGCGATCGCCACGGTTTCATTCCCATCCTCATCAATATCGCGCGCGCGAAGGGTGTGTCGGGCTATGTGGACGACGGAGCAAATCGCTGGTCGGCCGTGCACCGGCTCGACGCCGCGGTGCTCTTCCGGTTAGCCGTTGAAAAGGCGCCGGCGGCTTCGCGCCTGCACGGCGTCGGCGACGAGGGCATTACGCTTCGCGACATCGCGACCGCCATCGGCACGCAGCTGCGTCTGCCGGTCGTCTCGGTACCGGCTGCAAACGCGATGGAGCATTTCGGGCCCTTCGCGCGCTTCGCTTCGTTGGATATCCCGGCGTCGAGCCAACTCACGCGCCAATGGCTTGAGTGGAATCCGACGCATCCGGGACTCATCGACGATATCGAGCAGGGCGTCTATCTCGAAAGTGCCACCAGGTAGAGGATTGCCATCACGCCATCCGCGCACACGACGACCAACGTGAGGAGCCGCCTGCGCAAGGGGCTTGCGATCACAAGCGTCCCGAGCACCAGCTTCTCGGCGGTTGCAACGATCATCACCGGCACGCGAATTTCTGCGTGAAAGGCGGCGTAGATCAACAGTCCGCCAATCAGTCCGAGCAGTAAGCTCCAGTGCCGCACGATCAAGAGCGTCGTCGGCGCAGTCGTACGATCTCCAAGCAGAATCGCCAGCAGCTGCCGCGGGAAGACCAGCCCGAGACCGGCTCCGGCGGTGAGTATCCCGGTTACCAGCAGCAGCATTCCAATCATTCGTTGGATCATAGCGCATTTTTCCGGATAACGTTCGCCCGGCGATCTAGCCTACACTTGAGGCGCTATGAAGGCTCGAATCGATGTGCGAGTCCTGGTGCCGGTTGTGCTGGCAGCCACGGTAAGCGCCGTCACATGCGGCCCCGCGCGTGCCACGGGAACCGTTCGTATCCAGCAGCACGACGGCGCGACAAAGACCTACAAACGTGAGAATCGTCGTGTTAAACGAAAGCATGCTGATTACGTCGAGCGACGGAGAGGGCACGCTGATCCTGGGGAAGGCGGCGTGCACGAAGGTCGGTGAACTCCTGCGCTGCATTCCCTACGATGCGACGCTCAAGCAGCACGGCGAAAGCACGCATATTCCATTGAAATATGGGACGGTTTGGCTCAATCCGAGCGACGACAATCAACAGCTCAGCTATTCGTCGACACAGCTGCCGCCGCGCGGTGTGCTGCTGTCGATTCAAACCAAAGCCGGAACGTACGTATAGCTGACAGGAATCGTCGATCGGATTCAAAAATGAACGCGCAACGTACAGCGGCAATCGCGCTGCTGCTCTTCCTCATTCCCGCGATGAGTGTTGCGCGGGGCGGCGGGGGAGGGTTCTAGCGAGGCGGCGGGGGAGGGTTCTAGCGAGGCGGCGGCGGCGGATTCTAGCGAGGCGGCGGCGGCGGATTAGACTTTCACAACGATGGTGCCAGGCCACAGAGTTCGAGTCACTAGAGGACCGGGCAGGCTGGGACGAGCCGCACGACAACGGCGACCAGCGGCAGCAACGGTTATGCGCGCAGCACGACTGCGACGAACGGAAATGCGACTCGCACGAGTTATGGTGCGGCAAGCAGCAACGGGAATTACACGCATGGCAGCAGCTCGTCCAACGGATACGCGAGCCAGAGTCGCAACACCAGCGGAAATACCAACAGCGGCAACTACAGCCATACCGGCAGCGGCAGCAGTCCGAATGGCGCGTATTCGACCTCAGGCAGCGGCAACACGCATACGAATACGTACAGCGGTTCCGCCACGGGCGTCAATTCGTACGGCCAGGTGTATCACTAGAGAACCTACGCAAGTAACGGCACGGTGTATCACGGCGAGACGGTGACGAATACAGTGTACGGCGGCTACGACGCGTACGGATGGAACGGCGGGTATGCGTGGTACGCGGCACCCTACTATTACGGCGGCGGTTTTTGGGGACAGTTCGACATCGGCGTTACGACGGCCGCGGTCTATGGCTAGATCGTCGCAAATAGCGAGACGATCACGTCGTATCAGGTGCAGCGGAGTTCTAAAGGCGCAAAGCTGTTAGAGAGTTACCACCTCACGCAGACGGCGTGCGGGCCACAGGTCTGGTAGTCATCTACGGTCCGAATAACAGCGTGATCTGCGACGATCGCAACAATCTGGTTTCGGCGGGCAACTACAGCGTCAACTCCCAGACCTTGACGATCGTCTCCGAGAAGCTAGCGCAGTAATGCTTGCGCTCATCTTGTAGACGTGGGTCATGGTGGCACAAGTCAGCGGGCTGCAACAGAAGGTCGCGGCGATCGAAGCGGCCGCCTACAAAAATAAGCAGATGTTGGGCGAGTATACGTGGCAGCAGCAAGAGACAGTCCTCGTGAACGGCGACGTAAAAAAAGTAGACTTGTACGAAGAGCAGCTAGGGACGGACGGCAAGAAGGCTAAGGTAGAGATCAGAGAGTAGTCATCGTCGTCAGATCAGCGACGGCAAGGGATCAGGCAACGGATCACGCAGAACTATATAGACTACGGGAAGCAGATAGACACGATAGCCGACAGCTATACGCAGACACAACGGGGACGACTCAAAGCGCTTTATGCGCAGGGTGATGTCTAGCTAAAGAACGGCGGTAAAGGACTAGATGCGATTGTAGTCAACGGCTACGTCAGACAGGTGACGACGTCACGTTCACGTTCGATCGCGCCGCAAAGGCGATTGTCGCCATCCAAGTCGCCTCGTACCTGAGCGATCCGGAGTCGTGACGATAGTGGCTCGGTTCGCGAAGCTCCGCGACGGCACATCGCACGTTTCGACTGCAACTGTGAATGGGCAGAGCAAGAACCTGACGGTGCAAGACGACAACATGAACTACTAAAAGCGCTAGTGCTGGATCAGCGCGATATACTCAGAACCGACCACGCCGAAAAAGTATATGAAGCTAACTGTAGAACGACGAACAAGATAGGCGATGACACGAGACGGTGATGGTGATCGATAAAGGCTGCGACAGCGGCGAGATGAAGGTGATCGACGAGCAGCGAGACGATGCAACTGTACGAGCTACAAAGTACGAGTAGTTACAAGCGATAAGGGTATACGATACGGCGAGCGACACGATAAACGGCGAGACTAGCGATACGACGAGTCGACGACGATGTAGAGCTGATAAAGATGACGAAGGTTACGCTAGAGATAGCTGAGAGATAGAGCGACGAACGCTAAGGAACGAGAATACGACGAAACGCTCGGTGAGAGAGGTCGGCTACGAAGAGAAATACAAAGACGACGAACTACGGCTCAACGAGATAGACGCGGTGCTGCTCTGGTATGCGACGATAGACGAGAGGTAGCTGCAGGAATGAAATAAGGGGAAATAGATAGAAGATAAAATGAAGTTGTAGGAGGAGGATGAGATAGGAAATGAGATTAGATAGGTAAAGAAGAAAAAATAGGAATAGATAATGAAGAAGAAGGTAGAAGGTGGTGAAATAGGATAGGTAGAGAAGAAAGTAATAGATGAAAAAGGAAATAAGAGAGAATAAGATAAGTAAAAAAAAGAGGTGTAGTAATAGGTAGAAGAGGTTAAGAAGATATAGAGGTATAAGTTGGGAAGATAGGTAAGAGAAAAGGTGAAAAAAGTGTAGGAAAAGGGATAAAAGAAGGTAAAAGTATAGAAGAAGTGATAGAAGGTAAAAAGGATAAGATAGAATAAGAGATAGAAAGAGACATATAAGATAAAGATGATAGAAGAAATGATAAAAGAGTAAGAGAAGGTAGAGATAATAGTAGAAGAAGAAGAGAAAAAAGAAATAGAGTAGAGAGTAGAGTTATGGAAAGAAAAGAAGAAGAAGGAGAAGAGAAAAGAAAGAAGAGGAAAGGTAAAGTAGATAGAGAAGATGATGAGAAAGATAAAGATAGAAAATAGAGATGAAGAAGAGATAAAATAAGAGATGAAAGGAGAGAAAGGAGGGGTAAAGGAAGAGATGATGGAGGAAGTAAAAGAAATATAGAAAGACTGGGTGATGGAAGGAAGTTGATAGAGAGGTAGGAGGATGGTAGATGATGAGATAGGTAAGAAGAAGAGAAGAGATGAGGATATAGATTGGTTTAGATGAGAAAGAGAAAAGGGCAAAGAGGGTGAGATGGCTATAAAGATACATGAGCTCAGGAGAGAAGAGGCGGCGAAAACAGCGACTAGCGAGAGAGAAAATGCGGCTATGGCGATTTACAGAAAGAAGGCTAGCGCTTACCTGCGTCACCTTTCTCTGCGAGGGAGGATCTGCCTCTCGCGTTTCCGTGGAATTACAGCGGCGTCTGGTTCCCCGCGATCGAGTCGCCGGTGCTGCCGGGATTGACGAGAATCGGCCCGGTCGCGTTGGGAAGGTCGTAGCCTAGGGGATCGAGCTCGAGGTAGTTCTTAATCAGTGTAGTTAAAGTTAGGTAAAGAGGTATAGAAGGAGAGAAGAAAAAGAAAAGTATAGAAGGTAGTAAAAAAGGAAGAAGAGAGAGTGAAATAGATGAGATTATAGGAATAGATGGAAGAGAAATAGAGGAGAGGAATGAAGATTAAGACTAGAGAGTAGAGAGAGGAGATGAAAAAGAAGATGAAGAATATTACATAAGAGACGGATATAGAGTTTTGTGCATAGATAGAAAAGAAGTTGATTAGCAAGATCAAAGAGTCGGAGCTAGTGATGTGCAGGATGTTGATGGCGTTCTCACTGATCACGTTGTAGTACACGAATGGGTTGTTGGCAAACTGGCAGCGGATCAACGCATTTGCACCTGCGCCGTTGATCGACACGCCGACGGCGCCATTGCCGATCGCCGCCTCGCCGCTCGCATTCGTGCCGATGAAGTCGCCGCTGAGCGTATTGTCAACCGAAAGTGAATCGATCAGTACGCCGTTAAGCACGTTGCGAACTTGAGGTTGGTTACGGCGACCGCGTAAGCAGGGAGGATCGCCGGTGTCGCGGGCGGCGGGAGCGGCTTCGACGATCCACCGCTACAACTTGATACGCACACGCCGGCGGATAGAATCACAACGCCGGCAACGAAATCAATCAGCCGCATCGCACACCCTCCGAGAGACGCGATTTTTTCGCCGGGCAAGCGAGTGGTTCCCACCGTGGGGGCGGCGAAGACCGCGCCATGCTTTGCGATTATGGTTTTGAGGTCGACGGCGCGCGCATCAAATACGGTCGAGGCGTTCTGACGGAGACCGGCGACGCCGCCGCGGCGTTCGGTATCAAACGCGCCGCGGTTTTCGTCGACCCGTTTCTGCGCGATGTTGGTTTCGTCGACACGGCGCTGCGTTCGCTGCGCGATGCCGGCATCGACAGCGCGATCTACACCGACATCGCCATCGAACCGACCGACGTCTCGTTCAAGAACGCCGCGGCATTCGCCGTCGACGGCAAATTCGACGGGTTCGTCTCGATCGGGGGCGGCTCCACGATCGACACCGCCAAAGCCGCTGACGTCTACTCCACCTATCCCGCCCCGTTCATGGACTACGTGAACGCGCCGATCGGCGCCGGCAAACCGATTCCCGGGCCGCTCAAGCCGCACATCGCCTGCCCGACCACGTCGGGAACGGGAAGTGAATGCACCGGCATCGCGATCTTCGACTATCTCGAGATGAACGCAAAAACCGGGATTCGTGCGCGCGAGCTGCGACCCACGCTCGGCATCATCGATCCCGATGTGACGCGCACGCTGCCGGCGACGATCGTCGCGTGCAGTGGTTTCGATCTGCTCAGTCACGCGCTCGAATCGTACACGGCGCTTCCCTACACGCAGCATCCGCAGATGCCCAAAGGCGTGGCGCGTCCGCTTTCGCAAGGCGCGAACCCCTATAGCGACGTCGGCTGCATGAGTGCGCTGCGGATCTTAGGCGAGCATATGGTACGCGCGGTCAAAGACCCGACCGACGACGTCGCGCGCGAACGCATGATCTTTGCAGCGATGCTGGCCGGCATCGCGTTCGGCAACGCCGGTTGTCACTTGCCGCACGCGATGTCCTACGCGGTATCGGGTCTCGTCAAAGACTATCGCGCGCCGCAGTATCCAACGCGCGAGGCAATGGTGCCGCATGGGATGTCGGTGATTTTGAATGCACCCGCCGTCTTCCGATTCACCGCTCCGGCGTGTCCGCAGCGACATCTCGAAGCGGCGCAGCAGCTGGGCGCTGATACGCGCGACGCAGCTCCCGACGACGCCGGCGAGGTCTTGAGCCGCCGGCTGATCGAGCTCATGAAGGCAACCGGCATGCCCAACGGTCTGGGGGCCATCGGCTATACCGACGCCGACCTCGAGGCGTTGACGAACGGCTCGTTTCCCCAGCAGGGCCTGATCCGCAACGCGCCGCGCGAGACCTCGCGTCAAGCGTTGCACGACATCTATGCGAACGGGATGCGCTACTACTAGCGCATCCCGCACACATGCCTATCTCAAGCGGAAGATGGCAACCGCATCGCCGTAGGGATAGCCGAGCTGGAAGTTTCCGCCGGCTGCCACCGCGATGTATTGCACCCCGTCCACTTGATACGTGATCGGCGGCGCGTTGACGCCCGCGCCGAGGTTGTAGCGCCAGACTTTTTGTCCGGTGGTGGCGTTGAATGCGTCGAACCAACCGTTGCCTTCGCCGGTGAAGACGAGATTGCCGCCGGTTGCAAGCGCACCACCGATCAATGGCTGCGGTGCGATGTATTGCCACGCAATTTTGCCCGTGTCCATGTTGACTGCAACGAACGGCCCGTTCTGAATTCCGCCCTTCTTCACGTTTGCGAACGCGCTTCCAAGCCGAATCTGCCCGGTACCTGCCGTCGGTTCGTTGGTGGTGAAGGTCATGAGCTGGTTCATTGCCGGCACGTACATGTCGTGCGTTTGCGGCGAGTACGCGGGCGGAGACCATTCGTCGCCGCCGTTGGCACCCGGAAGCATGTCGACGCCCTTCGCCGTCGGTGTCGAGAACATGTTCTTCGAGAACATCACGTAAGGTACGGACTTGCGAATCAGCTTGCCGGTACGACGATCGACGATAAAGATCCAGCCGACTTTGCCGGCCTCGCCGGCGGCCGGAATCGTCTGCCCGTTTTGATGGACGTCGAACAGCAGCGGATTGCTCACCGCATCGTAGTCCCAGACGTCGTGCTTGACCTCTTGCAGAGACCACTTCAATGTGCCGGTATTCACGTCGAGCGCGACGATCGAATCGCTGTAGAGATTGTCGCCCGGACGCGAGCTGCCGTAGAGATCGGGATTTGGATTACCCGTACTCAAAATCACGAGCCCGAGTTTGGGATCGATCGCCGGCGTCGTCCACGACATGCCGCCGCCCGTCTTCCACGAGTCGCCGCCGTAGCTCTTGGGATCGGTCGACCACCACTGCCACTTCTTCGCGCCGGTGTTGGCATCGAATGCGGCGACGAATCCACGAATCGCCCACTCGCCGCCGGCGCTGCCGACGATCACTTTGCCTTGATAGAGCTGCGGCGCCATCGTCTCCGAGTAGCCGAGCGTCGGATCGGCGACGTTGACTTGCCACAGCAGTTTGCCGTTGGTCGCGTCGAGCGCGACGAGATTGTCATCGAGCGTGACGAAGTAGACTTTGCCGTAGCCGACTGCAACACCACGGTTGACCGGCCCGCAGCAAATCTGGAACGATCCGAGATTGTAGGTGGTGTCCCAGTAGCGCTCGCCGGTCGCGGCGTTGAGCGCCATGATCTTCATCTGATTGCTGACGACCGGCGTGGTGATGAACATCGTGCCGCCCACCACGATCGGCGTCGTTTCGAAACTCGCGGTCATGCCGGTTTGCACGATAGCCACCGGCGTCAGCCGCGTAACGCTGCTCACGTCAACCTGCGAGAGCGGCGAGTAGCGGTCGTTGGTGTAGCCTCGTCCCTGCAGCGTCCAATCGGTAAGGTCGCTTTCGGCATTGCTCATCATCGCGTCGGAGACGTTGACGTTGCCGGAGACTTTCCCGTAGTCCACCGTCACCGGCGCAGCCGCGCGCACGATTTCATTATTGTTCGGACCGCTACTGGCGTTCGCGCCGGCCGACGCCATGCTCACCGCGTTCGAGAGATTGACGCTGCTTAGATTCGTTGCGTCGAGCGGATGCGATCCGCTCGGGAAGCCGTTCTGCTGCAACAGATAGGCCGTTACCGAAAGATATTGCGCCGCGGTCAAACTTCCGGGCGCGTTCGCGGGCATCTGCTTGCTGATGAAGTCGTACATCTGCTGCGCGGTGCCGTAGGCCACGAGCGACTTCGCGAATCGTGCGCCGGTCAGCGACGGGCCACTTTGGCCTTGGAGATTCGCGCCGTGACAGGACGCACAGCTCGATGAATAGATGGTTGCGCCGTCGGATGCTTGCGCATCCGTAAAAGAGCCCGCTCCACCCGCGGCGCCGGCACTCGCGCTACTCGCCGGATTCGACGACGCGGATGAGCTTGAGGTGTTGGCGGTGCTGCACCCTCCGAGCACCAGGGCTGAAATGATGACGGACGTCGCCATCAACATACGTACATGCATCAGCAATACCTCATGACATAATGACAGTGTTAGACGTGCTTGGGCACCAACGCTTGCTTATTCCCGCTTGGCACGCCATGTAATCCGTTGGACACTACACGGACTCGAGAAGTGCCACCGAACCTTGTCCGCCGTCAGCGCAGATGCTGACGATCGCCCGCGAACCGGCCGGCATTGCGGCCAACTCCTGGACCGTCTGGCTGATGATCCGGGCCCCGGTGGCGCCAAACGGGTGGCCCAGCGCGATGCTGCCACCGTTCGGATTCACACGATCGCGCGGAAATGGCCCAAAATCGCAGTCGACGCCGACACGTTCGCGCAAGAACGTGCGGTCCTCGAGCAGCGCAATGTGCGCGAGCACCTGGGCCGCAAAGGCCTCGTGGATCTCCCAAAGCGCAATATCCGAATACTGCAATCCGGTCCGCGCGAGCAGCCTTGGGATGGCGTAGGCCGGGGCCATCAACAGCCCCTCGCTCCACAAATCGATCGACGCGATCTCCCAATCGATCAGCTTTACCCGTGGGAGATCCGACGGCAACCGCGCAAGACCAGCATCCGACGCGACCCACATACCCGCCGCACCATCGGTCAGCGGAGAGGAATTTCCGGCCGTGATCGTGCCGTTGCGCCGATCGAACGCCGGTGCGAGGCGGGCGAGTTTTTCAAGCGAGGTATCGGGACGCGGAATCGTGTCGCGCGTCACCCCGCCGAACGGAATAACCAAATCGTCAAAAAAACCGCGCTCCCACGCCGCCACGGCCCGGCGATGGCTCCGAAGCGACCACGCGTCTTGGTCGGCGCGCGAGATCGTTCCCATTGCCTTGACCGTCATCTCCATGTGCTCGCCCATGCTCTTGCCGGTCGAGCGATTGGCGATGCTCGGGATGAACAACCCGATCTTGGTTCGCGCGAGCGCGCCGAGACGATCGAGCTTCTTCCCTGCGCCCTTTGCTTGTAAAAATCCGCGCAGCCAATCCGAGAGCGGCTGCGACAAGCCGATCTGCACGTGACTCAAGCTTTCGGTGCCGCCGGCGAGCGCGAGCGATCGATGCGCGCCGTCGAGCATCGAGGCCGCCTCGAGCGCGCCCATCATGCTCGTCGAGCACGCCATGACGGTGGAAAACGCCGGGATCGTAGGGTCGACTTTGGCGTCGAGCAAGACCTCGCGCGCAATGTTGCTCCAGGTCAGGTTCGCAAGCACCGTCCCCCACACCGCAAAGTCGGGCTTGGCACCGCCGAGTTGCGCAATCATCGATTGCACGACCGGCACCGACAACTCGATCGCGTCGTACGCCGCGAGCGAGCTATCGGACCGGGTGAAGGGCGTGCGTAAGCCGGGGAGTAGCCAGATATCCCGATTCATCACTCCTTAGGAATCGGGATATGCGGCCTTTAGTGGCAGGAGACTGCGATGATCTGCTGACCGGGCTCGAAGTCGAGCGTGCTGCTGCCGCCGAGCGCCGCCGCCGGTATCGTCACGCTGTTGCCCGACGGTACGCCCGTGGCCACGCTGTTCCACGTCAAGCTGCTGCCGCCGTTGTTTGCATATACGTCGAGCGAGCACGATGTGGGACTAGCGCCCAAACCGCTCGTGTCGGTCAGCACGACCTTGGGCGTCGACGTTCCAAAGGAGATGTCGTTCGCCGTTCCATTGTAGAACGAGCCATAGATGAGCGCGGTGCCAGCAGTCGCATTATCGGTGGGCACGGCCGGCGTGATGTCTCCGGTGTTGAAGCCGAGGTTCACGTCGATGGTTCCGCTGCCGGACGTATTCGCGGAGAACGTCGCTGTCATCGATACGACGCCCTGTGTCAGCGAGACGGTCGGACTGGTCGACGTCATCGTTGCCGTTGGGCTAGGGAATTTGTACGTCGGGGTTGGCGCGCTAGCCGGTGAGGACGACGCGGTGGCCGACGAGGTGGGCGAGGTACTCGGTGACGTCGTACTCGGCGTCGAACCGCTGCTGCTGCCTCCGCCGCACGCGGCGACGGCGAGCGCTAGTACAAAGCTCCCACCGATGAGCGAACGTTGTAAAGTCTGTTGCATGCGCACCATCCTAGCAACCGGGCGCTACAATGGCGTGACAAGTTCGCTCAGTTTTGTCGAGGGCTCAGCATTGAGCTCGCTGGCCAGCAATTCTGAGAATTTTCGATACGAGCGCTGTGCCGACGCCGTATCACCGGTTATGAGCGCCGCCCGGATCAGCACTTCCCATGCCGCTTCATCGTAGGCGTCGAATGCGATCAAGCGGTCTGCGTATTCGCGCGCCTCGCCGGGCGCGCCGCGGTCGATTGCATCGGCGGCCAAAAGCAGCGCGGCCCGGCGAGACAGCTCCGATGCGTGCCGCGCATACGATGCGAACCACTCCCACGCCCTTATCGACGCGGGAGCGGTTTGCGTCTGCGCGAAGCGCGAAAGCTGCACGCGCGTCGACGCATCGAGCGTCCGGCCGTCCCCGGCGGTTCTGACCGCATTCTCGGCGTCGTCGAGATCGACGCGGACGTACGTCGCAATCTGATACTCGCCCGATTCCAACAACGTTATAACTTGGGGATCGCGCATCCGCGTGCGAATACGGCTGACGTAGACGCGCAACACCGACGGGGACCGCTCGGAACTCTCCGGCCAGATCGTCTCGAGCAGTTCGGCGCGACTGCATGCGCGCTGCGCAAGGGCAAGATAAAACAAGAGTTCGCGTTCGCGTGGAGAGAGGCGAATCGACGTTGCGCCGATCGTCACCGCGCCGGTAAAAACCGAAATTTCCGGCGCTTGCGTATCGCGCACCCGGCGCGCAGCCGGCTCGTCGCGAAATCGCTCAATCATCGGTCCGAGCAACCCGAGGTTGGAGCTGCCGTTGCGGTATGCTTCGATCGACGCGCGCAGCGCCGTCGAATCGGTGCGCTCCGCCCATTGCAGCGCGAGCCGGATCATCTCGCCGCGAATCCCCGGTTCGCACTCCGCCAATGCAATCGCGCTGACCGCGGCGCACGCCGGCTCATCGGCGTTCTTTGCGGCCTCCAGTGCAGCGTCCGCAAATCGCAAGCGCTCGGCCCGTGGCGCGCGACCACAGGCAATCAGTGCCGCGTAATGACGGAAGCGAAAGCGTTCGAAGGTCTCTTCACGAAGCGCCAGCGAAATGTCGCCCCGCACCGCGTTGCGTAGCACCTCAGTTCCTACCGACGTGTTCGGAGCGATTGCGCGCGCGAGCTCGCGCGCGTATTGCGCGACGAGCGCATCTTCACCGGCAAACCAAGCGCCGAACACGGCCTCCTGAAGCGCGAGAGCGCGCACGACCGCGACGCCCGCCTCGTTTGCGAGCGCGATCGAGCGGTCGAGCGTCGCTCGTTCTTCGCTACGCGCACCGTCGAAGTGGTGTACGCGCGCCACGATCTCTTCGAGGCCGACAGCGCGCGTCGTGATGACGTTTTCGAATTGCGGCTCAGCCGCGCGCCAAATCTCCCAGGCGAGCTTAAACTGTCCACGTCGAACCGCGATCGCCGCACGCATGAGTTGCGCGACGGAATGATAACGCGGCGGAAGCGCATCGTCCCCCCATGAGAATTTTTGGAGCACCGCGAGCGCGTCCTCATGCTGTCCCAAATTGGTGAGGATGTTGGCGAGGCCCGTCAGAACGTTCACGAGCGTTTCGAGCGGCGTGCGCTCGTCCAAACGCTCCCGCACGGCAAGGGCTTCATAGAGCCATTGCCGCTGCGATATCGCGATCGAACGGGTGGTCAACGCGTTCGACCAGATGGACGGGTGGCGCAGCAGCACCGGCACGTCGAACCCGCTGACGACTTCAGCAAAGCGCGGCGACAACTCATCGGCGAAAAGGACGGCTTTGCCTTCCAGCAGGCCGGCGGCACGATCGTTGTCCCCGGCAAGTTGGTAGAGCTGCGCCGAACGAAGCGCGTCGCTCGACTCAAGGCGTTGCGCGGCGAGCAAGAGGAGATCGCGACACTGCGGCGCGTAGCGCTCGCGCAACATCGTGCGCACGAGCGGATGCGCTTCGTACGAGCCTTCCGCAAGCCGGTAGACGAACGCCGAACCGTCTGCAGCGTTGATCAGCGCCTCGGGCGCATCGGGGTCGTCGAGAACCAGCGCTATCTCTTCACCGGTGACGCCGGGGATCGAAGCGACGGCTAGGAGACGCCCAAATTGACTGGGATCGAGCGCGGCCAGCGCCTCTTGCGCCAAGTAGTCGTAGAGGTCAGAGAAATCCAGAGTTCCGGCCTGCTCGATCGCAACGTTCAGACGCTTGGCGCGAGCCAGCCGCTCGAAAAGCAGCACGGCGACAGGCCAGCCGCGCGTGATTTCGGCCACGCGATCGATCGAGCGAGCGGAAATGGCGCTGTCTCGAAAGACCGCGCGAATCTCTGAGCCGTCGAAGGCAAGCTCGTTCTCACGCAGGGTGAGCACTTCATGGGGCGGAGCAAACCGGGATAACCCCATCGGTGGGCTACGCCGCGAACAAAGGGCAACCGTGCGCTGCGGGGGCGTACGCGCAAGCAGCCGTGCGAAGAAGTCCATCGCGCTCGAATCCTCGACAACGTCCTCGAGATTCTCGAACACATATGTCGTTTGCTCGTACGAACGATCCCATAGCGCGGAAACGTACTCGATCCAGGCTGATGCATCGTCGGCCGCGGCGATGCGTTGCTCCGCCACGCGAGCTTCCGCGCGCGCGTCGCCTGCGACGAGCGCGGCCGCGGTGCGTTGGGCAAAATCGATGACATCACGCGTTTCCCGGCAATCGCAGACTGCCGATGGGCCAAGAGTTCGCGCGTACGTGCGGACGACGCTGCTTTTTGCGTAACCCGCGGTGGCAACCGCAGCGAGAAGTTTCGGCGCGCGCGCCGCTAGAAGGCTCTCTAAGCGCGGGCGCGCGAGCCTCATTGGGGCCTAGGAATTCTTTTAGCCAAAGAGGCCGAGAACGGCAGCTGCGCTGACGTTGTTCTTCGCCTGAAGAGCAAATTGAATCTGCTGTTGCAGTTGCGAGAGCGTCGACTGCGTTGTGCCTTCGCCATAGTTCTCGTCGGTTATATTCGACGCAGCGCTTGTTAGGTTATTGGCATAGACGTCGTTGGCTTGCGCGGCCGTTTGCAGCGCGGCCTGCTGCGCGCCGAGTTGTGCCTGCGCCGTCGTGAGCGAGCTGAGCGCATTCTGAATCTGACCGATCGCCTGCGTTGAACTCAGGCTGCTCGATAGGTTCACGTTGTTGATTTGCAGCGTGCTCGAGCTGACGCCGGGAATCGCGACGTTGGTCGTGTTGCCTTCGTTCGAACCACTCTGCACGGTGAGCGCGCTGTTCTGCGAATTCGCCGGCGTCGCTTGCGCAATTTGGATCGTAGCGGTCTGGCCGACGTCGGCGAGCGAGATGTTGCCGACCTTGATGTTGACGTTCTGGAATCCGGTGATCGTACCGCCCGCGGCGACCGGCCCGGACGTCGCGGTTTGCCCCGTCGCATTGTTGAGCACGGTGGCGACCGCTGCAGCCTGGCCGTTGTTGTTGACGACCTGGACTTGAATCGTCGAGTTCGTGGTCGACGTTCCGCCGAAGCCTTGCGCGGCACCGGCCGGCGGCGCTTGGAAGTTCGCATTCGCGGCGGCAACTTGGGTCACCACCGTTCCACCATTTTGCACGATGTCGTTGTTCGTCACTTGGGCCGTCGCCGGCGTTCCGGCTTGCGGTCCCGCAAGCGAACCGTTGAGCAGCGGCTGTCCGTTGAAGTTGACCGACGAAGCGATCGTATTCGCTTGCTGCACGAGCTGGTTGCTCTCCGCCTGCAAATCGGCGCGATCGGCCGGACTCAAGAATGAATTGACGCCTTGCACCGCGAGGTTGTTGACTTGTTGCAGCACGCCGGTGAGCTGCTGCAGCGCGCCCTGCGCGACGTTGGTCGCGTTGTAGGCTTCCTGGATGTTATTGGAAGCGGTGGTCGCGGCGGCGGCCTGGGTATTGAGCGAGGTTGCGATCGCGTAGCCGGCGGCATCGTCCGCGGCGCTATTGACGCGCTTCCCGCTCGAGAGCTGGTTGAATTGTTGCAGCAGGCTCTCTTGAGTCTGCCCCGTCTGGTTGACCAAAGAGGTATTCAAGCTGGTGATCGATGCCATGGCCCTCAAATTATAGCAGACCTCGCCTCGCTAGCCCCCTTAAGGGCAGGGCTAACCTTGCGGTATCTTTACAGTCCGTTACTCGTAGCGAATCTCATCGATCGTGTATTCAATGGGGCCGGCCGGCCGCACAACGACCACCCGCTCGCCTACCCGGTGATCGGTCAAGGCGCGGGCGATGGGGGATTCCCAGCTGATTGTGCCGCGTAACGGGTCGGCCTCGTCCTCACCGACGATTCGCACCTGTAGTTCGCGGCCGGCGCCGTCGTGTGCCCGGACGCTCGCGCCGAACTCCACCACGCCCTGGGGGTGCGCCGATGGATCGATGACAATCGCCGAATCAAGGCGCTCTGCAAGATACTCGACCTCGCGTGCCTCGTCGGCCGCCTGCGCGCGGGCCAGGTTCTGGCGCAAGAGCTCGAGCCCTCGAGGCGTCACGTAGTTAGGAAGCGTGCTGACGGGTCGGCGTTGGAAACGAGGTTCCGGCCCGTCGCTATCATCTTTCACGAATGCGCGGCTCATGGAATGCCCTCCGGCCGGGCGAGGCTCGGGCCTCGCGCCAGCGAGATATCTTCGAGAATTTCGCGCTTCGTCTCGGGCACTCCCCGCGCCACGACCACGATCGTCACGATGCAAAGTACGGCATAAATCGAAAAGGTCACGGATGCGCCGAGCGCCTGCACCATCGAAAGGAAGAACAGCGAGACCAGCAGATTTGCCACCCAGTTGCTCAAGGTGCAGATACTCATACCCAATCCGCGCACTTGCAACGGAAAGATCTCCGAGATGAGCAGCCATAGAATCGGGCCTAGGCTGTAAGCAAACGAGCCGACGTAAACCATCAAGCTCACAAGTGCAATCGATGCGAGCGAGCCGCCAAGGTGCGGCTGTGCAAACGCAAACGCAAGCGCAGCCAGTGCCAAGAACATGCCGGTGCAGCCGGCGTAGAGCAGCGGCTTGCGTCCGATGCGATCGACGAAAAAGATCGCGATCAGCGTCAGCAGTACGTTCACGACGCCAACGAGTGCAGTCGCCAGAATCGACGCCTCGTTCGAGGCGATTCCCGCCAACTGAAAGATATGAGGACCGTAGTAGATGACCGTGTTGATGCCGGTGAGCTGTTGCAACATCGCCAGCGTAATACCGAGTACGAGCGCGTAGCGCACCGCCGGCGCCCCGAGCGCAGCCAAGCCGGAGCCGTGCACCTTGAGCGAATCGACGATGGCTGAGACTTCGGCTCCGATCTCGTCGCTGCCGGCGATGCGCCGCAGCTCTTCATTCGCGGCATCGATCTCGCCAATCTTAAAGAGGTAGCGCGGGCTCTCGGGAAGCGGCAGCATACCCACGATAAGGATCAACGACGGAACGAGTGCCAGGCCGAGCATCCAGCGCCAATCGCCGCTACCGGACAGCACGTAGTCGACGATGAACGCCGCTAGAATGCCAACCGTGATTGCAAACTGGTACAGCGACACCAGCGCGCCGCGGATGTCGGCGGGGGCGACCTCGGAGATGTAGAGCGGCGCGACGACCGAACAAAACCCGATCGCAATGCCGACCACAAAACGCGCGACGAGCAACACGTCGATCGAGGGTGCAAAGGCCGAACCGAGCGCGCCGATGCCGAAGACGATTCCGGCAACCAGGAGCGTAATGCGCCGTCCGATGCGATCGGCGATGGTGCCGGCCACCGCCGACCCGGCGATGCAGCCGACGAGCACGATGCTGATCGTAAGCTCTTGCAAACGCGTGGTCAGCGCGAAATCGTGCGCGATGAACAGAATCGCGCCCGAGATCACTCCGGTGTCATAACCGAAGAGCAATCCGCCGAGCGCGGCAACAGATGCGACCAGAAAAACGAATGGCCTCATCGCGAGCGCTTTCGCGAGTTCGCGGCGAAGGCCCCGCCATGCAACAAGCCCTGGTCGTCTCGCGGTCCGGCGCGATCGTCCACGAGTCCTATGCCGCCGGTTTTGACGCATCGGTGCCGCACGCGCTGTACAGCGGCACGAAAAGCTTTTGGGGAATTGCTGCGCTCGAGGCGCGCAACGACGGCTTACTAGATCTCGACGAGCGCGTCAAAGACGGCATCACCGTGCGCATGCTCTTGAACTTGACCGCGGGTTACGGCTTCGGCGGCTTGGGGAGCGCCGTGCCGACGTTCGAGCACGCGCGCGAGATCGCGCCCAAGAACCCACCCGGCACCACGTTCACCTACGGCGGCATTCCGCTCCAGGTTTTCGGGGCGTTCTTCGCCGAGCGATTGCGCCCGAAGAACCGCACGCCGCACGAGTATCTGCGCGAACGCGTGCTGGAACCGGCGAAGGTCCAGGTTGCCTCATGGCGCACGCTCAAAGACGGTACGCACCCGCTGCCGACCGGCCCATTTGTGACAGCGCGCAATTGGCTCGCCTACGGAACCTACGTGCTCGCACATCGCGAGCGCTATCGTGAAGCGTTCGCCGGCTCGGCGCCCAACGCGCGCTATGGGCTGTGCTGGTGGCTCGCCGGGCCGAAAATGCCGCCGGACCTTTTCTACGCGAGCGGTTCGGGCGGCCAAGGACTCTACGTCATTCCTTCGCAGGAGCTCGTCGCCGTGCGCTTCAGTGACGGAGGCTCATCCAATCATCCGGGGATGGTCAAGAAAGTATTGACGTTTACGGCGTAACCGGCTTCGCTCCGTCGATGTTAAGCCCGCTTAGCGATTTGACGAAGTCGTTGTACTTGGCGAACGCCTCGTTATACGCGGCGTCGAAGCGCGTCGCATAGTCGAGCTGCTCCGCCGTCGGCGGGAGCTGGACGCCGAAACCAGTACGCGGAACCGATTCGCGCAGCGACCCCGAACGCTGGATCGAGTCCTCGTCGTTGTGGTAGTCGGCAGTAAAGCCCGAAAACACGACTTGCCACTGCGCCTTTGCGGCAGCGATCCTCGAATCGCTTGCGTTTGCTTTGTCGAGCGACTTCTTGATCGCGTCCATGTTGTTGAGCGCGACGTCGATCTGCCCGTAAGCACGGCTGTACTTCTCCGCAAATGCGTAGCCCGCTGCGTAATCCTCCGCTGTGAATGTATCGCGCGGATCGGGCTTGACATCGACGCTTTGCGTGAGCGTCTTCCCGTCGAGCGTCATGCGCACGGTGTAGGTACCGGGAACGACCGAAGGACCGAACCGCGGACCTTGATACTGGGGGCGCGCAGCGCCGTGCCAGAGCACCGGACCGTCGGTGTGAAAGTCCCACACGAAGCGGTTGACCCCGGCCTTGTTCGGAATGTTTGGAACGTCTTTGCCCGCAACCTTATGCGTGCCTTTGATCGTCCGGATCACCTTGCCGTCCGCATCGAGGATCTCGGCCTGCAGCGGCTGCTTGGCAGGAGAGGCTTGGTAGAAGTTGACGATCGCGCCATTCGGCGGATTGTCCGCCGCGAATTGCGTGTAGGGTCCGTTGTCTTCCTCCGAGTGAAAGTGATACATGTACGCGGTACGCGGCGCAAAGAGCATTGCGCCGGCTTGCTGCGCCTGCGGCAATTGCTGCACGGCCGTTGCATCATCGAGGATCCAGGCGTCGCGGCCGTGCGTCGCGAGCACGATGTCGTCGAATTGCGGCTGGATCCGGATGTCACGCACCGACACCGCTGGAAGGTTCATCCGGAAGTTCTGCCAGTGGTCGCCGCCGTCGTACGAGATCCACAGGCCGTTCTCGGTTCCGGCATACACGAGATTCGGATCGTGGATGTCGGGACGGATCGTGCGCACGTATTGATTTGCCGGCAACCCGTCGACGATCTTCTTCCACGTCTTGCCGTAGTCGTGCGTTACGAAAGCGTACGGCGCGTAGTTGCCCATGCGGTGATCGTCGGCGATCGCGTACGCCGTTCCGGCGACCAGTGGCGACGGCGCCGTGGCCTCCATGCGCGCGAACTCCGGCGTGCCCGGCGGCGTGACGTTCTGCCAATGCTCGCCACCATCGCGCGTCATCTGCACGAGACCGTCATCGGTACCAGCCCAGATCTCCCCCTTGCTGACTTGCGAGCCTTCGATGTAGAGCAGCGTGTCGGAGTACTCGGCGCCCGAGACGTCTTTGGCAAGCGGACCGCCCGAGGGTTGTTGATGTTCCTTGATGTTGCGGGTGAGATCCGGGCTGATCACCGTCCAGTGTTCACCGCGATCCGTGGTTTGGAAGAGCACATTGCCTCCGAACCAGGCCACGTGGCCGTCCCATGGCGCGAATGCCAGCGGCGAATCCCAATTGAAGCGATACTTCGCTTGACTCAAGTCGAACGGACCGAGAAAGCTTCCGGGGTACGAGTCGTAGGGACGCACGATGCGCGAGATCTCGCTCTTGCGATTGAACACGAGCAATACGCCGTTCTCTAGATCCGACCACACGTAGTTCGCGTCCGTCGGATCGGGCACACTCCACTCGCCGTCGCCGCCGACGACGTTCTGCCAGTGGCGATTCATGATGCCGTCGGAATCGAGCGAATTCGAGGGTCCGCAAAAGCCGTTGTTGTCTTGCAACGCGGCGCACACGGTATACGGATTCTCGTTCGAAAGGCCGACGTGGTAGATCTGACCGATCGTGAGGTTTTCGGAGAACGACCAATGCCTGCCGCCGTCCGTCGTAAGGGCGTAGCCCCCGTCTTCGCCGGTCATCATGCGGTTCGAATTATTCGGCGCGATCCACATCGCGTGATAATCGACGTGCACATCTTTGGCGGTCTCTTCGAATTTCTTGCCGCCGTCCTTACTCTCGGCGAGCATCTCGGAGACGGCATAGACGTGATCGGGGTTGCGCGGGTCGACAGCAATGTGCGTGAAGTAAAACGGCCGCTGATCCACGAGCGTGTCGTCGCTCATCATCTTCCAGTGCGCGCCCGCGTCGTCGGTGCGCCACAAGATGCCGCCCTTTGCTTCGATGAGCGCGTAGACGCGATTCGGATTGCTCGGCGCAATTGCCAGACCGATACGGCCGGTGTATCCGGCCGGCAGCCCGTTGCCGGTGAGCCTCGTCCACGTCTTGCCGCCGTCGATCGACTTGTACAAGCCGTCGTCGGCTCCGCCGCTCGTGAACGTCCACGGCTTGCGCCGAAACTCCCACATGCCCGCATATACGACCTTTGGATTGCGGGGATCCATCGCCAGATCGCTTGCACCGGTCGAAGGGCCATTGTAGAGCGTTTTTGCAAAGCTCTTGCCGCCGTCGAATGTCACATACACGCCGCGATCGGTCGAATCTTTGAACGGATCGCCAAATGCAGCGACGACAACGTGGTTGGGGTCCTTTGGATCGATCGCGATCCTCGAGATGCTCCATACGCCATCGAGCCCGACGCGCGTCCAGTGCTTTGCACCGTCGGTAGTCTTGTAGAGTCCGTCACCGTACGTTACGTCGTTACGCGGGTTGGCTTCGCCGGTGCCCGCCCACACGACGTTTTGATTGGTGGGGTCGATGGCAACTGCGCCAACTGCAGACACGTGCTGATCTTCGAAGACCGGTGTCCACGTCGCCGCGCCGTTGTCGCTCTTCCACACGCCGCCCCCGGCAGTCCCGAGATAATAAAGCTGATCGTTCTGTGGCGTTCCGGCTACTGCCGCAACGCGACCGCCGGCTCCGGCCGGTCCGATCGAACGCCATACGAGATTGCCGTACGATGCAGTGACCAGTGCGAGCAGCGCGATCATTTAGGGAGTGACGTTCTTGGCTCCGTCAACCTTAAGGCCGCCGAGCGATTTCACGTAGTCATTGTACTTTGCAAATGCCGCCACGTAGACGGTGTCCCAACGCGACGCGTAGTCGAGCTGTGCTGCTGTCGGCGGAGCCGCAGCGCCGAACCCGGTACGCGGAATCTCTTCGCGCAGCGAGCCGGGATGCTCGACGGCGTCTTCGCCGTTCTTGAAGTTTGCCGTGAGCGCCGAGAAGACGTCTTGCCATTGCGTCTTGGCGGCGGCAACCTTCGGATCGCTCGCATTGGCTTTATCGAGCGACTTCTTGATCGCGTCGAGGTTGTTGAGGGCCTCGTCGATCTTTCCGTAGCGTACGCTGTACTTCTTCGCGAAATCGTACGCCGCCTGATAATCGGCCATCGTCCACGAATCACGCGGATCGGGTTTGACTACCACCGTCTGCGTTAGCGTTGTATTGTCGAGTTTCAAACGCACCGTGTACGTACCGGGCACGACCATCGGCCCGAAGTGCGGGCCACGAAACTCGGGACTGGCCGCGCCGTTCCACGGCGTCGGGCCGTCTTCGTGGAAATCCCACGTCATACGGTTGATGCCGATCTTGTTCGGCACGTTGGGCACGTCCTTATCCTTGACTTTGTGCATGCCGGAAATGGTGCGCACGACCTTCCCGCTCGAATCAACGATCTGCAGCGTCGCATTTTTCTTCTGCGGTGCGGCAAAATAGAAATTGACGATCGCGCCGCCGGGCGGATTTTGCGCCGAGAAGTTCGTGTACGCACCGTAATCGCTGTTCGAGTGCTGATGGTACTCGTAGGCCGTGCGCAGCGGGAAAAGCATTACACCGGCTTTTTCGGCCTGCGGTAGCTGTTGGATCGGCGTCAGATCGTCGAGCACCCAAGCGTCCCGTCCATGTGTGCCGACGATCAAGTCGTCGAACTCCGGCTGGATGCGAATGTCGTAGACGGCGACCGGCGGCAAGTTCAAGCGGAAGTTCTGCCAGTGTGCGCCCTTATCGTATGAAATCCAGAAGCCGTTCTCGGTTCCGAGATACACGATATCCGGATTGACCGTGTCCGCGCGGATCGCGCGCGCGTACTGATTCCCCGGAATGCCCTCCACGATCGGCGCCCACGTCTTGCCGTAGTCGTGCGTAACGTAGACGTACGGCTTGTAGTCGCCGAGCATGTGGTCATCGGCGATCGCGTAGGCCGTGCCCGCTTCGAGCGGCGAAGGCGCGACGCTCGCCATGCGCGCGAGTTCCGGTGCGCCTTGCGGCGTCACCGTGTCCCAGTGCGCACCGTCGTCGCGCGTCAACGAAATCACGCCGTCGTCGGAGCCGGTCCAGATCTCGCCTTTGCTCGCCGGCGAACCTTCGATGTCGAGCAGGTTATCGGAATACTCCGCACCCGAAACGTCCTGCGCTAGCGGACCGCCCGCCGGCAATTGGTGAGCCTTGATATTTCGCGTGAGGTCGGGGCTGATCACCGTCCAATGCAAGCCGCGATCCGTCGTCTGGAACACGACGTTGCCGCCGAGCCACGCAACGTGTGGATCCCACGGTGCGAAATTGATCGGCGAATCCCAGTTGTAACGATATTTTGCGTCGCGCGAGTCGAACGGCCCGAGGGTCCCGCCCATCGCGTCCCACGGACGCACCGAGATGGCCGACTGCGTTTTCGTATCGTTGACGAGCGTGACGCCATCCTCGAGGTCCGACCAGATGTACCTCGGATCCGACGGATCGGGCCAGGCCCATTCGCCGTCGCCACCGACGACGTTATACCAATCGCTATCGACGATGCCGTCGCTCGAGAGCGAGTTCGACGGTCCGCAGAACGCTTCGTTGTCTTGCAGCGCGGCGCAGATCGTGTAGGGATTATTGCCGATGCTGTAGCCGACGTGATAGATCTGGCCGATCGGCAGGTTCTGCGAGAACGACCAATCCTTGCCGCCGTCGAGCGTGATCGCGTAGCCGCCGTCGGCCCCGAGAATCTGACGGTCGGGATCGTTCGAGGCAATCCACATCGCGTGGAAATCGACGTGCACGGGCTTGGCGATCTGCTCGAACTTCTTGCCCCCGTCTTTGCTTTCGGCCATATCGTTCGACACCGCGAAGACGTCGTCGGGATTCTTCGGATTGACCTCGATGTGGGAGAAGTAAAACGGTCGCTGGTCGACGATCGAATCGTCGCTGACCATCTTCCAGTGCGCGCCGGCGTCATCGCTGCGCCAGAGCACGCCGCCTTTCGCCTCGATCACCGCGTACACGCGCGACGGATCGCTCGCCGCAATCGCGAGCCCGATACGTCCCGTCATGCCGCTGGGCAAACCGTTGCCGGTGAGTTTCTTCCACGTCTTGCCGCCGTCGGTCGATTTGTACAATCCGCCGGCATCGCTGCCGCTGGTAAACGTCCACGGCAGGCGGCGGAACGTCCACATCCCGGCATAGACGACGTTTGGATGTTGCGGATCCATCGCGACGTCGCTCGCGCCGGTTTTTTCATCGACGTAGAGTGTCTTGGCGAAGGTCTTGCCGCCGTCAAATGTGACGTACATGCCGCGATCGCTCGAATCTTTGAACGGATCGCCAAATGCAGCGACGACGACGTGATTGGGATCTTTCGGGTCGACCGCGATGCGCGCGATGCTCCAAACCCCATCGAGACCGACGCGGGTCCAGTGTTTGCCGCCGTCCGTCGTCTTGTAGAGGCCATCGCCATAGCTCACGTCGTTGCGCGGATTAGCTTCGCCCGTACCGGCCCAGACGACGTTTTGGTTTTTGGGATCGATCGCAACGGCACCGATTGCCGAAACGTCCTGTTGATCGAAGACCGGTGACCAGCTAGCGCCCCCGTTCTCTGATTTCCACACGCCGCCGCCGGCGGTTCCCAGGTAGTAGAGCTTGTCGTTTTGGACCGTACCCGCCACGGCTGCGATGCGTCCGCCGGCAATTGCCGGCCCGACCACACGCATCGAGAGATCGCCGAACGAGGATGCTGCCGCGAGAACGAGTGCCGCGATCATTGAATGGTTACCGCCTTGAGTTTGAGCGTAGTAAGTGCACCGTTGAGCGCCGGAACCTGCTGCTTCACGAAGGCGTCGTAGTTGACGGTTGCGTCGCGTAACTCGCCTTCGACGCGATGCGTATAGTCGCGCAGCGCCGGCGTGATCGCCGTTCCTGCGAAGTACATGATGGACTGCACGTCCTCGCGCACCTTGCCCGGCATCTGGATCGAGTCTTCGTCGTTCTGATAGTTGGCCGTGAGTTGATCGAAGACGGCGAGGCGCGCGCTCTCGATGGCTTCGAGTCTGCTCTGCGTCGCAGAATCGCCGGCTTTCTTGGCTGCCGCTATGCCCTCGTCAATCGATTTCTTCACCGCATCGAGGTTGTTGAGCATCGTATCGACCTTGGAGAAGAGCGACTCGCCGAGGCGTCCGAAGTCATAGGACTCGACGAGTTGCGCCTGCGTGTAGAGCGTGCGCGGATCCGCCTTGACGGTGAAGCCCTGGGTGAAGGTCTTGTTGCCGAGCGTGAGCTTGGCAATGTACTCACCCGGTGGTACCGTCGGGCCACCGTCGGGACCTTGATACGCCTTCTTTGCCGCGCCGAACCATTTCACCGGACCGTCGATCGACCAATCCCACACGAAGCGATTGAGGCCGACCTTGTTCGGCATGTAGGGTTCTTGCTTCTTATCGACCTCATGCGTGCCTTTGTAGGTTCGGATAACGGCGCCGGTGCGATCGACTATCTGCAGCATCGGCGGCGTTTTCTGTTCCGCGTCGAGGTAGTAATTGATGATCGCACCGGTCGGCGGATTCGACGCCGCATAGTTGGTGTAGGTACCTTCATCGTCGGACCGCGTATTATATTGATATGAAACGCGAATCGGGAACATGTAGGTGCCCGCCGCGATCGCTTGCTGGAGCTGCTGAATCGGCGTCATGTCGTCCATGATGTAGATCGAGCGGCCATGCGTCGCAATCACCAAATCGTCGAACTGAGGCTGCATGCGAATGTCGTGCACCGAGACGGTCGGCAGATCGTTCTTGAACGCTTTCCAGGTGGCGCCGCCGTCATAGGAGAGCCAAAAGCCCTCTTCCGTTCCGAGATACACGAGGTTGGGATTGCGGATGTCGGCCGCAACCGAGCGCGCCCACTCGTTTGCCGGAAGGCCGCTCGTGATCAGATCCCAGTGCTTGCCGAAGTCGTGCGTGACGAACACGTACGGTTTGCTGTCGCCGGTGTAGTGCCCGTCGTTGATTGCGTACGCCGTACCGTCGCGCAGCGGCGAGGGAGAGATCGAGGCGAAGCGTCCGTACTGCGGCGCGTTCGGCGGCGTGACGTCGCTCCAGTGTTTTCCGCCGTCGAGCGTAAGCTGAATGAGCCCGTCGTCGGTACCGACCCAAATCTCGCCCTTGTGCAGCTTCGAACCCTCGATATCGAGAATCGTGTCGCTCTCTTCGGCGCCCGAGACGTCGTGGGTGATTGGGCCACCCGAAGGCGCTTGGTGATCCTTGACGTTGCGCGTGAGATCGGGACTGATGATCTTCCAATGCAAACCGCGATCGGTCGTCTGGAACAGCACGTTTCCGCCGATCCAGCCGATGTGCCCGTCCCACGGCGCAAATGCGATCGGTGTTTCCCAATTCCAGCGCACTTTGGCCGTGCGCGTATCGAAGCTCTCGATTGCCAGCTGCAAGTAGGGCTCCACGAACCACCCGTCTTTTGTCACCTTGTTGATCACGGTGACGGAGCCGTTTTCCGAGTCTGCCCAAATATAGTTGGGATCCGCCGGATCGGGCACGGTCCACTCACCGTCGCCGCCGGTGACGCCGATCCACGCTTTGTTTTGGATACCGGAGGGATCTTGCGTGTTGTTTGGTGCGCACCAGCCGTTGTTGTCTTGCAGCCCGCCGCACACCCAGTATGGGTTTTCGTTGGAGAGGCCGACACGGTAGACTTGCCCGATCGGCAAGTTTGCCGAGAAGAACCAGTTGTCGCCGTTGTCCACGGTCAGCGCGTAACCGCCGTCTTCACCGACGATGATACGCGCCGGATCGTTGGGCGCAATCCAAATCGCGTGATAGTCGACGTGCACGCTGTCGGCAATCGCCTTGAACGTCTTGCCGCCGTCGGTTGATTTCGAGAGCGCTTCCGACACGCCATAGACAATGTCGGGATTCTTCGGATCGACACCGATATGCGTAAAATAAAAGGGACGTTGATCGACGAGCGTATTCTTCGAGACCATCGTCCAGCGATCGCCACCGTCATCACTGCGCCACAGAATGCCTTGCTTGGATTCGATCAATGCATAGACGCGATTTCCGTTGCTCGGCGCAACCGCGAGTCCGATGCGTCCGATGGTATCCGTCGGAAGGCCGTTCCCCTCGAGCTTCTTCCACGTACGTCCGCCGTCGGTCGACTTGTAGAGCCCGTCTTGTGGACCGCCGCTGGTAAACGTCCACGGGCGGCGCTGGAATTGCCACATGCCCGCGTAAAGCACGCTTGGGTTTTGCGGATCCATCGCTAGATCCGAGGCGCCCGCTTCGGGCCCGGTGTACAGCGTTTTGGTCCACGTCTTTCCGCCGTCATCGGTAAGGTAGACGCCACGCTCGGTACTATCGCTGAAGAGATCGCCTTGCGCCGCGACGACGACGTGATTGTGATCGCGCGGATCGACGACGATACGCGAGATCTGTTTGGTCGCGCGAAGGCCCATGTTGGTCCACGTGCCGCCGCCATCGGTGCTCTTGTAAACCCCATCGCCGTAACTGACGTCGTTGCGCGGATTGTCCTCGCCGGTGCCGACCCAGACCGTCTTGTTGTCGGTCGGATCGATCGTCACGGCGCCGATGGCTGCGACGGGCTCCTTGGCGAAGACCGGGTCCCAGGTTTGGCCATCGTTGCTGCTCTTCCAGACGCCGCCGCCGCCGGTACCGATGTAATACAGCTTCGGATCGGTCGCTGAACCCGCCACGGCTGCCACGCGGCCGCCCGCTGTAGCCGGCCCGACCTCGCGCCAGCTCATATTTGCATACGGCGGCCCGGGAGTTGGAGTCGGGCTCGGGGTCGGCGTCGGCTTCGCCGGCTTAGCCGGCGCCGGACTTGGCGACGGCGAGGCCTCCACCCCCGGCGTTTGCGCAAGCGCGCTCTGGGCCGCGCACATAACGATGGAACACGCCAAGAGCGCGGCAAGACGAAGCTTCACGAACGGACCTCCAAAAACAACCGGAAGATCACTCGGGTCCGCAGCCGCGCCGGAAAACTCCTGCGCGACGCGCATCAAAGTGGCATCAGAACGCGGGCGTATGCCTCGCTTTTGCGAGTGCGGTTAGTGTTTTTGTTTCTCGTTGAGCGACTGATAGTGTGGAACGTTTACATGCTCGGCATACCACTGCGAGATCGCGATGCCGGCACATAAGAAAAGGAAGACGGCGACTGCGCCGATGCCCCAGGCTCGACGGGTTCGGGGCGTCATCCGGCTGTATCTCGACACTTAGATGCGGGTTCGCCGAATCCAGGGGAGTGGCCCTACCCTCGTCGAACCGCCCCGTCCATGAGCCGATGCCGCGCCTCGCTCCTAGCGGGACTCTGCTTCATTATAGGACTCGCCGTACCGGCTGTTGCGAGCGCCGCAACCAGGCCGGTCCCGGCGACCCCCGCGAGTATCGCGGCCTACGCGGCGGTGCTGCAGCAATACAATCCCGAGCTCCCGAACTGGCAAAGTAAGGACCTCGCGCGGCACCTGTTGTTGACCGCGGCGCGCTGGAAGGTCGACACCAATATGCTGGCGGCAATCGTCGCCGTCGAGTCGAGTTGGCACACGCACGCCGTCTCGTACGCCGGTGCGATTGGCTTGGGACAACTCATGCCCGGCACAGCCGCGACGCTTGGAGTCAATCCGCATGATCCGGCGGAGAACCTGCAAGGCGCGGCGCGTTACCTGCGCGGCCTGCTCGAAGAATTTGGATCGAATCCGAACCGCTACGCGCTGGTCTTCGCCGCGTACAACGCGGGACCGCTGGCCGTACAACGCTACGGCGGCGTGCCGCCATATTACGAGACGCAGCACTACGTGCTCAAGGTGCTACGCGCATGGAACGTGTTGCGCAGCACCGTACACATTCCCAGGAGCGCATGGATGGCGGCAGCCGGTGCGCGCGCACACGTCCCCGACGTCGACTACTGGCTCAACGACGACAACCGTTAGTGCGGCCGGCGCAGAATAGTTTCGACGGCGCTTGCGAGATCGCAGGCGCCGTCGATCTTTATTGCCGGCGACCCAGCATTGCGTGCCGCTTCGACGTCGCTCTCTTTATCACCGACGACGACGATCTCTGAGGGATCCATTCGCCACGCGCGCGCCGCATCGAAGATCAGCTTCGGCTTAGGCTTGCGACATTCGCAATCGACATCGGGTGCATGCGGACAGATAAACCACCCGTCAAACGGCCCAAGCAATTCCTCAACCCGCGCGTTAACGGCTTGCATCTCGACCTCACGAATGATGCCGCGACCAACGCCGCTCTGATTCGTAAGAACGCCAACCTGAAGTCCAGCAGCCCGCAACCTATCAAGCCCCTCTTTTACGCCTGAAACGGGTTGGACGAGATCAGGCTCCCCGTTATATGGAACATCAACGATGATGGTCCCATCGCGATCGAATAGGACCCCACGCACGGCCATCGTTTAAGCGGGCTACGTACGAGCCGCGAAGCCAGGAAGGCGAGAGCGGCGAGAAGTGCAGCAGGAGCAATCGCAGGATGCGATTGCGAGGAGCGGCCGCGAGAACGGTGGCCGTGCGTAGGGCCTATGGAGTTGCGACATACACCTCGGCGCCTTTTTCGATGAACTCTTTGCTTTTCTCGGCCATCCCGGATTCGGCGTACGCTCTCACTTCTTGCGTGATCTTCATCGAGCAGAAGTGCGGCCCGCACATCGAGCAGAAGTGAGCAACCTTCGCGCCGGCCGCCGGCAATGTCTCATCGTGGAATTCACGCGCCGTTTCTGGATCGAGTGCGAGTTCGAATTGATCTTCCCAACGAAATTCGAAGCGGGCCTTCGAAAGCACGTCGTCCCAATGGTGCGCCCGCGGATGGCCCTTGGCCAAGTCGGCGGCGTGCGCGGCAATTTTATAGGCGATGACACCGTCTTTGACGTCCTTCTTGTTCGGGAGTCCCAGGTGCTCTTTCGGCGTCACGTAGCAAAGCATCGCCGTGCCGAACCAGCCGATCATCGCCGCGCCGATGGCGCTGGTGATGTGATCGTAGCCCGGCGCAATGTCGGTCACGAGCGGCCCGAGCGTGTAGAACGGCGCTTCGTGACAGATCGCGAGCTGCTTGTCCATGTTCTCCTTGATCAGATGCATCGGCACATGGCCCGGCCCCTCGATCATGACCTGCACGTCGTGCTTCCAGGCGACTTGCGTCAGCTCACCAAGCGTTTCCAACTCGCCAAACTGCGCAGCGTCGTTAGCATCGGCGGTACATCCGGGCCGCAGCCCGTCGCCGAGTGAGAACGCCACATCGTACGCTTTCATGATCTCGCAGATCTCTTCGAAGTGCGTGTAAAGGAAGTTCTCCTGGTGATGCGCGAGGCACCACTTAGCAAGAATCGATCCGCCGCGCGAGACGATCCCGGTAATGCGATTGGCCGTGAGCGGTACATAGCGCAGCAGCACGCCGGCGTGAATCGTGAAATAGTCGACGCCCTGCTCTGCTTGCTCGATCAACGTGTCGCGGTAAAGCTCCCAGGTCAGCTCCTCGGCTTTGCCGTTGACTTTCTCTAACGCTTGATAGATGGGCACGGTGCCGATCGGCACCGGCGCGTTACGTACGATCCACTCGCGCGTCTCGTGAATGTTCTTGCCCGTCGAGAGATCCATCACCGTATCGGCGCCCCAGCGCGTCGCCCACGTCATCTTCTCGACCTCTTCTTCGATCGTGGAGGTGACTGCCGAGTTCCCGATGTTTGCGTTGATCTTGACGTGAAAGCCGCGACCGATGATCATCGGTTCGCTCTCGGGGTGATTGATATTCGATGGAATAATCGCGCGGCCGCGCGCTACCTCGTCGCGCACGAACGACGGCTCGACGCCCTCGCGGATGGCGATGAACTCCATCTCCGGCGTAATCTCACCGCGGCGCGCGTAGTGCATCTGGGTAACGTTAGCACCCGGCTTCGCACGACGAACCGCCCGCGCGTTTTCAAAATGGAAAAGCGACGCCGGCCGATCGAGTGGCATGGTATCGCCGCGCGTCTCGATCCAACCCTCACGCAGCGGCGCAAGGCCGACACGCACGTCGAGATTCACCGACGGATCGGTATAGGGGCCGCTGGTATCGTAGACGGTGTGGGCGGTGCCGTCGGTGAGCCCAATTTCACGTACCGGCACGCGAATCGACGGATTGCTGCCCTGGATGTAGCGCTTCATGATTCATCCTTCCTACTCCGGCATTATCCGGAGTGTCTTGGGCTACAAAAAGTACGCTTTGCATACTTTTTCGTAGCCCACAACGGTCGGGGTCTCGCCCCCTCTCAGCCTGTTTCGCAAGCTCCCGCAGAGAAGAAGGTCCTACGACATCTATGGTCGCCTTCCCCCGAGCGAGTTGGCCAATCTCGGCCAAGTGGGCCGAACGACTGAAGGGGGCAGAAGCAACCAATCGAACCGATGACTTCAGACAATCTAGCTTGCCCCAAGGAGCACCCGTTATGAAGGCCTTGTGCGCTTCGTTTCTCACCGTGCTTTTCGCCCTGCTTCCGGTCGTGGCTTCGCCGGCTGACACCGACAAGACACTCCAAAACGTCAAGGGCACGGTCACATACGGCGCCGACGCGACGCCAAAGACCCCGCTGGCCATCAAAGCGAACGCGACTTTGAACAACAACGATTACGCGGCGACGGGTGCAAACTCGCTTGCGACGATTACGCTGCCGGACAGCTCGCAGATCGAGATGGCGTCAAACAGCAGCGTGCAGATGGTGAGCTTTAATACCACCGACATCGCTCACGCGAGGTTCGTGGTGGTCGGCAAAATGCGCTTCACCGTCAATCACCCGGCCGGTGCGAAGGCTGACTATACGTTTAGCACCGCGACCGGCCAAATCGCCGTACGCGGAACGGTTGGCGATATCGCGGCGAACCCGAGCGGTCTGCAAGTCAACGTGTATGCGTTGAGCAATCCGACGTTGCCCGTGCAAGTGACGCTGGTAAACGGCCAAGTCTTTACGCTGGCCGCCGGGCAATCGCTCGTAGCAACCGCTGCTGCCGCCGGCGCCGTCACCGCATCGGTGACGGGCGTCACGCAAACGATGTTCACGCCGTTTAGCGAACTCGGTGCGCCGGTCAACGCCGGATCGCTCGGGATTACGAGCACGGTGACCGGGGCGGCGACGGGTGCGGTCGGCGGCGCTGCCGGTGCAACCACCGCGATTGTCGGAGGCGGCATAGCCGCCGCGGCTGCCGCGACCACGATTTCGAACAACAACACCAAGCCGACGCCTTCTCCAACCCCGTTGCAACCGCAGCCGAGCCCGAGCACGACCTCGGTGCCGATCACGGTAAATCACGTGCCCGAACCGGGTCATCCCGGTGTACGGCCAACGCCGGGAGCGAACTAGCACACGCTCCTACGGTATCTGATCCTCGGCGGCGCCCAACTTGCGGTGGGTGCCGCCGCTATTTTTGCCCGCTACGCGCTTAGCGCAGCGCAACCGCTCGCCGTCGCCGCCGCGCGCCTCTGCATCGCGGCGGCCGTGCTGTTGATCATCGCGCTCGTCGCGCACGAGCGTGCAGGCGCGCCGACCAAGCAACAGCGCGTCGTGCTTCTCGCCGCGGGCGTCGTGCTCGCGCTGCACTTCGCGACCTGGATTGCATCGCTCGACTACACCACCGTCGCGATTTCGACGTTGCTGGTCTCGACGTCGCCGTTGTTCACCACGCTCTACGATGCGATCGCGCGCCGCCGGCGCTTTCCGCTTGCCGTTCCACTTGCATTTATCGCCGGTATCGCCGGGCTCGTACTGATCACGCGTTCGACACATTCGCCCGCGCCGCAACCAGGCCACGCCATTTTGGGCGCAGGGCTTGCGCTGGCCGGAGCCGGGGCATTTGCCGCCTATCTGCTCTTCGTGCGCGAGGTACGCGCCGACTTGAGCACGCGCGCGATCGTGACGACCACGTACACTGGCGCCGCGGTCGTGCTCGTCGTTCTCGCGCTGGTTGCGCATCAACCGCCACCGCCGCTGCATGCGTATGCCGCCTGGGGCGGGATCCTCGCCATGGCGCTGATCTCGCAACTGCTTGGGCACACCGGGATGAATGCCGCACTGCGCTGGTTCTCGCCAACCGCGGTCTCGTTCTCGACGCTTCTCGAGCCGGTCTTCGCCGCCGCGCTGGCGCTCGTGCTGTTCGGTGAAACGCTTTCGGGTCTCGCGGTCGCGGGCGCCGTATTGCTACTTGGATCGATTGGCACCGTCCTTTGGATCGCACCGGATTAGAAATCGGATCAGTCCAATAGCAAGGGATTCCTCGCAGGCGCGGAATCCCGCGAACATGAGAAACGATCCGGATCCGCAAGAGACGCAAGAATGGCTCGAGGCGATGCGCGGTGTCCTCACCGTCGAAGGGCCCGAGCGCGCGCGTGACTTGCTTTCGGATCTCGTCGACGAGGCGCAGCGCGGCGGTGCGTCCGTGTCGCTCGGTTTCGAAACGCCGTACATCAATACGATTCCGCACGAGAAGCAGCCGGCGATGCCGGGCGATCGCGAGTTAGAAGCGCGCTTGCGCCACTACGTGCGCTGGAATGCAGCGGCGATGGTCTTGCGCGCGAACAAGGTGAGTTCCGAGCTAGGTGGGCACGTCGCCACGTTCGCGTCGGCGGCGACGCTGTACGACGTCGGCCAGAATCATTTCTTTCGCGCGCCCTCGGAGAATTTCGGCGGCGACCTCGTCTATTTTCAAGGACACAGTTCGCCCGGCATTTACGCGCGATCGTTTCTCGAAGGGCGCATCAGCGAAGAACAGCTCGAGGGTTTCCGCCAAGAGGTCGACGGCAAGGGCATCCCCTCATATCCGCATCCCTGGCTGATGCCCGAGTACTGGCAATTTCCCACCGTGTCGATGGGCCTCGGGCCGATCATGTCGATCTATCAAGCGCACTTCATGCGCTACGTGCACGATCGCGGTTTTCGCGACACGGCGGGACGCAAGGTCTGGGCGTTCGTTGGCGACGGCGAAACCGACGAACCCGAAACGCTCGGAGCGATTTCGCTGGCCGGACGCGAGAAACTCGACAACTTGATCTGGGTGATCAACGCCAATCTGCAGCGGCTCGATGGACCGGTACGCGGCAACGGTAAGATCATCCAAGAGCTCGAGCGCGTCTTTCGCGGTGCGGGCTGGAACGTCATCAAGGTTATCTGGGGCAGCGGCTGGGACGAGTTGCTCGAGAACGATACGAGCGGCCGGCTCGTGCAGTTGATGACCGAAACCGTCGACGGCGACTATCAAACCTATAAGTCGCGTAACGGCAAATACGTGCGCGACGAGTTCTTCGGCCGCTATCCCGAGACCGCGGCGTTGGTTGCGGACTGGAGCGACGATCGCATTTGGGCGCTGATGCGCGGCGGCCACGATCCGATCAAAGTGTATACCGCGTATAAAGCGGCGGTCGAACACAAGGGCGAGCCGACGGTCATCATCGCCAAGACGGTCAAGGGATATGGCATGGGCGAGGCCGGCGAAGGTCTCAACATCGCGCACCAGGCCAAGAAAATGGACCTCGAGGACATGCGCGCCTTTCGCGATCGCTTCCAAGTGCCGATTCCCGACGATGCGATCGCGAATATTCCGTTCTACCGTCCGCCGCAGGACAGTGCCGAGATGCGCTACCTCAAGGAACGGATGGCTGCCCAAGGCCCATTGCCGGTCCGGCGCCGCAAGTCCGAGTCGCTCGCCGTTCCGGCGCTCTCGGCATTTGATTCGCAGCTACAGGCAACCGGCGATCGCGAGATCTCGACCACGATGGCGTTCGTGCGTATTCTCAACACGATCACGCGCGATGCCACCATCGGTTCGCGCGTCGTGCCGATCGTGGCCGACGAATCGCGCACGTTCGGGATGGAAGGGATGTTCCGGCAGCTTGGAATCTACTCGTCGGTCGGACAGCTCTACCACCCGCAAGATGCCGAGCAGCTGATGTGGTATCGCGAAGACAAACACGGCCAGATTCTGCAAGAGGGCATCAACGAGGCGGGGGCGATCTCGTCGTGGATTGCCGCCGGCACATCGTACTCAAATCACGACCTGCCGATGGTGCCGTTCTACATATTCTATTCGATGTTCGGCTTCCAGCGCGTCGGCGATCTGGCCTGGGCCGCGGGCGATTCACGCTCGCGCGGATTCCTACTCGGCGGCACGTCGGGCCGCACCACGCTCAATGGTGAGGGGCTGCAGCACGAAGACGGCCACAGCCAAGTCTTTGCTTCGTTCATTCCCAATTGTCGCAGCTACGATCCAACCTACGGCTACGAGGTCGCGGTGATCGTTCAAGACGGCCTGCGCCGCATGCTCACCGAACAAGAAGACGGCTACTACTACATCACGCTGCTCAACGAGAATTACGTGCATCCGGCGATGCCGGAGGGCGCGGCCGATGGTATTCTGCGTGGCATGTATTTGCTACGCGACGGCGGCAAAGCGACGAAGAGTCAGCCGCGGGTACAATTGATGGGGTGCGGCGCGATCCTGCGCGAAGTGCTCGCGGCGAGCGATCTACTTGCAAAAGACTGGAACGTGGCAAGCGACGTGTGGAGCGTAACGAGCTTCAACGAGCTTGCGCGCGACGGCATGCAGTGCGCACGCGAGAACCTCTTTCATCCCGAAGCTAAGCCGCTCATACCCTACGTTACCAGTGCGCTCGAAGGGCACGACGGTCCCGCGATAGCTTCGACCGATTACATCCGGCTCTTCGCCGAATCGATCCGTCCATACATCGGCCCTTCGACAGGCTCAGGACGCCGCTACGCCACCCTCGGCACCGACGGCTACGGCCGCAGCGACTACCGCCGCAAGCTCCGCCAGTTCTTCGAGGTCGATCGTCACTACGTGACGATCGCGGCGTTGCACGCGCTGGCGCAAGACGGCACGATCAAGGCGAGTGTTGTGACCGATGCGATCAAGAAGTATGGTATCGATCCGGCCAAGCCCAACCCGGTAACGGTGTAGCGATGAGCACGATCGACGTTCGCGTCCCCGATCTCGGTGACTTCAACGACGTTCCGGTCATCGAGGTGCTGGTCAAACCCGGCGACCGCGTCAAGAAAAACGATGCGCTCGTCACCCTCGAGAGCGAAAAAGCCTCGATGGACGTGCCCGCGGATGCCGAGGGTGTGGTCAAAAGCGTCGGCGTCAAAGTCGGCGACAAAGTCTCGAAAGGCAGCGTGCTGCTTACGCTCGACTCTGTCATCCCGACCGTAGTCGAGGGACAGACGTCGACGAAAAGCAGCGGCGATACTATTGAACTCAAAGTGCCCGATCTCGGTGATTTCAAAGACGTGCCGGTGATCGAGGTGCTGGTCAAGCCGGGCGATCGCATCGAAAAGGAGGCGCCGCTTCTTACGCTCGAGACCGAAAAAGCCTCGATGGACGTTCCGGCGAGTGCGGCGGGCCTCGTGAAAGACGTGCGCGTCAAAGCCGGCGACAAGGTTTCGCAAGGAACGGTGATTGCAACGATCGCTAGTGACACTGTCACCCTGAGCAGCGAGCCGCCGTCCTTCGAGGCGCCGCTTCGCGGCGCACCTCAGGATGACGCACAACAACAAGCTCGTCATGCTGAGGTGCAACCCGAAGGGTTGCCTCGAAGCACGAACGGAACCGTCCATGCGAGCCCGGCGATCCGACGATTTGCGCGCGAGCTCGGTGTCGATCTGCACGGCGTGAGCGGCAGCGGGCCACATGGACGCGTAACCCGCGAAGACGTGCAAGGGTTTGTGAAGCGCGCGCTCGCGCAAGGTACGCCGGCGGCCGGCGGATTCGGCGTCGCGGGACTGCCCGCGTGGCCGAAGGTCGACTTTGCTCAGTACGGTCCGATCGAGCGCAAGCCGTTGCCGCGCGTGAAAAAGTTCGCCGGTCCGAACCTGCACCGCAATTGGCTGGCGATTCCGCACATCACCAATTACGACGAAGCCGACGTGACCGAGCTCGAAGCGTTTCGCAACGAAATCAACGGCGAACAGAGCAAGAACACAGGCGCGAAGTTGACGATGCTGGCGTTCCTGATCAAGGCGTCGGTTGCGGCACTGCAAAAATATCCCGACTTCAACACGTCGCTAGACGGCGACGAGCTGGTCTACAAGCAGTACTACAACATCGGTTTCGCCGCCGACACGCCGAATGGACTCGTCGTGCCGGTGCTCAAAGACGCCGACAAGAAAGGCTTACTCGAGACCGCCCGTGAGACCGCCGAGCTTGCGGCAAAGGCGCGTGACGGCAAGCTCGGCATGGCCGACATGCAAGGCGGGACGTTTACCATCTCTTCGATCGGGGGAATCGGCGGCACCCAGTTCACGCAGATCGTCAACGCGCCCGAGGTCGCGATTCTCGGCGCCGCGAGGGCTGCGACCAAGCCGGTGTGGGACGGGACGGCATTTGTTCCGCGGCTGATCTTGCCGCTTAGCGTGAGCTACGATCACCGCGTGATCGACGGCGCAGGAGCGGCGCGCTTCCTCGTGCTCGTCGCGTCGCTCCTGCGTGATTTCCGTCGCGTGTTGCTTTAGCTCAGTGCGGGTACATCGATCGGCGCAGCGCCGGCAGGTGCGGATTCTTCCATTCCGTGCCGTCCGCAAACTCGATCCGCAGTGGAACGCAGTGGGGCAACGCGGTTTGCAGCGGAAAGACGTTGGGACTGAGTCCGAAGGAGTGCTTGATCTCGGCGCCCGGTGAGAAGGTGCCGACGTCGCGCACCTCGGCCACGAGACGACCGTTGGCAACCAACCCGAACTCGATCTGCTTCATCACGGCGTTGGTGATGTTGGTGTAGTCGATGCCGAGCGACGCGGTGGCATTGGCGATCGGCGGCTGGTAGTAACGGTAACCATAGACATCGCGCCAATACCACGGATTGGCGGGATAAAACGCCGGACCATACATCGGCGCGGCGTTGAGTTGTGGATCACAGGTCGAGACGTGTATGGGCGGTCCCGTGACGGTCACGGCACCGGCGGGGCGTACCGATGTCGCGAAGAGTGTGCCGAGGATCAATGCCCCTGCGAAATATCTCATGAGCTGCTCCTCTCCAGTAGCCCCGCAGCCTACGTCCGGCGGTGCCCGGGCACCTGCCGGAGAAACCGCCGGTATGGACGAGCCCTCGCGCGCCATCGCCTTTTTGACCGAACGTATCGACGCTGCCGAGCGCGAGCGTGACGCGCTGCTCGAGCGCGCCCAGCTGCTCGAACAACTGTTGCGCTCGTTCGTCGACATCATTGCGGCGCGCGACGAGCGCGAGGTCGCCGCGCAGGCCATGCGGGCAGCCGTCGTCGGGCTTGGTTTCACGCGCTCGCTGTGGTTTCGAATCGAGAATACGCGCACGATCACTGCGCTTTTCGAACTCGATGGCCCAAGCGCGGTGGAATCCGAGTACGGCGGGACGCTGCCCGAAGGCTCGACGCTGTACCGCATCATGACCGGCGATAGCGACATCGTCACCGGATGGGCGGGCGACGAGGATTCCCCGCTGTTCGATACACGCAGGCGTTTCGCGGCCGCATCCGTGCGCGCGAATTCCGGCGACGCCTATCTCTTTTATGCCGATGGCTCGAACGACCGTCCAGGTTCGACCTGGAACCTCAACGCGATGCAGGAGCTCGCGACGCATGCGACGTTTGCGCTCGAGCGCATGCGGCTCGCCGCCGAACTCGAACGGCTCGCCATGCACGATCCGCTCACCGGCCTCTACAATCGCCGCGCGCTGATGGAGCGGCTCGAAACCGAACTGCGGACGGCGCGACGCACCGGCGAGATGCTGGCCTTTGCGATGTTGGACATCGACGATTTCAAGCGCATCAACGATACGCGAGGCCATGCCGGCGGCGATGCGGCGTTGGTGACGATCGCGCAGATCTTACGTACGTGTACCCGCGAAATCGATCTGCCGGCGCGATTTGCCGGTGATGAATTTTCGCTCATTCTCCCGCGCACCGATCGCGGTTCGGCGCAAGCGGTGGTGGAGCGTGTCGTCAAGGAACTGCGCGCGAACGGGCTTTCGGCTTCGATCGGCGTTGCGTTTACCATCGGCACGATCGACACGACGGCATTGATGCGGGGCGCCGATGACGCAGTTTACGCAGCGAAGGCCGCGGGCAAGGACTGTTATCGCTTTGCCAGCGGCTCGTAGCGTTCGCACACCGCACGTGCTCGCGCCAGAATCGGTTCGCAGAGCGAGAGCGGATCGATCAAATCGACGTGAATACCCCAGCTCACCATCTGACTAATCGCCATCCCTTCGCTCGAGAATTCAACTTGTAAGAGGCGTTCGCCGTCGCGCTCGATCCAGTCCGCCGGCCAAAAGCCGATGATCATATCGGTCGCTTGCGCATCGGGACGAACGATGACATAGAAGCGCGGCAGCCCGTCACGCAGCTTGGTCGCGCTCTGCCGCCAGTGTTCATCGAGATCGAAGGCCGGATCGCGCTCGAAGTGCTCGTGGCGTTCGCCCACATCGCACATACGATCGACGCGAAAGCTGCGATAGCCCTCCGCCGTGCGCGCAACGAGGTACCAGACACCGGCTTTGGAGACCAGACCATACGGATCGACGACGCGTGTGGTCCGCGCGCGCAGGCGATCTTCATACACGATATCGAGGCAGCGGTCGTCCCAGACGGCGCGCCGGAGCAGCGCTAAGCGCTCCACCGGCGGATCGCTTTGATACCAGCGGCGCTGGTCGATATGAATCCGTCCGCGCGCTTTTTCCGCGGCCTTGCGCTGCACGTCGGAAAAGCCGCCGCGTAACTTCTCCAGCGCCCGATCGAGATTTGCGCCGAGCCCCAGGTCTGCGAGGATCGCCGAGCCCGAGATGAACAGCGCGCGAACCTCGTCCTCGCCGAAATGGGTGAGCGCCTTGCGATAGCCGTCGGCGAGCGAAATTCCGCCCTCGGGACCGCGCTCGGTATAGACCGGCACGCCGGAGGCGGCCAGCGCATCGACGTCGCGGTAGATCGTGCGCTCCGAAACCTCGAGTCGCCCGGCCAGTTCGCGAGCCGTCCGGCGCTGCGCCGACTGGAGCAGCAAGAGCAACGAAATCAGCCGATCGGATTTCATATGGCGAGCCTGGCAAACCTGACAGCAGTTGTCAAGTAGGCACTGCTATGCTCTGCTCATGATGACGACGGATCAGATGACCGCGGTACGCGGCATGGACTGTGTTTGCTATCTTGCCAAGGATTTGGCACGCGCACGCGGCTTCTACGAAAACGTGCTCGGGATGATCCCAGCGATGCAGGGCGAGACCTGGGTCGAGTACGAGTTCGCCGACGGCTCGACGTTTGCGCTTTCGAAGCTCCCGGATGGGGCGTGGTATCAAACCGGCGGTGCGATGTTTGCGGTGGTCGACCTCGACGCGGCGCTCGAGCGGGTGCGCGCCGTCGGCGCGAACGTCCACGGTCAAGCCGTCGAAACGCCGGTATGCACGATGGTGTGGTGCAACGACCTGGAAGGCAATAGCTTCGCTCTACATAAACGCAAGTACGCATGAGCGCGAAAGCCGGCGGCATCGACGCGATCTACTTCTCGGTCGGCGACGTCGCCCGATCGGCCGTCTTTTACAAGGCGCTCCTCGACGTCAAAGAAACGACCTGGGAGAACGAGCACGGCGCCGAGTGGATTCTCGGTGACGGCAGCGCGTTCGGCATCGGCAAGATCCCTAATGCGCCGCACGTACCGTCGGGAACCGTGCTCTTCAGTGTGCCGGATGCTGCAGCCTTAGCGCCGCGCGTCACGGAACTGGGCGGTAAACTCAACGGCGAGCTACGCGACTTGCCGCCGTGCGTTCAGCAGTGGTGCCTCGACCCCGACGGCAACGCGTTCGTTCTGCATCAGCGCAAGCACTAGCCGGGTTCTCGATGCGCGGGCGCAGTGCACGCAGGACGACACGCGAGCCGAGCACTCCGGCCACTGAGACGAATCCGACCAAGTGGCGTCGTCCATCGATTGCGGATGACGCAGGGCGGTTATCGTGACGCCGAGGAGTACAGCAACGCCGGTCGTGAGATTCCGAACCGCGTGGCGTACGCCCTGATAGCGGAGTTGGCCGTCCAGCTCGGCCCAGCGTGCACGAACACCATGCGCGTACAGCGCGCCCATGACGATGAATGAAATGCTCTGCATAAAGAAATAGGCGAGAAAGGCCCACACCTTGTCGGGCTCGCCTTGAACATGGACGAAGACCTGAACGAAGTACACGATCAAGCCGAGCGACGCGAGCAACAGGAAGTTCAGAAAGATCGTGTACGGGCGCACCGTGAAATAGTACGAGAAAAGCCGTTGGTGCGTGTACCAGATCGACGCGATGACGAGGAATGTCCAAATGTAGGCGATCAGCCACCACGGATTGCGAACGAGATCGACGACGTGGTTGGGCACCGCCAGGGTTAAGCTGAGCAGCGCGAGGCTGAACCCGATCACCAGGTCCGAGAACGACTCTAACCGGCGAACGAGGCGCTCATTTGCAAGGCGCTCCGCCCCAGGCGGAGCTTGTCCTGAGCCCGGTCGAAGGACGCCCCCCACTACGTGGGGCCCCCTATTTGCGTAACTGACGTAGCACGTATTGCAAGATGCCGCCGTTGCGGTAGTATTCCGCCTCGTCAGGCGTATCGATACGCACCAGTGCTTTGAATTCGATCGCCTTACCGCTCTTCGGATCGGTCGCACGGACGTGCACGTGCATGCGTGGCGTGATGCCCTTGGCGATGCCGGTGATTTCGTAGACTTCCTCACCGGTAAGCCCAAAGGTCGAGCGATCGGCGCCGGCCTCGAACTGCAGTGGCAACACGCCCATGCCGATCAGGTTGCTGCGGTGGATGCGCTCGAACGATTCGGCGATCACCGCCTTGATACCGAGCAAATACGGTCCTTTTGCCGCCCAATCGCGTGACGATCCCGAACCGTATTCTTTGCCGGCGAGCACGATGAGCGGAGTACCGTCCTCTTTATACTTCATCGCCGCGTCATAGATCGACATCTGCTCGCCCGAGGGCAAGTAGCGCGTGACGCCGCCTTCGACACCGGGCACCAGCAGATTGCGCAGACGCACGTTGGCGAAGGTACCGCGTGCCATCACTTCATGATTACCGCGACGGGCGCCGTACGAGTTGAAGTCCTTCGGCTCGATGCCATGTTCCATTAGATACTTGGCCGCCGGTGAGGTCTTGGCGATGTTTCCGGCCGGTGAGATGTGGTCGGTCGTGATCGAGTCGCCGAACATCGCCAGCGTGCGTGCATTCTTGATATCGGCGAGCGGAGCCGGCTGCGCCGGCATGTTCTCGAAATACGGTGGAAGCTTGACGTACTCGGATTTCGGGTCCCAGGCGTAGCGCTCGCTGGGGGCAACCTGCAGTTGCGCCCAATTGTCATCGCCTTTGAACACGTCGGCGTAGCGCGCCTTGAACATGCTGTCGTTGACGCACTCGGTGACGGTTTTTGCGATCTCATCGTTGCTGGGCCAGATATCCTTGAGATAGATCGGCTGACCCGCGCGATCGGTTCCCAGCGGTTCGGTCGTGAGATCGATGTCCATCCGTCCGGCGAGCGCATACGCGACCACTAGCGGTGGCGACGCCAGATAGTTCGCACGCACCTGCGGGTGGATGCGGCCTTCGAAATTACGATTGCCCGAGAGCACGGCGGCAACGATCAAGTCTTGTTCCGCGACCGTCTCGGCGACGTCGGGCGGAAGTGGACCCGAATTGCCGATGCAGGTAGTGCAGCCGTAACCGACGAGGTTGAAGCCGAGCTGATCGAGATAAGGTTGCAGGCCCGCCTTGACGAGATAATCGGTGACGACTTTCGATCCCGGTGCGAGTGAGGTCTTCACCCACGGTTTGCTCTGCAATCCGCGTTCCACCGCGTTCTTAGCCAGCAACCCGGCACCCATGAGCACCGACGGATTCGACGTGTTGGTGCACGACGTAATCGCCGCGATTACGACCGCGCCGTCGCTGACGTCTTTTTGCGTGAGCGAGATCGTGGCGGTTTGACTGCCGCCCTCGCCTTGCCAGCGCGAAAGCGCGCCGTTATTGGCGTCGCGCGCACCGATCCACTCGTTCATCGCGGTGTTGAAGGAGCGCTTCACATCGCCGAGACTCACGCGGTCCTGCGGACGGCGCGGACCGGCAATATTCGGCTCGACTTCATCCAGGTCGAGAAGCAAAATGTCGGTGTACTCGGCGTCCGGCGTCGCATCGGTACGGAAAAGCCCTTGCGCCTTGGCGTAGGCTTCGACCAGCGCGACGTGTTCGGGTCCGCGACCGGTGAGGCGCAGATACTCGAGCGTTCGATCGTCGATTGGGAAGATCGCGCAGGTCGATCCGAACTCCGGCGACATGTTACCGATCGTCGTGCGATCCGCAACCGGCAACGACGAGAGCCCCTTGCCGAAAAACTCGACGAACTTGCCGACGACGCCCTTGCGGCGCAGCATCTCGGTGATCTTGAGCACGAGATCGGTCGCGGTGACACCTTCGCGCAATTTGCCTTCGAGACGGAAGCCGATCACCTCGGGAATCAACATCGTCACCGGCTGCCCGAGCATCGCCGCTTCGGCTTCGATTCCGCCCACGCCCCACGCCAACACCCCGACGCCGTTCACCATCGTCGTGTGCGAATCCGTACCGACAGCGGTGTCGGGATACGCGTTTGCGTTCTTCGCGTCGAAAGCGACGCCCGCGCCACCGGCGCCGAAGATTACGCGCGCGAGATATTCAATGTTGACTTGGTGGACGATGCCGGTGTCCGGCGGCACGGCGCGGAAACCGTCGAGCGCCGACTGTCCCCATTTCAAAAACGCATAGCGTTCGCGATTGCGTTCGAATTCGAGATCGGCATTTTTTTGCAGCGCGTCGTTCGAACCGAAGTAGTCGATCTGCACCGAGTGATCGACGACGAGTTCGACCGGTTGCAGCGGATTGATCGCTTTGGGGTCGCCGCCCATCGCCGCCATCGCGTCGCGCATCGCCGCGAGATCGACCACGCACGGCACGCCGGTAAAATCTTGCAGCAGTACCCGCGCCGGCCGAAATGCGATTTCCTTTTCAGACTGTTCCTTCGGATTCCAGCGCGCCAGCGCTTCAATGTCGGCCCGCGTCACCGATCGGCCGTCCTCGAAGCGCAAGAGATTCTCGAGTAAAATCTTCAAACTGTATGGCAAGCGCGCGAGCTTGGTAAGTCCGGCTTTCTCGACCGCGCCGAGGCGAAAATACGAATACGCGCGGTCGCCGACGTTAAGCGTGCCGGCCGCGTTGAAGCTCTTAGCGTACTGTTTCATGGCAACAACAGTATTTTGGGATCGCGCTCCGCGTAGCCTTCGATTGCAACATGCACTTCTCCAGACAAAAGTCGCCAGAGGGGCTCCCCGACCAGCGCCAGGCGCCAATGGGCGAGTTCGAGCGCACGCTCGAAATCCGCACGATTGTTGGGAATTTCGCGAGCGACCCGATCGAGCGCCGCCCGCGGCACCAAGAGACTCTGCGGAAGCTCATGTTCGCGTGCGATCTCACCCACCACAACCCCCATGAGCGCTGCCAGGGTGTCACGGCTCGAACCAAGCGGCCGCATCGGGCGCTCGGGCAGCGCATCTTCGGGCAGCGCCTCGGCGCGGGCAACGGCGGCAAGGATCGCCGCGCCCAGTGCTCGGCGCGAGCCCGCGTCGAAGCGACGAAGCTGCTCGAGATCCTCGACACGTTTCGGTCGCAGGGTAGCCAGGCCCGAAACGACGTCGTCCGGGATGATGTATTTGGGCGGCAGGTCGCGCGAACGGGCCTGATCGTCGCGCAGCTTGACGATTTCGCTAAGCACCGCAAGCTCGCGCCGGCTCATGCGCATCGCGCCGGGCATGCGCAAGTACGCGCGCCGTTCGTCGCTACGGTAGCGCTCGATGTCTCCGAGCGACTCGCATTCCTCGAGTGCCCACGACAAGCGTCCGGCACCCTCGAGACGCGTCGTGAGTTTTCGGTGCATGGGTAACAGATGAGCGACGTCGTCGACGAGGTATTCGAGCTGCTTGGGCGTGAGCGGCCGGGTCGACCAATCGCTGACCGTTTGCGACTTCGCAAGCCGCACGTGCTCGAGTTCCCGTACTAAATCGGCGAGCGAAATCTGCATCCCAAAGCCGAGAAACGCCGCGGCAATCTGCGTATCGAACACCTTGGGCGGCACGACGTCGAAGCGATCGGCGAATATCTTTAGATCCGATGACAGCGCGTGACCGACGACGGTAGTCTGCGCGAGTGCTTCGACCAGCGGACGCAAATTCGGCAACGCGAGCGGATCGACGATGACCGCTCCGTCGTCAAAAGCCAGTTGCACCACCATCAAGCGCGGTGAATACGTCCGCTCGGTGTGAAATTCGGTATCGAGCGCGACGTGCTCGCTGCGCGCTATCCGCGCACACAAGGCTGTTAGTGCGTTAGGATCTGCAATCATGGCGATCGCTTCGGTCGTCACGGCTTCGGAGTCACTTTCAGATGGTGCGGGAGGTGCAAATGTGGCCGATGTAATTCCCAATAGACGTGTGCGCGGTGCTCGTAGTTGTGCACCACGACCGTCACACGGTCACCAAAAATCGCGAGGATGGTGCAGACCGGCACGGCGATGACACACATCGTCCATACGTGCCGCCAGATGGGTACGCGAAAGGTCGCCGCGCTGGCCGTAGCTACCGTTCCGCCGAATCCCGGGATGATGCGCACCGCGATCAGAAATGCGGGCGAACCCACCGGAAAGCGGCGCACCCACGCCGGCACGCGCTCGAGGTAGGCATCGAGATCGAGCATCTCCGAAGCGTGTCGATTGATCCAGTAGCCGCCCAGCGCCGCCAGCACGAGTCCTATCGCATTGACGATCGAACCTTTCACCGGACCGAAAATCGCGCCGTTCATGATCGCGAGCGCGTCGGTGACCGAAAACGGCGCCGATGCAACAACGGCGAAGATCGCGATCGCGAGTGGGTAGGCAGAAAGCCCGAGCGAGCGAATTTCACGCTCGACCAACGGCTGAAAACGGATGACGAGCGCGGCCAGGGCGAACGAGGCCGCAAGCATTGCAATCGCTCCCAGGCGTTTGGCGAGCGGACTCAAGAGGCGGGTGCGGTGGGATTGGTGTTGCGGGCGATTGTCACGATGTTGTGCGGAGTTGGTCTCTTTGCTTCGGTTTTCATGCTGCGCAAGGGAGCTGCGGCGGCCCGAGGCGAGCTGCCCGAGCCAAGCGTGGTCCAAACGCCCCGGGCACGCCTGTTTGGGGGTTTACCCAATGCCGCGCTCGGCGCGTGCTACTACCCGGCACTTGGCCTCGCCATTTGGCTTGCCGGCGACCGCACCGAGTTCACCGTCCTCTTCTTGGCAGCGCTCTTCGCAGCGGGCGTTTCCGCCGTTCTGGCCTATTCACTGCTCTTCGTCACAAAAATGCCGTGCGTCTACTGCTGGACTTCGCACGCAATCAACTGGGCGCTTGCGCTTTGCGTCACGATTTTGTTGCTAACGACCTAGAATCCATTAAATCCAAACTGCGGCCTTCCACGTTAGCTCCTGTACAAGGAGAACGTTTCAATGAAAAACATAGGGACCGCAGCTCTGGCTGCACTACTTTTAGCCGGCGGTACTGCCACCGGAGCGCTTGCGGCCGATCCGATGGTCGGCGGGGCCGCGATGCACGCCAGCATGAACATCGTACAAAACGCGATGAACTCGAAGGATCACACGACCCTCGTCGCACTGGTGAAAAAAGCCGGATTGGTCCAAACGCTCGAAGGACCGGGACCATTCACGGTATTTGCGCCTACCAATGCCGCATTTGCAAAATTGCCGAAGGCAACTGTCGACAAGGTTACGAGCGACAATGCGCTTCTGACGAAGGTTTTAACCTATCATGTCGTCGCGGGACGGCTGAGCACGGCTGACATCGAGCGCATGATCCAAAGCGGTGGCGGAAAAGCCACGCTCAAGACCGTCGAGGGCGGCAATCTTACCGCGATGATGGACGGCAAGAGCATCGTCCTGGTCGACGACCACGGCGACCGGGCCACGATCACGATTCCCGACGTCTACCAGTCCAACGGCGTCATCGACGTGATCAATACCGTGCTGGTGCCATAACCATGAAAAATCTCGGACGTGCGGCGCTCGCTGCACTACTCGTCATGGGGGGCACCGCCACGGCAGCGCTCGCCGCAGATCAAATCGTCGGCGGCGCGCCGATGTATGCAAACAAGAACATCGTGCAGAACGCAGTACGCTCGAAGGATCACACAACGCTCGTTGCGTTGGTGAAGCAGGCTGGACTCGTCGAAACCCTCGAAGGTCCCGGGCCGTTCACGGTCTTCGCGCCAACCAACCTGGCGTTCACGAAGCTTTCGCCGGAAACGGTCGCCAAGGTAACCGGCGACAACGCGCTGCTGACCAAGGTCCTCACCTACCACGTTATCGCCGGACGAATCACGACGGCCGACATCGAGCAGAAAATCAAAGAAGGTGGCGGTAAGGCGACCTTCAAGACCGTCGAGGGCGACGATCTGACCGCGGAGATGGATGGTAACGACATCATCTTGATCGATGACCACGGCGATCGGTCGAAAGTGACCGTCCGCGACGTCCTCCAATCCAACGGCATCATCGATGTCGTCGACGGAGTTCTCGTACCCTAGACAAGTACTATCGCTGGTAGTGAAGGATCGTTATCGCGTCAGCGTTTAGCGATCCGTCACTATTGGCGTGCCGGATAACATCGAGGACTTGACTGCGCTCAACAGGACGACCGCTGCAGTAGCGCATAACTCGCGCTTCATGGTACCTGCATTGCGCCTTGCCGCGACGGTGATCCTGGTGCGTGCGGAGCACGAGCAACTGCAACTGCTCATGTTGCGTCGCAGTGCGGCGAGCCCGTTCATGCCGGGCGCGTTCGTCTTTCCCGGTGGCGCGGTCGATAGCGTCGATTACGAACGCGGTGAAGCGACGGGCTGGAACGACGCGCGGCTCGCGGCCGAATTTCGCGCCACGACGCCGAGCGAATTAGCCGTCGACCAGCCGGCGATCGGCGCACGGGATGCGCACGCGGTCGTGCACGCCGCCGTGCGCGAACTCGCCGAGGAGGCGAGCATCGACGTCGCCGCGGAAACGCTGCAGTTGTTCTCGCACTGGATTACACCGCCGAGCGAACCGCGGCGTTACAATACATTTTTTTTCATCGCGCGGGCGCCGTCCGGCGCGCTCGGCACCGCCGACCGTTTTGAAACGCACGATGCGCGGTGGATCGCGCCCTCCGATGCACTCGCAGCCCATCGCCGCGGCGAGATGCATCTCGTCTTCCCGACGATCAAACATCTCGAACGGATCGCCGCCTTTGGTAGCGTCGAGGCGCTATTCGCGTTCGCGCGCGAGAAGCCGATCGTGACGATTATGCCCGATCGAGGGCCGTCGGAAGGTGTCGTGTTACCACGGGCGCTAGAGGGACGATGGTGAGCCGCATTGCGCTAGTCCGCGCGCCAAATCCGTCGCCGATGACCTTATCCGGGACGAACTCCTACGTGATCGACGCGGGTGCGGGCCAAGCGATCGTCATCGATCCCGGGCCTGCAATCGGCCGTCATCTGGACGCTCTGATTGCGAACGCAGAGGAACGCGGACTACGCATCTCCGCGATTGCCGTGACGCACGGGCATCCCGATCACGCGCCTGCCGCCGCACCACTTGCCTCGCGAACCGGTGCGACGGTGTGGGTGCATCCCAACTCCGACGTGCCGCACGATCGCACGTTCGCCCTGGAAGGCGAAGAGTTGCTCGCCGGTACGTCTGCATTGCGAATCATCGATGCGCCGGGCCATACCTTTGAACACGTAGCGATCTACGAGCCGAACGAACGCGTGATCTTTACCGGTGACGTGATTTTGGGCGAAGGTACGGTCGTGATCGCACCGCCCGGCGGCGCGATGCGCCCATATCAACGCACATTGCAACGCTTGCGCGACGAATTTCCCGAGGCGCTGCGCATTTACGGCGGCCACGGACCGGTCGTCGAAGACGCGCGAGCAAAGATCGACGAATACATCGAGCATCGCAAGCTGCGCGAGGCCGAACTGATCGCGGCACTCGCGCGCGGTCCGATGAATATCCCGCAACTGGTGATCGCGATCTACGGCACGCAGCGCCCGATGCTCTGGCCCGCGATGGCACGCCAGCTACTCGCGTACTTGCTCGCGTTGACCGAAGAAGGCACGGTCACGGCACGCGCGCTCGACCGGCCGATGACCGAACAAGAAAACACGATCCTCAACCCGTCGTGGGAGTCGATCGTCGGCGCAGAACACGCGCCGGTTATCGCGGCCGAGCTCGGCGCGATGCTCAAGCTCGACACGCTGTACGAATACAGCCTTACGGAATCGTGAGAACGACCTTGCCGAATTGGTCGCTGCGCGCGAGGCGCTCGGCGGCGGCAACGGCATCGTCCATCGGATAGACGCGATCGAGCGCGGGGCGAATCTCGTGGCTGGTTACGAGTTCGAGCATGTCGCGAAAATCGTGTGGACTGCCCATCGACGTACCGCGAATATCGAGATGATTCCAAAAGATCGGAAAGACGCGAACCGTCGCTTCGGGGCGCGTCCCACCGTACAGCACGACGCGTCCACCGGTACGCACGAGAGAGAGCGCTTTGTTGAGCGTATCGCCGCCGGATGAGTCCACGACCAGATCGACCTCACCGCGCTTGAGCCCTTTGTGCCAATCGTGATTCGCCGTATAGTTGACCGTGACGTCCGCGCCGAGTGCGCGCGCGCGTTCGAGCTTTTCCTCGCTGCCCGACGTCACGATGGTCCGCGCTCCGGCCGCCTTGGCGAAGAGCAGCACGAAGGTTTGCACGCCCCCGCCGATGCCGGGAATGAGCACGGTCTCGCCGCGCTTGACCTCACCGCGCGTAAAGAGCGCGCGATAGGCGGTCAGACCGGCAAGCGGAATCGCCGCCGCCTCTTCCATCGAGAGATGCTGCGGCTTAGGAAACACGTTTGCCCTCGGGACGGCGACGAACTGCGCGAAGGTCCCGTCATGCGGCATGCCAAGAATCGAGGCGCCGTCGGCCCAGTGATGGGGATCGTCACCCCAGCCGAGCATCGGATTGATCACAACCTCGGCTTCGGTGTCCTCATGCACGCCGGCGCCGTCGGAACCGAGCGTTCGCGGCAGCGCGATTCCCGGGTACAGCCCTTGCGTGATGAACACGTCGCGCCGGTTGAAGGCCGCCGCGCGCACGCGCACCATCGTCTCGCCTTGGCCGGGAACCGGACGTTCGATCTCGTCAACGCGCAAGTTTTGGGGACTACCGACGTCGTGCAGCCGCACGGCTTTCATCATCGCGCTCATCGCAGCGTGATTGTGTCCTAAACCGGCAAAATCATGCTGCATTCGATAATGCCCCCATAAGCTGCGGCAGGGAACATAGAACGGATGCATCTTCCGAACATTCGTCATCGTGCGTTCGCCATTTTGGCATTGTTCTGCGCCCTCGTTGCCTGCGGAGGCGGCGGCGCAAGCACCTTACCCTCCGCCACGCAATCGTCCACGCCGCAATCGACGCCCTCCTCAAGCGTTCCGACGCCACAAGCGCTCGCGAGCATCTCCGCCGCCGGAAACTCTGCTGCGCTCTCGATCACGGCAAGCGCGACGGTCACGGCAACGGCTGATTCGGGCGCGCCAAGCGGCACATCCCCGCTGCTGCGCCGCCGGAACACGCTAGCGACGGGAACGCCGATTTTTTATTTCACGGTGAGTTCGGCGAATCAAGGCGCGTTTTCTTTGCTCGCGCTGTCGTCGACGTTCACGCTCGCATCCTCACCCGCGACGCCGGTCTATCTCGCGTACTGGAATAACACGGAGTGGGACAACGTCTCGGATACCGCCGCGACCGTTAACGGAACGTCGGTAACGGTTCCCAACACGAGCGTGAACATCAACTCTGCATCGGGTAACGTCTATTTCGTCCTCTATTCGGGCGCGCCATTACCGACGGCATCGCCTGGTCCTTCCCCGAGCACGCAAGCGAGCGCATCGCCCAGCACATCGCCGAGTACATCGCCGACCACCTCGCCGACCAGCTCTCCGACAACTGCCGCGGTGAATCCGTGCTCGCAGACACCGAATCCGAGCTACACGGGCGGCGGCGTAACGAACGACCCCTCCGGGTTCTTCACCGCACTCGAAGCGTCGAAAGAGGCCTGCGTGAGCGTGTACGAGCCCTCGAGCCAGCTCCAAACCGCGCTGGTCTACGCCGCAACGCACGGCTCCGCTGTCACGGTGATTTTCCCGGCCGAAGAATACTCCGAAGACAGCGGCGACGCGACAACACTCACTAACGATGGAGCGCATGTCATCTGGCTGCAAGATACCTACAAGCCCGAGTACACGATCACGGCCACGCCCTCGGCAGAAGCGATCGTGGACTCGTACCTGCCCATCCACGCGAAGTTTGCACTCGTCGACGGCATCGCATATATGGACGGCCACAATTGGTTCGAGTCGAACCCGACGGACGTCATCCTCCAGGACCAAAACCCCGCCGACTGGACGGCGATCCAGACCGAGTTGACGACGTTTCCCTCCGCACCGCCGACAATAACCAGCAGCACCTACGTCTTCACGACGGATAAAAACAATTCGCTGCAAGACGAAGCATCGGTCCTTGCCTCCGCCTCGCCGGGCGCAGGCGACACTGTCGACTTCATCAGCGAAAGCTTCCTGGATTACAACGACTATGGTGCAAACCCGGAATCAGTCTTCAATGCCTTGCTGGCGGCTGCTCAGGCACACGCAACCGTCAACGTGATCGTCGAGGGAGGCAGCATCAGCACGTACGAAGCGTGCGCCCTCTCGATCCTTGCGTACAACGGCGCGAATACGTACGTGCAAACGTATAGCGGAAGCCAGAAAATCCTATTGATTTCAAACGGATCGACGGTGACGAACGCTTGGATCGGTTCATCGAACATGACGGACTACGATTACATCGATTGGGGCATGACGATTCCAACGAGCAATACGTCGGTAATCTCGGCGATACAGTCGAACTACAACACCTACATGGGTTACGCGTCGCCATCGCCTGCACCGGCCGCGTCACCGACGTGCTCGACGTAGAAGCAGCCCTAACCACCCCGCTCGTCGAACGATCCGGGCATGAGTAAACCCGCCACGGTCGTACGAGCCGTCTTCAAAGGCCTCGCTCGCATGCAACAGGGCTACACGCTCGAGGTTGGGCCGCTGCGCGCGACCGGTGTGCCGGCGATTCTCCTCGGTTCAGCGGCGATCGTCGCGGCAGCCGGGCTCGCGCAGTTCCTCGGACGCAGCGCGGAGCGGCTCCCTGAAACCCTCAGCGAGGCCAAAGGGTTGGCACAGACGTTACGCGGCGACCGGCCGCGCCTGAACCCGTAAAATAGAGGCGTATGATCGATAACGATTCGCTCGCGGCACTGATCCGCCGCGATCTCCCGGACGCGCAGGTAGAGATCGTCGACCGGACCGGCACGATGGATCACTTCAACGTGACCGTCCGCTCGCACGCGTTCGCGGGGCGCACGCTCATCGAACAGCACCAACTCGTGTACGGCGCGCTGCGCGCCGCGCTCAAAGACGGCCGCGTGCACGCGGTCGAACTCAAAACTCTCGTCAGCGAAGGCGCATAAAACGATGTCGGAACGTTTGCAACAAGAAATCGCCGCGGAGATCGCGGCCAATAAGATCCTCGTCTATGGTAAAGGGACCAAGACGGCGCCGCGCTGCGGCTTCACCTTGGAGACCATCCAATTCTTCGATCACTTCGGCTATCCGTTTGAAGTGGTCGACGTGCTCGAGAACATGGAGAAGCGCGAAGCGCTCGCCGGGATGACCAATTGGCCGACGCTGCCGAAGGTCTTCATCGACGGCAAGTTCTACGGCGATACGGACATCCTCGGCCCGATGGCGCAGAACGGCGAACTCCAGACGGTGCTGCGCGACGCGTTCGGCGCCGAGCCGCAAGCCAAGACCACCATCAACTTGCGATAGCCATGGCATACACGACGATCGTCGACGCGGCGACCGTTGCGACGCACCTCGACGATCCCGGTTGGGTGATCGTCGACTGCCGGCATGCGCTAAGCGACTTCACACTGGGTCGCCGCCTCTATAACGAAGCGCATCTCCCCGGCGCGTTCTTCGTCGACGTCGAACGCGATCTCGCCGGACCGCACAACGGCACGAACGGCCGCCATCCCTTGCCGGATCCGCAGGTCTTTGCGGCGTTTCTGCGCGGGATCGGCGTCAATGAAGCGACGCAAATCGTCGCCTACGACGCCGGCGGCGACATGTTTGCCGCGCGGTTGTGGTTCTTGTGCCGCTGGATCGGTCACGAGGCGTGCGCCGTGCTCGACGGCGGTCTAGCGGGGTGGATCACCGCTGGTTTCCCCGTCACCCAAGTACCGCCGCAACCAGGCCCAGGCACCGTGCAGCCGCATCTGCGTCCGGAGCTCGTTGTCGATGCGGACTACATACTCGCACATCTCAACGATCGTACGATGCAACTGCTCGACGCGCGCGCCGCCGACCGCTTTGCCGGAAACAACGAAACCGTCGATCCTGTCGCCGGACACATTCCCGGCGCGCGCAATCGCTTCTACAAAGAGAATTTTGCCGATGACGGGCATTTTCGGCCGGGAGCGCAGTTGCGGGCAGGGTTCGAAGCCTACGGTCCCAGCGCGTCGATCGTGCATCAGTGCGGCTCCGGTGTTTCCGGTGCATTAAATTTGCTCGCCATGGAGATCGCCGGTCTGCGCGGCGCGCGCCTCTACGCCGGCTCGTGGAGCGAGTGGATCGCCGATCCCTCGCGTCCCCGCGCTACCGGCGATTCATAGTCGCCCAAACCAGCAAGATCGCAAGCGCAACCACCAGCAACGCGATGATTACCGCGGCACGTGAACGCGTGGCCGTGCCTGCGCATGCGGCATATCCGCCATCGAGCTGCGTCTGCGCGCAGGCGTAGGGGCGCCAATCCGGGCCGACGCCGCTGGGATACGGAGACCACGCATTGTATGCCGCGCGCCAGACGGCGCGAAGCTGTGCGTCGCTGCGCAGGCGCGCGGCAATCGCAGAAAGCGCAGCGGCTGTAAAGGCACGCGTTCCGTACATCGCATCGAAACTGGGCTCGCGATCCCATGCGCCAGTGTCGGGGTTGTAGACATAGGGATGCACGTCGTGGACCTCGCCGGCCGCGTCGACGTCGAGCACGTAGAACGCGGGATTGTTGTGGTAGACCGGAGAGAGCGACGATGCGATCAGCGTCGGAACGCCGCCCGCGACGCGAAAATCGTAGCGGTGCGTATGCGCTGCAAGGATGACGCGAAGCTGCCGCGCATGGCCGGCGATTAGTCTTAGCAATCCGGCATTGCTATGCGGCGTCAGAAACGGAATGGCGATAAGGCGGTGCACGGTCGTCGCGGTGCTCTGCGGATCGTAACCGGGTGGGATATGCAGGAGCATCGTTGCATTAGCATCCGGCGGGAGTTGCGTGAGGCGATTGTCGAGCCACGACAGCTCCGCTGCACCGGGATCGTGTGGTCGCGAAGCGCAACCGCCGCTATAGACGATCGACCAAAACACGCTGTTGAGAACGATCGCCTCGCCGTGGCGGATCGGAAGACGCGCCGTATAGTAACCGCCGTTGGAAAACTGCGCGACAAACGCCGGTGCGGCACCGCCGCGATCGACGAGCGGCGCCCAAATGCGCGCGAGCTGCATCTGATATGCGCCACCGGCTTCGCTGCGATAATCGCCGCAAAAGTCGTCGTTGTTCCCCAGCGCAAAGAGAAACTGCGCGCGCGGAAACGCTTGATCGAGATCGCCGGCGATGGTGCGCATGCTGCCCAACGCACTCGCTTCGGGGGCCTCGCCGGCAGCGCGTGCGCGCTGCGCGAACTCGTGAGTGAGCATGTCGCCGCCAAGCACCACGACGCGCGGATCCGGGACGTCGGCGCGCATCGCGCGCAGCGCCGATCGCCATAGCGCCGGCGTCGTATCGGTCCCATAGACGATGCCGCGCTTGGAAAATGCATCCAGGTGGATATCGTTGACGACCAGCCAGCGCTGCAAGATGAGCGCGAGAGCGAAGTGGATCACGCCCTTCGAGGCTCGCTACGCTCGCACCTCAGGATGACGGACTCCCTGTAGGTGCTGGGGTTGGCGACGGTGTGGGCGATGGCGTTGGGGCGGGCGGCGGCGATGGATGCGGCGGCAAATCGGTCTGAATCTGCGGCATCGCACAGGCTGTATACGCGGTGAGGGTAAGTGCGACGTTCGCGCACCAATACGAGCGCCACGTGGTATCGGCGATCGGGGCGATCCCGTCACCGCTCTGATAGTACTCTTCGAAACGGTAGCGCACGCGTTCGTCATCAAAGATCGCCTGCTGCGCGCGCCACAGGTCGGCGGCGTCGATGGGACCGGGCCCGTAGATGCTATCGAAGTCGTATTCTCGGCGCCACAGCCAGCCGTCTTTGCTCTTGGTGAGAATGAAGACTTGCTCGTCGTCGACGTGCGCCGTTGATTCATCGACGTCGAGTACCGTAAACGACGGCGCGTTGCCAAAGACCGGGCTGACGGCCGGAACGATTAGCATCGGCGCCCGCAGCGTGCTCGGATCCGGGCCGATCGCGCGGAAGCTATTCATGTGCGTGTGCCCGGCAATCGACATCACGACGGTCGAGCTCGAGTCAAGCGCGGTGAGCAGCGCGTCGTTGAAGCGATCGGTCAAAAACGATATCGGTGCCGATCCGGCAGCCGCATGTAGCGTTGCGTTGGCGTCGATACCGGGCGGAATGTGGGCGATCACCCAGACCGGCGTTCCCGGTGGCAACGCTGCTTGCGTCGACTGCATCCAGCGTAGCTCGTCGCCGCCTGGATCGGCCTTCGGATCGCCGCATGCGTTCTTGTACTTGACCGACCAAAAGACGTCGTTGAGTACGATCGCCTGCGCGCGTCCCGCCGGCAAAGGAATGGTATAGTAACCACCGGTCGAGAACTGCGCGATGAAGCCGTTAGGATCGGCAGCACCGACCGAGGCGGCCCAGGCTGCCGCCATGTGCGCGAGAAATGCATCGTGCGGCGTGCTTTGATAATCGCCACAAGCATTGTCGTCGTTCCCGATCACCGGCAAGAGGTGGGCGCGCGGAAATGCGGCTTGCAGTTCCCAGGCGAGAAACGCGATCGTCTTGTCGACGAAAGCGGCATAGGCTGCCGCATCATGTACTTTCGCCGTGCGTTCGAACTTCGCCCGAAAGTCGTGTGCGAGAAAATCACCGGCCACGATAACGATCCGCGGATCGGGCACCGCGTTGCGCGCTCCGTCTAGCGTCGATTCGAGCAGTGCATCGTTGGTGTCGCTGCCGCGTCCCGACGGTGCGGTCACCTCAGCGGTTGCAAAGATCGCGCGCCAGCGTTCGGGCGCTGCGGCGGCGAGCCGATCGACGAGGCGCGGCTGGGTAAACGGATCGAAATGCAGATCGCTCAGGACGATCCATGCTTGCGGCGTCGCAGCTTGGACATCTACGGGGAACGTGACGAGGAGAGTTGCAGCAGCGAGCGCGAACGCGAGAACGGACCGGAACATGAACCTGCGCATTTCCCAGAGGTGAAGCCCATGTCCCGCTATTGGCTTTTCAAGAGCGAACCGGACGCATATAGCTTTGAACAGCTGCGCAAGGATCGCGTCACGCCGTGGAGCGGCGTGCGCAACTTTCAGGCGCGCAACAACATGATGGAGATGGCGGTGGGCGATCTCGGGTTCTTCTATCATTCCAGTATCGCCGAACCGGCGGCCGTCGGTATCGTCAAGGTCGTACGCACGGCATACCCCGACAAGACCGCGTTCGAACGCGGCGGCGAGTATTACGATCCCAAGAGCACCCCAGTTAAGCCGCTGTGGATGAACGTCGACGTCGAGTACGTCGAGCCGCTCGCGCACGCAGTAACGTTGGCACAGATGCGCGCAGAGCCGCGCCTGGTTGGTATGGCGCTCCTCAAGCGCGGACAGCGCCTCTCAGTGCAGCCGGTGATGCCGCACGAGTGGAAGATCATTCTCGAACTTGCAAAATAAAGAGGTCCGCATTGCTGCGGACCTCGCCTCCCTGCACCCGTCCTTACGGTAGGGTCTTGGTCAACTGGAAGCTATACTGCGCCGGTCCAACCGTGTTGCCGATGGTGCCGCCGAGCGTTCCGTTCGCCAGCGGATAGGCGATGCCGCCGCCGACAATCGGATAGAGGCCGGTCCAAGCGTTGAAGATGTTATCGCCCGAGACCTGGAACGATAGCGTCTTCGAGAACGGCACGCGAACCGTTGCGTAGCCGATGCCGAACGGCGGCAAGTTGTAGCCGTTGTTCTTGCCGTAGAGCGTGTCGCCAAGCAGTAAATAGATGCCGCTCTTGAACGTGTAGTTGACCGACGCGTCGCCCTGCAGATAGGGGATCGCGGTATTTGAGAAGCCGCTCGCCCCCACCGTGCTCGTTGCAAACGCACCCCCCGGCGCACCATACACCGAACCAAACGTGTTTCCAGTGAAGTTCTCCCCGGCGATGATCGGAAGATTCACGTTGTAGTTTGCCGGGATGCATGGCGTCGACTTGTTCAACCCCGCGCAGTAGAAGCCGGGCGGCAGGTCGTACGCGTACGAGTGCTGGACGGCGCCCTCGATGTCGAACCCGAGCCCCTGGGGGACCACGCGCTTGATCGATAGCTCGATGCCCTCGTAGCGCGAGTTATTGAGGTTGGTATTGAGGGATTCAAAGATCGGGTAACCGCCGGTGACTGCGCCTGACGTACAGGTGTAGCCGGCGGTCACACCGCAGGTGCCCACTTGGTACTCTTCGCCGAGGAAGCGATTGAACAGGTTGGTCAAGTAGCCGTCGACCGAAACCACCGTCACATTGTCTTTGAGCCGGTAGTCTGCGCCGGCGTCATAGCCGAAGGCCGTTTCCGGCAATAAGTTCGGGTTGTTCTGACCGTACGAACAGATCAGCGTCGTGCTCGAGCACGAGACCGACGTGCTGACCTTGCTGAGCAGGCTCAAGTACGGCGGCGCGATGGCCGAGCCGGCAGCAAGTCGAATGGCGATATTGTTTTTTGGACGGTATTCGAGCGCGATACGTTCGTCGACGTGCGAGTTATAGTTGGTCGTGAATTGCGCGTTCGAGCCGTTGATCGCGCAGGAAGAGCCGATTGCACCGCTGCTCGAGGTGCACGCGTATGGGAACGTGTTGCTGTAGTGGTTGTCGTATAGCGCGAGCGTGCCCGATAGCTGCGGCGTGAAATTGTAGATGTTCCGCACCAGGATTGTTGTAAACACTTGGCTCGTACCCTGCGGATTGGTAACCGAGGGTGTTTGCGTCGGCCCGGCGGCCTTCACAACTGGTGCGCCGGCTAAGACCGAACAAGTGGTCGGCGCCGCATAGGCGTTGGACGTCGGCGTGAACGTACACGATGTCGCACCGGGTTTCACAGTGTACACGCCCTGCACGCCCGGCAAGCTCGCCGACCAGCTGCCGGCAGCCGACGATGCATTGGTCTGATCGACGGAAAACGTGACGTCGTCGCCGTCACCGTAGCCGTGATCGTATTCGAAGGTCAAACCGGTAAGACGGTCCTCTTCCCACTGGTTGTACCAGTCGAAGTTCGCGAGCGGCACCGTCTGCCCGTTGTAGACGTTCGGCTGACAAGTGGTCGTCGCGCAGGCGCTGCTCGCCGACGGATTGACGCCGTAGAGCGTATAGTACCCAAGGGACGGGGTTGCGGGATTCGCATTGCCTTCGTAGATCAGCCGGTCGATCGAGGCGTGGTAATAGCGCGCCAAGACCGTGTCCTGTCCGAGCAGGGTCCGCACCTCGGCCTGGAAGATCGGCTCGTTGTTGATCTCTTGGGCGGTTACCGGATAGACCGCATTGGGCACCAAAAGTGAGGTGCCTTGCGCAAGCGAGCCGGTATACGTCCCGGCCGCCGCACCGTAGGTTGGGCTCTTGGTGCTGGTCGGCGTATAGTACAGCGAGCCGACCTCGGTCGGGTCGAAGATCGACGGGATCATTTCCGAGCCCGTATTTTCGTTTTGATCGGCGTACGTCTGGCTTCCGAGGTAGCTCACCGTCGCTGTCGTCGAACTCGAGAATTTATAACGGAGCTTGAACAACTCCGCCGTTTGGTTAAAGTTCTCGCCGTACTGATAGCAGCACGCCAACAAACCATAGACATGGTTCAAGGCCGTCGTGGTTCCGGGCAGAACCGGATCGGCCGTGCTTGTGGACGGAATGTATCCCTGATTGTACGAGAGGTTCGTTCCGCCTGATCCGGTCCAATTCGCGACGCCGTTGTTTCCGTACGTTTGAAAATACGTCGATTGCCCGCTGAGCGGCGAGGGGTCGTTGATTCCAGCGATGTCGACGACAAAGCCGAGCTTTCCGCCCAGCGTGTCGGAAATGCCGAAGTTGTAATAATTGCCGCCACCGTTGGTCGTGACGCCGAAGGTGTAGTCAGGCGTCGGCGTGTCGGTAGGATCTTTGGTCCGGAAGTTCACCGTACCGTTGATCGCGTAGTTGGTCTCCGGCGCCATGACGCCCGGCCCTTTGATGACTTCGATGCTGCCGAGCATGAAGCTATTGAGGAAAGTCGTCACGTAGTCGCCATAGTCTCCGACCGCAAGCGGGTGGCCGTCAATGAGCGAAGCGGTCTCGAAGGAAAGGCCGCCGCGGATGTTCGGCACCGTGACCGCGCCCGGCACCGCGCCGTTGGCGCTGGATGTCGGCAGTGTGTTCTGCACGCCGGGAATCTGATTGAGAATCCGATTCACCGTCGGCTGCGCCTGATTGATGAAAGTCTGCGCATTTACCACGTTGACCGACGCGGTCGACGTGTTGAAACTGGCTTGTCCGAAGGCCTGCACCGTAGCGATCGTGCGCAGCGAGGTAAACGTTTGCGCGTGTAGCGTCACCGCGACGTTTTGTGACTGTCCGCCGAGAAGGGCGAAGTCGGTTTCGGTTGCACTCTGGTAGCCCGGTTTCGAAGCCGCCAGGATATAGATGCCGGGCGTTACGTTCGAAAAGCCGAACGCGCCACTGGGGTCGCTGGTCGTCGCGTAGGTTTGCGGGCCGCGAAGCTCGAGGTTGACGCCGGCAATTGGGGCGCCGGAGTCGTCTTTGACAGTGCCTTGCACCGATGCGTTTGATACATTCTGCGCTACGTTGACCGGGGCGTTCGGAGCCGTTGCCGCACTGACGGGTCCAACGGAGAACGCCGCGATTATTACGGCAGCCAGGATGCGCGTGAGATTCCTCACACAGCCTCCAAAAAAGCAACGAGATAGCAACGACGTTGCAGCGATGCCCGCAACGACGCCTTAAGTGTAGGGACGAATTGTTGACGACTCGTTAAGGGTTGCTTATGGCAAAAGAAAAGAGGCCCCGTCGTGACGAGGCCTCTCTCTATGCGATTCCGTTCGCTATGGAGTGCGCCTGATTGTCTGGACGCTACCCCGGGTTGTCGGCAGCGCAAAGGTCATCGGACGCGTGCGCACGAGCGGACCCGATGACGGGATACTCGTCCCGTTCGCCGTCATCTGGACGTTGCCGACGTACATGAACTCGTTGTACTTCGCATCAGACGTGCCGTAGTTCGAGTAGTAGGCCCAGATGCCGATGAACAGCGTGACCTGCTGGCCGGCGTATGACGACAGGTTGTAGGGACCGCGCGGCTGCCATGAACCGCCGAGATACCAGTTCGACCCTGCCGTCGTGTCGGTATTCAAGCACGAATTGCTCGCCGACTCGCCGGTGCCCCAGCCGAGATAACTCTCGTCGAGGTAGCAGTTCCATTCGAGGAACAGATACGTGGGGGTCCCGGTAACGATGTAACCGTTGGTCAGCGTGCTCGTTGGGAACACGGCGACCTCTTGATCGTTCTCGTTGCTCTTGTAGTACTCACCGCCTTCGAGCACATACATGCTCAAGTACGGTACTGACGCGGGAACCGTAATCGTCTGGCACATACCGAACGTGCCGGCCGGATTTGGGTTCGTTGACGCGTTGAGATTGCCGAGGAGCATCACCTCGGTGCCAAGTAGCGACGGATACGTTCCCGGCGTGTCGATCGTGTAGGTGGTGGGGGCACCGCTCGCGACGCCCGCGAGTTGGACCTCAACCGAACCCGCCGTGGGATAGCCGGGGTTGTCGTTGACCGGTATATTCGGCGACGCAATCGGCGTTACGAAGTTGCTCAGCGGCGTCGTTGTCGGCGCCGGCGCGGTGGTGCCCACCGGCGAGGCGGTCGCGCCGATTTGCGCGGTTTGCACCGTTGCATACGAGGGCGTCCCGCTCTCGATGATCTGCGTGGCGTTGGTTCCGGCGGCTTGAGCGGTATGCGCGTAGGTGCACGGGGTCCATGAGCTCATGCCCTGCGCGAAGTTGCCGTTCTTGATCGCCGAGACGGTGACCGGCAGCGTGCCCGTGTTGCCGTATGTATCCGCCAGCGAGATGGTCGCTACGCCGCCCGCAACGCCGTAGACGTAGAACGTCGCGTCCCCCGCGCTGAGGGTACCCGCAGCGCCGGTCGTCACGGTAATCGAACCGGATGCGCCCGAGCTCGAGTCAGTGGTGTTGACTTCCGCGACGGACGTGCTGCTGCTGGTTATCGTGATTTGCGTGCTGACGTGCGCAGATACCACGATCGGTACCACGTCACCCAACCCGACCGTTGCCGCTGTCGGAGCAGGTTCCGGCGTGTGCGCCGTGTTGTTCACGTTAACCGTCGCGGTGGTTGTCTGGCCGAGCGGATCCGTGAACGTGATCGTTGCGGTTCCGATTGAACTGGCACCGATACCGGCCGTCACGGTGAAGGTCGCGCTCGCGGTCGCCCCCGAACCGGTCGTCGCCGACGAGGTTACTGTTGCAACGGCGGTGTTGCTGCTTGTGGCCGTGATCGTGATGTTACCGCCGCTCGTAACCGTCAGCATCTCTTGGGAACCCTCTGACAGTGTGCTCGAAGCCGGGGTAACTGACGGCGCCGCGGGCCTCGGCGTCGGCGTAGAAAACAAGCCACCACCGGTGTACACCGCAAGATAGAGGCTCGAACCCTGGGCCAGCGTGATCGCTGGATTGATACTCCCACTCGAAATGGTGATTACGCCGCTCGATGAGGGCGTTGCCGTTATAGGAGCTCCGCCCGCGTTGAGATACGAGACCCATTGCGAACCATTCCAATAGGCAAGACTATAGCTGCCACTGGTCACTGCAGGCGAAGGCGCAACGGCTACGGTAACGCCCGAAATCGTTACCGCGGTTGTCGCCGTGATCGTGACATACGCGACCACAGTTTGGCCCGTCGGGACGATGTCACGGTGCTTCAGCGAGAGCACCGAAACGGCGGACGGGTTCGACGTGCTTTGCTGCGCCGAGACCGAGCCGCTACCGGCAACCGTCACCGAGCCGACCGCAAGTCCGGTAGCCGCGGGCAGTGCAATCGAAATACCAGCAGTCGTCGATCCGCCCCCGATGAGTGGGGCGGGATAATTGGCGCTCGGATTCGCTCCGCCGCAGGCTGCAACGACTGCTACGGTAAGGATACCAAACGCTCCGAGAAGGAAGTTCCGCATATGGTTTATTGGGCGCCTCCGAAGAGTTTCTGCAGTTGAACGGACCAGGTGTCAGGACCCATGACGTTTCCAAGAGCCGGCACGACGCCGCCGTTAGCAAGCGGAATTCCCACCCCGCCGCCGACGATCGGGAAGAATGAGCTGTATTGATTGAAGATGTTGTTACCCGAGATTTGAAGGGAGAGCGAACTCGTGATCGGAGCGCGCAGCGTAACGCGCGCGATGACGAACGGTGGTTCGTTCAGCGAGTTGTTTTTGCCGAACAGCGTTCCGCCGAACGACGCGTACCACCCGGACGGCGTCTGCCAGTTGACCTCGGCATAACCTTGCAGATAGGGGACGTTCTGGTTGGAAACGGCGGTACCGCCGTCCTCGACGCAATAATAGTCGGTGGCCGGGCAAGAGCCGGAATGCAGGTAATACGTGCCCGAACCGCCGCCGGTGAAGTTTTGTTGGGCGACGACGCCGAGATTCTGATTGTAGTTTGCGGGTACGCAGGGCGTACCGACGGGAAGGCCCGTGCAGTAAAAGTTGTTTCCCAGATCGTAGGCAAATCCGCGCTGGGTTGAACCCTGCACCAGCCATCCAATGCCGTTTTGCACCGCGTGGCGCAGGACGAGTTCAATACCTTGGTAGCGCGCGTTGTTGAGATTGCCGTTGATCGCGTAGAACAGCGGCGGCGACGTGCTCGATCCCGCGGCGCCGCATCCGGAGCCCGGGAACCTCGTGTCGGTGCAAGCCCCCTCGTACACATCAGTCGTAAGGAACTGATTGTAAAGGTTGGTCAGGTAGGCGTCGGCGCTGGCATAGTAGTTGGGTCGCGGGCGGTAATCGAAGCCGATATCGTACCCGAACGACGTTTCGGGCAGCAGGTTCGGATTATTCTGATTTACCGTGATCGGCTGCGTGCTGGAGCAGGTAGCCGAGCACGACGGGTTTTGACTGAACTTCGAAAGCAAGTTCGCGTACGGCGGCGCGATCGAGGATCCGGTCGACGCGCGGAGGACGAGATTGGGGTCCGGCCGATACGTAAGGCCGAGCCGCCCGTCGAAGTGCCCGGTAAGGTTCGTTTGGAACGTGGCATTGTTACCGCTAAGTTGACAGGCCGTTGACGATGTGTACGATGCGCCGCTGCCGCACGTCGATGCCGACGTGAATGCGTACTGATTCTCGTAGAGGCTGAGCAGTGCGTTGAACTTGTTGCCGATGTTCTGCGTGTCGCTGAGTCGGTAGGTCCTGAAAACCTGCGCGGTCCCTTCGGGGATCGTCACATCTTGCTTACCACCGGTTACTACCGGGTAGGCGGCGGTATCTGCTTCGGCTTCCCAGTAGGACGTTTGCGAGCTGATCTGGCTGGCCGAAAGTGTCAGCGCGTTACCCAGGCCGTAGGGGTGTTGATATTCCAGGTCGAGACCGGAGAGCGAATCATCCTCGCTTTCAACGAAATACTCGTACCAGTCGACCGGCGTATAAACGTCGTTGAAGACTTGGCCGCTCGAAAGCGTGCCACTCAGCGTGTCATATTCCGTGTTCGGGGCGCTCGGATTGGTGTTGCCTTGTTGAATAAAGCGCTGGATCGAGGTGTGGTAGTACCGAGCCAGCACCGTATCGGATCCTAGCGTCGAGCTGACCTCGCCTTGGAAGAGCGGTTCGTTATTGGTTTCCATGTCGGGTGCCGGATAGACGTTCGATTCAAGAACGCGCTGGCCGAGCGGAACCGATCCGGTATATCCCGCTCCCGGCTGGAAGACCGAGGGTAGCATCTGGAGGGTGTCGCCGTTCTCGTCGGACGTGGCCTGGCTCCCGAGATAGCTCACGGTTGCAACGGTCGCCGACGAAAAGCGGTAACGCAATTTCAGCAGCTCATTCATCTTGTTGAGATAGCCGGATACGGTGTAGCAACACGTCAAGAGCGAGTAGTTGTTATAGGCGACCACGGACGTTCCGGGAATCGGCGAGAGGCTGTCGTTGTAGCCAATGGCGGTACCGTTGGGCAGATAGCCACCGTTGGTGTTGCTGAGCTGGACTCGAATGTTGTCCAGCGGCGAATCTTGATTTACCTCGCCGATGTCAGCGACAAATCCGAGCCGTCCCGTCGTGCCGCTCCAACGCGCATTGAAGTACGTCTCGCCGTAGCTGCCCACACCGGCCATCCAGCTCGACGTAAACGCTTGCGTCGGATCGAGCGTACGCATGTTGAGCGTGCCGTTGATGGCGTAGTTCGTCTGCGTAGCCTCAGCGCCCGGCCCTTTGATCGTGTCGAAGCTTTGGAAGACGAACGGTGTCCAGAACGAGAGAACGTAATCCCCGTATTTTCCGACCGAAAGCGGGTGACCGTCGATCTGGGTCGCCGTTTCGAAGGAGAGACCGTCGCGGATGTTCGCGTAGGTGATGGCCCCAGGAGCTGCACCGTTCGTATCGTTGGAACTGAGCGAGATTTGAAGGCCAGGAACCTGGTTGAGAACTGCGCTCACTCCGGTCGCGCCCTGATTCACGAAGTCAGCATTCGAGACGACGTCGACCGACGCGGGCGACGTGTTGAACGTGCCCGCTCCAACCGCTCGCACGGTCGCGATCGTGCGCAGCGACGTGAAGCTCGCGCGCGGAATCGTGATCGCGAGCTTCGAGACCTCGCCGGAGAAGATCGCGAGGTCCGCCTGCTGCGCCGTCTGATAGCCGGCCTTTTCGACGACGACCAAGTAGACGCCGGCGGGAAGGTTGTCAAATGTGAAGGCGCCCGTCGCGTCGGTCGCCGTGTGCAGCGTTTCGACGCCGCGAAGAGTGATCGTGGCGCCCGATACAGGCGCACCCTCTTCATCCTTTACCGTGCCGGAAAGTCCACCGGTGGTCGCGCTAGTCGCCTGGGCCACCTGTGCCGCGGCGCCCGGGGTCGTTGCCGCGCTAACGGGTCCAACGACGAGAGCTGCCAACACCACAGCGGCCAGGATCCGAGTAAAACTCCTCAACTCGTCCTCCAAACCGGAACAAAAGAAACGGAAGCTGCGGCTGTGCCTCAGCTCTTAGTTCAAAGTGTAGGTTTGGATTGTTAAGGAAAACTTATGTGAATGCGGGTTATGCCGATTGCGCTTGCGCTAAAAAGATACGCTGTGCATGAATTGGCATTTCCCCGGCGGGAATTTGCATGCGCGAATAGGAGCCGTCGGAATCGAGGACACGGCTCTTCACGTTGTCGGCGTGCAACACCGAGAGAATCTGGCTAGTGAGCGTTTCCGCGATCACCGGGTCCATGACCGGCACACCCAGCTCCACACGTCGATCGAGATTGCGGCCCATCCAGTCGGCACTGGACATATAGACCTCGCGGTCGCCGCCGTTCTCGAAGACGTAGATGCGCGAGTGCTCCAGGAACCGGCCGACGATGCTGCGCACGCGAATCGTCTCGCTCACGCCGGGAACGCCGGGCCGAAGAATGCACATGCCGCGCACGAGTAGCTCGATCGGGACGCCCGCCTGCGACGCGCGGTACAAGGCGCGCGCGATATCGGCATCGGTGATCGCATTGAGCTTGGCTCGGATACCGGCCGGGCGGCCCGCACGAGCGTGCTCGGTCTCGCGGTCGATCATCGCCAACATTTCGCGGCGCAGCGTAACCGGTGCGACCAGGAGATCTTCGTAGTCGGTGATGTTCGAAAAGCCGGTTAGCGCATTGAACAACTGCGTCACGTCCGCGCCGAGTTCGCGCCGGCAGGTGAAGAGGCTGAGGTCCGTGTAAAGGCGCGCGGTCTTCTCGTTATAGTTGCCGGTTCCGAAATGCATGTAGCGCCGGATGCCGTCGTCTTCCTGGCGCACCACCATCAGCGTCTTGGCATGAACCTTCAGTCCCGGGAACCCATACACGACGTGCACGCCCGCGCGCTCCAGCCGCCGCGCCCACTCGATGTTGTTTTCCTCGTCAAAGCGCGCCTTGAGCTCGATAACGACCGCGACTTGCTTCTCGTTCTCGGCCGCTTCGAGCAGCGCGCGCACGATCGGCGAGTTCTTGCCCGAGGTGCGGTAGAGCGTCGCTTTGATGGCGAGCACCTGTTCGTCTTCCGCGGCTTGCTGCAAGAACTGCACGACCGGGTCGAATGATTCGTACGGATGATGCAGCAGGATGTCGTTCTCGCGGATCAACCCGAAGAGATCGACCTTCCCCACCAGTGTGCGCGGAATGGCCGGCAGGAACGGCGCGTCACGCAGTTGCTCGTAGTCGGGCAAACCGATAATCTGCCACAGATCAGAGAGCGCCATGAGGCCGTCGACTTCATAGCAATCGACTTCCGAGAGCTCGAGCGCCTTGAGCAAGAGGTCGCGCATGTATTCAGGCATGCCGCGCTCGATCTCAAGACGGACCGGCTCACCGAAACGGCGCCGCTGCAACTCCGACTCGATCGCGCGCAACAGGTCGTCGGCTTCGTCCTCCTGCAAATCGAGGTCGGCGTCGCGCGTCACGCGGAACAGGTACGCTTCGCGCACGGTCATCCCGGGGAAGAGCACGTCGAGATGATGCGCGATCAAATCCTCGATCAGGACGAACTGGCGCTCGCCCTCGGGCGCGCCTTCGAGCGGAATGAAGCGCGGCAGCGTCGGCGGGATCTTCACGCGCGCAAAGTGCAACTCCACACCTTCCGCCGTCGGCTCTTCGAGTTCGACCGCGAGCGAAAGCGAGAGATTGGAGATGTACGGGAACGGATGGCCGGAGTCGACGGCGAGCGGCGTTAGTACCGGAAAGAGCCGGTCGTCGAAAGTACGCTCGAGTATCGCCTGGCGATCCTCGGGAAGCTCCGAAATGCGCAGCACCTTGATGCGTTCGCGATCCAGCGAGGGCAGCAACTCGTCGTTCATCAGCCGCGTCTCCACCGCGAGCGAGCTGCGCAGCCGCGTGGAGATCGCTGCCAAATGTTCGGCCGGCATGCGTCCGTCGTCGGAACGACGTACGACCTGCGCCTCGATTTGCTGCTTGATCGCGGCCACGCGGATCATGAAGAACTCATCGAGATTGGTCCCATAGATTGCCACGAACTTCAAGCGCTCGAAGAGCGGATTCGCTGCGTCGAGCGCCTCCTCCAAGACGCGGTCGTTGAACTCCAGCCACGAGAGCTCGCGACTGAAGTACAACGAGGGATCGTCGAGCGCTAGGGGCAGCCGCTCGAGCGCAGCGTCTTCTTGTGACAGCATGGTTTCCATGGTTTCGCCTACGTCGGGATAAAATCTAGCGGTATGTGGGCCGATCTTTTCGCCGACACCCTGCGCCATGCGCTGCTCGCCCTCGGCGCGCTCGCGCTCGCATGCCTCGCCGGCGGGCCGTTCGGGCTCCTCGCCGCCTCGCGCGGGTGGGCGCGCTCACCGATCCTGGGAGCGGCCGCACTCGGGCGTACCCTGCCGAGCATCGCCGTGCTTGCGCTGCTCGTCCCCGTGCTTGGCGTCGGTGCAGCGCCGGCGATCGCCGCGCTCACATTGCTCGCCCTTCCGCCCATTGTGATCAACGTCGATCTCGCGATTCGTTCGACGCCCGCCGCAGTGCTCGACGTCGCTCGTGGGCTGGGCATGTCGCCGCGGCAGCGATTCGCGCGCGTGGTCGTGCCGCTCGCGCTTCCCGTGGCGATTGCCGGCGTGCGCACGGCGAGCGTCGAGGTGATCGGGAGTGCAACGCTCGCCACGTTCGTCGGGGCGGGCGGGCTGGGCGACGACATCGTGCGCGGCTTGCAAACCGGCGACAGCAGGCTACTGCTGATCGCCTCGGCAATCGTCGCCGCGATGGCGCTCGCCACGGAGATTCGGCGATGAACCCGACCCGCGCACGTGCGATCGCTGCACTCGCGTCGTTTGCGGCCTTTCCTTCGTGCGCGCAAAGCAACGCCGTCGCGGTAGGCTCGAAGAACTTCACGGAATCGATCGTGATCGCCGAAATCTACGCGCAAGCGCTCGAGCGAGCCGGCCTGCGGGTCGTGCGCCGGCTGGATTTGGGATCGACCCAGATCGCGATGGCGGCGATGGCGCGAGGCGAGATCGACATCTATCCCGAGTACACCGGGACGGCCTTAATCGACGTACTCCATCATGCACCGATCCACGACCCAGCCGCGAGCTACACGTATGTCCGCAACGCTTTTGCGCGAGACTACGCAATCGTCTGGCTCGCGCGCTCGCCGATGAACGACTCGCAAGGTCTCGCGACAACCACAGCGATCGCGCAGAAGTATCGTCTGCGCAATCTCTCCGATCTCGCTCCGGTTGCATCGCACTTGCGCCTTGCCACGATTCCTGAATTCATCACGCGTCCTGACGGCCTGCCGGGATTGCAGCGTCTCTACGGGGGCTTCAAATTCGCCTCGGTCCGCAGTTACGACATTGCGCTGAAATACGAGGCACTGCTCGAGGGCGATGCCGACGTCGCTACGGCCTTTACGACCGACGGTGCGATCGCGGTCGACCATCTCGTCGTCCTTATTGACGACAAGCACCTCTGGCCGGTGTACAACGTCGCGCCGCTCGTACGCGAGGCGACGCTCGCACGCGAGCCGCAGATCGCTCGCGCCCTCGACGCCGTTTCGCCGCGCATCACCGACCAAGCCGCGCGTGCGATGAACGCACAGGTCGAAAGTCGCGACCGCGACCCGGCCGACGTGGCGGCCGAGTTCCTGCGGGGCGTTGCGTGAGCGGCGCATCTATTGCGCTTCACGGCGTGCGCGCTCGCTACGACGATGCCGCGCAGCTCGCGGTGGACGACGTCGATCTCGACGCGAAAGCCGGCGAATTCATCACGCTCGTCGGACCGTCGGGCAGCGGCAAGAGCACGCTGTTGCGAACCGTGAACCGGCTCGTGCCGCTCGAAGGCGGTCGCATCGAACTCGACGGCGTCGACATCGCGACCCTCGATCCGGTCGCCATGCGCCGGGGCATCGGGTATGCGATCCAAGCCGTCGGACTCTTCGCGCACATGGACGTGGCGGCAAACATCGCGATCGTGCCCTCGCTACTGAGCTGGGATCGCGCACGCATCGAACACCGCGTCGACGAGATGCTCGACCTCGTGCGCCTCGATCCAACGCGATATCGTCACCGTCGTCCGAGCGAGCTTTCCGGCGGCGAGGCGCAACGGGTCGGTGTCGCGCGTGCGCTGGCGGCACAGCCGCGAGCGCTACTGATGGACGAACCGTTCGGCGCACTCGACGCAATCGTGCGTCATACACTTCAACGCGAGCTGCACGAGATCGTTCGCAGCGCCGGAACCACGACGCTCTTCGTCACCCACGACGTCAACGAGTCGTTGCTGTTGTCCGATCGCATCGCGGTGCTCCGCGCCGGACGCATCGAACAATGCGCGCCCCCGCTCGAGATCCTCGCACGTCCGGCCAACGAATACGTGCGCGAGCTCTTCGCAGCCGACGAAACGATCGCGCGTCTGCGCGAGCGGGCTCGCGAGCAGTGAGTTATTTGCTTGCACACCCGGCGCACGTTGCGTTTCTGGCCGGCGCGCATCTCGCGCTGGTCGCTGCGGCGCTCGGCACCGCGCTGCTGATCGCGTTGCCGCTCGGTCTTACGATTGCGCGCAACGAGCGCGCATCGCGCGTCGTGATCGGCGCGCTCGGCGCGCTCTACACGATTCCGTCGCTTGCGCTGCTGGCACTTCTCGTCGAGGTCGTCGGCCTGGGTCCCGCGCCGATCTTCGTCGCGCTGGTCATCTACGCGCAGTTCGTGCTGGTGCGTAACGTCATCGCCGGCGTGCGCGCGGTCGATCCGGCGCAGCGCGATGCCGCAATCGGCATGGGCATGTCGGCGCTACAGCGGATTCGGCGCGTCGAGCTTCCGCAGGCGTTACCGGTGATCGTGGGCGGGGTGCGCATTGCCGCGGTCGCGATGATCGCACTGGCGACGCTGGGCGGCTACGTCGGCGCGGGCGGTCTGGGCTCGCTGATCTTCATCGGCTTCACCCTGCATCACACCGATGAAATCGTTGCAGGCAGCATCGCCGCTTGCACGCTCGCCATCGCGGTCGATTTGGCGCTACGGCTATTCGAGCGCTTTACCCGTTCGTACCAACAGGTGCAGAGCAAAGCGTGAATCGGCGTCGGTCCATGTCTTGCGCAGCTCAAACTGATTCTTGGCGGCAAGCTCCGCCACGTCGTCGTCGTCATACTTATAGGACGACTCGGTGTGGATGCGCTCGCCGGCGGCAAAGTTCAGGTCGAGATCCAACGCATCGATGCGCACCGGCTGATCCACACTCGATCGCAAGTACGAGTTCACCACGCCGCGCTTTTCGTCGTAGTGTACGACGTGCTCGAAGGCCTGCGGATCGAAGTTCGCGCCCAGCTCGCGATTGATCCGGCTGAGGAGATTCCGGTCGAATGCTGCGGTCACGCCCGTCGGGTCGTTGTACGCGCGTTCGAGCGTCGCACGGTCCTTCTTACGATCGACGCCGAGTAGCAGCGCGTCCCCGGGGCGCAGCGTGCGCGAGATCAGCGCGATCAGCTCGCGCGCGACGCGCGGCTCGTAGTTGCCTAGGTTCGAGCCCATCAGCATCGCGAGCACGCGCTGCTCGAACGACAGCACTCCCGACGCCAGCACGCGGAAGTAATCACCGGCATATGCCCGCACGCGCAATCCCGGGAAGTGCTCGACCAGCGTAGCCGACGAAACGCGCAAGGCTTCGGGCGAGATATCGATCGGGCTGTATCGCAGCGTCGGCTGCACCCGCAATGCCTCTTCGATCAAACGCCGCGTCTTGGTAGCGCTACCGCTGCCGAATTCGAGAAACTCGACCGGCTCGTCGAGCACGCGCACGATCTCCCAACCCCACTCGCGCAAAATCTCGTTTTCAGCGCGGGTCAAATAATATTCGGGGAGGTAGGTGATCGCATCGAAGAGCGCCGACCCAAGGTCGTCGTAGAAGTACTTCGATGAGAGGTGCTTCGAGCGCGCAGTCAGTCCTTCGCGGACATCCTGTGCGAAGTGGTACCCGGCTTCAGCCCCTGCGAGCTCGACGATTTCGAGGCGATCCCGAGGGACCGTAATCCACTGGCGCATGCCCCCCTATACCCAGGTTAGGGGCCGTTTAGTTACGCTTTGGGACAAACGTTGCGGATCGATCCCTCGGCAGCCGAATCCGCGGGTGACCCGATGGGCCGGACGTATATCGCCATGTACGTCTTACCACTGACGTCGGTTGCGATGAGCTCCACCTGGCGCTTTTCCACGGTGACACCCGGCGAAGCACTAAACGTCTCACCGTTGCCGATCATCGAAACGTAGTACGCCGGCTGATTGCCGCAAATCTGAATCGACGACTGCTTGAGCACCTGCGCATCCTTGATATTGGAACTCGTCATCGCCTTATCGAGATCCACCTTCGTGGGAAGGGCCATCAGCACCAGCGCGCCGCGCTGCGGCCCGCGCCAAACCTGCATGAATGGACCGATCTGCGCGGCCGATGCATAATCTGCCGGCGGCTTGAAGGTCACGGCGTCCGATGCACTTCCACAGCCGGCAAGTGCGAACGCGCACGCAAATGCGGTGATGAACCCACCCGATCGCCGTCTGCTCATGGACGCTGCCTTCCACGCTCGTAGCCGGCGATCCGCCCCCAACGTTCATAGATCAAGGCGATGTAGTCTTGCGTTTCGGGATAGGGCGGAACGCCGCCGTATCGTTCAACGGCACCGGGCCCCGCGTTATATGCCGCAAGTGCGGTGGCGTAGGGATCGGCATAGTGCGGCCGATAGGCCGCAACATAGGATGCGAGCAGGCGAGCCGCTCCTGGAATCGCGCGGTACGGATCGAACGGATCGACACCGTATTCGTCCGCTGTCTCGATTTCGAATTGCGCAATGCCGATCGCACCGGCCGAGGAGAGGGCTTGCGGATCGTAGGCGCTCTCTTGCAAAATCGTTGCGGCGAGGAACTCGGGCGGCAGCGCGCTCGTGCGAGCGGCGCGAACGGTCGCCCCAGCAAGCGTCAACGAGCCAATCGCGGTGATTCGTGGATTGGTGCGCAGGATCGCACGCGCTATTGCAAGTTGCGCGGAGTCAACGGGGCCGCCGTCTTCGATTGGACGGGCACCAAAGACCGCGTCCACATGCACGGGTCGGGGCCAGCTTAAAGCAGTGTTAACCACATATCGGAGATTGGGAATTGCCAGCGGACGGGCGAGCGTAGTACGTTCGAAGGTAGAAGCGTTGCATCCGCACAACATGGACGCAACGGCTAATACGACGACCGTCTTCGGACGAAGGAAGCGCACACATGGCAATTGCCGTAGCATTGCTGATCGTACTCGTGGTGGGGGATTTCGCGTCGACATTCCTCTATCACGTTCCGCAACATCTCTGGTTCACATTGCATCTGCGCACCCACCATGACCGCCGTCGATCGTATTGGGATCATGCGGTCCTTTCCACCAACGGCGAGGTCTTGCTGGACGGGTTTCTCGGAGCCGTACCCTATCTGATCGTGGCCGCGATCGTCTGGCAGCTCTCCTGGCCCGGCGCCCTGCTCGGGTTGGTGCTTGGCCAACTGCACGTGTGGTGGCGCCATACGACCGAACTGGGTTGGAAGACCCCGGCCTGGCTACGCGGCTTTACCCGTTCCCTCCAAATCGTGCTCCCCGAGGACCACGACGGCCATCACCGAAACCCCGATATCGAGTTTGGCGACATCTTTCGCTTCTATGACGCACCGGCTCGATTTCTGCTGGCCAAGCTTGCCCCGACCTCTCGCCGCGTGCGCAATGCCGCGCTCCGGCGATCGAAACGGGCCCCGGTGCGCGCCTAGACGATACGCGGAGTCTGAATGACCAAACGGGCGCTCTTCCTTATTTCGGACACGGGCGGCGGCCACCGAAGCGCAGCGAACGCCATCACCGCAGCCCTGGATGAGATCAAGGAGCCGTTTGCATTCGAGCACCGCATCGAAGACGTCGCCGCCCATTGCTCCTTCCCCCTCACCCAGCTCGGCCTGGGCTACAGTATGGCGCTGCGCTATGCGCCGCCGGTTTACGGCGCGCTCTACTACGCCACCAACGGCCGGCGACGCTACCGCGCGCTCGTGCGCTTCTGCGAACCGCTCTACCGCGAGCGGCTTCGAGATCTCTTCCTTAGTTATCATCCCGACGTCATCGTCTCGGTTCACCCGCTGCTCAATCACGCCGCTTTGCGCGCACGCGCCGATGCCGGCATGCAAGACGTGCCGATCGTCACCGTGATCACCGACTTGGGCAAAGTGCACGAGTCCTGGCTTATGCCTGACGCCGACGCGGTCGTCGTCCCGGCGCGCGAAGTGTACGAGCGCGCACTCTCGCGCGGCATTTCACCGAGTCGCCTGCGCTTGCTCGGACAACCGATCCATCCAAGATTCGACGACGTCACCGGAACCAAAAAGGAATTGCGCCGCGCACTCGGTCTGCCCGAAGACCGGCTGATCGTGATGCTGATGGCCGGCGGCGAGGGTGGAGGCAAATTGTTGCCGACCACGCTTGCGCTCGCCAAAGCGCGTCTGCCGATCCATCTGCTCGTCGTCTGCGGCCGCAACGAGCCGCTGCGCCAAAAGCTCGACGAAGTCGCGCGATCGCTTCCCACGCCGATGACGGTGCTTGGCTTTACCGACAAGATCCCTGAATATTTCCGCGCAGTCGATCTGCTCGTGACGAAAGCCGGCCCGGGAGCGCTGGCGGAAGCCAATGCCGCGCAGCTTCCGGTCATCGTCTACGACTACGTACCCGGACAAGAGCGCGGTAACATCGAGTTCGTGCGCCACAATGGGCTCGGCGCGGTCGCACTGCATAGCGCTGCCGAAGTCGTCGGCGCGGTCAAGACCATGATTCGCACACCGCATCGCCTCGAGGAAATTCGCCGCAATCAAGAGTTGGTTGCGCCGGTGCGCAGTTCGCGCCGTATCGCCGCGTTGATCGCGCAGATCGCGGATACGGGGACGATACCGGCGCAGGATGATATGCCGGCACGTGCGCTCGCGGTGGCGGCTTCTTTGTAGCGTTCGTTTTGTCATCCCGAGCGTAGCGAAGGGCCCGGCAAACGCCGGGCCCTTTGCGTAGTCGAGGGACGGATCCCTTACAACGCGTTCGCCAGGGCCCAGCCCTTGGGTGTGCCGATCCCTGCGGCTTGGTTGTATTCGGTCGCGCTGCACGTGTAGGCGATGTTGTTGCCCGACGTACAGGGCGTGTAGTAATCGCTGTATCCCGTCGATGAGAATAAGCTGTAGATAGTTGAGTTCAACCATCCTAGCTTGGTGCCGTGGAGTTCGTCGGCTTCGATGAACAACGCCACCGATGCCGGTGAAGACCAGGACGTTCCCAAGTACTCGCCCCACGCTCCGCCGGTGTACACCGCGACGTAGTCGAAGGGAAGCGAGATATCGGGCTGATTACGACCGGTCGTGATCATGCCCGCGATACCACTCTGCCAGCTCGGAAGCGCAACGACCGTCGAGACGCCGCCGCCGCCGTAGCAGACGTCTTTGACACCGCCGCTGCACGATGCATCGCCGGCAGTCACCGTTTCAAGCGCACCGGTGCTGCTGTTCTCGGTGAAGTTCACCCCGCCGACCGAGGTGAAGTAGGGATCGCCGGCCGGAGCGCTGACGCCCTTTTCGTTGTCATCGCCGCACTCGTCGGAACCCGTGTCGCCGGCCGAAGCCGAGAACTCGACGCCTTCGGATGCGCCTTGTTCGGCGATCGAGTTGGTCGCGTCTTCGAACGACGTATCGCTCGATTCGCATCCGCCGAACGAGGAGTTCACCGCGGTTGCTTTACCATCGCTGAGCACCTGGTCATAGGCGTCTTCGATGTTCTGATCCGAGAGCGACCCTTCGTCGTAGACGATGATGTTGGCGCCCGGCGCGAGACCCGAGATCGTCTGCACGTCGAGATCGGTCTCCGGATCGTCGCCGCTGCCGCCGCCGTTGACGGCTTCATTGGTGATGGTGCCGGTTTGCGTGACGCCTGCCGCTTTGAGGTACGTCGCGACGTAGCTCGTGTTGACCGGATCGTCGATCACGACCGCGGCCGTGTAACCCGCACCGTTGCAGCCATGCTGAACCGGGAAGTCGAACGGTTTGGCAAGTCCGGTAGCCAGCGTCCCATCGGAATTGGTGAGCGGCCCGCTATCAATAGCCGCGCCGTTACAGCCGCTCGGCACGCTCGTCGGTGAGCTCGTCGGCGACGTCGTCGGCGAGCTTGTCGGCGTCGGCGAAGCTGTCGGCGTCGCCGAGGCTTTCGGCGTCGGCGTCGGCGTCGGGGTGCGAGTCGGTCGCGGCGTCGGCGTGGAGCGACGGTCCGGTGCGTTCGGATCGTCTTGATCGAGCATGGTCTGAGCGATCACCACATTGCTGAGCGACGCGTCGCGTACATACGACGCGATGGAGGCCGGCACCGTGGCCGTTGTCGCGTTGGCATAGCGTTGGCCGTACTTGCCCTGCGAAACGCTGTGCATCTGCGTCGAGAAGAACCGCTCGACGGTCGCACTCGGCGCGGATGCGTCGACGATCGTTCGATTGGCGTACGTGTGCGCGATCGTGAAGCCTGAATTTTGGAGCGCCGTGATGACGGCTTGTTCTTGCTGGACCGTCGGCGCGAATTCATTGTTGAACTGCCCCGACGTCAAGAATTGGTGTGACCCGTTCGGTCCGCTTTGTGCGGCAACGAGCGCATCGAGTTGCGCTTGATTGTTGTAGCGCAGCGTGATCGTCACGCTGACGGGAAGGTTGGACGGTCGTCGTCCGAGGTCCGAATAGGCAAGCGCCCCAAACGTCTGGGGCACTGAAATGAGTGGCGTAAGTGGTTTTTGGCTTGTCGCTCCTTGCGGGGTATTCGACGTCGAGCCGACCCCCGGTAGCGTTGAGTGACCGCTGCACGCGGACAGCATCAACGCAAGTCCTAGCGATCCCGCCAGCACCCGTTGCGAAATGTGCATAGGCCTCCTATTGAGTAGCAATAAACTGTCGTGCGCGGATGCGCACGATTAAATCAATCTACTGTAAAGTTAATCGGCAGTACAAGACGTTAATATGTTCGATATGAGGCGAAAAAATGGTATCGTGCGAACTAGTCTTTTATAATCATTGGCCCGAAGCAAGCGTGTAAACGCATTCTTATTCGGCGATTGGCCTACCATCGCGCACCGTAGCCGAATAAAACGAGCATGGCGCAGAGCGGCAGGCTCAGAACGGTCATGGCAATCGCGAAGACCGCTTGGCCACGCGAGACGCGCGCAACCGCGACCTCGTCGCTACGCCGCTGAGTATCAGGCCTTCGACTTCGTCCTCATGACGCATAGTGCGGCCATCGCGCTGAATACCAAACTGCGCGGCGGCCCGAGCGGCTGCAAGGCAAGGACCGCGGCCACCGCTGCCGCTAGCGCCACCGCGCGGCAATACACGATGACGCGCGCCGCACGGACCGTCATTCGGTGAGTTTGCGCGATATCCACAGGAGCAACCGCCGCGGCGTGAATCGAATCACGAACGCGAGTGCTTGATTGGAGAATCCCGGAATCACGAGATCCTTACCCGCCATCATGCCGCGATAGCCGGCCTTCGCGACCGCCGCCGCATCGGCGGTCGGGAGCCGGAACAGCAGCGTCTTCGCAACATCGGCGCGGTCGGCGAATCCGGTCGCGGTCGCACCGGGGGCGAGCACGGTGATGGTGACGCCGCTTCCGCGCAGCTCTTCTGCGAGCGCTTGCGAAAAGGAGAGCACGTACGCTTTGGCAGCATAGTACACCGCCATAAACGGGCCGGGGAGAAAACCCGCCGTCGACGCGACGTTGAGAATGCGACCGTTTCCGCGTTCGCGCATGCCCGGCAGATAGCTGCGCGTGAGCTCGGTGAGCGTTACGACGTCGAGCAGCAGTTCCTCGCGCACGCGCTGCGGCGGAATCGTATCAAAGCGACCGTTGCTGGCAAATCCCGCGTTGTTGACTAGAACGTCGCACGACGGCACACGCTCGACGATGCGCGCCGCGGCGTCGGGCACACCGAGATCTTGTGCAATCACATCGACGCCGACGTGATGTTGGGAGCGCAACTGCGTCGCAAGCGCCTCGAGCTTGTCCAAGGATCGCGCCACGAGCACGAGATCGTAACCGTCAGCAGCGAGCAGCCTTGCGAATTCCAAGCCCAAGCCGCCGGAGGCGCCGGTGACGATCGCTTTCACGCTTACGAACCCAGTGTCGTGAGGCCGCCGCGAAACGCCATCGTAGCCGCGCCGACTTGTCCCGCGTCGTTGCCGAGTTGCGCCACGACGATGCGCGTGGTGCCCCTCGGCACCATCGTCGTCAATTCGTCGACGCGCCCGCGCACCGCATCGAGCATGAAGTCGGCGGCGCTCGAGACGCCGCCGCCGAGTGCGATCACCTCGGGATTGACGAAGGCGATGACGTTCGCTAGGCCGATCGAAAGATCGGCGGTGAAATTTTTCCAGGCTGCAAGCGCATGGAGGTCACCGTTCTGCGCCATCTTGCGAATTTTCTTCGAGCCGAGCTTGTCGCGATCCATGTCCAGCAGCGTGCTGCGCGGGAAGGACGACGCAACCGCGAAGGCGTGACGAATGAGGCCGGTTCCCGACGCCTGCGCTTCAAAACAGCCAATCTTGCCGCAGCTGCAGACGAACCCGTCGCTCGGGCGGATTTGATGGTGCCCCACCTCGCCCGCGCCGAAGCGGTTCCCAAGGATCAACTCGCCGTCGGCGACGATCCCGCCGCCGATGCCGGTTCCAAGCGTCAGCAACACGAAGTTGCGCGTGCCGCGTCCGATCCCATAGGTATACTCACCCAGGGTCGCACAGCGCGCATCGTTGCCGACGAACACCGGCATATCGAAATGCGCGCGCAGCGTTTCACCCAGCGGCGCATTCGTCCACTTGAAGTTCGGGCTGTAGAGCACCGCGCCCGAGCGCGGTTCGACATTACCGGGCGACCCGATGCCGATCCCCACGACCTCCTTGGCATCGGGGTCTTTGAGGGCTTGCTCGATGGTCGAGCTCAGGATGGCGCTGACCGCGCTGAAGGAAAGGTCTTCGAGATCGACTTCATGCTGGCGATGAATGGTGCCGTCTTCACTCACGACGGAGGCGGTTAGGTGCGAACCGCCGAGGTCGACGCCGATAGCTGTGCGCAAAGTCATCTTCTCCCTAGATAACACCAGGCGAACATTGGGCCCCTAATCTTATCCGCCGTACCAGGCCGCACCCGCAACGCGCATCGAACTTGTGCCGGACTATGGAAACCATCGATCTGATCGGCCTGCGCGATTTCACCAAACGAACCGGCCAGGCAACGCATCCCGAACTGCTCGACACGCGCCCGATGCAGCACGTAAACGAAATCGAGATCACAGAAGAGCACATCACGATTACGTACGACGAGCGAACGACGCGCTTTTACAACGTGAACGAGATCAACAAGCGCGAGTGGGTCTATAAGTATAACGACGATCCGGAGATGGTGAAAGCTATCGGCAAGGTGATCGATCTCGCGCGCAAGCACCTCAAAGATTTGCCCGAGAACGTCGCTTGTCCGCCGGGCTGTGCCGAGTGCTGCAGCGGTTACGAACCGTTCGTCAGCAAGGCCGACGTCCAGCGGATCGCCGATCACCTTGGGATGACCTACACCCAAGTCATGGACGAGTACGTCGTCAAGCGTCCTTCCGCGGATGGCTTCCACGTCGGCTGGCTGCGCAAGGTTACCGACGATCTTGCCGACAACTGCGTCTTTTTGATGGGCAGTAAAAGCGGGCGCTACTATTGCGGTATCTATGAGGCGCGCCCGCATGACTGCGCAGATTTCACTCCGATCGGCTGCGAGGACGTCGACGAAACGCTCTCGCACCGCGGCACATATAAAGTCGGTGCGGCGTTCAAACCGAATCCGCGCCGGAGGAGAGGTCATTGAAGCGCTTTGGGCTGAACGTTTCCCGCTCGTTGGCACTCGTTGCACTCGGCGCGATGCTCGGATCGCTGGTCCCGGCCGCCGCTGCGCCCGCCGGCGTACCCGGCTCGCAATACGCCGGATTACAGTGGCGCTTCATCGGCCCGCTGCGCGGCGGCCGTACCAAGGCCATCGCCGGCGTACCGAGCGCCCCCAACCGCTTCTACATCGCCGCCGTCAACGGCGGCATCTGGCGCACCGACGATGCCGGGCGCACGTGGACACCGATCTTCGACGATCAGCCGACCGGTTCGATAGGCTCGCTCGCCGTCGCCGGCAGCGACCCCAACGTGATCTATGCCGGCAGCGGCGAGGGATTGCAGCGTCCCGATCTGTCGGTCGGCGACGGCATGTATAAGTCTACCGACGGCGGCCACAGCTGGAAGCACCTCGGCCTTCGCGACGGGCAGCAGATTCCGCAGATCGCGGTCGATCCGACCAACCCGGATCGGCTGTTCGTGGCAGTACTCGGACATCCGTACGGACCCAATCCGGAACGCGGCATCTACCGTTCTATCGATGGTGGCACAACGTTTACGCGCGTCCTGTATCGCGACGAGAACACCGGCGGATACAACGTGCAGATCGACCCCTCTCACCCGCAGGTCGTGTATGCCACCTTGTGGGCAGCGCGCCAGGCGCCATGGGAAATTGGTTCGTCGTTCGAGCAGCCCGGCAGCGGGATCTTCAAATCGACCGACGGCGGCGACCATTGGACGCGCTTACAAGGCGGACTGCCGGCTGCGATGGGCCGCGCCGAGATTGCCGTCGCGCCCTCGAATACGCAAATTGTCTACACCTACGTCGACGGCTTCGGTGACTCGGGCGGCGCGGTCTTCCGGAGTGACGACGGCGGCGAGCACTTCGCGATGATGAACGACGATCAGAATACGGTCGGCGAACGCGGTGATGATCTCGTCGCGATCGCGGTCGATCCCAAGGATCCACAAACGGTCTACGTCACGACGACCTCTACCTATCGCTCGACCGACGGCGGGAAGCACTTTACGGCGATCAAGGGCGCGCCGGGTGGCGACGACTATCAAAACATTTGGATCAATCCCAACGATCCGGACATCATCGGACTGGTCAGCGATCAGGGCGCGACGATCTCCGTGGATCACGGCGCGACCTGGAGCTCGTGGTACAACCAGCCGACCGCGCAGATGTATCACGTCAATACCGACGATCGTTTTCCATATTGGGTTTGCGGCGGTCAGCAGGAGTCAGGCTCGGCATGCGTGATCAGCCGCGGCAATTGGGGCGAGATTACCGAGCGCGACTGGCACACGGCCGGCGCCGAAGAATACGGTTACGTCGTTCCCGATCCGTTGCACCCCGGCGTCACCTACGGCGGCAAGGTCGAGAGGTACGACGAGCGGACGACGCAAGCGCAAGAAGTCTCGCCGCATCCGTTGCGGCCAAAGGGCTATCGCGTCATACGTACCGAGCCGATTGCCTTCGATCATTTCGATCGTTCGCTGATGTATTTCGGCGCCAATCAACTCTATGTCACGCGTGATGGCGGGATGAGCTGGCACACGATCAGTCCGGATCTCTCGCGCCCACATCCCGCGATTCCGGGCGTCATCGCCGCATTCGAATCGAACGACCCGCAAAAAGGTGCCCATCGCGGCGTGATCTATGCGCTCGCGCCGTCGTACCGTCATGCGGGCACGATCTGGGCCGGCACCGACGATGGGCTGGTATGGATCACCCGCGACGGCGGTGCGCATTGGCGTAACGTCACGCCGCCGGCACTCACGCCGTGGAGCAAGATCTCGATCATCGACGCGTCGCGCTTCGACGACAACACCGCCTATATTGCCGTCAACCGTTTCCGCCTCGACGATCTGCATCCGTGGATCTATCGCACGCACGACGGCGGCGCGCACTGGACGAAGATCACCGACGGCTTGCCCGCCGATGAACCCGTCAACGCGGTTCGCGCCGACCCCATGGTGCCCGGCCTGTTGTACGCCGGCACCGAGGGGAACGTCTATCTCTCGTTCGACGACGGTGCGCACTGGCAATCGCTTCAACTCAATCTCCCGCACACGTCGATGCGCGATCTCGACGTGCACGGCAGCGATCTCGTGGTCGCCACCCATGGCCGCGGCTTCTGGATTCTCGACGATATCGAACCGTTGCGCGAGCTCGCGCGTACTAGTTCATGGAATGGGCCACATCTCTTCACGCCGATCGTTACCTATCGCGTGCGCCGCAATACGAATACCGACACGCCGCTGCCCCCTGAAGAGCCGCACGGGATGAATCCGCCCGCCGGCGCGATCTTCTACTACACCCTGCCTGCGTCCGCAGCGCATGTCGCTATCGCCGTCTACGACGGGAACGGCACACTCGTCCGGCGCTACTCGAGCGACGATGTGGCGCCCGCTCCGATCGAGTTTGATAAACCGACCTACTGGGAGCAGCCGTTCGTCCGCCCGGCGACCGGCGCCGGCATGCACCGCTTCGTTTGGGATCTGCACGAGCCGACGCCCCAAGCGCTGCATTACGATCTCCCAATCTCGGCCAACGACGAAGACACCCCGCGGGTGCCGCAAGGCGCGCTCGTCGTGCCCGGACACTACACCGTACGCCTCACGGTCGATGGCGTCACGCGCTCGGCGGCCCTTACCCTGCTTATGGATCCACGTATCCGAATATCGCAAGCCGCTCTCGTACGGCAATACCGGATGGCGCACGACGTGGCGACGCTCATGAATCGCACCTACGACGCGCACGATCGCGCCCAGGCGCGCAAAGACGCCAAGGGAGCCGCCGCGCTCGCGCGGGTGAACGGGGAACTGGGATTCCTGATCGACATCGTCGACGGCGCCGATGCGCCCGTACCGGACGGAACGGCCGACGCATACTGCAGCCTTCGTACGCAGGCATTAAAGGCACTTAATACGGCCGTCACCCGCAACCCCGAATGTAACCACTGACGTTCCCAAGGTTATAAGGAGATCCGCACCATGAAAAGTCTTCGATTCGCTCTTCTCGGCGCCGCACTCGCGGGCGTTCTCGCCGCGGCCGCTTCGGCCGATACGCCGACAACGGTCACGATCAAGATGGTGGCACAGAACGACAGCGGTGAGAACGGTATGGCAACGCTCACTCAAGTGTCCGACGGCGTGCGCGTCGCGGTCAAGCTGGACGGTACCCCGCAAGACGTGCCGCAGCCGACGCACATTCACATCGGCAATTGCGGACACATCAATAAGGCGCCCGAGTACCCACTGGCAAATACCGTGAACGGAGCGAGCCTCTCGACCGTAAAAGGCGTACAACTCGCCGATCTCCTCAAGGGCACGTATGCTATCAACGTGCACAAGAGCGGAACCGACCTCGGCACGTACGTTTCGTGCGGGAATATTACGGCAACGCCCTCGACCTAAAGCGGCTCGCTCAAAGATCGCTCAAAACGGCGGACGGCCTGAAACCGTGCGCCGTTTTGACTGTATGTTTGTGACGTGAGACGAACGCTGTTGGCCTGTGGTGCGCTGCTGTTCGCGTGTCGTGGCCTTGCCGCCGCGGCCGATTTGCCGATGGTCGCGCTGCCCGCGACCGCGGCGCCGTCGCTGACCGGCACGATCGACGACTCCTGGGCCAAGGCCGCTGCGCTAAGCGTGGCCTATGACTTCACCTACCGGCGCCCCGCCGCGGCGCCCGCACGCGTGCGCGTAACGCAAGACGGAACCGCGCTCTACGTCGCGTTCGACGTCACTGCGAGTAGCGTCACTGCAAACCAGCATACCAACGGCAGCTCGGTACAAAACGACGATTACGTCGCCGTATATCTCGACCCTCAGGGCCAGCGCGGCTTTCAATATGCGTTTTTCGCCAATCCCAACGGCGCACGGTATCAAACGTCGACTGAGAATAGCGCTTATTCGCCCGAGTGGACGGCGATCGCCAGGTCCACCGCGAGTGGATATGTCGTAACAATGCGCATTCCGCTGGGCATCATGCGCACCGGCGGCTCGCATACGTGGCAAGCCCAGTTCGTCCACTTCACGGTCGCCACCAATGCTGTTGACGTGTGGGCGTATTCGCCCATCGCAACGTCGGCGACCGACCCCACCTTCATCGGAACGCTCACCGGTGTCGGCATCGCACCCGCCGGCGGGAAGGGTGCAGCATCGCGCAATCCGGTACGCTTCCAGCCGTACGCGCTCGCCGAAGCGACCTCGAAAGAAAATGGCGGCAGTACGTCACGCGTCGGGGCCGACTTCTCGCTCCCGTTTACGCCGACGGCGTCGTTCGTCGGCACACTGCATCCGGACTACTCGAACGTCGAGAGCGATCAACAGACGATCGCTCCCACCGCATTCGCGCGTCAGTACTTCGAGGTACGCCCCTTCTTCACACAGCTCTCATCATTCTTCAACTCCAAGTTCAACTGCTCGAATTGTCCGCAAACGCTCTATACGCCGTCGATTCCAACCTTCGCCCAGGGATACGGCGTCGAAGGTACGCAGGGCCACTTGAACTTCGCCGGCTTCGACGCGCTCGGTGAAGGCCGCACCGACCAAGCGCAAACGATCAACTACAGTTACGAGGACCCGGGCCAGTCAATCGCGATCAACGCGCAGCGCGTCAACGTCGCCGCCTACGGGCTCAACGACAACACGGACACCCTCGACGGCGGCTACTTCGATCAGCGCGCACATGTCTTTCTCTATAGCAACAATGGGGTAGAGGCGGGGACGCTGGTGACCGATCCAAGCCTGGGCACCTATCACGATCTCGGCCTAGGGTACTTGACCGCGCTCACGACGGTAACCGCCGGCATCCAGCGCATCGGCGCGCAATTCGCACCGCTTGACGGGTACACGGCCCAAAGCGACATTCTCGGCTATCAGGGCTACGGAAGCCATACATTCAATTTCGCGCCAAAACGCTTGCTGCACGACATCATCCCGAGCGTGTACTTGGCCCGATATAACAACCATTTCGATCAGCTTGCGCAGACCGACGCCGACCCGCAGGTCTACTTTGACTTCCGCGATCTGATGAGCGTTCATCTCTTCGGCGTTTGGAACGGCGTCCGAACGTTCGCGAACGAATTCTTGCCTTTTGACGGGAGCGGTTTCTACCTCGGCTATCGCGGCAACACCAACACCCCGACATACATAACGTATAGCGGCGGCAACTACTATCATGGACACTTGGTCGCTTGGACTTATTTGACCACGCTGCCGATCACCCGGCGCGTTCACCTCGCGCTCGAAACCGACGAGGACAAGTACCTTACGGCGTTCGCCGGCGAACTGACGACGAATCAGTGGCTCGAGCGCACGTCGCTCGACTGGCAGCTTAGCAAAGAGTTCCAATTCGACGTCGGCGTGCGGCGCATCATCGGCGGTAATCTCCCCGTCTCGTACCAGGCGCTAACCTACAACACGACGATTTGCGCCACGAACCTGTACCAGCCGGGGTGCTTCGTGAACGCCGGGAACGTCTCGGTTGCGGCGCACTTTCTCTTCTCCCGCAACGAGTTCTACCTGGTCTACGGAAACGCGAATAATCTCTCGACCGAGCCGGCACTGTTCTTCAAGTGGATCCGGTACGTCGGCGCCGAAAAGGGAACATAGATGCTCGGAGAAACGATCTTCTCTCTAAAAGTCGGAGACGTCACGCTCTCGAAGACCATTTACGAACCGGGCATGCTCATGGGTGCGCACGTCCATCAACTGCCCTACGTCTCGCTGGTCGTGGAGGGACGCTATACCGAGCATCGCCACGACGCTCCCGTTCAACTACACCGCGACATGCTCGTTTTTCATCCCGCCGGTGAAGAACACGCGGATTGCGTTCACGACGTGTCGATGGCCACGGTAAACATCGAATATCGCTCGCGCCGGCTGCCGGCGAGGTTCCTCTACGCAAAGGGGCCGGATGTCGACGTCTTGACGCATCGGCTTCTATCCGCTCTGGACGCGCCCCATCGCAACGTAACCGCATCGATCGCCGCAATCGATGCGTTTCTTTTGAGTCGTGCGCCGCGTTGCGAGCCGTCGCCGCAAATGCTCGTCGCTCGAAGCGCGCTTGCCGAACGGGATCGAAGGCGTTCGGTAGCCGCGATCGCGCACGAACTCGACATGCACCGGGCCGTGCTCCACCGGACGTTCAAAGCGACCTATGGCGAGTCGCTACGCACCAATGCGGCCAAGCGGCGCCTCGGGGCCGCGGCCATGCTCTTGACGACGTCCTCCGCTGTCATCGCAGAGATCGCGGCCGAATGCGGATACTACGATCAGAGCCATTTCTGCCGTCAATTCAAGCGCTGGACGGGCATGTCGCCTTCGCGCTACCGGCGGGCATTTGCCGCTTGACCGGTTACAAACGTACAAGCGGCCAAACGCGCTAACTGTTATTCTCCGGGCATGTGGCGCTTGGTAGCTGCCTGCGTGGCGGCCTGTGTTGTAGGGTTCGCCGCGCAGCGGACGCCCGGTACGTCGACGTGTAGCGCGGCCGACGTGCTCGCCCAGTTACGATTTGCTACCGGCGATGACCGTTGGAACGGCGTCGCGCAGGTTACTGCCGAGGGAAACGCTGTCGTCGCCGGGCTGCACGGCTCCGGACGACTCTATGCCGACCTCGTGCACGGCCGATACGCACAATCTTTCGACATCTCCGTCATGGGACAAAGCGCCGAAGTCTACGACGGAACGACGCTGTGGACGCAAGACATTTCGGGCGGCGTGCATCCCTACGATACGCCGTTCGCGCGCGAGGAAGCCGCGACGAGCACGTATCTCACCCGGCGCGGCTACGTCGATCCGCACGCGGACGCGACGATCGCGTGTCTCGGCTCAGCGATCGAGGCAGGGCAGCCGGTCACCGTGATCCGCGTGCAGCCGCGTGGGGGAATTCCCGCGCAGCTCGCCATCGACGCGCAGACGCACCTGCTCGCGAGCATCGGCGAGCGTTTCCCGCTACCCGGCGACGATTCGGTGACACGGTTCGCCGATTACCGAACCGTCGACGGGCTCGTACTGCCGTTCTCGATCTCGGTTGGAACGCAAAAGGACCCCACCGATGGTTACGCACTGAACGTTCGGGACTACGCCATTCTGCCGCGCGTACGAGCCGCCGATTTTGCACGCCCCCGCGCGCGCGACGAAGCACGTATGCTCGGAGGGGCAGCGTCGACGACCGTGCCACTGCGCCTCGAAGGGCGGCAGTTGCTGATTTGGGCATCGATCGACGGCCACGCGCCGATGCCGTTCATTCTCGACACCGGTGGGCACGCAATTCTCACGACGCTGGCCGCAAAGTCTCTCGGATTGTCTACACAAGGGACCGGCGAAAGCGGGGGCTCGGGCGCTGGAACGATTGCCACGCACTACACACGCGTACGTAGCGTGCGAGTCGGTAACGCGGAATTGCTCGATCAACCGTTTTTGGTTATTCCCTATCCGTATGCCTTTTACGAACGTGGGAAACGGGCGCCGCTCGCCGGTATCCTCGGGCTCGAGATATTCGAACGTTTCGCGGTCCGTATCGACTACGGCGACCGCCGCATTACGCTGACGCCGCTTGGCACTTTTCACCACACCGGCAGTGGCACTGCGGTACCGTTGATGTTCGAGGATCAGGAAGACATGCCGGTGGTACATGCAGCTGCCGACGGTCATCTTGGGCTCTTCGGTACGGACACGGGAAACGCCGGAGTCCTGATCCTTTTCGGAGATTTCCTTGACCGAACCGGTCTTTCGATCAGGTATTCCGGCGGACTCAAAACCACGGGGCAGGGCACCGGCGGCAGCAACACTGGACGAATCGAGCAACTGCACAGCTTCACCGTCGGCGGCAACCGGCTGCATCACGTCATTACCGAATTCACTCACATGACAAGCGGCTCGTTCTCCTCCTCGACGGAGGCCGGCAATTTCGGTCTGAGCATTCTTTCACGATTTCTGCCGACATTCGACTACGCGAGCGACACGCTGTACTTGGATCCCGAAATTCGCACGACGCCGATACTGCGTAACCACAGCGGCATGGGTTTCCAAAAAAACCAGCCGGGCGCATTCGAGGTCTTCCAGGTTGTTGCCGGCTCAGCGGCGGCCGCCGCGGGAATCGTCGCAGGCGATCGAATCGTGGCCATCAACGGGAAAGACGCGTCAGATTATTCGGCCGCGGATCTCTCCGATCTCGTTACCGGGCCGCGCGGCACGCGCCTTTCATTGCGCGTCGAACATGCCGGATCATCGCGAGACGTGACGCTCGTCTTGCACTAGAAGTTCCGCGTAGCGCGCCGGATCGACGTTGCCGCCGCTGAGGATGATCCCGATACGTTTGCCGCGCACCGGAAAGCGCTCGTTGAGTACCGCGGCAAACGCCGCGACCCCGCTTGGCTCGACCACGATTTTCATCCGCTCGAAGAGGTCGCGCATCGCGCCGATCAATTCCTCGTCGCTAACGGTAACGACCCCCTTAGCGTGCTCGCGAATAATCGCGAATGTCACATCGCCGGGTGACTGCGTTTGCAACCCATCGGCGATCGTCTTCGGTACCGCGATGGTCACGCGTTCGCCGCGCTCGAACGATTGCTGCACGTCATTGCCCGCTCGCGGCTCGACGCCCCACATCTCGATATCGGGGTCCACCCCGTGAGCCGCGATGCAGCAGCCCCCGAAGAGTCCGCCGCCGCCAAGCGGCGTGACGATCGCGTCGAGCGGTCCGGCGTCATGCATGAGCTCGAGCGCGGTGGTCCCGGCACCGGCAACGATACGCTCGTCGTCGTAGGGCGGCACGATTGTCGCGCCGCGCTCCTGCGCAATGCCCTGCGCGATAACCGCCCGATTTTCTTCCGAGCGCTCGTATAGCACGACCTCGGCGCCGTACCCGCGTGTTGCCGCGAGCTTGCTCTCGGGCGCGTCGCGCGGCATGACGATCGTTGCTGGAATGTCGAGCAACTGCGCCGCAAGTGCGACTCCTTGGGCATGGTTGCCGCTCGAGTACGCAACGACGCCTGCGCGCCGTTCGTCCGGCGTCAGTTGCGCCAAACGATTGTAGGCGCCGCGAAACTTGAACGCCCCCATGCGCTGCAGATTTTCACACTTGAAGAACAGCTGCGCACCGGTGCGCTCGTTGAAGGTTTGCGAGGTCAACGTCGGGGTGTGGTGAGCGACACCACGAATGCGGTCCGCCGCCTCAACGACGTCAGTAAAGCTAACGGGCATCGGCCGGCTTAAAGCGCCACTGCGTGACCTTGCCCTGGTCGTCCATCGCGAGCTCCTCGTGGTAGTTGCTTTTTGCAAACTTCACGTCGAAGCAGTGGAAGCCGGGGTCGCAACCCGCATCGTTCTCTTTGATCGACTCGAGCTTGCCCTGATCGCTCAGCTCGTCCGACCATTCCGCGATTTGCACGCGCGAGATGTTGAGGCCGGGCGTTATGTCGTTCTTTACCGGAGTGAGGTCGTTGTTCATCACTGCACGCGTAATCTTCTCTGCCTCACGTTCGTACTTGTTTTGGAAGGAGCACGCGGCGAGCAACACTGCCGCGCAGAGCAGCGCTGCGATGCGATAGGAACGCTTCACGTTGATACGACCTCCTGCGTCACGTAGGGGAGAAACGAGAGCGACGGATTCCATTCTTGGGCGAGGCGAACGCTCCACTCACTCTCGAAGAGCGCGACCGGCCGCCCTTCCCAATCCTCGACCAATTTAGCATTGCTGGGAAGCTGCGCCTTGGCAGCCGCTTCCGGATCGCCGCCCACGCGCAACGCGACGGCGAATGGAAGCATCGAGAGGTGCGTCTTCACCGCGTACTCCGCTTCGAGACGAAACTTTGCGACCTCGAATTGCAGCTCGCCCACCACGCCGAAGATCGGCTCTGTTCGCGTCGAGCCCCAGGGATAGAAGATCTGCACCGCGCCCTCCTCGCGCAACTGGGCCACGCCCTTGCCGAACGACTTGTAGCTCGAGGTATCGATACTGCGGACCGAAGCAAAATGTTCCGGCGCAAACGAAGGGATCGGCGGAAAGACCACCGGCGCACCCTCGTAGAGGGTATCGCCGATCGCAAAGACACCGGGGTTGGCAAGCCCGACGACGTCGCCGGCGTACGCCGCGTCGAGCGATTCGCGCTCGTCGGCGAAGAGCTTCATCGCTCGCGCCAGCCGTACGTCCTTCCCGGTACGTTCGTTGCGCACGATCATGTCGCGCTCGAACTTGCCCGAACAGACGCGCACGAACGCAATGCGATCGCGATGACGAGGATCCATGTTCGCTTGAATCTTGAAGACGAATCCGGTGAAGCGCTCGTCGTTTGGATCGACGATGCCGCGTCCCACCGGCGGCGGGCTCATCGTCACGAATGCGTCCAAGAAGAGTTGCACGCCGAAGTTCGTTACCGCCGATCCGAAAAACACCGGCGTGACCTCGCCGCGCAGCATCGCTGCGCGATCGAATGCCTCTCCCGCACCTTCGAGGAGATCGAGACCGTCGATGAACGACGTGAACGTTATCTCGTCAACCAGCTCTTTGAGCTTGGGGTCGCGCGCGTCGGCCGTCTGCATCGACGCCTTCGTAGCGCCATGGGCGCTGCGCTCAAAGAGCTGCAACTCGCGCGCGGCGCGATCGTACACGCCTTTGAACGTATCGCCGTTGCCGAGCGGCCAATTCATCGGATAGGTGCCGATGCCCAGCACGCTCTCGAGTTCGTCGAGCAGCTCGAGCGGATCGCGGCTCGGGCGGTCCATCTTATTGATGAAGGTAAAAAGCGGGATCTTGCGGTCGCGGCAAATTGCGAAGAGCTTTTTGGTCTGCGGCTCGACGCCTTTGGCCGCGTCGATCAGCATGACCGCCGAGTCGGCGGCCAGCAGCGTGCGATAGGTATCCTCGCCGAAATCTTGGTGGCCCGGCGTATCGAGCAGATTGATCGTGTACCCGTTGTACGGGAACTGCAACACCGTCGAGGTGATCGAGATACCGCGCTCGCGCTCGAGCTCCATCCAGTCGCTGGTCACCGCGCGTTGACGGCGGCGCGCCGAAACTTGACCCGCGACGTGAATCGCGCCGCCGTAAAGCAGCAGCTTTTCGGTCAGCGTGGTCTTGCCGGCGTCCGGGTGTGAGATGATGGCGAACGTGCGTCGCCGGCTAACTTCTTGCGTGATATCCATCAATGGTTGGCTGTAATTTCATAGGTGCGCAGTACCGCCGTTTTTCCGGTCGCACGCACCAACACGAGCGTATTCCCCGACCGGTAGAGCGTTGCGCGCGGCGGCACACGCAGCTGATCCGAGCCGCGCTCGACCAACAGTTCGCCCTTGCGCACCAAAATCGTGCAGGGCCCATATGCGAGACGCATCCCGTCGGGGACGGGTTTCGCTCCGGCGGGAATCTGCGTGTCTACGTAGGCTTGCGTGCCGGTCGTCTCCGAACGCTGCACGAAGCAGTCCGGCAACGCGGAGAGCGCCCAGGGCGCGTCACCGATCGTGTCGTCCGGAGGTGGCGGCGGCGCGGTCGCCTTCCAAAAATTCACGTGCCCGGGCAGCGTGAGGTGCACGCGCATGGTGACGATGACGGCGATGGCGAGCACGATAAAAGTCGCGATCGTATAGTAGCGTAGCATGTTAGTGCGGCGTCATTACGGCAGCGTCAAACGCGCTGCGCCGATCGCGTAGTCCGCCATGCCGTAGTAGATATCGTAGATGCGCGAGCCCAAATCGGCGCGCTCGTCGATCGCGGTGGGAAAGACGACGTTGTCGACGATGCCCTTCCGCTCGTACTCGGTCTCCGGCGCCAGCACCGGATGCGGCGAACGGTAGACGACCTTGTGTGGCTGCTCCGCCTCGTGGATTATGATGCCGGCGCTATAGCGAAACTTCGGCTTGGCGCCGCTGTTGTCGATCAGATCGACCCCGTGGAAAAGTGAGAGCCAGCCTTCCGCGATGCGTACCGGCGGCGTCCCGCCACCAACCTTGATCGATCCCCAATTCGCGTCGGGGGACAGCACGATGACGCTTTCGTGGACGTCGAGCAACGCTTGCGGATCTCGCAGCGCCGGTTCGAGCGGAACGTATCCGATGCGAATCGACTCGCGATCCTCGAATGGTAACCGTTCGATGAGCGGGATGGCCGCGCGACCATCGACCGCGGAGAGATGCAGCATCGGACGATGGTAAAACGCAAACGATCGCACACCACGCGGTGAGAGCACGGGCCCCGGAAAGAATGCCGCGTCCTTGTCGTCGCCGTCGACCATACCCGGTTGTGCGAAACGCATGAGCCCGAGACGGTCCCATGTGTATCCGTCGCGCGAGAGCGCGATTGCAATGCGCGGCCCGGGCGGACCGAATGCGGTATACGCCATGACATAGCGGTCGAGCATGGGCACGAAGGTGGCGCGTGGATCCTCGCAGCCGTAGCCCCCCGGCGTCGAGCGCAGCTCGTAGCTTGCCTGCGGTTCGAGCGCATATCCGTCGCGTTGCGCAATGAATGCGCCGTCGTTCTGCGTCACGTGCACGCGACCAACGCGCGAGACGTTACCTTTTGCAACTGCGCGCGGATAGAGCAGCAGCTTGCCGTCGCGCGTACGCGCGCTCGCCGGGTTGAGCACGCCTTCGAGTTCGCGCGGATCCTCGTCGGGCACCATTACCGGGCCGAGTCGCGCGACCGCGGGCTCTAAGGTAATTATGGCAGCTCCGTTTGCGCGATTGGATCGTTGCTTGGCGTCACCACTTCGACGTGTACTCCACTTCGGTAAACCGAGTTCGGTACGATCCATAATGTGAAGGTGCGATAGTCGCTCGCGGGTTCGCCGCCATCGGCGGGCGCCTGCTCGAACGCGACGACACGAACGCGCTGGTCGTTCGCGCGGATCGATTCGATCACTTGCCGATATCCGCTGCGCGAATGCGGGCCCATCAGCAATACCACGCCGAATTCGCCTTTAAAACGCACCGGCGCCTTAATGCCTAAATGCGCGAGTGCGGCGGGATCCCGCACCACAACGATTTGATTCCCGCCCGGCTCCGCCGTCGTGCCGATGGCGAGCGTTTGGACGCGCACTTCACGGCAGCCGGTCAAGAGCAGCAGCACCACGAGGGCGATCCAGCGCTTCACGGCTCCTCGCTTTCGCGGGCCCAAGCGTCAGCCATTCCTTCTGTCACCACCTTCCCGGGCCGAGCGTTGTACAATGAGTCATGCTGGCAATCGTGCTAGCGGTGGTCACGGCGGCTGCTCCCGGCCCGTCACCGACACCGCTGCTAAAAACGATCGTTACGGTCAAATCGTCGCCGCTTTGCGGCGCTTTTGCAGCCCATACCAACGCGGCCATTGGGTCAGCGGTCCTCAACGATCAGAACCTGGGCAGCACGATCCTAACGCTGCGTTCCAGCGATCTTGCCGGGACCTCCCTCGACCGCCTCCACGAGATACATCGCCTCTCCGCACTGGCAGACAGCATCTACAAGCAATACCGTGCCGGCGAGGGCGAAGTCGGCGAACTGCGGGACCTAGCCAAGCAAGCTACCGACCCCGACGAAAAGACCGAATTAAAGGCGGCCGCCGACGCCCTCGGCGGGGCGCTGTATCGCCAGCATTTGATCCAGCGCGATCTCGACGGATTCGTTGCCTTCCTCCAGGCCTCCGATATGATGACCGATGATAACGCCGACGGCCCCCGTCACCCGATGACGCAAGACATGCCCGGTGGAAGCCCGCAAGAGATGAACGTTTACTGGGTGCCGCAGATGCAGTACGCGATAATCCACCCGCCACTCGCCGTCGGCAGTGAATCGCTCGACGACGACCTGGCTATGGCCAAGGCTGCCTCAAAAGATTTCCTGGGCCGGATGCCGGCCGTGATGCAGGACGAGATGACGGCAGGGAGCCATATCGAGCTAGCAGCAGACCACTGCTAAGACGGTTTGGCCGCCTCGCGCGGCTACCATACTCGTAGCTACGTATCGCCCTGCCCGCGTACGCTTGAGGTCCCGATGAAAACCCTGCGACGTTTATCCGCCGCGTCGGTGCTTGTCGCGCTCGGAACGGTGATGCTGGGAAGTTGGACGCGCATCAACGGTGCCGGCATGACCTGTCCTGACTGGCCGCTCTGCCACGGCATGCTTGTGCCGTCTATGGCCGACGGCACTGTCTGGGAATGGACGCATCGGCTTTTTGCATTCTGCGTTGCACCGCTGGTCGTTGCCGTCATGGTTGCCGCGTGGCGCGTCCGCGAACGCGCCCATTTCGTGACCCCCACGCTCGGCCTGATCGGCGCATTGTTCATCGTGCAATGCGTGCTCGGAGCTGCAACCGTACGTCTTTCCAACAGCCCGATGTCGGTGGTGCTGCATTGGGGCACGGCCATGGCCTTTATCGCATCGTTGTGCACGATGATGCTCTTTGCAGGCGAGCGCGATGCGACGCGCGGGAACGCGCCGCGCGCCGAGATCGCGCTGACCGGGATCCTCGCCGGAACGGCATTGGTGACCTTCGTCACCATGTGTGTCGGCGCGTACGTGAGCTCGAGCGGCGATGGGCTTGCCTGTCTCTCGATTCCGGGGTGCGCGGGACATGTCGTGGTCTACACGCAAGGACAATACGCTCAGATGCTGCATCGAACGATCGCCGCGGCGACCCTGCTTTGCGCCGTTTTCAGTTTCGCCTTCGTGTGGATTCGGCCGGTCTCGCTGCGCGTGCGGTTGGCCGTCAGCGCGGGGCTCGGGCTAGTGTTCGTCCAAATCGTTCTCGGCTTGCTCAACGTCGCCTTACGTCTCCCGATGGATTTACGCGAAGCGCACGCGTTCAACGCCGCCTTGGTCTTCCTCGCCTTCGTCATTGCGACGCTTTTTGCCGTACTGGACGCACGTGAATACGATCGCCGACTACTTCCAACTCGCTAAGCCGAGGATCATCGTGCTGCTGCTGATCACGACGGCGGCGGCAATGGTGATGGCTGCGCGCGGCTTCCCCCCGCTCGCCCTCGTATTTTGGACGCTTTTCGGCGGTGCACTTGCGGCCGGCTCAGCCGGCGCACTCAACTGCGTCTTTGATGCCGACATCGACCGGGTGATGCGGCGCACCATGGATCGTCCGATTCCGCAGGGCCGTATTTCCCCAATGCACGCGACGATCTACGCAGTCACGCTTGGCATCGTGGCGTTCGCCGTGCTCTACTTGCTCGTCAATCCGCTCGCCGCGTGGCTCTCGCTCGCCGGTAACGTCTTCTACGTCGCGATCTACACGATGTGGCTCAAACGTGCGACGCCATTGAACATCGTGATCGGGGGCGCCGCAGGCGCCGTCCCGCCGCTCGTCGGCTGGGCCGCGGTAACCCACGCAATCGGCGGTCCGGCGCTCGGACTCTTCGCACTGATTTTCTTGTGGACGCCGCCGCATTTTTGGTCGCTCGCGCTGATGACCGAAACCGACTATGCTAAAGCGCGCGTTCCGATGATGCCCAATGTCGCTGGTGAAGAACGGACCAAACGCGAGATCATCTACTACACGATCTTGCTGGTCGCCGCGTCCTTGCTGCTCTATCCGCTGCACGTGATGGGTACGCTCTACGTGGCCGCCGCCGCGCTGCTCGGCGCAATCTTTCTGTACGACACGATTCGCACGTGGAAGGACGCCGGAACTTTCTGGGCGCGACGCACGTTCAAATTTTCGCTGCTCTACCTGGCACTGATGTGCCTGGTCATGGTGATCGACCGCATCATTGCATAACAATAAACCGCTCTTGCTGACACTCGCGTTGGGTGTCTTCGCCGGGGCGCTCGACCTGGGCGTCCTTTCGCCCGCGCTGCCTGCGATCGCACGCGAATTCTCCGTGCCGACCGGAGACCTCGCGTGGGTCTTTTCGATTTACCTCTTGGTCACCGTTGCATCGATCGCGATTGCCGCGACGCTGGCCGACCGATTGGGCCGGCGCGTCGTGTACATGAGCTGCATTGGGCTCTTCGCGCTAGGCAGCATCGTCGCCGTACTCGCGCCGAGCTATGGCCTCTTTCTCTTTGCGCGAGCGCTCCAAGCGCTCGGCGCGGGCGGGATCTTCCCGGTTGCCACTGCGGCAATCGGCGACGTGGTTGAACCGGAGCGCCGCGGCAGCGCGCTCGGGCTCGTCGCGGCGACCTGGGGCATCGCGGCGGTGATCGGCCCGGCGTTCGGCGGCATCGTCACGCACTTCATCTCATGGCGCTGGATCTTCGTGCTAAACTTTCCGCTCGCCGCAATCGTGATGGTGCTTGCATATCGGTATCTTCCGCGTGCTGCACCGCGCGTGCGCGGTCCCCTCGACGGCTTTGGTCTAGGGCTGCTGTGCGTCGGACTCTTGCTCGTGACCGACGGGCTAGAGACCGCGCGCATCGTGACGGCGCTGCTTGGCGTGCTGACCCTTGCGGTATTCGTTTGGTGGGAACGCACCGCCCAGTACCCGATCGTCCCGCTCTCGCTCCTGCGGAAACCACAACTTGGCAAGACGTATCTGCTCGAGATTGCGATCGGCATGCTCGAAGGCTCGCTCTTCTTCATCCCCACGGTGCTGGTCGGCGCGCAAGGCCTTTCCTACGCTTCAGCTGGTTTGATTGCGTCCCTTGGCGCCTTGATGTTCGTGGTCGTCATCCCGATCTCGGGACGCGCGCTCGATCGCATCGGCAGCCGCGACGTGTTGCTCGGCGGGACGATCTTGACCGAACTGGGCCTTGCGATCTTCGCGATCGGATTCGATTCGCTGCCGCTCACCATTGTAGCGATGATCGTCGCTGGTTGCGGGTTCGGCGCGCTGCTTGGCGCGCCGACGCGCTACATCGTGACCAGCGAAACCAGCCAGGCCCATCGCGCAACCGCTGTGGGGCTGCTCAGCCAAGCGCTTATCGTCGGTCAAATTCTCGGGACTTCCATGGCGGGCGGCGTCATCGGCCTTGCGTCGAGCGAGCTACACGGCTACCGCGACGCCTACTTGTGTTTCTGCGGCGTCGCCCTAGCGGCGATGGCGATCGCGGCCACACTCAATTCACGTACGCGCGAGCGGCGCACGCAGGCGGCCGAGGTCCATCCGCTCGAAGCTTAAGCGGCCGTGAACAATCAGCCGCCGCCCCTCGAGGACTACAACCTCTTCACAACCGACCGCGCGCTGCTCGATTCGCTCCAAGTCGCAGCGCCGGCCGTCGATCGCACGGAGTTCGTTGCGCTCGGCGCCTTGGCCGGTAATGGCGGAACGATCGAACTGGGCTTTGACGCGAATCGTAACTCGCCCGAACTGCGCACGCTCGACCGCTTCGGCGATCGTATCGACGAAGTCCATTACCATCCTGCGTACCACGCGTTGATGTGCGTAGCGGTGACGAGCGGATTGCACGCAGCGCCATGGCTCGACCCGGAACCGAACGCGCATCTGCGACGCGCGGTAAAATTCTTCGTCTGGTCGCAAGTCGAAGGTGGCCACCTTTGCCCGATCTCGATGACGTACGCCGCCGTTCCGGCGCTCGAGCTTGCGCCGGCGCTGGCGTCGCAGTGGGTGGGAAAGCTCGCCGCGCGGTGCTACGACCCGCGCCTCGTGCCGATTGCAGAGAAACAAGCAGCGATCTGCGGCATGGGTATGACCGAGCGGCAAGGCGGGAGCGACGTGCGCGCCAATCAAACGCGTGCGCAGCGCACCGGCGACGACGGAGAATACCGGCTCGAAGGACACAAGTGGTTCTGCTCGGCGCCGATGAGCGACGCGTTCTTGGTTCTCGCGCAAGCCGAACGCGGTCTTTCGTGCTTCCTGGTGCCGCGCGTTCTGAGTGAGGGAACGCGCAATCCGTTCGCGCTTGTCCGCTTGAAAGATAAGCTCGGCAATCGCAGCAATGCATCGAGTGAGGTGGAGTTCCACGGCACGCACGCCTGGCTCGTCGGCGAAGAGGGACGCGGGATTGCGACCATCGTAGAGATGGTGAACGGCACGCGCTTGGACTGCATCATCGGGTCGGCTGCGCTGTTACGCGCGGCGCTCGCCCAGGCCGTGCATCATGCTACGTATCGTCAGACCTTCGGCGCACCGCTCGTCGATCACCCGTTGATGCAGAACGTGCTGGCCGATCTCGCGCTGGAATCCGAAGCCGCAACGGCACTCTTTATCCGCTTGGCTCGTGCGGTCGATGAGGCGCCGACGAGTGCGCACGCGACGGCGCTCAAGCGTATCGGCACCGCGGTCGGTAAATACTACGTCTGCAAGCGCGCGCCGGCGTTTGTGGCCGAAGCACTCGAATGCCTGGGCGGCAACGGCTACGTGGAAGAATCGATCATGCCGCGGCTCTACCGTGAAGCACCGCTCAATTCGATCTGGGAAGGCTCAGGCAACATCAATGCGCTCGACGTGCTGCGCGTCGTGCAAAAGCAGCCGGCGGCGGTGGAGGCCCTCTTTGCTGAACTCGAGCCCGGGACGCGCGATCCACGCATTGCCGCAGCCGTGCGCGAACTGCGTGACGATATTACCGATGAGGATGTGGAGTGGCGCGCACGCGCGCTGGTCGAGCGGATGGCGACGTTATGGCAGGCAAGTTTGCTGCTCCAAAGCGCGCCAAACTATGTGAGCGACTGCTTTATCGCAAGCCGCATCGGGCCGAATGGCGCGCGCACGATCGGCACGCTGCCGATCAAGACCGCGTTGCGCGCGATCGTCGATCGCGCCGCGCCACGCGAAGCAGACCTCGTCGCGGCCGGGCGATGAAGTACCGGCTGTTCGATAACCGCACGCGGCAGCTCGCGCATCGCGGCTGGACCGACGCGGAGCGCAAGGTCGTATGGCGCGGGCTTTCGGGCCGCATGGCGATCGCAATCGAACCGCTTCTGGGCGTCCTGTTCATGACGTTTCTGACGTTCGGCATCATCTACCGTTCACAGCACGTTGAAGCCGAACGCGATCTGATCAAGATCGCTTGGATCTTTGCGATCGGAGCGATCGCGTTCTTAGGCTATTTCATCGCGGTGCTGATTGCGCCGTTCATTGCCTATTTGCAAACCTTTAAGCCGATCTATAAAGTCGACGGCTTTGTGCGCTACCGCGCTCCGGACGAACGCTCGAGCGAGGACGGCCAAGGCTACGTCGCCACACTCTTTGAGGACCGCACGGTCGCCTGCGAGTGGGAATACTTCGGTCGACGCACGCTGGACGACGCTACGATTCCCGCAATGATCGAATTTTCGGTTTTCGCGGGAATCCACAAAATCGACGGCCTCAACACCGGCTTGTTACCGGATGAATTACCGCCTTTGGCAATAGGAATCGCGCCTCGCAAAGGGCCCCATCCACAAGACTAGCCCGCTGCATCGGTGCCGTCTACTTTGGCATGTTGCCCAAGGGCATGCGCAGCGTCGTGTTCGACGGCCATAGGTGGCCCCAGCCCGAGAGGAACGACGAAAGCCCACCCATCGTGAAGATCACCAAGAGACCGATGACCAGAATCACGAGCGTGCGGCGGCCCAAGCCCTTCGACTGCGGGACGTGGGTGAAGTCGACCGTGTCTTGCTGTTCGATCATGGTTACGCCACCTTCGGGAAGTTGCCGAGCACGTTTGCGCCCGCAAGCAGTGCGATAATGGCGCCGAGACACAGGAGCCCGAGCATCAGCTTGAAGACCTGATTGTCGAGGCCGGGCGTGTTGCGGTCGTCCCACAGTGCCTTGGCCGAAACGATCGCAACGATGAAGCCGCCGACGATGGCGATGATCCGTTCGAGTGTTGGAGCATCAATATGCATGCCGGCCTTCCTCAGATGAGATAAAAGATCGAGAAGAGCACAACCCAGATGACGTCAACGAAGTGCCAGTACAGCGTGCCCGCGGTCAGGCCGAAGTACTTGTCTTTCGTGTAGACGCCGTGGATCGATTGCAAGAACAGAATGATCAGGTAGAAGACGCCGACCGAGACGTGGAAGCCGTGCATGCCGGTGAGCGTAAAGAATGACGCGCCGAAGATGCCGCTGCCGGCCCAGGTCACATGCTCCTTGTAGATCAGCTGAGTGTACTCGTAGCCCTGACCGGAGAGGAAACCAATACCCAGGACGATCGTCGCGAGCATGAACATCGCATAGCGATTGAAGTTGTTGTGCTTCCAATTCTCGAGCGCATAATGCATCGTCGCGCCGGAGCCGAAGAGCACGACCGAGTTCAATGAAGCAAACGCTACGTCGAGCCGGCTGATGCCCGGCGGCGGCCAGCCCTGGCCGCTGTTGCGCAGGTACAGATACGCGAAGATGAACGACGAGAACAGCACGCAGTCCGACACCAGGAAGAGCAGCATGCCCTGCAGGCGCAGCGCTCGCGTGTCGGCATAGAGCTGGTCCACAGCGTCGTGAACGGCTGCGCCGTGCGGAAGTGAAGCAACCGCCATTAGTGCGCTCCCACGTGGACGGGCGAGTCGGTCAATTCTTCCTCAAGCCCCTTGTACGGTAACGGCTGGCCAAAGTTGTAGGGCAAACCATAGACCGTGGGGATGTGTTTGAAGTTGTAGTAGTGCGGCGGCGACGGAATCTGCCACTCGAGCGTGCGGGCGCCCCACGGATTCGGACCCGACTTCTTGCCGTTGCGGATGCTATAGAGCACGTTGATGAAGAACAGCAAGATCGCGAAGGTCATGAGGTAGGACGAGATCGACGAGAAGTCGTTCCAGAACTGGAACTGCGGATCGTACTCGGGAACGCGCCGCGGCATGCCCAGCATCCCGAGCCAGTGTTGCGGCAAAAACGTGCCGTTGAAGCCGATCAAGAAGAGCCAGAAGTGCCACTTCCCGAGCGTCTCGTTCATCAGCCGTCCGGTCATCTTCGGGAAGTAGAAGTACGTACCGGCGAAAATGCCCATCAGCGAACCGCCGACCAGCACGTAGTGGAAGTGCGCTACCACGAAATACGTGCCGTGCACATGCCAATCGAACGGCACCGCGGCGAGAAAGACGCCGGTGATGCCGCCGAAGGCGAAGAGCCCGACGAATCCAACCGCAAACAGCATCGCCGTCGTGAAGTGAATTTTTCCGCCCCACAGCGTCGCCGTCCACGAGAAGATTTTTACGCCGGTCGGAATCGCGATCAAGAAGGTGAGAATCATGAAGGGCAGTTGCAGATACGGCGCAAGCCCCGAGGTGAACATGTGGTGCGCCCAAACCATGAAGCCCAACAGCGCGATCGCCATCGACGAAAACGCGATCATCTTATAGCCGAAAATCGGTTTGCGCGAGAAGACCGGTAGGATTTCGGAGATCATGCCGAACGCCGGCAGCACCATGATGTAGACCGCCGGGTGCGAGTAGAACCAGAACATGTGTTGCCACATGATCGGGCTGCCGCCTTTGGTCGGGTCGTAGAAGGGCACGCCGAACTGACGCTCCATGAAGAGCGCGGCAAGTGCTGCGGCCAGCGCCGTCGTCGCGATCATCAGCAACGGGGCGGTGGCGAGCTGTGCCCAACAGAAGAGCGGCATGCGCGTGAAGGTCATGCCCGGCGCGCGCATCTGATACATCGTAACCACGAAGTTGATACCGGTCAGCGTCGAACTCACGCCGATCAAGAAGATTGCCGCGGCCCACATCGACGTGCCTGGACCCGCCTGCAGCGACATCGGCGGATACTCGGTCCACCCCGCGACCGGTGCGCCGATCAGGAACGACGAGTACAGCATGAGGCCGGCAACCGGGAAGATCCAAAAGCTGATCATGTTCAGCCACGGGAACGCAACGTCGCGCGCCCCGATTTGCAGCGGCATGATCACGTTACCGAAGCCGCCGGTTATCAGCGGAATGATCACCAGCCACACCATCGACGACCCGTGCATCGAGTAGACCTCGTTGTACACGTCGGGGCTCACGAAGCCGCCGTTGGCTTGCAAGAGCTGGGTGCGAATGACTTCGGCGAGCATTCCGGCGAGGATTAAGAACACGAAGCCGGTGATGAGGTACTGAATTCCGATGATCTTGTGATCGATCGAGAAGATGTACCGCCGAACGAAGCCTTGCGGCTCGGGGTGAATATGGTCGGCGATGCCGCCGGCATGTACCGCTGTTGCTGACATGACTGGTCTATTGCTCCCGGATTACTTCAACGTGTTCAAATAAGCGACGAGGTTGGCGATATCTTTGTCGGAAAGCCCGTTTTGCGTCGCATCCGGCATGTGGCCCAGGTCGCCCGTGAAGCCTTTTTCCAAAATCGTTGCGGCGTTGGCGGGTGTGGCGGGGTCGCCGTCGACGAGGTTGGGATGCGATGGATCGTGCAACACGCCTTTGAGTCCCGGACCGACGATCCGCTGCGAGAACGGCCCGAGCGCATGGCAGGCACTGCACTTTTGCGCGAAGAGCGCCTGTCCCGCGGTAGCATCGCCGCCGGCCAGATTGACGGTGCCGGTCGTCGTCGGCAGCGCATTGCTCACGTTCGCGTTGCGGACTTGCCAGCCGTGATACCACTTCTGGAAATTGGCCGGCGTATCGACGACCAGCCACTGTGCGCTCGGATTCGGCTTCCCGTCTACGCCCGGCACCTGCGCGTTCATCATGCCGTGATCGGTGCCGCAGAACTCGGTACAGATGATCGGATAGCGGCCGACGCGCGTGGGCGTGAAGCGAATCGTATTGATCAGTCCCGGGATCATGTCCGCCTTCAAACGAAAAGCCGGCACCCAGAACGAGTGGATCACGTCGGACGAAGTGACGTTGAGCACCACCGGTTGGTTGATCGGCAGGTGCATCTCATCGGTCACTTCACCGTTGATCTGCGGATAACGGAAGGTGAAGTACCACTGGTGGCCTAGCGATTCGACAACCAGGCCATTGGGCGGTTGCGCGACCTGAATTTGGTACCAAATCCTCACGCTCAAGATCGAGAGCAACGCGACGAAGAGCGTCGGAATCAGCGTCCACCAGAACTCGAGCACGTGGTTGTCGTGAACCTGCACGCCGATCGCGTCGGGGCCATCGCTGGCCTTAGCGCGAAACGCGATCGAGAAATAGATGAGGTACCCGCCGACAAAAATGAAGAGCGCCGTGCCGGAGGCTGCCATGAAGCGTAGGAGCGCGTCGACTTGTTCGCCGGGCTGCGCGGCGACGATCGGCATTACGGTATCGAGCGGCGCGATCACCCAATAGATGATGCCGATGACCGACAAGACCGCAAGCACCGCGGTAACAGTCCAAAAACCGCGGCCGAGCGAGGCGGCCGCAGCGCGATTCTCAACCAACAATCTCTCTCCCCAAACTGTGCGCTACCGGAGCCCTTTAGGCGTGCGGGCGGCAAACTCCCCGACGAGCCAGTCGGTATTCGTAATCGCACTCCCGACCACGACCGCGTCGGCTCCGGCGTCGAACGCGGCCGCAAGGTCGCCGGGACGGTGCACGCCACCTTCGGCAACGACAAATGCATCAAGCTCCGCCAGCTCTCTGGTGAGAGCGAGCGCCGGCAAGGGCGTTCCTTCGGTATCATCGGTATAGCCGCACAGGGTCGTCGCGACGATCTCCGCGCCGGCGGCGAGCGCCGCCAGCGCATCCCCGGCGCTCGCACAATCGGCCATCGCAAGACAGCCCGCATCGTGGATCGCGGCGACGAGGGTCGCTATCGTGGAGCCGTCGGGACGCGGCCGCAAAGTTGCATCGAGCGCGACGATCTCTACACCGCACGCTGCGACCTCGCGCACCGTCTCAAGCGTCGGCGTAATGTAGGGCGCGAATCCGGGATAATCTACCTTAATGAGGCCGATCATCGGCACGCGCAGCCGCGCGCGCGCCGCTTGCAGATTCGCGATACCTTGCATCCGTACGCCCGCCGCACCGTTGCGCTGCGCCGCGTCCGCCATTGCCGCGAGAACGAGCGGATCGTCAATCGCCGACCCGCTCCACGCCTGGACCGAGACGATGAGGCGGCCGCGCAAACGATCGAGTGTCTTCACTGCCATTGCCGCTGGGCCAAAATGAGCGCACCTTCGGCTGGGTCAGCCAGCGGCTCGACCAGCACGCAATCGGGGAGGAGCGAATATGTCGCATCGTGCAGACGCCGCACGAAGGACTCATTGCGGATCAAGCCGCCCGCAAAAGCAATCGTACACGGCCGCTCGAGCACCGCGCCGGCAGCGAGCGCGGCCAGTTCACGCGCGGCCGCTCCGGCGACGTCTTCACTGGCGAGCGCGACCGTAGCGAACGAGGCGAAGCGGTCGCGCGAAATCGCGCCGCTGTAGAAGGCCCGTGCGAGTTCGCGCAAACTCGTGACACCGAAATAGTCCAGCGCCGCCGATGCGCGTGCTTCATCGGCGATGGCCCGTTCGACGTACGTACGCGCGATCCAAAACGCGCTGCCCTCGTCGCCAAAAAGATAGCCCCAGCCGCCGTGCATCTTCGTGCGGCCGTCACGCGCTACAGCGTAGGCAACCGATCCCGTTCCGGCGATCACGACCATGCCCGGTTCGCCGCCGAGCGCTCCCGCATGGGCAATCGGCGCGTCGTGCATGAGGGTGAATCGCTTCGCCGGTAGACGCGGCGGCATGCCGTAGGTGCGCCCCTCATATCCCGAGACGCCGGCGACGATTGCATCGAAGTAGGAATCCGCCGGAAGGTTCGCGCCTGCAAGCGCATCGGCAAGCGCACCTTCGAGCGCATCGCGCAATCGCGTCGAGTCCGCCGAGGCGCCGACCTCATCGGCCGGTCCGCTCGTTCCGCGAGCTAGCAGCCGCCGGCCATCGCCGATGACCGCCGTGGTACCGCTCTGTCCACCATCGATCCCCGCGAAGAGCATCATCAACGTTGCAGCATCTGCGCGCGCGCAAATGCATCCGCGGCGGCTTCACGCGCACGGCGGCCGCCCTGACGCCGCACCTCACCGATTGCCTCGCGATGGTGGTAGAGCTCGTGGTAGATGCAACGCGCGACGAGTTCTTCGCGCATCGTCACACGATTGTTGATGCGAATCACCGGGCCGTGCGGGTCGTACTCGGACCGCAACTCCGTCGCTCCCCAATCGCCGAGATCGGCAAAGATCACGGCGACGTCATACGCGCGGGCAGCTTCCAGCGCGGCGTTCACGCCGTCCTGCGCAAATCGACACCGTCTGCCATCAGCGTCGAACGCAAAAGATCGGTATCGAGCTCCGAGACCATCTCGCTGCGCTCGCTGGCGATGGCGGCCGCCGTTCCCGCGGCTTGCCCAAGCGTCATGACGGTGGGGGTGAGACGCGTCGAGGCGAGTGCTTCGTGCGTCGTCGAAATGCAGCGGCCGGCAACCAGCAATTGCTCGCGATTGATCGGCACCAGACACCGATAGGGAATTTCGTAGCTCGATCCCGGCGGCGGACGGTGCGTGGTCGTCCCGCTTCCGGATGGATTGTGAATGTCGATTGGGTAAGCGCTGCGCGCAATCGCATCGGGAAACTGTCGCGCGTGCATCACGTCGTCGGCGGTCAAGGTATAGCGCCCTTCGATGCGCCGCGATTCGCGAATGCCGACTTGCGTGCCGGTTGCGGCGATGCGCGCATTTTCGAAGCCGGGCACGCGCTCGCGGAAGAATTGCAGCAGCTGCATCACCTGCAGGCGCGATTCGACCTCGGCGCGCGTGAGATCGACCGGATCCAGCGGGTCGACGTTCGTGACGCGCGTCATGTTCACGGTCACTTCGTCGGGATAGGGTGAGATGAAGAACGAGACGAGCTCGCGCGGAACGTCGACGAGGCCGTCTTGCTGCGCCTGCGACCAGAGCTCGTACAGTCCCGCGACGGCAGTTAAGGTATGCGCGGTCCGCTCGTGTGCCTTGAGCGAGGTCCGCATTTGATCGGCGTGCATGCGCAGGTAAGTCGCCGTTTTCGACAGATCGACGTGGCTCAAACGAAACATGAGGCTTGCCGGCTGCACACGTCCTTGCGCGTCGCCCTGTTGTGTCGGCACACCGGCCGAGGCGGCGACGTGGGCGTCAGCAGTCGCGTCGATGGTGATGCGCGCGCGATAGCTCCGTCCGCCGCCGACGGTGGCGACGCTCGCGCCGACGACGCGATCGCCCTCGACGTGGGAGCCCAGAAACCAAGCGTGCAGCAGCAGCTCGACGCCGGCTTCGCGCGTCATTTCAAAGAGCAGCGCCTTGTGAATCTCGGGATCGAAGGGCGTAATCGTTGGGACGTAATCCGACGAGTCGGCAATGTGGCCGGGCGAGGCGCCGCGGCGCATCAAGCGCTCGACGATCTCTTGTGCGATGCCGCCGACGATGCGCTGAGTCCCTGAGTGAAACGTCATCCAAGGTCCGACCATCGCGGCCGTCGCGGTGCCGCCGAGAAACCCGTAGCGCTCGATCAAGAGCGTGCGCGCGCCGTGACGAGCCGCCGCCAATGCTGCCGCACATCCGGCATTGCCGCCGCCGATCACGAGGACGTCATATGCCCCTGCGGTACTCACCACGCAGGTCTACGCCTGTTATGACAAGTATTCCGCTGCCTTAATGCTGCAACGTGTGAAACCGCTCGGGCGCATCCTCGCCGAAGGCGCCAATCAAGAGCATGGATTGAAGCGGTCGCTGGGACCGTGGGCGCTAACCGCAATGGGGATCGGTGCCATCATCGGCACGGGCATCTTTGTTCTGACGGGTGTCGCGTCGGCGACGCGCGCCGGCCCCTCGCTCACGATCTCCTTCATTATCGCCGGAATCGTGAGCGCGCTGGCAGCGCTCTGCTACGCCGAAGTCTCGAGCAAGATCCCGATCTCGGGAAGCGCGTACACATACACGTATGCGACCCTTGGCGAGTTTCTTGCGTGGATAGTCGGATGGGGCCTGGTATTCGAGTACGCGCTTGGCGCGGCAACGGTGAGCGTCGGATGGTCAGGATATTTCGCGAACATCATGTTGCAGCTATTCCACTGGAATATCCCCGCCCAGTGGCTTCACAGTCATTGGGACCCAACGCCCGGAATCGCGAACCTTCCGGCCGCGGTGATCGTTCTGCTGATCACCGCGCTGCTCGTGCGCGGCACGCAGGAGTCCGGCGTTGTCAACTCCTGGATCGTTGCGTTCAAAGTGCTCGTCGTGCTGTTCTTTATCGCGATTGGCTTCGGCCATGTCGATCCCGCCAACTATCATCTCCCGGCGGGGCCGCAAGCTGGGCTAGGCGGCTATTTCCCGTTTGGTTGGGCCGGCACACTTGGCGGCGCAGCGTTCATGTTCTTCGCATACATTGGGTTCGACGCAGTCTCGACGTCGGCGGAAGAGGCGCGCAACCCCGGACGCGATTTGCCAATCGGCATCATCGCAAGTCTTGCAGTCTGCACCGTGCTCTACATCATCGTTGCAGCGCTGCTTGACGGCATCGTGCCATTCTTCAAGCTCAACGTCGCGTACCCGGTCGCTTTTGCAATGAACTACGTCGGGCTGCCATGGGCAGGACTGATCATTTCATTCGGCGCGATCGCCGGCCTGACGACCGTTATGCTTGTCATGATGTTCGGACAAACGCGCGTCTTCTACGCAATGTCGCGCGACGGATTGATTCCACCGAGCTTCACCAAACTGCATCCAGTATGGCGCACGCCGATGTTCTCGCAAATCTTCTTCGGTATCCTAATTGCCGCCGCTGGCGCATTCTTCCCGATTGGGATCCTGGGCTCGGCGACGAACATGGGAACGCTCGTGGCGTTCGTCCTCGTCGGGATCGCGGTCCCGGTACTACGAAAGCGCCATCCGGAACTCGTCGGAAAATTCACAATTCCCCTCGGCCCGTACTTCCTACCGATTCTTTCGTCGCTCTCCGCGCTCGTAATGATTTACTTCCTGAAAGAAGGCAATCCATACGTGTTGGGGATACCGCTCGTCTGGCTCGCGTATCTGGTCTGGGCTGTCCTTGGGCTGCTTCTCTACTTCGCCTACGGACGGCGCATGAGCACCGTAGCGCTGCAAGATGTGGAAGGCGTCGCAGTACGGCAACCACCCGTCAATTAGTCGTTCTCGTTCGCTGGTAAAGCGTAATCCCGTCTTGCCGCGCGATCGGCGCGTAGACGCCGCGCCGCACCGCCGCGCGTAAGCGCGGGAGAATCTTCCCGTCCCAAGCGGCCGACGCATAAGCATCGTCGGCGATGACGTACTGCGGATATCCGGTGATACCGATTCGCGCGCCCGGGTAAAAACCGAGATGCGCGTAGACTTCGTCGAAACTGCCCACCGTCGCGGTACGCGGCACCTTCGCGATCATCGCGTTAAGCGCGGCGTCGCGCGCATCGGGTACGCCGAGAAAATGTCCCAAGTGTAGCGGGTTCGCGACGAGCAGCGTGAGCGTGCAAAGCGCGGCCGGCGCGCCGAGCACCCACCGTCGTGACGCGCGCGGCGCGCCTTCGAGCAGATCGGCGGCGCCGATGACGAACGCAACCAAGACAAACGCTATCCAGGCGCCGGGATAATGTTGTCCCATTGTGTAGGCCAGCGCCCAGCGCGACCCGAGCACCTCGGCAAAGCCCGGCAGCGCGAGCAGCAGCACGCGCGAGCGAAACGGGACGAATGCCAGCGGCACGAAGGCTTCTAAGAGATAGGTGAAGCGCGCGAGGAACTGCGCAGCCAACGACATGGTGGGTTGGCCGAACCAGTCGTATCGCCAGTGCGGCCGCCACAACGCACCGCCGCCCGCCGCCGGAACCACCAGTGCAAAGAACGCGACGAACGTCACCGCCGCGATACCGGCAACCACTGCGCTAAAGACGAAACCGTCACGCTCGTGCTTTCGGGCAAAGTAGATCATACCGGCGAGCCCCAGCCACACCATCGCGATGGCCATGTCTTCCTTGATCGAGAGCACGACGGCCAACAACAGATAGGCGATCGCAAAGCGGCGCGCGTCGATCGCCCAGAGCAACCACGCGATTGCGGCCGGCGCAAGGCCGATCTCGTGAAAGTCCGTGAAAGTAACACCTTGCAGTGGCGGATAGAGGAGCGCGATGCAAGCCAAGGCCGCGGCGTTCGCGTCGCTCGTGCGCCGCCGTGCGATCAGATACAGCGCCGGAGCGACGAGCGCGGTCGCGACCGCCTGAATCGCAACCAGCGCCAGCGCCGAGTGCGCAAGCAGTACGAACGGCACGCAGAGGTAGAGAATCGGCGAGAAGTGATACGCGAAATGGCCCCAGCCTTCACGCGTGTTATACATGCCATGCGCATAATTCACGATACTCTGCGTGAAGAGCCCGAGGTCGGCGCCGGAATGAAACGTGACGTAGCGGTCAACACCGAGCGCAAAAAAAACTAGCGCATAGAGCACCGTCGCAGCGGCAACAACGCGGGAGGGGCGCGTCATGCGGACTATGCGCGCCGCTTAACCGTGATAATCGTCACCGCCTCGCTCGGGTCGCGCCCGGCGACTTCCTCGCGCACTAGCGCGCGCGCCTGCTCGATGCTCCCGAGACCGCGCAAATCGGCGATGCGGCCGCGATGGAGAATGTAGAGCTCAGGAAGCGCTCGCCCGACGTCACCGAACGATGTTGCCGATTCCATCGCCGCCTCGAGCTCTCGATCGAGATCGCCCACAGTCGCCTGCGCAGCGCGCGCACCGCGCAGCACGAGGCGCACGACCCCGCGTTCGTCGACAATGCGCACCTCCTCGCCATTTCGTTCGACGTGCAGTACGCTCGGAGCAGCGGCAGCTTCAACCATCGCCGTCGCGCCGGAGGCCGTTGCGCGCACGCGATTGCGCTGCGCATCGATTTCTACGCTTACCTCAACGCGATCGGGCGCCGCACCCGCGGCGATCACGCGATCCGCCGCTTCGCGGCGGATGCGAACGATATCTTCCGGCGCAGGATTCACGATGGTTCGTTCGACGACGTCGCGCACCAGGGCCAGCGCCACGCCGATCGGTGAAATGACTTCCGCGTCGCGCGCAATCCGATGCTGCAGTCCATAGCGCTCCGCAACATACGGCACCAACGCCGCCGCCCCACCGCCGCCGCCGACCAGCTCCAGCCGGTCGTGGATCAGTTCATACTCGGCAATCAATGTCTCGATGCAGGCGTGCAGCTTTGCACCGGCGAGCTCGAGCAGCCGGCGCGCCTGCGATTCGGCGTCGCCGCCGAACTCACGGGCCAGCAGCGCAAACGCCGCGCGGGCAGCCCCTGCGTTTCCGCGCGCGAAGGCCTCTTCGGGAACCAAGCCGAGTACGTTGCTCGCGCAGGTCGGCGTCAGCGTTGCGTAGGTACCGTCGCGCAGCACGAAGCGCAGGTAGTCCCCGGGATCGTGCGTCGACGGCGCAAAGCGTTGCAATTGCGCATCGACGAAATCCGCCGCGTCACAAAACGCGGCGTAGCGGGCACCGGCGATATGCGCCGAGCGCGGCCCGACGTCGGCGATACCGCGCGCATCCAGTCGCACCATACTGCCGCCGGCGATCCCAAGCGTACGCGAATCGATCGTGTGCAGCATCGTGCGGTGGCCCCCGATGCGCGCCGAGCGAATCTGCGGGCGGCCGCCGCGAATCACGCAGCAATCCGTGCTGGTACCGCCGACCTCAAGAAAGATGCCGTCGGTGACGTTCTCGTACAAAAGCGCGCCGGCAACGCCCGCTGCGGGGCCCGAGAGCATGGTCAGGATGGGTCGCCTCATGACTTCGCGCACGTCCATCACACCGCCGTCGCTGCGCATGATCATCAGCGGCGCAGCAATCGAGGCGCGCTCCACCGCTGCGCGCGTCATCTCAGCGGTCCGTACCATCTTCGGCAGAATCGCCGCGTTGAGTGCCGTCGTGCGCGTGCGCGCGCGCAACCCATACACGGCGGTCACATCGTGCCCGCTCGTCGCGAGCATGCCGTGGGCGCGTGCGGCACGAACCGCTTCACGTTCGCGTGCCGGCCGGTCGACGCCGAACGGTTCGCTCACCGCGACCGCCTCGATCCCATCGCGAGCAAACGTCTCGAGAAGACGGTCGAGCGCCTGCGCATCGCGCGATGGCGTGAACGCGATACGCGGCGCGAACGAGACGCCGGGCGAAAGCACCACCGGGCGGAAGCGCATTTGCGCTCGAGCGAGCCAACCGCCAAACGGCACGAGCCCGACGACGCCGACGCGCCCGACGTCGCCCTCGAGCAATGCATTGGTCGCCTGTGTGGTCGAGTGCGCGATGAATGCTACGTCGGCGGACGCAACGCCGCTTTGGGCCAACATTTGCTCGATGCCCGCGATGATGCCGGCAGCGACGCCTTCGGGTGCGTCATGCGTGGTCGGCACCTTGACACGCGCCACCAATTCGCCGCACGCCGCATCGATGGCGACGACGTCGGTGAAAGTCCCGCCGACGTCGACGCCGATACGAAGCTTATTCACCGCGGCGCGTTATTTGACGGCACAGGTTCCGATCTTTGGATTGGTTGCATGCACACCGGCGATCGGGGCGATGCGAATCGACGCAAACGAAGCTCGCGCGACTTGCGGAAACGGCGTCGCTCCGGCGGGGTAGCAGCTCGATGCGAGCAGGAAGGCCATCACGTCGGCGTACTGCTTGGGCGTGAGCGAACCCGGATTCGAGAACGGCATGTTTAGGAAGACCGTCGTTCGTACGTCGTTGAGCGTCCAACCATCGAACTTGGCGTTCTTCAAGAACTCCGTGCCGGCAACTGCCGGGCCGGCGGTGCCTTGAAGGTCGGCGCCGTGGCACTGCAGGCAATATCGCGCGTAGACGATTTTGCCGGCGTGAGCTTGCGTTGAAGTGTAAAGAGCAGGAGCGGGCGGTGACGTCATCGCGATATCGCTCGTGCGTTGAAGTTTGCAGGCCGAGGCGTGCATGGTATAGAGCACGACGTCGTCGCCGTGGACGCTAACCGACCGTACGTCGAGATTCGTTGGGATCTGCGCCGCCGCTGCCGCGCGCGGGAGCGAAACGTACACCAACTGCCCCGCGATCACGCCGTAGGCCGGGGAGCGCGCGAGAGCGGCGCAACCGTCAACGCGCGTCGCTCCCGCCGGTACGGCGAGGTCGGTGTTTGCAAGCGCACCGCTGAGGCCGCCGAGGACGCCGTCCTGCGACGGTCGCCCGACTGCGAGCGCAAGGCTAGCCAGCGTGCGCGTGAGATCGGTTTGATAATCTTCCATCTCGCGCTCGCCGATCGCATCCTTGAGGTTTTCCTGCGCCTCGAGGAGGTTGACTTTTGCACCTTCAACGGCGGCCTGCCATCGTGGTGTTGCGCGTTGATCGAGCATGGTATCGACATGACTGAGTGCACCGTCGACCGCGTCGAGGGCGCGGCGCGCCGCGCCCTGATATGCGGGACGGCCGATTTCGTTTCCGTCCTCGATGCGCACGATCGCAACGACTGCCGCCTGTACGTCGGCGAGCGCCGCGAGCGCGCTGCCGTGGTCGTCGCGCAGCGACTGCGCCGACGTTGCACGCGCGAGCGTCATCGCGAAGACGAGCAACGCGGCCAACGTGCGCATCGAAGCCTTCCTCACTATGGCGTGGTAAACGCGGTGATGACCGCCTTCACCGGATGCGTATAGCTGCCTTCGAGCGTCGGAGCACCCTGCCCGAAGCGCGGATCGGCGAAGTTCACACCTGCCGGGCCTGCTCCAACGACGACGTACGGCTTCCCGTCGAGTTCGTAATAGGTCGCCGGCGCTTGGATCGTCAGTCCCAATGGATAGTGCCACAATACGTTGCCGGTTTTAGCATCGTAGGCCCTAAAGTCCCCGTTCACGCCACCGGTAAAGACGATGCCGCTGGAAAGCGACAGCGCGCCACCGATCTGCGGAAACGCCAGGTGTTTGCGCCACAGGAACTTCCCGGTACCGATGTCGACGGCGCTCATGTAGCCGGTACTCGGTCCGTAGAGTTTGGGGAACGCACCCCCGAGGTAGAACTGGCCCGCGAGATATACCGCCGTTCCCGGCGATGTCCAGATGCCGCATTGGTCGACGCTCGGCACGTAAAACGCGTTGGTCTCGGGCAGATAGCTCCCGCCGTTGAATTCAACGCCGCCGTTGGTGTTGGGACAGGCGATGTCGCCGGCCTTACTCGGCTGGGTGTTTTGGCCGCGCTGGGTGCTCACCGCGAGATGATAGACGACGTTTCCGGTTCCGGCATCGAGGACCCAGAAGTTACCGCCCTTGTCGCCGGACGCAACGAGACTTCGCGACGCGCCGCCGACGTTTCCGGTAAACAGAACCGGAGGCATGGCGGGATCCCAATCGTGCGTGTCGTGCGGAATGAACTGGTGATACCACTTCATCTTCGGTTTAGAACCGCTGATATCGAGTGCAACCATCGAGTTGCTGTACAGGTTCGCACCCGCGCGAATCGTCCCGAGGAAGTCCGGCTGCGGGTTGCCGAGATCCGCGTAGAGGGTGTTCGTCGACGGATCGATTGCAACGCCGCTCCAGATTGCTGCGCCCCCGCGCTTCCAGGAGTCACCGCTCCAGGTGTTGTGACCGGGTTCGCCCGGTCCGGGTATGGTGTACCAATCCCACAAGCGCTTACCCGTCGCTGCGTCGAAGGCGCTCAGATAACCGATCCCGCCCCAGTCGCCGTTCGAGGCGCCGAGCAGCAACATGTTTCCGTACGGAACGGGCTGCATCGTGAAGAACGTATTGCGTGGATCGTGCGCCGCGAGAACGTTCCACACCAGCTTTCCGGTCGTTGCGTTAAGTGCGATCAGATGACCGTCGAGCGTCGCCTCGTAAACATTTCCGCCGGCAAGTGCGACGCCGCGATTTGCCGAGAACGCAATGACGTGCGGCTTGTAAGGAAAGTGCCACTTGAGCGCGCCGGTCTTAGCGTCGAGTGCGTACACGTCGTTGTGCGACGACGTGACGTACATCGTTCCGTGCCAAACGATCGGCGAGACTTCGAGTGGGCCGCGCGCGTCGACCGGCGTGGACCACGCCTTGTGCAGCGTTGCCACGGCTGCCGTGCTGATTTGTGCCGAAGGCACGTATCGGTTACCGCTGTAGCTGCGAGCCGGAAGTATCCAATTCCCATTGTCACTCGCCGCGTTGGTATACGACTGTGACGTAGGCCAAGCGCCCTGGGCCTCTAAACGAGGCGCCACCAGTAGGAAAAGTAAGCCAATAATGACCAGTGCAGGTGCAATTCGCGACATAGACTCCTCCTTTGCGAACATCATCGTATCATCGACGGACTATTTCGCGAACTGCGTGTCGGTCTACGCAGCAAGCGAGTAAGCCCGCTATGTCACGGATTGATGCCGGTCGCACGTGTCGCGGTCGTCGCCAGGCCGGCGATCAGCGCGTCCCGACGCGCATCGCCGCCGTGCGCAGCCTGCAACATCGCGACGACCACGACTGTACGGCCGTTCACCGACGCTACGCCGGCATCGTCGGTCGCGATGTTCACATCATCGCCGCCCGACAGCGTTCCGGACACGTGCGCAAGGGTCACATTCGGTGCGAAGCCGGCACGCAGGCGTCCGGACGCGCGATGCACGTCGGTGAGTTCGCGCAGCAATGCCGTGCTCGAAGCCGGCTTGAGCAGTTTCCCTTGCACGAAGTCGGAAAGCAGTGCGGCGAGGGCATCCGGTGTCGCGTACCCCGCGCCACCCGGCGCGAGAAAGATGGACGGATAGCCGAGCGTGCGCAGCTGCGCGTTCGCGACCTCACTTCCACCCAATGCATCGAGCAGCGAATCTGCCGCGATGTCGTCGTCGTCGTCGAGCATCCGCGAAAGCAGACCGTGCGTGTCGCGCGTCATCTGGAGACGCCCGGCATCGACCGCGCGATAAACGAGCAGCGCGATGGGCAAATGTTGCACGCCGGCCATCGGCAAGTTTTCGTCGCCGTTAAGCGCCGCACTTACGCCCGTAGTCACGTCGATGATCGTAACGCCAAGCATTCCGCCCAGCGCCTTCGCGCGTCCGGCTGCGTCGCCGAGGCCGCCTTCAATGACCGCACGCTCGGAGATCGGCGCAGCGCTGGGCGTCGAGAATGACGGCGGCGTCGGCACCGCCGGAATCGCGAGCAGCCAGGCGATCATGCCCGCGCGAGTTCGTCGTAGAGCGTGGCCATGGTCACGATGCCGCCGAAGAGTTGCGAAAGATCGAACTTCTCGTTGGGCGCGTGGATGTGGTCGTCGGGTAGTCCGACACCGATCATCACCTGCGGGATCTTGAGAACGCGCTCGAAGCTCGCGACTGGACCGATCGAGCCGCCGGTGCCGATATAAACCGGAACGGAGCCGAAGCCCGCGTGCATTGCGCGGCCGGCAGCTTGCGCGGCGGGGTGTTCGCGCGAAAGCACGACCGCCGGAACGTCGCCGCCCGAATCGACCTCGACTCGCACGCCGCGCGGCGCCGCCGCAAGCACCGCTTGCGTCACGAGTTCGCGCACTCGCGCCGGCTCTTGCGAACCTACCAAGCGCGCCGAAATCTTCGCGCGCGCAAACGAGGGAATAATCGTCTTTGCACCCGGACCCTGATAGCCGCCATAGATGCCGTTACATTCGAGCGTCGGACGAAACCAATTTCGTTCGAGCGGTCGATATCCGGCCTCGCCGAAGAGCTCCGGTACGCCCAGCTGCACGGCCTCCCAAGCTTCATCGTATGGAAGCTCGTCAATCTCTTGACGCTCGAGCGCGTCGAGTTGGGGGACGCCGTCGTAAAAGCCGGGCACGGTTATTCGCCCCTGCTCGTCTTTGAAACTGGCGATGATCCGTGCGAGCGCTTCGATCGGATTGGCCAAGATGCCGCCGTAGTATCCTGAGTGCGCATCGTCGGCCGGCCCGTGCACCGTGATCTCCCAGTGCACGAGACCACGCACGCTCGTGGTCAGGGACGGCACACTTTCGGAGAAAACGGCGGTGTCACTGATCACCGCGACGTCCGCGCGAATGAGATCGCGATAGCGCGCGAGCGCTGCATCAAAATTCGGCGAGCCGATCTCTTCTTCGCCTTCGACGACGACCTTGACGTTGATCGGTAATCGGCCACGCGTGCGCATGTGCGCTTCGATCGCCGCGAAATGCATGAGCACCTGGCCTTTGTCGTCGACCGCGCCGCGCCCATAAATCTTTCCTTCGCGCACGTGTCCCTCGAAAGGCGGCGTCTCCCACAATTCGATTGGGTCGGCGGGCTGCACGTCGTAGTGACCGTAGATCAACACCGTGGGCGCGCCGGGCGCACCCAGCCACTCGCCGTAGGCGAGCGGATTTCCGGCGGTTTCAAGGAGCTGCGCCTCCAGCCCGATGCCGCGCATGCGATTGACCAGCCGCTCGCAACATGCGCGCACGTCGCCGCGATGCTCCGGATCGGCCGACACGCTCGGAATTGCGATCCACGCCTTGAGCTCTTCGAGATAGGCGTCGTGATGCGCGTTACAGTACGCCGCGAGGTCGTGATCGATCGTCGTCATCAGTTATCCCCTACATCGATGTCAAGCGTACGAGCACCGCGCTGGATCTGGAGGGTATGCGGTTTGCCGTCGTAGACACGCTGTTCGGTTTGGTAGGTTCCGTATTCCCACCAAAAGCGCCCATCGAGTTTCGTGACCACATCGGCGGTGCGCAGGCCCGCGTCATAGGCCGGACCGCCGGCACGCACGTACGCCCGCATGTTCCCGTCCACCGTCTTGAACAACGTATAAAGGTAGCCCGGGGCCTCCCCAGGCGCAACCGCGACGCCGCGCGCAAAGAGTGAGGCAGCGCGCGGATCGCTCGACGCCCATGAGGTCAGGCGCGCCACACCGTCGGCAGCGAGCGCCTGCGCCTGCGCGGCGCTTGGCGCGCCCGGCTCGATGGCATGATCGTGCCACTCCTCGACGATCCATCCCCCGCAGTCTTCCAGGCGAAGACCGATATCGAGATCGGTGCCTTCGATGAGCCGGAACGTCGAGGCGCTCACGAGGACGTAGGCGGCAAACGGTTTGGCCGAACAGTCGGTCGCATTGGCGTTGCCGTGCCACGCGAAGGCCACGTTTGGTGGCCGGTTGAGCTGTGCGATCACCGTCCGCGCCGCCGCCGCCGCTTCCCCGGAGCCGTCGTTGTCGACTGCGATGTGCTGTGCGGCGCTCGCCGGCGCATAGAGTCCGGTTGCAGCGGCAAGCACCGGCGCTGCGGCCGACGCGAACGCGCGCAGGCCGAAGAGCTGCGGCGAGGCGACCGCGACGATCGCGACGGCAAGCGTCGCTACCGCGACTTGATAAGGGAGCGTACGTTTGGTGATGGTATCGATCGGCGTTCCGGTAAAATTTGCGACCCACACATTGGCCGTGTTGGTCGGGTCGCACACGTTTTGCACTTGCACCACCGCCATGACCGCGGCAACCAGCACGACCGGCGGTAGCGCGTGGGTTGCAAGCAACACGGTAAAGACGGCGATGCCGACACCGAACGGGTTGAGTGGTCCGCGGTAGAGCACCAGCGGACTGGCTAGACCGAAGATCGCAACGTATGCGACCGGATTGTTCGGCCAGCCCTGCACGAGTGGTCGCACAGCCGTCTGAAACTGCGGCTCTTGCGTGGCGACAAAGAGCATGCCGATGCCGATGAAGAGCAATACCGCCGGTGCGACGTCCTCCACGCCGCGAATCGCCGCAGCGACGAGCGTTTCGACCGTTCGCGTCCCACGCGTGACCACAGCTCCGAAGACCGCCGCGATGATAAAGGCGATCGTGGGGTCGAGATGCAGCGCGAAATACAGGACGATCGGCAAGATCGGGGTTGCGAGCGCAATCGCCGGCACGCGCGGCGCCGGCGGCTCATCCTCGACCTGCACCGCCCACGTTGCGTAATCGCGCGCCCGCGCGAGCGAGACGACCGCGTAGATCACCAGCGCGATCGCATCGATTCCTGCGAGAATAACCGCATAATGCGTCATCTGTTGCGGAACCACACCGAAGAGCTGCGTGTAGAACCGCCAGTTCGTCAGATTGAAAATGAACCCAAGCGCAAAGGCCATCAGGAAGAGCGTCGCAGCTACAACGCGCGGCACGCCGGTCGTCATCATGATCGGCAGCACAATCGACCCGACCATGATGATCGCGCCGAGTCCTGAGAGCGAGACAAAAAGCACCGCGATCACCGCGCAGAGCAACAGCGCCAATACCAACGGCTGCTCGCCCCCGTACTCGGCGGCCAGGTTGACCAGCGCTCGCGCAATTCCCGTATCCAACGTCACGCGGGCAAGGAGCGCACCGAAGATCACGGTTACGTAGACCGGTGCGAGCGACGCGGCGCCCTTGACGATAAGATTGGGGACGTCTGCGATCGGCACGCCGGTTACGAGCATCATCAACAGCGCCATGCACGGCAGCGCGACGATTGCCGGCATCATCCGGCGATACATGGCAAACGCGAAAACGAAAAAAACCGCCAGCAGGGCGAGGCCGGCGATCACGGTTGCAAACCAAGCACGGTATCGATTGGCGGGAGCGTCTTGTTTGGTACGTAATCGTCGTAGATCGCGCGCTCGATCGCATCGGCGCGCCGGATCGCCTCTTGCGCATCGAGATGGTAGCGCTCGAGATTGCTTGCCAGATGATCTTCGCGATCCTCATAGCGCCACGCCTTGGCATATTCGATCGCCAGACGTTCGTCCGTATCGCGCTGCTCCCAAAACCAATACCGGCACCAGAAGAGATCGCGAATCGCGTCCTTCGGGTTGGCGGCCGCGTCGGCGTAGTAGTTGCGAACTTCTCGCGCGATCTGATAGCGCCGGCCCAGCGCGTCATAGCGTAGCGCCGCGAGCAGCATTACCGCGGCGGCATTCGCGTGCAGCGGAGGACGCGCTGTGACCATATCGCTCGCTACGCGTTCCGCGTCGAGGCGGAACTGTCGCAGATCGACCTTCTGCATGGCCTCTGCCGACGGCCCAAAGGGATCCGCCCACGCCAGGTCGTCGCTGAACTGCGAAAGACGATCCGCGAGCGATCCGAGCAAGGTCTCGTCCTGCGCATAGCGCCGATCGTCGACGCCGAAGAACGCGCTCGGGAAATCGTCCGCAAATCCGTCGACATTGCTCCACGCGTCCGCAGCGGCGTAGATGACCGGATACCACGTGGCCTCGAAGAGCGTCTCTCCGTCGTCGTGCCAGACCGTTTCAAAAAGTCCGAGCACGTGCGCGCGCTTTCCGTCGTCGATGAACCGCTGCTCGTTGGGGAGCGCATCGGCAAAGTTCGGGAAGATCCGGCTCCAATTACTCGCCCCCGGCGCGACCATCTGCTCGAAGCCGCCGCCGGCGATCGTCGCAATGTATTTGTCGTAGTTCGGTTCCACGTCGTAGTGCCAGTTCACGATGACGGCATTGCGCGGCAGCAGCTTCATGATCGAAGGGTCGCGCTCGATACCGTCGTCCCAGAGCATGATCCGCGCACCGGACGGTGCTATTAGCGCGTTCATCGCGTTGATATGCTGGGCGTAGACGGCGCTCCGTCCGCCATGCGATGCGACGTAGTCTGCGGTCGTGCCCTCACCGAGCGTCGACGTCTCGTCGGAGCCAACGTGAAAAAATGGCGGGCGCGGTACGGCTGCGAGCTCTTGTCCGATGATTCGCTTCAAATAATCCGCTGCGAGTGTCGAGCCCGGGTCGAGAAGAAAGCCGTGCGGGAAGTCCGCTGCGCTGGCGTACTGCTCGAGGCGCAGGGTATTGTGCATATGCGCGAAGGTTTGTTGTTCGGGAATCAGCGCAACGTGATAGCGCGCCGCATACACGTCAAGTTCGTGGAGTTGCGCGGGCGTGATGCCGTCGGGCCACGCAGGCAGCGGATCGGTCGGCGAGGCGAAGACGTGCTCCATGTACGGCGAGTAGCCGTTCATTTTGAACGCGGCAATCGTGCGGATACGCTCTTCGAAGTAGTGCATCGTCGGCAGCGGCCCGCGCGAGACATCGTCGGAGAGTATGCGCCAGCGTAACGCCGGCGCATCGCTGATGCGCACGCACGGCAGACGCCACGCGCCACGTTCGAGTACCGGCAACTGCACGAGCGTCATTACACCGTAGAACGCGCCGGCCGAATCCGAACTCGCGATGGTGATGCCGCCCGCAGTGACGACGAGCCGATAGGCCTGCGGCGCGAGCGATCCGTCGCGTACGAATCGCAATGGCGAATCAACCCCCTCGGTCACGCGCGAAATGGCAAGCGGATCCCAACGCGCCTGCCATTCATCGAGTGCGCCCGGGTCGATACCGGCCGGCGCAGTATGCGGCGGCGCAATCGAGCACGTCCCCTCCGCAATCGAAACCGGTCGCGGAATGATGTGCAGCACTACGAGCGCGAGCAGCGGGGCAAGCATACGGCCGCGTTAAACTATTCCGTCATGATGTCCTCGCGCTCGTTCTTTCTGCGCGCCGCGTTGATGCTTGGCGCGGTCTTGTGTGCTTTTCCGGCCCGCGCCGCAAACGACAAAGAGCTGCAAAACATGCACGGGAGCGTGAGCTATCAGCACGGAGGTACCTCCGCGAGCCCGCTCGCGCCGAAATCCAGCACCGTTCTCGACGATTCAGACTACGCGATCACAGGCGCTGATTCGCTAGCAGCGATCGGCCTTCCGGACAGTTCGCGCGTGCTCGTGGGTTCGCAAAGTAAGGTCCAGCTCGCGGCCTTCGACCAAACGGCCATTGCGCGCGCCAAGTTCGTCGTCGTTGGCAAAGTACGCTTCATCGTGCAACACCCGCAAGGTGCGAAGGCGGACTTCACGTTTGCGACCGCCACAGGCCAGGTCGCCGTTCGCGGGACCGAAGGCGACATCGACGCCGAGGGCAATAATCTAACCGTCAACGTCTACGAGGTTTGCGATCCGAATCTGCCGGTCCAGGTGACCGCCGCAAATGGCAAGACCTTCACACTCGTTGCCGGCCAGTCGTTCGCTGCGCGTTTCGTCAACGGCGCGTTGCAAACCGAAGTGCAGGCGATCACACAGCAGATGATCGACCGGTTTTCACCGGACTTTGGGGTGCCGACGAGCTGGGACGCGGCCAAAGGCGAGATCGTCAGCGTGGCGCAAAACCAGGCGACGAATGCCGTGAACGGCGCGACCGGGGGCTATGGCGGCGAGGTTGCAAATGCCGCCGGCGGGCTCTTTGGCCACAAGAAGCAAACACCGAGGCCGTCGCCGTCAGCGGAAAGCAGTTCCTGCTCGCATTAGCAAGCTATGTCGGAGCCGGTGCGCTCGTTTTCATAAGACGGTCGCGCTCGTCGAGCGTGGCGTTGACCGAATCGAGATAGTTGTCGAGGGACCCTGCATCCACCGCGTCCGCAGCGTCACCAAAGCCGACCACAGCCAGATCGGCGGCCGCCATCGCAGTGGTCTGTGCATCGTCGAGCTTGGCCGATTCGTAGATGCGAAACGCGGCGTGATTCATGAATTCCGTGCGGAGCAACGTGGAATCGTAGCGCTCGGTCAGCGGCTCGGCCGACCCAAGACGAGGCCCGATCGCCGCCATCGCCTCACCAAGATATGCCCGGACCTCCTCGTCGGAAAGGCGGCGAGCGTCCGCATCCCCGTAACCCGGAAATCCGGGGATTTTCGCACATAGTGCCGCCAAAGCGTCCATCCGCGCCTCTTACGACGGGTTTCTCGGCGGGGCCTCGGGAATTTCACAGCTTCGATGGCTGCCATATTGGTCATCGCCCTTGCGGCACTCGCCGGGGTGGCGATTTATTACGCTTGGATGTTTTTCCAGCGGTACGTGTTTGCGCGCCAGGAACATCGGCGCGTGCTCGCGCTCTTTTCACGCTACGTTCCCTCGCCGGTCGTCGAGGATTTACTGGCGCGCAAAGACGCGCGCCTGTTTGAGGCGCGCGAGTATTACGCCACGATCGTGTGCGCGCGCATCCGGAATTTCGCACTCTTTGCTGAATCGCTCTCGCCGGCGGAGACGCTGCGCTATCTCAACGAGTTTTATACGATCGTCGGCCAGGCGGTACAGCGGCACCGCGGAATGATCGAGAGCCTGCGCGGCGATACCGTGATGGCGACGTTCGGGATCCTGGTCGAAGAGAAATTTCAAGAAGAACGCGCGTTACGCGCAAGCCTCGACATCATGCGCATGATCGACGCAATGGAAGCGCGCTGGCGATCGGCGGGCCGTAAGCCCATCGCGATCGGCCTCGGCGTCAATTCAGGCAAGATCGTGGCCGGCGATTCCGGCTATAAGGACCGGCGCGAATTTGCCATCGTCGGAAATCCGGTTGCGATCGCTGCCCGCCTAGAAGCCGCATCGGAAGATCTCAACGCAGCAATCGTCGCTTCAGAGGCAACCTACGACGTTGTGCGCGAGCTCTTTGTCGGCATTCCGACAACGGCAATGCCGCTGCGCGGCTTGCGCAAGCTGCAAAGCGCCTACATCATTCGCGGCCTCACGCGGCGCGCCGCCGACGATCGGCTGCTGACGCTGCCGTCGCAGCGTGCGTTCACCGAAACCGTCGTGCGCTCGTACGAACCACCCGAAACGACGGTCGTCGAGCCCGACTCGTATATCGAACCCGAGGCGCGGCAACCCGAACACACCATCGACGAACGCGTCACCGGCGCAGCGCCGCCGCCGGAGTTTGGGCGCTTCTCACGCCTCGATGACGACGCGCCGGCTCTACCCGAACCGCCGCCTGTTATAGGGACGTATGAAGACGATCAAGGCCCTCCTGTTCAGCTGCCTCCTTAACGCGCTGCTCCCACTGGTTGCGGCGGCGGCTACCGTGCACGGCGCAACCGATGCCGACGTCGTGTGGGTCAGCGCGCCGAAGGCGGCGCCCAAACCGATCGAGGCGACACTCACCAACAAGGATCGCACCTTCATTCCGCCACTCACGGTGATACCGGTCGGTTCGACTGTGCGCTTTCCGAACGAAGACCCGTTCTTCCACAGCATCTATTCGACGTCGCCGGCCGATCCGTTCGATATCGGTTTCTACGACACCGGACCCGGCAAAGAGGTGCCGTTTCCAAACGCCGGTATCATCGACGTGCACTGTCACATTCACGCGTCGATGCACGCCACGATCATTGTCGCCGATGGCCCCTACGCAATAAGCTCGAACGGAACGTATGCTTTGAGCGGCGTCCCAGCGGGAAAATATGTCCTACACGCCTGGGATCTCGCGCACGGCGAACGCCTGAGGACCATCGACGTCGCAAACGATGGCGCCGATATCACGCTCGATATACGTCGCCCACACTGAGACGTTGGCCGAACTGACGGACGTGCTCGGTAGGGGGCTTGACGCTCCCGCTGTCGATCAATCCGATCATTGCAGCGATGCAGCGCTCGTCCCACTGACTGCCCGCACCCTCGCGCAGGCGCCGTCGCGCTTCCTCGATCGCGAGCGCAGCGCGATAAGGCCGGTCCGTCGTCATCGCGTCGAACGTGTCGGCCACCGCGATCACCCGCGAAAGCAATGGTATGGCCTCGCCGGCTAAGCCCATCGGGTATCCGCGGCCATCCCAGCGTTCGTGATGGTGCAGCACGCACGGCACGATCTCAGCCATGGCATCGACTTCGCCGAGGATGTCGCGCGCGATCGAAGGGTGATGATTGATGATCTCGCGCTCGAGCTCGCTAAACGGTCCGGGCTTGAGCAGCACCGCGTCGGGAATACCAATCTTTCCCAGATCGTGAAGCAAGGCGCTCCACCGCACACGCTCGATCAGGGTACGAGAAAGCTGTAATTGTTCGGCAACCAAGACCGAGTACTCGGCCACTCGGTGCGAATGACCGGCGGTATACGGATCGCGCTGGTCGACGATCGTCGCAATGCCCTGCATCGTCTGCAAGAACGTCGTCTCGGCCGCGCGACGGCGGCGATTGAGTTCGCGCTGGGCCGCCGCCGCCAACGTGAGCAGGGAGAGAAAGATGACCGAACATGCGATCAGCGTGGAAATGACGACGAAGTTGGTTTCCTCGCCTGCCTGCGCTTGGATTTGACCGACCGAGACATCAATGGCGGCAACGGCAACGTAGCGTCCCGAGGGACCGACAAGTGGCACGTAGGCAGTAACGAGCGTTTCCCCGCCGGCAGCGTGCGCGGATGATTGGACGACGTTCTGCTGCGCGATCGCCGCTTTGGCATACGCGGCGACCGGTGCACCAGCCGGCGGATAGAGCGGGGCGCCGGAGGGCGCATAGACGCGCACACTGCGCACGAGCGGGTTGAAATCCTCGACGTTGCGCGCGGCTTGCTCGACGTCAGCTCGAGCGCTTGCGTTCATGCTTCCTCCCGCTGCGTACCGCTCGATCGACGGCTGGAGGGCGGCGCTTGCCTGGCCGACGGCCGTCGTGATCAGATCGCGCTTGAGTGCATCGAGGTGCGCGCGCGCGAAGAAAAACGAGAGGGCCGCGGCGATGCCGATCGCACACACGAGCAGTACTGCCGCAAAGCGCGCGACGAAATCAAAGCGCATCGCTTATTTTACGAAACCACCCGGGTACGGCGGAAACGCGTTGAGCGCTTGCGCGAGAATTCCGACGTGAATGGTCTCGATACCCATAATCGATGCCGCGACTTGCGCAAGTTCGCGGTCCTTGAATTCGGGGATGACCGAGAGGTACGTGCTCGCAGCCTTCTCTTCGACGCCTTGCGCAAATGACAATACGTCGCCTTCGGTCGCGAGTTTGGGATAGTCGAGATGTGCCGTCTTGTCGGTGACGATACCGCCGCCGCTCTCTACCGCGGCAATCAGCGCGGTAAGGTGGGTTTGGTGATCGCGCTTGAAAAGGAGGGCCACCTGGAGCACCTTGGGCGAAAGCAGCTTGGTCGATGCGGCGTCGTCGTATGCTTTGATGCCGGCACGCTCGAGTTCAATCGCGGCATTGAGCGTGTCGAGATCGCCGGGGTCGGCGCTCGCAGCGCGAGCAACGAGTCTCTCCAGCAGCACGCCAGCGCCGGCACCCAGACTCGAGGCAACGATAAAGCGGGCTCTTGATAGGCTCATAGTCAGGGTATCGGCGAGCGCCGAGCCGATTCAGAGTTGCTCGAGCAATTTTGGCAAAATGGTCGCCGCGGTACCGCGCACCACGCAATCGACGCGATCGCTGATGGCGGTTTCTTCGGGATTGATCTCGGCAACAAAGGCGTTCCCGCGCGTCGCGAGCGCCGCGGCGGGGTACACCACCGCACTCGTACCCACGACCAGAATCGCCTCGGCGCGATCCGCAGCCGCGCAGGCCCGTTCCCAGGCCTCGCGCGGCAAGGATTCGCCAAACCAGACGATATCCGGGCGCATACGCCCGCCGCATGCGTGCTCGATGCTATCGAGCGCAAGGCCACGAGAATCGATCGGCATGCGTTCGTCGCATCCGGTGCAGCGTGCAGTGCGCAGCGCGCCGTGAAGTTCGAGCACGTTGCGCGAGCCCGCGCGCAGATGCAGTGAGTCGACGTTCTGCGTCGCGAGCGTAAAATCGGGATAGCGTTCTTCGAGCGACGCGAGCGCATAGTGACCGGCGTTCGGCTGCGCACGCCGGTGTGCAGCGTTGCGCTCGTTATACCACGTCCACACCAACTGCGGATCGCGCGCGAAGCCTTGCGGCGATGCCAGCTCTTCAACGCGATGCGTGCGCCACAGGCCGTTGACGCCGCGAAACGTCGGCAGGCCGCTTTCGGCCGAAATTCCGGAGCCGGTTAGTACCAGTACCGACCGCATGCCGCGCAGACGTTCGACCAATTCCTGCATGGCGGCAACTTCGCCGAGGCGAAGGTTAGTGGCCTGTGGATTCTCAGACGCGCGGCCGACGGCCGATCGTGTGGCCGGCCTACCTGGTTGCTGCAGTTTGTTTCGCCGTCGCAGTTACGCTGTCGCTGATCAATCTCTCATTAATCGAGCAGCTCAAGGCCGCGCAGTCGCACCTTGCCCTCTCGAGCGCACGTGCCAACGGCCTGGTGCGTGACCTTGCCAGCGAACGCGGCACGCTTGCCGATCTCATGGACGACGGCGCGCAGCGCTTTGACATCACGGGAGGCCAAGTGGTGCGGATCCGCGGCCATCTCTACATCACGATGCACGATCTCGCTCAGCCGCCCCACGGGCGCGTCTACGAAGCTTGGACGATGCCGAAGAATAGCACGATGCTATCGCCGGCGCTGACCTTCGTGCCCGATGCGCATGGGGTCGCGGTCGTGACCCTTCCGGTCGACGCAAAGGACGTAACCGCCATCGAAATTACCGTTGAACCCGACGGCGGAAGCAAGGCTCCTACGAGCAAACCGCTGGTAGTCGAACAGCTCGACTGATGCTGCGCACCGAGCGCATGACCAGCGCACGCGAGCGAGATGCTCTCGCCTATCTTGCCCACGCACCATATGCGAACGTCTTCTTGACGTACTTGATTCTGTTCGACCGCTCGCCGGCCACGCAGCACGCGCTCTACCTGGCGCTCGATGACGACAACCGCATTCGCGGCGTCGCCTATTTTTCGCGGCAGGTCGCACTTGCCGCCGATCCGGCGGCGATTGAAGCCTTTGCGCGCATCGGCGCAACCCACCACGGCGAACGGATGATCGTCGGGCCGCGAACGGAGATTGCCGCCTATTGGGCGCTCATACGCAGCAAGCACGAACGCCCACGCCTGATCCGCGATCGCCAGTTTGTGATGATGCTCGATCGCCCGATGCTTCGGCCGGTCGACCACAACGTTGTCGTGCGTCGGGCACGCATCGACGAATGGCCCGCCGTCGCCGACAACTCGGCTTCAATGATCGCCGTCGAACTCGAATACGACCCCATGCGCACCTCTCCCGAATTCACGGCCAATGTACGCGCGATGATCGATCGCGGACTGTGGTGGGTGGGCGAGTCGCTTGGCCGTCTTTGTTTCTTCTGCAACGTCGGCCCATGGAGCCCGCTCACCGCGCAGATGCAGGGCATCTGGACGCCGCCGGAGCTACGCGGTAAAGGGCTCGCAACGCAAGCGCTGGCCGGCATTTGCGACAAGCTCTTCGAACTCACGCCGACGCTCTCACTCTACGTCAATGACTTCAACGAGAAGGGCATCGCGCTATACGAACGCGTCGGCTTTGCGACCGTCTCAGAGTTCCAAACGATATTGTTCTGATTTAGCGCTATCGATCGTGAGGTGTGAACGAGTCTTCGACGTTGCGCACGCCGGATTCGACGGCACGTTCGCCGGCGGTCACGAGATTGATGATCCAGCGGATCGTTGCCCAAACCCCGATAATCGCGAACACGAAGATGACGACGAATACCCAGGCCGCCGCTTCGGCCATGTGGATGACCGTTTGTTCCATAGTGTGCTAGCGCTTGGCGGGAGCGGCCATCAGACCTGCAAGCCGGGTAGCATTGCGCGCAATCATGCCGTAGATGGAGAGTTGCGGGTTGGCGCCAACGCTCGTGGGAAAGGTCGATCCGTCGAAAACGTAGACGTTCTCGAGATGATGATGGCGCGCGGTGCCGTCGATGACTGACGAGCGCGGGTCGGATCCTAGAGCGCAGCCGCCCATCACGTGCGCGCTGACGACGGTTGCGCGAAGAATCTCCATCGGCAGGGCATCCACCAAGCGCTCGGCTTCCTCGAACGAGGTAACCGGCTGCGCTGCCTCGTGAAGCGGCAGCACGGTTTTCGCGCCCGCGGCAAATTGAATCTGCGCCATGCTCTTGAGTGCGCGGCGCACGCCTTCCCATACGTACGGTGTGATCGGATAGTCCAGCAGCGGCGTGCCGTCGCCGTGCAATCCGACGGTACCGCCCGTACTCTGCGGATGAAATCCGTCGCGCATGAGCGCGATGATGACTTGCAGATGCGGCATCCCGGTGAGCAGCTTTGCATTGGAGGGACCAAAACCGGGCGTTGTGGTCGCCAACAGCACCGGATGGAGAGGCGGAACTTCGAGCTTGTAGCCTATCGGGCCGTCCAATGCGCTCGTATGCAAGAAATGGTCGCTGTAGATCGATTGCGGCGCGCCCGAGAATGCCGCCACCACTTGCGGCATGACTGCCGCTGAAATAACCGTCGGGTGCAGAAACGTCCGCTTCCCGAGCGTGCGGTAGGGATCCGGTGCTTTGCTGCGCAGCAAGAGCGCCGGAGAATTGATTGCGCCGCCCGCGACGATAAAGGTACGCGCGCGAATGACGATCGTATGTGGGCCGGGCTGCAATCCGCTCGCATCGAGCGCCGCGCACTCGAGCCCATCGGCACGATCGCCGGAGAACGTCAGACGTTGCACTCGCGCACGGCTGATCAGCGTCGCGCCGCGATCGAGCGCCGACGGAATCGTCGTCACGAGCATCGATTGCTTGGCATTGGTCGGGCAACCCATGCCGCAATAACCGAGATTGTAACAGCCCTTGACATTGCGCGGGATGACGGCCGTAGGAATGCCGAGTTTCTTTGCCCCGCGCGCAAGCACCGCGTTGTTTTCGTTCGGGGGCTCGTCCCATAGGTGCACCGATAGGCGCCGCTCCATGTGCTCGAACCACGGCGCCAGCGCATCCTCGGTATACTCCGAGAGTCCGAAATGCTCGCTCCAATAGTTCAGCGTCTGCGGCGGCGTGCGAAAGCTGCTCGTCCAGTTCACCGTCGTCGAACCGCCGACCGCGCGACCTTGCAAGATCACGATGCCTTTATCTTTGGTTCGCCGGCCGGCCGACTCTTGATAGAGCTGCGGATACGCATCGCGCTCGAGCATGTGGAAATCGCGCGACGAGCGTAGCGGGCCTTCCTCGATCAGCACTACATTCAGTCCCGCGTTTGCGAGGATCTCCGCCGCCGTTCCGCCACCGGCTCCGGTCCCTATGATGGCGACGTCAGCGTCAAATTCACGGTCGCGATCGAAGGTCGAGGCGTCGTAGGCTTTCCATCCGCGCGCGAGTCCCTGCGCGATCGGGTCCGCGATCATGCGATGCGCGGCGGCCCGGGATAGCCGATGCGCGGCCACGCCGCGTCATTGCCATACCATCCCGCCATGACGAGTTGATGGAGTGCGGCATAGCTGCTGCGTAAGAGTGCCGCGTTGCTCGTGCGCCAACTTTGGAGAAACGCTGTGACGTCGGCGTCGGACGCCGTCTGCCACGAACCAATACCGGCCATCAGCCGGCGCGTCAGCGGAAATTCGAGCAGCCCGAAGAGCTGACCGATCTCACCCTGCACCGCGGGCGGCAGCCCGGCGATGGCGACATCGACGCCGTGCACGGCCGCGTCCAGTGCCTCGCCGTTATCGGGCAGCGCACCCTGCAGCATCACGCGCGCAATCGCGTGTAACATTTCGCGATGATCGCCGGCGGCGGCGCAGCCGCCTAGCGCCAGCAGTATCGCGCCGCCCGCGCCGGTTTGCAACAGTCGTCGGCGGGTTAGCGTTGAAACAGCATCCGGCGGCGATATTCAGACGGCGACTGCCCCATCACATCTTTGAACGCGCGCGAGAACGTGCAGCAGCTTTGGTATCCCGTTTGCACGGCGAGTGCAGAGATTGCACCGTCACGTTCCTCGAGGAACGAGAGCGCGTGCTCGATGCGCAGCGTCTTGACCAAGGTGGAAAACGTAATGCCGACCTTCTCCGCAAAATACCGTGAGAATGCGCACGACGTCATTCCGGCGAGTGCCGCTGCGGTTTCGAGCCGGATCGGCTCACCGATGTGTTCGCGCACGTACATCGCCGCCGCGAGCGTTCGCGGATAGTACAGGATCCGGCGCTGAACGTCGTCGGCCAGTAGCCGGGAACGAAAGACTTGGGTCGTATCGAGCACGATGCAACCTCCGGAAGTGATCTACTGAAGGCTAGCCCATTTGGGCTAGTCCCAGCCTAGTCCTTTCGGACGCTACGCGGCGGGTCTGCCCGGATGCGCTCGCCAATCCCTCCGGAAAATGGGACGCCGACCCGAAGCTGTTGCCGCCTGGGCCGCCCGCATGCGGGAGGCCTATACCAGCGCTCAACTTACCGAGGCGGCGGCTATCTATGACGAGCGCGGCGGGCACGCGCCGGTCGAGCTGGTGCTCATGCGGGCCCAGATCGCGCTAGCGCGCGACCCCGCCGGTGCCCTGGACCTGCTGCTGGCCCAGCGCAACCGCTTCGAACACCGGCCTGAGTCGTTTGCGTCGGAAGTTTTGCTCGGCTCGAGCTTTGCCGCGCTGCACGATTACACCAGCGCGGATGCGCATTTCGAGCGCGCGCGTACGTTCGCCGACCGGCGTTCGTTCGCCGAAACCACGATGCTCGCCGCCGCCCGCGCGCGCCGCTACATCCGCGAAGGCAGATTCGGCGATGCTTGGCGCTGCTATGAAGCCACGCTCGTCGACCGTCGCCTCGAAGGGTCGATCGAGAGCGAGCGGCTCAAAGCCGAGATTCATCACGTCGAGGCGCGCTTCGGCGAACAGGCGCACGCGTTGACGCGTTTGCTCGCGCTGATCGGTGACGCCATCGACTCGCACCTGGCAATATGGTATGAAGCGGTTGCGCAACTTAGCCGCCTGGCATGCGAGCTGCCGGCCCCGGCTGCCGCCTCCAGCGTGGCGAGCGCGCTGCTGGCGCGGCCGCACTGGCCGGCAGATTTTAGCGCGCAACGCTTCGAGTCCGTGCGTTCGCTCGCGTGGTGCAAAGTGCTCGGCGGCGACATGCTGGGATCGTTTCGTTTTCTGCGCGAAGCCGCGACGCTGGCTGAGACGCTGGGGAGCGCGCCCTTGCGCGCGATCGTCATGCTGGACCGCGCGCAGTTCGCGCGCAACGCCGGCGAAGAACATTGGTGTGCAAACGAGACGGCCGCGGCAAGCGAATTGTTGCGCGACGTCGACTGGCTGCATGCTCGGAGCGAGGAACGCTCGGCGCTCCCGCTCTTGGCCGAAGTGCTCGCGCCGGCCGATGCGCAGGGCGCCGCTGCGGCAATCGCGCGCTACGCCACCCTCGCGCCGGCGCTCGATCCCGTTGCCGTCGGGGTGCGCGGTCTGGTCCATCTTGCCAACGGGCGTTCGCGCGAGGGCGTGCGCGACCTGACCGCCGCCTACGACAGCTTCGACCGCGCCGGATCCGAGTGGCGAGCGGGCAAGGCCGCGTTCGAACTCGCGAAAGTGACCGGCGCTACGCGCTGGCGGCTCCTCGCCCTGGAGAATCTCGAATTCTACGCGAACTCGTGGCTGTTCGCAGCGGCCCAGGCGATGGCTGCGCTTCCCGGCACGGCCGATGGACTGTCACTAACGCCGATGCAAGAGCGTGTCTTTCATATGATTTGCGAAGGTCTCTCGACCGACGCGATTGCCACGCGTCTGGGGCGCAGCCGCTCGACGATTCGCAATCACATCAAATTGATCTTCAAGGCGATGGGCGTGCGATCGCGCGCGGCGCTCGTTGCCAAAGCCGCTAGAGAGGGCCGTTTTACACTCCCATGATCGGTGCCCACGTCATACTCCATCTCGGCCTGTGCAACGCGATGCTCAAGATGCCGCCGGGATCGAGCACCACCGTCCACGTGCATATGGTCGATCGCCTCAACCGGCCGCACGTCGATCAAGATTTCACGCTGAAGCGTTACACCGACTCGACTGCTCCGGTCGAGTTTGACGTGCCTCCGGGCTTATTTGAAATCGCGATCAGCGCTCCGCAGTATCGGTGCTCCGCGCAGGACTTTGTCTTCTTCATCGATCAGCACAATCGCACGATTAGCGAACAACTCGTAGATGGCATCGGCTCGCCGGGGCAACCGGTACTGCTCGACGGCACCGCATCGTCCTCATTTATCTATCTCCAACCGTCGTTCGTGCTCTTCGATAAGAGCACGCAGTGCAACAAACCGGTACCCGACCCGCTTCCCGCGCACATTACGATCGAGGACGATCAGGATTCATTTTACGTCTGGATGTATTCCGATCCGACGCTCATGGCACACGCACCGGAGATCGTCGCCTTGCAGCTGCAAACACCGACCGGCGACGAGCATTACATCCGACTCAAGGTCCCGTTCCCGACACCCTGGGAAGGCATGCCCGAAGAGATTCAATTCAATGTGAAAGACGACGACGTCGATTGGCTTTCGGGCCAGCCCACCGGCGTACTGTTATGTCCGAGGATCTTTAGGACCTCAGCGGGCTAACGCAGCGCCTTCGCTGCACTTTTAGGATACGGCGTGCACCTTCGCGGCGATATGCTGCAGGCGCGGAGGGCACGATCATGGCGAGTTCAAACGGCAAATCCGGGCAGGCGAAGGCGATTCAACGCGAGATCCTACCGATTCCCGATCGAGCGTACGCCGGATTCGTCGCCTACGACGCCAAGGATCCCGACTCGAAGTTCCCTCCGATCGAGCCGCTCACGCCGCCTGCGGGCGCGCCCAACGTGCTCATCGTGCTCATCGACGACGTCGGGTTTGGCGCTTCGAGCGTCTTCGGTGGCCCGTGTCAATCGCCTACGGCGGAAAAGCTTGCAGGGAACGGTTTGCGCTACACGCGCTTTCACACCACTGCACTGTGCTCGCCGACGCGCGCCGCATTGTTGGCGGGACGCAATCATCATACCGTCGGCATGGGCGGCATTACCGAGATCGCAACCTCCGCACCCGGTTACAATTCGATGCGCCCCAACACGATGGCACCATTACCGGAGATTCTGCGCCTCAACGGCTATTCGACCGCGCAATTCGGTAAGTGTCATGAAGTCCCGGTGTGGGAGACTAGCCCCGTCGGCCCGTTCGATCGTTGGCCGACCGGTTCGGGCTTTGAATATTTCTACGGCTTCGTAGCCGGCGAGACGAATCAGTGGTACCCGGCGATTCACGAAGGCACCAAAGTTGTCGAACCGGACAAGACGCCGCAAGAAGGCTATCACTTCATGGAAGACATGACCGATCACGCGATCGCGTGGGTTCGCCAGCAACGCTTGCTCGCGGGCAACCGGCCGTTCTTCATGTATTTTGCACCGGGTGCAACGCACGCACCGCACCACGTTCCGAAGGACTGGGCGGATAAATACAAGGGCAAGTTCGACCAGGGTTGGGACAAACTGCGTGAAGAGACGTTCGCGCGGCAAAAGAAGCTGGGCGTCATTCCACAGAATTGCGAACTCACCGCGCGCCCGAAAGAGATTCCGCCCTGGGATTCGGAGACGCCCGAGTTCAAGCGCGTGCTCGCCCGCGAGATGGAAGTCTACGCCGGGTTTTTTGAATTCGCCGACCACCACATCGGCCGGCTCATCGACGCGCTCGCGCAGATCGAAGTGCTCGATAACACGCTGATCTACTACATTATCGGGGACAACGGCGCGTCGGCTGAAGGCACGCCGGAAGGGACCTTCAACGAAACGATCCCGTTCAATGGGATGAAAGCACTTGAAACGGTACAGTTCCTTACCGAGCGTCTCGACAAACTCGGGGGCCCTGAATCTTACAATCATTACGCGGTTGGCTGGGCGCACGCGATGGACACGCCGTACCAATGGACGAAGCAAGTCGCTTCTCACTTTGGCGGCACGCGTAACGGGACAATCGTGCACTGGCCGAAGGGCATCAAGGCCAAGGGCGAGGTTCGCAATCAGTTCCATCACGTCATCGACGTCGCGCCGACGATCCTCGACGCGGCCCAACTCACGGAACCCGTCATGGTGAACGGCGTCGGCCAAATCCCGATGCAAGGCATGAGCATGGCCTATAGCTTCGAGGATCCCAAAGCTGGGGAACGCCGCGAAACCCAATATTTCGAGATGTTCGGTAACCGCGGCATCTATCACAAAGGCTGGACCGCAGTCACCCGCCACCGCACACCCTGGATTATGACCGGTGAGACACCACCATTCGACGACGATGTCTGGGAGCTCTATGACACCACTAAGGATTGGTCGCAGGCGCACGATCTGGCGAAAGAAATGCCCGATAAGCTGCACGAGCTGCAGCGGCTTTGGGTCATAGAAGCCACGCGAAATCAGGTGTTACCGATGGACGATCGTGGCACAGAGCGATTCAACTCCGATTTGGCGGGGCGACCGGTGCTCGTGCGCGGCAGCTCACAAGTGCTTGCCAACGGCATGGGTGATTTGAACGAAAACGGCCTCGTCAACGTCAAGAACAAGAGCCATTCGATCACGGCGCAACTCATCGTTCCGTCGGAAAAGCCCGCTGAAGGCGTCATCCTGGCGCAAGGCGGAATCGCCGGCGGCTGGATGTTCTACGTCAAGGACGGCAAGCCGACGTATCTCTACAACCTGGCCGGGCTTAGCGAATTCAAGATCACCGCGAACGAAGCACTCGCACCGGGTTCGCATCAGGTTCGCATGGAGTTTGCCTACGACGGCGGCGGGCTCGCCAAAGGCGGCACGGTCACGCTGTTGATCGACGGCAAAGCGGCCGGTAGCGGACGCGTCGATGCGACGGTTCCGCTGGTCTTCTCAGCGGATGAGACCTCCGATGTCGGCGTCAAGCGCGGCTCACCCATGACGCCCGACATCCCGCTCGGTGAAGCGAGCCGGTTCAATGGCACGGTTAATGCGGTAGTTATCGACCTCAAGGACGAGAGCACCGATCACTTGCTCTCCCTCGAAGACGTGCTCAACATGATCATGACGCGGCAGTAGATTGGCGGGAGCGTGTAGGAAGTCTTCCTATCGTTCCCGCCCGTCCCCTCATGTAACGAAACGTCCCGTCCTGTATGGGTTTTTCGCACATCCGCGCTAGCTCCCCGATCGCCTTCGATGGTACACAATGACAAGGCTTGTGTAGTGGTTCGTGTGTAGTGAAGCGCGATGGTGCGGGCCGCCGAACGGGGCCGCCGGTTCTGTCGAGGCACGACGTCGTCAGATGGACTGCAAAGGGGCGGTGAACAAACGTTCAGCGGCCCCATTTGCCTGACGATCGGCGGTTTACGCGGCGTCGATCTGATTACGTAGGAGCGCGTTCTCCACTATACGCTGGATGTTCGTCCAGTGCGAACGAGATTTCCCGAGCGCGTTGAGCGCATAGCCCTTGTCTGCGAGCGATTCTTTAGTCGTTTCTAAGACCTCTACGACGATCTCGTTCCAAAAGGCCTTCACACGCTCGACATCACCGCCGATCCACCGGAACGTTCCGTCTTCGGCCCGTTCTACGAAAGCCCGAAATGCACCGAGGACGGGGTAGAGAGCCGCCGCGTTAAGACGATACTCGACCTCCTCTCCCGGAACGAACATAACAGATCGTCTCGCGCCCATGATTCGGACGCAGCGCCCTAAGTCGCTTTGCCTAGAGCATGATCTAGCGCATGGTCGGAGCGGACTTCTCGGAACGCAGGGAAACGCACGTTCCCTGCCCCAGCACGAACGATCCGCCCCAGGGACGATCGGAACATCGCGGAGCCCGCGTAATGCGCCAGGCGGCCGAACAGACGTTCGAGGGGCGGGCCGGGAGCACGCCGAACGTATGTTCGGTGAAGGCCCTCTCGATTAGGCAGCCTTGGGCGTGGGCGATCATCCACGCGGGGAGGGACGTGGAGAACCGGTCATGGTGGACGGCGTATGGAGGCGATTTACTGGTTCACGCTTCGAAAGGCGTTGACGGCGAGGGCTGGAGGTGGATTCGCCGGCACACCGGGATCATTGTTCCGCCAATCGACGAGCTCGAGCGTGGCGCGCTGATCGGTGTAGTGCGGGTCGCCGACGTGCTCGACAATCGTGCGACGCGATCGCGATGGCGCATGAGCGATCGCTTCTGCTGGGTGTTCGACAAACCGCGCGCGCTGCTACGTCCAATTCCGTTCGTCGGCGCTCTCGGGCTTTTTGAGGTAACTACGTTGCGTGCCGCTCACGTCACTGGTCATTAGAGCGACTTATGACGCTGCGGTCGTTCCGCGGTTCCGGCATGATCGGCGCACAGTCTTTACCCATGCGATGAGACCGGGGACCGCGAAAGGTTAGCAGACCTGCGGGCCCGCCCCCGAACGCACGCTTGACTCTTGCCAGGGTCAAGCTCGGCCGGCTCTCGTCGGGTCATACTCGGCTCTCGGCGGGGTACTGTAAAATGAAACGTCCAGATGTCAAAGGCGAACGTGCGTTCGGCTGAAAACGGAACCAGCCTCACCGGAGTTAAGATAAGCAGAGATATTATGGAAGACAGAGAAAGCGGCAACGAGCGATGACAACTTTCCTTCGAGCGATCTTCGGCACGGTCGCTGATGCGCAGTCCTCAGACATGAACGACGTGCGTACCGGGTTCCTGTATGCGTTGCCAAGCTTTTTATCTGGCTACGGTCGCGTGCTTGATCTGTTCGGCGGTTTTGACGAGTACTGTCGTTCGCGCGACGAAGGAGCGGCGGATAGCCGCGCGATGTATGCGGATTGGCGAATTGTCGGTCAAGACATTTACGCCGCGGCGATTCGCCCAAGCATGAACGCTAAGCAGCCGCCAACGTCGTCAGCCTCGGCCGAAACCCCCGCTAAGCACTTTCAGTCCGTAGGACCTTAGAGCTCACGCGTGGCATCGCGGCGTCAACGTCGCCAACAGGAATCGACTTCGCTAGCTGAGCAGAACCGCAGCCTGCAAACGCAGGTGCTGCAGTTGCGACAGCAATCCTTTAGCGGCCCGCTACCGCCCCCCGAAGTTCTTGCGGAATACAACAATGTCGTTCCCGATGGCGCGGAGCGCATCTTAGCCATGGCCGAAAGGCAGGCCGCGCACCGACAGAGGCTTGAGGGGCGCGTCGTGAACTCGAACACCCACGCTCAGACGGCCGGCGTCTACATGGCCTTTGTGATCGCGATTATCGCCTTTGGTTGCGGCACGTTCCTGATCTACGAGGGAAAGGATGCGTCGGGATTGGGCATCATTCTACTGGATGCCGCTTCGATTATCGGCTCTTTTATATGGTCGCGCAGACAGCAGCAGAGAGATCGCGAACGCACCTGATGGCGCGACCGCTCGCTGACGACTAGCCCCAGCTCCGCAAATCATCCGGAAAAATCCCAATGCTCTTCCCACGGAAACTCGAAGTCAGCTACAAAGCCGTGTGTAGTTTCCATTCGCGGGTGATTGAGAGCCAAAAATTTTGCGCTGTATTCAAGGGCTTCCTCAGCTTTCCGCTTGCGCGCCGCACTGAAGGCCTTGGTCTCGTCGAGTTCAAAATGTTCCTTTTCGTTTTGGATGTGCACGCGATTTCGCAACTTTCTTAGCTCATCGAGCTGCTCGTAAAATTCGTCACCAGCCTCGAACAGATTGTACGCCTTCGCTCCGCTAATCAGGTTTGTTAGCTTCAAATAGTCGCCGGCATTCAGCGCCGCAACGATTTTCGGCGGCAACGTCCGCACGTGCTCGGGCGACTGGATCCTCGCGATAAAGTCGTACAGCATTGCCTCCGCGATGGAAACGAGAGTGACGATGATGGGCTTCCGTAGCACTGGGTACAACGCCCAGTCTTCGTCGCAAAGACGATAAAATAAGCGCAGCGTTTCTAAGTTGTGATTAATGTTATCGCCAATCTTGAAATCCGCCACGAAACATGAGGATACGGTAAAGCCTAAACGCATAATCAGCGGGATCTCTTCCCGTCAGCTTTTGCTGTCACCACCGCACGTGCTCGAACGGCTCGATCGGCCGGAATCCAGCCGTCGCGTACTCGTCGCCCATTCTCGCGGCCATGGCGTCAAAATTGCTTTTGTTGTACTCGGTGCGCCGACGTTCAAGGTCCGCCTCGCGCGCCTTTAGCGTCGATGGTCTCGGCAGCGCGAACCGAAAGACCAACAGGATTGCCACAACCAGGAAGAGGCCGCACACAACCGCGATTGTTAGATTTGCTGTCCAACCGGAAAGAACGCCCGCAAGGACAGATACGAGCAGCACGTAATTCGCCTCGATACTCAACGTCGAGGCCGCACGACGGTAGTGCGCTCGCAGATCGATATGAAACTGCTTCTCAATCTCGGATGCGCTACCCGGCACACCAGCCCACTCTGCGCTTCCACCGAGGTCGGGAGCTTCGCCGAGCTCCGCATAGTGGAGCGCATTATTCTGCATGACGACGCCGATCAGGGCGACGGCGACGGCGACGATGCTAAAAGCAACCTGCAGCATCACGGCGTTACATGAATTTCTTTCGGCGCTTGTCGAGCCTACGGCGAGGACGGAGTCTTACTGCCGATGAGGATCGAAAAGGAATTGAACTTCATCTTTTTATCGGGTTGCCCGTAGACGTGGATTCCCGCGCGACCGAGCGCCACTTCGAGCCTAGCTAGCGTAGCGTGATCATCCGGGTTAAATGTCACTAATATTCCCTTTACGCACGCGGTGCTCACGCCGCTCGGCCCGAATCGCAAGCCCGCGTTCTGGAACGCCTGCATAAAGTCATTCATTAGTCCGATTGCGCTCTCCATCGAGATGCATCTCATTACGGTTACCGTTTCTCCGGAGTCTCTCAATGCGTCTGCTATGGCGGATATTTGCGGCGCCGTTAAATGGCGCGGCGCTACCTGCTCCGTGAGCGAAGTCACTTGACGTTGCTCTTGCTGAAGTTGAATCGCGATAGCTGCTGCCTGCTGGTCCGATTCGTACGTTGCCCATCGGTTTATCAAACCTCCCACCAGGGCGAGGAAAAACATCGAACCTTCTACGATTGCGTCGCGCCGATCACCGTCGCGCCATCGGACGATCAGCCAGGTAAACCCGATCGCGGAGGACACGACAGTGATTCCAAGGCCAATATTTGCGAGGCTAAACACCACTACCCGGCCCGAATATCCATGCGCGAATCGCATCAGCGAGCTTCTTGAGCTCGGTCGGGTAGGCCATCAGATCTTGGGTTACTTCGATCTGACCAGCCGAAGAGAAGAGGGCTTGAAGATCGAAGCCGTCGACACCGGATTGGATGCGAACGGGGCGCTTGCCGTTATGCGAAAATGCAATAAACGGCGGTTCTTGCTCGCTCGCGCACGCGAATCCGGGCGTCTCAAGATACTCTTGCATCATCGAGCGCAGGTCGTGATAAATCTTCTTCCAGTCGATATCTGGAACACCGTCCTTTGCGACATAACGGACGAGGGTATTATAGCTCTCGAGCGTCATTTTTATCGCAATCGCTCGCGGGTCTTGCCATGGGTCGTCAGGTCCATCATCCGGAACGAAGACAACTTCCGAAAATTGCGCACCGCCGTCTACGATCGCGTTGTAGCCGCGAGCCACGTAGCCCGCCGGGATCTCAAACCTCTGCATTTTGGAGCCTCCTTCGTGCCTTGCCGATTTGTTTCGGCGGGGCGACGACGCTAGCTTGTCTACGGGTACATTTACAACTGTACGTGGCGCCCGTCAATGGGAGTATGGAACTATCGGAGACAGCGCGACGCCGTAAGCGAACATTGACGATCACCGAGGCGGCGAAGATTCTTGGCATTGGACGCAATCAGGCATACGAGGCCGCGCGCGCCGGCACGCTTCCGACGATCGCCTTCGGTGAACGAAAGAGCGACGGGAAGCCCACGCGCTACGTCGTCCCCGCGCCGCGTTGGAAAGGCTCCTCTCTGAGCGTGAAGAACACGCGCCCACCGCCCGATAGGCGGGCGGTGAAAGGAGACACCCCATGAAGGGGAGCGTTCGACGCTTGCCCTCGGGGAAGTGGATGCTCATCTACGATGCACCACGTTCGCCCGACGGTAAGCGAAAACAGAAATACGAAACCGTAGTCGCAAAAACGAAGGCCAAGGCGGAGGTCGCGGCGATCGCATCGGGCGATTACGCGACGCCCTCGGAGATGACGTTAGGGGCGTTGCTCGATCGTTATTTCGAGGCCCGCGCCGGCCGCATTGAGGGCACGACGCTTGCGCTCTACAAGCGCACGCTCGACCAACACGTTCGACCGATCATCGGCAACGTAAGGGTCGGCGAGCTAAAGCGCGAGCATATCGAGCGCGTACTGCGCGAAGGCCGCGATCGTTCGACGCGCAAACGCCGGGGCGAACCCCTCGGCCCGAGGACGTTGCGGAACATTCTCATTCGCACGAGATCGGTCCTAAAATGGGGATCGAGAAACTACGAGGGAATCCGCAACGTTGCGCTCGATGTTGAACCGCCCAAGGCCGATGATCGCGAGATAATCCCGTTCGACGGTGATCGCGTTCGGAGTCTTCTTCTCGCGGTCGCCGGCACCGAACTCGAGGCCGTCGTGACAACGGCGATCGGCACCGGCCTTCGGCGAGGCGAACTGTGCGCGCTTCGTTGGTGCGACGTTGATCTCGAAGAAGGGCAACTGCACGTTCGGCGATCTGTCGCGTTGCTCGACCACAAGATCATCATCAAAGCGCCAAAGACCAAGGGATCCCGTCGCACTGTGGCCGTTCCCGCCTTCGTCATCGCTGCGCTTCGCGCGCATCGAAAACGGCAGGCGGAGCGTCACTTGTCCATCGGTATCGGGAACCGAGGTACAGAAGGCGTCGTGTTCGACCGCTACGACGGCGTTCGCTGGAACCCCAACGAACTGTCGCGGCAGTTTTCACGACTCACTAGGCGCAAGAAGCTACCGCCGCTGCGATTCCACGACCTTCGACACGGATACGCATCGCTCGCGTTCGCATCAGGCGCTCCGCTGAAGATCGTCAGCGAGCTCCTAGGTCATTCCAGGATCGGCATCACGGGTGATCTCTACACCCACGTTCTCGACTCCCAAAAACAAGAGACAGCCAAGTCGCTCGACGCCTACCTCGATTCCGCGGTTCGACCGCAGCGCAGCGCCTAACCCCAGGCGGTCTGTGTAGTAAGCGGTGTAGTAGAAACACCGCCGCCCCGCAAACCCGCGTCAAATGGCGCGAAGAACGAAAGTGGCGGGAGCGTGTAGGAATCGAACCTACCAGCCGCTTTGCAGCGGCCTCAGCGATTTTGAAGACCGTGCGAGCCACCAGACTCGTACGCTCCCACCGGCCTGATTCTGCGTTGGCTAGTTGGTGTACTGTTCGCCGGTCGCGGTTTCGTAGAGGAACCACATCCGCCGTTCGGTTTCGTCGATGAAGACTTCGAGCAGCGAGGCCGTCGCGACATCCCCGAGCTCGTCGACGGTGCTGTGGAGCTCGCGCATGCGGCTGACCAGATCCTTGTTGTCTTCGACGAGCGCGCGTAGCATCGCATGTGGCTCGACGAACTCGCGATCGTCATTGTCGACGCGCGTAATCTTCGAAACCTGGCCGACGCTGCGCAGTGTCGGTTGGCCGAGCTTACGCGAGCGTTCGGCTAGAACGTCGATCATCGCAAAGATCTGCGTGGCATGCTCGTCGAGCAACTCGTGGTACTCGGTGAAGTGACTGCCGGAAACGTGCCAATGGTAGTTCTTCGTCTTCACGAACAGCGCTAGCACGTCGGCCGTGAGCGGGAGCAGCGCCTTGTTGATCTCAGCTCTGGCGTCCTCGCTGAGGTCGGACGGGGTCCCCAGGCGCGCTTGAAATTTGGAGAGTGTTGTCGTAGCCATGTGACGTAAACCCGGCTCGGCGCGGAGCGGTTGCGGCAAGGTAATCCACTTCGCTCATCATCCCGTCCATCATGTGGATCTCGTTGTGGCAGTGGAGCAGCCACCGGCCTGGAAAGCCGTTGGCGTCGAAGATCCAGACCAGCGTGCCGCCGTTGGCGCACACCAGCGAAACGTCTTTGTCGAGCGGCCGCGCGAGCGGCTTGCCGTCGATCTCGACGACCCGGAAAACGTGGCCGTGGAGATGCATGGGGTGGTCCATGTCGGTCGTGTTCTTGAAGTGCACGCGCACGCGATCGCCACGGCGCACGGCGATCTTTGGCGTATTCGGCCATACGGCGCCGTTGAGCGTCCAGCGCGACGAACCCCAGGCGCCGCCGCCGAGCGTGTAGTCCTTGCGGATTGTTACCGCGGTTTCATCCACGGCCGAGCCGAAGCCCAAAGCCAACTTTTCATACGTAAGATAGTCAACGCCGTCGAGCGACTGCGGCGACGAGAGGGGCGCCGCCTTATCCATGCCCGGCGTATATACGACCATCGCTTGTTGAAACGCGAGCGGATCGCTCGAGAGCCCTTGCAAAAGCCATGCGCCGGGTTTGGTGACTTCGAACCACGCGTCGTACCGTTCGGCAACGCCGATGCGCAACGCGTCGAACTCCATCGGCCTCGGTACCGGGTTGCCGTCGGCGTGCGTGACGCGTAAGCGGTGGCCGGCCAATCGCACGTAGCGCGTTTGCGTCGCACTCGCGTTGAGGATGCGCAAACGCACGCGATCGCCGACCTTCACCTGCAAACTCTTCGTGTTCGGATAGGTCGCGCCGTTGATGCAGTGCGCGAGATAGCGCACCTCATCGCCCATCTTGTCGTCGGGCTTCATCTCGCGCATTTCGGGTGAACCCATGGGATCGATCATCGGTGCGTGGCTGCGCCCCATCATTGCTGCACGTACGCTGGCAAAATCCGGGACATCATGAAATATCACCGCACACTCGACGTCGGCGGGTTCGTCGAGCGGCTCCTCGACGACGAACATGCCGAAGAGGCCGCGCAAAACGCCCAGCCGGCCGGCATGGTCGTGATACCAGCGCGTGCCCGGCGGATCGGGTGCATACTCGTAGATGAAGCGTCCGCCGTGCAACACCGCAGGTTGCGTGACACCGGCAACGCCGTCCATCGCGTTGGGCAGCATCATGCCGTGCCAATGCACGGTCGTTGCAATCGAGGATTGGTTTATGTATTCCACGCGCACGCGCTGTCCGTGACGAACGCGCAACACCGGACCCGGAATGCTGCCGTTGTAGCCGATCGCGTCGACCACCACACCCGGCGCCGGCGAGTAACGTATCGGCGTTGCAACCAGACGATACGAGACGACGTCACTTGCGAGCACGCGTTGCGGTAGCCTCGCAAGCGCGACCGCACTCATCGACCCGGTGATAGCCGCGAGGAAATGGGTCCGACGCACTACTGACCGATGACGATTGGCCGGTCGATGGTCTTCCCGTCGTAGACGATATGAATCGTCCACGCGCCCGACATCGAGAACGCGATCCGTCCGGTGTAGACGTGCGGATCGGAGGTCGGTTTAAAGACGACCTGCGGAGACTTCATCGGCATGCTGCCCATGGCCATGGTTGCGACTGCGGTTACCTTTTGCGGGGGTGATCCCGGAAAACGTACCGTCACGTCGGCATAATCGACCGGATGCGCCGGTGCAATGGTGATGACCGGCTGATCGGCGGTGGCGCCACCGTCGAGTCCGGCAAGATAGTCGGCGACGTCGCCCGCTTGCGCGACGGAGAAACCGTAGTTCGGCATCGGCGCTTTTGGGTTGGTCAAGGCGGCGATGATCTGCGCTCGGGTCAAACGATGCTCGATCCCGTAGAGTGCCGGGAACTGCGCGGTTCCGCGAAAAGTCGCGCCATGGCAGGCCTGGCAGCCGTTTTGGGCAACGAGTTTCGCGCCGGCATTCACGTCGGCGAGCAGCACCACCGCGAATATAGCATGAAGCATAGCTTGACGATTATAACGTAAAGGGGTAGTAAACGGCGCAGGATGGCCACGCTTATCACATAAGCAGGCAGGCAATTTGATGTTCTACGATGCTGAGCCAACCGGCGATGGGGGGCTGCTCGCGCGGCTGCTTGGCATTACCTATGAGATTCTGCACGCGCAAGAGATTGCACCGGCGCTTGAGTCGATCGCACGCGCGGTAGCAGATCTGTTCGGCTTCAAGTACGTAACGATCGTCGCGGCCGATGCGCCGGGTGGCGAACTCTACCGGCGCGTGCTCCTGGGCTTTCCGGCCGAAGTGATTCGCGAGCGGCTCGGAGAGCACATCGAACGCCGGTCGGTCATGCAGATTCTTCCCGCCGAATCGGAAGTGCTGCCCTACTGCTTCTACAATCCCGCCGAGCGCGAAATCTATTGGAAGCAAAGCATCTACACCGGCTTTCGCCCGCTCAACGAGCCTCGCACGTCGCCGGATGCTTGGCACGAGCGCGACACGCTCACGCTGGTGTTGCCCGACCGCGACGGCAACATGCTCGGCTATCTTTCGGCCGACGCCCCTCTCGACGGTAAAGTGCCCTCCATCGAGACGCTACGGCGCATGCAGCTCTTCACCAATCTCGTCGGCCTTGCACTTGCCAGTTCTCGCTCGCACGCGGTCGAAACCGAACAGCGGCGGAATCTCGAGCAGAACGCGCGGTTGCAAAACGAGTTCTTCAGCATGGTCTCGCACGAAGTGCGTTCGCCGCTCGCGGCCATTCGCGGCGCAACCGCGCTCTTGCAAACCCACTTTGAAACGCTGGGCCTGGAACGGCGCCAAGAGTTGCTGGGCGTGCTCTCCAGTTCGACGTCGCGCCTCTCGTCGATCTTCGAAGACTTCTTGTTGCTCTCGCGCATGGATGCGGGGCATTTGGCGCTACGCATCGAGCGCGTGTCGCCGGTCAACATCATCGAAGAGTCGATGGCGCGCATGCGCAGCGAATATCCCGATCGGTTGTTCAACGCCGCGTATCTCGATCCGGTACCGCACATGCTGGCGGACGAAGGTCGCGCCGTCCAGATTCTCACCAATTTGCTCTCCAACGCGGTGAAGTACAGCTACCCGACCAGCCCGATCCACATCGACGTCAAGATCAACGACGGGCGCGTGCGCATCGCGATCGTCAACGAGGGACCCGGCATCGGCGACGAGGATCGGATGAAGCTCTTCACCCGCTTCGGCCGCGTCTCGTCGGGCGAGGGCTCGACGGGCCTGGGACTCTACATCTGCCGCGAGCTGGTCGGCATGATGCACGGCGAGATCGGCTTCGAAAGCGAGCCGGAAAAGCGCACATCCTTCTGGTTCTCCCTCCCGCAGGCGGTGCCGTAGCCAACCTCCTTAACCTTTAGAAGTAGCTTTCTTCGCGCTTCTATGGTAGAACCGGGAGCGTGAAGACCCGCCCCGATATCCGCAACGTCGCCATCATCGCCCACGTCGACCACGGCAAAACCACACTCGTGGACGCCATGCTCAAGCAGAGCGGCGTCTTTCGCGAAGGCCAGCACGTCGAAACCCGCGTCATGGATTCAAATCCGCTCGAACGCGAGCGAGGGATCACGATTCTGGCCAAAAACACCGCCGTTCGCCACGGCGACGTGAAGTTCAACATTGTCGACACGCCCGGCCACGCAGACTTCGGCGGTGAGGTCGAGCGCGTGCTGCAGATGGTGCAGGGCGTGCTCTTGCTGGTCGATGCGGCCGAAGGCGTGATGCCGCAGACCCGCTTCGTGCTACGCAAGGCGCTGGAGCTGGACCTCAAGGTCCTGGTCGCGATCAACAAGATCGATCGCAAGGATGCCCGGCCGACCGAGATCGTCAACGAAGTCTTCGACCTCTTCATCGAACTTGGCGCCAGCGACGAGCAGGCCGATTTTCCGATCGTTTTCACCAACGGTAAGCTCGGCATCGCCAAACGTACGCTGGAGGACGAGTCAAGCGACCTCGAGCCGCTCTTCGAGATCATCAAGCAACACGTGCCCGAGGCGCCGAGCGAAGAGGGCCCGTTCCAACTGCTCATCTCGGCGATCGATCACAACAAGTATGTCGGGCGCATCGGCATCGGCCGCGTGTTTCGCGGCGCCTCGAAGATCAACGCCCCGATCGCCAAAGTCGATCGCGAAGGAAAAGTCGTCGGCGGCCTGCGCCTCACGACGCTGTTGACCTTCGCCGGCCTCGAGCGCATCGAAGTCGAGGAGGCGGCGGCGGGGGACATCGTCTGCGTCTCCGGCATCGACGATCTCAATATCGGTGACACGATTGCTGACGCACAATCCCCTGAAGGCATCCATGCGGTTGCGGTCGACGAGCCCACCGTTTCGATGTCGTTCTCGGTGAACAACTCGCCGTTCGCGGGCAAAGAGGGCAAGTTCCTCACCTCGCGGCAGATTCGCGACCGCTTGATGCGCGAGCTCGAATCCAACGTCGCGCTGCGCGTCGCGGATACCGAATCGGCCGACACCTTTGAGGTGCGCGGGCGCGGCGAACTGCATCTCTCGATTCTGATCGAAACGATGCGCCGCGAAGGTTACGAACTTGCGGTATCCAAGCCGCAAGTCATCTTGACCGAGCGCGACGGCAAAAAATGGGAACCGGTCGAGTACGTCGTGGTCGACGTTCCCGAGGATTATTCCGGCCCGGTGATCGAGTCACTCGGAAAGCGAAAAGCGATCATGTCGAACATGATCAGCATTGGCGCCTCGCGCCGGCTCGAATACACGATGCCGACGCGCGCGATCTTCGGGCTGCGCGGCGAGCTGCTTACGCTCACGCGCGGCACCGCCGTCATGTCGCACACGTATTACGACCATCAGGAATGGCAGGGCGAGTTGCCGGGCCGCAACGTCGGCGCGCTGGTCGCGACCGATACGGGCCGCGCCACCGCCTACGCCATCGCGGGCGTGGAGCAACGCGGGCGGTTCTTCGTCGATCCCGGCGAGGATATCTACGAAGGCATGATCGTTGGGCGCGCCAACGACGACAAGGACGTCGGCCTCAACGTCGTGCGCGAAAAGAAGTTAACGAACATGCGCGCGTCGGGCAGCGACGATACCGTCAAACTGCCGCCGGCAGAGATCATGTCGCTCGAACGCGCGATCGAGTTCATCGAAGACGACGAACTCGTGGAGGTAACGCCGCAGTCCATCCGCTTGCGCAAACGCATCCTCGACGAGTCCGATCGGCTCAAAGCGCGCCGCCGCGAAAAGACCAGCGTCTAGCGCACCATGCCGCGCGTGCGTGCGGAGGTAAATGCTAATCGGACGGGCGGTGCGTGGGGCCAGCGGCCATTTGAACCCACACCGATTTCGCGAACTCTTTTGCGAAATGCTCGCAGGAACTCCAAGTGCGCAGACTGATGCCCAGGTACAGCGCTACAAGTACCACGTACCTCAGGACGGTGGCATCCGGAAACATCTCAAAACCGCTGAGGTACCCCAGTGCCAGGAAGCCGATCGCGAGCACAGCGAGCGTGATTCTACTGAGACTAAGGCGCTTCAGAGCTTCAATATTGGAGAAATGGCGAACAGAAAGAGCCCCGAATACGAGGATGCTGGCCACGAGTACGATCTCGCCGATGACCCAGGTGATTGGATCTCGCCAGAACGCGATCGACCACCCAAGAGTGTACGCGGCGACGAGCCAGAGCGCAGCCGTAATGCCGCGCATCATATTGTAGAGCCCCTGAAACTGCTCGGCGTAGTTTCCCGACTTTACAACGATTCTACGCGCTAATTCGAAGGCGTCCTGGCGTAAATTACCGAGATGATCGTCGCCTTTCTTCTCGACATCTATGTCGATATCAAACCACGACTTCACGCATATCCCGATGCGTTTCTTCATAGCCTCAGTGAGACTGCTATCGTCGGGACCTACCATCACGGCAGACGGATACCTCCACCTTTCGCGAGCCAGGTTTTTCGATGATGGAATAGCAGTCGTCGCTACCGTCTGCAACACGTGCCCTATCAGGTACGCTACGAGCACCCCGACGATCAGAAGTGACCATTCCCCCGCAGGAAGTGCGACATTTCCTGATGTCAAATACGGTAGCCCGACGCCCAAAACAAGTACGATACCCGGAATGAGATAGCCGTAGACGTCGAAAAAGTTAAATCGCTCGATCACGCGTACGCCTTAACTACGTCCTTTACATCGTCTTTGGCCTTGATAATCGCAACGATGGAATCCACCAGTTCAGCCGCTTGGGCCTGACGGTAGGCGGGCAACAGCACCGACGCAACTCGTCGATGCCCTCCGCCTCCAAACTTCGCAAAGATCTTCCCCAGCTCCACGCTCTCAAAGTCGAGCCATGGATTGCGCATCGCCGTGATCTTCGCATGATCGGCGTCATCGACCAACATAACTGAGTATCGCGCGTCTGGAGCGAAATAATATGGGCTGTATCGGCTGATGATCGTGCCCGGCAGCGGTTTCACGTAACAGATCACGATATCGCCGTCGAGTCTGATGTTTTGACGAACCTCGTCGAGACCGGCTGCAATTTGGGTCTTCACGGTTGTGTACGCATCGCGCACTCGTTCAAGCTCGGAGACCTCTGCGAGTGTCTTCACTCGAAGGTTCCGAACCAAGAGGTCACAATAATCAGCGCCCCTCTCAGCAGCAAGGCTCAAACTGATGTTCAGAGCCGGACTATCACCGAGGATCGCCTCGCGCACGGAACTATAGCGCGCCGAATCGATTTTATCAGCCCAATGAACCATTTCTGCAAGTCGTTCCGACTCTTCCAGCTCTGGCCGCAGACTGTTCCAAAGCAGGAGCGAGCATGAGGGATAGTCAGGGTCATAAAAGAGATAGCGGCCGTTCGGCTTCCGCAACGCCGACCGATCACGACGATTTACGAAGGTGGTTCCGTGATGATCGGCCCAGAAGCGGGCCTGCGGGTGATACAGGAAATCAACGACCGCGGCGTTTTCATCTAGCCGTTCTGCGCGCCAGGTTTTGAGACGGTCATAGTTCACTGGAGCGAACCGATCGATCTTCCAGCCCAGGGATTTCTCGAGAAAATCCGTCGCAAGCACCGCGGAGATCACGCCGTCGAAGCAGGGGAAGTGCAGATAAACAGTCCCATTCGTTACCCCAGCAGCCGTAATATTCCGTGCCATGTCAACCACAATGTACCACGGCAATGCCATGCGCCTGGCATGGGAGAGTGGCGCCCCTTCGGTTGCCTCCCTTCAGAAAGTACCAGCTCCGTCCCTACCAGACCCTAGCGCGTAGCCGGCTCGCGTCGTTCGATGCGCAGCTCACCAACCACGGTTTTCGGCGCTGTAACCGGCAGCGGAGGCGTCGCGCGCTTGATCGCGCGACGTATCATCAACAGCGGCAGCAGCGTGGTCGCAAGCGTGCCGATGGCAAAGAATTGCGTCGTGCTTACCGCGGCGAGGTTGGCTGCTTCTGCGTTCGCGAGCGCGCTGAGCTGCGCGATTGCCTGCGATCCATGAGCCATCACCGCCGACGCAACGTTCGCGTGGCCTAGGGTGATCGTGCCGGCAATGCTGTTGAGTGCGGTGTTGAAGTTCCGATCCAATAACGTTGCGGCGTAAGCCGAACCGACCGACGCACCGATCTGTTGCATCAAACGCGTCAACGCGAGCGCCGACGGAACGATGCTGTGCTCGATGCCGGCCAGGAGCACCACCGAGACAGGAACGAAGACGAAGGCAAGACCGACCCCACCCAACGCCTGCGTGATAACGAAGGTACCGAACGTCGAGCCGGTCGTCATTTCAAACGTTTGATACCAGGTCGCCGCGCCCATCACGAAGATGCCGACCGCCGCCACGATGCGCAGATCCCACTTGTGCTGTGAAACGACCCAGGTCGTCACCGGATACAGCAACGCCAGCATTCCGGCCCGCACCATCAACAAGAAGCCGGCCATAGTCGTCGTAAAATTCAACGATGTCTGGACGTATTGCGGCTGAATGAAGATCAACGCGTACATCGTTGCACCGATCGCGAAGAACACGATCGAACACGACCAGACGTTGCGATCGCGAAAGACGCGCAGAGCCACCGCTGGGTGCTTCGTTCCCCACAGCTCCCAGGCGATGAAGGCGGTGAGGGCGACGGCCGAGATAACCGTGGACATCACTATAGTCGAATCATCGAACCAGCCATTGCGCTCGCCTTCATCGAGGACGTACTGCATCGTGGCAAGCCCAACTGCCAGCAGACCCATGCCGATGCCGTCGACCGGAATGCGCTTGGGCGCGTGCGGATCGCGCACGAAGAGCAACACCAGCAGTGCTGCGGCAATGCCGGGCAACACGTTGATGAAGAACACCCAACGCCAGCTGAAATCATCGGTGAGAATGCCGCCCAGCGTCGGCCCGATCGTCGGGCCGATGACGACTGCCAGCGCGAAGAGCGATTGACTCTTGCCTAATTGCTCGGACGGAAACGTGTCGCGAATGATTTGCTGCGCCGGCACCATCAAACCGCCGCCGAATGCGCCTTGAATAAAGCGCAGACCAATTTCGGTAGTGGTGTCGTTGGCGAGTCCGCAAAGGATCGAAACCAGCGTGAAGCCCGCAATCGACATCGCAAAATAACGCTTACGTCCAAAGATCGATTGCAGCCAGGGCGTGAGCGGAATCACGATCACGTTGGCGATGATGTAGGCCGTCACGAACCACGCGCCCTGATCCTGCGACGCGCCCAGCGCGCCGTCGATCGAAGGGAGTGCAACGTTGACGATCGTCGTGTCGGCGAGTTGCATCAGCGCCGCGAGCATCACGGCAGCAACAACAAACACACGGCGTGCGCCGTATTCGACGACGGAATTCACGAAGGGTTCCTTTGTGGGGTTTGGGGCTAGGCGGTTGCGAGCGCCGGCGCGAGGATCAGCAGATCGGCATTTTCATCGGCGATCTGGCGGAAGACACGCCAGGCGGCGCGTTCCCGTTCGCGTAGACCCAGCAACTCTTCGACCGTTTGGCCGTGCGTGGCGATGTCCGACGCGGCGTAGATGAACCGGCCCCAGGCCGCCTGGCCGCCGACCGAGAGGGCCTGGCGGTAGGCGGAGGTCACCTCGGTCGCCTGCTCCCGGAACGAAGCTGAAAGGTCGGCCAAGACCGCTGCATGGGTACGAAGGGTGTTAAAGGACCGCCGGGTGTCTTGGAGGGCACTAGACGGCTCCCGTTCGTCTATAGTAAAATACATCTTGTACTATAGGATAGTACAAAGGATGTTTTACTGTCAACCTGATGTCGCAAGAAATTATCGAAGCCCTTCCCGCCACTCGCACGCACTGGTACCCCGAGCGTGAGGACATTACTATTTACGGGATCCTGGCGGCCCTGAGCGATCCCACCCGCCTCACGATCGTGCGTCAGCTCGCGGCGCACGAGGAGAAGTGTCCGTTCGATTTCCTGGACATCGCCTCAAAGCAAAACCTCACGCATCACTTCAAGGTTCTGCGTGAGGCCGGTTTGATTATGGCGCGCTACGAGGGCCGGCAGAAGTTCGTGTGGTTGCGCCGCGATCTGATCGATCCGATGTTCCCCGGACTGCTCGACGGCGTGTTAAAGGCCGTCGAAAACACCTAACGCGCTACGGTTTCGCGACTGCCCATAGACCTCGTACGCCGTTGCCGTTTTCCTGGCCCGGCGCTGTATCTTTGGTGAACAAGTAGAGCGGCTTGCCGCCATAGGCCCACTGCTTCATACCATCCGTGCGTGTAATGATCGAGAACTTACCCGAGGCGGTTGCGCCGTTGGGCACCAGTAGGGGCGGCCAGATGTCCGCGCACTTGCCAACGCACTGCGACGTCCCGGTCGTGTCTTTGGAGAACGTATAGAGCGTCATGCCATGCTGATCGACGAGGATGCCCTTCGCGACGGTCGGCATCGTGCTTGCCTTACCCATCGTCGCCATCGTTCCCATCGTGTCTGATAGTGCGCTCACCGAGCTTTGCGCCACGATGAGTCCTGTGATTGCGCAAGCCAACAGTATCCGTATTAAACCATGCGCACGAAGTTGAATCATAGCGGTCTCCTTTCGAGCGATTGCCTTTACACTGTCGCGGGCACTTTGGGCGATGCGTTGAACGTGAGCTCACCCGTGATGTCGTTCCAGCCTACGTTCACCGTATCGCCGTCGTTGATCTCGCCCGCAAGAATCTTGCGGCCGAGCGGCGTCTCCACTTCCTTTTGAATCGTCCGCTTGAGCGGGCGCGCGCCATAGTGCGGATCGTATCCGGCCTTGACCAGATGACGTTTCGCGGCGTCGTCGAGTACAAGCGTGATCCGCCGCTCCTTCAAGCGCTCCCGCAGGCGCGCAAGTTGGATGTCGACGATCTTCATCAGCTCCTCCTCGGACAGCGCGTGGAAGACGATTATCTCATCGACGCGATTGAGGAATTCTGGACGGAAGTGCGCCCGTAATTCCTCCATCACGGTCGCACGCATCAGCGCCTCTTCCGCGCCGCCGACCGCGCCCTTGTAGTCGAGGATCCGATGGCTGCCGATGTTCGAGGTCATGATCACGATCGTGTTGCGAAAGTCGATCGTATGCCCTTGTCCATCGGTCAAACGGCCGTCATCGAGAATCTGCAGGAAGACGTTGAAGACGTCGGGGTGCGCTTTCTCGATTTCATCGAAGAGCACGACGCTGTACGGTCGCCGGCGCACCGCTTCGGTGAGCTGACCGCCTTCGTCGTAGCCGACGTATCCCGGCGGTGCGCCGAGCATGCGCGCTACGCTATGCTTCTCGCCGTACTCCGACATGTCGATACGCACGAGCGCGCGTTCGTCGTCGAAGAGATACTCCGCCAGAGCTCGCGCGAGTTCGGTCTTGCCGACGCCGGTCGGACCGAGAAAGATGAACGAGCCGATCGGTCGATTCGGATCGGAAAGACCCGAACGCGACCGCAGCACCGCCTCGGCAACCGCCGTGACCGCTTCGTCTTGGCCGATGACGCGTTTGTGCAGCTCCTCATCGAGATGCAACAGCTTCTGACGCTCGCCCTCGAGCAACTTGGAAAGCGGAATCCCCGTCCAGCGCGCGATCACCTCGGCGATGTCCTCTTCGTCGACTTCTTCCTTCGACAAGCGGCCACCGTCGGCGCTATGCAAACGCGTTTCCTCGGCGGCAAGTTCTTTTTCGAGCTGCGCCTGGCGACCGTACTTGAGCTCCGCGACGCGGCTAAGATCGTACTGGCGCTCGGCCTGTTCGATCTGCACTTTCGTTTCGGTAATCTGCTCGCGTAACTCGCGCAGACGAACCGAGGCATTTTTTTCTCGATCCCACTGCGTGCGTAGCTTCACTTGCGACTCGCGCAACTCAGCTAGCTCGCGCTCGAGTACGTCGAGCCGCGCGCGGCTCTGTGCGTCGCTTTCCCTGCGCAACGCTTCACGTTCGATCTCGAGCTGCATAACGCGGCGCGAGACTTCATCGAGCTCTTGTGGCATCGAGTCGATTTCCGTGCGCAGCTTGGCTGCCGCTTCATCGACCAAATCGATCGCCTTGTCGGGCAAGAAGCGATCGGAGATATAACGGTTGCTCATCGTCGCGGCTGCAACCAGCGCGGCGTCCTTGATGCGTACGCCGTGGTGCGTCTCGTACTTCTCGCGCAATCCGCGCAGAATCGAAATCGTATCTTCTACGCTGGGCTGGTCGACCAGCACCGGCGCGAAGCGGCGTTCGAGCGCCGCGTCCTTTTCTATGTACTTGCGGTACTCGTCGAGCGTCGTCGCGCCGATCAGGTGCAGTTCGCCGCGCGCGAGCATCGGCTTGAGCAAGTTGCCCGCGTCCATCGCGCCTTCGGCCTTACCGGCGCCGACAACGGTATGTAGCTCGTCGACGAACAGCACGATCGAGCCTTCGGAGTTGGCGACGTCCTTGAGCACGGCCTTGAGCCGCTCTTCGAACTCGCCGCGATACTTTGCGCCGGCGATCAACGCGCCCATGTCGAGCGACACAATGCGCTTGTTCTTCAAACCTTCGGGCACGTCGCCGCGCACGATGCGCTGCGCGAGGCCCTCGACGATCGCGGTCTTGCCGACACCAGGGTCACCGATGAGCACCGGATTGTTTTTGGTGCGGCGCGAGAGCACTTGGACGATGCGGCGTATCTCGTCGTCGCGGCCAATCACCGGATCGAGTTTCCCGCGCTCGGCTTCGAGCGTAAGGTCGCGTCCGTAGCGTTCGAGCGACTTATAAGTGCCCTCGGGATCTTTGGTGGTCACGCGCTGGTTGCCGCGCACGTCCCGCAGCGCGGCGAGCAGCTTGTCTTTGGTGAGGCCGGCGTCGCGAAAGAGTCTGCCGACCGCACCGCTGGCCTGCGACATCGCGAGCAAGACGTGCTCGACCGAGACGTAGTCGTCTTGCAAGGCGTTGGCCTCGCTTTCGGCGGCGGTCATGATGCGCGTGAGCTCGGGTGAGATCGTGACCTGCGCCGAGTCGGCGTTGGGACCCGAAAGGCGCGGCAGGTGCGCGATCGCCTCGTCCACCCTCTGGCGGAAGGCCTTTATGTCGACCCCGGCCTTGGCGAGGATGTCGGGCGCGATCCCGCGCTGCTGATCGAGCAAGGCGGCGAGCATGTGTTCGGGCGTAGTTTGCGTGTTGTGTTCGTGTAGCGCGAGCGAGTATGCCTCATTCAAGCCGTCCGCTACGCGTTCGGTCATCTTATCAACGTTCATGGTTCGCCATCTCTAACCGCCTCTCGGTCGCCTTGGTTGCAGGTGCCACCTCCTAACCCGACCGGCCAGCCCTCCGGCAAGGAGTGGGGTGTCCTCGAAGCTATTGTATCCCGAGATGAAGATCGCGGCGGGGGCGGTGCGCGCCTTTTACCTTTTTGACGTCTCCGACACGATTGATTTGGCCGCATTGCGTACCGTCGAGGGCGAGGGCGTCACGGCGGCCGACATTCCGCTGCGCGCGCACCAGAGCAGTTCGTACTTGCAGTTTCCCTCGCCCCCGCTGGTCGCACGCCTCGCCGACGGGACGATCGACGACTTGGCCTACACCGTGCGCGTGAAGTTTTTCGAATACGGCGTGATCTCGCTGCGCTATAGCTTTCCGCTTTCGGGCGCGTGGGACGAGCTCGCGGCCGCTGCGGTCCGTCTTCGCCGCAACGAGCAGCTGCTGGCGCATGCGACCGCAACCGTCGCGCGAATCTGTGCCGAACTCGCCGAGGCGCTCGACGACCCGCACGTGCCGCTGATTGAGGATTATCTCGTAGTCGACATCGATCGCTTCGAGCCGCGCATCGAAGCCGAGCGCTTACTGCACGATCATTCCGAAGCGCTGGCGAACATTCTGCTGGGCGAGAGAAGTTCGCTTTCGGCCGGCGAGATCGAAGAATCGTTGCGAACGCGCTTCTCCTACTACGACGATGACCTTACGATCGTGCAATGGGACACGGCGTTCATCTACGACCGGCGCGAGTCGAGTGACGCGATCCAAGACATCTTGGAGTTCGCAAACTCGCAGCTGCTCGAGCTGCGCACGTACGACGCGCAACTCGACCGCGAACTGGATTCTATTTACGCCGCTGCGCCGGGCCAGCGCCCGCGTTCGCTCTTCGGACGGCGCGAAGCCGACCTCGCCGCCAACGTTCGTTACCTCATCGTCGATATCTTGGAGCTGCTCGACCGTTCCAGCAACGCGCTCAAGGTCGTCGGCGACGCCTACTATGCGCGCATCTACCGCGCAGCCGCCGGCCGCTTGGGCCTCGCGGACTGGCAGCGGCAGATCGACAGCAAGTTGGCGAGTGTAGGTGATCTCTACCGGTTCTTCATCGATCAGGCGCGCGGCCGGCGCGATGCGTTTCTCGAATTCGTCGTGATTCTGCTCATCGCCATCGAAGTCGTGATCGGCGTGATCACGCTCGTGCGCCACTAACGAGCCGGTCGATCTCTTCGATATATCTTCGCTTGGATGCATCGTCGATGAACGACGCTTCGAACGAGTTTTTTGCAAGCGTGACCACGTCGGCCTCAGATAGGCCTAGCGCCGCAATGGCACCCGCAAAATTATCGGCGACATAACCCCCAAAGTAGGCGGGATCGTCGGAGTTGACCGTCGCGACAAGCCCGACATCGAGCATCCGCTTGAGCGGATGATGCGCCAGGTCCGCGACCACGTGGAGCTTCACGTTGGAAAACGGGCATACGGTCAGCGGAATGCGCTGACGGCGCAGGCGTTCGACCAGCTGCGGGTCCTCGAGACTGCGCACGCCGTGATCGACGCGCGAGACGCGCAACAGATCGAGGGCCTCCCACACGTATTCCGGCGGGCCCTCTTCACCGGCATGCGCGACGGTCAAGAAGCCTTCGGCCCGCGCGCGATCGAACACTGTGGCAAATTTCGCCGGCGGATTGCCGATTTCGGCGGAATCGAGCCCAACCGCGACGATGCGATTGCGATACGGAATGGCGGCTTCGAGCGCACCCATCGCTGACTCCGCCGGTAGATCGCGTAAGAAGCACAGGATCAGATGCGAGCTGATACCTAGACGCGTGCGTGCCGCTTCCAGCGCGGAGGTCAGTCCCGCAACGACGGTCGCAAACGGAACACCGCGATCGGTGTGGGCCTGTGGATCGAAAAAGATCTCGGCATGGCGAACGCCTTGCGCCGCCGCGCGCTCGAGATAGGAGCTCGCCAAATCATGATAGTCTTGCTCGGTTCGCAAGACGCGCATCCCGGCGTAGTACACATTAAGGAACGATTGCAGGTCGGTAAAGCGATACGCGTCGCGCAACGCCTCGATCGATCCGTAGCCCGGATCGATCCCGTTGCGCTCGGCGATGCTGAAAATGAGTTCCGGCTCGAAGGTGCCCTCGATATGCACGTGCAGCTCGGCTTTGGGCAAGTGCGCAACGTCGATCACCCGCGCGAGTTTATACGGCCGGTTCGCGCGCGCCTTTTCGCATCCGCAGCATGCGATAATCGCCGCTGCGTACGGTGATACCGCGGGCATCGAACCACTCGAGCAGCGGCACCGCGTATTTGCGCGACGTTCCCAGCAGGTCGCGAAATTCCGCCATCGTCATCTTGCCGTGCGCGGCAATGAAGGTGTCGATTCGTTCGTGCGCGCGTTCGAGCTGCGCACCGCGATACAATGCGTCGCCGACTTTGACCAAAACACCGCGGGCGAGCAGCGTCTCAAAGGCCCGGCTCAGGCCGGTAATCGCCGACGCCTTGACCTGCGTCGTGACGACGTCGAAGGCGACCGGTAAAAACGGTGTCGCTGCATCGAAGGGCACCTGCGCTTCGAAGAATGCGCGCTGCTCGTTCGAGAGCTTGGGTTGATGGTCGGTGGTCGCGTAATAACCCTGCCGTGCCGCGATGCGGCCCTCTTCGGCCAGGGCCGCAAGCAAACGCAGGAGCAGCGATTCGGCGATTCCGAGTGCACGTGCGAGCATGAACGACGTTGCGCCCATCGCCCAGGGTTGCGCTTCGTGAAGCACAGCAAGCTCGTGCACAACCTGCGCGGCGAAGTCCGCAAACGCGCGAGCCTCGACATAGGCCACCGGCCGCGCGACCCGCACTGCGTCGCCGCGTTCGACCAGCGCTTCGAGCGCAGCGTGTGCCGCATCTTCGCGAACGTTCGCCGCAAACGCGATCGCATCGGCCGGCTGCGGCTCGAGGCCGGTTTTGGCCAGCAGCGTGGCAATCACGCCGTGCGCGTCCGCGATCGGCTCGGCGGTCGCGCCTGCGCTTGCGAAACGGCGAATCTCGCCACCGCCCAGTAGCGTTTTGGGCGACGGACGGCGCACGACGAATCGCACGCCCGGAAATGCGAGCACCGGCTCGCGCAGGAATAGGGTGGCGTGCGTCTCGCGTGCGTCCACTGGCGGTTCGTCGAAGACCAGCGTGCCGAGGATTTCGGCCGAGCCGATATGCGCCCGCACGTGCGTGCGCCGGCGCAGCAGTGCAAGCGCTTCGGGCAACGGGATAAAGGTCACGGCGAATTGCGATTGCGCGGTGAATGTGGTATCGGCAACCACTGCACCACGGCCGAGCAGCGCACGATCGACCCCGGGCAAATTCAGCGCGACGCGCGCGCCGCTGCCGGCGGCCTCGCGCGCGACGCCGAACACGTGCAGGCTGCGCACGCGCGCGCGCGCCCCGAGCGGCGCCACCGCGAGCGTGTCGCCGACCGCGATACGTCCTTGCATCAACGTGCCGGTCACGATCGTGCCGCGTCCCGGCAGCGCGAAGACGCGATCCACCGGAAGATAGGCCGGCGCGTCGGGATCGCGTGTCGGCAGCGCGAGGAGCACATCGTGCAGCGTCGCTTTGAGCTCGCTCAGACCCAAGCCCGTTACGCTTGAAACACCAAAGATCGGTGCCTCGCGCGCGATCGTATCGGCCAATTGCTCGTGCACGTGCTGACGTGCGCGTTCTTGCTCCTCGGGCGGAGTCAGGTCGATCTTGGTCAGCGCGACCACGACCGTCCTCACATTGAGATACTGCAGAATTTGCAGGTGCTCGAGCGTCTGCGGCATGACGCCGTCGTCGGCGGCAACGACGAGCAGCAGCAGCTCCATCCCGGCAGCGCCGGCCAGCATGTTGTGCAGAAAACGCTCGTGTCCCGGTACGTCGACGATGCCGGCTTCAACGCCGTCGTCGAAGCGCAGGTGGGCAAATCCTAAATCCAGCGTCATCCCGCGCGTCTGCTCTTCGAGCCAGCGATCGGGATTCGTGCCGGTCAGCGCGAGCACCAGCGAGGACTTGCCATGGTCTACGTGACCCGCCGTTCCGATTATGTGCATTATGGTGGCGGCGCCGCGAGCGCGCGCAATCGGCTCTTACGGTAACCGTATACGGCATAGATCACGATTCCGATGACGAACCACAAGCCGAAGCGCACCCAAGTCGGTAACGACAAGCCGGTGATCAGGAACAGGCACGAGGCGGCTCCGGCAATCGTGAAGAGCCACACGAACGGAGCGCGAAACGGGCGCTGTGCCTGCGGCTGCACGATACGCAGCACCAACACGCCGGCGCACACGATGGCAAACGCCGTGAGCGTACCGATGTTGACGAAGTCCAGGAGATCGGCAAGTGGGAGCAGCGCGGCGAGTACTGCGACGATGCCGCCGGTGATCATCGTCATTGTCGCCGGCGTTCGAAAGCGCGGATGAATTTTTGCTACGCCCGGCGGCAACATGCGATCGCGCGCCATCACGTAGAAAATGCGAATCTGCCCAAGCAGCGAGGTGACCATCACCGTCGTATTTCCGGCAACGCCACCCAGCGCGACGATCCAGAACACGGCGGGATTGCGCGTCGCGGCCTGCACGGCATCGAGCATCGCGGCACCGTCACTAAGCTTTTGATACGGCATGACCCCGACGGTGCACACCGTCAATGCCACGTAGAGCAGAGCCCCTATGACGAGCGCGAGAAGGATGCCGATCGGCACGTGCCGCACCGGATCTCGCGCTTCTTCTGAAGCTACGGTGACGGTGTCAAAGCCGATGTAGGCATAGAACACGAGCGCCGTGCCCGCCACGATGCCATGGAAGCCATGCGGTGCAAAGGGATGCAGATACACGCCGTGCACCGCATGAACCGTGGCCGCGATAAACACAAGCATCGTGAAGATTTGGAAGACAACCAGCACGCCGTTGACGTTAGCCGATTCTCGAATCCCAATCGCCACCAGCAGCGTAATAACGAGGACGATGACTGCCGCGACGATATCGATTTGACCGGATGCTATTGCGCCGGTCTGCAGCCAGACCGGAAGTTTAATGCCGATCCCAGCTAAGACTTGCTGCGCGTACGCCGACCACGACGAGGCTGTCGGCGCGACGGACAGGCCATACTCCAGGATCAAATCCCAGCCGATTACCCACGCCACCACTTCGCCGAGCGTTGCATAAGCGTACGTGTACGCACTTCCAGCAACCGGCACCATCGACGCAAACTCGGCGTAGCACAGTGCAACGCATAGGCTGACGAACCCGGAGAGGACGTAGGCAAGGATGACGCCTGGGCCGGCTGCGTGCGCGCCTGCGCCGATCGTCGGAAAGATGCCGCCGAGCATCGTCCCCAGACCAATTGCGGTGAGTGCCGGCCAGCCGAGCGTGCGGCGCAGCGTGGGACCATCCGTCTCGCGCGACGTCCACGCAAGCGGCTGCCGCGCGAAGATACCTTTCACGGGCAGAGCCATTCCGCTTTGCTAACGTGTGGCCCCGCCAACACTTCGCACCAGAGTTCGCCTCTATTAGACGTCATGCTGATCGCACATATGCTGGCGGCTGCGCTATGGACATGCTCGGTGCCGCTGCTGCCCGACTACAAACCGAAAGCAAATGCCACGGACGTTGGGGAGGGTGTTACCTACCTCTACGTCGGGAGCCGGAACCTGCACACTGATTATGGCGCCGACGCGGTATTTAGGACGCCGCTCGATGGACGCCGCGGTTGGTACGACAGCGCGATACACTTTGGGCCACTCGACAACGAAGACGTGGTCGCTCAGATCGAGATAAGTCGCTGGGCGCGCTTTGACTATCGCCCACATATCGCTATCGCTTGGGCGCTCCCGCATAGCAAGACGGTCGAGTACAAGGACACGGATCTCTTTGTCGACGACGGACGTCCGCATCGACTCGGAATCTACGTTCGCGATGGGTCGCTGCGGCTGTTGGTTGACAATCGCATGATTTGTACCGCACGCGCTTCGCTCTTCGTCAGCCCCTCCGAACGGAAATACTTTCAGATACGCACCGAGACGAGCGTACCCGGGAACAACAGCCGCGCTACCGTCACGCAACTGCGCCTAAAGCGCGATCCCGATAGCACGCCGATGGCATTCCATAGCCGCTGCATCCTGCATCGCAACGGAATATTCTGGGAAGAGACGAGCACGGGGGCGTTTGACGCGCGCGGCGCCTTCTACCCGAACGAGTCGACGTTCTTCACCGGGCTTACACCGGATTCACGCTGCAAGGCCTAAGATAAAGCTACCTCGAGCACAGCGTCGTCTTCGGGCGCAACGGTGCGAAGATCGAGGAGCACACGTCCCTGCTCGATGCGCGCAACGATTGGCGGCGATCCTCGGCGTAACCGTGCCGCGAGTTCATCGGGCCGCGCGCACGCGATGGCGAGGGCAACCGACGCGATGCGCGCTTGCGGCAGCGAGCCGCCCCCCAGACGGCCCTCCGTTTCTACGACCGTCGCGAGCGGCATAGCGGCCGCGATACGCGATGCGCGCGCGCGCAGCTCGTCGAGTGATTGTGCGAGCATGCGGAAGAACGGAATCTCCTCGCGCGATTGCGGATCGGCATACAGCCGCAGCGTCGCACCCAGCAACGCGAGCGTTATCTTGTCGACCCGTAGCGCACGCAGGAGCGGATTCGAGCGCAGCCGCGCGACGTGCGCGCGCGCCCCCGCGATGATGCCGGCCTGCGGGCCGCCGAGCAATTTGTCGCCTGAGAACGCCACCAGCGAGATGCCGTCGGCAATCGCGTCCTGCACGGTACGCTCGTGCGCTAAACCGTACTCGCGTAGATCGACCAACGCCCCGCTGCCGAGGTCTTCTACGACCGCGATGCCGGCGCGGCGCCCTAGTGCCGCGAGCTCGGAGGGGACCACATCGTCGACGAATCCCTCGATTGCAAAATTCGATTGGTGCGAGCGCATGAGCAGCGTCGTGCTTGGTGAGAGCACGCGCTCGTAGTCGCGCAGATAGACTTTATTCGTCGTCCCGACTTCAATGAGCCGGGCGCCGCTGCGCGCGAGGACCTCGGGCAGCCGAAAGCCGCCACCGATCTCGATTAACTGATTGCGCGCAAGCACGACGTCACTGCCCCGCGCGAAGGTATCGAGGATGAGCAAAATCGCGGCCGCACAATTGTTGACGACGAGCGCGTCCTGCGCGCCGGTGATGCGCCGCAAGAGATCGCTCGCGTGATCGTACCGCGAACCGCGCTCGCCGGCGCCCAGATCGTATTCGAGATTCGAATAGCCCTGCGCGACGGAACGCGCCTCATCAAATGCCGCCGACGCAAGCGGCGCGCGGCCGAGATTAGTATGTAACAGCGTGCCCGTCGCATTGATCGCGCCGCGCAGACCGGCTGAGGCGCGGGCTTGCACGCGCGTCAGCAGCCGCTGCACGATCACCTCGAACGGCGGCACCGCTTCTGCCGCGCGTACGCGGTCGAGTTCAACGCCAATGAGCTCACGTAATGCATCGCGCCCCACGAGAACCTCGTAGGGCGCGACGGACGGATCTTCGAGCAACCGGTTCATCGCCGGAACGGCGCGACGGCTGCTCACGGCGTTGCTATGCTACGTGCTTGGCGAGCATACCCGAGATGACGTTCTCCGGAACGTAACCGACGATCCGGTCCACCGGCTGGCCATCCTTGAAGAGGATGAGACACGGGATACCGGAGACCTGATACTGCCCGGCGATACTCGGGTTGTCGTCGGTGTTCAACTTGACGAATTTCGCCTTGCCGCCGTTGGCTGCCGCGACCTTCTCGACGACCGGCGAAAGCATCTTGCACGGGCCGCACCACGGGGCCCAAAAGTCGACGAGGACCGGCTGCTTACTACCGAGGACCTCGTCCTGAAAATTCGTCTGACCGACGTCTGCTAAAGCGCTCATGAATGTAGATTCTTGCCTCCGGGGATATCAACCCTTGGTCCGCGCCCCAAGGTTGCGCCGCGCCGCCCCGAATGAACCCTGCCATGGCAACCGAGAAAAGCCGGTCGGTCCCCGACGTGTTCGGCCGAGCCTCGTTCGTCCGCACGATGTCGATCGAACTGGTGGATTACGGCGTGGGCTGGTGCGAATCCAAACAACGCGTGCTTCCCGAGCAGCGGCAGCAGCACGGGTTCGCGCACGCCGGTGTCGTGATGACGCTCGCCGACCACACCTGCGGCGGTGCTGCGACCTCGGTGGTACGCGACGATCAAGACGTCATTACCGTCGAGAACAAGACGTCGTTTCTGCGCCCCGCTGCCGGAGACGTATTGCATTCGCGCGCAACCGTGCTGCGCGCCGGCAAATCCCTGATCTTCGTCGAGGCCGAGGTTACGGTGGAGCGCGGCGATTCGCGCGTACTCGTCGCAAAAACGTCGAGTACGCTCGCGGTCATTCCGCGAGACGGAGGTACATCATGAGCGAAGGCTTCGATGTGGCGTCCACAGTCGGCGCACTGGCCGCGCGCGTCGACGCTCGAGATTGGGACGGCTTGCTCGCGCTCTTCACGCCGCAGGTTCGCGTCGACTACACGTCGCTGTTCGGCGGCGACGCACAGGTAACCGAGCGTGAAGCGTTGATCGGGCAGTGGCGCGGTTTACTTCCCGGCTTCACGCACACGACGCACCTCATCGGCGTGCCGGCCATCGAGATTGACGGCGACAGAGCGTCGGTCTGTGCATCGGTCGTCGCGTGGCACTTCGTGCGCGAACCTGAACTTGCCGATAACGACCTCTGGCTTGTCGGCGGCTGTTACGAAATGACCATGCAGCGGATCGACGGTGCCTGGCGCATCGCGGAGCTCACGCTCGCGCGCGCTTGGTCAGACGGGAACCTCGAGCTTCCGAAGCTTGCCGCCGCGCGCGCCGCAGCAACCTCGAATCGTTAGCTTACGCTCCCGGTCCAGGATAGTCCGGCGGGTGCTCGATCGTCAGCGGATCGATCTGCGGCGTCCGCTCTTCTTGCGGGTCCTCTGCCTCGGGCGGTGGATATTTCGGATCTCGTTTATCACGTTCGCTCATGGTTGTTAGCCCTCGGTCTCTCCGGCTTCGCCGACGATATCCGTCACTTGTTCAGCTTGTTTGCCGAGGTTCGTGATTGCGATCACTTCGTCGCCTTCGCCCAGCCGCTGCAGACGAACGCCCTTGGTCGAGCGTCCGGCCTTGCGAATATCGGCGACCTTCAAGCGAATCACTTGATTGCCGCTTGTGATCATCAAAATCTCGTCGTCCGGAGCCACCATGATCTGATCGAGCACCTTGCCGATGTCCTCACGCTCGCGGGCAAAGGCCTTGACGCCCTTGCCGCCGCGCGAGGTGTGGCGGTAGTCCTCGATCGGCGTGCGCTTACCGAACGCTTGCGACGTCACGAGCAAGACTTCTTTGCGCTCGTCTTCGATCACGTCCATCGCCACGATCGTGTCGCCTTCGTCGAGCGTCATCGCTTTGACGCCTCGCGCATTGCGGCCCATCGGGCGCACGTCCTTCTCGTTGAAGTGCACGGCCATACCCGCCGAGGAGGCGAGGATGATGTCGCGCGTGCCGTCCGAGAGGTCGACGGCCAGCAGCTCGTCGCCATCATCGAGGTTGATCGCGTTGAGCCCATTGCGGCGCACGTTGGCAAACTCTGAGAGCGGCGTCTTTTTGATCACACCCTTGTTGGTGACCATCACCATGTAGCGCCCTTCGGCGAACTCGTGAATCGGGAAGACGGCGGTGACCTCTTCGCCCGGCGGTAGCGTGAGCAAGTTGACGAGCGCGGTGCCGCGCGCCGTGCGCGTGGTGTCCGGGATCTCGTAGCCGCGCAGACGGTACACGCGGCCCTTGTTGGTGAAGAAGAGCACGTGATCGTGCGTCTTGGTCACGAAGAAGTTGCGCACCACGTCCTCGCGTTTGAGGTTCGCGATGCCGGTGACGCCGCGTCCACCGCGGTTCTGCGTGCGGAACGTATCGATGCCGACGCGCTTGATGTAGCCGCCGACGGTATAGGTCACCACGACGTCGACGTTGGGGACGAGTTGCTCCATCGAAATCTCGTCCTCGGCCGGCTGCACGTCGGTACGGCGTTCGTCGCCGTACTTCTTTCTGATCTCGAGCGTTTCGCTCTTGACGATTTGGGCGATGCGACGCTCGCTGCGCAGAATGTCCTGCAGCTCGGCGATCGTCTTGATCAGCTCGGTATACTCGTCTTCGATCTTCTGCCGTTCGAGGCCGACGAGCGTACGCAAGCGCATGTCGACGATCGCTTGCGACTGAATGTCCGAAAGGCTAAAGCGCGCGGAGAGCTTGGTCTTCGCTTCGTCGGTCGTCTGGCTGCCGCGAACGATCTCGATGACCTGATCGATGTTGTCGAGCGCGATGCGATAGCCTTCGAGCAGGTGCGCGCGCTCTTCGGCTTTGCGCAGGTCATAGCGCGTGCGCCGGGTGATGACGATTTTGCGGTGCGCGATAAAGTGCTCGAGCAGTTGCTTGAGATTGAGCACCTGCGGTTCGAGCGCTTGCGATCCGTCGGCGCGCGGCTCGCCGACGGGCACGAGCGCGAGCATGTTGAAGCCGAAGCTCGACTGCAGCGGTGTATGCTTGAAGAGCTGATTGAGCACGACCTTGGGCGTCGCGCTCTTCTGCAGCTCGACGACGACCTTCATACCTTTACGATTCGAAAGGTCATCGAGACGCGCGATACCTTGAATCCGCTTCTCGGCGTGTGCCTCTGCGATCGCTTCGACGATGCGGCTCTTGTAGACCTGATACGGAATCTCCGTGATCACGATCCTGTAGCGGCCCTTCTCCTCGGTGATCTCGGCTTTGCCGCGCATCATGATCGATCCGCGCCCGGTACGATACGCTTCACGAATCGCTTCGTGCCCGAGAATCGTGCCGCCGGTTGGGAAATCGGGGCCTTTGACGATATCCGCAAGCGCGTCATCGCTCGCGTTCGGGTCGTCGATCAAGAGCGCGATTGCATCCGCGATTTCATTCAAATTGTGCGGCGGAATGTTGGTCGCCATACCGACCGCGATGCCGCTCGAGCCGTTGAGCAAGAGTTGCGGGAGGCGACCCGGGAGCACGCTTGGTTCGGTCGTTTGATTGTCAAAGTTGGCAACGAACGGAACCGTCTCTTTGTCGATGTCGGCCAGCACTTCGAGCGAGGGACGCGCGAGACGCGCCTCGGTGTATCGCATCGCGGCGGGCGGATCGGGATCGATTGAGCCAAAGTTGCCGTGGCCGTCGACCAGCGGATAGCGCAGCGTGAAATCTTGCGCCATGCGGACGAGCGCGTCGTAGACCGATTGATCGCCATGGGGGTGATAGAGCTTGAGCACCTCGCCGGTGACACCGACGCATTTGCGATGCTGCTTGGTCGGCTCCATGCCCATCTCGCGCATCGCAAAGAGGATGCGCCGCTGCACCGGCTTGAGGCCGTCGCGGACGTCGGGCAGCGCCCGCGAGGCGATGACCGACATGGCATACGAGAGATAGCTCTCCCGCATTTCGTCCTCGACGTTGACGTGTTGAATGATATCGTTGTGCATTTAAAAAGCGCCGAATTCACGGCGCGGGACCCCTTTTCTTCGCTAACAGGTTTCTTCTTTAGTATATTCGCGTTCTAGGGCGGGTCCTCCCACGCCGGGATGCCCTCGTCGTCGACTGCCTCGACTGCCAGGTCGTCGAACGAAATCGCCCCGGCCGGGAGGGGCGAGGGTGCGGGTTCGGCCGCGAACGCGTCAGCTTCGCTAAAGGCCGACACCTCGGCAAATGCCGGATCGTCTTGGGGATCGGGCGCGTCGAAGTTGACCGCCGGGCGCGGCGCCGACGACGGCGGCGGCGGTTCGGGCATGTTAGCAAAGGCGGCCGGCGGTTCGGGCGTGCGCGTCAACTGCACGCTGGTGCCGATGCGCGCTTTCGCAGCCTTGGCCGCGGTAGCGATCAGCGCCAGGTGATCTTGGACGGACTGCTGCAGCTCTGCTTCGAAATCGCCGGTGGACATGCCCCAAAGCTTCGCCGCCTGGGCGCGCCAGACTTTCCCCACGCAAACCGCCTTTGAATCCTTTGCTGCGGAGTTTTCGCGCTCACTGCAGCCGGGTGACGTGGTTGCGCTTTCTGGCGAATTGGGATCGGGCAAAACCACCTTTGTACGTGCGGCTGTGCGCGCGCGGCACGGCGAAGATCAAACGACGAGTCCCACCTTCACCTTTTGGCATCGATACGCGGGCGATCCGCCGATCGATCACCTCGATTTGTATCGTATCGACGATCCTGCGGAGCTGCACGAACTGGGGCTCGAGGAAGCGTTCGACCACACGGCCATCGCCTTTATCGAATGGTGGACGCACGCTCCCACGCTGGTACCAGAACGTCGCTACGAAGTCACGATCGCTGGGTCGGGCGATGCGCCGCGCACCGTCGAAGTGAAGCTGCCGGCGTGATCGTACTCGGCTTGGACGGCGCGCTCGGAGGGTTCTCGACGGCCCTTGCGCGCGACGGCGAAATTGTGGCGGCGCGTGCGCTCGAGGGCAACGTAGCGCTAGAAGCCGGCCTCGGTACGCTCCAAGCGCTGTTGCGCGAATCTCAGGTGGGGCCAAAGAGTCTGGACCGGGTGGCGGTCGGCGTCGGACCGGGCGGATTTACCGGTTTGCGGATCACGATTGCCTATGCAAAGTCGCTCGCGCAAGCTTGGGAACGCCCGCTCGTGCCGATCTCCTCGTTCGATGCGCTCGAACTGGGTCTCGATCTTCCGCGCACCCTGACCATCGTGCGCGGTCGGGCCGGCGTGATCTCGGCGCGCTTGCGAAGCGCGGAGGCAACCAGGCGCGCGTCGGGCCGGGTCGATGCGGTCCTGGCCGAGGTGCTCGCCGGTTTCTCGCCCAGCGAGCTGGATGTCGTCGGCGCGCCAGAGGACGTGTCCTGCGCCCTCGCCGAAGCCGGGTGGACTGTGAATGCACTCGCGCCGCTCGTGACGCCGCCAGCCGCAGCCGTCGCGCTGCTGGGCACCGGCGCGCGTCCCGCTGCGAGCGTGCATGCCGTGCGAGCCGATTACGGCGAGCTCCCTGCGGCGCAGGTTCCACGATTTTCAGCGACGCCACGACGATCGTGAAGGCCGAACTCTCGCAGCGTTCGTCGGACCGGCCCGAGCCGCTGGCAATTTCCCCAATGGGCCACGCCGATATTACCGACGTGCTCGCAATCGAACGCGCCTCGTTCGTCACGACGTGGCCATCGGATGCTTTTTACAACGAGCTGCACACGAATAAATTGGCGCACTACTACGTGGGACGCGTTGACGGCAAGATTGTGGCCTATGGTGGAATCTGGGTCATCTTTGAGGATTCGCACATTACCACGATTGCCGTCGCTCCTGCAATGCGCGGCCGCCGCTACGGGGAAACGCTGCTGCTCTATCTTTTAGATGAAGCGATCGCGCGAGGCGCGTCGTGGATGACGCTCGAAGTACGCGAGAGCAACGTCGGCGCACAACAACTCTATAGAAAGTATGGCTTCACCACGGTGACGACACGCAAGGGCTACTACTCCGACAACAACGAGAACGCGCTCGTGATGTGGGCCGGAAATCTCAAGGGCGAACTCTTCCGCGCGCGCCTCGAAGCGCTGCGCACCCGTTTGGCATGACCCGTTGATCGCCTCACTCGAAGGAATGTACCTCGGCGAGCCTATCACAACCGCCGGCGGACCGCTGGCATCGCTGGGAAAGCCCCAAACCGTCGTGTTCCGGCAGATGCCGGGATATCAGTGGCGCCTCTCGACCGGCCTGGTGATCACCGTGCTCACCGGACCCGGAGGCGGCATCACACTCATCGATGAGTCCGCTGCTCCCCCCGATCAGCCGCTGGGGGTTGCAACGGAAGACTCGCGCGAGATTGGCTACACGTTCAATCAAAGCAGTCACGTCAATCTGGATCTTGAAGCCCCCGCAACCGCGTGCAAGGGAAGCTTTGGCGCGGACTGTTGGGAATACCACTACGCCGACGGTCTGACGCTGCGCGCAGATTTTGCCCCTAACGGTTCTGCCGACGGCGTTCTCCGCGAAGTCACGCTCGCGCACGACAAGCTCTTGCAGGAGCTTCACTTCGATCCGTGAGTTACACCCAATTAGCACGAGCCGTCCGCGCGCACTTGGATCAGGATCACCGCTACCGGCATTGCGTGCGCGTCGCACGCAGCGCCGACATTCTGGCTCAAATTCACGGACTCGAGCCGCCCAAGGCGCGACTCGCCGCGATGCTGCACGATCTCGCGCGACTTTATTCGACTTCGCGGCTGATCGACGAATGCGAACGGCGCAAGCTGCCGATCGACGACTTCGAGCGACGCAACCCGATCGTACTGCACGCACCGCTCGGCGCAGCGCTCGCGCGCGAGCAATTCGGCATTGAAGATACAACGGTGCTTTCGGCGATCGCCAAACACACGCTGGGCGCCGAAGTGATGTCGCCACTCGACTGCATCGTCTATCTCGCCGATGCGCTCGAACCGGGGCGCGATTTTGCCAATCGCAAGAAGATTTGGGAACTCGCACGCGTCGATTTGCGCGCAGCGATGTCGGCCGCGATCGCCGACAGTTTCGTGTACCTCGCGTCGCTCGGGCGCGAACCAGCGCCGCAGAGCCTTGCTATGGCACGTGTCTTTGATCCATCGATCTCACAGGGAGTCGCACCATCGCTGAACTGATCGACGTCGTGCGCGACGCCGCGCTCGAAAAGAAGGGCGAAGATTTCATCACCATCGACGTCGCCGGACGCACGATCCTCGCCGATGCATTTGCCATCGTTACCGGTCGTTCGAAGATTCAGACGCGAGCCATCGCCGACGCGATCGTCGAGCGCTGCGAGACCGAGGGACTCGCCGTCCGGCGCGTCGAGGGCTATTCGGACGGCTCGTGGATTTTGCTCGATCTGGGCAATGTCATCGTGAATATCTTTACGCCCGATCAGCGGCAGTTCTACAATCTCGAACGTCTGTGGAGCGAAGTCGAGAAGCGGCAGGCTCAGGGATCATGAGCAACCGCGTTCGCGTTTCCCACGAAACCAAGGCCCGGCGGGCGCGCCGGGAATGGTGGAAGCGCGCCTTCATCTGGGCCTTCATCCTGCTCTTCGCCTTCAGCGTCGCCGGCGGCGTCATCGCGATCAGCTTCTCCCATTGAAACCTGGGGGCCACAGGCCGGATACTAGGAAGCGGAGGATCCAACTACCGTCATGACTCGCTTCGGATCGCTGGCCGCCGTGCTGCTCGCCCTGCTGGCAAGCGCGTTACCGGCCCTTGCAGCCGCGCCCATACAGGACGGCGCTGGGATGTTCACCGCGTCGAGCGTTTCGCAGCTCGACCAAGAGATCAGCAACTTTACGGCTCAGACCGGCAAGCAGATCGTCGTGGTAACCGTACCGTCACTCAACGGCAAGCCGCTCGACGCTGCCGCCGAGGCGGTCTTCCAGCAGCAGGCCGTCAACGGCGTCCTGATCTTCATTGCCAAAGACGACCGCAAGGATTTCATCCTCACCGACAATGCGACCGCGCAGTTCTTCCCAGAACCGACGATCCTTTCGATCCGTCAATCGATGGAAGGGCTGTTCAAGGCTGAGGATTACGACGGCGGCATTACCACCGCGGTCAATGGGATCCTCAACGTGTTTCGCGCCCACCTCAACACTGCACCGAATAACGGCGCCGCGAACAGCGTTCCAGCGGTTCCCTCAAGCGTGTCCCAACCAGCTAGGCGGCATTCAGGAGTTTCCGTGTTCACCTTTATCATTTTCATCGTCATCGGCTATTTAGTTTTGCGCTCGATCTTTCGCTCGATGTCGGGACCGCGCTATTATGGCGGCGGCCCAGGCTACGGCCCCGGAGCCAGACCGGGCGGACCCGGTTATGGCGGCGGCCCCGGGTACGGCGGTTACGGCGGTCCCGGCTATTACGGTGGCGGCGGCGGATTCTGGAGTGGACTACTTGGCGGCTTGGGCGGCGCATGGCTCGGCAACGAGATGTTCGGCAATCGCGGCACGACCATCGTCGAACAACCCGGCGGCAACGTGATGCCGACCGATCAAGGCGGTTCGTGGGGCGGCGGCGATGCCGGCGGCTGGGCGAATAACGCCGGTCAAGCCGACATGGGCGCCTCGAGCGGCGGCGACTGGGGCGGTGGTGGCTTCGGCGGCGGCGGCGACTTCGGCGGCGGAGGTTTCGGCGGCGGCGACTCAGGAGGCGGCGGCGGTTGGTAGTCGCCTCCATCGTGAGCGGATCGTGTTGATTGGTTAAACAAGTCTGATAACTTCGTAACAAATGGCGAATGTGGCTTTAAGCCCGTTCGCCTATTCTTTTTTCAAATGACCCGGTTATTGATGTGCGCACCAACCCACTTTCGCGTCGCCTACGACATCAATCCGTGGATGACGCGCAACGTCGGCAGCGTTGCGGAGGCTGCGCAGCGTCAATGGGAACGACTGGTTGCGCTCGTACTCGATGTCGGCGGCGCGCACATCGAGCTGATCGAACCGCAGCCGAGTTTGCCCGATATCGTCTTTACCGCGAACGCGGCGCTGATCAGCGACCGCCTTGCAATCGTCAGCTCGTTTCGCTATCCCGAACGCCGACATGAGGAACAGGCCTATCGCGAGCGGTTGAATTCGCTCGGGTACGCGACCACGCAGCTGGACGGTGTCTTTTTTGAGGGTGCCGGCGACGCATTGTTCGATCGGCGAATGCCATTGCTGTATTTCGGTTACGGCTGGCGCAGCGACCGTACAGCCGCGCTGCAACTCCAACGGCTTTGCAGCGCCCGTGTGCTTGCGTTACGTCTGGTCGATCCGCGCTTCTACCATCTCGATACGGCACTGTGTCCGCTTGGCAGCGGACACGTTATGGCGTACTTGCCGGCGTTCTCGCCGAAGTCGCAGGCGCTGCTGCGCGCGACCGTCGGCAACGAACATCTCATCGAAGTGAGCGAGTCCGACGCGCTTGCCTTTGCGTGCAACGCCGTCGAAGCAGGCGACGCGATCGTGTTACATCGCGTGACCGGCGCGCTGCGCGATCGTTTGCAGCACGCCGGTTATCGCGTTTTTGAGACGGACCTTTCGGACTTTCACCGAGCCGGCGGATCGTCGAAATGCCTGACGCTCAAACTCGACGACGGTCCGGTGCGCCGATCTACGACGACGAGATCAGCGTAAGCGACTGCGTATCGACGTGGTAGACACCCGGCGGGACGTGATCGGTAGGGATGGCGCAGATTTCACTGGCGCCGGGGCCGAGGATCTCGACCAGATTCGGCGGGCCACACGGCGTTTGCGTCAAGCCGTAGGATTGCAGTAACTGCGCGCCCGGCGAGCCGGGCCCTACGATATACGCACTGGCTGAGAGTCCCGCCACGAGTGGACCCCAAAACCCGTCGCCCCAGTACGACGTGCTTCCCACCCACGCGGCTCCGTAGTCCCAGTCCCACTCACTCGAATCTTCATTCGAATTGTTGGCCGGCTGACCGTTGCTGTTTTGGTTGTTGTGAACCGGCGGGTGCGGTTGATAGCGCGGCGAGGGCTGGACGGGAACACGCCGCGGGGGGCGTGGCGGCTGTGCCGCGGCTTGGTTCGACGACACATTCGTTGCGGGTGATGTAACCGCGTGCTCCGCGGGGGCCGGTGCGGAACGCTCAGCCGGCGCGGGCGCCGAATCGGAGCGCGTGTCGCTGCTACTGCTGCTGCTACTTGTGTGATCCGAGGCGCTCGCGAACATTGGCGAGACGGCGCAGAGTGTTGCAGCAAGGATTGATGCGATGATCGCTTTGTGGTTTTTCATGCTTGCTCACCTCCATCTCAAGCGTATGCTTGCAAGCTGACAGAGGCTTGCCGGTTACATGAAGGACAGTTGAAAGTGCCCCTTAGTGCGGCGGGTGACCGTGTGAGCTACGGTACTCCCGATCGAATTGGCTGGGGTTATGGTAGAAGTCGTTCTGATGCGCGCGGAAATACTGTGGATCTTTACGTTGGTACCAACCTTGTGCCGTCGTATTGTTGACGTACACGCGGTGACGATTGTTGTCGACGTAGTAGTACTGGTGGCGGCTCGAATCGTAGATTAGCGTGCCGATGATTGCGCCGATGGCGATCGCCGCAGCAGTCGAGGAGGTATCGGCGAGCGCGATGACCGGCGTTGCAATCGATCCGCCGAGCGCGAGACACAGCGCGAGTGCGGTGCCGCGAAGCGTGTGAGTAGAAAGAATCATGCGTGCGTCATACCCTGATGCACGCATGCTGACACGCTTCCCACGAGAAGGCGCCCGCTCGATTTTGCAAAACGAAGCGCCTATGCGACGTTCACTATGCTTTGTACTCTCGGCGTTCTTCGTGCTTTCGACCGGTGCGCTTGGCGCATCATCAACCGCTTCCGGCGGCCCGGCGCACGTTGATGCTGCCTACCTCACCGCACTCTCGTGGCGGCTCATCGGTCCCTTTCGCGGCGGGCGCGCGCTGGCGGTGACGGGGGTTCCCGGCGAGCCCGATCACTATTATTTCGGTGCTGTCGACGGCGGGGTGTGGGAGAGTACCAACGCCGGGCGCACCTGGAATCCGATCTTCGACAACGAGGATATCGGCTCGATCGGTGCCATTGCGGTGGCGCCCAGCGACCACAAGACACTCTACGTCGGCAGCGGCGAAGCCGACATGCGCTCTGACATCGCCTACGGCAATGGCATGTACAGGTCGACCGACGGCGGCAAAACGTGGACGCACATCGGCCTCGAGGACACGCGCCAGATCGGTGCCGTCGTTGTCGATCCGCGCGACGCAAGCGTCGTCTATGTGGCAGCGCTCGGCCATCAGTATGGTCCGAACGCCGAGCGCGGTGTGTTCAAGACGACCGACGGCGGCAAGACGTGGACGAAGGTGCTCTTCAAGGACGACAACACCGGTGCGATTTCGCTCGCGCTCGATCCGCAGAATCCCGATACGCTGTATGCGGCGCTTTGGCAAACGCGCCGACCACCGTGGAACACCTATCCGCCGTCGAACGGGCCGGGTAGCGGCGTCTACAAAACGACCGACGGCGGCAAGACGTGGACGCAACTCACGAACGGTTTACCAGCCAAGTTTGGCCGGGTCGGTCTCGCGGTCGCGCCGAGCAATCCGTCGCGCATCTATGCGCAGGTCGATGCGTCGACCGACATCGCACAAGGCGGCGTCTACCGTTCCGATGACGGCGGCGCAACGTGGAAACACATGGACGGCGGTGCGGCACAGCGCCGCATTTGGGAGCGCGGCTGGTACTTCAGCGGGATCACGGTCGATACGAAGAACGCCGACGTCGTCTACGTGATGGACACTGCCACCTATCGTTCGGATGACGGCGGCAAGACGTTCAACGCGATCAAAGGCTCGCCCGGCGGTGACGACTATCACACGCTGTGGATCAATCCCGATGACCCGACACACATGATTCTCGGCAGCGATCAAGGCGTACAAGTCTCGGTCGATCGCGCGACGACATGGAGTTCGTGGTATAACCAGCCGACGGCGCAGCTCTATCACGTCATCGCCGACAACCAATTTTTCTATGGCGTCTACGGGGCACAACAAGACTCGGGGGCGATTGCGTCGCCGAGCCAATCGATCCAGCGGAACATTAACTTCATGGATTGGCGCCCGATGGACGTGGGCGGTGAGAGCGGCACGATTGCAGTCGATCCGAAACACGTCGGCCGGCTGTTCGGCAGCAATCCGGAGTCGTACGAAGAACTCCCGACCGGCTGGGAGCAGAGCATCAACGCGACGACCGCCTATCCCGACAACGTGTGGAGGCAGACGTGGACGCTACCGATCGCGCTGTCACCGGTCGACCACGCGCTTTACGTCTCGCGCCAACAGATTTTCCGCTCGCGTGACGACGGCAAATCGTGGACGATCATCAGCCCCGATCTTACCGGACCGGCAGGCGAGGATCATCCCGCTAATCTCGATCCGCCGACGCTCGCTGACAGCAGCGGGCTGCCGCGGCGCGGCGTCGTCTACTCGCTCGCGCCTTCGCCATTCGATGCAAAAACGATCTGGGCTGGAACCGACGACGGCCGCGTGTGGATCACGCACGACGACGGCACCCACTGGAACAACATCACGCCGCCGCAACTGACGGCGTGGAGTAAAGTCGGCATCATCGATGCGTCGCAACTCGATCGCAACACGGCCTACATCGCGGTCGATCGCCATCGTCTCGAAGACTATCGTCCCTACATCTACAAGACGACGGACGGCGGCGCGCATTGGAGCGCGATCGCAAGCGGCATCCCTGACGGATCGTTCGTAAACGTCGTGCGCGCCGATCCGCAGGTGCGCGGCTTACTCTATGCGGGCACTGAACGCGGGATGTACGTTTCGTTCGACGACGGCGCGCATTGGCAGTCGCTGCAGCGCAACCTGCCCGTCACGTCGGTTCGTGACATCGACGTGCACGCAGGTGATTTGGTGATCGGTACGCACGGCCGGTCTGAATGGATCATGGACGACATCGAACCGTTACGCGAAATGGCGCGTGCGGTGAGCAGCGGCGGCAACTATCTCTTCACACCGCGCACGACGTATCGCGTTCGCCGCGCAGGCGACGAGGGAACACCGATTCAACCCGAAGAGCCACAAGCACCGAATCCGCCGATCGGCATGTACGTCGACTACTATCTCCACGGTTCACCGTCGACGCCGGTCGTCATCGAGATCGTCGGTCCGCGCGGCGCCGTGCTGCGCAAGTTCTCGAGCGCCGACAAGCCCAAGTACATCGATCCCTCGACGCAAGAGATTGCGCCACGCTGGATTGCGCAGCCCGTGATAGTCGATACAGATCCCGGTGCGCACCGCTTCGTCTGGAATTTCACGACTCGTCGTGACGACGGGCCACTCGCACCGCCAGGGCACTATACGGTGCGTCTCTCCGTCGGCGGTGCGGTCTACGAGCGCCAAGTGACGCTCGCAAAAGATCCGCGGATCAAGGTCACCAATCGGGCGCTTGTGGACCAATTCGTGTTCTCGAGCGCCATCGACGACAAGATCGCGCAGATCGCCGCGGCTCGCACACATGCGCAAGCCGTGCTCAAGTCAGGCAAGCTCAACGCAGAGCAAACGGTCCGCTTGCAACGCGAGGTACTCGGGATTCGGAGCGCGGGGAATCCGGACAACTCGGTCGGGGTTCCGGCGACCGACTTTGCGACCTTACGTTTCCTGGGTGAACAATTCGGATTTCTGTACTACGAAGTGCGGAGCGCGGATGCTGCGCCGACGCACGACCAGCACATCGCCTACGACAAGCTCTCGCATACGCTGGACGCGACCATTGCGAAGCTAGCGGCTATCGCGGGTCCCAAGTAACCGGAAAGAAAGAGGCCGGGCATTGCGCCCGGCCTTTTTATCGCCTAGAGATCATTGGCCCGACAAAGTCTTGTCGTACCAGCGAGCTAAGTCGGCTTTGAACAGGACCAATGCCTGTGGATTCAGATAGACCATGTGTCCGGAGGGATAGAACCCAAACGTCAGGTTCTTCTGCAGCGCCGGCGCGATGCCCATATGTTGCAGCGTATACTCCGTCGCGAAGAACGGCGTCGCGAAGTCGAAGTATCCGTTCCCCGAGAAGACCTGCAAGTGCGGGTTGGTGGTCATCGCACGTGCGAGGTCGGGCGTGACATTGGCCGGCGGATCGTCGCCGTCGTGATGCATGTCCCATCGCGCACCCAGCACCGGACCGTATGACGTTGGCCGGTACTGCATGTTCGTGTGATAGCCCAGCGTCTGCGTCATATAGTTCAGGCCGAGCGCTACGAACGCGCCGGAGATACCCACGTCCGAAGGATCCCACTCGGGGTAGTCCTGGTTCGGCGCAAGATCCCAGGTGGTGTAACGAGAGTCGTAGCGTCCGACGACCGTATCTTGATCTCGCAGCAAGGCCTGCAAAAAGCGGAAGTAGGGAATCCGCAGGTTCGAGTTGCGGATGTAGTCTTCGGGCAAGCCGATGTACTGGTGCATCCGCGCCACATCGGCGTTGAACGCGGCCGGGCTAAGATCGGCGCCCGCCGCGAGGTCGTGCAGGTACGTCGTGCCGGCAAAGTCTTCGACCGTGCGAAGGAAACTCGCGAGCGGCTGACCTTGCCCCGCCTTATGGTGGAACCATGCTGCTGCCGCTTCGGTTGGGAGATAACCGACGTAGGCCCAATCTCCGCCGCCGATCTGTTCGCCGCCGCCGAGTCCCCCCAAACCAAAATTTAGAATGGACGAGAGCAAGACGACGCCGTTCATTTGCACGCCGGCTTCTTGGAGCATGTTCACGAGCACGCAATCGCGCGTCGTGCCGTAGCTCTCACCGAAGAGAAACTTCGGCGAGTTCCAGCGGCCGAATTGCGTGATGTAGCGCTCGATGAATTGCGTGAACGCGCGTCCGTCTTGATCGACGCCCATAAAGTCTTTGGGTTCGCCCACACCGAGCACGCGGCTCCATCCGGTATTGGGCGCGTCGATGAAGACTTCGTCGGTCTTGTCGATCAGGCTATAGTTGTTCTCGACAAGGTGAAACGGCGGGCCCGGGATGGATTTATCGTTCGCCGTCTCGACCCGCAGCGGCGCAAACGATCCCATGCGCAGCCAAATGGTGGAGCTTCCCGGACCGCCATTGTAGAAGAACGTCACCGGACGCGTGCGCGGATCGGCACCGTCTTTGGTGAACGCAGTGTAGAACATCCGCCCCGTCAATTGATCCTTGTCGTTGCGCAACGTGATCATGCCCGCGCGCGCCGTGTAAGGAATTGCCTGGCCGTTGACGTGCGCAACCGCATGCGTCACCGAATCTGGAGGCGCCGGCGGAACGTACGGCGTCGACGCGGCGCCGAGCAAGAGTACGGCCCCGAGGCAGGCCGCGAGTATGCGTGATTTCATGTTCGCGTCCTCCCTAATGTCCCAGCGCGCTGTCATACCAGCGCGCGAGATCGGCCTTGTATTGTGCGAGCGCCGGCTCGCTGAGATAGATCATGTGGCCTGCTTGATAATAGCCGTAGGTGATATTGCTCTGCAGCGTGGGACTGAGATTCATGTGCCGCAGCGTGTAGTCGGTCGCGAAGAACGGTGTCGCAAAATCGAAGTAGCCGTTTGCCGAGAAAACCCGCAAACTTGGGTTTTGCGCCATCGCTTCGGCGAGATCCGGCGCCGTGTTGGTTGGATAGCGACCGTTGTGCGAGAAGTCCCAGCCGTCCGCGTTCGAAAAGTGCGGCCCGTAAATGATCTCGTAGATGTTCGCGCGATAGGGAATCGGCGGATTGTACTTGAGATCTTCGCGCAGGTACTGGTTGATCGCGGTCGTGTACGGCCCGTCGATCGCCGAATCGGTCGGATCCCAGGGCGGCCCTTCGACCGACGCGCGATCGAGGTTCCACGTTTGATAGCGTGAATCGAGCCGTCCCACGATCACGCCTTGGTTGCGCAACAATTCGGTCTCGAACTTGTCGTAGGGAATGCGAATGTTCGCGATACGAATGTATTGCGGCGAAAGGCCGGTGAAGTAGCTCAATTTGCGGATGACGTCGTCGCGCTCGCTTTCGCCGAGCTTGTCGCCTTTGTAAAGCGCGTCGAGATATTCGCCCATCGCGAACTGTTTGACCGTGGCCAGGAACGATCCCAGATCGGCCGGCTTGTTCGGAATCTTGTTGTGGTACCACGCGGTCGCGGCTTCCGTCGGAAGATACAATACGTATGGCCAATCGCCGCCGCCGATGGGATCGCCGTTGCCGTAGTCGAGTCCGAAGTTGAGGATCGACGATTGCAGAATCACGCCGTTGAGCGTGATGCCGTGATCCAGCAAATACTTCGAAAGGACCGCCGAACGCGGCGTGCCGTAGCTTTCCCCGAAGATAAATTTCGGCGAGTTCCAGCGATCGAACTTCGAGAGATAATTACTGATGAACTGACCGAACGCCGCGACGTCTTGATCGACGCCGAAGAACGATTTCTCCGTGCCCGGCATGATACGCCCGAAGCCCGAGTCCGGCATGTCGATAAAGACTAAGTCGCTCTTGTCGAGCAGGCTATACTGGTTGTCGACGATGCGATATGGCGGCGGACCGGTCGGTGTGCCGTCGCCGGCGACGACGCGTACGGGTCCGAAGGAGCCCATGCGCAGCCACATCGTGGAACTACCAGGACCGCCGTTATAGATGAAAGTCACGGGCCGCGTTGCTGGATTTGCGCCATCCGCGGTATCGGCGGTGTAAAAGACTTGTGCGGTGACTTTGCCTTCCTGATCGTGAAGGGTAATGAGCCCCGCACGAGCGGTGTACGCAATCGTCTTGCCGTCGATCGCGAGCGTATGCGATGTGACGGAATCGGGATAGGTGCCCGGCTCGGAGGGCATGCTCGGCGCCGCCTGCGGCAGCGCTTTTGCTTTGGGTGCGTCGGCTGCACGTGCCGCAACGCTCGTGCCAGCGAGCACCGCGAGCATCAATAATGAGAGCACACGGTTCATAGGCACTATGATCTACGTGGGCCTGCGTCTTCCTTTAGGCCACGATCATGGCATACAACCGCTGCTTGAGCCGCACCACCGCGCGTTCGATCGAATCGAGGTACGGCAGCATCGCGCCTTTTATCTTGGCCAAACGTTCTTCGCCTGCCGGCGTGATAGCGTAGATCCGCCGCGAACGCTTGGTCGGGTGATCCCACGTCGCAGTGACGAATCCGCGCTCCTCGAGACGGCGCAGGAGCGGATAAATCTTGTTGGTGTTCACGGCGATCAAGTCGCCGCAAACGGATTCGATGCGCTGCATCAGTCCGTAACCGTGGTCGGGATGCTCGCGAATGAGGTGCAGCAACAGCACGGGGAAGATCGTCTTGCTCTTGATCGGCCCACGGATGACGTCGTCGACGCGGCGCGACGACGGGGCGGAGACCGCCAAGAGGTCACGCATGCGTATGTTCGTGGAGATCGACAGCGTACGCGCGATTGACGGCATCGGCATAGCGCTGTTCGACCACGCGCCGTTTGATCTTCATCGACGGCGAGAGTTCGCCACTTTCGATGCTGAACTCGCGCGGCACCACGATCACGCGGCGAATCTGTTCGAAGCTCGCGAGGTCGGCCGTCTCTCGGCGCGCCTCCGCGGTGACGAAGTTGCGCACGTCGTCGCGCCCGGCCAGTTCCTCGGGCGTTCCGCTGGGCAGATTCAACTCGACGCGCAACAAATCCCAATTCGGTGAAATGAGTGCCGCCGGGTGCGGCCGACTGTCTCCGATTACCATGGCTTGCGCGATGAACACCGAGCGCTTGAGCGCCGCTTCAACACGCGCCGGCGACACGTACTTCCCAGTTGCCGTCTTGAAGATTTCCTTCTTACGGTCGGTGATGTGCAAGAAGCCGCGCGAATCGATCTCACCGATGTCGCCGGTGTGCAACCATCCGTCGGCTAGTGTCTGCGCCGTTGCTTCGGGGTCGCGATAGTAACCTTGCATGATGTTCCGGCCTCGCGCGAGGACCTCACCGTCGGGAGCGATCTTGACCTCGACGCCGGGGATTGGCTTGCCGACCGCGCCGTATTCGTTTGCTTCCATTTTACTGCTGGTAATTACCGGCGAACTCTCGGTCAAACCGTAGCCCTGCATGATCGGCACGCCCATCGCCAGGAACGTCATGGCCACGTCGTTGTGCAGCTTCGCACTGCCGCTGGTCAAATACCGTATGTTTTCGAGGCCCAGTATCTTGCGCAGCTTCTCGAGCACGACCCGTTTAGCAATCGCATACTGCAATCCAAGCATTGGGCCCGCACCTGAACCTAACGTCTGCGCCTCCATATATTCGCGGCCCACGCGCAGCGCCCACGGGACCAGCCGCGCCTGCAAGCCGCCCGTTTTCATCGCCTGACCCTGCACCCCGGTGAGGATGCGGTCGAAAATGCGCGGCACGCTGGTCATATAATTGGGCTGCACCTCGCGCAGGTCGGCAAGGAGGTTGTTGGGGTCGTGACAGATGTTGTAGCGCACCTTGGCGAGCAGATAGATGTAGATCATCGTGTGCTCGTAGATGTGCGAGAACGGCAGCACCGAGAGCACGTTCTCGTCCTGCGCGTCCCGCAGACCGTACGAAAGCGCGGACTGCGCGTCGAATCCAAGGTTGTCGTGGGAGAGCATCACGCCTTTTGGTGTGCCGGTCGTGCCCGAGGTGTAGATCAGCACGGCGAGGTCGTCAGGCCGCAGCCCCACTTCATATTCGCCCGGCAACTCCGGATGTGCGGCACGGATCTGCGCGCCCTTGCCTTCAAATGCGGCGAACGAACCTTCGCCGGTTGCCTCGAAGATGACCGCAGGCGGCAGCGAAAAGTTGCCGCCGCGCAAACGTTCGAGCGTCGCCTCGGAATCGACGAAGAGCAGCTTCGCTTCGGAATGCTCGAAGATGAATGCGGTGTTATCGAGTGCCTGCGTCGGGAAGAGCGGCACCACCACGCACGCCGCGAAAAACGTGGCGAAATCGGCGACGATCCAATCGACGCTGTCGTGCGCGATGAGCGCGACGCGATCGCCTTGCGTTAAACCGTTCGCGCGAATCGCGCATGCGACGTTGAGCGCTCGATCCAAGATCTCTTGCGACGAAATCGGCATCCAGACGCCGTCCACTCGTTCGACAAGCGCTTCGGGACGGGGGTCCGACAGCGCGCGGCGGATCAGATGCGGCAGCGTCTCTTTGGGCGGCAGCGTAACTTCAGGCGTAAGCGTGGTGGACATGCCGCTCGTTTTTCGCCGAGCGAGAGATTGATCATTCTATCAGAGGTAGAGGTACGGGCGCGCGCGCTCGAGGCGGCTCTCGGTGAGTCCGGCTACGTCGAGCAACTGGTCGAACGTCGTAAATGTACCTTCCTCTTCGCGCACCGCTACGATGCGCGCGGCGATTGTTTCGCCGATTCCGGGAACCGATGCAAGCGCTTCCGCCGATGCGGTATTGACGTCGACGACGCTGTTGGTTTTGTGTGCGCGCGATCGCGGCGTTCGCGAGCGCTTGGTATTCGATAGCGTCCGCGTTGGTTGGCCAAGCACGGGAACGGCGATCTCGTCACCGTCGCTTGCGCGCGCGGCGAGGTTCACACCCGCAGGATCGGCGTCGGGCGTTAGCCCGCCCGCCGCCCGAACCGCATCGTCGATCCGAGCGCCGGCAGCGATCGAATATAAACCCGGACGCCGTACCGCTCCGACCACATAGACCACGGCCGGCTCGGTCGCGGGCGGCCGGCGGCCCGGGCGCCGCTCCCCCAACCGCGGCGCCATGCTCGCGGCGGGTTCGCCCGTCGTCGCGAGCAGCGGCGCCGGCGCGGGATGCCGGATTGCGAGTACGGCGACAAGAGCGATTGCCGCCACGATCAGCCAACGTTGCATTGCCGTGCCCCTTCACGCCGAAATCTCCAACCAGAAAGGGGCCCACTGCGCGGCCGTCCCAATTACCATCCTTCCTATGGCCGACTCCTACGATTTCCGCAGCATCGAGCGCGCCTGGCAAGAGCGCTGGGAGCGCGAGGGCATTTATCGCGCGCACGATCCCTCACCGGGATCCGACGCAGCCGCGCGCCCGAAATACTACACGATGGAGATGCTGCCGTACCCGTCGGGCGATCTCCACGTCGGCCACGCCAAAAACTACACCCTCGGCGACGCGATCGCACGCACGATGCGTATGCTCGGTTACAACGTGCTCCACCCAATGGGCTGGGATGCATTCGGGTTGCCGGCTGAAAATGCGGCCATCCAGCGCGGGATCGAACCCGCCGCATGGACGCGCTCGAATATCGAAAACATGCGGCGTCAGCTGCGCTTGATGGGCACCAGCTACGACTGGACGCGCGAGATCGCTACCTGCCTGCCCGAATACTATCGCTGGAATCAGTGGCTGTTCTTGCGCTTGTACGAAAACGGCCTAGCCTACAAACGCGAAGCCCCAGTCAACTGGTGTCCGCACGATAAAACGGTTCTCGCCAACGAGCAGGTGATCGACGGCCGCTGTTGGCGCTGCGGCCATTTGGTCGAACGACGCAACCTGTCGCAATGGTTCTTGAAGATTACGGCTTACGCCGATCGCTTGCTGCAGTCGCTCGACGAGTTGGACGGTTGGCCCGAGCGCACCAAGACTGGACAGCGCAATTGGATCGGGCGCAGCGAAGGAGTGCAGTTCGGCTTCGCCGTCGACGGGCTCGATGCTGCGATCGAAGTCTTCACCACGCGTGTCGACACCGTCTACGGCGTCACGTTTCTGGCAGTCGCGGCGGAGCATCCGCTCGTGGCTCACATCAAGCAGATCGTTTCGAGTAAGCATGCGGAAGCAATCGAGCGTTTTGCCCAGAGTCTGCGTTCCAAATCGGAACTCGAGCGCACCAGTTTAATGGAAAAGGAAGGGCTCTTCACCGGCGCCTACGCCATCAATCCGCTCTCGCACGAGCACGTGCCGATCTGGGTGACCAATTACGTGCTCGCCGAATATGGTACCGGCGCGGTGATGGGCGTACCCGCTCACGACGAACGCGATTTCGACTTTGCGAAAAAGCACGCGTTGCCGATTGTCCAAGTGATCGCGCCGCCCGGCGAGGAGGTTACCGCGCCGCTCGAAGCAGCGTACGTCGATGACGGGCGGCTCGTTGCTAGCGACGACTACAGCGGCATGTCCAGCGAACGCGCACGCATTGCCCTGGGCGAGCGCATTGCCGCGATGGCTATCGGGCGCAAGACGGTCAACTACCGCTTTCGCGATTGGCTCGTGTCGCGCCAGCGGTACTGGGGCACGCCGATTCCGATCGTGTATTGCGAACGCTGCGGCGAGGTCGCGGTACCCGACGATCAGCTGCCGGTGTTGTTGCCGCCTGACGTTCCGATCACCGGCGAAGGCTCACCGCTCGCACGCGATCCGGCGTTCATCAACACGACCTGTCCCACGTGCGGTGGTCCGGCGCGCCGCGAGAGCGACACGATGGATACGTTCTTCGAATCGTCGTGGTACTACTTGCGCTACATCGACCCGCGCAACGCGCACGCTCCATGGTCAATTGAGCTGGCTAATGGCTGGATGAACGTCGATCAGTATATCGGCGGTGCCGAGCACACCGTGCTGCATTTGTTGTACTCGCGCTTTTTTTACAAGTTCTTTCACGATCGTGGCTGGGTGAGCGGGCACGACGAGCCCTTCGAGCGCCTCTTCCATCAAGGCATGCTGCTTGCCAACGGTGAGAAGATGTCAAAGTCGCGAGGCAACGTCGTCGGCATCGACGAGACCGCCGATACCAACGGCGTCGACGCGATGCGACTGTTCTTGCTCTTCATGACGCCGCCCGAAGACACCGGTAACTGGACCGACGAGGGCATCAGCGGTCGCGTTCGTTTTCTCAACCGCGTGTGGCGCGCGACCGAACCGTATCTCGCGCAAGCGCGCGCGGTGTCGCCGCGCGTACTGCCCCCAATGAAGGCCCCCGAGGAGCGTGCTCTCGTGCGCGCGGTTCACGTCGCCGCAAAGTCGGCGATCGACGAAGTCACGACGCGACGCTTTCATTTCAACACGACGATCGCGAAACTCGACGAACTGCTCAATGCGATGACCGAGTTCTCCGAGAAGGAGTCGCCCGCGTATCTTTATGCGGTGCACGCGCTGGCGCTGCTGCTTGCGCCTTACGCCCCGCACATCGCCGACGAACTATGGTCGCGCTTGGGCTATACGGCTTCTATCCATTTGGAGCACGCGATCGAGCCCTCTGACGAAGCGCTCGCTATTGACGCGATCACGCTGGTCGTACAAGTCAACGGCAAGATTCGTGCGCGAATTCCCACCGTACCGGGAATCGGTGAGACCGCCGCGTTCGAACTCGCGCTAGCCGATCCGCACGTTGCGGCGCAGATCGACGGCAAATCGATTCGCAAACGCGTTTACGTGCCCGATAAACTGGTTAATTTAGTCGTGGGATGAGTGACGCACGGGCAATCGAGACTCGCGTCTGCGTTGTCGGCGGAGGCCCCGCCGGTGTCGTGCTTGGCTATCTCTTGGCGCGCGCCGGTTATGCGGTTACCGTGCTCGAAAAACACGGCGATTTTTTGCGCGATTTTCGCGGCGACACCGTTCATCCGTCGACGATGACCGTGCTCGACGAGCTGGGGCTACTCGACGACTTCTTGAAGCGCCCCCATTCGGAGATCGTGCAGCTCGACGCTCACGTGGGTTCGGATACGATTACGGTGGCCGATTTCAGCCACATTCCCGCGAAAACGAAGTTCCTCGCTATCATGCCGCAGTGGGATTTCTTGAATTTTCTCGCCGAAAAAGGCCGTGCGTACGCGGGGTTCTCTCTGCTGATGAATACGGGCGCGACCGGGATCGTCCGCGAGAACGGTCGCATCTCCGGCGTTCGCGCAACCGGTCAAGACGGTGAACTCGAGATCCGTGCCGACGTCGTCGTCGCATGTGATGGACGGAGCTCGACGCTGCGTTCGGTAGCCGGCATCTCGCCGCACGATCTCGGAGCGCCGATGGACGTATTATGGATGCGGCTTTCTCGGCGCGTAGCCGATCGAAACGCCGCGCTTGGATTCGTGGGCGCCGGATCGTTCCTCATATTGATCGACCGCGACGATTACTGGCAGTGCGGGTTTGTCATCGCCAAGGGGAGTGCCGATGCCGTTCGCGCGCGCGGATTGGGCGCATTTCGAGCGGAGCTGGCCGCGACGGCGCCAGTCATCGCCGATCGCGTCAATGAAATCACGAGCTGGGACGACGTTAAACTGCTAAGCGTCGCGGTCGATCGTCTTGACCGATGGTACTTGCCGGGTTTGCTTTTCATCGGCGATGCGGCGCATGCGATGTCGCCGGTCGGCGGGGTCGGCATCAATCTCGCGGTCCAGGATGCGGTCGCAACCGCGAATATCCTGGCGGCCGCGCTGCAAAAGCCCGGTGCAGTCGACGACGTGGAGCTTGTAGCCGTGCAGCGGCGACGCACGTTTCCCACCGTCATGACGCAGGGACTTCAAGTTTTGATTCAGCGCTCGGTCATTACCTCGGTGCTGCGTTCTACCGACCCCCCAAAACGCGCGCCGCTCGTGTTGCGCTTCCTGACCTCGATCCCGGGCTTCCAGCGGATTCCAGCGTACCTCGTCGGCATCGGCTTCCGCGCGGAACACGTATCTACGCTGGTACGAGGCTCTTGAAGTAGTCGTACGTCTCGCGCATGCCGTCGAGAACCTTGGTCTGCGCTTTCCAACTAAGATCTTTTTTTACCAGTGACGCATCGAATTGCGCATCGCGCGCATCGCCCGGACGCTTGGGAGCGTAGGTAATCGGTGCCTCGAATCCGCTGATCTCCACGAGCGTGCGATAGACGTCGTTCACGCTGGTCCGCGTATTCGTACCGATCGCATAGCAACCGCCGGAGCCCTTGTCTAGCGCGAGCACGTTGAGCTGCGCGATGTCCTTGACGTAGATGTAGTCGCGCGTCTGCTCGCCGTCCCAGTCGATGCGCACGCCCTCGCGTTTTAGGAACTTTCCGATGAAAATCGCGATAACGCCCGCTTCGCCGTTGGGATCCTGACGCGGTCCGTAGACATTCCCGTAGCGCAGCGCCGTAAAGTCCAGACCCTTTTCGTTCTTGTAGAAGCGCAGGTAGTGCTCGGTGACCATCTTGCTAACGCCGTAGGGCGACTCGGGCCGCTGCGGCGTCGCTTCGTTCATCGGCAAGTGGTCAGGCGTACCGTAGGTCGCCCCGCTGGAGGCAAAGACGACCTTCTTGACGTCGTTTTTCACGCCGGCGTCGAGGACATTGAGCATACCGAGGACGTTGACCTCGGCATCAAATTTCGGATCGCGCGACGAGATGGCGACTGAATGTTGCGCCGCGTGATGGCTCACGATCTGCGGCTTGAACTCGTGAAAGATCCGCATCACGCCTTGATTATCGCGGATGTCCATGTGGACAAAATTGGCGCGCTCGGGCACATTGATGCGGCGGCCGCCGCCATGCTCCCACAGCGAATCAAGCACGAGTACCTCGTGCCCGGCGCTCAAATATGCATCGACGATGTGTGATCCGATGAAACCGGCCCCGCCGGTTACGATGATACGCACGGCTAACTTCCTTACCGACTTGTCATGGCCGCGCGCCGACGCAGAGGCCGCGGATGATCCTAGGCTACACCTCGGCTGCGATGCTTCGCGTGGGCGCGCTGTGCGCCCTCGTTTGTTTTGCTTTTCTCTTTTCGTGGTGGCGCGAGCGCACGGTCGCGCCGATCCTCGAGACACGCATGACGCGCTGGTCCGGCACAATCCTCGACGCTCGCGCCGGCGACGCCGGATTTACGACCTACGCGTTTGCTATCGACGAGGGCCCGCAAGCATTGCTTTCGCTAAACGAACGGCTGCACGCCGGTACACGAGCAATCGTTCGCGGACGTCTCGAGCCACTTGACGAGGCACGCAATCCCGGTGAGACAAGCGAGCGCGCGATTGAAAGCGAACGCGGGATTCGAGCGCGGCTCGAGAGCGCGGCGCTGATCGCAATAATTGGGGACGACGGTTCGCTTCGCGCGTGGCTCGCGCGCGCACGCGAACGCGCGCACAGAGCACTGGCGCAGCGCCTGGCCGAACCCGCCGCGTCGATTGTTGCGGGCGAACTCTGGGGCGAACGCGGTACGCTGCCACCGGACCTTCGCGCAGAATTTCAGGAGACGGGCACGGTACACGTGCTGGTGACGGCCGGACTGCACGTGGGGCTGGTTGCGCTGGTGGTGGCATGGTGCGCGGGCCAACTGCGCGTACCGCGCGTGGCGGCGTGCGGCGCGGGCATCGTCGCGGTCTGGGCGTTTGCGGCATTCAGCGGCCTTGAGTTGCCCGCGTTGCGAGCCGCAACGATGGCCACCTGCGCGCTGAGTGCACGTGCGTGCGGCCGGGCCGCGCTTTCGTGGAACACGCTGATCATCGCCACGGCTGTGGTCATCGCCGCGATCCCCGGCAGCTTCGTTGCGCCGTCCTTTTGGCTTTCGTTCGCTTGTGTCGGGGCGATCTTCGCGACTGCCGGCGCTATCGAAGAGGGCTTTGCGGCGCTCACCTGGGTCCCGCAGCGCATCCGCGAAGCGCTCGTGCTCACCATCGCCACGCAGCTGGGCACCTGGCCGATCACGGCGGCGATGTTTTTGCAATGGTCGAGCTATGCGCTGCCCGCAAATCTTGCGATCGTTCCCTGTGTGCCGATCACGATGCTGCTCGGCGCGATGCAGCTCGCGTTGACCTGGTGCGCACCGCTCGCACAAGCCTGCGCGAATCTCGACAGCTGGGTCATCGCCTGGTCAATTGGGGCCGTACGCACGCTCGGGATGCTGCCGGGCGCTGCGCTGGTGATGACGCCTGCGCCGGTATGGTGTATTGCGGCCTACGACTGCGCGCTGCTCGCCTACACACCGATCGCGCGTCGCGGAGGCGCGACGTTCGCTCTAACCCTACTCATTGCCGGCGCAGCGCTCGTGGTTCGCCCACCACACCCGGTGTCTGCACAACTGCGCATCACCGTGCTCGACGTCGGCCAAGCGGACTCCATCGTGATCGAAACCCCGGCACACCACGCGATCCTAGTCGATGCCGGCGGCCGTCTTGAACGCGGCCCGCAAGGCGACAATTCAGTGGCCGAGCGCGTCGGAGAACGCATTGTGGTCCCGTTCCTCATCCGCGAAGGCATCCATCGCCTCGATGCGATCATCATCTCACACCCTCATGGCGATCACGTCGGCGGCTGCCGGCCGGTGCTTGACAAGTTACGCGTTGCGGAAATCGCCGATAGCGGTCAGACGTATGGTGGACATGCCTATCACGACTGCATCGATACTGCACGCGCTGACAACGTACCGATTGTCTATCCGCGCGCTGGCGCCGTGTGGCACACGAACGACGGCGTGACGCTGCGCTTCATCGGACCGTCGCTGCCATTCATCGGCGGCAAGAACGCGATCAACGACAATTCGATTGCTTTCGTACTGCAGTACCGGAAGTTTCGGATGCTCTTCACCGGCGATGCGGGCGTGGCAGCCGAGCAACGATTCTTGTCAGAAGGAATCGATCTGCACGCCGACGTGCAGCTCTGGGTTATTAAGATCCGATGGCTCTTGTCAAATCGGTATCGGCTCGCGAATTAAGCACGCAAGGCTGCGAATAAAGCACGTAGACTCGCATAAGAGGCCGCCATGGATGACGGCTAAATGTGGCTCTGTGAAGTGGGACCGGACGACTCCCAGGAATACCTTGGGGTATGGGGTCGCTGTTCTTGCCCCTGTTCGAACAGGGGCGTTCCGTGCTGTCGAGGCCGATCATCCCCGCCGTGCTGTTGGCGGTCCTTTCCGTGATAGAGGCCCTTCTGCCGGCGGCGACGTTGGATGTGATCCGCTATCCCTCTATTACGCTGGCGATAGTCCTCGGTTTCTGGTTGATCTACGCGGACGGTATGCGCAGCGCGGCCACGGATAGCGCCCAGTCGCAACTGCTCACATTCCAGAGGAAGAGGCATGGCTACGACCTTTTGAATCGCGGCTGGCAGCTCTTCAGGCAGCTTACGGATATTCTGGGTTACTTGGAGCACGAGAGGATGCCCCTGACCGGGCCATTGCCACCCAATGATACGAAAGCGTTGATAGAACGCGTGAAAAAGCAAAGCGAATTTGTCACCGCAACCGTGGTTGCCGAGAGCAAATACAAAGGACTCGAAGATACAGTATTTCTCTTCGGGAGCGAACTGGCTGCCTTCGGTGATTTACCTGCGCTCCCAATCAAACCGGTCATGCACTTCGACGACATACTGGCGCTAAGAACCGGGCTCGCTCAGGAATTACACCAGCTTCAATCGCTGGTCACGTAGGCCGCCGTTTCGGCAATTCGCCACATCCGGATGCCAAGACGTCCCAACGGCGCAGGCCATTGGACGCCGCTTGCTAGGTTAAGCCCCCCGTGCTAGAATTCTCGAAATGAGCCGAAGCCAAAGCTTCGGGCGATTCACGTGCAGTTTCCGACGTAACGAGGTCTCCCGACAGCTGTTCGGGTGGCCTTTTTTGTCGGCCAAGTGAATATGAGGACATGGTAGGAAAATTATGGCAGTGTACGGGTCGGTAGAGTTCACGCGACCAGCGTTATGTGCGTCGTGCGGTGGCACCGCAATCGCAAGGGGAACGATTCTCTATATCTCAGACGATCAAGGTTTGCACGACTTTACGGGCAGCGAGGCAGACTGGCAGAACGCAGTCTATTCGGCGATGGGGCTTTGAACCATAAGCACATTTTCCGACCGGACGGCGTCGGTATCGTGTTTCGCACGCAGCACAACTCGCCAATGCCGGGAACATACTCTGTCGCGATGACCGAACGCTTCGATAAGAGCGGAAACCTGCTTGGAGCGCTAGCTCGCGAGTCGCAAGCAGCTGCGAACGCGGTCGAAGTCGCAAACTCTACAGCATTTGGAATAGCTTCATCGGAACTGATTGAGGCAGTTGGATTTGTGCGCGACCAGTGGCTGAAGACGGCTCGTGAAGCGGGGCTCGCAAATGCTACGTTCGATCCTGCCGAGAATGCAGCTGCTAAAGTATCCCACTATCCAGACGATCGGGGGAGACAACACCCGCTTCTGTCTTTCACGTTGGTCGCTTCGAGCGATGATCCGCCGGCAAGACTTACCGTGAACGGAGAGGTTGTGAGGACGTTGCGCGATTCATTTAATTTTGCGCGCTATGCGTTCTCGCCGTTAGAGCTTACGATAACGGAGGGCGGCCGAGATAGGGATGCATCTTGGCAAGCGCTGGCGACGCCAGACTTCGGCGATCCGGACGGTTGGATCGAAAAGGTAGACTACCGGGCCTACAGTGTGAATCCAATTCGGCTGGGACAAGAGATAGCGCAGCTATTTCGTGCGTCGCAGTTGTAACGCGTAACCATCCGATTTGCACCCAGCTGTATAATGCTTGGAAGAAGCTTTATGGAACTGCTTAACTCTGGCGCTGATGCCACCGATCTCTACTTACCGAACGACTTCATCGCACTTGCGATGGGTGAGCTTGCTGCGCAGCGCCTGGATCAGGATCGCTTGGAGTTGTTTCGGCGCGACCTCGATCGCCTGCGGTCGAGATCAGACGATAACGCATACTTTCGCGCCTGGGATCAGATCATTGCTGCGGGCCAAGACGCGGTTCGCCGTGCCCTCACTGAAACGTCGCAACGTGGCCAAGTCTTACGTTCTGTAATCGCCTTCCGCGTCTTCGTCTCAAAGGTGGAACGTGATGAGATCTTTGCCCGCTACGCACGGAATACAGAAGCCATGACGAGCACGAACAGGCTACCTCCCCCTCCGCCGCCTCCGAAGCCTGGCGACATGATCGAAGACGCACGGAAGATCGATTCGTTCAGGTGGCTCCGCGATAAGGTGCGACGGAACAATGAAGCCTACCATTGGCAAACGCCTCCGCCGCCACCGAGGCCAGGCGACATGATCGAGGATGCCCGGAAAATCGATTCATTCAAGAAGATACGTCGCTAGTCTGCGGAGATATGCACGTTCTGGATAACGACGAAAATCCGGAGCAAGCCCGATGTAACGTCGTTCTCCTCCAGGTCTGGCGCGGCGACCTCGGAGGCTCGCGCTATGACCTCCTAAGCGCCATGCGTATGGCATACCGATGCCGCATTGTGTAAGTGTTATGGCGCCTTCATCTCCTCGCGTGGGCCTCGTTCTCGCGCGCCAATGTGGCCTCGAATGAATGTCACTGTCAGCGTGAGCTACTGCGAGCTTTCGAATCTCGAAGAGTTGCTAACATTTGCTGAATATATGATCGCACACAATGAGTATGGCGACAACCGTTCACTGAAGGCACAGGATCTCAAAACGCTGCGAAGCGCTCAGAAGATTTTCAAGCGACTAGCGAGTGAACTACGCAGGGGGGATTAGCGAGCGATGAATGACGACACAGACGAAAAACGCGTGTTTGAACGCTTACGTACCAAACAGCGGCTCGAGATGTTGCTGCACGGCAGCGATGAAACGCTGCTCTATGCAGTACTCGCGTCGGCTATTCAGTTTGGAGCGTTTGCATCTTTCCTGGACGATGCCACCAAAAAGCGCATGCTTGATGAGGCGGCCAACTATAGAGATTTTTATTTATACAAGGCGAGTCGGACGCGATTCGCGAGCAGGGGGCGAATTTCAGCAGTGGAGCGAACATCATCATGAACGCCCCGACGGCGCTCGCCTATGATCTGCTACGCGCTCGGTGGCGCCGTCACGCGGTTGCGGCGGCGATTGCGACAGGGCATATAGCCAAAGGCCGAGCGGGCGATGCGCTGCGGCAATGGCTACGACAGGCAGGCATGGCGGAGGAGCAGATCGCGGAGTGTGACACCGACGATTTGCTCGAACGGCTGAAAGCGGACGCGTCAACGGAAATCAAGCCGAAGTGCTGAGGAAGGCGAAGCCGAAGCGGGGCAACGCACCGGCAAAAATGCCCGGCATCGGCTAGTGCTGAATCGGGTCGTTATCGTCGAGGATAGGATATGACGCTGATTGTTGCCGAGGTCCTTTACCACAAAGACGATTCAAAATACTCAAGAATTATTTGTGCTGCAGACCGCCGTATCACTATTGGCGGTAAGCCTTCTGCCGAGCAGCGCAAGATTTTCAAATCTCCGCACGTAAACGGTGCGGTTTCTTATTTTGGCTTAGCGTCTACGGGTTCCGCACGACCTTTGAAGATGCTATTGGTGAGTTTGTCAAGGACGACAACGCTTGCACCGTTAAAGACCTCGCACAAGACCTAACCGCATATCTGACGGCAGAGATTCCTACATCCCTGTTGACGCAATATCCATCAGGCTTCCATGTGTGTGGCTTTGCGGGAGATGTTCCTGAGTTTTGGTTCATTCGCAACATTCAAGGAATGAACGGGGTCTACTACAGCGGATTTCGGGATTACTATACGTGCTCTGAAGAGCTGTCTCAAGAGCATTGGAAGTCGGACTACGATGTCACTAGTAAGACTTATACAAAGAGTCTTCTTGGAGCTTGGTTCGCAAATGGCGACTTGCGCACGCATCGCCCTGCGTGGATCCTTTTTGACGAGTTCGTCAAAAAGATGGAGGGCGCTGGATTAGTGTTGGCTCCTACGACTCATCTGGACCTCGAAAAGCGGATGCGATGGAAGATGGAAGCCATTGGAAGCTTTTACGACATCGTGTCGGATGAAAAGCTGGTCGGTGGCGGAACAGATACGTTTATCTTGACGCCCGACACTTAGGTCCCAATGGCTATTGTGGGCGACAGCACCGGCCTTGATACGCTGTGCGATCCCGTGACCTTGGACCAAAGGCCGATCGGGGGCAAACTAAGACGGGATCCGTCAATCCAGTGCCGCATTGTCCACGTGTGATGGCGTTTTCATCTCTCCAGTCGGGCCTCGCGCTAGCGCACGCCAATATGGCGCCGAATGAATGTCACTGTCAGCTTAAGCTACTGCGAGCTTGCGAATTCGAGGAGCTACTAAGGTTTGCTGAATACATGATCGCTCACAACGAATCCGGCGGAGCAAAGAACGTTCGCTGAAGGCGCAAGACCTCAAAGGAGTACGAAGCGTTCGGAAGATTTTCGAGCGTCTCTCATCGGCGATGCCCGTCAAAGCTCAGTCGTCGTGACCAGGTGGTATCACGATCAGCGTATTGCGGTTAGCGGGTCGTGTGTGGCGCACAGATGTGCAGTTGTAGCGTAAGGAGCGCTTGGAATATGCGTACGCGCCCTTAACGCCTAGATTCGATAGCGGCATCGCCTTAGAGATCGCCGAGCGCACGACGCAACTGCTCGATCGAGATCGCAACCGCCACGGCGGCGGCAACGACTTTGACCCATTTGTTCAACGCAATCACCTCCTTTGTGGCGTCGCGACGGCGACGCCGTATTCTTGCAGCTTCGCCGCGACGGTTTCGGCTGCAGTGACTGGAGATGTGGAGCGGCCGAACGTCCATGGACCGGAGGTGGACTTCCCGGCATCACCGGCATTGGTCCGATGTAGGGAACAAACGGATCGTCCTCGGCGTCGTACGCGCTACGTTGTTCAGCAGCAGCACGGCGTAGAAGTCTCCGAATTGTCGCATGACATAAGGGTTGTCGAACGCCGTCTTCATCTCGGGCCGACCCATCGCGTCGGCGAGCACGTCCCAAAAGGACTGCATCCAGAACTGCGCGTCGGAGCCCGTCGGTCGAGGCGCTGAAGGTCCGCGAGCCGGGAAAGCTCGGCAGTCGGCACGTCGAGGATGCGTTTCAGAGCTACGGCGGTTAGCAGCGACAGGTTACCGCCAGCGACCTCCCCAGCACGCGCGGTCACCTTCTCCACCAGATCGTCGTCCAAACTCACGGACAGTTTGCGTATGGCCATGGACTTAGATTACCACCTTGGCGCGAACGGGCCAAGTGGTATCGGTAATAATCTGTGGGCGACACATTGATGCTGTTCCCAGAATCAGCTACAATGTTCTCAGATGAACCAAGACTCGTTGCGCGCATTCCTAGCCGACACCGGCCTTGCCCCCCTCGACTTCGCGAAGCTCGTGGATGTCACGCCTCGTGCAGTCGCCATGTGGCTTTCCGGCGAGCGGGCGATACCGGGGCCCGCAGCGGCCTATGCCCGGGTCTTCGCCGGCTTGCCGCCGGGTGCGCGGTACGTCGAACTGCAACGGGTCAACGAAAGCGAGGCGAAAATGAGAGACGGCATGTATGCCGTCCGGTACCAAGGCGTCGAGGGCGCCGGTTACGCGACGATGATTCTCGATAACGGTAAGGCGTATGGCGCAGATCCGTCAGGCGGCAAGTACGACGGCCTCTACGAGTACGACGCGGCGACCGGTACAGCAAAGGTCTTCCTCAAGGTGTCCATGCCCCCCAATGTCCCCTCGGTGATCGGACCGGCACAACGATTTGAGTGGTCCGTTGACATCGTCGGCGAGATCGATCCGCGGCTCGATCGCGGCTATGTCGAGTTCGGACGACCCTCGGCCCGAAGATTCAGGCGCAGTATCATTTTCTGCGCGATCTCCCTGCGACGTTGTCATGATTCAACGCACTTCCGACCCTTCCGACGGCAATTAATGTTGCGCTTTACCGGGCAACCGCAATCGCCTGAGCCCCGTGATATTTACTTTAATCATCCCACCGGATATCTCGATGATGAGATAGCCGAAACGCTGGCCGACGCTTTGAAGGCCTTGCTGCTCGCCATCGCACATGGCCGCACCGAAAGTACTGAAAGCCTTATCGAGGAAGAAGCGGCCGTTCGCGAAGCGCTCCGAGGCTTTGGAATCCTCGCGTTCAACGAAACGCGCGCGTTTCTGATCGTCGCCGGCGCCGGTCTTGACCGCCACGCGCGCATACATTTCCGGTTCGCCGTCCATTGCGCCTCGATTCAGTATTTCATGTCCACCATCCTCGGGATTGATTCGTGTCCATCAATACCTTGGCGAGCTGATCGCAAAGATCACAATATCCGCTGGCGTAGCGATGGGGTCAAGTCGAATTGGCGAGTTGATCGCGAAAGAGCACAATATCCGCTGGCGCAACGATGGGGCCAGGTCCAATCGATTCAAAATCAACCACGCCTCGCAATTACGCGCGGCCTAAATTGCCCCACACGTCATCTTCCTGGCATGGATGCGCCCATAACTAGCAACGCCGCGTATGGCATCCCTACGCGCCCAATACCCAAACGGCCTATAAAGCTCCCGCGAGAAACGGGGCAAGAGTGCCCCCGCAACGGACCTGGCTTGGACTTGCCGCTGCGCAGCCCGCTGCGCTCAATAGTGCGATCTTGGGCAGGACGATTTGCTACTCTGCTTGATTAATAACTCATGGGAACGACGTATTTCTTTAAGCACAATACGAGCCGACTGAGGGAACGCGGTGCCTTGCGGTCTGCGATCCCGAACATAGACACAAGACATACGACGAAGCGGAATCATGCCACGTTAAGAGCCGCGAGAGCGGAAATCGCGCGACTATTTCACTCGATACGATCGTATCGCTGACTAGCGAATGAGGAGCGGCTCAAAGAATGAAGTTCATGATTGGCGTCACTAACGAAAAAGGCGACAACGCGAAGTTTCAAACAATCCCCGGTAAACCGAACTACGTCGCTCTTGTCGAAAACGAGGAGGAAGCACAGGCGTGGCTCGACGCGAACAATATTGAAACGCCATACGGATGGGAGCTTTTCGTACCCAATCCGTATATGAACGATGATGGGCGAATGGATTACGGCCGCGTTGCGGCAGACGCAATGGCTAGAGAGAAAGCCCGGAAGGCCGAAGCGTTAAAGGTTCGCTGCCCTAAGTGTTCTTCGGAGAGTCTGCACGCTGGGAAACGCGGCTGGAGCCCAATAACGGGCTTTTTCGGAAGCGGAACCGTCTTGATAAAGTGTCTAAAATGCGGGGACGACTTAAAACCAGGCCAGGGTTAAGGCTGCGAACGTTTTCGGATTCTTCGGGACATTATAGATTTTGCGCTGTGATCGATTCTGGCGGCGCGGCCGGCCATCGGAGATACCCGTCACCCTCCCCTCCGCCGAAATTCGTCAGTCTCGAAAGATGGCTCAGACGAAATCACGAAATTACGGGCGTAGCCATCACGGAGCTGCGGAACCACTTGGGCGCGCGGGGGATGTAGCGCTTTACAATGCCGAGCACGCGCCCGAAATCGAAATCCTGGAGAGGGAGCCATGATGCACGACGACGACGAAACGCGGAGGCGGAAAACGGAATGACGACCGTCTGGGTTGGCGAAGTCAAAATTGGCGACCTCATCACGATCCGCGATGTGCACCGCAAACAGGCGAAGCGCTTCAAGGTGTCGTGCGTGCCGTGGGATGCCAACACGAGGGAGTAATCTTACGCGTCGGCGTTGGGCTCGACTATAGCGGCGCCGGCCGGCCGATCGAGACTCGCATAGATGTAACTCTAGCGCCAGATCATGACGTCGAATTGATTGCGCGCGAGCGAGTGATCACGCGCGCCGATTATCGTTTTGGGGGCGTTGGTGAGGATCGCATTGGCGGCCTTTGGTCGGTTGATCTCGAAATCGTGGAGCGCAACGGCGCACGGTATCTGCGAATCATGCACGCGCTGGACGATCAAATGGAAACGGAGTTTACGTCGTGCAAAGAACTGGAGACGTTGCCGCCGCCGAAAGAGGACGGCGGCGAGATCGGCTACCTGCGTGCGCGAGCGCACCTTCTCGCGCAATACGATGCGAACGAGGGATAATCGAACAATGCGCTACGACACTGCACACGCCGGGTTTTTGCGTAACGGATCTTTGTATACCTGCGCGTCGTCGCTGGGACGCCGTACGCCCTCGTCGTTGACGACGGAGGGGGGACGATTATTCCATGCCGTTCGAGAACGGCTGCGAACTTTCGAGATTGCTCGGCGTGATGCTCGCCGGCGCCAACGACGCCGACGACAGCGTCGCCGACGCGCAGAATCGCCTCATCGTCGGTTTTGCGAGCGCAGCCGCGACGGAAGACGCGACACTGCGTGCGCAGTTCGCGACGGTCACATGCCCGCGGTGTGGCGCGGGTTGGGATCCTGCGGACGAAAATCGCGTGCTTGTGTCGTCGCCCGACGGGGAGAACGTCGGAGTCGTGTGCCTAGCCTGCATGACCAGGTTTCGCGCGTGATCGAGCAGACCGACCGCGCGTACAGTTTGGTGACGCTGCGGCCGCGGCGTCACCTACTCGCGATGGCCATCGCGGCCGGTGTCGTGGCGCAGCACGATCCGGCAGGCGGGCTTTCGCAAGTGCTGATCCACGCCGGCATGCGGAATGCCGAGGTCGCGACCGTTGACATGCGCGAGCTGCTGGAGAAATTGCGAGCGGATTACGCCGCGCACGACGACGAGCCGCCTACGCTTGAGGAAACAAAGGCCGTGATCGATCGATTGTCGTCGGGCGATCGCGCCGAGCTGCGACCTTGGCTGCTCGCGCGCTTTGATGTGCGCGGATACGTGAACCCCTCGATGCGGGGTGGAGAGGAGCCGGCGTGAAGCTAGCTTCACCCCAAAAACGGCTTGCCCCCTGAAGCTGGCTTCACCCCGCCAAGCCCCGAACCTTTGAAGCAGAAAACTCGGCGAGGAATCGCGGAATCCTAGTGTTACGCTTCGATTTGCGCCAATCGAATGAACACTCGCCCGCTGCGCCGCACGTGAAAGCGCCGACCATCCGGCGCGTCCCTCGCAGAGCCGCCCCTCATCATCCATCCCGTAAAGAGAAATCCCGCGATCGCGCAGTTCCCGTGCGACTGGTTCGAAATTGCGCGCTGCTTCTTCCACCATAGCCCACAGGTCCGGCTTGTCGTGCATCGGTGCGTTATCTTCTCAGAACCCGGTCGCCAAGACTATCGCAACTCAGTATGAAAATAACGCAACTCCTTCGGCGCGAGCGGCCCGATTAGCGCGTCATTACCGACGCTCCGTTCCGCGCGAACATACCGGCCACTTCTCGTTTGCACGACAATGCCTTCCATCCCAAGAGATTCGCCGGCCTCATAGCATCCGAGTTCCGCTGCAAGTACGATGAGCGCGTCCTTGATTCGCTCTTCATTTGTGGAACCACGCAGAAGGCCAAGATCTACAAAAAGATCGTGACGTCTTGTATTGGTACGGCGAATCTTATTGTGGCCGCCGCCATGCGTTAGATGAACAACCCGATCCGGACGATCAAGCATGGCGTGGCCCAAGCCCGCTGCGATGCAGAGGGCTTCTACGGTAGTGGTGCGTTCGATCGTCATGCTCATCATTGATTGCCTTGGGTCCGCTGTGGTTGGGCGATATTGTCTTTCAGGATAGCAAAATCGGCGACGCATGTCACATTGAGTCTTGCCGAGGTGGCTGGTAACGTCGGGTATCGAAGGTTACCACGAAGCGCCTCGATCCACGGGAACGCCGACGTAATCCACTCAGGCTGAAAAAAGGTCTGTGGGATCTTCAAGGCTCTTGCGTTTGCGTTTTGGCCTGATTGCCGCATCGATGAGCGAAGCTGCGTGTTCATCGGCGAATGCTAAATCGATGTTCCTTTCCAGTCGAAGCCTCGGCAGGAGAGAGACCGCGTACACCGCGAGGAGAGCCAACGCCTCGTTTATGCGCGGAATCTCCTTCCTCGCGCGGAACTCCCTTTTGAAAACCGTCTTGATCGCGTGATTCGTGGATTCAATGCGGTTACGCAAGTTGTAGATCGCGGCCCATCCGTCGCGATCGTCCTTGCGGAGCGTAAACATCTCGTCGTAGTGCGGAAATTTGCCACCAGAGTGCCTCGAGTCCGAATCGAAGTCGAAGTATGCGCGACCTCCGTAGCGGTGTACGAGTTCGAAGTGCTCTTGCTTGTTAAATCCCGCATCGGCGATAAAAAAGCGCCCCTCGATATTGGCTTCTCCGGCCAGCTTCTTCAATTTTTCAAAAGAGCAACGAACACCGTCTGGTCATTTACGTTGTAGTCCTCCACCGCAGCCACAACAGGGATGCCCGTATCCAAGCCGCGTAGGAAGTAGACCTTCGCGTTCTTGACTTTCTGACCGACCATATTGCCTTCCGTGTCCCTAACTCGGACCTTCTTCTCGTAGTACCTGGTCTTAAAATATGTTGCATCAAGCACGTATCCAGTCTCGCGCTGGTAGACACACTTACCCACTTCCGTAATAACGTAGTGCAGGGCCTCGGTCAAGTCTGTGCCAATCATTGCGCGGCGCATTGTATACGGTGCGGGAGCCCCAATATCAAATAGACCGCTGTTCCTCAAGGCGTCACGATCCGATAATGCGTCACGGCTTTGATCATCTTCCATTGCCTGAAGCATCGCGCCGACGACTAAGTCACCAATTGGTAGCCACGGGCGCCCACTTTCCGGCTTTGCCGGTCGCGCCGTCCTACGCCGCCTCATTGTTACGTCCAGTCGCATCCATCGCCGAGGTTGTTTTCTTGCCAATGCAGCGCAGCATATGACGGATGCAATGTCGCTGCACGGCCCGAAGGCGATCATAGTAAGGTGGGTTCTTGTGTGGGTTTGGCTCTGGCACATCACCAGGGTCGCACTCTATATCTGCGCGGTATTGGCGTGCCGCATAGATGTGCTTGCACGCACGCTTCCGCTTGCGCCAGTCGGGACAGCTGCATGTATCACGTTGTAGGTTGACGGTATAGTAGGCACCGTTCGACTGCGACGGCACTTGGTAGATACGGTGTCCCAAATCGATGATCGGTGTTGCACCGTAGAGGATCTGCAGTGCGAGATTCTTTTTCCGCTTTGACTCACGGCCAGTATTCGTGGCAGGCGGTTTTTTGGAATGGCCTTCGGATGGCGTGCTCATGCTTGACGCTCCGAATGCGCAGGACGACCTACTGCCCGAAAGTCCATAATTCCCAAGGCACCTGCAATTGGCTGCCTTCCTCGGCCCGACGCTGTGTGCACTACCACGCGAAGACCAGTACTGGGTGGTAGTTCCGCAAGGATCGTAACAGCGCGCCTTCGCGGGACGCGATCGTTTCTCGACCGGGACCAGCCGGATGCTCAAAGCCGGACACGAAAACCCTCCTCTTGGCAGCCAGCTTAACGTCGGTGCCGCCTATGCAGTCGGCCTGGCTTGCTGTAGGGCTGCCCTGCCGACTCTTCTCACGATATTCAGGCGGGAGGGCGCTCAAAAGGGCGAGTGAGCAGGAATACCACTCACATGCTTGTATGAGTGGTATTCCTGTGCCGAAAGCCTCCGCAGATCAGATCGAAGCGGCGCTCCCTGAATGGCAGCGCTTTCTCCGGCCAATGCTTACTACGCAGCGGGGCGCATGTCGCGAAATCGGACTCATGCGCGTACAGATCCGCGAGCCCTCAATCGCCGGCGCTGAGAATAAGGCGGAGATAGCCGCAAGCCATATCAAGGCAGGAAACAAGCAGGGCGAAATCTACCTGCGATGGCTCCGCAAGAGATCAGCCCCCTATCCAGTGGCGCAGACGCTGTGGGAATTTGCGCAGGCTGCTTCGCGCTCGAAATATCCCTGGGCGGCGGGACCTTTAGTTCTCTACGCGGCCGGGCGACTCCAAGAATTTGTGCAGGTGGTCGGCACGGTGAACACCCGAAAGTTGGGGCCCGATCGGCTTATTGCAATGCTCGAAAATTTGCAAATGGCCGTAGACGGCGATGCCAAGGCCCGCGGCCTTTGGGTTCTCAAATTCACGGAGCGCGACGCTTTCCTCGCTCCCCACGAGGCAAAGGGAGTATTCCGCAAGGAGCGCCAGCGACTCGCCGTTGCCCACGCTATCTCGCAGCACTACGAAGTCGAATACCGGCTCCAGCGGCAGCTCGTTCTTCGCTACCTCATGGAGTGGCTCCAACGCGCCCCGGGTTGATTGCAGCTGCGACGCTTACGCCGACACAGTTTGGCAGTAGTCGGCCTCCTTGCCTGATGTCTCTGCACGTGGCAGTGTGAAACTGTGCCAAAGCGAGAACCGGAAGAACCGCGTGAAGCCGTTTCTGCCGAATCAACAGGCAGTGGTCCAGCATCATTTCAAGACAATATCGCGGCAGACGCCGTTGTACGGCTTGTTGTTGGCGCACCGATGCCGTGCCTTGGCGCTACGACCTTATCGAAGGTCCAGCTCCAGCGAAAGCCACTATCTGCTGAAATTGACGACATGGTGCTTGTCAGCGACGACGATCGTCGGCTCGACGTAAGCATAAAAATCAATCTCCGGTTTACCGCGCGCAACTCCGAATTCCGAGAAGTCATAGCCGATGCTTGGCGAGTTTTTAAAGCTCGGACGGGGGTCTACTCCCAATTTCTTAGCCCACGGAATACTAGAAAATCGCGGCGAACTTCACCGACCGAGGAGGTCCGCCCGTGCGCAAGTCCCGCTACTCCGACGAACAGATCGCTGCGGCCCTACGGCAAGCCGAAATCGGCACGCCAATAGCCGAGATCGCACGCAAGCTTGGCATCAGCGAAGCGACGTTCTACGCGCGTGGAAGAAACGCTTTGGCTCGCTCGGCACACCCGAGATCCGCGAGCTACGTCAGCTGCGTGAGGAAAATGCGCGGCTAAAACAGGTCGTTGCGGATTTGACGCTCGATCGGCACGTGCTGCAAGACGTACTCAAAAAAAAGTGGTAAGCCGGGCCCGCCGGAAAACGGTGCTACCCGAAGTCCGCAAGACGTGGCGCCTGAGCGAACGCCGAGCGTGTGCGATCCTTACCGTGAACCGTCGCGCGGTGCGCTATCGCTCGCTTAGAAGCAACGACGACGCAGCTCTTCGAATGCGCATCAGAGACATAGCGGCCGCACGTGGTCGGTACGGCCAACGGCGCATTTATGTCCTGCTGCGGCGCGAGGGTTGGCACGTAAACATCAAACGCGTTGCCCGTATCTATCGAGCCGAAGGCTTGGCAATACGCCCGAAAACGCCACGCCGGCGGCGCGCGCCTGTGGTACGTGAAGCCATCGCACACCCAACGGCGCCAAATCAGAGTTGGGCCATGGCGCCCACCTCGACCTTTTCGGTCATGAGTTGGACGGTAATGGTCGGCGGATGGATCCCCACCACCGGCCCCTTGTCGCGCTTCGAGATGACGTAAACGGACTCACCAACCTGGAGCGAATCGATTTTCCCCATTGCGCTTACCCCCTCTCTTTCGGGATATACGATGCACTCTGACGTGCCGTCAACTGCTCACGCCCCAAAAGTGGCGACTTCCGCGGCAACGGAAAACGTGGCAGCGGGGTTAACTTCGAACCGCGCCTGCAAGGCATAGGCTTGCTGCTCCAAAGGAATGCCAGCGTACCCTCCGCCGCTTAGGAAACCCCGAACGTAGAGGTCCGAAAATTTCGCAACGCCGAAACGTGCGTACTGCTCGACGTGGACCAATTCGTGGAAGAGTGTTCCTTGTGTGATTGAACCGTGCGCGACGATCGTATCGTTGAAAGTTATCGCGTTCATTAACGATTGGTTCGGTAGATTTGAAAATCCGAGGGCGGCGAGCATCGGGTAGAAGTCGGAATTGGCAACGCGCTCCGGTGGCTGCAGCACGAGCAGTCGTACGTTTTGCAAAACTGGCGCTGAGAAGAAGCCCGAAAGGGCGGTCTGCGCTTCGTCCGTGGCAGCAAGGCACGCGCGTAGAAACTTGCTCGTTGTTGCTCGATGTAGCCCGCGACCAGATTGGTCACGTAGACGACCTGTTCCTCAGTAAGGCTCGGGCTCATCTACTCAGGCGCCAAGTGTCTGAAAGCGCCGCTCGCCTCTAACCATGAAAACGCTCCAACGCGCTAACGGGCGAACTCGCTTCCCTCCCTTAATCTTAAACTCGACAGCGCCGTGCCGGCCGGTGCTCAAGGCACAACTCATAGCCTTGTGAATATCAAACCCGTGGTCGTGCTCGCACGTGTCGAGCACAGACCCGTCAGGACCAAAGTTCGCCGAATGGCAGCGGAGCATTTTGCGGGCATCTTCTAGGGTGATCATTTTTCCCTCAGGCTCGGCCGCTGAATTGTGGGCCAAGTCTCTACCAGTATACCGCACCGCATTTTCCCAAATTTCAATTCTTGTTAGCAGCCCTTGCGCGGCAGCGGCTCGCCGTCCGCGTCCCGCCGATGCGGCCCCGATCGTTGACCCAGTGCAGAATCCAGCGCCGCAAGTAGGCTCGATCGGCATCACTGCATTTCAGGAGCGCCTCGCGCACCGCTTGAAATTCACGGCTCGTGTACATGCCGCTAAAGACCCACACCGCGCTGGAGTTCGTTTCGCGGCCGACGAACGAAATGGCATGAACAGTGGAACGAAGCAGTTTCCTGGCACGTACTCGTGGTGATCACCCAAGGACAGTAAGGTGTTTAAATTTTGTCGGCTGCAGTGCCTGAAAGGGCTTTTGCGGCACTTTTAAGTAGCGCCATGTAGTCCGGCATAGCAGGCTTGGTTCGCACCATCTCGCTGCTGCGGCATCCTTATAGGGAACTTTTCCGTTTCGGCGCCCTTCGTCTCCAATATCCAATGAATCCATCGCTATCTACCGCGATGAAGTCCGGATAATATGACCGAAGGTTCATTGACGAGTCCGTGTATTCAATTGAGAACCCGAATGCCTGTGGGATCTTCGCGAATCGTTCAACGTCTGAGGCAGAATCCAAGAATTTCGCGAATTCACGTTCGAACATATTGTCACAAGCAACGAGATCAATACAGTCTCTCGTGACTTCCCAGACCGCCCGAGACCAGGGGAAGGCTGCACAGTTCCCGAGTCGTCGCTCTGGTTCGAGGAGTGTGGGTTCCTGAACATCAATGGCCAGCTTCTTCAGGTGCTTTGAAAACACGTCCACGCAGACGTAGTGCGCGACCGGCGTACTCATCGCGCGGATGACCGCGGGATCATCTAGGTCAACGACCTGGCCAAACGCTTTCTTCTCAAAGAACTCCTTGACCTTAGGCGCGATCGCGGAAAACTGTGATGGAAGTTTTACTGCTTCTGCGATCCGCCGCGAATAATAACCAATAACCTCCTGCGAAGTCTGCGGGTTTGGCAAGGTATATTCGCGCTCAAACTCCTTCGTGAGGGTGATTATGTCGTAGCCCTCATATCTAAATGTTTTGGCTTTTGGATCTTCATCGCTGAGTGGCAAAGGAGCTGATGAGAGCGCTAAAACGTCAAGATCAGATATTTCCGCCGCCAAGCTCCGCTTTCTCAACAGTACAGGTGTTAACACGGGAAGCCCAATATCGTAATCGCTACGATTTTCAAGCGGCATGATTGTGTTGATCTGAACTTTGTCTTTGCCGACTTCAAACGTCTCGAGCTTGAGGTCCTCGAGCTTTTCAAGGTCATCAACAAAATCGAGGAAGTTCTTGTTCCCGATAATGTCAACGCGCTCGGTGAACCCTAAAGACATGTCTCGGAACATGAGCCTGAGGCCGCGGCCGATTGTCTGCTCCGGTAAAATGTTTGCCTTCGAGGTATATGGCCGAAGCCCGACCACCACCGTGACGTTCTGAACGTCCCAGCCTTCACGCAGCATCAGAACGCTCACGATGGCATTAATGGGGCTATCAGGCAAATCGGCATCGCGAACTGCCACACGCGCAGCGTCTAACTCCTTTTTGCTTACCTCTCCCGTTCGGTCGGTATGAATGACTTGGGTCTTCGGGCCAACAAAATCTTCCGGGTATGCCGAGCGCAGCCAATCAGCGACCTCGTCGGCCTCCTCAGTCTCGTTCATCATAATGAAGAGGAGCGGCTTCCGTTGTAACGGCTTTAGCTGATCGCGGTATTCGCGCCATCGCTCCACGGCAGCCGTCAGGAAACCCTTGTAGCGTACGCTTGCGTACTGAGACTTTGCTTCGGTGATATGGGCGAGTCCCTTCATCGGACGCTTAACGATATTATCAATAATTGCTTGTTTGAGCGGATAGTCGGAAACTGTCCACGGAAATATCGCGCCTTTTGAGAATCTTGGCGTAGCTGAGAAGTCTAGCTGCGCCGTAAGAGAAGCATGACCACCGAGCGACCTAATTACGTTGTTCCACTCGCTGTCCTCGTCATGCGTGTGGTGCGCCTCATCGTTTAGTATACACAGGTTCCCCGCGCGCTCGGCAATGCGCTCGCGAAAATGAGCCGCTTCCCGAAAGCTGTTGCTAGACGGCGGGTTTCCTAGTACATCGAGCATGGCTTGCGGTTCGTCGGCGCTTGCTTTACTTTGGCGCTCGTAGAACTGCTGTATATTAGTGAGAAACACCGCACCCTCAGAGAACGGCCGCTCCCCCTCGTCACGCACCACACAGTCCACATCCCAAAACACCGCGAGTTCACGTGGAACAATGGGATCATTCTGAAATATTCGACCACCGGCGAAGTCAGATTTGAGGCGTTCAAGCACGATCACGTTAGGCGCAAGAATTAGAAACGTCTTTGCGTACTCACTTGCGAGGGTTTCTTGTTCGCGAACCGCATTTAGGAATTGCCAGGCTATTGCAAGCGATAAAACTTTCGTTTTTCCGCTTCCCGTGGCCATCTTAACGCAATACCGAGCGAAATCATCATGTCGAGGCAGCGCAATGCCTTTGAGATCTTGTGCAAATCGCTCTAAGAGAGCAGCTCGCGTGCGGACCCTTTCCACCTCCCAAACATAGATTAGTGTCTCAATAGCTTCTTGTTGCGAATGGTGGTACTTAAAGGGTTGACCGGTGCGAAGCTTATGGTCCGTATAAAACCAATGGTTGAGGAGATGCCTGGTCGTGTCGCTAATGCGAGGGTAGCCGGATGCCTTCCACGCCTTGATGGCTTCACGAAGCGCAGGCACACACGGGCCGGTGCGAACCCTCTCCGTAATGTCCAAGAGACTCGTTTGCGTCCTGGAATTCTTTGCTGACTTGCGTGGCATCGCGACCTACCTAATCTTGATGTCAATGCTTTTCGTGGTGTCGTTGCCGAGAATGTCTATAACCTTCACGAGAACTTTATAGCTGCCAGGTTCCGCATATTCGTGTTCGGCAGAAAGCGCAATGTCCGGGTCTTTTCGCGATCGGTAGGACTGCCACTGATTATGGAAGGTGTCCGCTTTGTAATCCCAATCAATAGCCCAATAGTCGATCATCTGACTCCAGTGCTCGATCGCATCCCGTACCTCCATGGGGACATCGTCCATGGGAATCACAAAATCCATTAGCTTAACCTTGAGCGACCGTTTGACAATTGTAGTATCAACGGACAAAGCTCCAAGCTCGAAAAAAGTGACGTCGCCCCGCTCGACAGCGCGCTTGTCAAGAACCTCTCTAGGAATCTTTTTGAATGTAACGTCCACGCGAGATTCAGCTGCGATATCTCTTGCGGTCTCATTCAATTCAAATGCAAAATCCCAGCCTAGGATATCCGCGGATGCCTTCCTCGCATTCCCAGCATTCGCTGCCTTCCATACCTCGCGGGCTATAGCTTTCACATCAGATAATGTCACCGGTGCGTCTATGGCCCCCACGTGCACCATTCTTCCGATTCGCGCGCCATGCAGCCATTGGTAGCCAGCGACGGGCCGAGCATGGTAAAGATCCAGAATGAAGTTGCGATAGGCTAGCTCTCGTCGCGCTTGCTGTTCTGCAGCGGTTTTACCGGTGGCCGCAAATTCAGTTGCTTGCCAAACCTGGCGCTCATATTTTCCGAGGTTTTGAACCGCAAAGGGTGAGAGCGCCTGAACCGCAAGTAAGCGCTTTCGTGTTGTGTGAATTGAAAACCGACTGAGGTCGCACGAGATCCACTGGCGACCTAACTTCTCGGCTTTAACGGCGGTCGTTCCGCTTCCGGCGAAGCAGTCCAGGACGAGATCACCCTCTTCCGTGGACGCCTCAATGATGCGCTCCAGAAGTTTTTCCGGCTTCTGCGTTAGATATCCAACCTGTTCGTGCTGCCCCTTAGAGAGATTTACCATATCCGTCCAGATGGAACCGATCGCGAAACGCGCTTCGTCTAGGTAATATTTTTTGTACTCGCGGCCGGATTTCGTTTTATAAATGAGATTTTGGCGTCGAAATTCCCGAATCTGGTCTTGAGAATAGTCGCCGAGGGTTACTTTCTTGAACTTGCGGCCATCGGGATCCTCATACATGTATTCACGAAGCTGGGTTGGCGTTAACTCAGTTATGTAAACTTGGGAGAAATAAACCGATTCGCTTTTTCGATATACCAGAATACTGTCGCTCTCTCGTGACCATTGTCTGGACGTCTTTTTGATCCTTTTACCTGCTGAGTCTCGCTGCCAAATAATCTCGTTCATGAAATTGCTAGCGCCAAAAATCTCGTCGAGAATCAGTCTTAGAGCACTATTCTTACGCCAATCGCAATGTATGTAAATGCCCGGTTTCGGACAGTAGATCTTTCATCAGCGTTAGGCGTTCATACATCAATTGGAGGTATGAGTCATCGCCCGCGCCCCAGGTATCACGATAAGCCTTTTGTTCAATTATCGAAGGCTGTTTCACAAACTGTGTCGGATCGTCGTCGGGACAATAAGGCGATATGGTAGCGTTGAACGAAAAATCCTGACCCGTCGTGAAAGGTGGGTCTATATAGATCAGCTTGACTTTGCCGGCGAACTCATCGAGCAGCGATGGGAGTACGTATTTGTTGTCACCCCATATGAGGCGATTCCGCCATGCCGTATCCCACCCGGCACTAAAGGTTCTAGATTGCGATTTCGTTCAGATGCACTCTCGTTAACGGTTTCAATAGTTTGAAAAGGAAGGGCCACGCGCGCGGGACCTTGTCGCTTCCCGTCAACGTATTTGCCTGCCCAGACGAGTTCCATCATGCAAAAGTCAGCTCCGTGCAACGGGCCAAAAGGAACAAACTGCTAGTTTCGACGCTTGTTCGCGCAAACCTCAAATGCATAGGGCTATGCCCACACAAGCAAGGCGCCAAGCGGCTATCCTCACGCGGCGTTAGCCGCGACGTTGCTCAGGGATGGCATCATCCCGTGTCACCATCGAGAATGCGCCCGGTGTTTCTTATGCCACTGCTTGAAAAAAAACGACACGCCGTCACGCTCGCATCGATCGCGCGCATTCCGGACCCAATTCGCTTCCATCGGGCGATGATGAGGTCCGGATTCACCGCCAACGATGACCCACGTGATTCCCTCGAACGAAACCCGATCGACAGGACCGAGCATAGGCTCGATGCTCAGGAACTTCACCTGCGCCGGCGTCTCGCGGAGCATGTCGGCGCGCCAGGCATAGTCGTTGTTCTCGACGGACACGCCGATCCAGATATGCCCGGGCATCTCGCGTTTTGCGTAGCGCTTCTTTAGGTACCGTCGCATGCGCTCGGGCCGCTTCGTCAGGACTTGATAGACGTGCCGCTCTACGGATTCCATTCGATGGAACACCTGATCGAGATATTCGTCGGGGACTCCGGCCTGGAACAAATCGCTCATCGAGTCCACGAAGATACGGCGCGGCTTCTTCCACTTGTCTGGCTTATCGAGCATGTTCGGTCGTAGGGCCAGATCAAAGCCTTTCTCGTAGTAGTCCCCTCGACGCCGCGGAACCGCTCCGCGAACTTCATTGCGTAGCAGTTTTCGCACCCCGGTGAGACCTTGGTGCACCCCGAAGTCGGGTTCCAGGTCGCGTCGGTCCACTCGATCGTACTGGAAGCCGCCATTGTTCGCTGCTTTCCGGGATTCGCCGATCCGTCCTCTGACTTATCCACAGGCCTTACACAAGCTAGGTGCCACCTCTCTCTCGAAGCACACGGCAATCGGCCTCCCTGGGTGGGCGGGCGGTCTCAGGAGGCGTCTCCAAATGGACGAGTTCGACCTACACATTGATCCGGCGGTCTTAGACGAGATCGGCCCCTGGTCGGAGCGGAAGCACGGCATCCTTCAGGACTACGCCGAGCGCTATTCCATCGTCCTGACCAAGGCGAAGAACCAGGTCCGGCGATTCCAGCACGACTACATAGATGGCTTCGCAAGTGCCGGCATTAGCCGGCGTCGGGGAACGACCGACATTGTGAAGGGATCCGCTCTTCGAAGCCTCGATGTCGTGCCTCCGTTCGACGGCTATTGCTTCGTCGAGTTGGACTCCGAGCGGTACGAGATACTTTCGCGACATGTTCGCCATCGCGAAGACGTCGAAGTGATCAACGGCGATGCAAACGAGGTGCTCGTCCGAGACGTGTTTCCGCGATACACCTACGAGAGCTACCGGCGTGCACTCTGTCTACTCGATCCATATAGCATAAGACGTTGCGTGGAAAACGATCGTCGCGGCTGCCAGCACGCGGTGCATCGATCTCATGCTCCACTTTCCTACGATGCCGATGAACCGCGGCGCGCTGCATAAGACGGGCGTCTTCAGCGACGAAGAGGCGGCGTTTATGACGCGATTCTGGGGCGACGGCTCGTGGGAGCAAGCTGCATATCAAAACAACGGACTATTTGAGCAATATGCATTCAAAGTGGACGATGACGCCTTCGTCCGCGCGTTTTGCAATCGATTGAAGAATGAGGCACGCTTCCTCGACACGGCAACACCGATTCCGATGAAGTTCGAAGGCAAGACACTGTACTATCTCATCCTCGCTGGGAATCATCCCACGGCGATCAAGAAGATGCGAGAGACGGCCAGTTTCTCCGTTAAGCATCCCTATGCGCAGTCGCGGAAGCCCGATCCGAGCCTCGTAAAGAAGTCTGTAGGGTAGTGTTCGTTTGCGCTCCCAGCGCCGCGTCGGCTTCTTCTCCGCTGACCGCTGGTAGTGCCGGCCGACGGCGACGGCTGTGTTCGGGATGGTCAGGTGATCCTAGCGCAAGGCCGGTCGGATGCCGGTTAGTCGAGTGCGCGACTGCTGAAGCCAGTTACAACGCAATGCAACAAAAAAACTGGGAGCGGCCTTCGCCGCTCCCAGTCTATATTTTAGGTCGAGTCTCCGGGAGCTAGCTCGCCTTCTCGCCTACTGAAACCTTGATCCTATTCGCCATCTCGTAAAGGCTCGGATCACCCAGTTCGGGTGCCTCGCCCAGGAGGATCTGCCCCACCGACCTAGCCTCGGCATTTCCGAGGTTTCCGACCAAGGCTCGGGCGCACGCATAGCCATTCCCCTTGCGGATCGATGCAATGGTGCGAAGCCGCGAAACGCTGCTAATGTCAATCTTGCCGCTTGGCCGTTTTGTCGCCATTGATTAAGAGATTCTCCCTTACTGCAGACTATACCACGGGTTCGGAGAGTTTCGCTCCTACGGAACTATCTGTGTCGTAAAGTCTTAAGTGTCACGTAGCCAGTTCTCCCGCCATCATACCTGGCATCTGCCGTCCACTCCCCTCGCATATCGTGCTCCAATTCCAAGAGGAGTCCGACGGCGCCGGGGTCGAGGGTCAATTCAACTGCACTGCCTGTGGCCGCCTTCCAAAGGCCAACACTCCGCTTGCCTGCAGGATTCCCCTTGGCTTTCCAAGATGCGTTGGCGCGATCTACCAGGCCGGCGGACGTGAGCGTCAGGACCGACGATCGAGGAATTCTGCAAGGACGGTCGCATACCGGGCGGACCAACGCTCCCCGATCTGTGGGCCGTCCATGAGCAACGCGATCACTAAATTCGGTCCTACCGAACGCACTAGCTCCGCGACGGGATCTTGCCGCGCTAAGTCTTCACACACGAGGACCGTCATCGTAAGCCACTCATTCACGTTGAAAAAGGAACACGCTCGCGGCTTGATATCGATTGCTTCCCAGTAGTAGTCCTTGCTCGGCAAAGCGGGCGACAGGTCATACATTTCGATCTGCTCCCTGTTCAGCTGCCAGCGATGATGCTTGTCCTGAAGCGATGCCTCGTCAATTCCCGGCCATCCTATACCGACGCAATTCCCACCGAACGAGCCGGCGTCCCGCGCAATACCGAATCCCGCGACGACAAGCAAGTCATCGAACTCGTCGCGTATATCGTCGAATTCATGCTTACTCATGCTCAACTCTGGAAAGACGAGAGCATGGAGATCCTGGTTAATCTCCCGGGCCTTGTCCACCGTTTTTCGGAGCAATGCTCGATCTATCGGGTTCGCGCCGAAATCGTATGAGAAGAAGCCGTAGTCCGATGACATAGAGACGGCGCAGTCTCCGTCCTTCACCTCGTTGAATGAGTGCGATTTGACGTCGAGCGGCCAAGGCAACAGTAATAAATTCAAATCATTCAACTCGCGTTGCATCAGCCCGCTGTGCCATTGCGGCGTTGACGTGTAGCCCCAAGTTATGCCGCCGATAGGTCGAGAGGTAGTTTGATTTGGAGCCCGCGTGCGAACTCCTCGGGCGTGAGGTTTCCAAGCGATTTGTGCGGCCGACGCTCGTTGTAATCGAGCCGCCAGGTTTCGATGATTGAGCGGGCGTGGGCGAGCGACGCGAACTCATTCTCGTTGAGGCATTCATCGCGGAAGCGACCATTGAACGACTCGATGAAGGCGTTTTGCGTCGGCTTTCCCGGTTGGATGAAGTGCAGCCGGACCTTGCGATCGCGGGCCCAACAGGCCATCGCAAGGCTCGTGAGCTCCGTGCCGTTGTCCATTACGATGGTCTGCGGATAGCCCCGAATTTCCCCGATCGCATCCAGAACCCGAGCAACTCGACGACCGCACAGCGATGTGTCGACCTCGATCGCGAGGCATTCGCGCGTGTAGTCATCGACGATGTTGAGCGTTCTGAATCGGCGACCCGTTTCAAGGCTGTCGTGAACAAAGTCGAGCGACCAGCGTTCGTTGAATCCGCCGACAACTGGTGCGGGCGTTCCCCGACCCAAGGCGACGCGGCGCTTCATGCGCTTTCGCACTTGCAGATGGGCTTCTCGGTAGACGCGCAGTACGCGTTTGATATTCACGCGCCAGCCGTCGCGGCGAAGCAATACCGCAAGTCGACGGAAGCCAAAGCGACGTCGTTCCGCGGCGAGTTCTTCGAGACGCGCGCGCAACGGGCCGTCGTCCTTCGCAATCCGCACGTAACGAACCATTCGCCGGTTCGCCTTGAAGTAACGGCATGCTTGACGTTCACTGATGTCGAGCTGTTCACGAGCCGCCTGCACGACTCGACGCTTCTGCGCAGGCGTCAGAAGTTTCCCGAAGCTGCAATCTTTAGGGCATCGATGTGAGGGCTGATCGGCAACGATGCGTTTGAGGCGCCGGTTTTCGTCTTCGAGGGCGCGCATCTTCGCGATGTCGCTGACTTCCATGCCGCCGAACTTGGCCTTCCACGAGTAGAACGTTGCCGGGCTGATACCGTGGCGTCGGCAGATCTCTTTGGTGGCCTCGCCGGCTTCGTGCTCTTTGAGAATGCCGACGATCTGGGGCTCCGTAAACCGTGACTTTTTCAAGATGGTCTCCTTCAGAGGCCGATGGCCTCGAATTCTCCACCTATTTTTGGGATACTTTTCAGGCTACACGTCAGCGTGACCTCGCACTTCTCCCATAGAGCGAGGTTATGCGTCAACGACCGCATGGTCATTCCGACAAGCGGGTTGTGCAGCTTCGGAAGTACGTAGGCTCGCGACGGCTCTACCTGATACCCGAGCGAATGCTTTTGTCAGAAAGTAAGAGAGCAGCTATCGCTAAGTCGCCCGTCGTCTCAGCAACTGGGAACCCGAAGGTAAAAGATACTTGGTCGCATGACGCCACGATGCAAACTAGTGCCTCCACAAGATCTCGGTGGTTACGAACCTCCGTCAAGCGGATGTGCCGGTGACTCATCACGAGCTTCCACCATTCATCAACACGGGCAGGCCACGCATCGTACCCACGCCTTTTGACGACGTCGGCCCATTCCGTCGCAACGCCCGATATCATCGATTGCCACTCGGCTACGGTGTACTCGCATGGTGGCCAAGCGTTTACGATTTCCGCGTATGCACCGCTTTGCTTCAGGATCGATGCTGCGACAGCGAAAGCATCGCCTGGCCAATACGGACGAAGTCGCCAGCACTTCGGCAACAGGTACGTAACAACGTCACGAATCAAGGCGGACCGACGGTTCGCAGGAGGATGTCTCTTAGACGATACGATCCATTTAAGCCAATCCTCTTTCTTCAACAAACATACCCCCGCACATTGATGTAAGAATCGAGTGAGCCTTCTCTTTTGTGCCGCAGACCATTTTATGGTTTCTTGCTGCACACGGACGATTCGATAAAGGTCGCGCTCGCGACTGCCGTCTTCTTCATTTCAGCCGATCGGCTTGCTCGAGCGATCCAAGACCCGTAGCGATCAGGCAAGAGGCCCAGGCGCGCGCAAGGTGACCTGGGCCTTCGCACTTGTGACATGCGGCGCGCTAGTGGCGGATGCGTCGGGACGAATCGATCTTTCGTTCATCCTCGATCATGTCGCCAGCCCTCGGCGGCGGGGGAGGCGGTGGAGCGATCTTCTCACGCTCGATTCGCTGTCGGCGAGGAGCGATCTGCATGATCGTGTGCTGCTCGAGATCTTCGAGCCGACCAGCACAGCCCATCCATTCACGATCGCCGCTCGCGGCGATCCACGAAACTTCGACTTGCCACGCCGGAATATTTCTACCCGTTCGTATCTCGACTCTCACCTTTTCATCAAGTATCGCCAGCCAGAGACATCCGGCCAGTAGCCGTTATACATGGCTTCGTAGATACGCTCATACTGTTCGTCCACAATCCCGCTCCCGTTATCTGGCACCCTTGAAGCTGTTTTGAACTTCAGCTCGGCACAGTGCCACACCCCTGGCCGCGAGATAGGCGAGCCTTATCGTGGCTCCAGTGAACTTTGCCATGAACAGACAAAACCTAAAGCTAAGACGCTTGCCCTGGATCTTCCGTCGCGGTGGATGTGACCGCGCTCTAATCTGCCTGGCAGCGAACGGCCCTCTCACCGTTCGCGAACTTGCAAGAGCGACCAAGACCGACTCCCATAAGATGTGGGACATGGTGGAGCGGCTGCGGCTTTCGGGGCTCGTCGTCAAACGCGACGTCATTGGCGGCCGCAAATACGTGTACCTCAATCGCCAGCTGCCCATTTACCCCGCCCTTTTGCGGCTGTTGCTCGCACTAGACAAACACTGGCCAGCGCAGCGCGATGGGCCGAACACGGCGCGCTGGTACATGCCGTTCGATCGCGATCTGACCACGGAGCGGCTTGACAGTATCTTTCAGTCGCCGTTGCGTTCGCGTATCCTACTCTTCGTCGCCGCCGTCGGCGAGTGTAATCTTGAGACGATCTACGAGACGTTGGGTCTCGGAACGGTCTCGGCGATGTTGGCCGTCAATCACTGGCAACGGCAGGGCATTCTCCGGAGTCGGCGCTACAAACGGCACCGGCTCGTCAGCCTGGATCCGAACTTTGTCGCCGCAAAGGAATTGCGCGCACTGCTACGCGTGACCGTTGCCCATGCGCCGGAATACAAAGGGCTGCGCACCATAGCTCAGCGCAACATGCGCAAGATTCGTAAAGCCGCCGGGCCATGGCCAAACTGACGACACGATGATCTGGGCGGATGATGCGCGAACGGACGCGCATGCCGGCACCGATGCCACCCTTTTTTGGATCGCCGAACCGGATGAGCGTTATCATAGCGCTCGCCAAACATGGCGCTTGTACGACGGAAGAACTTCGTGTACTCCTTGGTCATCAGACAAAGCGTTCGCTTTTTCGTAGCCTGGGCGAACTCGAAGAACTCGGCGTCGTCACTAGCTACCCTTGGAACGAACGGTGGCCGAACCGCCAGAAGCGGCCGGCAAGTAAGTTTGGCTCGACTCTCAATGTGTGGGAACTGGACCGGAGACATCCGTGGATCTGGCAGATACGGACTTTTGGCCGACGCCTAGCGATAGGTTTCTCACTGCCTGGCGACGCGGAGATTTTGCAGGTCCGCGGAGTGCGGCCCGAGCGAGCGCCGACGGCCCCCTGGTCATATCGCGATTACAAAGGGCCCACGCCGATTCCGGAGCCCTTCGATCTCTTCGGAAAATGGGCGGCGCATCGTATCTTAATGTTTCTCGCGCACGTCGGCAGGAACGGTTGTCCAATCACGACGCTGGTGAAGATTCTTGGTATAAGCCGCTTCGGCGGGATGGAGTCTGTTAACCAACTTGAGGTGGTCGGCGTAGTACGCAGCTCGCTGCAAGGGACCGAGCGCCGCTTAAGCCTCAATCGCGAATTCTGCGCCTATAACGCTTTGCGGCAGCTGGCACTACGGATGGATCGCGATCTCGGCCGCGAGAATGAGGCACTGGCCCTGGCGCGCAAAGTTGATTTAGGAATCCGATCCCTCCGTCAGCATCGCGCTCGTCAAAAGAAAAAACCGAAGAACTAACGCGCTGGCTCGCCACGACTGGCGATGGAGCCAGCGCGAATAAAGCACGTATCGTCCCGAGTAAAGCACGTAAGTCCAGATCCGTCCGACACTTGACAGATCGTAGAACGAATAAATAACCCAGACCCCCGACGTGCTCAAGGTCGGCCATCACGGATCGGCATACAGTTCGTCATCGGAGTTCATCAGGACAGTGAATCCACACTATGCAATTATCTCAGTTGGGCGGCACAACTTGTTCGGGCACCCAGCACCGGCTACCATCGGAACACTCGAGCGTGCTGGCTCGCGCATCCATCGGACGGACGAAGACGGCGCAAATACGGTGCTAACCGACGGCAAGGGTGACGTCGCCCTTGCATGCGCCGCGAGGCCTTGCTCGCTGTGAGCTTCGTGCCCATCCGATCTCGAAACTAGGATTCGTATCCTGGCACTCGACTGAACCAAAATCGCGGACGTGGAAATCGAGTTGCTGCGGCTAACGTCCAGACGTGCTTGGGTCGGCCGTATCGCCGGCCGGCGCCTCTTGTGGCAGGTGTTCGGCCATGAAGGTCAGGATCAGCGCCGCGATCTCGTCGTTCTGCTCGTCAAGAGCGAAGTGGCCGGCATCCACAAGGTGCACTTCAGCGCGCGGAAGGTCGGCACGGAACGCCGTCGCGCCCGCCGCGATAAATGAGGGATCATTCGCTCCCCAAACGATGAGGGTCGGCGGCTGATACTGCCGTAGCCACGCCTGCCAGACGGGGTACGCGTAAATATTGGTCCGATAATCATAGAGTAACGCCGCTTGTATTTCTCGTTGGTGTGGCTTGGACAGGTGCGCGATTTCGTCCGTCCACGTGTCAGGGTTGTAGCGATCCGCGTGCGAGGTCCCCGCGATATGGCGTTCCTTGGTCGCCTCCGGCGACAGGAAGGCGCTGATCACTTCCGGATGCGCGGCTGGATCTGCCCAATACTGGGCGATCTTGCCCCATTTCGAACCCAGGCCTGCTTGGTAGATATTCCCGTTTTGGCTGATCAGCAGCTGCAAGCGCTCGGGGTGGTGCAGGATCAGCCGCATCCCGACCGGCGCGCCGTAATCATGGATGTAAAGACTGTAGCGCTCGACTTTCAAGGCTTCGAGCAGATGATCCATGGTCTTCGCCAGGTGGTCGAAGCTATAAGCGTAGGTCGAAGGCGGTGGCGTGTCGCTCTGACCGAAACCGGGGAAATCCGGCGCGATCACGTGACAGCGCGTTGCCAACAGCGGGATCAGCGTGTCGTATTCTCGAGACGAGGACGGGAAGCCGTGCAGCAGCACGATGGTCGGCGCATCCTTCCGACCCGCCTCCCGATAGAACACTCCGACGCCGTCGACGTCGATGCGGTGATAAGTAGTCGTTGCAGTAGTTGAGGGGATGGCACCTGCCACTGACGCGGAGCACGCGAGCACAGCCTCACTGAAGGTCGCAGCTCCAAGAGGTCGAGGTTGCAAAGTCTTAATCCTTTCGATGACGTCAGATGCCGCGTGAGAGCCCGCAATGTGATCGGGCGATCGGATATTTTCAGGGCGATCGCGAGCCGTATGCTGAACGCGCACGAAGCGAGCTTGGTTTAGTCGCCAGCCCCTGAACGGCTGAGGCAGATTCGCTGCTCCGGCGAAATGATGCCGTCCGTGACGGCTTGGGTGGCAAACACGAAAATGGCGCAGTTCCAGTCTTTGTTTATGCGGGAATAATCGTGCTAGTGAACCTCTCGTATCACTTCGCGTCTCAAATTTGGGCCAAGACCCAGTCACGCCAAGAAGGGTGCAGTTCCGGCACAAGTAGCTCGCGTAAACGATGACGCTCGAAAAGATAAATCTTCGTCATTTCCGCAATCGTCACACCGTGAGCAGGCCGCTGGGCGATCTGAATTCGGCTGCCACGTTCAATCTCGCCTTCCTCAACGATGCTTAGATAGGCGCCGGGACGCAAAGCCTGAGCGAAGCGCTTGATGAATCGCGGATCGTCCATCTTCATCGCAAGTTTGTAACACGGTACGCGCGGAACTGTGATCTGCAGAAGTGCCGTACCGACGCGCCAGCGTTCGCCAATCAAGGCTTGGTTAACATCGATACCGCCGGTCGTCAGATTTTCACCGAACTCCCCTGGCGGCATCGGTCGCTCAAGCTCTCGCTCCCACCACAGATAGTCTTCGCGCGCGTAGGCATAGACCGCTCTGACGTCGCCGCCATGTGCCTCGCGGTCAGCCTGATCGTCACCGCGCAGATTCACGCCTCGTACGGCAACCGGCCCGCTGACCGGCTCTTTGAAGATTCCGGTCGTAATAATTTGGCTGCCATATCGAACAGTGCGTACGGCGCCAACATTCACGGATTGAACTAAGGCGTTCATGCTGCCTCTGCCGCTAGCCGTAACGCTGGATGGCCAGCGCGATGGGAAGACCGACGAAAAGCGCGTGATCCGCAAGGAAACTCGAGAAAAGTGCGGCGTTGAACGCGGACCTGGGCGTACCGGTGAGCGGCAGAACGACCAAATCCATGAAGAGCCAGATTCCCGCACCGTACACAATGCCGAAGGTGCCCGCGTGCGAACGCAGGCCTTTTATGCGGCGGGAAGCGACGTAGTACAACGTTGCAAATGTGAATGCGAGAAAGAAATGGATCGCAACTCCAAGCGCAGCCGTGAGCAGCCCGCCCGAAAAGGCGGCCGGCCCCAATAAACCGCTGGCGATGTATTGTAGGACGCCGATGATCGAGAACGTGTGCAGCACGAAAACGTAAGCGACAAGGGCGAACATTGCATCCAGGGCGCCCGCGATAATGGCACCAGCCGCTATTGCTCGGATCGCTGAGGCGGCGCGCGGCGACGCTTTAATAAAAAGGATCTTGTTCATGCGTAGATTTCCTCAAGGAAAGCGTTGACGTGTTCGGCGATGGTGTCGAGCTCTTCAACGAGTGCGAAATGTCCGGTGTCGAGAAGTACGACGTTTGCTTCCGGAACGTCGCGTTTGTACGCTTCCGCGCCGGGGCGCGCGAAGAACGGATCGTTTGCCCCCCAAATCGCAAGCAGCGGCGGATGATGGTCGTGCAGATATTTCTGCCACGCGGGATAGCGCCCGGGATTGTTCTGATAGTCCCAGAGCAGCGCTTGCGCAGCTTCCTTGCGCCCCGGCTGATCGATCAATGCCTGGTCAAGTGTCCACATCGCAGGATCGATGGACGATACATCACGTGCGCCGGCTTCCCACTGAAAGCGCGTCCCCGCCAGAGTCAGGAACTGATCGACGGCTTTTTGACCGGCGGCGCGATCGCGCCACCAACTGGCGAGCGCGGCAACGCCCGGTCCGAAGCCATCGGTGTAAATGTTGCCGTTCTGCGTAACGATGCCGGTGATGCGTTCGGGGTGCTTTTCCGCAATTCGAAATCCGACGGGAGCTCCAAAATCGAACATGTAGAGCGCGTACCGATCCAGATTCAAACTCTCGAGGAAGGCATTCGTGACGTCGGCGAGCCAGTCGAACGTCCAGGGCGCTTCCGCGGGCGTGCTGCTGAACCCGTATCCCGGATAATCGGGAGCGACGACGTGCCATCGCGCAGCAAGCTTCTCGATCAAGCCGTTGTACGCGTGGGCTCCGCTCGGGTGCCCGGATAACAGAACGATCGTGGGCGAACGTGGGTCGCCGGCCTCTCGATAGAAGATTTCGACGTCGATAACGGTCTGGAAATGGTGCGTGACTTGGGGGGTGGGCATAAGGCCTCTCTTTGGCTAACGGTAAAATGACGTGCTTTATCGTTATGCCCGACTATATCTCTTTTTCCTAATGCCTGCAAGTGCTATGCTAACGTTAGTGAGAGCTACGCATACAGGCACTACCACCGGGCCTCCGCTCGCCTGCGTACAAGCCGCCGGATTTCCGGTTGGCGGAGAAAACCTCGCAATCGACCTTGCCGATACCATCGTGATGGTCTCGTCGCCCCCAACCGAACTGCTTCCAGACCAGGCCACATGCGATCGCTTCTGGGCGCTTCACCACGCCGTGCTGCCACCGGGCTGGGCGTTTCCGACGCTTGCAGCAACTCGAACGCTGCGCGCCGCGCTGCGCGCCGCGCTCGATGCAGCTCAGCAAGACAGGTCAATAGATGCGCCGACACTGGACCGCATCAATGCGACGTGCGCCTTAGCTACGACCAGCTTCGCAGCTGTGGAGCACGACGACGCCTTGACGTCGGTCGAACGTTGGCACTTCGAAGACACGAAAGCGTTGACGCTCGCAGCGACGGCGCGTTCGGCGATCGAGATCTTGACGTCGCCGTCACTTCGCTCATCCTTGCGCCGTTGCGCGAACCCGAACTGTAGCATGCTCTTCGTAAATGGAGACGCCCGGCGCCGCTTCTGCACGCCAAACATCTGCGGAAACCGCCACCGCGTAGCACAGCACTATCTCCGACACCGACATGACAAGACATAAACGACGGGTACCGTAGCGCATTGGACGATTGAGACGCTCAACCGCTTCGACGCGGAAATATATCGAACCGATCAAGAAGGTTCGTTCCCGCTGCAGCCGCTTGCGCCAAGTGAGCGGCCGGATTGCTCGCATTACCTATGCCGAAAAGGCCTGGTTTACTGGTGCGCCCGTCCGCATCCGTCCTTGGTTCTCACGTTCATCGCATCCCGAACGCGCCCCCGGCATCAACGGCGCGCTTGTCGACTTCAAGGCGCGCGAGACGGATTAACCGTCCTTCCTACGACCGGCGATCAGTTCAGGATATAGGGGTTCATGGATGGGGCAGGGTCTAATGTTCCATCTGGCATCGGGAAATTCGTCGGCGTAGTGCGCAAGCCGATTCGTCGCGATACACGGCGGCAGTCGGTGGCTACACGAGCGCGACCACATGTAGTTCTCCAACGCAGCTGTTGAAGCCAGCGTGATCAGCCGCGAGGTCTGCCAAGCGCAGGTGCTTCAGTCGCCGCGGCTGTTCCGGTATGTGAGTACAGGACTTTATGAGATCACGTCGGCGGTTGCCGGCCAGTTTTGGATAAGTTACGCGTCGCGGAAATCGCGGACAGTGGGCAAACGTACGGCGGTCATGCGTATCACGATTGTCTCGACACCGCGCATGCGGACGGCGTGCCAATTGTCTATCCGCGCGCGGGCGCGATGTGGCAAACGAATGACGGGGTCGTACTGACGTTCATCGGTCCGTCGCTGCCCTTCATCGGCGGCAAGATGGCGATCAACGATAACTCGATCGCATTTCTCTTGCAGTATCGCTCGTTTCGCATGCTCTTCACCGGCGATGCGGGCGTCGAGGCGGAGCGGCGATTCCTCGACGAAGGTATCGACCTGCACGCCGAAACCTTGAAGGTCGGTCATCACGGTTCCGCCTACAGTTCATCGCAAGACTTTATCGCAGCCATAGATCCGCGCTACGCGATCATCTCTGTAGGGCGCCACAATGTGTTTGGCCATCCGGCCCCATCGACGATCGAGAGGCTGCAAAGTTTCGGCACGACCGCTTACCGACGAAGATGGGGCCGTCACAATTGAGACAAACGGCTCTCGGGCCAGAGTCGCAACGGCATTACCCCTCTAAATCCGGCTCCTGTGCCGGCCTAGGTGAAGCTGTTGCTCCTGCGCCAGCGCGACGGAGAGCTGCCGTAACGTAGTGCAAATGCGCGGCTAAATGCCGGGTTGGAGCCGTAGCCAACGCGAGTAGCTATTTCTGCGATCGAAATCCCAGGATTGCGAAGCAGCTCGGTTGCTCGGTCGAGGCGCCACGCGTTCAGGTAAGCCATCGGTGTTGTGCCGACGAGCGATTGGAAGCGGTTCGCGAACGCCGTTCGAGACATCGGCGCCGTCTCAGCGAGTTTTGCGAGCGTCCAATCGAAAGCAAAGCGCTCGTGCATCGCGGCAAGGACTTTGCCAATCCGTTCGTCTACCGCTCCGGCTAGCCAGCCCGTTGTCGGTGCTCCTTCGCTCGCCCAAGTGCGGAGAGTTCGAACGAACAAAAGATCGAGTAAGCGTGAAATCATCGACGCGGCACCCGCAAGCCCATTCATTGCTTCTTCCAGCATAAAGGCGCAGCAGACGTCCACCCAAGGAAACGGCTTCCCGTCGGGCGGCCTGAGCGTGATCACTTTCGGCAATACACTTAGAATGCGCTCGGCTACGATGGAGTCAAACTCAAATTCACCGCGCAGATACTCGGCATCCGACCCAGAGACGGCCTGGCTGCTGCCGCCAAGAGACAAGAGTACATCACCGGCACTTAGGTGTTCGGCCATCTTCGATCCACTAACCGAAATCTGCAAGGCGCCCCGGCGCGCGACGTAGATGCAAGGGCCATCGCCTTCGAAGCGCGCCTTTCGTTTACCGGTCGAACCGGATTGCACGCACGTACCGCGCAGACGCAGCAGATCGAGAACCTGCGAGAGCGCATCTTGATGGATCGGAAAAATTGGCGCAGTGAACATGGCCTGGGCTCCTCAGCGTGTACGGTGAGTACAATATTAGGGTAAATTATTGATTCATCATACCGACTTGCATGGTATGCTTGCCAAAACCGTTTTTCGGGAGAGCGCATATGTCGAAGTCGGTTCTGTTCGTGCACGGTGCTTGGGTAACGCCTGCGTGCTGGGAGCGATTCATATCGCTTTATACGGGGAGCGGCTATCGTTGCTTCGCGCCGGCATGGCCGTATCTCGATAGGCCCGTAGGCGAGCTTAAGGCGCATGTCGATCCAAGGCTGGCTGATCAGACGATCGGCATGCTGGTTGAGCACTATGCGAACAAAATTATGGAATTGCCGGAGCCTCCGATCCTCGTTGGTCATTCTTTTGGCGGCCTCATCGTGCAACTGCTACTCGACCGCGGTTTGGGGAGCTGCGGTGTCGCTATCGACGCGGGTCCTCCAAGCGGCGTTCTTCCGAGCTTTCCTGCGCTAAAGGCGGCGCTTCCGGTCTTGCTGACGTGGAAGGGGTGGAGCACGCTTCACACGATGTCGTTTGAAGCCTTCGCTAAGACCTTTGCAAACACGCTACCACCTTCAGAGATGCAGAAAACGTACGACGACCAGATCGTTCCGGCACCGGGCCGGATTTACTTTCAAGCCGCCATCGGTGTCGGAAACTCGTTGAATTTTTCGAATCCGAGGCGGCCGCCGTTACTACTCATTACAGGCGAGAAGGACGTTACCTCGACGCCTTCGATGGTGCGAGCCATGTACAAGAAACATCTGCGATCTCCGCGGCCGGTCGCCATCATGGAGTTTCCGGGGCGCAGTCATTGGATCATCGCGGAGCCCGGCTGGGAAGAAGTTGCAGAGAAGGCTATACGTTGGGTGGAGCAGCAGGTTGCGACAACGGCGAGTTCCACGCCGAGCATTAAGCATCAAACTGGTGATTCTACTCGCGCTTAGGTGAGGCGGTAGTTTTTCAAGTCCGGAACCCTCTCCACACTACGGTCTTGCCTTCTAGGGCGCGCGCGCATCGCTCCAGAAGAACGGCTATGCGTTTGCGATCGGCGTCGGTCTGACCGGAAAGCATGCGCTCTTCAATGTCTAGCACCCGTTGGCGAGCCTCGAGACATTTCGCTCGTCCGCGCCGCGTCAGGACATATCGTATGCTCGGCGGACTAGTGGTCGGGCGCCGCGCGACGAGGCGGCTTTCATCTGCGCTACGCGATCATTTCCGTGGGTCGAAACAACATGTACGGCACGTGCTTCTTGACCTACATCGTGCAAGGGCAATGATTGCGCTCGCGAAACCCGGATCCCGACGTGGGAAGCGGCCGTCGCCCCATTTTTCTAGGTACGGTGGGGAACAGGCCAGAACGCCTTCTAGCGTAAAGAGCGCAATAATCGACCTTCAACCGGCAACACCGGATAAGGGCGGCCACCGAACCAACGCGATCAAACTAACCCGTCAGGCGATCCAAGAGGTCAATCTCGGGATCCAGTATGCGAACGAGCATCGACCCTAGCGTCGAGCCATCGGTGCGGCCTGCGCGCGACGTCATGCGTGAGATCGCTATGTCGTTCGATGCGTCGTCGCCGTTATCGGACCGCGACATCGATATCCTAAAACACGAGTACGATCAGGACGCAACCCTCGCTCGCGACACTGAGGCACACCGCTCGTCCTCATATCCATCGTCGGGGCATACACGGCAATACTGACCAACGTCTACCACGAGCGATGGGAGTACTTCACCATGTTGGCTCGCGGCTATCGTTTAAGGCCCGCATAACGGCCTCAACCGCGCGGGCGTGGTATCAGTCAGCGGAATGCCGGCCGCGGCGGCCGCAGACGCTGCGGCGGCGGTCGCAGTCCGATACGGTCATGCGACTGCAGATGCTGCAACACGGCGGTCCGTGCGGCGCTCACGGCGGAATCGGCAGCCGGAATCCGCGCGTAGACGCTCTCGTACTCTCGCGCATATTGCACCTCCGAGCCACCTGGAATTCGCCCGTCAAGATAGCGATATGACATGCCGCAAACCTCATCGACACGAACCGCGGTGGTTCGCTCGAGTGTCCGTAGGAAGGCATCGTAGATCGCCAGGGCGTCAAGGTCTTCATGCAAACCGGTCGCGATGAGCGGCTCGCGCCGGAAGAGCACGCGAAAATAGGTGCCGACGAATTCGTCGGTTGCCGCCATTGCTCGCGCCGACACCGGCATCCGGTCCGCAACGGCGTATCCTACGACGACCGGCGGTCCCGGCGCGTCGACGAGATAGCCGAGCAACCCGTCCCCATATGCGAGTTCCGCCTGCGAACGTTCGAGCGCGTTCACCAGCGCTGCGAGCCCGTCACGAAACAACATATCGCCGTCGCGCAAGAAGACGATATACGAATCTCGGGTCACGGCACACGCTTCGCGGAGCGCTCGCGCCGTGGGGGCAACGATCAGTTCGTAGTTCGCGTGGCGCTGGCCGGCAATCGACTCCGCCGTGATGCCTGAGATCGGGTTGCCTTCGGTGCGCACCACGACCGTAACCGGTACGTCGTGCACAGGCGTCTCGACGGCACAAGCTCGAAACGGTAATACCGGCGCGAGCGTCGGAGCGGGCGCGGCAAGCGCAAATGCGATCGCTGTCGCGGCGCTGCTTACACTCCACGAACGGTACGAAGCGACCGGTTCGATCCATTCGTATGCGCCGCTCGTAAACGTTGCACATAGCGGAATTCGCCATCGCGCGAGCGCAATCGCTGGGCCCGGGTCGCTTAGCGACGCGGCGACGCAGACCGAGGCACAAGCAAGTGCCGTCGCGGCATCGCTCGCAGCAACGATCTCGGCGGGGATGTTTGCCAGGTCACCACCCTTACACACCACGCGAACCACGCGTCCCGATTCGGCAGCCGCGGTCAGCACAAGATAGAGCCGCTCGACGGGTTCGCCGGGTGCCCAAATCAGCACGCTCCCGTCAGGGTTTCGGCGCGATGCAGGGTCGGGCACGAGTGCGTCGTTCGACGGCTCGATGCTATACGAGCGGGGAAGGATGTCGAAATTCATCACCGCGCGGCGCATTTCAGCCCAGGAGCGAAAGACGAGCGAGCGCGCGAGCATCGCCAGATCGCGCGTCGTCGCTTTGGCCGCGAGGTCCATGGTTGCAAACCCGATGAGCGGATTCTGTCCGATCGCGGCGTCCGCGCTTCCTACTCGATCCAGCGCGGACCGTCGAGAGTTCGGGTCACGGTCGCCCTGACAGATGTCGTGGGCGAGGATAGCTGCAACGCTGCCACGGTCGTCGTCGAGCCGAAGCGCCAGGTCGAAAGAGTCGTGCGCCGCACGCAATCGAACCGCGGCGTCAAGGTTTTCCAGCGCGCCGAATGGATCGGTCGTGATTCGCGTGTGCGCCATTACGACGAGAGCACGCCCGTCACGCGTGGCACGCGCACGACGCTCTGACCGCGAGCCTGTAGACGGGTCAGAGCGAACGCGCCGGAAACGAGCGCGTATCCCGGAGATTCTTTCGTTCGCCGGATCCCATCGCTGATCGCGCGGTCGGCGCCGGATCGTTCGATCGCTTCAACCAGCGTTGCAACGTGCGTATCGAACAGCGCTGCGTCGGGTGGTATCTGCGCAGCATACGTCGCGTCCCCGTTGCGCGTGATTGTCGCGTAGGTTTGCTCTTGGACCTCGTTGCCGCCTGCGATCGCGACGAGAGGACCGGCGGTCGCGGGCTCACGGTAGCTCGGTTCGCTCACGCTAACGCCGATCGTGCGCGCGGCGGAGAGACCCAGCGCCGTGAGTGCCGCCATTTCGATATCGCGCTGCATCCACGGGCGATAGATCGCAACGCCGTCCAGCAGCTCGTACGCACCCGAGAGATACGAGACCGCGAGTGGTAATCCCAGGCTCGCCAATGCCAGTGCGTCGCCGGGGTCACCGACCGAAAGATCGAGTACCGCGCGCGCTCGCGCGAGTGCCGCGTCGGCGTCGTGCGCACGCACGAAACGTGCCCGAACGTTCGGTAACGTACCGTCCCGGCACACGACGATCACGCGCAGGTGTAATTGTTCGAGAGCGTATGCGGCTAGCGCCGTGCGCCAGGCGGGCTCACTCGGCGCCCACACGACGAACGCGTCCTTCTCCCGAACGGCGCCGAGCGCAGCCGGAACGAATCCCGAGGGTGACGGCGCCGTCATTTTTGTGTCGAACCCGGCCGCAAGCGCGCGCTCAAACAGCAACTCGAATAGCCGGCGCTCTTCCTGCGTGCAAACGACGGATGCTTCCGCGAGCCGCGCAATGATCGCGAGCGTCGCGGCACGTGCGACGTCCTTCTGCGGGCTGCGAATCGGCACTCCGCGCGCGTCGTTGATACCTTCGAGCCGCGCCAGCCGCGCAAAGGCGATTCGTCGACTTTCCGCATCGGGGAGCGCAAGATTTTCGGCGGCGGTTTTTAGCACCCGGATCAATCCCGGATGCGTGAACGCAAAGCGCGAAAAAAAGTGCTCCCCGCGCAAGCGCATTTGCACCGCTCGCTCGAGCATTGCCGGCGCGTCGTTCGCTCCGGCGATGAGCGTCTGGATCAGGGCCCGATACTAAACGACTGCGGACTCGATGACGTGCTCAAGGGCACGGTCGCAACGAGTGCGGGCGACGGTAAGCGCCGGAAGAATTCAAGCTGTCCGTTCGATCCGCTTGGGGATTCGAGCACGCACACGTATTGCTGATCCGGCGACACCGCCACGTCGATCGGTGTGGCTCCGAGCGTAACGATGGACGCCGTTGCGATGCTGCCGATGGCGCCATATGCGAGGGTGGGCGCATTGCCGCTCGCTTCTGACAGACCGGCGAGATACACCGTGCCATCCGTCGCTTGTGCGGCGCCGTCAACCGCTTCAAACTGTGAGAGCGTGATCTGCGATCCGCCGCTGAGTGACTGAAGAACGGGTTGCCCCGAGCAAGTGTTAGCAACCAGAAATACGGAACTTCCGGCGCCGGCAACGTAGACCGCATACGGGTTGACCTCCGGCGTTGTATAGCCGGCCGACATATTCGCAGTGCCGCCGGTCGTTTCGGGCACGTAGAGCGCCGCAATTTCGGTGAGTGATGGAACCGCGGCCGAATAGAGGTCGCCGCCGATCGACCGCAGCGCGAGGTCATAATTAAAGCCGGTGGCAAACGACGGATTCGCGGCAATCGTCGAGTCGAAACCACTCAGCTTCACGACCGGATAGCCGCTGTTGCTATTGTTGTAAAAAGCATCGCAATGCGCATCTGCCGCCGCACCGTACTGGAACGGATTCGCCGCAATGATCGCTGCGGGTAGCGGCGAGGCGAGCGGCGCCGGCGTTGGATTCGCGGTTGTCGGCGCAGCCACGAAGAACGAAAATGCGCTCGAGGCGTTACCGGCGACCGCGAATGCGCCGCTGGCGCAACCGCTCAACGCCGCGATCTGCATAGCGGAAGGGCCGGTCAGCACCGGGCCGGCCTGCTTTTGCAAGAGCCCATCGATGACGTAGATCGTGCCGTCGCCGTCGTCGACGAAAACGTAATAGTCACCGTCGACCGCAGCGTTGAGCGTTGATGTGCCGGCGTTTAAGGCGAGCGGCGACGTAATCGATCCCGAGCCTGCCGTGTTGCTGGGGTAGGTCGCTGTCACCGAGGTCGCGCTGGTAATCGACGTCGTCGAGAGCGTAATGCCGTCGGTCGTGCTGAGCGTCGCCGGTGCCGCGAGCGTGCCGGGAATGAGATTATCATCCGCGTCGACCGGCTGCGCTTCGATCGTCGTGGTTTGCGGCGCGCCCAAGTTTTCCAACACACGCCAAATGGCGGGCGTGCTGCCGGCGACGGTGTATTGCACGCCGCTCGCGACGCCGAGCATCGTGACCGACACCGCCGGCGTGCCGCTGAGCGAGACGGTTATGGGCGCGGAACTTCCGGTCGCGAGCAGGTTGTGACCGCCGTCATAGACGCTGGCAATAAAAATGTCATCGGAAATCGGCGCTGGGACCTGGACCGTCATCGACGTCGGCACAGGTCCTGGGGTTGGAATCGTATAGACGTTTTCCGTCGGTGTCGGGTTAGGCACCGGCGATGCGAGCACACGAACGCCGAGTGTCGTGCTGCTCGGAGATATCCACTGAGGGCGTCGGCCTCGCGCGACCGTTGAGCCGCGTGCCGGAATCTGCAAGCGGAGCGATGTGGTCGCCATCGGACCGGAACCGGAGCGGGTAGGCGGCTCTACACGGTCGAGGGAAGCGCCGTTGGGAGCGCCGCCGCAGCCAGCGATAATCGCCACTGCCCCAAGAGAAATAAACCCGGGCTTCTTCCGCTTCATTTTTCCCCAAATAAGGGCTCTGGGCTCTTGTTCCAATCTTCTACGGCCTTACGCATGCCCGCCTGCTGGATACCGGCCGCGCGCCTGGTCGATGATTTCATTGCGCAGACGGTCCGAACGTTGGCGATCGCGCGCTATGAGCATAGCTAATAAACCTGCGATTAACGCAGGTTCCTTTGTTTGCGCGCGTCGTCCCGGGGTAAGACTTCGATGCGACTATGAACACCAGCGATTTTCTCCTCGAACGTCTCGTTGACTGGGGCTTCTATCGCATCTACGGCTATCCGGGCGACGGCATCAATGGAATCATGGGCGCGTTCGATCGCATCGGTGACAAACTCAAGTTCATTCAAGTCCGCCATGAGGAGATGGCGGCATTTATGGCGTGCGCGCACGCCAAGTTTACGGGCGAGACCGGCATCTGCTTGGCAACGTCCGGCCCGGGCGCGATTCATTTGCTCAATGGCCTTTACGACGCGAAGATGGATCACGTCCCCGTGGTCGCCATCGTCGGACAGGCTGCGACGTCGGCATTGGGCGGCTCGTACCAGCAAGAAGTCGACCTGCAAGTTCTGTTACAAGACGTCACGGAATACGTCTATACGGTTTCCAACCCCGCAGCCATGCGCCATGTCGTCGATCGTGCGGTGCGCACGGCCAAAGGTATGCGCGCCGTTACCTGCGTGATCGTACCGAAAGACGTGCAGGAGATGGCGGCGATTCCGGAGCCGCGGCATGCGCACAACATGATGAGCAGTAGCGTGGGATACAGTGCCCCCATCGTCATCCCCGCCCAGCAAGATTTGCAACGAGCGGCCGATATTCTCAACGCCGGCACCCGGGTCGCGTTGATGGTCGGCCAAGGTGCGGCTAACGCGACGGACGAGGTCCTGGCCGTTGCCGATCGCTTGGGGGCGGGCATAGCAAAAGCGCTTCTCGGCAAGTACGTCGTTCCCGACGACTTGCCGTACGTCACCGGCACCCTCGGCTTGCTCGGGACGCGCCCGAGCTACGACATGATGAACGAGTGCGATACGCTCTTGATGGTTGGGACCAGCTATCCATATTCAGAGTTCTTGCCAAAGCCGAGCCGCGCTCGCGGCGTGCAAATCGATATCGATCCTCGCAATGTTGGCCTGCGCTTTCCGACGGAGGTCAATCTGATCGGCGACAGCCGCGATACGCTCGCAGCGCTTTTGCCGCTGCTCAAGCCGAAAACCGACAACAAGTGGCGCGATAAAATCGAGAGTGGTCAGAAGGGCTGGCGTGCCGACGAAGATGCGCGCTGCCATGTGAAGGGCGACTTGATCAATCCGCAGCTCGTGTTTTGGGAATTGAACAAGCGGTTGCCCGAGAAGGTGATTCTCACGGGCGACGCAGGCACACCGACGAATTGGTTCGCGCGCAATATTCAGATGCGACGCGGCATGAAGTCGTCGCTGTCGGGAAGCCTGGCGACGATGGGTTCGGCGGTTCCGTATGCTATTTCCGCGAAGTTCGCCTTCCCGGATCGAGTTGTTATCGCGTGCGCGGGCGACGGTGCGATGCAAATGAACGGCAGCGCGGAGTTACTGACCGTCAAAAAATATTGGAAAACATGGTCTGATCCCCGGTTGATCATCCTGGTGCTCAACAATTCGGATCTCAATCAAGTGACCTGGGAAATGCGCATCGAATCGGGCAATCCGAAATATGACGCTTCGCAGAACCTCCCGGCCTTCAACTATGCGCAGTATGGGGACTCGCTCGGCCTAAACGGCATTCGCGTCGAACGGAGCGAGGATGTCGGGGACGCGTGGGATCGGGCCCTAGCTTCGGATCGACCGGTCGTGTTCGACGCGGTCGTCGACCCGAATGTCACGCAACTGCCTCCGCATATCACGCTTGAGCAAGCTCACAATCTATTTTCGGCGATGGCGAAAGGCGATCCGGACGAAGGCGGCGTGATCAAGCAATCGATCAAAGAGGTCGTGGCCGGATTTCTTCCACACCGCGCGGACAAGTAGGCGTGACTTCGGCTGTATCGGTACGAACGCAGGCGCGGATTGATGCGCTCGAGGTCCAAGCGTACAAAATCCCTACCGCGACGCCGGAGTCCGACGGAACCCTGGAATGGGACTCCACGACACTCGTCTATGTGGAGGTTCAGGCCGGCGGTCAGACCGGCATCGGCTTTACGTACGCCGATATCGGCACAGCAAAGCTCATCGATACGCTACTGCGTGAAACGATCGTCGGAACCGACGCGCTTCAAATCGGCGCGCGCTGGAACGACATGTATGGAAAAACTCGCAATCTCGGTCACGACGGAATCACGTCGATGGCCGTCTCCGCCGTCGACGTCGCGCTGTGGGATCTCAAAGGCAAGCTCCTCGGAGTCCCGGCATGCGCGCTCTTGGGGGCGGTGCTCGAGAGCGTACCCGTGTACGGGAGCGGCGGTTTTACCGCATATTCGCAAGACCAACTGTGCACGCAGCTCGCGGGCTGGGTGCACAACGGCATCCCGCGCGTCAAAATGAAGATCGGGCGCGATCCGGTCGCAGATATCGAACGCGTGGCCGCTGCTCGTCGCGCGATCGGCGACGACGCAGAACTCTTTGTCGATGCCAACGGTGCCTATGGGGTGCAGCAGGCGATCGCTCAGGCGCGTTATATGGCCGAGCAGCGTGTGACATGGTTCGAGGAACCGGTCTTTCGCGAGGACTACGTTGGCACGCGTCACGTGCGCGAGCGAGTACCGCCCGGAATGGAGATTTCCGACGGCGAGTACGGCTATGGACTCTATGAGTTCGCACGCATGATCGATGCGCAAATGCTGGACGTTTTGCAGGCCGATGCCACGCGTTGCGGCGGATTCTCCGGCCTCCTCGCAGTCGACGGCCTCGCTCAAAGCACGATGACTCCACTCTCGACTCATTGCGCACCACACCTGCATGTGCATGCCGCATTGGCTTGCAAGCAGCTGCGCCACATCGAGTATTTTTACGACCACTATCGGATCGAGCAGATGCTTTTCGACGGCGCCGCCGAGCCGGTAAATGGGCGACTCTCCGTCGATCCGGATCGGCCGGGCATCGGGCTCGAGCTGCGCCGCGTGGATGCCGAGCGCTATCTACTCTAAGGAAGACTGTCATGATCCGAATACTGGAAGCCGTCGAGGCAACGCATACGAGCCGTAATGGCGTGCATCCACATCGTACCGAGCGGCCCGGATCGATCAACAGCACCGATGTCGACGTTGCGGGGTTGGAAGCCGAATTACGTAACAGCGTGGACGGCGAAGTAAGGTTCGATAAAAGCACGCGCGCGATGTATGCGACCGATGCATCGAATTATCGCCAGGTTCCCATCGGCCTGGTCGTTCCGAAAGACGCGCAGGACGTCGAGCGAACACTTGCCGCATGCCGTAAGTTCGGAGCGCCGGTGTTTTCACGCGGCGGCGGCACGAGCCTTGCGGGAGAAGGCTGCAATGCTGCCGTCGTGATGGATTTCAGCAAGTATATGAACGAGATCGTCGAGATCGATTGGACGGCAAAGACCGCGCGCGTTTTGCCCGGCTGCGTCAACGACGATCTACGCAACAAGGCCGAGGAACGTCATCTCACGTTCGGGCCCGATCCGGCAACGCACAATCGCAACACGTTCGGCGGGATGATCGGCAACAACTCGTGTGGCATGCACGCCCAAATGGCCGGGAAGACCGAAGAAAACGTCGAGGAATTAGAAATCGTCACCTACGACGGTCTTCGGATGCGCGTCGGCCGAACCTCGGATGCGGAACTCGAGAGCATCATCGCTGCCGGCGGTCGCAAAGGCGAAATCTATGCGTCGCTGCGAGACCTGCGCGATAAGTATGCCGACAAGATTCGCGAGATATTTCCGAATATTCCGCGACGCGTTTCGGGTTTTCCGCTCAACGAGTTGCTGCCGGAGAATGGCTTTAACGTCGCCCGCGCATTGGTCGGAACCGAAAGCACGTGCGTCACCGTCGTCGAGGCGACGGTTCGTTTGGTCCACAGCCCGCCGCATCGCGCCATTGCGATATTTGGTTTTCCGGATCTCGCCGCGGCGGCCGATCATGTTCCGTTTTGCGATACGCATGGGCCGATCGCGCTGGAAGGCATGGCGGCCTCGATGTTCCGTTACATGGAACTCAAAGGTGAATCGGAGCGGGGCCGCGCCATGTTTCCGCCGGGTGACGGCTGGCTCATCTGCGAGTTCGGCGGCGATTCGAAGGAGGAGGCGTCCGATCGCGCGCACGGTCTGATCGAAGCGATTAAAAGACAACCAAATCCGCCCTCGGTAAACTTCTTTGACGATCACCAAGAACAGGAGCGCTTTTGGCGGTTTCGCGATAACGCGCTTGGCGCGACCTCAAAGATCCCGAATCAAGCCGACTACTACCCGGGCTGGGAGGACTCCGCGGTCGATCCCAAACGCCTGGGCGATTATATTCGGAAGTTTCAAGCGATGCTCGACGAGTACGGCTACAAAGGCTCGATCTACGGGCACTTCGGACAAGGCTGCGTTCACGTAAGCATCAACTTCGATCTCTTTACTACGGCCGGGATCGCGAAGTATCGCGAGTTCGTTACGAAGATGGCACATATCTGCGTTGAGCACGGCGGGTCGCTCTCCGGTGAGCACGGTGATGGTCAAGCGCGTGGAGAGCTGTTGCCCATCATGTATGGCGACGACCTCGTGCAAGCGTTCTGGGAATTCAAGTCGATTTGGGATCCCCAGCACAAGATGAACCCCGGCAAGGTCGTGCACCCCTACAAGCTCGATCAAAACCTGCGTTGGGGCACCGAGTACGAACCATGGGAACCGAAGACCCATTTCAAGTTTGAAGACGATCACGGCAGCTTCGCGTTCGCCGCAAACCGGTGCGTCGGAACCGGCAAGTGCCGCAAGCACGACAGTGGCACGATGTGCCCAAGTTACATGGCGACCAAAGAGGAAGCCTACTCGACGCGCGGACGCGCGCGCTTGCTTTTCGAGATGCTCGAGGGTAATCCGATCGACCGCGGCTGGCAAGACGAAGGCGTCAAGGATGCACTCGACCTATGCTTATCCTGTAAAGGCTGCAAGGGCGAGTGTCCGGTCAACGTCGACATGGCGACCTACAAGGCAGAGTTTCTTTCGCACTATTTCGAGCACAAGCAGCGTCCCATCTCCGCCTACGCGTTCGGCTTGATCTACTGGTGGGCGCGACTGGCGTCGCTCGCGCCTCGCCTAGTGAATGCCTTGACGCACGCCCCGGGGTTGCGCGACATCGCCAAAATGGTGGTCTCGATGGCACCCGCGCGCTCGATTCCGCTCTTCGCGCCGCAAACGTTTCGCGCGTGGTTCGCACAACGACCGCTGCGCAACGTCGGCAAAGAGCAGGTGATGCTATGGCCCGACACCTGGAACAATCACTTTCACACGACCACCGCTCAGGCTGCGGTGGAGGTTCTGGAAGACGCCGGCTTCCAGGTAATCGTTCCCACGGCGCAATTGTGCTGCGGTCGTCCGCTGTACGATTACGGCATGCTCGATCTTGCCAAAACCATGCTTCAAGAGATATTGGAGTCGCTTCGTCCGCAGATTCGCGATGGAATATGCGTTGTCGGACTCGAGCCCAGTTGCGTTTCCGTGTTTCGCGACGAGATGACCAATCTTCTGGGACCGGACGAAGATGCGAATCGACTCAAAGAGCAAACGTTTCTGTTGACCGAGTTTCTCGCGAAGAAAGCACCGGAGTACGCCCCGCCGCCGCTTCATCGCAAAGCGCTGGTGCAAGAGCACTGCCATCATAAAGCGACCCTCGATCGCACCGGCGAGAGCAAATTGTTCGACGCGCTCCAACTCGACTACGAGATGCCGGACACAGGATGCTGCGGTATGGCCGGACCGTTCGGATTCGACGCCAAGCATTACAGCGTGTCGATGGCCATCGGCGAACGAGTGCTGCTGCCGAAAGTTCGCGCTGCCGATCCGCGTACGATCATCGTGGCCGACGGATTCAGTTGTCGCGAGCAGATCTCCCAAACTACGGACCGCCAAGCGCTACACCCGGCTCAGGTCTTGAAAATGGCGCTCGACGATCGTGGCAAAGAACTCCGCGATCCGTTGCCCGAACTTCGCTTCATGCCGGACGTCCGCGCCGAATCGGCGCGAGCTGCCGTGCACGGCACACTCGCGATGGTCGCGCTCGCCGGGACCGCGACGCTGGTGGCGCTTCTGTTCGGAAGGCGACGCTGATGGCCAGGACGCGCGTGGTAATCATCGGCGGCGGATTCGCGGGTGTCGCCACCGCTCGAGAGCTCGAACGCGCCGGCAAGAGCGAGATCGCCGTTACGCTGGTAAGCCGGCAAAACTTCATGCTCTTTACGCCGATGCTTCCCGAGGTCGCTACCGGCTCCATCGATGCGCAAGACATTATGCAGCCGTTGCGTTCCGCGCACGACGGACGCAATGCCGGCGGATCGTCGCGTTTTGAACTGGGAGAAGCAATCGGTATCGACGTGTCGAGTCGAACCGTTACCGTGCGGCACCCGCTCACGCACGATACCAAGCTCCTCGAGTACGACGAGTTGGTGCTTGCGGTGGGTGCCACCGATTCGACCATGGGCGTACCGGGCGTCGAGAAGTTCGCGCTGCCCTTCAAGACGATCGAAGACGCGCAGATTGTGCGTAGCAGGGTGGTCGGCGCCCTTGAGGCCGCGGCTACGACGAGTGACTTAGCCGCACGCGATCGCCTTCTGCGATTCGTCATCGTCGGCGGTGACTTCACCGGCGTCGAACTCGCCGGTGAACTACTGGCTTTCCTGCACTCGACGTTGGAGTATTATCCGGGCATCGATCGCTCGGCGGTGGAAGTGGCCGTGTTGGAGTCGGGCACAAGATTGCTCGGCCACTTGCCCGACAAATTTGGAAAGTACGCGGCAGCAGCGTTGAGCCAGCGCGGCGCGAGATTGCGATTAAACCAAGAGGTAAGCGCGATCGACGGACGCGGCGTGGAGATGAAAAGCGGAGAACGCATCGCGAGCGCAACGGTCATTTGGGCGGCCGGTGAAAAGCCGTCACCATTGGCGGACGCGGTCGGGTTGAAGACGACTGAGCATGGTGCAATCGAGACCGGCCCCGACTTCGCGGTGGTCGGGACCCCGCACGTGTGGGCGCTGGGAGATTGCGCCGCCGTCCCGCGCTCAAAGGGCGGGACCTATGCACCGCTCGCGCAAGTCGCCGTGCGTGAAGGCCCGGTGCTGGCGCACAATATCATTGCTCGGATACGCGGTCGATCGACCGCGAATTTCTTGTACGAGGAGCTTGGTCAGATGGCGTCCCTCGGCGATCGTGAAGCCGTCGCCGAGCTTCCGGGAGGAGCGATGGTGACCGGCTTCGCGGCATGGCTGCTGTGGCGAACTTACTATTTGGGGCGCGTCCCCGGACTAAGCCGTAAGACCCGTGTCGCACTCGACTGGACTCTGGGATTGGTATTTCCGTCGTTCTCGCGTGCCGCCGAAACACAGGAGCACGCGCGTGCAACTCGACGCTAAGGTCGCAATCGTGACCGGCGGGGCAAGCGGAATCGGTAAAGCGATCTCGCTCGCGCTTGCCCGCGAAGGCGCGAGCGTGATCGTGGATTACTTCGGGAACGAGCAGCCCGCGGCCGAGGTCGTTGACGAGATCGAAAACTTCGGCGGCAAAGCGTTCGCCGTGGCCGCCGACATCAGCAAGGAAGACGAAGTCGCAGCACTGACCGGAAAAGCGATCAAGCATTTCGGCGGGATCGACATCTTGATCAACAATGCCGGAATCGAGCACAAGGAGCCGTTCCTAGAGACCCCGCTCGACTTGTGGAACAAAGTCATAGCGATCAACCTGACCGGCGCGTGGATGTGTTCGCAAGCCGTTGGCCGCCAGATGGTCAAGCAAAGGCGCGGAGGCCGGATCATCAATATCTCCTCCATCCACGAGGAACTCGCGATGCCGACGAACGCGCCGTATTGCGCGTCTAAGGGAGGCGTGCGCATGTTGATGCGAACCATCGCGCTCGAACTCGCCGAACACGGAATCACCGTAAACGACGTGTGTCCAGGTGCCGTGGATACGCCGATGGATGCAAATCTCAAACGCAATCGCAAAGAGTATGCCGATCTTCTTTCCGAGATTCCGTTGCGGCGGATGGCCAAGCCCGAAGAAGTTGCTGGGCTGTGTGTTTTCCTCGCATCCGAAGCGGGCGCGTATATTACGGGCGCCTCGTATGTGATCGACGGCGGCATGACCAAACACGCCGGAAGTCTTTAGCCGATGCCCTCGGTCACTCACGAGCCCGGCGTCAACGATAAAATTTCGCGCTACGACGTCTCCGATACCCAGATGGCTGCGGGCAGCACTCTCGGGTCACCCAAAGCGACGATGATCATCAAAGCGACCGGGGCGATCGAAAAGTTCTATTCCGCCGATATCGGACTCGAGATGTTCGGAACCGTCCTGCTCAACCACTGGGACGATCGCACCGGAACCCCGCTGGCCTCGATGCCCGGTACGTTCCGAATTCATCCCGAACATCAGGAGCATCTCTTCCATCTTTCCAACGGCGTTCGCGTACATGAAGACCTGTTCGTCTTGAGCGGGAAGCCTGCCGGCAAGAACGTCGACCCGCCCGCCGGTTACTATCATATCGAGCTGTTCAACGACACGCTGAGTGCGGTGGAGATCAGCACCTACGCGTTTGCGCAGCTGCGCGGCAACACGCCACGCGGCATCGTTAGCGCATACAGCAGCAAGCATCGAGCGATAATAGCCTGGAACCAAGAGAATGAAGCGCTGGCGCGGATAATCGGCTCCGACGTCGAGCCGACAAGCTACGAAGTGATGGCGGGGAACGGAAGCGAGAATAGTCCCGCGTCTCCGGGTATGTTGAGCGATACCACGGTTGACTCGGACGGAGATCCGATGGCCGCGCTGCACTTCTCGCATCTGCTCGAGCCCGGCGAGTTCGCTCGTTTTCACTTGATTCTGTCCTTTTCGAACTATGGAAGAGCCGGAGCCCAGCGGACCTACGCAAAGTGTCCGCCCGCGGATGCGGCGCTGAAACGAACGCGCACCTACTATAATGAGATCCTCAACCGAGCTGTCGTCATTTGCCCGAACGAGGACGTGAACCGCGGGGTGCTCTGGGCGAAAGCGAACATGTTGCGAACGCAGTCGCTAGCGCCGACCGGCTGGTGTTTTGTGAACGATCCGACACGTTCGAACAATAGCGTGGGGCGCGACACCGCATGGTTCGCGTACGGCGCCGACTACATCACGCCGGGGTTCTGCCGCGAATCGCTGCTTTGGTACGCGGAGCACCTCGAGAAGAGCGGCATGGTCGTGGAATACTACGATATTCGTACCGGCAAGACCGCCGACTACAAGCTGAATATCAATGACAACACTCCCTTGTTGATCTTGGCAATGTGGCACCATTACAACGTCTGCGGTGACACGGCGTTCCTGAAGCACGTGTACCCGCTCGCCACCAAGGCAGCGCGCTATATCCTCTCGCAGCGGAACGATCAAGGTTTGGTGTGGTGCACGGCCAAGGGCACCTCCGACTGGGGAATCGTCGGCTGGCGCAACGTCATCGCGAATTACCGCCTATCGGGTGCGACGACCGAGGTCAACTCCGAGTGCTATGCCGCGTTACAAACCGTTTCGCACATGGCGCGCGTCCTCAAGAAACACGACGAAGCTGCCGCCTTCAAAAAGGCCGCAGAAACACTGCGGCAGGCGATCAACGAGCATCTGTTGGACCCGGCCACGAAGCTTTACTACCTGAACATCGACCTGGATGGATCCAAGCGTAGCGACTGCACCGCCGATATGGTCTTTCCAGTGATGTTTGGTGTCGCCGACGATGAGATCGCCGCGCGGATCATTGCCCGCTTGAGCAACGAAGATTTCTGGACAGCCGCCGGGATTCGCACCGTGCCGCGGACGGCGGTGAACTATGGGCCGACGCATGGCTACGGACTGCTCGGCGGCGTGTGGGTAGGCGTAAGCTTTTGGTACGCCGTTGCCGCCGCTCGATTCAACCCCGCACTGATGGCGCATTCGCTCGCCGCCAGTTTTCAACATTACTCGAGCGATCCGCGCCGCAATAACACGGTCCCGGGTCAGTTTTCGGAATGGCTTCACGGCGAAACGTTGGTCAATCAGGGCATGATGCTCTCGCCGTGGTTTCCGCCGCGCTACTTATGGGCCGCGATCGAAGGTGCGGCGGGGTTGGATATTTCCACCGGAACGCCGACCGTCAATCCGCGCCTCGCACCTGAGTGGCAATGGATGGGCGTGTCGAACTTGCCCTTTCGCGGCAAAAGCCTTACCTGGTTCGCCGCCAGGCTTCCCGAACTACAAATGTATGGGAACTTTCAGTTCGATCGCTCGATGACGAGCATCGAATACGAAACCGACGTGTCGAACTGCGTGCACACGATAGGCGACGCAGTTGCGAGCATTGCGCTTCGAAAGGGCGATGATCTCGTCGTGTTCGTCGGCAATACGAGCGCACACACGGTGGCGACAGCCGTTACGCTGGACCTGCCGCTAAGCGGCGCGTACTCCGTGCGGGCTTTCAACAGCCTGCGGAGAGCCTGGGTAAACGGCAAGGAGTTGACTGGCGCGGCGCTTCGACGCGGCATAGGCGTCGAACTCGGCGGCAAAGGTTTCTGCGTCATCGAGCTTCGGCAAGCGATCTGATGACGAGCGACCAACTCAATCGCTTCGGGATCAGTGAGTTTACGACGTGGCCGTGGTCCTTCGAGCGTGACGTAGAACGGTATGCGGCGCACGGCGTCGACACGATCGAAGTTTGCGAATTCAAACTCAATCGCAACGATTATCGTCCGCAGCTTCGAAGCATCGAGCGATCGGGGTTAACGGTCAGTTCGGTGCAGTCGACGGTACACTCGCTCTTTCCGGATAGCTTGGCACCGTCTCCGTCGGATCCTGACGATCGAGTTCGGCACATGAAGGCAGCCATTGAGCGCATAGCGCCGCACGTACCGGCGCAGGTTCCCTTCGTCGTCATAACCGGGGCGGCACCCGGCGGGAACAGCCGGATGGTGTATGACAAGGCCCTCACCGCATTTGCCGACTTGGCGACCTTTGCCGCCGAACGCGGCGTGCGCATGGCCTACGAGCCGCTCAATCCGGTACTTTTCAACACCGACACGGCATTGTGGGGGTTGGACCAGGCGTTGGAGCTGGTCCGGCGCGTCGATCACCCGGCGCTTGGCATCTGCCTCGATACGTGGAACGTTTTCCAAACGCCGAACCTGCACGAGGTCATCCTCGCGTCCGGCGATCGGATCTTCTTGGTGCAGGTGAGCGACTGGCATCAGCCGCGCTCGAGAGCCGATCGTATTAGTCTGGGCGACGGTACGATCGCCAACGCCGGGATCATGCGCGCCACCCGGGATGCGGGCTACGTCGGCCCGTTCGTGCTGGAGATCTTCTCGGACGAATCGCTGCCGGACTCGATTTGGCGCGCTGATCTCGACGAGGTGATCGATCGCAACATCACCGCCTTCGTGCGGCTCTGGGATGAGAGTGGAGCATGAACCCAAAGCGCATCTACGATCTGAGTCAACCGGTATTCACGAATTGCCCGCAGTATCCGGATAAGAATCCTCGACCGGCCCAGGTTCGGCTGTTTTACATGTTGCCGGTGCAGGGCGTCAATAAAGAGATCGTCGAGATCAGCACGCATACCGGTACGCATTGCGATGCGCCATTTCATTTCTTCGAGGGCGGAAAAACCATCGACGAGGTACCGCTCGAGACCTACGTCGGCCCGGCGACGATTCTCGATCTGCGCTACAAAACGCCGGGGTCCGCCGTCGAGCGCATCGACGTCGAGCACTTTGCCGACCGCATCACCGAGGGAGATATCGTCCTGCTCAATACCGGTTGGGGACACAAACGTGCTAACACCGCGGAATTTCTCACCGAGTATGTTTATCTCGGCGGCGAGGCGGCGCAGTATCTCGTCGATCGTGGCGTGAAGGGGGTGGGCATCGACGCAGTGAGCTTGGGCGGATACGACGATCCGAGCAAAGCGGTTCCGGCGCACAAGGCGATGCTCGGCAACGGCAAGTTCATCGTGGAAGAGTTGTACTTTCCCGAAGAAGTCATGGACGAACGGAAGCGGCTTTTCGTGGCTGCTCCGGTGAAATTGCGAGGAACCAGCGGCGCCTGGACGCGCGCGATGCTCTGGGAGTTTTAGTGCCCGAGCTTTTCGGACGTCGTTTCAACCGCTCTGCGCTAGAAGCGCGTGTAGGCGAACTGCAGCAAGTTTGCGGCATTATGCCCGTTCTGTACGATGACGGCCGCGCGCGTGGAACGCGCGGATTCCTGTTGCGCACCGGAGGCGGCCTAGAGCTCGAGATCATCGCCGACCGCGCGTTGGATGTCGTCGCCGCCGCGTATCGCGGAATTCCCCTGACGTGGCGCGGTCCCGGGGGTCTCGCGCATCCCGCTTATTCGGAGCCTGGAATCGAGGCGTTCGAGCGAAACTTCTTCGGGGGTTTGATGACTACGTGTGGGTTGCAAGCCTTCGGGCCGCCGGGCAACGACGTCGACGGAAGCTGGCAGCAGCACGGGTACATCAATCACGCACCGGCGCAAGCCGTCGCGCACCGGGCGATGTGGGAGAACGATCGTTGTACGTTCGAGATAAGTGGCACGATTCGCGAAGCGCGTATGTTCGGCGCATCGCTGCGTCTAGAGCGGACATGGCGCGCGGTGCTGGGTGAGAACACGCTGCGATTGCACGATCGCGTAACGAACGAAGGCGGAGAACGTGCGCCGCACATGTTGCTCTACCATTGCAACGCCGGCTTCCCGCTTTTGGACGAGGAGATGGAACTCTCGGTAACGCACCGAGCCATGCGTCCACGCGACGACGACGCGCGTGCCGCGCTGGCAGTGTGGAATCACGGCGGGCTACCGCAGAGGGGCTTCAGGGAGCAAGTTTTCATCCACGAACCGAGCGCCGGCGACGACGGTTGGGCCCACGCGAGCGCGTCCAATGCGCGGCTCGACGGCGGCCGAGGGGTGGCGTTGACGGTGCGCTACCGTCCCGCTCAGTTGCCGGCTCTCATGACCTGGCGCATGCTTGGCGTCAAGACGTATGTGATGGCACTGGAGCCGGCGAATTGCCCGACAATCGAAGGCCGGATTGCCGCACGCGAACGCGGGACGCTGCCCTTTCTCGAGCCCGGAGACACGCGAGAATACGAGTTGGAGTTCAGCGTTTCCGGTACTCAGCGACGGCGCGATCGGCCGCGCGGAATGCTTCTGAAGCGATAGGAATTCCGGCATAGACGCCGGCTTGTAAAATGACTTCGACGATCTCGTCTTCGGTGACGCCGTTGTTTAAAGCGCCAAAGACGTGCACTTCGAACTCCGGCCAGCGCCCCAGCGACGCGAGAATCGCAAGATTGATCATGCTGCGCTCGCGTAATTCGAGCCCCGGACGAATCCATACGTTCGCCCAGCAGTGTTCCTCCGCAAACGCCCGGAACGCCGCTTGAAACTTCGTCGGTGCCGGTCCGGGACGATCGACGTAGGCGGAGCCGAGCACCCGGCGGCGCAGCGCTTTGCCTTTTGCGAGCCGTTCTTGTTCGTCCATCGCTACAGCCCGAAATATGCCGCGTGGACGGCATCGCTCGCCTCGAGCTCCGCCGGTGTGCCCGAAAGCCTCACGCGTCCCCCGTCGATCAGGTATCCGCGATCGGCAAGTGACAGGAAGGCGACGTTCTGCTCGGCGAGCAGCAGCGCCGTGCTCCCGCCGCCGATCACCGTCTGCAGCACCTCTACCACTTGCTTTACAAATACCGGTGCGAGTCCCGCGGACGGTTCGTCCATCAGCAAAAGCTTCGGCTCGGAGACGAGCACCTTAGCGATGCCGAGCATCTTGCGTTGACCGCCCGAGAGCGACGCCGCAAGGTCGTGCCGCTTCTTGGCAAGATCGGGAAAGAGTTCGTAGAGGCGCGTGCTGCGGCGGCGAACCTCGGCGCCGCTCAAGAAATAGCCGCCGAGACGAATGTTCTCCTCGATCGAAAGCGTGGGAAATACACCGAGCTCCGACATGAACGCCATCCCGCGGCGAATGCGCTGATCCGGTGTTAGCATTTCAATAGCCTCCCCCTCGAAGCGGATCGTCCCGCCACGGCACGGCAACAATCCGATGATCGTCCGTAGCAACGTGGTCTTCCCGGCACTGTTTGCGCCGAGCAGAATCACCGTTTCCCCAGGTTCGACCCGCAAATCGATGCCCCATAGGATCTGCATCTCCCCGTATCCCGATTCGACATCCTGGACGTCGAGCAACGCCATCGCCTTAACCTCCAATAAACGCCGCAATGACATCGGGATTGCGCGATGCGTCGGTCAACGTTCCTTCGTACAGCACGCATCCCGCGCCAAGAACGATGACGCGATTGGTGATGCGATTGAGAAAGTCGAGCAGATGCTCGACGACGATTAGCGCGATGCCGCGCTTGGCCAGACGCACCAGCAGTTCTGCGATGACACCCAGCTCCTGCGGATTGAGTCCCGCGCCGATCTCGTCGATCAGCAACAGCTTCGGATTGGTGGCAAGCGCGCGCCCGAGATCCAAGCGTTTCTGCTGGTTGACCGTCAGATCCGACGCCAGAGACTGCGCCTGGTCTTCGAGTGCGATGTCGGCCAGTACCGTGCGAACGGCTGCATCTTCATCGACTCGCGGAACGTGAGCACCAAAATGCACCGCGACTCGTACGTTTTCATACACCGTCATCGCGTGAAAGGGCTTTGGGACCTGAAAGGTCCGATTGATGCCGAGAGGCACGCGCCGGAATGGCGGGACGCGATCGATCGGGCGACCGTCGAACACGACGTGGCCTGCATCGAGCCGGTAGATGCCGGAAATCAGATTGATCGCCGTCGTTTTGCCTGAGCCGTTGGGTCCGACCAGACCCAAAATCTCGCCGGAACGGATCGAAAAACTCATATCCTGGAGAACGGCGAGACCGTTGAACTGCTTACTGACGCCTTCAAGCGCGAGCAACGGATCAGATGACACGGATACCTCGCCGTGTCAGCAGCGACATCACGCCATTGGGCAGGAAGAGCACCAGCAACACGATCAGCGCGCCGTAAATGAACTCGAAATACTGCGGCGTCGAGATACCTACCGCGTTATAGAGGGCGTCGAGCACGACTGCACCGACGACCGGACCAATCACCGTTCCGACGCCGCCGAAAAGCGCGAAAACGATCGCAAACACGGAGATTTGCAGCGTGAAGACCGCATCCGGATAGAACACCGAGAGACTCCAGGCATACACGCCGCCGGCGAGCCCCGCGATCGCCGCCGAGAGCAGCCACACGATCAGCCGCCCGCGCACAACGTTGATTCCGGCCATTGCCGCGCTGGTAGCATCTTGCTTGATCGCTCGTATCCCGAGGCCAAAGCCCGAGAAACGCAGGTACGCTGCCAGTGCGGTCGCGATCAGCACGACAGCGAGCATCGAGAGGTAGGCTGCCGGAAGATTGTAGACTTTGTCGATCTTGAGCCCATAGGGGCCGCCGGTGATGCTCGAGAGATCTTGATTGGAGACGACGTTGAACAGAATCTGCGACGCGGCCAGATTCGCGATTGAAAAATACGCACCGTTGAGCCGCAGAAGCGGCCCGAGAATCAATCCAACGAGCACGGCCGCTGCGCCGCCCAGCACGACGCATGCTAGAACCGGAATCCCAGTGTGGAGCACGAGCAACGACGTCGCGTACGCGCCTGCACCGAAGAATCCAACGTACCCGAACGGCAAATATCCGGTGAACCCATAGAGCAGATTCAGCCCCTGCGCGAGCGCCACAAAAGTGAGCATCGAGAGCAGCAGGCTGCGGTTTCCGTAGAAGTGCGGCGCAACCAAGAAGACGGCGGCAATCGCGGCCAGCGTGATCGCCGTCGCGAGCACCGGGCGTTTTACCGTCATGCCGTTCGCACCGTACGCCCGAGAAGCCCCGCCGGTTTGATTAGTACGATGATAATGAGCAGCGCGTATGGCACGAGGTTTGACCACGATGGAAAATACGTTTGCATGAAGAGTGTTCCGATGCCGAAGACGAGGCCGCCGACGATCGTGCCGAGCGGATTGCCCAGCGATCCGATGATGATCACCGCGAACGACGTCGTCGTCAATTCGTTTCCGATGTCGGGCGAAATCGAACCGAGCAGATACGGCACGAACACGCCGGCAATGCCGGCGAGCGCGATGCCCATGATAAACGCGATTGCCGATACGCGCTGCACGTCGATTCCGGTTGCGAGTGCCTCTTCACGATTGGCCATGATAGCACGCGTTGCAAATCCTAGCCGCGTGCGCGTGAAGTAGAGATAGAGCCCGAGCGCTGCGAGCACGCTCACACCGGCGGCGACCCACCAGCTATCGGGAAAGGCTTGTCCGAGAACACTGATGTTCCCGGCACCGAATGCGTCCTGCGGCAGCGAGCGCTGGTCGGCACCGAACACTGCGGTGAGCACGGCGTCGATCATCAGCGCGACACCGAAGAACAAGATAAAAGACAGCATTTCCGGATCGCTACTCTTTTGCAATCGCGGAACTACCGTATAGAGCGGAATGCCGACGACGACTGCCCCAAGCACGGCGAGGAGCACGCCATAGATCGGATTTAGGTGCAGATCGTGACTGAGAAGGTACGCTCCGTACCCGCCGAGCAGCACGAATTGGCCGTGCGCCAGATTGATGATGCGCATGACGCCGAAGATCAAATTGAGCCCGAGGGCGACCAGCGCGAAGAACACCCCGTACAGGATGCCGCCGACGAGCGCGTACTCGAGAAGACTCATAGGATGACGATTCCCGCCGGTGGCTGCCGGCGGGAATCCTCGCGGTGCAGAACCTTAGTGCTCCGGCGCTGGGTACACGGCGCTCCCAGTCGCTTTGTCCTGCGGATACACGACAACGAACTTGTTCCCGTCGCCCTCGGGGACGAGCTGAGCCACCGGCAACAGTTCGCCGAGCTGCGCGCCGTTCTCGTTGATCTTGAACTCGCCGAGCAGCGTCGTGGTCTTGCCCGACATGTCCATGAGCGCCTGATGGAACGCAAGCTGCGAAAATTCCGGGGCGCGCCCCAGCATTTCCTGGATGATCAGGCCGTTGTTGTAGCCCGCGCAATCCAGGAAGTTCGGCGCTTGGTGCGACGCGTCGGTGAACGCCTTCACAAACTCATCCGTGGTCGGCCCGAGCGTGACGGTTTTGAAGTTCACCAGCGGCGGCGTCGGATACGTGTACGTGTAGGCGAGCGCTTTCGCGCCGACATTCTTCGTAATCAAGCTGATCAACTGACCCGGAAAGATCGTAAATGTCATTTTGAAGTGCAAGCCGCTCGACGCCAGGTCACGCAGAAACGCGATGTCGTTCGGTGCGTACCCAAATTCGATCACAGCGTCCGGATTCTGCGCGGCAATCGTGTGCAGCAGGATCGCGTAGTTCGATTCGGTCGTCGGGACACCGTTGTAATACACCGGCTGCACGCCACCCTCGCCTAGCACCGACTTGAGCGTCTCGGCTTGCGATGCATCAAAATCATTTGAATCGTAAATGATGGCAACGCGAGCGATCTTCTTTTCGAGCAGGAATTTCCCGAGTGGAAGCGGCCAGACAGCCGATGACGGAATGCTGACATCGGCCAAATAGTCGGTCTTCTTCGTAAAGAAGTTTGCGCCCGATCCAGTCGGATCGATCAATAGCATATGGTGCTCAGCTGCGAGCGGAATCGCAACCGAGGTCAAAACCGAACCGAAATCGGCGACGAGCACGTCGACCTTGTCTTGCGTGATGAGCTGGTTATAAAGGGTCGTGGCTGTCGAGGTCGAGCTCTGGTCGTCGTAGGCCACGATCTTGACCGGAATCTTCTTGTTGAACGCCTTGACGAAGATGCCGCCGGATTTATTGATCTCGGCGGCCCAATATTTGAGGCCGTCATATTGCCCCTGGGAGGCAACGGCGAAGGTCCCGGTGCTGGCGTAGAGTGTCCCGATCTTGATCTCGGAGGGCGCCGGAGCTGCCGCCGAGGGACGCGGGAACCCGATCGCCAGGAGGACTGCCCCAAGCACGGTACACGCAAGAACGCGCCATGCCGAACGACGAGTGTTCATCTACTGCTGCTCCTTACCATAGAAATGCGGGGGAACAAAAATCTGTTCGCATCCGCAATAGACCGCGCCGCAATCAACGTCCTCTCGGAATCGCCGGACCGGGCGCGAAGCCTACCACGCAGGCACTCGGCCAAGCACCCGAGGGCTTAGCGCTGGTTCAGTCGCAATGCACGCACGAAGCCCTCAATTTCGTCGCCAACCGCTGTTGCGACGTCGACGAATACGATGCTGTGATGGAATTCGCGAAACTGCGCAGTAACATGCACCACTTTCCCGCGCAGCTTTAGAGGGCGCCCGGCTTCGCCGTCCGGCAACGCGAACTGCATGCTCAGGCTGCTGCCCTCGGGAATGCGCTTCTCGAATGCGAGGCGCATGCCGCCGCGACTCAAATCGAGCGCAAGCACGTCAATCGCATCTTTTGTCCCGGCCACGGAACACCTCACATTGAATTCGGTTTCGACGCGAATCGCGCTTTCGGCGGCCGCACTCTTCGAGCGTTCCTCTTCGAGAAAGCGGTCGAGCACCTTAAGGTCGGCAGGCGCGAGCGTTGCAAATTCCACACCGTATTCGAGCGAGGCCGCCGAACCGCCGGAGTTGTGCCGGATCTTTCCGACGATCGGGATGCTGCTTGCCCCAACCGGCAGGTTGAACCGGATTCCCGAACCGGTCAGGAAGATGCTCCCGGCGGTCAGGCGGCAGCCGCCGGTTGAAAGGTCAACGACCGTAGCGCGGACGGGCTTCGGAAAGCCATCGACGGTCACATCGGCCGCCAAAGCCAGGCGAAGCCGGAATGAAGGGCTCACAGTGCGATAATATAGCACGCACTCCCTCGGAAGGACCTTTAGCGTTGCCCTGCTGCAACTCTTCGTGTACCGTCAGGGTTGAGCACGAGGCGGTCGACGAATTGCCGCCCCCAAGCAGATTCCTAGAAAGGATCATTTATCGCTACTCGCCGTCGCACGACAAAAACCCGCGAAGTCAAAGCACGCAATGTCGACACCAAGGAGATGCCCTTGGAAGTCCACGGCAGCGTCAAGCAAGTGTTTCCGAGCACAACGTTCTCGGTCGACCTCGACAACGGGCACACCATTCTGGCTCACATCGCCGGGCGTCTACGCCGCCATCGCATCAAGATTCTCCCAGGCGATCGCGTCGACGTGGAGATCTCGCCCTACGATCTAAGCAAGGGCCGGATTGTGTACCGCTACCGCGCGGGCGAAGCGCGCCGAACGTAAAAGGCACGGGGCATGAGCACGGTTCGTCGCTCGGACGCGCCATTCCGCGCAGACGCAGCCCGCGTCGCGCTGATTGCGCACGACGCGCGAAAACAGGACCTGACCGAATGGGCCCACTTCAACCGCGAGACGTTGGCCCGCTGCTCGCTCGTAGCCACCGGAACCACTGGCGGCTTAATCGCTGAGAAGACCGGCTTAAACGTGCATCTCTTGCTGTCGGGCCCGCTGGGCGGCGATGCGCAAGTCGGCGCGATGCTGGTGGAACATCAGTTGGATCTCATCGTGTTCTTCTGGGATCCCCTAACGACGCAGCCGCACGACGTCGACGTCAAGGCGCTGCTGCGCCTCGCCGTCCTCTATAACGTGCCGATCGCCTGCAATCGTGCAACGGCGGATTTTCTCATCTCTTCGCCGTTGTTCGCAGATGACGCGCACTTACGATCGCGCGCCCACCTCCAGGAGCGCGCCTAGCACCTCCGCCGACGCGACGACTTGTCCAGGACAACCTCGCGGTCGCGGCCCTTCGCTTTTGCCAAAATCGGAGCATGGCGCGTACGTCCGTTGCTATCGACCAGGTCCCCATCGAGAGCGGTGAATTCACGATGGGGTCGGAAAATTTCTACCCCGACGAACGTCCGTTGCGTCGCGTCCGCGTCGATCGCTTTGCAATCGACCGCTACCCCGTAACCAACACGCAGTTTTCGTCCTTTGTCGAAGAAACGGCCTACGTCACCGTTGCCGAACAGCCGATCGATCCGGCGCAATATCCCGGCGCGATCGAGGAACTGTGCGTCCCGGGATCGCTCGTCTTTCGTGCCACGAAAGGTCCGGTCGACTTGAACGATTGGACGCAATGGTGGCAGTGGACGCCGGGCGCGTCTTGGCTTCATCCGCTGGGGCCGGACACGTCGCTCTCGGGGCTCGAAGATCATCCGGTCGTGCACGTGGCCTTTGAAGATGCGCAAGCCTTTGCGCGCTGGGCCGGCAAGTCGCTTCCAACCGAAGCCGAGTGGGAATATGCGTCACGCGGCGGGCTCGACGGCAAAGCGTTCACCTGGGGTGACGAGATCACGCTCGACGGAACGATCATGGCCAACACTTGGCAGGGCGAATTTCCCTGGCAAAACCTCGTACTCGACGGCTACGAGCGCACCTCACCGGTCGGTACATTTCCGCCCAACGACTACGGCCTGTATGACATGGCCGGCAATGTCTGGGAGTGGACGGTGGATTGGTACACTGCCGCGCCCGAAGTGCAGCATACAAAACCATGCTGCGGTACGCCGCCCGCGCGCGGCGCGAGGTTGGAGCAAAGTTACGATCCCAATCAACCGCAGATCCGCATTCCGCGCAAAGTGGTCAAGGGCGGTTCGCATCTTTGCGCGCCGAACTACTGCTTGCGTTTTCGGCCGGCGGCGCGCTCGCCGCAAATGGTCGACACGTCAATGAGCCATCTCGGCTTTCGCTGCGTGACGCACGCATAAGTGCGCATAAGTGCGCATTAAGTAAGGAAGGCGCTTCCATGCGCCTTCCTTTTTCGTTTTTCGTTGTCGCCGCTGCTACTGTTGCGCCGAGACGAGGCTCAGGGTTGACGGATCGACCTGATACTGCCCCGGTCCGACTTCGTTGTTCGGATAGGCGCAGATCTCGCTGCCGTCCGGGCCCAAGATGTCGACCAGATTCGGCTGGTTACAATCCGTTTGCTGCAGCCCGTAGTTAGCGAGGAGCTGCGATCCCGGCGAGTCGGCTTGCACCGCATAATAGCCGCCGGTGTCGATCGCGAGTCCGACCGAGAACGCGCCCCAGAAACCGCCGCCCCAGTAGGCCGGGGACGCGACCCACGCGCGCCCGCGGTTCCAGTACCACGGGTTCACGTCGCGACGCCCAACGTAGCCGGACCCCGAGTAGGCGTAAGCGCGCGATTGCGCCCGCGGCGTCGTGTAGGTGGAGCGCGCCTGGTAGCGCGGCATTGGCTGCGAGTAGCGCGGCGCAGCCTGCGAGTAGCGCGGCGCAGCCTGCGAGTAGCGCGGTGCAGCCGCTTGCGCGTAGCGCGGCGAAGCTTGCGAGTAGCGCGGCGCAGCCTGCGAGTAGCGCGGCGCTTGCAGGTACGAACGCCCGGATGAATACGAGCGAGCGGATTGATACGATCGCGCCGGCGCCGACGAACGCGAGTAGGACGTGTGGTCACTGTGCTGGTCAGCGAGCGCTGCAGCAGGTAGTGCAGCGAGCAGGCAGGCGATGACCGGGATTTGGAGTTTCATGATGGCTATAGCGTAGCCCGCCAAGTTGACAGCCTTCGGCTTCTCAGATGAAAGCGTGCTTAGAGCGAGCAGGCGCGCCCTTATAGGACTATAAGCATAGTCAAGACGGTCGGCGGACTATCCCATATGCGCAAAGTGCGAAGATGCTCCTCGTCGTTCGAAGAAGCCCAGCCCACGGTTTCGCACCGACGAAAGGGGAACACGCATGCAACCCGTTTCTCGTATTCTTCCACTCCTGGCGATCGCGCTCGGCATCGGGCTCTCGTTGCCCGCGAGTGCTCAGCAGAATCCCATTTCCATTCAGCAATGCTTCATCACCGTACCGAAGCACATGAGCTCCAGGGCCACCGGCACCCAAATCGTCTACACGAACAACGGACACCAGGTCGCAACCAAGGTCGTCTTTGCTGTCAGCTATCGGAATTCGAACCAGAGCTATCTGCGCCGCGTTGCCGACGTCGGAAGCTTTGCGCCCGGCGTGCAGGTCGATCATCATTTCGACCTCTACAACGACGTGACGTTCGGCGGCAAGACCGCGCACTGCACGGCCGTCTCGGTCACGTTTGCCAACGGCCACGTCTGGCACATGTAACCGGCTAGGCTAGCTCGAAGACCGGCGCCATGCGAATTCTCGTCGTCGGCGCCGGTGCTACCGGCGGTCTTTTCGGTGGACTCTTGGCGCACGCGGGTCGCGACGTCACCTTTTTGGTGCGCGCCGCCCGCGCCGCCCAGTTGCGCGAGCGAGGATTGCAGATTTGCAGTCCCCGTGGCGACCTCAGTATTACACCGCAGATCGCGCAATCCGAAACGATCGCGGAACCATACGACGTCATTCTCCTCGGCCTCAAAGCCTACACGCTCGAATCGGCAATGAACGACTTCGCGCCGGCCGTGGGCCCCAACACGCTGATCCTGCCCATGCTCAACGGCATGCGCCACATCGATCTGCTCGCCGAGCGTTTCGGCGACGAGCGCGTGCTTGGCGGCGTCTGCATCGTCGCCAGTACGCTCGACGCCGATGGCCGGATCGTTCAGCTCAACGAGGCACAGCAGCTGATCTACGGCGAGCGCAACGGGAAGAATAGTCCACGAGCACGCGAAATGGACGCGACACTGCAAGGTGCCGGCTTTACCGCCCCACTTTCTGATCATATTCTGCGCGACATGTGGGAGAAATGGGTATTCCTCGCGTCGCTCGCCGGCAGCACGTGTTTGCTGCGCGGGTCGGTTGGTTCGATCGTCGCGGCCGGTGGCACATCCGTGATCTCCGCGATCTTCGATGAATGCGCGAGCGTCGCGCGCGACGCCGGGCATACGCCCAGCGATGCGTTCGTGGCCAGCATGCGTCCCCACCTTACCACGCCCGGCTCGCCGCTTACCGCGTCGATGTATCGCGACATGCAAGCGGGAAGCCGCGTCGAAGCAGATCAGATCCTCGGGGATTTGCTTGCGCGAGCTCGCGGATATAGCCTGAACACGCCGTTGCTCGAAGCAGCTTACGTCACGCTCAACGTGTATCAGCGCGGCCTCACGAATACGTGAGGCGCCGCGACTTCTTGCTCTCCTGCGCGACCGCCGCCGCGTTGTCGCCGCGGCGTGCGCGCGCCGACGACGAAATGCCGGATGCCAAGGCCATCGCTGCGCGGGTGCGCGGCGAGTTCGTGCACGCGTGGAACGGTTATAAGCAATTTGCCTGGGGATTCGACGAGGTCAAGCCGGTCAGCGGGACCCCGCACGACTTCTTCGTCCCGGGGCACTCTTTCGGGCTCTCGATCATCGAAGCGCTCGACACACTCTACGTCATGGGTCTCGACTCGGAGCTCGATGCCTGCGTGACGTGGCTGCGCGCTCATCTCAACTTCGACGTCGATGCCGACGTGCAGATGTTCGAAGCCGTGATCCGCATGGTGGCCGGTCTACTGGCGGGCTACTATGCGACCGGCGAACGATTCATGCTCGACGGTGCGCGCGACCTAGCGGATCGCTTGCTGGTCTGTTTTACAAAATCGCCTACCGGCGCTCCGTACCGCTTTGCGAACCTGCGTACCGGCGCCGTGCGCGACCCGAAGAACAACCTCGCCGAGATCGGGTCCAACATCTTGGAATTCGGCGATCTCTCGCGTTTGACCGGCGATCCGAAATACGTGCGCGCCTCGATGCGCGCCTACGAGGCAGTGATCGCCAAGCGCTCCGCGACCAATCTGCTGGGTACCAACTTCGATATCGAAGCCGGCACGTTCACCGATCCGATCGATGTCGCCCCCGACGAGCCGGCCGACTCTTTTTACGAATATTTGTGGGGCGGCTGGCAAATGCTCGGCATCGAGCAGTCGCGCGACTGGTACCGCACCCTGACCGATGCGCTCCTAAAATACAAAGTCGTTCACGTCGACGGCCGTCTGTGGTTCCGCCAAGTGGACTACCTCACCGGCGAGCCGGCGGGCAACACCCAGATCACCGAACTCGCCGCGTTCTACGCCGAACTGGTGGCTAAGGGCGGCAATCGCGCCATCGGTGAGGCCTTCTATAACTCGTGGACCGACGTGCTCAACCGCTACACGCTCATCCCGGAAGTGATCGACTATGAAACGCTCGACGCAGTCGACGCTGCCTACCGGATGCGGCCGGAGTACGCCAACTCGGCTTTCGATCTGTGGTTTCTCACCCACGACGACGTCTATCGCCAAACCGCCTACCAATACTTCACCGCGCTGCGCGCGAATTGCCGTGTGACCAACGGCTACACGAATCTTCTCGACGTGCGGCCCTTCCCGATGATTCCCGACGACCTTTTTCCGGCGTACGCCTTCTCAGAAAACTTCAAGTATTTGTACCTGATGTTCGCCGATACGCCGCGCTTCGACAGCTCTCACTACTACCTGAATACCGAGGGCAAAGTCTTGCGCGGGTTGCGGCGCTAACGTCCCGTCTAGTGCAAGACGATCGGAATTAAGCGCGCATCCTGGACGCCTGCAGCGTTGCGCGCGATCACCTGCAGCGTGTACGGGCGCTTATACTGCGGCACGATGTCGAGCACGTGTTGATCGAAGATGAATTGGCCGAACGCAATGCGCGTGGCGTTAAACGAGAACGACTCGGTACGAATCTCGAGGCTCGCCACGTTGGTCGTGGTCGCGATGCGGCCGGTCCACTCCGAGCCCGGAAAAATCGACGTTTCGTTCATCTGCAGAGCGACGATGTGAGGCGGATCGTTCGGAGCGGCGATGACGGCCGATGGCCATCGCGCCGGCACTGCCGTCACCGCACGCGGATCCACGAGCGTTCCTTGAACCGGTTCTTCGCAGCCCGCGAGCAAGAAGATCACTACAGTCAACGCGCAGCACGATCGCAGCATGAAGGGTCGTTTCGGTTACTCCGCGGAATCCACCCGCACATGACGAATCGCCCGGCCCCGAGCGCGCTCTTTGACTGGTCGATGGCAGTCGCGAGCATATGGTGCTCGGGCGGAATCATGGTCGACGCCTATCACCATTTTCACACGACGGTCGAGACGTTCTTCGAGCCGGCGCACGGTTTACTCTATGCCGGGTTGCTCGCAGCGTATGTGTTCGTCGCAATTGCCATGACGGCAAACCATCGCCGCGGTTTCGCCTGGAAGTATTCGCTACCAAAAGGCTATGAGACGACAACTGCCGGACTAATAGTTTTTTTGACGGGCGGCCTGCTCGACATGATCAAGCACACGTTGTGGGGATTCGAGCAGGGCTTCAACGCGCTGCTCAGCCCAACGCACTTGCTCATCGGTGCCGGGATGTTTCTCATCATCGCCGGGCCGGTGCGATCGGCGATCGAGCGCGAAAATCCGCCACGCTCGCTGGTCGGACAATTGCCAATGCTGCTTGCGCTCGCGTCGATGATGGAATTGATGCACTGGGGAACGCAGTTCGTCTTCTTGAGTGAAGCCGAGCGTATGAACGCTCCACTCGATCCCGCACGCTTCCCGCACGACACTCTCACTCTGCTGGCGCTGCTCTACTACAAACAGGGCATCGGCTTGCTCGCGGTCATCGTGCAGAGCTTGCTCATGATCGGTTTTGCGCTCTATGCAGCACAGCGCATTCGGCTTGCAGGGGGTGCGCTCACGGTGATGTTCTTCGTCGGAAATATCTTTATCGCCGCCGCGCACTCGAACTATCTCGGACAATTTATCGGGGTCGCGCTCGCCAGTCTGCTCGCCGGTATTTTCGGCGACGTGGCCGGGCGGCGTTGGCGGCTCTTCGCCTTCGGCATTCCAGCGATCTATTGGGCCGCGTTGCTGAGTATTCTCGCTGCAACGATGGGAGGGATTTGGTGGACTCCTGACGTGATCTCCGGCTCGGTACTCTTTGCCGGCCTTACCGGACTCTTCGCCTTACTGCTCACCAACAAAGAACAAAGCCCGTCGCCGTGAGGCTCCGGGCTTTGTCGTAGTTATCGAGCGCTTTAGCCTGTCTGAACCCATTGCCAGGCCCGTACTGACTGCCGCGTCGTCGACTTTAATCTCCATCACATCCGGCCCCTGTACGACAGCGACCGTCGGGCGTGTGGTGATTGCGCTTTTCTACAATTCGCGCTTCGTCGTTACTCGAAGTGATTGCATGGTAACAAGCGAACAATCCCGAGTGCAATAGCAAATTTAACGAACTCACAACCTATCCGCAAGAAAGACGAGTTATTCACACGTTATGCCCACGCTGTCCATCGATTCTCTGCTCGAGCGCCCTTTACGCGCGGCAATTCTGGCTGCCGCCGACAGCGCGACGGTGCAGCGTGCGGTGAGCCGCTACGGGATGCGGCTGGGCGCTAGGCGGTTCGTTGCAGGTGAGACGGCGGGCGAGTTCCTGGCCGTTGCGCGCGCGGTCAACGCGCGTGGCTTCGCTGTCGCCGCCGGCATTCTCGGCGAGGGTGTGGGCGCCCGGAACGAGGCGATCGGCGCCGCCGATCAGTACCGCGAGCTTTTGCGGATTTTTGCAGCCGAGCGCATCGATGCCAACGTCGCCTTCAAGCTCACCCATGTCGGCCTCGACATCGACCCGCAGCTTGCATACGAGAACGCCGCGCGCATCGCGCAGACCGCGCTGGAGGCTGGAAACACCGTGCGTCTGGACATGGAGCAGTCGCGTTACGTCGACGCGACGCTTGCGATCTGGCGACGCCTGCGCGAACGGTTCGACAACGTCGGCTTCGTGCTGCAGTCGTACCTCTTACGAAGTCTCGACGACCTCCGCGCCCAGAAGCCCCTTGCGCCGAGCGTTCGCATCGTGAAGGGCGCCTATCTCGAGCCGCCGGACATCGCCTACGAAAACAAACCAGACGTTGACGAGAACTACCTGCGCCTGGTCTTCGAATCACTCGAGGGGCCGGGCTTCACCGCGGTTGCCACGCACGACCCACGAATCATCGCGCGCGTCGAACGCTACGTACGCGAGCGGCAGATTCCGCTGCGCGGCAGGTTCGAGTTTCAAATGCTCTACGGCATCGCGGGGCAAATCGGGGCGTCACTCCTCGAGCGCGGCTATCGCGTGCGGCTGGCGGTGCCGTACGGAAGCTATTGGTTTCCGTATCTGATGCGCCGCCTTGCCGAACGTCCGGCTAATCTGGCATTCTTTCTAAAAGGAGCCTTTTCGCGAGGATGATCGCCACCACAACTCTTACCGGCGTCTGGTCGGCCGTGCTCACGCCGGTCGACGAGCGTTACGAGCCCGATGCGGCGCGCGCCGTCGACTATTACCGCGATCTGCTGCGCGACGGGATCGACGGGATCAACCTGCTCGGTACGACCGGCGAAGCGATGTCGTTTAGCACCGATCAGCGCCTGCGGCTCATGGAAGCGGTCGCGGCCGGCGTGCCGCGCGAGCGCACGATGTGCGGAACCGGCGCGAGCGCGCTCGGCGACACGATCCGCCTCACCCGCGCCGCGAGCGAGTTGGGCTTTGTCGCCGCACTCGTCATGCCGCCGTTCTTCTTTCGCGATGCCGGCGATGACGGGATCGTCCGTTTCTTCGATGCGCTGCTTTCATCGACAGGACCGCTGCGCTCGACGATCGTCCTCTACAACTTTCCACGCATGACCGGCATCACGTTCCGTCCCGAGCTGGTCGATCGCTTGGTCGACGCGTTTCCGAGCGTCATCGGCGGAATGAAGGACAGTTCCAACGATGTCGTGCTCCAGCGCGCGATTCTCGAACGGCACCCGACGCTGCGCGTTTTTCCCTCGACTGAAGCAACGCTGCGCGAAGCCAAGGCCTACGGCGCGGCGGGATGTATTTCGGGCAGCGTTTGTCTTTGGCCGCAGGCTGCCCACGCTGCGTTCGCGAGCGGCGACGCGTCGGCGGCGACGGCGATTCGCGACGCGCGTGCGGCACTGGACGGTGCGCCGTTGATCGCGCAAGTCCGTGCCCGCGTCGCCGAAGCCCGAAACGACGACACGTGGCTGCGCGCGATGCCGCCCAACTAGAGCTTCTGTGCTTTGAGGCCGATCCAGCGATAGACAAGAAACGGGACGACGAAGAGGGCGAGGCCGCCAAGCAGATTGGCGATGCCGGCGAAACTATCCGGCACGATCTGCAGCGGCGTAGGCTTGTTGCTGAAGTAGATTAGTCCGGCCAGCGCCACACCGAAGAGACTCTCTCCGGTGATTAGTCCGGATGCAACGAGCACGCCAAGTCGTCTCCCCGATTGCGGGTTCTTGTGGCGCGAAACCCAGCGGTTGTAGAGAGCGCCGAAGATCGCGCCGATCACCGCGGGAGCAGTCGTTCCGGCCGGAAGGTAGATACCCAGACCAACTGCTAAGGGCGGGAAGCGAAAGCGCCCGGTTCTGCGGCCGACTTCGTCGATTGCAATCACGATCGCGCCGACGACCGCACCAACGAAGATCAAGTTCCAATCGACCGCACCGCCGATGACGCCCTTCGCGAGCGTCGAGATGAGCGTCGCTTGCGGCGCACCCAGCGCATGCGGACCACCGTTGAAGCCGTAGGCTTTGTTCAACACCACGAGGACCGGCGGAATGACGATTGCGCCGAAGATCACGCCGACAACGAGCGCGACTTGCTGTTTCCACGGCGTCGCACCGACGAGCTGGCCGGTCTTGAGATCTTGCAAGTTGTCGTTGGAAATCGTCGCAACATTGAGCACGATTGCGGTGACGAAGAGCGCATACGCGACAAACGCGGGTGCCGCCGACGGCGCGGCTTCGCGCGCGAAAAATGCGAGAATGAGCGACACGCCGAGCACGGCGAGAATCGCAAGGCCGGAGACCGGACTGTTCGACGAGCCGATGAGGCCCGCCATGTACCCGCATACTGCCGCGACGAAGAACCCGACGATCACCACGTAGACGATGGCCCCAATCACCAGCGGCAGGATCATCGAAGAGAGGACGCCGCCGGCGAGAAATGCCGCGAGCAGGATCGCCATCGGAATCAACAAGACGACGGAAACCATCGTCACCGTGCCGATCGGAATATCTTGCTCGGTTATCGGGAGCACGCCGGTCGGGTCGGCGCGGCGCAGGCGCGACGCAGCAAGCGACGACGCAATGCCTTTTCCAATCGGTGCGACGAGCGTCGCGAGCGTCCACAAGCCCGAGATGCCGATCGTGCCGGCGCCGATGAAACGCACGTAGGTGTGAAAGATCGTCGAGGCTTGCGTCGCAGCCGTCGCGCCGGCGATCGGATGCATCGCGGTAAGAATCGGAACCGCGAACCCCCACGCGATCACGAGGCCACCGAAAATTGCCATGCCGACGGTCAATCCTATCAGATGTCCGGCGCCGATCAGCGCAAGCGACATGCCAAGTCCGATGCCCGTCGACGATGGACCGAAACGTCCGTAGGTATCGAATTCGCCGGTGAAGATGCCAAGCGCGATCAGCAGTTGGAACGCGGCGGATACAATCGAACTCCACACCAGCGCAACCAGCCCGAGCTTGTTCTCGGCTACCGCTTGCGCCGTCGGCGTTCCCGCACCAACCTTCAAGACCTCAGCCGCAGCGACGCCTTCGGGATACGGCAAGGTGGATTCGGTAACGAGCGCGCGCCGCAACGGCACGCTGTACATGACGCCGAGAATTCCACCGACGGCGCAAATACCGAACGATTCCCAGAACGGGAACCCGGTCCACCAGCCTACCATCACCAAACCAGGCAGCACGAAGATGACCGACGAGAGCGTGCCCGCCGCTGAAGCGACGGTCTGCACGATGTTGTTCTCCCAAATCGTGGCCGTCTTGACGCCGCGCAAGATCGCCATCGAGATCACGGCCGCCGGAATAGATGAGGCGAACGTCAAGCCGACCTTGAGCCCGAGATAGACGTTTGCCGCGGTAAAGACCAGCGTGATCAGTCCGCCCAGCGCAAGCCCGCGCAGCGTAAGCTCGACGCGTGGTGACATCGGCGCCTTCTCTATCGTTTGCACGAGCGTTCGATTGTACGCGCGGGCAGGAAAAGCCCGCCGTACCCGAGGAGGGCCGCACGATGCAACTTCCCGGTCGCGCAGAGGAAATCGCGCGGTTGCGCGCGGCCTATACGGCTGTCGCCGGCTCAGCGGCGTCGGCAGCGCTGATCGTCAGTGGACCAAGCGGATTCGGCAAAACCACGCTGTTGCGCGATCTCGAAGCGTTCGCTGGAACGCGTGCCCTCGTCTTACGCGCGACAGCACATCCCTTCGATCGCTTATTTCCGCTAGCAATAGCACAGCGGCTCTCGCCCGATCTGCACGAACGGCTCGAGCGCGAGACCCGCAAACGTCCGGTTATCGTTGCCATCGATGACGCACACTTCGCCGACGACGAAAGCTTGCGCGGCATTGCGGCATCGATAGGCGCGCTCGCGCAACGGCCGCTGCTCGCCGTGATCGCTTGTGACGAGGAGCATGGATTGCCGGCGATCGCCGCCAGCTCAACCATCGTGTTGCGCGAGCTCGATGCGCCGGCGGCGCTTGCACTAGCCGAACGGCATTACCCCGGTGCACCGCGCGCCGTGCTCGAGACGATCGTTGCACGCGCGCATGGCATTCCGTATGACGTGATCGTGCTGGCCGAAGCTGCCGCCCGACGCAACGCAGGCGACGAGTCCGACGTCGCATCCTCGTCGCGCGCAGCGATCGCCAAAGACGTCGCGGCGCTCGCGATGCCGGACCGCACCGCGTTGCAAATGCTTTCGCTCCTGCCCGAGCCCGTTGATGCGGCGTTGCTGGAATCGCCCGTGCCCGATTTCCCGCATCTCGCGCACGCGCTCACCGTGGGTGCGATTGCGGAAACGATTCCGATGAAGATTCCGCTTCGGCGGCGGATCACCGGCGCGATCGAGCGCCGCGGTCTGCGCGACGTCCGCGATCGGCTCGCGCTTGCCGAACAATTGCTCGCGAGCGGCGACGGCGCGCACGCGCGTAGCACACTCCTGGAACTTGCGCTCGCGGCCCACCGCGAGGCTTTACCGCGCATCGTCGACTGGGCTTCGGAACGGCATCTCGCGCACGGCGAACCGCCTGACGAGCGCTTCATCGAGTTCTACGGAAATTTCTTTGGAGCGCTGATGGAGCTTGGCACGCATGCGCGAGCCGAAGTGGTCGCCGCCCACGCGCTGAGCGAGGCGCAGCATCGCGGCATTTCGCCGCTCGGAGAACTCGCCGCACATCTGGTGCAGGCGCAGTGGACGGTCGATCGGCGCGACGCGGCGCGCGCTAGCTACGAACGCTACTCGCGCGCATTTGAGGATCAGCGCGATCTACAGGTGTTATATGACGCGGCGCCGTGGCATGCTAGCTGAGCCCCGTCCGGTCGTGACGGTTCACGAAGACGGCGATGCGGCGGCCGTCGTAGCCGTGCAGCGGTGCAACCGTAACGTGTAAGTGGGAAACAACGGCGGTGGCGTTCGAGGGTGCGCGTGAAGTGCGCCAGGTAGCCGTAAGCGCACGCACGACCCGGTCGATGGGTCCGGGCAATTCATCGATGCGCGAGTCGGCGGCATAGAGCGGGGCGAGCGGATCCTCGCCGCCGGACGGACCGGCCATGAGCACATGATATGCGTCATCCAAGATAAAGCAGTAGGGCACGGGGGGCACCTCAGGCTGCGAGGCTGGTATGGTCTGCGCGATGGTCAGTGCCGGTGCATACATGGTCGGGTGTTCCTCCACGCTCCCAGGCTAGCAATTCCAGCCGCCACAGAACGTCCGGGGAAATACCTGATTTTCGCCTAAGCCCCCGACCGTGGGCAGCCTATTCGGCCGGGACGCGGAGCTCTCGCGGGCCCGGGCCGTGCTCGACGCGGCCGCGCGAGGCCGGATCGTGCGAGCTATTCGTATCGTGGGTTCGAGCGGCGTCGGCAAGACGGCGCTGGCCGAGGCCCTTGCTGCTGAGGCATCGGCGCAGGGGTGGCTCTCCGTCTGGGCACCGAGCTTCCGCATTCACGCTGGGCTCTCACTCTTTACCGCGCGCCGGGTACTCCAGGCGCTGCTCGAGGTGCTCGGTGAGAGCGTCGCCCGTTATTCATCCGGGCTAACGATCGACCGGGACCGGCCCGAGGATTTTGAAGAAGCGTTCTTGCGGATCGTCGAGGGTGTAACGCTCGATCACAAACTGCTGCTCGTGCTCGACGACGCGCAGTGGGCCGACCCGGAAAGCCTTCGTCTGATTGAACGCACGGCAACCGCGCTCGCCGATCGCGCCATCGCCGTGCTCTCGACCGCACGCTCCGACGAACGCGGGCCTGCCCTTACACTCAACGATCAAGCCATCGCGCTCGACAACCTTTCCCCCAAGGCAGCGGTCGAGATCGTTCGCTCGATCTATCCCGGTGCCAGCGACGAAGTGGCGACCGGCATCGCATCGGAAACGCGCGGCCGTGCGGCCGATATCGTCGCGGTTGCAACGGCAGCGCGCGACAATGGCGCAACCACCTTGCGCGACGTGAGCGCGAGCGCGCGCCGCGTCGTCGCGCGCGACGTCTCCCTGCTCGAACCGCGCGTGCGCGAGTTCTTGCAGATGTGCGCGGTGATCGAGGATCCGATCGAACTGACGCTGCTGCAGCAGCTTTGGCCACAAGACGAGATGCTCGCGTTGATCGGCCAACTCTCGGGACGCTATCTCGTTGCCGGCCCAGACGGCCTGCGCTTCGTGCACGGCACGGTGACGGAGAGCGTCCTCGAGACGATCCCGATCGAGATTCCGCTCCGCCATCGCATCATCGACGCGATCAAGCGATTGCCCTCGCCGCGACTCGAAGATTACGAGCGACTCGCGAAACAATGCGCTGCGTGCGGCGACAAAGCCGCCGAGCGCGAAGCGCTAATTAAGCTTTCGTCGGAAGCTTCGTCGAAGATGATGCTCGCGCTTTCGGCCAGTACCCTCGAGCGCGCGCTCGCCATCGCATCGCCGATCACCGAGGAGATCGTCCCGACGTACGAGCGGCTCGCACAATTCTACAATGGCATGGGTCGCGAGGCTGACTCAATTCGCATCTGCCGGCGCGGTCTCGCTGAAGCCGAGACTTTCGGCATTACCAAGGGAATCGGAGCGCTCGCCGCGACGCTTGCGGTCGCGCAGTGCCACGCCGGCTTCCCGCGCGAGGCAGACGCAACGATCGCGCGTTACGAGAATGCCGCAAGCGATGCAGAGCGCGCAAATCTTCTGACGGTTAGTGAAGTGATGGCGATGCATCGTGTCGACGTCGAGAGAGCGGCTGATCTTCGCGCACGCTTCGAACAGTGTCCCGATGATGTAGCGCCGATCGTCACGCTCCGGCATCATTGTATGAATGCGTTGTTGGCCATTCGGCTCGGCGATGAGCAGCAAGCACTTGAACACATCAAACACGCTGACGCCGCGACCGAAGGCGCACCGGCGGTCTTCGGCAACATGCCGATCGTCGTAAAGATGTTCTGCACCCTCGGGTTCCGCGGCGTCACACCGACAGAAAGGTTTATCGCCGAACTCAGGCACGAAAGCCGGCCACCGATTACGGTTGCGATTCAGACGAATCTCATGATCGCGCGCGGTGAGTTCGCCGACGTCGAGGAGTTGCTCGCCGACAAGCTCTCGACATCGAGCGAGTCAACCCAGCGGGGAATGCTTATGGGCGCGAGGTATACCGCTGCCGCCTATCGCGAATACGGGGCGGCTGAGCCAGCATGGCAGCACGCCCATCAAGAGGTAGCGGCCTTTGAAGCCGGTGAGCGCGCGCCGACGCTATTGCCGGTCGTCGTCGCGGCACTAACGCCACTTGCAACCCGGTCGAACGTGCGCGCGAAGCGGCTTCTCGACAAGGTAATCGCCGTTGTCAACGAGCCCTACGACATGTTCGTCTTTCTGCATCCCGAGTTGCTCGCGCTCGTCGCGCGCGCGCTCGACGCAAAGGATGCGCTCGATGCGATCGCCGGCGGCGCGATCTGGGCCGACGAGCAGCCTTGGAATCGCGCTCACGCGCTGCTTGCGCGCGGGCTCGCTGGCGGAGCGCTCGGTCGCACCGGCCATAAAGACCTTCTCGATGAGGCGCGCGACCGCTTCACCGCACTCGGTGCAAGCTACTTCGTCGAGCTCGCGACAAAGGCGCTTGGTGCAACCAAGATGGCAGCGCGTGGCGGAGCGCGCCCGAACAATACGACGCGGCGCGAGGTTGAGATCGCGGGCCTTGTGGCCGAAGGACTCACGAACCGAGAGATCGCGGAACGCCTCGTGTTAAGTGAACGCACCGTCGAGGGACACATTGCAAACCTGTTCGCAAAGGTCAACGTGAATTCGCGAACGCAGTTGGCGACCTGGTTTATGCGGTCTAGCTCTGTTGCATAAGCGTTATGGCCCCAACATGATGCTCGGCATTGGGGTGCGCCTTTGCGAAGGCATCCGCTTCGGTCTTGAGATTTGCGTCTACGTATTTCGCCATGGCTTGAATATCCGACGAACTCGGCGTCTCGGCTAGGCCCACACTCTTTTGAATGAGCTTACCAAGGGCAGCATAATCGTCTTTTTTCGCCGCGTTCCACTCGCGGAAAACCTCGGGCGACGTGTGCAAGACGTGAAGAAAGCCCGCAGCGGCTGCATGTCGTTGTACCTCGGTCATGATAATAATGCTCCGTTACGAATAGGATAAGGCGGTTCGGCTCGAGGATCACCTTCCTTGGGGGCCGTTCGAGTCCTTGCCTGTTTGTTATGCGCTCGCGACAACGAGGCGTAGCGGCAAGTCAGCAATGCAGTCGCTGCGAGCGACCGCGCGCAGGCGCGAGCGCATCGTATCGTGCAGGGCATCGTGCAACGCCGGCTCCAGCAAGCCCAGTGGATAGCACTGCTCGATAAAGGACCAGAGTTGCTCTTCCGTGAGCTTACCGCGCAGGGAAAAACGCTCAACGAATGGCGTCGCAAAGCCGGCATCACGCAGCAACGCGCAGAGCGCCTCGTCGTGCTCGATGGGCTCGCGTCCCGGAACGAGCGGCGCAAAATTGCTCAGCCGGCCGCGCAAAATCGCGATCGCCTCGCCGACCAGCTCGAAGATCACGCCGCCCGAGAGCGGATCTTCACAGACAAATATAAGCATCCCATCAGGGCGTAGCGCGACACGTAGCTGCGCGAGCACCCGGCGGATCTCAGGCATCGCCATGAACGCAAGGTGGGATGTGGCCACGTCGTAGGACTTTTGACCTAGGCTGACCACCGACGCGTCGCCGCCGATGAACCGCAGGGCGGGCGAAATCGCGCGTGCGCGCGTAAGTTCCTCGTCTGAGAGATCGACGCCGGCCAGGCTAACGTTCGGCCCGAACGCACGCGTGAGCTCGCGCAGCAGCGCCCCCTCCCCGCAACCGACGTCGAGGATGTTGCGCGCGCCTGGCGCTAGCGTTTTGATCCGCTCGGCAAGCGAGCAGTAGGAACTTCGGCCGTCAGGTGTGCGCATGTCGCTCACGAGGCTGGGCGTGGAGCCCGTGTACGCACGATGAAACGCGATGAGGTGATCGTTCCACTCCGCCGCGGTCGGCCGTTCGTCCGCTAGTACCCGGTCGAGATAGCGCGTCACGATCGGCTTTTAGACTCGCAGCGCGAACGGATTGAGTTCGGCGCGCGCACGCGAACCGAGATGCCCGCTGAAGGCATACGTCTCCAGCCCCGGGACGATCGCGCGAACCACGCTCACGGGAAGATCGGACGGTGAAAGGTCGACGATGACGACATTCGGTATGCCGTAGGCGCGCAACGCGTCAAGCGTGGTACGCAAGTCGGCGGCCAAGTCGCTGCTGCTGCGATCCCCCAGGTCCGCGAGCGTGATTCCGTCGCTGGGAACATCGTAAAGCCACTGACGGGCCGGCATGGTTTTCAACCGTCGCGCGTGCGTACCCATCAAGCCTGCCGGTTCGTCAGGCCGCAAGATATCTTCGCGCGCTGCCTGGATGTCGACGACTCGACTCTGCACAGCCTCCGTGAGTGCGCGCGTGAGCGCATGCGCCGGCGAGAGCGCACAACCCATCCCCATGTGCGCCATCGGCGGCGTGGCGTCCGGCTCGGTGAGCGATGCAATGACCGTCAGCGGCAACGGTTCCTCACGCAGCGCAAGCGCCCGAATGACCAAACCCGCCGCGTGTATCGCCTGCACGAGCCGGTCGACGTTCGCCTCGCCCGCGGGCAAGACGATCTCCTCCGCCGCAGCGACGTCGCCTGCATCGGGGCCGAGATAGAACCGGGGCACGAGCGAACTACGTACGTGATACATCGTCCAGGCGTGCCGCTCGATCAGTTCACAGAGCGCGTGATAGATCGCTTCGGTAAGGTTATTTCCAGAGGCGAGCCCATTGCTCGACGTCACGTCGAACAACTTCTCGCCGAACCAGGGACATTGCACCATCGCCAGCGGCACCGGGAGCGTATCACCAGTGAAGATATCGGTTCCGCGTACGCACTCGACCGCGAGGGTACGATCGACGTCGCGCATGCCGCACGCGTCGAGATCGATGCGCTCGCCGACGGCGTGCAGTGATGCCTTGAAAACCGGCAAATTCACCGCAGCGCCGATCTGCCGTTCCGTTGCCTCCATAACTGCGCTTGCCATCGCGCCCTGCGCGGTCATACCTTTGCCGTTGTAGACGCCCAGCAGATCGGGCGAGTGCGGTACCAGCGCAGAATAGGTTGGGATACCCGTTCGATCGAGGTAGGTGGTATCGGCCACGCGCGTGATGGCGTAACGCCGGCGAAGCTGCGGAACCAAGGCGATCGTTTGAGCGAAGGGTACCGCGCGGTCGTACGTACCCGGCGCCTTGGGGACCGAGGCGGGAAGCCGTATTCGCCCGATGCCCCGCGCGCGTACCCGCAGCACCGTACGAAGGGCAAAGCGCGCGTCCATGCGCTTGAGATCACCATACCGCGCAGCGATATCGGCGATCGTCTCGCGAACCGCATGCGGTGCAAGCTCGACGACGTCTTCCCACCTTCGATCCATGTAGAAGATCTCGCGAGCTCCTCGCACGAGCGCCTCGCACTCGGTTACGCTCAATACACCCGCCCGTTGCGCCAGACGCGCAACGTAACGGACGTTGACCAGCGCCACACTCAGCGCTTGGGAAGTCTGCGGATGCGTGAGAACGGCGACCTCATCGTCGCCGTCGATCACCTCACCCACGTACCAGCCGGCAATCGCGCCGAGTGGCGTAAAGCCATATGGAGCGCATTCAGCCGCACGAAGTGCCCCCATGCTCGATGCGCCGAACATCCGTGCATGGCGCAGCGCGGCGTAACATTCTTTGGGCGAAGGCGCGAGATCGTGATGAAACGCACCGTCGATCAACAGGACGATGTCGAACTCGCGGGCCGCGCGCTCCACGTCGCCGCGCGTAGCGGCCGGCAGATAGACGACGTCTTCGAATGCGGGACGATCCTGGAACGGGAGCGACGGACCGGCGAAGACCGCCAAACGACGGTGAGCGTGCACGCATCCGCACTTGGCGGAGCGTCACACGCTCACCTAGGGACTAAGGAACTACGCTTGGGGAGAGGCCGAGGGACTTGCACTCGGCGACGGGGTCATCTGGACGGTGGGACTGGTCGTTTGCGTCTGCGCGTTCGCGGCGATGCCTATGCCCACGAGGGCCATAAACACGGCCGCGACGGCGACACGTTTGAGGAGTTGCTGCATGCCGACCGTCTACCCCAATGACCAGCATCAATAACGCGCGCGGCGCCCGCTTAAACGGCGGACGCTTGAGCGTAACGCTCGCGAATGCGCACGGCTTCGATATGGTCGTAAGCACGCGACGCTTCGCTCGCGAGCTCGTCGAGCAACTCAACCTCTTCGGGGTCGAGCTGCGATCCGTTACGGTGCGGACCGTAGAGTACGAACGAGACGAGTTCGTGGCGCACCGTAACCGGAACGGCCAGCACGTAGTGTTTGGCCTGCTCGAGGTCGAGGTGACCGCGCAATGCTTCGAGCCATACGCGTTGCTCGCCCGATTCCAACAGGCGAACCAAAAGATGATTCTCGTCGAAACCCGGCGGTGCGACCGTCGTTTCACGGGAGGTCGCGATCCCTTCAAACCGCTTGCCGTCGCTCGAACGCCGGTAGAGCGCAGCCGCACTGAGGTGCAGTGCATCGACCGGTTCCTGCACGAGCCCCTCGGTGACCGCCGATTCTTCGGTGGCGTAGGGTAGTGCACGCGCAACGCGGCGCAGGTAATCTTCAGCAGCGCGGCGCTCGCGGAAGAAGACGACCTCGACGGCGTTCTGAATCATGTGATTGATGCGATCGAGCAAAAACCCGATAGCGATCGTCGCTAGCAACTCGATTCCGGTTGCAAATCGACCTTCGTCGAGCAGGTGACCCGCCGACCAATCGAGCAGCGAAACGAACGCGAGTACGAGAACCGACAGAATGCCGTACGCAAGCGCCCGATTGAGAACGAAGTTGATGTCGAGGACGCGGTGCTTGAGCACCGCGTACATTACGCTGATCGGCATGATGACGACCGCGAACCCAATGATCTCCGCCAGCCAGCGCGGCACGGCCGGCACGAAGTAGATCGCGTAGGCGACAAACGAAACGATCAACCCCGGCACCAGAAATCCAAACCGCTGCCTCACTTGCGGCGAGGCGTGTTTGTATTTCTTGATCACGATGTAGGTCGCGAGCGCGAACGTGGCGAGCGGAACCCACACGTCGAGTGCGCCGCTCCAGAACGAGTAGACACCATGCTCCCACTCGTACCACGCCGCCGAGTAGGCAACGAAGGCGGCGCCGACCGCGATCCAAACGACGCGATCGAACGTCCGGGTGAATCCCGTCAACTGATTGTCGGGGAATCGCAGAACGAACGGGAGGAGCGGCAATACCGCAAAATTTCCCCACACCGTCGTAAGCAAGAAGGCGAGCACCGAGAACGCGCCGTTCGAAAGATGCGCTTGATAAAAGGCCATCGACGGCTGGGTTGAGAGAAAGCCGGTCGCAAATGCGTAGAAGCTCCATGTCATCACATTAGGGCGTAAGAATACAAGCACGAATGCGATCGCGATGAAGATCGTGGCGGGAAAAATTGCGAGGATTCCTAGCAGCTGAACGGTTCGCGTAAACGATGCAAGCGGCACCGCAGTCATCGTCACAACATAGGTGTGGCCGTCAGGGCGGCGGAAGGTAAACGTGCCGCGATCGCCCGTATGCGGGTACACGAGCGCCGGAAAATCTTTGCTGAATGGCGCCACGTCGAGCGTATCACCGACGCGAATGCCGGCCAGGTCGGCGGGCGACCCAGGTGCTACCGCATCCACTCGCGCCGTGAACTGACGCGAGGCTTCGATACCGTACGTTCCGCCGCCCCATACACCGGCATAGTCCGCGTGCCCAAGCGGCACGTAGAAGATCGCGATCACGAGCGCGGTGATCGCAACCAGCACGATTCGCGCGACGGCTGTCATGCGGGATCCGGACTCGCGTCGGGCGCCGCGACGAACGGCGCCGAGGGATCGTTGCCGAGCGGAATCTCGGCCTTTTCCAACGCTTCGTAGACGCGCAGATTGATCTCACGGCGCACTTCGAATTGTCGCAGGGGTGCGGTGCGTACCGCCGCGCGCAGCACGACGCCGTTGCGCGACATGCTTTCCACGCCGATCCACTCAACCGGTTCGACGATTGCGTCACGCCAGCGTTCGTCGGAGCGTAGAGCGGTCAGCGTGTCGCGTAATACTTCGATCGCCTTGGTCAGATCGGCAACGACGGCGATCGTGACGCGATAGTCGACGCGCGACCAGGTGCGCGACGAGTTTACGACCTGTATCGCCGAACTGTGGGGGATGGTAATGAGGTTCCCTCGACTGTCGCGGACCTGCACGATCCGCAGCGTCAAGCGTTCGACGATGCCATTGGCATCGCCGATCACGACGTAGTCGCCCTCGACGTACTGATCTTCGAAAAGTACGAGCAACCCGCCCAAGCAGTCGCGCACCAAGCTCTGCGCGGCGAAACCGATCGCCACCGCCGCGATGCCGCCGATGGTCACGACCGATGCGATCGGAACTTGGAGTACCGAGAGCGTCGCAAGGACGGCGATGATGACGATGATGAACGTGCTGAATCCCACCAGCGCACCGGATATCGTCGGAACGCGCAGGAGCGAGCGCGCCTGTCTCCCGGGCGCACCGAGCATCGCCCACCAGTGGACGGACTGTCGAATAGCAAGCGCAATTAACCGGTCGGCAATGAATGCGCCGAACCAAACGAATACAACGCGCACGGCAATGCGTATGATGCCTTGCCCGTAGCCAACCGTCTGCGGGAACTGTAGAAGTGTATAGGTGACTGCCGCGATCCAAATCAGCAGCAGAATCCAGGCGAGGATCGTTGCGGCCGTGCGGTTACGCAAAAAGCGAAAGAGCAGCAGGCCGGCGAGCGTTAGTACGGCTAGCGCGATTGCCGCACGAATGCTCAGTTCCGCGTTGCGATGGATCGCCTCGGGTTGCCGGCGCTCCAGCGCCTGGACTAACGCGCTCTGCAGCGAAGACTGCCACAGCACGGCAAGGTCAGCGACGGTCGTGTTTGCGCGCCGCGCGTCATCGGCGGTAACGGTGAGAATGGGGTACGGCGTCGAGTGTCGCGCATCCGACACGACCAGCACGTATTCCGCGCCCTCTTTTTGCGTCGACACCTTGAAGCTGGCGGGGTCGTAGACCGTCTTGCCCGAGTCGGGATCGGTTGCGAGCACTTGCGAAATCGCGCCGGCAATCAGGAAGCTGCGCGTCTGGATCGGCATCGCATCGGCGGGCGGGTTTGCAGGCGCCGCGATCCGCAGCACGGTGGTTCCGTCGACGGTGACCGGCGCCGTCGCAAAGAGCGCCGCCGCAGGGGTCGCGGTGGGCACGAGGCCCGGCAACACCTGCGCTCCCGCAGAACCGGGAGCCGCACTGCAAATCATTGCGGCAATCACGGGTATTAAGAAGTAGCGAATAGAACGCATCGCCCCCAGGGATTCATGACACTCACCGATCTCACCCTCACCCCCGACGTCGAACGCGAAACCACGCCAATTTTCGAGCGCGTTGCGAACGTGATTCCGCGCGTCGAATGGCCGCTGCACGCGCCGTACGTGGCCGCGATCAACCGTCTCAAACGCGAGCGCAATGCCGTGATCCTCGCGCACAATTATCAAGTGCCCGAGATTTACCACACCGTCGCCGACATCGTCGGCGATTCCTTGGCGCTCGCGATGCAGGCGGCGAAAACCGACGCCGACGTGATCGTGCTGTGCGGCGTGCACTTCATGGCCGAGACCGCTAAACTCGTCAATCCCAGTAAGACCGTACTCGTACCTGATCTACGCGCGGGATGTTCGCTGGCGGAGTCGATCACCGCCGACGACGTTCGTTTGCTGCGCGAGCGGTATCCGGGCGTGCCGATCGTGACCTACGTAAACACTTCGGCGGCGGTCAAAGCCGAATCCGATATCTGCGTGACCAGCGGCAACGCGGTCGAGATCGTCGAAGCGTTGGGCGTCCCGCGCGTCATCTTCTTACCGGACGAATATCTGGCGAAGTATGTCGCCTCGAAGACATCCACCGAAATCATCGCGTGGAAAGGCCACTGCGAAGTGCACGAGCGCTTCACGGGCGCCGACATTCGCCGCTTCCGCGACGGCGATCCTAAGCTGGTGGTGATCGCTCATCCCGAGTGTCCGCCGGACGTACTCGCCGAAGCTGACTACGTCGGCTCGACGCACGGCATGGTGGAGTACGTCGGCGAGCATCAGCATGCACGAGTGCTGCTCATGACCGAGTGCTCGATGGCAGACAACGTCGCCGGCACGTATCCCACCGTCGAGTTCGTGCGGCCGTGCAATCTGTGCCCGCACATGAAGCGCAACACGCTGCCGAAGATTTTGCACAGTCTCGAAACGATGCAATATGAAGTGACGGTCGACCCCGCGGTTGCAGAGCGAGCGCGCGCAGCCGTGGATCGTATGCTCGAGTTCAGCCGCTCGCGCCAGGCGTCATGAAGGTTCACCGCTCGGGCGTCGTTGTCGTCGGTGCCGGGATCGCCGGACTCATGGCCGCGCTCAAACTCGCGCCGACGCCGGTCACGGTACTGTGCAAACGACGTTTGGGCAGCGGCGCTGCGACTGACTGGGCACAGGGCGGCATCGCAGCAGCCATGGGCGCCGATGATTCGCCATCGCTGCACGCGATCGACACGCAGCGCGCCGGCGCCGGCATCTCCGATGCGCGCATCGTCAAGATTCTCACGAGCGACGCGCCGGCGCGCATCGAAGAGCTGCTAGAACTCGGTGCAACCTTCGATCGCGATGCGTCCGGTGAGCTCGCGCTTGGGCGCGAGGCCGCGCATCAGCGCCGCCGCATCGTCAAAGCAGGCGGCGATGCAACCGGACATGAGATTCTCAAAGCGCTGATTGCCGCCGTGCGCGAGTCACCGTCGATCGCGGTTGTCGAGAACGTCACCGCTGACGATATCATTCTCGCGGACGACCGCGTCGCCGGCGTCTACGCGCACGAGACCACCGGTGATCCGCATGCATTCCTTGCACCCGCGGTCGTGCTCGCAACCGGCGGCATTGGCCGCCTGTATCGTTACACGACCAATCCGGTCGAAGCCACCGGCGACGGCATTGCGATGGCGGCCCGTTGCGGCGCGTTGCTCTCCGATATGGAATTCGTGCAATTCCATCCGACGGCGCTTGCGAGCGGCGCCGACCCGATGCCGCTCGTCACCGAAGCGGTACGTGGTGAAGGTGCAGTCCTGCTCAACGATTTGGGCGAGCGCTTCATGCTTGCGATCCATCCCGATGCCGAACTCGCGCCGCGCGACGTGGTTGCTCGCGCGATCTTCGAGCAATTGCAGCGCGGCCGCTCGGTCGGACTGGATGCAAGTGAAGCGATCGGCGACGCCTTCCCACGAGAATTTCCGACGGTATTCGGATTTTGCCAAGCGGCCGGTATCGATCCGCGCACCGCGCGTATTCCGGTTGCACCGGCGGCGCACTACTTCATGGGCGGAATCGCCGTCGACGAGTGGGGCCGTTCGTCGCTCGAGGGTTTGTGGGCGTGCGGTGAGGCAAGCGCCAGCGGCGTACACGGTGCGAACCGGCTGGCCAGCAATTCACTGCTTGAAGCGCTGGTCTACGGCTCGCGCGTCGCCGAGAACATCGCTGCCACACGACTCGAGCTCACTAGAACGGAGCCACACGGCGTGCCCTTCGAGGCGCCCCGAAGGGGCGCACCTCAGGGTGACGGAGGTGCGAGCCAAGCAATAAGCGATTTGCGCAACCTGATGTACGCCAACGTCGGCTTGGTGCGCAACGAGTTCGGCTTGCGCGAGGCGCTCTCGCGCATCGAGGCTCTCGAAGCCGCCTTTCCGCGCGCGGGAAATGAATTGCGCAACCTGCTCGTGGTCGGCCGCCTGATAGCGCAAGCGGCGCTTGCACGTAAGGAAAGCCGCGGAAGCCACTATCGCAGCGACTATCCGGCCGCGGTTGATGCCCTTGCCAAACGCTCTTTCAGCCGTCTTGTCCGCGCGTAAGCCGAGCCGGCTCGTCGTCGAGCCGATCGTGCGAGCCGCGCTGCTCGAGGATCTTGCGCACGGCAGCGACCTCACGACCGATGCGACCGTTCCCGGCGACCTTCGTACAACGGCGCGAATTGTCTCGCGGGCCGACGGCGTCGTCGCCGGACTCGAGGCTGCGCTGCTGGCCTTCGAGTTGCTCGAGCCCGGTGCGGTGCGCGTACGCGCCTCAGTCGAGGATGGCGATGCGGTCAAAGCCGGCGGACTCGTCGCACAGCTCGAGGGCCCGGCGGCCGTCTTGCTGACCGGCGAACGCACGATGCTGAACTTCTTATGCCGCCTGAGCGGAATTGCATCCGCGACCCGCGCACTGGTCGATGCCGTCGCCGGCACGCGGGCGCAGGTGGTCGACACGCGTAAAACGACGCCGGGTCTGCGTGTGCTCGAGAAGTATGCCGTACGTTGCGGCGGCGGCGGTAACCACCGGTTCGGGCTCGACGACGCCGTGCTCATCAAAGACAATCACCTTGCGCTGGCCGGTTCGATTCACGAAGCGGTCACTCGCGTGCGTGCGCATGCCGGACACATGGTGAAGATCGAAGTCGAAGTCGACAACCTCGATCAACTGCGCGAGGTGTTACGCGAACGGATCGACGCGGTGCTGCTCGACAATATGAAACCGCCGACGCTGCAAGAAGCGGTACGCATCGTCGGAGGTTCGATCGTCACCGAGGCGAGCGGCGGCGTTCGTCCGGAGACGATTGCCGCGATTGCCGCGACCGGCGTTGACCTGATCTCAGTCGGGTGGCTCACGCACAGCGCGCCCGCCCTCGATCTCGGACTCGATATCGCCCTTTAAGGATGGCCCATGCCGGAACCGCCCATCCGGTGCATCATCATGCCGCCGTGCCCGCCTGCCATGCCGAGCAGTATCGCGCCGGCGTCAGGCGTGTGCGCCTTGTGCCCACCGCGGCCGCGGTGCGGCCAGGGCGAACCGCTCGCCTTAGGCCACGGATGATTGGGCATCATCTGTTCCCGCATCGATTTCATCGCGGTCATGAACTGCTTGCCGGCGTTTAGGATCGCCGTTTTTTCGCTAGCCGAAAGGGCCGCATCGAGTTGTTTGGCGGCGGCACGGGGGTCCGGGCTCGCCGCGATCGCAAGGCTGCCGACCACCGACGCGTAGAGCTGCTTATGTGCGGGGGTTAAGGCGCCGAGCACCTGCGCGCGGAACTGCTGATGCAGTTTCATCATCTGTTGCCTATCCGTGCGCATCTGCTGACGCATCGCCGGGTTCGGCGAACCGGGAGCTTGCTGTGCGCCGGCAATCGCCGGAGCGGCAAGCACGAGCGCGAGTGCGAGAAGAATACGTTTCATACCAATGTTGTACGGTGCCCCACCCTGGTAAAAGCTGAGAACCCCGGTCCATTGTCGGGCCCAGAGGGCCGGTGTTAGGGTTCGGCTTGCCGAACCCTAACACGTATGAGCGCAGATTCGACCAAACAATCCCCGGCCAAGACGAACTACGACAGCGAAACACCTGAGCGTCTGATCGACTTCATGTCGAAGGGCTGGACCGAAGCCCCGCTTCGCGCGGGCGCGCATCCGCAGCTCGCACGCCTGCAATCGCGACGCGAGGCGCTCTCGCGCAGCTTTCCCGGTTGCTATTTGGTTGTTCCCGCAGGCCAAGAACACGTGCGCGCCAACGACACGAACTTCCGTTTCCGGCCGGCCAGCGACTTTGCGTACTTGATGGGCGGCGCCGAACCCGGCGCATTGCTGGTGCTCGAGCCCGAAGGCGCGTCGCATCGCAGCCTGCTCTTCGTGCCGGAGCACAATCGCGGCAAGGCGGAGTTTTTCACCGACCGCATTTATGGCGAGCTATGGGTCGGGCGGCATCGCGGTCTCGACGAGAGTCAGATCTTCTTCGGCGTCGATCGTTGCCGGCCGCTGCAAGCGATTCCGGGCTATCTGCAGGAGCTGGTTGCCAGCAACCATCCGGTGTATCTCCTGCGCGGGCACAACCGCGCGATCGATGCGATGCTCGCGCACGACGAGCAAGACGACGAGTTCGCCGTGCACCTCTCCGAGATGCGTCTGCTCAAAGACGAATACGAGATCGCCGAATTGCGTAAGGCGTGTGAAATCACGAAGCGCGCGTTCGAGGACGTGATACGGCTCTTTCCGCATGCGAAGAGCGAGCGTGAATTCGAGGGCGCGTTTTGGAATCGCGCGCGCGTTGAAGCCAACGACGTCGGCTACTTGACGATTGCGGCGTCCGGGCACAACGCCTGCACATTGCATTGGAATCGCAACGACGGTGCGGTCGATCGCGGCGCGTTGCTTCTGCTCGACGCCGGTGTCGAATGCGACTCGCTCTACACGGCCGACATCACGCGCACGATGCCAATCGGCGGACGCTATTCGCAGGCGCAACGTGCGGTGTACGACATCGTCTATGAAGCGCAGCGCGTTGCCATCGACGCAGTCTCGCCCGGGAATGACTTTCTCGAGCCGAACCGGCGCGCCATGCGCGTGCTGGCGCAGGGGCTGATCGATCTTGGTATCCTTGACGGCTCCGTCGACGAAGCATTGGATCCGGCCAGCCAATATTACCGCCGCTACACGTTGCACAACGTCAGTCACATGCTCGGTCTCGACGTGCACGACTGTGCGCACGCGCGCTCGGAAAACTATCGGTACGGGACGCTGCGCGAGGGCATGGTGCTCACCGTCGAACCCGGACTCTACTTCCAGCCCGACGATGCCACGGTGCCCGAGGAGTTCCGCGGCATCGGTGTACGCATCGAAGACGACGTGGTCGTCACGGCATCGGGTCGCGAAAATCTTTCCGCGATCCTTCCCTCCAAGGCCGACGCGGTCGAACGCTGGATTGCTGATTTGACAGCTTGATCTATAAGGATCAGGTCCTCGCGGTCGAGCCGACCGGGATCGAGCCGGTTGCCGGCGCATCGCGTCACGGACGGGCACGCGACCTCTTCGGCGTGTGGTTTTCGGCGAATGCCGAGATTGCGACGTGGATGGTCGGCGTCTTTATCGCGGCGCTCTTCGGCGCCGATCTGCGCAGCGCGACGCTCGGCATCGTCATCGGGACCAGCCTCGGCTTCGCGATTTTGGGTGTGCTGGCAACGCTCGGCCCGCGGTATGGCGTACCCCAAATGGTCGCGTCGCGCCTCGCGTTCGGTAAGCGCGGGAACACCGCGCCGGCCGCGCTCTCGTTTCTTGCCGGTGCCGGCTGGTTTACGATCAACACGATCTTCGGTGCGTACGCGCTGCAAACGATCGCGCACCTCGGCTACGGCGTCGCTCTGGGCATCATGCTCGCGTTGCAGATCGCGCTAGCCGTGTACGGTTTCAACCTGATCGGCGTCTTCGAGCGTGCGTGTGCGGTGTTGCTGGCCGGCGGGTTCGTGCTGCTCGGCGCCGTGACGCTCCCGCACGCTTCGTGGGTGCCGTCGCCCGCGCCGCTGCAAGGATTCATGTTCGCCGCGGCGCTCGCATTCGCGTACGCGATGGGATGGGTGCCGTGTGCCTCGGACTACTCGCGCTATCTGCCGCGCGATACGAACCCACGCGCGATATGGTGGTATGCCTTCGCCGGGTGCGCGCTACCGTGCATCGCGATCGAAGTGCTCGGTGCTGCCGCCGTGACCGCGTCGCACGTCAATCTGCGCACCTCCGTTCCGACCGACGCCATCGCACAACTGCTCGGCTCGGGAATCGTCGCGAAAGCCGTACTCCTCACCGTCGTGCTCGGAACGCTTACGGCGAATTGCATGAACTTGTATTCCGGGGCGCTTGCCGCGCTCGTCGCCTTCGACCTTCGCCTTTCGCGCGCACGCGCCGCGCTCGCGGTCGGCGCACTTGGCGCGATTCTCGCGCTCTGGGGCTCGCATCCGAGCCAGACCGCGGAGTTCTACACGAATTTCCTCTTGCTGCTCTCCTACTGGACGTCGCCCTGGGCCGGCGTCGTGCTGGTGGACCTGTGGGAGTCGGGTACGTCCGGGCGCGATCCGCAGCGGGTCCCGGCATGGCGTCCGGGTGCACTCGCCTGGGTGCTGGGTGTCGCGGCGTCGGTACCATTTTGGAATCAAGCGTGGTTTACGGGGCCTTTCGCGCACGCATTCCCGCAATACGGCGACCTGTCGTACTACGTCGGCCTGATAGTTGGAGCACTCGCTATGGCAGCAATGAAACCCAGGCGTCCGGCAGCGGTAATGGAAGGCACGTAGCATGCTTGACGTTGACCACGTTCGGAAAGAGTTCGGCTCGGTGCGCGCGGTGAGCGACGTGCACTTTACGATTGACGACGCAATGACGTTTGGATTGCTCGGTCCCAATGGTGCGGGCAAGACGACTACGATGCGGATGATCTTGGGTATTCTGGTCCCCGACGGCGGGCGCGTCACCTGGAACGGCGCGCCGATTGACGACGATAGCCGGCGTCACTTCGGCTACTTGCCCGAAGAGCGCGGCATCTACGGCAAGATGAAAGTTCGCGATCAGATTGCCTACTTCGGAAAATTACACGGCTTGCGCGAGCCCGATTTGAGCAAGCGCATCGATCGCTGGATCGAGCAGCTCGAACTCTCGGTCTACCAAGATCGGCCTTGTGGCGAACTCTCCAAAGGCAACCAGCAAAAAGTGCAGGTCGCGTGCGCGGCCGTTCATGGGCCACAGCTGCTCGTGCTCGACGAGCCGTTCTCCGGGCTCGATCCGGTCAATGCCGCGATGTTGCTTTCGGTCTTGGACGAGCTGCGCAACAACGGCACCACGCTGATCCTTTCAAGTCACCAGATGTGGCAACTGGAGGATCTGGCATCGCACTTTTGTATCATCGCGGGCGGCGTCAACCGTGCCGACGGAACGCTTCCCGAATTGCGCTCCGCTTGGCCGACGCGCGTCGTGCGCGTCTCGCCGCCGAGCGACGCGGTTCGTGCCCGGCTTGAAACCGTCGCCGGCGCGCAACCGCTCGCGCACGTCAATGGCGCAATCGACTACCGGGTGCCGGCAACCACCGATTTCGCAGCGCTATTGCGGACGCTCGTCGAGGTTGCGCCGGTAACGAAGTTCGAAGCGATCGAACCGTCGCTCCAAGAAATCTATCTGCGCGCCATCGGGGAGAGTGCAGCGTGATCGAAGACCTCGGTACCGTCTACCAGGCAGAGATCATGCGCCGCATTCGCTCGCGTCCATTCATTATCGGGATGCTCGTCGGCGTCATCGCGATCGGCCTGCTGACCCGGCTCCCCGCCATGATGGAAGGTGCATTCAGCGGCGCCCGATCGATCGTGCTCGTCGGCAATGCCGCCTTGACCGCGCGCGCAAAGCCGCTCTTGAGCGGCGACTACAAGATCGTCGGCACTCTTCCAAACGGTCCGGTCGACGACGCAACGCTCAAACGCTATAAAGCGGGATCCGCGATCGAATTGCAAGCGCAGCCGGACGGCTTGCACGTCGTAGCATATGCCCACGATCCGGGCAGCCTCCACAAAGACGAGTTATCGCAGGCGCTGCTGCCGCTGCAGCTGCAGCTCATCACGCATCGCAGCGCCGGCGCCGTGGAGAAGATCACGTCGATTCCGGTCACCGTGACGACCGTAGCTTCGAAGTTTGCCTCTGCCGGTCAAGCAACTGCCGCGCGCGGCGTGGCCTACACACTGCTCTTCTTTCTCTATCTTCTTATCATCATCAACAGTCAGCTGGTGATGAGCTCGGTTGCCGAAGAAAAGACGAGCCGCATCGCCGAACTGTTGATCGCGTCGGTCAATCCGACCGCGCTCCTGACGGGAAAGATCCTGGCCTCGGCCACGCTCGGATTTCTCCAACTAGCGGTGTGGATCGCCGCGGCGGTGTACTTAGGCGGCGGCAGCGGAGCCGCCGGGTCTGCGCAGGCACAAGAAAGTGGAATGCTTTCGCTTGCGAACGCGCTCGATGTCATAACGCCCGGACTTGTTGCGGCGTTCTTGGTGTTTTTTGTCATCGGCTTCTTGCAACTCTCGACGCTGTTCGCGGGCGCGGCGTCGCTGATCAATCGCACCGAAGATCTGGGCAGCATTGCGCTGCCGCTGGTCATGCCGATCGTCTTCGCCTTCATCATCGCGATTGCGGCGCTTGGTTCGCCCGACGCACCGCTCGCGGTCGTTTGCAGTTACCTTCCGCTGTTCGCGCCGTTCGTAATGTTCGCGCGCATCGCGGTCAGCAACGTGCCGCTCTGGCAAGTCGCCCTTTCGATCGGCATCAATCTCGTGGCGCTCTACGCGATTGCGGTGCTCGCCGGAAAGATCTATCGCGTGGGCATGCTGCTGTACGGGCGCGCGCCGAGTTTGCGCCAAGTGTGGAGCGTCATCCGCAGCTAGTCGCTTCGACCGAAGCGTTAGTGGACGGTTCAGCCGCGCGGCGGCCGTCCCCAGCCGGATTGCACGTAGGTACCGTCGATGACGATCGCCGGAACCGTCGGATCGCCGTTCGTGTAGGCAAACATCGCTTCGCGTGCGCGGCGATCGTGTTGCGCGTCGTACTTCGCGTACGCGATGCCGGCGCGGTCGTAGTGCGCCAGCGCTTCGCGGCAGTAGGGGCAGGAAGGGCTGATATAGAGTTCGAGCTTCGCGCCGACCGGCGGACGCTCGACGTCGATGGCCATAACGAGAGATACATTCCCCGACGGCGAAGGAGGTCCCCATGCCACTGGTCTTGGTGCCGACGCCGCTCGGAAATCTTGGCGACGTGACGCGTCGAGCGCTCGATGCTCTGCGCGACGCCGACTTGATCGTCGCCGAAGATACGCGCGTCGCGCGCAAGCTGCTCAGCGCATTCAATATCGGTCCCAAAGACTTGTGGAGCTACCGCGAGCAAAACGCCGGTGCCGTCACGCCGGGGATTCTCGAACGCGCACGCAGCGCGAATGTCGCGCTCGTCAGCGACGCCGGGACACCCGGGATCTCCGATCCCGGCAGCGAGCTGGTTGCGGCGGCACGCGCCGCCGGAATCGCCGTCGAGGTCTTGCCCGGCCCCAGCGCGGTCGTCGGCGTCGCGGTGCTCAGCGGGTTCCCGCTACGGCGCTTCGTCTTCGAGGGCTTTCCGCCGCGCACGTCATCGGCACGCCGCGAGGCCTTTGCGCACGCGCTGCGCACGCAGGCGACGACGATTTGGTACGAGTCGCCGCAGCGCATCGCGGCAACGCTCGCCGATCTTGCGGCAGTCGCGGCGGACGCGCAGGTCTTTTTGCTGCGCGAATACACCAAACGCTTCGAACAGCAAGTCCTCGGCACGCCGGAGACGGTAGCGGCGGCGCTACCCGACCCGGTGCGCGGCGAGATTGCGTTTGCGATCGCGCCGTACGCGCTGCCGGAGCACACGCCGGCGGCATTCGATCTCGATGCCGAGATCGACGCCCTGCTGGAGCGCGGCGCCAGTGTCGCGGAGGTCGCGCGCGATTTGGTTCGGCGTGGCGCCGGTGAGAGGCGTGCCCTCTATGCCCGGGCGAGCGAGCGGAAGTCCGCCCGGCGGTAGCATGCGGCGGCGTATCGGCCGCCGAACATGCATCCTCTTAAAATGAGCCGCGTTTTCTACGTCACCACTCCGATCTATTACATCTCCGGCAATCCCCATATCGGCCACGCCTATACCACGGTGGTGGCCGACGTGCTTGCACGCACGGCCCGCGCTTGCGGTCCGGCATTCTTTCTCACCGGCACCGACGAACACGGGCAGAAAGTCGCCAACGCCGCAGCCGAACACGGCAAGACGCCGCAGGAGTGGTGCGACGAGCTCGTGCCCCGCTGGCAATCGCTGTTTGCGGCCTATCACGTGCAGTACGACGACTTCATTCGCACGACGCAGCCGCGGCATACGACCAAGGTGCAGCGCGTCTTCGAGCGCCTGCGCGAGAGCGGTGACGTGTACCTGGGCAAATACGAGGGCTGGTACTGCGTCAACGACGAGACGTTTTGGCTCGAATCCAAACTCGTCAACGGCTGTTGCCCCACCTGCGGTCGCGAGGTGCAATGGATTTCGGAGGACGACTGGTTCTTTCGCCTCTCGAAATATCGCGACCAGCTGCTCGCACACTTCAAAGCCAATCCGGAGTGGGTCCGTCCGCGAAGCGTCTACAATGAAATGGTAGCGCTCCTCGAAGAGGGGCTCGACGATCTCTCGATCTCGCGCACGAACATCGAGTGGGGCATTCCGATTCCAGGCGATGGCGGTGTCATCTACGTCTGGTTCGACGCGCTCTTGAACTACATCACCGCAATCGGCTGGTCAGAAGACGACGAACGTTTTCATTCGCTGTGGCCGGCAAACGTGCAACTGATCGGCAAAGAGATCGCGCGGTTCCACACCATCATCTGGCCCGCGATCCTTTGGGCACTTGGGGAAGCGGCGCCCGAGTTGGTGTTCGCGCACGGCTGGATCACCGTCGACGGCCAGAAGATGGGCAAAAGTCTAGGAAACGCGGTCGATCCCTTCGCGCTTGCCGATCGTTTCGGGGCCGATTCGCTGCGATATTTTTTGTTGCGTGAGGCACCGTTCGGCAGCGACTTCTCCTATTCCGAAGACAAGATCGCGCAACGTCACAACAGCGATCTGGGCAACGATCTCGGGAACCTGCTCAAGCGAACGCTCTCGATGCTGCAAAAATACCGCGGCGGCGTGGTTCCGCATCGTAGCGAGGATGCGGTCTTCCCCCAACGTTTCGCCGAGCTGCCGCAGCGCGTGCGCGGACTGATCTTCGCGCTCGATTTCCGCGGCGCGCTCGAAGCGATTTGGGAACTCGTCACTGCGCTGAACCGCGCCATCGAGGAACGTAAACCTTGGGTATTGGCCAAGGAAGAACGCGATCTCGAACTCGACGCGCTGCTCTATGATCTGTGCGAGGGTCTGCGCTGGCTTGCGATCATGCTGCATCCGTTCATGCCCGAGCGCATGACGCAGATGGCGGAACAGCTTGGCCTGACACAGGCCGACATTACCGGCGATTGGGCGCGCGCGCTACACTGGGGTGCACTCGTCCCGGGCACGCAAACCAGTGTCGGTGATGCACTCTTCCCGCGCATCGAACTGGTGGAGAGCGCATAGCGGCGATGAGCGAGCGCAACGCGCCGAGTCGCGCGGTCACCGTCGGCGGCGGAATCATCGCCGTCGCCGGCCTCGCGGTCGCGTTGACGCTGTATGCGACGTCATTCGACCAGGTCGATTGGACGTTGACCGCGTGCGGCGCCGTGGCGATCGCCTTTATCGCGAGTAACGCGCTGCCGGTGCGCGGGTTGCGTCTACGCCGGACCGGGCTCTCGGCGGAAGCAATTTTTCTCGATCTTCCGGTCGCCGTGCCGCTCTTCGCGCTGGGAAGCGAGGTCGGCGCAACGGCGTGTGCGCTGGCCTTTGCGCTCGGATTCGGAGCCGCATCGATCGCGCGCAATGCCGACAGCGTGGCGGACCTTCCGCGACACGGCATCTTGCGCGTGCTCGCGACACTTCTCTTCTTACCGCTTGCTGTCAACGCGGCGCCGGTGCGCGCCATGCCGATCGCGCAGGCAACGCCGATTGTCGCGGGCATCCTCTTCGTCGTCGCCGTCGTTTTCATGTTCGGGATCTCTGCACCGGCCTCGTCGTACACGTTTCATCTTTCCATCCTGCGCCTGTGGGGAAGGCTCGCGCGCGATCCACGCACCTGGGCGGTGATGGTCGGCGGCGTGATCTGGGCGACGATAGGGCGCAATGAGATCTTGCTCGGACAAGATCTTCTCGCCATCGCGCTCTGGCTGCCGGTGTGTCTGTCGGCATTTCTGCTGCGCACGATCGACAAACAGCAAGCCGAACTGCATCGTCTGCGGCTCGTGCGCGATGCGGTGCAAGCGATGCTCGGCGATCGCGATCCGCTGCCGCAGATCAACGCTATTCTCGCGACGTTACGCGTGCCGTCCTTTGACGAGACCGTCTCGGTGCTGGCGGCTACCAGCGCGAGAACCGACGCCTGGCGAACGGTTACGACGCTCGGGCCGACGCTCAGCTCGGCCGGCGACGAACTTGGGCGGCGGATTCTTGCGCGCTTGAAGTTCAGCGGCTCGTCGTCGACGACGCTGCGCGACGATTACTACACCGCATATGCGTTCGCCGCGCGGCTTGCTGACGGAGAGCTGCACGGCGCACTGACCGTGCTCCGCCGAAACGATCGGCCCCTCTCGAACGAACAGGTCGCACAATTCACCAATGCAGCCTTCGAGTTGGCGCCGCTGCTCCGCGACATGCGCACGATCGCCGCCACGCAGAGTGCCGCGACGATCGACGGCCTCACCGGCCTTGCGAACCGTACAACCACGATGGAGCGCCTCCACGCAATGCTCGAGACGATGCCGATCGCGGAGAACGGTGCGGTGCTCTTGCTCGATATCGACCACTTCAAGACGATCAACGACCAACTCGGGCACGCCGCCGGTGACGATTGCTTGCGCAAGATCGGTGACATCATTCGCAACACCGTGCGCGGCGGTGATACGGCCGGGCGCATCGGCGGCGAAGAATTTCTGATCGTCATGCCCGGCGCGTCGCGCGATATCGCGCTTACCGTCGGCGAGCGTCTGCGATTGGCCGTTGCGCTTGGCGGCATGCGCTACGCCAACGGCGGACCGGTGACGACCAGTATCGGCGCTGCCGCGGCGCGCGTTGGGGACACACCCGAAACGTTGCTTGCGCGTGCCGATCGCGGATTATACGAAGCAAAGCGCCAAGGGCGCAATCGCCTGATCGAAGAGCTCGATACGGCGTGATCGATACCCACGCACACCTTCATGACGCTAAATTCGATGAAGATCGGGCAGCCGTTATCGGGCGAGCTGGCGTGGCCGGCGTCTCTACGATCGTCAACGTCGGTTGCGACGTCGCCGACTCGTTGCGCGCGCTCGAGACGGCTCGTGAGTACCGTCTCTACGCATCGGTGGGCATCCATCCGCACGAAGCCAAAGACGCCCCTGCCGACATTCCGTCGGTCTTCGAACCGTTTCTGCGGGATCCGCGCGTTGTGGCGATCGGCGAGGCAGGCCTCGACTATTACTACGATCACAGTCCTCGCGACGTCCAGAAGCGCGTGCTGCGCGAGCAGCTAGAGTACGCGCGCGAAACCGGATTTCCGTTCATTTTTCACCAGCGCGACGCATTCGACGATTTCGTCACGATCTTGCGCGAACGATGGAGGGCGCCGATGCGGGGCGTCGTGCATTGTTTTACCGGCAACACCGAGCAAGCGGCGATTCTTACGAAAGAGTTCGGCCTCTATCTCGGCATCGGCGGCGTGCTGACGTTTAAGACCGCCGAGCCGTTGCGAGCCGCGGTTGCCGACGTCGGGTTGGAATCGCTCGTCCTCGAAACCGACTGTCCGTATCTTGCGCCGGTCCCGCACCGCGGCGAGCGTAACGAACCGGCGTACGTCGGGCTTTCGGCCCGGCGCCTCGCCGACGTGCTGGCGCGCGGCGTTGACGAGGTTGTCGCCGTTACGGACGCGAACGCGCGCAGCCTATTCTCGTTCCCGTAGTGCGCTTTCGAGGAGTCGGATGAATCTGATCGTCGCCCTGATCGGGGCTTTGGTGCTGCCCTTTACCGCGGCGACGCCGTACGCGACGCAATCGCAGCCGTTGACGCTTTCGGTTGACGCGTCGCTTGCGGCGCGCGGCATCGCCTACGTGCGCGAAACGGTGCCCGTCCGCGCCGGCGAGATGACGCTCGTCTATCCGAAGTGGATCCCAGGAGAACACGGCCCGACCGGCCCGCTCTACAATCTGAGCTCGATTCGCGTCAAGGCTGGTGGCCAATCGCTCGACTGGCGCCGCGACACCGTCGACCTCTACGCCTTTCACATCGACGTGCCGAGCGGCATTTCAACGCTCGACGTCAGCTTCACCGTGCTGATGAATGCGCCTGGCGACATTATGTCGACGCACGACGTAACAGTCATCAACTGGAACCGCTACATCCTATACCAATCGGGAATCGATTCGCACGACTACTACGTGAAGCCCTCGATCGTCGTGCCTCCCGGCTGGGACTTCGGGACCGCGCTGCGCGACCCGCAGCGCAGCGGCAACACCGTGAGCTTTGCGGTCACGCCGCTCAACCAGTTCGTCGACTCGCCGCTCGACATGGGCGCCTACGTCAAGAAGTGGACCTTGTGGCGAGGCGACGGGTCGTACGTGGAACTCGATGCGTTTGCGGGCCGACCGCAGGATCTCGACGTTCCCGCAAAAGTAGTCGACGCTTACAAACGCGTGCCGGCGGAAGCATTCGCGTTGTACGGCACGCGGCATTTTGCCGACTACCACGCGCTACTCACGCTCAGCGACCAGATCGGCTTTCAAGGGATCGAGCATCATCAGTCCAGCGACGACCGTTCGCCCGATGACTTCCTCACTAATCCGCAAGAGGCGCTCGAAGGCGGAGACCTCGTCACCCACGAGTTCTCGCACTCTTGGAACGGAAAGTATCGCCGTCCCGCGGATTTGACGACGCCCAATTTCCAGGTTCCGCAGCAAACCGATCTGCTCTGGGTCTACGAAGGCATGAATCAATACCTCGGCGACCTGCTCTCGTTCCGCGCCGGCATTCGCGACTATAAGAACTATCCGGAATATTTGGCTTCGTTGTACGCCGAGATGGATACCGAGACCGGCCGCGACACCACGCCGCTCATCGACCTCACTACCGGTGCGCCATACTACTACGAAGCGCGCGGCGATTATCACGCGATCCGCCGCGGCGCGGGCGACTTCTATACCGAGGGTGAGTTGTTGTGGCTCGACGTCGACACGATCATCCGCGAACGTTCGCACGGCGCGCGTTCGCTCGACACGTTTCTGCACAAGTACTCATTGCCGGCGGTCACGGGACCGATCGTAAAGACCTACGACCGCGCCCAGATCGAAGCGCTCTTGAATCAGACCGAGCCCTATGATTGGCACGCGTTCTTCGAAAAATACGTTTACTCGGTCAGCGTGCATCCACCAACCGACGAGCTCGCGCGCGCGGGATGGACGTTGGTCTACAACGACAAACCCAACGCGTTCATTCGCGCCGGTGAATCGCTACGCCATTCGATCAACGCCTGGTATTCGATCGGCGCCACCATTGCGAGCCACACCGGCCGCGTCACCGACGTGCGCGAAAATTCGCCCGCGTGGCAAGCCGGACTCGCGGTGGGCGAAACGATCCAAGCCATTGACGGCCAAACCTTCGATCCCGACGTCTTGGACTACGCGCTTAAGCGCGCCGAGCACGGTGGGCCGCCGGTCGCTGTCGTGGTGTCGCAGGACGGCTGGTTCACGACGCTGACGATCGACTATCACGACGGACCGCTCTATCCACACCTCGAACGCATTGCGAATACCCCCGACATGCTCGAGTTGATTATGAAGCCAGCCGCAACGCCGTAGCCAGCGGCGCTGCCTGCTGCCAGCGCTCTTCGAACGTTCGGCGCACGTGGGCAAGGATCGCGGGCGCGTCGGTGCGCGCGCCCCAATCGAACTGATCGGGGTGATCGAAAGAAGCGGTCGCATTGGCCGAACCGATCCATCCGCGCGATTCCCGCACGACAGCAAACTTCTCGTCGGCGTCGCAGACGCGGATGCTCACGCCGTCCGCAGATAACTTCCGCAGCGCGCCTTGCTCGTTCGCATTGCCCTGCATATCGCGCGCGCTCACGAGCAGGCGCGCGTGTGCGTCCGCTCGTCCGAGCGCATCGAGCGCCGAATACACCCGATTGTTCGCACCGAACGACTCGCTCTCGACGATCACGTCGTCGCCGCGGCGCGCTTCGTTTAACAACCGCGCCTCGGAAGCGAGCGACTCGCGTTTCGCAACCGCGAAAAACGGGGTTGGCGCATCTTCGCGCTCCACAACCGCGTCGGCAACGATCCGCGCATCGCGGGAAAAATCGTCGCGCAGGATCGTATCCGCACCGTCGTCGGGCCAGTTGCGGTCGTCGAGAAACAGTTCCCCGTCGACGAGTGCGGCCTTGCAGTGCAGCATAGCATCGGGCGCACGTTGATCGGGATGCACGAGTTGCGCGTCGGCACCCGCCGCGCGCAACTCGGCGATTGCCGCGGCGTTGGCCGCCGTTACGCCGCCGTCATCCTTATAAATGTAGCCCTCGAGTCGAACGCGCACGTGCGTGCCGGCCTTGGCGGCCGCCGCTAGGCCGTCGAGCACGCGGCCCTTCGGCAAGGTATAGGCGATAAGCGAGACGTCGCGCGCGCGCTCGATCCTCGAAAGGAGCTCTGCGGTCGAACTCAATGTCATCATCAGCGCTACCATCACGACAAAGGTGCGCCATAGCTAGAGGAGAAGAGCCCAGACTCTCATGGCGACCCAGGTACCCATTCCCCCGGGCAGTGACAAGGGCGCGTTCGTGCGCGAGATGTTCGCACGCATCGCCCCGCGCTACGATGCGGCAAATCGCGTGCTTACGGCGGGTATGGACGAGCGCTGGCGCAAGCGGTCGATCGCACTGCTCGCACCGCCGCGCGGGGGCGCGGTGCTCGACCTGTGCTGCGGAACCGGCGATGTCGTCTTTCATCTTCTGCGAACGGATTCGTCGCTGCAGGTCACCGGCATCGATTTCTGCGCACCGATGCTCGAGGGGGCGCGCGCCCGCGCCGGCCGCGAGGCGCGCGGGGCCGCGACCTTCGTCGAAGGTGACGTGATGGCGCTGCCCTTTGCGGATAATAGCTTCGACGGTGCAACGATGGGATTCAGTCTGCGCAACGTGGTCGACATCGATCAGGTCCTGCGCGAGATTCGTCGCGTGCTCAAACCCGGGGCGCGCTTCGTGAATCTCGACGTGAGTAAAGCGCCGAATCGGCTCTTTAAGCGATTCTTCGACGTCTATTTCTATCGGCTCGTGCCGCTGATCGGCGGTATGGTCGGCGGCTCGCGCGCGGCATACACGTACTTGCCGAATTCGCTAACGCATCATCCCGGTGCCGAGGACTTGCGCGAGCGCTTTAGCCGCACCGGCTTTAGCGATGCGGGATTCGAGCGGCTGATGGGCGGATCGATCGCCGTTCACTACGGAACGAAGCAGTTTATTTTATTTATGAAAACTCCAGTGGCCAGTACGTTGCGCAGCGACGAATCGAATCTGCACGACCTGGTCGAGCACTTCTTCCGCGCGACCTTCTCGACCGACAATCCGATCATCACCGAAGCGGTTCGGCGTATGCTGGCGGCCGGCGGAAAGCGCCTACGTCCGCGCGTCACGCTGCTTGCGGCCTCTGCGTGTGGGGACGATCCGCAGCGCCATCTGCATTTAGCCGCCTACATGGAGCTGATCCACGTCGCAACGCTGATCCACGACGACGTGGTGGATAACGCCGAGAAGCGTCGCGGCGTCAACGCCACGGCGGTCGACTTCGGGAATCGCGTCTCGGTGCTAGCCGGTGACTACCTCTTCGCGTGGATCTTCAAAAACGTCACCGCGAACTATCCGCATCCGGTGCCGAACATTCTTTCAGCAACACTTGCAGATATCTGTGATGGTGAAGTGTTGCAACTCCAAGCGCTCGGGAATCTCGATTTGGCGCTCGACGGGTACGTCGAGATCGCGCGCAAAAAGACCGCGTCGCTCTTTGCCGCCTCCGCGGCGTGCGGCGCGATCGTCGGCGGCGGTAGCGCCGAGGCAATAGGCGCGATGCGCGCCTACGGCGATTTCTACGGCATTGCTTTTCAAATGAAAGACGATCTGCTCGACATGATCGCTGATGAACGCTCGCTCGGTAAGCCGGTCGGCAATGACTTGCGCGAGCGTAAAATGACCGCTCCAGTGGTACTTGCGCTTCGAGCAGGCAACCGGGAATTTTACGAGGCCGTCGCGCGTTTCTATGGCGGATCCGGCGACGCCGGCATTCCGGGTGTCGTGGCCGCCCTCGCGCGAGAAGGCGGCCTCGACAACACGCGCGCTGAGATTGCCGGGTACGCCGAGCGCGCCAAGGCCGCGCTGGAGCCTTTGCCCCCAAGCGCGGCGAAGGAAGAGATGCGGCGGTTGGCCGATGCGCTGGCCGCCGAATAGAAAGGAACCTCCATGTTTCACCCCGTCCTCGCGCTGATCGACGCGCCGATCATCATCGGCATCTTGGTCGTCGGTGCGCTTCTGTTCGGAATTGACAAGCTGCCCAAGCTCGCCCGCAGCGCGGGTCAGGCCAAAAAGGAATTCGTGATGGGCCAGATCGAGGCGGACGAAGCCACCGCGCGCGCCCGCGAAGAGGCTCGCCAACGAATGGAGGCGCAGCACGCCGACGTAATGGAGAACGTGCAAGCCGGCAGTGTGGCCGGCGAGGCCGTTCCGCCGCCGACCCCAGGCAAAGGCACGCAAGCCTAAAGCGCTCACGTGGATTTACGAGAACGGATCGGATTGCGAAGCGATCCGAACGTAACGGATTCAGCGCAAAGCGCTGAATCCATGTGGGATCAAAAGGAAATGCCGTTTACGGAGCACCTGCGGGAGCTCCGTACACGTCTCTTGATCTCGATCGCGGCCGTCGGCGGGATCGCCGTCGTGCTGTTTTGGCCCTCGCAATTCGCCATCAAGTGGATGGTGCAAGCCTACTTCCACGGGATAGCGCTACACGCGTTCGGTCCAGCCGACGTCATCTTCACCGAATTCAAGTTCTCGCTGATCGGCGGCATCGTGCTCGGGCTTCCGGTGCTGTTTTATCAAGCGTGGATGTTCGTCGTGCCGGCCATTCACCCGCGCACCAGGCGCATGGTGTACAGCTTCATCGTGCCGTCGTTGCTACTCGCTGCACTGGGCCTTGCGTTTGCGCACTTCATCGTACTGCCGCGCGTTGTCGCCGCACTCATCGGCATAACCGACGCCGTCGCCACGCCGACCTTCGGCGTTGCCGACACGATCAATTTCGTACTCATCCTCCTCGCGCTTTTCGCCATCATCTTTCAGCTCCCGATCGTGCTGGTCGGGCTCGCCCGCCTGGGTATCGTCAACGGCGCCTGGCTTGGGCGCTATCGCCGTCATGCGCTCTTCGGCTTCGTGGTTGCCGCAGGCATCGCCGCGCCCGACGGCAATCCGATGACCATGGCGTTGCTGGCGGCACCGATGTACGTTTTGTATGAGGTCTCGATCTGGATCATCCGTATCTTTGAAGCATCGTGGTCCAGAAGCTAGCGCTCAACAGCTACTATAGTGACTTCGTCCGCACGTTTGGGAACGTGCTGTTTGCGGTTAGCCTGTTCGTCGTCTGGGGCATCTTGACGCTGATCGGCGTGATCGTCGACCAGGGTAAGGATCCGGGCATCTACTTCAGCAGTTATCCAGCCCCGATCGCGCGCGCGATCCTACGCTTGCGTTTCGACAATATCTATCACTCGCCGTGGTACGTGGGCATCATCGCCTTGATTCTCACCTCGCTGACGGTCTGCACGTTCAAACGCGTGATCCCCGCGCGTCTGCCGCCACTCCGGCCGGTCAAGATCGACAAGATTCCGCTACACGCGAGCATCGACGTCACCGGCGACGAATCGAGCGTACGCGAGCGGGTCGAAGGTTTCTTCCGTTCACGCGGCTGGCAACTGCGCAAGCGCGCGTTCGACGGCACCGAGTGGACCTTCGCCGACAAGCATAACTGGGCGCGGCGCGGCGTACTGGTCGCGCATATCGGCTTCGTGATCATCGCCGCCGGCACGACCCTCTACTGGGCGCGCGGATTCTCGGGCGACACGGTGGTCGTCACCGGGCAGTCGGTGCAAATTCCGCAGACCAAAGCGATTCTGCATTTGAATGACTTCGCATACACGATCACGCCGGTGCTCACCAAAGGCGGAATGGTTTATCAACCGACGGATTACGTGTCGCACGTGACCGTTATCGGCAACGACGGCGTGCCCAAGCCAATGACGGTACGCGTGAATCATCCTATCGACGTCGACGGCACGCTCTACTATCAGGCGAGCTACGGCTTTGCTATGCGCTTTACGCTCTCGCACGACGGCAAAGCGGTGCCGGCGCTCTCGCAGCGCGCGCTGCTCGAAGGCCAAAACTTCGACGTCCCCGGCACACGCTTGACCGTCAGCTACGACCGCTTCGTGCCGACGGTCGATCGCGCCAGCAGCATGCCGTCGGCGGATCCGCGCGTCAATAATCCCGCCGTCATTCTCACGGTCAGCGACGCCGGGCAGCCGGCCGGCAGCGCGATCGTTCCACTGCATAGCTGGGTCGATCTTGGGAGCGGCTGGCGCCTCGTCCCGAGCCGCTATCTACTCTATAGCGGCTTTCAGTATCGCTACGATCCGGGCGTTCCGTTGGTTGGTATCGGCGCACTGGTCCTGGTGGCCGGGTTGTTGATCTCGTTTTACTTTCTGCCCGCGCGACTCTACGCGCGCGTGGACCCGGCGCCCGGCGGACGCTGGACGGTTGGTATGGCGGCAACGACCGTCAAAGGGTACGACATGTTCGAATCACAGTTCCGCGGCCTCATTTCGGAATTTTCGTCCGAATATGGGGGGGAGACACCATGAACGGACATCTGCAGGCCGACGAGCTGCTCATGATCGTCGCTATCGCGTGCTACGTTTTCGGCGCTTTGGCACTGTTCGCATACTTCTTCTCGCGCGAAACGTGGCTGCGCAATTTGGGCGTTCCGCTCGCGATCGTCGGCTGCGTCGCGCAGTTTGCGCAGCTCTTCGTGCGCTGGGAGCTTACCGGCATTTGGCCGCTGCTCAATCTGTACGGCTCGCTCTCGCTCTTTGCCGCGATGTCGGTGGCAATCTTCATCGGCATGGCCTGGCGATATAAAGCCTGGTACGCAGGCGGCTTCGTGCTCGCGCTCGCCGCGATCGCGCTCGCCTACGGTGTTACTTGGAACGAGGGAACGATGCCCGCGGTGCCGTCGCTGCAGTCATATTGGGCGAAAATCCACGTGCCGATCGTCGTTTCTTCGTATGCCGCGTTTTTGGTGGCATTCGTTTTCTCGGTGATCTATTTGATCAAGTATTACGCGGAAGCGCGGGTCGCTGCGACCGTCTCAACGGTCGAACTCGCCGGAACCGGTATGACGATGAGCGTGCGTGGCGACACGCCTGCGCTTACAACCGCGGCCGCAAACGGCGACCGGCTGGCGCAATGGCTCGAGACACTCCCGCCGCTAGCGCAGCTCGACGTCATCGTCTATCGCGCGGTTGCAATCGGTTTGCCCCTGATTTCGATCGGCATCATTACCGGTGCCGCGTGGGCGAAGGAAGCCTGGGGCGCCTATTGGCAGTGGGATCCCAAAGAGACGGCGGCTTTGTGCACGTGGATCGTCTACCTCGCCTACATGCATCTGCACACACGCAGCGCCTGGCGCGGACTGCGCACGAACTGGGTGAGCGTCGCAGGCTTCTTTCTCGTGATCTTCACCTACCTCGGCGTCAATATCTGGATCAGCGGCCTGCACAGCTACAAAATGTAGGTGCTTCGTGCGGCTGCTAGTGCGGCGGTACGTGCGCTTCGATGAACGAGGCAATGCGCTGCTCCGACGCGCGCACGATCGCACCGGGCGTTTCGACGACGCCCGCATCGAAACGATGTCCGACGTTCGGATAGACGACGAGATCGATATGCTCTCCGGCATCGCGCGCACTGGCGACCAACGCCTTGCACGCGGCGGCCGAAAACCGTCGTGTCGTTGGCCCCGACTTGAATGAGCAGTGGAACGTTCGTCCGATAGGCAAGCGATGCGCTCGGCGCCGGCGTTCCGCCCGGCCACGCGCCGTACGCGAGTTGACAATAGCCGTAATCGGCCACGGCCACGGCAAACGGCGCCGGCCGCGGCCCTACGATCGCGGCAAGCACGGCGGTTCCGCCGCTCGAACGCCCGAGTAACCCGATTGATGCCGAGCGCGCGAACGGCTGCGCGGCAAGATAGGCTTCCACGATGAATGACGCGACATATAGCTATCGACGATCAGCGAGGCGTAGCCCAAATTGCGCAACCGTCGCGCCCACGGCCGCTCCCAAAACGGAAAGCCTTCGATGCCGGCGGTACCAGGCGAGATGATGATGACCGGAATGCGTCCGCGAAAGGATGCCGGCATCGTCAGCTCGGCGGTCAACCTCGTGCCGTTCTGCGACGACGGAAAGTTGACGACGGAATACTGCGCATTTTCCGCGATAAACGTCTCGATCACGTCGAAGCCCGCAACGCTCATGTCGTCGACGAAATATTCGTGCGTGTACGAATACCGCGCCAAGTCACGACACGGGCCCGCTCCGCCCGCGATCAACAGCGGCGTTGCCGTGCGAAAAAGTCCGGGCGCCGGTCCGCCACCATGGGGCGCGCCGCTTGTACCCGATGTTTCTCCCGTCAGCGACCCGGTCCAATCGCCGTAGCGACGCGCGCAATTCGGATCGAACGCCACGGCCGCACGAAACACCGGCGGCTGCGCAACATCGAGCGCGTACGGCTCGACGATCGCCGCAAGGACGCTCGACGCACCGTCGCCGAAGCCAACGAGCGCGATGTCATCGGCGCGCACGCCCGGGCGCTGACGCAGCGTCTCGGCCGCGCCGAGTGGATCCCCGGTCGCGATGAGCGTTGCGTATCCGGCAGCGGCGAGCTTTGCCGCTAAGACGCGGCCGCGCGATGACGGCGCGACGCCCGGCTCGAGAATGACGACGCCGGGAGCGCCGGGAAGTGCAGGTGCGGTCCCGACCAGCGACAGCAGGCTCGCGACAAGCAGCATCCCTCGGGCGAGCGGGCTCATGCGCTGAGTATAGTCCGCTTCTGACGCTCGCGTCAGGTTTTTCGAATCCGCGGCGCCAGCGCGTCCACGTCGGCAGTACCGACGTCGTGCCGCTGCCGGTATGACGCAAGCCGAGGAGTTCACGCATCTTGCGCTCGATCGCTTGCGCGCGCAGGTGGCAAAAAGCCGGCCGTAATCAAGCCGCTACACGGCACCGATCGCGTCGGACGCTTCCTCATCGGTGTCACGCGCAAAGGCGCGGCACAGGCCGAGGTCCGTCCTGCTGCGATCAATGGCCTGCCGGGCTTCCTTTTGGTGGCCGACGGCGCGCTCGACGGTCTGTAGGCGTGACGCGAAACCCTGAGAAGCTCGCGGCCATCGCAAAAGCCGGCGTTGCCGATCCGTTGACTTTCCCGATAGCACGAGCGAAGAGGGCGGCCGTACAATCCTTGGGAATTGGGCTAGCGGGCTAGCCCCCGAAGACTCAGCTTTCCGGAGAGTGTACGTTGTCCAACCATGCTGAAGCCGGCGCCCCAAACGGGGGCCTGCGCAAGATTCATAGCGCTTACGATGATCCCGGCACGCCTGAAGAGATCAGCCGCCGCAGTTTTATGGCCAATGCGACCCTGGCTATCGGCGGCATCGTTGGCCTTGGTCTCGTGATTCCGATCGTCGGATCGCTGATTCCAGAGGGCTCGAGCAGCAAAGGCACGTGGGCGCCGCTCACCGCGGACGAATTTACGTCGCTGCAAGGCGCGGCGAGCAAACCGGTCAAATTAGAGTTTCAGCTGAAGTCGCAGGATTCGTATTTGCCCGAACAATCGACCGGCGAATACGTGTGGGGCATCAAGACCGACAAGCAGAAATTTGATGCCGAACGTACCGATCTGCCCAAGAGCGGTACGCTGCCGTACTTCGACGGCGCGTACACCGTCGTCACCATGAACTTCGTGATCTTTAGCCCGATCTGTCCGCATCTCGGTTGCCGCCCGGTGTGGAACGACAGTGCGACACGGTTTCAGTGTCCGTGTCACGGATCGCAATTCGACTTTTACGGTGAGCACGTCGCCGGCCCCGCGCCGCGCGGCCTCGATCCGCTCCCGCTCCGCGAGCAAAGCGGAATCGCCGACGTCATGTGGATCCGCTATCAGTCGGGCATTCCCAATCGCGTGATCATCTCGTACCAATCGTAAGGAAGGATTCGCATAGCGATGCTCAACTGGCTCGAGTCGCGCACCGGCTTCGTCTCGTTGGCGAAGGAATTCCTTACGGAGGACATCCCGGGCGGCGCCAGCTACTGGTACGTTTTCGGCAGCGCGACCCTGTTCGCGATGATCTTGCAGATCGTGACCGGTATTTTCCTCACGTTCTTCTATGCCCCGTCGGCCAGCACGGCGTGGGAGTCGACGCGCGCCATCTACCTGAATCCGTGGACGCACGCGCTGCTCTCCATCCACTACTGGGGCGCCTCGGCGATGATCGCGCTCGTGTTCCTGCACCTGCTGCAAGTGCTGATTTGGGGATCGTATAAATCACCGCGCGAGCTGCAATGGGTCGTCGGCGTGTTGCTTCTGCTCGTCACCCTCGTGCTCGGGCTCACCGGCTATCTGTTGCCCTGGGATATGGATGCGTACTTTGCGTCGCAGGTCTCGCTAAACATCGCGGGCTTGCCGCCCGGCGGCGCGATTCTTCAACTGATCGCGCAAGGCGGCCCGGTCATGGGCACCAACACCATCAATCGTTTCTTTGGCCTGCACGTGTGGTTGATGCCGGCGATCCTGGTGCTCTTGGTCGCTGCGCATCTGGCGATCTTCCGGCACAACGGCTCCGCCGGTCCGGTGGTCGATGATCCGCGCAAGCTCAAACCCGATCGCTTCTGGCCGGATCAGATGTTCATGGACGGCGCGGTCTCGTTCTTCGTCTTCATCATTATTCTCGCGCTGGCGCTATTTGCTCCGCCGTATCTCGATCAAAAGGCCGATCCTACCAATGCCGCGTTTACACCGTATCCGGCCTGGTATTTTCTGTTCTTGTTCGGTCTGCTGAACTTTGTGCCGTGGCTATTCGGCCAAATTCCGTTTCTCGCGTCGCAAGCGAACGCGCCGTGGGTTGAAATGCTCGCGGCAATCGTCGTACCGACGATCGGCCTGCTGGTCGTCCTGCTCTTGCCGTGGCTCGATCGCAGCACGACGCGCGCCTTTGGTTCGCGCGGCAAGATCCTTTGGCCAACGTTTTTCATCGTTGTCGCCATCGCTGCGCTCACGGTCTATGCTCAACTCGGCATTCAAGCGAAAGAGGCCGCTGGGACGCCATCACTTCCCGAAGCGCAAGTCCTTGCCGCTCCGGCGGAGGCCGCGACGGCAGCGACCAGCGGCGGCACATCCGCGGCAGCGGGTAACGGCGCCGCGGTCTTTTCGCAGAATTGTATCTCGTGTCACGGCACGAACGGTCAAGGTCAATCGGGCCTTGCGCCGCCGCTGGCCGGCAATCCGTTCGTGACCGGTAATGCCGATGCGGTCATCAAGGTAGTCGAAAACGGCCTGCACGGACAAACGATCATGGGGCAAACCTATGGGGCGCAGATGCCGCCTTGGAAGAGCACGCTCTCGAAGTCGGATCTCGCCGCGGTCATCACCTACATTCGCGGCGGCCTCGGCCCGAACAAAGCTTCGCCTGTTACCGTGTCACAGATTAAATAACAACTTATCGTCCCAACCCTAAACGCCGAAGTTAACTGCTGCAACTTGGGCCATCGATAAGATAGAGCGCGCCGGTTTCGCGCGATGCGATCAACCGGCGCGTCCGTCCATAGGTTGGATCGAACGCCGGACGCCGCAACGGCGCGACGAGCCAAATGCGATCGTGCGTGCACAACACGCTGCGCGCCGGCACGCCTTCGTCACTCTTGCGCGCGCCGGGCGGCGCGAGCGCGTACACGTGCGGCTGCGTGTAAAACACTAGAGCATTGGCGCCCCGAAAACTTTGAATGGCCACGATGTCGCCGGGCTGACGCTCGTGCTGGATGATGGCCGCCAGCTGCGGCACCGGTTTGAACGGCTCGGCGTGCGGTAGCGCGCCGACGGCGAGAATGTCGACCGCTACGAGCATCGCGAATCCGAGCACGTACGGGGCCGCTTCCATCGTGGTGCGGCGCGCAAACAAGATCGCAGTGACGATCGCGCCGATCCCGATCGACGCACCCATTTGAATCAAGTCGGGCGTGACCGCCTGTGCCGAGCTGCCGAGCTTGTTGTCGCGCACGAATAGAATGATGGCAATTGCGCACAAGCCGATGAAGATCGGCACGCTCGCGGTTGAAAGCACGATGGAGCGGCTCGCCCCCTTCTTCACCGCAGCGTCGAAGCAGAGTGCTACGACCAGCGCCAACGCCGGGACTTCCAATGCAATGTAGTTCGGCAACTTCGTTTGGGCGAAACTGAAGAACAGCAGCGGCACGATGATCCAGGTAAATGCCAAGCGCCACAGCCGTGCGAGGTTCGGCGGCGTCGCGGTGTTGCGCAATGCGGTGATGCCGTAGGCGATGCTCACCGGAAGGAACGCGATCCACGGGAAGAAGCCCAGGATCAGCACCGGCAAATAGTACCAGAACGGGCCGGCCTGATTCTCGATCACGCCGGTGTAACGTCCGAAAGTATAATGCACGATCATGCGTTCGAACGCGTGCGGGCCGGCCGCCACCGCGATCGCAATCATCCACGGAGCAACGACCAGCCCGAAGGCGAACGCGCCGCCGATCCACGTGCGCCACGACGGCAAGCGCACCGGCTCGTTGCGCCAATCCCAGATCGCATAGGGCACGATGACCATGAGGGCCATGACCGGCGCCACGAGTCCTTTGGCAAGGAACCCAAATCCGGCGGCAATGCAGCCGTAGATAAAGTAACGTCCGCGACCGGATTCAAGCCCGCGGAACCACCAGAACACGGAGAGCGCGACCGCCATGTCGAGCAACGCATCCATGATCGCGAGGCGGCCGATAATGGCTTGCATCAGCGAGCTCGAAAGGATGGCGCTTGCATATATACCGATGCGCGTACCGGCCTGGCGCGCGACCGCATAGCCGGTCATCGCGCCCATCAAAATCGTCGCGATCGCCGATGGCAGCCGCAATGCAAACGACGTCACGCCGAGCAGATGCGCGAAGACGGCGCCGATCCAGAAGTAGAGCGGGGGCTGCACGTACCACGGCTGGCCGTTGAGATGCATGACGATCCAGTCATGGGTAATGAGGATCTCGCGTGCGACCTCACCGTAGGCCGTCTCGCTGTTATCCCACAGCGTCCCGACGCCGAGGCCAGGCAGCGTGATCAGCGCCGCGATGAGTGCGCCGACAAAAGCCGCACGCGCGGGTCTCTCCATATGGACGGACGGTGTTTGGCACCCTGGTGCGGAAGTCATCCGTTGTCCATGCTCCCGATTTCCTTGCGCGCCGACGGGCGTCGAGCGCTGATCGTCGGCGGCGGGAACGTTGCGTTCCGCAAGGCCGAAGCGTTGCTCGAGGCCGGATTCGCCCTCACCGCGATCGCGCCGTCGATCGACGCGCGTCTGCGTGCATTGCTCGACCGTCCCGGCGCCGTACTTCACGAACGGGCGTACGCGAGCGGCGACGTGCTGGCTTGCGATATCGTCATCGCTGCAACCGATCGTCCCGAGATCAACGCCGCGGTCGTCGCCGATGCACGGGCCGCGCAAATTCTGGTCTGCGATGCGACGAATCCCGACGACGGCGATTTCACCATGCAAACGACGGTTCGCATCGGCGAGATGACGTTTGCCATCGACTCGGGGCGCAGCTCGCCGGCGTTTGCTCAGCGCATCGCGCGCGAACTGCGCGAACGGTTTGGTCCAGACTATGCCGCCGCTGCACGCACGATCGCGCGCATGCGCACCTACGTGCGGACCGTGCTCGAGCCGTCGCAACGCGGCGCGGTGATGCGCGAACTTGCCGACCTTCCGATCGACGAACTGGCACACATGAACCCGGTACAAGCCGAACACGAAGTCGAAGAAACGATAGAACGAATCTGTCACCCTGAGGCGCTCGCGCAGCGAGCCTCGAAGGGGAGCCTCGAAGGGCTAGGGACCAAGGTAACCTGTGCGTCACGCGGCAGCGCGCTGGCGATCACACAGGCGCGGTTGGTCGCGGCCGCGCTTGCGCGGCGCGGGATTGCGACGACGATCGAAACGATCGCAACGACCGGCGATCGCGAGCAAGATCGTCCGGTCAGCGAGCTGGGTAGCGTCAACGTCTGGGTCAAGGAGCTCGAAGTCGCGCTGCTCGAGGGCCGCGCTGATTACGCCGTCCACTCGTGCAAGGACTTGCCCGGCGAGCTGGATCCCCGGATGCAACTTGCGGCGATCTCGGCGCGCGAGGACGCGCGCGATGCCTTCTGCAGCGAACGCTACGCGAGCTTCGATGCACTGCCGCCGGGTGCGGTCGTGGGCACGTCGAGCGAACGCCGCCGCGCGCAACTGCACGCTCTGCGTCCGGATCTGCGCTACGAGAGCTTACGCGGCAACGTCGACACGAGACTGCGAAAATTGCGCGACGGCCACTACGATGCGATCGTGCTCGCCATGGCCGGTCTGCTCCGGCTTGGGATCCAAGCGACACACACGGTTCCATTCGATCCGCGCCGCGTCGTGCCGGCGGTGGGGCAAGGCGCGCTCGCTATCGAGACGCTCGCGGGCAACGAGCAGCTTTCCGGCGAGCTACGCGAAGCCGTCAATCACGAAGTCACGCAATGGTGCGTCGAAGCCGAACGTGCCGTGCTGCGCTCCCTGCGTGCCGGCTGCAGCGCACCACTCGGCGTGCACGCAGAACTGGTCGGCGCGTTGATGACGGTCGACGCGGCCTTTGCCGTCGCCGGGGGTACCATGCTGCGCGAACGCGTCGAAGCAGCTGTCGATTCGCTCGAAGCATCGCGCAAGCTCGGCGAGCAGCTCGCCGCGAGGCTCGCCATCGCTCGCGATCGGCTGGCCCATCCACGCGTGCTCCTGCCGCGCACCCAAGATCGCCCAAGCCGAATTGCCGCCGAGCTTCGCGGCCGCGGGGTCGAAGTGGTCGAGCTGCGCGAGGGAGAAACCGGCTCGGACCTGATGAACACGATTCCGCAAATGCTTCTCTTTCCGTCCAGCGGGTCGGTCGCGGCAGCCCGCCCATACCTCGAGTGGCTGCGCGGCCAGGCGGTGCGGCCGCTGGTCGCGGCGATGGGCCCGCAATCCGGCGCTGCGGCCAGCGAAGCGGGATTTGCGCCCGACATCGTCGCGCCCGATGCCTCGATCGACGCGTTCGTTGCCGCAGTTGCGCGACGACTGGAGATGCGATGAACGTGCGCCCGCGGCGCCTGCGCCGCACGCCGGTCGTGCGTTCGATGATTCGCGAGAACCACGTACGCGTCGATGCGCTCGTCATGCCGATGTTCGTGGTTGCGCGCAAGAGCGATGCGGGACCGATCTCGTCGATGCCCGGCATCTCGCGCTTTACGATGGACCAGGCGGTCGCCGAAGCGCAGGAACTCCATTCGCTCGGCGTTCGTAGCGTTTTGCTCTTCGGCATTCCCGATCGCAAGGACGCCGCAGCCTCGAGCAACTACGATCCGGGCGGTATCGTGCAGCGGACCATCGCGGCAATCAAAGCCGCACAGCCGCAGACGTATGTGATAGCCGATCTGTGCAATTGCGAATACACCGATCACGGCCATTGCGGAATCATCGACGAGCATGGCGAGGTCGACAACGACAAGACGGTCGAGCTATTGGTGCGCACCGCGCTCACCTACGCGCAAGCGGGCGTCGACTGCATCGCGCCCTCCGACATGATGGACGGCCGCGTCGAGGCGCTGCGGCGCGCGCTCGATGCGCACGGTTTCACCGGCGTCACGATCATGGCGTACAGCGCGAAGTATGCCTCGGCGTTTTACGGCCCGTTTCGCGAGGCGGCGGACAGTACGCCGCAGTTCGGCGACCGTCGCTCGTACCAGATGGATCCGCCCAATGCGCGCGAGGCTATGCGCGAGATGACGCTCGATATCGAGGAAGGTGCCGACGTCATCATGGTCAAGCCGGCGCTACCGTATCTCGACATCGTCCGCATGGCACGCGACACCTTCGACGTACCGATCGCCGTCTACAACGTCAGCGGCGAGTATTCGATGGTGCAGGCTGCGATCGAACGTGGTTGGCTCGAGCGCGAGCGCACCATCGATGAGCTCTTGGTTTCCTTCGTCCGCGCGGGTGCCGACGTCATTATCACTTACTTCGCAAAGGAGTACGCGCAACGTGCAGCCACAAGTCACCTGATGTGCTCGCCAAGGGCGAGCCTCGAAGGGCTGATCTGACGATCGTGATCCTCGCAGGCGGACGCGCCACGCGCTTTCCGGGCAAACTCGAGGCGAGCTTCGACGGCGAACCGCTCCTCGCGCGCGTCTACCGCCATCTGCGCGATGTCGCACCGGTAATGATTGCGGGCCGCGATACGTTTTCCGATGCGCTCGATTCGCTGCTGGAATGCCCCATCGTCGTAGATCGCTGGCCCGATCGCGGTCCGCTCGGCGGCCTGCTCTCGGCCGCGTATGAAGCGAAGACGTCGCGGATCTTTGCCGCTGCCGGCGATGCGCCATTGATCACCAGCGCGCTGATCGCGCAGCTTCTGCAGGCCTGGAATGACGGCGACGAAGCCGTTGTCCCCCAACACGACGGCCGCCTCGAGCCGCTCGCCGCGCTCTACGACCGCGATGCACTCGTGCGCGAAGCATGGGAATGTCTGCACGGCGAGGACGCCTCGATGCACGCACTGCTCGCACGCTTGCGCGTACGGCGGGTTGCGTGCGATGCACGTACGTTCGCGAACATCAACACGAGCGCCGACCTCTCGCAGCTGGCGCAGACTCCGTGAACTTCGAGCGCTCCATCTCGGCCTTTGCGCGGGCCAAAAATGTCATCGCCGGCGGCGTCAACTCTTCGGTGCGCGCGTTCAAAGCGGTCGGCGGTACACCGGTTTTCATGAAGAGCGGCGCCGGGGCGATGATTTGCGACATCGATGGCCATGAATTCATCGATTACGTGCTCTCGTGGGGGCCGCTCATTCTCGGGCACGCGCACCCCGCAGTCGTCAAGGCCATCTCCGCGGCGGCCGCGCGCGGGAGTTCGTTCGGAACGCCGACCGAAGCAGAAAGCGAGCTTGCCGAACTCATCTGCGCGATGGTTCCTAGCGTCGAACGCCTGCGCTTTACCTCGAGCGGGACGGAGGCCACGATGAGCGCCGTGCGTCTAGCGCGCGGCTACACGCGACGCGACAAAATCGTCAAGTTCGCGGGCTGCTATCACGGCGCAGCTGACTCGTTCTTGATTGCTGCCGGCTCGAGTGCACTGACGCTGGGCGTACCGAACTCGCCGGGCGTTCCCAAGAGCGTGGCCGCCGATACGATCGTCGTTCCGTACAACGACGCGCAAGCGCTGGAGAACGCCTTCGCCGAGTTTGGATCGCAAATCGCCTGCGTCATCGTCGAACCGTGTGTCGGAAACATGGGGCTGGTATTGCCGCATGAAGGGTACCTCGCACGCCTGCGTGAGATCTGCACGCGTTACAAAGCCGTGCTGATCTTTGACGAAGTGCTGACCGGTTTTCGGGTGGCGCGCGGCGGCGTGCAAGAGCGCACCGGCGTCACGCCCGATCTCACCACGCTGGGCAAAGTGATCGGGGGCGGTTTGCCGGTGGGGGCGTTCGGCGGGCGCGAGGAGATCATGGCGTATCTCTCGCCCGATGGTCCGGTCTTCCACGCCGGCACGCTTTCGGGAAATCCGCTGGCGATGGCCGCGGGGATCGCCACCCTGAAGATCGTGCGCGACGACGCGACGCTCTACGAACGTCTCGAAGTGCTTACCAAGCTCTTGGCCGACGGCTTGCACGAAATCTTCGGCAAACACGAAGTGCCGCATCAAACCGCGTACGCCGGGTCGCTGTTCGGCTATTTCTTTGCGCCGGGGCCGGTGACCGATTTGGAGAGCGCGATGAAGTCGGACGTCGCCCTCTACGCGAAGTACTTCCATGCCATGCTCGATCGCGGCATCTACCTCGCCCCTTCACAATTCGAGGCCGGTTTCGTCTCGAGTGCCCATACTACGCGCGACATCGAGCGGACGCTCGCTGCCGCCGACTCGGCCCTCTGCGAGATCCGCGCAACCGTCTCATGATCGATCCCGCAATTCCGCGTCTCTATGCCTACCACCGGGCGCTGCGCGAAGCGGCCGCCGCAGGGGAGAGCACGATCACGTCGCAGGGGCTCGCTGCGCGGCTCGGCCACACGATGTCGAGCACCCAGATCCGCAAGGACCTCTCTTCCCTGGGGCCGCTTGGGCGCCGCGGGCAAGGATATGCTATCAATCCGCTAGTCGAACAGCTGGCCTGGGTCTTAGGATTAGAACATGAGTGGCGCCTCGCGATTGCCGGCTTCGGCTATCTCGGCCACGCGCTCGCAACGTTCATTACCTCACGCGAGTCACGGTTTCGTATCGTCGCCATCTTCGATCGATCGCCGGCGGTTGTCGGTCAAGCTTGGCAAGGGATCACGGTTGCAGACATCACTTGTATGGAACACGATATTGCGCGCGCCGACTGCAACATCGGCGTCATCGCGGCCCCGGCATCCGCTGCGCAAGCGATTGCGCAGAGCATGGCTGCCGCCGGGATTCGCGCGATCTTGAACTTCGCGCCGACGGCGTTGCACCTGCGTGCGCCAGTCCTGGTGCGTAACGTCGATCTCGCGGGCGAGCTCTCGATGCTCACGCATTGGCTGACTACGGCCGACGCCGCCTCGGAGGCGCACGCTTAGTGCCATTAGTTTGTCTTGGTCTTTCGCATCACACTGCGCCGATCGAAGTGCGCGAGCGCCACGCGTTTCCGCCCTCCCGCGTGGTCGAGTCGCTGATTGCGTTACGCGACTATTCCTCCGTGAAAGAAGCCGCGATGCTGCAGACCTGCGGCCGGCTCGAGATCTATGCGGAACTCGACGACTACGAGACCGGCGTTGCGCAGTTGCGCTCGTTCCTTGGGAATTTCGGCCACGGCGAGGCACGCGAACGCTACGATCTCGATTCCTACCTCTATACGCTGCTCGGGCGCCAGGCGATCGAACATCTCTTCCGCGTCTCGACGGGCCTCGACTCGATGCTCATCGGCGAAGCGGAGATTCTCGGCCAAGTCAAGGATGCGTACATTGCGGCGCAGCAGGCGAAATCGCTCGGCAAAAGCCTGCACCGTCTCTTCCGCGAAGCGCTCAACGCCGGCAAGCACGCGCGCTCGCAAACCCGGATCGGGGATGAATCGACGTCGCTCGCCACCGCGGCAATCGACGCCGCAAAGCTGTGGCTTGGACCGCTTGAGGGAAAGTCCGTCGTCGTCATCGGCACGGGCAAGATGGGCCGCACCGCGGTTCGCCGTTTGCGCGACGAGGGCGCGCAGCGGCTGATCGTCACCAATCGCACGATCTCGCGCGCGCAAGAATTGATCGCCGAGGTCGGTTTCGGTGAAGCAATCGAGATGCCGGGCCTGGTCGACGCGCTTGCCGCTGCAGACATCGTGGTCACGTCGACCGGCGCCTCGCATTTCGTCGTCAAACACGACACCGTCGCGCAGGCGATGGCACGCCGGCCGGATCGTCCGCTCTTCATCATCGACATCGCGGTTCCGCGCGATACCGATCCGTCGGTTCGCGAGCTGCCGGGCGTTACACTCGTCGACGTCGACGGTTTGAAGACGGTGATCGATGAACGGCTCGACGTGCGGCGCGAAGCGATACCGCAGGTGGAAGAGATCATCGAAGAATTTATCGCGCGCTTCGGCGCGTGGTACCAGTCACGGCTCGCCGTGCCCGTCATTGCTTCGCTCACGCAGAAGGCCGAAGCGATTCGGACGAGCGAACTGGCACGGCTTTTTGGACGCGCTCCGGAGCTTTCGGAGCGCGAAAAGATGCTGGTTACCGGCATGTCGATGACGATCGTCTCGAAGTTCTTGCACTCGGTCGTGGTCAGGATTCGCGAGAAGGCGACGAGCAATCACGCGGAAGCGATCGCTCAGGCACGCTTACTCGACGAACTCTTCGAACTGAATCTCGCCGCCCGCATGGCCGAACTGTTGCCGGCGCCCCTCGTTTCCGACGCGGATGAGTAGCGCCCAAGACGGTGAATAGCGGGCGCGTCGTCCTGGTCGGCGCGGGACCGGGCGATCCAGGCCTCCTCACCCTTCGCGCCGCGCAGGCGCTCGGCGACGCCGACGTGTTGCTCTATGACGCGCTCGCGAGCGACCCGATCGTGGCGCTCGTACCCGCGACCTGCGAGCGCATCTATGTCGGCAAGCGCGGCGGCACGCACGAGATGCCGCAAGACGAGATCGAAGCCCTGATGATCGCGCGCGCGCGCGCGGGCAAACGCGTCGTGCGACTCAAGGGCGGCGACCCGTTCGTGTTCGGCCGCGGCGGTGAAGAAGCGCAAACGCTGCACGACGCCGGAATTCCGTTTGAAATCGTGCCCGGCATCAGTTCGGCGATTGCCGCTCCGGCCTATGCGGGCATTCCAGTCACCCACCGCGAGATCAATCCCGCGTTCACGGTCGCCACCGGCCATGAAGATCCGACCAAGCCGCAGTCGACGCTCGATTGGAGCAAACTCGCCGATCCACATCGTACGCTCGTGCTTTTGATGGCGATGGGAAACCTTGCGCAGATCGGCGCGCGGCTCATCGAGTGCGGCCTCTCGGCGCAAACGCCGGTCGCAGTGATTCAAGACGGGACGCGGCCGACACAACGTACGGTCACCGGCACGCTCTCGACGATTGCCGAGGACGTTCGGCGCGAAGGTCTGCACGCACCGGCGATCGTGGTCGTCGGCCAGGTCGTGGCGCTGCGCGAGAAGCTGCGCTGGTTCGATCGGATGCCCCTCTTCGGTAAACGTGTGTTGATCACGCGTCCCGCGCATCAAGCGCAGGAATTTGCGCGCGCCCTCTACGCGCGCGGCGTCGAACCGATTCTTGCCTCGACGATTGCGATCGTCCCACCCGACGACGTGGCAGCGGCCCATCGCGCAATCGACGATCTGGCCGGCTACCGCTGGGTGGTCTTCACCTCGCAAAACGGCGTCGACGCGTTCTTCGACCGCCTGGCCGCGCTCGATAGCGACGCGCGCTACATCGGTGCGACGCGGGTCGCGGCGATCGGCACGAAGACCGCCGAGCGCCTGCGCGCGTTCGGCGTGCGTGCCGACCTCGTCCCAGCCGCCTTCGTGAGCGAAGAGATCGCGCGAGCTTTGCTCGCGGCATCGCACTCCGGCGATCGGGTCTTGATCTTTCGAGCGCAAGAAGCGCGCGACGTGCTGCCGCAGATGCTCGAAGATGCGGGCCGCGTTCCCCACGTCGTGGCCGCGTACAAGACGATCGTCGACGTCGATCCCGAGCTTGCGCAAAAAGCTGCGCGTGCGGACGTCTTCACCTTTACAAGTGCGAGCACGGTGCGGGGCTTCGTCGAGTTACTCGGTGGCACAGAAGCGGCCCGCGGTGCAGCGCGCGGCAAGTTGATTGCCTGCATTGGACCGATCACCGCGCAAGCCGCTGATGAGCTGGGCCTGCACGTCGACGTCGTCGCCGACGTCTTTACCACCGACGGATTGCTCGACGCGCTCGAAGCGCATCTCGCATTGCTGACTTGAGCAAACTCGGTCTTTCGACGAACGGCGCGATCGCGGCAGCCTTCATCGGCGCGGCGGTCCTGATCGGCGCCGGTTGGCACGGCGCGGCGGTGCTCCTGGCCTTTTTCATTCCGTCGACGCTACTCTCACGCATCGGGCGCACGCGCAAGCGCGCGCTCGGCGACATCGGCAAGCAGGGCGCCCGCGACGTGTGGCAAGTGCTGGCCAACGGCGGCGTTGCCGCCATCGCGATTCTGCTCTCGTTGCGCTACGGAGCACCGCTGCTTGCAGCGTTCGCGGGCGCATTCGCCGCCGCGTCGGCGGACACGTGGGCTACCGAGATCGGCATGCTCGCCAAAGGTGCGCCGCGATCGATTCTAACGGGCAAGCCGCTTGCGCCCGGCATCTCGGGCGGAATCACCGCGCAGGGCTCGCTGGCGCAAATCGCCGGCGCGCTCGTCGTCGCGGTCGTGGCGGCGCTCGTCAACGTCGCTCCGCTTTGGCCGGTGCTGCTGGGGGGTGTCGCGGGTTCGATCGCCGATTCGATCCTCGGTGCAACGCTGCAGGCGCTACGCTATTGCCCGGCGTGCGTGCGCGAGTGCGAAACCAATCCGCACGCGTGCGGAACCCCGACGGTGATCCGCCGGGGCTTGCGCTGGTTCGACAACGACGCCGTCAACTTCGCCGCAACGGTCTGCGGCGCGATCGTGGCGTTTATTCTGGTAGTTCTTTGAAATACTGCTTGAGGCGATACTCGCTCGAAGGATAGAGGGAGCGCAACTGCACCCACTGCTCCGTGAGGTCGTCGCCTTCGGGATCGTTCCGGTAGCGAGCGACACCGAGATAGTACTGCGCCTCGGGCGCGGCAAATGTCGTCGGATAGCGACGCAACACGTCCGCGTAGAGCTTTTCAGCCGCTTCGAAATGCTTGGTGCGCAGCTGCGCCATGGCGAAGCCGCACAACATGCGCGCAACAAACTCCGAGGGCGGAAGGAATCCGTCCCAGCGGTAAAGCTCGTCCCCGTTATGATCGAGCACGCGAAGGTCGGGAGTCCAGATGTGGTGCAGGCGATGCAACATGACGAACGCGTCTTTATTCGTGTTGTCGATTTGAAACGGGATCGCATTCGCAAGCATCGCGGAAACTACTGACTCGTCGGGATACGTCACGGTATCCAGCGCTTGACAGCCCCCTCAACCGGGATTGAAGACATCCAGCAAGACGAGCTTTTGCTCCGAGCCGGCGCGCTCGAGCGCCTTTTCGTAGTCGTGCTCCCAAGGAATTGTTTTATCGCCACTGCTCATCGTGAGGTCCCCTTTGCGGCGAAAACCTTCGGCAAATCATAGGTGAGCGCATCCTTATCCCATCCGGCTGCATCGAAGCAGTGCGCGTATATCGCGTCGATGAAGTTTCGGATGGTCGCCTCCGGATCGGCGGACTTTCGCACGTCGTCGTACGGAAGTACCCATTCTTTGAGCTGCGCCGACCATGCGGCCGTCGTAGGACGGATGGGGAGCGAAGGCGCGCCGTTTGGCTCAGGATAGATGTAGCCATAAAAGAACGGCCGGGTCGTTTCGTCTCCGAGATAGAGCCCGACATTCATCAGCTCCGCGTCGAGATCGTACTTCAACAAGTAGCCGCGGTCGCTGGGCGGAGCGACATGCTTGCCGCTGAACAGCATCAATGCGACGTCGAAGGCACCCCACCATACTTGTACGCCCGAGCGGCCGAAGAATCGGCTGCGCCACCGCTCGAAGATCCCGGCCAGCGCAGTATAGGTTTGGAACCAACGCAAGGCGGCGGCCGGATCGTATGCCCGCGCACGCCGGTCGTCGTTCAGCGGCGTCGTATCGGGAATTTCTTGCGGTACCGTCGAGATGTAGCATTCGACGTTTAGCGCCTCGAGCGCAGCCGCGAGATCGGCGTACACCTGCGCTACAGTGCGAGAAGGCGCGAGTGGAATCGTCCGAGATCGGCCATCGCTCTTGGAGACGCTTATGACCGAATCGTGCACGTCCAACAGGCATTCGATCGTCGAATCGTCACAGGGAATTGAGCCGGTCGTGAGCCCGCGCGGATTGAGATAGAGCGCGGTAGACATCCAGTTCGGCTGTGGCGGCGAAAGCGCGAGGCGGATCTTACCGAGCATCTGCGAGTAGAGCTGCAATGACTGCTTCGTGGGAGCCCACGCTGAAACGTCGAGCTCGTGCCACACGCCAGCGTTACTATCCATCGGTCCGCAGATTACGCTCCGTTGTCGCGACGATCATCACAACGGCGATGACACCGAGCGCGATTGCTCCCGCGAAAATCGCCTTATAGAGTCCGACGAAGTCCGCAGCTATTCCGACGCCCAGCGCCGGAAGGCTGAACCCTAGGTAGCACGCCACCAAGAAGGCCGAGAGCGTTTCAGCACGGTGATCCGGCGGCGCAATCGTGTTGACGATGTTGAGGCCGGCCAGATACGAAAGGCCGTTGCCGAGCCCGGCGATGAAAATGGCCACGATAAGCAATGCATACACGTGGTGCGGCTCGGCCAAGAGCAAGATCCAGAAACCCGCGCCGAGACCGAGCAGCGCGAGGATGATCGCAGCGCGATTGTGCAGCCCGCGACCGGTCAGGGAAGCAACGAGCATGCCGAACATCATGTCTGTAACGACCAGCGTTCCGAGCAAGAGATTGTGCAGATCGAGACCTTGTGCCAAGAACGAGGGCAGCAGCGAAACGAAGATGGCCAGTGTGGCCCAACCGACGAACGACTCACCGCAGGCGATGAGAAACGGCCGCCGGATCGCTCGCGGAATCGTCGGAAATTCTTGATGTGATGCCGGCCCGAGGTGGGAGCACGAGGGCACACTCGCGACGGCAGCGGCAAGCCCCGCGAGCAACGCGATGTACACCAGAAACGCCAGCGTGTTAGGGAGTGGTGCGTATTCGGCTAAAACACCGGCGACCAATGCACCGAACGCCGCGCCGACGCTCGTGCCGATAATCGCGAGGGTCCCGGCGCGCGGGCGCATCGCATCGTCCATCCATTCGCGCACGGCTGCCACCGCGGTCGGAAGACCGATGCCCAGCGCAACGCCTTGAAACGCGCGCGCGGCGATCAACCACCACAGACCTGAGGCAAACGCGAAGGCAAGCGCTCCCAACGCGGCAATCGCAATAGCGATCAGAAGCGTCTTGCGCCGGCCGATTCCGTCCGAGATTCCACCCAAGAACAGCAGCGAAGGAATCAGCGATGCGGCGTAGATTGCAAAGACGACGCTGATCTGCGAGGGCGTCAAACCCCACTCACGATGATAGAGCTGGTACAACGGTGTTGGCATGAACACGCCGGCGATGAGCAGCGCGATCGCCGCAACCGCAATCGGGTAGCGGCCCGCGGCGGGGTTGCTACCCTCCATACGTCTTTTCGAGGTAGGCGATGATCGCATCATCGTCGTCGGCAATCTTGACGTCGCCGTCGATCATCGACGGGATACCGGTGACGCCGAAGAGCTCTTTGAGGTTCGTGCGGGCGGCGTGCTCCTGCGGCTCGTTGACGGTCTTATAGTCCAGCAGCAGGTCGGTCAGCTTTGAGCGGACCCGCGCGCAGTACGGGCACCATTCCGCCTGATACAGAACGATTTTCGTATCCGTCATGCCGCTCAAGCTTGCGCGGTACGCCAGGCGCCCCCTCCCGTCACGGTCGAGCGGTCCGGACCGTTCGATCAGCGAAGAGACCTTCTTAAAGGTAAGCATGGGCCACGCCGTCTCACACAACCGCTTGCTTTATCGGGCGCTATTGGCATCGCTCGCGCTGCACCTCGTGCTGCTCGCGTTGATTCCGCCGTTTGCCAACCTCGAGAGCGCACAGAACCTCGAGCTGCTCTCATTCGTGCGGATCCAGACCGTGCGCGTTCAAACCCCGATACCGCGCCCCGAACATCGCACCGCGGCGCCGCAACATGCCGCGGCTCCGGTGGTTTCCGTTGCGCACGCACCAGCGCCGGCACGCCGTCCGGTCAGTACGCGCACCACGCGACCATCGCAACAGCTGGCTGCCGCGCCGATCCAGGCCTCCGCTATTCAGAACGGCGGCGTGACGGCGCAGCCCGCGGTTACGGTCGCGCCCCCAAGCGCCGCGCCGCAAAATGCCCCGGCGCAAACAAGCCGGCAGCCCGTCGGCGGCTTCGAACCCCTCGGCGTCAACGATACGCCGGTGCTCGACCCGGCCGTGCGAAAAGCCCTGCTTGCGCTCGGCGTGCACGTAACGCTAACCATCACCGTCGACGGTGACGGCCGCACAAAGCACGTCGCGTTTTCACCGCCACTCGATCCGACTGCCGAGCAGCAAATCCAAGCGTTGCTCGCGTCCGCATCGTGGGACCCCGCGGTGTGCGGCGGCGGCATGACCTGCGAAGGCCAGGCGACGATCACACTCTAACGACCGCGGCATCTGCGCGCACGTCGCGCGCGGCGACCAGCGTACCTGCGTTGCTCGCGATCGTCTCGAATCCCAAATCCGCAAAGGCAATCGCACCCGACGCAACGCCCGTCACAAACAGCAGTGCCGCGCCACGAGTCTTGCGCAGCACCGTCCGCGCGAAGCGCACCTCGAGCACGCGAACCGCCCGCTCATCCGCGAACTGCGTTGCAATCAACGCCAACGCCGCGCCGCCGAAGGCGCCTTCGACCTGTAAGAGCCCGCGGCGATCGAACGGGCGCAACGGCGAGCTCGGCAGGTAGCGATCGAGCACTTCACGCGCTGCGTAACGTGAATCCCAAAACAACGCTTGACGTCCCCGGTACGCGTAGCCGCAATCAAACCTGGTCGCGAGTGCCAGCGCATCGCCCTCATCGATCCCGTGCAGGCAAAAGACCGCCGTTCCATGCGCTGCGATCGACTCGGCGATGACGCGCATCGCGTTGCGCCGGCTCGGCTCTCCGGCCAGCGAGAGCGCGTAAACCCGAGCTACAGAATCGATTTGCCCAGCGCCGAACAAATCAGCCCGACGGCAAGCGCCGCGGTTTGATTGCGTGTATCGAGAATCGGATTGATCTCGACCATTTCGATCGACTCCAGGCGTCCCGATTCATAAAGCATCTCCATGGCGAGATGGGCTTCGCGAAAACTCAGACCACCTTTCACCGGTGTCCCGGTGCCGGGCGCTTCGCTCGGATCGATGCCATCCATGTCGAACGAGACGTGAATCGGGCGGCCTCCGACGATCGCGAGCGTCTCTTCCACAACGCGCGTCATCCCCAGCTTGTCGACGTCCGTCATCGAGAATGCGCGCACGCCGGATTCACGCAGCTGCTTCTTTTCGATTTCGTCGACGTCGCGTAATCCGATCTGCACCGTGGTCTCCGCCTTCGCGAAGCCGTTGTGCAGCGCGAACCATAACGGCATGCCGTGCACGTTGCCGGTTGGCGAACTCTGCGGACTGTTGATATCCGAGTGCGCATCGATCCAAACCAACCCGGGGGGCGCCCCTCGCGCTCGCGTGAGACCGGCGAGCGTTCCCATCGCGATCGAATGATCGCCGCCGAGCACGATCGGCAACCCGCCGGTGAGCACGCTGTCTTCGACAAATTGCCCCAAATCCGCGCACACACGCTCGATTACGTCGAGGTATTTCGCCGACACGTCGTTCGCCTCGAGGCCTTCACGAATCGGCACCGGAAGGTTGCCGTGATCCAGCACCTCGGGGATGCCGAGTTCACGTAGACGATCGTAGAGCCGCGCATACCGGATTGCCGACGGTCCCATATCGACGCCGCGGCGGCTAGCACCCAAATCCATCGGTACGCCGATGACGTCGACGCGCGCGGTGCGGCTATGGTTCGTGCCCGTTACCATTTCGGTGCGATTCCTTGCGCCGGTCTCTTCGGAAATGCGCGTCGCGCAAACCAGGTAACGATGCTGGACAGCCCATTGGAAAACGGCTTCATAAAGCCCAAACCTCTTGCGTAACCGTCGTCAATGTCGAGCACGCGTAGAAACGCGCCGTAGGTGCGAGGACACTGCAGCGTCCAGGCTCGGGCACGATCCATGCTTTCGGGATCGCGCGCGAGCAGCGCATCGATCACGCCCCTGTCGTCGGGCACAGATGCGACAATTTGTGCAAATTCGCGATGGCCGACGCCGAGCGTGTGCAAAAAGTCGCGGTCGACCGGCGACTGACCGTAAAGGTAGGTCCCCAGCGTGCCGTTGAGCGCTGCACGCGTCTTGTCGATCAAGCGTGGAAGCCACGCAACCCCGTCGAGTTGCTCGTTCCAGCGACGGGGAGGCTGACGGCGTAAATCGCGAAGCTGCATGTGCGGGCGCTTCGGTACGAAGGCATCGGCCTCCCCGAGTCGTACACTCGGTCCGATGAGAGTCGCCGCACTCCTGGCAGCGGTCTGTGCGTTTGCGTGCGCCGGGTGCGGACACCACCGCGGGCCGGCGCCGGGGCAGACGACGCTCGGCATGGTCACCGACGTCGGCGGATTGGGCGATCGCTCGTTCAACGACTCGGCCTACCGCGGTCTACTTCGCGCGAAATCCGAACTCGGCGCCTACATCCAGGTCTTGCAATCGCGCTCCGCCGCCGATTATCAACCCAATCTCATCGCGCTCACCAATCTGCACTATGGTATGGTGTATGCGATCGGATTTCTGATGGGTCTCGACCTCGACTCGGTTGCCAAACAAAATCCGGCGCAACGGTATGCTATCATCGACGCCGTGGTCGACGATCCCAACGTCGTCTCGATCACCTTTCGCGAGCAGGACGGATCGTTTCTCGCCGGCGCGCTTGCCGCAATGGTCAGCAAAACGCATCACATCGGGTTTCTCGGTGGACAGGATATTCCGCTGATCCGCAAATTCGAAGCCGGGTATATCGCCGGTGCGCGCGAGGTTGATCCGTCAATCCGCGTCGACGTGAAGTACGCGGGCAGCTTCGACGACGTGGCCGCGGGACAAGAGCTCTCGGACCTGCTCTACGATGGCGGCGCCGATATCATTTATGCTGCGGCCGGCAAAGCCGGCCTCGGCACCGCCGACGCGGTGAAGGGGCGCGAGGGTTGCTACATGATCGGCGTGGACTCCGATCAGGATGGTCTCGTGCCCGGCAAAGTGCTTACCTCAATGGTGAAGAAGGTCGACGTCGCCGTATTCGACGTGGCCAAAGCATTGCACGACGGCCATCCGATGCACGGGCACGTCATTTTCGGCCTCAAGGACGGCGCGATCGGGTTGACCGATTTCAAATATACGAAGGCAGCAATTGGCCCGGCGAATCTCGCGCGGCTAAAGACGATCGAAGCGGCGATCATCGACGGGAAGATCACGCCGCCCGATTCGCGCGAGGCGCTTGCATCCTTCAAGCCGGTGGCGCTCTAGTGGACGCGGCGCTGTCGCTGCGCGGCATACGCAAAACCTTTCCCGGCATCGTGGCGGTCGACGGTGTCGACCTCGACCTCTATCCTGGGGAAATTCACGCGCTCGTCGGCGAGAACGGCGCGGGTAAATCGACGCTAGCGGCGATCGCCTTCGGTGAACTGCGAGCCGACGAAGGCACCGTCAGCGCGCGCGGCACCGTCGGTCTCGTGCATCAGCATTTCGAGCTCATCGGGCGGTTGCGCGTCTGGCAGAACGTGTTGCTCGGGCGCGAGCCGCATCGCGGTTGGCGTATCGACGAAGGAGCCGCGCGCGAACGCGTCCTCGCGATCGCGCAGCACAACGGTCTGGAGATCGATCCCAACGCCTTCGTCGACAGCTTACCGATCGGCGTGCAACAGCGCGTGGAACTACTGCGTGAACTCGACCGCGAACCGGCGGTGCTCTTGCTCGACGAGCCCACCGCGGCGCTCGCACCGGCCGAAATCGAAAGCTTCTTTGCGACGGTCGTGCAGCTCGCGGCGCGCGGCACGGCAATCATGATCGTGACCCATAAATTGCAAGAGGTGGTCGCGTACGCGACACGTGTCACGGTCATGCGCCACGGCAAGGTGGTCGAACGCGTGCTGACGACCCAGACCAGCATCGATGCGATCGCCCGCGCGATGGTCGGCGGCGAGGTGCCGCCGGTCGCCGCGCGTGCCCCAACCGACTTGACGCCATGCCTCCATGTCAAGGATCTGTGCGCCGGCAGCGGAGCAACGCAACTGCGTGATTTCTTTCTCGACGTGCGCGGCGGCGAGATCGTCGGCATTGCCGGCGTCGAGGGGAACGGCCAATCGACCCTAGCCGATGCGCTCGCCGGACTGATCGAGTACACCGGAATCATCGAACGCAGCGGAACGATGGGCAGCATTCCGCAAGACCGGCAGCGCGAGGGACTGGTCATGAACTGGTCGCTGGTCGAGAACACACTGCTCGGCCGTCAGCACCGCAAAGAGGCGCGCCGCGGACCGGAACTCGATCGCATGCGCGCGCGGGTCGACACGCAAGCGATTCGCGAGCGCCTCGATGTACGCGCCGCTAACCTCGACGTTGCGGTCCGCACGCTCTCGGGCGGCAATCAACAAAAACTCGTGGTCGGGCGCGCTCTGATCGACACGCCCGAGTTCGTGCTCGCTTACAACCCGACGCGAGGCGTCGACGTGGGTGCTGCCGCGCTGGTGCAGTCGCGCTTGATGGAGGCGCGCAATCGCGGCACGGCGGTGTTGCTGATTTCGTTTGAGCTCGACGAGATTTTGACGCTCGCCGATCACGTGATCGTGATGTATCGCGGCGCCGTGCTCGGGAGTTTTGACCGCGACGCGTTCGATCGGGCAGCAATCGGCCGCCTCATGGCCGGATCCGTATGAATCGCTACACGCGCACGTTCGCCGGTCCGCTCGGTGCGATCGCCCTCATCGTCGTGTTGATGTCACTCGCGATGATCGTAGCCGGCACGAGCCCGGTCGATGGATTCACCGCACTGTTCGTCGGTGCGCTGGGCGGACGTGACGAAATCGGCGAGACGCTCGTCGCTACCACGGCGTTGCTCTTTCCGGCGCTGGGCATCTGCCTCGCGTTTCGTGCCGGGCTGTTCAACATCGGCGCCGAGGGACAACTGCTCATCGGTGCGCTGTGCGCCGGCGCGCTCGGCGCCGCGCTTACCGTTCCGGGACCGGTTGGCATGTTCTTGATGCTCGTCGCCGGCGCCATCGGCGGCGGTGCGTGGGGCGCGATCGCCGGGTGGATGAAGGCGCGCTTCGGTGCGAACGAGATCATCGCGACGTTGATGCTGAATTTCGTTGCCGCCGCGTTCGCGCTGGAACTGGTGAGCGGTCCGCTCAAAGGCCCGCTGGCAGCGGGCGCCGAGACCGCATGGCTCGATCCCAAGTATTGGCTGCCGGCGCTTTTGCCCGGCACACGGCTTTCGATCGCATTGCTCTTTGCGCTGGCGCTGGCGGTGCTCTTGCAGTGGGTGCTCGCGCGCACCGTTTTCGGCTACGATCTGCGCGCGAGCGGCGAAGCGCCCGAAGCGGCACGGCGCAGCGGCATCAACCTCGGACGAATCACGTGGCTTGCACTCACGCTCTCAGGCGCAATCGCGGGTGTCGGCGGCGCGACCATCGTCGCGGGCGAGCTGCATCGCTTTAATACGCAGCTTTCGCCGGGGTATGGATTCACCGCAATTGCCGTTGCACTGGTCGGCGATTTGCAGCCGTTGTGGATTTGCCTCGCGGCGTTCGGCTTTGGCATTCTCGAGTCCGGCGGCCTTGCGATGCAGGCAAGTGCGCAGGTGCCCAAAGATGCAATCCACGTCATCGAAGGCTTGATCATCTTCGTGCTGGCGGCGCGGCGTTACGTCGCTACCCGCGTCGAAGGAACCCTACCATGACCGAACTGATCGTGACGCTCGTCGCCTTGACGCTCGTCAAAGCGACGCCGATCATCTACGCGGCCCTTGGCGGCGTGATCTCGGAACGCTCGGGCGTCATCAACATCGGACTCGAAGGTATGATGGCCGCCGGCGCATTTTTCGCGGTCGTAGCTTCGTTTGCAACGCACAGTCCGGTGCTTGGCCTTGTCGCCGGCATCGGCGCGGGCGCAGCCTTCGGCTATCTCCTCGCATTTGCAGCGACGCGCTTCAAGGTCGATCAGATCGTCGCCGGCACCGGCATCAACTTGATCTGTGCCGGCGGCGCCGCTTACGGGCTCGTGCTGCTCTTCAACCAGCCGGGCGCGAGCGTGCAGGTCGCAAGCCTCGGCGATAAATATTGGGTACTCGTCGCGGTTGCATTCGCGCTGGCGGCGGCGTTGCAATGGATTCTGTACCGCACGCCATGGGGACTACGGATCCGGGCGTCGGGCGAAAATCCAAGCGCAGTCGTCTCGGCCGGGCTCGATCCGCTGCGTTTACGCACCTACGCAGTCGTCATCAGCGGCGCGCTCGCCGGTCTTGGCGGTGCGTTCCTCTCGATCGGCGAGCTCAACCTCTATTCCGACGGCATGACCGCCGGTCGAGGGTTCATCGCACTTGCCGCAGTGATCTTCGGCCGCTGGCATCCGCTTGGCGCGACCGTTGCCTGCGTCGTCTTCGGTTTCTTCGAAGCTTTACAATACGTGTTGCAAGGCCAAATTGCGTGGCTTCCCGCCAACGCGATGCAGGCGCTCCCGTACATTGCCGCACTCGTCGCGCTCGCCGGTGTCACCGGCAGAGTGCGCGCTCCGGCCGCCGACGGTGTCCCGTTCTGAACCGCAAGAAAAAAGTATTGCAGCCTGTGCTATACTGCGAACAACGTGGGCGATTTGCGGGCAGTACGTTTTGTCATTGCCATGATCGCGGGAATGCTAGCGCCCTTCCTTGGGCTCTGTGCACCTGCGCAAGCAACGCTCGTCCCTCCTCCGATGCAATCGCTACGCGCCGATCTCCATCGTATGGTCGTGCGCTTCCCGGCGTCGACCGCGGTTGAAGTGATGGACCTTGCGACCGGCTACCACGTTGGGTATAATGCCGGCGCGGTGATGCCGGCTGCATCGACGATCAAAGTCCCGGTGATGGTCGAAGTCTTCCGGCAGCTCGAAGCGGGCCGCTTCGGACTCGACCGCCGCGTCACGCTGCTGGAAAGCGACAAGGACTACGGCTCGGGCGATCTCTGCGACGCACCGGCCGGCAGCACGTATAGCGTCGACGAGCTGCTCGATAAGATGATTGACGTCAGCGACAACACCGCGACGAACATGTTGATTCGTTTGGTGGGCCTTGCCAACATCAATCGCACGATGAATAGGCTCGGGCTGGATCAAACCCATCTGCGCGGCTACGTACGCACGGACTCGTGGTCGGTACGGCAAGCCCTCCAATCATCCCCAGCCGACATGGTGCGCTTGCTCACCATGATGGCCAAGCGCGAGCTCGTCGACGATTGGTCCTCCAACGAGATGATTTCGATTCTCGAAGGCGATCAGATCAATACGTTGCTGCCGGCGTCGTTGCCCCCCGGCATCGCGATCGCGCATAAGACCGGCAGCTTCTTCGACACACTCAACGACGTCGGTATCGTCTACGGTGACGACCCCTACGTCATCGCGGTCATGACCACGCATTTGCCCTCGCTGGATATCGGTCGCGCGTTCATCCGTTCGCTCTCGCTGTTGACATTTCAAGAAGAAGCGCGAATGACTGCGTGGCGGACGCTGACCGGCGTCAGCGCCTTCACGCAAACCAACGGCGTTACGTCGCCGGATCTGCGGTATTGGGAGCATAGCAGCTCAAGCTCCTCAAGCAACGGCGGCAACTAGCTTCTGCGATCCGCATCCCCGACTTGAAGACGCTCGAAAGCCCGCATCGTGCGGGCTTTCTGCTTCGACACATTTTTCGCAAAACGAAGTTTTGAAGTTCACATCCTGTGAAGGCGAAAAATGTTGTAGACTTCTCGTCGAGGATGCGGATCGCGAAAGCCTGTTACGCGGTTGCTTTCGTTCTATTTGCATAGGCGGCGGTGAGCCATTGGCTCCAGGCGGGGTCTTGGTTGCGGATCGCGCGCTGATACGTTGCCGCGAGCATCTTCGTTATCGGACCCATCGTGCCGTCGCCGACGATGCGCTGATCGACCGATGCGATGTGCGCGATGCCTGCGGCGGTGCCGGTGAAGAACAGCTCATCGGCGGCGTAGAGTTCGCCGCGATCGACCGAGCGTTCGATCGTCTCGACGCCGAGTGACGCGCCGATTTCCATGATCGCTTTGCGCGTGCAGCCTTCCAGGACGTTCTGCGAGGGATCGGGCGTGAGCAGTTTGCCGTCGCGCACGAGAAAGACGTTTTCGGCCGAGCCTTCCGCGACGTGACCGTCGTGCGAGAGCAGAATCGCCTCGTCATAGCCGTTGGTGATCGCTTCGCTCTTTGCAAGCGCGGAGTTTACGTACAAGCCGGTGATTTTCGCCCGGGGCGGCGCCATCGAATCGTCAGCACGGCGCCACGAACTGACGCATACCTTGAGCCCTTTGCTCGTGTCGAGGTAGCTCGTGAATGGCACCGGAATGATCGCAAAGCTATCTGGGACGTTATGCAGCCGCACGCCGATGTCTTCGGCCGACTTGAAAACGCAGGGCCGGATGTAAATATCCGTCTCGAAGCGGTTGATCGCGCACAACTCGGTGGTGAGATCGATGAGATGATCGACCGAATGCGGCACGTTCATCATCAGAATCTTTGCCGACGTTTTCAGCCGCGAATAGTGCTCGCGTAAAAGGACGAGGTAGAGTTCGCGCTCGTTCGGGCTCCAATAGCCGCGGATCCCTTCGAAGCAGCCCGTGCCATATTGCAGGCCGTGTGTCAGCAGGCCAACTTTGGCTTCATCGTAGCGGCAGAACGTGCCGTTCGCATAGACGGTGATCGACGAAAGATCCACGACGATTTTAACACTCCTTAACGGATCGAAGGTTGCCGTTTCCGGGGCGGCGCACCTCCCTCCATGAAGCGACGTTGGATGGTGGTTCTTTCCCTATTGTTCGCGCTGGGAATCGCCGGGGTGACCGCGACACGCACGATCTGGCTTCCCACCGATTGGGCGTTGACGCCGCCGAGCGGTGCCGTCAGCACGACGGGCACGATGCCGCAAGGGCTCGCGCTGTCGCCCGACGGCAGCAAAATAGCTGTGGTTGAAAGTGGCGTCAATCCGCCGGCACTGCGCATTCTCAGCGTGCCCGGTTTGAAGACGCTACAAATCATTCCGCTCAAAGACGCCTTCGGAACCCCGGTGTGGGCCGGGAATCTCGTCTATGTTCCGGGCGCTACGACCGAGAGCGTCTTGATCGTCGACGCCGCTACCGGCAAGGTCGGCAGCGTCGCATCTCCGGGCTATCCGGCCGCGTTGGCCCTCGATGGCCCGCGCATCATGGTCGCCAACGACCTCTCGAGCGACGTGGCCATTCGTGCCGTCAGCTCTGCTGCCGCCGTGCAACACGTGCATACCGGCGCGCATCCGGCCGCAATCGTATTTGTTTCGCGCGACCGCACGCTCTACGTCGCCAATCGTGGCGAGGCCACGGTTACGCACATCATCAGTGAGACGAAGACACAAACGATCGCCGTCGATCTGCATCCTGCGGCGCTCGCGCTCTCGCCTGACGGCTCGAAACTCTATGTCGCATGCAGCGATGCCGACACGATCGACGTCCTGGATACCAAGACGGACGCAGTGGTCGCACGCATCGACGTCGGTCTGCCGCAGGGACGCGGTGCGTCGCCCAATGCGCTCGCCGTCGCGTCCGACGGTACGCTTTATGCTTCGCTCGGCGCCGAGAACGCGGTCGCCGAAATTCGCAACGGCCAGGTGATTGCGCGCGCGCCCGCGGGCTGGTATCCAACCGGTGTCGCGGTCGACGCAACCACCGTCTACGTTTCAAACGGGCGCGGCGAAGGTTCGCGCGCGAATCCCGACTTTCGTCCCGAGCACCACCACGATCCCGAATACGTTGCGTCGGCGATGACCGGATCGGTCCGCGCCATCGCGCGTAGTACCTTCGATGCAACCAGTACTGCCGACGTCCTCGGCAACATGCCGGTGCCGGTCGCGACGCCGGCGCAGACGGTCGTGCGTGCCGGCGGCCCGATTTCGCACGTCATCTACATCATCAAGGAAAACCGCACCTACGATCAGGTGCTCGGCGATCTGCCGATCGGCGACGGTGATCCGAAGCTTGCGTGGTTCGGGAAGGACGTTACGCCGAACGATCACGCGATCGCCATGCGCTTCGGCGTCTTCGATCGCACGTTCACCGATGCGCAGGTAAGCGCTAACGGCCACAATTGGTCGACAGCGGCGTTCGCCAACGATTACCTCGAGCGTTTCTGGCCGCCCAACTATGGCGGACGGCGCAAACAATACGATTTCGAAGACGGCGCCACGGCGAGCGCGCCTGGTACCGGTTATCTATGGGACGACGCGGACAAGCACGGCGTTTCGTTACGTGACTACGGCGAGTTCGTAACCGATCCGGCCAACCCGGGCGGCCTATACACCACGCACATGGCCGGTTTGATCGGAAAAATCGACGGGCGCTCGCCCGGGTTCGATCTGAGGATCAGCGACGAAGTTCGCGTCGACGAATGGCAGCGAGAGTTCGAGCAGTTCGTACGCAACGGCAATCTGCCCGCGCTGATCATCCTGCGTCTACCCAACGATCACACCTCCGGCACGTATCCCGGTGCGTTGACGCCGCAGGCGTACGTCGCACAAAACGATCACGCGCTCGGCCGCGTCGTTGACGTCGTCTCGCATTCGCGCTATTGGGCGAGTACCGCGATCTTTGCCATCGAAGACGATTCGCAGAACGGTCCCGATCACGTCGACGACCAGCGCACCACATTCTATCTCGCCTCACCGTACGCCGCACCCGGCGTCCACCACGCTCACTATACGACCTCGAGCGTCGTGCGCACGATCGAGTTACTGCTCGGCCTGCCGCCGATGACGATCTACGATACACTCGCGCCGCCGATGTACGATGCCTTCACGTTGCAGCCCGATCTGCACCCCTACGATGTGATCGCGCCAAGGATCGATGACACCGTGAAGAACACGCCGCACGCGTACGGCGCCGCCGCGAGTATGCGCATGAATTTCCGCGACGCGGACGCAGCCGATCCGCGCGTCCTCAACGACATTCTCGCGCACGTTGCGGGGCACACACCACGCTAAGCCTTGGCGAACCAAGCGGCCAAGGTCTTACCAACCGTAGGGTAAAGTACCTATAAAGCGTTCGTAATCCACGTATTGTCATGAAGCTTCATTAAGGGGGAACCGCGCATGGCTTCCAATCCCGCGTCCTCAGGCAATCGCTGGGGCGTTTTGCTCGCCGGCATCGGTGTGATGCTCTGCTTAGGAACAGTCTACTCGTGGAGTATCTTTACCCGGCCGCTACTCGCCGCGTTCGGGTGGACGAACGAAGTTGTTACCTGGGCCTTCGCGGTAGCGATTTTCTGCATCGGCATCGGCACCGTGATCGGCGGCCGTTGGCAAGATCGCGTTGGGCCGCGTACGGTCGCACTTACAGGCGTAATCCTGTGGGGAGTCGGCTGGCTGCTTGCGGGCGCCGGCACCGCAAGCCTGGGCCAGTGGTGGCTTTATCTTACTTACGGACTGATTGCCGGCGTCGGCGCTGGGATGGCGTACGTTACGCCGGTGGCGGTCGTGGCGAAGTGGTTCCCAGACCGGCGCGGCCTGGGCACCGGCCTGGTAGTGATGGGCTACGGCCTTGGCGCCTTTTTCTACAATCAAATCGTGCCGCGCATTGCGAGCTTCGCGGACGCGGCCAAAGCATCCGGAGCCTACGCCACAGCTCGCGCAGACGCGATCAAGGCCGGCACGCAGTTCAACGCCGCGCAGTACATGCTCACCCCGGATCAAGTGCACGCCGTGATGAACGTCTTCATCTGGTCGGGCGTTGTCTTCATTATCATCGGCGGTATCTGCGCCTGGCTGCTCAGCAACCCGCCGCAAGGCTACAGCGTGCCGGGATCCGTTGCCGCGGCGGCAGCGAGCGGGCCCAGCTTCACTGCTTCGCAGGCGCTCGGCATGCCGCAGCTTTATCTGCTGTGGTTACTGCTTTTCCTCAACGTGACGGCCGGCATCCTGATCATCTCAAACGCGGTGCCGATCTTCAGCGATCTTACCGGATTGACGGCGGCGATCGTGGCACCGTTGTACGGACTGCTTGCGATCTTCAACGGTCTCGGGCGGTTCTTCTGGGGTTCTGTCTCCGATCGCATCGGCAGACCGATGACCTATACGGTCATGTATCTGATCCAGGTCGTGATCTTCTTCATCCTAGGCGGTCTACATAATCCCGCGCTCGTCGCGATCGGCTTCGCGATTGTGCTCGCATGCTACGGTGGCGGCTTCGGCGTCATGCCGTCATTCACGGCCGACTTCTTCGGCACGAAGCACTTGGGACAAATCTACGGCATTATTCTCACCGCGTGGGCCTTCGCCGGCTTGGTCGGCCCGCTGGTGGCCGCTTGGGTGAAGGACCACACCGGTTCGTTCACCGGCGCCATGCCGTGGGTCGCGGTGATGTTGATTGTTGCGGCGGTCATTCCGTTCTTCGTGAGAAAACCAACGGAGCAACCCAAAACAGCGACTGCGTAGTTCTGGGTATAATCGTCCAACACGTGCGGGGGCCGGCAACGGCCCCCGCTTAGACTCGGAGGGCAGGCGTGAAAACCACCGTTGACCTGACGAAACTGCTTCCGCGCGACGGCGAGGAACTGGGCGAGCGAATCGGGATGTTGCCCAACGTCGCATCCGAGCGCACGAAAGCCTTGACAGCGCGCATCAGCGGCGCCAAAGCGGTTACCAGCGTGTGCTGTTACTGCGCGGTCGGATGCAGCACGCTCGCTTACGTGAGCGACGACGGAAAACTGCTCGACGTCGAAGGCAATCCCGAGAGTCCGATCAACGGCGGGCACCTCTGCCCCAAGGGCTCCGCGCTCTTCGGTCTTACCGTCAACGACCAGCGTTGGACGACGGTCAAGTATCGCGCGCCATATTCGGACCGCTACGAAGAGCGGCCGCTCGAATGGGCGCTCGAGCGCATCGCGCAACTCGTCAAGAAGACGCGCGACGAGACGTTCGCGCGCGAGTGGAACGGCAAGCGCGTCAATCATACGCTGGGCATCGCGTCGCTCGGCGGCGCGACCTTCGCGATCGAAGAAAACTACATGCTGGGCAAACTGATGCACTCGCTCGGCGTCGTCTCGATCGAAAACCAGGCTCGAATATGACACTCCTCGACGGTGCCGGGTCTCGGCACCTCGTTCGGTCGCGGCGGCGCGACGATGTGGCTCCCGGACCTCGTTAACGCGGATTGCATCTTAATCGAGGGATCGAACTTCGCCGAAGCGCACCCGGTCGGGTTCCGCTTCGTGATGGAGGCCAAGGAACGCGGCGCGACGATCATCCACGTCGATCCGCGCTTCACACGCACCTCGGCGGTGGCAAATATTTACGCGCCGATGCGCAGCGGCACCGACATCGCGTTTCTCGGCGGGATCATCAACTACGTTTTGAGCAACGAGCGGTATTTTAAAGAATACGTCGCGGCGTATACCAATGCGAGTTATTTGGTAAGCGAGTCGTTCAAAGATACCGAAGACCTCGATGGCCTTTTCTCCGGGTACGATCCGGATGCGCTCGTCTATGATTTCAGCACCTGGACATGGGAGCGCGACGAAAACAAGCGCATCAAAACCGATCCGACGATGCAGCACGAGCGCTGCGTACTCAGCCTGTTGCGCCGGCACTACTCGCGCTACACCGCCGAGATGGTGGAGCGCGTCTGCGGCACGCCGCGCGACCAGTTCTTGACGATTGCGGAGACGGTCGCGAAGAACAGCGGCCGCGAGCGCACCACTGCGTTCGCGTATGCACTCGGTTGGACGCAGCACAGCGACGGCGTGCAGTTCATCCGCACCGGCGCCGTTTTGCAGATGCTCCTTGGCAATATGGGGCGCCCCGGCGGCGGCATCATGGCGTTGCGCGGCCACGCCGACATTCAAGGCGCAACCGACATTGCGACACTGTTTGACTTGCTGCCCGGCTATCTGGCAATGCCCTCGGCCAACCGTGACGAGCAAACGCTTGCGGCATACTTGAAGTCCACTACCAAGCCGACCGGCTGGTGGGCAAACACCCCCAAATACGTGATCTCGCTGCTCAAGGCGTTTTACGGCGACGCCGCCACCAAAGAGAACGACTATTGTTTCGAATATCTGCCACAGCTCATCGGCGACCATTCGCAGCTCCCGACGACCTTTGCAATGAAGGACGGCACCGTCAAAGGCTATTTCGTGATCGGGCAAAACCCGGGCGCATCAGGGCAAAACGCTGAGATGACCAAAGCGGCGTTGGAGTCCCTCGAGTGGTTCGTCAACATCGACAGCTACGACAACGAAACCGTCTCCTTCTGGCGTCGCGAGGGCGCGGACCCCTCGCAGATCTCGACCGAAGTGTTCTTCTTACCGGGCGCGACCGTACTCGAAAAAGACGGCACGATGACGCAGACCAGCCGCGTGCTGCAAGGGCACGACAAAGCGGTTGAGCCCGCCGGCGATTCCAAGAGCGATGCCTATTACCTCACCTGGCTGGCCAAGCGACTCAAAGAGCTGTATGCGGGATCGACCGACCCCAAAGATCGTCCGATCCTCGACATGACGTGGAACTACGACAGCGACGATCCGCACGAACGCGAAAAGGGCGAACCGTCGGTGCTCAAGGTCTTGCAGGAGATCAACGGTTACTACACCGCGACCGGCGAGCAAGTCGTCGCATTTGCCGACCTCAAGGACGACGGCTCGACCGCATCGGGCGGCTGGATTTACACCGGCGTCTGCCCCGACAAACAGACGAACCACGCTCGCAGCCGCGACAACGGCGGGCCGTATACCGCACCGAATTGGGGATGGGCGTGGCCCGCGAACCGGCGTACGCTCTACAACCGTGCCTCGGCCGATCCCGAGGGCAATCCGTGGAGCGAACGCAAGAAGTACGTGTGGTGGGACGCGAGCGCCAAGAAGTGGACCGGCGTCGACGTTCCGGACTTTCCCGCGTCCAAGGCGCCAAACACGCCCGCTAATCCGGACGCGGGCGGCATGGATTTCCACTCCGGTTCGGATCCGTTCATCATGATGCTCGAAGGCAAGGCGCAACTCTTCGTGCCCGGCGGCGCGCTCAAGGACGCTCCGATTCCGGCGCATTACGAACCGCAACAGTCGGTTGTTGCCAACGAGCTCTATAAGCAGCAAAGCAGCCCGGTTTTCGGTCGCTATGACCGAACCGACAATCCCTACAACAAACCGATCGACGACAAGTTCCCGTATGTTCTGACGAGTTATCGCGTCACCGAGATGTCGGGCATCATGACGCGTTACGTACCGTGGCTTGCCGAACTACAGCCCCGCGCGTTCTGCGAGATCGATCCGCAACTAGCGGTCGAAAAGGGCATCAAGAGCGGCGATTGGGTCACTTTGTCAACGGCGCTCGGTGAAATAGAGGTACGCGCCTTGGTGAGCGGACGCATCCGGCCGCTGCGGCTGGGCAAGGGGCGGCGCGTGCACACGATCGGCGTGCCCTACAATTTCGGCAACATGGTGGCTTTGGCGCGTGGTGACTCGGTCGGCACGCTGATTCCTATTTCGCTCGACCCCAACGTCTCGATTCACGAATCCAAATCGCTCACGTGCAACATCCGTCCCGGACGCCGGCCTGCGCATCATCGCGACGCAGTCGACGAACCGGTGCCGGCAAACGAGCGCGACCCGCTCGGGCAGCCGGAAGGGCGATGGATGAGCGCGGCGCATGGGGCCACGCAGAAGAACGAAGGCGATAAGTAGTAATGGCTACTGGCTTTTTTACTGATACGACACTGTGCATCGGGTGCAAGGCCTGCGAAGTTGCCTGCAAGCAATGGAACGAGCTGCCCTCCGACGGGTTCAACTTCACCGGAGACTCGTACGACAATACCTCCGAGCTCTCGGGCACGACGTGGCGTCACGTCGCCTTCGTTGAGCAAATGTCGGTAGACGACGGTGGACTGCACGACCGCTGGCTGATGAGCAGCGACGTCTGCAAGCACTGCACTAACGCCGGCTGCATGGAAGCGTGCCCGACCGGTGCGATCATTCGCAACGAATTCGATTCCGTCTTCATTCAGCCCGACGTTTGTAACGGCTGCGGCTATTGCGTGACCTCGTGTCCGTTCGGTGTCGTCGACTTGATCGAACAGTTCGATCCCGGCGGCGTGCGCTACAATCTCGCTTCGCTCAACGAAGCGCGCCGCGAAGACAACAAGACCGCACTGCAAGGCCACGGCGGCGTTGCCGGAAAGTGTACGCTGTGCTACGACCGGCAGAAGATCGGCTTCGAGCCCGCCTGTGCTAAAGCGTGTCCGACCGAATCGATACAGTTTGGCGACGTCGACGTACTGCGTGAGCGCGCGCGCAAACGAGTGGAGACGCTGGTGGGACGTGGCGTGAGCGCACAATTGTACGGCGCCGACGACGTCGGCGGCGGCGTTGGCCCGCTCAACGCGTTCTTTCTCCTCACCGACCGGCCCGAGACCTATAATCTTCCGGCGCAGCCGGTGCTTCCGTCGACCCGTCAGCCGGCCGGCTATTCGTCGGCGGCGATCGCCGCGCTCGGCCTTGCAGTCGCCGGATGGATGATCTTCCGCAATGAGTGATCTGCTCGAACCGCCGGGCCGCGAAGAAACGATACCCATACCGACCTATTACGGCCGCCCGCTGCTCAAGATGCCGCATTGGGACGGCTGGAATGTCGTCACCTATCTCTTCCTCGGCGGCGTGATGGGCGGACTCGGCATCATTGGCGTATTGGCTGATCCCAAACGCGAAAGCGACCGCAAACTCAAGCGTACGCTCGCGGTGACGTCGCTCGTACTCGCAGCCGCCAATCCTTCCGTGCTGGTCACGCACCTCGGTCGTCCCGAGCGTTTCTTACACATGTTGCGCATCGTAAAGATCAAGTCGCCGATGTCGATGGGCGTGTGGGGACTCGTGCTCTACTCCGGAGCGGCCGGCATGAACGTTGCGCGCGAACTCGCACAGAGCGGCGTCCTGCCGCGCTGGTTGCGTTTCTTGGCGCCGCCGGTTTTTGCGCGCCTGCAAGCGGTCGTCGGCGCCTTTCTCATGGGCTACACCGGCGTCTTGCTTTCGGCAACGGCGAATCCGCTGTGGAGTTCGGGCAAGCGGCACATTCCCGTCGCCTTTGTCTGTTCGAGCATGAGTTCGGCCTGCGCGCTCGCGAGTCTGCTCAGCACGCTCGAAGGCAATAGCGAGGTGACACACCGGCTCGAACGTCTCGAGATGCTCGCAAGTGCCGGCGAACTCGCTGCATTAGTGAGTTTCGAGCGGCACGCGGGCGACTACGGTAAGGCTCTTTTCACCGGGCCGGCCGGAGATCGCCTACGAGCCTACACCACGCAGGCCGGCATCCTCGCGCCGTTTGCGCTCAATCTGCTGGGAGCAATCGTGCCGCTGCCCAAACCGGTGAACGCCGTGCGAACGGTCATCGCCTCGGTGCTGACCTTATTCGGCGGCTACAACTTGCGCAACACCGTCGTTCAAGCCGGAAGAATATCAGTGAACGACCCGAGCACGTCGTTCGTACAGCCCAAATGATCGACGACGGGGTCAGCCGCGACGAACGTCGCGGCCGAACCACCGAAACCGACATCGTCCGCTACGACCAATCGCAGGCCACCAGCACGTTCGACAGCGTCGTCACCGAAGAGCCGCTCGAGCTACGCCTGGTTGCCGGCGCGACGACGCACACGCTGGCGATTACCATGCGCACGCCGGGCAACGACTTCGAACTTGCGGCTGGGTTCGTCTCCGGCGAGCGCATCGTACGCTCGCGCGACGAGATCGCCGGCATCAGCTACTGCGTGGACGCCGAAATCGACGCGGAGCAGCGCTACAACATCGTCAATATCGCGCTGAGGGCGCGTACGCTTCCAGATCTCACCCGCTTCGAACGCCACTTCACGATGAACAGCTCGTGCGGCATCTGCGGGCGCGCGAACCTCGAGGCACTAGCCGAGCTTGGCGTGGAGCCGTTACGCGACGAGCTGCGCGTTCCCATCACCCGCATCTACCAATTGCCCGACCGGATGCGCGAGGCGCAGCGCATCTTCGAGCGCACGGGCGGACTCCACGCCGCTGCACTTTTTGACGCGAACGGAGCCGTACTCGCCGTTCGCGAGGACGTGGGCCGCCACAACGCCGTCGATAAACTCACCGGCTGGGCGCTCCTCGAGGGCCGCAGCCTCACTGGGTCGATTCTCTTCGTCAGCGGGCGCGCGAGTTACGAGATTTTACAGAAAGCGGCGGTCGCGCGCATTCCCGTGGTCTGCGCCGTCTCTGCTCCGAGCAGTCTCGCCGTCGATCTTGCGCGCGCGTTTAACATCACGCTCGCCGGTTTTGTTCGCGGCTCAAAAGCGAACATTTACAGCGCAGCCGAACGCCTTAGCTGAGTAGGCGCTCTAGCGCAGCAACGACGTCGCCGATTGCGGGCGGCCGCATCAGCCATGCCGAAGCGCCCAGGCGTGGCGAAGCGGCGCCGATCGCGATCAGCGGGGCGCCGTATTCGCGACTGAAGGTACGGAACTGGACGGCCGCCTGATTCGACAGCGTCTCGGGCGTCGAGAGCACGATCGCATCGAAGGCCTGTGAGTCGGCGATGGCGAGTGCTTCGTCGATCGTGGTTGCGATCAGCACGCGGTATCCCGCCTCCTGCAAACCGTACGCTAAGAACGACCGGTCGCGATCCGCGTCTAGCAGCAAGACCGTGCGCGGCGCAAACCGGCGATCGGCACGACGCGGAAGCACGACGGTGAAGGTACTTCCGCGACCCTCTTCACTCTCGACGGCGATCGTGCCGCCGTGAAGCTGCACGAGTTGCTTGGTTAGGTACAGTCCGAACCCGGTGCCGGAAATGCGCATCTTGCGCGCGTTCGAGGCGCGCGTGAAGCGATCGAAGATCCGCGAAAGCTCCCCTGCCGGAATGCCGATGCCGAAGTCGCGCACGACGATGGTGACGGTTTCGTCCCCGCCGGCGACGCGCATTTGCGGATCGGGACCGACGGGTGTGTATTTGATTGCGTTATCGATCAAATTGGCAAAGACTTGGCGCAGTCGATCTTCGTCGCCCGTGACGTGAGCATCGCCGTCGATCGTCAGCTCCACGAGGCGGCGATCTTTTTGCTGCGCGACGATCGACTCGATCAATTCGCCAAGGTCGGTCTCCGAGAGTTGCAGCGTAACTTCGTTGCGCTCGAGGCGCGAGAGGGTGAGCGTGTCGGTCGCAAGCTCGGAGAGCTGCATCGCCGAACCTTTGATCGTTTCGAGAAAGTCTCGTTGCTCGTCGTTGACGTCACCGACTTCGGTCGTGAGGTCGGCAAAGCCGACGATCGACGTAAGCGGTCCGCGGAAATCGTGGGCGAGCATGGTGATGAGATCGCTCTTGGTCTGATTGAGCTCGAGGACGGCGCTGCGGCGCTCCTCGATCTCGTTATAGAGCGAGACGTTGCGCACGGCCACCGCGAAATATTCGGCGATCAAATCGAACACGAATAGGTCGGTACTGCGCAGCGTGCGGCCTTGGCGCGGGCGGACTTCGAGCAAGTACATCGCCTCGCCGAACCGTCCTGCGTAGGCGATCGCTCGCGGTTCGTTGTCGTCGACGACGCGTACCCGCGCGCGTACGGCTTTGTCGGCGAGCGGATCGAACACCCCTGCAGACCAATCAACCCTGCCGAGCGCATCGACGGGTACCGTGGTGCCGTCTTCGGTAACGGCAAGCAGTTGCGCCTCGGCGCCGATCAATTGACCGATCGCTTCGCGCACCGTCGTAACGACCCCGGTTGCATCGAGCGTCGTAAACAGCCGCCGTGCCGTCCGAGTGAGCGCCAACAGGCGATCGTGTTCCGCTGCGAGCGCACTCGTGCGTTCCACTTCGCCCGTGATGTCACGCTCCGTTGAAATCCAATGCGTTACCGCGCCACCGGCGCTGCGCACCGGATGCAACGAAACCGCATTCCAATACGTCGATCCGTCTTTGTGGTAGCTCGCGATCTCAGCCTGCGCCGGCGTGCCCCGCTCGATCTCTGCCCGAACCCCCCGCATGCCTTCGTCGTCGGGCATACCCTTGCGGAAAAATGCGAGGCTACGCCCGATCGCTTCGTCTCGCGAGTATCCCGTTTGCCGCGTGAAAGCGTCATTGGCGTACGATAGCGTCAATTCGCCGTCGGCGCCGACCGAATAGACCAGGATGACGTCGCCGGCCACATTGATCGCGTCGAGGAGCAGCGCGATTTCGCGCTCGTGCGCGCGCCGCTGCGTCATGTCGAACGCAATGACATGAATGCGCTCGAGCCCCATTTCAGTCACGACGTCCGTGCGAATTTCGACCGGATAACTGGTGCCGTCGCGGCGCCGCAGTTCGGCCTCTAGCACGACTACCTCGCCACGCCGGCCACGGGCCAGTACGTCGTACACGACCGCCTGCGTCATCGCCGGGCTCACGTCGTAGATCGGCATCCCGACGAGCTCTTTGATCGAATATCCGAGTCGTTCGCGCGCCCCACGCGAGGAAAAGAAGATCGCCTGATCGTCGGCACGGATCATAAAGACGTCGGCGCCGGCGGTTTCCAGGAGCGAGAGCATGCGCCTGCGCGTTTCGAAGACGTCCATCAGCGCACCGGCGAGCGCGCTCAGCTCGCGCAGCTGCAGCTCGGTTAGGGTGCGCGGGCGGACGTCGAGCACGCAGAGCGCACCGAGAATGAAGCCTTGCGGAGTTACCAGCGGAACGCCGGCGAAAAAGCGTACCTGTATAGGGCCGGTGACAAGTACGCTGCTGCGAAAGCGGGGATCGGTACGCGCATCCTCGACGAGCAGCTGCGCACCGGAGGTGACGACGTGCGCCGAGAACGATACGTCGCGCGAGATTTTGCGGACGTCGAGACCTTTAGACGACTTGAACCAGACGCGCCTCTCGTCGACCAGCGAGATCGTCGCAATCGGCGACTGCGCGATTTCGCACGCAAGCTCCGTGAAGGCCACGTACGTTGCGCCCTCGGTCGAATCAAGGATTTGATATGCCTCAAGTGCGTCGAGGCGCGCTACTTCGTTCGCTGACCGGGCCGCGGCACGCATGTTAGCCCACCGCCGTGCGCGCGAGAAAGCGCCGCACGCGCTCGTTGAAGGCTCCCGGATTGTCCGCATTCGCGACATGCCCGGCGTGCGGGATGAACGCGAGTTGCGAGCCGGCAATGCCCTCGGCAATCTCGCGCGAGAGTGGCGGCGGCGCAATGACGTCGTTTTCACCGGCGCACACAAGTGCCGGCACGTCGATGGTCGCGAGCGTCGCGCGATAGTCCCCGGTCCAGGTGGCTTCGGTTGCCGCCAGATAGGATGCAACGCTCTTGCTCGCCATCTGATCCAGCGTCTCGCGCAAGCGCTCCTGCGGCATCGCACCAAGCCGCGATGCACGCTCGCGCGCAAAAACCTCCATACTTCCGGCCGCTAGGACGGCGTTGCGAATCCCGTCGGCATAGGCGCGCGCATTCGGATACGCGGCGAAGCTGCCGAGAATCACCATCGCCTCGATGCGATCGCGCGCGCGTTCCCACAGTTCGAAGGCCACGACGCCGCCCAAACTGCAGCCTACTATCGTCGCACGCTCGATCTGCAACGTGTCGAGTGCGGCGAGCACGTCGGCCGCATAGCCCGCTCGCGTGATTGCCGGCGGATCCGGCTCGGGCTTGGGTACACCGTTGCCGCGCAGTTCGATCGCGAGGCTGCGATATTCGCCTGAAAACGCGTCGATCTGGCGATCCCAGATGGCGGCGGTCGACCCAACGCCGTGCACGAAGACGAGCGCCGGGCCGGCGGTCCCGGCATGGCGCAACGCAGAGGCGACCCCGTCGGGCGCCAGCACGGCCATCGTTTCAATCATGCACGACCTCGCTTGCGAGCAATGAACGCACGCACGTCCTCGTAAGAACGTGTGTTGAGCACGTCTTCCTTAGTGAGACCGGCCCGTCGCGCCTGTCCGACGCCCAGTTCGATTTCGGGCAAATCTTCCACCCCGTGGGCATCGGAATCGACCGTAAAGGTTACGCCCAGCTCTTTGGCGCGGCGCGCGAGCGGCGACGGCAAGTCGAGCCGCAGCGCCTGGCCGTCGATTTCGAGCGCCGTACCCGTGCGCGCCGCTGCGCCAAAGACGGCATCGTAATCGAACTCGTAGCCATGGAAACTTCCGAGCATTCTTCCCGTCGGGTGTCCGATGATCGTCACGAACGGATTCTCGCAAGCCCGGATGAGGCGCGCGGTCATCGCATCGCGTCCGATGTCAAACGCGGAGTGCACGCTGGCAATCACGACATCGAGTTGTGCCAGCACGTCATCGTCGTAGTCCATTGTGCCGTCGGGCAAAATGTCGACTTCGCTGGCGCAAAAGGTCCGGATCCCAACGCGCGCCGCCAATTCCTCGACCACGGCTCGTTGCTCGCGCAGTTTCTCGGGATCGAGCCCGTAGGTTCGTCCACGTCCCCACGAGTGATCGCTGATCGCATGATATTCGTAGCCGCGCGCCTTCGCCGCAGCGATCATCGCTTCGAGCGAGTCGCGTCCGTCGCTCCACGTGCAGTGCATGTGAAAATCGCCGCGCATGTCGTCCGTCTCGAGCAACGCCGGCAACGTGCCGGCCAGTGCGCGGTCGATCTCGTCGAGTCCGCTGCGCAATTCGGGAGGAATGTACGCCATGCCGAGCGCGGCATACACGCCTGCCTCGTCGGCGCACGTGATCGCATCGCCGGTTTCCAAGTTGAGAATGCCGTTCTCGCTGACGCGCAAACTTTTGCGCACGGCATACTCACGCAACTTGATGTTATGTTCGCGCGAACCGGTGAAATGTTGCAGCAGATTGCCGTATAGATGATCGGGAAGCACGCGCAGATCGATTTGAAAGCCGTCGTCGAGCCAGATGCTGGTCTTCGTCGCGCCCTCAGCCAGCACGGCGCGCGCGCGCTCCCACTTCGCAAAGTAGGCGGTGACCGACGCGGCATCGGCGGAGGTGCAGACCAAATCGATGTCGCCGACGGTCACCTCCGCTCGACGCGCGCTGCCGGCATACACCAGCCGGTTGTGCGGTGGCCCCGCGCGCAGGTATGCCATCGCCTCATGCGCGATCCGCAGCGCGTGCGCGAGCGGCGTGCGCCGTTGACGACCCTTGTAGGCAAGAATGCCGCGCTTCCAGTTCTCGATTGTCTTTGGCCCCAGACGCGGAACGCCGGCAAACGCATCGCGTTCGATCGCGGTTTCCAGATCGGCGAGCGAACCGATCTGAAAATCGTGCCACAGCGACGCCGCGGTTTTCGCTCCGATGCCCGATACGCCGAGCACTTCGACGATCGTCGGCGGAAAAATAGCATAGAGCTCGTCCAGCGCATCGGCGCCGTCGCGATCGAGCAATTGCTCGATCACGGTCGCAATCGACTTGCCGATACCCGGGAGCTTGGTCAACTCGCCGGCCGCGGCAACGTCGCGCAGTGGGGGCGCGTTTTCTACCGACGCCGCCGCCTTCTCGAAAGCCATGTATTTGTAGAAGCTCATCCCGGCCATTTCCATCAACGTACGGATCTCTATGAGCTTCGAGGCGATATCGGCATTGGAGCGCATCGAACGTGTTTGGACCCCCTGCGGATTCTTCGCCCACGACGGCGAAAACGCCCTCGATGCACATCCTGCGCTTTCGCGATGCGGTATACGCCCGCGACGGCAAGACGATCGTCGCCGCGGCAAATTTCGACCTCGCGCCGGGCGAGCACACGACGCGAGCGTGCGGCGATGCGCGCGAGGCTGAGGCGCTGGCCATGATGGCGGCCGCGCTCGCCCGCGCCACCTCCGGATCGGTGACGATCGGTGAATTCGATCCGCGCGTGCAGCCCGTGCACTGCAAACGCATTGCGGCCTTCGTTCCGCACGATCCGCTGCCGCTATCGCAGATCGACGCCGCCCGCTATATCGCCTACCGCGCGGCGCTCTGGGATATCGACCCCGCCGCGGCGCGAGCGCGCGCGCAGCAGATGTACGAGCGGCTCGAGGGCATCCACGAGGCCTTTGCCTATCCGATCGTCGGTGCGCTGCTGCCGTTCCCGCGGCTACTCGTGCTCGATCGCCCGCAAGCGGCATTCGTGCCGAAGATTCTAACCGCGGCAGTAGATTGCGCCGTGTTGATCGCGCAAACGGCGGGCGGCACGTGACGCTTCGAGCTTTACGCGCCGTTGTCGGCGCGCGCTTGCGCGTCGAGCGCCGCTCGCTTGTGTTTGCGTGCACCGGCGCGGCGATCGTCGGCTTCGTGCAACCGCACGGCATCACGCCGATCACCGATCCGGTGACGGCCGATATCGCCACACGCAGCGTGTGGCTGGCGGGACCGATGTTCTTCTGTTCCACGATCGGTATCGCAATCGCGCTTCTGCAAGGGCCTGGGCGCCACGCGTTTCTCGACACGACCGAACGCAGCGCACCCCTTTTCGGTCGCGAACTCGCGCGCGCGAAGGCGCTGGCGCCGGTGGTTTCTGCGACACTTGCAACCTTGGTGTATTGGGCGGCTCAATTTCTCAGCGGATTTGCGGCGCCGCCGACGTTCTTTCTGCTCGCGATCGCGTGCGTGCTGGCGAGCACGCTCGTTGCACTCAACGCAACCGTGACGTCGGGCATCGCACGCGTCGTGGCGCTCGCGTGCGCGGGTGCGACCGTCGTCGTCGCCTACGTGCTTGCGGTGTACGCAGACGCGTATTCAACGAAAAGTGGCGACGCCGTCGGCGTCGCCACTGAACTCGCGGTATGCGCAATTATCGGGTTCGTCGCGCTGCGCCAGTACGGCGAATTGTTAGCGCGCTACGATCCGCTCTAGCGCGAGCGAAGCCGCGCTACGCCGACAGTGCCGCTCCCGAAGCGACGAGCTTTTCGAGCATCGTCCGATTGAACTGCGGCAAGTCCTCAGCGCCGCGCGTGGTGACCCAGTTCGAATCGCCAACGGTCGGTTGATCGCGATAGAGTCCGCCGGCGTTACGGATATCGTCAGCGATCGCGTGCGCCCCGGTCACCTGGCGGCTGCGCACCAACTGGGTCGAAATCAAGACTTGCGCTCCGTGTCCTACCGAGAATATCGGTTTCTTCGCGGAATCGAACTCGCGAACGAGCCGTTGGACCTCTTTATTCGTACGAATCCGATCCGGCGAGGTCCCCCCGGGCAGCAGCAACGCATCAAAGTCCTCGGCCGTGCAGTCGGCAACCAGCTCCTCGGCACGCACGCTTTGGCCGTCGTCGAGACCGCGCTTGCCGCGGATACGCGTACGCGCCTTTTCGTCGATACCCACGATCGTCACGATCGCGCCGGCCTCCTCGAGCGCCTTGCGCGGCTCGAATAAATCCGCTTCTTCAAATCCGTCGCCGATTAGCGCGGCGATTCGCTTTCCATCAACACCTTGCATCGTGGGGCCCGTCTTTCGCTCCGTTCGCTAGAGTGTCCCACCCGTCTGTTGGACGGCTGCCCGAAGGAGGTAAGCAAGCTCCACCTCTATTTTGCCGAGCGGGTCGAGGACCTCGTCCGCCGTGAGTGCGGCAAGCGCGGGATTGCGTTTTGTCATGTCGCCCTCGGGCACTTGGTGGCGCGGATTGATCTCCCGCATGTAGATGCGCGCTTCGTACCGGACCTTGCCGTCCGGTAAAAAGTAAAGCGGATCGAGGCCAAATGCATAGACCTCGAGTGAGAGAATGCCGGTGCGCTGCAAAAACTCGATCGGGCGCGTTCGCAGCGCTTGCGCCAGGCGCGCCAGTGCCGACACGCCCACGCGTTCGGTCCCGGCAAGCACCGCAGCAAGGCGCTCGAGCGGCAGGCCGATTGCCTCGGCCAGCCGGCCGTGACTGACCTCACGCTCGCTCGCTAGTGCCATGAGGCCGCGGCCGAATGCCGCGCCGCCGGCGGTGCCGACGCGCCCATCCCAGGCCGGCTCATCCGCGTTGATCATCGCGGCACCGGCTCCGTGGAAAGGTAGACGCCGTCCTCCTCGATGCGGACGTCGAAGCACGAAATCACCGCGAAGTTGCCCAGCGTCATCCTTCCCGAGCGCATATCGAAGCACCATGAATGCCACGGGCAGGATACGGTTAGGCCCTGGACCCAGCCGTCGGCGATTGGACCGCCCTGATGCGGACATGCGTTTTCTAGCGCGTAAAAGGCGCCGGCTACGTTGAACAGCGCAACGTCGTAGCGGCCCACGGAAACGACGCGCGAACTTCCCGGCGGAACCGCTTCAACGTCGGCGACACGCACGAACTCCATTAGTACGTTAGCGGCTAGAACAAGGACCGGGTTAGACCGCCGTCGATCGCGATCGTCTGCCCGGTGACGTAGCGCGCGGCTTCGCTGCACAAAAACGTCACCAACGGCGCAAACTCTTCCGGTGTTGCGACGCGGCCGATGGGAACCTCAGCCGCGGCTGCGGTCTCCATCGAACCTTGGTCGGGGTAGAGCTGTCGCAAGCGATCGGTATTGACGCGCCCGGTCGCGATCGAGTTGACGGTGATCCCGTCTTTGGCAACTTCGAACGACAACGTTTTGAGCGCGGAGACGAGCGCCGTGCGAAACGCGTTCGAGAGCGTCAGGTTGGGAATCGGCTGTTTGACCGACGTCGACGTGAGCGCGACGATGCGCCCCCACTGCTTTGCGGCCATGCCCGGCAGCACGAGGTTGGTCAGCTCGATCATGCTGCGCAGCACACCACGGTACCCCGCGTCCCATTCCTCGAGCGTCATCTTCGAGTAAACGCCGGGTTTGGGTCCGCCGCCATTGAGCACCAAGATATCGATCGAACCAAATGCGCCGGCGACTGCGTCGACCAATTTGCCGATCGACTTCGAATCGGTGAGATCGACCTCGAACGCGCGTGCGTCCGTCGCCCCCAGCGTTTTTGCGCGTGCCGCCACCGATTCGAGTTTGTCTTTACGGCGCGCCGCCACCGCGAGCGAGACGCCTTCGGCTGCGAGCGAGAGCGCGATTGCTTCGCCGATGCCCGCACTCCCGCCGGTTACGAGCGCGACGCGTCCACGAATCCCTAAATCCATGCACCGGCCTTCAAGGGGAGGTTCGCGCACTCTTGCCACACATACGCGTCATGAACCCGTATGAATCGATGGTCGAACGGCGCACGCAACTGGTCTTCCCCGAAGACGCCAACGTGCTCGGCACGCTCTTCGGCGGTAAAGCCGTCGCGATGATGGACGAGGTCGGCGCGATCGTCGCGATGCGGGCCTGCCGCAAGGCGGTGGTCACGGCCTCGATCGCCCAGCTCGACTTCAAGGAGCCGATCCGCGTCGGCGAGTTCGTCGAAGTCATTGCTCGAATCGTCAAAGTCGGCCGTACCTCACTTACCGCCCAGGTCGAACTCTGGGCCGAGGAGCCGGCCAGCGGCCTGCGCCGCCTCTCGACGGCCGGCTCCTTTGTCTTCGTGGCGGTCGACGAGCACGGAAAGCCGACACCGATCCGGGACTAGCGCCTTTAGACTTGCGATACCCGGGGGTCTTTGCTATGCTACGCCGGTCGCCGGGACGGAGCCGCGGACCCAAGGCAAGCCGCGAACCCTGTACCCGAGCGAGACCATCCTGACACTAAGGAGCAACGTCTCGTGCCTCTCACCAGAGAACAAAAAGCGGAGATCGCCGCCAAGTACGGCCGCGGATCCAACGATACCGGGTCGGCCGAAGTGCAGATCGCGATCCTCACCGCGTCGATTAACCAGCTCACCGACCATCTCAAGGTCCATAAGAAAGACCACCACAGCCGTCGCGGCCTGCTTTTGCAGGTCGGGCAGCGCCGTCGTCTCTTGAGCTACTTACAGAAGAAGGATCTCGAGCGCTATCGCGCGCTCATCGGCGAACTTGGCCTGCGCCGCTAAAAAGCTGGCTACTTGACCAATACGGCACGCGCGTGACTTCCACGCGGGTGCCGTTTTGTTACGCTGAACTCGCGCGTCAGCTCCGACACGATGAAGAGGCCGCGGCCGGACTCGCTCATCACGTCGATCGGCAACATCGGTGCGCGTTCGAAGCCTGGTCCTTCGTCGATCACGTGCAAGACGAGGTCGCCGCCGGTGTTGTCGAGTACGAATTCTACCGAACCCGCCGCGTGGCGCACGACGTTCCCGGCTAGTTCGCCCAGCACCAGTTCGGCCGTTTCTAAGTGTAGCTCCGAGAGCCCGTAGCCGATGAGCAAGGCACGAAATTCCCGTCGTACGCGCGAAAGCCCCTCGGCATCGAGACTCGCGAACGTCCAGCGACGCATGTTACCGACGCGCTGGTCGCGATGCATGCGCAGCGTCAGAATCGCGACGTCGTCGCGCGCGCCGTCGCGAAGCATCCGTTCTCGAATGAACGCCGCAGGATGTTCGACCGCGTCAATCTGCGTGTCCGCGAGCGTGGCGCGCAGCAGTTGCATGCCGCCCTCGAGATCGCGCAACGACTCGATCAAGCCGTCGGTATAAAACACGAGCAAATCACCGTCGCCGACGCTCACGCTGCAGGCGCGAATCGAGACACGGTCCCGCAAGCCGAGCGGAAGGTCGACGAAGACGAGCTCATCCAAGCTTCCATCGCTGCGCCGAACGTACGGCGCGGGGTGGCCGGCGCTGGCGTAGACCATGGTGCTCGCGATCGGGTCGATCACGCCGACGAACGCGGTGACGAAGCGATCGGGATCGTCCATGCGCAGTGCGCGATCGGCGGAGTTGAGCATCAACACCGGATCGGCATGCACCTGAGCGATGCCGCGAATGATCTGGCGCATGCTGCTCATCGTCACCGCCGCCTCGAGCCCGCTGCCGGCAACGTCGCCGATCGATACGATCACGCGGCCATCAGCCAAGGCAAACGCATCGTACCAGTCGCCGCCGATCTGTGCTTCGCTACCGCCCGGCACGTACACCGCGTCGAGCGCGATGCCGTCGATCACTGGCAGGCGGCGCGGTAACGATGCGGCTTGCAGCGCGTCGGCGACGCGGTGTTCGCGCTGATAAAGCTGGGCGTTCTGGATCGCGAGGGCACAGCGGCGAGCGACCTCCTCGAGGAAGGCGAGGCCGGCGGCGCCATACGCGTCGGAGTCTTCGGGACGCACGAAGGATATTGCCCCGATCGACTTGCCGCGTACGTGCATCGGCACGACGATCGTCTCGAGGACCGTCCCGCTCACGTTCTCGACAAAGCGCGCCGCGCGCGCCTCACCGTAAATGTGCGCGCGGATTCGCGACACGGGGACTTCGTGTCGCGTGCTGCGATTCGCGCATGCCGCAGTACGCGGAACGCCGTTCATGAGTAGATCGACTTGACACGAATCGGCCAACGCGGGAATCGCCGCCTCACAAATGTGATGCAGCGTGCGATCGAGTTCGAGCGAGCTATTGACGATGCGACCCAGCTCGGCCAGATACGCTTGTTCTTGCGAGATCCGCTTTTGGTCGTCGATATCGGTACTGGTCCCAAACCAGCGCACGATCTCACCGCTGTCGTCATGCATCGGTGAGGCGCGCGTGAGGAACCATCGCGCGCTGCCGTCCGCCGCGATGAGGCGATGTTGCATCTCGTAGGGTGCTCCGCCGGCAATCGACGCTTCCCAACGCTCTCGCGTCAGGGGCCAATCGGCGGCGTGTACGAACTCGTTCCAAACATCGCCGACGCAGTCTTTCGACGAAAGTCCGGTGTATTTCAGCATTGCCTCATTGGCGTAGTCGGTCTCACCGCGTGCATCGGTCGACCACACCAGTTCCGGCAACGCCTCGGCAATCGTACGCATTTGCCGGTCGCGCATCTCGTGCGCCGTTCGCTGATCGTGCACGTCCATTGCCGTACCGATGCGATGAAATGGCGCGCTCGAACCCAAGTGCACCCATCGCAACAAGTGCCACCGATACATCCCGTCCGAGCGGCGGCGTAACCGAAAGTCGGTCTCCGCGCGGCCGCTGCGCAGCGCGCGCATCAACACCGGTAAATCAAGTGGATGGAGAAGGGCATTGCGCTCCTCGATCGTGGATCCAGACGCCAATCCGGTGTATTGAAACCAGGCACGGTTCACGAACGTGAGCCGGTCCTCGCTGTCGGTGGTCCAGACCATGATCGGCAGCGCGTCGGCCAGATTCCAGAAACGATCGTCGCCAATGTCCTCGCGATCGTAAATCGCCAGCCATTCGCGCAAGCCCCCGTTGTTATCGCGAATCGGAACGAAGCTCGCCGAAAACATGACGTACGAATCGTGCGCGGATCGCAATCGCAGTCGAATTTCAAACGGATCGATACCCTGCGCGGCCGAGGCGAATTCGTCCAACGCCTGCGACAGGTCGTGGGGGTGAACGGCGAGCTGCCAGCCGTTTCCGAGCGAATGCTCGAGATCCAGCCCGGTAAAGGCCGTCCAGGCCGGATTAGCGTAGGTGCACACGCCCTGGGTATCAGCGACCAGCACGGCGCGGCTTACGCGTTGCGCGAACGAGCGCAGCGCGGAGGCTTCGAACTCGCCCATCGCACCGAAAGTCATCCCTAGTTGTTGCTCTCTACCCAGGCATGCGACCGCCCCAAACGTCCGAGCGCTTATTCCCGCTTGCGGGCATAGGCCCGTCGTACCGCCGCCTTAATCGCTGCGGTCCCCATACCGTAGTACTCGATGAGCTCGGCGGGATCGCCCGACTGCCCGAACTGGTCCTGCACGCCGATGAATTCGATCGGAACCGGCGCCTTGGCGGCTAGGGTTTCAGCCACGGCCGAGCCCATGCCACCGTGGACTTGGTGCTCTTCGACGGTCACGACCGCGCCGCAGGCGCGTGCCGCCTCGACGATAGCGGCCTCGTCCATCGGTTTGATCGTATGGTTGTTGATGACGCGCGCGTCGATTCCGTCTTCGCGCGCGAGTTCGTCGGCAGCGATCAAGGCGTTGTAGACCAGAATGCCGCAGGCGACGATTGCGACGTCGTTGCCACCACGAAACGTCTGCGCTTTGCCTACCTCGAAGGGCGTCGCGTCGGTCGTAACGATCGGCGACTTGTCGCGCGCGAATCGCAGGTAGACCGGCCCGAATCGTTCGGTTAGCGCGAGCGTCGCCTTCTTCGTCTGCACCGAGTCGCACGGCACGACGACGGTCATGTGCGGAATCACGCGCATGATCGCGATATCCTCGATCGCCTGGTGGGTCGCGCCATCTGGTCCAACCGAGACCCCGGCATGTGCGCCCGCGATTTTCACGTTGGTTTCGTTGAGCGCCATAATCGTGCGGACTTGCTCCCACGAGCGCCCGGGATTGAACATCGCGTACGAGGCGATCCACGGAATCTTGCCCACCGCGGCAAGGCCGCCGGCCATCGCGACGAGCATTTGCTCGGCAACGCCGATTTCGATGTACTGCGCGGGATGGGCTTTCTTGAACCCTTCCATGCGCGTCGACTCGGCGAGATCCGCGCAGATTGCAAGCACGTCTTTGTTCAGCGTGCCGGCCTCGATCAATCCCTCACCGAAGCCGTTACGCGTCGGCAGCGATTTTAGCGCACCGGCATCGCGGTAGTCCACCAACGCCATCGAACGCGCGGCGTGGTCGAGCGTTTCGGTGCCGGGAGTCTGTCGGACTGTGCTCATGAACGCTGCTCCTGAACGATTTCGACCGAGTTTGCGAAGCGAGGGGGGGAGCATAGTGACGCTCTGTGACCGACCGAGCGACAAGAAAATCGGTGAAATCGTTCGGAGCCCTTCGGGTTTGGCGCGGCGCCATCCGGCGTCGGCGTCTCTCCTCGCTTCAATGACGCCGTCATTCCACGCTCGTCGATCCTTGCCGCGAGAGGGCGGCGCGCCAAACAGCGTCCATGACCACACTCCGACAGACTCCTATACACGTGCAAGAATCCTTTCCCGCGTCGCCTCGAGCTCGCGCAGCGCTACGTCGGCTTGTTCCTTATTCGGTGGCTTACCGTGCCACGTGTAGTCGCCCTCCATGAAGCTGACGCCCTTTCCGGGCACGGTGTTGGCAACGATCACTTGCGGCTTGCCGTTCACCGCCTTGGCGCGCTCCATGACCTCGATGAACTGGCCGATGTCGTTGCCGTCGCATTCGAAGACCTCCCAATTGAAGGCCCGGTATTTGTCGGCAAACGGCTCGAGCGGCATGACGTCCTCGGTGCTACCGTCGATTTGTATGAAATTGCGATCCACGATGCACGTAAGATTGTCGAGCTTGAACTTTGCTGCGGTCATGACCGCCTCCCAATGCAAGCCGCACTCGTGCTCGCCGTCAGAGGTCACGACGTACACGCGCCAATCGCCGCCGTCGAGTTTCGCTCCCAGCGCCATACCGGTGCCTTGCGCGAGCCCTTCGCCCAGCGGCCCCGACGTCGTTTCGAGCCCGGGCAGTTTCAAGCGCTCGGGATGCCCCTGCAGGCGCGATCCGAACTTGCGTAACGTCAACAATTCCTCGACCGGGAAGTAGCCGAAGTTAGCCATCGCCGAATACCGCACCGGCGCGATGTGGCCGCACGAAAGAAGCAAGCGATCGCGCTCCGGCCAATCCGGTTGCTGCGGATCGTGGCGCACGACGAAACCGTAGAGGGCGGTAAAAATATCGGCCATATCGAGCGAGCCGGCGGAGTGGCCGGAACACGCGGCCAGCAGCGAGCGGATGATGCCTTCGCGCACGTCGTTGGCCTTGAGTTCAAGCTCCTTGCGGCGCTCGGAAGTCAGGGTCTTCTGCATACCGCCCGTTATACCAGGGCCGCCCAGGGCAAACCTACGCCCGTTGTCGGGGCGCCGCTACAGTCAGCAGCCGATTCTGCTCGTCGTGTGTTGCAAGTTGCGCGTGTATTCATCCAGTCTCGCGGCCTGGGAATTCCAAGCGATCCGCTTGTAATCCGAATCGCAAACGGTACAGGTGACCTCAGAGCCCCGGTTCCCGATGGTCATATAGTGACCGCCGGTGATCTCCGCATGGACCCCGAAATTCAAGTGGCAGAGTTCCCACGGATGCTTCTGGAGATCCGGAAACACGTCGACGATGGCGCTGTTCGGCCAACTGATGCTGCCGCTCTTCTCGCCCGGATTCACGACGACGCTGCCGTTGATCGATCGAACCACCACACTGATATTGAGGTTGTTGTAAATTCTGGCGGCCAGTGCAGGTTGGATGCTGAGCAGCAACGCGACAAGACTGAGGCTGCAAACCATAGAGAAACGTTTCATGACTCTCCTCCTCGTTGCGGGTGCGTGCGCTGGGCGGCGGTCTCCTCACGATGACAACTCAAGCACAGTGTCTCCAAGTTGTCGAGATGATGGACGCAACTCAGCGTGCCGTGCGCGCCGCGCGCTTGGTCGATGTGATTGACTTCGAGCCGATCGGTTTTGCGCAGCCGCTTGTACTTTGGGTGGGAACGTGGCGGTGGTTTATGGCCACAGCGTTTGCAGCGGTATCGATCCCGCCGCTTTGCCGTGCGTCGCGCAAGCGTCCACCAGTGATTGCTCCAGAACCGCTGCGCGCAGAGGTCGCTGCACCACGTCCTTCGTCGAGCCGGTAGCGGATCGCCGCACCAACGGCATGCGCCGACGGTGCTCGCAGCGAGAGCACAAGCAGCGATTAGACGAGAAGAGCGACGCGTGGGCTGCTTTCGATCCATTGATTGAAGTCGATAGCCGTCATCGGCTGCGCGACGGCAAACCCCTGCATGTATTTTACGCCCGCCGTGCGGATCGACGCACGGTCGTCAGCGGTTGCAACTCGCGTAGCAATGACGTCCCAGCCGAACACGCGCGCGAGCGCCACAATCGCCTCCATGCCCTTGCCGTGTGCGCCGCCCGAGGGAAGCAGCGAGCGCGACGGCTTCACGAAACGCACGGCAAGTGACTCGAGTAACGGCAAATCGAGTTCGGTTTCACCGAAGCCGTCCAAACCGACGTAAAGGCCACAACGCTCGGCGGCTTCGGCGAGGTTGTTATAGGCGTCGAGGTCTTCTTTGAAGCGCGACCATTCTAGTTCGAGCGCCAGCATCGACGTATCGCAGCCGGTGCTGTCCACGGCGCGCAGGATGTTGCCGAGGATCTCGTCGCTAGCCTGGCCGATGTTGACGTGAATGCGCTGCACGCCCTGCGCGCGCCATTCGTTAGCGAATGCGAGCGCTCGCCGCGTCACCCATGCATCGAGATGATCGAGCGACCGCCGCGCGCGTGCCGCTTCCATGGTGATGAACGCCGATTGCACGCCTTCTTGCGGGTGCAGCGAGCGCAGCAGCGCTTCAGCCGCCACCACCATGCCCGATTCTACTTCGAAAATGGGCTGGAAGCACAACAAAAATTCGCGCGCGTAGGCTTCTTCTACCTCGATTGCCAGCGGTGCCCAATCTTTTTGGGATTCGCCCGGTTGGAAGACACAATGCGATTCGCGCTGGCGTTTGGCTTGATACATCGCAAGGTCGGCGTGATGAAGCCACTCCTCGACGTCGTTGGCGTGCTCGGGATAAAAGGCAACCCCGACGCTGAGCGAAACGGAGCCGCCGCCGTGAACGATCTCGAGGGTGCGAACCGCGTCGGCTAACCTTCGCGCAGCTCCGGTTGCCTCTTCGGCACTGCGGACGACCGGCAGAATCACCGCGAACTCGTCGCCGCCGATGCGCCCGACGAATTCATTCGCGCGCAACGCTTCGCGCAGCGTCGCGGCAATCGTCTTGAGCACCATGTCCCCGTGTGCGTGACCGAACGAATCGTTGACGCCCTTGAATCCGTTGAGGTCGATGAAGAGCAAGGCCGCGTGCGTATTATTACGCTTTGCCGCCGAAACCGTTTCGCTCAAACGATTCATCGTCGCCCAACGATCCGGCAGACCGGTCACATGATCGGTCAGCGTGCGCGCTTCAACGCCGTGTACGAGTTGGCGAATCAATTGCGAGAAGACATCGAGAATCGTTTCGACGTCACTCTCGAATGCGGCGCGATCGATGCGCGTGTTCCGCTCGCCCAGCAGCAGAACCCACTCGCGCTCGCCCGCGTAAAGCATCGCACACAAGGCGTCGGCGACGCCCGCGGCATCGCGCAGCTTCGACGTTCCGTGCTCGTGAACTTCGTGTTCGTCACCGAGCGGAATGCGCGCTTCAAGCAGCGAGGGATCGGTGGAAAACGCACAGCGCAGGACATCGACCTTGACTTCGTAGATCGCTGCAACGTCGGCGCCGGTGATCCGTCCGACTTCTTCGAGCGCTTCGACGATGACTTGGGGAAGCTCGGTGTCCAAACGCTTGAGAAAGGAGCGCAACAAAGCTAGACGCTCGACTGGGCGTGCGCCCTTCTTTGAGACTGCTCCAAAGATCTCGTCTAACACCGGCCCTTCGCCTCTCTCGGCCTTAGCAGCCATCTTCATGTAGCCGTTACGTTACCCAAATGCCCTCCTTGCCATAGGTAGTCATAAAGTCCCAAGCACTGACCGGATGGCCGAAATGATAACCCTGTAATTCGCGGCAGCCGATCGTCCGCAAAAACTCGGCTTGCCCCAGCGTCTCCACGCCTTCCCCAACCACGTTCATATGCAGCGAATCTCCCAACGCCGCCACGGATCGGCAAATTGCCCGACTGTATTGGTCATTTTCGGCATCCTTTACGAACGCACGATCGATCTTTATGCAATTAACCGGATACGATTTCAAATAGGACAGCGTATTGTACCCTGTCCCAAAGTCGTCGATGGCTATCGACACGCCGTGATCGCGCAGCCGTTCGAGCGTGGCCACGGCGCTCGGGATGTCTTCGATAAGGAGCTGCTCGGTAACTTCGAGCTGGAGCGACTCCGGACACCAGCCCGAATCCAGCAGGGCCGAAGAGACGTGGCCGACGAGGCGCTCGGACTGCACGTGCCGTGGCGAGACGTTCACGTTGAGACGGACGTCCCGGCCCAGCGAGTCGCGGATGAGCATCGCCTCGTGACAGGCACGGTCGATCGCCCAGCGCCCGATCTCGACCACCGCGTCCGACTCCTCGGCGATGGTCAAAAACACGTCGGGCGTCAGCAGGCCGAGGTCGGGGTGCTGCCAGCGCAGGAGCGCCTCAGCGGCCGTCACCCGGTTATTCGACGCGTCGATAAGCGGCTGATAGTACATCGTGAACTCGCACCGGTCGATCGCCGCCGGCAGATCGCGGACGAGCCGGCTGCGTACGCTCACTTTACGTTCGAGTGCGGGACCGTAGCGCACCAGGCCCCCGCGCGCCACGCCTTTCGCGGCGTGCAGCGCCATCGCGGCGTTTTGCAGCAGCAGCTCGCCCGCGCCGTCTTGTGGAAACTGCGCGAGACCCATCGTGGCACGTAAGACAAACTCCGCGTGTCCGGTTTCAAATGGTGCATCGAGTGCATCGCGCAGCTGTTCGATGCGCCGCTCCACCACGTTGCCGTTTTTGGGCTCGAGCAACAAACACGCGAATTCGTCCGAGCCAAGGCGCGCGACGTAGTGTCCGTCGATTTCGAGAAAATGCATCCGATCGGCAATCGCGCACAACAGTTGATCGCCCGCTAGATGGCCGGCGATCTCGTTTATCTGCGCAAAGCGGTCGATATCGAAGAGCACGAGCGCACCGCTCGCACCGCCGGCCCGCGCGTAGTGGTCGAGCACTTCGAGCAGTTGATGCCGATTGAGTAGCCCGGTCAACGGATCGTGGGTCGAAAGAAACAACACCGCGTTCTGCGCTTCGCTCACGTCGACGCCGACCGCAACTGCGCCTGCGATCTCGCCATCGTTGACCATCAACGGGAAGACGTGGCCATCGAAGACGACGCCGCCGAGTTCGGTTTTAATCGCACGATGCCGGCCGCGTAACGCGCTCCGCAAGGCACGCAACAACTCGCCGCTGGGCGGCCGTGCGTCTAAGTCCATCGCACGCGGACCATATGCGGAGGTCACGCGCAAGGCCCGATCGGTTGCCACCACGATGGTTGGAACCGATCCACGCTCTGGCGCAATCGCCACGAGCACTCCCTTCGCCACAAGCAAGCGGCAGGATCACGACGTTCCCGCAACCGTCGGAACCTCTGACCGCGCTTTTACGAACTCTTTACCGAACCCCTGCCAATCGGCCTAGTAGCCAAGCGCGGCGCCGGCCGGGTGGCGGCGATCCGTTCCACCTTGCAGCGCGCCGGTCGCCGGATCGACCACGATGGCCTGCGCCGAGCCCCAGAACGGAATCTCTTTGAACGCATAGCCGTCGCCGCGCAACGCCGCCGTCACCGGATCGGTGAAGGCGCCGGGCTCGTATTGAATCTCGTCCGGCAGCCATTGCATGTGCATGCGCGGGGCGTCGACCGCGGCTTGTGCATTCATGCCGAAATCGAAGACGTTCAAAATCGTTTCGAGCACGATGGTGATAATGCGCGAGCCGCCGGGGCTTCCGGTGACCATCGCCAGCTTGCCGCCGCGCAACACGATCGTCGGCGCCATCGACGAGAGCGGACGCTTTCCCGGCTGAATATCGTTGGTCTCGCCCTGCACGAGGCCGTACGCATTGGGTACGCCGGGCTTCGAGGTGAAATCGTCCATCTCGTCGTTGAGAAAAAATCCGGTCTCGCCGGCGATGACGCCGGCACCGAACCAATTGTTTAACGTATAGGTGACGGCCACGGCGTTTCCGGCGGCATCGACGATCGAGTAATGCGTCGTGTCGCCGTTTTCATGCACGTCGATATGCAATCCGGGCTTTACTTGCGACGACGGAGTCGCGCGCTGCGGATCGATTTGTGCGCGCAGCGCTGCCGCGTATGCGGGGTCGAGCAGCTGCGCGACCGGATTGTGCACGAACGCCGGATCGCCAAGGTAGGCATTGCGATCTGCGAAGGCACGGCGCTCGGCCTCGACGACATAGTGCGTCTCCTGTGCGCTATGCCAGCCCCATTGCGCGAACGGATAGGGCGCGACGATATTCAGGATTTGACAAAGCGTCACGCCGCCCGAACTCGGCGGCGGCACGGAGATCACCTCGAGCCCGTGGTAGGCGCAGTGTAGCGGTGCCGATTCATCGACGGTGTAGTCGGCGAAATCTTGCATCGACAACAATCCACCGTTCGCTTCGCTCGCCGCAACGACGGCGCGCGCGATCGGTCCGCGATAGAACGCATCGGTACCGTCGCGCGAAATCAGCTCGAGCGATCTGGCAAGTTGGCTTTGCACGATGCGCTCCCCGGCGTGCGGAAAGCTTCCGTCGGGCATCCAAATTGCGTGCACGTTGGATTGTTTTGCGAACGCGTTCGCACCGGTGTACCCTTGGGCCGCGGCGCCTGCAAAGGGGATCAAGTCACCGCTTTGCAGCACGAACCCGTCGCGCGCAAGACGGATCGCGGCCGCCATCACCCGCGGGCGCGGCAGTGTGCCGTACTCGCGCAGCGCACGATCGAAGCCCATCACGGTACCGGGCACGCCGATTGCCAGCCAACCTAGCGTGGAACGTCCCGGGACGACGTTCCCCTGCGCATCGAGATACATGTCGCGCGTCGCGCGTAACGGCGCTTTCTCGCGAAAATCGATGAAGCGCTCGCGGCCGTCATGCATCCGGATCAGCATAAAACCGCCGCCCCCGATATTGCCGCAACATGGATCGACGACGGCGAGCGCATAGCCGACTGCGACCGCGGCATCGACCGCGTTACCGCCGTGCTCGAGCACGTCGAGGCCGGCCTGCGAGGCCAAGTGCTGCTCGGTTACGACCATGGCGTGGGGGGCGGTGACCATGCTCACCAGTGCGGAGAGGATCAATGCGTGCATGAGCGCCCCTTTCGCGACCGGGGCGTAAAGATTTCCTGTGCGCCGGCACGCGAGCTTGCGGGGATGGTACGATGGCGCGGATGAGCGTTTCCAGCGTGCCGGGTTTCAACGTCCTTTTCCCGTCCGGGAGCTATGCCCAGACCGCCGCGTCGAGCTCGACGGCCCCGCCTACCGACGCAAGCGGGCAAAACCCGTACCAGCAGGCTGTTACGACCCTGGATCAGTGGCAGGAGCAGACGCTGGCGCAGTCCCTCGAGGGAAATACCTCGGGCGCGACCTCGGCGCTCTACGCCTCGGCGGGTCTGAACGCCGATCAGTTTGCCAAGCTGGCAACCCAGCTTCAGAACCTGGGCTCGACGCCTGCCGCCGGGAGCACGGTCGACACCGCCGCGTAGGACCCCCCGGAGCGCTACGCGAACCGAGCACGGTTCATTTTAAAGAGCAAAACAAGAAAACTTAGGAGTAATTGTGCCCGAATCCGTGACCTTAGAGGTCGGCGGGCGCACGATGGTCATTGAGACCGGCGAACTCGCGAAGCAAGCCAACGGCTCCGCGCTGATTCGTTATGGCGACCAAAACGTCGTGCTCTGCGCCGCTACTGCCTCGCTGAAACCTCGCGAAGGCATTGACTGGTTCCCACTCACTTGCGATTTTGAAGAGAAGATGTATGCCGCCGGAAAGATTCCGGGCGGTTACATCAAGCGCGAAGGACGTCCGCCCGAGCACGCCGTGCTCAGCTCACGCCAGATGGATCGTCCGATCCGTCCGCTCTTCCCCGAAGGTTTCCAGAACGACGTGCAAGTCGTCGCGACCGTGATGTCGGTCGATCCGCAACTCGATCCGGACATCCTTGGTATCTGCTCTGCCGGTGCAGCGCTCGCGCTCTCGGATATTCCGTTCGACGGACCGGTTGCCGGCGTACGCGTCGGCCGCGACGAGAACGGCAAGTTCATTGCCAATCCGACGCTGCCACAGTATGAGACCGGTGGCATGGAGATCGTGGTCGCCGGCACCGCCGACGCGATCATGATGGTCGAAGGTGGCGCGCTCGAAATTTCCGAGGAAGATTTCCTTGGGGCGGTCGAGTTCGCACACGGCGAGATCAAGAAGATCGTCAAAGCGATCAATCAGCTGGTGAAGAAAGCCGGCAAAGCCAAGCGCGAGTATCCGCTCAAGAAGGTCAACAGCGATCTCGACAAGTGGGTGCGCAAGACGTTTTCGAAGGATGTCGCAAAAGCGATGCGCATCGTCGACAAGCACACGCGCGAGGAAGCCTTCTCCAACATCAACGTTACGGAAGCGCTCGACCGCGTCAGCAAAAAGGACGACGACGTCCGTGCTCTACTCGAAGATCCGAACACGAACAAAGAGTTCGGTAAGATCGTTAAGTCGATGGAAGAGGACGAATTGCGCGTGATGGTCGTGGACGAGAAAATTCGTCCAGACGGCCGCAAGCCCGACGAAATCCGTCCGATCTGGAGTAAGGTGCACATCGTCCCGCGCGTTCACGGCTCAGGCCTCTTCACGCGCGGACAAACGCAGGTCTTTACTGCAGCAACGCTCGGTTCGACCAGCGACGCGCAGCGGCTCGACGGCATCCTCGCGCTCGAAGACAAGCGCTACATGCACTTCTACAACTTCCCGCCGTTCTCGGTCGGTGAGACGCGCCCGATGCGCGGACCCGGCCGCCGCGAAATCGGCCACGGCGCGCTGGCCGAGCGCGCGCTGCTTCCGGTGCTTCCGAAGAAGGAAGACTTTCCGTACACGATGCGTCTGATGAGCGAAGTACTCGAATCGAATGGTTCGTCATCGATGGCATCGGTCTGTGGTTCGAGCCTGGCGCTGATGGATGCCGGCGTACCGATCACCGAGCACGTTGCCGGCGTTGCGATGGGCCTGATTCTCAAAGGTAAGGAATACACCGTTCTTACCGACATTCAGGGACTCGAAGACGCACTGGGTGAGATGGACTTCAAAGTCGCGGGAACCAAGAAGGGCATCACCGCGATCCAGATGGACATCAAAGTTCAGGGCGTCACGCTCGAGATCATGCGCGAAGCGATGGCGCAAGCCAAGAAGTCGCGCTTCTTCATCATCGACAAGCTAGCCGAAACGCTCGCCGAACCGCGCAAGGAACTCTCGGAGTTCGCGCCGCGGATGATCGTGATCAAGATCAATCCCGACAAGATCAAAGACGTCATCGGACCCGGCGGCAAGATCATCAACAAGATCATCGCCGAAACCGGCGTCGAGAAGATCGACATCGAGGACGACGGCACCGTGTTCATCACCTCGCTCGACGGCAAGAGCGGCGAAGCTGCCCGGCAGTACGTCGAGAACATCACCAAAGACATCAAGGTCGGCGAGATCTACACCGGCACGGTCAAACGCGTCATTCCGATCGGCGCGTTTGTCGAGATTCTTCCAGGTAAGGAAGGCCTCGTGCACATCAGCCAGCTGGCGCCCGAACGTGTGGCAAAGGTGGAAGACGTGCTCAACGTCGGCGACACGACGCAGGTCAAGGTCCTCGAGATCGACGGGCAAGGACGCGTCAATCTCTCGCGCAAGGCCGTGATTGCTCCAGGTTCGGAGAACAGTGGCGGCGGCGGACGTGAGAGCCGCGGCAACGGGGAGTTCCGCCCCCAGCGCCGTCAGCGTGACGATGAACCCGCCAGCGCAGTCCCGGCTGCGGCGGACGCACCCGGCGCTCCGCCGACCCGCCGCCGGCGCCGCCCGCCGACGCACCGCGACGACGAGTAGCCCGCGCCCTTTCCCGGGTTGAACCGAAGAGACCTACGTCAGCGATGTAGGTCTCTTTTACTATGCGACTTTAGAGGCCGGGCACTCGTCCGCTCGAACCTCTCAGGTGAAAACTTGAGCCGGGTCACTCGTTCGCCCAGCGCTGCGCGCTAAGGGAGACGGAATATGTCCCATTTACGTACTTACCTCGTGGCGGCGGCTCTGCTCGCCCTTTGTGCCTGCGGCGGCGGCGGATCGCCGATTCCCTCGAGCGGCAACGGATCGCAACCCTCGTCGCAGGGCAGCGGACCGGCGCAGTTTATCGTGTCCATCCCGCCGCTTGCCCAGCAGAACACGCACGTCCGCCCAAATTATATTTCAGCGTCAACGCAATCCATGACGGTTGGACTCGTCACCGGCAACACGACTACATCGTTGGCAACGGTAAATCTGACCACTGCATCGTCGAGTTGTACGACGCCGAGCGGCGGCGGCTTGCAGTGCCTCGTGACGGTGCAGGCGCCATACGGTACCGACACCTTTGCCATCTCGGCATTCAGCGGCCTTAACGGCGGCGGCAACGTCCTATCGACCAACACCGTGCAAGTTACGCTCACGCGCGGCGCTACTGAGACGCCGGTGCAACTCGATCTCAACGGTGTGCCGGCGACGGTTGCGCTTGTGCTCGGACAGTCTGAGTTGCCCGTAGGTAATGCTGGTTCCACGGCAGTGATCGTGCAAGCAAAAGATGCAAACGGCAACCTCATCATTGGCCCGGGCACTTTCTCGACGGCGATCGACCTTGCGATTACGGGCGATACGTATGACACGCTCTCGCTTTCGTCGACTTCGGTAAACACACCGGGACAAGTCGTAACACTCAAATACAACGGCGGGACAAACGCCGGCTCGACGATCACGCCGAGTGCTTCCGGTCTCACCAGTGCAACGGCCGCACGCTTCAACGCTACCGGCGGCGTGCTGAACCTGTACCAATACTATGACGCGACCAACGGTGTCTCGCTCGAAACCTATGACATTGCGGCACTCTCAAGCGGCACGGCTGCCGTCGTTTCAGAAATTTACGACGATGCGGCAGATTCAAGCTTTGAGGGGATCGCCATCGCCTCACCGACAACGATCAGCTCCATCTACGTCGGTGGTACAACCGACTTCTATAGTCCGGCGACCGAGTCGCAAACGATTCCCGGCGTAACCTACGTTCCCAACATGAGCACCGAGATCAACCACGAGGAGTTCGAGTCGTATGACGACATTGCGGGAGCGGACGGTTTTGTCTACTATTCCGGGAGCACCTACTCGGATGGCGATGCTCCAACTTGCGCTGAGAATACGTTGGAGACCGGCACTATCGGGAAAATGAACGCGGCGACGGGTGCGACGACGGAACACGTGCTCAAGGGCTACGCGGGACCAATCAAGGTCGATAGCTCGGGCAATGCTTGGTTTATCGAGGCTTCCGGCTACTGCGGCGAGTCGCAGCTCATTTCTGGAAGCGTCTGGGCTGTCGGCGAACTCACCGCGCCAGGTACGCTGAAAGAAACATCATTTAGTACTGCAGGATTGAGCGGGATCGGGTATCCGTCCGACATGGCCATCAACGGCGCCGGAACCGAGATGTTCATCAGCGATGACGACAACAGCACCGTGACGGAAATTCCGACAACGCTATCGTCGCCGGCCACGGTCACGCTTAGCCTCAGCGCTGACCCGGAAACGATCGCTACTGCGAGCGATGGAACCGCTGCGTGGTTCGGCGACGACGAAATCGAGGACCATTACTACTACGGCTACGTCCCCGGATCAAAGACGTTCTCGACGTCGAATGTCGCCGAAACGGCGTTCCCAATCGAGTACTACTATTCGTATACAATGGCTTACGCGGACGGCAGCTTCTGGACCGCCGGCCCGAACGACGAAGCCTCCGGGATCGGACGTCTCTCCGGCTTGTCGTCGAGCGCCCCTGTTGCGGGCTACTATCCGCCCCCCAGCAGCGGCGACGATGAAGGTGAGGTCGAAATGTACTCCATAGCTGCGGGCGGTGGGTATGTGTGGGTCGACGATCCGTGCCAAGGCGTTATTTACGCACTGATCTACGGTGCACCGAGCAGCGGCAACATTACCTATGCAACGCATCGACTTGGAACTATTGCATACCGCACTGCCGCGCAGATGCATAGGATGGCCGGGCATCATGCGGTCGATACGCATCGTCATCGGCCGGTACAGATCGATCCTGTCGAGCGGAAGTTGATCAATGCGCCTCAATGACGTCAATTGGTGGGCGATCGTCGTGTCGGCGATCGCCCAGTTTCTCTTCGGCTGGCTCTGGTACGATCTGCTCTTCGGGAAACTCTGGATGGCGGAGATCATGCGGACCAGCGGACCGACGGCAACGGCGCGAATGATGAGCGCCAGCCCGCTTTATCTTTTCTCGGTCGATTTTGTCACGGCGTTTTTCTTGGCGTACGGGCTCGCGCGGATTCTGGGTTGGCGCGGTCCGGTCGGCCCGCTCGAGGGTGCGTGGATCGGCTTCGCGTTTGGGCTTTTGATCTTTGGATCCATGACCTGGCTCGACTACGCCTACTCCGGCTGGGGCGTCACGCTCGGCTTCTTGAACGTCGGGTACGTAGCGGTCGGCATGGCGATCCAAGGCGCAATCCTCGCGAGTTGGAAGCCTAAGGCGACCTGATACCGCCTCTCAGATGAGAATTTCTCTCATTTGAGAGGATGTCTCATTTTCTCTGCGAAACGGGCGGCCGATGAGGTTGGCTAAGCAGTGACGCGCGCGCAATTCTTCATCACCGTCACGGTGATGCTCGGCGTGTTCATGGCGATCGTCGATATGACGATCGTCAACGTCGCGTTGCCGACGATCGCCGGCAATCTCGGCGCGTCGCTCGACGACGCGGCTTGGGTCGCAACCGGCTACATTCTCGCCGCCGTGCTCGTCATGCCGCTCAACGGGTGGCTCACCGCCTATCTCGGACGTAAGACGTTTTACTGCAGCGCGATCGCGATCTTCACGATTGCATCGTTCCTCTGCGGGATGGCGCACAGCATCGTAGCGCTCACGATTTGCCGCATGGTGCAAGGCCTGGGCGGCGGCGTGCTGCAGCCCACGGCACAAGCGATTCTGTTTGAAACGTTTGGTCCGAAGCGCTCGGGCGCGTCGATGGCGATCTTCGGCATCGGCATCATGGCCGCGCCGGCGCTCGGTCCGGTGATGGGCGGCTATATCGTGGACAATGCCTCGTGGCCGCTGATCTTTCTCATCAACGTCCCCTTCGGCATCCTCACCTTCCTCATGGCGCTCGCGTTCATTCCGACGCCGCACTACATCGCGCGCGCGCGGCGTGAGATCGATTGGTTCGCATTGGCGTTGCTCGCGATCGGTCTGACCGCGCTGCAGTACGTACTCGAGCGCGGGCAGCACGAAGATTGGTGGGATTCGACGACCATCGTGACGCTCGCGATCGTCTCGATCGCGGCGCTAACGATCTTCGGCGTTCAGACGGTGCGCGATCGCTATCCGGTCGTCAATTTGCGCGTCTTTCGAATCCCCAGTTTCAGCATGGGGAACGTAATCTTGTTCGTCGTCGGGTTTGGCCTCTTTGGCAGCGAGTTGATCGTTCCGCTGTTTTTTCAGAGCATTCTCGGGATGACCGCACTCGAATCGGGCCAGGCGCTTATTCCCAACGCTATCGCCACCGCCGTAGCGATGATCATCACCAGCCGGATCGTCAACAAAGTCGACGCGCGCATTCTGCTCGTTACCGGCGCGCTGATGGCTGCCTGGGCCAATTGGCAACTGGGCGGGCTCACGCAAGATGCCGGGCTGGACAACACGTTCTGGCCGCGCGCGCTCATCGGCTTCGGTCTCGGTTTGCTCTTCATTCCGATCACGCAGTTGATGCTCTCGAAGGTTCCGCGCGAAGAACTTGCCGGCGCGACCGGCCTTTCGCAGCTCATCCGGCAGTTGGGCGGAAGCCTCGGCATCGCGGTGATCACCACGCTGCTCACGCGCGAGACCGCGGTTGCGTGGTCGGAACTCGCCGGCGGCATCACGCAATCGCACGGCGCATCGCAGGCAACGCTCATGAGCTTGCTCTCGCAGGCTGCGAGCGTGACCGCATACGACTATGTGTTCCGCTTGAGCGCGCTGCTCTTTATCGCCACGATTCCGTTGATACTCTTCGTGCGTCCCGGCACCGCCGCGCAAGCGAGTAGCGAATCGCCGGCGCTGGCCGAGGCCGCGTAAATGGCGGGACTACGCGAGCGCAAGAAAGAGCACGTCCGTACGACGATCCAGAAGGAAGCGATTCGACTCTTCACCGAGCAAGGCTACGAGCAGACGACGGTTGAGCAAATCGCGGACGTCGCCGGCGTCTCGCCTGCATCCGTCTATCGCTACTATAAATCCAAGGAAGACTTGGTCGTTACCGACGAGTACGATCCGATCGTCATTCAGTCGCTTCTCGATCGTCCTTCCGACGAGCCGATCATCGAATCCGTGCGCGCGATGATGACGGGCGTGCTTGCTGAGTACTTCGATCGCGATCGCGAGCTGCTTATCGCGCGCCACCAACTCCGCCGAAAGACGCCGGCATTGGCGGCAGCGTTCATCGAGGAACAGGAGCGTGCAATCGAGCTCTTTGCCGCGTTAATGGCCCGGCATCTGCGCCGGCCAACGAACGACCTCGACGTTCGCATCGCGTGCGGCGCCTTGACCGGCGCCCTCCAAGAGGCGTTCTCACTCTGGTTCGAACAGGGCGCCACCGGCGGCGAGCGCCGTATACGCGAGGTGCTCAACCGCGCCATCGATCGGGTGGAGAGCGCCCTCCGATTCTAGATAATTCACAAATATGACAGCGGGTGTCATATACACCGGTTACGCTTGGGGCAGCTTCAAACGAATCAAAGGAGAGCCTCGTGAGCGTTCAATCCACCCCGATCGCTGCCAGCGCTGTCGCCGGTACCGACCTAGCCGGCGTCACCGTCCGCGATCTGCAAAAGGCGCTTGTCTTTTACCGCGATACGCTCGGCATGCAGCCGTCGGTTGTCTCGGAGAACGGCGCCGAGTTTCACCTACCTGACGGCACCACGTTCGGACTTTGGCAGCCGCCCGAAAGTGAAAACATGGCACCCGGCTTTGGCCTGATGTTCTCCGTAGGCGATGCCGCCGCATCGGCGCAAGCCGTACGCGAGCGTGGCGGCGAGATGTCCGAACCCTTCGAATCATCCGTGTGCTATATGGCCATGGGCAAAGACTCCGAGGGCAACGCCCTGATCGTGCACCAGAAGAAGTCGAAAGACGAGCACAAGCCCTCGGGCCAAGCGCGTACGCTGACGACGATCAACGGCATCGATATGGCCGGCTATTTTGTCACCGATCCGCAGCGTGCAATCGACTTTTATCGCGACGTTCTCGGCCTGACGCCGACGGAGATTACGCAGGGGCGCGGCAGCGAATTTGAACTCGCCGACGGTTCCACGTTTGGCGTGTGGAGCATGCCCGACAACCGTCGCGGCGGCTTCGTGATGTTCGCCGTCGACAGCGTGCGCGCGAAAGCCGCCGAACTGCGTAGCCGCGGCGTGGAGCTGGGCGACGTCACCGAAACGCCGAACTGTTTCATGGCCTTTGGTCCCGATCCCGAAGGCACCGCAGTCATTCTTCACCAACGAAAGGGGCATGGCTAACGACGCGGTTCTGATCACAGGTGCATCGACCGGCATCGGGCATGCCATCGCGATGCACCTGGCGGGTAACGGATATACGGTCTATGCCGGCGTGCGCAAAGAAGACGATCGCGAACGGCTCGAAGCGCAGCACCAGCGTATCCGGCCCGTCATCCTCGACGTCACCGTGCCGGCCGACGTCGCGCGTGCGGTGCAAACGGTTCGCGAAAACGCCGATGCTCTTGCCGCTCTCGTCAATAATGCCGGCATCGCGGTCGGCGGCCCCCTCGAATTTCTCCCGCTCGAAGCCTTGCGCCACCAGTTCGAAGTGAACGTGATCGCGCCGATCGCTATGACGCAGGCGGCACTTCCTCTCCTGCGCGAAACGCGCGGGCGCATTATCAACGTTGGCTCGATCGCGGGGCGCCTCTCCGCACCTTTCGTCGGTCCCTATAGCGCCTCCAAAGCCGCAATCGCGTCGCTCACCGACGCGTTGCGCCAGGAACTTGCGCGCTTCGGCATCGCTGTTTCGCTGCTCGAATTCGCTTCGGTGAAAACGCCGATTTGGCAGAAGGGCCGTGCCGGCCGCGATCGGCTGGTCGCCTCGATGCCGCAGCAAGCGATGACCTACTACGGGGGAGTGGTCGACGCCGTGATGGCGCAAACGCGCGTCGAGGAACGCGAGGCCATGGATCCGCAGGTTATCGCCGCAACCGTGCTTGCGGCGTTGCGCGCACCCAAGCCGCGCGAGCGGTACGTGATCGGGCGCAAAGCAAAAATTCAAGCCGTCGCCGCGATCTTACCACCGTCGACGCGCGACGCACTGGTCAAGCGAGCGATGAAATTACCGTGATCGCCCTGATTCTGGTGGCGGCGCTCAATTGCGGCGCGACCGCAACGCAGATCGACCTGGACGAATGCGCCGGTGCCGCGCAAACGCACAACGATAAGCTCGAGGCGACGGCGTTTCAAACTGCCGAGTGGCGTACGTACAACGATCCCCTCTTACACTTGAGCGAATTGCGCTGGGACGAGGCGCGCACGTCGGCCTGCAATTTCGCGTATGAAATGTATGCCGGCGGGTCGATCGCACCGATGCTGTTCTCGCAGTGTAATGCCGATGCGGCCCTCGCACGCGTTCGCGACATTGGCTTGTTCACCGGTCTGCCAAATCCGGCTGCGGCGATTCCCGATCAACGGGTCCAAGCCGAACACGAGCGCGTCTACGGCCGTCTCGAACTGCTCGTGACGCCGCACGAGCGAGGTCTTCTTGCGGACTCGGAACGTGCGTTCGTGCGCTATCGCAAAACAGCGTGTTCGCATGCAAAAGACGGCTGCGCGACCGCGCTCACGCGAACGCGAACGCAGCAGCTCAAAGACTCGTGGCTGGCGGAACCGTTCTGGAAGTAAACGCTCCGAAAATGCGCCGGTCATCGGCATCGATGATGTCGATGATGCGTTCGAGTTCCGGATGCAACGCGAGCGTGATCGCGTAGAGCTCGGCAAAATATTCCGGATCTTGCGCATGCCTCGGACGACTACGGCGCATTGCTTCGTTGAGCGCCGGATACTGGGAGGTGTCGGCATTTTCGCGCAGCCATGCGGCGACGTCGCGCTCGTCGGCGGCGCGCGCCACCACCTCGCGCAACACGTCTTCGGTAATTCCCAAGCGGTCTAACAAAAATCCCGACATGCCCGGAATCTTTCCGTTGATGAAGTACTCGCCGGGGTTCCCGCCCGGCAAGAGCCCGCGCAGTTTGTCGATCGTGCGCGGCATGAACATCAATCCGTCGAGCTCCTCGTAGCACGAACGCGGCGGTCGGCGCTTTAAATCGAGCGGTTCCATGCTACGTGGTTCGAGGCTCGCTGCGCTCGCACCTCACCATGACTCGGCGGCCGGCGCCGAGAAAGACGTACGCCATGCCCTTCGACTCCCTGCGGGCCTTTCTCGACGCGCTACGCCGCGCCGGCGAAGTCCACACGATCGCCACACGGGTGGATCCCCATCTCGAGATCGCGGAAATTACCGACCGCGTGGTCAAGGCCGGGGGCCCCGCGCTCTTGTTCGAGGACGTCAAGGGCTCGGCATTTCCGGTGCTCACCAATCAATTCGGCTCACAGCGGCGCATGGCGATGGCCTTTGACGCAAACGCGCTCGATGCGGTTGCAGCACGCTTGCGCGCACTGCTCGATCTCTCACCGCCGGGCGCATCGTGGGGCGAGAAATTCGACGCGCTCAAACGCTTTGCGCCGTTGGCACACGCCATCCCTAAGACCGTTCGCGATGCGCCGTGCCAAGAGGTGGTGATTCGCGATCCCGATCTACGCAAGTTGCCGGTGCTCACCACCTGGCCGCTGGACGGCGGTCCGTTCATCACGTTGCCGCTGGTCATCACGAACGATCCGCGCACCGGCCGTCCCAACGTCGGCATGTACCGCATGCAGGTCTACAACGAACGCGAAACCGGCATGCATTGGCAACGTCACAAGCAGGGGCGCGCGCACGCCGAGGCGTGGGGCGAAAAGATTCCGGTTGCCGTGGCGATCGGCAGCGATCCGGTGTTGACGTATGCCGCCACCGCGCCGTTGCCGCCTGTACTCGACGAGTTTGCGTTCGCAGGTCTACTGCGCGCCAAGCCCGTCGAATTGGTCAAGGCACGCACGCTGGACCTCAAAGTGCCCGCCGGTGCGGAATTCGTCCTCGAAGGCTACGTCGACAACACCGACCTGCGCACCGAAGGGCCGTTCGGCGATCACACCGGCGTCTACAGTTTGGCCGATACGTACCCGACCTTTCACGTCACGTGTATCACGCATCGCCGCAATCCGATCTATCCGGCGACGGTCGTCGGCAAGCCGCCAATGGAAGACGCGTGGCTGGGCAAGGCGACGGAGCGTATCTTCCTGCCGCTGCTGCAGATGGTTTTGCCCGAAGTCGTCGACATGAACTTACCGGTCGAAGGCGGATTCCACAATCTGGCAATCGTCTCGATTCGCAAGCAATATCCCGGCCACGCAAAGAAGGTCATGAACGCGCTGTGGGGACTCGGGCACATGATGATGCTCACCCGCGTGCTGCTCGTTGTCGACGCCGATATCGACGTGCAAGACGTTCGCAGCGTCGCGTGGTTTGCGCTCAACAATCTTGCGCCCGAGCGCGACGTGGTGATGATGCCGGGACCGGTCGACGATCTCGATCACGCCTCGTACTCGATTGCCTACGGCACGAAGATCGGAATCGATGCGACGCGCAAGAGCGTCGCCGAGGGCTACACGCGCGAATGGCCGCCGGATATCGTGATGGACAAAGCTACCAAAGAGCGCGTGAGCAAACGCTGGCATGACTACGGCCTCGACGCAATCGTGAAATCGCTCGCCCCCGATGCGTGGTCCGGTCAGGGTCCACAAGCCTTCCGGAGGACCGTGCGTGATTAGGCTGTTTCTACGCGAGATTCGTATCGAGCACACGCTCTTCGCGTTGCCGTTTGCGTATGTCGGCGCGGTGTTGGGTGCGCGCGGCTTGCCGAGCTGGTGGTCGTTACTGTGGATCACGCTGGCGGTACTCGGTGCGCGGACGGCGGCGATGGCAGCAAACCGCTACTTCGACCGCGAGCTCGACGCGCGCAATCCGCGCACGGCGCGGCGAGCGCTTGCGAACGGCACGCTCGCGCCGGCGGTGATGATTTGGGCGATCGTGCTTGGCCTGGTGCTTTTGTTGATCTCCGCATGGATGCTCAATCCATTGTGCGTCAAGCTGTTACCGATCGCCGCGGCCGGCGTACTGCTCTATCCGCTCTGCAAACGCTTCACCTGGCTCGTGCACTTTGTGCTCGGCGCGGTCGACGGGCTGGCACCGCTCGGTGCATATATCGGCGTGACCGGCACGGTGAGCGCGAGCGCGTTTTTGCTCTTCATTGCGGTAACGGTGTGGGTGGCCGGGTTCGACATCGCCTACGCGCTGATGGATCTTCCAACCGACCGCGAGCAGCACATCAACTCGGTCCCGGTACGCTTCGGCGAGCGCGCCGGACGCTGGGTCCCCATCGCGCTGCACGCGGCGATGGCTGCGGTGCTGGCGCTAGCCGGGGTCCTCGGCGGCGCCGGGTGGCTGTACTATACCGGTGTCATTGCTGCTATTGGCCTAACCGTATATGAAAATCGCCTGTACGGCGTTTCCGAGAACGTTTTTGTATTGAACGAACGTATCTTTACCGGGAACATGGCGTTCTCGGTGGTCTTTTTGGCCGCCACCCTGGGAGGTTACCTCATTCACTAATGGACCGCGCAACGTTTCTTGGGGGAATGCTGGCAACGACGACCGTTGTACCGGTAACGCCGCTGCAACAACCGATCTTGCAACAAGTCACGCTCGGCGTTAACGTTCCGCTTTCGGGAATCTACGCGAACTACGGGCGCCAGGTCGTCGCCGGCGTCACCGCCGCGGTCAACGAGACCAACAAATACAACGCGACGCTGACCAAGGCGTACGGGGTCCGCTACTTCGACGATCAAAACTCCGGTGCAATCGCAACGTCCAACGTGCTGGTCGCGGCCGCTGATACGACGATCATCGGCATGATCGGCAATCTGACGCTCGACGTCACGGTCACCGCTCTGCCGCAGTACGGCAACTCCGGCTTCTGCATCGTCGTGCCGTGCGTCACCGGCGACAAACTCACCCAACAGGGCTACCACAACGTCTATCGCTTACCGGCGAGTGATTCGAACGAGGGACGGCTATTCGCCAGTGCGGTGCTGCGTGGGCGCTCACCGTCGAACGTTCTCGGCGTCATCGTCGACGGCGACTACGGCCTCGACGTGACTCGCGCATTTCTGGCGCAGGCCAAGGCCAACAAACACAACACTGATCTCGTCACGCTCGAGTCCAACGCCGATGTGTCAGACTCGACCGCAATCATCGGGCGCCACGCGCCCGCCTACATTTTCTTCGCCGGACGGCCGGATAAACTCGGGCCGATCGCCGTTGCGCTGCGCACTGCCGGGTACAGTGGCGATCTCGGCTTCGCCGATAGCTTCTACACGGCAGACGTGCCAAAGACGTACGGCAAAGCCCTTAACGGTGCGATTGTCGCCTCGGCGCTGCCGCCGCTCGATAAGGTGCCGTCGATTGTGACGTACCTCCCCGACTTTCGCAACGCGGTCGGCGCGGTCACCGCGTTCTCGGCATACGGCTATGCCGCGGCGCAGCTCATCATCTTAGCCCAACAGCGAGCCAACGCCACCAATCGTTTTCAAGTGCTCGAGCAACTGCAGCTCGGCGGCACCTACGCGCTTATGGTGGGGAATTACTCGTTCAATTACGCCGGCGACGCCACGTTTCCGAACGTGTACCTCTTCACGATCACCGCCGACGGCTTCAGCTTTTACAAGCCCGCGTTTTCCGACGGATTTGTAATCTAGAGCGTTCGACTAAGCTTCGCGCCGCGAGTACGTGTCTTCGGGAACGATGCGCACGTGATGCGGCGGTGCGTCCTTCGCTTGCGGCGGCGTATCGATGTCCTCGACGGCAAACCCGAAGCGCAGCCGCCACGAGCCGAGCGTTAGCGAGAAGTTTGTACCGATGATCTCCATGGTTACGCCTCCACCCGGCGCCACTGCACGACGGCGAGGGCACCGTAGACGAGAAAGAGTCCGGCAAGGATCGCTGCCGTCGCCAGCAGCTTGGGGCCAAGCGTGCTGAGGTCGCTATCGTGGCCTTCGAACGACACGTAGGTGAGCGGAAAGATCCGCGAGACGCCCCAAAAGATCGCGTGAAAAGCTTGTCCGGCGAGCGAGCCGCCAAGGTTGAAGTGGGCTAGCGTTTGGCTCACGATCGCGGCCGGCCACGCGAGCCCAAGGACGGCGCTAGCGCCGCGCTTGAGCGAAGCCGTCGACGCGTTGAGCAGCGCGTACCAAGAAAGCGGAAGCGCAATCGCTAGAGGAATGACCGTGGCATTGATGCCGCTGAAGTCGAAGTGCGGTATCGCGAAAGACGCGTACATGATCGCGAACGCGATGATAGCCATGATCATTGAGCCAAGAATCCCAACGCAATCTGCGCCGATTACGCCGAGCGCGTTGTTCGTTCGCGAGACCGGCTTGAGAAAGGCAAACTCGAGGTGGCCATCGTTCTCACGGGCGAAGGGCGCTCCCAACACGGTCGCTACGATCAGCCCGATGAGCGCGGCGATCCCGAGATAGATGGCAAAGGGCACGGGCCGATTCGTCTCGACCGTCGTCTTCTCGACGCCGCCGCTTTCTTGGCTCGTTGATACGTTCACCGGACCCACTTCCACGCTTTCCGAGCGATCGTGGCTCGAATGACTGGGCTCGGTTATCTGAATGATTTTCCCGCCGTCGGGTTGGTCTTCGATCACAACCGTCGTATGTTCGGGCGCGTTGATCATCGTGGTGCGATTGTAGCCGTCTACCACGGCGTGGGTGACGACGGTATCCTTCTCGCGGCCAAGCCGATCGACGATGCTCCGATCGCCAAACTGCGCGGCCACCGAAATTCGCACGATGACGCAGATTACGATCAAAACGCCCAGGCAGATCGCGGTAACCCGTAGCGCGTTGCGAACGCGCAGCCATTCGACGTAATTCATAAACTAGTGTTCCTCCACCACGTCGGCGGTCGCATCGGCCGGCGAGACCGCGTATAAGAAAATGTCCTCGAGATTGAGATCGACGATGCGCAGTCCCGACGCGCCGAGTGCTTCGAATTTGGCGAGCACCTCGGCTGCGTCCGACGAGGTCACGGCGCGCACGATGCGGCCGGTGCGATCCAGACGCAGGATATGCGGATCGCCGGCCAGCCCGTTGAGCGCAAAACTCTCGCTCGGAAGAATCGCCTCGACGATCTTGCGATCGGCTTTGAGGTCGTCGACGTTGCCCTCGAGGGCGAGGCGACCGCGATCGATCACCGCAATCCGCTCCGCGGCACGCTCGACCTGTCCGATCTGGTGCGACGAAAAGATCACCGTCGCGCCGCGCGCCGACTCATTGATGATGAGGTTGAGCACGTGGCGTTGATTGATCGGATCCAAACCGCTCGTCGGCTCGTCGAGAATGAGGATGTCGGCTTCGCGAGCGATCGCGAGCGCGACCATCGTTGCGGTGCGCATCCCTTTTGAGAGCGCACGTGCTTTCCTACGCAGATCGATGCCGAACTGGGCGAGCAATTCGTTGGCGCGGGCAACGTTGAACTTCGTATAGGTGCGGCGCTGCATTTCCAGATGCTCGGCAACGGTCATCCACTCGTAGAGCACGCTGCGTTCGGGGACGTAGGCGATGCGTTCGAGCGTTTCGGGCACCAGCGGTTCGCCGTCGTACAGCACGCTGCCCGACGTTGCGCGCGCGAGATCCAGCATGCATTTGAAGGTCGTCGTCTTGCCGGCGCCGTTTGGGCCGAGCAAACCGAACACACAGGCATTCGGGATCTCGAACGTGAGATCGTCGACGGCCATATACGGGCCGTAGGTCTTGCGCAAATTCTTGATGCTGATCGTGCTCATGCGTCCTCCCGGAACCACCGGTCGATGGCGGCGCTTGCCAGTGTACGAATATCATCAGCGAGCAAGCCGATCGACTTGGCTTCGCGGACGGCGGCATCGATGGCGTCGCGCGCCACGTCGGTCGCCGCAGTTTTGGTCGTTTCGATCGAGCCGTTGCCGCGCACGAACGATCCACGTCCCGGTGCCGTCTCGATCACGCCGTCCCGCTCGAGTTCGCGGTAGGCCTTGGCGACGGTGTTGGGGTTGATCGTTAGATCCAGCGCGAGCTGCTTGACCGTGGGTAGTTGCTCACCGGCAGCGAGAACGCCCAAAGCTACCGACCGCTTGACCTGCTCGATCACCTGGAGGTAGATGGGCACCCCGCTTCGGGGGTCAACCGTTAAAACGACCGGCATCGCGGGTTAGAGCTTCGGGCCCCAGCCTTGGAATAGGGGGGTCGACATGCGCTGCGGCTGGCAGACGCGTGATTCGCGAAGGTCTTCGGGGTGATTGATGAAGCGTGTCATGTTCCTTCTCTTTTCTGTTGGCGACTAGTACTACTGTGCTGTCGTACTAGTACACTAGTACAATAGGACAGTAGTGCGCCACTGTCAAGATGGTCCGGCCGATTTTTTCAAAATCGGTCGCGGCAGGCCAGCGCCCTGTTCGGGGGCCGGGTCGACGCTTGGGGCGAGCGGGTTACGCGAGCGACGAGTACCCTGACATTCATTGTGCGAGGCGCGAGCGTCAGAGCGAGCCCCAGTGTCGACCCGGCCCACACCCGTGTAGGTACGGATAATTGGAGGTCGGGTGTTTCTACGGATGCTGCCTCCGCCTGGTCGGGGCTAGGATGGACTCACCCAGGGACGCTCACGGAGAGGAACGCGGCGATGCGCAATCAGGCGCTGATCTGGAACACCGACACCCAACTGCGAGTCACGTCGCTTACGGCTCGGCTGCGCGGCTTCGCAGAGATCGGTGAACCGGCCGGATCCCTCCACGTGAGCGATCTCTGGGACGGTCAAGACCCCTTCCCGATCCTCGCCCATCAGTGGGCGCTTGCCGGCGAAACCCTCGCTTTCGAGGCGCACGTTCGAGGAAAGCACCTCGCCTTCGAGGTTGAGCCGCTGCTCGACGTTCACGGTGCCGTCGCCGGAGTCACCGGACGGGCTCTCGAAATCGCCGCGCCCGGCAGTTCGCTCGCCACTGCCTACCCGCACGCCGAACGCGCCGCGGGATTGGGGACCTGGCACGAAAATTTGCGAACCGGCGGGGTGACGATCTCCGACGGTCTGGCGAACCTTTTGGGTTTGCCGTACGAGACAACGCAACTCTCATTGCGCACGTTCGATCACCCGGCGGATCGCGAACACATCGCGCAAACGCTGGCCGAAGCCGTCAACGACTCCAGTTACTTGTGCGATCACCGCATCTTGTGTCAAGGCGGACGCGTCCGCGCCGTGCGCGAGCGCGTGCGCACGATGTTCGACGAGGCCGGCAACCCGATCGCCCGCGTCGGAAGCCTGCTCGACATCACCGATCTCAAGGAACGGGAAGCCGAGCTATCCGAGCTTGCACTGCACGACCCGCTCACCCGGCTCCCGAATCGCTCCGCGCTCGAGGAGCGGTTGCGCGCGGCGTTCGCCCGTTGCGAGCGCAATGGCCGGCGTTGCGCGATTTTTTTCATCGATCTCGATGATTTCAAAGCCATCAACGACCAATACGGGCACGCCTACGGCGATCGCGTATTGTCAGCCGTCGCCGATCGCCTGGTGCGTCACGTGCGCTCGTCGGATACCGTGGCGCGCATGGGCGGTGACGAATTCGTCGTGCTGATCGACGATCTATTCACCGACGAAGCGGCCGCCGACGCCGCGCGCAAGATCCTTCGCAGCCTAGATGAGCCTCTACGCATTGACGACCGCCCGATTCGCGTCCGCGCCAGCATCGGCGTCGCGACCTATCCGGGCTCGAGCGCCACGCCGGCTGCGCTGCTCTCTGCCGCCGATCGCGAAATGTATGCGGTAAAGCGGAACGGCGGCAACGGTATCAAACTTGCCACGGCATGGCAAGCCCACTCTTCACCGGCCCGGACTCAATACGAGACCCGCGAGAGCGCCTAGCCTTCGTCCTCACCCTGCTCTTTGCGTTCCCGATCGCCGCGTTGATCGGTCTGGTCATCCATCAGAGCGTGGGCATATCCGAGGTCGCGCTCTTTATCGTGATCGCAATGCTGTACGTGACGCTCGCGCGCGGGCGGCTGATCGGTTCCTCGGTAATGATCCACGAAACGCAGTACCCGCGCGTCTTTTCGATCGTCAAAAGCGCTTGCGCGCGACTCGACATCCCGATGCCGCTCATTTTCGTGCGCGAAGACAACTTCGTCCCGGTCGCCGCGCTGGGCTTCGGCGAACCCTATTCGCTCGTGCTCTCGACACATTGGATCGAGCATTTCGAAGACGATGAACTAGCTTTCGCGGTGGGGCGTGAGCTGGGCCATATCGCTGCCGGGCACACGCGTTTTCTCTCGCTGCTCAGCGTCAACGGCAACGAGAATCCGATTGTCTCGCTGATCTTCGGAGGATGGCTACGCACCTGCAGCCATACCTGCGATAAGGTGGGCTTGCTGATCTGCGGCTCGCTCGATGCGGCGACGCGTTCCATCGTCATCGCTTCATTCCACAGTTTCGGCCGTCACATCAGCACCGAACAATTCGCCGAGCAAGGACGCGAGATCGCAAGCGACGGCGTTCTGCGCTTAGGCGAATGGCTCGGCGGCGAGCCGTACGCGACGCGACGCATCGCCGACCTGCGTGCGTTCGAAGGAACGCCACAATACGTTGCCGCACAAGCGTGGCTCGCCCGCGACATCCCCGCGGAGCCGCCGATACTCGCGACCTCTGCCAGCATTCGCGTGACGCCCGCCGACTGCGCCGGCATCTTTCGTCGCGGCTGGTCGATCGCGATCGATACGGTCGTCGTCCTTGCGTGCGTCGGCGTATTTGCGGGCGCAAGCGGCCACACCGTGATGGGGTATCACCTCACCGACGAAGACCTGCATAACATCTCGCACTACAAGCTTTTGGCCGAAGCGCTCACGGCTCTCCAACACTATTCGGCCAGTCCGACCGTGCTGCTCACTGCGATCTATCTTTGGCTGCTCGTCGGCATCGCCGGCCAGAGCTTCGGCATGATGATCACCGGGCTGCGCGTAGTGACGACCGACTTTCGCCCGCCCGGCCTCTTGCGGTCGCTCTGGCGGTATCTGATCGTCGTGTTCCTCTGGCCGTTCATCCTGCTGTGCGTGCCGTTCACCTGGCGGATCTTGCTGCACGATCGCTGGAGCGGCACGCGACTGATCCGCGCTGAGCGGATTATGGCGCGTGTTGCTGGAGCTGCAACGCGTTGATGACGCGGCTCAGATAGTTGTTGAGGCCGATCGCCGCGATGACCTCGACGCAGGAGGCTTCCTCGTAATTTTCGCGCAGCGCTTCCCAGAGCGGCGACGGCAGCGCGCGCGGCTCGCGGGTGAGTGCGACGGTTGCGGCAAGCGCGGACCGTTCGGCCTCAGAGAAGAGCGGGCTGCGCGCGAAATCGCTGAGTTCGGCGAGCGTCGCTTCGTTGACACCGACGCTCCGGGCGATCTCTTCGTGCACGCACGTGCAGTAGTCGCAGGCATTGAGCCACGCCACCATCAGCGCGATCAATTCACGCGTACGTGGCGGCAAGTTGCCGCGCTCGAATTCGCGCACGTGCGCGGCCAGCGAACGCGCCAGCGCCGGACGCGCTGCAAGCGCATCGAATAATCCAGCCAAACCTGGGCTCAGCCTGCCTGTGTGAGCTGGCGGAATCCCGCGTCACCGCGCAACACGTCGAAGCGCGGATCGTTCTGGACCGAAAGCAACTCCATCTGTCCGCGCATCCGGCGCAACAGCTCGAGAGCGATAGTGCGATCCCCAACGGCAGCTGCCGCGGCGGCAAGATCGGTCGGGATCACGTCACGTTCGTGCATCATCGCATACGCCAGTTGCGCGCGCGCTTCCGTAACGCGGTGCTGGTTGGCATATGCGTGCGCAAGTAGCGCCGCGGCTTCGGCACGGCAACCGCTGCACGACGCGGCATACTGGTTGTAGGCATCGATCGCGCGACTGAAGTTGCCTTCTGCTTCGTACGCCTCGCCGATCGTGGGCAATACGTCGGTACGTTGCGGCGAAAGATCCAGCGCCTGCCGCGAATACGCGATCGCCTCGTTAAAGTGGCGATCGAGATAGGCTGCGTTGCCGAGCCACGCGCTCGTCGACACCGAGAGGGGATCGAGTTCGCCCGCAATCTGGAGCTGGGCAAAGGCCGCGCGCAAGTTGCTCTGCCGAATCAGCGCGACGCCGTACCATTCGTGGGCCGGGCCGTTGGCGGGATCGAGCGCAATTGCGCGCTGCAATTCGCCGATTGCGTCGTTCAGATTCTTCCCATCCATGTCGATCAGACCGAGGGCGGCATGCGCTTCGGACGAGTTCGGATCGAGCGTCAACGCCAGCTGCGCGTAGCTGCGGGCGCGCGAGAAGTAGACCCGCGGCGGCGCGCTGCCGTAACGGTAATCGCCCATGATCGCGTTGGCATCGGCCAGTGCGGCGTAGCCGCGTGCGTCGCGCGGATCGGTGCGGATGATTTGTGCGAAATAGTCGAGGCTGCGCTCGACGCCGATGCGCGTGCGCAGATTCCAATAGTACCGCCCAATCTCGTAGGTACGCGCGCCCTCGGCCGAGAGCCCCGCGACATTGCTGCGGTGCACCGCGCCCAGACTGACGAATACCACGGCCACCAGCGCAAACGCTGCGGCAAGGCTCGCACCGATCCATCGGCGGCGTGAGGCAGCCGGCGGTGCCGCCGCCGGACGTTCGAGGTGCCGGACCCCCGCCGAAAACCGATAGCCGCGTCGCGGCACGGTCTCGATCGCGTCCAGCGAAGCAAGCGAGCGCAGGGTTTTGCGCAGGACGTAGATGTTCTGCGCGAGGTTGGCCTCCTCAACGTACCCTTCAGGCCAGATTCGATCGATGAGCTGATTCTTGGGGAGAACCTCGCCCGAGTGCTCGATCAACGCAAGGAGGGTCTCGACGACCTTCGGGCCCAGTGGAACCGGTTCGCCCCGGTGCAACAGCAACAGGCGCTCGACGTCGAGCCGGAACGATCCGAACTCATAGGTGCTCATGTTATCGCTTCCTGTGGCGGGCGAACTCGTCTGCCCTCGTGTACGGCCCCGCGCAAGAAGAGGTTTCGCTTAGGCGAGATAGGGTTCATTCGGCGCGACCGGGATGAGCACACGATCGATCGCGGCGATCAGGTCCCCATCCAGCTTGACCTCGGCGGCAGCCACGTTGTCCTCCACGTGCGCTGGGTTGGTCGCCCCGACGATTGCACTTGTGACCGCCGGCTGCCGGAGCACCCACGCGAGCGCCAGTTGCGACATCGAAATACCTGCCTGGGCCGCAAGTGGTTGCAGTTTTTGGACGGCGTCCAGAACCGGTTGCGTAAAGTACTCTTCCATCATATCGCGGTATGGGCCGGCGGCACGCGTCCCGGCGGGCGGATGCGCGGCGTCGGTGTACTTTCCGCTCAGAATGCCCATCGCGAGTGGTGACCAGACAACGTTGCCAATACCGTATTCGTCGCAGACCGGCAGTACGCGCCCCTCGATGCGTCGCCAGAGCGCGCTATACTGCGGTTGATTGCTGATCGGCACTGCCCATCCGTGTGCCCGGCATAGCGTTACCGCCGCCACAATCTGATCGGCTTTCCATTCCGAAACACCCCAGTAGAGCGCGTCGCCGGCGCGAATCACGTCGTTCATCATCGCGCAGGTTTCTTCGAGCGGCGTGCTCGCGTCGTAACGATGACACTGGTAGAGATCGATGTAGTCGACGCCAAGCCGGCGTAGCGACTGGTGCACCTGATCGCGAATATGCTTGCGCGAGAGGCCGCGTTCGTTCACGCCGTCACCCATCGGGAAATACACCTTTGTGGCGAGCACGAGCGCGTCACGCTTGAGTTCGCGCACGATCGGCGCGAGCGTTTCCTCCGCTGCGCCCTTCGCGTAGACGTTGGCGGTGTCGATAAAATTGACGCCCTGCTCCCATGCGGCGATAACACAGGCGCGCGACATATCGCGATCGACGCTGTTGCCGAAGGTCAGCCAGGAGCCGATGCCGATCACCGAAAGTTTCAAGCCCGAGTGCCCGAGCGCGCGATACTGCATGACGTTTTACTGCGGCGCAAAGACGCGCAGCGCCTTTGGAAACACCTCGAAGCTCGCCGGCGTCGTGCCTGCCGGTTCACCGTCGGCCGCGATGTGGTGCCGACGGCGCGTGACGACGTCAAAGCGCTGCGAACGCAATGCACGCAGCCCCGGCACGTCAAAGCGCCGCCCGGTGAGCATCGCATACGCGATCGCGAAGGCCTGGTAAAGATGACGAATGTCGACGCTATACAGCTCCAAATGGCCGTCGTCGATCGCCACGTCCGCAACGCGGAGAAATCCCCCGAAGTGTTGGCTGTTCGCAACCGTCAGCTGAATTGTCCGCATCCGTTCGTGCCGGCCGTCGAAGTGGATCTCGGCTCGAATCGGCCGTGCGTAGCGCAGCGCGGTGAACGCCGTGGCGATTACGCCCAAGAAGCCGAAACGCTGCTTGAGCTCCGGCGTCTGTAAACGGGTGATCCGGCTGGAGATACCGATACTTGCCTCGTTGACGTAATATCGGTCATTCACGCGAGCTGCGTCGATCGCGCGCTCGTGGCGAGCAGCGATCACCTGCACCGCTCCGCCAACGTCGAGCGGAATGCGCAGCGTCCGCGCCAGATCGTTAAATGTGCCGAGCGGAATGATGCCCAGCGGCAGATTCCGCGTTATAGCCGAACCGATTCCTTCAAGGAGCGTGCCGTCACCGCCGGCACAGATGATGCACTCGGCTTGCGGTACGACCTCGCTCGGCCACGCGGTCTCGACGATCGCGATGCCCGCGTCGTGCAGCGCCTCGCGCGTCGCTTGTGCGTATGTGCGGCCACGCCCCGATTGGGTATTGATCACCAGTTGCGCGAGCATATGCGCTAGGCGATCAAATGCGCATTGATCTGCGCAACCGCGGGCGCTTCGCCGGACAGCTCGATCACCTCGACGCCGGCGGCGGCGAGTACGTCGGCACCGTGTCCTTCGACAAAAACTCGCGGTTCGCGCAATGCGAAGACGACGCGTGGAATGCCCGCATCGACGATGCGCGCCGCACAAGCAAGCAAACCGGAGCCGCGAACGCTGCATGGCTCGAGCGACGCGTACAGCGTGCTGCCGCGCAGATCCACGCCCGCCTCGAGCGCTTTCTCGATCGCGACTTGCTCGGCGTGTGACTGCGGCCCGCGCTCGCGGCTGTAGCCATCGGCGATCATCAGGCCGTCTTTCGCCACAATAATCGCGCCCACCGAGTACGCGGTGGTCGATGGACGCGCAATGCGCGAAAGCGCGATCGCGTCGCGCAGCAAGCGCTCGTCGGGCGATTCGTCGATCACGTGCGCGGATGCTCGTATTCGAGCACAGCCATGTCGCCGAGCGCGCGCACGCTGCGCAGCGTGAGGCGATGCTTGGCATCGTTGAGGAAGGAAGCAGCGTTGACCAGCCGCGGTGCTGCGGCATCGCCGACAAAGAACGGCGCAATAGCCAGACGCAAACCGTCAAACGTCCCTGCGGCCAGAAATGCGGTGAGAATGCGCGCGCCGCCTTCAACGAAAAGCGCGCGTAGACCACAGTCAGCCAGCGCCGCGATAATTGCCGCAGGCTCGAACCCGTCGATCGCGACGATCTCGGCACGATCGCCGAGCCGGGCGCGCAACTTTTCGGCACCCTCGCGCCCGGTCAGCACGATGGTGCGCGCGCTACCGTCGAAAAAGCGCAGCGCAGGATCGAGCTCGCCCGACTGCGTCACCGTGACGCGCGCGGCGTTGGGCGACCGCAGCGACGGGTTGTCGCGGCGCACCGTCTCCGCACCGACCAGCAGCGCATCGCACTGCTCGCGCGCAACGCGCATGTCGGCTAGATCCTCGGGGCTCGAAAGCACGAGCCGCTGATCGGAGCGATCGTCGATGTAGCCGTCGAGCGAGACCGCCACCGAAACGTAAACGCGCACCTTGCGGCCTTCGATGGCGGTACGTAGCCTCGCCTGCGTTTCATCGATCAGCGTCGCCGGATGCGGGGTCTCGCCCCCGGCGCCGAAGACCGCGCGATGCAGGCGCACCGGCGGCGCCACCCGTTCGAGCCGCGCGAGGTGATGCTGCAGATCGTGGTCGGCGCCGTTGCGCACCTCGCGCAACGCGGCCCGCGCTTCGGCAACACGCTTGCGAACCAGTAGCCGGGTGCGCACCGGGTAGATAAACCACGTTGCCGCGATCGCGCACAACGCTCCGGCTACGATGCACGCAACGCGGATCGCAAAGAGCGGTCCGATGTCCGTGCCCTGCGAGCCCTGTAAAAGCGCGAAGATTAGCGTCGCACAAGCTGCCCAATACGCGTAGTTGATCGTGCGCAGCCACATGCCGAAGAAGAGCACCACGAAGATGATCGTCGCGTCGATCGCGCCGTTCGACGGCACGATCGGTGAGATCGCCGCGGCCACGACCGTGCCGCCGATCGCGCCGGCGACCCGCAACAGACCTTTGTAGATCGCATCGCCGCGTCCGACCGCGCCGCTACAGACGATGAACGCCGTAAGCACAACCCACGACCAATGGAGCGGAAATGCGAGCATGCCGATTGCAAACGCCAGCGCCAGCGCCACGAGCATTTGCAGCGCCATGCGCGTCTGAACCGTCATGCGACGATCCACTGCAGCGCGTACGTACACGCGAACGCAATGGCACCGGCGAGTATCACGAGCAGTGCGCCCAACCCCGGGTGCCCGGTGTCGACGTGGACGGGGACGACCAACATCGTCAAGAGCGGCAGCGCAATCAGGCGGCCGATCGCCGCGCCGCGTTCGCCGAAGTTGCGCAACCAGATCGAAAGCGCAACCCCGGCGCAAAAGAGGATCGCGCCGAGCACCGGCAGCGTGTGAAAGGTAAGGCCGACGAGCGCCGCGCCCAGCGCGACCATCGGTAAGGACGCGAATTTTGCCAGCGTCGCGCGTAAGTCGAGTCGTTCGGGCCGTCGCGCGAGCCCGACGGCAAGCGCCGCGGCGAGAATTGCGGGCGATGCGGTGACGCCCGCGCGCGTGCAGATCGCATACATCGCGAGAAAGCTCGCGAGCACGCCGGCGATGCCGACGAGCGCACTCTTCACGCGAAGGCGGGTTCGAGTCTCGGGTGGCGCGCGATGGCGAGCACGATCGTACTTGCGATCAAGCAGAGGACACCGCTGGTGATGAAGGCTTGATCGTAGGTGCCCATCAGGGTGCGCGCCCAACCGGCGCCGAGCGCAACCGCACCCGCGCCAAGTTGATGCGATGCCGCGATCCACCCAAAGACGACCGGCGCACGCTCGCGCCCAAAGGCGGCGGTCGTCAGGCGAAGCGTCGGCGGGACGGTCGCGATCCAGTCCAGTCCGTAGAAGACCGCAAAGGCCGGCAATCCGATCGCGGCGATACCGAACGCATATGGCAAGAAGATCAGCGACAGTCCGCGCAACCCGTAATACCAAAAGAGCAGCCAGCGCGGATCGAAACGATCCGAGAGCCAACCGGACGCGGTCGTACCGAGGAGATCGAACAACCCCATCGCTGCGAGCAATCCTGCCGCTTTCGTTTCCGGTATTCCATGATCGCCGCACGCCGGAACTAAATGTGTCCCAATCAACCCGTTCGTGCTGGCGCCGCAGATGAAGAACGATCCGGCCAGCAGCCAAAACGTTCGCGTGCGCGAGGCGCTCCCGAGCACGCTAAAGGCTTCGCGAAGCGGATTGCGTTTATGCGCCGGCGCGGGCTCGATTGCGTCGCCGCCCCACGGCGGAATGCCGACGTCGACGGGGCGCTCGCGCAACAAAAACCAGACAAACGGAATCAGCGCTAACGCTATTGCCGCCAGCACGATGGCCGAATTGCGCCAGCCGCCGTGATCGATCAACACGCCGAACATCGGCAGAAAGACGAGCTGGCCGGTGGCGTTCCCCGCGCTGAACACGCCGATCACGAGACCGCGTTGAGTCACGAACCACCGGTTCGCGATCGTCGCACCCATCGCGAGCGCCAAGCAACCGACGCCGATGCCTGCCGCGGCCGCCCAGAGAAGCAACTGCCACGGCGTGTCGATTCGCGTGAGCGCGAACATTGCTGCCGCGAGCAATGCGATGGCCGCCATCGCCGTTTTGCGCACGCCGTAGCGCTCCATCGCGGCTGCCGCAAACGGCCCAGTGAGGCCGTAGAGCGCGATCTGCAGGGCAAGCGCGTTTGAGATGACGCCGTCGCTCCAACCGAATTCGCCTTCGAACGGCCGCACATACATCGTGGGCACGGAGCGCACACCGGCTGCAGCGACCAAAAGTATGAACGTTACCGCAGCTATGAGTAGCGGGTAGTACGAGCGCTTCACCATCGCCATCCTATAAAACTTGACGCAGGTAATCCTACTGCTGTATAACCAGATTCTTATGAAATAGCTGCACGAGCCCTTCACCGCGCACCTTACTCACTTCGCGCATGGAGCATATTGATGCCGTCGGCTATTCCCTCGCAGCGTGATTCCCGCTGGACTTCGCTCTACGTGCTCTGCATCGGCATGCTGATGATCGTGCTCGACATCACCGTGGCGAACGTCGCGTTGCCGTCGATCCAGCACGATCTCGGTTTCTCGCAATCCGGGCTCGCCTGGGTCATCAACGCGTACCTGATCGCGTTTGCCGGTTTACTGTTACTCTCGGGCCGGTTGGGCGATCTCTTTGGTGGCAAGCGCGTTTTCCTGATCGGCCTGGGCGTCTTCACCGCATCATCGCTGCTCTGCGGCGTTGCCTGGAGCGCCCCGGTCCTCGTCGCCGCGCGCTTTGCGCAAGGTGTCGGCGGCGCGATGGCTTCGGCGGTGATTCTGGCGATGATCGTAACGGCGTTTCCGCAAGCGGGCGAACGCGCGCGCGCCATTGGCGTATTCGGTTTCACCGCCTCGGCCGGTGGCTCGGTCGGATTATTGCTTGGTGGCGCGATCACGCAAACGTTGGGTTGGCATTGGGCCTTTCTCGTCAACGTCCCCATCGGTATCGTCACAATCGTCCTTGGGCAACGCGTCATCGTCGCACCGCCGGGCATCGGCTGGCGAAACGGCGCCGACGTCATCGGCGCGGTGACGATCACGGCATCGCTGATGCTCGGCGTCTATGCCGTCGTGCAAGTTCCGATCGCGGGGATCGCGTCGCCGCCGATTCTCGTCTGCGGCGCGCTCTCGCTCGGGCTTTTCGCGGCATTTCTCGCGCGCCAGCTCTGCGCGAGTAAGCCGCTCGTTCCGCTACGCTTGTTCCGCTCGCGCAACGTTGCCGGCGCGAACGCGATCGAGATGCTGCTCAGCGCCGGGCTCTTCGGGTTCTTCTTTCTCGATGCGCTGTTGTTGCGCAGAACGCTCAACTACAGTCCGCTGGAGACCGGGCTTTCGTTTCTACCGCTGACCATCACCAGCGGGGCGCTCTCCCTCGGCTGGGCCGAGCGCCTGGTCACGACGTTCGGCGCACGTCGCGTGCTCATCACCGGAAACGCGCTTGCGTTCGCCGGGTTGTTCGCGCTCACGCTCGCCCCGGCACATGCAAGCTATCTTACGTCGACTTTCCCCGCGATGGTCCTAGTCGGTGTCGGCATGGGCGCCGCGTTTCCGCCGTTGATGATGTTCGCCATGTCCGGCACGACGGAAGACGACGCCGGCGTTGCATCGGGCGTGCTTGCGACGTCTTCAGAGGTTGGTGGCGCCGTCGGCCTAGCCGTGCTCGCGACGATCGCCTCGATCGGCGGCTTTCGCGCCGCATTCGCCGCGGCAACGTCGTGCGTTGCCGTCGCGATCGCGATCGCAAGCGTGCTCGAGCGCGACGACGCTTTAAGTGTGGTAGATGACGAACGCGGTAATGAACCCAAGAGCGCATAACGCAACAACTACGGCCGTCGCCGCGCGAACGGAGAGTTGCGCTTGCGTTCCCTGCGCGATCGATCGCGCAACCACGGCATATCGATATCCGCCAAAGATCGCGAGCGCGATGCCGACCGCGATCATGAGGACGCCGAGCGGCGCTGATATGCCCGCGGTATTCGGCTCAGACATCCCGGTGGTCGCGGCGAGCTCGCGCACAAACAGCCCGAAGCGCGCGATGACGAACCCGAAACCGATAGCGGCGAGCGCGGTTCGCAGATACGCCAGAAACGTGCGCTCGTTGGCGAGCTGGTCCGTGACGTTCGCCACGCTTAGTTTTTGATCGTGACGCCGAAGACGTTGGGCTTTGACCGCTCGAGCGTACAGACGTCGTCCTTATTGACCGTCAACCGCGCTTCCCACAGGTCGCCGCTGGGCCACATGGAGAGCTGGCAGTACCCCTTTGCCCCTTTTACGTTCGGCGCGATGCTCCAGCTGCCGGAACCCGAGCAAATATTCTGTCCCGCGTTGGAAGCGCACGGGCCCGAGAACGGATTCACCGCCGGGGTGGCCTGCGTCGTGCCGTGCACGACGAGATAGCCGTACGTGATAGCAGCGATAAGAAGCGAATGCATGAATACACGTCCATCTTGGTGCCCAGGAAGGGACTCGAACCCCCACGATGTTGCCACCGCCGGCACCTGAAGCCGGTGCGTCTACCAATTCCGCCACCTGGGCAAGTTGCCACGGCGCTTCGCGCGAGCGCGGCCGGGCTTCGTTCGTGAAACCGGGGGATTGTCCTCGGGGGTTAGCGATGGAGCATATGCCCCAACTCAGATATATCTCGCAGCCGCAGACGGTTGCGCTCGACCCTTATTCGGAAGCCGTGACCACGGCAGCGGAGCGGGTCAGCCCCTCGGTTGTCGCCATTGAAGTCCAGGCTGGACGGCGCGGCGGCAACGGCTCGGGCTTCGTCTTTACGCCCGACGGCTTCGTCCTCACCAACAGCCACGTCGTTCACGATGCCGATAGCATCTCGGTCGCCTTGCTCGACGGGCGGGAGATCCCCGCCACGCTGGTCGGCGAGGATCCGCACACCGACCTGGCCGTGCTGCGCGTCGATGCCGACGAGCTCGTGCCGGCCGCGCTCGGCGACTCGGCGCGTCTGCGGCCGGGCCAACTCGTGGTCGCGGTCGGCAACCCTTTTGGTCTGGCGTATACGGTGACGGCCGGCGTCGTTAGCGCGCTCGGTCGCTCGCTGCGCTCGCAATCGGGCCGCCTGATGGACAACATCATTCAAACCGATGCGGCGCTCAATCCCGGAAATTCCGGCGGACCGCTCGTCACCTCGACCGGCGAAGTGATCGGCGTGAACACCGCCGTGCTTCCCGGCCAAGGACTCTGCTTCGCGATTGCGATCAATACCGCTAAACATATCGCGGGTTTGTTGATTCGCGACGGCAAGGTGCGGCGCGGGTACTTCGGCATTGCCGGACAAGATGTCACGCTTGCGGCATCCGCTGCGCGGCGCTTTATGCTGAGCGATCCACGCGGCGTACTCGTCGATTCCGTCGAACCGGGTAGTCCGGCTGATACGTCGCGGTTGCACGCGGGGGACGTGCTGCTCGCAATCGAAGGCGAGCGCGTATACGGTGTCGACGAACTGCATAAGCGCCTTACCGCAATCGACCTCAGCCGTCCGTATAAACTCGACATCTTACGCAAAGGCGAACGGCTCGCACCGATCATCTTACCGGTAGAATCGCCACAATAACGATCTCATGATCCGCAAGCTCATCCCGATCCTCGGCATCACCTTCATCGACATCCTCGGTTTCAGCATGATGTTGCCGGTGTTGCCGTATTTCGTGACGCATTTCGGGATGAACGGGCTCGTCGTCGGGCTTCTGCTCTCGACCTTCTCGTTTTGCCAATTGGTATCGGGACCGGTTTGGGGAAACGTCTCGGACCGGATCGGTCGCAAGCGCGTGCTCATCATCAGTCAGATCGGTGCCACGATCGGCTGGGCTATGCTCGCCTTCGCGCCGAACATCGCTTGGGTTTTCATCGCACGCATCGTCGAAGGTGTGTCCGGCGGCAACATCGGCGTTACGCAAGCGTACGTCGCCGACTTGGTTGAAGGAAAAGATCGCGCGCGTGCGTTTGGATTCATCAGCGCCACGTTCGCCGCGGCCATGGTCTTCGGACCTGCCGGCGGCGGTCTGCTCTACAGCCGATTCGGATTTTCTGCACCATTTCTCGCCGCGTCGGCGTTGCAGTTCCTCACACTGATCGTCACGATCGTCCTGTTGCCCGAGTCGCGCACCAAACAGGAAGAGGAAGAAGCGCACGTTGGCCTGCGCGAGATTGGGGCGACCTTTACCAATCCGCGCTTTTCGCCGTTGCTGGTTCAGAAGCTCGCGCTCTCGCTCTGCTTGTACGGCTGGTATTCGGTCATCGCACTGTACCTCGCCGGACAGCTGCACTTCGGGCTGGTTGCGACAACCTATTATTTTTCGGGCTTTGCGATCGTCAACGTGCTCATCAATGGTGTGGGCGTTGGGAAGGCATCGAGTCTCTTCGGCGACCGCGTGATGTCGACCGTAGGCATGGCGCTCCTCGTCGTCGGCATGGCCTGCACGCCCTTCGTGCACAACTCGCTGAGCTTCGTCGGCGTCATGGTCCTCTTTGCGATGGGCAGCGCGTACGCGAACAACGGCATCAACGCGATGCTCTCGAACGCCGCCTCCGAGCGCGAACAAGGCACGGTGCTCGGCGTCGGCTCGTCGCTCGATTCACTCTCGGGGATTATCGCGCCGCCGATTTCGACCGGCCTGCTGGCCTTCTACGGTTCGGCATTTGCCGGCGTGGAGTCGCTGGTCGCGGCCATCGTTGGCCTGATCTTAGGCATACGAAACACGCTGCTCGCGCCCGTAGTACCCATCGTCACCGAAGAGACCGCACTGGCTACTGAAGAATTGGAGCTAACGTGAAGACGAAGATCACCGGCACCACGCTTCCCGTCCTCGAGATCGGTCTCGAACCCGGGGATAAAATCGTCGCCGAACCCGGCGATTTCTCGTGGATGACTTCCAACGTGCAGCTCAATACGACGGCGATGACCGCCGGCGCGAAGGGGGTGTGGGGCGTGCTCGGGCGCGCGCTGTCGGGCGGCGGTCTGTTCATGACCGAATACAGCGTGGCCGGCGCCAACGGGCTGATCGCGTTCGCCGCCAAAGTTCCCGGCGAGATCATGCAAGTCGACGTCTCGCCCGGACACGAATACTTGATTCATCGCCACGGATTCTTGTGTGCCACCGAAGGCGTGCAGCTTGCAATGGGCTTCCAGCAGTCGCTAGGGGCAGGGATCTTCGGCGGCAACGGCTTCGTGCTGCAAAGGCTCGCCGGCACGGCGACTGCATGGGTCGAGCTCGGCGGCGAGATCGTCACCTACGATCTACAGCCGAACGAAACGATACAAGTTCATCCCGGGCACATCGGCATGTTCGAAGCCAGCGTGAACTTTGAAATCACCTTCATGAAGGGCATCATGAACGCCGTCTTCGGCGGCGATGGATTGTTCATCGCGCGTATGACCGGTCCGGGCAAAGTTTGGCTACAAACGCTCACGATGCCGAACCTCGCGCACGCGCTGCTGCCGTATCTCGGCAAAGAAGCAACGAACACGGCGCAAGCGGCCGTCGGCGGCGGCATCGCCGGCGGCGTCGCGGGTTCAATTCTGCGCGATATGTTCGGCGGTAGTTAAGCTGCTGATTTTTTGCGGCGTGTGGTCGTCGGCTTCTTCTCGGGTTTGTCGTTCGAGGCCGCGCGGCCGTTGCCGGCGCGCCGCTTCTTGCTTTCCTCGAGCGACTGAGCCAACACGTCCATGAGATTGACCACTTTCGAACGCGGCGCCGCGGCCTTTTTGGCTTTGGGAAGCTCTTTGCCTTGCGCGCGCGCTTCGATCATCGCTAGCAGCTCGTCGTGGTATTTGTTCTTGAACTTTTCGGGTTCGAACGCCTTGACGCTCATCGTATCGATGAGCATGCGCGCCATCTTCATCTCCGCCTCGGGCAGCTTTTCTTTTTCGGGAAGTTCGAGCGTCGACTCTTCGACGATCTCGTTGGCCCAGTGCATCAGCTCGAGCACGAGCGCTTCGCCGATCGGCTTGACGGCCGCGATGTATTCCTTGGTGCGGATCACGACGCGCGCGATTGCAACTTTATTGGATTCGTTGAGCGCTTCACGCAGTAGCGCGTACGCGTGCTTACCCTGTTTGCTCGGCTCGAGATAGTACGGCTTATCGAAGAACATCGGGTTGATCGTGTCGAGATCGACGAATTCGAGAATATCGACCGACTGCGTCGCCTCGGGATTGACCTTCTTGAAATCTTCGTCGGTCAGTGTGACGTACTGACCCTTTTCGTATTCATAGCCTTTGACGATCTCGTCCCACGGCACCGGCTTGCCGTCGACCGAGCAGATCCGCTCGTACTTGATGCGCCCCTCGTCCTTGGCGTGCAGCATGTTGAACGAGAGCTCGTCGGTACGGACGGCCGTAAAGAGCTTCACCGGGATGGTGACCAGACCGAAGTTGATTGCGCCGGACCAAATTGCGTGAGCCATAGCCGAATTAGTTTACCATGACCCCCGCAGGCTTAAGCACTGCCCCAAGATGTTGTAGCCGCGCACGTGACAAGCTACTAGGACCACTGCTTCTGTGCCTTGGCAATGGCCGGTTCCAATCGCTGCTTTTTCCACGCCTTCCCGGCCCAGAGGTCGCCGTCGCTCGCGAGCCGTTTGGGCGTCGTCTTGAGGTTGAACGCCGCGAACGTGTCGGCGGGTATCCCCGAGCGCTTGCGGGCAAACGCTTCGACCTCTTCCCATGCAAGCGGCGTCGAGACGGGCGCGCCGTCGCGAGCGCGCACCGAATATGCGCTGACGATCGTCTTACCGCGCCCGACCTGTAAGAAGTCAAAATAGACCGCGCTCTGGTCGCGTTTGGCCAGCGACCGCTCCAGCGAAATGCGCGTCTTGTCCTCGTGCCCAAGCCGGTGGGCCACGATCTCGGCGAACATCTTTGCGGCGTCGTAGGTGTAACCCGCGACGAGCGGTACCACCACGTGCAGCCCCATACCGCCCGACGTTTTCACCAGCGTCGTTAGGCCGATCGACGCCAGCACGTCGCGCACTTCGAGCGCGACGGCCGCTAGCGTCTTGATCGTACACTGCTCGCCCGGATCGAGATCGAAGAACACGTACTCGGGCTCTTCGATGGTCTGGACGCGCGAGGTCCAGACGTGCAACACGATCGACGCCAAGTTGGCAACGTAGGCGAGCGTCGCTTCGTCGTTGCACACCATATAGGTCGTCTTCGCGCGCGAGCCTTCGGGACTGGTGAGCGAAACGCGCTCGACCCAGTCCGGCAATCCTTTGGGTAAATGCTTTTCGAAGAATGACGGGCCGTCGATGCCGTCGGGATAGCGCTGCAAGGTGAGCGGACGATCCTGCAGATACGGCAGAAGCAAGGGCGCTACGCCGCGATAGTAGCCGATCAAATCGCCTTTCGTGTAGCCATCGCGCGGAAACAGCACCTTGTCGAGATTCGAGAGCGAGAGGGCGTGCTTACCGACCGTAACCGGCGTGCGTTGCGTCGCCATCAGCGCTTTGCGCCCGCAGGCATCTCGAGCACGACGTCCTTGGGCGCCTTATCGGTGCGCAATCCTAGAAACGCGGGCTGACGCAAGATCTTGTCGCGCGTCCATTCGGTGAAACGGACTTCCGCCACCAGCGCCGGCTTCACGTAATGCACCGGTGCGTTAGCGATCACTTTGTTGGCGAACGGCGACGTCTCGCGCGCAAGCGGCTTGAGCAGTTTCATCACTTCGCCGATGCGCTTGACCGAAAAACCCGTGCCGACCGCGCCGACGAAGCGCAAGTCCTTGCCTTCATATACACCCAGGAGCAGCGAGCCGAAGCCTTTGCGGCTGCCGCGCGGATCAGTCCAGCCGCCGACGACGAATTCCTGTTCGAGCTGCGCTTTGATTTTCACCCAGTCACGCGTACGCCGTTCGACGTAGGGCGACGTGCGCTTCTTGCCGATGATCCCTTCTAAGTGATTGCGCTTGGCTTGCGTAAAGAGCGCGTTGCCTTTCCCAATCACATGTTTGGAATACAGCACGAGCTTGTCATCGCCGATCAAGCGCTCGAGCAGCGCCTTGCGCTCTTCGAGCGGCTGCTTGCGCTGATCGCGCCCGTCGGCATACAGCACGTCGAAAGCGGCGTAGGTTAACGTGTGCCCCGCTTCGGCGTATTCTTGCAAGCGCTGAAAATCGGAGCGCCCCTTAGAGTCCAAACTCACGATCTCACCGTCGACCATGATCGGAACGCTTTCGAAGGCGTCGGCGAGGCCTGCCAAATCGGGAAACTGCTTGAGCAAATCCAAGCCGTTGCGCGAAATGAGCGTGAGCTTTCCCTTCGCATCAACCGTGCAGATCCCGCGGTACCCGTCCCACTTGATTTCGAAGAGCCAATCGTCGCTATCGAAGGGCTCGCCGATCAACGTGGCGAGTTCGACGCCTTTGAGTTTTGGGAGCGGCTCGGCCTTGGCCGATGCGCGCGCACGGGTTTTCTTGGGCGGATCGACCGGGCGCGATTGCCAGGTCTTAGGATGGGCTTCCTTCTTGATGTCTTCGATCGTCTTGCCGCTTTTCACCGACTCCGGATAATCGTCGATGTCGTAGTGGGTCGGATCATTGCCGTCGTGATCCTTGATCAACAGCCACGGATCGCCGTGCTCGCCTTCCTTCGGTTTGATCTTGACCAGCGTGAACTCGCCGTGCAGCTTCTTCCCGTGCAAGATAAATTTGATTTTGCCGTTGGCGATTTCTTTGCCGGGATCGGTGCCCTCCGCCAGCTGATACCATCCCTCGTCCCAGATGATGACCTCGCCGGCGCCGTACTGTCCCTTCGGGATCACACCTTCAAACGTGCGATAGGCGAGCGGATGGTCCTCAACGTGCATGGCCAACCGGCGCTCCCCGGGCACCATCGTCGGCCCCTTCGGCACGGCCCACGACGGCATCGCTCCGCCGGCCTCGAGCCGGAAATCGTAGTGGAGTCGCGTGGCGCGGTGTTTTTGAATCACGAAGCGCAGGCGCTTACCGCCGCGTTCGGGTTTGCCGCTCGGCTCGGGCGTCGCGGCAAAGTCGCGCTTCTTGTTATAGGTCTCGAGCGTTCGGGGCATCGGTGCTAGCGACCGTACCCAACGAGATGCGCGACCAACGCGATCGCACACGCGGCAGCAACGATGACGGCGAGGCCGATTCCGGCCGCCCGGCGGCGAATCACCGAGCCCATGGGATGGGACATTGCCGGCGTAATTGCATCACTACTCCTTGCCACCGCGGCCCAGGTGCGCAGCCGTTCGGTGGGCGGCTTTTACGATGCCGAGGTTTACGGCATGACACCGCGCTCGCACCGGCGCTACGCCCTGATCGCCTTGGCCTTCGCTCTCGCGTTTTTCGCCGTCGCCTGGTGGTCGCCTCGAAGTGCCGCAACGATCTGGCTGTTCGCCGCGTTCGTGCTCTTTGCGGTGTTCTACTTGAGCTCGTACTTGCGGGGAGCCCATGAAAGCGATGACTGAGTTTCATTTCTCGCCACGACCGAATCGTGCGTCCGAAATCGCGTGGCAGCCGTGGAGCGACGACGCGTTTGCTCGCGCGCAGCGTGAAGACAAGCCGATTCTCCTCTCGATCTCAGCGGTGTGGTGCCACTGGTGTCACGTGATGGACGAAACGAGCTACTCGAACCAAGGCGTGATCGAGACCATCAATCGCAGCTACGTACCGGTACGCGTCGATAACGACGAACGGCCCGACGTCAACGCGCGCTACAACATGGGCGGTTGGCCAACCACGGCATTTCTGTCGCCGGACGGATCCTTGCTGACCGGCGCGACGTATCTGCCGCCGGAAAACATGCAGCGCGCGCTCGAGGAAGTTGCCGCTTTCTACGCCGAGCGCAAAGACGACATCGCCGAGAAGACTCGCGAGCTCCGCACCGCCCGCACGACTTACGATATCGCACCGCCCGAAGCGCTTTCGCGCGCGCAAGTTGACGACTTCGCCGCGACGCTGTTGCAGGCATATGACGAAGAGTTCGGCGGCTTCAACGAAGCACCGAAGTTTCCGCAGCCCGAAGTGCACGAGTTGTTACTTGCCTACTGGCGACTCTCGAATGATGCGCGCTTTTACGAAATCGTCGCGCACACGATGAAGGCGATGGCGCACGGCGGCATGTATGACGCGGTCGAGGGCGGGTTCTTCCGCTATTCGACCACGCGCGACTGGACGGTCCCGCACTTCGAAAAGATGGCCGAAGATCACGCCGGCCTGTTGCGCGTGCTCGCGCAACTCGAACTCTTGGCGCCAAGCCCACTCATTCGTAGCGATCTCGAGCGAACGATCGCCTACGTGCGCTCCGTACTGCGCGATCCCCAGACCGGTTTCTTCGCCGGCAGTCAAGACGCCGACGAGCACTATTACACGCTGCCGCTCGAAGAGCGGCGTAAGCTTGCGCCGCCCTTCGTCGACCGGCGCTCGTATTCGAATTGGACCGCCGCGCTCGCGGGCGCCTTCGCGTGGGCCGGCATCGCGCTCGAGGACCAGTCGTTGATCGATGAATCGCTGCAAACGCTCGACGCCATGCACGAGCGCCTGCGCGATCCAAGCGGCTTGCTCTTTCACGTGACCGCTCCGGGCGAGGCGCCACGTATCAGCGGACTGCTCGGCGACCAAGTCGCCTATCTTCGCGCGTTGCTCGATGCGTACGAGATCAGCGGTGAACCGCGCATGCTCGAACGCGCGCGCGCGCACGCCGACGCCACGATCGTGACCTTCGAAGCGAGCGACGGCGGCTTTTTCGATCGCGCCGATCGCGACGCGCTCGGGCGGCTCGAGGTCGCTGACCGTCCGATCACCGACAACGGGGTGATGATCGAGAGCCTGCTGCGTCTGAGTGCCATACTGCACGAGCCGCCCTATCGCGAGCGCGCGCAGCGGGCCCTGTTGCTCTACGCCAAGAGCTTTGCGCGGGCCATGTCGTTCTCAGCCGCCTACGTTCGCGCGCTGGCGCGCTATCTCGTACCCGACGTCACCGTGCGGGTGACCGGCGACCTGGCCGCGGCAGCGTCGCTGCGCCGGACCGCACGGCAATTGCCGTCGCCGTTCGTAGCCGTCGAGAGCGACCCGGCGGGCGAGACCGCCGCCTACCTGTGCGAGGGGGCCATTTGCCGGCCGTTGGAGCTGAAACACTAAGGCGCCCGGGGCGTAGAGAGAGGTGGAGGAATGCTGCTATGACGCCGTATGCCCAGATGCTGCTCGCCTACGTCCGCCCCGAAGCCCAGGGCGTGTACGCGTACGAGTACGAGCGCTACGCCAAGGACCCGTCGGTCGCGATCGTGCTGACCATTTTCTTCGGCATCGTCGGTGGCGAATCGTATTACATCGGCAACTGGAAGCGCGGTATTTGGATGACCATCGCGTTGTTCAGCGGCATCGGCATGTTCGTGAGCGTCCCGCTGTGGATCGCGCGCTGCTTCACGATTCAAGGCGAGTGCGAATCGTACAACGACTACGTCGCGTGGCTGATCGCGTGTCGCTACGTCCCGGAAACCAATGCCGTGCAGCCGCCGCAGCCCGCGCCGCCCTCCGGCAAGCGCCCGTCAATCGGCGGCCTGCCGATGGTTGCGCAGCGTTAATTCGTTCGAACGAACGAATTCCAAAACCACACGCCCCATAACCCTACCGCAACCGAATAGACGATGAGCGCTTTGCCCCAAACGGCAAGGCGCTCTTTGGTCGCCAAGAACATCAGCGCTACCAAGAACGGTTCGAAGTCCAGCGCATGGCGCATGCCGAACTGCGCGAAGCCGTTGACGTAGTACGCGAAATTCGGCGCGGCGCAGAGCAACGTAGCAACCCATAAAGCCGCGACCCAGCGCCACGGCTTGCGCGCGAAGAACGCCAGCACGAGCGCGGGCGAGGTCCAGGTGAGCGCGACGCCGCTGATCGTCGGCGCGTACCACGGAAAGGTCGCGATGCGCTGCGGCACTTGCACGAAAAACGACCAGAGTTCGTAAGGAAAATACTGTAAGCGAAACGGCGAGCCGGTCGGCATGCCGGCTTGATCTTGGTGATACCAGGCGGAATAGCCGATGTCGTACCACGTTCCCCAACGAGCAAGATTGTAGCCGATCCACACTAGCGCAATCGGGGCGAGGACGGCGCCGAAGGAGCGCAGACGCTCGCGATCGCCGAGCAGGTAGGCGTACACCGGCACCACGAGCACCAAATCGAAACGCGAGAAGATCGCACAACCGGCCCACAGTGCGACGAGCCAACCGCGCCGCGCGCCGGCCAATTCGACCAGCGCGAGCATGGTAAAGCAGACCGCGCTCACGTGCGCGATGAACCATACGTCGCCGAGCATCGCGCACCATAACAAGTCCGTGCCGGCGAGGAGGAACGCACAGATCCAGACATTGGTTCGCCGCGGCACGCCGTAGCGTTCGCCGAGTTCGAAAGCTGCGCCGACCGCGACCGCGCCAAGCACCGCGGCCAATGCCGTTTGATTGAACGTCCCAAAGATCGCGACGAACGGCAGGAGCAAGAACGCCGGCATCGGGCCTTCGATGACGTAGTACTGGCCGTTGTAGGGCAGCGCATCGATGTAATTGCCGGGCCAGTTGATCCAGGCGTGACCGTGGAGCAGCGCTTGCGCGAGCAGCACGTAGTTGTTATACGGTGAGGAGCGCCCGTGCGCGAAGATCGCGATGATGAGAAGCGCTACCGCGCCGGCGACGATCGACGGTTTGACCTTCAACGATTCACTTCCACACGATAGAGTTCGGTTTGCGTGGGCATCCGTTCGAGGTGGAATCCGGGAACGCTTCCTTGCGGTGTTCCCGCAACAAAAATCGGCCGGATACGGATCCACTGCGGCACGCGGTCGATCTGTTCGCCATACCACGATGGGACGATCGCGCGAGCACCGGTTTCTCCGAGGACGTAGTCGTCATAGGCGAGCGGCGGAGCAATGACCCAGGTGGCGATGACGATCGCATTTGCCGGCGTGGCATGCAGAATCTCTGCCGCTTCACGCGCCGCGCGGTCGTCGTGTGGCTGGTCGAAGAAGTGCCGTTGCGAAAGCAGTAAGTATAGGATCGCCACGGCGAGTGCGAGAGTTACCGTCATCCTGAGGTGCGATCCTGAGCGAGCGAAGCGAGTCGAAGGGGAGCCTCGAAGGACACCCGCAGCGATGGCCAGGAACGCAAAGGCCGGTAAAAAGTAACGATCCACGTCCGATTCAGCGGCAAATCCAAAGGCGAAGAGCGCGCTTGGCAGCAGCGTCGCTGCCACGACGAGAGCGCGCACCGTACTGCGACGAAACATCACGATCAGTCCAGCCAGTGCGAGCACGCAGCCGATCGGCGTGAGCTCGCGCACGCACAATTGCACGAAGTGCACGACGCCGCGCGTATAGGCGCGGGCCGTGTAGCCGTAGCGGACGTCGTCGATGCCGATCTCACGCCCGGTGACCAGCGCGGCAAAGTTGTCGACCAGCACCGGATCGTCGTAGTTCCAAAAAGCGCTACCGGTAATGCCGTAGGACACGAGCGGGTCCAAACCTTCGGCGTTGACGTACGCGCTACGCAGAGGCAAGTAGCAAAACCACACCGCCGCGGCGGCGACGGCAACGGCCGCCGCGCGGCGCAACACGCGCGGATCGGTTTGGTGCGCGCGCGCGACGACGGCGGCAAGCACGCCGGGAAGCGTGAACGCCACGACCGGATGTACGGCAATGCCTAATCCAAACACGACGGCGCCGGCGTAGAGATCGCGCGGCTGTCCGCGATCGAGCCAGCGCAGCAGAAGGTATAGTAGGGCGACGCACGCGAGTGCTACCAAGGCGTGCGCCTCGGCTCGCGTGGCGTGCGCCCATACGTCCTCGCCGAACGCGAAGAGCAGCGCCGCGGCGAGCCCGGCAAGCGCGTCGGCGCTCACATCGACAACGATACGCCAGACGAACCAGGCCGTTGCAGCAAGCGCGAGCGCGCTGAGCACGCTCATGCGAAACGCGACGCTGCCCAATGGAAGCAGGTGCGTGAAGGCCCAGCCGATCAGGGTGTAGAGCGGATAGCCGGGTGGATGCGCGATGCCGAGGATGTACGGCACGGTGTCCATCTCGCCGACGTCCCAGTACATCACGTCGCGGTAGGCACTCGCGAGGTAGATCGCAAGCGGTATGACCGCGGCGCCTATCGAAGCAGCGCGTGGTATGAGCGTTCCGCGCATCGATCCGTATTGTGCCGTTCGGACCGACGAGCCCTTGGAGCAATTTCTTGCACCGAGCGCATTCATCGAGTCCGACGCACCAGAGATCCGCGCGTTCGTCGGCGATCGGCTGGCGGGCTGCGATGACGTAGACGCCGCGCGACGCGTCTTTCATTTCGTGCGCGACGAGGTCAGCCACTCCTGGGATATTCAAGGCCGGAGGGTGACCAGGACGGCGCTCGACGTCCTCGCCTATCGCGAGGGCATCTGCTACGCAAAGAGCTGGATTCGCTTTGACGCCCGCGGCAATAAGCCGGGCGTCGATGCGCAATTTTCACTCGATAGCGAGCAGTTAGCTTTTAAGATTCGCCCAGAGTACGACGAGGTCGACTACCTCGTGAACCATGCGCAGCCACATCCCGGCATCATCGAGACGCTCGTGCAAAACGACGACGCGATGGTGATGTACGCGAAGCGGCTTCCGTCGAGACTCGATTAGATCGGCGGCAGTGTTGCGTGCGGCAGCGGCTTGGGCGGAATGAACGTCGAGGCCGGTAACGCCGGCGGAAAGCGATAGTCGCCCCAGGTAATGCGCTCGCGCGCGGGCTTGCCGTCGACGCTGGCTTCGACCGTCACGTAGAGCGGCATCCAGTACTTGTCGGATTTTCCGTAGACGAGCGCACCGTGACCCTGCGCGCTTGCCGACGCGGTTGTAAAATCGATTTCGCGCGGAAGATAGGACAACCCGTCGATGACGAGTCCGGTGGCCACGAAGCTGCCCGCAGCGCCCAGCGGCGTCAGCTCATAGCGGTAATCGAGATGCGCGCCGTCGCGCACCGTGCGCATAAAGAGCATCGCATATTGCGCGCTGCGCGGGGCCACGCGAACGATCGTGTAGCGGTCTTCGCGATGCCAAAAATTCACGATCTTCGGCTTGATCGGAATCCCGTCGACCGCAATCGTCTCGTCGCGTACGTTCAAACCGCTGCGATAGATCACATGGCGCTCTTCGATGTCACTTGCGCCGAGCTGCGACACATTGTAGGTGAAGATCAGCGTCTTCGGTACCTGGAGCGCGCTCATTTCCATCTCATAGCGCGCCAGCACGAGCTGCGAGTCGAGCGTCTGCATCGGTGCCGCACCCAATAGCGTCAGCATCGCGCACAGCGCGAGAAGCCGCCGTCTCACGCGGACTTCGGCACCGCCAACACGGCGTCGCGAATGGCTTGCAACGCCGCCGGTGCGCCTGCGGCGTTTTTGCCGCCGCCTTGCGCTTGCGTCGCGGCGCCGCCGCCCTTGCCGTCAACCAGCGGTGCCCCAAGTTTCACCAGGTTACCGGCGTGAACGCCGCTCTTGACGAGATCGTCGCTGGCGGAGACGAGCAAGCTGACCGTGCCGTTGTCGACGCCGGCCAGCGCGATGACGCCGCTCGGCAGCCGGCTGCGCAAGGCGCTCGAAAGATGGCGGATCGCTTCGGCATTGGCCTCGTGCACGACCGCACCCACGAAGGTGCGATCGCCCGCGCGCTCCGCGCGCTCGAGGTAGCTCTGCGCCTCGAAGGATGCCATGCGCGCCTTCATCTGTCCGACTTGCGTTTGCAGGTCGCGTACTTCGCGCTGCAGCTTACCGACACGATCGATCAATTCGTCGGGCGTGGTAGCAAGCGACGACGCGAGCTCGCCCACGAGGTCTTGCTGATGGACCACGAAGTGCTCGGCCGATGCCGAGACGCAGCTCTCGATGCGGCGGATGCCGCTGCCGATCGAGAATTCGCTCAAGATCACGAATAAGCCCAGCTCGCCGGTCGAGTGCGCGTGCGTACCGCCGCAAAACTCTACCGACGGACCCGCCTGTAAGACGCGGACTTTCTCGCCGTACTTCTCACCGAACATCCAGATCGCGCCGCTCTGCTTAGCCTCGTCGATCGGCAGCTCGCGGGTGATCACCGGCGAATCGTCGCGAATCATTTCGTTGACCCGCGCCGCGACGGCGTGCTTTTGTTCTGGGCTCAGCGCGCCGCCCGGATTGCGAAAATCGAAGCGCATGCGATCGACGCCGACCCAGGAGCCGGCCTGCGTCACCTCGTCGCCCAGCACGTCTTTGAGCGCGCGCTGCAGCAAGTGCGCCGACGTGTGATGCCGCCGGATCTCGCGCCGCCACCAATCGAAGACCACTGTATGCGCGCGTGCGCCGACGGTGAATTCGCCGCTCTTGACGACACCGCGGTGCGCAATCGCCTCGCCCATGTACTGCGCGTCGTCGACGTCGAAGACCGAACCATCCTCGAGCGTGATCCGTCCGCGGTCACCGATCTGTCCACCGCGTTCGGCATAGAATGCGGTACGATCGAGAATCAGGATTCCGTGCTCTCCGGCGCGCAGCGTGTCGACGGGCTGAGCCTGTCCTGAGCCTGTCGAAGGACGAAGTAGTGCCACGATCTCACCGCTACTCTCCAGGCCGCCATAGCCGGTGAATTCCGAGCGCACCGCCGGCAGTTCGGCCAGCGAGACAACCGCGCGCTTCGACTTTGCGTCGGCCCGCGCGCGCTCGCGCTGCTGCTGCATCTCCGTCTCGAACTCGACCGTGTCGACCGCGACGCCGCCGTCGGCGGCAATCTCGCGCGTCAGCTCGATCGGAAAGCCGAACGTGTCATGCAACACAAACGCGTCGTGTCCCGCGATCAGCCGCGTGCAATTTTCATTCGCATCGGCAATCAGGCCGTCGAGCATGCTCAACCCGCGCTCGAGCGTACGATCGAACGTCTCCTCTTCGGTGCGCAAGGTTTGTTGAATGCGCGTGACGTTGTCACGCAGCTCCGGGTAGCCCGGTGCGAGCGATCGCACCACTGCCGGCACGAGATCGGTAAGAAAGCCGTTGGGATAGCCGAGCAATTTACCGTTGCGAATCGCGCGGCGAATCAAGAAGCGCAGCACGTAACCGCGATCCGTATTCGATGGATAGATACCGTCATTCATCAGGAACGTCACCGCGCGCGCGTGATCGGCGATGATGTTCTGCCGTTCGCGCTGCTCTTGCGGATGCATGGCTTTTGCGCCGACCGGCGGCTGTGCGTCGATCAGATCCATGAACAGATCCGTCTCGTACATCGACGCCTTGCCGTTGCACGCCGCGAGCATCCGCTCCAGCCCCGCCCCGGTATCGATCGACTTCTTGGGCAGATCGCTCAGCGTGCTGTCGGTACCGCGATTGTACTGTTGAAAGACAACGTTCCAAATCTCGACGTAGCGGTTGCCGAGGTTGGGACCCGTGTCCTCGGGACCGCTTGCATAGGCATCGCCCGTGTCGTAGAAGATCTCAGTGCACGGACCGCACGGGCCGGTCGCGCCCATCGTCCAGAAATTGTCTTCGTCGAAGCGCGTGATGCGCGCGGCGTCGAGGCCGACGTCGTTCTGCCAAATTGCTGCCGCTTCGTCGTCGCTCGTGTGCACGGTAACGTACAAGCGCGACGGCTCGAGCTTGAGGACTTTGGTGACGAACTCCCAGGCCCACGCGATCGCGTCGCGCTTGTAGTAGTCGCCGAAACTGAAGTTGCCCAACATCTCGAGGAAGGTGCCATGGCGCCCAGTGCGCCCGACGTTCTCGATGTCGCTCTTGGCGCCGGCCACGCGCAGACACCGCTGCACGGTGACGACGCGCGGCGCGGGCGGCGGCTGATCGCCCAGAAAGACGGGGACGAATTGCTCCATCCCGGCGATGGTGAAGAGCGTGGTGCTCATCTCGTCGGGAATGAGGCTCGCGGAGGGCATCAGCTTGTGCTGCTTGGCGACGAAAAAGTCGATCCAAGCCTGGCGGAGTTCTTGGCTTTTCATGGGCTCTGGGGGACTATTCTCCCAGAGCCCCCCGAAGCTTTTCTAGCGCTTTTGCCTGAAGACGCGAGACGTGCATCTGCGAGACGTTGAGGCGCTTCGCGATCTCGGTCTGCGAGACCGACTCATAGAATCGCAGGTAGATGATCACCCGCTCCCGGCCGGACAGCACGTGGAAGGCGCGCTCCAGATTGGCGCGATCCTCGAGCAACTCGAGACCGGCGTCGGTCACGCCCACCGTATCGGCCAGCTTCTGCGAGCGCTTGTCGCCCTCGCCCATCACTTCTGAGTCGAGCGAGAGGAGGTTGTAGGCCTGTCCAAGTTCCTGCGCTTCGAGGATGTCCTCTTCGCTGGCTTCGAGCTGCAACGCCAATTCGGCAACGGTGGGGCTGCGTCCAAGTTCGACCGACATCTTCTCGTTCGCGCGGTTGACCGCGAGATTGAGCTCTTGTAGCCGGCGCGGAACCTTGACTGCCCAGCCCTTGTCGCGGAAGTACCGCTTGATTTCGCCCACGATCGTCGGCGTCGCGTAGGTCGTGAATTCCACGCCCCGGTCGCGTTCGAACCGGTCGATCGCTTTGAGCAATCCGACGGTACCAACTTGTACGAGATCGTCGAGCGGTTCGCCGCGATTGGCGAACTTCAGCGCAAGAAACCGAACCAAGTTCAGGTGCGCGATAACCAGCTCGTTACGTAGCGAGTCGTACTCGCGATCGTGCACGTCGGGATTCTGATCGTGGCGCACGCGCGTACGCTCAAAGCGCGCGAACAATTCACGCGTTCGCTCGCGTACCGAGCGCACGTCACCGCTCTGATTTTGCACGTTAGGCCGCGAGCCGCTTAACCATCACAAGCAGCGTACCCTGATCCGGCTGCACGTCGTATTCCACGTCGTCCATGAGCGAGCGGATCAGAAATATGCCGAGCCCGCCGACACGATCGTCGTCGGGTTCGTGAGAACGAATGTTCTCGGGACGCGTGCCGCGACCGTAGTCCCGCACGCTCAGACGCAATTCGCCGCCGGTCGCTTCACACTTGATCTCGATGAACGGGCTGCCATGCGCGTGCTGAATGGCGTTGGTGCAGGCCTCGGCGACAGCGAGCTTGATATCCTCGATCTCGTCGATTGAGAAATTCAAACGGCTCGCCACCGCGGCAACCGACAGCCTCGCAAGCGCGACCCACTCCGCTTTGCACGGAATCCGAAGATCGACGACGTCGATATCGTCAGTGTTCGGCAGCGGCTGATTCACGCCAGCGCCTTGGTTGCGGCGTCTTCGCTTTCGAAGATGCCGAAAATCTTGACCAATCCCGTGATGTCGAAGATCTTGCGGATCTGCGGATTCGTGCAGACGAGGTTTACCGAACCACCGTGCTCACGCACGCGCTTGAGACCACCGATCAAAACGCCGAGTCCGGTCGAGTCGATGTAACGGACCTTCTCGAGATCGATCACCAGATTGTAGACGCCGCGATCGATTAAATCGCCGATAGCGTCCTTGACCTTCGGCGACGTATAGACGTCGATTTCGCCGCTCAATTCGACGATGTAGCAATCGCCCTGCGCTTCGCGCACGTTCACTTTGATGTCCAACGTCGTCCTCTCCATCTAGTGCTTTCTATTGTTGGTTCGCGTCGCCGATAGTGGCGCGCGCGTTTTCGACGATTGTCCGGCCCCGTTCGTATAGATCTGCGGCGCTCTCGCGGAGATCTCCTGAGGCGTCCATCGCTAGGTTACCCGCTTCGCGGGCCTTCCCAACCAAGAGATCGCGCGTTTCCTCTTGGGTCAGGAGCAGGGCGACGGTGGCACCGACAATGACCCCAAGAACGAAACCGGCAAAAGCCCCGCTGCCGCCGCCATTTTCGTTATCCATGATCTGCCTTTCACTCGGCCCCGTCGCCTGATGTTCTTCCCGTCACGAAGCGCCGCAAACCAGCGCTTACCCCCGCAATCGTCGCCCCCACGCTGACGATGGCCGGAGCCAGCGCTCCCTTGGCTAGGTCAGCAGTTTCAGAGACCGAAGTGGCGACGCCCTCGAGCGAGGCCACGACGCCGCGCAGGCGGGCAAGCGTCTGATCGGCGGTGTCGGCGATGCCGCCGATGTGATCGAGCGTCTCGCCGACCGGCTTGCCCAGGGTTTCAATTTGGCCGTCGAGCACGTCGAGCGTTCGATCGACGCGGCCCAGGGTACGCGCGAGCGCGATGCCCGCGACCAGAGCGCCGATCCCGACCAAAAGGATGCCGACGCCGACGCCGACGTCGAGAACGATACTCCAATCAAATCCGGTCACGATGCTCTCCCCTCAGTTCCGCGGTCATACGAGGCACGAGTTCCAAAACCCGGTCGATCTCTTCCTCGGTCGTCGCCTCGCCAAGCGAAAAGCGGATCACGCCTTGGTGCCAGCGCGGATCGACGTCGAGCGCGGCGATGACGTGGCTCGGTTCCAATGCACCTGAGGTGCAGGCGCTTCCGGCTGAAACCGCGATGCCCTCCAAATCGAAGCGCATCAGCAGCGCTTCCGAATCGATGCCGGCGAACGAAATGTTGCTGTTGTTCGGGAGGCGCGGCGCGTTTGCGCCGTTGACGCGCACGTCACCGGCGCGCGCACGAATACCGGCCTCCAATCGATCGCGCAGCGCTGCTACGCGCGCCGCACGTTCGCGCGTACCGGCGACCGCGCGCTCGAGTGCGGCGGCGAGCCCTACGATGCCCGCGACGTTTTCCGTCCCCGAGCGCCGGCCGAACTCTTGTCCGCCGCCATGGACGAGTGGCGGCAGTACTAGGCCGTCGCGCACGTACAAGATGCCGACGCCCTTGGGTCCGTAGAACTTGTGCGCTGACAGCGAGAGTAGATCAACGCCGAGTTCGCGCGGCCGAACGTCGATCAGTCCCACGCCCTGCACCGCATCAGTGTGGAAGATCACGCCACGTTCGCGCGCGATGGCGGCCAGTTGCGCGATCGGCTGCACGACACCGATCTCGTTGTTGACGTACATGACGCTCGCGAGCACCGTGTCATCGCGCAGCGCTGCCGCGAACGCCGCAGGGTCGATCGAGCCGCGCTCGTCGACCGGAAGCAAGGTGACGTCGAATCCGTCGTCGCGTAGCGCGTCGAGCGCGTGCAACACGGCGTGGTGTTCGATCTGCGTCGAGACGATGTGCGTTCCGCGCGCGCGATAGGTGCGCGCCACGCTGAGAATTGCCTGGTTGTCGGCCTCGGAGCCGCTGCCGACGAAGGTGACTTCCTTGCGCGCCACCCCAAGCGCGGCTGCCACGCGATCCCGCGCACGGTCCAGCCCCGCGCGGGCGCGCCGGCCCTCGGCATGCAGCGAGCTCGGGTTGTGACCGGACTCGATGAAGTACGGCAACATCTCGGCCAAGACGTCGGCATTGAGCGGCGTCGTAGCTGCGTGGTCGAGGTAAATGCGCTTTTTCATCCGATTCTCAGATCGATCTCAGAGCCTTACCGTACGATCGTTTGTGTGCGAAGCTCCATTGCACACTCCGAGAAGTAGCAACGGGAACGCGGTCCGGGGGTTCACCCCCGGACCGTTATTTTTTTTCGTCGTTTTCGCCCGGCTCATAGTAGGTGTGACCGCGAAGGTTCTCCGGTAAGTTCTCTTGCTTGATGGAGTAGTCGTCGTGGGCGTAGTGATAGTCGCGCCCGTAGCCTAGTCCCTTCATCAAACCCGTCGGCGCGTTGCGTAGATGCAAGGGCACGGGATCGTTGCGCGTCTGCTGTACGTCGCGCGTCGCCGACGAGTATGCCTGCCCAACGCTGTTGCTCTTCTTCGCGCGCGCCAGATAGAGCGTGGCGTGCGCGAGCGGGTAGAAGCCCTCCGGCATGCCGATGAAGTGCACCGCCTGCTGCGCGGCGATCGCCACTTGAATGCTTTGCGCATCCGCGAGGCCGATGTCTTCCGACGCCAAGATCACGAGTCTCCGCGCGATGAAGAGCGGATCCTCGCCGCCGTCGAGCATGCGCGCCAGCCAATACACCGCCGCGTCCGGATCGCTCGCGCGCACGCTCTTGATGAAGGCGCTGATGATATCGTAGTGCTGCTCACCGCCTTTGTCATAGGTCGATCCACGCTTTTGTAGCGCCTCGAGCACGAGCGCACGATCGATCGTTTTTGCCCCGTTGTGCTGTGGCGCGCTCGATGCCGCGAATTCGAGCGCGGAGAGCGCGGTTCGCGCATCGCCGTTGGCATAACCGATCAGCGTTTCGCGCGCATCGGGCGCGAGTTCGATCGCCTGGGTGCCGAGTCCGCGCTCCGGATCGCCGAGCGCGCGATCCACGATCGTCGCGACGTCGTCGTCCGAGAGCGGATGCAACACGAAGACGCGCGAGCGTGAGAGCAGCGCGGAATTTACCTCGAATGACGGATTCTCGGTCGTTGCACCGATCATCGTAACCGTGCCGTCCTCGACGTAGGGCAAAATCGCATCTTGCTGCGCCTTGTTGAAGCGATGAATCTCGTCGATGAAGAGCACGGTGCGCGCACCGACGCGCCGGCGCGCTTGCGCTTCGGCGACGACGCGGCGCAAATCGGCAACGCCGGCGCTCACGGCGGAAAGCTTTTCGAAGTGTGCGCCGGTCAAACGCGCGACGATTTCGCCGAGCGTCGTCTTACCGGTTCCGGGGGGACCCCACAGGATCATCGACGGGACACGGTCGCCCTCGATCGCGCGGCGTAACGCGCGGCCTTCGCCGACGATATCGCTTTGACCGACGAACTCTTCGAGCGAGTGCGGACGCATGCGCGCCGCGAGCGGCGCGTCCGGTTCGCCGAAGAGCGAGTTCATGGTTAGCGCGGTGAGGCGGTGGGCGCCGGCGTACCGCCTTTGTGGTGGTGCTCGAACGGATTGGTAAGGTGGATCGGCCGCGGCGTCGCGACGTGCGTGGTTACTTCGCTTGGGAACTGCATCGTCACGTCGCCTTCGGCGTGCGCCTGTCCTGAAATCGTATTGTAGAGCACGTGGTTGGCCACCATGTTGCGTTCGCCTTGCACGATCTTCACGTTGCCGGTCAAATCCAAGTCGTGCGTTGCGTCATTGAGCACGCCCTTGTCGGCATCGACCGTGGTATCGGCTTGGACGTAGTGCACGTTGCCGATAGCGGTGTAAATCTTGCCGACGCCGTCGATATGCACCTGATCGGCGGTGAGCGTCGACGGGCCGCGCGACTTTGCGGGCTTGGTGCTCGAAAGACCGGCGAAATTTCCCTCGGTGTCGTGGAGCACGACGTGGCCGTAGAGCGTCGCCGCCTTCGACTTGTAGTTGCCGCTTGCGCGATCGGCGGTAATGTCGCCGCCGCCGCGGGTCATCGTGAGCTGCTGCGGCGTGCTGAAGTCACCCGATTTGAAGTTCACGTCCATCAGTGACGCGTGCACGGTCCAGACACCGACCTGGAACGAGTCGCCCGACGGACCGGGCTTTGGGCTTATGCTCGCACTCGCGCTGCTACTCGCGCTTGCGCTCGGGCTCGGCGCGCGCGTAGGAATCGGCGTCGGCGTCGCGGCGACCAATGCCGCGGCAACAAGCGCTGAAAACGCAAGACGTTTCATGACTGCGGGCGCACCTTGATTGTTTGGCGCTCGATCGGGCCAAGCAACTCCGCAAGCTGCTCGTATTTCACTGCGCCTTCGCGCACCAGTCGGGCATATCGTCCGGTCAAATCCACGATGGTTGATTCGCGGTCGTAGCGTACTGGACCATTCTCAATCACAAGATCCGCCGGCGTTTCGGCATCGTGTTCCACGCTTGCGACCGCGAGCGGCCCAGCTAAGTCCAAGATTGCGCGTGCGAGCGGCTCGTCAGGAACGCAAAGGCCAACGGTCGTCGCTCCGGCGGTCACCTCTACGCTAACGAATGAAGGGCGCCGGACGAGGAGCGTGACTGGGCCGGGAAGCAAACGTTTCGAGGCCAAAAGCGCGAGCGGATTCTCCGGTGCATACTCCAAGAACTCTGCCGGTGTCGCTAGCAGCAGGGTCAAGGCTTCATGATCGGGTCGTGCTTTGGCGTTATAGATCCGGTCCACGGCCGCGTCGCGATAGGGATCGCAGCCCAGGCAGTATCCCGTATCGTTAGGGAAGACGATCGTCCCGCCCGCAAACACCTCTACCCGGCATGCTTCGACGACGCGCTCGACCGGTTCGACACGCGCGTCTAGTCGCAACATGGTTAAAGATGAATGCTCATACCGGTGCCGATCGCGACGCACGAAAGCGGATCGTCGGCAACGATTGCGGGCACGCCGGTGACTTCGGAGAGCAATTTATCGAGTCCGCGCAGCAGTGCACCGCCGCCGGTGAGAATCACACCGCGATCGATGATGTCGGCCGCCAACTCCGGCGGCGTCTTTTCAAGCACGGCTTTGACCGCCTCGACGATCGAACCAACGGGCTCCGAGAGCGCCTCACGAATCTCTTCACTCGTGATCTTGACCGTCTTAGGCAAGCCGTTGATCAAGTCGCGCCCGCGAATCTCCATCGCGAGCTCTTGTTCGAGTTTGTACGCCGAGCCGATTTTGATCTTGATTTCCTCGGCCGTGCGTTCACCGATCATCAGGTTGTAGACGCGACGAATGTAGCGCACGATCGCGTCGTCGAGCTTATTGCCGGCAACGCGCAGCGATTGCGAGACCACGACGCCGCCGAGCGAGATGACCGCGACGTCGGTCGTGCCGCCGCCGATATCGACCACCATCGATCCCGACGGACCGTCGATCGGCAGGCCGGCGCCGATCGCGGCCGCCATCGGCTCTTCGATTATGTCGACGCTGCGTGCGCCCGCAAGCTTGGCCGCATCTTTGACCGCGCGCTCTTCAACGCTCGTAATCTCCGCAGGCACGCAAATGATCACCCGCGGCTTTGGCTTCACGATCGTCGACCACCACGAGCGGTCCTTCATAACTTTCTTGATGAAGTACGAAAGCATTGCTTCGGTGACTTCAAAGTCGGCGATCACGCCGTCGCGCAACGGACGGATCGCCTGAATGTGCGCCGGCGTCTTGCCGAGCATTTGACGCGCTTCCTCGCCGACCGCGAGGACTTTGCCGGTGTTCATGTCCTTTGCTACGACGGAAGGCTCGCGCAAAACGATGCCTTTGCCCTTGACGTGCACGAGCACGTTGGCCGTGCCGAGATCGATGCCGATGTCCAAAGAATTACTCCAGAGTCCTAATGCGAAAAAGGGTACTGATGATCAACTCACGCGCGGATATTCGCGCGTTTCGAAAATGCCGGCCGGCTCGACCAACGGCGTGATACCGCTGCTGCGTTGCACTTGACCGCCGAGCGCGGAGAGCAATTCTTCCAGCCGCTCGTAGCCGCGATCGATGTATTCCAGACCGATGATCTCGGTTTCGCCGGCGGCGGCGAGTCCGGCAATCACGAGCGCTGCGCCGGCGCGAATATCGGGCGCTTCAACCGGCGCACCGGAGAGGTGCGCGGCACCCTTGACGACGGCGGTGTTGCTCTCCATCGAGACGCGCACGTCGGCGCCCATACGCGCGAGTTCGTTCACGTAGGAGAAGCGCGCGTTGAAGATCGATTCCTCGACCACGCTCGTGCCGGGGACCGTGGTGAGAAACGACACCATCTGCGGTTGCAGATCGGTCGGAAAGCCGGGATACGGCGCGGTAAGAATCTCGGTGCCGCCCGTGATCGCACTCGCATCGACGCGAATCCAATCTTCACCGTAGGTTAGGTCGACGCCGCACTCTTGCAGCTTCAGCATGAACGCTTCGAGGTGTTCGGGGCGACAACCGGTGACCGTGACGTCGCCGCCCGTGACCGCACCGCCGAGCAGCAGCGTGCCGGTCACGATGCGGTCGGGAATGATGCTGTATTCACCGCCGGTGAGTTCTTTCACGCCCTCGATCGTGAGCGTGTCGCCGGCGAGGCCGGAGATCTTTGCGCCCATCGCATTGAGAAAGTAGCCGAGGTCTACGACTTCGGGTTCCATCGCCGCGTTCTTGATCACCGTCGTACCTTCCGCGAGGACGGAAGCGAGCATCGCGTTCTTCGTTGCGCCGACGCTGGGCATACGAAACTCAATCGTTCCGCCGTGAAGGCGCTTGTGTTTCGACTCGGCGATCAGATAACCGTGCGCGTTGCGCACGTCGCAGCCGAGCGCAACGAAAGCTTGCTCGTGCATGTCCGTGGCGCGGGTACCTAGGACGCATCCACCGGGCAGCGGCACTTCGGCTTTACCAAAACGCCCGAGCAGCGGACCGACGATATCGAACGACGCCGCAAGCTTACGCACGAGCGCATACGGCGCCCGATAGGACGCTACATTGCTTGCATCGACCGTGACCGTGTTATCGCCTTCGTAGCGAATGCGTGCGCCAAGTGCTTCGAGCAGCGACCACATCACCGAGACGTCGGTAATCCGTGGCACGCGATGCAACGTCACTTTGCCTTTGCACAGGATGGCAGCAGCCATGATCGGCAACGCGGCGTTTTTAGCGCCGTGCGTTGCAACCGAGCCCTCCAAGCGGACGCCGCCACGCACCCGCAGCGTGGTCTCCAAGCGGTCTAACATTTTTGTTGGTTTTCGGCAGAGACACACGGATTCCGGCGAAGCCGGAAACGTAACGGGTTCAGCCGCAGCTGAACCCTAGTGCCCAGTCAAACGGAGCTTCGCGTTGGCGAAATCGATCGTCGCCTGGTCGGTCGCGTTGGCTAGCTCCTCGCGAGCCTTCGCAACATCGATATCACCGAAGTGCAGCGCTTCATCGACGAGGACCGTTAGCCGATCCGGCAGCGCTTGCATAAAGCCCTCGCGGGTCGCAAGCTCGAGCCGTTCGGGTTTCCCCTCGGTGACGACGTTTGCACGCAGCACGCCGGGTTTGAGCACGGCCAAGAACGGCGCGTGCTGGGGCAGGATGCCCTCTTCGCCCTCGGTCGTTACCGCAATCACCAGCTCGGCATCCCCGTCGAAGATTACCTTCGTCGGCGTGATCAACTTGAACGGAACGGTGCTTGCCATCAGCTAGACCGTCGCGCCCAACTTTTCGGCAGCAGCGCGGACTTCGTCGATGCCGCCCTTATAAAAGAATGCCTGCTCCGGCAGATTGTCGACCTTGCCGTCGAGGATCTCGCGGAACGACGCGATCGTATCCTGGATCTTGACGTACTTGCCGGGCGTTCCGGTGAACTGTTCGGCGACGAAGAACGGCTGCGAGAACATGCGCTGCATGCGGCGTGCGCGGCCGACGGCGATCTTGTCGTCTTCGGATAGCTCCTCGATACCGAGGATCGCGATGATGTCTTGCAGGTCCTTATAGCGCTGCAGCGTCTCCTGGACACCAGTGGCAACCTTGTAGTGCTCTTCGCCGACGATAGCCGGATCGAGGATGCGCGACGTCGACGCGAGCGGATCGACTGCCGGGTAGATGCCCAGCTCCGAGATGGGACGCGAAAGCGCGGTGGTCGCGTCCAAATGCGCGAACGTTACCGCGACGGCCGGATCGGTGTAGTCGTCGGCCGGGACGTAGACGGCTTGGACCGACGTGATCGAACCTTTATGCGTTGAGGTAATGCGCTCTTCGAGCACACCCATGTCGGTGGAAAGTGTCGGCTGATAGCCGACGGCCGAGGGCATGCGGCCCATGAGCGCCGACACTTCGGACCCTGCTTGCAGATAGCGGAAAATGTTGTCCATGAAGAGCAGCACGTCGGCGCCGGCCTCGTCACGGAAGTATTCGGCCATCGTCACGCCGGTCTGCGCGACGCGGAAGCGCACGCCCGGCGGTTCGTCCATCTGACCGAAAACGAGCGTCGTCTGCGCGAGCACGCCCGACTCTTTCATTTCGAGCCACAGGTCGTTGCCTTCACGCGTGCGTTCGCCGACGCCGGTAAAGACCGAGAAGCCCTTGTGGACGTTGGCGATGTTGCGGATGAGCTCCTGAATCAAGACCGTCTTGCCGACGCCCGCGCCGCCGAACAGTCCGACTTTGCCGCCGCGCGTGTAGGGCGCCATCAGGTCGATGACTTTGATGCCGGTCTCGAACAGCTTCGGCGTCGGGTCTTGATTTTTGAATTCGGGCGCCGGGCGATGGATCGGCCAGTACGCCGCGGCTTTGACCGGTTCGTTGGAGTCGATCGTCTTGCCGAGCACGTTGAAGATGCGCCCAAGCGTGCCTTCACCAACCGGAACCGTGATCGGTCCACCGGTGCTGGTTACCGCGTCGCCGCGACGCAAACCGTCAGTCGAGCCAAGCGCGAGGCAACGCACCTGGTTGTTACCGAGCTCGTCTTGCACTTCGAGCACGAGCTCACGCGCCTGCATCGCCGTTCCGCCAAGCTCGACACCGGAGACCTGCGCATGCGCCGCGCCGTTAGCCTGCCCTGAGCTTGTCGAGGGGTCGTTGACACGAACCGTCAGCGCATCGTTGATTTTCGGCAGCGTCTCGGGTGAAAATTCAACGTCGACGACGTTTCCGAGAACCTGAGCGATCTTACCGGTGGCAGCCATCTTCTATCCCTTTACGAGGGCTTCCGCGCCCCCGACGATTTCGAGCAGTTCTTTGGTAATCGCGGCCTGGCGCGCGTTGTTCATTTGAATCGTGAGCTCGTCGATGAGCTTGCCGGCGTTCTCGGTCGCGTTGTTCATCGCGAGCAACTGTGCGGCAAAGAATGCCGCATCGGTTTCGAGGATCGCTGAGAAGATCGTGAACTCGAGATACTTCGGCAGCAAGCGCGAGAGCACAAACTCCGGCGAGGGCGAGAACTCAACCGCACCCCTGGACTTGCTCGCGCCATCGTCACCCTGAGGAGCCGCACTAGGTGCGGCGTCTCGAAGGGCGTCTCGAAGGATCGGCACGAGTTTACGCACTTCGGGCTTCTGCGACAGCATTGAAATCAGTTTGGAACTGATCAGCACGATCTCAGAGATCTTGCCGTTGACGAAATCTTCAGTGACTGTCCGCGCAACCTCGCGCGCGACGTCGAGCTTCGACGGCGCATTGACCGCCCAAGTCGGTCGATCAGTCAGGCCCATCCGCCGCACGGCGTTACGGGCCTTGACGCCCACCGTATACCAGGCGACCTGCTTGGCCTCACGCGCAAAGAGTTCGCCGGCGCGGATCACGTTTGAGTTAAACGCGCCGGCCAGCCCCTTGTCGGCGGTCATCAGAATCACACCCGGCGGCGCGCCGGTCACGCCCGGTTTCATGAACGGATGATCGACGGTCGATACCGCGGCCATCAAGTCGCGCAGCATCTCGGCCAACGTATCGGCATACGGGCGCGCCTGCTTTTGCGCTTGCTCCGCACGACGAATCTTGGCCGCGGCGACTTGCTTCATCGCCTTGGTGATCTGCTGCGTATTCTTCAGCGAGCGTATCCGCTCGCGAAGATCTTTGACGCTCGGCATTAGAAGCTCTGATTGAACGCCGTCAGCGCGTCGTTGAGCTTCTGCTTGGTCTCATCCGCGAGCTGGCCGCTCGTCGCGATCGCCTGCGGCACCGCTGCGTACTTCTGATGGAGAAAGTCGATGAAGCCCTTCGCCCACTCTTGCAGGCGCGGCGTGGGGATGTCGTTCACGTACCCGTTGGTCGCGCCGTAGATGATTGCCACTTGATCTTCCATCGCCATCGGCTCGTACTGCGGCTGCTTGAGCAACTCGGTCATCTTTTCGCCGCGCATCAGTTGGTTTTGCGTCGACTTGTCGAGGTCGCTCGCGAGCTTCGAGAAGGCAGCCAGGTCGCGATACTGCGCAAGCTCGAGTTTGAGCTGACCGGCCACCGATTTCATCGCCTTAGTTTGCGCCGAGCCGCCGACGCGCGACACCGAGAGCCCGACGTTGACGGCCGGACGGATGCCCTGGAAGAAGAGCTCGGGCGTCAGGTAGATTTGGCCGTCGGTGATCGAAATCACGTTGGTCGGAATGTAGGCGGAGAAATCGCCGGCCTGCGTTTCGATGATCGGCAGCGCGGTCATCGAACCGGCGCCGAGTTCGTCGGAGAGCTTCGCGGCGCGCTCGAGCAGGCGGGAGTGCAGGTAGAAGACGTCGCCGGGGTAGGCTTCGCGGCCCGGCGGACGGCGCAGCAAGAGCGACATCTCGCGATACGACTGGGCGTGCTTGGTGAGGTCATCGTAGACGACCAGCACGTCTTTTCCGGCGTACATCATTTCCTCGGCCATGGCGCAGCCGGCGAACGGCGCGATCCAGCGCAGCGCCGCGGCTTCCGAGGGGCTCACGGCGACGATCGTCGTGTACTCCATCGCACCCTTTTGCTCGAGCACCTGCGCGAGCGCCGCGACGGTCGAGTTTTTCTGACCGATCGCAACGTAGATGCAAAAGACATTCTTGCCCTTTTGGTTGATGATCGTGTCGATCGCGATTGCGGTTTTTCCGGTCGAGCGATCGCCGATGATCAGTTCGCGTTGACCTTTACCGATCGGAATGAGCGCATCGATCGCGCGAATACCGGTCGGAAGTGATTGCTTGACCGCCTGTCGCTGCACGACACCCGGCGCGATGTTTTCGATCGTGCGAAATTTCTTGGTTTCGACCGGACCCTTGCCGTCGATGGGCTGGCCCAGCGGATTGACGACGCGCCCGAGCAGCGCTTCACCAACGGGCACCGATGCGATACGCCCGGTACGGCGCACCATCGCACCCTCTTTGATCTCTTCGTCTTCGCCCATGATCACGACGCCGACGTTATCCTCTTCGAGGTTGAGCGCGACCCCTTGCAGGCCGCCATCGAACTCTACGAGCTCCGAAGCGCGTACACCGCGCAGACCGTAGACGCGCGCCAGATTTGCGCCGACTTCGATCACGGTGCCGACTTCGTCTTCTTGAACGCCGGTGTTGAAGCTCGCGATCTGCTGTTTGAGGATTCCAGCAATTTCGTCTGCATTGATCATGTTAGTTACTTCCAAATAGACTACGAGTGAGTTCTTCCAGGCGTCCGGCCACCGAGCCGTCGATCAAGCGATCGCCCATCGCAACGCGAACACCGCCGATGAGGGACGGCTCGATCGTAACGCTCGCTTCGAATTTCTTGCCGTAGGTGCGCTCGAGTTGCTCGACCAGCGCTCGCACTTCGTCGTCGCTCAGTTCGCGCGCCGTCGTCACCACCAACGGATCGACTCCACGCGCCGCGCGCGCGATGTTGCTGTATTCGAGCACCAATTCTTCAAGCAGCGGCTCGCGTCGCTTACGCACGAGCAAGAGCAGCGTGTGAAGCGGGATGTCGCCGACGTTGCCCTGTATTGAATCGAGTAGCGTCTTCTCTTTCTCCACCCGATTGACGACCGGCGACCGGAAGTATTGCAGAATAGCCGGATCGCTGTGGATCGTGCGGAGGATCGTGCCCAATTCGGATCCGACGCGCTCGACGCTGCCGGCGTCCGACGCGAGGGAGAAGACCGCAGTCGCATAGCGGCGCGCGAGGGTCTCGTTGTGCATCAGTTCGTGCCCCCGTGCTCGAGCGACGTCATGAACGCCTGCACCAGTTTGAGGTTCAGGGCGCCGTCCACCCGATGCTGCGCTTGGCTGCGCGCAAGGTCCAATGCCTGTCCGGCGAGTTCGTCGCGTAATTGTTGACGCGCCGCCGCCCGCGCGCGCTCCAGTTCGCCCTGCGCGTTGCGCAACGAGCGCTCTCCGGCGGCTTTGGCCTCGTCGACCATCGCCTCGGCCTCGCGTTGCGCCTGACCCGTTGCGCGTTCGCGAATCAGTCCCGCATCGCGCTCCGCACCTTCGAGTTCGCGATTGAGCGCGTCGATCGCCGCCTTAGCCTCATCTCGATGGCGCACGGCTATACTGATCAGCTCGTTGCTCTTCTCTTGCGCGGCTAAGACCGCGGGTTGAATGAACTTGAACCAGAGATACACCAGCACGGCGAGAAAAAGAATCGCCGAGATGATGTCGCTCCACTTGGCGATCTCGTCGTAGTTAATCATCGCGCCTGCTCCGAGAGCGTTCGCTCGACGATGAGATTGGCCAATTGCTGGACCGTCTCGTGTTCGTTGACGCGCGCCTTCTCCAGCTCGTCGGCTACCGTCTTATCCGCCTGCTCGATTGTCGACTGAACCTGCGCGACGTACGAGGTCGTCAGCTCCGCTGCGGCATTTGATGCCTCTGCCCGCGATTTCGTCATGATCGCTTCGGCATCGCGACGGGCTGCGGCGCGAATCGCCTCGGCCTGCTCGCGCAGGGTCTTGGCTTGCGCTTGATACGTGTCGTAGTCGGTCGTGAGACTATTGATGTACTCACGCCGCTTGCGTATCGCCGCGCTGACGGGACGTAGAAAGACGACGTTCAACAGCGCGAAGAAGATCGCGAAGTTGACCAATTGGACCACAAACGTCCCGTCGAGCGCTAGGAACATCGAATGCTAGTGAAGGTGCTGCAGCAGATTCGGGACATTCGCGACGACGAGCAGCATGTAGAATGCGAGGCCGAGCGCGATGATCGGAAATGCTTCCAAGACGCCGACGCCGAGGAACAGGAAGGTGAAGATGTTCGGGCGCGCTTCGGGCTGGCGCGCGATCGCCTCGACGGCCTTGCTGGCGACGATGCCGTCGCCGACCGCGGAGCCGAACGCCACGCCTGCGATGATAAGGCCGAACGCCAGCAGGGTGAGGCCTGCAACCAACGCTTCAGAGGTCAAGACGATACCTTTCCTTGCAAGTAAGAGTTAATGGTCGTCCGCCATCGCGAGGGAGAGATACACGATCGCGAGTAGCGTAAAGACGAACGCTTGAACGGTTCCGACGAAGAAGTTGAAAAACTGAATGAAGAACGGAATCACCGTCACCGCTAGCGAGAGGTCGAAGCTGCCGACCTTCACGTGTGCGACGACGATCGAGGCGATGATGATAAAGAGCAGTTCGCCCACGAAGATGTTAAAGAAGAGACGCGCAGCGAGCGTGGCCGGGCGCGCCAATTCCTCGAGAATATTGATCGGTAGGAGCAAGGGATTCGGCCTGGCGAGATGCAGAAACTGCCGCAGCCCGCTCCGGCGAAAGCCAACGACCCAAGTCATGAAAAACACGATGAGTGCAAGCGGCACCGTCGTATTAATGTCAGCGGTCGGCGACCCGCCGAACGGCAGACCGAGCACCTTGAACGGGAAGATGCCGAACTGATTCATCAAGAAGATGAACACGAAAAGCGCAATAAAGAACGGAACGAAGGGCTCGCCGCGCTCTCCCAGCGTGCTCTTCGCGAGATCGGCGATGTAGTTGATGACGCCCTCGACTACCGTCTGACGTCTCGTAATGTAGGCCGAGCGGTAGCTGTTGCCGACCCACGCGAAGAACGCGAGCGAAACCAGCATCACCAGCCAAGTGGTCATCAGGGTATCGGCGTGCACAGCCGCCAAGTCGATTCCAACGGCGTTCAAATGCAGCAGCCGGCCTATGACGCCGAGGAACGGCCAGTGCCAGATAATGTGCTCGCCGATCTGCTCGTGCACGAAGCTACTCTCGTCTAAACGCGCGCCCTACGGTTGCGGCGTAGAGCGCTAGCGGGAGAAAAAATCCGGCGAAGTACCACGCCATCGACCACCAGGGGCCGGCCGCGGCAAACGCCACCGGGACTATACCGAAGACCGCGATTCGCAGGAAACTACTAAAGACGAAGGCCCCCACGCTTCGATGCTCGACCACTCGCTCTCCGGAGCGCATCGTCAGCAGAAGATTCAGTACACCGCAGCCGCCACCCACAACCAGTGCGAGGGACGCTAGTGCGAACCAGTGTACGCAGACCAGGCCGACGATTGCAACGAGAAGGAGGGATCGAACCGGAACCGACCGTTTGAGGGATTGATACCTGGCGAGATCGGCTGCCGCTTCGGCGTCGCTGTACCTACGCGCAGGAGGCCCCGTCTCCTCCTCGTCCCATCCGCTCATATCGATCGCATCAGCAGGCGCACGGCGCCGTAGCCCCCGAGCCCCAAACCGATGATCAGACCGGCAAACGCCCAAAGCGGTTGAGCCGTTCGCTGCCCAACCAGTACACCCAGCAGCAGTCCGGCCAGCGTGGCACCCGCAAAGGCGCCTCCTGCCGTCAAAACCGGAACGATCGTTTTCATCTTGATTGGAGATACACCGGCATGTTCAACACGATCCTCGTTGCGGTCGACGAGTCCGCCGCTGCCAAAGAAGCCGTCCGCATCGCGGTCGAGCTGGCGAGCATTGACCACGCCGCCATCGTGCTCGCCAACGTCGTCGACGTAGCCAAGCTCGTCACCGTCGCCGGCTACGACTCACCGTACCCCGCGGAAGCGCTCGACGTGCTCACCGGCGCGAGCCAACGGCTCCTCGACGAATTCAAGACCAAGTACACGCCCAGCGGCGTGACCATTACAACGGCCCTCGGCGAAGGGGACGCAATCGATGAGATCGTGCGCATCGGCGATGAGAATAGCGCCGGCTTGATTTGCATCGGCACGCATGGGCGCACCGGCCTCGCGCGCTTGTTCGTCGGCAGTGTGGCCGAGGGCGTGCTACGCAGCGCGCACGTTCCGGTACTGGTCGTTCATCCCAGTTAATGTATGACGGCAGCAAAGGGCTCGGGATAGGCGCCGCCGCGCGTGAAGAAGAACGTGATCCTTGAGGGTTCGCGGGAAAATCACCGAATAGATGGCGCGGGACATGACATCGAACTCATCGTCTTCAAGTCGGACAGCGTAGTTCGCGGCGGAGCCACCCTCGGCCATGAAGAAAAAGAGAGGCCCGCTGTCCTCGTCCTTGCTCTTACAAATCTCAGCGCACGTACGTTCCAAAGCATGAGCAAACGGCCACGCGAATTCCTCAACGTGAGATCGCTCGATTCTTCCTATTAGGTCAGAGAGATTTCCGATCTGCACCCACAGTTGAAATAGTCTGTCGTCGGCTTGCTCAGGCGTGCTGCGAATAATGCTTTCCAGGGCATCGAGCCTGTTGAGACACTCGGCGTAATATTCGGAGGCTCTACCCTCAACATATCTATGACGAAGCGTCTCCCCGAGGGCCTCGCGCAGATTGGCTGCCTCGAGAAGAACGCCGTCCTTGGTTGAGAACACCTAAATTCTATACTTCTTCGAGCGACTCCGAAAGAACAGATAAGAAGCGTTCTGCTTTCTCAATGCGATCAGCGTCGGTATAACCTGATGTACCGTCGACGGCGAAATGCGCAAACAGATTGCGGACGGATTCCACAAACTGCGTCTTCGAGGAGCCGCGCGAGAATCGATCATGCGCGGATTGCAACGCATCGCGGAGTTGATCGTACTGGCGTGCGGGTCGTCGTGAATTTAAATCAGCTGAGTCGTCTCTCTTTAGAATTCCCACGGACCGGCTCAGGCGAAACTGATCTGTCTCGTACATTCTGAGCAGGCGAAGAATGCTAAGCACCGCAAGTCGCTCGGCGCGCTGGCCTCCGCTTGCGCGCAGCTCAGAAAGAACCGCGTCCGCGATCGCGCGACTCATGATGATCGGATTTACGGTTCTCGTCGTTGCACTCATCAACATAGCTTTGCCTCGTTCATGCCCTTCCATAATCCGGTGTCATGCCCCATTTACTTCTCGCTGCAGCTGCTCAAGAAGCTCGCTCGGCATCCGGCTTGTCACCTCATCGCGGACCTGCGCAAGCTCTACTACAAATCCGAAGGCAAATTGACCGTCGAAAATACGCTCGAGTTCAGTCTCGCCAGTTTGAAGCAGGATGTCGCGCCCGTCAAAGACCACGCGCTTGGCCGGCAGAGACTGCAGGGTTATCTTCGGATGGAACTCGCGCAATCCGCGCAGGGCAACCCTCAAACGGTATACCTTGATGCCCATGCTACATAGCTTGGCAACCAATCTTAGAGCCACGACGTCGCCGAACGAGTAGTGCCGTCTGGACCCATGTCCGCGGCTGCAGTCGCAGGTGGGCTCAACAATATGGGTTCGGCAGAGGTAGTTGACCATGGGGGGATTGAGCCCGGCAAATCGCGCCGCCTCCTTTGCCGTGAACCAACCCCGATGCGAGCCCTGCTTGGTCTGCATCTTTATAGTATAGCGCTAAACTTCTATTTGAAGAAGACTGGCATCAGAAATCCTCATTGCCACCCTGTGGGCATTTACGGCCGATAGCCTCGGGCTATCGGCCGATGCTATATCGCGTTACGAGCCTCGAATGGCTCCGGATAGGCGCCGCCCCGCAGCCGCGCTAAGAGCCACGCCACGATGCGCGGCGCCGCGTTCCCGTCGCCGTAGGGATTGGCAGCGCGCGCCATGCGCGCGTACGCATCGGCATCGCACAGCAAGCGATTTGCCGCGGCGACGATCGCGCGGCGATTGTGACCGACGAGCTCGAGCGTGCCGGCTTCGAGACCTTCGGGCCGTTCGGTCTCTTCGCGCATCACGAGCACGGGCTTACCCAACGTCGGCGCTTCCTCTTGTAAGCCGCCCGAGTCGGTTAGCACAAACGTCGAGGCTTTGACGGCAACGACCATCTCTGCGTAGTCGATCGGATCGACCAGCGTCACGCCGTCGATACCGCCCAGCACTTCGTGGGCAACCGGGCGCACGTGCGGCGAGGGATGCACCGGCCAGTAAATCTGCGGGCGCATCGGCAACTCCACGATATCGCGCATCGCCTCACACATCTCACGCATGTACGGATGGTTTTCGCGCCGGTGCGCGGTTACGACGATGATCGGCCGCGCCGGGTCCAACTCGTGCAGTCGCGGCGGCTGCGGCAGGTCGGTGCGCGCGGCGGTCTCTAAAAACGCGTCGATCACCGTATTGCCGGTGACGATGATATCGTGCGCGTCGACGTGCTCTTGCAACAAATGCTTGCGCGCGAGCGGCGTCGGCGCAAAATGATAGGACGCAATCGTTCCGGTCAAGCGCCGGTTCATCTCTTCGGGAAACGGTAGCCAGCGATCGCTCGTGCGCAGCCCCGCCTCAACATGCCCCACCGGAATCTGTTGATAGAAGGCCGCCAGCGCTGCCGAGGTGCTGGTCGTCGTGTCGCCGTGCACGAGCACGACGTCGGGTTGGGCCTGCGCGAGCACCGTTTCCATGCCCTCGAGCACGCGCGTCGTAATCTGCGTCAGGCTCTGATCCGGGGTCATGATGTCGAGATCGTATTGCGGCTTGATCGCAAAGAGCTCGAGCAAGTCGTCGAGCATCTGCCGGTGCTGCGCGGTAACGCAGATGAGATCGTCGATTGCCGCCTCGGCGTGCAACGCGTGCACCACCGGCGCCATTTTGATGGTGTCCGGGCGCGTGCCGAACACCGTCATGACACGTAGACGTTTGTCCGTCATTTTAAAGCGCACGCCGGAAGACGTGCGTGAAGTCGCCCGAAAGCGCCAACGCCACGAAGCCAAGCACGAAGCATACCGCGTAAATCAGCAAGACGGCTTGCCGAACGTTGAGCCCGAAGCGAAAGATCAACTGATGGTGGAAGTGCCCGCGGTCGGCTTCGGTGATACGTTTTCCGGAACTCGCGCGCCGCAGGATGACGGCGGCGGTGTCGAGGATCGGCAGCGCCAACACGACGACCGGTACCACGATCGAGATCGCGATCGCCGTCTTACTCGCGCCGATGATCGAGACCGTCGCAAACACATAGCCGATGAAGAGCGAGCCGGCGTCGCCGAGGAAGATCTTGGCTGGATTGAAGTTGTACGGCAAGAATCCCAGCGCCGATCCGGCGAGCGCGATCACGACCAGCGCCACCACCGGACTTGCGTGCACAACTGAGATGGCAAAGAGAAACAGGCACGAAATCAAGGTGAAGCCCGAAAGCAAACCGTCCAGCCCGTCGATGAAGTTGATCGCGTTCATCATGCCAACGTACCAAAAGAGCGTCAACGGAACCGAGAGCCAGAGCGGAAAGTCGATCCAATTCGTGTGCGGGTTGTGGTCGAACGGATTGGTCACACCCGGGATGATGAAACCGTAGAGCATCGAGACCAATGCCACGATAATCTGCGCCAGGAATTTATTGCGCGCGCGCATCTGCATGATGTCGTCCCACAGACCGACGCCCAAGATCAACATGCCGCCGAAGAGCAACCCGACGAGGCGATGCACCTCGTCGAATTGATCCGCAATCGCGTTGATCTTTTGGTGCGCGCCCAAGTGCACGATCGAGGGATAAAGCGCATAGGGCGAACTCAAGGCAAACCCAAGCACCGCGAACAGCGCGAAGGCAAAGCCGAAAAAGACGGCGATGCCGCCGATGCGCGGCGTGGGCACCTCGTGCACGCGGCGCTCTTCGTTCGTCGCATCGATGATCTCCAGATGCGTCGCTAAGCGAATCACGAGCGGCGTTGCCAGCGCAGATACGATTGCCGCAATTGCGAACGTCAGAAAGTAGATGAGTGCTGCGGTCACGAGCGCGCGCCTTCGAGTGAGGCGAACGCGACCAGCGCTACGCCCGCTTCGGCGAGCAATTCGCTCGCGATCGGATCGGGATAGGGTTGATCGTAGACGATCTTGGTGACCCCGGCGCTGATCAGTAGCTTCGAGCAGTTCACGCAGGGCTGGTGCGTGCAGTAGGCCGTCGCCCCTTGGAGCCCGACGCCGTGCAGCGCCCCTTGCACGATGGCGTTGGATTCGGCATGCGTGGCGCGCTGGCAATGATCGTTGACCAGCATGCAGCCCGCCTCGGTGCAGTGTGCGACGCCGCGCGGCGCGCCGTTGTAGCCGGTCGTAAGAATGCGATGATCGCGTACCAGCACCGCACCAACCGACGCACGCGGACAGGTAGCACGCGTCGCAACCGTGTGCGCGATCTCCATGAAATATTCGTCCCAGCCCGGGCGCGAGCTCATACGTCGTGCACGCGCACCGCGGCGGGCACCGAGGTAAGACTGCCGAACATGCGATCGCCCGCGTCACCCAACCCCGGCACGATGTACGCGTGGTCGTTGAGACCCGCATCGAGCGCGGCGGCGAAGATCGAGACGTGCGGATGGGCGACGGAAATGCGTTCGACGCCCTCGGGCGCAGCGATCACGCACACGAAGGTCAGCGTGCGCGCCCCGCGTTCGACGAGTGCGTCGAGAGCGGCTACACCGGAGTTCCCGGTTGCGAGCATCGGATCGAGCACGAAGACGTGCCGGTCTTCGAGATTGGGCGGAACGTTCGCATAATAGGGAACCGCGCGCAGCGATTGCGGGTCGCGATAGAAACCCAAATGCGCAACGACCGCATCGTCGATCACCTGGAGAAATCCCGGCAGAAGTCCAAGACCCGCGCGTAAGACGGGGGCTACCACCGGACGCGTCGCGATGCGCCGTGCCGTCGTTTCGATCAGCGGCGTAACGATGGTCTCGTCCCGCAGCGGCAGCGTGCGCGTCGCTTCGTACGCGAGAAACGCGCCGAGCTCTTCGATCAACGAGCGAAACACCGGCGTCGGCGTTGAACGATCGCGCAGCCGCGCAAGTCGATCTGCAACCGCCGGATGGTCGACGATGTGGAGGCTTTGGCTCCCGGGCATGCAAGTGCGATTTGGTATGCGTGGGCGCGACACCTGGGTACTCGTGGCGACGATCGTCGGTTCCAGTCTTGCGTTCATCGACGGTGCAGTCGTTTCACTCGCGCTGCCGGAGATCCAAACCGAATTTCATGCCAGCGCCGGCGATGTCGCTTGGATCGTTGAGCTCTACACGTTGGTGCTTGGCGCGCTGATGCTGCTCGGCGGCGCACTCGGCGATCGATACGGACGTAAGCGCGTCTTTATCCTCGGAATTGCGCTCTTCGCGCTCGGCTCGATCGGCTGCGCATTCGCGTGGTCGATTCCCTCGATGCTTTTCGCGCGCACATTCCAAGCCATAGGCGGCATGCTCTTCGTTCCCGCCAGCCTCGCCATCCTCGGCGACCACTTTTCGGGTGACGCGCGCGGGCACGCGATCGCCGCGTGGTCGGCCTTCGGTTCGTTGACCTCGTTGCTAGGGCCGGCGCTAGGCGGTGTCCTCATCGATGCGTTCGGATGGCGCTCCGTTTTTTGGATCAACGTGCCGCTCGCGGCATTCGTGATTGTCGTCGCGATGCGTTACGTTCGCGAAAGCCGCGACGACGAGGCGCCGCAGCGGCTCGATTGGCTTGGTGCTGCGCTAGGAACCGCGGGCCTGGGCGCAATGACGTACGGTACGATTCTGGCGAGCACGGCGGGATGGCGGTCGTTCGCCGTCGATAGCTCGGTACTCGGCGGCGCCGTATTGCTCGTGGCGTTCGCCATCCACGAGCGCCGCACGAGCGAACCGCTAGTGCCGCCCGACATCTTCCAATCGCGCACCTTTGCGGTGATCAATCTCGCCACGCTCTTTTTATACGGGGCGTTGAGCGCCACGCTCTACGAGTTGCCGTTCGTGATGATTCAAGGCCACGGCTATTCGGCGCTGCAAGCAGCGCTCGGCCTGTTGCCCTTTGGCATCAGTATCATCGTGCTCGCGCGCTTTGCACCGGGATTTGCGAAGCGCTTCGGTCTGCGCAGCGTGCTCACGGTTGGGCCGGCGATCGTCGCCGGCGGATTTGTGCTTCTCGCCGTGCTCGAACCACTGCCCTCATATTGGTCCGGGTTCTTCCCCGGCATTTTCGTCATCGGTCTCGGCATGGGCATCACCGTCGTACCGCTCACCACCAGCGTGATCAACGCGGCCGACCCGGGCCACGTGGGCGTCGCGTCGGGCATCAACAATGCCGTCTCGCGCATTGCCGGACTACTAGCCGTCGCAGCGATTACCGTGCTGGTCACCGGGCTCTACTGGTCATCGCTGCAGCGCTCGCTCGATGCCATGCATGCCACGCCGGCGATGCGCGCATCCGCCGTTGCGCAGCGCGACCGTTTAGGTGGTGCGCATTTTTCCAACCCGGCGTTGCAGCGCGATTCGATCGTCGCGTTCGAATGGGGATTTGCCGGCGTAGCGTTCGCGTCTGCAATCTTTGCCGCGCTTGCGGCGGTCGCCGACCGGTTGGGTATCGACGAAACGAAGCTCCGCGCCGATTAGCCCGCGCGTTCTTCGGCGCCGGCCTCGACCGTACCGTTGGCGGGTTCGCGTTTCCAGCGCACGGTCGGCATGATCTGCGCGCGGTCGATGCGCGAGCGAAACGTCTGTGCGCTCTCGATCATCGATGCCACGATCTCGTCGGTAAGCAACACCGGCTCGAGGCCCAGCGAAATCAGATTGTTATTGAGCGAACTGTAGAAGTGCGCCTCACGTTCGACCCGCGGATTTTCGACGTGATCGATCTGCACCTTGAGTCCGAGCTTTGCGCCAACTCGTTCGACCATGCGTGCCAAACTCAGCACGCTGAAGGTCTGCGTGAATTGATTGAACACGCGGAAGATTCCCGGCGCGGGCGGCGATTCCACGGCAAGATCGACACAGCGTGCCGTGTCGGTGATGTTGAGAAAAGCGCGCGTCTGGCCCCCGCGTCCGTACACCGTTAGTGGATGATCGAGCGCCGCTTGCACGCAAAAACGGTTGAGCGCGGTACCGAAAATGCCGTCATAATCGAAGCGATTGACGAGCTCGGGATCGAGTGACGTCTCAGGCGTGTGGAGACCGTACACTACGCCTTGATTCAAGTCGGTCGCGCGCAAACCCCAGACCCGGCACGCAAAGTAAATCTGGTCGCTGTCGGCGACTTTCGTGAGGTGATAGAACGACCCGGGCTGCTTGGGAAACGGCAGCGTATCGCGCCGGCCCTTGTGCTCGATCGTGATGAAGCCTTCTTCGATTTCGATGTTGGGCGTACCGTACTCGCCCATGGTCCCGAGCTTGACCAGGTGCGCGTCCGGTGCGTGTTCGCGCATCGCCCATAGCACGTTGAGATTGCCAAGCGTGTTGTTGATCATCGTCCGGGCGGCGTGGTCGCGGTCGATCATCGAATATGGCGCACTACGCTGTTGTCCGAAGTTGACGATGGTGTCGGGCCGCACGGCGAGGATCGCGTCACACAGGGCGGCGTAATCGGTCGCATCCGCTTCAAAGAATTTGATCGCGCGTCCGCTAACGTGCTCCCACGCGCGCAGGCGCTCCGCCATCGAACGAATCGGCGTAAGCGTCGAAACGCCCAGCTCGATGTCCCAGCGACGCCGTACCAAACTGTCGAGGATCGCCACGTCGTGACCGCGTGCGCTAAGATGCAGGGCGCTTGCCCAGCCACAATAACCGTCGCCACCAATGATCAGGACGCGCATAAAACCGATTTCAACCTTTCCCCAAATGAAGTGAGATCATGCATTGCTGCGGCCGCCAGTGCGGCCTCGCTATAGGAGGGCCAGCGCTCCGGATCGAGCACCGCGGTGATCGCTCGCGCTAGCGCAGCCTCGTCGCCGCGTGGCGCACACAGACCCGCATCGCCTATCCACTCCGGTATCCCGCCGACCGCATAGGCGACGGCAGGGCGTCCGCGCGCTTGTGCCTCAGCGCCGAGCAGGCCGTAGGGTTCGGGCCAGAGCGAAGGTACCACGACCGCGTGCACGTCGTCGATTGCACGCAGCAACGCATCGCCGTCGCACCAACCCAGGACTTCTAGCCGCACCGCATGGCGTGCCGCAAGCTGCGCGCACCGCTCGAGCTCCGGGGTCGGCCGGCCGGCGACGCGCAATACCGGGCGACTCTCGGGCTCGATGCGTGCGAGCGCGCGCACCAGCGAGCGTAAGCCCTTCGAAGGCACGATGCGCCCGGCAAAGAGCAGGCGGCGCTGACCCGGCGGCGGCGCGACCGTGTCGGCAACGCTGCCCTCGGCGACCGGCGGCGGCAGTACGTGGATCCGCTCGGAGGCAATGCCGTTGCGCTCGCACGAACGCGCCATATAACGCGACGACACGACAAACGCATCACAGTTGCGAGTAGCTGCCGCCGTGCGCTCGCGCGCACGCAGGCGCTCGACCGTGCGCGGTCGCGGCCCGGATACGCAGCCGTGCACGAGCGAATTGACGATGCACGCACGGCCCATGGCCGATTCGCACGGATGTGAAAAACTCGGAAAGAGGCGATCGCCGTTGGGACAGAAGACCCGATGATCCCGCACATGGACGACGCAGCGCGGCGCGCGGCGCGCGGCATCCAAAACAGCCGCGTCAAACACGTTGGAGCACAGAACGACGTCGATGTCCTTGCTTTCGATCTCGTGCGAGATCTCTTGCGCCGCGGCGTTCGACGGCACGGCGTACTCGTCGCCCCACGGAACCGCCCGGGCCGGTACGCCGAACCGTTCCGGATCCGTCACTCGCCGGGCCAGAACCCGAACCTCGAGCCCCGTCCGTTGCAGAGCCGGTAGGTAACGCTCCATCGCCGATTCCGAACCGCCCTCCGCGCCGACGACGTCGCAGAGGACCAGCAGACGTGACCGATCCATTCCCGTCCATTCTGGGACGAGATAGCTGACGGATTCCTGTGAATCGGATTAGGCTGGGAGGCTCGCTTGCTTAGGGAACGTCGAACCGGGATGTGAGTTCACGTACGCGTCCGTGTAGTTCGCCGGCCTTGGTCTGCGCTTCGATATCCCCCAGGGCGTCGACCATAATGCGCGCGACTTCGCGGCAATCGCTCACCCCAAGCCCGCGCGATGTAATGGCGGGGGTTCCGATGCGGATGCCGCTGGCGACCATCGGCTTTTGCTGGTCGTACGGGATGGCGTTCTTGTTCACGGTGATGCCGATGCGATCCAGATACGCCTCAACGGCCCTGCCGGTCAGGCCTTTGACCGAGACGTCGACCAACATCAGATGGGTATCCGTACCGCCCGCCACCAAACGCAGGCCGGCTCGCACGAACTCTTCGGCCATCGCGCGGGCATTATCGATGACGTTCTGTTGATAGGTCTTGAACGAGGGCTGCAGCGCTTCCCCAAACGCCACGGCTTTCGCCGCGATCGTGTGCATCAGCGGACCCCCTTGAATTCCCGGGAAAACGCTCTTGTCGATCGCCTGCGCGAACGGTTCCTTGCAGAGAATGATTCCGCCGCGCGGACCGCGCAGCGTCTTGTGTGTGGTCGACGTTACGAATTCCGCAAACGGCACCGGCGACGGATGTAGGCCCACCGCGACGAGACCGGCGATGTGCGCCATATCGACCAGCAGTGTCGCACCGACCTCGTCGGCGATCTCGCGAAACGGTGCATACTCCATCACTCGCGGATACGCGCTTGCGCCGGCGATGATTAGCTTCGGCGTGTGCTCGCGCGCCATCGCCCGCACTTCGTCGAAGTCGATCAGCTCGGTATCTTTGCGCACGCCGTAGGCAACCGCGTTGTAGAGCTTGCCGCTAAAGCTCACCTTGGTGCCGTGCGTCAAATGGCCACCATGCGCAAGCGACATCCCGAGCACGGTATCGCCCGGCTGCAACTGCGCCATGAAGACCGCCATGTTGGCTTGCGCGCCGGCGTGCGGCTGAACGTTGGCGTGATCGGCGCCAAACAATTGCTTGAGGCGCTCGAGCGCGAGATTCTCGGCGACGTCGACCCACTCGCACCCGCCGTAATAGCGTTTGCCGGGATAGCCCTCGGCGTATTTGTTGGTCATCACGCTCGCCATCGCTTCGCGCACTGCGCGGCTGGCGTAGTTCTCGGATGCAATCAGCTCGAGGTTCTCTTTTTGCCGGCGCTCCTCGCCCGCAATCGCGGCAAAGACGTCGGGATCTTGGGCTTGGATCTGCGAGGGGGTCAGAATATCCATGATTAGAGTAGTTCCTTCGGCGTGACTGCGCCGGTCACTTCGCCGGCTTCGATGGCTTTGAGCGTGCGCTCTTGCTGCGTGGTTCCGAACTCGAAAAGTTGTTCGACGCGATGCTTGTGGCGCGCGCCTTCGGGCGTATCGCCCTCGAACGGCGCGTGCATGAAAACGTCGACCAGCCGCTCGATCATTTCCCAACCGGTGAGACGCTCGGAAAGCGCGAGCACGTTGGCATCGTTGTGGCGGCGGGCAAGTTCGGCGGAAAGCGGCTCGGTAACGACCGCGCAACGCACGCCCGGTACTTTGTTCGCTGCAATCGAAATGCCAAGGCTCGATCCGCAGACGACGATACCGCGATCGGCCTGACCGCTCGCCACCGCTTCACCGACGGCGTAACCGTACTGCGGGTAATCGACCGGCGTCGCGGTGTGCGTACCGAAGTCGAGAATCGTGTGGCCCTCTTCGCGCAGCATCTGCGCGATGCGATCTTTGAATTCGAAGCCGGCGTGATCGGCTCCCAGGGCGACGCGCATAGAGCTTTGAATCCCCCCGCATGAAGTTCGCATGTGCGAGCAGTGCATTGCATCGAGCCTTCGAAACCGGCGACATAACGCAGCTCGAGTTTCTCGACGCTGCCGCTCGTGAGATGGGCTGCGACGGCGTGGTCTTGGACGATCGGCATTTTCCGCGAGCCGACGTTGACTACCTCGCCCAAGTCAAGAAGACGGCTGCCGATTTAGGCCTGTGCATCGCGGCGCTTACGAGCGATGCCTTCTTCAGCGCCGCGGCAGACGAGATGCGCGCCACGCTCGACCGGGCGCTGGCGTTAGGCGCGCCGCTGTTGGCCGGACGGCTTGGCACGGAAACCGCAACCTCGTGGAGCGAGCAACTCGCCAAGCTCGGCGTTGCGACGTCGCTGGCCAAAGCCGCGAATGTTACGCTGGCATTGCGCAACGCACCCGGCACCTTTGCGGCGACGTCGCACGACTGCAAACGCGTGACCAAAGAAACCGACTCCGCGTGGCTGCGCTATGGACTCGAGCCGCGTGCGTTTGACGCGGCGAGCGATCCGCTTACGCTTTCGCCGAAGACCGTGCTGCTGTGGTGGGACGCGCAGAGCGCGCCGCAGCTCACCGCTTGGGAGGCATTTCGCGGATTTTGCGCGCTCGATCGTGGCGACGGCACGGCCACACCCGCAGAAATGCGCGACGCGATCTTCCGTTGGAAAATCGCGCGCGATCAGATCGAACTCAACCGCACGTAGCGTCTTCCATGCGAGGCAACTGAACCTGCGGTCTCGCAGGTGGGTGCGGCCCGGGCGCTTTGCGGGCAGGCACGAGGCCCAAGCCCTCTCGTCGTATCCGGAGCTGGTGCTCCCTAGGTATCCAAGTCGGTTCGGCACCTATAGCATGGTGCGCGCTAGGCGCAGTCGAGCCTTACTAACGTACCACCCGGCGTCAAGCCCTTGACATCGGCCGGGTCCCGCGTGATGGAAGGGCATGCAACACGGTACGCTGACCCTTCCACGCACAGCCGACGCACTCTACGAGCAGGCCAAGCGCTATCTCAGCCGCGATCCGATCGAGTCGAAACTTTTCAAAGCGCTCGAGCACGCGCCCGACGGACGCCGTTATCACCTCACGATCAACCGTCGCAACGACGATCACTTCGATCCAAATACCAACGACATCACATGGGATCCGTACAGCGCGCTGCGCACCTCGGGCGGAGGACGGCAATCGCCGGCACTCGGCCTTGGGCACGAGGTCGATCACGCGGTCGAGGATCCGCGCATCGCCGATGGACTGCGCAACACGCCGGATCCGCGCTATGACAACGCCGAGGAACGGCGGGTCATCACCGGCAGCGAACGCCACGCCGCGCGCACGCTGGGCGAATCGGTGCGCTACGATCACGCCGGTACGACGTACCGCGTTATCTCACCGGTCATGAGATAACGTGGATCACCTCGTCTTAGCTGCGGCCATTTCCGTCGCTGGCGCGTCGCGCATCGAAATCGATCACGTCCCGAACAACATTTCTTACCGCGCGGCACTCTCGCCGCGCGACGTGGGCCAACGCGCGCGTATCCGCGTCGAGTCGCGCGATCCGCACACCATCGCCTCCATCATTGCCGCGATCGAACGTACTAATACCAGTAGCGACGCGCGCGCCGCCGACTTGCGCTACGCAATTCGGTTGCGCGACGCGCGCGGGTCGACGTGTTTGGTCATCTACCTCGACGCGTTCGGCCGGCGCGGCGTGATCGAGGGACGTCCGGTGCGTTTCTCCGGCGATGGAATCAAACGCGCGATCGTGATAGCGTTCCCGGCGCTCTACAAATAACGATCGAAGAATTGGGCTGCTGCTGTGTCGGCCCGCAGCCATGAGTCCCAGCGCAAAAAGCCGTGAGCTTCATCCGGGAGCACCATCAGCTGATACGGTACGTGATACTGCTGCAAGCGCGGCACCAAATCGACCAGTTGATGGAACGCGACGTCGGGATCTTCGTCGCCCTGAATCAGCAACACGGGCGAGCGCCACGTCTTCATCGATCCGACCGGCGACGATTCCCACGCGAGCTTCAGCCACGGCTTGCGATCAACGCGGGCACTGCCTTCGCCGCCGCTCTGGAAGTAATCGAGCGCGTCGTGCATGAGGTCGTGCACGCCGCTATAGTCGACGCCGGCCTTGAAGACGTCTGAATTGCGCGCAAGCGCAAGCGCGGTGAGATAGCCGCCCCATGATCCGCCCCAGATGCCGATCCGTTTCGGATCGACGAAGCGTCGCGCTTGCAGCCACCGCGCGCCCGCGAGGACGTCTTGATACTCGCTCGCGCCGGCCCAGCCGGTACGCACCGCATAGTGAAAGTCGTGACCGTAGTCGACGCCGGAACGGTAATTTACCGAAAGCACCGTGTAGCCGCGGCCGACGAGATACTGGTCGACGGCATAGCCGTTGGTGTAGTAATCCATCGGATTCCACGTCAAGAGCATCTGCCGCATCGGGCCGCCATGCACGTATATGATGGTCGGGCGCGGCCCGCTCGCCGCGCTCCGAAAGAGTTGCGCGTGCACGAGCGTTCCGTCGGGCGCGTGATAGGTCACTTCGCTCGGCGTCACCAGTTGCGCGGCCGGAAAGTCGCTGGGCAGCAGCGCGGCGTCGAGCAACCTCTGCGCACAGCCGTTAGCGGCACTGATCGCGACGAGCGGCGGACGTTGCGCGGTGGTCGTGACGTATGCGATGTTCCCATCCCCTAGCGGCGTCGGCCACCATTGCGAACTGTAGCCCGACGTGACCGGCGTGTTCGCGCCGCTCGCGAGATCGACGCGGAAGATATGCCAGCGGTCGATGTCGTTCGGCGTCGCCCCGGTGTTTGCCACGTAGAGCGCCGTGCGCGCATCGCGCGCGGGAACGAAACTCACGACCGCGAACGCGCCGCTAGTTAATTTGCGTGCGGGACCCCCGTCAGCGCTCACGCGGTAGAGATGCGGCCAGTTGTCGGCTTCGCTCAAGAACAGTAATCGTGTGTTCCCGGCCCAGGTGAGGTCGACGTCACCGCCTTGCGTCGGAAATGACGCGCGTGCGGTCGACGCGCTCTGCCACACGGCGCGTGCGCTGTCATCGGCGATGCGCGCAACCCAGATTGACCACGGCACGACCGGCATCTGCAACGGCGACGGCAACGCACCGCCGCCACCTGGTGTGCGCGCGAATGCGACTCGCGTTCCGTCCGGCGACCAGCGCGGCTCCTGATCGTAGGTCACCGACGGCGCCAAAAATTCGAGCGGCCGGTCGTCGCCGCGGTAGACACCGATGAACGCATGATCGCCGCGCGAGGAGACGAAGGCGAGCGCATCGCCGTTCGGCGACCATTGCAGATCCGCGTCCTTGCCCGCGTCGTAAAACAGTCGCTTGGCTTGCGCGGTACCGTCGGTCGGCACTATCCAGACTTCGCCGCTGCGCAGAAAGGCAACACGCGATCCGTCGGGCGCAAGCGCGGGCGCACGCCCCGCGGCAAGCATCGCGGGCCCGCCACCGGCCGTCTCGACCGTCCAGATTTGCGTCTCGGGCTGCGCGACGCCCAAGCTCGGATTCTCGCTGCTGCCATACACGTAAACCAAGCGTGAGCCGTCGCGCGACAGTTGCACCGCGTTGACACCCACGCCGTCGTCTTGGTGCATCGCAACGAGCTCGCGCGGATCGTACGCCGGTGCGCGTGCGACCCAGATGCTTCGCAGACCGCGCTGATTGATACCGTAGGCAATAACGCTGCCGTCACCGCTGCTGACCAGTGTGTCGGGAAATGGATATGAAAGCACGGCGGTGAGGGAAAAGTTAGCGGGCGTAGCTGCGCCTAGTAGCGTACACACGAGAGCCATGATCGCAAGACGATGAACGTTCGGCATGCTCAAAGGATACGCGCAGCGAATGCGACCTTCCCATGCGCAGACTCTTCGCTTTTTTTCTCTTACTTATGACATTTGAAAGCGCATCCGCATCAGCTCAGCCCGACGCCGCCCTCGCGACGCAGCTTGCGGCGTTGAGCGACGGCTATCAGGGCAACGTCGCCATCTACGCGCAGGATCTCCAGTCCGGGCGGACCGTGGCAATCAACGCCGACACTCCCGTACCCACGGCCTCGACCATCAAGCTCACGGTCCTTTTTGAAGCACTCAAGCAAATTCAGGAGGGACGTAAACACTGGAACGACCTAGTTACGCTGACCAAGGCCAACCAAGTCGAAGGCTCGGGTGTGTTGACGCTCTTCGATACGCCGGTCACGCTGACGCTCAAAGATGCACTGACGATGATGATTGTCGTCAGCGACAATACGGCCACGAATCTCGCCATCGATGATTTGGGACTGGGAAGCATTGACGCTCGCATTCGCTGGATGGGCTTGCAGAATACGTGGCTCTACAAGAAGGTGTTCATGGACCCAGTCCCGCCGGTGCCCGCGGATCAGCCCACGTTTGGACTTGGCAAAACGACCGCCCGCGAGATGGCCACGGTTATGCAGCGTTTTGCGACCTGCGACTTAAGCGCGCCCGGCGTGTCGGCGCAGCCCTCTCAAAGCGATCGCGCGCTGTGCGACGTGGCGCTCGGTATGCTGAAAAACCAGACCGAACGCGATGGGATTCCGCGTTACCTCGGCGACCTCACGGTCGCGAACAAGGGTGGGGCCATCGACGCCGCGCGAAATGACGTCGGCATCGTGTACGCCAAAAGCGGCCCGATCATCATCTCGGTATTTACGTACAACAATAAAGATCAGAGCTGGACGCCTGGCAATGCCGGTCGCTTGCTGATCGCGAAAATCTCCAAGGCGATCGTCGACGCCTGGAACTAACCTTAGGTATCGAGGACCTTGGCTTGGCCGCGCGGCGCATCGCTTTCGACGTGCCGCGCACGGCCGGTGTAGAGGGCGATCATCTGCGCCGCCACCAGCCATGCGAGCGCGTTGAACGCGATGCCGACCACGGGTCCGAGGAGCGGGACCTCGCCTAAGCGGCCGCCGATCGCATAGCGCAGGCTGTCGGCCGCAGCCGCCTCGAGCATCGGGCGATTGACGACCTGCCGCGACACGTCGTCGACGATCGCGATCGAAGCGCACGACGCATCGAGCATCGCGCCGCTGCCGTGGCGGAATTCGCCGGCCGAGAATCCCTCGGCATGGATATAACTTGCTTCTTTGAGTTTGAGCGCGAATTCGTGCGCGATCGGCAAGCCGTATCCGGTAGCGAAGATCAGTGCGCTCCGACGGCTGGCGATCCGGCTGGCTGCCGCGCGCACTTCGTCAACGCCGGAGCTATCGAGCCACGAGCGCACGTCTTCGGCGGTTTCGATCAGGGTTTGCGCGCTGCGCTGGTGAGGTTGACCGATGATCCCCGCCGCCCAGAGCAGGATTGCGGCGGTCGCGGTTACGCTTTTGCTTGCAGGAACTGCGATTTCGCGCCCCGCGCCGACATCGATGCAAAGGTTGGAGCGTTCGCCCAGCGGCGATTGCGGCGTGTTCGTCAGCGCGATCAGCAGCTTGGGGTTGAGCACGTCGAGGGCGTGCAACAGATCCTCTGACTGTCCGCTCTGTGACACTGCAATGGTCGCCGAACCCGCATAGGCAGCGTGATCGAGCGGGGCTTCGGTCGCGGCAAGTGCGTGCGCGCGTAGCGCGCGACGGCGCAGCGAGAGCGCGCCGAGTTGTGCCACGAAGAGCGAGCTACCGCTGCCGAGCAGGACGATATCGCGGCCGCCGATCGCATCGGCTAACACCTGGGCTTTATCCGACGCAGCAATGGCCGCCCACACCTCGGGTTGTTCGCGGATCTCTTGCTCGAAATGCTCTCCTAACATCGGCATACGTCATTCGCGACGCACGCGGTGAAACCGCCAAGCTCGTCGAAGCTTGCGGTGATGCTCTTGCGACGCGCCGCGGTTGCGCTGCTGCTTCTCGCTCTGTGCGCATGCACGAAGGTCGGCACGGGAACGAGCGGGGCTGGCAATGCATGGACGATCCCGGGTGTGCTGCGGATCGGCGATCCGGAGGAGCCCGACAATCTCAACCTGATGTTCGGTCATACGCTCGCGACGGGCGAGATCGACTGTCTGCTCTTTTCATTTATCCTGCGGACCGACGCGAGCGGCAATCTCTTCCCGGACCTGGCAACCGAAGTGCCGACGCTGCGCAACGGCGGCATCAGTCGCGACGGGAAAACCGTCACCATACACCTGCGGCACGGCGTAAAGTGGTCCGACGGTGCGCCGCTGACGGCCGCCGACTGGCTTTTCACCTACCATGCGGTGTTGAATACGGCCAACAACACGAAAACGAATTATGGTTGGGCCGAGATTGCCTCCGCGCAAGCGCCGGATCCGTACACGATCGTTATCCATCTCAAGAAACCGACCGTGGAGGTTCTCGAAATCCTGAGCATGGGCGGCGATGCGTACCCGCCGCTCCCGGCGCATCTGCTAGCCAAGCTAGCCGACCTCAACCGCGCCGCGTTCAACAGCATGCCGGTTTCGAGCGGCCCATTCATCCTGAAGCGCTGGGTGCGCGGCGACTCGCTCACCTTCGTCGCCAATCCGTTATATTTTCGCGGGCCACCCAAGCTCAAGGAAATCGTTTGGAAGATCGTCCCGAACCCGAACACGCTGCTGGACGAACTCCGTGCGCACGAAATCGACCTCTACCCGGCGGTGGGCGAAGATGCGATCGGTCAGCTCAGCTCGATCTCCGGGATCCGTGTGACGAAGCGCCTCGTGGCATGGTGGCAGCATCTCGCCATGAACATGCGCCGGCCGCAACTCGCCGATGCACGCGTGCGCGCGGCCATTGCTGAAGGCATCGATTGGCAGCGCATCCTCGACACCGTCTACCACGGTGCCGGACAGCTTGCGGTCTCGGATATCTTTCCGCAATCGTGGGCCGCACCGAATCTTCCGCCCTATCGGTACGATCCGGGCGACGCACTGCGTTTGCTCGCGCTGGCCGGATGGCGGATGGGCAGCGACGGCGTGCTGCACAAGGGTCCGCTTGCGATGCGGCTGACCGTTTCGGCAACGACCGACAACGACGTCAACAACCGCGCCGAATTGCTGATTCAATCGATGCTGCAAGCGCTGGGTATCGCCATCGAGGTAAAAAATTATCCGGCTAATCTGCTCTTCGCCCAGAACGGCCCGATTTACAGCGGCAGGTACGATCTCGAATGGTCGCAAGCTATCAACGGTGCCGATCCCGACGACTCGGGCTCGTGGAATTCGCACTTCATTCCGCCGCACGGTGCGAATACGAGCTGGCTGAGCGATCCGATCGTCGATAAGACCAGCGAGGCCGCCGCAGGCACCTTCGACCAGACGACACGCAAAGCGCTGTACCAAAAGGAAGCCGCGCGCGTCCGCGAGCTCAACCCCGCCGTTTTTGCCTTTTGGCACGAGAGTTATTTCGGTTACAACAGCGACTTGAAAAATTTCGAGCCGGCGGCCTTCATCGCCGACGAATGGAACGCGTGGCAATGGCAGATCTAGTTGCCTTTCGGATCGAGGACTTTCCGCATTGGCCGCTGGACGCGTGGCGGCCCGACGTGCCGGGACGGATCGACCGTATCTACACGCATTGGTCGGCGCACGATTACGCATCGGTTTTTCCAGCGTATCATTTCTGCATCGCGACGACGCCGAGCGGCATCGTGGTCGTCAATACCCACGACGTGCGCGAGAACATGCGCGCGGTCTATGACGGCCCGGAGCTGCCGTACGCGCAGCATACGCGCGGGCGCAATTCCTACACGCTCGGGATCTCGATCATGGCGATGGAAGGCGCGATGCCCGACAACTTCGGAGCGTATCCGTTGACGGAAGGACTCGTCGACGGCCTGTGCGTGGTCGGCGCACGTCTCGCCGACTTCTACAGCGTACCGATCGATGCCGATCACATCATGTCACACGCCGAAGCGGCCGTGCGCGAAGGCTACTTCGGTACGGCGCCCGAGCAACGCTGGGATATCGCACGGCTGGTTGCGAGCGGCAAACCGCTCGTGGAACAGGACGCGATCGACGTCGGCGAGGAGCTACGCGCGCGCATGCGCGCCGCTCGCTGACACCTAGCTTCCGTAGACCGCCGCGAAAACAAAGCTCCCTGCACTACAGAGCGCGGGTCGATAGAGTCGCAGCGTCGTCGACTGCCCGGCCCGCAAGGCGAAGCCGCCGTTTTGCACGGCCTTTCCGCTAGCAACGGCTTTATCGAGCGTTGCCTCGTCCGGCTCGATGTCCCAGAATCGTGCTGCTACGCCCTGCGCGAGCTCATCGGTGTTACCAACGTTGATGAGGATCGTTCCGTTCTCGCACCTGAAGCGAGCGTGGACGGGCCAGATGCCCTTCGCGTACCAGGTAGACCATGCTCCCTGCGTCACGCCCGACACATGATAGATCGTCCAGCGCGCGAGCGGTATCGCTGCTGCGCAGGCGCGCACCGTCACGCTGCCGGCAAGCAGCAGCGTGACGATTGCGAGGATAGCGACGATTCGCTTACGGGAGCCGCGCATTGAGGAAGACCTCGATCATTCGCGGTGTCTGCGTGAGATTTTGGTACGTGTACTGATTCGGTGGGGGTAGCGATCCCGACTGCTCGCCGTAGGGATAACATCCGCCCCCGGGTTGCGGGTAGTTGTAGCACGGCGTCGTTCCATGCTCCATATCGAATATGTTGGTCACCGAGACGCCGACGCGCCACGTCTTGTTCAGATCCTTGAGAACCGTTGCGTTGGCCCAGAAGTACCCGGCGCCGATTCCCTCGGGCGCGAGAACTGGATTGACAAAGGTACCGTTAGCCAGCTGCTGATTCGTGCAGTACGTGGGTTGAACGCTTTGCCCTGGAGCCACGAATCCGGTGCCCGCAGCGTTGAGCGGCAAGCATCCGCCGGTGTTGTAGAAGTTGTCGAACGTGTAGTAGACATAGGGCATGAAGTGCCAGCCGTGGCTATGGAAGTCAGCCACGAAGCTCGCCGAGAACAACGGCGTGTACGTTCCGCGCACGTAGACGCCCTGATTGAGGAAGTACTGCGCAAGCGGATAGTTGATGAACGAGGCGTGATTGCCAGAAAACTGCGAGAGCTGCGTCCAGTAGTTGTTGTACGACCCCGAGAGCCACCAACCGATGCCAGTCGGCCGCGGATCGTTGTGATTGATGCCGAGTTCGGCGCCGAAATCGCGGATGTGCATGTTGTCTTGAATAACGGCGGGCGACGGCAGCCATTCGTACGTTCCCGGCTTGAACCCGATGAAAGGATTGTAAGCGGCTGGGTAGTTATCGGTTGCGCGATAGTAGGGACCGAACCGAAGCGACGTGTTCTGATCGAACGCGTGCTCCCACTGCGCGTCCATGATATGGTTGACCGACGGCTGATATTCTTGCGCGCTGCCGTTGTACCCCGGATCATACGTGAGATTGTTCAACTGATAGACGTTGTCCGTACCGATGAATTGGGCTGAGGTCGACCATGAGTATCGGATCACATTCTTGGGGTTGACGCGATACGTTCCGGTAAGCGACGGCGCAAAGAATCCGGCCGAAATCGTTCCGCCGGCGTCCGCGGGAAGTCCGTAAAAGATGCGCGACCAACGAATGCCCGGTGAAATCGTAAACTTTCCAAAGTTGAACGACCCCTGGGCGTACATGTATGGGACGTGCGTGGGACTATCGCTCAGCGAGTTGATACACGGCCACGAGCTGTTCTCGCCGTAGCAGTCGTAAAGATCGTCGAGCGGAGCGACATAATTGAATTTATTGAGATAGTAAACGATCCGGTAGTTGTCGTCGTACTCTTGGCCCGCGCCGACTTTAACCGTGACGTTTTCATTTGGCGTCCAGGTATAGTCGCCCTGGAGAAAGTAATCGCTCTCATGACGATCTTGGTAGTAGTCGCCAAGATCGAACGTACATTGGTATCCTATGCCGTATCCGAGCCCTTGCTCCGGAGAGCCGTTTGGATACGGATAATTCGGACATCCGTCAATATCGCCATTGTTCGCGGGCTGGTTCGGATCGCTATAGGTCTGATTGAATATGTACTTGTTGTACATCTCGGAGGCACGAATATCGAAGCTCGAATCGGAATTGATGACGTGGTTCCACTGGATCTTGCCGATTGCGCTGTAATGTCCGAGATAGTTGCCGGCGCCGCTGGCCAGCCAATTATAGTACATACCCAGCGGACAGGCCGCGCCGTTCGGCGCAGTACCGCCTGAGCCATGTGACCAGGTGTTGAGATTGTTGCCGCTCGCGCCGGCGCACGGCAGCAGCTCGAAAGCTTCGTCGCCGGGCGAGCTGACGAGATTGTTATTCGCCTGATCGCTGAAGAGCGAATTCAAATAGAGTACTTGGATGTCATTGCGAGAGTTCGGGCGATAGTGGAAATTTGCAATAAGATCGCGCGTATAAATTGAACCTGGACTTCCGGAGGAGATGCCGGTATCGAGCACATTGTAATACGGCGTAGCACCGTTGGTGAAATAGTAGTTCTGCGAGTTGACACCATCAAACGCGGCATACCAGCTGTATTTATTGTCCTTCGTGGCGCCGCCGACTTCCGCACGAAGGTAGTGATTGAATTCGGTGTCGGTTAGACCCGCCGAGATGTTGACAAATCCGGGATAGGTTCCGGTCTTAATCACGGTGTTGATGACGCCGGTGCCGTTATTGGAATTTGCAGCGTCGAGACCGCCCGTGATCACTTCTACGTTTGAGATACCGACGTTCGTGAGGTTCGTGCTGAATAAGCCGGTCTGCCGCTCCGTGATCGGCACACCGTCGAGTTCATAGCCGGTATCGACGTCATATCCGCCACGAATCGAGGGCTGCGCATCGAATCCACCGTTGATCGGCGTCACGCCTGGAACGGTATCGAGATATTGATACACGGTCTCGTGGGTATTCGTTCCGCCCATAGCTGATTCGAGCTGGTCGCCCGAGACGTTATAGACATCGGAGCCTTGATAGGGTTGCACGAGGTCATTGTGCGCACGCGTTGCCACGTTCGCAATCGTCTGGAGGCCCGCAGTTGTCAGCTTGCGATCGAAGCGCGCGATATCGTCTTGCTGGACGAAGACACCGGGCTGCGAAATGGCTGTATAGCCATTCGCGCTAACGCTGACCGTATATGTGTCGGGAATCATGTTCTGGATGGCATAATACCCGTGCGCGTCGGTCACGCTGCTGAACGTGCCGCTGGGCGCGACCGCCGTGACCGTCGCGCCGGCGATCGGCTTGCCGGTCGCATTGTCGGTGATAACACCATTGAGAATACCAGTCGTGCCCGCCTGAGCTGTTAGCGGACTTGCGATAAGAGCGAACAGAAAGGCAGCGGCCGCCAGAAGCGCCAAGAGCCGCCCCCCAAGGGAACGCGTGTCTTGCATCTCTACCTCATCAGGTCCAGAGAAAAGAAAAAGTGACCGACGCAGGACGCGTTCGTTCACTCTTAACGGCCCTTAATGCGAGAAAGGTCGGGCTGATCCTTCGGAGTCTGAAAGATTTCTGGTAGCATGCCTGCTAGGCGCTCCGAGGATCGAGGGACCCCGCCCAGAATGCGCGCCCGCATGGCTCTTTCGCTCTCACTCGCACCACTCGATCTACGCCTCAAATATCCGTTTAAGATAGCGCGCGGCGAGGAGACCGTGGCCCACAGCGTGCTCTTCCGGCTGAGCGACGGCGAGCTCGAGGGGCTGGGCGAGGCAACCCCGATCGAGCGCTACCACGAGTCGGCTGACAGCGTAGCGTACTATTTCGGGAATAACCCGCTGACGTCGCAAGACCCCTTTGCGCTCGAAACGCTGATCGACCGGCGGATTCCGCCGGCGGCGCGCGCCGGGCTCGACCTCGCGCTGTACGATCTGCTCGGCAAGCGCCTGGGCGTGCCACTCTACCAGCTGCTCGGACTGGACGCGTCCAAAACGCCGTACACCTCGTTCACGATCGGCATCAGCGATACCGCAACGACCCTGCGCAAGCTGGCGGAGATCGGCGATCACCCGGTGCTCAAGGTAAAGCTCGGCCTTGGGACGGCACGCGAACAGATCGAAACGATCGAGGCGATTCGTGATGCCTACACCGGCACCATTCGCATCGACGCCAACGAAGGTTGGACCGTCGATCGCGCGATCCCGATCCTGAACGAGCTCGCGCGGTATGACATCGAATTTTGCGAACAACCGATTCCGGCGGGCAATCCGCAAGGCTTGCGCGCGGTACGCGACCGCACGAAGATTCCGATCGTTACCGATGAGGATTCGCTTGACGCACGCGACCTGCCGGTACTCATGGGCTGCGTCGACGGCGTCAACGTCAAACTCGCCAAGACCGGCGGTATTCGTGGCGCGCTTGCGATGATCGCGACGGCGCGCGCACTCGGATTCAAAGTGATGCTCGGTTGCATGGTCGAGAGCGCCATTGCATCGACGGCTGCGGCGCAGATTTCGCCGCTCGTGGACTGGGCCGATATCGACGGTCCGTTCCTGACCTCGGACGATCCGTTCGTCGGCGTGCAGTATGACCGCGGCAAGCTCGTGCTGCCGAGCGAGGCCGGACTGGGCGTACGGCAACGCGTCGCGGCATGAAGCGACGCTACGCGATTCTGGCGCCCGGTCAATTCGCCGACAATGCCAAGACCGCGCATGGCGTGATCGCCTATGGCACCGACGAAACGGTCGCCGTGATCGATCCCGAGCACGCCGGCAAGCGTGTCCGTGACGTCCTGCCCTACCTGCGAAGCGATGCACCGATTGTGGCCGGCGTTGCCGAGGCGCTGCAGTATCAGCCGACGGCACTCTTGATCGGAACGGCGCCGCGCGGCGGCGCACTGCCCGCCGACTGGCGCGCCGAGATCCTCGCGGCGATCGCCGCGAAGCTCGAGATCGTGAGCGGATTGCACGACATGCTCGGCGAGGATCAAGAATTCAAGTTCGCCGCGCAGCGTGCCGGCGTGCGCATTTGGGATGTTCGCGAACCGCCCGAGACGCCGCTGTTCTCCGGCGCGGTCTATCACGTGACCGCTCCGACGTTATTGCTGGTCGGCAACGACTGCTCGGTCGGCAAGATGACGGTCGCGCTCGAACTCTGCGCCGCAGCGCAGCGCGCGGGCACGCGCGCGAGCTTCGTGCCCACCGGGCAGACCGGAATCATGATCGCCGGCTGGGGCATCTCGATCGATCGCGTCATTGCCGACTTCGCGCCGGGCGCAACCGAATCACTTGTGCTTTACGCGGCACAATCGCAGCCCGACTTGATCGTGGTCGAAGGTCAGGGCGCGATCAATCATCCGGCCTACGCGCCGGTGACGCTCGCGCTGATGTACGGCGCGGCTCCCGATGCGCTGGTGCTGGTGTGCGATCCGACCCGCGAGCGCATCGGCGGTTACGACACACCGACGCTGGGCTATCGCGAACTGATTCGCTTGCACGAAGCGCTGCTCGCCACGGTGAAGCCCGCGCGAACCGTCGGTATCGCACTCAATACGCGCAACCTCTCGGACACGCAAGCGCGCAGCGAAATCGAGCGGGCGCGCAACGAGACGGGACTGCCGGTCGACGACGTGGTGCGTAACGGGCCCGACGCGCTCTATGCCGCGATCGCCCCGCAGTTCCATAAGGGAGCGCCGTGCGCCGTGTGATCGCACTGGTTGCGCTTGCGCTCGCATGCGCGTGTGCGCGACCGGCGTCGATCCCCGGCGTCTTGCGTCTAGGGGAACAGAACGAACCCGACTCGCTCAACTTGATGTTCGGTCACTCGGCGGCGACCGACGAAGTCGACGCGTTGCTCTTCACGCACCTCTTCCGTTACGACGCCGAGGGCAACATGATCCCGGATCTCGCGACGACGGTGCCGACGACCCGCAACGGGGGCATAAGCGCCGACGGTCGCACGATCGTACTGCACCTGCGTCACGGCGTCACCTGGTCGGACGGCGCGCCTCTCACCGCGGCCGATTGGCTCTTCACGTATCACGCGGTCCTCAATCCGCGCAACAACACGAAATCGAACTACGGATGGGACGACATCGCGTCGGCCTTGGCACCCGATCCCTACACCCTCGTTATCCACCTCAAGAAGCCCAACGTGGCGGTCCTGGGCATCCTCGGTATGGGCGCGGATGCGTATCCGCCGCTGCCCGCGCACCTGCTCGCAAAGCTTCCCGACATCAACCGCGCGCCGTTCAACGAGCATCCGATTTCGAGTGGACCCTATTTGCTGCAAACTTGGAATCACGGCGCCGAGCTGATCTTCGTGCCAAATCCGCACTACTGGCGCGGTGCACCAAAACTCAAAGAGATCGTTTGGACGATCATTCCCGATAGCAACTCGCTGCTGGCGGCACTGCAGACGCACGCAATCGACATCTATCCCACCGTCGACGTCAATGCGGTCGCCGCACTCGCAAAGATCCCCGGTATCCGCGTACTGCATCGCTCGATTGCAAATTGGCGCCATCTCGGCATCAACATGAGTAGGCCGGGGCTCTCGGACTTGCGCGTGCGCGAAGCCATCGCGATGGGCATCGACTGGAAACGCTTGAACGACACGGTGTACCACGGCATCAACCGGCTGGCGGTCTCCGACGTTTTTCCGGACTCGTGGGCCGCGCCGTCGTTGCCGCCATATCGCTACGATCCCAGCGCCGCGTGCGCGCTGCTGGCGGCCGCTGGGTATGGACCGTCACATCCGCTGCATCTCACGGTTTCGGCGACCGTCTCGGCGAAAAGCAATCAGGACGCAGAGCTGGTGATGCAATCTGATCTTGCGGCGCTCGGCATCGATCTGTCGATTCACAACTTTCCGGGCAGCGTGCTCTTCGCGCAGGACGGTCCAATCTACAAAGGCACGTACGATCTCGAGTGGTCGATCGATACCAATGGCCCCGATCCCGACAATTCGGGAACCTGGAATTCGGCGTTCATCCCACCCAACGGTGCCAATACATCGTGGCTGCGCGACCCGATCGTCGATCGCACCAGCGCGGCGGCCGCGGCGACCTTCGATCAGGCCGCTCGTAAGCGGCTCTACCAAGAAGAAGAAACGCGCATACGCCAGGTCGTCCCGGCGGTCTTCTTTTATTGGGAGACGGCGTACTACGGCGTCGGCGACGACGTGCAAGGCTTTGAGCCCGCGGCGTATATCGGCGACACCTGGAACGCCTGGGAATGGAACGTGAAATAATGTTTGCGCAAGCGCTCAACGCGCGCGGCGGCGCAACGCTGCGCTTCGAACCTGTGCGCGGCGGCGTGATCAGCTGGAACACCTATGCCCCGAGCGGGACGTTGCGCTTTCGTATCCTGCGTGCGGGCATGCCGGCTAGCGCGTGGTACGACTACGCGCAGTGGCAACCAAGCGGACGTAAATCGTTCAGTCCGCAAAGCGATCGTGACGGCATTGCGGTCGACGTCGATGTGCTCGGCGCGGAGCAGCCGTTCGACGGCATCGAACTCGCGGGCGAAGAGATCGACTTCACGCTGCTGGCGTTTGCGGCACCGCAGCGGCCCGAGCCGTCGCTGCCGCACGCGCGCGACGCGATGATTCTCGACGTTCCCGCGCGCACCCAATACGTGCGCGAGGACGAGCGTGGCTGGTGCAGCGCGGCAAGTTTGTCGATGGTCAACGCCTATCACGGCATCGACCGGCCGGTCGAAGAAACAGCGATGGCGGTGATGGATCGCGCCTACAACGGCACCGGCAACTGGGCGTTCAATACCGCCTTCAGCGGCAGCTTGGGATTGCGAGCGGTGGTGGCCTACCTGCAAAATCTCGACCAGGCTGCGCGCCTAATCGAACGCAACGTGCCGGTGGTGATCTCGTACTCGTGGCGAGCGGGCGAATTGCCTGGTGCACCGCTCCCGCACTCCGACGGGCATCTGGTCGTACTGCGCGGCTTCACCGAGAACGGTGATTGCGCGATCAACGATCCGGCGGCGCACGGCGTGCGCGCCGTGTATCCGCGTCGCGCAATCGAGGCGATCTGGCAGCGTAACAACGGTCTAGCATACGTCATTGCGCCTGCCGGCATCGACTACGAGAGCGTGCTCTCGTGACGCAACCCCGCGAGCGGCTCGTGACCTTCGCGGATGTCGAAGCCGCGCCGCTACACATCGCGCTGGTCGAACCGGAGATTCCGCCCAACACCGGCAACGTCGCTCGGCTCTGCGCTGCAACCGGCTGTGCGCTGCATCTGGTCGAGCCGCTCGGCTTTTCGATCGACGACCGCGAGCTCAAGCGCGCCGGGTTGGACTACTGGCACTCGATCGATGTGGTGGTACACCCATCGCTCGACGCGTTTCTCGAGCGCAGCGCCGACCGGCAACGCTGGTATCTGTCAGCCCATGCGCGACGCGTGTATACCGACGCACACTTTAGTCGCGGCGACGTGCTCGTCTTCGGACGCGAGACCAAGGGCTTACCACGCGCGCTCATCGAGCAAGAACCGCAACGGGCGCTGCGCATCCCGATCCGCCAGGGCAGCGTGCGCAGTATCAATCTCTCGACCGCGGTCGGCATCGTGACCTACGCCGCCCTCGCTACGCTGGCTTTTCCCGGCCTGCAGTGAGCGTGCACCCCGACGCCGCAGATTTCAATACGTTCTTTCGCGGCGGCGCATTCGGAACATACGACATTTTCACGAAGCGCTCGTATGCTGATTTCGTGCACCGCAATGACATCAATCTCGGCCAGGCGATCGTCATGCAGGAGGGATCGGCCAAGCTCGGCGCGCTCGCGTTCGGCGTACGCGGCACGCGAGCGTGGTTCGGACTCGTCGGCGTCGATCCGCAGTACCGGCGCGAGGGCGTCGCCGCGCGCATGATGGTCGACGCCATTGCGGCCGTGCAGGCGCAAGGCGTGCGGACGATCGAGCTCGAGGTGAATCAGCGCAATGCCGCGCCGATCGCGCTCTGCGAGAGCTTCGCCTTTACACGCCGCGGCGAGCTGCTCGTGTGGGCGCGCAATCCGAACGGTCCGGCGCGAGCGTTGCCCGCGCGCCGCTATCCCGAGTCGGTAGTCCGTGGGGTCGCACAAATTCCGTCGGTGTGTTGGCAGCGAGAACCACGCAGCATCGCCCGCGCCGGCCCGGTCGCGCTGCTAACGCTTCCCGGCGCATACGCGTACCTCCGCATCGACGACGAATTTGCACAGGTGCTCGACGCGGGAGCACTCGATGCGATCCGCGCCCGGGAACTCGTGGATGCCCTCAACGACGGTGTCCCGCACGACCTTACCCTCAACAACGAACCCGCCGATTCGCCGCTGGGCGAAGCGTTGCGGGACGGCGGGTGGCGCATTGTCGAACGGCAGTACCTCATGGTGCGTACGGAATGAAACATCCCGCGGTCTATGTCGGCAACAACCGCGTGCTGTTGTGGACCAAGAATAACTACAAGATGTTCGTTGATTCGCGCGATATCTCGATCGCGCCGCACCTGATTCTCGAAGGTGTCTATGAGGAGCACACCGATGCCGTCTTGCGACGGCTCGTTTCTCCCGGCATGCACGTCGTCGAAATCGGCGCTAACGTCGGACTCTTTACCCTGCTGATGTGCCACCGCGCCGGCCCGAACGGCTCGGTCCATGCCTTCGAGTGCGATCCCGTCCTTGCGCAGATCGCCCGTGACAACCTCGAGCTCAACGGCTTTTCTCGCATCGGGACGATCGACGAACGTGCGGTCAGCAAAGAGCGCGGCACGCTGAGCTTCCGTGCGACCACGCGCCATCGCGGCGGCGGCACGCTGATCGCCGGCTTGCAACAGATTCCCGAGCTGACCGAAAGCGAACGCGAAACGATCTCGGTTCAGGCCACGTCGCTCGACGACTTTCTCGCGAACTACGATCGCAAGATCGACTTTCTCAAGATCGACGCGGAGGGCGCGGAGACCGACATCATCGCCGGCGGGCAGCGTATCTTCGGCGATCCAAACTACCGCGTGACGGTGATGATGGAGTTTGCGCCGGCATTTATGCGGGAGGCAGGCATGGATCCGGCACGGCAGCTCAGCGGCTTGCACGCAGGCGGCTTTACGTTTTCGCGCATCGACGATCGCCGGCGCAAGCTCGTGCCCACCGATGCCGCTGCGCTTCTGGCTGCGCCATTCTCCGACATCGTGATGGTTCGCACATGATCGCGCTGCTGCTCCTCGCGGCATTGCACGCAACGCCGGCGCCGACGGTGAGCAGTGAACCGTACATGCACGCGCAGTCGCGCGTCGATATCGGCAACGGGCGCCGTTTGAATCTCTACTGCATCGGCAGCGGCTCACCGGTGGTGATCTTCGATTCGGGTTTGGGCGTGGGCAGCGGCACGCTGCCGTGGAATCACGTGCAGCCTTCCGTGGCGCAGTTCACCCGTGCGTGTTCGTACGATCGTGCAGGGTACGGATTCAGCGATCCAGGGCCGCTTCCGCGCACCTCCGACGCGATTGTGAGCGATCTGCACGCGTTGCTCGTGCGCGCGGGCATCCCGCCACCCTACATTTTGGTAGCGCACTCGATTGCCGGATTGTACGAACCACTCTTTGCCGACCGTTATCCGGCGGAGGTCGCCGGCATGGTGCTGGTAGATCCGTCTGCGCCGGGACAAGCGGAACTTTTCTCGAGCCAATACCCCAAATACGCCGCAAATGAGGAGCAACAACTCAACAAGCTGCATGAGTGTGCGGATGACCCGGCGCAAAAGCAATGCCAGGAGCCGCCCGATCCGCATTTGAGCGCCGCACTCAATGCCGTGATACACACGATGGAGCGCGTGCCTACTGCCTGGGCGGATCCCGCGTCCGAATTCGAAAGCTTCGGCGAGGACGGCGCGCAGGTCAACAGCGCCGCGCACGGTTACGGCGCGATGCCGCTGATCGTGCTCACCTCCACACGAGATCAGCAAGCGATGCAGACAGCAATGGGCGCAAGCAAGGCACAAGTTGCCGTGGTGCAGAGTGGATGGATTTCATTGCACGATCAGCTCGCTGCGCAGTCGTCACGCGGCGTGAACTGCGTCATCGACGGCGTCGGTCACTTCATTCAGATCGACAAACCTAACGTCGTCATCGAAGCTATCCAACAGGTCATACGATTAGTGCCGATCCAGGAGAAACCGTCGTGCGCGGCGTGGCCTTCACCAAAGCCCAGCCCGACGCCGGCACATTGAGAATAGCGGTTATCGCACGCTGCCCTCGGACCACGAGTTCTGGATTCCTCGCAAATCCTCAACGTGTCGTTCGGTCAGTCCCGCTCGATAGAGAGCATAAGCCCCATCGCGAACTGCGTCAGCGCAGCCTTGTCGCATCGAGTCCATGCTTCGTCGGCGCCTACGCTCAGGATGACAAAGGGGGACGCTGCGCTACGCTCGGGATGACAATGTAAAGGCGAGCGACGCGGGTTTGGGCATGAACAGCGAGCCGCCGACCGCGAGAACGGCGAAAACGGCGATCGTTACGAAGACGCTGACCAGTCCGTGTTGGTCGCCGATGTGACCGAAGACCGGTGCGGCAATGCCGCCGATCGTATTGGCGAGTCCCAGCGTCATGCCGGATGCAACGCCGATCGACTTCGGCAAATACTCCTGGCCCAGCACGACCAGCACGCCGGCCGAAAGGCCAAGCGCGACGCCGAAGAACGCGCTGAGCACGATCGTGAGCGTTATCTGATGGAAGGCTGCGCCGGTGAGCGCGATCGCTACACCACAAACCGCAGTCAAGATCATCGAAAGGGTGATGATGCGTCGCCGATCGACGCGTTCGCCGAGCAAACCGCCCGCCATCGTACCGATCGCACCACCGCTCAACAGCGCAAAGAGCGCGAACGACTGCAAGAGCGGATTGACGTGCACGACACGCAGCACGAAGGTCGGCATAAAGGTGACCGCGGCAAGGAACGTCGTCGAACGCAGCGCGACGACCACCGACATAATCGAAAAGCCGCGCCAGTCATTCTGCCCCGGCCGTTCGCGACTGGCTCGATGCGCCCGCGCGCGCACTTCATTGAATCGCGGCAGCTCGCGCAGCAGTAATCCCGCGACGATACACGCCGGAATCAGCAAGAACGCGACGCCGCGTAACCCGAACGCAAGCATCAGCGGCGTGGCGAGCACCGGGCCGGCGGCAAAGCCGATGTAGCCGCCCACCGTGAAGAAGCTCATGCCTGCCGAGCGCTTGCGCCCGGCGAAATAGTTCGAGAAGCGCGAGCCTTCGGGGTGAAACGCGGCGACGGCGAAACCCATGAGCATCGCGCCGGCCAGCATCAGCGGTAGCGTCGGCGCCAGGCCAACGAGCGCCGTACCCGTCGCCGCGACCAATACTCCCGCCGGAATCACCCACGCCGTCGGATGCTTATCGGAGAGATGGCCGAAGGCGAGCTGCACGACCGAGCCCAGCAGATTTGAGGCCAGCACGAGGGTCGCGGCGACCGTCAGCGTGAGGTGTCGTTGGGTCACCAGAAACGGGATCATGACCGGCAGCACGCCTTGATTGAGATCGGTAAAAGCATGGGCTACGGTCAGCAATCGCAGGCCCGCCCGATCCGTCGAGGGCATGACGGTGGCTTGGGCAAGCGAGGGCGCGCTGGCGGTCACGCCTCTAGTGTGACATGCCGAGCGATCATAAGTCCAATACATAATTAGACTCGATTTGATAAGATCAATGCATCTATGGAATTCCGGCAGTTGCGTGCGGCCGTTACCATCGCTCGTCGGCTCAGCTTTACCGCGGCAGCCGAAGAATTGGCGGTAGCCCAGCCCGCCCTTTCTCAACAGGTCGCCGCGCTCGAGCGCGAGCTTGGGGTGCGGCTCTTCGACCGAACGAACCGGCGGGTCGCGCTAACCGACGCAGGCCGCGCCTTCGTGGCCCGCGCCGAGCGGGTCATCGCCGATCTCGAAGCGGCGGCGCAAGAGATGACCGCCTATGCCGGCGGCCTGCGGGGGCGCGTCGTCGTCGGGACCTATCAATCGTTTGCCGAACACCTGCTCCCAAAATTGCTCGGGCGCTTTCACGCGGAGCAACCCGGCATCGAGGTCGCGATGCGCGAGGGGATGGCCGACGAGTTGCTCGCCAAACTCGCGAGCGGCACGATCGACGTCTTTATCGGGCATCTCGCCGGCGCCCGGTTGCCGGCCGGCTTTCACGCTGAACCGCTGTACGAAGATGAGCTGGTGGTCGCCGTCGGCGCCCGGCATCGGCTCGCCTCGCGCTCGTACGTGCGTATCGAAGAGCTGCGCGATGAGCCGTTCGTCATCTTCCGGCCGGGCTCGGCGACAACGCACCGCCTCAATCAGCTCGCGCGCGAGGCGGGCTTTGAACCGCGCGTCGCATTCGAGAGCGAAGACTCCCTTACGGTTCGATCGTTGGTAGCCGAAGGTCTGGGTGTCGCACTCTATCCGCGCATGATCGGCAATACGCCCGGCCCCAACGTCGCGCAGCTTTCCGTTGAGCCGCAACGCGTCATGCGCACGATGTCACTGGTCACGCGCGACGGAACGTACGGCCCGGCGGCCACACACTTCATCGACTTCATTCGCACGGAGATGCTCGATCTGTAATGCCTTCATTGAAATCCATCGAGCGTGCCATCATCGCATGCGAGCGCTGTCCGGAATTGCGCGAGTACTGCGCACAGGTAGCGCGCGAGCGTCGTCGCGCCTATGCAGATGAAACCTATTGGGGCAAACCCGTGCCGCCCTTCGGCGATCCGCATGCGCGCGTGATGCTGGTCGGCCTCGCGCCGGGCGCGCACGGCAGCAATCGTACCGGCCGTCCGTTCACCGGCGATGCTTCAGGTGAATTCATGTACCCGGCGCTCTATCGCGCGGACTTCGCGTCGCAGCCACAGGCGACCGATCGCAACGACGGCTTGCAGTTAATCGACTGCTTCATCACCTCGGCCGGCCGCTGCGCGCCGCCAAAAAACAAACCAACGCCGCAACAGCTGCGCAACTGCTTTCCGTTCCTGCTGCAAGAGTTCGACGCATTGCCGGAGCTACGCATCATGATCGCCCTGGGCTCGATCGGCTTCGACGCCATCCTCAAAGTGCTGCGCGAGCGTGGCTTTACGTTTGAAACACCGCCGGTCTTCGCCCACGGCGCGGAGAGCGTTGCCACAGACGGTACGCGTCGCATCACCGTAATCGCGTCCTATCATCCGAGCCGGCAAAACACCAACACCGGCAAACTGACGGTGCCGATGTTCGACGCGATATTTACGAGGGCGAAGCGGTTGCTGCAGGTGTCGCGCTCGGCATGACCGGACGGCCGCACATATCGGTAAGCTGCGTCAGCCCGTCTTTATAATCGCGCACCTGCGTGCGCGGATCGGGAACGGGATCACCGAACTCTTTGCGCGCATCTTGAAATGCTTTTGCGCGCACGTCGTCACTCGGCGCGCGAATGACCACGATCGACGCCGGCGTGCCGTCCGCATTCGCCTGCACCACGAGATCGGCACCGTCAAGCGAAAACTCGCGTACTTCGCAGGAGCGAAGCGCGTCGGCTGCGCTTTGAGGCGAGGGAGAGGCGTCGCTTTGCTCGTGGCCGCCGGCGCAGCCGGCGATCGCAATCAGCGCTACTGGAACGAGAGCGTGCGCCCGCACGAATCGACTGCTTTATCGGGAATCATCATTCCGCCGCTTACACCTGGTTTGAACGACACGATTCGCAGCGGCGGCGCGTTCGTCCCCTCCGGCCCGTAGGTCCGCTCCAGATCCTTTTCCATGTCGTTGACTTCTTCGGGGTTTTCTTTGGACTCGACGATCTCGAATTTCTGGACCGCTCCGTTTTTCGCCCAGAGAACCCGGATTTGGATGCCGAGGTCGTTGGTGTAGAGGTGTTCGCCGCATGATGGTCCCGACGCCGTCACCGCTCGCGCGGGCAGCGCGAGCAGACCGGCCAGCGCGACGCATGCGCCGGCGGCCGCCACGCTGGTGACGAGTCGAAGGTTCACGGCTATTTTATTGGCCGCTTGGCTGCCGGGGCGCTGCACTTCGTAGGTAAAGTTCTCGCAAGAGCTCCTCGGGAACGGGCGACGGGGCATCCATCATCACGTCGCGGGCCACCTGGTTCTTCGGGAAGGCCGTGACCTCCCGGAGGTTGTCCTCGCCGCACGCGAGCATGACGATGCGGTCGATTCCCAGTGCCATCCCGCCGTGCGGCGGCGCGCCGTATTCCAGCGCCCGCACGAAGAAGCCGAAGCGATCCTCGATCTGTTCCGCGGTCATCCCCAGCATCTCGAAAATCTTGCGCTGCAGCTCGGGCTTGTGGATACGAATCGACCCCGAACCCAGCTCCCAGCCGTTGAGCACCATGTCGTAATGCTGCGCGCGCATCTTGCGCGGATCGGTGTCGATGTATTGCCACTGATCCTCGCCCGGCGAGGTAAAGGGGTGATGCGACGGGGCTGCTTTGCCCGTCTCCTCGTCGATCTCGAGGTACGGAAAGTCGAGCACCCAGCAGAACGCGAACGTCTTGGGATCGCGCAGTCCGCAGCGTTCGCCGACGACGTTGCGCATTTTGCCCGCAACCCCCAGCGCCAGGTCGCGCGCATCGGCAAAGAGCAAGATCGCGTCGCCGGTTTGTGCGCCGGTGCGCTCGCGCAGCTTCGCGGCGTGTTCGTCCGAGATGAATTTTGCGGCTGACGACTTGATGCCGTCTGCCCCGAGCGAGACCCACACCATGCCCTTCCCGCCGAGCTGCTTTGCGACTTCGACCAGGGCATCGAAATCGCGCCGCGATAGCGTGGCGCCGCCGGGATAGCGCAACGCGACGACCGCGCCACCGCTCTCGATCGGGCCTCGGAAGACGCCGAATTCGGTGCCGGCAAAGACGTCGTTGACCTGCGCGAGCTCGAGGTCAAAGCGCAGGTCGGGCTTGTCGACGCCATAGCGCACCAGTGCCTCTTCATGCCGCAAACGCGGAAACGGTCCGAGCTCGACGTCGAGACAGCGCTTCCACACGTAACGGATGCACGACTCCATCACCTCGATCACGTCTTCTTGGGTGACGAACGACATCTCGACGTCGACTTGGGTGAACTCCGGCTGACGGTCGGCGCGCAGATCCTCGTCGCGCATGCAGCGCGCAATTTGCATGTACTTCCCAAATCCGGCGATCATCGTGATCTGCTTGAGCAGCTGCGGCGACTGCGGTAACGCGTAGAACGATCCGGGGTGCAGGCGCGAGGGTACGAGGTAGTCGCGCGCACCTTCGGGCGTGCTCTTGATCAGCATCGGCGTTTCGATCTCGATGAATTCGCGATCGTCGAAAAAGTCACGCATGGCCTTGACGATGTTATGACGCATGCGAATGTTGCGCTGCAGGCGTGGGCGGCGCAAGTCGAGATAGCGGTACTCCAAGCGCAAATTTTCGTCGACGTCGCCATCGACGTTGACCGGGAACGGCGGCACCTGCGAGCGATTGAGAATCTCGAGCGACTCGACACCGAGTTCGACTGCGCCGGTCGCGAGCTGGTCGTTTTCGGTTCCAACCGGACGCGCGCGCACTGCGCCGCACACCCGCAGCACGTCCTCGTTACGCAAGTGGTCGGCCGATGCGAACGCCGGCTGCTGCGGATCGAACACGATCTGCGTCACGCCGTCGCGGTCGCGCAAGTCGACGAAGATCAAGCCGCCGTGATCGCGCCGCCGGTTCACCCATCCGTTCAGCTCGACGTTCTCGCCGACGTTGCTCGCGCGCAGCGCGCCACAGGAAAATCGTTCAGCCAATTCGGTGATCCCTTAGAGCGTCTTTGACGCCGGAAACGTAGTGATATTGCTGCACGAGATCGCGCGCAAATTTTGAGCGGCTCGAACGCGCATCGAAGAACGCCAGCACTCCAGGCATATGCTCGAGCACGCTGTGCAGGCCCAGCGAAACCGGCGTCATACCCAAATTGAGCTGCACGGCGAAATCCGGATGCTTGCGATAAAAGCGCACCGTCGAACGGCCCGCGAGCCGCATCTTCTCTTTTTGATCGTCGTGCGGGATGTCTTGGCAGTGGTAGTTGATCGCGTTCGGTTCGTAGAGAATCGTGACGCCCGCTCGCTCCAGACGATAGCCCAACTCCAAATCCTCGTGGCCGTAGCCGGTGAAGCTCTCGTCAAAGCGCCCCACGTGCAGTAGATCCTCGCGGCGCACCGACGCGTTCCCGGTCAGGAAGTAGAGCCACGGTAAGGTCTTACGCGTGGGCTTGTGGAGCGAGCCGCGTTCCTCCGGATGGTCGCGCTTGAAGAGGTAATCGTCGAAATCTTTGACTTGCACTTCGAGACCGACGACGGCAATCTTGCGCTGTGCGCGATGGTGGCGCAGATGTTGCGAGAGCAGATCCGGGGACGCAAAGATGTCTGAATCGTTGAAGACCACGACCGCGCCCTGCGCCGCGTCGATACCGGCGTTACGCGCCGCAGCGCGGCCCGAGTAAGCACCCGGAAGGTACCGGACGTTCGGATGGCCGGCACGCATTTTGGCCAGAAATTCCGCCGTGCCGTCGGTCGAATTGGAATCGCAGACGAGCACCTCGAACTCACTCGGCGCGAGATCCTGCGCGAGCAGCGTCGGCAACACGGGTGCGAGCGTTTCCAACCGGTTGTAGGTTGGAACGACGACGGAAATTTCAGGCATCGATCAATTCACGAACGCCGAAGACGATCTGCGCGCGAAACTCCGCGAGCGCGGCCTCATCCTCGGATCCCGGCTTGCGCACCAGCACGCTCGGAACGCCGTACGGCGCCCACTCCTGCGAGTTGAGCCGGAAGTATCGGTGTTCGAAAGCGACCAGCGTGGGCCTGCGCATGGCGCTTGCGACATGGGTCGCACCGGTATCGACCGTGACGACACACCGAGCGCGCTCGAAGAGCGCGACCCAATGATGAAACGGCAACGACCGCAACACCGCATGCCCGCGCTCCTCGAACGCCTGTGCGTATTCGTCGCATTCCGACGCGCAGCTGACGACGAGCGGCGCGCCGAGCCGGCCCAGTTCGGCAGCGAGCGTAAGCGTCGACTCGAGCGTGCTTCCATTCGAGAACCAACGTTGGCCGAGGTGCAGCACGACCGGATCGCGCGGAACCTGCGCGACCGTTGCGCGATCTTCGTCGTTTACATCTAGGCGCAGCGCGGTAACCCGCGTCGTCGCGCCGGCCAGCGCGACCAGCTCGAGCAGTTGATCGACCTCATGCGGCACGATGCGATCGGGATCGCGTTCGCACAGCTCCGGATCGGCCGGGCTGATCATCACGCGATTGAGTGAGAGCCGGGCGGTCAAACGCGCGAGCCATCGGCGCGTGTAGGTGTAGCCGACGCGGACTCGTGCCCGCGTCGCCCCGACCAAACCGATGTCGGTCGCGCGCGGTGCAAGTGCAATCGCGATGTCGTATCCGCGAAAGCGCCCGCCGAAGGCATCGCCGCGCACCTCGCGCGGCAGATCGATCAGTTCGTCGAGATCGGTGTTCCGTTCGACGGCGACGCGATTGTAGGGACTCGTGATCATCGTGAGGTGCGCGCCCGGAAATGACGCCCGCACCGTCGCGATCGCGGGCGTCGAAAGAATCAAGTCCCCGATGCGATCGGTCCGGCTGAGCAGGATTTTCATTGCGGCCGAAGCGTCTTTTCCAATTCCTCGAAGTACGCGGCGCTTGCAAGCGCGCGTGCGGCTTGCAGTTCGCGATTGGACAGCGCGCGATCGGTCGAAAGGTCGCCGACCCGCGTGCGCAGCGACAGCACCGTTCGCTTGCCGTCGCGTATTTGATGCCACGTTCTTTGCACCGGATTGATCCCGGTCGCGAGATAGGTGCGCCAGTGCGGGTGGATCTCGGCAAGCTGCACGGCGGTACGCGCCTGCGCCCGGGCTTGCGCGATCATCTTTTCGACGTTGCCGCTTCGCGGGCGCGGCTTATAGTGGTAGACCAGCGCTTTTGGATTGAAGACCGCGCGTACGCCGCCGAAGCGCAGCCGCAAGCCGACGTCGATGTCTTCCCACCCATACTCGGAAAACGAATCGTTGAAACCGCCGATTGCGCGAATCGTCGCCAGCGGAACGGACACGTTGGTCGTCCAAAAAAAATTGGCGCTATAGTCCTTGAGGCCCCAGATCGGCACCGGGAGATCGTCGAAGCTTTCGACGTTGATCGCACCGCCGCGCACAATCGCCTTCGGCGCTTGCTCGTGCGAGCGCATGTGCTCTTCAACGAAGCTGGGCAGCGGCAGCACGTCATCGTCGATGAAGATGATGCGCTCCCCGCTCGCGCGGGCAATCCCGGCGTTGCGTCCTTTTGCGAGCCCGCTATTGACTTGATCGATCACCACGAAACGGCAGTCCGCGCGCCGTGCCGCCCGCGCAATCACCTCTGGCGTTGCGTCGGTCGAGCCGTCGTTGACCAGGACGACCTCGTACTCGTGGGGATCGAAGGTCTGCTCGAAGCATGCGTCGAGCACGCGCTCGAGCAGCGCCGCGCGATTATAGGTGCACAGTTGTATCGTGGCGCGCACGAGGCCCTCCGATCAAGGCTTCGGTCGCCGCGACGATACGCTCGACGTCGAGATGCGCGATGCACGCGTAGTCGCGGCAACGCTCCTTGGTATCGCCGGGATGACACGAAAAGCTCGCGCGAACGACTTCCGTTCGTACGCCGAGTGGCGCCCAGCGTTCCGGAAAATCGCTTTGAAAGGGGAAAATGCCCACGGTCGGCGCACCAACGGCCGCCGCGACATGCATCGTTCCAGTGGTGATTCCGACGAAGCCACGCGCGTGCTGGGCGAGCGCGCCAAACGCGCCGATTCCGAGTTTCCCCGCGATGTTGACGACCCTCGTGTCATCCTGAGCCTGTCGAAGGATCGCCGTATTTATTGCATCGTCACCGCTTGCGCCGCTGAGCAATACCGTCACGTCAAACCGGTCGGCGAGCGCGTCAGCCAGCGACGCCCATGCTTGAGTGGGCCAAATGCCGCGCTGCGACGCGATCGCATTGGTCGGATGGAGAATGATGTAATCCTGCATTCCCAGTGCGGATGCCTCGCGTTCGTCTTCCGCCGTGGGTACGAAGCGCGGGATCCGGTCGGTCGTATCGCAGCCGAGCGGGCGAGCGTAGTCGAGCAGAATGTCGCACCAGTGCGAGGTCACGTCGCCGAGTTCGCTGCGCACGACGACGCGTTTGGTAAAGTCGCGCGAATAGAGCCGGCGCGCTTGACCGACTCGCAGTGGGATCTTCGCGAGCTTGGGCACGCGCGCGGTGCGCGCGGTCGCCCAGGTGACGACGCAGACGCTATAGTTGCGTTCGCGCAACGACGTCGCGAGCGCCGCCTCGTCACCGCCGTCATCGACGAGGACCGCATCGATATCGGACACGCGCTCGAGGGTACTCCGATGCGCGGGCAGGGTGAGAGCGTCAACCCGTTCGTAACGCGTGTGAAGCGCCCGCGCGACGAGCGAGGCGACCAGCGAATCGCCGATACCGCCGCCCGCGCAATACAGCAGCGCGCGCGTCATGCCGGCGCGGGCTCATCGAGCACGCGCACCAGCTCGCGCGCGTACATGCCGTCGAGAAACTGCGCGCGCGCCAACGTGCGCAGGAACGCCGGCGCCTTGTCGCTGGTAGCGATGCCGGCATAGATCGCCAGCAGCGAATCCGGTAGCAAATAGCGTGCGCGCAAGAGGTTCACCGGGTGCGCCCCAGTTGCCATACGCGCGCGCGGCGAGGCCTGCTTCTCGAGAAAGTGCCGCGCCATGCGCGCACGTTCGATCACCTTGCGCGTCTCGACCTCGAGCGTATTGTGCGCCGGTGCCTTGATGTGCCAGAGATACGCATCCCAGGCGAAGCGCCAGCGCATGCCGGCTTCCCGCAGGCGCACACCGAGCTCGGTGTCTTCCCAACCGTACAAATGGAAAGCTTCATCGAATCCGCCGACCGCCTCGATCGCGTGCTTGGGAAGCGAAACGTTGCACGTACACAAGAATGCGCGCGAATAGTTGGCCATCGCCGGCTTGGGCCGATCGTCATACGAAGGTACGTTGATGATCGGTCCGTTGACGACCAGGTTGCTCGTCGTATGCGCGGCTTCGTGCGCCGCGAGGAATCCGGGCGGCAGTTGAACGTCGTCGTCGACGAAGACGACCAGATAGCCCTCGGCAATCGCCACGCCGCGATTGCGGGCTTTGCCGCGATTCGGTTCCGGCTCGAACGCATAGCGCACGGGGAAGCTCGCGTGCGCGGCCGCTTCTTCGACGACCGTCTTCGTGTCGTCGCTCGAGCCGTTGTCGACGACGATGACCTCGAATGACGGCGTGCCGATCTGCGCCGCGAGCGACGAAAGCGCGCGAGCGACGTAAGCGGAACGATCCTTGGTCGCAATGACGATGGAGATGCGCATGATGATTACGGATACAACGTCGATTATAAAGCTGCGAGTTCGATGAGCGATTCGGCCATGCGGTCGGCCGCCCCCACGTGATCCGCATACAACGCCGCGAGGCGCTCGCGGCTCGACGCAAGCCAGGCGTGGTCCGCCAGGCGCTCGAGGGCGACGCGCCCGACCCGCCCTGGCGTGAGCGTGCCGTGCAGTTCGCAAATCAACGACTCACCCGCATCCATGTTGGGTTGCGTGTGATAGATGAAGCGGCGTGACACACCGACGGCTACCGCCCGTTTGAGGGGTACCCCGACCAGCGGAATGCGGTCGAGATAGGTCAGCGGTCCGTTGAACGTAACCTTTTCGGCCGCATTGAGTGGCGTAATCGCGATCATCGGCACGCCGAGCGCCGCTAATTCGATACATTTCGTGCCCGGAATGGTCACGACCAATCGCGCTCGGAGTGCGGCTGCCAGCGCATTGTGGAGGATCGGAAAGCGCTGCGCGCCGTCGGCGGTTGCCAGAAACGCACGTCCATTCTCCTCGACGAGCGTGCCGCGCTGCGCCCAGACGCGTGGATCGCCCCCGTGTTCGATCGCGCGGCGCACGTCGCCGAGCGGCGTGAAGGGCGAGAGTCCAAAGGCAACCGGCACGTCGGGACGTTCGCGCGCGATGCGCAGTGCCATCGTGAAGAAAAACGGAATCAGATTGTCGACTTCATAGTCGCGCGAGCCCGGCATCACTAAAATACCGCCCTCGGGCGCGCCCGGCTCGAGCGGCTGTGCCGCTTCGAGGAGTGCGCCGTCGATCGCCAGGTTGCCGACGCGCTCGATTCGATCGGCCGGCGTACTCCAAGAGCGCAACTGCTCGACGTTCTTTTCATCGACAGCGTAGAACCGCGCGAAGCGATTGCGATAGCCGCGCTTGGAAAACTTGTAGGTCGACGCGACGCCGCCAAGGCGTCCGTGGATACGAAGCGCGTGCATCAAGTCGCCGCCTAAATATTGCACAACGTCTACGCGATCGGGGAGATCGGCGGCACCGCGCCCGAGTGCAACGCGCAGATACGTCTTTGGATCGTAGACGTGCGCGCTCGGAAAGAGCCGGCGCGCAAGTTCGCTCTCGTAACCGGTCGCGTAGTCGTCGGGCACGCAGAAGAGCCAGACCTCGAGATCGGGATCGCGCTCGTAGAGCCGGCGCACGAGCGGACGAAACCAGCCCGCGACCTCTCCCGGACCGTTCGCCGTAAATGCGATTCTCATATCCGCTTCGTTACGATCCGTACCGTTTGACGATCTCGCTGATGAGGTCGGTCGTGCTCCGTCCGGCTAGATGCGGAGCAAGCCGCACTTCGCCACCGTGCGCGAGCACCACCGCGCGCTCGGGTAAGTCTTCCTCGCGATATTGCGCGCTCTTGACGTGCACGTCGGGACGGATGCGTTCGAGCAGTGCTTCGGGGGTACGCTCGGCAAACGCGACCACCGCATCGACGCTGCGCAACGCACACAAGACGTTGGCTCGATCGGAGAACGGCACGATCGGCCGCAGCTCGCCTTTGAGTGCACGCACCGACGCATCGACATTCAGCCCAACGATGAGTGCGTCGCCCTGCTCGCGCGCCCAGGCCAGATAGTCGACGTGCCCGGCATGCAACACGTCAAAAATGCCGTTGGTAAACACGACGCGGCGCCCGGAGACGCGCAGTGCTTCCCGCCACGCCACCGCCGCATCGACGTCGAGCAGGGCGCCGAAGAGGTCAGGCACCGCCATGTTCGATCAGCGCGAGGATCTCGTCACCGCTGGCCGTCGCGGTACCGAGCTTCTCGACCACCGCACCTGCGGCGAAGTTCGCGAGCTGCATTGCGTTCTGGATCGATGCACCACCGGCGAGCGCGAGCGAGAGCACGGCGATCACCGTGTCGCCGGCACCCGAAACGTCGAAGACTTTACGCGCAACAGAGGGGATATCGAATCGCTCGCCCTGCGCGCCAAAGAGCGACATGCCGTGTTCGCCGCGCGTGATCACGACGTACTTGCACTTCAGGCGCTCGAGGAGCTTCTTGCCGGCACGAACGAGCGAGCTATCGTCGGTAATGCGGATGCCGCTAGCATCCGCCGCCTCGTGTTCGTTGGGCGCGACGCACGTTACGCCCGAAAAGATGTCGAGATTCTGCGGCTTGGGATCCGCAAGCACGAGCGGGCACGCCCGCGCCGCTGCAACGATCTCATAACTGAGAAGCCCCTTGGCGTAGTCGCTCAAAATCACCGCATCACACGAAGGCGCGCGCTCGCGCACGTACGCGATGATCTGCGCCCGGTCCGGCGGCGTTAGCTGCGCGGCCTCTTCCCAATCGGCACGCACGACCTGCTGATTGTGCGCGACGATGCGCGTCTTGCGCGTGGTCGGGCGATCGTGGACGGTGAAGACACCGATATCGTCAACCGATTCCGCGCGCAGCATGCGTCGCACGTCCGACGCAAAGGCGTCGTCCCCGACCGTGCCGACGAATTCGACCCGTGCTCCAAGCGCAACCAAGTTGTTCGCCACGTTGCCGGCGCCGCCGAGCGTGAACGAATGATCGGTCACCGCGACGACCGGTACCGGCGCTTCGGGCGAAATGCGAGAGACCGTTCCCCAAATCCATTCATCGATCATCAAGTCACCGACGACCAGAATCGAGCGGCCGCGCATGCGTTCGACCAGCGCGCGCGCGTCACTCATCAAGAACGTGGCGCTCACGCGATGTGGTCCTCGAAAATGAGCACCTGTTCGACGAGATCGCAGATGATGTGAGCCAGGACTTGATGCACTTCTTGCACGATTGCGGCGTAGCCGTCGGGTCCGACGATCGCGAGATCGCTATACTCCATAATGGTCCCGCCGCCGTTGCCGGTAAAGGCGACGGTAATCGCGCCCTTTCTCTTACCGGCTTCGAGCGCGAGCACGACGTTGCACGACGTTCCGCTCGTCGTCATGCCGATCAGCACGTCTCCCGGCTGCACGAACGCTTCGACTTGACGCGAAAAGACGTAGTCGTAGCCGTAATCGTTGCCGACGCAGGTCAGCGTCGACGTGTTGACCGAGAGCGCTTCGCTGTTGAGGCCTGGACGTTCGCGCAGATAGCGCCCGGAGAGTTCCGCCGCCATGTGCTGCGCTTCGGCCGCGCTGCCGCCGTTGCCGCACCAGTAGATCCGTTTGCCGCCGCGCAAGGCGGTCACAATCGCGTCGACGATCGAGTCGACATCCTTTTTGTATTGCTTAAAGTCGCGCAACACGGCGCGATCTTCTACCAACGCATCGAATCCGCGTTGCGCCTTGTAATCGGTCATGGCGCGATCCAGAACAGCTCGTCTCCCTGCGAGACCAGCTCGCCGTTTTCCGGAACGATCCGCATGATGGTCCCGGTATAGTCGCTTTGAATCTCGTTGAAGAGCTTCATCGCTTCCAAGATGCACAGCACCGAACCATTGTCGACGCGATCGCCGAGTTCGACAAACGGCTCGGCATCGGGTGAGGACGAGCGATAGAAGACGCCGGTCAACGGGGCGGTCACGCGTTTGACGTTGGGCGGCGCGGCCGGTGCGGCAGTCGAGCCGTCCGATGCGGGCGGCGCAGCCGGCGCTGCCGCCGCCGGAGCGACGATCTGCGCACCGGCCTCGCGGCGCACCAATTCATAGACGGCGTCGCCGACCTTGACCTTAATGCGGTCGAGATCGTGCTCGTGCATGATGTCGAGCAGCGATTGGATCGTCTGCGATTCCTCTTCGTAGGCCATTATGGCGCCATTTCGGCAAGGGCGCCCGCAACGTCTGCCACACGGCCGAGCGTAACCCGCCGGTCGCTCCGCATCTCGAGGTCCCGCAGCACGAGCTCGCCCGCGACGATCTCATCGCTGCCGAGGATGAGCGCAAACCGGGCGTTATTCCGGTCGGCGATCTTGAGGTGTGCGAGCAGCTTGCGCTCCTCGAAATCCATGAACACGGGCTGTGCGAGCGTGCGGCGCAGCGCATCGACCAGGGGAACCAGCATGGCGCGCGCTTGCGCACCGAGGGCGATCGCCTGCACGCCGTGACGCGGACGCTCGCGCCGCGGCTGCATCGCGTCGAGCATCATGAGAAAACGTTCGATACCCAGCGCGAAACCGACGGCCGGGACATCCGGGCCGCCGAGCGAGCGCACCAGTCCATCGTACCGGCCGCCGCCGCAAACGGTCGACTGCGCGCCGAGTACGCTCGAGGTGATCTCGAATACCGTGCGCGTGTAATAGTCGAGGCCGCGTACGATCGCCGGATCGACGACGTACGGAATCTGCGCGGCGTCGAGGTACGCGCGCAACGCGTCGAAGTGCTCGCGGCACGCGTCGCACAAGACCGATTCAAACGTCGGCGCGCTGCGCACCAACGCGATGTCGCGTTCGTCCTTGCTGTCGAGCACGCGCAGCGGATTGCGCTCGAGGCGGCGCTGCGAATCCGGCGAGAGCTCGGCGAGATGCGGACGAAAGTGTGCGATCAATGCGTCGCGATAGCGCGGCCGGCAAACGTCGTCACCGATCGTGTTCAGTCGCAACTGCGCGTCGGTCAGATCGTAGCTGCGCACCAGCTCCCAGGCGAGCGAGATAACCTCGAAGTCGGCCTCGGGTCCGCGGTAGCCGATGCACTCGACGCCGAATTGATGCGCTTGGCGGTAGCGTCCTTTCTGCGGACGCTCGTAGCGGAAAATCGGACCGACGTAGTAGAGCCGCTGCGGTCCCTGGGCAAAGAGATTCTGCTCGAGCGCCGCGCGCATGACCGGCGCGGTCCACTCAGGACGCAGCGTCATGCTGCGCTCGCCCTTGTCGAGGAAGGTGTACATCTCTTTCTCGACGATGTCGGTCGTCTCGCCGACGCCGCGCACGAACAATTCCGTCGCTTCGAACATCGGCGTGCGAATCTCGCTGTAGCCAAAGCGCTCGGCGAGCGCGTGGATACGGGTTTCGAGATCGAGCCAGTCGCGAGAGATCGGGGGAAGGATGTCTTGCGTGCCGCGCGGCGCGGTGATTTTCGAGGGCATAACTGAACGCCAGCTTCGCGACCCCGCCGGTGAAACATTTTCTACGCCGACGTGTTACGACCAAAGTATGGGCACGTTCGCACTCTTCGGCGCATCGGGTTCGACCGGCGCCGCCATCGCCACCGCGCTGGACGCCGCCGGCGAACGCTATCGCGTCGTTGGACGCGATCGCACGTCACTCCAAGCCGAATTCGGAAATCGGGCGCTCGCCGAGATCGCCACCTGGAATCCGGACGATCCCGCGTCGGTACAGGCTGCCGCGACCGGCATCGATACGATCTTCTATTTGGTCGGCGTGCCGTACAATCGCTTCGAACTGCATCCCCAGCTCATGCGTGCCACGCTGAACGGCGCGATCGCGGCGGGCGTACGGCGGATCGTGCTGCTCGCACCGATCTATTCCTACGGACGGCCGCAGGCGGCAACCGTCGATGAATCGCATCCGCGCGATCCCGATACGTTCAAAGGCAAGATGCGCAAGGAACAAGAGGATCTGATCCTCGCAGCGCACGCTGCCGGCCGCATCGAAGGCACGGTGCTGCGTCTTCCGGATTTCTACGGCGGCGATCCCGCCAAGAGTTTGGTCGGCGATATCTTCGTTGCGGCGGTGAACAATCGCCGCGCAAACGTCATCGGTCCAATCGACAAGCCGCACCAATACGTGTTCATCGGCGACATCGGCCCCCTTGCGCTCGCACTCGCGCGCGACGATCGCGCGTACGGTCGCGCTTGGAACTTCGCCGGCTCAGGTACGATCACGCAGCGCGCGTTTGCGAATAAAGTATTCGCGGCCGTCGGACGCAAACCGCAATTGATGGTAGCGAACGTCTTTATGCTTCGCATGATCGGTCTCTTCAACCCAATCATGCGCGAGCTTGCCGAGATGAACTATCTCCAAAGCGATCCGGTGCTGCTCGATGACCGAGCGCTGCGCACCTTACTCCCCGGCCTGCACGTGACCGATTTCGACGCCGGGATCGCCCAAACGCTCGACGCCACGCGCAAACAAAACACCGGCAGCATCTAGACAGCGCGGATCTTTGGCGTGATGGTCGCACGTGCGCCATTGGTTGGCCATTGCGGTCGTGGTCGCCGTCGTCGCGGTTGCTCCGCAGAGCGCGATGGCCATAAGCGCCGGCACGATAAGCGTCGTGCTCGAAGCCTTGCCGTATCTTTTGGCCGCTGCGATTGGCTCCGCACTTATCGGCCGGTATGCGCATGCGTTCGTCGCCTACGCCGGTTGCGGATGTACAGCGGGGCCAAGTGCGCGATCGATTCCAGCAGCGTTAGCGACCGCCGCGATGTTTGGCCTGCCGGCCGCCCTCGCGCGTGTTGCCGCGGCCGGTCTCGTGTCGCGCTTCGTTCACGCAGGCGAGCATGACGCGCGCGTCGACGTGCTCGGTGAAATCGTTGCGCTCGTCCCGGCCGCGTTGCTTGCCGCGGTCATCATGCAAGCACTGCCCTCGATACCGTTGCGCACTTTACCCGTGTCGGTACTTTTCGTCGGCGGCGCACTCCTCGGCGCGGTGGCGTCGCCCTGCGCGTTCGGCGGCATTGCACTCGCTGCATCGCTGCACGCGAGCGCACCTGTCGCTGCCGCGGGTGTGCTTTGCACCGCCGGCATCGTGCCGAGCGTGTGGCGTCGTCATGTTCATGAAGCGATGCACGATCCATGGGCATACGCTGCACTCGGACTCGCCTGCGTGCTGGTCGCGGCGCAACATGGCGGCACGTTCGTGCATCCGCGCATGACGATGCCGCTGGGGCTCACCGCCGTTGTGTGTCTGCTCCTCGCGTGGCACTTTCGCGCGCACCGTGCGCGCTCGCCACGATGGTTCGCGTGCGCTGCCCTTGCCGCAATCGTCGTCGGCGCGCCCGCGCCGTCGTATCGCGTGACCGAAACCACGCTAGCCGATGGTTTTGCCGGCGAGCGCGTCGACTTCACCGGGGTTGCCGCTTCCGAACAAGGCCACTCCGCACTGGTGCGCTATGCCATCACCTGTTGTCGCATGGATGCCGCACCGGTGGCGCTCGCGCTCGACCGCAATCTCACTGCGGTCGACGGCCGCTGGCTGCGCGCGCAGGGCACGCTCGAGCGCGACGGCGCGCTGCTACGACTCCGCGTCGAAACGTTGAAACCCGTCATGCCGCCTACCGATCCATTCATCTATCGCTAAGAAATGATTACTAGGAAAGCACCGCCGCTTTGCGCGGCTCGAGTACCTCGACCGGAATGCCGTTGGGGTCTTCGATAAAGGCAATCGCGCGCGTGCCGCTCGGTGACTTGTAGGCGTCTTTGAGAATCTTCACGCCGCGTTCGCGCAATTGCGCGATATACGGTTCGAGCTCGCCGTCGGCCTCGATCGCTAAATGTTCGTAGCGATTCCCGATCGTGTACGGCGGGTGTTCTTCCAAATCGTAGACCAGCTCGATGTACGCGTTCCAATCCGATCCCACGAAGGCCATGTCGGCATTTCCCGGATAATGGAACGGCCCGTCGAGCAATTTGAGTCCGAGCTTGTTGGTGTAGAAGTCAATCGATTCATCCATGTTGTTGACGAAGATCGACGTGTGCAAGAACCTCGGCATAGCGTACCCCTCTAATGTAGGAAGTAGCGATACGACGAGAAGACCAGGGATACCCCGTGCGCGTCGGCGGCGGCGATCACTTCGTCGTCCCGCACCGAACCGCCGGGCGCGATGATCGCCGAGCAGCCGCTTGCGACCGCGGCTTCGAGCCCGTCGGCAAACGGGAAGAATCCATCGCTCGCGCAGGCGGCGCCGCGCGCATCCTCGCCGGCGCGATAGGCGGCAATCACGACCGCGCTCACGCGATTGGTTTGCCCCGCGCAGATGCCGCGCGTGGTGCCGCCGTTGACGATCGCGATCCCGTTCGACTTCACGTGGCGTACGACGTCCCAGGCAAACGCGAGATCGTGCCACTCCTGGGCGCTGGGCTGTCGTTTGGAGACGACGCGCCATTCTTCGGGAGGCGCAGCCGGGTTGTCGTCTTCGGCGAGCACGCCACCGAGCGCGCTACGCACGCGCAACTCGCGCGCCAGCTCGTCAGGCAGCGACGGCACGAAACGCATGATCCGCAAGTTCTTCTTTTTTTTGAGCACCTCGAGCGCGTCGGGATCGAAGGCCGGCGCTGCCACGATCTCGAGAAAGAATTTTCCCAGCGACTGCGCGGCTTCGAGGTCGACGGTCGCGTCGGTGGCGACGATTCCGCCGAAGGCCGAGACGGCGTCGGCTTCGAGCGCGTCGTGCACCGCTTTGCCCACGGTCGATCGCTGCGCGACTCCGCACGGAACCGTATGCTTCACCACCGCGGCACGCACGAAACGTGCGTGCTCGCTACCGAACGTTGCCCCGAGCGGCGCACGCGAGAGCAAGCGCAGCGTTGCATCCAGATCGAGCAGGTTATTGTATGAAAGCGCCTTGCCGTGCAGTTGTTCGGGCAGCCGATCGGGTCGATCGAGATAGAAGGCGGCCCGGTTTTGCGGATTGGTGCCGTAGCGCAAGCGCTGCATGAGCGGAAGCGTGACCGTGAGCGCGCCGGGCAGGTCGCTGGGCAATACCGAGCCTTCAGTGGCAAGATAGTGCGCGATCGCCGCATCGTACTCGGCCGTGCGTTCAAAGGCCGCGATTGCAAATTCACGGCGCAGCTGCGTCGGCACGTTCCCGGCTTCGAGCGCCTTCACGAAGCGCTCGTACTGCGATGGATGCGTGAGCACGCTGACGTGGTCGAAGTTCTTCGACGCCGCGCGCAATAACGAAACGCCGCCGATATCGATCTGTTCGATCGCTTCGGCATGGGTCGTGCCGCCTTTGGCCACGGTCGCTTCGAACGGATAGAGGTTCACGGCTACGGTCGTGATCGGCGCAATCGAATACTTCTCGGCTTGGGCCTGGTGCTCGGGATTGTCGCGATCGTAGAGGATCGCGCCGAAGACCTTGGGATGCAGCGTTTTTACGCGCCCGTCAAAGAGTGGCGGAAAGCCGGTCATCTCGCCGACGTCGTGCGCGGGAACGCCGTGCTCTTCGAGATATTGCTTGGTTCCGCCGGTCGCGTAGATCACCGTACCGCGCTCGTGCAGCGCTCGCGCTAGTTCGACCGATCCGGTCTTGTCCGAGAGCGAGAAGAGCGCCGCGGGTTTACTCCGGTCAGGCAAGCGCCAGCTCCGGATGGCGCTCCTGCGACAACGTCGCCGCGATGATCGTGCTCACGCCGGGCTCGCGCATCGTCACGCCGTACATGCGATCGGCCAACTCCATCGTCTTCTTGTTGTGCGTGACGATGATCATCTGCGAATCGCCCGCCAGTTCGCGCACCATGTCGGAGAAGCGTTCGACGTTCATGTCGTCGAGCGCCGCGTCGACTTCGTCGAGCAGATAGAACGGCGACGGCTTGACCGCGATCAGCGCAAAGATCAGCGCCGCAGCCGTCATCGCGCGTTCGCCGCCGGAAAGCGCGGTGAGCGACATGAGCTTCTTGCCCGGCGGCTGCACCGAGATTTCGATGCCGGTTTCCGAGAGATTCTCGGGATTGGTTTGCCACATCTTGGCATCGCCGCCGGGGAAGAGCTTGCCGTACATCTCGGTGAACGCACCGGCGACTTTGTCAAAGGTCTCGTTAAAGAGCGTCTGTGACTGCGCTTCGATCTCTTTGATGGATTCGAGCAGCGTCTCGCGCGCTTTGGCCAGATCTTCCATCTGCGTGCGCAAGAACGTCTCGCGTTCGCCGACTTCTTCGCGCTCCGCCTCGGCGTTGAGGTTGACGTTGGCCGAGAGCCGCGCGAGCTCTTCGCGCAGCCGCGGCAAATCGTCGATGACGCTGTCGGGCTCCTGCGCGTTACGGGCCTCGACGTCGCGACATTCCTCGTCGGTCGCGGGGTTTTGCGCGAACTGCGAAACCAGCATGCCCAGCTCGGCCTCGATCTCGGCCAAACGCATGCGGTGGCGCTCGCCGCCGGCAACGGCATCCCGCTCTTCGTTCTCGGCGGTGCGCAGATCGGCTTCGAGCTGTAAAAGCGCGTTGGCCATGGTTTCGCGCTCCCGGCGCGCGACGTCGAGCTTCACGTCGAGGTCGCTCACGCCGTGGCGCAAGCCTTCCACGTGCGCGTGCGCGTTGCGCGTTTGTTCGACGAGCGTGCCGATCTCGGCCAGCATCGCTTCGCGCGCGTTTTGCGCGCGCTCGCTATCTTGATCCAGCATGCCCAAGCGCCCGCGCGACGCATCGCGTTCGGCGGTAAGCGCGGCGGCGCGTTCACGTAAATCGCCGGCACGCTGGCTGGCCTGGAGCTGCGCCTCCTCGGCGCGGGAAATCTGCTCGCGCGCCCGCGCGAGCTCCGCTTCGAGCGCTACGCGCTCCTCATCGCCATGCACCGCTTCGGCTTCGGGCGCTTCGAGGTCGTGCTCGCGCCGCCGCGCTTCCCGCGCACGCACGAGAACATCCTCAACCTGTGCATGGGCGCGCGCGACCTCGGCATGCATGCGCTCGAGATCGCCGCCCAGCCCCGCCATCTCAGTGCGAAGCTCTGCACTCTGCAGTTCGATGCGCGCGAGCGACTCGCGTGCGTCGTCGCGCGCTGCTACCGCGCCCTCCACGCGCGCGCCCGCGTCGTTCGCCGAGCGCTCCAGCGTTTCCAACTTCGCGCGCATTCCGGTGAGCGCTTCGCGGAGCGATTGCGCCTGCACGCGTCGCGAAAGAATCGAGCGTTCGCGCTTGAAGCGGCCGCCGGTGATCGCTCCGCCGCCGGCGATCTGTTCTCCCGAGAGGGTCACGACGGTATCGCGCAAGCCGCGCTCGCGGACCAGATGAATGCCGGTTTGCAGTGTATCGACAACGAGCACGTTGCCGACCAAAAAGCGCACCACGCCCTCGTACTGCGGCTGCGTCTTTACAAGGGTATGTGCGTAGCCGATCACGCCCGACACGCGTTCGATCTCCGGCGTCATCGTCTTGGCGTCGCGATTGCCGAGCGTGTCGAGCGGCAGGAACGTCGCGCGCCCCTGCTCGCTGCGATTGAGAAACTCGATCGCGTGCTCGGCATCTTCCGATGTAGCGGTAATGATGTTCGACAAGCGCGCCCCGAACGCAACGTCCATCGCGCGGGCGTAGCGTTCCTCGGTGTCGATGACGTTAGAAACGATGCCTTCGATGCCACGCACGTCGCCACGCTGCCATGCTTCGACCACGGCGCGGGTGCCGGGCACGTGTCCTTCGAGCGAATTCTCCAGCTCTTCGATGGTGTGCAGCCGCGATTCGGCTGCCTTGACTTCGCCGGTCTGATCGCGGTGCGCCGCGAGCGTCTCGCCTAAATAGGTCTGCGCGCGCACGAGCGCGGCTTCGGCTATTTCGCTCCGTTCGCGCCCGCTCGCAAGCTGCGCTTCGAGCGCGCCGAGCTGCGCCTCGCGTTCGGCATATTTTTGGGATGCGGCACCGGCCGTCATCTCGAGCTGCGCGACGTGCTCGCGCCCGGCATGCGCCTCGCCTTCCAATCGTTCGGCTTCGGCGCGTAGATTCTCACCTTGGACGCGACGTTCGGCACGCTTGGCGGCACCGGCCGCAGCGTGCGACTCGACCGCGCGCAGCCGCGTGAAAATCGAATCGAGCTGCGCCCGCGCTTGCGCCAGTGCGGTCTGCGCTTGCAATTCGGCTTCGCGCGCCGCTTCCAGATCGGCAGCGAGCGGCGTGAGCCGCGCCTCGAGCCGGTCGATGGTCACCGCGAGCGATTCGCGCTCGGCTTGGACGCGCGCGGCGTCCTCATGCGTTTGCGTGGATTGCGATTCGAGCGCTTCGCGCCGCGCGAGCGCAGCGGCATAGTCGGCCTCGATGCGCGCCAGGTCGGCGCGTTTGCTCTGCGCGCTGCCGCGAATCTCTTCGAGCTGCAGCTCTTGCTGATAGGCGCGCGTGCGCAGTTCGGCCAGGTTCGCCCCGAGTTGCGCGACCTTGGCCGCCGCCGCACCCCGAACTTCGTCTTGCCGTTCGAGCTCGGCACGCAAGCCTTCGCGCTCGCCGCGCCGCGACGCACTGGCCCGGAGGTAGGAGAGAATCTCTAGATCGCGCACGCGCGCGCTGACCTTACGATAGCGCTTCGCGCGACGCACCTGCGTCTCGAGTTCGGGAATTCGCCGTTCGAGCTCGCTAATCAGATCGTTGATGCGAATCGCGTTGCTTTCGGTCTGTTCCAACCGGCGCATCGACTCGTGCTTGCGTGCGAGAAATTTGTTGATCCCGGCGGTCTCTTCGAACAGCGCGCGCCGTTCGGTGGGTTTGCTGGTGAGAATCGAATCGATTTGACCTTGCGAGACGATCGAATACGATCCCGGGCCCAAGCCGGTGCCCATCAGGAGCTCGACGATGTCGCGCAGACGCACCTGATTGCGATTGATGAAGTATTCGCTCTCGCCCGCGCGGTAGGCGCGGCGCGTGATCTCGACTTCGCTGAATTCGATCGGCAGTTTGCCGGTCGTGTTGTCGAAGGTCAGCGAGACTTCGGCCATCCCCAGCGGCTTGCGCTTGTCGTTGCCGGCAAAAATCACGTCTTCGAGCTTGCCCGAGCGCAGGCTGCGGCTCGACGTTTCGCCGAGCACCCAGCGAAATGCATCGACCATATTCGACTTCCCCGATCCGTTGGGGCCGACGATGGCGGTGATGCCCTCGTCGAAATCGAGCGCGGTCGCTTCGGCAAAGGTCTTGAACCCGAAGGCTTTGATCTTCTTTAGATTCATGCTTCATCCGGCAAAAGAGAGGCTAGCGCTGCTTGCGCCGCAGCTTGCTGTGCTGCTTTCTTCGATGGCCCGCTCCCGGTTCCCAACGTCTTGCCGTTGACCTGCACACTTGACGAGAAGCGTGGCGTCTGCGGCGTGCCATGGCTGCGGTCGCGGTAGACGGGCGTGGCCGAGAGGTGCTCCTGCGCATAGTGCTGCAGGCGGGTCTTGGAATCGAGCAAGGCATCGGGGGCATGATCGAGCTGCTCGATGTGCTCGCGAATCACGAACGTGCGCGCCTTCTCGATGCCGTAGCGCAGTGCGAGTGCGGCAACGAAGGCCTCGAAGGCATCGGCCAAGATCGAGGTGTTATCGGCACCGCCGGTGTTGCGCATCCCGACGCCGAGTTGTACCAGTTCGGCGAATTCCAGGCGCCGTGCGGATTGCGCGAGCTGCACGTCGTTGACGATGGCGGCTTTGCGCACGGTCAGCCGGCCCTCCGGCTCGTCGGGGAAGCGTTCGAACAGCCATCCCGCGGTGATGAAGCCCAAGACCGAATCGCCGAGGAACTCCATGCGCTCGTTCGAAGCGCTGCCCGACTCTTTGGCGGAACTTTCGTGCACGAATGCCTGCTCGATCAGCGTCAGGTCGCCGGCAACGCGCACACCTGCGCGAGCGAGCAGCGCCCGTAAGCGACGCCTGCGATTCTCACCGGCCATCGCAGAATCGCGTTAGCGAACCTTTCCAAACACGATCACGCTATTGTGGCCACCGAAGCCGAACGAATTCGAAAAGGCGATGTTGACCGGCGCCTTGCGCGCGACGTTGGGCACGTAGTCGAGCGTGCACTCGGGATCGGGGAATTCGTAGTTGATGGTAGGCGGCATGATGTCGGTTACGACCGCCATCACGGTGGCCACGCCTTCGAGACCGCCCGCTCCGCCGAGCGCGTGGCCGTGCATCGATTTGGTCGAGCTGACCCCGATCTTGTGCGCGTGCGCACCGAAGGCTTTTTCGATCGCCTTGGATTCGGCCGGATCGCCGATCGGGGTCGAGGTCCCATGCGCGTTTATGTGGTCGACGTCATCCGGCGAGACACCGGCCGACTTGAACGCCCGAGCGAACGCCAGCGCCACGCCGTCACCGTCGGGATCCACCGCGACCAGATCGTAGGCGTCGGCGGATTGGCCGTAGCCGTAAACTTCGCAGTAGATCTTCGCGCCGCGCGCCTTGGCGTGCTCGTAGTCCTCGAAAACCAAAATACCCGCGCCTTCGCCCAGCACGAAACCGTCGCGCTCTTTATCGAAAGGGCGCGAGGCTTTGGCCGGCTCGTCATTGCGTGTCGACATCGCCTTCATCGAGCAGAAGCCGCCGACCGCGAGTGGTGAAATACAGGCCTCGCTGCCGCCGGTGATCACTGCCAGCGCATCGCCGTACGCGACGAGATTGTATGCCGTACAGATCGCATCGTTGGCCGACGCGCACGCGCTCGATGCCGAAAAGACGGGTCCGCGATAGCCGAACGCCATCGAAATGTGCGCCGGGGCCGCGTTCGACATCAGCATCGGAATGAAGAATGGCGAGGTCTTGGTCCAGTTTCCAACCTGCGCCGCCTTGATCGACTCGTACCAGAAGGTTTGAATGCCGCCGATTCCGCTGCCGGTGACGGCCCCGACCTGGTTCTTGAAGTCTTGGTCGTCAGGCAGCGCGGCATCCGCGATCGCCTCTTTGGCCGCCACGAATGCATACTGCGCGAAGCGGTCCATGCGGCGCGCCAATTTGCGCCCGATCAGCTCTTCGGGGTTGAAATCCTTGACCTCGGCGGCGATCCGCGTGGTGAAGGCGCTCGCGTCGAAGACCGAGATCGGCCCTACGCCGGACTCACCGGCGACCAACCGCCGCCAAAACTCTTCGCGGGAATTTCCTAACGGAGTCACGGCGCCCATGCCCGTGACCACGACTCGTCTTCTGCTCAAAACGCCTCACAGTTACGGCCGGGACCCCAGTCACCCTCTTCCGAACAAAGGGTAGGTGAAACGCCTGGCACCAATGCTTGCGACCCTAGCCCTGGCGGCGGCACTGACTGCCGGTGCCGGTGCGCAGCAACAGACGTTTTGGACTGCACACGCCGGCCCAACCGGCCCGGTGCCGATCATCACGCCACAGCCGGTCTATTACGACGGTTACTACTATCCGTATCCGTACAATTGTAGTAACCGCTTCTCGAGCGCCAGCAAACGCGGCACCGCACAAGGCCACCGCTACAATAACGGCAACCACGGGAACCCGTGCAACGGGCATCGGCCTTCACCCCGCCCGTCGGGACGGCCGCCTACCCCCCGGCCTACGCGCTAAAAGAGAAGATCGGCGCCGGGTAGACGCGCTCGGCAGCGATCGCAGTAACGGCCGAGAAGAGGCGCAAGAAATTGCCGTTCGCCGGCAGCACGTAGCCCGGATTGCTCGAGGGCGGAAGCGCCACCGCCGCCTGGAGGGCGTCGAAGACCGGCTTGGCCGCCTCGCTGAGGTTTGTAACCGAGTTCGCAAAACGGTAGGCGGATTCGCCGAACGACGCAGCCCGTGGGAGGGTCGCCGCGGTGACGACCGGACTGGGCGCCGGGAGCGAAATCGCCACCGCCGCTCCGGTCGAGTGGACCGCCGGGAGGTTCATGTCCCAGATTCTACCCGCAAACCGGTCCTTGCCAACTCTTCGGACCCTTTGCTATACTCCTCCGGCTATGTTCCAGTTCGACCTGCAGCTTTTTGCGTCCAAGAAGGGCGCCGGCTCGACCCGCAACGGGCGCGACTCCAATGCCCAACGTCTGGGCGTCAAGCGCTTCGGCGGCGAGCGCGTGCTCGCGGGCAACATCCTCGTGCGTCAACGCGGCACCAAGTTCTATCCGGGCGAGAACGTCGGGATGGGCAAGGATCACACGCTCTTCGCGCTGATCGAAGGCACGGTCGAGTTTTCGACGCGCCGCAATCGGCAGCACGTTAACGTACGCTAGCTGCAATTCATTGACGAAGCAACGATCAACGTAGCTGCCGGAAACGGCGGCGACGGCATCGTGGCATGGCGTCGTGAGAAGTACGTTCCTAAGGGTGGCCCGGCGGGCGGCGACGGCGGTACCGGCGGCAGCATCTATCTGCAAGCGACGTCGGCGCTTTCGACGCTCGTCGAGTTTCGCTTTAGGCGCCTGTTCAATGCTGAATCCGGGAAGGCTGGAAGTCAATCTAATAAGTCTGGACGCAGCGGCCCCGATTTGATCATTCCGGTGCCGATAGGAACGCTCGTCTACCGCGCTTTCGAAGGCAAAGCGGAAGCATTTCTCGTCGACCTCGCGCACGACGGCGAACGCGTGCAAGTTGCCCGCGGCGGCAAAGGGGGCTTGGGCAATCAACACTTCGCCACCAGCACGCGGCAAACGCCGCGCATTGCCTACAATGGCGAACCGGGCGAACATTGCACACTTCGGCTCGAATTGAAACTCCTCGCCGATTGCGGCGTGATCGGCGTGCCCAACGCCGGCAAATCGACGCTGCTTTCGGTCGTTTCCGCCGCGCGCCCGAAGATCGCCGATTATCCGTTCACGACGATCGAACCGCAGCTCGGCGTGGTGCGCGTCTCCGACGATGAATCGTTCGTCATGGTCGACGTGCCCGGCTTGATCGAAGGCGCACACGAAGGCGCGGGCCTCGGCGATCAATTTCTCAAACACGTCGAACGCACGCGCGCGCTCGTGCATCTGCTTGACGGCGCCAAGCCACTCGACGAGATACTGCACGACAAAGCGACGATCGAAGCCGAACTGCAAGCCTGGAATCCGGCGCTGCTCGAGCGACCGACGCTGCTGGTGGTCAGCAAACTCGACCTTCCCGACGCCCAAGAACGACTGCGCGAATTGCGCGAGCAGTTTCCCAGCGCGCGCGGCATCAGCTCGGCAACGAACGAGGGCGTGCAAGAGCTGGTCTACGCGATTTCCCAAACGATAAAGGACTCGCCGCCGCCGCAAATTGTCACGCCGCCACCGGCGCTTATCGAACTGGTGCCGGACGAAGCGTTTGCAATCGAGTGCGATGCCGAAGGGACATTCATTTTGAGCGGCGCGCGGATCGAACGGCTCGCCGCGGTGACGAACTTCGATTCCGAAGAGGGGCTCGCGCGCTTCGAACGCACGCTGGCGAAGATGGGCGTCGAGAAGAAATTACGTGAACTTGGTGCGGTCGAAGGGGATACCGTGCGAATCGGGCCGTACGAGTTTCTTTACTCATGAGATTAGGCATCTTTGGCGGCACCTTCGATCCGATTCACAACGCGCATCTGTTCTTAGCTGAATCCGCGCGCACGCTCGAGAATCTCGATCGCGTCCTCTTCGTTCCCACCAAAGAACAAAAGCATTATCGCAACTCCGCGCAGGAAGACGCCGCGCACCGCTGCGCGATGATACTCGCGGGCATCGAAGGCAACGCGGGCTTCGCACTCGACGAGAGCGACTTGCGCGCGGACGCCACCGGCTACACCGCCGATCTCTTGCCGTTGCTCAAGAAAAAACATCAGAAAGCGACGTTCACCTTTATCATCGGTGCGGACTCGCTGGCCAACTCGCCGTGGGAAAGGTTCGACGAAGTGCTCGAGCAACTCGAGCGCTTCGTGATCGCGCCGCGTATCGGTGTACGCCCCGAGGCACTCCAGCGCGTCATCGCGGCCGTGCCCAAGAGCTTGCGCGAGCGGATCGCCACGCTCAACATGCCCGAGCTGACCGAGTCGGCGACGCTGGTACGAACCTTGCTCTCGCAGGGACGTAGCGTACGGTATCTCGTACCGGAGGCAGTATGGCAGTACATCGTCGCGCACAACCTCTACGGTATCGAGCGCTAGCGCTCACCTTCGCCCTGCTCGCGAGCGCCGGATGCGGCCGCGGCGTCACGGGGAAAGCGGATAACGCCCACGTGTGCGCGCTGTATGCGAGCGGCGCGAGCGACGCAGAAGTGGTCGCACAAGGCGTCGTCGTCGGCGTGCTCGGCACGAACAACGGTCCAAGCGGCGAACACGAAGGCTTTTTGCTCAAGCTCACGCAGGAGTGCGATTTATTGCTGCGAGTCGAGACCAACGTCGATATCACCGGACCGGTCCCGCTCCGCGTGGGCCAAGCCGTGACGGTCAAGGGTCAGTTCGAAGACGATCCGGGCGGCGGCATGATCCACTGGACGCATCACGATCCCTCGGGCCGTCATGTCGCCGGGTACGTCTTTGCCGGCGGCAAGTACTACGAATAACGCTATCGCGTGCTTCTTGCGAACCTGACGCTGGCCAGCACGAAGATCGCGACACCGTAGCCAAGCATCGGCAGGATCGACGGCCAGAGCTGTGCGACTCCCGCGCCCCGGATGATGATGCCGCGCAGAATCTCGATGTAGTACGTGAGCGGAATAACGTAGCCGAAAATTTGCATCGGCAAGGGCATCAGCGAGCGCTCGAAAACCGCACCGCTTACCAGTACCGACGGCAGCAAGATGAAGATCGCCATCAGCTGCGCCTGAATTTGAGTTTGCGCAACCGTCGAGATAAACAGTCCCAGTCCAAGTGAGACCAACAAGAACGCGAGCGACAGGATAGTGAGCAAGAGCACGTTGCCCGCGATCGGCACGGCGAAAACGAATCGCAACCCCGCCAGCACGACAGCGAACTGTACTCCGGCGACCAGCACGTAGGGGATCAATTTGCCGAGCATCAACCCGGCCGTGCCGATCGGCGTTACCAGCAATTGATCGAGCGTGCCCTTTTCGCGCTCGCCCACAATGGCGAGCGCGGTGAGCATGATGGTGATGTTCTGCATCACGAGACCAATGAGTCCCGGCACGAAGAAATTCGCGCTGCGCATCGCCGGATTGAACAACACCACCGGTCGTACTTCGAACGCCTGCGTGACGTCTTGCGTAAGGTCGCGCAACGGGATACCGCCGAGTGCGACCGCCGAACCGTACGCGACCTGCGCAATCGATGAATCCGACCCGTCGATAAAGGCGCCAACGGCCGGATGGCGTCCGGCCAGGACGTCGGCGGTAAAGTTTTGCGGGATGTCAAAGGCGGCGCGCACCTTCCCCGCGACGATCGCATCGATCAATGCTCGGCGACTCGTCACTTCGGTCACCACATCGAAGGTTCGCGAGCCGGCGAGACTGTCGATGAACGCTTGCGCCGCCGCGCCGCGATCCTCGCGATATACCGCGGCCGGCACGTGTTCGACCGTGGTGTTGATCGCATAGCCAAGCAGCAAGAGTTGCACGAGCGGTACGCCGACGGCCAGCGCAAGCGTAATCGGGCTGCGCAAAATTTGGCGCAACTCTTTATAGACGACGGCGCTCATGCCCGAAAAGTCGAAGAGCCCGCTCACGCCGCCTCAACCTTGCGCGTGAGCGCGACGAACGCGTCTTCGAGGGAGGGGCGGATGACCGAGACACGAGATGGATCCATCCCCAGCGTCGCTGCGACCTCGCCGGCGGAGACGTTGCGATCGACCACGACGTGAATGTCGCGCCCGAAGATCGTTGCATCGCGCACGCTGCGCAGGTCGTGCACGCGCCGGAACGTCTCCATCACGTCATCGGTCGCAACCGCGTAGCGCACGGTACCACTCGGCGTGACGTCGGGTAGCGAACAGATCTCCTCAGGCGATCCGCTGGCGAGCACGTGTCCCTGAAAGATGTAGGCCAGCGACGAACAGCGCTCCGCCTCGTCCATGTAGTGCGTCGTTACGAAGAACGTCTTGCCGGCCGAAGCGAGGGTAAAGAGCAGATCCCAGAGGTCGCGGCGTGCGACCGGGTCGATCCCGGCGGTCGGCTCATCCAGAAAAACCACCGGCGGATCGTGCATGAGCGCGCACGCAAGCGCGAGACGACGCTGCCATCCGCCCGAGAGACTCGCCGAGAGATAGTGCAGATACTCGCCAATGCCGACAATGTCGACGACGCGCTTCTTGCGCTCCGCGCGATTGCTGCCCGAGATCCCGTACGCGCGTGCGTAAAACTCGAGATTTTCGTCGACCGTGAGATCGCCGTAGAGCGAGAAGCCCTGCGCCATATACCCGATCGAGCGGCGTACTCGATCGGATTGCGTTTCGACGTCGTACCCGGCGACGTGCGCATCGCCGGCGGTCGGTCGAACGAGCCCGCAGAGCATCTTGATCGTTGTGGTCTTGCCGCTGCCGTTAGGTCCGAGAAAGCCGAAAATGCTGCCGGCGGGAATCGAAAAGCTCACGCGATCGACGACGGTATGCAGGCCGTAGCGTTTGGTCAGCCCGTCGAGCACAATCGCGGGATCGCTCATTGCGGATCGACTGTCACGGTCGTGCCGTCGAGCAACTTGTGATCGGGATCCGCAATGCGCACCTTGACGCCATAGACGAGCTCCGCGCGCTGATCGGCCGTCTCGACGTTTTGCGGCGTAAACTGCGCTTGGCGATCGTAGGCTTCGACGCGTCCCGTAAAGGTGCCGGCACCGGCATCGGAATGTACGGCGAGCGTTTTTGCGTTGCGAATCGACTGCAAGTCATTTTGCGAAGCATAGATGTACACGTACGGGTCGGCGAACGTGTCGATCACCGCGGCCGGCTGATTGGCAGCGAGCATATCGCCCGGGTGCAGATTGAAACTGGCAACGACGCCGTCGGCTGTCGAATACACCGTTGCTTCGCGCAGCTCGGCAAGCGCGTGCGCCGCTGCTGCATCGGCGCTGCGCACTTGCGCCTGCGCCTGCGCGATCTGGGCCGCCGAGCTGGTCACGACCGCCGAAAAGCTTCGGCTCGCCGCAACGGCGTTTGCACGCGCAGATGCACTCTCACCCGGAATATCGGCGCGGACGAGTTGCGCCAGCTGCGCTTGGGTCTGACGCACGGCCGCACGCGCTTGATCGCGAGCGGCACGAGCCTGATCCAAACTCTCGCGCGACACGTCGCCGGTGGCGGCGAGTGCCTGCGTTCGTGCGTAGGTTTTTTCGGCCAGCCGCTCGTTCGCGCGCGCATTGGCGACCGCCGCACGCGCCGCCGCTATCCGGTCGCGAGCACCGCCGACCGTCTGGGTGTAGTTCGCGCCGGTCGAGAGGCTCGCGCCGCGTGCTTGTTCGATTTGACTGGGCAACGTGCCGCTCTGCAATGCGCGCAGCGAGGCCCGCGCGGCGCGCGCCTGCGCCAAATCTTGATCGTAGGTGGCCTGCGGCATCGCGGGATCCAGCCGGACGATAACGGCTCCACGCTTGACCGTCTGACCAGCGGCGACGTCGGTCTCGATCACCCGCCCGCCGACCTGGCTTCCAACCGAGACGTATTCCGTTTGGACGGTTCCGCTGAATCGAGCCGCCGGCGTGGCGCACGAAACACATAGGCCAAAACTGAGTGCTAGCGCAGCGACCCTCATCTAGGCCTCATCGTAGCATGGCAATAAGAAGGACCCGTGATTCTCGAATCGATCGTGCTCGCCAGCGCCTCCCCGCGCCGGCTCGAGCTTCTGCGCTCGCTCGGCCTGGCCGTTCGGGTCGAACCCAGCGGCTACGACGAGCCCGACGATCCGTCGATTGCTCCGGCCGAGCTTGCAGCGCGCCATGCGGCGGCCAAGGCGCGCGACGTGCAAGCACGCTTTCCCGACGACTTGGTCGTGGCCGCCGATACTGTGGTCGACGTCGATGGGATCGCGCTGGGAAAACCGCGGGATGGTGCGGAGGCCGCCGCGATGCTGCGAACGCTTTCCGGGCGCAGGCACGTCGTGCATACCGCCTACGCCATCGCTTTCCCGGGACGCCGCGATTTGACTGAGGAGTGCTCGACCACCCTGGTGCGCTTTTATCCGCTCCGCGACGACGAGATCCAAGCGTACGTCGCCTCCGGCGAGCCGATGGACAAAGCCGGCGCGTACGGCATCCAAGGTCGCGCCGCGGCATTGGTGGAGTCGATCGACGGCGATTTTTATACCGTGATGGGCTTCCCGCTTGCCCGCTTCGTTCGGGCATTGCGCCGGTTGGGTTTTACCTTACCGCTGGCGAAGAGCGCCCACAACGAATAAGGCCTTTTCGGGAGCCGGCCATCTTTACTTATCGCGACGAGCGCAAATTATTCGCGCTAATCGCCGTCATCATCGTGGCGGCGACGCTGGCGCTCGTGCAAATCAACGCCGAACGCGCGGGCACGACGAGTCCGCTTACTGCGATTGCGACCGCGCTTGCGTCGTTCGCTCAAAGCGCGACCACGACCGTGATCGACGGTGCGCGCGGTGCGGGCGCATCGGTCGCCGCGTTGCCGTCGCTGGAAAAAGAGAATGCGCAGTTGCGCGATGAGAATCGCGCTCTCACCGCTGAGAACACTCGCCTGCACGAACTCGCCGCGCAGTATGCCTCGGAGGTTAGCGTCCAGCCGGCGATCGAGGCGAATCCTATCGGCGTCGAAGCGCGCGTGATCGGCTTTCCGCCGGAGAACGACTCGCGCACCGTCACGATCGACCGGGGCAGCAATGCCGGCGTACACAAGGATGACGGTGTAATCGCAAGTGCCGGCGTCGTGGGACGCGTCGAATCGGTCGGACCGTTCTCGAGCGAGGTCGTGCTCATTACCGATTACACCAGCCGCATTCCGGCGGTAACGCGCCGCGGACGCTACTGGGGCATCGCGCGTGGCAATCTCTCGAGCGTGCGCGTCGAGTACATTCCGCAAGATGCGCCGATCAAACGCGGCGACGTGATCGTTACCGGTCAAGGCCGGTCGTTCCATTCCGGCGTGCCGATCGGCACGATCGTTTCCATCGAGCGCGGCGACGCGACGCTCTACCAAACCGCCGTCCTCCGGCCTGCCGTCGATCTCGGCACCCTCGATCGCGTTGTCGTCGTCCCGCAATAGAATTCACATCCCGCGGGTCACCGCCCCCGCCTGGTACGTTTCCGTTGCGTGGTTGCTGCTTGCGCTAGTCGTGCAAGCCTGCGTCATGCACGTTTTCACGATCCGTAACGTCGAACCCAATCTTGTCTTCGTAGCCGTCGTGTGGTATGCGATTCGCGTCGAGATGTGGCGCGCCGCAGCGTACGGCCTGGCTGCCGGCTTCGCACTCGACCTGCTTACGTTCGGTATCAGCGGCGGGGCATGGACGATCGCGATGACGTCGGTGGCGATCTTCTGCAGTTCGATCTCGCGTGGATTCTTTGCCGATTCGATTCCTTTGGTCGCCACGATCACGTTGGTCGCGACGCTCTTGGTGCGCTTGATCTTTTGGGTCGTGATGAGTTTTCAAGGTTATCCCGGCGGCGTCGCGATGATCCACTTCCACGAAGCGCTGTTCGAAGCGTTGCTCAATGCCCTGGTAATGATGGTCGTCATCGTCATTAACCGCCGTCTCGACAGCCGCTACGCATGATCATCGACCGCCGGCGCGCTCCGCGCATCTCCTGGGAACGTTCCCCCTGGCGCATTGCCGGGTTCATCGCGATCCTCGCGATCGCCGTGATCGCGCTGGTCGTGCAACTGATCCAGGTGCAGTTGGTACAGGGCGCGCGCTATCGTGCGGCGGCCCTGGAGAATCAAGTACGATTGATCGAAGTCGCGGCACCGCGCGGGATAATCTACGATCGTGACGGTCACGTGCTCGTGCGCAGCCGGCCGTCATTCGTCGTCGGATTGATTCCGTCGGAGATCACCGATATCGATAGCGTGCTTGCGACGCTTTCGCACACGCTCGGCATTGACGAGTCGCAGCTGCGCTATCGCCTGCTGCACCACCGCGGCGTGAACTACGAGAACTTCGCACAAGTGCAGACCTACGAGCCCTACGGTCCGGTGGTGCTCGCGAGCGATTTGCCGGTGGCCAAAGTCGCGCGTCTCTCGGAGCTGCTCGGTGACGTGCAGGGCGTCGATCTCGAGGTGCAACCGATTCGCGACTACCCGCTCGGCGCAACCGGTGCATCGATCTTCGGCTATGTCGGGCAAATCAGCGAAAGCGAATACGAGCGGCGCAAGCACGAAGGCTATACGCCCAACGACGTCATCGGTAAAGACGGCCTCGAATACGTGTACGACAAGTACTTACGCGGCGAGGCCGGCGGCCAGCGCGTGGTCGTCGACGCCCAGGATCAGGTCGTCCCAAGCATCAAGCTGCCCTCGAAAGCGGCGATTCCGGGCGACACGCTGATCACCAACGTCGACGGCCGGCTCGAACGAATCGTACAACGCGCCCTCGACGACGGCATCGCGAAGTGGTCGCACGGGCGCAGACTCGCGGGTGCGGTCGTGGTTCTCGACCCGTGGACCGGCGGCGTGCTCGCGATGGCGAGCTATCCCGAATACGATCCCAACGATTTTGCCGCCGACAACTGGAAGCGCGTCTCGCACTACCTGCTCGATCCAACCGATCCGCTCTTCAATAACGCGATCGGGGCTGCCACGCCGACCGGCTCGACCTTCAAGATGGTGACCGGCAGCGGCGTCCTCTCCGAAGGTTTGGTCAAGCCGCACGAAGTCGTCTACGACACCGGCTATTGGAATTGCGGCGGTTACGTCGCGCGCGACATCGCCGCCGGCGGCCTCGGCAACACGACCTTCGTACCGGCGCTCGCGGCGTCGTCGGACGGTTTCTTCTATCAAATGGCGTGGCGCTTGGGGTATACGCGCCTAAGCAAGTGGGCTCGCCTTTTCGGCATCGGCACCAAGACCGGCATCGATTTGCCCGGCGAGAATGCGGGCAACTGGCCAACCAACGCGTGGGAGATGAAAGTCTATGGCGTGCCGATGGAACCCAGCGAAGTCTGCATGCTCGGCATCGGCCAAGGCGCGATGCAAGCGACGCCGCTGCAGATGGCCGACATCGCGTCGGCAGTCATCAACGGCGGCACGCTCTATCGTCCACAAGTCGTGCGCGAAATACGCACGCCGCAAGGTCAAATCATCAAGACGTTCGCACCGTACGTGATTCGCCAAGTCCCCGCGACGCAAGAAGCGCTCAAACTGGTGCGCGAAGGCATGGCGAAAGTCACCGATCCCGGCGGCACGGCCTACGGTTTGAAAATTGCGGGCTTGCCCTTCTCCGGCAAGACCGGTACGGCGGAAACCGGTACCAACGGCTCCGGCGCCAACACGACGTGGTTCATCGCTTGGGCGCCATCGGACCATCCCAAACTCGCGATGGCGGTGTTCGTCGACCGCAGCGGCGGCTACGGCGCGACCGTCGCCGCACCGATTGCACGCGACATTTTGGTCAAGTATTTCGGTAAGAGCGCGGCCTACGCGCCCTAACGCACGGCGCTAGCGCGAAGCGATAACCATCAGCGCCGCGTCGGCAGCATCGCGCACCAACGGATCGGCGTCTTTTTCGCGGATCACACGCAATTCGTCGATGCACCACGGCTGACCGACCATTGCCAAGCGTTCGACCAATTCGAGACGTTGCTCGTGCGTTTCGGCGGGTTGCGCGGGCTCGCGCGGAACCCGGTCACGGCGAACCAGCAACGTTCCTACGGCGAACATGGCGGCGCCGACAAGAAAGACGACGAGGAGGATTACCGCGCCGGGATTATTCAGCTGCAATCTGCGCCGCGCCGCGCAAGGCGTCGATCGCGTTGGCCAGCGTTTCGTCGAGCGTGCGATTGACGCTCGAGGTTAAAACCCGATGGAACTCTTCGATCGGCAGCTCGTTCAAGACGGAGAGCACGTGGAGCAGTTCGCCCCGATACGTCTCGAGCGCATCACTGCGATCGTTGCCGTGATAGACCGTCGACCCGAGTAGCTGCGCGTTGATCAGCCATGGCGTCACCGCACCGAGCGGGGCCGACTCGAGATCCGGCAACAAGGCGCGCACGACGTCAAGTTCGATCGCGCCGGCGACACGCGTGGTGCCCTCGCTTGGTGCTTTCGGCGAGGCGGTCGGCGCGAAGCTCAAACTCTCGACTATGTCGCGCAACGCTTCGCGGCTCTCGCGATCCTCTAAATCCTTGCCGGTAATCGTCAAGCGCGGCATCCGCAGACGCACGAATAGTTTCTCCAGCGGCGCGCGCAGCGCACGGCTAGCGTTGGCGAAGGCCTCGTCGACGGAACCCGGCGCGTCTTGCGCATGCTCGGGCAAGAGCAGCCGCACGGCGAAGAGGTGCTGGACCAGTCCACCGGCGCTCGTGCTGCGTTCGATCATGCGCAGCGTGTTGCTCAGCCGATCGGCGCTGAAATCGAGGTAGAGCACCGGCGCCGCAACGCGCACCACGTCATCCTGAGGTGCGCCCGCTACGGGCGCCTCGAAGGATTCTTGCGCGATCGTAATCGACTCGACCAGTTCGGTGATCGCTCGCGGTGCACTCCCTTCGCTAACACCTCTGTCATCCTGAGGAGCCTGCGAAGCAGGCGTCTCGAAGGACGGAACGGGCAGCGGGGGCAATTCGACGGCGGGTTTCTCGGCGGGGAAGGTCCGCGCGATCGAGAGCGGTGTGCCGGCCGTCGATTCACTCAAACTCGGTTGCGTTTGCACGCGCACGGTCGGCGCCGCGACGGCAAAGGTCGTGCCCTGGCCCCACTCGAGAATCGCGCGCGTGTCGAGCGCGGTGCCGGCTGCGAGCGGCGCCATGACCATCATCTCCCAACGGATACGCAGATCGATATTCGGATTGACGTCGGCGAGCACCAGACCGCGCGCCGACCACAATTGCGAGGAACCCGAGTCGTCGGCGACCGCTAGGCCGTTGATCGTGGTCGACGACGGCATATAGACGGCCAAGTTGGTTGCGACGACGCGCACGGTCAAACGGTCGGCCGGACCGTCGCCGTCGTTGCGCAAGCGAATTTCGTAGTACAGCCGCTCGCCTGCATTGACGCTCTCGGACGGTATCGCGAGAATCTGCGCGCTCTGCGCGAATTGCGCTTGCGCGAACGTCGATACGTCGAGCGGTGCGAATTGCACCGGGCTGATGCCTTTGCCGTGCAGCCAGCCTTCGAGCACCAGCGTGCGGTTGCCGCCGACCGCGCGCAGCAGACGTAGCGTGATGCGTGACTCGTGCGTCGTTTCGGCCGGAATATCTGCGAAGGCGAGACCATCGCGATCGCGCCGCGCATCGACCGCGCGCTCGATCGCAAGCTCCGGCGGTAGCGTGAGCGAGAGTCGTGCGTCGCGCAACACATCGGAACCCGAATTGACCACGCGTACGATCGCGTCGACCGTCCGTCCGGGACGCAGCGGTTCGTGCGACGTCAGCTCCCACGCTACGCTCTCAACCGTCGGACGCGAGCGCACGACGGTGGTTGCGGTACCGAGATCGATCGCGCCGCCGCCGTGCTCGAGCACCGCACCCAGCGTGACCGAGGAACGATCCGGAACGCGCGACGCAATCGTGGTCAGTACGGTGAAGACTCGCTCTTGGTGCGGATGCACGAACCCGAGCGCCACCGGCGTGTCGTACGGAATCGTATCTTCGGCACTCTCGCCGATGCGCAGATTTTCGAGATAGAGTCCCGGGATCAAGCGCAGACGCACGTCGGATTCGGGCGCGGTGCCGTCGTTGAAGACGTGGACCGTAAAGGCCAGCTCTTCGCGTGCCTGAGCAACGCCGCGATCGGTTTCGACGTAGTTGCGTGCGCGGCTGAAACGTGGCGCGACGCGTACGGTAAGCCGCCGCGAAAACGTGCGCTCACCTCCTGAGCCGGTCGAAGGATTCCAGCGCAGCGCCGCGTCGATCGGCAGCGCGGTCTCCGCGGTGGCCGGCACTGCGGCGGTTGCGGTGATCCCGGCCTCGACCATGCGCCCTGCGGCGAGCGAGCCCAGCGAAAACGTCAAATCGCTAATGGCGTCGTCGCTCACCGCCTGACCGTCGACGTGCGCCGTTCCCGGCGCGTAGACCAAGCCTTGCGGCAACATGAATACGATTTGCACGCGCTCGGCAATGCCGGTGCCGGTATTCATGGCACGCAGCACCATCGGCACGCGCATCCCCGGCGTCACGACGTCATCGCTAATCACCGTGAGCGCGGTCTCTTCACCATCGAAGTCGACCGGCGAGGCAACGACGATCTCCGACGAACTGATCGAAAATTCCGACGTCTCGCGCGAACCAACGGTACCCTGCGCTCTGATGCGCGTCCCGTCGCCGAGCGGCGAATCGATCGTCGCTTGGAATTCGACGACCACCGACTGCGCGGGAGCGAGCCGCTCGCTCACCACGGCCGAACTGTCGTAATCGAACGCTTCGCCCAAGATGCCGGCGACGACGCGGCCGTCGATCCGCGCGCTGCCGGTCACGTAGGTAGTATGATCGGGCGCGGGCAGCACCACGACGACGTCGTGCGCGCTGGAACTGCCGGTATTGCGCACGACCGCACGCACGGTGATCGCCTCCCCCGGACGCGGTGAGCTCGCGGCGGCAATCGTGACGAAGGTTGCGCTGTTTTGAAGATCGGGGCGGCTGCGTACGAAAAGCCGCTCGATGTTCGAACCGACGAGTGGCGTTTGATCGGTAACGAGCGCGGCTTGAAAGACGAGTTCGCTGCCGTCCTCGATCGTTGGGTTGACCCGGAAGACGGCGGTAACCCGGCGTTGCCCGTTCGGCTCCAAATCGCCGATCGCCGCACCATTGGGATCGATGAACGAGCCTTCGCCCAGCGCCGCGTCGTCGACCGTGTCGCCCGCGCCAAGATGTTCGACGCCCTGCGGGTGCGCGAAGCGCACGCGGACGCCGGTGGCTGCGGCGCCGCCGAGGTTGGAGAAAGAGAAGTGCACGCGAATCGTTTCGCCCGGACTGACCGCGCGATTGGGCTCAAGTACGAGCGTCCGCAGACTCTCGACTAACGCAGGCGAACCCGGCGCGAAGATCCCTGTCAACGACGTCGAAGCCACGTGCCCTCCTTTTTAGTCAAGCAAGGCGAGGGCCTGCGCGATCCGGTCGGCCCGGGCGCCGGGGTGGCTCGCAAGATAGGCGTCGACGAACCCGCGCCGCCCGTGACCGGCCAACGCGTGCGCTGCGGCAAGCGAGACCGGTTCGGCCGGATCGTTCAGCGCGTGTTCGAGTAAGTGCTTGGAGCGTTCGTCGTCGAGCGCGGCGACGGCAAAGACCAGATCGCAACGCGCCGCTTCGGAAAGCCCGGCAAACTCTTCGCCTGCCTCATTGGTCCAGGCGGTCGTTGCTTGCAGCGGCGCTCCCTCGCGCGCGAGCTGCGCTTGCGCGAGACGGCGCGGCGCCCGCCACGCGTAGACCGCGAGCAAAATTCCCGCGATCAGGGCGAGAAGCGCCGCCGTCGCGATCAACGACACGGTGCGACTCTAAACAGCATTCGCGTGCAGCGAGGTACGTACCACGTCGAGTGCCGCATCCAGCGCCACGTCGCGACGTCGCTGCAACGCATCGAGAAACTCGGTGCTGTCGGCGTCGACAAAGCTGTCCAGCCGCGCGACCAGCATGCTGCGGTAATGCGCGAATTGCGCGCTGCCGTCGGGCAAGAAGCGGGCGAGAATCGCCCACGGCAACGCCGAGGCGAGTTCCGTTTCCGCGAGCCGGTCCCCCAGTTCGGCCATCGCGTGCGGATCGTAGCTGCCCCGCAACACCACGGTTGCGCCCGGCGTCTCGGCCGGGATGCTGCGCGCCGCCGCCGTGTCGTGCAAGAGCCGTTCCAGTGTCGCGCGCATCGACGGCGTCTCGATGTCGCGCGGCGCGATGACGTAACTCGGCAAGCGCAGCTTGATGAACAGGCGATCGGTTTCGTCGCGCAGCATTTCGCGCATCGAGGCTACCGCGCCGACGTGCGTGTCACCGATGGCTTCCGGAAAGAAGGCGCGCATTGCAAACAGATGCGTGATCAGCCCGTCGAAACGCGCTTCGTCGAGGAAGCGCAGCACGCGTGCGTGGCGCTCCGCCGTGAACGTCACCGCTACGCCGACGCGATCGGCCCCCAGCGTACCGTCGGGGGCGTCGCTCGAGCCGTTGCTCGCCGCCGCGAGCGCCGGATACTCGCTGCCGCCAATGCGCCCGCCGGAGAGATCGCCGTTCCCGCTCACCGGCGTCGCCGGCGGCAACTCCATGAAGCGATCTTCGGTCAACATGCGCTGGCTGCTGCCGAACGCCGGACCGACCATGCCGTCGAGACCGAAGGGCAGGCCCGGAATCGCGTTGGCAAAGACCGGCGTCGCGCGCACTTTGAGTTCGTTCGAGGACATTTCGTCGTGACGATCGCCGTCGTAGTGGACGGTAGCGACGCGGACGATCGCCTCGCCTGCCGGTAAGCCGTTGTGCACGACGTCGCGGAAACGAATCGTCGCCTCGACGCCCGGATCGACGTCGTTGAGCACGATGCCGCGCTCGCTCGAAAGGGCCGAGAGCGCGCCGACGTCACGAATCGGCACGTCGTTGACGCTCGTCGAATTGGGCACATAGATCAACGACACGGGTTGCGCGCAGTAGATCTGAACCCGTCGCGCCGGACCGTCGCCGCCGTTGCGCACGTGCAGCGTCCACTCGATCGTTTCGCCGACGTCGACCACGTCGATCGGTTCGCTGCGCAGCGAACCGACGGAGAAGTCCGGCTCGGCGGTGGTGGCAATGGTCAGTCGCTCGAGCGGCACCGGTAGCATCGCATCCGCGGTCAACACGCCGTCGACCGTGACCGGATACTCCTTGGCCAGACTGCGCAACAAGCGCAGGCCGAGCCGCGCTTCCACCGTCGCACCCGGACCGATCTCCCCGAAGACGAGCTTCGTTTTTTCGCGCGTCGCGCCGTCGACCGTTTCCAAGCGCGCTTCGGGCGAAATATACAACCGCACGCGCACGTTGTGGGCGACGTCGCTGCCGACATTGGTCACCGTCACCGCGCAGTCGGCGAGTTGATTGGGGCGCAGCACTTCTTCACTCTCCAACCGCAAGCTCGACGTTTTCGGTGAGAACGACGGGTGCGCGTCGACGCGCCAGGATACTTCGCCCAGCGCAGTTTCGCCAAGCTCACGGGAGTGCACGCTGGCGCCAACGCGCAACTCGCTGCGATCCGCGTAGGGCGAACGCACGCGCGCGCGCAACACGAAGCGCCGCTGCGCGTACGGCTCGATGCTGCCGATCTCGGCGGTGTCGCCGTCGAGGGAGACGCGCGACGATTTCTCGGTAAGCCGGACTTCGTCTAATGCCGGATCCAGGCGCAAGTGCAGCACCACGTCGGTCGCGCTCGCGCTGCCTTCGTTGGCAAGGAAAACGGTGGCTTCGATCTCTTCGCCCGGCTTGACCACCTCGCCGTGCGTGCGCGCGATCGCGTTGCGTCGCGGCGGTAGCGCGGGCTCGGAGTGAATCGCGATCGTGCGCTCGAAGCGGCGCTGCGAATCGTCACCGCGCGCTGGTTCCCACGATAGCGTCGCGGCGACCTCGATCGTCGAACCGTCAGCCAGCGGCGACACGACGATCGCCTCGCAGACCAGATCGCAGCGCTCGTCGGCGTCGACGCGGCCGAGATCGAAGCTGAGCGTCTCGCGCTTCTTGGTTTCTTTGATCGGACGCCCGTCGATCACCGTCGCGCCGCGCACCGGTACCAATGTATCGGGCAGCTCGAGCACGGCGGTCACGTTTTCGGCGGCGGCGGATCCGGCGTTGAACGCGCACAGCGCCATCGTCACGCGCTGACCCGGGCGCACGTCGTAGGCCGGTTCGACGGTAAAGGTGGTGCGATCGTCATCGAAGTCCGGCGTCGAGCGCACGACCAGCGACGCCGGGTCGAGCGCAAACGCGGCGGTTTCTTGCGAGGCGACGTGCGCGTGAGCCACGATTGCCGTGCCGTCGTGGAGCGGCGAGGCGATCTGGACGCGGTAGACGAGCGTCGAGCTTGCGCTTGCGGCCAGCGCCGGCGTAACGATCGGCGCGTGTACGCGATCGAACGGCTGGCCGAGGTCCCGCTCGATCTCGCGACCGTTGACCCGTGCGGAGTTGGGGACGTAGCGGGTGTGCTCGGGGATCGGTGCCACCACGACGACGTCGTGCGCGCTCGACTCGCCGGCGTTGTGCAGCCGCACGGTAATCTGTGCCTCGGCACCCGGGACCGGTTCGGAACGCGCCTCGATCGAGACGCCGGTCAGCGAATTTTCGAGCTGCGGCCGGCTCCGGGCGATCAGACGAACGATATTCGAGCCGACCGGCGGCACCTCAAAGGAAGCGACCGCCGCTTGCAGCTCGATCATCGTGCCGTTCTCGATCGCGCCGGCCACACTATACGAGATCTCGATCCGGCGTTCTTCGGCGGGATCGATGTCGCCAATGTGGGCGCCGCTGCGCGCGAGCAGCGGCGAGTTACCCTTGCTCGTCGTCGAGGCTTAGCCCGTCGAGCTGCCCCGTGCCGACCAGGTACACCAGCCCGTCGGGAAGATTGAAACGTACGCGCACGCCGGTTGCCGGTGCGCCGCCTTGATTGCGGAACGTGAAGGTCGCGCGCACCGTCATCCCAGGTTCCAACTCGCGGTCGGGCGAAACGACGAGCGTCCGAAGCCCTTCTGGTAACGTTGGTGCTCCCGGTGCAAAAACTTCAGATAGGGTGCGCATGACGCGGTGAACCTTCGCCGCGAGCGGGACGCAACCTGGGGAATAATCCACATGCTCGCAACAGAAAAGTCGTTTGTTACGCGCGCGCTCTCGCGGCTTGGCTCCGAGAACGCGTTCCAAATTCTCCAGCGTGCGCGCGAGATCGAGGCAACGGGACGCCGCGTCGTGCATATGGAGATCGGGGAACCTGACTTCGACACGCCGGAGAACATCAAACGTGCGGCGGTAGACTCGCTCTTGGGTCACGATACGCACTATACGCCGTCACAAGGTACGCAAGAACTGCGCGATGTCGTGGCCGATTATGCATCCCGCTTTCGCAAGATGCCGGCGCCGTACACCGCTGCGAACGTCACGATCTCGCCGGGCGCAAAACCGATCATCTGGAATATTCTTTCCGCGATCTTCGATCCGGGCGACGAATTCGTCTACTTCGATCCGGCATATCCCGCCTACGCTTCGGCGTCGAGCTATCTGCAAGCGAACGCAGTACGCATTCCGTTGCACGAAGAGCGCGACTGGCGCATGGATCTCGAAGAGCTGGCTGCGCGCGTTTCGGACAAGACCAAAGCGGTGATGATCAATTCGCCGCACAATCCCACCGGCGGCGTGCTGCTGCGCTCGGATCTCGAGCGGATCGCCGAGCTCGCGAACAAACACAACTTCTTGGTGATCGCCGACGAGATCTATAGCCGCAATTTCTATCTCGATACCGAGTTCGTCTCGATCGCGTCGTTGCCCGGCATGCAAGAGCGCACGATCATCGTCGACGGCTTCTCGAAGGCGTACGCGATGACCGGCTGGCGTTTGGGCTATGCGATCATGCCGCGAAGACCTGTGCAAAGCCGTGACGCTCTTCAACAACAACACGTTTAGCTGCGTCACGTCGTTCGTGCAAAAGGCCGGCATCGAGGCGCTGCTTGGACCCGATGCGGCGGTGCGCGAGATGAACGATATCTTCCGTCAGCGCCGCGATAAGCTCGTCCTTGGGCTCAACGCGTTGCCCGGCGTACGCTGTACCCTGCCCGAGGGCGCGTTCTACGCCTTTCCCAACGTCTCGCAGATCACGACCGACGATAAAGCGCTCGCGAGCTTCATCTTAGAGGAGGCCGGCGTCGCATGCGGCGGCGGTTCGAGCTTCGGACCAGCCGGCAAAGGCTATCTACGCTTCTCGTACGCGGCGTCGCTCGCCGACATCGACTACGCGCTGCACCAACTCGGGGAGTATCTGCCGAAGTTCAAGGGGTAGGAGGCGGAAAAAGCTTGAGCGCAAGCGGGCTAGCCGGCAAAAACCCGCTATAGGGCGAAAGTTCGAGCAGCCGACGGCCCCCAATCCCGGATGTGCTTCCGCAGTCGTACATCGCAGCCAACAAATAGAATGCACGATTCTGTGCGGCGACGGTCTCCTGCACCGTCTTAGCGGGCGGCCAACGGTGTCGCCGAATCTCGGCGACACATCTTGTGTAGTCCCTAAAGTTCTCGACGATGACCGTGTCCTGCTCGGTTTGACCGTTACCCGCCTTGTGTCCAACCGCAAAGCCGATCGACGCGCCCAGCAGCAGACCAACAACAAGCCCGATCACGATTTTCATAGCGGGCTTCACCCCTTACTGAATTCCTTCGCTGCCGGTTGTTGCCCCGGATGACAGGTCCACGAATATGGTCCTGCCGCCCGACTGGATTGCGCCGCAGGGTGACGCGGTGCTCTGGGATTCCCGATGTCACTACCGCAAAGGACGTACGACGAATACGTGCTTGAGGAAGCGACAGGCTGCAATGGGGCACCGATCGTGCGCCAAAGTCGCGTGTAGAGATGCACGTGATAAGCCGGAATCCACGGCGGTGTGTTCACGAATATTGTCTTCGGAATCATACACTGACACTTGATATTATACGTCCCGCCGACGGTTTCCGGGGTCCTTGTCCATACACCCGCGTCGTCAATGTTGATTTGAATCTTGTCGCTGCCTAACAGCCCCGAACTCCCGTGACGCCACACGAACATGTACTGGCGATTCTGTGGAGTCGGCGCGTCGCTGGTGGGGGCGGTTGCGGTTGGCGAGATTGTTTGCGCCCCGGCAAACGTTAGCACTGCGTCGGACGGAAGCTGCCGCCCGTTACTCGCAATCCATTGCTCTGCATATTGCAGCGCATCGTCCTGGTAAAATCCCTTCGCCGTCCCGGTCGCCGGCGTCACTGCCATCAGTCCGCCGCTTCCGAGATAGTGGTCGACATAGACGTAAGGATTGCGATAGAGGTCCTCATTGCCGGTAGGATGGACGATTTCAGACGCGACGCTTCCACCACCATAAAATAATAACATGGCAATCTGCGCCTGGAGCGAGCCGTTGACGTAAGACAGGTAGACGGGGTCTAAATCACCATCGATTCCGAAGTGGGGGCCACCGCGGGCTTCAATGGCGTCGGTTACTCATTCGGTTGCGGCACAAGCGCCGATGAAAGCGATGCATCCGCAGTTTGCGAGACGGCCGTGTCCCAGGCGTCGAGCGCAGTGGAATACTGGCCGATCATCCGCGCGAAGGCCTGCTGCCCGCTATCGGTAAGCGCGTATGTGCCCGCGTTCCAACCAAGTATTCCGTGTAGTTTTCCGCTACGCTCGGAATGACAAGTATTGGCTACAACGATAGCCACGCCGCCGTCGCCATTGCACCGAGCAGTTCGCCGTTGGCGTGCGCGATGTCTTTGTCGTCGTAGATGCTGCCTTTGCCCGACGAGCGGTTGATGTAGAACGCAAACGCCACGTGATGACCGCTGCGCGTCGTCATGTACCCAGCCAGACCTTTGGCGGTGATGATCTCGCCGGCGTTGAGCTCGTCGGCAGCACCGAACGTGCCGGTCTTCGCAAACACTTTACCCGCTGCGGGCGAGTTGTTCTGAATGTTGAACAGCGTGCCGTCGACGCCCATGATCGGCAGTCCGTTGTGGAAATCGTCGTACCAACGCTGCGTGTGCACCCAGGCAAGATAGTGCACCATGAAATTCGGTGTAAAAAACGCCGAGACGCCCAGACCGTCCTCCATCGACGCGCTATTGACGTCGAGCCCCGCGTTTTGCAACATCTTCCGCTCGAGTGCGAAGCCCTGCGCGAGCAGATCGCCGTGCGGCGACGGCGCGAGGTGCACCGCCCAGGTATACGGTCCCATCGCGGCGTGGAGATTGTCGCTGAGCTTGAGCGTAATGCGCACGTCCTGCGCGAGCGGGAGCGAGGTGTGCGACGCGACGAGATTCGCGGCGGTGTAGCTCGCCTTTGCGGCGGCCGGATCGAACGGCTTTGCATCCGCGGGCGTGGTGACCATAACTCCCGCTTCCTGCAGCACGCTCGCGAAGGCCATCGCCGCAAAGACGTCGGGATTCGGAACGCGATAGGCAAACAGAATCGTCGGTCCCGAGGGAATCGCGCCGGTAATCGTAACGACGTGCGAACCGTTGGGCTGCATGACGTCGCCGCTCATATCGATCGAGGGTTCACCTCCGGGTTTGCTCGTCGTTGCGTGATTGACGAAGCTCACGTACGGCGTCTGCGGCGACACCGTGATGCTTGCGCCATCACCGGCGTGCGCACCCGGAGCGATCGTGACGTCGACCACATTGTCATTGAGGATCATCGGCGAGACCATCGTTCCGGTGCCGCCCTCGGGGCCAGGGCTTGCAAAGAGCGACGCGTCGACGGCCACGCGGCCGTCGATCGCCTTGACGCCGCTTGCTTTCACTTGCGCTGCCAATTGACGCAGCACCACAAGCGGATCGCCCGGCACGGCTTTGGTGTGCGGGGATCCGTCGTACGCGTGATCTTCATTCTGGAATGCCAGCGTGCCGTTGGGCTGGATACGCTGCGAGATATTTGGATCACCGCTTGCGACGAGGACGAGATCGCCTTGCAGCGTGCCGCTCGCGTCAACCTGACCGGTACGATAGACGGGCGTCATCCAGCGAAAGCCCGGGCCGAGCAGCGCGAGGCTCGTGCCTTCGGTGAGGAGCTTGGTCGTCGACGCGGCTTCCATAAACGTTTGCGCGTTGCGCGCAAACAGTACCCGATGCGTATCGAGGTCGTACACCTCGCCGGCGACTATCGCATGGCGCAACAGCGGCGCGGCGATGATCTGTGTCATCGTTAACGGCGCGGGCGCGCTTTGTACCGCGGCAATCAGTGCGCCAAACACACATACCAGAACGATTAATCGCTGCTTCATTTTGGGGTGATTCTCCAAGTATTTCCTCAGTCCGGCCTAATGCACGAGGCGCGCTGCAATTCGTATGCTCGAATGCGCCAGACCGTCTGCACCTAACGAGATGAAGAGGAACATACCATGCGAACTCCCCTGTTGCTCGCCCTTGCTGCAACGATCGCGCTGGCCGCGTGCAGCGGTGGCGGCACGTCGACGCCACCCGCATCGGGCGGCGGCAGCTCGACGCAATCGAGCCAAACGCAATCACAAACCGCAATCGATACCACCAACGCGCTCGGTGATCCGGTCAAGACCACGGCCGATTTCAACGACACCACCAGCGGAACCGAGACCGCGCAGCGCCCGATGAACAAAACCGTCATGCTGACGAGCGGCACCTGCACCAACGGCATCGAGTTCTGGTCGCCCGACAAGAACGGCGATCCCAACTCGACCGAGGAACAATATTTTTACGACACCGCGTGCACCGAACTCGCGCGCGACGTCGTGCGCGTCTATACGATCAACGGCGCGTCGGAAACGGTGAACCGCACGGAATCGCAATACGCGATCAACGACACGACTCCGATCGCGACCCGCACCAGCACCGTGAATTACATCAATGGCAGCTATGGCTCCGACGGCTATCCGGTCGTGGCTGACGGATTCGCCCGCGACGCAACGAGCGCCACGAACATTTCCGGGTCGAAGACCGTCGTCGCCGACGACGAGCTGGTCATGCAGGCGGGCAGCAGCGGCGTCAATGCCTGGTGTGGCGACTCGGCCGGCTATAACGCGACCGGCATCGCCGCGCTCAACGAGACCTTCGGTTGGGACGGCGGCGTCTCGAGCGGCGGAAGCCGTACGCTCAACGGCGACGGATCGGTGACCTGGGCCGCTACCCACGCGGGAACGGTCTTTACCGGCGCGATCGGCTCGCTCTCGATCGCGACCGGCTCCGAGAACACGACGTGCCCGATCGCGACGCCGCGGTACACGCTTGCCGGAGGCACGTCGCAGGGCAACTATTCGATCCCGGTGACCGCGACGTACCTGCATGGAGAGCTGGCCAACCTCACCGTGACCAATGCCACCCTCGCCGGCGGCAACACGCTCAACGTCACGACCAATTCCAATGTTTCCCCAACCAATTCCAACTTCGTCACCGGTACGATTACAAGCAGCGGCTCGCCTATCGCCACCTTTGCCATCGACTGTTTTGGCGACGGCACGCTAACCATCACGGCGAGCGGTACGCAATACGTGATCGACGACTGGCACGTCGTCAAATAGCGATTAAAAACGTTCCCGTGCTACGGAACGACCCCGGCGGTTACTGGCCCGCCGGGGTCTCTCATTGAGCAGGCAAGCAGGCGCGCTCAAGCGGGTTTAGCGCCGCGCACCACGCGGTATCATGTAGTGGGTTACACAAGATGAACCCTATCAAAAACGAGGCCCGGCGTGAGTAAGCGCCGGGCCTTGCGTTTTAGATCAGCAGCATCGCGCGTTTGACGTCGGTCAGCACCGACGCGGCGACCTCGCGCGTGCGCGCGGTGCCTTGCGCGATGATGCGTTCGACTTGTGCGGGATCGTCACGATAGATCGCGAGACGCTCGCGCACCGGACGCAGATAGTCGTTCAATTGGTCGGCAAAGTCACTCTTATCGGCGACGCACCCGAGCGCCCCGGAGCGGCACTCCGCGGCGATGATGTCGAGTTTGAGCGGGTTGACGAACTTCCACAACGCAAAGACCGGGCAGACTTCCGGGCGCCCAGGATCGCCGCGCCGGACCTTGAGCGGATCGGTGATCATCGAGCGAACTTTTTTCGTGGTGGTGTCGTCGTCGTCGGCAATGAGAATCGCATTGTCGTAGGATTTCGACATCTTGCGCCCGTCGGTGCCGGGAACTTCAGCGAACTCGGTCAGCGTCGGATGCGGTTCGACGAGAATCTCGGCGCCGTTCCCGTAGAGATAGTTGAAACGGCGCACGACCTCGCGCCCGAGCTCGAGGTGCGCGACTTGGTCGCGGCCGACCGGGACGAATTCACCGCGCACGATCGCCACGTCGCACAATTGCAACAACGGATACCCTAGAAAGCCGGTGGTGGCGATCTGCGTGCCGAGCGCTTCGATTTGCCCCTTGAACGTCGGCACGCGTTCCAGCCACGAAATCGGCGTGATCATCGAGAGGAGCGTGTAGAGTTCGGATATCTCCGGCACCGCCGATTGCAAAAAAATCGTCGCCTTGTCGGGATCGACGCCGGCCGCGAGCCAGACTGCGACCATCTCGATGCGCGCATCGCGAATTACCTGCGGATCTTCGAAGCCGGTCGTAAACGCGTGCAGATCGGCGATCTCAAAGTACGCGTCGGCCGTGTCGCAGTAGTTCGCCCACTGCGTGAGCACGCCGACGAGGTGGCCGAGATGCAATCCGCCAGTCGGGCGCATGCCCGACATCACCCGCGGCTTGACGGTCGTAGTGGTCATCGCGGGTCAGTACGCCGCACGCATGCCGTCAACTTGCACGGCATGCGCAATTCGTTCGCGCACGAACGCGCGCGCAAAGCCTACCGCCGCGCGTACGTCGTCACCGCGCGCAAGCGCGCAGGCTAGCGCCATTGCAAGCGTGCAGCCCGTCCCGCGCATCTCGCCGGGGATACGGCCGCCGACAAACATCTCGACGCCGTCGGCGTCCGCGAGGACGTCGGACGGTTCGCCGGAGAGATGGCCGCCCTTGAGCAACACCGCACGCGCACCGCGTGCGCGCAATTCGAGCGCCGCATCGATAAGGTGCGCCCGGCCGATCTCGCGTCCGAGCAGCGCGCCGGCTTCGTCGAGGTTCGGGGTAATAACGGCGGTCGATAGCGCGAGGAGTTCGCTGCCGATCGCGTGCCGGGTGGCGTCATCGGCGAGCGCGCCGCCGCCCGTCGCCGCCAACACCGGGTCGATGACCGCCGGCTTGCCGGCGATCGCGAGCGCTTGCGCCACCTCGTGCACCGCGGCGGCCGAGCCGAGCGCACCGACGCGTACCGCGTCGACCAAATCCCAGCGAATCGCCTCGAGCTGCGCGCGCACGGTCGCGACGGAGATCGGCTCGAGCGCATGCACCCCGCGCGCGTCCTGGGCGCTGACCGCGGCAATCACGGTGAGCACGCGCACCCCGAGTTCCGTTCCTATGCGCACGTCGAGCCCAGTGCCGGCAACGTTCCACGGATGCGTCGTGCCGATCGAGAGAACGATCACTTCACCCATCCCAGGCGCACGTACAGGCTAAAACCGGCATCGACTAATGCCGAGAGTTCGACCAGAAGTTCGCGTTCGGGGCGCACGAAATTGAAGCACGATTTGCCGTGCAGGTGCTTTTTCAGCGGATCGCTCACGCGGCTAAGCAGCTCGGGATGCGAATAGATGGGCAGCAGATGAAAGCTCACGTACGCGCGACGGATCTGCACGCCGCCGAACGCCATCGCGCGCTTGAAGTCCGACACGTACTCGCCGTCGAGCATGTAGAACGTGTCGCTGTCTTGCGTGGCGTGTAAGCGCGCTGCATATGGGGTGAACAGCGCTTTGAGCACCCGGAACGTGCCGGCAAAATCACGCCCTGCCGGCATGCCAGCGCTCCACCAGCGCGCGCGCCGCGGAGGCCGGATCGGGGGCCGCTGCAATCGCGGCAATCACGACAGCCATCGCCGCGCCGCTCGCGCGCACGGCGTCGATCGTTGCCGGCGTAATGCCGCCGATGGCCGCCACCGGATGACGGCTCGCCGCGGCAACGGCGCGCAAACCGTCGAGGCCGATGGGTGCACCGGCATCGGCCTTCGAGCCGGTGGCGTAGACGGCACCCACGCCGAGATAGTCAACGTCTTCCGCATTAGCGCGCAGCGTTTCATCGACCGTGCCGCACGACAGCCCGATCAGCCGATCGCCCAGCGTCGCGCGCACCGGCGTCACGGCGGCAAAGCCCTCGTCATCCGGCCCGAGATGCACGCCGTCGCAATCGAATGCTAGCGCGGCGCGCCAGTCATCATTGACGATGAGGAGCGCGCCGTACGCGTGCGTTTGCTCGCGCAACGCGGTGAGCGTCTCGGCACGGATCCCGCCCTTCGCCCGATACTGTACGATGCGCACGCCGGCGTCGAGCGCCGCGTTTGCGACCGCGAGCGTGCGCGCGTCGTCATTCACGATCGCGTAGATACCGTGCAGCCGTTCCGCGCGCCCTGCGCGCGTCAGGAGCGTGGCTTCATTCGTCGCCATAGCAGGTACTGCGCCGCGAGATAACAGACGAAGAGCACGCAAATCCCAACGGCGATGACCAGTTGATGGCGCGCGATCGCAAGCGGCAAGATCAGTAGGAAGCACAGTGCTCCAAACATCACGATCGTCATGATGCGCGTGAATGGAATCACGGCTCGAGTAACAGATCGGAGAGACGCAGCAGTTCGTTTTCGCTCGCGAAACGGAACTCGATCTTGCCGCCTTTGCCGCCGCGCACGAGCGCGACGTGCGTGCCGTACCGCTCGCGTAAGCGCTGCTCGAATTCGGCTTCGTCAGGCGAGAGCTCGCGCACGCGACCGGTAGTCGGCGGCGTCTTCACCGCGCCCGAAAGCTTCTCGAGCGTGCGCACCGAGAGCCCTTCGCGGGCGGCGCGCTCGGCGAGCCGCATGCGGTCGTGGGCCGGCGCGGCAAGCAGCGCGCGGCCATGCCCGGCGGTGAGCCGCCCGTCGACCAGCATGACCTTGATGCCGTCGGGTAATGCCAATAAACGCAGCGCATTGGCGATCGCCGGCCGGCTGCGCCCTAGCCGTTGCGCGAGATCTTCTTGCGTGAAGCCGTACTCGTCCATCAAGCTCGCAAAGCCCGCGGACTCTTCGATCGGATTGAGATTTTCGCGCTGCAGATTCTCGATGATGGCGACTTCGAGCGAGTCGCGGTCGTCGGATTCGCGCACGATCGCCGGAATCGTCGGCCGTTGCAATGCCGCGGCCGCGCGCCACCGGCGTTCGCCGGCAACCAGTTCGAAATTCTCGCCGCGCCGGCGCACGATGATCGGCACCAGCACGCCGTATTCGGCGATCGAGCTCTTCAAATCGTCCATCGCCGCGGCGTCAAAATGCTTGCGCGGCTGAAAAGGATTGGGCGTGATGCGCGCGACCGGAATCTCGCGCAGCGCATCGTCGGCCGTCGGAGAGGTCGGCACCGGCGAGTCGCCGAGCAGCGCGCCCAGGCCCTTGCCCAATCCGCGTTTGGGTTGACTCATACCGGCGCGTGCGCTCCGAGCAATTCTTTCGCCAGGGAAATATACGCTTGCGCGCCGCGGCTCTTGACGTCGAAGAGAATCACCGGCTTGCCGAACGACGGTGCTTCGGAGAGGCGAATGTTGCGCGGAATCTGGGTTTTGAACATTTGCTGCGGAAAGTATTTCTCGAGTTCGTCGAGCACTTCCATCGCCAGACGCGTCCGCCCGTCGAACATCGTCACCAGCACGCCGCTGACGTGAAGCGTCGGGTTGAGCGCGCTGCGCACGCGGTTGACGACGGCGGTGAGTTGCGAGAGTCCTTCGAGCGCGTAGTACTCCGCTTGCACCGGAATGATGATCTCTTCCGCCGCGGTGAGCGCATTGATGGTCAAGAGACCGAGTGACGGCGGACAGTCGATGAGCACGAAATCGTAGCGCGACGCGATCGGCAGCAGGGCTTGCCGCAACCGCGTTTCTCGTGAAAGCGCCGAGACCAACTCGATTTCGGCGCCGGCCAAATTGATCGTCGCCGGAATGAGCGTGAGCGTGTCGAGTTCGGTGCGTTGCACGACGTCATCGACGCTCGCCTCCTGCATCAGCACGTTGTAAATATCGCGGTGCAGTCCGTGTTTCTCGACGCCGAAGCCGGTCGTGGTATTGCCTTGCGGATCGCAATCAACGACGAGTACGCGCCGGCCTTCAACAGCGAGCGCTGCACCAAGATTAACGGCCGTCGTGCTCTTGCCGACGCCGCCTTTTTGATTCACGAGGGCGATAATCCGACTCAACCGATGGCTCTGTCATGAACGGCGAGATAGCCGTCCAAAAGTGTGAGGAGAACTTGCCGCTCGTTACGCTCAGGGCGCTCCGTGACCTGCTCGAAGAGCCACTGCAATGCGGCGCCGACACGCGTATCGCCGCGAAATCCCGGCGGTGCAAATTTCGCATATACCATCGCTTTGATGACGTCGTCGCCGCTGATAGCAAGGTCCGCAACGGAGAACGGCGGCTTGCGTTCCACTTCCTCCCAGACCCGTGCTTCAAAGCGCTCGTTTGTATCGTCGCGTTTGGGCAAACCCGAGCCCGCAATGTCGGCATGGCGCACCGCAAACTGGCGCTCCAAGCGCGGCAAGCCAATGCGGCGGATAAAACGGCGGATCGCCGCATCGCTCAGCTCGGGATCTTGCACGTACATGTGCTGGCGCACCAGGTGTTCGACCGCCTCGACCGTCTCGTTCGCGAAACGCAGGCGGCGCAGCATCTCGACGGCCATCTCGGCGCCGATTTGCTCGTGACGATAGAAGTGGGGGCCGTCCTTCGTCCGCGGCTTGCCAACGTCGTGCAGCAATGCAGCCAAGCGTAAGGTAACATCGCCCGGCGGCGTTGCATCGACCGTGGCCAAGTTGTGCTCCCAGACGTCGTAGGCGTGCCACTCGTTCTGCTCGACCCCGACGCCCTCGAGCAGCTCCGGCCAGAACTGCGCCAGCACGCCGGTCTCGGCCAGCAGGCGCAGCCCGACCGAGGGCCGGGGCGCGAGCGCGAAGAGCTTCTCCAACTCGTCGTGGATGCGTTCGGGCGCGACCGTGGCGACCAGGGGGGCAGCGGCGCGCATTGCAGCGATCGTCGCCGGCGTGGGCGCATACCCGAAGCGGGCCGCGAATTGGGCGGCACGCAACATCCGCAGCGGATCTTCCTCGAACGTCGCCGGCGTCAGGATGTCGATCAGACCTGCGCGGATGTCGGCAATGCCCCCATACGGATCGACCAACTCGCCGCCCGGGAGGGCGCGCGCGATCATGTTCATGCGGAAGTCGCGCCGGGCAAGATCGTCCGCCAGCGGCACGTCGGGCCCGCTCTGCACCTCAAATTCGCGATGGCCGTGGCCGGTCGAGCGCTCGCGGCGGGGCAGGGCGATATCGACGGTCGCACCGTCGGTGGTCAACTTGGCCACGGCGAAGGCCGCGCCGACCAGGTCGACCCGGCCCAGGCGCTCCAGCCGCGGCGTCAGCTGGTCAAGGCGCAGCCCGGTGACCACGTAATCGAGGTCCTTGGCCGGGAGCTCGATGCCTTCGATATCCTGACGAAGCTCGTCGCGCACGCGCCCGCCGACGGCGTAGAGCCGGCCGGGCGCAAGGGCCTCGGCCAGCCGGACGTCGAGCGGATGGGGCTGGTACATTGCTTTCTATCGTAGCAGCAAAGCGAAATTGTTCGTCGTGAAACATTTTGCCAATAGTTTCACGGGGAACGCTCACCGTGGGTCGAGGGACCGAGCAACCCTGTTGTTGTCGAGCGAAGGCTCGAAGTTTTGCGCCATTCGCAGGATGCGAGCTTCCGTCGGGCGTGGCGCAAAACTCGCGCAGCAGGAGCGGCACAGGATGTGCCGCGACGAGCGTCTTCGCGGGCAGCAACAGGGTTGCTCGTTCCCTCGACTACGCTCACTGCGTTCGCCACGCTCGGGATGACAAGAAGGGATTCGCGCGAACGTTTGTACGCAGATGAAGATCGGGCTGAGCTACGATCAAGGGACGCCCAAATATCGCCTTTATGTGGGGGCGCTTATGGCCGCGGCCGAGCAGACCGGGATCGACGTGCAGCCCTTCTGGCTTGCGGGCGCCGAGCGCGAGCCGGACCGGACCGCCATGCGCACGATGGACGGGCTAGTGATCACCGGTGGGGCCGATGTCGAACCGCACCGGTACGGCTTCCGCGATGACGCGAGCGTGTCTATCACCTACCCGGGCCGCGACGAAATCGAATGGGAAGTCCTCGACGCCGCCTTTGCCCGGCGCTTGCCGATGCTCGCGATCTGTCGTGGGATGCAGCTCCTCAATGTGTATCAAGGCGGCACGCTCGTGCCCGACCTACCCGACCTTTCAACACATCGCCTTGAGGACGATCGGCGCCACCACGTGATGCTGGAATCAGGTTCGGCGCTGGAAATTTTGACCGGACAACGTGAGGGCGACGTGACCTCGACCCATCATCAGGCGGTTGACGTGCTGGGCAACGGTCTGCAAGTCGCGGGCCGCCACGACGACGGCACGATCGAAGCGATCGAGTGGACGCGCCCGATGCGCCGCCCGTGGCTCGCTGCGGTGCAATGGCACCCCGAGCGCATGGGCCTCGACGAGCCGTTCTCCGGCGCGCTCTTTCGCGGGTTTCTCCAGGCCGTCTCGCTCGCGCGCGTCTAAAAGCAGAGCGGGCGCTTCTCCGGAATGCCGGTCCGACGCGGGAAGCGCGTCCCGGTTGGCGCGGTTTTGCGCACCAGCACGATCCGGCGCTCGCCGTCGAGCTGCGTCTCCCCCTCGACCTGCGCCCCCAGCATCAACGCCGCGTCGGTGAGCGCATGGCGCTCGCGTTCATCCATCGTGCCGCGCTGTAGCACCGCGACCCCGCCGACCGCTATGAACGGCAAGAGCAGTTCCGCGACGGTGGGTGCGGTCGACACCGCACGTGCCGTGCCGGTAGTAAAGTGCTCGCGCAACCGCGGATCGCGTCCGGCGACCTCCGCCCGGGCCGCAACAACCTCGCCCGCTAAATCCAGTTCGTCGAGCATGTGCGCGAGGAACCGCGCTTTTTTCACCGAGCTCTCGATCAGCGTCACCGGCACCCCGGTCACAATTGCCAGCGGAATCGCCGGCAGGCCGCCGCCCGAGCCGATGTCCAGCAATGATACGTGGGTCAAGCGCGCGACGGTCAGGCTGTCGAGGATGTGCGGCGCGAACTCAATCGCCGTCTTGGCGCCGGTCAGATTGAACTGCCGGTTGGCTTCCAGGACGGCGTCGCCATAGCGCGCCAGACGGTCGAGCTGCTCGGGCGGCGCGCCGCCCGCCTCAAGAAGCGCGCGAAGCTCGCTCACGCTCGATAAAGAGCCCGACGATCGCGACGTCGGCGGGCGAGACGCCGGGGATCCGGCTTGCCGCGCCGAGCGTGCGCGGTCGCTGCGCGCTCAATTTCTCTCGCGCTTCGCGTGAGAGTGCCGAAATATCGGCATAGTCGAAGTCGCGTGGAATGAGCACGCGCTCGGTCTTGGCCGCTCGCTCGATCGCAATTTCCTGACGCCGTACGTAACCAGCCACTTTGAGCTCGATCGTCGCGCGTTCACCGATTTCGGGATCCAGCCGTGGGTCGAAGCGTTCGGCAATATCACCAAACTCTAGCGTCGGCCGGCGCAACGCATCCGCCAGTGTCGCGCCGGCATCAAACTGCTGATCCTTGATGCGCTCGACGCTAACGCGCTCGCGCTCGGCGCAAGCCATCGCGTCGCGCAGCGCATGTTGTCGCGCTTCGAACGCACCCCATAGTGCATCGTCGATCAGTCCGATCTCGCGACCGATCGGCGTTAACCGCGTGTCGGCGTTGTCGTGGCGCAAGATCACGCGATGTTCGGCGCGCGAGGTCAGCATGCGATAGGGCTCGTCGACGCCTTTGGTGACGAGATCGTCGATCAACACGCCGATGTACGCCTGACTGCGCGTCAGTCGCAGCGGCTCGCGCCCCTGCACCGCACGTGCGGCATTGATGCCTGCGATCAGCCCTTGCGCGGCGGCTTCTTCGTAGCCCGACGTGCCGTTGAGTTGCCCGCAGTGGTAGAGCCCTGCGACGCGACGCGTTTCGAGCGTGTCGTTGAGCTGCGTGGGCGGCACCATGTCGTACTCGACCGCGTAACCCGCGCGCAGCATCACGCACTCTTCCAAACCCGGCAGCGTGTGCAGCATCTGGATCTGAATCTCGGCCGGCAACGAGGTCGAAAAGCCGCCGACATAGAGCGTGGGTTCGTTCCAGCCTTCGGGTTCGATGAAGAGTTGATGCGACGGATTGTGTGCAAATTTGACGACTTTGTCTTCGATCGAGGGACAGTAGCGCGGCCCAATGCCTTCGATCAAATCCAAGCCGTACAGCGGTGAATACAGCAAATTATCGCGCACGAGCGTGTGCGTGCGTTCGTTGGTTTCGGTGATATAACACGGCAGTTGCGGGCCGGCGAACGTAGCGTCGCTCGCGTACGAAAAGCGTAGCGGAACATCGCTCGGCCACTGCGGGAGCATCGTGTCGTAGTCAACGGTCGTTTTGTCGATGCGCGGCGGTGTTCCGGTTTTCAGCCGCTTCGTCGGAAAGCCCAAACGGCGCAATGCGTGTGCGAGACCGACCGCCGGCGCTTCACCGAAGCGGCCTTCGGCCTGTACGACGCTGCCGCGAAAGGTTTTACCGCCCAAGAACGTACCGGTCGCCAGCACCACGCTGCGCGCGAAGTAGTGCGCACCGTCGTTGCAGATGACGCCGCGCACCGCGCCATCCTCGACCACGAGATCCTCGACCAAGCCGTGCACGATCGTCAGATTCGCTTGCGCGCGCAACACCTCGATTGCAAGCCGGGCGTACGCGGGCTTATCCATCAGCTGGCGCAGTGCGCGCACGGCCGGGCCTTTGCTCTCGTTCAAAAAACGGCCGTGCAAACTGCAGCGGTCGGCAATGTGCGCCATTGCGCCGCCGAGCGCATCGATCTCGCGCACGAGCTGCCCCTTGGCGCTGCCGCCGATCGAGGGATTGCAGGGCAGCGTGCAGATCTTCTCCGGATCGCCGGTGACCAGCAGCGTCGCGACACCAAGGCGCGCGGCAGCCAGCGCCGCTTCGACGCCCGCGTGGCCACCCCCAACGACGATAACGCCCGCGTCGTCGTCACGCATCGCATTCACAATTTGGTAGTCTAGCAGATATGTCGACTCCCTACACCCGCACACTCATCAGCTTCGCGCTTGCATTGGCCACCTTCTCGGGCACGTTGCTCGACAAAACGACCGGGCAACCGCTGACCAAAGTCCACGTGCACGTCACCGGCCCGGCGACGGCCAATGCGACCACCGACGCGCACGGCCGATTCACGCTCAAGGACCTCGCCCCCGGCGCGTACAGCGTTAACGTCGAATCCAACGACGTGCCGCCGCAGACGTTCACCGTCAAGCTCGTTGGGAACCGGATCACCGTCCTGACGATCAAGGCCTGCAGCACCACGCTGGACTACCACTGCGCCGCACCCGGCGGCGGGCCAGGACCCGGCTAAGCCGCCGCGGTTGCGTGCGACCGCAGCCGGAAACTGAAGACGATCATCACGATCCCGAAGAGGATCGCATAGAACCCGATCAGGTAGAGCACCGTCAGGATCCCAATGAGCGGATAGATGATCAGCAGCACGCCGAACGCGATCGAGAGGATGCCGCCGAGAATCAGCATCCACTCGTTGGGCATGAGCGAGCGCAGTTGGAACGCCGCCACCAGCTCAAGTATGCCGGTGAGGATCGCCCAGACCGCGATCGTGTAGTACAGCGCAACGCCCACGAGCAGCGGATCGAAGAACACCAGCGCCGCTATCACGATGCCGATGATTCCCTCGAGCGCAAAGGCGATCCAGCGTTGGTGCGCTTCGGCCGCGCGAACCGCGGAGACGATCGCAAATACGCCGTCAACCAGCGCGTACGCACCGAAGACAATCACCAGGGCAAATCCCGACGCGGCGGGCCAGAAGAACACCAGAAGACCGAAGATCACGGCCGCGATGCCGCGGATCAGCAGCGCCCACCAGTTGCGTGCCAAGACTCCAAGCATGTCGTTCTCCCCTACTTACCGATGCAAAAGCGGTTGAAAACGCCGCCCAGCACTTCCTCTGCAGCGACGTCTCCGGTGACGTGCCCGAGGGCGGCGTAGGCCTCCTGCAGGTCACCGACGATCAAGTCGACCGGCTCGCCCGCTTGCAACGTGGCGCGTGCCGTCTCGAGCGCGCGCAGCGCCGCGTTCACCGCCGCAAACTCGCGCACCGATGCAAGGTGCGGGCGCTCGAGATCGGGCGCCTGGCCGCCCCACCCGGCGCGCGCCAGCGCCGTGCGTAACGCGCGAATCGTCCCCGGCTCGTAAACGCTCCCGCTGATCGCATCGGGAATCGCGGCGTCGCGCGCACCGCTCTCGCCAAGATCGGCCTTGTTGAAGAACACGACGCGCTGGTGCGCAGCCGTCCGTGCCAAAAGCGCGCGCCCATCGGCCGAGAGCGACGCGGATCCGTCGAGCACGAGGAGTGCGACGCGCGCGCCGGCGAGCGCACGCTGCGAACGCTCGATGCCGGCCGCCTCCAAACGATCGGCGTGATCGCGAATCCCGGCGGTGTCAACCAGCCGCACGCGCACGCCGTCGATCGCGATCGACTCCTCGATCGTGTCGCGGGTCGTCCCCGCGATCTCCGAGACGATCGCGCGTTCCTCACCCAAGAGTGCGTTGAGCAGCGACGATTTGCCGGCGTTGGGCGGACCCACGATTGCCACCGTGATCCCCTCGCGCACGAGGCGCCCCACCTCGCCGTCGCGCTGCAGCCGGCGCAACATCTCGAGGATCACGTCGAGCTCGCCCACCACGCGCACGCGATCGGGGTCGGGCACTTCCTCGGGAAAATCGATCGCGCCGCTGCAGTCTTCGACGATGGACTGCACCCGCGCGCGCAACGCATTGACCTCGCGCGCCAACCCACCGCCCAGATTGGCGAGCGCGGCGCGCGCGGCCGCGCGGGTTTCCGCATCGATCAGATCGGCGACGGCCGCGGCAGCGTGCAGATCCATCTTGCCGTGCATGAACGCACGACGCGTAAATTCGCCCGGCTTGGCCAGGCGCGCGCCAAAGACGAGCAGCGCACGCAAGACCTCGCGCGCGACGATCGGCGAGCCGTGAATCTGCAGCTCGAGCATGTCCTCGCCGCTGTAACTGTGCGGCCCCTGCGCAAAGATGGCAACGCCACGATCGATCGTCTCGCCGCGCTCGTCGACGATGGCGGTATAGTGCGCGTAGCGCGGCTGCAACGTAACCGACGGCACGATGCGCGCGGCAATCGCGCGCACGTCGGGACCGCTGACGCGAACGATCGCGATTGCGCCGCGTCCCGGCGGTGTCGCCAGCGCCGCGATCGTCTCGGTCACGGCAACGACCAGTCTTCCGTCTGGCCGAAGTTGTAAAGCATGTTCGGTCCGAAGCCGCGCAGTGACGGATTGACCGCTTCGTATTCCGTTCGTTCGACCAGAAAAATCACCGGAATCTCGGCCGCGATGCGCTGTTGCATGATGTGAAATTGTTGCGTGCGCGCGGCCGGGTCGAGGAGGCGCTGCTGCGCGGCAAACGCTGCATCGTATTGCGCATCGCACCAGCGCGCAGCGTTGGGTCCGTGCGGTGCGCGATTCGCGCAGGTCCACGGCTCCGACGCTTCGGGGTCGAGGCCGCCATACCAGCCGCCGATCTCCAGATCGAACTTGCCGTCGTAAAGAATCCCGCCTTGCGCCGGCGGCGCATAGAGCACGCTCGGCGTGGCGCCGTCTTGCGTTGCGTCAACGCCGATCGCGCGCAGATCGGTTTGAACGACGGTCGCGACGCTCTTATAGACGTTCTCCGAGAGATTATACGAGATGCGCAGGCTCAGATGCCGTCCGGCGAGCAACGCGCGGGCGCGGGCGGGATCGTAGGGCAGCGCCTGGATCGAGCGGTCGTGCTGCGGAAAGAGGCTAGGAATTTCAGTCGTGGCCAGCGCGCTCGAGCCGTGATAAATCGTCTTGGCGATCGTATCCCGATCGATCGCATACGCAATCGCCCGGCGCACTTGCAGCTCCGGAAGATGCTCGGTCTGCAGCTCCACGTCGTCGACTTCGTTGCGCGGAACGGGCACCAGCGCAATTCCGGTATCGCTCTTCGCGGTTTCGACTTGATCGTAGGTGATGTCGGTGAAGTCGATCGCATGCGAAAGCAGGTCGATGTAGGCGGTGTTCTCGTCGGCGATCATCTTGACGATGATGCGCTGGAGTTTGGGGTGCTGCCACGAGTACGGATTACGCTCGAGCACGACCGAATCACCGCGATTCCACTGCACCACCTCAAAGGGTCCGGTGCCGAACGGCCGCGCGTTCCATGCGGTCGCGTGCGCGAGCTCGGTGTCGTTGTGGAACGCATGCGCGGGCAGAATGCCAAAGACGTAGTCGCTCGCGGCGAACAGCTCGTACACCGCTCCCGACCACGGCGCCTTCAGGCGAATGCGCACGGTGTACGGGTCGGGCGTTTGCAACGCGACGATGCGGCGATACGGCTCGGCTTCGGTGACCGGATTGCGCGGATCGAGGATCGCGCGATACGTGAACGCGACGTCGCGTGAGGTGAACGGCACGCCGTCGGCAAAGCGCACGTGGCGCAAGTGATAGGTGATCGTGAGGCCGTCGCGCGAGATACCGCCGTTCGCTACGGTCGGAATTTGCGTGCAGAGCAGCGGAATCGCGCGGCTATCGGTACCGATGCCGACCAGCGGCTGCGCGTAGAGCTGGGTGAGATCGATCAGCCGCTGGCCAAATGCGATGAGCGGATCGAGCGTGTAAATGGTGCCGAGATAGCCGATGCGCACTTCGCCCGGCGTACCCCACGTCGATCCGGCGCGCGAGCACGCCACCAGCACGAGGAACAAGACGACGAATCGGGCGTTACGCAGCACCCTTGCGGAATCGCTCGATAGCCTGCAATAGTCCTTGCGGATCGTCGGTTCCAAGCGTTAGCCGACTACCATCGTTTTTGAAAATCTCCACCGCTTGGAAGCCACCGACGTTCCAAAGCCAGCCGTGCCAAATCGTCCAGTGAATGCCCCAGCCGAAATGCCAGGTCGTCGCATTTGCATCGACGCGAATCGTCAAGCGGGTGAATACGGTGCCAACGACCCCAAGCACGATGACGACCAACGCCAAGGGCAGCAGTGTATAGACGCCCGGGTTCATAAACCAAACCGCGCCCTCGATCGCGATCACCGGGATGAAGATGAACCACATCCACCCGGCGTGTTGCGTGCGCTCGTACGCGCCCACTCTTACTCCCCCTTGGGGAAGATCACCACGCAGCGTTCGGGCTCTTCGCCCTCCGATTCGGTGCGAACCGCGGGGTTGTCGGCAATTGCCAGATGCACGATTTTACGTTCCGACGGCAACATCGGCTCGAGCTTGTGCGGCTTGCCGTCGCGCAGCACACGTTCGGCGGTCGCTACGGCGAGCTCGCTGAGCTGGTCGGCACGGCGCGCGCGATAGCCTTCGGCATCGATCGTGTAGTAGCGGCGGTTGTTGCGCACGCCCGCGTTGATGATGTTGTTGAAAATCAAGTTGAGTGCTTCGAGCGTGTTGCCGTGACGTCCGATCAACATCGCGAGATCCGGCCCGGTAACTTCGAGATACTCGCCCTCTTTGCGCGGAATGTAGCCGATGTCGACGTGTTCCATGCCCATTTGATTCAAGATCGAGGCGAGCAGATCGCGCGCCGGTTTCGCGTCGTCGGGCAGCTCGTGCGTCGAGCGTTCCTTCGGCGTGTGTTGGTAGCCGCCACCGCCGCGCCGGCCGCCACTATAACCACCGGCACCACCGCCGCCGCCGCGGCGTCCACCGCCGCCACTGCCACCGCCGCGACGTCCACCGCCACCGCCGGTCGGACGATCGCCCACCGGACGATCGCCGGTCGTTTTGCCCGGGATTTGCCGGTCACGAATGTTGGCCGGCTGTTCTTCGAATTCGTAGTCGTCTTCGTAGAGCATAGTTAGGATTTTGCGCCTTTCTTGTTTTTGCGCTTCGACGTGCCATTGCCGCTCGGCAGCGCTTTGGCCGGTGCGGCGGGCACGTCGTCGGTGATCACGTGGTCGCTATCGATGAACGACAGCGGCTCGTGATACTTCCGGAGCAGATACAGTTGTTGACCCATGCGAAACATGTTGTACGCGATCCAATACAGCACCATCGCCGACGGCCAATTCGCACGCAATCCGAAGAAGCCGATCATCAGCGGCGAGATCACTTGCATCATCTTCAACTGCTGAGCTTGCGACGGATCGGTGGCGGGCATCGTGGTGTAGCGCATCGAGATGTATTGCGACACCATGTAAATCAAAATGAGGATCAGGTCGGCTGACCCAAGGCTCGCGGCAAAAAGGGGAATGCCGAAGACCACCGGCACATGCGCCGAGAGCCACGGGTTGATCCATAAGAAGGAAGAGTTGTTGTAGAGCGTCTTGTTGGCCGTGACCGCGTAATAGACGCTGAAGAGCACCGGCAACTGCACGAGCGTCGGCCAGCAACCCGCGAGCGGGTTCACGCCCTCGCTCTTGTAGAGCTCCATCGTCGCTTCTTGCTGCTTTGCGCGGTCGTTCTTGTAGCGCTCTTGAATGCGCTTCATCTTCGGCGCGACTTTTTGCATGGCGAGCATCGACTTGAACTGCGCGACGTTGAGTCCCCAGAAGAGCAGCGTAATGATCGCCGCCAGGATGATCAAACTCAGGCCCAGGTTGTGGACGCCGAGATTGATGAACGAAATCGACGCCGCGATGAGTTTGGGGATCCAGCCGAAGAGCGGTCCGAAGACGTTGCCGAAGAAGCTGCCCATGCCGCTGGGGGCGGGGCTAGGCGATGCGGTCGCGGCGGCAGCGGCGACGGCGGCGATGAACAGGTGCAACAGTTACCTTTCGAGGGAGGACGGCACACGATCGGGGACGTGATCGACGCCGCCCGGATGCCACGGGTGGCAGCGCATCAAGCGCGCGAGCGCAAGCGCGATGCCGCGAACCGCCCCATGTTTCTGGATTGCTTCGACCGCATACTGCGAGCAGCTCGGATAGAACCGGCAACTCGGGCCCAAGAGCGGCGAGACGAGCCATTGATAGAGGCGAATCGGAAAAATGAGGGCAGTCCGCATGGGCGACTATACCAGCGCCCGTTCGAGTTCGTTGCGCAGTTGCGCAAACGGGACCGTGGCCGCCGCGGGACGTGCCACGACCAGGAGCCGTAATCGGCGCCCGGCCAGGAGCTGCTGCAAAATCGCCGCCACCCGGCGGCGAACTCTATTGCGAACGACGGCCTTGCCGACGGGTTTTGCCACCGTGATGCCCACCATCGAGGTGGTGTCGGCGCTCAGCGGGTCGGCCCGGTACACGGTCAGCGCGCCCGCATTGAAACGCCGGCCGCGCTGGCGCAGGCGAGAAAACTCCACCGCACGCCGCAGGCTGGCATAAGGGCGCATCAGACGGCGAGGCGGTGACGCCCCTTCTTGCGGCGGCGCGACAGGACCGCGCGGCCGTTTTTGGTGCTCATCCGTTCAAGGAAGCCGTGGACGCGCTTGCGTCGACGGTTGTGCGGCTGAAACGTCCGCTTCATGGTCGGTCACTCCTAAGGAAAATAGCCGCCCGGACGGCGGCAGACAGCGCCTTAGTATAGGGGTGGTGCCGGGGGCGCGTCAACCGTCTATGGCGTGGGGCCTAGGATTTGCTGGGATAGATGTCCGCGGTGTTGGCGTTTACCCAGCCTTTTGAGCAGCCGGTTCCAGCCGCAACGGAGTGCTTCTCGATGATGATGACGCACTTCGCCCCGGTCGTTGTCGTGAAATGCATGTAAGCATCGACGCGGCCGTTGCGGTCTTTGTTGCAACGAAAGACGAAGATCGCCCATCCGCGGTCGTGCACCGTCCGCAGATATTCGCATCCGTGTCCGGGCATTTCGTTGGTCGGGATCGTCATATTGTACGCATTGACGTACCAGTACGTGTCTGCGAACGCGGGCGCCGCAAGGAGCAACCAAAAGAAAGCCGTCGCGAGAACAAATGTTTTACGCACGGTCGGGCCGTTCGTCTGACCTCGGCGGCCGCCTGCTTACATCGGCGTTTGGTACCGCCGTGGCCCGGGGCACAATCCCAGCGAAAGGAAGGGACTCAAAAATATGCTTCGTCGTCTTCTTACGGCCTTGGGCCTTGCCGCCTTCGTCGCGTTGAGCGGACTCGGCGTCGCGGCGCAAGGCTACGGTCCGCATTACGCACCGCCGCCGGCGCGCTACGAGCACCACGGGCCGCCGCCGGGCTCCGGCTACGTCTGGGTCGGCGGCTACCACCGCTGGGACGGCCACCACTATATATGGGTCGGGGGCGAATGGCGGCGCCCGCCGCACCACGGTTACCACTGGTATCCGGGTTACTGGAACAACCGCGGCGGCGTCTACATCTGGATCGGCGGCCACTGGGGTCCGCCCTAGGGACTACCGCGTCGTAAACTTACCGAAGGTCTCGGTGCTCTGGCAGGGTGTGCCGGCCGCGAGCGTTTCGGTGATCGTGTAGGTGGTGGCCGCCGCGAGCGGCCCCACCGCGTATCCTGAATATTGCGACGGCGTGGGACTCGGCGTCGCATAGGGCGTCGGGAGCGGATTCGGCACAGCGGCGCTTGCGAGCAGGCCGACGCCCTCGAGCATCAACCCAGTTTGTACTGGTCCGCCCAGCACGAGCGTGAAGTTCCCGTCCGATACGCCAGTCGCGTTGGGCGCCGGATAGACCATCGGCTCGTAGGGGGCGGGACCGCCGTTACAAATGCTTTGGGGCGAACTGCTTCCCGGCGGCGCAGTGCTGCCGCCGCTGCAGGCGGCAAGCATCGCGCCGGCGATCAGCCCGGTCAGTAAGCGATGCGAAGCATTCATACTCTTCAGCCTAGCAACACCCACGGTTCCCGCGCTAGGGAGCAATTCTCAGGGTTAACGCATGCCGCCCGACGCGCGCACCAGTTCACCCGTCACCCAACCCGCATCGTCGGACGCAAGGAACACTGCCAGCGGCGCGATGTCGCTGGGTTTTCCCAGACGCCCGAACGGTGTTTGCGCGGCCATCGCTTTCTCGAAATCGCTGCCGACGATGCCCGCAGTCTGCGCGCCTTCGGTATCGACGCCGCCCGGATTGATGGCGTTGACGCGAATGTTGCGCGGTCCAAGTTCGCTTGCGAGGACGCGCGTGATTGTATCGAGCGCGCCTTTTGTGCCCGAATATACGGACGAATTCGGCGGCGCGAGTTGCGAGACGACGGAACTCACATTGATGACGCGTCCGCCACGATCGCCGAAGTGCGCCACCGCTTGTTGCGTTGCCAGCAACACGCCGAGCACGTTGGTGTCGAATTGGCGACGAAACTCAACTTCAGTCACATCTTCGATCCGTCCGAATGCATACACGCCCGCGTTATTCACCAGAATGTCGGCCGGTCCGAACGCGCGCTTCGTCTCATCGAAGAGCGCTTTGACGTCGGCGGTTTTCGAGACGTCGGCGCGCACCGCGATCTCCGCACCGATGCCTTTGGATGCGCCGGTGACTACGGCGACTTTGCCGCTCAAATGTCCCACTGGAATTGCCCTTTCAAAGCTCCGAGTTGCATCAGGGCTAGAGTTGCGCGAGCTGCTCCACGTAGGCGGCTAGCATGTCGCGCTGCAGGGTGAGGTAGGCGAACTTCCCCTCGCGCTCGATCCGTATGAGGCCGGCGGTCTCGAGCTCTTTGAGGTGATGCGAGAGGGTCGCCGCGCTGATCGCGTGACGGCTCTGGATTTCCGTGCAGGCGGTCGCTTCGGCGTGCTGCCCGAGCTCCTTAACAATGCGATAACGTCGCGGCTCGGCCAGCGCTCGTGCGATCTGGAGCATTTGGCGCTCGGTCAGGCGCGCGCGCTTAGAAGAAGGCATCCACGGGCTCTTCGGCGGCAAAATTCGGGAGGCTTTCCACACGTGTGGATAGCGTTGTGGACAACCCGTCCGGCGCGTGCTTCCAAAGTATCGCGATTGAGGCGTAACGGCGGGCTTTTTTCAGGCTGTCAAGGGGTCGTTTTGATAGGACCCTGATGCGGCGAAAAGGCCCGAAAAACCGTGTCGTCCCGCCTGTGGATAAGTGCATAAGATCGTGGAAGAAATTCGCAGGAGCGAGGGCTGATTAAGCCAACCGAAAGCGACCTCACCGGCCCGCGCCTAACTGCGACTACCAGTCGCTTCCGGCGGATCGGGCTTTGCTACTCGTCGCACGGAGCACGCATAGGATGGCGCTTGCGGTTGGCAGTTCCGATATCTCGAATGAGCTTTGGCGTTCCGCGCTGGAGGCGCTCGAACGGAAATTCTCCAAGCCGATCTTCGAGATGTGGATCAAGCCGATCCGCCTGGTTACGATCACGAATGAGGCGTTGGTCCTTTCGGTTCAGAGCAACTTCGCCCGCGACTGGGTCGAGCACCGGCTAAAGTCGCAGATCAGTGAGGTTCTCTCCGAGGTCTTCGGGGCGACGCTCGACCTGCAGTTCACCGTGGCCGAGCCCGACAATGCCCCGGCCGGAACGCCGGCCCAGGCTCCCGCCGCGGTGTTTCGAGCACCCGAAGAGCTGCGCAGCTCCAATCTCAACGCGCGCTACACCTTCGAAGAGTTCGTCATCGGCAATTCCAACCGGTTCGCCCACGCGGCGGCGCAAGCCGTCGCCTGCGCCCCGGCGCGCGCCTACAATCCGCTCTTCCTGTACGGCGGCGTGGGACTGGGCAAGACGCACTTGATGCACGCGATCGGCCACCGCGTGCTCATCGACAATCCGAGCGCCAACGTCGTGTACGTGACCTGCGAAAAGTTCACCAACGAATTCATCATCGCGCTGCAAAACAACCGCACGCCGGAGTTTCGCAATCGCTATCGCCAGGTCGACGTGCTCTTGATCGACGACATTCAATTCCTCGCCGGTAAAGAAACCACGCAAGAAGAGTTCTTCCATACCTTCAACGCGCTGCACGAATCCGGGCGTCAGTTGATCATCAGCTCCGACCGGCCGCCCAAAGAAATTCAAACGCTTGAATCGCGCCTGCGTTCGCGGTTTGAATGGGGCTTGCTCACCGATATCCAGGCGCCGGACATCGAAACGCGCGAAGCGATTCTTCGCAAGAAAGCGCAGAGCGAAAAGATTCCGGTACCCGACGAGGTCACGTCGTTTATCGCCAAAGTGATCCCATCGAACATCCGCGAGCTCGAAGGTGCGCTGATTCGCGTGGTCGCCTACGCCTCGCTGACCAAATCGCCTATCACGCTCGACCTTGCCGCCGAAGTGCTCAAGAGCGCGGTCGCGCAAGCGCCGCTGCAACGCATCACGATCGGAAAGATCAAGGAGACCGTCGCCAGCGCCCACGGTCTCACGGTCAAAGAGATGGACAACGGGCGACGGGATCAACGCTTAGCCGGACCACGCCAGATCGCGATGTACATCGCGACCGAGTTGACCAATTACTCGCTGCCGCAAATCGCCCGCGACTTCGGCAAGAAGGATCACACCACCGTGATGTACGCGCGCGACAAGATCAAGGACCAAATGCAACGCGATGAAGCCTATCGCAACAAGATTCGACAACTTATCGCCATGTGCCAATCCCCGTAGGTACGCAGAAGCGGTCTCACAAGGACCGCTTTTGTATATCAGACCACGGATCGGCGCGAAGCGCCGAACGTTAAGGGATTCGGTTCCACCGAATCCCACACAAGGGCGCGCCTTTCCGGGTGGATAACAGCACCGGAGTTGCGACCGGTGCAAAGGTGTATCGGGCGGGAGAACGTTCCACAGCTTATCCAAGGCGCAAACCCGCACTCCGACAAGCAAATAGGCACTTATCCGCGAAATACACCGCACTACTACTGTTACGACGGTTCTTTTATAACTTACTCGGAACTACGAGGACGCTCGAATCGGTGGAATATGAAGTTCACCTGTAACACTAAAGACATCGCCTCGGCGGTTGGCGCCGCCAGTAAGGTCGTCAACGCGCACACGACCGTGCCGATCCTCTCCAACGTCCTCTTGCAAGCCGAGGAGGGTAAGATCGCGGTCCGTGCCACGGATCTAGAGCTGACCCTGGAACACGCCTTTCCGGCGGAGGTCGGAGAAGGCGGCTCGGTGACGATTCCGGCGAAGTTGTTCTCGAGCTACTTGGCCAATCTGCCGGCGGGTTTGCTGGAGCTGAGCGGCACGCCGACACGCGCCTCGGTCAAGTGCGAACGCAGCAACTACGACTTTCACGCGCTGCCTGCCGATGAGTATCCGCCGCTGCCGGCGGCGACCAAAGGCTCGCACTTCACGATCGGTTCCAAGCGCTTTCGTGAGGGTATCGAGGCGACGATCTTCGCCGCATCGAGCGAAGAGGCGCGCGGCGCCGTCCTGATGGGCACGCTGCTCGAGCTCGAAGGCAACTCGATCACGATGGTGGCGACCGACGGCTATCGGCTCGCGCGCTATCAAACGACCCTCGACGACGGGATCACCGGCAGCGAGAAGTATATCGTCCCGTCTCGAGCGCTGGCCGAAGCGGCCCGCAATCTCGGCGGCAGCGACCAGATCGCGATTAGCGCCTTAGGTGCGCAGAGCAATCAACTGCAGATGAATGCCGGCGACACGTCGATTACGGTTCGGCTCGTCGACGGGCAGTATCCCAACTACCAACAAGTGATTCCAGCGAAGTTCGATCGCAGCGTCACGGTCAACACGCAAGCACTCATCAGCAGTCTACGCCGTGCGGAACTGGTAGCCGGCGATCGCGCCAGCATGGTGAAACTCGCCGTCTCGAATCAAACACTGATCGTCACCGCGAGCAGCGATATCTCGGGCAACGCCTACGAAGAACTCGAAGTCGAGCAAACCGGCGAAGATCTCGCGATTGCCTTCAACGCGCGCTATCTGGTAGAGATTCTCAACCACGTGAAGAGCCCGCAAACAGTCATCGAATTTCTCGGCCCACTTTCACCGGCGGCAATTCGCCCAGTCGAACCACCCGAAGGCGCACAGCAGCTCTACGTGTTGATGCCGCTGCGCCAGTAGCGCCCGGAGGGACGGAATAGCGCCGGGGTGCGCCCCGTTGATTCAACCGGCTTTCGGTTGCTAGATGCTTTTCGTGCGGTCTTTCTAGGCGTGCCATATCGGCCACGTCGCTCGACGCAGGGCGACGCGATCGCGTCGGAGCTCTACGAAGACGTTTACGATGTAGCGCGCATAAGGGGCGGCTCGTCAAAACTTGTGACACGCGTTGATGACGGCTCGCGAGTTCTCAATCCGAAGAATCGCACGGTCGGGCTGACTATTCGCCGCGGAGACGGTACATTTGGAGAGATCGTGCCAAAGCATAAGTCTGTAGCGGTCAATGGCTACTCGGTGCGTCGAGCCGAGAATGCGTTCGTGGAAATAGGCTGCGAAGTGAAAATTCTTGCCACGGCACAGCAGCGCCAGGCACGTCGCGTCGAGAATGACCTGCGCGATCAGGTGAAAGACTTCAAGCACCGCACGGGGCTTAGACCACCCATAACCGTGGCGGTCGTTGGAATTAACCACGCACGAGAATTCTGCTCGCTACTTGGCGATAACTCTTACCCCACAAGTGGCTCAGGCGCACGGCGACATCCGTTTCAAGAGGCGGCCCAGGCGCACAAGATTGTACTGAGCGCACAGCCACTTTACGATCATTTTATTCTCGTCGAGTATGAAGCAACTAATTTTTCGCCATACCCGTTCGCCTTCGTGAACCTGCAGAGGCTCCGGACGGAGTACGCGGCCGTCCTGGCGAGAATAGCTGGAGAGTATGAAGCTCGATTCTGAGTGGGAGGCGCGCGCGGCCGAGTTCTCGAGGCGTCTTAAAGCCACGGGGCTGACAATAACGGAATTTCAGCACCAATCCGGCTTAACCAGAAATGTCGTGTACAACCTATCGAAGGGACAGAAGCCAAGTTCAGCTGAACAGGCGCAGAAGCTCGAAGAAGCATTCGCTAAGCTCAAGAAACCGTAAGTGCGTGCAATTAAAGCGGCTCGCGCTTTCGAATTTTCGGAACTACGCGCAGCTCGATCTCGATCCGGCGCCGGGGCTCAACGTCTTCATCGGGGCGAACGCGCAGGGCAAGAGCAATCTGCTCGAAGCGATCGCGATGTTGGGCACCGGCAAGTCGTTTCGTACTAGCCGCGACGCCGATCTCGTTCGCGACGGTCTTGAACTCGCCGTCGTCGGCGGCGATGCGCAGGTACGCGCCGGCGTCGTACATCTCGGCTGCACGATCGTGCGCAGCGGGAACCGCACGCGTAAGACCTACACGATCAACGGACAAGGCGTGCGTTACGCGCGTTTCCTCGGCAGTATCCGCGTCGTCACCTTCGTGCCGGCCGATCTTCAGCTCGTCGCCGGACCGCCGGCGCTGCGCCGGGGGCTGATCAACATCGCGCTCGCGCAAGACGATCGGCGCTACTATCACGAGCTCGCGCGCTACGGCAAAGCGCTGCAGCAGAAGAACGCGATGCTGCGCGGGACGGTCGCGATCGACGACGAGTTGCTCGCGGTCTACAACAACACGCTCGTCGAAACCGGCACGGCGCTGATGTTGGCGCGCGAGCATTTCGTACGCGAGTTGGCGCGCGAAGCCGAACGCATCCACGCGCAGTGGACGCGCGGTGCCGAGCGTCTCGTCGTTAGCTATGCGCCGAGCATCAAGTTCGATGTGCCGACGGCGCAAGCGGTGGCCGGCGCCTTCGAAGCGCGTTTGGCTGAGGTTGCCGAGAGCGAGCGTATGCGCAAGTCGAGCGTGGCGGGGCCGCATCGCGACGACCTGACGCTCGAACTCGACGGGCATTCGCTGGCGGCCTACGGTTCGCAGGGTCAGGGCCGCACGGCGGTGCTGGCGCTCAAGGTCGCCGAATATACCGTTATGCACGATCGGTCCGGCGAGGCGCCGCTGCTGCTGCTCGACGACGTCCTCTCCGAGCTCGACGCCGAGCGCGCCGCTGCGTTTCTCGAGGGCGTCGGCGGCTACGAACAGGCCTTTGTCACCGCCACCCATCTCCCGCCCGGCCTTCCCGCGGCGGCAGCGACGGCGCGCGTGGAACGCGCGACGGTGAGCGCGTGCTGAAGCTGGCACAGGCACTGGGGGCGTGGTCGCCCGGAGAGGGCGTCGGACCCAGCGACCCGGTGGTACTGCTCGGCGCGGCCTGGAGCGACATCGTGGGGGCTGAGAATGCGCGCAACTCGCATCCGGCTCAGCTCGCCGGTGACACCCTGATGATTGCGACCACCTCCAGCGTCTGGAGCGCGCAGCTCAGCTACCTCTCGGAGCAGATTATCGAGGCGCTGCGGGCGCGCGTGCCGCGCGCCGGGATCACCAAGGTGCGCTTTCGCGTCGGCAAGCTGCCGGCGCGCGGCGGCAGCCGTTTGCGCGCCGCGCGGGTTATAGAGGGTGAGCGGGGACAGCGCAGCAGCGAGCCCGCCGGCGACGCGCGCGAAGCGCTGCGACGCTTTCGTGCCACCGTCAACGCCACCGAGCGGGCCAAACGCGCTCGCGGGTGGAAAGAATGCAGCGGTTGCACTGCCTTGATCGCGCCCACTTCCGGGCCGCTCTGCACGACGTGCGAAATTGCACGCGAGGCCGAGCGGGAGCGACGGATCTCGCGGTTGCTTTTTGAAGCACCGTGGCTGGGGTTCGCCGGGACGGCAAAGCTGATCGAGGACCTGCGTCAGGACGAGTACGATTCGATCCGCCGCCGCCTGCTCTCACGCTGGTGGGATCGGCTCCGCCGTGTTCGCCTGACTGGGACACTTTCGCGCGACGGCGCCGAACGGTTGATCGCGAGTTCGTATGTCTTGCTCAAGAGCGAACTCGCCCCCGAACGGCTGACGCCCGCGATCGTGCGCAATGTGCTCGGCGACGACTTGCACGATCTTTTGTATGAAACGGTAGAACGATAACAAACGCGATGACCAACAACTACACCGGCGAACAAATCGAAGTCCTCAAAGGCCTCGAGGCGGTTCGCAAGCGCCCCGGCATGTACATCGGCAACACGTCCGAACGCGGCCTGCACCAGCTCGTCTACGAAGCCGTCGATAACGGCGTCGACGAAGCTCTGGCCGGCTACGCCAAGACGCTCAAGGTCGTTCTCTACAAAGACAATTCCGTCTCGGTCGAAGACGACGGCCGCGGCATTCCGGTCGACATTCACGCCGAAGAGAAGATGCCCGCGGTGGAAGTCGTGATGACGATTCTGCACGCCGGCGGCAAGTTCGGTAAGGGCGGCTATAAGGTTTCGGGCGGACTGCACGGCGTCGGCATCTCGGTCGTCAACGCGCTCTCCGAGTGGATGATCACCCGCGTCAAACGCGACGGCAATGTCTACGAGATGCGGTTCGAGCGCGGCATCACCGTGCAAAAACTCAAGAAGATCGGTAAGACCGACGAGACCGGGACGTTCCAATGGTGGCGGCCCGATCCCGATGTCTTCGAGACAATGGAACTGCACTGGGATATCTTGCAGAAGCGCCTGCGCGAACTGGCCTTTCTCAACCGCGGGCTGACGATCACGCTGCGCGACGAACGCGGCGAAGAACCGCGCGAGCGCTCGTATAAGTTCGACGGCGGAATCGTCTCGTTCGTCGAATACTTGAACGAAAAGAAAGATTCACTGCACCCCGTGATCTCGACGCACAACGAACGCGACGGCGTCGACGTCGAAGTGGCGATGCAGTACACCGACACCTATACCGAGCAGATCTTCGCGTATGCCAACAACATCAATACGATCGAAGGCGGCATGCATCTGCAAGGCTTCCGGCAAGCCGTAACGCAAGCCGTCAATTCGTACGCCAAGAAGAAGGGCATTCTCAAAGAGAACGACGGCTCGCTCTCGACCGACGACATCATGGAAGGCTTGACCGCGGTCGTTTCGGTAAAGCTGCAAGACCCGCAGTTCGAAGGCCAAACGAAGACCAAGCTCGGCAACGCCCGCGTGCGCAGCATCGTGTACAATTTGGTCAACGAGCGGTTGGATTTTTTCTTTGAGGAAAATCCCAAGCAAGCGCGCATCATCATCGAGAAGACGATGCAGGCTCAACGTGCGCGCGAAGCGGCGAAAAAAGCCCGCGATCTCTCGCGCCGCAAGAACGCGCTCGAAGGGTCGGGTTTGCCCGGCAAGCTCGTCGATTGCCGCAACGGCGATCCCAAGGAGAGCGAGATCTTTTTGGTCGAGGGCGACTCGGCCGGCGGCACCGCCAAGGGCGGACGCGATCCGAACACGCAAGCGATCCTGCCGCTGCGCGGCAAGATTCTCAACGTCGAAAAAGCGCGGCTCGATAAAGTTCTTTCCAACGAAGAGATTCGCACGATGATCACCGCGCTGGGCACCGGATTCGGCGACGAATTCGATCTCGAGAAGCTGCGCTATCACAAGATCATCATCATGACCGACGCCGACGTCGACGGCTCGCACATCCGCACGCTGTTGCTGACGTTCTTCTACCGGCAAATGAAGCCGTTGGTCGAGAACGGCTACGTGTACATCGCACAGCCGCCGCTCTACGGCATCAGGAAGGGCAAGAAACAGTGGTGGGCCTTCAGCGAAGCCGACTATAAGTCGGTCATCGGTGAGGAAGATCCCAAAGACTTTCAGATCCAGCAATACAAGGGGCTAGGAGAGATGGACGCCGAGCAGCTCGCTCAGACCACCATGGAAGTTGGGAATCGCCGCCTCAAGCAGATCATGGTCGAAGACGCGATCGAAGCTGAACAGATCTTTACCGACCTGATGGGTGACAAAGTCGAACCGCGTAAGCAGTACATCTTCGACTATGCGAAAACGGTGAGAAACCTCGACCTCTAGCCCCCTGAACAGGGCCGGCCGCGCCTTGCGGGTATAAAGCCCTCGTGCGCAGGCGAGCGGCTTGGGTGGTAACGGCAATCGTGCTGGTGGCCGCGGGCGTGCTCGCGGTTGGCGGTCGCGCGCTTGCGGCTTGGGTTCTGCCCGGTGTACTCGGCTTAGCGATCCACGGCAACGTCACCGCGTCGGCGGTGTCGATCGGCAACGGCCAGATCGTCATTCGCGACTTGCACGCAAGCAAGAACGGCGATCCGTTCTTCGATGCTGCGCAAGTTCGCATCGACTACTCGCTGCGCGATCTGCTCCCGGGAAGCAAGCATCGCTTCGGTCTACTGGCGGTCACGATCGACCGTCCCCTCTTCACACTCGAGCGCCGCGAAGACGGCAGTTACGATCTCGCGTTGGGCTTTGCGCAGACAGCGCCGGGCGCGCCTCCTCCCGGTCCACAGCGCGTCAACCGGGTGCCGATCGCGTTCACGATTGCCGTGCGCGACGGTGGGCTCGCGCTGCGCGAACCGCACGCACTCGATCCGCAGGCGCGCGCGATCGACGTTCGCGACATCCAACTCGCGGGCACGATCGATACCGCCGCGCGTTCGCGTTACCGGCTGAGCGGCGCGTTTGCCGACCGGACGTCGCGACCGTTCTCGGTGGTGGGGGCGATCGACGCAACGCGAGGCTACGCGATGAACCACGTGCAGGCCGGCCCGATCCCGCTGCGCCGGCTGGCGAATTTCTTCATCAATAACCGCGCCGCGGAGGTACTCGCCGGCGGCGTGCGCGGCATCGACATTCGGTATTATGCGCTAGGGGTCGAGCCCGATGCGCCGATCGACTATCATCTCGCCGGTCACGTTGGGGTCACCGGCGCGTCGCTGCGCCTCGTTGGCCTCGCGCAGCCCGTGACCGGCGTCACGGGCGACCTGCAGCTGGTCGACGATCAGCTCTTCTTTCAAGAGATGCACGCATCGGTCGCGGGCATCGCGCTCTCCGTGACCGGGGGCATGTTCGATTTCGCCGCGCCGCAGCTTGACATGCACGTCGCCGCCGCCGGCGATCTCGCGTCACTGCGCGTGCTGTTCGCCTTTGCGCGCGATCAAGCGATTGCAGGTGCCGCGCGGATCGGCGTGATCGTGGACGGCCCGGTCAGCGAGGCGCGCGTACGCGCCACCGTCGATGCTCCGCACGCGTCGTATCGCGGCATTGTCTTCGACGGGCTGCACGCGGCGTTCGCCTACAGCAATAGCACCGTCTTCCTGGCGCCGCTCGAAGCGCACGCGCAGGGTGCGGACTTCGTGATACGCGGCGCGCTCGAGATCGGTGACAACGTGCACTCGCATCTGGCTCTGCACGTGACCGCGCCGGCCGACGCGTTGCCCTACGCCGGCATGCTACTCGGAAACGAACCGCTCGTCGGCGACTTCATGCTCGACGGCATGGACAACAACTTCTACGGCTACGGCGCGCTGCAATCGACGCGCGGTATCGCGCGCATGGCCGCGGTGGCGCATGCCGATCGCGGCGGTATCTTGGACGTCGCGCCGCTGTGGATCGACGCCGGACGTGGCCGGCTCTATGGCGGCTACGCGCTCGACCGTAAGCACGATACGAGCGCCTTCTGGATACGCGCGCAGCATCTCGCGCTGCACACGCCGGCGCGAGCGTCGTTCTTGACCGTTGCGATGCCGGCGATGCCGCCGCTCGACGGCACCGTCGACGATGCAACGATTCTGGGCGGCGGGCACAGCGGCAATCACGCGCTCCTCGCCGGTAGCGTGCACGTGCGCGACGCGACGATCGCCGGCGTCGCGTTGAATTCGGTTCGCGCTACCTTCGCGGGTACGCTCGCCAATGCCGCGATCGATCCGATCGTCGCGCGTGGACCGTGGGGCTCGCTCGACGGTACCGGCGCGCTTTCGCTCAATACGATCGCGGTGCACGGCGAGTACCGAGGGACGCTGCAGGGCTTGCGTCCGTTCATGGGCGACTTGCCGGCGACCGGCGATGTGAGCGGCGTCACCGCGCTTGCGCTTGGATCGCAAGGCATCATCGTGCAAGCCAACGACATCGTGCTGCGCAACGCGAACATTCGCGGCATTCCGCTCTCGCGCGCCACCGGGACGCTCGCGATCCGCGACGGGCGGCTGCGCATTGAGAGCGTGCGCGCGCAGGTAGCGAGCGGAACCGTCGTCGCAGCCGGTCCTTACGATGGCGGCATTTCGCTAGTGGCGTCGCACCTCGACGGCGGGCAGTTACGCGCGCTGGGGTTGCCGCTCGACGGCGGTACGATCGATGCGCAAGGGCGACTCGCGAGTGGATCGCCGCTGCCGGCGTTCGACGGGGGCGTCGCGCTTGCGAACGGACGGGTGCAGCATTTTGCAGTCGCCGGAAGCGGTTTGATCGCCTTGCACGGCGACGGCGTGCATCTCGATCACGTCGTCGGCGGCGTCGACGATATCTATGCGCTGGCCTCCGGCGATCTCGATGCGCTAACCTCGGGCGCGCCGCACTATGCGATCGACGCGCAAGTGCCGGCCGGCAGTCTGCAAACCGCGATCGCTGCACTCGGCATCAACGGCCATTATAGCGAAGGGACGTTCAATGCATCGCTGCGCGTGCGCGGCGCAGGCTTGTTACCGCGCGTGGACGGACCGATCGGCGTGCCGGCCGGCTCGGTCAACGGGCTGTATTACACCGACGCCAGCGGGATCATCGCCGCCGATTCCAGCGGCGTCGGTCTCAGCGACGGCACGGTCACCCTCGCTACCACGCAGCTTGCCTTCAACGCGGCGGAGAATCCGCACCTCAGCGCCCTGCAGGTGAACGCGCCGAGCGCGGACCTTTCCGACTTCAACAATTTCTTCAACACCGGCGACACGCTCAACGGCAATGGCAGCGTGCGCTTCGACGTGATCTCGCAAGCGCATCGCCTGTCGAGCAACGGCGAGATCGCAATCGCCCACCTGCGCTACCGCAATCTGCCGTTCGGCAATACGAACGCGTCGTGGTCGAGCGCACACAATATCTTGCGTGGAACGCTCGACGTTGACGGCTCGATCGGCGTGCTGCACTCGCACGGATCGATCGACATCGCGAACGACGTCGACGTCTTGCCGCGCATGCGTGATTCGTACTACGCGGTCGACGCGGACGTGACGCAGTTCGATCTCTCGACCTGGATCGCCGCGCTTGGCTATCCGGAGGTCGCGGTCACCGGTCGCGTCAACGGCAGCGCGACGGTCAACGGCCGCTATCCGTTGCTCCAGATGCGCGGGAACGCGAGCATGCAGAGCGGCACGGTATGGCGCTTGCCGATCGACAAAGCCGCGCTGACGTTTTCCTCGACCGGCGGACGTCTCACGATCGATGCATTTACTCTGAGCGCGCCGGGACTGACCGCGAGTGCGAGCGGGAGCTTCGGTTTTTCGACGAGCGCGCCGCTTGCGCTTACGCTCCACGCGAGTTCGAACGATCTGCCGCAACTCGTCGCGCTGCTCGCGCGTCGTCAGCTGCCGGTGACCGGCACGTTCGAGTCGACGCTGCAAATCGGCGGCTCGCTCGCAAACCCAACCTACGAGGCCGCGTTCAATGCCAAAGACGCCGTGCTGTACGGCCTTGCCGTGCCGTCCGCCTACGGCGAGCTCGCGCTGCAGGGTAACGACGTTGTCCTCCACAACGCCGGCGCGACGCTGCTCAAGGGCACGATCTCCCTCCAAGGCTCGGCACCGATTCAACTCACGCCCTTTCGCTTCGGACCGCCGGGCCGGCCGATTAGTCTCGACGTCGAAGTCAAAGGCGTCGACCCAAGAGCGTTCGATACGATCGCCGGCAACAACACCAAACTCGGCGGTACGATCGACGGCTCGCTCGCAATCGGCGGGACGGTCGCCGATCCGCGCATCACCGGCAAGTTCAGCGTTGCAAAGGGCACGTACACCAGCGATTTGGAACGTACGCCGATCACCGGCGTCACCGCGTCGATGACCTTCGATCAAACCTCGGCAACCGTCGATAAGTTAGAGGCAAAGTTCGGTACCGGCACGGTGAGCGGCTCCGGTCACGTGGCCTTCGGTGCCACTACCACCTACGATATCAACCTCAAGGCGCATCAGGCGCAACTCGACCTGCCTGCCTACGGCAGCGGTGCGTTTGACGCCGCGCTCGCGCTCACCAAAACCAATGCGCAAAAAGATGCGCTGCTGCGCGGCACGGTGAGTCTGTCGAGTGCGACGATTCCGTTTGCCGCGTTCATCGCGGCCACGAAGCAGAGCGCGCAGGGCGCCGGTCTCCCGCTGCCGCTCGACCTCGATATCCAAATGGAGATCGGCAAGAACGTCCGCGTGCGCGGCTCGGGCTTCGGCGCGGGACTCGACATCGGCGCCTCCGGCAGCGCGCATCTGGCCGGCAGTCTGGTTGCGCCGACGCTAGATGGCACCTTCGCGGCCACCAACGGCACGCTGACCTTCTACGATCGCGCCTTCCGAATCCAATCGGCCAAGGTCGTCTTCAATCCGGACCAGGGCCTCATCCCCACCCTGCGGGCCACGGCGACCACCCGCGTCTCGAACCCCGACCCGTCGAGCCCGTTCAGCTCGGTCGACGTGACCGCGTCGGTGGATGGCCCGGTGACCAATCCAAAGCTGACCTTCACCTCGAATCCGAGCGGGTATTCGAACGAGCAGATCCTGGCCATGATCGCGCCTTTCGGCGGGGTGATCCTCAGCGGGCAGAACTATGCGCCGACCCAGCCGGGTGCTCCCGGCGCTGGGCCGATCCCCGGCGCCCAACCGATCGGCGGGACTTCGAGTGCGATCACGGCCGGCCAAGAGGCCTTCAACATCGTGAACGCACAGTTCGCCGCCGGGTTGCTCTCGCCGATCGAAGGCGCCCTCTCTCAGGGTCTGGGCGTCCAAAATGTGAACCTGACCCTCGACTATTATGGGAACGTCGGGTTATCGGCGTCACGTTTCCTCGGCAAGACCGTGAACTTCTTATATTCCGCCACGTTTGGCATTCCGCAGCGTACCTCGTTTGGCTTAGAGCTGGTCGGCGATCGCGCGACGAGCGCGCAGCTTTCCTTCTTCTTCACAAACGGGCCCCAGAAGCTGTTCGAGACCCCGATTGGATCGGAAACGTCGGGCAATCGGCTTGCGATAGGTTTGCCGCTGCAAGGCTCACAGGGTTTCGCATTCACGTTCCAACGACTTTTTTGGTGAAAACCCCAGCATTTATTGGGTGGCAAGGACCGCCCACCGCTAGCGCGAACCAGGGGCCGGAACTCTGCTGGCCTCTGTCAGCCTCCATGCCCACAGCAAGGACAACAAGAATCGCATGATCTTTGACCTTCGGCGCGCGCTACGCGCTCTGGTGCGTAGCGCGGCAGCCGTGCTCGCCCTCGTCGTCGCGTTATCGATCGTCGCGTCGCCGGCTGCCCGCTCGGCCGCTGCTGCACCGGAGATCGTCTCGGTCGACGTCACGGGCAACCTGCACGTGCCGACGGCCACGATCATGCAAGTGATTCAAGCGCGTCCGGGCGAGGTCTACGATCCAAAGATCGTGCAGGGCGACCTGCAGCGCATCAGTGCGCTCGGCTATTTCGCCGACATCGCCGCCCCGCTCATTCGCGCGCGGCCCAACGGCGTGGCGATCACCTATCGCGTGATCGAATATCCGGTGATCACCAAGATCACGTTCACCGGCAACAAGACCGTGCCGTCCGACACGCTGCTCGCCTTGATGGACCTTTCGGTCGGGCAGGTCTTCAACACCAACACGTTCCACTCGGACGTGCTCAAGATCAACAACTATTACGAGCGCATCGGCTTCGGCGGCCAGGTGGCGTCGCATATCGCGAATCTCAATTTCGATCCGAAGACCGGCGCGCTCTCCCTCAAGATCATCGAAGGTTTGACCGTCCGCGGGATCGTCATCAGCGGCGACCCGTACTTGCCGATTCCGTTGATCCTCCAGCAGATCACGCTCAAACCCGGCATGGTGTACTCGGAAGCGATTCGTCAAAAAGACGAGGAAAAGCTCAAGACGTGGTACGACGACAAGTGGCACATCGAGCTGGGCTACTTCGAAGCCGGTATCGATCCCACGTCGATCGACGAAAAGAATGGCACGGCGATCGTCAAGTACCAGGTCGACGTGGCGCGCGTCGCGGTAGTGCAGATCACCGGCAACACGCGCACCAAAGACCGCGTGATTCGGCGCCTGCTGCGCGTGACGCCCGGCATGATCGTCAACACCGATTGGATCAAGGCGGATTACGAGCGCCTCAATTCGACCGGCTACTTCTCGAAAGTCAATCCTGATATTAAACCGGGCCCCGACGCGAAGAAACCGCAGGACGTAACGATCGTGTGGCAAGTCACCGAGCAGCGCACCGCCCAAGCCTCGGTCGGCTTCGGGTACTCCGGCGGCATCACCGGCGAAGGTCTCTACGGAACGCTCGGCTTCCAGGATACGAACCTGCACGGCACGGGTAACTCGGCCTCGATTCAGTTCCAGCAGGGCGCGCGCACGACGCAGGATACGCTCTCGGGCACGATTCCGTATTTGGGCGACTCACCCCAAGGCGAGAAGTATTCGCTCAGCGCGAGCATCTTCTCGATCAAGCAGACCTACTATTACCCGGTCTATTCGGTATCGTCGAACACCGTCGCGCCGGCGCCGGTCGTGGGTGGGACAGCCGCACCGATTCCGGTATCGCTCTACGAAAACAGCAACTCGTCGCTGATCAGCGGCGTCGTTTCGACCAGCGAGTCGTCGCAGCAGGGCTTCAACGTCTCGCTCGGCCGGCGTCTGTCGGACTACGTCACTGCGTCGCTCACGCCGACGATCTCGCAAGTGAAGTACTCGACCACGGTACCCTCGCCGTACTATTTCTCGGGTTCGCAACCCAACGTGCTCGTCGGCCCGACGCCCAACCCGTTGGAATCGAGTGAAACCGTCAACGGCAGCTTCGGTATTTCGGCGAGTTCGATCGCCAACGTCAACACCGGTCTGCCCTACCAGCTCAACACGATGACGTTTGGCTTAGGCACCTCGCCGATCACGATCGACGATCCGTACAATCCGCGCCGCGGCTGGACGGCTTCGTTCCAGGAGGCGGTCTCGCTGCCGGCGTTCGACTCGAGTTTCGACTTCACCGAAACGACGTTCAACGTCGCGCGCTTCTTGCCGGTGCTGCGCTCGGCAACGCTCGGCATTCACGGGCTCTACCAATTCTCGACCGGTGTGATCCCGCCCAACGAACTCTTCACCTTCTCGGATCAGCAGGTACGCGGCTACGATACGGTCTTCTACGGCACCGATGCGTTCCTCGGTCAAATCGAGTTGCGCCAACCGTTGACCGCGGACCGTAAACTCTCGGTCGTAGCGTTCGTCGACGAACTCGACTACCGCATTCGCGGCGCGTACCCCGAGCTCGATCCCTACACCAACCGCATCATCGGCTATCCGGCCGATTGGTCGCTGCGCGGCGATTTGGGCATCGGCTTGCGTTTCGACGTACCGCAGCTCGGTCTGCACACGATTCGCATTGACTTCGCTAAGGGCGCCAACGGCGGCCACACCAGTTTCGGCATCGGCCAAAGCTTCTGATCGATTGACGTAAGGAACACGACGTAAGGAACACTATGAAACGACGCTACATTGCAACACTGCTTCTTCTCTTTGGGCTGAGCGCAGCGATTGCGCCGGCTGCGATTGCCGCGGATCTAACCGACGTGGGCTTCATCGATCAGTCCGCGCTCGGCAATCTGCCTGCGTTCGTTGCCGCCAACGCGCAGCTCAACGGGTACAAGAATCAGCTCAACGGACAGTTCGCCGCCGCAATGCGCGGCGCGAGGACCGATGCGGACAAGCAGCGCATCTCGCTGCAATTCCAGCAAGAGTTCTCGGACAAACAAAACGAGTTGCTAGGGCCGCTCTATCAGCGCACCCAACTTGCGATCGCCAATGTGTCGTCGGCGCACAAACTCTCGGTCGTGGTCGACAAGCGCATCGTGATCTACGGTGGCCAAGACATCACGAACGACGTAATCAGCGCGGTGCGCAGCTCGGCAGCGATTCCCCAGCCGCAGGCGAGCCCGCCGGCGTCGCCGATCGGCTTCGTCGATCAGTCGGCACTCGCCAACTCGGCCGACGTCAAGAGCGCGAGCAATCAGCTGCAGCAGTTCCAGGCCGCGCAGCAGCCGATCTACGCTAAGCGTTTCAAAGACGCGAGCGGCGACGTTGCCAAACAGCAAGTGATGGCCGACTACAACAAAGCCGTTCAAGACGAACAAAACAAGTTGCTCAAGCCGCTGGTCGATCAGACCAAGAGCGCCACTGCATCGGTCGCGCGCGGCAAGAATCTGTTGCTCGTCATCGATCGCGCCGACGTCGTTTTCGGGGGTACGGACATCACGCAAGATGTCCAAAACGCGCTTAATAAGTAGACTCTATCCCGGCAAAGCTAAAGCTTTGCGGGCTAGAGTCCCGCTCGCTACGCTCGCTCTCTTGGGGGCGTCGCTTTTTGTCTTGGGCGGCTGTTCGCATGTCGACGTGCACTCCGCTGCCGTGCGCGGCGTTGCCTACGTGCGGGTCGACGACGCGATCAAGCACGACCCGCTCTACCCGCAGCTCGAACAGCTCAACAATGCGATTGCCGCGATCAACTTCGAGGCGTCGCTTCCGCACGCACCGTTGACGCCGGCGCAGATCGCCGCGCAAACCAAAGATCTCAACACCCAGCTGCAAGCGGCACAAACCCGCGCGAACGCGATCATCGCGGCCAAGCAGCAAGAGTACACGCAGCAGGAGCACGATGCCGAAGTCGCCGCGGTGAAAGCCGCCGGCATCGATCCCGCCGCCGCGGGTCTGGGTCAAGTGATGAATGCGACGTCGGCGCAGCAGGCACAGGCGGCGGCCGTGGCCGCACAGCAGGGATACGCCGAGTATCAGCGCGGCGTCATTGCGCAAGACAACGCCGCCATGCAATCGGTCGCGCAGCAGTTGAGCCGCGCGGCCAACGATAAGTACCGCGCCCGCGCCGAAGAGTATCAGCAAAACGAAAGCGATCTCTCGCTCAAGCTCGCGCAGGAAGACTCCTCGCAGCGCATGGCGCTGCGCACGCAGCTCAGCACGCTGGCGCTCAGTGTCGACCAACGCAAGAGCGTGAACGACCAGCTTGCCGCACTCGACAAGAAAGAAACCGACCAGCTCACCTCGCTGCGCAACGCAGATGCGCAGGCGCTCGCGGCGTATCGCAAGCAGCTCGCGGAGCAGACCTCGACTCAGATCCGCTCGCAGCAAAGCGCCATCCAGGCGCAGACCGGCGCCAAGCTCGCGGAGCGCCGCAACGCCGTTGGGGCGCAGCTTCGGGGCCTGGGCAGCGCACCCGTCCCGACCGTGAGCCTTCCGCCCGACCTGCGCCGCCAGTTGGGGCAGATCCATCAAGAATACGCGGCCAAGTTCCAGGCCGATGCGCAGCAGGCGGTCGAAGAGTACCAAGCGACCAAGAGTGATCTCGACGCGCAGTTTGCCGCGCTCCACGGCCAGGGCACTACGGCCATCGGCGCGGCGGCCGTACAACTTCGCGCTTTGCAGAAGCGTCAGGGCCAGCTGCAAGCGCAAATTCAGGACCAGGTCCAACGCGAGGCGGTGCGCCTGGCGAAGCAAATGGGGTTCTCCCTCGTCCTCGATGACGTTCAGGCCGCAAACGGCGGCTACGACCTGACAAACGACCTTATTCACGATCTCGAAAGCCAACACGAGTGAAAAAACAGCTACTTTTTGTTACTCTCGCTGCCGCGACGTTCGCGGGCTGCGCCAACACGAGCCCGGTCGGGCTCGTCGATGTCAACCGTGTCGTGCAAAACTGGCCGGTCTACAAGTCATTCCAGCAACAATTGCTGGCCGACGAGCAGTCCATCGCCCAGAGCAAGGCGCCAACCGCGGTCAAGCAACGCGAAGCTGCGGCGCTGCAACAGAAATACCAAGGCATCACCGACCAGCTCACCAAGCAAATTCGCGACGCTGCAACCAAGATCGCGCAGCAGGAGCATCTGACGTTGGTGGTGACCAAAGAGGGCGTCGGCTACGGCGGCGTCGACATCACCAAGGATGTCGAGAAAGCGATGAACATCACGGACACCGCTTCGTCATCACCGTAAGGCCACGCAATGCTGGGCACGCTCGCTGACCTGCAGGCTCGCGTCGGAGGACGCCTCATCGGCGATGGCTCGGTCACAATTGCGCGGGTGAGTGCAGTTGACGAGGCGGGCGCCGACGCGTTGACCTTCGCGACCGACGAAAAGTACTACGCAGCGGCGCTTGCAAGCGGCGCGGCGGCGGTACTGGTCGACGCGAGCGTTCCGCTCGATGCGAACAGCGCGAGCAAACCATTACTGATCGTCGAGAACGCGCGCGCGGCGCTGGCGACGTTTTTGGCGGCGCTCAAACCGCCGCGTCCGCGCGGCCCGTATCGCCATCCCTCGGCAACGGTCGAAGAGGGCGCCACGATCGCCGATGACGTGTATCTCGGCGCGCACTGCTACGTCGGGGCACGTGCCCAGATCGGACGCGGGAGCACGATCAGCCCCGGCGCGTTCGTCGGCGACGACGTGCTGATCGGCGAAGACACCTGGCTGCATCCTCGCGCGGTGGTGCACGAGCGTTGCGTCGTCGGTTCGCGCGTCGTGCTGCACTCGGGCAGCGTGATCGGCAGCGAGGGCTTCGGCTGGGCCTTCATCGAGGGACGGCTCGAGCGGATTCCGCAGGTCGGCAACGTGGTGCTCGACGACGAAGTCGAAATCGGCGCGAATAGCTGCGTCGATCGCGCGCAAACCGGCAGCACGCAGATCGGCTACGGCACGAAGATCGACAACCTAGTGCAGATCGGACACAACTGCCGGATCGGCAAGCATTGCGCGATTGCAGCGCAGACGGGTTTCGCCGGTTCGACCACCGTCGGCGACTTCGTCAAGATCGCGGGACAAGTCGGCACGCGCGGTCACATGCATATCGGTTCGCGCTCGACGGTCGCCGGGCAATCCGGCGTGTGGGGCGACGTGGCCGAGGGCGCGATGGTCTCGGGCAATCCGGCCCGCGATCATCGCGAAACGCTGCGCAACGAAGTGATGCTGCGCAAGCTGCCGCAATTGCTCAAGCGGGTCGACGCACTGGACGCGCGCAAAAGGAACGACGAGTGATGCGCGCCGCGACGCTCGCGGCGCCGCTGCGGTTCGCCGGAGTCGGTCTCCATACCGGAGCGCCGGCGGCGATGGAGATTCGTCCAGCCGGCTGCGGCGCGGGCATCAGCTTCCTGACCGGCGGCGAATGCATTCCCGCAACTGCCGAATACGCCGCGGAGTCGCCACTCGCCACGGTCATGCGCCGAAACGGCGCGACGATTTCGACGGTCGAGCACGTGCTTTCGGCGCTGCTTGCGACCGGCGTAAGCGATGCGGAGATTGCACTCGACGGTCCCGAGGTTCCGATTCTCGACGGTAGCGCCAAACCGTACGTCACCGCGATCGACGAAACCGGATTGCTGGCGTTCGATGCAATGCGCCCGGTGTTCGCGCCCGATCGCGCACTGGAATTTCGCGATGGCGACCGGGTCGTGATCGTGCTGCCCGCGGAGGCATTTCGCGTGCGCTTCGTCGGTGACTATCCAGCGCCGATCGGGACGCACTATTTCGACGCCGTGATCACGCCGCAGGTCTATCGCGAGCAGATCGCCGCGGCGCGCACCTTCGCATTTCTGCGCGACGTCGAGGCGATGCGGGCCGCAGGCCTGGCGCGCGGCGGCAGCCTCGACAACGCGTTGGTCTACGACGAGGAAGGCCCCATGCAACCGTTGCAATGGCCTAATGAGGTGGTGCGTCACAAGGTGCTCGACCTGATCGGCGACTTTGGCCTGCTCGGCGCCTGGCCGCAGTGCGAGGTCATCGCCATCAAGAGCGGGCACGCGATGCACGCGCGTGTGATCAACGAATTGAGGAACCGTGGCTGAATTAGATATACGCCAGATCATGGAGATCTTGCCGCACCGCTACCCGCTGCTCTTGGTCGATCGCATTCTCGAACTCGAACCCGGCGCGCGGGCGCTGGGCTTCAAGAACGTCACCGCCAACGAGCCGATGTTCACCGGCCACTTTCCCGGCAATCCGGTGCTTCCCGGCGTGTACATCATCGAAGCGATGGCGCAGCTCGGCGGAGCGGTCGTGCTCGAACCCGGCGAGTTTTCGCGCCGCGTACCCTATTTGGCCGGCATCGACAAATGCAAGTTCCGCCGCCCGGTTGTGCCCGGCGATCGCTTGATGATGGAAGTGGTGCTCGAACGCCACAAACGCAACATCGGTTGGGTGCACGCTCAAGCGAACGTCGAAGGACAATTCGTCTGTTCGGCCGAGCTGATGTTCTCGATCGCGACCGATCCGCGCAGCTTCAACCTCGACGCGCCGGTGCTGCACGCCTAGATGATTCATCCCACCGCTATCGTGCATCCCAGCGCCAATATCGCGCGCGGGGTCGACATCGGTCCGTACTGTTTGGTCGGTGAAAACGTCTCGATCGGCAAGGGCACGGTGTTGCAGGCGCACGTCGTGATCAACGGTTGGACGGCGATTGGTGAGGATTGTGAGATCTATCCGTTCGCGACGATCGGCGCGGCATCGCAGGATCGCAAGTACGCGGGCGAGCGCGCGTACACCAAGATCGGCAGCCGAACGGTCCTGCGCGAATACGTGTCGGTGCAGCGAGCGACCGGCGAGGATCACGTGACGGCGGTCGGTGACGACTGTTTGCTACTGGCCTACGTGCACATCGCGCACAACTGCATCTTGGGCCACCACGTCACGATGTCGAATCTCGCGCAACTCGCCGGCCACGTAGAAGTCGCCGACTACGTGACGATCGGCGGTCAAGCCGGCGTTCACCAGTTTACGCGCATCGGCCGCTATGCGATGATCGGCGGCGCGAGCAAAATCACCAAAGACGTGCCGCCGTTCTTTTTGATCGAAGGGAATCCGGCCGAACCGTACGGCCTCAACTCGGTCGGCTTGCGCCGCGCCGGCTTCAGTCTCGCGGAGCGCAACGAGATCAAGAAGTTCTACAAGATTCTCTATAACCCCAAGCTGAACGTTTCGCAGGCCGTGGAAGAGATGAAGGCCGACGCGTCGAGCGAGCCGGGACGCGAATTGGTGGCGTTCCTCGAGGCCCCGTCGCAACGGGGCATTTTGAAATAAGGGTGTTATACTGCGTTACTTCTTTTCGACCGGAGAAGCCTCAGGCGAACTGAACGCCGTCTTGCTCGCGCGCGCAATTGCGGCCTACGATCCGCAGGCCCAGTTCGAAGGCATCGGCGCCGAGCGCATGCGTGGCGAGCGCTTTACGCTGTGGCGCAATCATACCGGTTGGGCCAGCATGGGGCCGCTCGCCGCGATCCCGCGCATTCCGCCGCTGCTGGCCACGATGTGGCGCACGGCACTGCACCTTGCAGCGCGCAAACCCGAGCTGATCGTGCTGGTGGATTTCGGCGCGTTCAACATGCGCTTGGCCAAAACGCTGCGCACGCGGTTGCGCTACACCGGCCCAATCATGTATCTCTTTCCGCCCGCGACCTGGCTCGACAAAGAGGGCGTGGCGCGCGCGGTCGGCGCGATGACCGTACCGGTAACGGCATTCGCGCATCAATACGACTTCTACAAATCGCTGCGGCTGCCGATCATGTTCTTCGGCCATCCACTCACCGGGCAATACGAATTGCGTCCACCGCGTCCCGCACCGCCGGTCGATGGCGGGACGATCGCGCTCCTCCCCGGCAGCCGCGCGGGCGAATTGAAGTATCACGTGCCGGCGCTGCTCGATGCATTGAAGCTCCTGCGCGTGCGGCGGCCTGCGTTGCGCGCGGTGTTCGGCGCGGCAAATGCGCAGGGTGAACGGATCATCGCGCGCGCGCTTCGACGCGCCCGCGTCGAGAACGTGACGATCGATCGCGGCGTCGCCGGGGCGCTGCGCGATGCTGACGCTGCGTTCGTGGCCTCGGGCACGGCGGTGCTCGAGAGCGTGCTTGCCGGTGTCCCGTCGATCGCGCTCTACATCGTCAATCCAATCGTGGTCGGCTATGGACGGCGCATGCAAAAGAAGATCTTTAAAGCGCGCTACATCACGCTGCCAAATCTCGTGCTCGAGCGCGAGCTGGTGCCGGAGCTCCTGCAAGACGACGCGACGCCCGAGGCGCTGGCGGCGGCGATGGAAGCGGTGCTGCTCGACCCTTCGCAGCAGTACGAACAATTCGCGCACGTGCGCGAGCGACTGGGGCCCGCGAGCGCGTTGGATGATTGCGCCAAGTTTGCGGTGGCACTCGCCAAGGCGGGTAGTGGATGATCCGGCTGTACCATACCTCGGACTTGCACGATCATCGCGGCATCACGGGCCGCTTGCGCGCGCTGCGCGACGAGCGCGCCGGACTGCTGTTCGACTGCGGCGATTCGCTGCGCGGCAGTCAGACGGTCTATTACCGCAACGAACCGATCATCCCCGAGATGGACGCCGCCGGCTACGACGCGCAGGCGATCGGCAATCGCGAGTTCCACTATCTATATTCGCTGCTGCGCGCACGGGCGCACAAGATGATGCATCCGCTGGTGTGCAGCAATCTGCTCGACACCAAGGGCCGCGAGCTCCCGTTTCTGCAATCGATGACCATGCGCTTTGCGGAGACGACGATCCACGTATTGGGCTTGCTGATCATGCAGTATCCGGTCGGCAGCCCGTGGGAACGGATCTTCGGCTGGCGCTTTCTCGATCCGTGGGACGCGGTAGCGCCGCATGCGGCACGCGTGCCCGACGGCGATATGCTGCTGGTGCTCTCGCACGTCGGGCTTTCGCTCGATCGCCAACTCGCGCAGCGCGTACCGCGCATCGATTTGATTTTGGGTGGCCACAGTCACGACACGCTCTTCGAACCGGAAACGTGCAACGGCGTGCCGATCGTGCACGCCGGACCGTACGGCCAATACGTCTCACGCAGCGAGCTTGACTACGACGCGTCGCGCGCGCGGTTTACGATCCGCGACTTCGCGCTCGTGCCGCTGCTCGGCGCGCCATAGTGCCGTCGCGCGTCCTCTTCATTACCAATGGGCACGGCGAGATTGCGATTGCCGATCGCATCGCGCAGGAGTTGCGCGTCCTGCGGCCCGACACAGCGATCGATCACCTGCCGCTGGTGGGAGAGAGCCGCTCGGCGATCATGGGCGAAGTCGGCCCGCGCCGGGCGATGCCGAGCGGCGGCCTCTTGGCGATGGGCAACCTGCGCAACATCGTACGCGACGTCGGCAGCGGATTGCTCGCGCTGACGTTGGCGCAGCGGCGCTTCCTCAAAGGTACGCGCGGCAAATACGACCGGGTGGTCGCGATCGGCGATGTCTTCGCGCTCCTCATGGCGCTCGGCGTGCGTGCTCCGGTGACGTATGTCGGCACCGCCAAGAGCGTGCGCGTGGCGCCGTACGGTTTCGTCGAGCGGCGCGTGCTGCGCCGCGCCGACGGCGTGTTCGTGCGCGACGAAGCGACGGCGGCGCGTTTGCGTGAGCAAGACGTTGACGCAGACGCGCCGGGCAACGTGATCGTCGATCTCTTCGGCGGCGACGACGACTCGCGGGCCGACGTTGCCGCCGCGGGGTTTGCACCGATGCTGGTCGTCTTTCCGGGCAGCCGCGCGAGTTCGTATCGCGACGCGCGCTTTTTGCTCGACGTGGTGCGCTCGGTCGCGCGCGATCGTCCGGGGCTCGGCGCGGTGATGTCGATTGCGCCGCTGCTCGACGCCGGGACGTTCGCGGCGGGATTTCGCCGGGACGGCTGGCGTATCGACGAGCGCGCCGATGCACGCATTCCGTTCGAACTGCGCGACGGCGAGCGCGTGATCGCGCGCGCTTGGAACGGCGCGATCGGCCCGCTGTTGGCACGCGCACAGCTGGTTGTCGGACAGGCCGGCACTGCCAACGAAGCCGCGGCCGCCGCCGGTGTGCCGGTGGTGGCGTTCGAACTCGAACGCGACCGCAAGACGACCTGGTATCGCATGCGTCAGCACGGATTGCTGGGTGATGCGCTCGCGGTGCTGCCCGGCGATCCGGTGCAGGCTGCGGCGGAACTGCGCGCGCTGCTCGACGACGCGCCGCGCCGCGCGCAGATGGGCGCGCAAGGACGCGAGCGCATGGGCGGTCCGGGCGGAGCGCTGGCCATCGCGCGTGCGATCGACGAGCGCCTACGATGACGCTGCTCAATCGGTTTCAGCTCGTGGCAAGCGCGATTGCCTTTGCGAGCATTCCGTTTTTCCCGAGCTTCATTACGCTCACCAACGTTGCGTTTCCCGGCGTGTCGGTCGTGCCGCTGCCGGTCGCGATCACGCTGTTGTGCGCGATGCTGGTGCTTGCGGTCGTCGCGATCCTCGCGCTCGTCCAGCCGCCGCGTATCGTGCCGGTGCTGGTGCCGGCCCTGCTGGTGTGGCTGGCGGCGATCGTGCTTTCGCTGGTGCTCGGGCTCAATCTGCGCGACGGCACGGTGTTCGTGCTGATCTTCGCGCTGACGATCATCTGGCACGCGCACACCGATCGTTACTATATGCTGCCGGGCATGGCGCCAACGATTTGGTGGGCGTATCTCGTTTCCGGACTCCTCGCCTGCATAGTTGCAATTGTGATGGTGGTAACGCGCACACCGGCGGTGCAATACACCATCGCCAACGGCCGCGCGGTCGGCACGTTCGTGTTGCCGGGCGAACTCGCCGGCTATCTGCTCTTCTTGTTGCCGATTGCCTACGCATTGGCGCGGACCGCACGCAACGCAAAGCTGCGGACGATCGCGTGGCTCACGCTGGGTATCGGCGCGGTCACGATGGTGATGACGTTTTCGCGCACCGGCTGGGTCGGCTTAGCAGCGGGGATCGCATTTCTGATCGTGATGCAGGCACGTTCGGGTCGCGCGCGTTTCGTGCAAGGTGCGGCGATCGTAGCCGCAGCCGTTGCGATCGTGCTCTTGCTCTTCAACGAGCATCACAATCCGAGCGAGAATTTCACCCGGCTTTCGATCTGGCAAGCTGCGCTCGGCGTGATCGACCGGTTTCCGCTCACCGGCGTTGGACCGTTCGGGTTCTCGAAAATCTATCCGTTCGTGCGCCTGCCCGACGGCGATGCGACCGCGTTTCATGCGCATAGCATGTATCTGACGTTTTTGGCCGAGCTCGGCGTCGTCGGTTTCCTGGCATTTTGCTGGGTGATTTGGTGCTTTGCACGCGAATGGTACCGGCGCGTGCATGCCTCGTCGCAAACCGCGTTGCTTGCAACCGGGATTGCAGCGGGAGTCGTGGGCGCGCTCGTGCAAGGGCTGATCGATACCGTGAGCGTTGTCATTTTCGGCCTGCTGGTCCCGATGCTTGCGCTTGCGCTAGCCGCCGCGCGGCACGGCACCGGCGACGCATGATCGCTCGCATTGCCGGCGCCCTGCTCGTGCTCGCCGCCCTGTGCGCCTGCAATCCTAGTGCGCAAACCACCACGACGGCGACGCCGAATGCCAGCCCCTCGTCAAGCGCGCTCTCGCTGAAGATCAGCGGCCGCGGGACGACGACGCAACCGGTTCGCATCGTCGAGCAGCAACGCGATACCGGCCGGGTGCAGTACGACCTGTTGGCGAGTTCCTATGAAACGCTCAGCGAGCAGGCCGGTTCGCGCGCGCAATTCGAGCACGTGCGCGTAACTTTCCACGGGAAGGACGGTTCTACGCTCGTGGCGGACGCGCCAAAAGCTATCGTCGATCAGGTGACGAATACGATCCAGATGCTCGGGGGCGTGCGCGCGAGGAACAACCTCGGCACGACCTTGACCTGCGATACGCTGACCTACGACCATCTCACCGAGATGATCTACGGGTCGGGACACGTGGCGTTTACCAGTGCCACGGGCTTTCGCGCGACGGGCAATCGCTTCAACTCGGATATCTCCTTGACGCACACACGGATGCAATGAACGAAAACGACAGCTGGATCAAGATCCGCGGGCTGGTGAAAAACTACGGCGAACGCACCGTCGTCAATGGCGTGAGCGCCGAAGTGCACCAGAGCGAGGTCGTCGGGTTGCTTGGGCCTAACGGCGCCGGCAAGACGACGACGTTCTACATGGTCGTCGGCTTGGTCAAGCCCGACGGCGGCAGCGTCGTGCTCGATCGCAACGGGGTGGAAATCGAGCTGTCGGGCCGGCCGATGTATCAACGCGCGCGCAACGGCATCGGCTATCTCGCACAAGAGAACTCGATATTTCGCAAGCTCTCGGTGGGCGACAACGTCCGGCTGATCTGGGAGCAGAACGGCGTCCCACGCGCCGAACAGAATCAACGGCTGCCGATCTTGCTCGAAGAATTCGGCTTGCGTAAACTCGCCAATGCGCGCGGCGACAGCCTCTCGGGCGGCGAGCGCCGCCGCGTCGAAATCGCACGCGCGATCGCCATGGAACCGGCGTTCCTGTTGCTCGACGAGCCGTTCACCGGCATCGATCCGATCGCGGTAGCCGACATTCAAGCGATGATTCGGCAATTGCGCGATCGCGGCATCGGTATCCTGATTACCGATCACCAAGTGCGCGAGACGTTGGCCATCGTCGATCGCGCCTATATCATGAACAACGGTCGCATCGAGGTCTCGGGCACCGCGCACGAAGTGCTCGAGTCGCCGATCGCGCGCACGTTCTATCTTGGCGAGGGCTTTCGGCTGTAGTGGCTGCCGCACTTCCCCTGCGTCGCGCACAGCGCTTGTCGCGATTCTCGATCCTCGACCGCTACATGCTCATGGAGCTGAGCGGTCCATTCTTGTTTGGGCTCTCGGCCTTTACGCTAATCTTCGCGGCGACGCAGTTGCTCACCATCGGCCGGCTGGTCTCGAGCGAACACGTGCCGCTGTGGGCGGCGATCTCGATCTTCCTGTGGGCATTGCCCGGCTACATGGGCCTAGTGATTCCGATGGCGCTCTTGCTCGGCACGCTGCTTGCGATCCAACGGCTCTCGGGCGAGAGCGAGCTGACCGCGATGAAAGCGGGCGGCATCAGTTTTACGCGCATGACGATTCCGCTGCTTGCGGCGGGGCTCGTGATGTCGCTCGTCACGTTCGTCATTCAGGAAGTTGTCGCGCCGTTCGCGGCCGACCAGGTCTCGCAGATCGAAGATCAGGTGCTCAATCGCGTCAGCGCGTTCAACCGCGATCTGACCGTCTCTGCGCCGCTGCCCGGGGGCGGCAAGCAAATCACGGTGGCGACCTCGTACGAACAGCATTCGCAGGCGCTCTTGCACGTCACGCTGATTCAGTACGACCGCGACAACGTCCCAACGCAGATCATCTTTGCGGATCGTGCCGATTTTACGGCCGACCAATGGCAGCTGGAAAACGCGAGCCTGTATCGGTTTAATCCCGACGGGACGCTGATCTCCGAGCCGCACGTCGCTCAGCAGGAGGTTGAACTGGGCGAGAAGCCAACGGACATCGTCAAACGCTTGAGCCAAAACGATCCTGAGAATCTAAGCCGTGCAGAGATCGCCGACATCGTGCGCTCGGGACAACTTACGCAAACCGAGCTGCGCAAGTACGTTACGACCTACCAGGAGAAGCTCGCCCAACCGTTTGCGTGCTTTGTCTTCGTGCTGATCGCGATTCCGTATGGGATGCGCGCGGCGCGTAGCGGCGGCGGGACCGGCGTCGGCTTCGGACTCGCGGTCCTCATCGTGTTCGTCTACTACATCGTGCTCACGGTGTTCTCGTTCGTTTCGCAAGCCTTCATCAACCTCGCCTGGTTCTGGGCGTGGGTCCCGAACATCATCTTCACCGTCATCGGTTTGGTGCGATTGCGCCACGCGGCGTCGGTATGAACTGGGTCGATCTGGTCCGCGGCAGCGGCAGCGTGCTGCTGATCATGATCGTCGCCGGCGGTATCGCGTATGTTGGGGATCGCGTCGGACATCAAGTCGGGCGGCGGCGCCTCACGCTCTTTGGGATTCGTCCGCGCTACACGTCGACGATCGTTGCGATCGGGACCGGTATGTTGATCGCGCTTAGCGTAACGCTGGTGGCGCTCTTGGTTTCGCGCGAAGTGCGCACCGCATTCTTTCGCATGAATCAGATCACGACCCGGATCGCGCAACTCGAAGCGCAGCAGCGTGACTTGGAAGCGAAGGTCAATACCGGCGAGTTAGTCGTGCCGGTCAACTCGCTGATGGTGCCGTTCTTCTTGCCGATCAAGCAGGGGACACCGGTCGACGAACGGCTTAGGCGGATCGAACAGTTCTACCGCGAGTCGGTTGCCTACATCAACCAAAATCAAGTCGCGCGCGGCGGCCTCAAACACTACACGCCACCGGCCAACATCGTCACCACGCTCACCGACGAGTTCGGCGGCCCGCAAGTGACCGAAGCCAACCTTGCCAGCAACCTCGTGATGTTTGTCACCGCGCCGCAGAATCTGTATCGCAACGACGCGGTACATTTCGAGTTGAATTTGATTCCCGACGTTCTGCTGGTGAAAAAGGGCGGCGAGATTGCATCGATTCAGATCCCCGGCAACGCGCACGCCGATCCGCGCCTAGCGATCAGCGAATTGCAGCAGTACGTGGCGAGCACGATCCAATCGCAGCTCAAGCTTCCGCCGTTTCTCGCCGGTAACGTGCAGGTCGTCGCGCTCTACCCTTCGATCGACATGATGCAGACCGAGCTTGCGAGCGGCAAGGGCAATTACGTCATGACCGCCTTTGCAGCGGAAGACATCTATCCGCACGTGGGCGGTATTCCGCTCGTCGTGACGCTGACGCAAGCGAAATGACCATTCTGGGCGTCGATCCCGGCACGCGCAAGGTCGGCTTCGCGGTGGTCGATGCGGAGGGTCAGGCGCGCGATTTAGGGATATCGCCGATTGCCGATTTCGGGGCGCGGGTACGATTGCTGCTGGAGCAGTGGACGATTGCAGTGATCGCGGTCGGCACCGGAACCAACGCCCGGACCCTCGGTGGGGAGTTGGCCGGGCTCGGGGTGCCGGTGACCTACGTCGACGAACGTGAAACGACCCTGCGCGCTCGCTCGCTTTACTTTGCGGACCATCCACCACGGGGGTGGCGCCGGCTGATCCCTTTGGGGATGCAGCTGCCACCGCGTCCGATCGATGATTATGCAGCGGTCCTCATCGCGAGGCGCTACTTAGCCGACGAAGGCAACCGGGGGAACGGGGTCTAACTGAAACGTCCGCCCATTTCGGACGATACTAGAAGTCGCCTGCGGTCCACGGGTGGTCAGCCGCAGATGACGGAGGGATCATGCGTCGGTGGCTCTGCGCGTTGCAGATTGGAGTACTGAGCTCAGTACTCTGGCCAGCTGTTGCCTCCGCGTCACTCGGCGATTCGTTCGCTCCGCAGCCGATCGATCTTTCGACGCAACTTTTCGCCCGGCTCTTTGGTGAGGCGAGCGATCGCGATGCGGCGTTTAATGCCGCAGCAGGCGACCCATTGGCGGAAACGCCGCTGCGCGATTTCGCCTTCCGCGTCGACGACACGACGATCGCAACCGTGAGCGCGCCCGCGATCGTAGCGCAACTGCCGGTGCCGAATAGTTCGCTCTCCGATGCGTCGTTCGCGCCGCCCACGCCGTTGCGCTCGAGTTCCAACTTGAACTCCATCGCCGATTTGGGCGCGCAGTTGCGCGTGCCGGCGGTGGAATATTACGAGAGCGCTGCACCGGTTCCGACCAACGCGCCGGCCACGCACCGCTTCGATCTCTCGGGCCTCGAGGTTGCGCCGGTTCCGCCGGCCGCATTCGCGCCGACGCTCGAGGCGAGCAGTCCGAACGAAACCAGTGCGGGCGTGAAGATGCCGGTGCGCTTGGGCAAGCTGCGCTTCTCGCCGCACGCCGAAGCCGCGCTGGCGCAGAGCCCGCAAACGACCTTCGATAACGGTGCGCTCGGTGCCGGCGCGACGCTCAACGTTCGCGCGGGCGCGCGTAACCTCGGCGTCGATCTTTCGAGCCAACTCGAGCACGCCACGTTGAGTGCGCCGCAGTTCTCGACGACCGGTACGACGTCGACGCTCAATCTTGCCGGCGACAATCTGCCGGTATTCGTGCCGGCCTACGCTGACGTCAGCGCGCACACGCTCTCGGCGGGCGTGACCGTTCCGGTCACCCGCTCGCTCAACGCGAACCTGCAGTTCGACACCCAGCATCTGCTCGGCACGTACAGTCAGCCCGGCGCGTCGACGCTGGATGCGAACAACACGATCTACGGTGCGCAACTAACCTATAATATTCCGCGCAGCTCGAGCGCGATCTCGTTCTCGGCCAGTCAGTATCACTTCCAAGATAATATCTTGCCGTCGAACGCGTTGACGCAGACCAACGCCAACGTCAATTTCACCATCAAGTTCTAACGCCGTCCTGCCGCGCGCCATCGTCGCCGCGGTTCTGGGATGCGTGGTTGTTGCGCTCGCCCTCGTACAATTTGCTTCGGATGCTCTGTATGCGCGCGCCGCGCCGCAGGCGCTGGTCACGCATATTCCGCTGGCCTTCGGCGAGCGCGTGTACGAAACGATCGACGCCATTGCGCCGGCCGCCTACGTGAATGACGCGCTCGCCGAGAGCGCGTTGCAGCAAGGCGACGCTGCGAGCGCGCTGCACTACGCGACGCGCATGCCGGCCGGGTCGCGCCGCGACGGACTGCTGGCGCGCATCGCGCGCGCGCAGGGCGACGACGTGCTGGCGGGCGAGTACGCCTTTGCCGCCGGCGACGTGGATGCCGTGCAGCACGACATCGCGCGCATCGCGCGCTTCAACGTGGTGCAAGCGTTGCAAATGGAGGCGCGGTTTCGCGAGCGGCTGATTGCGCTGGGAACGCACCCCGATGCGGTCGCGGAATCCTACGCGATCAGCGCGACGCTCGAGGCATCGCTGCGTAACTACACCTCGGCACTCGCGCTCGACGAGCAAGCGCTGGCGCTCGCACCGCTCAACATGGGGTACGTGCTGTCGGCCGCAAACAACGCGTTCGTGTCCGGCGATCTCGTCGATGCGCAGCGCCTCTTCGAACGCGGTGTCGCGATCGATCCGGGCGGCGGCGATTCGTACGCGGGCCTCGGCTTGATCGCCTTGCGCGAAGGGCAGCGCGATCGCGCGCTGGCGTATCTGCAGCGCGCGCGTTCCGTGGATCCGCAGGCGCAGATGATTCCCGCGCTCGAGGCGGCGCTGCGGTGAAGGTCGCGGTCGACGCGCAACTTGCCGTCGGCACCGCGACTGGAATCGGCGAATACGTTCGCGGCTTGATCGACGCGCTGCGCGCGCTCGACGTCGACGTGGAGGCGTTGTCAGAAGAGAAACTCGATCCTTGGCGCTTCGATCGCCGCGTGTTTTGGGATCAGGTGGTCTTTCCGCAGCGGGTGCGCCAAGTCGCGCCCGACGTGGTGCACTGCGCGTCGGGCACCGTGCCGATGGGGCTGACCCTACCGTACGTCGTCACCGTGCATGACGTCGCGTGGCTACGGGTGCAATCGCATGCGCGCCCGTACGCGCGCTACTATTTCGGGCGCTTCTCGATCGATCGCTACCGCCGGGCTGCGGCCATCGCCGTCGACTCGGCGTTCTCGCGCGACGAGTTGCTCTCGGTGATGCCCGAGCTGGATCCGCAGGTCGTGCGCGTGGTCTATCCCGGCGTCGCCGCCGACTACTGCGCGCTCGAACGCAACGGTGGTGACGGGAGAACGATTCTAGCGATAGGCACGGTCGAGCGGCGCAAGAACCTCGAGGCGCTCATCGAGGCGCTCCCGTTTCTCGATCGCGCACGTTTGATTTCCGTTGGCCCGTACACGCCGTATCAGGATGAGTGCCTGGTGCTCGCGCAGGCACTGGGGGTGGAGAACCGCGTCAAGTTTCGCGGCTACGTGCCGCGCGCGGAATTGCTGGCGTTGTGCTCGACCGCCGCGGTGATCGCCGTGCCGTCGCTCTATGAGGGCTTCGGCTACGCGGCGGCGCAGGCGATGTGCGCCGGCGTGCCGGCGGTCGTGTCGGATCAGTCTTCGCTGCCGGAAATCGTCGGCGAGGGCGCGCGCATCGTGCCCGCCACCGACGAGCAGCAGTGGATCGAAGCGCTGCGCGCCGCGCTGCGTGGCGATGACGACGCGCGCGCGCAAGCCGGCCGCGCTGCCGCGATCGAACGTTTCGCATGGGAGAAAAGCGCACGCGACATGCTCGCGGCGTACGAATTGGCACTCAACCTGTCACCCTGAGCCTGTCGAAGGGTTAGGCGGCGCTTGACTCGAGGAACAACCGCACGAGCTGCGATCGATTCTCGACGTTGAGGATCTTGTTCATGTGCTTGATGTGCACGCGAACCGTTCCTTCGGCCATCCCGAGCGTCTCGCCGATTTGCCGAGCGGTCATGTTGCTCGAAACCAGCAGATCGGCTACCTCGCGCATGCGACCGCGAATGCGCGCGACCGGCGCGGTCATGCGCTCGTATTGACGTGCAGCGAGTGAACGTGGATAGACTGCAACCAGGCGTTCAACACGCTCGCGCCACCGCGCACCGCCGCCGAGTTCGACTGCGCGGAGTGCGCAGCTGGTGGCACGGTGCGCGTATTTGAGCTCTTTGAAAATCTTGTAGGCGTTTTGCGCATGTCCCAGCGCTTCCTCGCCATCGGTAAGCTGAGAGAGCGCGAAGGCCTTAAACGCCTCAAGACGTCGACCATGGCCCATAGCTGCCATCTTCGAGACGGTAGTACTCGCAGCTTGTCGGAACAGCGCGGCGGCGCGCTCTGGGCTCGCGCGAAGTACGTCCATGGCACCGAAAACAATAGTTGCCTCTTCTCTTGGCAGCCCATTCCAATTTATTTCGGACAGGCAATCAAGTGCATTGGCGCAAGACGACTCGGCAGAGATCTGTTCGCCGGCCGCGGAGCTGATCCGCGAGCGATCCGCAAAAACAAGCCCACGACGGGTCGCATCCGGCGCGAGGGATAGAGCGGCATCGAGTAAGTGCATCGCGCGAATCCAATCGCCACGTACGGCTTTGCGCCATGCGAGCGCGCGCTGAGTATAGAAGCGGGCCCCGGTCTCTTCTTGTGTCCATAAGATTCGCTCCAGAAGTTCTTCTGCGCGAACCCCGAGCTCCCCAAGCTCCACTTCACGGACGAGCGGTGCAAGCATCTCCGCGATGCGAACTATGAGAACGCGATCCACGTTCCCCTCAAGTGCGAGGGAAAGCGCGTGGAGTAGGTGCGTCGCCTGCCGTTCGAAATCGTCGAGGAGTCCATATATCCACGCGCGCAGCTGCGCGTAGCGAACGCGCTGTTCGGTAATTTGGGGCAGCGCCGCTGCGAGGTGCCCACGGACGTCCGTGGGCTTGTCGTCGATAAAGGAGATCAATGCGCGCGCGTATGCGACTTCCGCCTCGGCCCACTTCGAGGCCGATGGTAACCATTCTCTACGCGGTAGATTGAGGCTCGCCAGTGCGACATTCTCATGTGCACGACCTACAGCCGCGAGTTTCCCTTTGTCATTCTCAGCCAGCCAGGCGCCGCAACGCCGCTTCGACTCGTTGTCACCGCGCCGAATTGCTATCCAGAGACGAAGGCGCTCAGTGTCGGAGCTCTTGGGCATGGTCGAAAGAAAACATTCCACCTCAGCAAACGCGCCAAGCTGGAAGAGATCCCACCCCCGAGCGACCTCAACCCTCGAATCCATCCCCTCGGAATTTTACGACCGAAGAGCGCCACCCCTTTGGCATTGACCCCTAATGGGTGTAAAGAACTGTTAGCCGGTCGGGCCGGCCCCCGTGTCCATGGTGTGCTTCTGCGAGTGTCCCACAGGGGCGGCCGGCGTCTGAACCACCGCTCGATCTATTGGCCCACCCCCAGCGGTGGCCGCGACGCCGGCATGTCCTAGAAAATGAACGAGAAGTGCGAGGAAAATCGACAGCATCAGGAGCTCCTTCAGGAAGCGTGAGAAGAGGGAGTACCCGCCATCGGGTAGTGTTTCTGCACTTTTTGACGATTACTCCTGATCCTATCGCAAAAGGGACTTTTGGGCTACTTAAATTCGCGGATGGCGGGGACCGCTTTCCTGGGACTACCCTTCCAATATGGATATAGAGCTCACCGTTCACGAACTGACCCGCCTCGAGGCCGAGCGTAAGCTCCGGTCCCTGCCGGAAGCCGTTCTCGAGACCGCCTGGGTCCGCGAGGCTCAGATCGAGGCCGTGATCGACGCGGTCCTGGCCGTTGCCCTGGGCGGCGATGCCCAGGCCCTGGCACGAGCACGCCACGCCGGCGAGTGGTCCGCACGCATTGCCGGCGCCCTTTCGGGCGGACCGGATCCATCGCTGGCACGGCGGGTCGCCGTATTGAGCGAGATCGACGCGGCCGTGTTGGAGCGCATCACCGAACTGCGCCATATCGCCCGCGCGAGCGATCAAGTGCGATCGATTGCAGGCGTCGCACGCGAATTCGATGCACGGATTTCTCCCGATGAGCATGGCCGTTGCGCATCGCCGCACCTCGTGTTGCGCGCGATGCTTGCGCATGCCGATGATGCCACGCGCCCGATCGTGGACGCACTCGAAGCCGCGCTACAGCCGGCACGCCATGCGCGAGTCGCTTGACCATCTGCCGGCGCTCGAGCGGGTCGCCTTGCGCACGCAGCTCGGGGCGATCGTGAAGAACGTGTCGGCCTACGCACGTTCCGCGCGCCAACTTGGCATCACCGATAAGGCCGGGCTTGAAGAATCGCTCGATCGGCTCAACGCCTATCTGCTGGCGCCCGACGTGTACGGCGTCCTCAAAGACTTTCAAGCTGAAGCGCTTTACGACGCAAACGTCACGCTGCATGCGGCATTTAAGATCGCGACCGCCGAGCGCGATCCCAGCGGCGCAACCGCGAAGGAAGCCTTCGGACGTGCGTGCGAAGCACTACGGAAATTCTGGTCGAGCATGGGAGAAGTCTCCAGCACGTAATATTCGGGCACTGCCCCGTGCATGCGCGCACGCGAAGCGGGATTCACGTTGCTCGAATTGGTCGTCGCGGTCGGCATCACCGTAATCATACTTGCAGCCGGCGGCTACTGGATGCTCGCGATGCGGCCCGGCGCGTTGCGCAGCGCCCTCGACGACTTCGACGCAAATCTCGCGACCGCTAAGGCGATCGCAGCGAGCAGCGGCAATGGCGCAACCCTCGTCTTCACGCCGCAGCCAAACGGCATTGCGGGCTTTACGCTCCGCGTCTACTCCGGCCGTCCCAATGCCGCCAACGCGGTAAGCGGAACGAACACGATGATGGCGAGTAGTCCGGCGAGCGTAAGCGAAGTGCACTTCGGCAAACCGCCCTTTGCAGTTTTTCTGAACAGTGCCGGCTATCCAACCGGCAGCGCAAACTATCCAACGCTCGACGTGCAAGAGAACCCCACGTTCGGCGTGATCGCGCAACAGCCGGCGTGTCCGAGCGGCGGGATCGAGCTGACGTTTACGAGTCCGCAGGGCGTTATCGCCACGCGAACGTTGCCGTGTAATGAGCCGGTACCGATTGCCGAAGGCACCGATCCGACCCCGACGCCCAACGTGCCGAACATCTCGCCGACGTATTTGCTCGCGCACGATACGACCGATAGCGGCCCATTGAAATTCAAAGCGGCGGAGTACGGCTACTATCATTGGTACGCCTCGACGCAAAATGGTGCGGCCTGTCAGACGCAGGCCTCGGATACCGGTGCCGCGCCGGCAACCTTTGCAAGTCCATGGCCGTACGCGCAGCCGAGCCCCGAGAGTCAGGGCGGTGCTGCGCCGGCGCCGCCCGAATTCGCGCCGTACACGTGGCCGCTTGGCGATCCAAACGATCCGCCGGCATGGTTTCAGTTGTCGCCGGTCTTGCACAACGGCGGGATGTGCACGGTGACCGTCGCCGACGATTACAGCCAATCGGGCACGGTGACGGTGCAAGTGATGGGCGATCTCACGCCGTCGCTGACGTCGCTTTCGCTGACCGCCGGAAATCCGGCGAGTGCGGTGGGATTTTCCAAGACGTTTGATACGCAGCAGCTACTGCTCTCGGCGGGTGGACCGTGTGCAGGCATCGTAACTGTGCAGCCGCAGACGGGCTTTACGCCAACAGGCGCGCCGTCGAATGCAAAAGCAACCGCCAGTGTCGCGATCACGCCGCTTGCTCAAGGCTCGTGTACGCTGATCGTCCAAGACCAGTACGGCGAACAGGTGCAGATCGCGATCAACGTTGCTTCAGCTCGACAGCCGTTCGCAACGTGGCCGGCATCTCTGGTCATCGGCGTCAATGGAACTGCGATCGCTCAGAGCACGACGGGCATTTTGCAGATCGCCGATCGCGATCGGTCACTCGGGCCCGTGATCAACGCGCTTTTGGCCGGCGGAATCGCGCGAGCTGCGAATTACACCGGACCTTGTTATGCGCAGGCGTTCCAATCAGGAACGAGCGGCGCCCCAGACACATCGCTGCCGCCCTCGGTTGCGCAAGCGCTGAATCTCAACGTCGCAAGCGACGGCTGTATTTTGTCTTACGATGGCGATTCATCGGGCACAGGCGTGATCGCGGCATACGAAACGCCCGGCACTAGTCAAACTGGAAACTTTACGGTGCAAGGTAGTACATGCCAGAATGTCACGTTTGGCTCTTGGGACCCTAACCTCGGGCGCGAAGATACGCAGGCACTGTTACCAACAGTCGGGGCAACACCGGGCGCGTGCATCGTTGATGCGTCAGACGGAACATCGACGCAGGCGCCCGGGCCCGACGCGGGAGCGGTTGGCCTTACGGTAACTTGTGCATCGGGAGATCAATACGTTGATGGTTCGTGCCATTATCTCGTCGCTGCAGCGGGGTTTTGCGAGCTTACGAATACGCTTGGTCAGATGGAATACCTATGTTCCCCTCCCATTCCACCCGCATGCGAAACGGGCTCTGACGGATGCGCCGATTACCCATACGAGGTCTTGGACTTTTACGCGGTTCCGTCGAGCGCGCTTGGGTCCGCTGACGGCGGAACCCAAGCGCAAATACAAGCGGCGTTGTGTACTCTTGTCGAGGCGCAAATAGCCGGCGGCCCAGCGTGGGGCACAGAGTGGGCGATAAACTACCAGTACACGGTAAACGACAGCCCATACGAATACGCTGGTGCGAACTGGAACGACACCGTTGATAATTCTATCGGCTTGAGCATTGCAAACGAAACGGAAGTAGCCGGCTATAATCCGTCGACAGGTATGAGCAGCAGTTACATCTTCACGCCAGCGGCGTGTGGCGCAACTCCTGGTCCGTCAGGCAGGCCGAGCCCGACGCCGCCAAACCCCGCATGACGGGCTACGGCCAGACCGGATGATTAGGATCCGTGTACGAACGGGGGTCGATCAGAAACTCTGCAATTCCATAGGCCGTCGCGTAGACGTATTGGCCAGCGAACCATAGCGCCCGCGGATCGGTTGCGGTCGCGTTCCGGGAGAACAGCGTTGTGTCGACAAGCGAGGCTCCGCATGAAGTTCCGCCGCTCGCATTTGTGCCCGGCGTTTCGATCTCGTATGAGACGAGTGACGTACCGGCCGGCGCGACGGCCTGATAGGCATTGATTTTGCGCACCTGTTCCACAAGCCACTCATCGACGCTCGATCCGGCAAGTGAATTTTGTGCGCGTTCATATTGCCATGCGATCAAGCATGGCATTTCCGTGGATGCGTTGAGCGTTGCTAGGCGATAGTCGCCGTTCGTTTCCCACGCGGGTGCCGTATAACCCGACGGTACTGTCGGTAGCGTCGGAGCAACGAGCGTTTGATTTCCACCGGTCAGCGTGACGTTATCATGCACGGTCGCCAGCATCGGCGTGCCCGGCACTGGTGACGGCGACGCGCACGGATTCGGGCTGCAGTTTCCGGGCGGCGTCGTGTAGCCCGGCGGCACCGTCGCAACCGCATCCGCGCCGATGATCAGCAGATAGTGCCCGTTCGGCACGCCGTTCAGCGCGAACGTGCCATTCGCGGCGGTGGTTACTTGCGGCGAGGGAAGCGGCGTCGGGCAGCCGTCGCTCTGCGGTGTGATCGCGGTCGCGGGCGCCGGCGTCGGTCCGCACGGCGCCCACGGCATCAACTTCACCGTCACACCCGCAAGCGGCGAGCCGTTGCCGTCATCCACCACGGTGCCGGTCGCATTGGTGGTCGAGGGCTCTTGCGACGGGATCATAGATGCTGGCGGATTGCTCGTTGGCGGCGGCGCGCTGCTGCCGCCCCCGCCGCCGCAGGCGGCGAGTGCTGCAACGATGCCGAATGCGCTCGCGCTCACACGCAAGTTCATGCCCACACCCCCGTTAGTACCCTGGGTCTAGTATACCGGAGACCCGGGCGCGCCAGGAGCGACCGACCCGTCGTCGGGCGCGAAAACCAAATTGAGCGGGTAGCTCGAGCCGGCTTCGGGCATGGTCACGATCGTCACCCGCACGAAGCCCTTGGCCGGGATCACGTACTGGCGGATTTTGAAGCGCGTGAAGGCAGCGGTTTGATGCGATTGCACCAGCACGTTGTCGATCAAATACGTGCCGGTCGCGTGGCCGCCGCGCGGCGTTTCGTAGATCGCGATGTTCTGCGGCGTCGGCAACGGGTTTTGCACGTTCACCACAAACGATTCGAGCACGCCGTAGTCACCCGAGAGCGCTTCGCCGGCGAGGCTATTGGGCAGCGGCAGCTGGCCGATCGGCAATTCGAGATACGCATCGTTGACGTTCCACTGCGTAGCGAAATGAAATTCCGGCACGGTGTAGATGCCGCGCGCATGCCGCACCGTACTCGTAAGCAACTGGCCCGTCGTCAACGCGGTCTCCGGGATCGTCGCTGGCATTTTGCGCCACCAGCGTCAAATGAACGGTGCTGCCTTCGAGCACGCGCAACTGCAACAGATTGGTCACGATCACACCCGCCGGCAGGTCTTGCTGCGCGATCACTTGCGTGGCGTTGCCGGGAATCTGTAGGAGCCGGCCCTGATTCTGCACCACGTCGACCAAGAAATCTTTGGTCGCGTCGTGCCCGGCTTCCATTTCATACTTGCTCGCGCCGCGCCCGCTGATGAACTGCATCGTCGCGGGCTCGCTCGATTCGTTCTGTGCAACCAGCACGATGCGCCGATCGGGCTGCCCCGGCGGGTTGTAGTGGAAGTACAAGAAGCGCGACGGCACTTCGTGCTTGAGATCGGCGCTGAAAAGAATCCCGTTTTCGGTCAGCTTCTCGGGGAAGTCGCTGACCATCAACGTATCGGGCGAGATGCGCGGCACCGCGATGTTGTTGAGCGTGACTTGCACCGAGCCGTTGACGTCGAAGTACTGCTCGCCTTGCAGCAGCACCGGCACGCTGAGGGTGACGCTCATATCTTGGGCGAGATCGCCGTTGAGCGGCACGTCGCCGGGCGTGACGATCGCTTGTGCACCGGGTCGCAGCTGCGTGTAACGCAAAATCGTGCGCTGCACGAGCTCTTGCAAGTAGGTACGCCCGGCCGGATCGCCGGTGACCGGCAGCGTGATCGGCGCGGGCAGCGAACCGGCTGGGAACGCGACGCGCACGCCAACGGTTGTCGAAACGCCGCGCGAATCGGTGATCGTGATCGAAGTCGAGCCGGGCGTCGTACCGGTAATCGTGACGGTGCGCGTGTCTTGATCGACGGCCATCGTGAAGTACGCGGTCGATGCGGCGACCGCAGTTAAATTGCCGAGCGAGCCCTGCACCGTAATGGCTTGCGTGCTGCCGACCGGCACGAATGCGGCCGCGGGTGAGGCGGTGATCGGCGGCAAGGTCGGCGTCGGCGTGGGTGAGGGCGTCTCGGTCGGTCCCGATGGCGCAGTCGAAGCGGACGGCGATTCCGACGGTGACGGCGAGACAAGCGGCTGCGCGAAGGGCGTGGCGGTGACCGCGGGTTCCGGCGTGGATTGTGCGCGAACCGAAACAGCGCCGCTCAGGGCGGCGCCGCACAGCAGCAGCACAACGAGTACGAAACGCTCCGGACGCAACGTTAGGCGATTTTCGCCGCTTCTGCCCGAGTTACCGCCGTTGCCAAAAGTGTTTTGTAGCCCACGCTAGGGAAGAGCACGGTGACGAGGTCTTTTTCGGCGCGCTCGACCGTCCCGGCGCCGAACTTCGGATGCGTCACCACGTCGGCGATCTTGTAGCCGCCGGTCGATGCGCCGACGGCCGGCAGCTCGGCCGCTCGCGTCAGTGCGCTGCGCAAACAGTTGTCGCACTTGCCGCAGTTGGTGGTGTCGAAATCTTCGCCGAAGTAGTTGAGGATGAAGCGCCGCCGGCACGAGACCACTTCGGCGTACTGCAGCATCATCGAGAGCTTCGACTGATCGTAGGACTTCTTCGTCTCGTAATTCGCCAGACTCAGCACCAGCTCGCGATTCTTACGCACCGCTTCGGTCAGACCGTAGGCCGATTTGCCGGTCCCTTCGATGTAGCCGGATTTTTTGAGCAGCGCGAGGATCACTTTGAGCTTAGTGAGCGGCAGCTGCAGAATCTTGCGCAGATCGGTCATCGAGACGCCGCCGAGTTGTTCGCCGAAGACTTCGATCGTGCCGAAGACGCGCTGCACTTCCTCGATATCCGGATACTTGCCGGTGAGGAAGTAGTTCTGCACGCGCGTGTCGCTCATGCGATAGATCAGGATGCAACGCGAGAGCTCGCCGTCGCGCCCGGCGCGTCCGGCTTCCTGCGTGTAGGCTTCGAGCGAGCCCGGCAGATCGTAGTGCACCACGAAGCGGATGTTGGGCTTGTCGATGCCCAGGCCAAACGCGTTGGTCGCCACCACGGCGCGAATCGTCTCGTTCATGAAGCACTCATGCACGAGCGTGCGATCTTCTTTATGCAGTTTGGAGTGATAGACGGAGGCCGGAATGTGCAGCGTTTCGACGAGGAACTTCTGCACTTCGAGCGCGTTCTTGATCGTCGCGGTGTAAATGATGCCCGTGCCTTCGAGCGTGCGCGGTCCGGTGAACAGCGACGCGAGAATCTTGAGCTTATCGGCCTCTTTGTCGGCCTTGCGCGCTTCGTACTGCAGATTGGGGCGATCGAAGCCTTTGACGATCGGTTTGACGTGCTCGATGCCCAGTTGATGCAGAATGTCTTCGCGTACCGCCGGCGTCGCGGTCGCGGTGAGCGCGAGCACGGTCGGACGGCTCAGGCGTTTGATCACCGAGCCAAGTGCGAGATACGCGGGCCGGAAATCGTGGCCCCACTGCGAGATACAGTGCGCTTCGTCGACCACAAACAGCGGGACGTTAATCGACTGTAAGAGCTCGAGAAAACTGCGATCTTCGAGTTTTTCCGGCGTGGTGTAGGCGATCTTTATTGTGCCGGTCGCGATGCGCTGGCGCGCGCGAATTTCTTGATCTTCCGACAGCGTAGAGTTGAGCGCGACGACATCGGTGATGCCGCGTTCGCGCAGCATGTCGAGCTGATCTTTCATCAACGCGATCAGCGGCGAGACGACGACGGTGGTGCCGTCGAGCATCAGCGCCGGCAGTTGATAGGTGAGACTTTTGCCCGCGCCGGTGGCCAAAATGGCAAGCGTATCCTGTCCCGTCATGACGCGAGACACGACCTCTTCTTGGCCCGGATAAAAACGTTCGAAGCCGAACTTCTCTTGAAGAGCGGAACGGAAATCCACGACGAGTTCGAAGGCCTCCCCTGTGTAGAGCATAACATACCCGCCGGCAGGCCGAACCAAACGGCCAGCCCGAATCTTGAAGCGGTGTCCCTCTATCGTACCTGGCGCCCGAAGTCGTTTGCGGACCTTGTCGGGCAAGACGCTGTCGTTCGCACGCTGACCCACGCCATCGAAGCCGGCAAGCTCGCGCACGCGTACCTGTTTTCGGGTCCGCGTGGTTCCGGCAAGACGTCGGCGGCCAAGATTCTGGCTCGCTGTATCAACTGCGTACAAGGTCCCACGCCTCATCCCGACAACACCTGCGAAAATTGCATCGCGATGCTCAACGGCACGGCGCTGGATGTATTGGAAATCGATGCTGCGAGCAATCGCGGCATTGATGAAATTCGTTCACTGCGTGATGCAGTAAAGTTCGCACCGTCTTCGATGCGGATGAAAGTGTATATCATTGATGAAGCGCACATGCTTACTAAAGAGGGTGCCAACGCCTTCTTAAAGACGCTTGAGGAACCGCCCGCGCATGCGGTATTTATTCTCGCTACGACTGAACCTGAGAAATTACCGGTAACAATTCTGTCGCGGTGTCAGCGGTACGCCTTTCGTCGCATTTCGATTCCGGTGATGATCGAACGTATGCGCGAAATCGCTACCTATGAAGGCATCACGATCGATGAAGCGGCGTTGGCGGCGATTGCATACCGCGCGGATGGCGGCCTGCGCGATGCGCTAACGATGCTCGAACAGGCCGCGGCATTTGCCGACGGGCCAATCACGACCGCAGTCATTGAGTTGGCCTTTGGCGCTACCGGCCGCAATTATGCCAACACCCTTCTCGACGCGGTGGTTGCACGCGACGCCGCCGCCACGCTGCGGACGATCGAGGAGGCCAGCGACGCCGGCGCCGACATGCTGGTGCTGACCCGCTCGCTGATCGCGAACTTCCGCAACCTGCTGGTCGCGCACATCGACCCGGACTTGCTCGCCCGCGACCTGGCGCCTGAGGATGCCGAGATCGCGACCGAGCGCGCGGTCGACGTGCCGCAGGCGACGATCGTGCGCGCGCTGCGCGTGCTGGCCGACGCCGCTAGCCTCGCCCGCACTGGCGTTAACCCGCGCCTCGAGCTCGGAAACCGCGCTCTTGCGCTTCTTATTGGAGGAGCCCGATGGCATTGTCATCCCGCGCTCCGCGTAGTCACCCCGAGCGAGCGGTAGCGCCGCACCCCCCGCTCCGCCGCCGTAGTTGCAAAGGCGCCGCCCGAGCGTGGCTGCGAAGCCTGTCAACCCGAGCCTGTCGACTTCGCTCGGGGAGCGCGCCAAAGGGAGCGTCTCGAGGGGCCGAACCCACCGGCCCGGTGACGCTGCAAAAATTCCGCGCAGGTTGGACCACGATCCGCGGCAAAGTTGACGCCGAGCGTCAGCCGTTGCGCGCCCGCTCTCCGGCGCGATGGTCGACGCGATCGAGGGCAACGTGCCGTGTGATCAAGTTCCGTAGCCAAATTCGAAACCGACATCGTCAAAGAACACACCAAGCTGCTCGAATCGGCAATCGCCGACGTGCTTGGTGCATCGCTACAGGTTCGTCTCGAAAGCGGCGCCGCGCCATCTGCGCCTGGAACAAATGCCGTGGGACCAATGGATCAGAGCGACGCGGAAGGCGCGGACGAACTGTTCGGATACGCGCAAGAACGCATTAAGTGAGTCGTTGACCGAGCAGGCTGCCTCTCGGCCCTGCTCGAAGCGCCGTCCCTACGAAATAGCGTGGGGTGGCGTTTGTCAACGGTACGCTGGGTTTCCCTTGTCACGTTCGCACTGCTTGTTCTTGCGGTGCGCTTCAGCGAGCCCGCGCGCGCCGGAGGATGTGCGCTTAGCGCCAACGGCAACACGCAGTTCATCACGTGCTACGGTGTGCCTTCGCCGGCACCGCAGCCGACGACGTTGCCGACGTTCCAGCCCGGCAAACCCAACAATTCGTACAACTTCACGTATTACGGCAGGAACGGCAGGAACGGCAGGAATGGCGCGCTCGGCGTTCCGTCGACCGCCGGCGGCGGCGGGGGTGCGGCTCCCAACCTCCTCATGTCACTTGGAACGAGCACGAGTTACTACACGAATCCCTACCCGGCGACAACGTTTGCGCCGGGCACGTTTGTGTACGTCACCACCTCAAGTCCAAGCGCACAGGCCGGCATACTTTTACAGTCAATCGGCGGTAGCGGTGGCACCGGCGGCAACGGCTGCTGCGGTTCGAGCGCCTCGTCCGGCGGCGCCGGGGGTGCGGGGGGCTCGATTAACGCCGTAATCGGCGTAAATGGCAGCTTCGCACTTCTGACAACACCCGCGGACACGCCCGGCATTTGGGTGCGAAGCGCGGGCGGCACTGGTGGTAACGGCGGCAACGGTTACGTCGGCGCGAACGGTAGAGATGGCGCGCCCGGCGGATCCGGCGGCGTAATTACGATCAGCGTTGGCGCAAACGTGTACACGTTGGGTGACTATTCAGCCGGCATTCTTGCGCAGAGTGTTGGCGGTAACGGCGGCAACGGCGGAAGCAGCACGTGGACGATTGGCGGTAGCGGCGGCAACGGCGCGAGCGGACAATCGGGGAGCAACGTCACCGTAAATCTCACCAGCGGCGGCACCATTCTCACATCCGGAATTGAGTCGGACGGGATTCTCGCGCAGAGTATCGGCGGTTTCGGTGGCGCCGGCGGCGGCGCCGGCGGACTCCTTATTACGTTCGGCGGCGCCGGCTCCACCGGCGGTCTCGGCGGCGCCGTCTCGGTCGCTACGCAAGCTTCAACGCTGATACAAACGACCGGTGCCGATTCCGATGGCATCTTGGCCGAGAGTGTTGGCGGCGGCGGCGGAACCGGTGGCACGGCCGGGGCAATTTTTGCTTTCGCCGGCAACGCCGGCGGAGGCGGCACGGGTGCGAGTGTGGTCGTGACCAACCGCGCGAACATTTATACGAACGGATCGCTTTCAAAAGGGCTCTTCGCGCAATCGGTTGGCGGTTTTGGCGGCGACGGTGGTGGTGCGGGCGGATTGGTCTCGCTCGGTGGCGCGCCGGGCGCGGGCAGCAACGGCGGCAGCGTCAGCTTGTACAACTACGGCAACATCGTCACGTACAGCACCGGCAATGGTATCGGTGACGCATCGTCACTTGGCTCAGCTGCAATATTCGCACAATCCGTCGGCGGCGGCGGCGGCAACGGTGGTGAAGCGAACGGTTGGGTTTCGGTTGGCGGCGTTGGCGGCGGCGGCGGCAATGGCGGAAGCGTCTTTCTTTTAAGCTACGGCAATCTCACCACGTTCGCGAACTTTTCGCAGGGCATACTCGCAGAGTCGATCGGCGGCGGCGGCGGCAATGGCGGTAGCGCGGGCGCGTATGGATTAGTCGGATCGCTCGGAATCGGCGGCAAGGGCGGCAGCGGCGGCAACGGCGGCAACGTAAGCCTCCTAGCCAGTGGGACCATCGCGACGTCGGGCGATCTTTCGCAAGGCGTGGAGGCGCAATCGGTTGGTGGCGGCGGCGGCAACGGCGGCAATGCGATCAGCGTTGCGGCCGGGTCGGTCGTTAGCATTAGCGTCGGGTTGGGCGGCAGCGGCGGCAGCGGCGGTAATGGGGGTAGCGTTGCCGTTGGCTCGGGGTTGAACCGCGTCGCGCTTTCGATAGGAACCAGCGGATTTGAATCAGATGGTTTGCTCGCGGAGTCGGTGGGCGGTGGTGGCGGGAGCGGCGGCGAGAGCATCAGCGCAAGTCTTGCTCCAACGGCATCGATTGCGATTGCGCTGGGCGGAAGTGGTGGCGGTGGCGGCGCGGGCGGCAGCGTCTCGGTCGGCAGTTCATTAGTCGCTTCCACCGACAACGTGACGACATACGGCATTGATGCAGTCGGCATTCTCGCGCAATCCGTTGGTGGCGGCGGCGGTAATGGCGGTGCAAGCATCGCCGCATCGGCGAGCGCGATTGCAAGTCTCTCACTTGCACTTGGTGCGACCGGCGGCAGCGGTGGCGCCGGCGGCAACGTGCTGGTCAATACTATCGGAACGATTCAAACCAGCGGTGCAAACGCGACGGGCATTCTCGCGCAGTCGATTGGCGGCGGCGGCGGCAACGGCGGCGACGCCATCGTAGCATCGCTCAGTAAATTCGCCGGCGGCCTTGCGCTTGGCGGCGGCGGAACGGCGGGCCAAGACGCGGGAACCGTATCGCTCACCAGTACGGGCAACGTTACAACATCCGGTGCAGACGCAAACGCGTTGCTCGCGCAATCGGTGGGCGGTGGCGGCGGCAACGGCGGCTATAGCGTTTCCGGTTCCATCGGGGGCGCTACCGCGAATGTCTCGATTGGCGGCAGCGGCGGGGGCGGCGGCGATGGCAATGCGGTGACCTTGACCAACAGGTCAGGAACGTTGACAACAACCGGCGCGAATTCGGCGGCGATTCTTGCACAATCGATTGGCGGTGGCGGCGGCAACGGCGGGTTCAGCGTGGCGGGCGGGGGCGGTGCCTCATTTGCCGGCGCGGTGAGTGTCGGTGGTGGTGCCGGCAACGGCGGACAGGGCTCGCTCGTCAACCTCACGAGCACCGGCACGATCACCACCCTGGGCGCTATCTCCGATGCAATTCTCGCCGAATCGATTGGTGGCGGCGGTGGCAACGGCGGCTTTAGCGTTGCGGGCGCGCTCAGCATGGGTCCCGTCGGTTCGGTGAGCATCGGCGGCGGCGGTGGCAACGGCGCAATTGCAAGCGCGGTTAGCGTCACGCAGAGCGGTGTGATTACTACGCGCGGCAACGAGTCGACGGGCATTGCTGCTGAATCAATTGCCGGCAGCGGCGGCAACGGCGGTTTTAGCGTCGGCGGTGCAATCTCCACCGGCTCACCCGGCGTTGCATTTTCGCTCGGCGGATCCGGCGGTACGGGTGCTCAGGCCGGCAACGTTTCCGTCACGGAAAACAGCGGCAGCATTACGACGCAGGGTGCAAATGCGAACGACATCCTCGCGGAATCGATCGGCGGCGGCGGCGGTGACGGCGGATTCAGTGTTGCCGGCGGCATAACCAGCGGTGGCACGGTAAGCGTCGGGGTCGGTGGATCCGGTGGAAGTGGCAACGATGGCGCGAGCGTGTCGATTACCACCGGCGTGACAGGCTTGCAAACCAGCGGCCAAGAGTCCGACGCCATTCTCGCGCAATCGATCGGCGGTGGCGGCGGCAACGGTGGTTTCGCCGTTGCTGGTTCGCTGAGCTCGTCGAGTACGGTGGCGCTCAACGTTGCCGTTGGTGGCGGCGGCGGCGCCGGATCCAGCGCGTCTACCGCGACCGTCAGCTCGCAGAGCACCGTCACGACGTACGGCAATCAATCCGCGGGTATCGAAGCGCAATCGATCGGTGGCGGCGGCGGCAACGGTGGCTTCGCGGTGAGTGGTTCGCTTGCGGCCGGCGGCCCGAACACCAGCATTGCCGTTACGGTCGGTGGTGAGGGCGGCGGCGGCGGAGCCGGCTCCAACGTGTCGGTCACCAGCACCGGTCAAGAAATTTGGACGTCGGGTTTTGATTCGTACGGCATTCTCGCGCAATCGATCGGTGGCGGTGGCGGCAACGGTGGCTTCGTTGTATCGGGGCAAGTCGCGACGACGCCGAGCACGGGATATTCGATCGGCGCAAACGTGACGGTCGGCGGTCAAGGCGGTGGCGGCGGCAACGGTGCTGCGGTGATGGTGGTCAATGGCGCAAACATCATCACCAGCGGTGTCGATGCGGACGGCGTGCTCGCGCAATCGATCGGCGGCGGCGGCGGCAATGGCGGCTGGTCGGTAACGGCGACGTACGCACGCGGCAACACCAATTCCGTGGCACTGGGCGGGAATGGCGGAGCCGGCGGAAGCGCCGGCGCGGTCGCCGTTTCTGACACGGCAAACATTCAGACCGGTGGTGAAAATGCGAGTGCGATCGAAGCGCAATCGATCGGCGGCGGCGGCGGCAACGGCGGTTTCGTCGTCAGCGCAGCAGCCGCAGTGGCACCGCCTGGTCAAGTGCAGAATAATGCGTCGGTTTCCGTAGCGCTTGGTGGCAGCGGTGGCAGCGCAAGCGGTGGCGGCACGGTGGCCGTGACCGCGGGCAGCGCAACAACGAGCGCGGGCCTGGTCACCAATAGCGACAATGCCAACGGTATTCTTGCGCAGTCGATTGGCGGCGGCGGCGGCAATGGCGGGTTCGCGGTGTCATTCCAGGCGCAAGCTGGTTTGTCGCCGCCCGCAAGCGATCCGACGTGGAGTGCCACGTTCGCATTCGGTGGTAATGCCGGGAACGGCGGTTCGGGCAACACGGTCAACGTCACCAACTTCGATTCCATCAAAACCAATGGCACCGATGCTGCCGGCATCAATGCGCAATCGATCGGCGGCGGCGGCGGTAATGGCGGATTCGCCGTTGCGGCATCGCTCAACACCACCGGCAACACGGTTGCGGTGAGCTTCGGCGGTACGGGCGGTGTCGGCAATACGGGAAATGCCGTCACCGTCAACAGCGGAACGAGTGCCGGCAGCACGATGATCGAAACATTGGGCGATTCATCGCAAGGTATTCTCGCACAATCGATTGGCGGCGGCGGTGGCAACGGCGGCTTCAGTGTTGCCGCGGCAGCCGGTACGGTGAACAGTCTTTTCAGCGGCTCACCAAACGTCGGCTTTCACTCGGTAGCGCGGGCGGCGACGGCGCCGACGCAAACACCGTCACGATCAAAAACTATTCCATCATCAGCACGAGCGGCGGCGAATCGGCCGGCATCGAGGCGCAATCGATCGGCGGCGGTGGCGGATCCGCCGGATTCAAAGTCAACGCGAAAGTTACGCCGAGCGGTGGTGGTGGCGGATTCAAATACGGCAGCGGTGGCGGCGCGAGCGACGGCGATGATGTAACCGTCACCAATTACGGCATGATCGGAACGCAGGGCGATCAATCCGACGGGATTCTCGCGCAATCGATCGGCGGCGGGGGCGGCTTCGGTGGTGCGAGTGAGACCACGACGTTTGGCCAGCCGGTCGTCAGTGCGATCAAGGGCCTCGATCTCAACATGGGCAGCACCGCCGGCGGCGGCAACGGCTCCTCCGTCGGCGTGACCAACTCGGGCAGTATCATGACGGCCGGCAACGAGTCGGCGGCGATCGAAGCGCAATCGATTGGCGGCGGCGGCGGCGAAGGCGGCATGGCGATCTCGGGCAGCATCAGCATCAGTCAAGATCCCGTCGCGTTTCCAGGTTATGCATTTGGTTCGTCCGGCGGCGCCGGCGGTTCCGGCGGTAGCGTGAGCGTGATGAACACGGCGACGCTGCTGAAAACGTCGGGCGAAGAATCCGACGGCATTCTTGCGCAATCGATCGGTGGAGGCGGCGGCAATGGCGGCTTAGCGGTGAGCGGATCGATCACGCAATCCATTACCGGCGGAGTCGCCATGGGCGGCTACGGCGGCAGCGGCGGCAGCGCCAACACCGTGGGCATTCAATCGACGAATATCAATGGCGCGATCCTCACGCAAGGCGATCTCTCCGTCGGGATCATGGCCGAATCGATCGGTGCGGGCGGCGGCAGCGGCGGCAACGCGGTGCGCGGACAAGCGACCTCGAGCTTGGGGGTGAACGTTGCGCTCGGTGCGTCGGGCGGTACGGGCGGTAACGGCGGGCAGATCGACATTCTCGACAAGGGCGGCATTGAAACGCAAGGCGATGTTGCCGACGGCATTCTTGCGCAGTCGATCGGCGGCGGCGGCGGCAACGCCGGCTACGCCATTGCCGGCACGTTGAGCCCGACCGTGAGTGGGACCAGCGCGTACGGCATGAGTGGCGGCGCCGGTGGAAACGGCGCGATTGTCGGCGTAACGCAGAACGGAAGCGTGCTCACCGCGGGCATCGAGTCGAATGCGATCGTTGCGCAATCGATCGGCGGCGGCGGCGGTAACGGCGGCTTTACGGTTGCCGGCGCGGCCGGTTTCGGCGGCCTCGGTTTGGCATTGGGTGCATCGGGTGGCGCAGGCGGCTCGGGCGCGGCGGTTACCGTGAGCACGACCGATGATATCGCGACCAAAGGCGCGTTGGCCAACGGCGTCATCGCGCAGTCGATTGGTGGTGGCGGCGGCAATGCCGGCGCGAACTACAGCGGTGTCGCCGGAGTTGTTCCCGTTGGGATCTTCCTTGGCGCGAGTGGTGGATCCGGGGGCAACGGTACTACCGTGAATGTCACGAACACCGGCTACATCACGACGGCAGGACAGCTCGCAAACGCGATCGTCGCGCAGTCGATCGGCGGCGGCGGCGGTTATTTCACCGACACGCAGACCGTGAACGCGAAGCTGGGCGCCGGCCTGAACTCGAGCGGCGGCGCGAGCGCCGTGACCGTCAACAATAATAGCGTCGCGTCGATCGTGACGACGGGCGATTCCTCGTTCGGTATCTTTGCGCAATCCGTCGGCGGCGGCGGCGGCGCCATCTTTGCCCCGTCGACGGTCACGTTGCAGAGCGGCTCCGGCAACGGCGCCGCCGTCACCGTGAACGACAACGCCTCAATCGCAACGACCGGCATTGGATCCGACGGCATCTTCGCGCAATCGGTCGGCGGCGGTGGCGGCTATGCCGGTGCGGCGGGAACGTTCGTTGCCGGAAGCGGCGGCGGGAGCGGATCGGCGAGCCTCGTGTCGGTAGCGCTGGGCGTGGGCGCGCAGGACATCACGACCGGCGCAAAAGCGGTGGCTATCTATGCGCAGAGCGCGGCGGGAAGCGGCGCCTCGGGTGGTCGCGTCAACGTCAACGTCGGCGGCGTTGTCGATGCGCTCAACGCGAACGCGCTGTACCTGTCGAGTACGGGTGGCAACGGCGGCGGCGTGCTCAACGTGGTGGTGCGACCGACCGGCGAAATCATCTCCGGCTCTGGCGATGCGATCGACTTTGTTGCCGGCGCGAATGCGACGCTGACGAACAACGGGCTGGTCGAAGCGGTGAATGGGTACGCCGTGAACTCGAGCCTTGCGTCAACGACGATCACGAACAACGGTTGGATGAGCGGTTCGGTCTTGCTAGCGCCCGGCAGCACGAACACCTTCACCAACAACGGCACGTTCGAAGCGGGATCCATCGTGAATCTCGGCAGCACTAGCAACACGCTGACCAACAACGGCACGCTCGCGATCGGGTTCTTGAATAACGGCGGGACGACGACCCTCACCGGCAATCTCGTGGCGGGGCCCAACAGCGAGCTGCTCGAGGCGGTCAACCTGGGTGCGCCGGATCCGCCCGAGCTTGTGATCACCGGCAACGCGTCATTGCAGGGCACGCTCGCCATTGCATCGATCGGCATGGGCAATGCAACGCCCGGCACGCATACGTTTACGTTGCTCGGGGTCGACGGGACGTTCTCCGATACGATGACGTTGGTGACCGCGCCATCCGCGGTCGTACACTACACGATGGATTCCGTGCAGGGCAATACGGTGACGATCCAGTCGAATGTGGACTTCGATCCGCCGGGACTCACGCCCGAAGCCGGCGAGTTCGGTGCCTACGTCGACAGGCTGCAGGCAGCCGGATCCACGCCGTCGTTGCAAGGCATGGTCGCGCAGGCGGTCAGTGCCCCGAACAGCGCAACGCTCGAGCACATCTATGACGAGGTTACGCCGGAGAGCTTCGGCGCGGTCGAAGCGGCGACGCTGACGAACGCATTGAGTTTCTCGCAGCAGATGAACACCTGTCGCGCGACGGAGGCGGCAAGCTTCATCTCGTCAACGCGCGATCGCTGCACGTGGGGAACCATCGGCAATACGTCGACGTCGCAAAGCGAGAGCGGCGCCATCTTGGGCTACAACGAGAGCGCGACCGGCGTGAATCTCGGCACCGAGAGCGCGATAAGCGCGGATAAGCGCACGTTTTTCGGCGCGGGTTTGAACTTCAGCTACGACAACCTCTACGTCAATTCGACGACGATGAACGGCTCGCGCTACATGGCGGCCCTGTCGCTCAAGCGCGAAGCCGGCACGGGGTTCGTCTATTCTGCTGAACTCACCGGCGGCACTGCGAGCTATCAATCGAATCGCTGGATCGTTTTCCCGAGCGGGAGCATTTCGGATGCTGATGGCGCCAACGGCTACGGGACGATCGCCACGCCGGATGTCCAAGCGCTCTCGACCGCGCACGTGTCGTTCCTGGGCGGCGGCGTGCGCACGGAAAAGCTACTGAAGCTGCAGCGCGGATGGACGCTCACGCCGTACCTTGCGCTCAACGACACGCGCATGTACATGAGCCCGCTGAGCGAAAGCGGAGCGGGCGGCTTGAGCATCACGACGCAAGGCACCGCGGACAACTTCGTGACGCTGCAGCCGGGCCTGCAGTTCAGCGGCGCGATCGGCACGATCGCGGGCGAGCACGTGCACCTTCACCTCGATCTGTTCGCCACGCAGTTCCTGGGCAACAACCAAACCTCGCTCTCGGCGATGCTGCAAGGTGAGCCCACGGGCCTCGGGATGGCGGAGTTCAACTCGACGATCGACCGCACGCTCTGGAACGTCGCGCCGACGCTCGACATCACCGGCAAACACGGCCTGGATTTCCGCCTGGGCGGCAGCTATCTGTTCAGCAGCCACCTGCATAGCGGCACGATCAACCTCAACGTGTCGCAGAAGATCGGGCCTCGCGGCGGCGAATTCTAGCGCCGTATGAACCAAGCCCAACTCATGCAGCAGATGAAGAAGATGCAAGCCGAGATGGTGAAGGCGCAAGAAGAGCTTGCCAACACCACCGTGCAAGGCAGTGCTGCAAACGGCATCGTGACCGTCGAAATGACGGGCGATCAGCGCATGAAATCGATTAGCATCAAGAAGGAAGCGGTCGATCCCGACGACATCGAAACACTCGAAGATCTCGTAACGGTCGCGGTCAACGACGCGCTGACGAAATCGAACGAAGCCGCACAAAAGCGTATGGGCGGCGTCACCGGCGGCATGCGCATCCCCGGCCTAATGTAGTAAGGGATGCCAACAAGAAGCGGTTCCATTACGGGGCCGGTGCAAGCCCTCATCAACGAGTTTTCGAAACTCCCGACCGTCGGTCAAAAAACCGCCGCGCGGTTGGTGTTTTATTTATTGAACCGTCCGCGTAACGAAGCGCAATCGCTCGCCGAAGCAATTCTCGCGGTGAAAGACAAAGTGCGATTCTGTTCGGTTTGCTTTTCGCTTACCGAGGACGATCCGTGCGATATCTGCACCGATGAAGAGCGCGATCGCACGATCATCTGCGTCGTCGCGGAAGCGAAAGACATCTACGCAATCGAGCGCACCGGTGCGTACAAGGGCCGCTACCACGTGCTCGGCGGATTGATCTCGCCAATGGACGGCATTGGCACCGCTCAGCTGCGCGTGAAGGAACTGATCGAGCGAATGGGCCTGGAGAGATCCAGCCGAAATCATTCTCGCCACGAATCCAAACGCCGAAGGTGAAGCGACCGCGCTTTACCTGTCGCGGTTACTCCAACCGCTTGGAACGGCGGTAAGTCGCTTGGCGTACGGATTGCCCATTGGAGCTGATTTGGACTACGCAGACGAGGTTACGCTAGCAAAGGCATTGGAAGGGCGCCGCACATTTTGAGCGGCTCGCGCACCTTCGCTAATTACTTGCGAAATCGTGTATCGTAATGCTCTTCGAGATATTCGACCTTCGGCCGCAGCGACGGCTCTCCGGGCAGACGGATCGCTCTCTCGTGCAGCTCGTAGTAGACTTTCCCGTTGTTGAAGTCTTGCGCTAGGGCGTCGCTTACAACGAAGCGGTGATCCGGCCGAATCGACACATACCCACAGTCGAACAGCTTGTGAATGTCGGACCTAAGCGCGACGCCATTTGATATCTCGTGCCGCTGATGGCGGGAGAATTCGGAGATGTGGGCCGCCTCAACAACGGGCAGTGTTCTTTCGCCCGTAATAGCACACCGATTCTCGTACGCAGATAGGACAAGTCGACGAAACGTGCCCTGCCCTTGACGTGGCAAATAAAGAGCGGGCTTACCCCGGCCCCCGAACGGCTCCAACGGACTGACCGCAAGTGGCGGCAGAGAGCTCCCCAGCGACGCTTCTATCTGCACCCAGAGGCGCTTGCCGACCCCAGAATCCATGTCAAAGTATGTGCCCTGCTGTGTGCTGGGATTCCATTCTGGCGGCTGTTGGATCCAGCGCTCTCTCGGGAAGAAGGTCGGCTGCGAGAGGATTAAACAGCCAATTACATGCTGGCGATCCACGGAGGCGTCGCGGTTACGCCGAATTGATTCGATCAGGGCAACCATGTTCGCCGCACCGTTCTTTTCCCCGTAAAACTCCCATGCGTCGGCAATGGACATGCGATCGGCGTACTCAAAAAACCCGACGCCGACGATGCTGTTATAAGGCGCCTTTAGTTTGAATAGAAACGGCGCACCCTGGGAAGCTCGTAGAACGCTACCACCCGGTCGCCAGAAGTTTACCTCATCGAGGTTGCTACGCGCGGCTAAAAAGTCGAACCAGCTGTAGTCGGTTACACCAATGTACAGCTCCCGGCCAGAAACTCTAGGCACAATGGCGCCCGCGGCGTGTCGCCGGTACTGGTCTCTCGACGCAGTCAGAGCGAGGCATCGTGGAACAGCCGCAAGGATTTCGCCGCATCATTCAAGGGCAATAGCTCACCGCGATCTTGGCTAATGAAAGCGATGCCATTTTCCTGAAGTATCGTCGCCACGAAACTTGTGTCGCGATCGGGTGCTCTCCCGAACGCTAGGACAGGTTTCGCACCTTGAAGCTCGGCGCGGTACCTGACGCTGTAATCCATCAACTGACCGATGCCATATCGCATACGATTAACAGCATCGCGCAGATCGTTCAAGCTTTTTGCCTCGATGAGATTTCGCTCGTGCCCCATCTCGGCGACGAGATCGATGTGGTTGTTATACCAGAATGACCCGCCACTCCGGTGAACCCGGTCGCCGATCTTTCGTAGGATTTCCTGGTGATCGGCGCGCGCTCTCTCTTGTAAAGCAGCCGACTCATAGATGTCTGGCCTGTGCCCGGGCTGCGGAACATAACCTGCGCCCTGGGGGATTTCAGTGATCCGCCGCACACCGTCGAGCGGCGCAGGCACTGGCGGTCCGTAATAGCTGCTCGCAATCAGTTCGTCCGTGCTGGGCAGGAGTGAAATGCCGAGAGCCGTGACGCTTGCTGCAGCGAGGATCCGCTGGTAAGGGATTTCACCGAGCGCTCGGACAGCAGATTGACCTTGTATGGAGCGCTCGGACTCCGTTTCATAATACCTATCCGAGGCGTCCCGCAGAGGGACAAGGTTCGCGAATGGCTCGCATCTTATGAGCGGCACGAAGCGGTGAGTCGGGTCATCTACATCATCAAAAGGCACACCCAAAACGCCGTGGCCGAAATAATGGGACGAATCCGGCCGGAGCGCGCGCTTTCCATGCGGCCGGTAATAGATGAAGCGGTCGTAAGGGGTAATACGCGAAAAATATTGACGCGGGTAATGATACAGAGACCACTCGGCGTCCTTATAGACACGGTCGCTAGGCGCAAAGATCTGCGACAGGACGACTGGCATAAAAACTAGCCGCTGGTCCCGGTGTTTGTTGCTTCACCGGATAGTGACGTCAAGAACGCGCCGAGTTCGGCACAAGAGTCGCCGACCCCGAGGATCGATTCCCCGCGGATTGCGGCCCGTACGTCGAATGGGAGCACCAGAACGCTTCGCTGGAATCCGTGAAATTCCGCAACGATTGTCCTCCGATCCATCGGAATGAGCGGCTCATCCCGAATTATCGGCGATACGATAGCCATGTGTCGGGTTCCACCGCCTTGGGTGTTCGAGACAACGTGCTCTCCGTAGAAGAACAGCTGATAGAGGTCGGACGTCGAAACGCGCGCTCCGAGAAGGTAACGCGGTTTGAACTTGCAGTCAAGCACGGCTTTCGGCTGCCCGTTGACGAGAGCGACAATATCAGGCCTTACAGACGCGTAGTGCCTCCCCTTTCCGTCGAGGAGCACGCCCCGGCTGCTTATTTGGAATCGCATGCGGATTGCACGGTTCGCGAAGCGTAAGGCAAGGTAGCGATGTACAACGAGTTCGAAAAGCGATGCAAAATTGAATTTCAGGCAGAAGCCAAGTTCGTCGTCACCGTCATTCATCGTCGGCAGAGCGGCATCGAACAAAATGGCTTTGCCGAGAATTAGGGGAAGGCGATACTGCGCACCGGCGCCGCGACTACCGCCGAGCGCGGTGTCGAGGTCTGATTTCGTGACACCGCGCGGCGTGGTGAGCGCAAGCATTACCTGGCACAGCCGCCGGGCGCGTGAGCCAAGCGACGTCGCCGCTAGAATCCTGTAGGCCACGGTGGCCGCTGCCAATAGTGCTCTTTGTATCGGAGTGTCGCTGGCAAGCTCGTAGAATTCGGACTCGACGAGAGTCGAGCCAGGTCGTGAGAAAAGTTCGGTCCAGCGTGGGCGCCCCTTTGGACCGGTCGACCATTCGCGGCGTCTCACATACGCGCGCAGGGGCGCCCGCTGTATGGCTCTCTCAGTCGCGACTACAAAGGCGCCTGCTACTAGATATGAGATATCTAGGCCATCGCCTTCCCGAAGCGCAGTTGGTATCAGCTCATCCTGCGCGTGGTACGATCCATCGAATGTGTAGGTCAGCATCATTAGCGCTAGTTCCGGATCGATGTCGGTAACTACGACAACGAGGCAATCCCCCACTAGCAATCTACCGCCGATATAAGGCGACCGGCGCTGCACAAGCATACTGGTGCCGTCGTCGCGCAAAATGTGGAGCAATGACCGCATGTTCTTTACGAGCTGCGCGGTCCTGATTACCGGATCAATGGGGAGCGAATAAACGTTCCCGCCAACAATGGTTAGAGTGCTAGTCGGTCTCATCGCTGTCATCAGAGGCGTCGCTCCGAACGGGGCTTTGAGGAAGCGCAACTTCCCCTGCGCCACTTAGGACCGCCTCGCGCAATGCCTCCACGATCTGGTTAGCAGTTAGGCCTTTGCGTAGACGGCCATAGTTGTCGACAAGATCTCCAAGGATCAATTTTATTCTCGAGCGCTCAAGAAAAAAGTAATCTGCCAGGAGGGGATAGACATCCAGCTCCACACGTTCCTTCAGGTCCTCAGCTGGGGCTGGCGAGTTTGCATCGATCTGGAAAAGCGCATGGCCCATCAGGCGGTCCGGTTCGACACCGGATTTCAAGAGGCGATCGTTGAGATAGACGAGCAAAGCCGCGAGGCTTAAACCGCCGACCTCGCTGAGCCACCCAACTGCTGTGGCAAAGACAGTCGGGTCGGGTAGCATCTCGAAGAGCGCGAAGCGTCGCCGTATGGCAATATCCAAGAGATTAATGCTTTTGTCGGCGGTATTCATGGTCGCGAGAATCTTTAGATTCACCGGCACCGAGATTGTCTCTTGAGGAGTTCGACGAAGGCTGAGCGTGAAGGGCTCGTCGCGCTTATCTCGCTCTACATATGTGACGAGCTCGCCGAATATGCGTGAGACATCCCCGCGGTTGATCTCGTCGATCACAAGCAACGTCGGCTTCTCCCGGGCCTTTGCGAAGGCGTTGAGCAGAATCCCATCGGTGATTTCGAAGCGCAAAGTGCCTTCACTGGCCACCGGCTTGTATCCGCGGACAAAATCCTCGTACCCGTAGGATGGATGGAACGTTACGCTTAGTACCGAGTCTGCACCGTTTCGTCTCGCCCATCGCTGTCGCACCTCTAGCGCAGCCCGCGTCTTTCCGGTACCAGGTGGTCCATACAAAATCACATTGAAGCGCTTTTCAAGCAGCGGCTCAACAGCGCTATCAATGGAGCTATCTTCGGTTTGTAAGGCCTTCTCGATTTCTAGGATTTCCTCTTCATCAAGGCTCACGGCGACTCCTTACCGCAATTCCATCAGCGTTCACAGTTGAAGTGCCTCAAGTAACTCACGCCGATCCCGGCTTTCGTTTGTCAGCGTGCACTCGATTGCTGCGCAAAACTCGATCCTTCCCGTTGGCCTTGTCGCGAGGCCCTGGATCCTCTGATTAATGGTGCTTTGCATCGGGTTAGTGCCGGCGACGTCAACGAGTTTAAATGCGTCTGCTGATAGGCCGCGGAGCGCGTGCCACGGATTGAACTCCTCGATCTCGTGGTTATAGAAGCTAAAGGCGTAGAGCAGCCACGGGTTCGAGAGAAGCTCAAGCGCCTCGTAGTATCTACGCAGTTCCTGCCAATTTGCGACGTATCGCGTGTAGTGCACACTACCCGCCTTGAGAGCTTCGCGCATTAGGAGTGCACACCTCAGCACGCCCGAAGATGTCAGCAGCGACACCCCATCCGTCGGCGACGAATCGCCCGCTCGATGCTGGCGGAAAGCCTCCACCACCGCATTGCCAAGATCATTTAGGCGGTCGCCTTCGACCACGCCGGCTCGGCGTAAATCAGTCAATCGCTGCGCACGGTCAGAGTGGATGTCCTGCTCTCCTCGAGCCATAGCGAGCATGCTCCCGGCCATGGCGTCTATTGTCCGCATCGATGTTTGAAAGGGATCGAGAGGCGCATGGTTTCCTATACGACCGCTAACCACGGCTCGCTTGAGCCAGTCCAGATAAGCTGCACCGTTGATGGCGTCCAGATACAACATGTCGCTATCTTTTCCGAGCTACTAGGAGCAATTCGTCTATGGGGCGTGCGCGATGTCCGCCATAGCTTTGATAGTTAAGCCTCGGAAAGGCGTGAACCCTCAGTGAGTTTCTGCGAAACGCGCTGCTCCTGAAGAAACTCTTAAGCTTTGCTACGCCGACGCCATTACCGGGGCTCGCGGAGTTGTTCCAGTGGTTTCGACCGTCGAAGTAGCTTAGAATTATGGTCTCCGTACGTGCACTGCTAATCAAGCTTTCGAGGGAGTCAAGGAACAGTGAGCTCGAGCAAAATGGAGACTTGAAATCGTCCACCATGTTCTGCCCCCTCACATAGGAAAGCCCGGAAAAATAATCGTCGAGGTCTGGGATCGTCGGATAACGGCAAACGAGGTTCAACATGAAATAGTATGCTGTATATTGTCTAAAATTATATGGCGGATCTATGTAAAGAACATCGTGATTCGGCACAGTCGAAATAAATTCGAGCGCGTCGGAACGAGAGATGATGTGGCCGCCGGGTTTCCCAAACTTAAACGTCATGTCCGGGATTTTAAGCCGGAGCGACCGCAGAGCGCGTGGCTCGTAGTCGTCGCGCGGAAAGTCGTGATATGTACCCTGCGTGCTTGATATGTGCTCTATCGCATCGCACGCAATGGCCGAGAGCATCGCGGTGCCGATCGGCGATAGCAAGCCGTCGTGGAGCCATTGACGTATTGAGCACAAAATGAAGTCGATTCTCCGCCCGTTCGACGGCGTGAAAAACCGGCGTCTTCCGCTTCGACCTCTCGAACTGCGAAAATGGCTGAACTTGCCCTCAATTGTATAATGGTCAAAGAAATCTGATCGCCTATGTTGACGACGAAGTCCGCTTAGCGGCGCCTTTTCCAAGTATGTCAATACGGCCGCAAGGGTCTTGAGGCGTTGTGTACGGCGTGGCTGATCAGCAAGGAGACGCACCGAACCTGCCATCCAAATTTCCGAATCCGGCAGCATGTCGTGGATCGGGAACACCGGCACGGTGCTGTTAGCGAGAAAAGCTGCAGCGTATGTGTACGAAAAGTGGTTTATGTCGTTGGCGGCCACGCTGTATCCGGCGCGCTTCATCGCAAGTGCCACGGAAAGGGTACCAGCGAATGCGTCACACATAAGCGCTCCCTTTTCCGCGTATTGGCTTGCGACGGAAACGATGCCCCCTGCAAGGCTGCTCTTATTTCCAAGGTACCTCTGAATCATGAGCAGACGATCAGGAACTCTCTATGATCACTATTGGCATTTGCGGAATTGAAGCGCCGATAGGAGTGCCCGACCTCAATGACATCAACGTCTCCGTACGGCTCACAGATGCTTCTAAGTTCGTCAAGACTGATAACGCGGTAATTCCCGCTCTTTTCTGACATTGATTGGGAGTAGCTCAAGGCGAAAATCCTAGCGTGCGTAGAAGCGAAGTGTAGCAAGTCGGCAAATGCGCGTGGTGCCAGTCGTTTGCTGCAGAAGCGCGAGGCGAATCGACCCTCCGGATATATTCCCCGCGTTATTTCGTGGTCGCGGTCTGTCTGAAGGTGCGGAATGATTCCATCCTCCATAACCTCTAGTACATGATAGAAGCGTGAATATTGCTGCGCAGTATATGGCGGGTCAGCATAGACCAAATCGTGCATTGGAAGATCTTGGAGACTTTCGAACGGAGTAGCAATAGCCTGATGCTGCCCGAGACACATCGCGGCCGTTTCCTGCAGTGCGCGTACGGACGCAGTCGCGTCGTTGATAACGGATCGCTTTCGATCGGACAAGATTCTCTTTGCGTGAAACTCGCCGTGTTTACCAGTAACTTTATGGTATTGGGCGAAGTGCTTGCCGGCAGAAAACGACGCGCTCGATGCGGCCGAATAGCAAGCTGTTCGCAGAGCGTCCCTTACCCATGATACCGGTGCCACTTCCTGAATGTTAAAAAGTAGCCTGTCAAGCGCAAGAGATTGCCGGACACCAAAGAACGTACCGGCATAGCTCGTCGCTACGACCCCATATCTGTATCCGTTGTCAGGTTGGCTTTCGAGCAGTGCCTGAACATGCTTGGAGGACCATCGCTGCGGGAGAGCACCGACGGTTCGAAGGAGAGAATCGGCATCGCCAGCGGCGATGGCCTTGTCTTCGTTCTCCAGTGCGCCTCCATAGAACTCTTCAAGTTCGCGATTTGGTGGTGGACGACGAGTCGCGCGAGAAAAAACCGAAACAGCATCGTCTCCACGGAGCATTCCGATGCCTAAAGACGCGCGGGCGATCGTTGCACAGAATCGGAGCGAATCGATGGTCGTGACATCGTGGCCCTTAAGGGCAAATGCTTGCGCCACAACTGATGAGCCGCTGAAGACGTCTAGAACTCGCCTGTATGCGGGCAACCCCGGTATCAATCCTAGGATCTGCTCCGTAAGGTTCGCTTTTGAGCCGAGATACTGAATAGGGCGGTAGGGCCTAGCGATACCAGAATTGCTAGAGATGCTTACCATGAGTTGAGATTGGCCATTCTGCGTGTCAACAGCATGGCACTTCTTTTGCCGATCGCCCTCACCGAGTCACTACGCAAAGGGCAGTTGTCGCTCTCTAAAGCCTGCTCCCCTTGGGTGCGAGCGGCTCTGGCTGGCACTTTTGCGCCCGGCCCAATACCCCCAATTTTCCAAGCCTTTAAACACAGCGCGCTCGTCAAGGTCGGGGCAGTAGATAAGCACTTTTGGGAGGCATTGTGACGTTCTTTTTCTTCATGACGCTATTCGTCTCGCGACTGCAAACCTTGACCGCGATTCCGCTCGTGTTCTTTATCGCCGCGTTTTGCATCGTGGGCCTTATTCAGCCCATTAAAGCCGCAGCAAGGTACAGCAATCCGGGGCTCCGCTCCTCGGCGCGGCGAACTCAACCGTGATTGCGGTTTGAGCATGGGCCAAATGTCTCACTTCCCTCTATTAGTATGGATGGCGGGGAGGGCCGCGATATGCCGGTAAAGGAAGGTATCGGCCGACGATCGGCACTCGACAATTCGACGCTTAGTTGTCGCCAGCCCGATCACTGGAGGGCGGGTGGATACGAGTATCGAGCCGAGCGCTGACAGCGCCAGTCTGCGAGTGAAGTATAGCGGCGAGGCGGTTAGCTCGGGCGCGATGGATTTAGCCGAGCTAGTCCCGGCCCTCAACGCGCTCCGGAAAACGCTTGTTCAGTCTTCTGCAGCGCTCAACAGGGGTCTCGTCAGACCACAAGTTCTAATCCAAGCCGATACCAGGGCAGGCTCCTACGAATTCGTGCTGGTGCTCCTACAAACGCTTGCACAAGACAGCGTAACACTGACGACCATTCGCACCGCAATTGAAATAGGGAACCTAGTTTTCGGCGAGCACGGTTTAGTAGGTCTTTTGAAGTTTCTTGGCGGGGCTCGAGATCAGGACGTCGTGCAACAAAAACTGGACGACGGCGCAGTCGCGTTCTCTGTACGAGGCATTGGAAACAGCATAAATATCACGATCAACAAGACATTTGTTACGGCTCCGGAGGTGGCCGAACTATATCGCCGTAAGGACGTGCGCAATGAGATTTGGCCGGCGGTGGCACCACTTGAAGAGCCTGGTATCGGTCTCGTACGGTTCTCGCCTGAATCCGCCGAACCGACCTCGGTTTCTAGCGGAGAGGCTGAGGCTTTCCGACCCTTAAGCTTGGCGGAAGAGTTTTCCGAAGAATCGTTTGATACTTCGGAGGAGATCGTAGAGGTTGTGAAAGCCTCGTTTGATGAGCGTAGGCGATGGAAGCTGCGTCGGGAAGGGGAAGTCTTTGGCGCGATCATGGCCGATATGCAGTTTCAATCGGCAGTTGATCACCGCCGGGTTCTTTTTGGCCACGGTGACAAGCTGCGCATTGCGCTGTCGGTGCGAAAGCACAGGACCGGTGACGCGGAGTACTTCATAAAAAAGGTCTACGAAATTATTAGACCCCCGACTCAGACCTCGCTTCTTGAAGATGAGATGTAGGGTTCTTTGTTCGGCCGGCTACGTACAGCGCCCAATTATAGCCGCTACACGTGTTCGTCGGCGTCAGCGTGATGTTCGTCGATCTGGTCTTCGTTTTCAACTGACTCGGTGTCGCCGTAAACGACTTGGTCTTCGATCTTCTGGCCGATCGTGTGGGTCTCGGTTTGACGGCCCATTGATTCCGCTTCGCGCGGTGAGAGCGGTTTTTCGCGTTCGTTATTCATGTCGCTATGATACCTCCGCCGCGCTCTTGGCGCGCCATTCCGGTTTGCGTTCTGGGCTCGGACCCGTTACGCTGCCAGTGATTCCTGTGGGATTGGCGTAGTTTCGTAGGTTGCGAGGAACTCCTCGGGTGTACGGTAGTCGAGCGCGCTGTGCGCGTGCGTGGTGTTGTAGGAATGCTTCCATGCGTCGGCGGCGGTTCGTGCTTCGAGAAGCGATCGAAACCAATGCGCGTTTAAGAACTCCGATCGGACACGTGAGTTGAACGATTCGATGTAAGCATTCTGCGTTGGTTTGCCGGGCTGAATGAAGAGGAGCTCGACGCAGTGATCCTCTGACCATTGCTGCATGATTTTCGACGTCAGTTCCGTGCCATTGTCGATCCGCAGATATTTCGGATAGCCGTACGTTTCGGCGAGATCGTCGAGCGTTGCGGTGACCGAACGGCTTGGGAACGAAAATGCAAGCTCAAGGGCCAAACCGGACCGGCTGAATTCATCCATGATCGTCAGGCCGCGAAACGCGCGCCCGTTGAAGAGCCGGTCGTGAATGAAATCGAGCGTCCATCCTTCAAACGGTCGCGTCGCGCGGCGCAGGCAGCGCCCACGAACCAGTTTCGCTCGACCGCGGCGGCGGCGACGGCCCATCTGCAGCCCCGCAAGGCGATAAATCCGGCGAAACCGCTTGTAGTTCATGTACTCATCGCCGTCGGTGGCATCGCGCTCGTAATCGTTGTAGAGCCGCCGGCAACCGTGCTCGGCGTGTGCTTGCGCAACTTCGGTCAAACGCAGCGCGAGCAATGCATCATGCTGCGCCTTTGTACTGGGCGATTCTCGCGAAGAACGACGTCGCGCTCGAACACTCTTGCAGGCTTCGCGTTGAGAAAGGCCGAGCTGCTGCAAGGCCTTCACGGCTTCGGCTCGCCGGGAAGGCTCCATGAGTTTTTTCGCATTAGCTCTTCGATCGCATCGATCTTGACCGTTTGCCGAGCAATAATCCGATGCATCTGCGCATTCTCCGCCTCGAGCTGTTTCAATCGAGCGAGATCGCTTGCACTCATGCCGGCGTATTTGGATCGCCACAGTCGGATCGTGTTCGCATGCACGCCGTGTCGACGCGCAAGCTCCTCCATCGGCGCTCCCGCGTCATGCTCCGCGAGAATCTGGACGATCTGGGACTCGGTAAAACGACTCTTTCGCATCGTGGATCTCCCTATCTGCCCTCATGGGCGGAAGTCCACAGTATTTCCTGGCTCCCGATTCAGGTCCGAGCCCAGTTCTTCACTTGCCTCGCCGAGTGCGCGGCGAACGCCGGCCGCGTCGAGGTCGGCGGCATACACCGGCGTGCCGGGTTGCTGCCGCCACGAATCGGCGATGCCTCCCGCGTCGACGGGATCGAAGCCGAGCTGATCGACAATATCGATCACCACCATCTTCCCGTGCGGATCGTCGCCGGCAACCGGCAACGCAACGCGGCCCGGCGAGCCTTTGGGCTTCCCGTTCGCGAGCAGATGCGCGGCGTAGATGTTGTTGAACGCTTTGATCACCGGATGGCCAAGTTGCTGCTCGACCCAGCCGCTCTCGGTGAGGCTATCGTCTTCGATGCCCGCGATGCGTCCGTCGCGCTGCTGCGGATAGTAATTGCCGGTGTCTACCACGACGACGTTGGGTCCGAGATTGCCGAAGAGTCCCTTCGGCAACGTCGGGATGCTCTTCTCGGGAATCGTGACGATGACGACGTCTTTGTCCTTTACCGCGCCCTCGACGGTGACTGGCGTCGCGCCCGTTTCGTGCGCAATCTGCCACAATGATTCGGGCCCGCGCGAGTTTGCTATTGCGACCTTATGACCTAACGCCGTCAGGCGCCGCGTTAGATTTCCGCCGATGTTGCCGGCGCCGATGATTCCGATGTTCATACCGCTATATACCCGCTATCCCTCGACTACGCTTCGCTACGCTCGGGATGACAAAAGGGGGTTCGCTACGCTCGGGATGACAAAGGTAAGCTCTCACCAAGTGCTAACCTCGCTAACCATCTCCCATCAGGCCGGTAGCCTAGTCTGGCAGTGGAGGAATACACCATGTCAGCTCAATCGCTACCGCTCTCGGCGGGATTTTCGGGGATTAACCGCGCGTTTGGTCGCGTGCCCCGCTGGGCGCTTGCTGTCGTGGCACTCATCGTGATCGTGGGCCTGGTCGCAGGCACGGTCATTGTGCGCGCCCGTTCGGCGGTGCAAGTCGTCACAACACCCGTCGTGCAGCAGACGCTCACGCAATCGGTCACCGCGTCGGGAACGGTCAATCCGCAGAACAGCATTTCGGTCGGCACGCAAGTGTCGGGCACGATCTCGCAACTCGACGTCGACTATAATTCGAAAGTTACCAAGGGCGAAGTGCTCGCGCGCATCGACCCCAGCGCCATTCAAGATCAGCTCGATCAAGCCGATGCGAACTTAGCCCAAGCGCAAGCGCAGGCGACCGAAGCCGGCGCGAACACGAGCGCGCAAGCGGCCGGCGCAACCGCGGCGCAAACCGCCATTCCCAAAGCGCAGGCCGCGCTGACCGTCGCGCAAGAGCAGCTCACCCGCGATCAAACGCTCCTCAAGGAAGGCTATATCGCGCAAGAGACCGTGCAGCAAGATCAATCCACGGTTGCGCAAGATGCAACGGTCGTCGCGCAGGCGCAAGCCGCCTACGCGCAATCGCAAGCGCAGACCACGGCCGAAGGCGCGGGCACGCAAGCCGCGCAGGCCGCCGCGCAAGCGGCAGCCGCTACAGTGGCGCAAGATCAAGTCAACTTGAACAACACCGTGATCACCTCGCCGGTCGACGGTACGGTGATCGCGCGCGACGTCTCGATCGGGCAAACCGTCGCATCGTCGCTGCAGACACCCACGCTCTTCCTGATCGCGCAGAACCTCGATCAAATGGAAGTCGACATCAACGTCGGCGAACCCGACATCGGCGGCATCAAACAGGGTGACACCGTCAACTTCACGGTGCTCGCCTACCCGAACCACGTCTTCACCGGCAAGGTCACGCAGGTGCGCATCAACCCGACGACCGTCAACAACGTGGTCACCTACGACGTCGTGGTCGACGTGAACAACACCACCGGCCAACTGCTGCCCGGCATGACCGCCAATGCCACGATCAATGTGGCCAGCGTGCCCAACGCGCTCGTCGTCCCGATCACCGCGGTGCACGCTAAAGCAACGCAGAGCGGTGCGAGTGCGGCGAATCCGTGGGGCGGCAGCGCGAGCAGCAGCAGTACCGTGACGAGCGGTGAGACTGCGACGATCATGGTGCAGCGCAACGGCAAAGTCACGCGCGTGCCGGTGCAAGTCGGTCTGGTGACGAGCACGCAAGCCGCGGTCACGCCGACGAACGGCGCAACGCTCGCGGCCGGCGACAAAGTCGTCACCGCGTTCAGCGGCGGCGCGCACAAGGGCTCGTCTCAAGGTCACGCGCAGCAAGGCGCGAGCATCGAATCCGCTGGCCGGCGGCAGCGCCTCACACGGCGCCACCCGGGGGATCCAGTAACCGCGCTTAGTCGCGGAGGCCTGCGAAGATCTCCGCAACGTCGAACGTAAGCCAGGGCACGGCCTCGCATGCAAAGCGATCGCCGTGCCCAAATACTTTCATACCGTCGCGCGTGAATGCGCGAATCTCTTCGCTTTCAGGAAGCACATCAAGCGCGAGCGTGCCGCCCATCTCGAGGTAGGCGCGCATTTTCCATTCGACATTTGCGATGCGATCGTCGGGCGAGCGAATCTCAATTGCCACGTCGGGTGACAGCGGCGGCTGTTCGCGTTTTTCCGGCGTCAACGCGTCGAGACGTTCGCGCGATACAAATGCGATATCAGGCACCAGCGAGGTCCGGGGTTCACCCGGCGCATTCATGTAGAATCGCCACTCGGTTCCGACATCACCGCGCGCGCCTGCAAGGCGTTCGACCAGCGCACCCAGCCGAAGCTGCAAGAGAGCATGGCGGCGCTGCGGGCTCACCTTGCGGACAGCCCGGCCCGCCAAGAGTTCGGTGTACGGCTTTTGGTCGATCGCGTGCTGCATCTCGTTCGATTCCTCACCTCGACCTTATCACGCGCCCGTGCGGAACCGTCTAGAGTCTTGCGTCAGTGACCAGACTAGACTAAACTTAGTCCACCATGCAGACGGTCAATATTCACGAGGCCAAAACGCACCTCTCGCGTCTGCTCGAAGATGTCGCGGCCGGCGAGGAGATCATCATCGCCAAGGCTGGCAAGCCGGTGGCCAAGCTCGTCCCGATCGAATCCAAGCCCAAGGCGCGCCGTAAGTTGGGTGGCCTGGAGGGCCAATTCACCGTGCCGGACGACTTCGACGACCCCTTGCCGGATGAGATTCTCGCATTATTTTACGGACGAGATGATGAGGATTTTGGTTGACACGCTCGTCCTGCTTTGGGCGCAGATCGAACCGAAGCGGTTGACGCGTAGCGCGCGCGAGATATTAGAGGATCCACAGCACACGATCGTCTTTAGCGCGGTGAGTATTTGGGAGATCGCGATCAAGGCGCGGCTTCGAAAAAGCGGCTTTGATGTGGATCCGCTGGTGGTGCTGGAAGAAGCGCGCTCCACGGGATTGGAGGAGCTGGCCATTACGTCCGATGTAGCGGCTCGCGTCGCCAAGCTGCCGTTCCATCACGCCGACCCGTTCGATCGTCTTTTGATCGCGCAGGCGTTAGAATTGCCTGCTCGTTTGCTCACCGTCGACAAGCAGCTCGAGCCGTATTCGGAGCTTGTAATGCTGCTCTAATCCCGCTCGCCACGCGCCCTCAAGCCGGCGTCCTACGCTGTGCATGGAGGAACTTACCATGGCAACTACAGCGGAACCGGTCGTGCGCGTGGAAGGCTTGCGCAAAGTCTACGCGCTGGGCGACAGTGAAGTCATTGCACTTGCCGGTATCGATCTCGAGATCCGCGCCGGTGAATTCGTCGCCGTCATGGGCCCCTCGGGCTCGGGCAAGTCGACGTTCATGCAAATCACCGGACTGCTCGATAACCCGACCGACGGACGCTATTTTTTCGAGGGCATCGACGTCTCGCATCTCGATGGCGACGCGCGCGCCGACATTCGCAGCCGGCGTCTCGGCTTCGTCTTTCAAGCCTACAACCTGCTCTCGCGTACCAGCGCGCTGGAAAACGTCGAGCTGCCGATGGTCTATGCGGGCGTGCCGGCCATCGAACGCGCGCGCATCGCGCACGAAATGATGGAGATCGTCGGCGTCGATCATCTCGCGCAGCATCATCCCAACCAAATGTCTGGCGGTCAGCAACAGCGCGTGGCGATCGCGCGCTCGCTGGTCAATAATCCGGGGCTCATCCTCGCCGACGAGCCGACTGGCGCGCTCGACACCAAAACCAGCGAAGACGTGATGCGCATCTTCAAAGAACTCAACGAGCAGCAGGGCATCACCATCATGCTCGTCACCCACGAACCCGATATCGCAGCGCACGCCAAACGCATCGTGACCTTCCGCGACGGGCACGTCGTGAGCGACACACTGAAAGAGGAGCGTGCAGCATGAGCGACTTCAAAGGCATTTTCCGGCTTGCATTGCAAGCGCTCGTGCGCAACAAAGTGCGCTCGATGCTCACGATGCTCGGCATCGTGATCGGTGTGGCGGCGGTGATCGTCACCGTCGCAATCGGCAGCGGCGCGCGCGTCTCGGTGCAGAATAGCATCAGTTCGCTCGGTTCGAATCTGATCGTCGTGCAGCCCGGCAGCGTTACGAGCTCGGGCGCACGCGGCGGCTTCGGTACCGCCTCGACGTTGACGCCGGCCGACGGCATGGCGATCGCGCAATTGCCCGGCGTCTCGGCCGTCTCGCCGGCGGTGACGATTCGCACACAGGTCGTCGCCGGCGGCAACAACTGGCAAACCACCGTGACCGGCGTCGCGCCGACCTACGTGCAGATTCGCACCTGGCCGATGGCGAGCGGCACGTTCTTTAGCGAAAACGACGTCAACGACGCCGCCAAAGTCGCGGTGCTCGGCCAAACCGACGTGTCGGAACTCTTCCCCGGCGGCCAGAATCCGGTCGGGCAAACGATCCTGATCAAAGGCGTGCCGTTCACGGTGATCGGCACGCTGACGCCGCTCGGGCAAAGCAGCCTCGGTACCGATCAAGACGACACCGTGCTGATTCCCTACACCTCGGCGATGCAGCGCATCACCGGGCAAACCACGGTCAGCCAGTTGATGGTCTCGGCCACGACGACCGATGAAATCGCGCCGGTGCAAACCGAGGTCACGCAAGTACTCGAACAGCGTCACCAAATCGCGGCGGGACAACCCGACGATTTCCAGGTGCGCAACCTGCAATCGATCGCGGCGGCCGCGTCGTCGACCGGTGCGGTGATGGAGTTCTTGCTCGCCGGCGTGGCAGCGGTCTCGCTGGTCGTCGGCGGCATCGGCATCATGAACATCATGATGGTCTCGGTCACCGAGCGCACGCGTGAAATCGGCCTGCGCATGTCGGTGGGCGCGCGCAGCGCAACGATTCTGCGCCAGTTCCTCACCGAGGCGACGGTGCTCGCGGCCTGCGGCGGCGTGATCGGCGTGGTCGCCGGTTTCATCGGCACGTTCGTCGTGGCCGCACTCGCAAAGTGGCCTACGCAGATTCCGATCGCGTGGGTCCTGTTCTCGATCGCCTTCTCGGCGCTCGTCGGGATCTTCTTCGGATACTATCCGGCGAAGAAAGCGGCGGGTCTCAACCCGATCGAAGCTCTGCGCTTCGAGTAGGGTCCGCGGGCTCCGGCAGTTTGTTCCTCCGCCGGAGCCCACGTCTATTTATTTTGGCGAGACCTCCCAAATGACAACGGCGCTTACGGCTTTCCGATCGGCTACGAAATCGGCCGTCGTCATGCCGTCAATGTAAGAACGGATGGCGTCGATGAATTCGATAGCGTCTTCGCACCAGTAGCGAATGCGTTCGCTGCGCGGCGGTTTAGAAGGCACGAACCGATTCCTCTACGGCGCCGCGAAGGCGCTTAGAGTCCCGCACGGTGTCCAGCGTAAGAACGTCGACCTTTCGCGCAAGCGCTTCTTCGAGATAATTGCCTGCGGCGGAAAGGTTGAAAAGCGAGAAGCGTGCATCCTTGCGCGGCGTCACGATCACATCGACGTCACTCTCACCGGTCGCGTCGCCACGTGCAACGGAACCAAAGATATCGATATGCTCGATGCCCTCGCGCTCAAGCGAGTCGCGGATCGCACGGATCGTCGCGACGACTTTCGCGAGATCGGGCGTTCCGCTCGAGGACGTGAGCCGTCCCGCGAGATCGTCGCTGGAAAGCTCCAGCGCCTCGGCGATGCGGACACCGGTCAAAAAGCGCGGCTCGACGGAGTCCCCCGACTCGAGCTTGCGGATCGCGTTCTCGGTCACACCTGCCGCCGCGGCTAAGCGTGCGGCGGTCATCCCGACCTCGCGCCGGCGAGCTTTGATGCGCTGACCGAGCCGTGTAGTTTGCTCCATGTAGTAAAGTATACCTTGACCGCTAGCTGGTTGTCGCATACTATGTGATACATAGTATATGGAACAAGGTATGGATGGTCAGCTCCCCGGTGTCTTCGAAAATCTGCGCCTCGAACTGCGGCGCGGGTGCCTCACCCTCGCGGTCCTCTCGCAGCTGCGCAGCGAGCGCTACGGCTACACGCTGCGCAAAGCGCTCGAGGATGCCGGGCTCGACATCGACGAGGGCACGCTCTACCCGTTGCTGCGTCGCCTCGAGACTCAGGGACTCTTGCTCAGCGAGTGGCGCGAAGAAAACAAGCGCCGCAAGCGTTTCTACCGGCTCTCAAACGGCGGGCCAGCTGATCCTCGATCAACTTATCGACGAACTGCACCGCATCAACGCCTCGCTCGAACGCATCACCGCGGAGTCATAAATCATGGACATGCTCAGCCGCTACCTCTACGCCGTCTACAGCAACTTGCCCAAGGCTAGTCAACGTGACGACATCGTTGCCGAAATTGCCGAGGCGCTGCAAGCGCAAATCGACGAGCGCGCAGCGGAACTTGGCCATCCGCTCTCCGATGATGAGGAAGCAGCGATGATTAAAGCCTATGGACACCCGCGTCTCGTTGCCGCGCGCTACGGAACGCATCAGGCACTGATCGGTCCGGATCTGTTGCCGTTCTATTGGCCCACGCTCATTTGCGTGCTCTCGATCATCGTCGGATTGGATTTATTCGTTGCAACGGTCGCGGCGATAAAAACCGGCGACATCCATCGGTTCTGGGCCGGCGCCGGTTTTGCGTGGGATGCGCTCTGGATCTATACGGGCGTTATCACCGCAATCTTTGCGCTGCTCGAACGCGTGCCGGGCTGCCGTACCTCGCCGTTCATCGCGTGGATTACGCGGTGGGATCCGCGACGGCTGCCCAAGAGCGGCAGCACTGGAATTCCGCGCAACGCGAGTTTTTTCGAGGCGCTCGGTAGCGCCGGAATGCTCGTGCTCCTGCTCGATCAGGGCTGGGCGCGTCGTCTCGTGCTCTTCATGCTCTACGGTCCCGCCGCAGCTGCCCTGCCGAACGTCATCTTCACCTCGGCCTGGCTTCCGCTCTACGGCATCGCCGTCGCCGCAACGGCGATCCTCGCGCTGGCCAATCTTGTGACGCTGATCGCGCCGCTGTGGACGCGCGTGCGCGACATCGCGCACCTCGTAGCCAATGCAGCGCTCGCGTCGGATGCGCGCTCACCCTGCATGGCGGCACGCTGCATCCTCGCCGAGCCGCGGATCAACCAAATCGCAATTGCTGCACTGGTGATCGGGATCGTCGGCTTTGCGCTGCGCTGCCGCATTCAATGTTCGCGCGCTTCTGCGTCACAAGTCTGTGCCGGCGTTCGCTCCAGCCGCGTGGGAAAAACCGACGTAATCGCCGCAGTCGGTGCCGGCCTCACCGGCGCCATCAGCATTTTTCTTTATCTCACGATCAGTCTGCCGCTCTTCTTTCACATCTCGCCGCTCGCGCTCTACGCGCTGGACACCGCGAATTTCATCGGCGTACAGGCTGCGCTGCACGCCGGATTCCCGGGCATTGTGCTCGGTCAAGCCGGTCACGTGGTCGTGAGTCTGATCTGGGGATTCGTCTTTGTCGCGCTCGCGCGACGCTTACCCGAATTGCTCGATCGGCCCGTGCTCTGGGGCGTCGTCTACGGTGTCGCGGTGATGCTCGTCATGCACTATGTCGTCGTGCCCGCTCGGACACGCGCCACGCATTCCTTACGCGGTGCCCGGATTGATCAACAACCTGGTCGCGCATACGCTGTTTTTCGGTGTGCCGGTCGCGCTCGTCGCGGCGCGGCTTATGAGCGCAGCTGTCCGACCTTATCCTTGATTCGCTCGAGTGCCGCGACGATGTTTGGATCGAAGTGCGTGCCGCTCTCGCGCTTAACTTGATCGAGCGCGTGACCGAAGGTCATCGCCGGACGATCCGGACGCGCGTTCATCATCGCGACCAGTGCGTCGGCAACGGCGATAATCCGTCCTGATAGCGGAATCGCTTCGCCTTTGAGTTTGCGCGGATAGCCCATACCATCCCAGCGCTCGTGATGCGAGCGCGCCATCACCGCGGCGGCGTTGAAGAGCCGCGAATCGGCAATCGAAAGAATCTCCGAGCCCGCGTCGGCGTGCTTTTCGATCGCGGCGCGCGAGGCCGGCGAAAGGATGGCGGTCGTGGCGAGCGTCTTCTCGGCGACGGACAACTTGCCGACGTCGTACACGTACCCCGCTTCGCGAATCGTTTGCACGTCGCCGACCGAGCAGCGAATCTCGATCGCCAACATCACCGCGACTTCGCATGCGAGCTTCATCTTGGCGGCGCCGTCCGAATCGCGCACCGCATAGGCGCGCGCCATCGCATCGATTGCCTCGCGATCGCGCGCGTGCAAGCGGCGGTCCGCTCCTTCGGCGCGCTCTTTGAGCTCGCGCATCTCGCCGTCACGATCGGTCTGCGCGTTCTGCGCGGTGGCGAGACGCCGGACGTGGCTGGCAAATTCTTCAGCCGTCACCGGCTTGTTCAAAAACACGTTGACACCGGCATCGAGCGCACGGTTTTTCAATTCGCGGTCGTCTTTGCCGGTAAGCATGATGATCGGCGTTCGCTCGCGGCCGGGCACACCGCGCAATTCCAAGACGAACTCGACGCCGTCCATATCCGGCATGCTGTAGTCGACCACGCACAACGTCGGATCCATTCCGTTTAAGTAATGCAAGGCTTCGCGGGGGTCCGAAAACGGAACCACCTCGCCACCGAGCATCTTTTCAATCGCCGCGGCGTACATGCGCAACGTCGGCTCGTAATCGTCAACCACCACGACCCTGGACATACTCTCATTTTCGGCCCCTCTCCAGGAAGTCTCAAGCCGAAGGACTAGTTTTTAACCATATGCCTGAGACTAAGCCGCGCGTTGCGATCATCGACGATGAGCCCCGCATCCGGGAATTGCTCGAATTGACCCTCGGCCACCACGGCTATGCCGTCCGGACGGCGCCCGACGGGCCGGCCGGGCTGGATTTGGTCAAAAGCTGGTCCCCGGACGTGATCGTGCTCGACGTCATGATGCCGATGGTCAGCGGCATCGAGCTCCTCCCAATGTTGCGCCGGGTCACCGACGCGCCGGTGGTGATGCTCTCGGCCCGGGGCGAGGTCGACACCAAGGTCGAGGGCCTCACGCACGGTGCCGACGACTACCTCAGCAAGCCCTTCGAAATGCAGGAGTTGATCGCGCATATCGACGCTAAGTTGCGCCGCCCGCATCTCGAAAATCGCAACGTGATCGCCTACGACGATATCAGCGTCAATCTCGACGAGCACACGGTGGTACGTGCCGGCAAGCGCATCGAACTCTCGCCGCTCGAATACGACCTGCTGGTTACCCTGCTGCGCCGTCCGCGCCGGGTCTTCACCCGCGACGAGTTGCTCGATCTGGTGTGGGGCAACGAGAAAGACGTCGGTCAGAACGCGGTCGAGCGCTACATCTCGTACCTGCGCGTCAAGGTCGACGAGGGTTTTGCCCGGACGCTGATTCAAACGGTGCGCGGCGCCGGATACACGCTTCGTGCCGACTGAACCCACCTTCCGGAATTTTGCGCGGCGGATCACGCGCGGCTACGTTATTTTAGCGGTCGCGCTGATTGCGCTGGTCGCCGGCGCGTCGTCGGCGTTTTTCATCGTCGGCTTTGCCTCGACGTTCAACCAGTCGATCGACGCGGCGCAGGCCCGCATGCAGAAACGCGTGCAAGAGCTCTCGGCGCAGCATCTCACGCTCGCGCAACTCGCGCCGAAAGTCATCGCCGACGAGCCAAACTCGCGCTCGCGCATTCTGGTCTTGGATTCGCAACACCGGGTCGTCGGCGGCGCGTCGGCGCAACTCGACGATAGCGAACGCGCAATTGCCGGACTGCTCGTGATGCGTCCGCGGTTCGTCGGCGTGCCGGGCGGCGGCACGATCGTGCTCGAGCCCGATGTCGCCGATTTCTCCCACTCGCTCGTGCGCTATTGGGAACGCATCCTGCCGATCGGCTTGATCGCGGTGTTGATCGCGTGGCTCGCCGGCCGCGTGATCACCGGTCGCGCGCTGCGGCCGCTACGCGAAGTCAATGACGCGCTGGGCTCGATCGCCGAGGGCGACTTCACACCAAAGCTGTTGCTCGAGAGCGACAGCGGTCTGCACGAGCTCACGCAAACGTACAATCAGGTAGCGCAGCGCTTGAACGCCGCGACCTACGAGCAGCGCCGGCACGAAGCGCAAATGCGGCAGTTCATCGCCGATGCCGGCCACGAATTGCGCACGCCGCTGACGATTTTCATGGGCTACCTCGATGCGCTGCAATCGGGCGTGGTGTCGGACGGCGAGGGCGTACGCCGCGTGCACGAGACGATGCTCGACGAGAGTCGCAAAATGCGCCACATCATCGAGAAGTTGATCTTGCTCGCGCGGCTCGAACGCGAAAGCGAAACGGTGCTCGACGAGATCAACCTGCAATCGGTCGCGGCCCGTGCGGTCGATGCGCTGCGCCCGCTGGCCGGCGACCGCCTGCAACTGGCGACCGACGGCGAGGCCGTCGTCATCGGCGACGACAGCGAGCTCTACGAAGCGGTGAAAAACGTGGTCGAAAATGCGGTGCGCTACGCACCCGCCTCGCTGGTCCGGATCCGCGTCGGTCGCGCTGGCGACACCGCCGTCCTCGAGGTCGCCGATCGTGGCCCCGGCATGGCGCCGCTCGATGTCGAGCACGCCTTCGACCGGTTCTACCGCGGCAGCTCGCACGGCGAAATCGATGGTTCCGGTCTGGGCCTGGCGATCGCCAAACGGGCCGTCGAGCGCATGGGCGGCTCGATTGGGATCGAGAGCGGCCCCGATCAAGGAACGACCGTCACGATGCGCTTTCCAGCCGAAACCTAACCGGCTGGGCGGTTACCCGCTAAAAAGGGACCAAGGGCTCTGATTCGTTCTCGGGTGGAGGCAAAGTGCTCGGCATGGCAAAGCTGGGCAAAGTACCCTTGCATCCTCGGAGAACCGCATGCTCGACGTCCCCACCACGATCTCCCGACGTTCAGACCTCGGTCAATTTTTGCGGGCCCGTCGCGGCGCGTTGCGCCCGCTCGACGTAGGGCTTGAGGACGATAGCAACCGCCGGCACGTCGCCGGCCTGCGCCGCGAAGAGGTCGCGAAGCTCGCGGGTATCTCAACCACCTGGTATACGTGGATCGAACAGGCGCGCGAGATCAATTTCTCGCTCGACGTGATCGACGAGATCGGCCGTGCGCTGCTGCTCACGCCTCCGGAGATCGCCTACCTCAAGGTTCTGGCATCGGATGCGCCGCCGCAAGCGTGCACGCTCAATCCCGAAATTCCCGATGCGCTGCGCCAACTCGTCGAGCTGCATCGCGCCGCGCCGGCGTATCTTGCGACGCCGCGTTTGGATCTGCTGGTCTGGAATTCACAACTGGCCGAGATCTTCGATTATCGCGACGACGGCAATCTGCTTTCGCGCAACGTGCTCTGGCGCATGTTCTTCGATCCGTCGCGCCGGCAGCTCTACGTCGACTGGGAAACAGCGGCGCGCGGCTGCGTCGCGGTCTTCCGCAACATCTACGCCACCTACTACGGTGACACGCATTTCGACGATTTGCTCGTCACCATGATGCGCGATGCGGAATTCGTGCGCATGTGGAGCGATTGGGAAGTCTTACCGCCCGGCGTGCCGGCTTTCTTGGTTCGTCATCACACGCTCGGCTTGTGCGAACTCGAACCGATCCAAGCCACCCTCGGCATCTCGCCGGGCTGTTACTTGGCGCTGTTTAGTTCGAAGAAGCTGAGCTAAGCGGCCGCTGCGGCGGCGCTGTATTCCGCAACCACGCTTTTGAGGCGCTTCGCGCTGGCATCGACGCCGGCTTGTTCTTCTTCGTTGAGCTCCGGCCAGAGGACGTCGTGCACGCCGTGTTTGCCGACGACGCTGGGAAGCGAGAGCGTCACGCCGTAGCTCGGCTGATACGAGCCCACCGGAAGCACCGCGCGTTCGTCGCGCAAGATGCACTCGGCCACGCGTGCGACGACCATGCCGATGCCGTATTGGCTTGCGCCGATGCCCTCGATGATCGAGATGTTAGCGTAGCGCACGTCGCGCTCGACCGAGGCGCGAAATTCGTCAAATCCGATGCGGCGCTCGGCGACGAGGTGCTCGAGCGGACGGCCGCCGATGCGTACCGACGACCAGCAGAAGACGCTGTTCGTGCCATGTTCGCTGATCACGTAACCTTCGACGCTTTGCGGGCTCACGCCGAAACGCTCGGCGATGTGTACGCGAAAGCGCAGCGTGTCGAGCATCGTGCTGGTGCTCAGCACGCGCATGTGTCCGGCGAAACGGCAAGTGACGTCGACCAGCGGCTCCGGCGGATTCGTCACCACCAGCAGCACGGCTTTGGGGGCGACCGCGGCGATCTTCGGAACGATGTCTTCAAAAATTTCGACGTTGGTGCGCAGCAGGCGCAAACGTCCGAGCGGATCGTTGCGATCGGTCGCACCGCCGCTCTTTTCATTGATTCCGGCGCTGATGACCACGAGGCCCGCGCCTGAGAGATCGTCGAATTCGCCCGCGCGAACGATAACCGCCGGCGAAAGCGGCGCGCCGTAGCGCAGATCGGTCGCGACGCCTTTCGAGCGCGCCGGGTAACGATCGACGAGAACGATATCATCTGCCACCGAGCGAACGCACGACGCGAGCGCTGCTGCCGCGCCGACTGCTCCGGCGCCGACGAATCCGAGCTTGCTCATTTTGAGACCGCCTTCGAGACTTGGATGGTCGTAGTAGCGAGTGTCGTCGTATGGGTTTGGAACATCGGTAGATACCGCATGCTCAGGGTCAGGAACGTGACGACGCAGATGGCGCCGAAGATGCGCGTGAGCTGCGCCGATTTCAAATTGTTGGAGTAGCGAGCGCCGAAGTGCGCGCCGAGCACGGCACCGATCGCAAGCGGAATCGCGAGGGCCCAGTCGACGCGTGATTCGTGGATCTGCGCCAGGACGCCGGGCCAAATGTAGATGGTGGCAATGAACGAAGCGGTCGGCATCGCAACGTACGCGGGCAGTTTATAGCGCCACAGCAAGAGCGGGATCGCGACGGTTCCCGCGCCGATGCCGAACAGGCTCGACGAGAATCCGACCAGCACGCCCATCAGCGCGAATTCGTAGTTGCTGGTGCGTTGCGAACGATCCGACTCGAGCGCGGTGTCAGGAATCGTCAGCGCCTTTGCGGGCTTGAGCATGTTGTAGGCGATGAAGAGCAGCATCACGCCGTAGAGGATGTCGAACTGGCTCGAGCTCACGAACTTGAGCGCGAACACGCCGAGCAGTGCGCCGGCAATCCCGCCCAGGCCGATCGACCAGCCGATCCGCAGATTGATGCGCTTCTTCTTACGCAGGGCGAACGACGCGACCGCGACGTTCACGCCGACCATGAAGAGCGAGGTGGCAGCCACGACTTGCGGTGTCAGATGACCCGTCAGCCGCAGGATCGGCACCGAGATGAAACCACCGCCGAAGCCGACCAGGCTTCCGAAAAAGCACGCCACGATCCCGAGCACGATGCTCATGAATGAAGCGAAAATCGGCAAGCCATCAAAGACGTGTTGCATTACCTTCCAGTTGTCGGGCTCGCATGGGCGACGAACTAGGCAGGCAACCGGCGTCGAGGTTAAGTGATTGTATGCGGCGTGTCGGGGCTGTGTTAACTCGAATCACGCAAGACGATTAAGCAAAAGAACCTCGGCGTTCGCCAAGGTTCTTTACAATTGCGAGACGGTTGAGCTAGTTTTTCGGGAGCAGCTCGGCGAGCTTGAGCATGTATTCTTTACGCGACTCGAGCAGTTGGCTCGTGAACGCAAAGCTCTTCTCGACGATTTCCGCCGGGGTCGGCAGCTTGGCTTCGCCATTCTTGCTCTCGATGAGCTCGGTGACGGACGCGATCGCCTTGACGTTGAGATCCTGGGCTTGCTTGAGACCATTGAGAAACTCGGCTTGCGCCTTCTCGACGAATTCAGTGTAGGTGTTCATGCGCTTAGTATACCAAGCGAATGGGAAGTCTGTCAATGCCCGTTCGTGAATCCCCGATAGACCCGGATCAAGGTGTCCTTCTGGTCGGCGCTCAGACGGGGGTCCAGCTTAACCGCCGACTCGACCGCGTCGGCCGCTTCGTTGCGGACGTCGTCGTCGAGCAGCCCGGCCTGGGCGTAGAAGGTCTCGGCCGAGAGGTGCAGCGCGCGGGCGATCTGCTTAAGGACCTCGGCCGAGGGCTTATACAGGCCCCGCTCGACCTGGCTCAGGTACGGGTTGGAGACCTTTGCGAGATCGGCAAGCTGCCGGAGGGAGAGGTTGGCCAGTTCACGCTGCGTGCGGATGAACTCGCCCAGACCTTTTAGGTGCTCGCGATTGTTGATCATACGATCGTCGCCTCGTCATGGTGTGATGCGGTGGAGTCGAACGGCTCGGCCGTCTCGTTTCGAACGTACCGGCCCGGGGCCGGCTCGCCGCCGCTGGGCAGCGGATAGGGCGTGCGGCGCGCGCCGCCGTGTGCGTCGGCCCACGCCGACCAATCTTCCCACCAGCTTCCCTGGTGTTTGGTCGCGCGCGCAAGCCACGTGTCGGGCGTCTCGCCGGGCTCGACCGCGCCGGCGGTCCAATAGCACGACTTCGGATTGCCCGGCGGATTGCAGATGCCGGCGACGTGACCGGAATTCGTACGCGTGTACGTCACGGGTCCGCCGACGTATTGCGACGTCATGAAACTCGTGCGCCACGGCGCGATGTGATCGTTCTCGGCGCCGAGCACGTACAGCGGCGTCTCGACCTCGCCCATGTCGAGCGGCTGGCCGTCGAGGATGAAGGCGTTGGGCACCACGAGCAAGTTGTACAGATAGCACGCGCGCAAGTATTGCGAGTGCATCGCGGCGGGCATGCGCGTCGCATCGCCGTTCCAGGTGAGAATGTCGAACGCCGGCGGCTTCTTGCCCATGTACCAATTCGATACGACGTAGCTCCAAATCAAATCGTTGGCGCGCATCCAGTTGAAGGTGCCGGCCATCTCGCTCGAATCGAGATACCCGCGCTCTTTCATGCTCGCTTCGAGTTTTGCAATCGAGGTTTCGTCGGTGAAGACGCCCAGATCGCCCGGTTCGGAGAAATCCAGAATCGTGTTGGTCAGCGTTACGGCACCGATGCGGCCGGTTTCGCCCGTGGCCGCGAGATAGGCGAGCAGCATGAGCGTCATCGTCCCGCCGACGCACAGCGCAGCAAGATTGACCTGCGGCGCGCCGGTGATGCGCTCGACCGCGCTGAGCGCGGCGAGTATGCCTTCTTCGAAATACGTGTCCATCGTGAAATCGCGCATCGTGGCGTCGGGATTGCGATAGCTGATCATGAAGACTTGATGGCCGCGCGACACCGCCCACTCGACGAACGAGCGCCCTGGTGCGAGATCCATGATGTAATATTTGTTGATCCAGGGCGGCGACATCAGAATCGGCCGCTCGTAGACGGTTTCCGTTTGCGGATAGTACGCGATCAGCTCGATCAGCTCGTTGCGAAAGACGACTTCGCCCGGCGTAGCCGCAAGATTCTCACCCAGTGTAAAGGCCGAGCTGTCGACTTGCTTGGGATATCCGCCGTTGTTTTGCACGTCATCGACGAACTCGAGCATGCCTTCGACCAAGCTGGTGCCCCCGGTGTCGATTGCGGTTTTGATCACCGAGGGATTGAGCCACGGCACGTTACTCGGCGCGATCGCGTCCATCATCATATTCATCGCAAAACGCGCCTTGCGTTTGGTGGCTTCGGGCAGGCGCGTGCTCTCGACGAGTTGCTGCGCGTACTGGCGGCGCACCAAATACTCTTCTACCATTGAGATGAGAAACGGATTGCTGGTCCAGGCGGGATCGGAGAAACGTTTGTCGCCCTGCACGTCGACGGCGGGCGGCGGGTTCTCACCCTGCATGCGGCGCAGCGCGTTCATCGCGACGCCTTGCTGGGCGATCATCATGCCGCTCATGATCGTGCCCATGCGCAGCGGATCGCTCATGACGTCGAGCGTCACCGCGCGCAGCGCATCGTTGAGCGATGCCGGATCGGCGCCCGAGAGATCGAGACCGTAACTGAACTCTTCAATCGGAACCGAGCCGATCACATGTACATGCCCCCGTTGACGTCGTAGGTCGAGCCGGTGATGAAGCCGGAGTTGTCATCGACCAGAAAGCGCACGACGCGCGCGATTTCATCCGGGCGTCCGAGGCGGTCGACCGGCGTGCGTCCGCGCGCGAGCTCGACGGCCGCTGCCGGCATGGCGTTCACCATTTCGGTGGCGGTAAAGCCGGGCGCGACGGCGTTCACCGTGATGCCCGAACGTGCGGTTTCGAGCGCGAGCGTTTTGGTGAGGCCCAAGAGTCCCGCTTTCGCGGCGGCGTAATTAGCTTGCCCGAAGTTGCCGGTGTGTCCGACGACGGAACTAATGTTGACGATGCGTCCGTATTGCTGATCGAGCATGTGATCGAGCACGGCTTTGATCATAAAAAACGGCCCTGAGAGGTTCACATTCAGGACCGTCTGCCATTCTTCGATCGTCATCTTGCGCGCCGTGTGATCTTTGGTGATACCGGCGTTGTTGACGAGGATGTCAACTTTGCCGAATTCGGCGATCACCTCGTGTGCGGCGGACGCGCATGCCTGCGGATTCGCAACGTCGGCTTCATAAAAATGTACGAGCTTTGCGGTGCCGTTGAGTGATGCGCGCAAGGTTTCCGTGCGTTCGCGATCGGCGGGAATACCAAGCACGGCAATGGTTGCACCATCCGCGGCGAGCGCCGACGAAATCGCGCCGCCAATACCGCGCGAACCGCCGGTCACGATCGCCACTCGACCATCGAGCCGCGTTAGCGTGCCCGAGGGGGCTGTCGAGGTGGTTATCATGAGCACTACTTTGTACCCATGCGCTATGCACACCTAGCGAAAGATAAAGAAAATCTTAGGAACGTTATACGTTGGGCCATTGACTGCTGGCAAGCGCTTTCCCCTTGCCGTCCCGCTCGAGCAGCGTGGCGAGTTGACGGTTCTTGGCTTCTTCGATTGCGAGCTTGGCCTGCAGGGCTGCGTTTTCGGCGGCGCTACGCTCGACCGCCACGTGATCGTACGCCACCGCCGCCTCGGACGCGAACGAGCACCTCGCGTTCGTTCGGATCGATCGCTGCGCCGCTGGAATGCGGGCCGAAGAAGGCGCAGCCGAGCAGCCGATTTCCCACCGTGCGTAAACGCTTCTCGCCGTCGTGCAGCATCCGAAAGACGTTGCGCTCGAATGCCGCGTTGATCCAAACGTGCACTTTGCTCATGCCGATGCCGATGAGGACCGCGCTCGCAAGCTCAACCGCCACGCCAAATCGCGTCAATTCTAGGCGAGTCTTGACGATGGCTTCGAGCAGCGCCAGCACGGCGACGGCGATCGTCGTCAGCGTGCCATAGACGAGCGCGCGACTTATGAAGAAGCGGATATCGATCACGCGATATCGCAAGATCGCGTAGGCGACGGTAAGCGGAATGAAGATCGTCAGGCAAAGCAGCACGTTTACGGCCGCCAGCGACAGGTGGATGTCGAGATAATCGCTGAGGAACGCCGGTAGCACGAAACTTGCGTCACCAATGACGAAGCCGAGCGCGACCCATTGCATGCGTAAGCGCTCGTTCGAGGGAGCACGCAGATAATTCACCGCAAACATCGCGACTGCGGCGACGGACAGCACGTACAGGAATGCATCGTTGAGTTGCGCGAGACGACCGACCCATGACGCGCTGCCCCGCGCGCCCCAGGCGAACGTGATCGAATACTGATTGATTGTGTCGAAGACGAGCAACCCCGCTCCCGCGACGGTGAGCGCGATAGCGGTGTTCCGCACTGCACGCGACGGCCGCTCGCGTGGAAAGAGCATCGCAAAGGCGACGCCGGCGACTGCCCCCGCGATGATCGAGGCGTTCACGAAAAACGCGTATGGCGCAAAGCCGGGCTGGTTCGCCATGGCGATCGCGAAGAAGCTCCACGTCAGCAGGGACGGGCGTGACAGGACGAGTGCCATGGCGATTGCGAGAAACGCGAGCCGCTCGAGCGTTTCGATGGTGTTGGTGATGTTTGCGGCCGCCGTTCGCGGGTACGGCGTCGCAACGAGCGTTACGGTGCGGCGGCTGGAGCCCTGGATGACGGGAAGCGCGATTTGTGCGCCGGGCGGAGCCACGGAAAGGTAGACCAGACGGCGGCGCTCGTGCAGACCGATCGCAGCCACTTCGATCCGGTCGCCGGCGTGCAAACCCGCCCGCGCCGCGGGAGAATCCGGCTGGACGACGTCGATGCGTCCGCCGATCCCCGCAGTGAAACCGAAGGTCCGTACGGATGCCTTGGGAGCGCGAAATCTCCGGCAAACTCCGCTACGCCGGCCAGCGTCAGCGCGATAACCAGCGTGGCGCGAAGCGCGCTACGCCATGTCCAGCCCGCCGTTGACGTGGAAGGCCGCGCCGGTAATATAGCCGGATTCATCCTCGCACAGGAACTTCACGACGCGCGCGACTTCTTCCGGTTTCCCCAGACGTTTGGTCGGAATCTTTTCGACGACTTTGGCAAGCGCAGCTTCGGGCATCGATTCGACCATCTCGGTCGCGATAAAGCCCGGCGCGACAACGTTGGCAGTGATCCCCTTGTTCGCGGTTTCGAGCGCAAGCGATTTCGTGAAGCCGAAAAGTCCCGCTTTCGATGCCGCGTAGTTGGCTTGGCCGATGTTGCCGGTCGATCCGATCACGGAGCTGATGTTGATGATGCGGCCCGAGCCGCGCTCGATCATGTGCTCGAGCACCGCCTTGGTCATGTTGAACGCGCCGGAGAGATTGACGTTGATGACGTTGTGCCAGTCGTCGCTCGTCATCTTACGCAGCGTCTTGTCGAGCGTGATGCCGGCATTATTGATGAGAAAGTCGACGCGTCCGTGGGCTTTGAGCACTTCGTCGACGACGCGTTTGCAGTCGTCGTAGTCATCGACCCGTCCTTGATGGGTCGAGACGGAATGACCGTTGGCGCGGTGCTTTTCTGCGCACCGGTCCGCCGCTTCGCCGCCCTTGCTATATCCGGCCGCGACATGCGCATGTTCTTGCGCAAGCGCTTGCGTGATGGCAAGGCCGATACCGCGCGTGCCTCCGGTGACGATCGCAACCTTTCCTTCGAACATCTCGTCCTCCCAGCGTGGAACGCTTTACTGCGCTGCGACACGGCCTTTTCCCGCGTGGTAAACAAAGCGATCACCACATCGGAATGGGCGAGGGTGTTGGCGTTACGACCGGTGGCGGCGATGGCGTGTAATTGACGACGACGGTAAATGCGGTTGGTGCATCTTCGGTTGCAAGGAGCACGCTGCGATCGACACCGCTTGCCACGACCTGCACCGCAACCAGCCGATTTCCCGGGACGTCGGTTGCGTTCGCGCCGGCAAAGAGCGGATCGTACGCTGGATTCGAGGGTGTGCCGAGCTGCGTTACGGGCGCCGTCGTGGCGCTAAAGCTGTCGATGCGGCGCAGCACATCGCCCGCGACCGGTGCGCCGCCACCCGTGAGTGTGTAACGCGTCAGCGTTTGTGCGGCGCTATCAAAGGTATACGCCCACGCATACGTTCGGTGCGCGCCGTCCTGGGTGGAGAAGTCGAGCTCGTGGCCGTCGCTGTTGGCGGCTCCGAGCACGTCGGTTGCGGGCACGTAGACCGCAAGCGCACTCGCGGCCTCGCTCGAGAGCCGTTCGACCAGGCGCCCCGCATTCGCGCTCGCGACCAGGCGCAGGTTGGCCGCGGCCGCGCTTGCCACCAGGCGATCGGCCATGACCACCAACGTCCAGATCATCACAACGGCGATGGCGGCGCCCACGAGCGTTTCGATCAGGGTGAAGCCGGCCTGACGCTCCATGCACGACGAGAGAGTGCCCGCATTGCCGCCGCATCGGACTTTGTGGTACAAAGTAGGACATGACGGACATCGAACGCGCCATGCTCGACATCGCCGAGGTGCGCGATCGACTAGCGATGACGCAGCGCTTTCGCGGGATTTCCGGCGTCGCCGCGATCGCTTCGGGCTGCTTTGCCATCGCCGCCGGCGTATTGCAAGCGCTGCTGGTTGCGGTGCCGCAAGGTGCCTACGAACAACGCGTCTATGCTTCGATTTGGCTGGTGTGCGGCACCGCCGCGATGATCGTGAACTACGGCTCGATCGCGCATTGGTTCGTCAGCGACGCAAGCGTGCGTGACCGTTGGCAAACGCGCACCGTGGGTCTGGCGATCTTGCCGGCGATTGCGCTCGGCGCGGCGATCACGCTCGCGTTGCTCAATCGCGGCGCGTTTTCGTATTTGCCCGGCGTGTGGTACGGCTGTTACGGCGTCGGCCTCTTCGCCTCGCGCATGATGCTGCCGCGCGACGTCCTGCCGATCGCCGCATTCTTCTTAGTCGCGGGCATCGCGCTGCTCTTTACCCCCGCTGCAATTGCGCTCGCCTGGTGGGTGTTGCCGATCGGCTTCGGGGTCGGACAGATCGCGATCGGCGTTCTCGTGGCGCGCGACCGCCGGGAGCATCCGTGAGCGCCACCGATCTCGATCGCGTCTTTCACGAACGCGGGCGCCTAGCGATCTGCTCGACGTTGGTCGCGCATCCCGACGGCGTTTCGTTCACGCAGTTGCAAGATGCGTGCGCGCTCACCGACGGGAACCTCAACCGACACTTACATGCGCTCGCAGAAGAAGCGATCGTGCAAACCGAGCGCCGTACCGGATCGGGACGGCCGCAAACGATCGTGCGCATTACGCCTGCGGGCCGCGATCGCTTTATCGCCTACATCGATGCGCTCGAGCACATCGTGCGTGAGGTTCAGCGCTCGATGAGTTCGAGCGAATCGCCGGTGCGCGCAATACCCGCGCGCGGCACGTCGCAGTAAATCCCCATCCAGTTCGAACGCGCCTGCGCGACGTAGCGCAGGATGCGCGGATCGGCGGGGCCACCGTGCAGATCGTACGTCGGCACCACGCAGCGTTCGATCGGGTAGCGCACGCGCAACGTCACCTCGCCTAGGCGCAATTCGCGACCGGTGAGCGCCGCTTCGTCGAGCGCGATGCCGGCTTGCGCTTCGACAAAGAAGTTGGGACGGAAGCGTTCGAATTCCACCCGATACCCGACGAACGACGAGAGCCCATCGAGCCAGCGATCGAGGATCAGCGAGACCGGCGCGTCGTCGAAGAATCCGCCGTCGTCGCTGTGCGCAAGCTCAATATCCGGCGCGAGGGAGAGCGCCTCCGCGGCGTCGTCGAGCCGATGCAGACGGTCGTCTTCTTTCCCCCGGTGGGGCTTGCCGGCGCGCGGTCCGCTCGTAGCGATCAGCGCGCCATCGCGATCGCCCTCGAGGCCGGTAGGGAGCACGGCGCAGGCGTCGAGCACCTCGCCGCGGAGACTCTTCACCGGATAACGCCGGATCGCGCGCAACGTTCCAATCTGCATAGGTCATATGTACTACAATAGGAAGCGCAGATCACCCTCAAGAACGGGGCGGCGCAATGGACGAGTTGCAGGGACGTCCCGCGCTCCGCGCGCTCTCGATCGGCGAGATCTTCGATCGTGCGGTGACGATGTACGTGCGGCATTTCGCCGTCTTCACGCTGATCGTGCTGACGCTGCTCGTCCCGATCGGCATCCTCGATTACTTCGTGACCGATCGATCGACGTCGCAACTCTCGCAATTGCTCGCGCAAATCACCCATCCCGGTGCGCTCGGTAACCCGGTGTATTCGCCATCGCAGCTCTCGGCGATCTTCGCAGTCGCGCTGCTCACGCTGTTGCTTGCGCCGTTTACCAACAATGCGGTGGCGGTCGGCGTCGCGGCCATCTACGCCGGACGCACGCCGACCTATGCCGGCGGTTACGAGCGCGTGCTGCGGCGTTGGGCGCCGCTGCTCGGAACGACGCTCCTTTGCGGCTTGATTCTGCTCACAACCTACGTCGCGGTAGTGTTCGGGGCGTTCATCGTGGCTTTCACGGTCACGCTGCTTGCGGTTGCCGCGCGATTTCTCATCGTGCTCTTCGCCATCATCGGCCTGGTCGTGGTGCTCGCGATCATCCTGCTCTTCGTCCTGCTCGTGATGTGTTGCGCGTTCGCGCTCTACGCCAGCACGATAGAAGAAGCGCGGCCGGCCGACGCGATCGGTGAAGCCTTCCGCCGTTTGTTCAACCGCCGCGAAATCGGTAAGGCGACCTTGATCTCGCTGGCCTACCTCGCGATCCAAATCGGTGCGTTCGTTATCGGCGCTGCGCTCGCGACGCTGCTACTTACGTTCGCGCACAGCCCGGTTCTCGAGCTGGCGGTGGAAACCGTGATCAACGCAGCCGTCACCGCCTTTGTGACGATCTTGCTCGCGACGTACTACTATGACGTGCGCACGCGCAGTGAAGGCTTAGATCTCGAAGTCGATCTCGAGCGCCTGACTGCGCCCTCATGACGCCGCATCCGCCCATCGAGATCGTCCGGGCGGTCCAGGCCGAACTCGCCGTTCCGGGGCGCTATCATCTGGTTGTCGCGACGCCGCATCGTTCGCTGCTCGAGATAGCGCTGCAGTGGTTCGGCGATCGCTGGAACGACCTCTGGAATCTGCTGACGAGCCACATAAAACTCGGGCCGAGCGGAACGTCGCTGATCGGGGATCTGATCGTCGTGTTCTGCGTGGCGGCAATCGCGGTGATCGGGGCGCACCTGCTCGCGCAACTGCAGTACGAGCGCACGCGCCGCGAGGCGGCGACGCCGCTTGCGCAGGCGCGCAGTGCGCATGCGCTCGCCGCGCAGGCAGCGCAGGCCGCACAAGCGGGCGACCATGCGCGCGCGATTCGTCTCATCTTTATGGCGGCCGTGACCCTTTTGGATTTGCGCGGCGTGGTGCGCGACGAACGCTCGGCGACGATCAACGACCTGCGCCGCGCGCTGCACGAGCGCGACGGTACACTGGAGGCGGCGTTCGTCGAGATCGCGCACCTCTACACGGCGGCTGCGTACGCGCAACTACCCACGGGCCCGCAGGCCTGGCAGCGCGCGCGCGCCGCCTACGACGACCTCGCGGCGAGTGCGGCGGCATGAGCCGGCGTGTCGTCGAAATCGCGGTACTGGTCGCACTGCTTGGCGTGCTGGTGCTGCTCGCAACCGGTTCGATGGGCGAAGCACCTTCGACGCATTCGAGCTACGATACCGGGCCCAACGGCTATCGCGCGCTCTATGACGTCCTGCAGCGCGAAGGCATTCCCGTTACACGGCTCGAGGTACCGCTAGGGTTGATGGATCGCAACGTACGCGTTCTCGTGCTGACGGCGCCGTATTACGATCGCACCGACCAACGCCGGCTGCAAAACTTCGCGCGCGGCGGCGGCACCGTGCTGCGCCTCAACGTCGCAAAGTATACGAATCTGGCGCTGAGCAAACATCCGCGGCGCGCAAGCGAGATCTATGCGCAGGTTGCGGGTAAGGGCGTCGTCGCCTTCGACGAGCGTGCCTACGGTTACGATCGCACGCGGCCGTTGTGGTCGGTTCTGCCGCCGGTCGTACACGTCGCCGTTGCGCTCGCGGCCGTGGCGGTGCTGCTCGCGTTGATCGATGCCAACGTGCGCTTTGCGCCGCCGATTGTCCGCGAGCCGCCGGCGGATCGCGATTCGTCCGACTATCTGCGTTCGATGGGGTCGTTGTTGCGTCGCGCGCACGCGGGACGTGCAGCGATCGAGCGCTTTGCGCGCGTCTATCCAAAATCGGCCGGCCTCGAAGAGCTTGCCGCAGTCACGCGGCCGAGCGACGCGCTCGTGCTGCGCGCGGCCACGATTTTTGCAAAGCTTCGAAAGGATCAGTCGTGAACAGCTCTCCCTCCGGGGTCCACGAGCTGGCGACGCGCATTCGTTCGGCGATCGCCGCGGCGGTGGTCGGCAGCGAGCGCGTGAGCTTCGGTCTGCTGGTGGCGCTCTTCTCGCGAGGACACGTGCTGATCGAAGGCGTGCCCGGAACCGGCAAGACGCTGGCCGTGCGAGCGCTGGCCGCGGCCATCGGCTTGCCGTTCCGGCGTATTCAGTTTACGCCCGACTTGATGCCCTCCGACGTCGTCGGCACCTCGGTCTTCAATCCGCAAAACGCCACGTTTAGCGTGCGGCCCGGACCGATCTACGCGAACATCGTGTTGGCCGACGAGATCAATCGCACGCCGCCCAAGACCCAAGCCGCGCTGTTGGAAGCAATGGAGGAGGGCCGCGTGACGATCGACGGCTCGCCGATCGCGCTGCCGCAACCGTTCATCGTCTGCGCGACGCAGAATCCGATCGAATACGAAGGCACTTATCCGTTGCCCGAAGCGCAGCTCGATCGCTTTACGGTAAAGATCGCCTCCGGCTATCCGGCCGCGGATCAAGAACTCGACCTGCTCGCGCGCGTCGCGGCCGGCTTCGATTCGCGCGCGCTCGAGCTTGCCGGTATCACCGCGGTGACCGATGCCGGCGAGATTCTCGCCGCGCAGGCGGCGGTGCGCCGCGTGCTGGTGGCCGATGAAGTGCGCGCCTACGCGTATGCCGTCGCGGCCGCGACGCGTGTGCACCCGCGCTTGGCGCTAGGCGCGTCGCCGCGCGCGGTGGTGACCTTGATGGTTGCTTCGCAAGCGGCGGCAGCCATCGACGGCCGTGACTACGCAACGCCCGACGACGTGAAAGACGTTGCCGAGCCGGTCGTCGCACACCGCTTGATCGTGCAGCCGGATGCCGAGATCGAGGGCGCGACCGCCGCCTCGATTCTCACCGAAATCTTGGCCAGCGTGCCGGTTCCGCGTGATTAAGTTTCTCCCGGTCTGGCCCTCGATGCGAGCGCTGTGGGCGCTCGCGGGGATTGCGGTTGTGCTCGCGTGCTCGCCGGGCGCGCCGGTCTGCTTGCCGCTCGCGATCGGGCTCGGCGCGGTCCTCATTGCGGCATTCGCGGGCGATGCGCTTTTGTTGCCGCGGGCGCGCGCGCTGCACGTACGGCGCGAGTTACCGTCGCACTTCTCGTTGCGGCGCAGCGCGGAGCTGCGCTACGCGATTGAAAATCGTTCGCGCCGTTCGCTGCGCGTGGGATTGGTCGAGGCGCCGCTGCGCACGCTGGATCTGGGCGAGAATGAGGTGATCGCGTTCGTCCCGGCGCGCAGCGAAGTCGACACGACGTTTGCCGTGATACCGATTGCACGCGGCAGCGACACGTTCACCCGCATCTTCGTGTGGTACGAGAGCACGCTTGGACTCGTGCGCCGGCGCACGATCGTCGATGCGCCCGAAACGATTCGTGTCTACCCCGACCTCTCCGCGGTCGAGCGATACGGCCAGTTGCAGGTGCGCAACCGGTTGGTTGAGGCGGGTCTGCGCCGCATGCAGCTGCGCGGCGTCGGCAGCGAGTTCGAGAGCGTGCGCGACTATGCAAGCGGTGATGCATTTCGTTCGATCGACTGGAAGGCCACCGCGCGCCGGGGCAAATTGATGGTCGTGCAGCGCGAGGTTGAACGCAGTCAAGATGTGATGCTATTGCTCGACTGCGGCCGCTTGATGACCGCGCGCGTCGGCACGCAACGCAAACTCGACTACGCGGTGACCGCCGGCCTGTCGATGGCCTCGATTGCCTCGCTTGCAAGCGATCGGGTCGGCGTCGTAGCCTTCGCGCGGCGCATTCTCGTGGCGCGCGCACCGCGCTCGACCGCGGCGTCGATCCATGCGCTCGCCGATGCGCTTTGCGACGTCGAGCCGCGCTTCGAGGAGCCGGACTACGCGCGCGCCTTCGCCTACCTGCGCAACCATCTGCACCGCCGCAGTTTGATCGCGTTCTTCACCGACGTCATCGACCCGGTGGCGCAAAGCACGGTACTCGCGGAGCTCGGCACGCTCGCGAAGCGCCACGTCGTGCTCTGCGTCTTCATGAATGATGCCGCCGTGAACGCGACCCTGGCGAGCACGCCGCATTCGGCCGGGGAGTCGTATGAAATGTCGGTGGCCCTGGGGCTCTCGCAGGAGCGCGCGATCGCTGCCCGCTCGCTGCAGCGCAGCGGGGTGATCGTGCTCGACGTTCCAGCCGCGAAACTTTCGATCGCGGCAGTGGATGAATATCTGCGTGTCAAATCTCGGGGTTTGCTATGATACATCTTCTTGCATCGATGCTTATTGCCGCGGGGGCTCCAGAACGCGTCCTGGTCTATTCATTCAATGTCGGTATCAACAATCGCAACACGGACACGGCGATGGGCGAATATACGAACGTCCAGAAGAACGTGAACTCGGATCTCGGTACGATCACGATAAGCGTGATCGGCCTCGAAGCCGACGGCGGGCTGGTCGTGAACGTCGCGGAGAGTGCGCGCACGAATCGCTCGGTCGCGCCGGCAACCTGCGTGATCTACAGCAACACCAACGTTGCGTGCGGCGCGGCGGTGGTGACACCCGAGGAAACCAGCGTGCTGCGTTCGCTCAACCCGAAATTCCTCGATCCGACCACGCTCGACGCGAAGGGCCACTGGCACATCGCTCCGGGGCATGGGGTCACGATCGACTATATGTTGAGCAAGGACGCCGCCGGCTTTTCTGTCAGCGGTACGCGTGACGAAGATGCGCCGCAAGGCACCGTTCACTCCGAGATGACCTACGGCTACGATCCTGCGAAAGTCGTGGCAACGAGCGTGCATGAGTACGAAACCATTCGCCAGCTTTCCGGCACCTCGGCCGGTCTTAGTACGATCGAGGTCCAAGCAACGCTCACGTCGGATTCGTTGTCGCCGAAGGGTTAGTTCGGCCCGCGAAACCGAAGTAGACGACCAGGGCGAATGCCGTGACGACGCCGACTGCGATGCGATCGGATGCGGGCAGACGCAGCGGCGAGAAGAAGCCTTCGATCGTTCCGGCGACCAGCAGCATCGAGGCGACCCCGGCGATTAGCACGCCCGCACGCCGCGCCGCCGCGGCGATCGCGTCGCGACGCCGCAAGCGCCCTGGCGCGAGGATGCCCGCGCTAATCAAGAGCCCCGCCGCGCCCGCGATTTGAATGGCGGTCAGTTCGATCACGCCGTGCGGCGCCACCGTGGCCCAGAAGTCCGCGCCGAATCCGGCATTGGTGAAGAGCGCGCCGACCGCGCCAAGCATCAAGCCGTTGAAAAGAATGATGTAGAGCGTGATGAGTCCGAGCGTGACGCAGCCGGCGAAGGCAATGATGGCCACCTTGATGTTGTTGGTAATGATCTCCGTCGCCATCGCGGGCGACGTCGCCGGATCGAACGCAAAGTTGGAATCGTGCAGACTCTTCTTGATTTGCGGCGGAATCAGCCCTTCGGGCAAGATCGCGTAGGCCGTGCCGGGATGCGTGCGCACGAGCACGTAGGCCACAACCGCAGCGACAACGGTGATCGCCGTGCAGATCGCAACGAACCCAAACGAGCGGCGAAATTCGCGCGGAAACGTCCGCGTGTAAAACGTCGCGATGCGTTGCCATCCGCTGGTTGCCGCGGCGCCGTAGACATGCGCGTGCGCGCGTGCGACGAGCCGGTTGAGGTAGGCGAGAAGGCGAGCGTCGTAGCCGTGGCCGTCGGCATAGGCCAGATCGCTGGTGACCGCGCGATAGAGGCGGCCGATCTCTTCAACGTCGCTGGGTTGAAGGCGGCGCACGCCGCGCCCCGCGCGGCGAAGCAGCGCGTCGAGTTCGTTCCACGCGGCACTGCGCCGCTCGACGAAGGTGGCCTGCGTCACGCCGTCTTACGTTACGGCGACGATGGATCGAACCCTAGAGGTCCGCACCCCGGAATCAATTGTGTTTTCCTACGAACTCGCCGGTGTCGGCAGCCGATTTCTCGCGCTCGCCGTCGATCTCGCGATTCAGGTGGCGACGGTGCTGCTGATCGTCTGGGCGCTGGTCGCGGTGAGCGCGCATGCCGGCCCACGCTTTTTGATCCCGCATGGGCCCGACCGCGTCGTCCACAATCTCACCGTTGCGTTCATCACTGCGGTCGTGTTCCTGATTTTCTTCGGCTACTTCATCGCGTTCGAAACGTTGTGGAACGGGCAGACGCCGGGGAAACGGATGCTCGGCATTCGCGTCGTGCGCGACGGTGGCTATCCCGTCGATTTCATGGCGTCGCTCATTCGCAATTTGATCCGGATCGGCGAAATGGCGCTGGGGTTCTACGCGGCCTCGGCCGTGGTCGCGGTGCTCTCGCCGCTCAACAAGCGCATCGGCGACATCGCAGCCGGCACGATCGTGATCCGCGAATCGCGGATGGAGTCACCCGAAAAGATGCTGCGCGAAGTGGCGGAGCCGGTCTACGCCGCGACCGCCTACGTCAGCGGCGAAGAGCGATCGCTGATCCGGCGCTTCTTAGAACGGCGCCACGATCTGGTCCCGGCGCGCCGCGCCGGTCTCGCGCACCAGCTCGCCGAACGCGTGCGCCCGCGCGTTCCCACGGACCTGCAGCGCCTCGACGACGAAGATTTGTTAGAACGGCTGTAGTAGCGGCTTACTTCTTGCGGAGTCGCCCTATCAACTCGCGGGCGAAGCGCAGCGCGTCGGCTTTCGTACGATCGTAGAGCTGCGCGGATTGCGCTTTGCTCATGTGCGAGCCGTGTTCCAAAAAGAACGTGACGCTTTCACCGACCACGATCGTACCGGCATAAGCGATCGCGCCTTTGATCGCAACGCCGGCGACCGGCACGAAGCCGGCGAGTTCGCGCGCGAGCGTGCGCCAGCCGAAGCCGCCGCCGATGACCGGCAGCAGTTGCCACATGCGCTGTACGTCGGGGTCTTTGCCGTACGTCGCCTGGATGTGCAAGAGCAGCATCATCTGCAAGCCGGTGATCGCGACCATATCGCCCGCGGACGCAAAGGCGCCGAGCACGACGCCGACGACCGGAATGTGGTCGACCAGGGCGCTGGCGAGCGCGACTTTGAGCGAGTTGTTGGCGGCGTCGCGCGTGAGCTTCGCGGCAACGGTTTCGCGTAGCGGCGGCAAACGGCGTCCTACCGCGATCTCGACGCCTTTTGACGCTTCGACGATGTGGGTGAAGACGCGGCCCCGCAGCGCATCTTTGGAAATCGCATTCACCATGTAGTCGCCGACGGTGCCCGGCGCGGGCAGCGTCAGTGGTCCGCTCGGCACGTCTTGCGCATCGACCGTCAGCGCGAGAATCGGCACGCGCAGCGCTTTGAGCGGTTCGAGGTTGGCGCCCTCGCGATCGCCGGGATAGCCCAGGAAGATTACCACGCGTACTTCGCTGGCCGCGGTGATGAGCGGCGAGCTGGGGGAGATCGTCTCGAGGCACGCAGCTGCATCCAGCGGTACCGAATCGTCAACATGCCCCGAGAGCAGCATCGCGCGCATCTGCGCGATCAGCGCCGGGTCGCCGCACAGCAGGAAGCGGAACGGCTTGCGTACGTGCGCGTTGACGGCTTTGACGTCGATGCCGTTGCGAACTAAGCGATAGAGGTCGCGCGCGCCAAGTGCTGATGCCATGATTTACGTCGTAGCCAGTTCCTTTGCCGGATCGTCAGTGTAATCCAGATACACCAGGCCGGTGAAGATCTCGAGCGGCCACGCGTGCATCCCGTGTTCGTCGGCCAGATCGACCGGCGATTTCTTCTCGCTGGTCATCTGGTCGATGATGTCTTCAGGCGTCGACTTGATGTCGGCAGCGAGGATCGTCGCCACCACGACGTCGCCCGGCGTGATGTCCTCGTGCACCATCACGTCATACGGAATCGTCTCGATGCTGAAGCGATTCTGCAGCGCGTACTGCAGCGTCGCGTAGCGCTCGGGTGAGGTCCCGACGCCAAGCAGCGTGATGCGTGCGGAAAGCTGTCGCGTGCGCGCCATGTTGTAGAGCTGCTGCGCCTGGGAAGCTTGCGTCGCAGCGCTGTCGAGCGTGGTCATCGCCTTTTGCATCATCGGCTCGAGCGTAGCGTACTCCGACTGGCTGATGTCGCCGCGGAAGCTCATCGGCGCGCGGTTGAGCTCGCGGAAAAACTCGTCGACGTCGCCGAGACCCTGATCGAGGGTGGTGAGTGAGACGCGCGCCGCGTCGACGCTGCGAATCATGTCGCTGTCGGCACGCCGCAGTTCGTTGAAGATGCTCGGATACGACGGCAGAATCGCGATCTGATCGGTGGGAATCGGGCTCGAGTTGAGCGTCTGCTGCATTTCGTCGAGAATGCCGTTGCTCTCTTTGAGCAGACCCGATTCCTTATTGCGGTCGAGCGAGCCAACCCCGCTGATCGTGGTGCTTGCGTCCGAGATCGCGCTGTTGAGCGAACGGCCCATCGTCATCACGTTCTTGAAGATCGATTCGAGCTTCGAACCGTGCTGGACGTTGACGTTGGCGAAATTCGGCACTTCGTATTGCAACGCGTCTGCACGCGTTTGCAACTGCTTGAGCTGATCTTTGCCTTGATCGCGACGCGCGGCAATTGCGGCATTGGCGGCGGCTTGCGAGGTCTGTACGTCGGAAAACGCCGTGCGCAGACCGCCGAGATTGGGCGCAGTCAACGTGACGCGCTGCGCCTGGACGGCGCGCAGGTCGGCGATCTTTTGTAGAGCGAGGGCTTTGGTCTCCGGCGAGCCGATCTGCGCCGCTTCGGCAAGCGTCTGTTGGCTCTTGCTCGGGAAGCCGAGTGCGATTTGATCCTGGCCCAGACCCAGTAGCGCTTCGGCGTTGGTGGGATCGGTCTTGAGAATCTGCTGGAATTTCAACGACGAGAATTCGTAGCGCGCGCGCTCGCGATCGCTCGCCGCCTGGATCACGCGTTCGTCCTCGGTCACGATCTTCGGGTCGAGTTCGGGGTACCCGTCCAGATGCGCGATGCGTGCTTTGGCATCGGGATGGTCCTGAAGGTATTTGTCCACGATGCTCGCGTGTTCGTCTTCGAGGACGCCCAAATGCTCCATCATCGTCTTCATGTTGTCGGGATCGTAGCCGGCACGCGACATGAGCTGCAGCCCGGTGCGGTCGGCCTGCAACTCGTCGGCGCGCTCGATCTTCATATAGACGCCGGCTTCCATGAGGTTGCCGAACTCGTACATGATCGGATTGAACATCGAGGCGATGCCGAAGAGCAGGTTCAAGGCCGTGAGCTTCGACTGAGACGTGAGCACGTGGCGGCGCTCGATGTGGCCGGTTTCGTGACCGATCACGCCCGCGAACTCATCGTCGGACTGGACGAAATCGATCAGCCCCTCGTTGATGTATATGTAGCCGCCGAGCGTGGCGAACGAATTGACGTCGGTATCCTTGAGGACCTTGATGTTGTAGGGGACGTCTTTGCGATCGACTTGTTTCCAGAGGTTGCCGGCGATCTTTTGCACGTAGGCGTTGAGCAGCGGATCGGTTTCGACCACGCTGCTGTCGACGATCTGCTCGTCTTCTTGGCGACCCATCTCGATTTCGGTTTGCGTCGACGTCGCGCGCACAGGTGCCGGGCATATGGCACCGGCAAGGAGCAACATAGTCAGAAAGGCAGCGATGCGACGGAGCATAGATGTGACGTCCTTTACCGGGAAGGCTTCTCTAATGTTACGGCGGGTCCGATTTCCGTACAACGGGCGGCCGGAGTCGCCCGTTACTGTGGTTACGATGTGTATAACCGGAAGAACTTGCGAGTCCCTGTGGATGCCGGGAGGGCCGTTCGCCGCAGGCGTCCCAAAACGAGGCCAATGTCTTTGATTCGCGGGCGCGGGCTGGGGCTCGAAGTGCATCTTGCCGGTTGGGAATTTGACGCGGCAATCGCCGAATTGACCGCTCGTCTTAGCGAGCGGGGCGAGTTCTATCGCGGCACGACCGCCCGGATCGTGCTGGGCGAAACGCCGCTCGCCGACGAGCAGCGCGAGCTCCTGCGCGAGGTCCTGGCGTCGGCGGGGATCGAGCTTGGTCCGGTTGAGCAAGCGCCTGGCGGCGAGGAACTGGCCCGGCGCCGCGCCATGCGTCCCAAGCGCGAACTCAAGCTCTCCGAGGCGGCGCGCTCGCTGGTGGCCGACTTTGCGGGCGCTCGTGCCGACATCGCCGAGCGTCGCAAACGCCCGAGCACACCGCCGCCGGCGTTGCAAGTAGCACCGCCGCCGCCACCGCCCGGAACGCTCTATCACGTCGGCACGTTGCGCGGCGGACAAGCCTTGCATCACGCCGGCAACATCGTGGTGATTGGCGATGTCAATCCTGGGACCGAGTTGGTTGCAACCGGCGACATCGTTGTCTTTGGACGCTTGCTCGGCGTTGCGCATGCCGGCGCGCAAGGTGACAATGATGCGAAAGTCTATGCACTTGACTTACAAGCAACGCAGTTACGGATCGCAGCGGTGATTGCGGTTGACGAGGAGCGCGCGCGCGTCGCGTCGGAACCGGAAGTAGCGTTCGTGCGTGACGGGCGGATCGCGATCGCACCATTTTCCAAGGCAGCGGAGGTAGCCGGTTAACATGGCAGGACGTCGCATTGTCGTCACGTCGGGTAAAGGCGGTGTGGGCAAAACCACCACCACCGCGAATCTTGGCGCCGCACTCGCCAAACGCGGCTCGCGCGTCATTCTCGTCGACGCCGATATCGGCTTACGCAATCTCGATCTCGTGCTCGGGCTCGAGAAGCGTATCGTCTTCGATTTGGTCGAAGTCGCCGAAGGCCGCTGTCAGCTCCGGCAAGCGCTGATCAAAGACAAGCGTTTCGAGTCGCTCTCGATTTTGCCGGCCGCGCAGACACGCGACAAAGACGCGATCACCGAGTCGCAGTTCGAAGCGATCATCGCGCAAGCCGCGCAGAACGCCGATTACGTGCTGATCGATTGCCCCGCCGGCATCGAAGGCGGCTTCCGCAACGCCGTCGCCGGCGCCAAGGAGGCGATCGTGGTCACGACGCCTGAGGTGAGCGCGATTCGTGACGCCGACCGCGTCGTCGGCAAATTGAACGACCGCGCGCTGCCGATGCGCCTGATCGTCAATCGGCTGCGGCCCGAGATGGTGCGCAGCGGCGATATGCTCTCGGTCGAGGACGTCTGCGAAATCCTCGCGATCGAACTGCTCGGCATCGTCCCCGACGACGCTGAGGTTATCGATACGACCAATCGCGGCGAGCCGATCGTGCTCGATCCGACGGCCAAGCTCGGCGGGATCTACGATAAGATCGCACGGCGCTTGGAAGGCGAGATGGTGCCCTTCACGACCTTCGATTCACAAGGCTTTTTCGGCAAACTCTTCGGCTCACTCAAGGCGGGCTAGATCATGCACCAACCAGTTCCTCATGAAGTTGTCGCACCGGCTGCTAAGCTCGGGCGCGCGATCGTCGTTACGTCCGGCAAAGGCGGGGTCGGCAAGACGACGACGACGGCCAACTTGGGCACGGCGCTCGCGGCGCGCGGCGCACGGGTCGCGCTGATCGACGCCGACGTCGGGCTGCGCAATCTCGACATCGTGCTCGGTCTCGAGAGCCGCGTGAAGTACCACGTGCTCGATGTGCTCGAAGACAAGGTCTCGCTCGACGAGGCGCTCGTCCCCGATAAGCACAGCCCGACGCTGGTGCTGCTCGCCGCGGCGCAGTCGCGCGAGAAGGACGAGGTCGACACCGAAAAGATGCGCGCGCTGGTGCAAGGCTTGCGCGAACGCTACGATTACGTGTTGATCGACTGTCCGGCCGGCATCGAGCTGGGCTTCAAAAACGCGGTTGTCGGCGCCGACGAGGCGATCGTCGTGTGCACGCCCGAGGTCTCGGCGGTGCGCGACGTCGACCGTGTGGTCGGATTGCTCGGCAACCGGTTCAAACCGCAGTTGATCATCAATCGCTTGCGTCCGCAACTGGTCAAGAAGGGCAAGATGCTCTCGGTCGAAGATGTCAACGCGATCCTGCGGCTTCCGCTGCTGGGCGTCATTGCCGACGAACCGGAGATCATCATCACCACCAACAAGGGCGAACCCCTCGCACTGCGCCACGACAGCGAAACCGCAAGTGCCTATCACGCGATCGCCGCGCGCATCGCCGGTGAAGACGTGCCCGCGCCGTCACCGGAACTCAAGGAGTCGTTCATCGACAAGCTCGGCTCGCTCTTCGGAGGGAAGCGCGCATGATCGAGTGGGTCAAGAAAGTCTTTGGCGCTCCAACCTCGAGTTCGACCGCGAAAGAGCGACTGCGGTTGGTCCTGATGACCGATCATCTGGCGCTCGCGCCCGAGATCATCGAGAACATGAAGCGCGACCTGGTCGACGTGATCTCGCGCTACGTGGAGGTCGATCGCGACAAGGTCGAGGTGAACTTTGAACGCGAGGATCGGGCGCTTGCAATGCTGGCAAACATCCCGATCGTCTCGGTGAACCGGCCGAGCCCGCCGCCTGAGCCGGCGAAGCCCGCGCCGACCGCTTCGCACTCGGGGCCGCCGCCTCGGCGGCGCCGGCGCAAAAAGCCGCCCACGCAGAATCCGGCGGCCGCTCATTGAATAGAACGGCGTAATGGCCGTCATCGCCCTGGGGATCGATACCCGCCGCTTCGTCCGCAATTTCAATTGGCCGCTCGCCGTCACGCCGATTCTCATCGCGATTCTCGGCATATTGTGCATTCAATCGGCCAATCTGCACGACCCCGATGCTGCCGGCGAGTACAAGAAACAACTCATCTACATCATCTTCGGGATCCCGCTGATGTTCGGGTTCTCGCTGATCGACTACCGGAATTGGCGACGGTGGGCGCCGGCGCTCTACGTCGTCAACCTCCTGCTGCTGCTCTTTATCTTGCGCGGCGGGCACTCGGCGCTCGGTGCGCAGCGTTGGATCTCGCTTGGGCCGCTGGGCACCTTTCAACCGTCCGAACCGGCGAAACTGATCCTGGCGATTTCGCTGGCGTTCGTCCTCTGCCGCCATACCTACGATCGCATCCAAGATTTGTGGAAGCCGCTCTTGACCGCGGCGATTCCGGCGCTGTTGATTCTCAAGCAGCCCGACTTGGGAACCTCGCTCGTGATCGGCGCGATCCTCACCGTGCAGCTCTTTTTTGGATTGCCCAAGTTCGGCGACTTCGCGATCTACGCGATGGCTGTCCTCACCGCGGGTGCAGCGGCCGTCGGGACGAACGCGATCCTTAAACCGTTCCAGAAGGCCCGATTATTCGTCTTTCTCAATCCGCATGCCGACCCGCAAGGCGCCGGCTACAACCTCAATCAGTCCAAGATTGCGGTGGGCAACGGTGAGTGGTTGGGGCGCGGCTTGCATCAGGGCACGCAGACGCAACTCAATTTCGTGCCCGAGCACTCGCGCGATTTCATCTTTACCGTGCTGGCCGAAGAGTTCGGTTTCTTGGGCGCGCTTGCGCTCGTCGTGCTGTATATCGGCTTGCTCTACGGCGGCATCCGCACCATGATCGTGGCGCGCGATCGCTTTGGGTTTTTGCTCGCGGCTGGGATCGTCGCGATGCTGTTCTTTCACATTCTCGTGAACATCGGGATGACGATCGGCATCATGCCGATTACCGGCATTCCATTACCGTTCATGTCCTACGGCGGCTCGGCGATTCTTACCGATTTCGCCGCAGTCGGCGTGCTGATGAACATCTACTCGCAAAAAGACCGCGACGTCTTAGGTAACGCATAGACTACGCCGCACGGCAATTCGTGCAGGAGCCGCCATTCGGGCAACGCATCGATGACGGCGCGCTCGACCGGCGTGTGGTACAACAGCCAGGTTGCGCCGCGCTCGCGACGGTTCGCAATGCTGTCAAGTGTCGCTCGCAGTGCATCCGCGTCAAACGGATTGAAGAGAAAGACGACGAGATCGCCGGGCGGATAGTGCGCGATGCGCGCGTCATCGCGGACGAGGCGGATGTCCTTGCAGCGTAGGCCGCGAGCTTGCGCGTTCGCAAGATTTTCTTTGGCAACTTCGTAGAGGCCGGGCGAAACTTCGATGCCGCATACCTGTTTGAATGAATACTCCGCGGCGAGGATCATCGCACGGCCCATACCGGCGCCGACATCAATGAACGTCGCGCTGGGTAGCATCGTTTCGGGAATGGCCGCGAGCAGCGCGCGAAAATCCGGGACCGGCACGGCTTCATAGTGCGTGGCATGCGCGCCCGCATCGCCGGCCGCTTCGGGATCGAGATCGGTGAGGAACAGTACGGCGTGCGTGGTAACACCGTAGTCGTGATCGAACCGGCGTCCACCACTGCGCGACTTGGCCACGCGTGAAACTTCCCTATCGGCAGGGTGACTCATTCGCATTGCCGCTCGGGAACGGCACGACCGCCGACGCGACGATCGAAGCCTGCGGTCGTCACACCGTCGATATCGCGGTCGCCGGTCTGCGCTTGCGCGTGAGCGACCGCGCCTTGGTGCTACATAGGTGGAGGCGGAACCCGCACGATGCGGGTGAAGGTTCGGAGCACAGGATGTGCGACCGACCGCAGGTCGTGCCGAACCGTCTCGGGGCTGCGCACGCGGAGCGTATCGTGGCGACGCATCTCGGCATTGCAAACCTCGAGTTGCCGCCGCTGTATATTCGTGCCGGTGAATGGACACCGCAGTTTCCTTGCGATTCGCGCTACCTGCGCATCGCCGAGCGAGGCTTCACACTCGATCCACGTGAACTCGGGCAGCAATACCCGCTACTCGAAGCACTTGACTGTTCGGGGATTGCGTTGACGTCGCTAGAATTTCCGCGAACGCTGCGTGCGCTGCGCCTCGCGCGTGTCACGACGCCGGTCGACTTGCGCACTCTCGCGGCACTGCCGCTGCACACGCTTGCGCTCGAGCAGTTGCGCGAGGTGCGCGGCGTCGAGGCGCTAGCAGGTTGGGCGTCGCTCGAACAACTCGAGATGCTCGGTTTTTGGCAGCTCGAGCTCGATGACGTCATGCCGGTCGTGCAGTTGCAAGGCTTGGTGCGTGCGGAGATCGACATCGGCGGACGACGCAAAAACGTCGAGCTCTATCGGCGCGCGGGCTGGGCCTATCCGTGGCCGTTCGAATTACTTATGAAGTGACGCGAGTTGCGCGGCTTGCACGAAGCGGCTGATCTCTTCGGTAACCTTGGGATCCGGATGGACCCACACCAAGCTCTGAATGTACTTTCCGCGCGATTGCTTGACGCCGGGCAGGACGCGCGCGTTGACTTTGAGCTCCTGGAACGGCGCGGCGGCGCGTCCGCCCGAGCCGCGCGTATGCTGCTGCGCGCGCAACACTTCGTCGGGAAGTGTGAACTTCAGCGCGAGCGTCCACTCTTGGCGAAGGACGTGTTCGATGAGGATGCGCGCGCCGCCGGTGCTGACGTCGATCGCGATCGCTTCCATCGCGCCCGGCACGTCCTGGAGCGAAATGCGGACCGGAATATTGACGTCGATGCGCCGGTGCGCGCGCTGCTCTTGCAGTCGCGTCGAGAGTTTCGGCTTGGAACCCTGGCCGTCACCGCGGCGAGCTACGCTGATCGTGCGCCGCTGCTCTTCGATGATGAAGCGCAGGAGCGCCTCGCGCGTCTCGTCGTCGAGGGTCCCGAACTCGACCGCGTACTGAAAGCTACGGTCGCTTGGTGAGTAACTAACCTTGCGAATCTTCCCCGGCAAGCGCAAATGGGGTTGGCCATCGCGTGGGAGATCGAATTCGACCGCAAGTTGTGTCTTGAGCATCGTGCGGGCGGTCACCATGCCGCCGCCTCCGGAGAGGTCGACCAGCGTGGCCGGTATCGGCGCACGAACCCCCGAGGCCCGCAAATTGATTCGCAGGTACATCGGTAAGCGGTAGAACAGCCGGCGGTTCGACGGGGAGGCCACTACCTGATCCTCTCCATAGACGAATGGCACCGCTGATAAGGGGCGGAGGGCATCTTTCAGACATAATGAACCAAACGGGCCACGCTGTCGAGGGGCCCTTTGGACTCTTTACTCCTCGGAGCAGGTCTGCTTGGCGGGCCAGCGGAACTTCGCAAGCGTTTTAAGATTTCTACCCAGGAGCGTTGCTTGCGGCGCATTGCGCTGCCCGCTGATGTGGATGATTCCGGGGCCCATTGCCCCGCCGGGTCGACCGTCGCCGCTCCTAGACAACTGAGGAAAATTTGTCAACCGAGATTCTCATCTCGAGCGACCCCTGGGAAAACCGGGTTGCCATACTTGAGAACGGCACACTGGCCGAACTCTACATCGAGCGCGAAGAGCGCGTCATCGGATCGATATACAAAGGAAAAGTACAAAACGTTTTGCCAGGCATGGGTGCGGCATTTGTCGACATCGGCCTGGGGCGCAACGCGTTTCTCTACGTAGACGACATTAACAAACAGCCCCTGAATATCGGCGACGTTGAGATCACGCACGGTCATTCCGGCTTCACCATCAGCGAGAAGGTGAAAAAGGGCGACGACGTGCTGGTGCAGATCGTCAAAGAGCCGCGCGGCCTCAAGGGGGCGCGCATCTCAACCAATATCTCGTTGCCGGGCCGGTACTTGATCTTGATGCCGACCGGCAAATACTCCGGCGTCTCGCGCAAGATCGAATCGGCCGACGAGCGCAATCGCCTCAAAGCGGTGATGAAGCGCATTCGGCCCGAAGGCATGGCTACCGTGGTGCGCACCGCTGCCGCCGGCGTAAGCGAAGCGGAGTTGATCGCCGATCTCGGCGTCCTGATCCGCATGTGGCACGGGATCCTCGAGACCTTCAAGCGCGCCCCGTCGCCGTCGCTCTTGCACCGCGACATGAACCTGGTCTACAAGGCCGCACGCGATTTCATCACCGCCGACGTGGATAAGGTGCTCATCGACGACGAAGCCGAGTACCGCAAGGTACGCGAGTTCTTGCAACTGCTCGGGCCGCAGTACCTCGATCGGGTGCAGCACTACAATCACGGGCGCGATCTCTTCGACGACTATAAGGTCACCGAAGAGCTCCAGCGCCTGATGAAGCCCAAGATCAACCTGCCCTCGGGTGGGTCGATCGTGATCGAGTCGACCGAAGCGTTGACCGTCATCGACGTCAACTCGGGCAAATTCACCGGCGGCAAGAACCTCGAAGATACGATCGTCAAGACCAACATCGAAGCGGCCACCGAAATCGCCCGCCAAGTGCGCTTGCGCGATATCGGCGGCATCATCGTGGTCGACTTCATCGATATGGCGTCCGAGGGGGCGCGCAGCAAGGTCATCAAGGCGCTCGAAGACGGTCTGCGCCGCGACCGCACGCGCGCGACGATCCAGTCGTTTTCGAACTTGGGCTTGCTCGAGTTCACGCGCAAGCGCATCGGCAAGGATCTCGGCGCGCAGTTGCGCGGCGCCTGTCCGACGTGCAACGGCGTCGGCTCGGTGATGTCGCCGCAGTCGGTCGCCATCGATACGATGCGCCACGTGCGGCAACACAGCCTTCACGAGCGCGCCCATCATCCGGTCTTCGTCCACGCTGCGCCCACGGTTGCCGCGCAGATGGAGTTCTGGTACGAAGACGAAGTGCTCGAACTCGCCAAGGAGATCGATACTAAAATTCACGTGCGCGTCGATCCGCTCATTCATCCGGAGCGCGCGCGTGTGGAACGCATCGCCAAGCCGATCGAGCAACTGCGCCCGATTCGCGTGGGCGACGAAGTCGAAGTCGATCTACTGCCCGGCCGTCTGCCCAATCCGACGTCCGCAACGGCGGTGATCGGCGATCGCATCGTCGAGGTCGAAAACGCCGCGAACAACGCCGGCAACACGGCGAAGATCAAGGTGCTCGACATCGATGACGACGAGGATTACGTTCTTGCCGAACTCGTGGCAGCGGTAGCCGGTGAAGCCAAGAAGAAACGCCGCCGCGGTGGCAAACGCAAGGCTCCGCTGACCGCAACCGAACAGGCCGCGCAACTGCGCGAGCTGGCCGAGGAAGCGGCGTCGCAGCAGCAAGCGCGTCCGCCCATCGGCATCACGACGGTTACCGAAGAGGAAGAGGCCGAGGATCCGGCGCTCGCTGCCGAAGCGCGGGGCGAACATCAGCCCGATGCGATCATTATCAATGAGAACGAAGCGCGAGAGGGTGAAGCCTCGCGCGGCAAACGCAAACGCCGCCGGCGCCGTCGCGGGCGCGGAGGTCGCGGCAACGGTGAAGTTGCCCGCTTCGACGTAGCCGCACAGGTCGGCATCACGCCGCAGAGCGCGGCCGCGCAGGCCGAGTTCGATGAAGAGGACGAGGACGACGAGGACGCTCAGCCGCCGATGCCCGCTGCAGCGGCCGCGCCCAGTACCAACGGCGAAACGGGCGGCCGGCGCCGCCGGCGTCGTCGTCGTCGCCGCGGAGGCGGTGGCGTAGCGCCTGGTGGGTCACAGCCGCAGGACGGTTTGACCGGTTCGCTGCCGATGAGTGGGACAGTTCCGGATCGTCACGTGTTCCGCGTCGACGGTCGGGGTTCGGCGCAGCCGACCGGCATGACCGCACCGCGTGAACCGTCGCGTGCGATTGCACCGCTGCGCAAAGCCACGCCGCCGGCAGTCGACGCGCCACCGCCGCACCTCACGCTACCAGCCGAAGAGTTCAGTCACGCCACCCCCACGCGTCGTCGCCGCACACGCACCAGCGGTGTCCCGGCCGAACTCGAAACGACGGTGATGCAGGCGCTTCCGGCGCCGGTCGACGAGAAGCCCAAGCGCACGCGCAAGAAAGCTGCCGACGCGGTTGCTCCCGACGGTGAGGCCGCTGCGCCGAAGAAGAAGGCGAGTGGCGTAAAGAAAACGTCGACGCGCAAAAAGGCATCGACGTCTACGAGTACCCGAAAAAAGAAGACGAGCTAGGTCGAAGGTGAGCTGGGCGATGGATGCGGTGGCGTCGATGCGTTCGGCGCTACCTTTATTTGTGTAGCCTCTTGCGACGTGCATGGGCGCATCGTCACGTAGCCGCGGTCATAATGGTATCCGAGAGTAAGGGTAAGCCATTTGTCATCTATCATGCCTTTGGAACTCAAAAAATGCTAGTGCCCACCGTGTGCTCGCATGGCCATGCCATAGATGAAAAAGAGCCCGGCGGTTAAGCCGGGCCCTTCGGGATGACAAGTGGTAGTTAGTTGCTCGCCGTGCCGTTGATTGCGCTCAGGTGCGCGACGCGGTCATCAACGTACTGCATCGCGCGCCGCAACTGCGGATCGCTCTTCGGGTCGCCGAAGCGCGCGGTGCGCGGCTCTGCGATCACGATGTCGGGGTCGATGCCCAGATGGTTGATGTCGCGATTGTGCGGCGTGAGATAGCGCGCGGTTGTGATTTTCACCGCCGAACCGTCGGGCAGCGGATAGATCGTTTGTACGACACCTTTGCCGAACGTCTTGGTGCCGATCAACGTGCCGACGCCGGAGTCTTGAATCGCTCCTGACGTGATTTCCGACGCCGACGCGGTGAATTGATTCACCAGCACCGCGAGTGGTACCGGCGGTGTGATCGCCGTGTCGCTAGCCTCGAGCGTCGTGATGTTCGAGCCGCGCGATTCGACCGAGACGATCGGTCCGGCCGAGATGAACTTCGAGCTCACGCCGACGGCTGCGTTGAGATAACCGCCGCCGTTGTTGCGCAGATCGAGAATGTACGCGCGTGCGCCCTTCTTCTGCAAGCGATCGAGCGCCGCCGTCAGTTCGGTCGTCGTATCGCGGCCGAAAACCGTCAGCGCGATGTAGCCGATGTTATTCGGCAGCATCTTCTCGAACACGCTGAGCTGATGAATCTTGGCGCGCGTGACCGTGATCGGCGGCAGCGTCTTGCCGTTGCGCAGCAGCGTGATCGAAACTTTCGTGCCCTCTTTGCCGCGCAGGTGGGCGCTGGCGCGGTCGATCGACCAGCCTTTGGTCGAATGTCCGTCGATCGCGGTGATCAGATCGTCTTGCTGCACGCCGAGTTTATCGGCCGGTCCGTCGGGCACGACGTCGCTGACCGCGATATAGTGGCTCGCGTCATCCTCTTGAATGACGATCCCGGTGCCGCCGAAATCCGAACCGTCGAGCCCGGTGTTCAGCTCCGCGTAGTCCTTCGGATCCAAGAAGACGGTGTAGCGGTCGTGCACCGAGTTGAGCATGCCGGCAATGGCGGAGTAGGTAAGATCGGTCGCCGACACGCGCTTGCCGGCCGCACGCTGCGCGTCTTCCACCTCCAGCTCGATCGCGCGTACGTTGGCATCGTCGCCGGTGGCGTGAAGCGGCGGGATCTTCGCGGTGACGTGTTGCTTGCCCAGCGTATTGACGAGCCCGGCGTGCGCGCCGTCGAGTACCTGCTGCGCGTTGACCTTCTTGTAAAACTCGCTGGTCAAGTCGTGATAGCTGGTTGAGATTTCGTTGGCTTGCGCGGCGCTGATCGTCGGCTGCGTCGCGGCCAGAGCTGCGGCGTGCACGAGCAAACCGGCGGCAATGCCGCCCGCGAGGACAAGGGAGAGAAGGCGCTTCATGGTGACCGATCTATCTGAGGAGCTGTGTAAGTTGAGTTTCGGCAGCGGCGAGCTGCTTGTCGCTGGGACTGTCGAGCGGTACATCGTCGCCTTGCGAGACGATAACGTCGGGGGTAATGCCTTTGTGTTGGATCTCCCGCCCAAGCGGGGTGAGATACCGCTGGGTCGTGATCTTCAACGCGCCCCCGTCGGGCATGTCGTAGATACTTTGGATGACACCCTTCCCGAAGGTTTTCGTACCTACGAGCTTGGCTAGGTGGTAATCCTGTAACGCACCGGCCGTAATCTCAGATGCGCTCGCGGTGTAGCGGTTGACCAGGACGACGAGCGGTTGCCCGCCGATGGCGTCGCCCAAGGCCTCTTCGACCTGGCGATGGCCTTCGCGATCGATCGTCGAGACGATCGTCCCCTGGGGAATGAAGAGGCTGGAGATCTTGATTGCGGCTTCGACCAGGCCGCCGCCGTTGTAGCGCAGATCGAGAATGTACCCCTTGGCGTTGTGGGCCTTGCCGTACAGCAGCGCGTTCTTCACTTCGTCGGGCGAGGTCACGCCGAAGTCGGTGAGACGGATGTACTCGTAGCCATCCTTTTCCATATGCTTGGAGACGCTGGGCACGTGAATGATCGCGCGCGTGATGTTCCAGTGCCGTTCACCGGATTTCTTGTACGCATGGGTGGTCAGCGCGACGTGGGAACCGGATTCGCCGCGGATCCAACGCTCGACCACGTCGATCGGGATGCCGTGCACGCTGTGCCCCTCGACCGTATCGACGACTTCACCCGGCTTCATGCCGGCCAGTGCTGCCGGTGCGCCGTCGATCGGCTGCAGCACGACTTCGCCGTCTTTGAGCTGGTAAATATAGACGCCGATGCCGCCGAAATCGCCGCCGTTGAGCGATTCTTGCAGACTTTGAATCTCTTTGGGCGTGAGGTAGACGGTGTACGGATCGTCGACCGAGTTCATGACGCCGCTCAGCGCGGCTTCGGTCAATCCCGTGGTTGCATCCGAGCCCAGCCGCTTGCCGTACGTGTGTTCAGCATAGGCGACGACCGTTGCCATGCGCTGCGCGTCTTCGCCCGGATCGCCGCTGGCGATCTCGTCGGGCAGCGACGGGTGCGCGATGTGGTTGCTCTGCAGATACTTGGTCAGCGCTTGCGATTCGCCGCGGAATGGCGTTTGCGGATCGAACGGCTTGTAGTATTGCGTTTGCAGATCGGTGAGCTCTTTCTCGAAGAGCTCGGCCGGTGGAATGTTCGCCGCAGCGTCGCCCTGCACCGAGGTACCCGCTTCCCCGACGCTCAGCGTGAGCTGCGCGGGTTGCGAGGCTTCGACGCCGCGCAGCCAAAGCGAGAGCGCGCCGATGAGCACGACGACGAGAACCACGAGCACCGCCATCAGCGCCCTGAATTTACCGGCCATGGGATCGATCATACCCGTCTAGCTTAACGACGGGCGAGGCACATTCCGTTTCTTTACGGCGAGTGCAGTCGCGGCGCGGGATCGACCGGCTTGCCGTTGACGCGGATTTCGAAGTGGACGTGCGGCCCGGTACACTCGCCGGTGCAACCGACCGCCCCGATCGCTTGACCTTGCTTGACTTGCTGTCCGGTGGAGACGTAAAACGCCGAGAGGTGCCCGTAGCCGGTGGAATAGCCGCCGCCGTCGTCGATCAGAATGTAGTTGCCGTAGCCGCCGTACCACTGTGCCATGATGACGGTCCCGCCGGCCGATGCCGTGATTGTGGTGCCGGTCGGCGCCGCGATATCAAGCCCTTGGTGAAATTCCGGCGCGCCGCCAAACGGATTGGAGCGCCATCCGAAGGGCGAGGTGATGGTGCCGGAGACCGGCCACGCAAATGCGCCCGGCGTGCTGGTCTGCACCTCGTTGCCGACGATGCCCTCGGCTTTGCGCTGCGCTTCGAGTTGGCGCGCGCGCTCCTGAATGAGCGCTTCGAGTTGCGCTTCCTCGGCGGCGGAAAGAGCTTCCATGTCGGCGACTTCGCTCGCGACGTGGCGGCGCTGGCTATCGGCAACCGCGACGAGGTTGCGCCGCTCGTCAGCTAGAGTAGCGAGCTGATTGCGCGAGCGGGCCTGATCTTGCGCCTCGTTGCTCAACTCGAGCTGCGTTCGCTGGAGCTCGGCTTGAATGTCGGCGACATGCTCGGCGGCGGCGCGACGCTCGCGCACGGCGTCTTCGTTGGCGTTGATCAGTAGATGCAGATCTTCCCAACGCTCGACGAATTCGGTGAACGATCGCGCCGAAAGGAGAACCGAGAGATAGTTGAGATTGCCGTTCTCATAGATTTCAACCAGGCGTTGACGCAGAACCTGATCGTGGAGTTTGAACGACTGCTCGGCTGCGCGTAGCTGTACGCCGTTCCAGTCGGCCTTGCGCTGCGTCGAATGCTGCGCGGCGTTGAGTTGGTCGAGCTGTGCACTGACCTGGCCGATCGCGGTGTTGGTCTCGTTGAGCTGTGACTGGAGGCCCTGTACCTTCACCGTCGCGGCGTTGAGTTGCGCGCGCTTCGCGTGCAGTCTCGCTTGAATCGCAGCGGCCTTATGGCGCTGTGCTTCGATCCGCTGCTGCAGCGTGGAGGTTTTGGCCGCGGCCATGACGGGAACGGCCGCGACCAACAGCACGCAAAGTATCGATCGGAGCTTCACTGGCGTCGCTTGTCCTTTACGTAGACGGAGCCGGCGATGGATTTGGCGTAGCGCTTGAGCTCGGCCGCGGCTTCACCGACCTGCGCGTAATTGCTGAGTTGCCCGCGATCGTTGCTGACGATCGCCATCGAGAGCGTGATGATCGGAAAGCGATTGAGCGCGCCGCGACGATCGCGGGTCTCGATATATCCGGCACGCAAATCCTTGGCAGAATAGAGGTTGCGGATATCGCGATCGAATTCGGCGATGACTTCCTTTGCGATCTCTTCGGCGCGTTCGTTCTGCGTGACCACGATGAAATCGTCGCCGCCGATATGCCCGACGAAGTCGTTCGCCGTGCCCCGCCGGCGCACAGCATCGACCGTCACGCGCGCGAGTAGCTGAATTGCCTCGTCGCCATGCGTAAAGCCATAGACGTCGTTGAAGGCTTTGAAGTTGTCGAGATCGAGGTAGATGACCGCGAACGGTTCGTTGCCGTCGATGCGCCGGCGCAGTTCGGCTTCGATCGCTAAATTGCCGGGCAGACGGGTCAGCGGCGAGAGCGACGAGTCGACCTCGACCCGGCGGATCTTGGCGCGCACGCGCGCGAGCAGCTCTTGCGGACCGAAGGGCTTCGTGATGTAGTCGTCGGCGCCGGCTTCGAATCCGCGGAGCTTGTCCTCGGTCTCGCCTTTGGCGGTGAGAATGATGATCGGCACGTTGGCAATCGACGGATTCTGATGGTTGCGAATCCGTTTCGCGACTTCGTACCCATCCATGTACGGCATCATCAAATCCAGCAGGACGATGTCGGGCTGCAGGTTCTCGATCATCGAAAGCGCTTCGGCGCCGTCGGACGCGGTCTCTACGGCGAAGCCCGCCAGCTCGAGATTGGTCGAGATAATCTTGCGCAAGTTCCGGTCATCGTCGACCACGAGCACGCGGTGCCCCGCGCCTTGCGCGAGGTCTTTCACGAACCGCTCCGCGCGCTCGGCGACGGGAACGACATCGTAAACGTGCTGCCGCCGTGCGGAATGCTTTCGACGCTGACGGTACCGCCGTGGGCCTGCACAATTTCACGAGCGATCGTGAGGCCGAGGCCGCTTCCTCCGGTCGCCGCGGTGAGGTTGCGCTCAACCCGATAGAAGCGATCGAAGATGTAAGGAAGATGTTCCTCACCGATCCCGATGCCGTTGTCGCACACCTTGACCGCGACCGTCGCACCCTCGTCGTGTCCTTCGATAGCAACGGTTGCCGTGCCGGGTGAAAACTTGAGCGCGTTGTCGATCAAGTGCAACAGGGCGTTGCCGAGCAAGTGCGGATCGCCGCTGAGCGTGACTGCGGTCGAGCGGCGCTCGATGCGTTCCGCGGCGCTCGGGCCGAGCCGTTCGGCGGTTTGGTCGATAAGCTCGTCAAGCGTCACGCTCGCGCGGATCGAAAGCAAATGCTGCGCGTTGACACGTCCGACCAGCAGCAGATCATCGACGGCACGCGTGAGACGATCGGCCTGTTCTTCGATGGTTGCGAGAAAGTCGTTACGATGATCGGCGAGCGCATCGGGATTCGTTCGCATCGTCGTGGCGTACGCTTTGATCGTCGCGATGGGAGTCTTGAGTTCGTGCGAAACGGCAGCAACGATTTCTTCTTTGAGCTGTTCGATCGCGGCGAAGCGAGCTTCGCGTCCGAACGAGATCAGCCAGCCGTCATCGATACTGAGTGTCGTCGCCTGCAGGGCTTTGCGCCGTTCGTCCTTGCTGAACAGCACAATGCGCTCGGGAATGGCCGCGAAGCCGAGCGGCGGCTCGACGCGCGCGAAAAGCTCCTCGAGCGGTCGGCCGGCGGCGTCGAGGCGTGCGATACCGGTGATTGCTGCGGCGCCCGCGCTCCAGGCGGTAACCACGCCCTCCGGACCTACATAAGCGATACCATCGGAGATACAGTCCGCGAGCGCATCGAAATCAACGTCGACGCGAAGGTGCATTAGTGGTTCACGCTACGTTCGCAGGTGACGGCCGACCGAGATCCACGACGCAATCACGCCGATTGCGCCGCCGGCGGCAACGAGCTGTGCGACCAGCAGCAGACCATTGATCGGAGCCGCGTTGAACGCGATCCACGGAAGCGCGAGCGCGATTTTCGGCCAGAGCGCGTAACGCGCGGCGACCAGCAGAATCACGGCGATCGACGCGCCCAGCACGCCGTCGAGCAATCCTTCGCAGATGAACGGCGCACGAATGTACATGTTGGTGGCGCCGACGAGTTGCATGATCGAGATCTCGCGGCGCCGCGCAAAGACCGTTAGGCGAATCGTGTTCGAGATGATGATGCCCGCGACGACGAGGAAGAGCGCGATGACGCCGATCCCCACGCGGTGCAAAACGTCACCAAGTTGAAGCAACCGCGCGACGACATCTTGCGGAAAGAGTACCTTGTCGACGCCGGGCTGCGTCTGCAACTCCGCGGCGATCGTTGCGACGCGCTCTGGATCGTGCGCCCACACCCGCAATTTGTCGGGCAGCGGGTTTTCGGTGAGCAGCGACGAGGTATCGATCTTCCCGTGCTCCTCCGCGCTGAGTTCGGAGAGGCCTTGCTTTTTCGGTACGAACTGCGTAGACGCGATACGGGGATCGTGTGCGAGCGCGGCGCGCAGCGCGTCTTCTTGCGCGGTCGTGACGTCACTCTTGAAATAAACGGAAATCTCGATCTGATTGAGCAGATCTTTTCCGACTCCGGAAAGCATTTGGTGGACGAAGACAAAGGCACCGAGGAGGACGATGGTCATCGCGACCGTGCCTATCGCGGTCGCTTGCATGCCGGCGTTGCGCGTGAAATTGCGCAACACCTCACCCAGAAAGAATTTGACCTTGCCCGAGTCCAAGATAATAGTAGCCCCGTTCTTCGTCGGTAACGACCTTGCCGTCTTCGAGTCGCACGACGCGGCGGCGCATGCGATCGACGACGGCTTGGTTGTGAGTGGCGACGAGCACCGTTGTGCCCTTGAGATTGATGCGCAGCAAGAGCTCCATGATCTCGGTCGTATTCGACGGATCCAGATTGCCGGTCGGCTCGTCGCACAGCAGAATCTTCGGATTGTTGACGAGCGCGCGCGCGATCGCGGTGCGCTGCTGTTCGCCGCCTGAGAGTTCGCCTGGATACATGCGGCTCTTGTGCGCCAGGCCGACCAGGTCGAGCGCGCGCGGCACTTGACGCATGACGTCTTTGGTGTGCGCGCCGGTAACCTGCATCGCGAAAGCGACGTTTTCCCAGACGGTCTTGTCGCTGAGGAGTTTGAAATCTTGAAAGACGACGCCGAGATGACGCCGTAGCGCCGGCACGCGGCTACGACGAAGGTGATCGACGCGAATACCGTCGACCGTGATCTCGCCCTTGCTGGGAAGCTGTTCGCGATAGAGAAGGCGCAAGAGGCTGGACTTACCCGTTCCCGAGTGCCCAACCAAGAATACGAAGTCGCCCTTGCCGATCTCTAACGTGACGTTATCAAGGGCTCGTACGCCGTTCTGATAGACCAGCGAGACATTACGGAGAGAAATCATCGCTGCAAAAGGGTTTTTCCTCAAGACGAGAGCTATACCTCCGGGCTATGAATTTCGATCTGACTGACGATCAGAAAGCGATCCAACGCCTCGCACGCGACTTCGCGCAAAACGAGGTGCGGCCGCGAGCCGAGGAGATGGATCGGGACGAGGCCTTTCCGTACGATCTCGTGGCGCAGATGGCCGAGCTCGGCTTCATGGGGCTGCCGTTTCCCGAAGAATACGGCGGTGCCGGTGCCGACACGGTGAGCTATGCGCTCGCGGTAATGGAGATCGCGCGCGTCGACGCGTCGACCGCGATCACCGTGGCCGCGCATGTCTCGCTCGGCGCATCGCCCTTCTATCTGTTCGGCTCCGAAGAGCAGAAACAGCGCTACCTGATCCCGCTCGCGCAGGGGAAGATGCTTTGGGGCTTCGGCCTCACCGAGCCCAACGCGGGCAGCGACGCCGGCAACGTCCAGACGAAAGCGCGGCTGCAAGGCGGGCAGTGGGTAATCAACGGTACCAAAGCCTTCATTACGAATTCGGGAACCACGATCACCGGCGGGACGACGATTACCGCAGCCACCGGAACGCGAGCCGACGGCAAACCCGAGATCTCGAACCTCATCGTGCCGCAAGACACGCCGGGCTTCAGCCGCAGCAAGAAATATAAGAAGATGGGCTGGCGCGCGTCGGATACGCGCGAGCTCAGCTTCGTCGACGCCAACGTGCCCGAAGGAAACTTGCTCGGCGAGCGAGGCGAGGGCTTTGCCCAATTCCTCAAGATTCTCGACGGCGGCCGAATCTCGGTCGCAGCCCTTTCGGTCGGCCTCGCGATGGGCGCCTACGACGAAGCGCTGCAGTATTCGAAAGACCGCATCGCCTTTGGGAAGCCGATCAGCAAGTTCCAGGCGATCGCGTTCAAGCTGGTCGACATGCTCTGCGAAATCGAGCACGCCAAGACCATGGTGCTCAAGGCGGCGTGGGAGAAAGACCAGGGCCGCGAGTTCGAGCAAACCGCGAGCCTCGCCAAGCTGTATTCGGGCGAAGTCTCACGCCGCGTCGTCAACGAGGCGGTGCAGATTCACGGCGGCTACGGGTTCATGGACGAGTATCCCGTCTCGCGCATGTATCGCGATCAGAAGATCAACGAGATCGGCGAAGGCACCAACGAAGTGCAACGCATGGTGCTCGCCCGCATGATGGGCTTATAGCGCTGCTCGCTGCGCGCTAGCTAGTCTTCGTCGTCCGCGTCGAGGTCGTCGGCGCCTTCCTCATCGGGATCGATGCCCCAGCCTTCATAGGTTCCGCCGAACGGTGCGACTGCGCGCAAAATGTCGGTGCGCGCAGCTTTGAGATTTTCAGGGGTTACGATCATCGAACGGCTGGCTTCGATCACGGTATCCGTATCGTACGGTTCTTCGCTGACCGCGAAGCCGGCCGACGCGAGCGCGTTTGCCGCCGCGGTTTCCTTCCCTTCGGCTACGTCGACGTCGAACACCACCAGGAACGGTGCCGCGAGATCTTCGCCCGCTTCGTCCATCTGTGCGATCTGATCGTTGTCGCGCGCGTCTTCGAGTTCTTCACCGCGGAGCACGAAGCGTTCGTAAGTCGCCCAATTATCTTCGCGCCGTGACGAAACGTCGACGTCGATGGCGAGGCCGCGTACCCGATCGCCCAACGCGGCGGCCGCCTCAGGGCCAGCCGCGTAGGCGTAGATGTCGTATTTGCCGGTGCCGCTGACCGTACACACGGTTGCAGCATCGTGCTCGTCGCAGACCGTTTCGAGCTGCTGCTCGAGCGTGAACAGGGCTTGTGCACTCGCATCGGTCGGCTGACCGTCGGAATCAGTGGGAAAGCGCGATGCTGTAACCGTTAGGAGAAATGGATGGTTTTTGCGAAAGGGATCGTCGTCGGCGTAGTCCACGTCGATCGAGACTTCGAGTGAGGGGTTGTCGCTCGTTTCGTACGGAATCCAGTCAGCCATTCGCCAGCCCTTCTCCCGTGCTATAGTGAACTCCCATCGGGAAAGAGAGGCTACCCAAATGATCCGTCGTTCTATCGCGATCTCCGTGCTCGTCGCGGCTGCAATTGCCGTTCCGGCCTTCGCCGCGCTTCCCGACGGGACCAAAGCACCCGACTTCACGTTGCAAGCCACGCTGGGCGGGAACGTGTTCACGTTCGATCTCGCCGATGCGCTCAAAAAAGGCCCCGTGGTGCTGTATTTCTATCCCGCGGCATTTACGAAAGGCTGCACGATTGAAGCCCATGACTTCGCCGACGCAATCGACCAGTACAAGGCGCTAAACGCCACCGTCATCGGCGTCTCGCACGACCAGCTCGATACGTTGCAGAAGTTCTCAGTGAGTGACTGCCGCAGCAAGTTTGCGGTCGCTGCCGATACCGATCAAGCCGTCGAAAAAGCCTACGATTCAATCCTCGCTGCTAAGCCGCAGTACGCGAACCGCACGTCGTATGTGATCGCGCAAGACGGGACGATCGTCTATAGCTACACCTCGCTCGACCCGAGCGAGCATGTCGCCAACACGCTCGCCGCGCTCAAGACGCTCGAAGCCAAGCAGTGATTCGACGCGCGTTCGGACTGCTCGTGGCGGCGGCATTCGTCGGCGGTTTTCTGGCCGCTCCGATGCACGCACGCGCGCAGTCCAACGCGTTGGTCGCGGTTCTCTCCGAGATCCAGCAGCTCTCGCAAACCGATTTCAACGCACTCGCGTCGTGGGCGAACAATGGCGCGCCCGCACCAATTAGCAATTTCTATCAGCCGAATAAAGCCGAGGCCGACATCCTCGCGCTCGGCGATAAGGATCGCCAAGCCGTGATCTTGTGGCTGCAAGGGAACGGTCGCTCCGCGCTTTACGTACGTGGTGCGAGCGACTATCAAATCGGTCCGCCCCGTTCGCCTGCCGACCAAGCCGCGCCGACGCCGTCGCCCACGCCGAGTGCCTGGCGCGAAATTCCGCTAGCCTCGGCCACGCTCGAGGGCGGGGTGCAGGGCCAGATACAAATCGTCTCCGGCTTTGCGGCCGTCAAGCGCGACGGCACCGCCGCCATCGCCTGCGTTACGTTCAAAAACCTCGCGCCGCAAACGGCGCGGCGCGTGATCTTCGCGTTTCCACTCCTCGACGTGCAGGGTAATGCGCTGGGTACGCTTACGCTCGATCGCAACGGCGAGTTCTCGAGCAACGTCGTGATCGCGACCTACGATGGCTTTGCGTCGTGGCAGCAAGGCGGTATTGGACCGCGCGGCTATGCGGACAACTGCATCCAAAAGATACTGCCGACCCCCGCGGTGCCCTTGTTGCAGGCTCGCACCGCGAGTTATCGCGTCATGCGCGTCGAGTACGACGGCGGCACTGTCTGGACGCCGCCGGGCGCGTCGCTGCGCTAGCCGGCTTGATCGTTCTGGTTTTGGAAAAGGTTCGGCGCTGCCGGATCCCGCTTAGCGCGGCGGTCGCGCGGCTCGGCGTCGAGTGCCGTAACCGCACGCGGCGCCAAATCGATGACACTCGGTTCGGGAAGTTCTTCGCCGCCGATCGACGATTCGTCTTTGAGTTTGCGTCCCTGCGGCAGCAGCCGTGATTCGTACGTGCCGACGGCTTCGTTATACGCGCCGACCGAACGCTCCAGATGCCGCCCAAGGTTGACCAGACGTTCGGCGAAGCGCGCGGTGCGCTCGTACAGTTCGCGTCCCAGCATCGCGATGCGCTTGGCGTTTTCTTCTTGTTTGACGGCCTGCCAGCCCATCGCGAACGAACGCAGCAGCGGAATCAATGAAAGCGGGCCGGCGATCAGCACGCTGCGATCCAGCGCGTACTCGATCAGCATCGGGTTCTCGGTACACGCCGCGCTCAAGAACGCTTCACCCGGCACGAACATCACCACGAAGTCAGCCGAGCCTTCAGTGGATTGATAGTTGCGCTTGGAAAGTGCGTCAACGTGATCTTGCAGCGCGCGTGCGTGCTTTTTGACCAGCTCGCGCCGCGCCTCGTCGTCAGCTGATTCGAGCGCGGCTTGCAGCGCGTCGGTAGGCGCTTTGGCATCGACGAAGACGCAGCGATTGCCGGGAAGTTTGATCGTCATGTCGGGACGGCCGCGTCCGCCTTCGAACGCGACGGTTTGTTGCTCGGCGAAGTCGCAGTAGGCGAGCATCCCGGCCTTCTCGACCACGTTGCGCAGCTGGATTTCGCCCCACTTGCCGCGCGTGGTTGGACTGCGAAGCGCGGTCACCAGCGTCGACGTTTGATTCGAGAGCGCGTTGGCCGCGGTTTCGATCTTGTCGGCGCGGCCCAAGAGTTGGCTGAGCTGCTCGCGTAGCGCGCCGGAGTCCTCGCTACGCTTGTTTTCGATCTCGCGGACCATGCGATCGAACTCGGTGAGGCGTTCAGCGATGGGGGCGACGATCTGCCCCACGCGCTCGCTTGCCTGATGCGTGGTCGACTCGCGCAGTTCGTTCTTGGCCCGCTCGAGGAGTGCGTCGATCGCCGCGCGTTCGCCGCGCTGACGCGCATACATCACGAAGGCGCCGACGGTGATGCCGACCAGGAGAAACAGGAGATCGACGAAGGCGGTCACGTTTGCGGTCCGAGTTGATCCTTGAAGAAGCCCAGGACGCGCTTCCACGCGTCGTCGGCAGCAGATGCTACGTACGAGCTTCGCGTATCGTCGAAAAATGCATGCCCGGCCGAGCCGTAGACGCGGATGTCGTTGGGGACGCGCAGGGCGGTGCGCCAAGTCCGCACCTCTTCGGGCGGAATGCTGGTATCTTTTTCACCGTAACTACCGCACACCGGGATGTGAATCTCGGTCGGATCAATGTCTTTGACTGCGCCGTAGAACGGCGCCACCGCGTCGAAGACATCGGAGTTGTCGAGCGCTTGAATGAGGGCGATGTGGCCACCCATGCAGAAGCCGGCGACGCCGAGCTTACACTTAGGCGCCTTAGAAAGTAGGCTCAGGCCGCCGGACCGCAGGTCGCCATCGTACTGTTTGCGCTGCAGTTGCGCGGCAAACGGTTTGAACGTCTCGATGTCGGTGCTGCCGTCGCCGCTCGGCGCACGCATGCGCGAGTAGAGATCCGGCGCGATGCACATGAAGCCGGCTTTGGCGAAGCGGCGCACGGTGTCGCGCAGTTGGTCGTCGACACCCCAGATCGCCATGACGAGCACGATCCCTGGAGTGTTGGCACTCACGGCCGTCGGATACGCGGCGTAGGCATTCACCACGCCGTCGGGCCGGCGCAACTGCGGACGATCGACGATGATCGCCGGGTCATTTTCAGGCACGATCGGCGGATGAGGCGCGCCAAACCCGGCTTGCGCCGCCGCATTTGCTGGGATCGATGCCGTCGCTGCTGCACCGGCGGCGAGTCCGGTGAATTCACGGCGGTTCATCATGGTGGCGTGAGCTTTCGGACCCAGGTCCTCGCGTTCCTGACCGAAGAATGACCTCGGGACTTAATGCCCAACGGGTGATGACCATGATCATTCTTGGCCGCTCGCTTGTCACGTCGGTACTCCTGCTTGCGCTCGCGGCGTGCGCGCAAGCGGCGCCGACGGCCTCGCCTCCCTCGGGTGCACTGGGCGCATCGATTGCGCTCGGCCGCGCCGTCATCGAGGATCCGCAGAAGTATCTGCCTCACAACGTCACGGCCGACATGTCGTGCGCCGCGTGCCATCTCGGCGCCGGTACGGTGCCGCGCGGTGGAACGTTCGTTGGCACGTACGCGCGTTTTCCGCAGTGGAACAAACGGGCGAAGCGCGTCATCACGCTACAAGACCGGTTGGCCGAGTGCTTCCTTTACAGTATGAACGGCACGCCGCCGGCATATACAAGTAAAGAGATGATCGGGATGGTCGCGTACATCGCCTATCTTTCGCGCGGCGTGCCTACCGGCGCAGCGCAAGCCAAGAGCGACGGATTTATCGTGCCGTTGCCGGCCGCGTCGCCGGATCTCCCGCGCGGCCAGTCGCTTTACGCGCAGAAGTGTTCCGCCTGTCATCAGCCAAACGGCGCCGGCGTGCACGGCGCATTTCCACCGCTTTGGGGCCCGAAATCGTTCAACAATGGCGCGGGTATGGCGCACATCGATCGCATGACCGGATGGGTGATGTTCAACATGCCGCAAAACGCGCCGGGCACCCTCTCGCTGCAAGAGGCATATGACATCGCCGGCTGGGTGCTCACGCATCCGCGCCCGCGCTTCGTGCCGGCGCGCTTGATCTCGCAGCCCTCGCAGCGCGCAGATTTCTTCTAGATAACCATGATCGGGTTGCTGCTCGCGCTCGGCATCGCTATCGTCGCGACGCTGCTCGGTCGCGTTGCGCCGATCGTCGGTGCACCGGTCTTTGCGATCGTCCTTGGCGCACTGATCGCTACCGTGCGAACGCCGAGCGCGTCGTTGCGTCCGGGCATCGCTTTTGCGAGCAAGCAGTTGTTGCAGTGGTCGATCGTCTTGCTTGGAGCACATCTGAGCTTGAGCGAGATCGTGCAGGGCGGTGCGCAGTCGCTGCCGGTGATGCTCGGAACGCTTGCGATCGTGCTGGTGCTCGCGTATTTCGTGGGCCGCGCGCTTGGGCTCGATAGCGACATTCGCCGTTTGGTCGGCATCGGTACCGCAATCTGCGGCGGATCGGCGATTGCCGCGGTCGCAAGCGTGATCGAAGCCGATCAAGCCGATATTGCGTATTCGCTGGGGGTCGTCTTTCTCTTCAATGTCGTTGCGGTGGTGATTTTTCCCGCGATCGGCCATCTGATGCAGCTCTCACAACACGCCTTTGGTTTGTGGGCCGGCACCGCGATCAACGACACATCCTCGGTGGTTGCAGCGGCGTTCGCGTACGGCCGCGAGGCGGGCAACGACGCGGTGATCGTCAAGCTTACGCGCACGACCTTGATCATTCCGATCGTGCTGTTCTACGGCTGGCGCAAAGTCCAAGCCGCGCGCGGCAAGGCTGAGAGCATCGACTGGCGGGCGATCATTCCGTGGTTCATTTTGTGGTTTCTGCTTGCGGCGGCGATCAATTCGTTGGGCCTGATTCCGGCGGTCGCGCAGAGCCCGCTGCAAGAGGTGGCGCTCTTCACGATCGCGGTTGCGCTCGCTGGGGTCGGACTGGGCACGGATATTGCGCGGATCCGGGCCGCCGGCGTGCGGCCGCTCCTCCTGGGGGCGATCCTGTGGGTCGCGATCGCGCTCTCGAGCCTGGTCATAGCGAAGCTCGCCCACCTAAGCTGATGGCCGAGGCCGCCCTGGTCGTATCCGGGCGTCCGAGGGTGGGGTTAAAATGGCGGGGAAGCTCTTTTACCCCTTTGTAGGACGGAGACAAGAAGAAACGTGGCGGATGCGGTAGTCAAAGTGACCCTCCCCGAAATGGGCGAGTCGGTTACCGAAGGCTCCATCGTCGAGTGGCGCAAGCGCGTCGGTGATGCGGTAAATGAAGGCGATACGCTAGTCGACGTGACCACCGACAAGGTCGACGTCGAAGTCCCAGCGACCGCTGCCGGCGTGATCACGCAGCTGTTTGGCAAAGAGGGTGACACCGTCGCCGTCGGTGCAACGCTGGCCGAGATCGACACGTCAAAAAATGGTATAAAGGCCAACGGAAAAGCTGCTGCCGCAGCCGCCGCGCCCGCTGCCGCTGCGCCCGCACCGAAGGCCGAACCAAAAATCGTCGCCGTGACGCTGCCCGAGATGGGCGAGTCGGTGACCGAAGGCTCGATCGTCGAGTTCCGCGTGAAGCCTGGACAAACTGTCATCGAAGGCGATGCGATCGTCGATGTGACGACCGACAAAGTCGACGTCGAAGTGCCGGCAACGGCAAGCGGCGTGGTGGTGCAGATCTTCGGTAAAGAGGGCGACACGATCGCCGTGGGCGCAAAACTTGCCGAGATAGATGCAAGCGTCATTCCGAGCGTAGGGAGCGCAGCGACCGTAGTCGAGAGAAGCACATCAAAAGCTGTGCCGGTCGCGCCGCTGCCACCGAAAGCACCGGGCGGAGAAATCACCGCCTCGCCGCAGGCACGCCGCATCGCCAATAAACTCGAACTCGATCTCTCCTCGATTCGCGGTTCGGGTCCCAACGGATTGATTCTGCGCGGCGACGTCGCGAAGCAAGCCAACGGCGCGCGCCGCATCGGTCATGCTGAGGTGCGAGCCGTAGGCGAGCCTCGAAGCACGCCGTTGCCCGCACCGCCGGCCGGCGCCACGCTGACCCCGCTCAAGGGGCCGGCGGCTGCGCTCACCGGGTATATGGAGCAATCGCTCACCATTCCGACGGCGACGAGCTTCCGCACGCTGGCCGTCGATACCCTCGACGCGCGCCGCAAGGAACTCAACAACGCGATCAAAGCCGCGGGTCGCCGCGAAAAAGTTTCGTTCACGCATCTCATCGCCTACGCGCTGGTGCGCGCTGCGAGCGAGATGCCGTTCATTACTTACAGCTTCCGTCGCGACGAGAACGGCGCACCACAGCGTCTCGAGCCCGGCATCCACCTCGGTCTTGCCGTCGATTCCGAACGCAAGGACGGTACGCGCTTTTTGGTCGTGCCGGTGATCAAGCGCGCCGACGCGCTCGACTTCGCCGGCTTCTACAACAAATATCAAGAGCTGGTCACCAAAGCGCGCGACAATAAGCTCGTCGCCGACGATTTGCAAGGCGCGTCGTTCACGCTCACCAATCCGGGCGGCATCGGTACGGTAGCGTCGGTGCCGCGGCTGCTGGTTGGTCAAGGCGCGATTCTCGCGACCGGCGCAATCGGGTATCCGCCGGGATTCCAAAGTGCATCGGAACCAGCGCTCCGTCAGCTCGGCATCAGTAAAGTGATGCAGATGACGAGCACGTACGATCACCGCGTGATTCAAGGCGCGCAATCGGGTGAGTATCTGCGCCGCGTCGACCAACTGCTGCAAGGTGCCGACAATTTTTACGAGACGCTGTTCTCGCAGTTAGGACAGACTTTATCGGTCAAAGCTGAGGCTTTGCCCGCGAAAGTCGCGACTTCGTCGCTAGATTCTGCCGCTGCCGCAGCACCCTCTGACGAGATGTTGCGCGCGGTTGCCGCCGCGATGGCCATCGTCTCGGGTTATCGTACGCACGGCCATCTGGCTGCGCATTTGGACCCGCTCGGCTCGGAACCGGTGGGCGATCCCAAACTCGATCCTGCCAGCTACGGCCTGACGCCATCACTGCAGGCGGCGATTCCCGCATCGGTGCTGCGCGTCTTCGTGCCGGGCGCCACGCTCGCCGACGTGCTGCCCAAACTACGCGAAACGTACAGCTCGACGATCGCGTATGAGTTCGAGCACATCTCGAACACCGAGCAGCGCCGCTGGTTGCGAGAGACGATCGAGAGCGGTGCTCACAAGGTCTTGCTCTCGCCCAAGCGGCAGATTCGCTTCTTGCAACGTCTGACGAAGGGCGAGACATTCGAACGCTTCATTCGCAAGACGTTCCTCGGACAGAAGAGTTTCTCGGGCGAAGGGCTCGACGTGATGGTGCCGATGCTCGAGGAGATGCTCGAGATGTTGGCGGACGAAGATACGCCCAATGCCGTGATCGGCATGGCGCATCGCGGCCGCTTGAGCGTGATCGCGCACGTGGTCAACATGCCCTACGAAGAGCTGCTCGGCGAATTCGAAGCGGCGCATCAGCGCGGCGAGGTCAGCAGTGACGACGACGTCACCGGCGACGTGAAGTATCATCACGGCGCCACTGGTGTCTACAACACTACCGGCGGCAAACAAGTCATGGTGACGCTGCAACACAATCCGAGCCATCTCGAAGCGGTCGATCCGGTCGTCGAGGGGCGCACCCGCGCCTTGCAGACCGATCACTCGGAGCCGATGCCGGTACAAGACGTGCGCAAAGCCGCGCCGATTCTCATTCATGGCGATGCGGCATTCACCGGTCAAGGCATCATTGCCGAAGTTTTCAATTTGCAATCGTTGCCCGGTTACGCGACCGGCGGCACGCTGCACCTGATCGCCAACAATCAAATCGGCTTCACGACCGACACGCGCGACTCGCGCTCCACGCGATACGCTTCCGATTTGGCCAAAGGCTTCGATGCGCCGATCATCCACGTTAACGCCGACGACATCGACGCGTGCATCTCAGCCGTGCATCTGGCCGAGGAGTTCCGCAAGCGATTCGCGCGCGACGCGGTGATCGATCTCATCGGCTATCGCCGCTTCGGCCACAACGAGCAGGACGAACCCGCGTATACGCAACCGATGATGTATGAAAAGATCAAGGCACATCCGACCGCGCGCGATCTCTACGCCAACAAATTGATCGCCCAGGGTGCCATAACCGCCGAGCAAGCGAACGAGATGGTTGCCGAAGCGACGGCGCGTCTGCAAGAGGCGTACAAGAGCGTCAAGGAATCGCACGGCGGCAGCATGATCGAGAAGATCTCGCAGTCAGCTCCGCTGCCCACCGCGACGCTGGTGCCGGTAAATAAGACGCAATTGCTCAACTGGTCGGACGAACTCGTGACCGTACCGGATGGCTTTGCGGTAAGCAAGAAGTTGCTCACGCAGTTCGAGCGGCGCCGCGCAACCATCGCCGATAAAGGCCTCGTCGATTGGGGCATGGCCGAGGCGCTCGCTTTTAGTTCGCTGCTCGCGTCGGGCGTTCCGATTCGCATCACCGGTCAGGACACCGAACGCGGCACCTTCAGTCACCGCCATGCGGTCTTGCACGACCCCACCAGCAACGGCGAATACATTCCGCTGCAGCATCTTGCCGCGGCCAAGGCGAGCTTCGAGATTCACAACTCGCCGCTTTCGGAATACGCGTGTGTCGGTTTCGAATATGGCTACGCCGCCGCGGTACCCAAGTCGCTGGTGCTGTGGGAGGCGCAGTTCGGCGACTTCGTCAACGGCGCGCAGATCATCATCGATCAATTCATCGCCGCGGGTCAGGCGAAGTGGGGACAGACCTCGCGCCTGACGCTGCTCTTGCCGCACGGCTACGAAGGCCAGGGTCCCGAACACTCGAGCGCGCGGCTCGAGCGCTTCCTGCAACTCGCGGCTGAAGGCAACTTGCGCGTGGCGTATCCCTCGACCGCCGGCAACTACTATCATCTCTTGCGCGAGCAAGCAGCGTCGCACAATCCGGTGCCGCTCGTCGTGATGACGCCGAAGTCACTTCTGCGCGCGGAGGCGGCCTCGGGAACGATCGACGACATGGCGACCGGCGCGTTCAAGGCGGTGATCGACGACCCGAATATCACCGACAAGTCGAAGATCGAGCGCATATTGCTTTGCTCGGGTAAGATCTACTACGATCTGATCGCCTCCGATCTCTATCCCAAGCTGAAAAAGACGGCGATCGTGCGCATCGAGCTGCTCTCACCGATGCCCTCGGAGGAGATCAATGCGCTGCTCGCCACCTATCCGAAGCTCAAGTCGCTGGTGTGGGTGCAAGAGGAGCCGAAGAATATGGGCGCACGTGCCTATGCGCGGCGCCGGCTGCTCGAGAAGTTGAACAAACCGCTCGACATCGGCTACGCAGGCCGCGGCTATCGCGCCTCGCCGTCGGAAGGCTACCCCGGCGCGCACGCGGTCGAGCAAGAACGCGTCGTCAAACTCGCCTTGACCGAGTAACGGCGTGCTCAAGCACCAAGTCATCTTTGCAAGCGACGCGGTGCAGATCAGCGAAGTGCGCTGCCACGCCGAAAAGGGCGGTTGCGCCGATCTCGAACAGGAGACAAGCCCGCGGATCGTGCTCCCCAACCGCGGTGCGTTTGCCTATCATTTCTCACCGCGCGACGAGGTGGTCGCCGATCCAAATACAGCCGTCGTGCTGCACGCTGGGATGGACTTCAAGATCTCGCACCCAATCGATGGCGGTGACGTCTGTACGGTCTTTGAGTTCGCGGATGAAGCCGTGCTCGGCGCAATGTGCGGCGCGGTGCCCGTCAGCAGGCGCGCGGCGCTCGCAGGCCGGCTCGCGCGGTTCGCGACCAATCGCCTTGCGATTGAGGAACATGCGCTTGCGTGCGCCGACGCGCTTGGTGCCGGCACGACGCGACCGATGCGTAGTACGATCGTCGAACGCACGAAGGAAGCCATCGCGGAGGACCCCTTCGCGGATAGGTCTCTCGCCCAGATCGCTCGAGTCGTCAGCACCTCGCCGTACCATCTCACACGGACGTTCAAGCGAGTGACGGGACTATCGTTACACGCCTATCGGCTGCAGCTGCGCTTGCAGGCGGGACTTGAACGCGCCGTCGGCGGTGAACCGCTGGATCGCATTGCCCTAGATTGCGGCTTTGCGAATCACAGTCACTTTACCGCAGCGTTCCGCAAGCACTTCGGGACGACCCCGAGTCTACTGCGCAAGATTTCGATAGCATCGTAGACGCCTACGTGCGAGGATGTTCGCATGGGGAACCCAAAGCGTATCGCGGTCGTTGGCGCCGCGGGCCACACCGGAAGATTCGTTATCGAGGAGTTGCTTCGGCGCAGCCTCGTGCCGATTGCGGTCGGACGCGATCGTACCAAACTCGAATCGCGCGGCTACGCGCCCCAGGTCGAGTTGCGAATAGCCGACCTTCAAGATCCACGGTCGCTCGATCGCGCGCTCGATGGCACAAGTGCGGTGATTAACTGCGCGGGCCCGTTCCTCGACTCCGCGGAGCCTGTTGTTGAGGCGGCGCTTCGCGCGCGAATCCACTATCTCGACGTCACGGCCGAACAAGCGAGCGCGCTTGCGACGCTCGACGCATTCAACGCGAAGGCGCGCGCCGCGGGAATTGCCGTCGTGCCGGCCGCCGGCTTCTACGGCGGCTTCGGCGACCTTTTGGCGACCGCCGCCGTCGGAGATTGGGCAACTGCCGACGAGTTGACGATCTTTATCGCCCTCGATCACTGGTGGCCGACGGAAGGTACGCGCAAGACCGGATCGCGCAATACCGCGCCGCGCGTCGTCTTGCATTCGGGAAAGCTGACGCCGCAAGAATTCCCGCGAAGAACGGCGACGTGGACGTTTAGCGAGCCATTCGGCAAGCAAGACGTCGTTGAAGCGCCTCTCACCGAGACCGTGCTGGTCGCGCGACATCTCGCGGTCTCCAACGCGACCAATTACATTAGCGCAGCGCCCTTGCGCGAATTAGACGATTTGGCGACGCCGCCGCCCCCGCGCGACGATGCGATGGGCCGGTCGCGCCAGCAGTTCGTCGTCGAGGTTGTCGCGCGACGCGGAGCCGATGAGCGCCGCAGTCGTGCGCGCGGGCAAGACATTTATGCGTTGACCGCACCGCTGATCGTTGAGGCCGCGCAACGCATCGTCGCGGACGGCGGCACGCGCAGCGGAGCGCTCACGCTTGGCGGTGCGTTTGACGCGCACACATTTCTTGCGGCGCTTGGGCGCTCGTATCCCTCGCTGGAGGTGTCGTATCAGTGAACGAAATGAGGTTAACGCGGGGTGGCTAGCATTTGCAAGGAAATCGATGTCGACGTGACGCCGGCGGCTGCATGGGATGCCATTCGCGACGTCGGCGCGGCGCACGTACGGCTCTTTCCCGGTGTGCTCAGCGACTGCCGGCTCGAACACGGCGTTCGCAGCGCGACGTTCGCCAACGGCTTCGTGGTGCGCGAGCCGATCGTGAGCGTCGATGACGCAACGATGCGTTTTACGTGGGCCGCGACCGGCGGCCGAGCGACGCATTACAACGCATCGCTACAGGTGTTCGCAAATACCGGCGGCGGCAGCCGCATCGTGTGGATTGCAGAATTCTTGCCGAACGATCTCGCCGAATCGATCGCCGGCTTGATGAACGCGGGAAGCGCAGCGATGAAGGCAGCGCTCGAGCGTGTTACTCCATCAACTTCATCGTGAAGTAGGTCCACTCGAGCGCCGACGTATGTGCGGATTCCTTGAGGTTAGCGCCTGAGCCGTGGCCGCCTTCGGTGACTTCATAAAAGAGATACGGCACGTCCATCGCGGCGAGCTTGGCGGCAAATTTGCGCGCGTGCTGCGGCCCGACGCGATCGTCCTTGGTCGTCGTCCAGATGAACGGCTCGGGATACGCGACACCTTCTTTGAGATTGTTGTAGGGAGAGTGCGCTTCCCAGAATGCTTTCTCCGCCGGAACCGACACGCTGCCGTATTCGCCGACCCACGATGCCCCGGCCTGAATCTTCTCGAAACGCAGCATATCGAGCAACGGCACCTGAATGTCGACCGCGTTCCACTCCTGCGGATGTTCGGTGAACTCGACGCCCATCAATAAGCCGCCGTTCGATCCGCCTTGAATGCCGAGATGTCGCGGTGACGTGATCTTGCGCGCAATCAAGTCCTGCGCGACGGCGTAGAAGTCATCGTACGCGACCTGGCGATGCGTTTTTAGCGCCGCATCGTGCCACGCCGGTCCAAATTCGCCGCCGCCACGGATATTGGCCAGCACGAACGTGCCGCCGCGCTCGAGCCAGAGCTTACCGAGAATCCCGGAATAGTACGGCGTCATCGATATTTGAAAGCCGCCGTATGCATAAAGTACCGTCGGGTTCGCGCCGTCGAGCCGCATGTTTTTTGGATGCACGATGAAATACGGAATCTTCGTACCGTCGCTCGAAGTTGCTTCGTGTTGCTCGACCACGTCGTTCGATGCGTCGAAGAGCGCCGGGACCGCTTTGACGCGTTCGACCGCTCCGCTTGCGGTATTCACCGACCACAGCGTCGTCGGTTCGAGAAAGCTCGCGACGCTCAGATAGCCGCGATTGGTACGCTGATCGGTATCGATCAAGTTGACCGACGCGTTGTCCGGCAAGTCCAGACGCTTCGAACTCCAAACGCCCTTGGGCGAACGCGTGAAGACGAAACCTCGCCCGCGCACATTTTGATAGATCGTTACCAACAGGCGCGAGCGGGTTGCCGAGACGCTTTCGACCGATTCGCGCGGACCCGGTGCGTAGATCAGTGTGGGGGAGAGATGCGCGGGATCGGCAGCTGCGGCGCTTGCGTCGATCGCGATCAGCGACCCTTGCGTGAAGTGTTTCCCCGTGACGTCCCAATCCTGATTGAGCGAAAGAATGATTTGGTCGTCGACCATACCTTGCAGGGAGATCTTGGCCGGTGTGGCGAGCTGTTTCACCCCCGAAGCCGTTACGATATAGTCTTGCGACGTGAAGAAGGTCACGCCGCGATCGATGATCGTGACCTGATGTCCGCTTCCGTCGTTAAAGTTGAGCGGCGACACCGCAACGTCGCTCTTCTGGCCGCGAAAGACCTCGACGGCACTCGCGAGCGGCTGTCCGCGACGCAAGCGCTTGACGATATACGGGTAGCCCGACGCCGTGAGATCGCCCGGCGTCCATTCGCGCGCGACCAGAATCGTGCCGGCGTTCTCCCATGCGACGTTCTGCTTGCCGCGCGGCAGGTCGAAGCCGTCCTTCACGAACGCGTCCGTGGTCAGATCGAACTCGCGCACGGTGTCGGCATCTTCGCCGCCGTTCGAGAGTGAAATGAGGCAGCGCGTCTGCGTGGGCCAATCGCACTGCGCGCCGTGCCACACCCAGTTGGCATTCTCAGCCGCGCTGACCGCATCGAGATCGAGTACCGTGGTCCACTGCGGTGAAGCGGAGGCATAACTTGCCGGCGTCGTACGGCGCCAGATACCGCGGACGTGCGTATCGTCTTGCCAGAAGTTGTAGACGTGGCCGCCGATCGTACGCGGATACGGGATGCGGCTCTTCGACTGTGCGATTTGCAGTGCATTGGCATAGAGCGCCTGGTAGTGTGAATCACCCTCGAGCACGGGCAGCGTCTTTGCGTTTTGCTCTTTCACCCATGCCATCGCTTGCGCGCCGTCTTTGTTTTCGAGCCACAAGTATGGGTCGGATCCGTCCGGCGTGGTCGGCGGCGCTTTGGCTACCGTCGTTTGTGCTGCATATACCGACTGCGCTTGCGCCGGGAGCATGCTGCGCTGGGTAATTAGAAGCGCGCTAAAAACCGATACACTAACTAGAGATCGAAGGGTGAAATTCACGCCGGTCTCCTTCCACGTACTCTTCGGGTGCGTACGTTCGTGGAAACGACGTTCCCTTTTGAGGAGGCGCCATGGCCGTATTCCGAGATAGCGCGCATGCACGCGACGTGCTGGAAGCCTTCTTCAAATATGAGGCGACGGTCGAGGATGCGTTTTTCGGCGGGAACGGCGTCGTCATCGCGTACACGTTGAAAGATCCGGTTATCCGGATCGTGCTCGACACGACCCGTAAGCCGGAGCCGGGGCATCGATATGACGTCTACGTCGACGACCCGAATGCTCCCAAACCGACGGTCGAACTCTTCATGCGTGCGGACACCTTCGACGCGCTCTATCGCGGCGAAATGTCACCGAGCGCGCTGATGACCGGGCGTGCGAAGGCCGAAGGCGATCTTGCCGCCTCAATGCGTTTGCTCCCCGCGATGGCGCGTGCGATTCCCCGCTACAAGAAGTATCGCGAAGAACACGGTTAGCATCCCATCGCGTCGAGTAAACGGCCGATCTCCGCGGCGCTGACGAAGAGCTCGCGCCCGCCCGATGCGACAAAACCTTCGGAGCGCATGCGATCGTAGAGCGCGAGCAAATGGTCGTAGTACCCGTCGGCATTGAGCAGTCCGATGGGTTTGTCGTGAATGTGCAGTTGCCGCCACGTAAGGATCTCGTGAAATTCATCCATCGTGCCGTAACCGCCCGGCAGTGCGACGAATCCATCGCTAAGATCGGCCATCAACGCTTTGCGTTCGTGCATCGTGTCGACCACGCGCAAGTCTTTCACGCCGGCGTGCGCGATTTCGTCGCCGGCAAGACCGCGGGGAATGACGCCGATGACCTCGCCGCTAAGTGCGAGCATCGCGTCGGCGAGCGAACCCATCAGACCCACCCGGCCTCCGCCGTAGACGATCCCGAAGCCGCGATCGAACACGGCCTGCGCGACCTCGCCGGCGAAGTGGCGATACTGCGCGTTCGTACCGGCATGCGCGCCGCAGAAGATACAGAGTCGGGCCATGCGAAAAGCATTGCATGCCCAAACCCGTAATGCCCGCCGACGGAATCATTCGCGTCGCGCGGGAACGCCGCCGGGCGAGCGTGGTGAGCCTCGTGCATGGTTTGGCGCCGCACGAAACCGGCGAGATTGCGAAGGCCCTCAAACGCCATTGCGGGACGGGCGGAACGGCCAAGGACGGCATCGTCGAGATTCAGGGCGATCATCGCGAGCGCATCGTGGCCTGGTTCCTCGCGCAGGGCCGAAAAGCAAAAATCGCCGGCGGTTAGAGTAAACCGCGCGCGTCGCGGAGACGTACCTACGAGCATGAGTCTACTGTTCGCATTACTTGCGGTGTTGTTGCCGCATTCACAATTTACGATCGCGAGTGCAATCGCGGTCGATACCACGAATCACACGGTGACGCTGCCGCTGCATCGGGGCATCGAAGAAGGGCGAACCGTTTGGTTCATCATTACCGATGTGTCCGACGCGCGTATCGCCCGAAACCTTGGCGTGAATTACGCGCCCTCGCTGGTCAAGCTCGGTGCAGCGGCCATCCAGAAGGGCACGAAAAATGCCGACGGCACCTTTACGTTCGACGGTGCGCCATCATTCGAAGCGATGCGCAGCTACGTTGCAAGCGCCGCCGGCTTCCCGCCGGGTTCCGCCACGCCCGGCGGCAAGGCCGACTCCGAGTATTCGCCGTTTGTGACGTTGACCAACAGCATGGCCGGGGTGGTGTTCAACGCGCCGATCATCGCGCGTGGTGACGCGCCATCGGACGTTACCACGCACACCGATACGGAAGATCGCGTCGTCGCGATCGACGTGAAGAAGATGACCGTAACGCTGATTCTGGCGCGTGGTTTCTTCAACGGCAAGCCCGTGTATTATCTCAGTCCGGATGCATCCGATCCGGTCGCGGCAAGCGTCGAGCGCGCGACCTACGTACCGAATATCGGCAAGGCGTCGACGAGCGCCGAGATCCCAATCGGCGTCGTGCTCGACGGACCGCAGACCGGGGACGCGCCCCAAGGCCTGCAGTACCTCGCGCTGCGCACACCGCTCGGCGACGACGCGACCCTTGCCAATGCTGCCGAGATTGGCTCGCCGTTCAACGTGCTTTCCGGGGCGCCGGATTTGGCGCACCCGTATACCGACAATGGCTACAGCCCGCTCTGGAACGTGATGGTGGTTGGAACGCCGCAGCACCAGCGGCTCAGGAGCTATGCGCAGGTTGCCCCGCTGGCCAAGGATGCCGGCTTTGTGGTGAATTGCCCGGTCGTCGCGTACGGGGATGCAACCGGCTATTAACTTAAAACTAATCTTTTAGTTGACAAGGCGGGGCATCCAGGGTATTCTGCTCTTAAAGAATTAGGAGATAGGAGAACCCGGCATGCCCCGTCGCCCGTCACCGACCCTAACCGAAGCGGAATTGCGCATCATGGAGGTGCTCTGGCGCCTCGAACGCGCGACCGTCGCCGAGGTTACCCAAGCACTCCCGCCGCCGCCGCTGGCCTATAACAGTGTCCTCACGACGCTGCGCATTCTCGAGCAAAAAGGCCAGGTCACGCACGAGGAAGCGGGGCGCGCGTTCATCTACCGGCCGCTGGTCGCGCGCGACGCCGCCGCCGGCAGCGCGGTGAAAAACGTGGTGGAAAAGTTTTTCGGTAACAGTACCGGCGCGCTTGCACTGCGCTTGATCGAAACCGAACGTCCTTCGAACGACGAGTTAGCCCGCTTGCGCTCGCTAATCGAACGCTACGAGGAGAAGTAGGGATGCAGCCGTCGCTTCTCGAGATCATTGCCCGCAGCGTATTGATCGTATTGATCAACGGCTTGTGGCAGGGCGCAGCAATCGCCGGATTGACGTGGCTTGCCTTGCGTCTCTTTCCGCGCACAAACGCTTCGACGCGCTATGTCGCGTGGACCGTCGCCTTGATCGCGACGCTGATCATCCCGATCGTCACGAGCGTTCCGCACATCTCCTACGTCTCGTCACCCACAACCACGATGTCCGCATTGCCGGATGCGCACGAGGGTCCTGCATTGCTGCGGCCGCGTTCACACGAGCGTGCGAGCAGCACCGCGCAGACCCAACATTCGAGCCCGAGCGTCCCGCAGATCCCGCGGCTTCACCTGAGCCTCAATCCGGCGCCGATTGTGACGGCGGTGTTCTTCGGCGTCTGGGTGCTGCTGGCGCTCGCGCTCGTCATGCGGCTGATACTTGCGCTGACGCGCTTGGAGCGGCTCAAGTCCGACGCCATGCCGCTCGGATTGGAGTACCGCGATAAGCTCGTGCAGTGGCAGCGTCTCTACGAGCGCGACCGCGACGTGCGCATCTGCGTCACGGACGGCATCGAGGTACCGGTCGCCGTCGGGCTGTTCGATTCGATGGTGTTATTGCCGCAGCATTTGCTCAACGAATTTGACGCAAGCGAGATCGATCAGATCAGTTTGCACGAGCTCGCGCATCTCTTGCGCCACGACGATTGGACGAATGGGTTACAGCGCATCATCGCGGCACTCTTGTTCTTCAACCCGGCGGTCTGGTTCATTGCCCGCCAAATGGATATCGAACGCGAGGTCGCCTGCGACGACTACGTCCTCGAACTCACCGGCGCGGTGCGCACCTACGCGTTTTGCCTCACCAAGATGGCGGAACGCACGTCGTGGCCGCATCAGCCGCTGGCGGCGCCGGGCGTCTTTACGACGCGTAAAAATATCTCGATTCGTATCGAGCGGTTGCTTCGCTCCGGCCGCGCCGTCAGCTCGAAGATCTCCCCGGTAACGGCCGTCGCGGTCGCGATCGGTTTGATCGCCGGTTATCTGCTCGCACGCTCGGTGACGCCGGCGGTTGCGTTCGCGATGCCGTCGCCGGCGGTGGCTGCGACGGCGCCAAAACAGATTGCGCAGGCGGAGCCCGTCCCGACGGCGAGCGCCGCACCTCCGAAGCCGGCGGCAACGACGCACACGCGGACGAGGCCCGAGGTCGTTGTCACGACCAAGCCGTTTACGGTCACCGTTCCCGCGACCACGGTCAACGTTCCCGCCACGTCGGTGAAGTTACCGCAGACGTCCTACACGATCCCGAGCGTGAAGGTCGCAATGCCGCACGTCCGGATTGCCGCAGTCGATGTTCACGGCGGCATGAACTGCTCGGGCTGCGATTTCGAGAATCAGAATCTCGCGGGCAAGAACTTTGCCGGTTCGAATCTCACCGGATCGGATTTCAGTCATACCAATCTTCAAAATGCAAACTTCGATGGCGCCAATCTCAGCGGCGTCGACTTTGAAGGTGCCGATCTGCGCAACGCCTCGTTTGCCGGCGCGAACCTCGAAGGCGCGAATCTCGAGGGCGCAAAGCTCGACGGTACCAATCTCGATCATGCCAACCTGAGCGGCTCCGACATTGAGGTTCGCTCGCTCTCGCAGGCGCAGATACGCGCGTACCTGCCGCGTTGCACCGGCTGCGATTTACACGGGGCAAATCTCAGCGGCATGGACCTGCGCGGCATCCATCTGACGGGCGTCGATCTGAGCCACGCGAATCTTCGCGGCGCCAATCTTCAAAACGCGACCTTTAGCGGTGTCGACTTCTCCGGCGCAGACCTTCGAGGTGCAAACACGGACGGCACCAAGTTCATAGGCTGTGACTTCTCCGGAGCGCAACTCGGCAGTCCCTAGGTAGTCCCATCGGTCCTAGCAACGATCCGGGCGGTACACGCCCCGGGCATCGTGTTGACTTCTTACCGACAGAAAGGCAGAACCAGCCACCATGACGGCACTGATTCGAAACCTCGGTCTTGCGTGCGCCGTACTCGCTTTGGCGAACGGAACGCCGGCAGCGAACGCCGCGGGCGCCCTAAGTCACTGCCTCGGTTGCAATCTCTCAGGTATGAATTTCCACGGTGCCGATCTGCACGGCGTGGATTACATTGGAACCAATTTGGAGAACAGCGATTTGAGTTCGGCGAATTTGCGTGATGCGAGCCTTACCGGCTCGAATCTGCAAGGAGCCGATCTGCGCAACGCGGATCTTCGCGGAGCCAAACTGGTCGGCACCAACCTGCGCGGCGCCCGCCTCGAGGGAGCGAAGCTGGCCGGCGCCGAGTTTACCGGCGCGAATTTCCGCGACGGCAATCTGAGCAACGTCATTTTCGACGGCGACGACCTCGTCGGCGCCAACATGAGTGGCGCTCGCGTCGATGGTGCCTCTTTCCGCAACGCGTGGGTGTGCACGCACAACACCGATGACTACGACGGCGTCACCGTCGCACGCAAGATCGTTTGCATCAACTTGCGCGGGGCGTCGGTGCGGGGCGCGGTGTTCACCGGAGCCCAACTATGCGATCGCGACCGCGATCTCGAGCGGACCTGCGTGAAGGTCGACGCCGCCGTGCTCCGCGACCGGTCGTACAACTCGCTGGACGGCGCAGCGCTTCCGTGATTCTACCGGTGCTCGCCCTTCTCGGGTCCTTCGCTATTCCAACTGCGCCGCCGCCGGCCAAGTTGAGCCTGACGTGGGACGTCGATCATGCGCGACCGGCGGCCGATAAGACCGACGTCTACACCTACAGTGACGGCAAGTTTCTGTACGTGCGTTTCGTCGCCGAGCAGCACGCCCCGATCGTCGCGACGCAGCATTCTGACGACACGGTGACCGGCGGCAGCAACATCAACGGCGGTATCGCCTGGAGCGACGATGCGGTCTGGGTCGACCTGTGGCCGAAGGGCTCGACGGGATTTCAATTTCAATTCGAAGCGAATCCCAACGGTGCACACAACGAAGCATCGACCGAGAACGTCAGCTATGCGCCCCATTGGCAATCGCACGGAGAGCGTACGGCGGACGGCTACGAGGTCACGATGGCGATTCCGTACGCGGTGATCCACGGCGCGCATGCCGGAACGTGGCGCGTGCAGTTCGTGCGCTACGTGCGCACGACGGGCGAACTCGACGTGTGGTCGTACGATCCCGCGCAGACGAATCCCGATGACGCCGCACGCGCAGGAAGCGTGACGTTCACACAGATCGCGAAGCAGCCGCTGCCGAGTCCGCGCGTCGCGCCCTATGCACTCGGCGAGGCGGCGAGCCGTACGATTGGCGGCAGCACCTCGCGCGTCGGTATGGACTTCTCGATTCCCGTGGCGCAGACCGCATCGTTTTTTGGAACGCTCCATCCCGACTACTCGAACGTCGAGCTCGATCAGCAATCGATTTCGCCGACGGTGTTCCAACGCACGTACAGCGAAGTTCGGCCGTTCTTTACGCAGGCAGCACCGTATTTCAATAACTTCAACTGCAACGTGTGCAACGGCTATCGCACGACGCTCTATACCTACGGCATCCCGACGCCTCGCGAAGGCTATGCGTTCGAGGGGCGCGAGGGAGAGTTCGGGCTTGCCGCGTTTGATGCGATCGGTGAGGATCGCACCGACGCAGCGGCCGCGTTGACCTATACCTCGCCGGATACGCATTGGAACGGCGCATTTCAGCACGTGATTACCGATCTTCCGGGTCTCAACGACGAGACGAACATGGGCGGCCTAAGCTATTGGAACGGCAAGTATCTCAGCTTCTACGCAAACGACGCGACCGAAGCCGGTACGCTCGTCACCACTCCGTCGCAGGGGCAGTGGCTCGACGCCGGCGGCGGCTGGGGCAATCAGAAGTTCGCATTTTACGGCTCGGTACGAAAAGTCGGCGACCAGTTCGACCCGGTCGACGGGTTCGATTCGCATCCCGGCATCGCCGGTTACGGGCTCTACACCGCGCGCATCTGGACGTTCGCGCCCAACGACAAGCTGATCTCTGCGGGCGTGAGCCTTTTCATGGATCGCTACCAGGGCGTGCAATACGGGCAAGCGCAGACCGACAACCAAGTGCTCTTGGATCTGCTTACGAAGAGCACGATCGATTTGCAGCTTTACTCCGGCTCAAATTACTGGCGCTTCGGCGAGGTGATGACGCCGATTTCACAAGCCGCCGGTTTTAGCGTTACGTATCACAGCGGCACGCAGAATAACGTTGGGAACTTCCCGTCTCACGGCTCGTCGGCGACACCGACTTACATTCAGTACTACACCGGCCGCTACGGCCTCGGACGGCTCGACACGTGGTATCGCAGCACGACGATGCGCGTGGGCGAACGCGGGTATCTTACCTTTGCGGTCGACGACACCGCCCAGTGGCTGCGCGAGTATGGACCCGATAACATCCAGTGGTTCGACAGCGTAAGCTACAGCTATCAAATCGACCGCAACTCATCGTTCGCCATCGGCGTGCGAAAAGTCGTCGGCGACCCGCCGCAGCCGAACGGCGGCGGCAACTGCATCGGCACGTGCACCAACGTTTCGGTCGCCTATCACTTACGACTGCTGCGCTACGAGTTCTACGCCGCTTACGGCGATCCGAATACGCTCACGACCGTCCCGCAGGCGATCTTCAAAGTGATTTTCTACGCGGGCGCACAGAAGGGGACATAAAAGCTTGCGCGGCGATCGACGTGGTGCCGGTGCACGTGGCTACGGGCCGCGTTTCCTGAGGCGTTTTGACGATGGTCGTATCGAGCAACCAACAGCTGTCGTTGAGCGAGCAGTAGCAGAGCTTTAGACCTATCGTGTGATGTTGTATCGTTTGCATAGGCGCGCCGGGGAGATCCATCTTCATAAGTTGCATCGAGTCACCGGGGCGAATCGTGGTGCCGGGCCCGATCGTGCTGGTTGCCATCGATCCGTAAAACGCCTTGCCGGCGAGCATGTCCGCTCTCATCTGCGCAAAATACGCACGCGTCTCCTGATCCTTGAGGATCGCGTTAAAGTAGTTGTTCCAGCCCGGGGCGTTCTTGCCGTCGACGATCAGCTGCGCAGATTGTATGAGGGCAGGGCCGAGGCCGTCATTAACGAGGCGAAGGCTCCTGCCGTCGGGCGAGACGTCACCCTCCGTGCTTACGTATGGCCAGATCGTGGCCGCGTATTGTTGGCTGATGACGCGCGTTTGGTAGAGCAGCGTTGCAGCGGTCAGCGTGCTGACCAGCAGCGCGGCAATAGCGATAAAGAAGTCGAGACGAAAGGCCTTCTCGTTCACGCCAAGACGAGTTCGTCGGCTGCGTCGCCTGCCCTACGCAACGCGTCGCGAATCATTTGATCCGCAATCTCCTTGACGGCCCAACGCGCCTGTGCCTCGGGTGAGAGCTTGTCGATCGGGTCGAAGTAGACGAAGGCTTTGTTCTTCTTGACCGCCGGCGCGGTGTAAACGCAGATGCCGTTCTCGCGATCGTAAAAATCGAACGAGTGGATGTCGCGTTTGCCGCCCCCCCCGGGAGCGTCGCAGATAAAGAGCGGCGTGTTGTAACCGGCGGTCGCGCCGCGCACAAACTTCTCGATGTCGATCGAGGTCTGCACCGTCGTGCGCAGCTCCTCGACGCCCTTGACCATGTCGTGCATGTAAACGTAATACGGATGCACGTTGACGTACTCGAGGCGTTTGACCAGCAGCGCCATGCGCTCGGGTGTATCGTTGACGCCGCGAATCAGTACCGACTGGTTGCGCACGAAGATGCCGCGTTCGAACAGCACGGCCATCGCCTGCTGGGTTATCCACGTGATCTCTTCGGGCGCGTTGAAGTGCGTGTGTAGCACGACATCTTTACCCATCTTGCGGCCGCGATCGACGACCGAGGTCAGCGCGTCGAGCCAGGGCGCGTCGGTGAGTAGCTTCATCGGCATGATCGCCGGGCCTTTGGTCGCAAAACGCATCCGCCGTACGTGCGGAATATCCAGCAGTGCATTACCGATCAGCGCGACATTCTTCGGCGGCAGCTGGTACGCGTCGCCGCCTGAGATCACGATGTCTTCGAGTTCGGGGCGCTCGCTGATGTATTGAAATGCGTCTTCCCACTGCTTGGGCGTCTTGGCGAGTGCGACTTTGTCGACGTTTTCGGTATCGGGCCCGATGGCGTAGCTGCGCGTACAGAAGCGGCAGTACACCGGGCAGGTGTTGAGCGGAAGAAAGAGCGCCTTGTCGACGTAGCGGTGAACGAGGCCGGGAACCGGCGAGTCGGCCTGCTCGTGTAATGAATCGAGCGTTAAGCGCGGATGGTCGGGCAAGAGCGACGAAGCGAGCGGCACGAATTGACGGCGGATCGGGTCGTTGACCGGATCGTTCCAGTCAATCAGCGCGAGCGCGTATGGCGAGACGCGCACCGCCATCGGCGCGCGCTTGAACCCTTCTTCCACGTCGGCGAGGAAATCCGCCTCGGCGAGCTCCTCGATCGCCGCGAGCAGCTCGTGCGGCGTTTTCACCGCGTGCTTCTGCTGCCACAGATGATCGAGAAAGGTGGCCTCGTCGATCTCACGATAGGCGGGGACGTGGCGCCAGAATTCGCCCTGTTTGAGCTGCTTGTATTCGAAATGCGAAGGGGGCACGGGCGGTTTGAGGTGAGTGATCTCGCTCATGGGGTTTCCTTCGTGGCATATTTGTCGTTGAAGTGGGCGTGGATCGGCGGATGATCGCGCAGCGTTTGCAGGGCGGTTTGGGCATGCCCGCGCGTATAGCCGTTGCCGACGATCATCGTAACGTCTTTGCCCACGCCTTCGGCGCCGAGCGCTGCGGCCGTGAACGAGGTCGACATCGAGAAGAAGTAGATCGTGCCGCCGTCTTTGGTGCAGAGTATCGACCCCAGCTCGGTTTGGGGAACGTTGACGCAATTGATCGTTACGTCGGCGAGTTGCGGCGCGACCGCCGCGAGTGCTTCGCTCAGCGCGAGCGCGTCACGCGCATCCGCGACGAGAAACGTATCGACGAGCTCGTGTTCGATGAGCAGGCGCGCGGTTGCAGTTTGGTCGGACGGCGCAATCCCGATCACCCGGCCGCCGGCGCCGACTCGCGCTTTGGCTTGTGCGCAGGCGAGCAGGCCGCTTTTACCGTCGGCGCCGATGACGACGACGGTCTGGTCCGCGTGGCACAGCCGTTTGACCTGCGCCGGCGCGCCGGCAACGTCGAGCACCGCCAGCGCCACGTTCTCGTCGATATCCACCGGAAGCTGGGCCCACGAGCCGGAGGCAAAAAGGACCGCTTTCCCGCGCACCCAGATGCGACCGGTCCCCACGCAGACGCGTTCGATCGATTCGATGTGCAGCGGTGTGAGCGTGAGCGAGACGAGCGATGCAATGCGTTCGCCCTCGCGCAGATCGACGCGCTCGCGCAAGTCTTTGCCGATCGTTTCCACGCAGCCGATGAACATGCCGCCGCTGCCGGTGACGGGATTGTGCTGTTTCCCGCGTTCGCGGACGTTGCCGAGCACGTGCTCCGCGATGCGCGCGGCGTCACCGTCGCAGACATCGGCGATCTGCTTGAACGACGCGGAGTCGATGTTGAGCACGTCGACGCTGCACAAGATTTCGTTGTCCTGTGCGACGGGCGTATTGTCGAGTTTCCACGCGTTCTGCGGCATGGCCCCGGGCGGCTCGATGACGCGATGCGCGCCGAGCCGATGCGGGCGGCGCGAGGCAATGCTCACGATTGCACGACGATGCCGTCGCGCTCGAACGGCGTGGAGAGCACGATCGTGGTCTTCGTTCGTGCCATCCCGGGTAGGGATTTCAGGCGCGAGAGCAACTCGTCGAGATGCTGGGTCGAGCGCGTCATCACTTTGCAGACGAACGACTCTTCGCCCGCTACCGAATGGACTTCGCACACTTCGGGCATCTCACTCAAGCTCTTGGTGAATTGATCGTAGGCAGCGTCTGGTGTCGTATAACAACTCACGAAGGCAATCAGTTCGAGCCCGAGACTGCGGCCGTCAAGTTGCGCGCTGTAGCCGCGGATGTGGCCGCGCGCTTCGAGGCGCTTCACCCGGTCGTGCACGGCCGGCGCCTTGAGGCCGACGAGCGCACCGAGTTCGGCAAAGGTCGAGCGACCGTTGCGCTGAAGTGCGTCCAGCAGCGCAAGGTCGAGCTGATCCAGGTCGTCGGAGACAATCATATTCGCCAGATTCGCATTTCTTGCCGCAAGCTATTCGGCGATCTGACTATAGCACCCGTCATCCGTTCATTCAATGGGGCTGCGCTCGCCTTGGTCCTCCTCGCGTCTTGTGCCAAGGCCGGGGGGCCGGCGCCCTCACCCGCCGGCGTCCTCCGTTTCGCTTTGGCGGCCGACCCGTCCACACTCGATCCCCTCTTCACGCACCCCGATGCGGCGACGGTCGAGGTCCAGGTCGCACGCCTCGCCTTCGAGCCGTTCGTCGACTTCGACGGCTCAGGAAAACCCGTCCCCGCGCTGCTCGACCGTCTGCCGATCGTTTCCCGCGACGGACGCACCATCACATATCATTTGCGCGCGGTCCGTTGGAGTGACGGCGTGCCGGTGACCAGCAGCGACGTGCTCTTCACCTTGCACGCTATCCTCGATCAGCGCAATCCCGTGCGCTCGACGCGGGGGTACGACCTGATCGACCGGGCGACTGCACCCAATCCGCGCGCGGTCGTCTTTCATCTCAAGCGCGCGTGGGCGCCGGCCGCGCTCGAATATTTCTCCTACGGCACAACGCCGCAATTCGTGTTGCCGGCCCACGTACTGCAAACGCAAGCACCCCTCGATCGCGCGCCGTTCGGAGGCGCGCCCACCGTCGGCGACGGGCCGTATACGTTTGCGTCGTGGCAACGTGGGAACGCGTTGCGCTACCGTGCGAATCCACATTACTGGCGCGGAAAGCCCGCGATCGCGGAGCTCGACGTTCGCATCGTTACCGACCCGGGAACGAATCTTCTGATGTTGCGAACGGGGGCGCTCGATTGGAATCTGATCGCCCCGGTGCAGTACCCGATGATCGCCACAAACCCGCGGTTGCGCTTCGTTACCACGCCGACCGCGGTAGTCGCCGGCCTCGTCATGAACACCTCGCATGCGCCGCTCGACGACCCGCGTGTCCGGCGCGCGATCGCCATGTCGATCGATCGCAAGGCGATCAGCGAGAAGATTACGCTAGGGAAATATCCGGTCACCAACATGATCCAGCCGCAGTTTTCATGGGCGTACGATCCGCGGGTACGTGAACCGTCTTACGATCCAGGTGGAGCGGATGCGGCATTCGATGCCGCTGGATGGCGGCGCGGCCCAGACGGCCTGCGCCGACGCAACGGGACGCCCATGCATCTCGTCTATGTGGCGTTTCCCGAGACCGTGAGCGGCATGCGCATCGCAACCGTGGTGCAAGCCGCCTTGCGCGATCGCGGCGTCGCGGTGACGGTCAAGAGTATCAGCAACGTACAACTGTTTCTTCCACAGACCGGGACGCTTGCCACCGGAAACTTCGACCTTGCCTACGTGCCGTTCACTATGGGCCCCGACCCGGATGACTCCGATATCTTGGCGTGCAACGCACCGTCGAACTACATGCACTGGTGCGACCCGCTGGTCGACAGGCTCGAACAACGTGCGCTCGCCGCCGTCTCCCAGCCGGAACGCCGCGCGCTTTACGGCGCAATCGCACGGCGCGTGGCCGACCAGGTGCCGGTGCTCTACCTTTTCAACGCGCGTTATGTCTATGCGTATAGCGACCGGCTACACGGCTTTGCCCCGAACGCGTTTTTGCCGACATGGAATGCATGGGAGTGGAAGCTATGAAGAAGGTTGAGCGCGTCGCAATCGTTGCCGTGCACGGGGTCGACTCTCATCCACGCTACGAGTTCCAAGACGAGGTCGCCGGCGATCTCTGCGACCGATTGAACGAACGCGAGGGCAAGAAGACCTGGGCGCTCGAGGTGATCAATCCGCGCGGGGTGTTGGCCGAAGGGCAAGACGATCCGTTACCCACGACGACGCGGGTCCTGCACGCCGGCGACGACGCGATGGAACCCAAGCAAAGCATTTACGACGTGATCGAGGCGTACTGGAGTCCGATCGACAAGGGTGCCACCAATTGGTTTTCCATTTTGATGTGGATTCTCAATTCGGTCTTTGCCCCGTTCAATACGACCGCGCGCGTCGAGGCGCCGTTCGCCAAGCAGTTCTTCGACTATGGATTTATCGGCGGTGCGCTGGTCGTTGCGTTCGTGCTGTTCGGGATTTCGATTACCGCCGTCTGGCTCGCGAGCGTGCAGGTGCTCACGGTAACCGGTTTGATGACGCACTCGAGCGTAGGCGAAGCGATCACCCTCCTCAACGCAAACGCAGCTGCTCCGGGCGGCGCGCGCATCAAGATCGTGGTCTGGCTGCTAGTAGGGATCGGCGGCGCATTTCTCGTCGGTCAGGCGGTCGCCGCAATCGGCAAGACGGGGCTTCAGCGTGGAGCGCTACGTAAGAACCCTGCCGCGATCTGGCACCGGGCGCTCGCGATCGGCATTTTGGTCGTGTTCGGTGGCGCGTTGATTTATGGGATGGCGGTTGCCAAGTTTCCGAAGGGCTCGATGGGCTGGACCGGCGTGGGCCTGCTGATCGGCATCTTTTTGGCGTTTCAGATCGGCTATGCGTTGCTCATCGATTTCATCGTCGGATTTTTCGGCGACGTACAGATCTACACCACACGTGACGAGAACAACGCCAAATTTTATGGGCTTCGCGACGCAATCATGGATACGGCCGTGACGGCGATCATGCGGGCGGTCACGCCGGAGCGCAACGGCGGATACGACTACGATCGGGTGATCGTGCTTTCGCATAGCTTGGGAGGAACGATCGCCACGGATGCGATCGCGCGGCTGGTGCAAGGCAGCGAGCAGGGAGCGATCGCTCGTGCCGCGCTGGACAAGGTTCGTGCCTTTGCGATGCTCGGCTCGTCGCTCGAAAAGACGCGCTACTTCTTCAATGTCGGCGGTACGACGCCGTCCGTCTCGTACGAAGCGTGGCGCGGTAAGGCGTTCGAAAAAATCTTCGGTAAGGACGAGTCACTCCTGCGCGCAAAATCGGGCTCGAAGATCTTTTGGGTGAACTACTGGTATTTTCAGGATCCGATCTGCAATGAGATCCGCTCGTACCAAGACGAGTGCCGCAACGAGAAGGGTAACCGTCACGCGACGCCGCTCCATCCGCTCATTCATTCCGATTATCTCGACGATCCGTGGGTCTGGGTTTCTTCGAAGGACGGCTCGCATCTGGGCTTGCTCGATATCATCGCCCCCGCAAGCTAGAATCCCCGGATTCTCTTGCGTAGCCAGCGTTTGTGTTGGTCGGCAACGCGCGTCCACAGCGCGGCGCTGCGATCGATCGTGAGTGAAAAGTGATCCCGTAAGATCCGTTCGAACGACGCTTGCGACGACGCCGATTCCTCGTTCATGTGGGCCGGCGAATAAAGGCGCAGCGCGGCGTTGGTGAGCGTGGCCATGCCGTCCTCGGTGAGTTTGGCACAGACGAGCGTCTGCACGAACGGCGACTCGCTGGTGGTGGCGAGGCTCCGGTTCGCGGCTTCGAGGTCTGCCGGGTTGACCGGTTGGCCGGTGAAGTCGTAGGTCGCACCGTTCTCGCGATGGTTGTAAAAGCGCCAGAAGTTGCCGTGACAGGTCAACTTGAAGTCGAAGCGTCCGTCGTTGAAGCTGCCTTCGCGCAACGGCGTGGGCGTGAGAAACCCGTTGCCGAAGCCGACGTCGGCAAGATACGGCTCGTCGAGATGGACCAGCAGCGCGAGATGATTGATCGGCGCGCCTTCGACGTAGCGGCTGCGATTGACGGTTGCGCCGATAAGGTCGACGCGCAAGCCGATTTCCTTGAGGATCCAGGCGAACAGCAGGTTCTGTTCGAAGCACCAGCCGCCGCGCTCGCGAACGATAAGCTTTTCGAAGATCCGATCCGGCTCGAGCGACGGCACCTCGCCCAGCTGCACGTCGATGTTCTCAAACGGGATGGCGAGCAGGTGCGCGCGGTGGAGGTTGTGCAGCGTCTGCCGCGTTGCCGAGAGCGGACCGCCGTACTTGATGCGCCGAAGATAGCGATGCAGTTTGAGCGACACGGGGATCCTTAGTGCGGGAGGGCGATCGTGTACGCTCCGCCGCTTCCCAGGAAGAGCGATGACGTGACGTGCCCGTCGCGATCGATGCGGACCAGCGCGTTGTCACGGTGCAGAATTGCCAGCGCCGCGCTTCCGTCCCGTAACCATTCGACGTCGAACGGCTGGCCTCCGACCGTAATAGCGGGTTTCGCGGTATTCGTGGCAAGATCGATCGGGGTCACGGTGGTGGTCGCGTAGTTTGTCACGTAGGCCAGCGTGCCGCTCGGATTTACCGAGATGTAGTTGGGTTCGATGCCGGCCGGCACGCGCGCGATCGTCTGCTTCGTCGCGAGGTTTACGACGCTAACGTCGTTGCTGCCGTTATTGGCGACGTAAAGCGTTCGGCCATCGGGTGAGATCGCGAGGCCGGTCGGGCGCTCGCCGACCGGGATCGGTGCGAGCGCGGCCAGCACGGAGCCACCGTGCACGTTAACGGGCTCGACGAGGTTCGTACCCTGGAGCGAGACGTACACCTGTGAGCCGTCGGGACAGATCGCGATGTATCGCGGTCCAGTTCCGACGTGGAGCGGTTTCGAGACGTGCAGCGTTCGCACGTCGATCGACTGAATGGTACCGTCGTCGTAGTTCGCCACCCACACCGTGCTTCCATCGGGTGCGATCGCAATGCCGTTGGGTGAGTTGCCGACGGCAATATCCGCGATCACCGCATCGCGCACCGTGTCGATTACGCTGATCGTCTTGGCGCCACGATCGGCGATGAAGTACAGATGGCCGTCGCGCGAGAGCACGCCGTCACGCGGCTCGTCCTTAACGGCGATCGGCGTGCCGAGTGCGCCGGTGCGCGGGTCATAGGGCATCACCGTGTCGTCGAAGCGGTTCGCGATCCATGCAAGCGGCAATTGCTCTTGGTCCGCTCGCGCGCGCACGTCGACCGTTACCGGCTCGAGTTGTGCGCCGTCGTCGTCGACGGCGGTGAGGTGCAGGTTGTATAATCCGCTCGTTGCGGTTGCAATGGTCAGGGTCACCGGCGCCGTGCGCATGGCGCCGAGATGCACGACACCTTCGGCCGGCGAGACCGAAAAGCCATGCTGTTCGCGGATCTGCCAAGTGATCGTGCGCGCCGTCACGCTGGAATTTGAAAAGGCGACGACGACGGTTCCATTCGTGCTACCCGGAGCTAGTTCGACCGTTGACGGATCGAGTTTGATACCTACCGGCGTCGAGGCTGGGAACGCCGCCCTTGAGGGCGCGAACGCCGGCATTGCGTTGCCGTCATCGGTCCCCCAAAGCTCGTTGGGTCCAAGTGCAAGGTCGAATGCGAGATGCACGGTGCCGTGGAGTGGCAGCGCAATCCAGGTGTGTTGCGTGTTCCCACCATTGACCCGCAGCGCCGCGACGAAGTGCGCGAGCCCTCCAGCTCCGGGCGCGTCGATGACGATCGTGGGCCCATGCGGCGCATGAATCGCAATGTGCGGGAAGACCGGGCTTCCGATGTCGAGTGCGCGTACCGCCGGAAACTGCGGATACAGTCCCATCGCCGACCACACGTACCAGGCGCTCATCGTCCCCAGATCGTCGTTGCCGGGAATTCCGTCGGGCGTATCAGCGTACAGCGTCGTCAGTACGTCGTGTACGATCGCCTGTGCTTGCCAGGGCTCGCCGGCACTGAGATACGTCCAGGGCGAACCAAGGCTCGGCTCGTTGCCCATCCACGCATAGGGTTTGTCTTGATCGGCGTTGAGCTGTGAGAAGAACGTATTGAGCTTTCCAATCGCAAGAGCGTTGCCGCCCATCCCGCGAATCAAATCCGGCAGATCTTGCGGCACCATCCAGGTGTACTGCGCCGCATTGCCTTCTTGAAAGCCGCTCTGCCCCGAATCGCCAAGCGGCGTGTTCAAGAACGCGCCGTCTTCGTTGCGCGGTGCGATCCAGCCGGTCTGCGTATTGAAGAGATTCATCCAGTTATCGGCGCGCGGCAAAAAGCGCTTGTACGCAGCGTCGTCGCCGATCGCGCGGGCAAATGCCGCGATGGAGGCGTCGTCGAGGGCATACTCCAGCGTTTCGGACGCGCCGTTTGGCACCGGCGAAACCGAAGTCGTATAAAGATTCGGAATGTATCCAAGCCGCTGATAAGGCGCCGATTCGGGACGCTCGAGATACCATCCGTAGCCCGGCGGGCTGGTGGTATCGGTCGCGCCCTTGATCATCGCGCTCAGCGCGGTCCGGACGTCGAAATCGCGCGCACCGAATGCATAGCCGCCGGCGATCACCGGATCGACCGAGTCACCGCCCATCACGCTGCTCGGCTGGTTGACCAACGGCCAGCGCGGAAGCCAGCCGCTCTGGACGTAGGCGTCGACCAGCGATTGCTCGATGTCGCTCGCACGATCCGGTACGAGCAAGGCGATCAGCGGAATCTCGGTGCGATAGATATCCCAATCGGAATAGTTCGCATACTCGGCGTGGCCGGCGCGCACGGTGTGAACGTTCCCGTCGAACCCGCGATAGCGTCCGTCGGCGTCGCTGATCAGGTTGGGGTGCAGCATCGTGTGGTAGAGCGCGGTGTAGAACTGGCGTTCTGCATCGCGAGTGCCGCCGCCGATCTGGACGCGCGATAGCATTTTCTCCCATGCAGCGAGCGCGGCACCGCGCACGCTCACGATATCCCAGCTCTTCGCCTCGGCGGCAAGGTTGTTGCGTGCTCCCTGCATATCGACAAACGAGATCGCTACTTGCACGCGGACGACCGGATTGCGCGTGGTATCGAAGCGCACCCACGCAAAACCGCCTTCGCCGTTTCGTGCAGGCGCCTCGGCAAACGGGCGGTCGAAACGGGCCACGTAGTAGACCGTGTAGCGGTCCGGCATGCCGCAGAAGAAGCCGCTCGATGCCGACGCCTCAATCTCGTTCGAGCCGACGATGCGAACCGAACTCGTCGTCACGCCGGCCTGATTCGAAGCGGGGTTGAGCAGCATGAACGACTCGGTGCTCGAGGGATAGGTGAAAACGCCGAGTCCCGTGCGCTCGGTAACCGCAAGTTCGGCACGAATCGCGGGCGAGCCCAGCGTGACCGCGTAGTATCCGGGCACGGCGACCTCGCCATCGTGCGAAAACGGCTGTTGCGTATCCGGATCGAGCTGCTTGTCGCCGACGACCGGCAGCATGGCGAAGTCGCCGAAGACGCTGCAGCCGGGTCCGCTCAAATGCGTAAGGCTAAACCCAGTGATCGCCGTGTCGGTGTACTCGTATCCGCCGCCGGCGTTTTGCGATGGCGTATCCGGACTCCACTGCATCATACCGAACGGCATATCCGCGCCGGGAAAGGTGTCGATCGGACCGCCGATCTGCGTTCCCGACGTGCCGATGAATGGATTGACGAGCGATGCCGGAGCGATTGCGGCAGCGAGAACCACCGAGGCGAGCAGCGGCATCATCCGATGAACGCGTCAACCTCGATTTCTACCAAGAGATCGGGAGCGATGAGGCGCCGTACCTCAACCATCGTAGCGGCCGGACGCGCGTCGGCGAAGGCTTCGTGATGCGCCTTCGCGACCAACTCCCAATCGTCGATATTCACGACGTACATGCGCGTGCGCACCACGTCGTCGAGCGACGCGCCGGCTTCTTCGAGCGCCTGTTCGATCCGCGCAATCGCGCCCTTGGCCTGCACGTACGCATCCGGGCCGTCGCTAGTCGTTCCCGAGACGAAGACGAAATTGCCGATCCGTACCGCTCGCGCGTAACCGACGCGCTCCTCCCACACGCTTCCGCTCTCGATGTGGCGGCGGCGCGTGGACATTACAAAGCCTTGACGGCGGCAGTTAGTGCATCGACCGATGCCTTTGCATCACCGAAGAGCATCGCCGTGTTCGGCAGTTCGTAGAGCGGATTATCGATGCCGGCGAAGCCCGAACGCATCGAGCGTTTGAGGACGATCACGTTTTTGGCCTTGTCGACGTCGAGAATCGGCATGCCGTAGATCGGCGAGCTTTTCACGTTGCGCGCGGCGGGATTGGTCACGTCGTTCGCGCCGATCACGAGCGCGACGTCGGTGGTCGGAAATTCTGCGTTCGCGGCGTCGAGGTCCAGCAGCTCGTCGTAGGGGACGTTGGCCTCGGCGAGCAGCACGTTCATGTGCCCGGGCATGCGTCCGGCAACCGGATGGATCGCGTAATACACCTTCACGCCGCGCTTCTCCAGTTGATCCGCGAGCGCCTTGACGCTATGTTGTGCTTGCGCCACGGCCATGCCGTACCCCGGCACGATCATGACTTTCTTCGCATAGGCAAGCATGACCGCAACGTCGTCGGCAGTCACGCTGCGCACATTCTGTGGTCCGCCGCTGCCGGCCGCTGCCGGTTCCGAACCGCCGGCTGAGCCAAACGCGCCGAAGAGCACGTTGGTCAACGAACGGTTCATCGCTTTGCTCATGTCGACGGTGAGGATCGTGCCGCTGGCACCCACCAGCGCGCCGCAGATGATGAGCAATTCCGAATCGATTTCGAAGCCGGCTACCGCGACGGCAAGCCCGGTAAACGAGTTGAGCAACGAGATGACGACCGGCATGTCGGCACCGCCGATCGGCATCACGAACAGCACGCCGAGCGCCAGCGCCGCCGCGAGTAAGAGGAAGAACGCCCAGATGGGCAGGGTGCCGGCGCTCACGATGAACCAGATCCCGAGTGCGACGACGCCGAGCGCAACGATCGCGTTGACGATCTGGTGCCCCGGATACGTGACCGGACGTCCGGTCATCAGTTCTTGTAATTTCAAGAAGGCGATGATCGAGCCGGCGAAGCTCACCGAGCCGATGATCATCGAGACGACAAGTGAAACCGAGACGATCGGATCGAGCCCCGCGCCGCCGCCCCGCAAAAAGACGATGTACTCGACGACACCGATAAGTGCAGCTGCGCCGCCGCCGGCGCCGTTGTACAGCGCCACCATCTGCGGCATCGCGGTCATCTTCACGCGGACGGCCGCGACGACACCGATCGTGCCGCCAAGGATCATGCCGATCGCAATCGCCCACCAGCCGACGCCCATCGTTTGCACCAGCACGACGACGAGCGCGATGAACATGCCGAATGCCGCCAGGCGATTGCCGATGCGTGCCGTCGACGGCGCATTCAAGAAATGCAGCCCGAGAATGAAGAGCGCGATCGCGACGAGATCGAGCAACTGCGCGGCGATGGTCACTTGCCGCTCCCCTTACCCCGGAACATTTCCAGCATTCGTTCGGTGACGGAAAAACCGCCGAAGACATTGATCGCGCCGAGCGTCACCGCCGCGATCGCGACGATCGTCATGCCGGCGTCGGCACCGCCGCTGTTAAAGAGCGACACGGTTGCCACGATCGCACCCGCAACCACAATGCCGTGGATCGCGTTGGTCGCCGACATCAACGGCGTGTGGAGCATGGTCGGCACTTTCGAAATCACTTCGAAGCCGACGAAGATGGCGAGCACGAAGATCGTCAGCAGTTCGATTAAGTGGTTGACGTCGGTCACTTAGGCAGGTCCTCCGATCAGTACGTGGCCTTCGCGCGTGATGCACGCGCCTTTGATCACATCGTCGTTGGGATCGAGCGCGAGCGTACCATCTTTGATGAACGGCGAAAGCAAAGCGTAGACGTTACGCGAGTACAGGGCACTCGCGTCATACGGCATCGTCGAGGCCAAGTTGACGGCGCCGATGATGCTCACCCCGTTTGGCGAGGTGACGGTTTCGCCGGCTTTAGTGAGTGCGCAGTTGCCGCCGGCTTCAGCGGCAAGATCGACGATGACCGAGCCCGGCTGCATCGCGGCGACGGCCGCTTCGCTCACGAGCACCGGCGCTTTGCGTCCCGGTACCAGTGCCGTCGTAATCACCACGTCGTTCTTGCCGATCTGCTCGACCATCCATGCGCGCTGGCGCTCTTGCTGTTCGGGCGTCAGCTCTTTGGCGTAACCGCCGGCGCCCTCGGCACTCTCGCCGAGATCGAATTCCAAAAATGCCGCGCCGAGTGACTGCACTTGCTCTTTGACGGCCGCGCGCACGTCGTAGCCGCTGACGACCGCACCCAAGCGGCGTGCCGTCGCAATCGCTTGCAAACCCGCGACACCGGCGCCCAGAATCAGCGCCTTTGACGGCCGAATCGTGCCCGCGGCCGTGGTGAGCATCGGGAAAAACTTCGGGAGTTCCGCTGCGGCGAGGAGCACCGCTTTGTATCCCGCGATATTGCTTTGCGACGAGAGCGCGTCCATCGATTGCGCGCGCGTAATGCGTGGAATCATCTCCATCGCCAGTGCCGTCAATCCGGCATCTGCGAGCGTCTTAACGTATGTTGGGTCGCCGAGCGGGTTCAAAAACCCGACTAACGTCGCATTTCGATGCATCGCTGCAAGGATAGCCGGCGCGGGCTTACCGACGGTGACGACGACGTCAGCGTCGGAAACGAGCGCGGCCGGCTCGTCCACGATCGACGCTCCGGCCCGCGTGTAGAATTCGTCAGGAAAGGCTGCCGCGGCTCCGGCGTTGCGCTGCACGCGCACGGAACCGCCCGCCTGTATAAGCTTCGTTACCGTCTCCGGAACCAGCGCCACGCGGCGCTCGTTCGAAGCGGCTTCACGAGGTACGGCGACGATCATGGGCGCTAGCGTTCACGCGTGCGCTAGCGCAACCCTCCGCTGCGGATCAGGCGATGGACACGGTATTGCGCAGTGTGCCGATCTTTTCGATCTCGACCTCCATCACGTCGCCGTTCTTGAGGAACTCGGGCGGCGTTCGCGCGAATCCCACGCCTTCCGGCGTGCCGGTCGCGATTACGTCGCCCGGTAAGAGCGTCATGCCTTTGGAGAGTTCAGCGATCAGACGCGGGATGTGGAAAATCATCTTCGACGTATTGCTGTGCTGCTTTTCGATCCCATTGAGCCGGAACATGATTTCGAGTTTTCCGGGATCGCCGATTTCGTCGGCCGAGACGATCCACGGACCGTAGGGCGAGCAGTCGTCGAGGCTTTTCCCTTTGAACCACTGCAGGTGCGCGCGTTGCAGATCGCGCGCCGTTACGTCGTTGAAAGCGGTGTAGCCGAAGATCACGCTCAATGCTTGCGCTTCGGTGACGTCCTTGCAAGTCGTGCCGATAATCACCGCAAGCTCCGCTTCGAAATCATATTCGTTCGAAACTTTTGCCTCGAGCTTGAGCGTCTGCCCGGGTGCGGCAATCGATGTGGGCGTGGCTTTGGTGAAAAACGTCGGTACGTCGGGGAGCTTGAGCTCCTTGCCGAAGATCGCCGCGCCTTCTTTGGCATGCTCGAGATAGTTGCGGCCGACGCAAAAGATGTTGCGCAGTGGGCGCACCGGTGCATCGAGCTGGACCGTCGCGAGTGCAACGGTTTGGCTGGTGTGATGCGCCGCACGCTGCGAAGCGGGTAACGCGATGTACTCCCGCAGCGAGGGCGTATCGATGCGCCGGATCGACTCGTCTTCGAGAATGCCGGGCGTCGCGTTGCCGCCCGCGGTCGTATAACTGACGAACTTCATACGGACTACTGTATCACCGGCGGCTGGTGAGATGCCACATCTCGCAGTAGCGGCATTGATAAACGGAAAGCGAGACGCCGTTCATCAGCATGACCGCGCGCGCGTGCTCTTCGCTCGGATAGGCGTCTTTCGATGTACAACTACGCGCCCGATCGGCGACCGGATCGAGGGTAAACTCGCGCGGAAGTGCCGGCTTAAGGGCGGTGGGTCGGCGACGTCGTCGGGCCAACGATCGTGTCCAACGGCGGAAGACTCTTGTTCTCTGCCTGCTGCTTCTGTTGCTGCGCCTTGACCGCTTCCTTATACTCGCGATTCGCGGTATCGATCATTTCCGTCGCGGCGCCGGGATCGTTGCCCCAACTCCCGCCGCGTTGGACGATAGCAACCTCGCGCCGCACTTTCTTGGTATGCGGGTCGAAGTCGTAGGTGACGCGATACAACCCGACTTCGGCGGTGCCGTCAGGATGCCGAATCCACATCTGCAGTACGTTGCCGTAGGTCTGCGCGTTGAAGACCGGATCTTTATCGCCGGTGCCCTTGGCGGATTTCACCCGCACCACTTGCCCCTTGGCATTGACTTCCACCAAGAATTCGGCGTGTTCGGCGACCTTGGGGACCGGCGGCACGTAGCGCGGCGCGCTTGACGCCTTGGGCGCAGGCGTCGCGGCGGCTGCAGGCAGCGCCGCAAAGGCGCCGGCCAGCGCGAGGATCAGAGCGAGTACGCGCATATCAGTTCGCAGAGAGAACGGTGAACTGCCGTCCACATGAGGCGCAGGCAACGATGACTTGCAAGTGGCGGCGCTCGGCAGGGTCCGGCGTTTGCTGGGAGCTTTCTTCACACCCGCAATAACGGCAACGCGTCGACAGGGAGTTCCCGGTGGAATCGGACTCGTTCACGCGTGACGCTTTATGCGGCGCCGGGAGACCGACCTGCCCGTGGGACCGTTCCTGGGATGCCGCGAAACCCCACAGGCGTCGTGTTTCGAATGCGTGTCTTCCTGGGTATCTTGCCGGCGCTTGCACTGCTTACTGCGCCGGTGCTTGCCGCACGGCCGATCGTCGATCTGCATAAACTCGACGCTTACTTTGCCCTCTTCGCGAGCGATTCAAACGTGCCGTGGCAGCCGACGACGGTGCGCTTAGATACCTACTCCAGCGCGCCCGTGCAGTTTGCCGTCTATCAAGTGGATCCAGCCGACGTCGTGACAGCGGGTTCCAATGCGCGGCCGCGCGCGATTGCGACGCGCGGGCGCCGTCCGGTCAGCGCGTTCAGCTTTACGCCGCCGGGTGGTTACCAATTTCAATCCAGCGAAGTCGAAGCGCAACTCGGCTCGCGCGAAGGATTCTTCGTGATTGAAGCGCGGCGCGGCGACGTCGGCGAGCAAGTTTGGATCAATCGCACGCGTGTCGGTCTGCTGACGAAAGAAACGCCGGGCGAGCTCTTACTCTACGCAACCGATCTTGGCACGGGTCAAGCGCTCGCCCACGTGCGCGTACAATTCGTTGTCAATAATTCGTTTGAGGTGCGATACACCGACGCGCATGGTCTCGTTCGCTGGAGCAAGTCGCCGCGTCCGGTCTTCGCGCTGGCGCAATGGGGCTCGAGTTATGCCTTCGCGAGCTTCTTGCCGCAGGCGCCGCTGCCGTCCACGATCGTCGGCGTTCGCACCGACACGGCAGTCGTGCATGCCGGCGGTACCGTGCGTATCGTCGGATTCGCCCGGACGCGCACAAACGGATCGCTGCGACCCGCGACGGGCACGGCCTCGATTGCGATGCGCCTGGGTGGCACGGTGCTCGCCCAAGTCGATGCTCCGGTCGACGGCGCGGGCGCGTTTACGGCCGATATACCGATTCCGCCAACAGCCGCCGCCGGCGATTATGCGGTGCTCGCCCAAGTCGGTGGCGGCGTCGGGGGCGCGACCGTGCACGTGGATGCCGATGCGAATGGACTCTCGCTCGAGGTCGCCGGCGGATGCGACGGGCCGTGCGATCCCACCAAAGACGTTCCGGTGAACATCACCGCGTCCCGCGGGGATGTGGCGGTGCACGTGCGGATCGTGCGTTCGCCGCACGTATTTCCCGGATACTCACCGCCCGAGAGTCCGTGGGGCACGTCACCGTGGCTGGATCAAACGGTGCAAACCAACGGCGAGGGGCGCGCGACGGTGATGATCGCGCATCCCACCGACGGATTGCCGTCGACCTACGGCGTGCGTGCCGATGCCGGCGGCGCAAGTGCAGTGACGCGCATCGTGGTGCCGACGGCACCCTTTGCGGTGCGGCTGCAACTCGATCGCGATCAGCAAACGCTGGGCACGCCGGTGAACTTCGATCTCTTCGGTGAAGACATTGTCAGCGGTAAGCCGGCGGCAGGCGCGCACGTGACGGTGCTGCTGCAGCACGGGCCGACAACGCAGCAGCAAGAACTCGCGCTCGACGCCGACGGTCACGCCCACGGCACCTTTACCGCGCCTTCGCTCGGCACGAATCTCGTCTTCGCGACGATCCAAGAACGCGGTGCGAAGGCGACCGACGTACAGCAGGTCGACATCGTGCCGCAGGCCACGCAAGATACGAGCCTCAACGGCAGCGCAAACGTACGCATCACGCTCGACCGCAGCCTCTATCGAGCCGGCGACGATGCGCACATCGACGCGTCGCTCGACGGCGCGCGCGGCGAGGCGCTGCTGACACTCGAGAGCGCGAGCGGAACGCAAACCGTCGTCGCGCCGGTGCGCGCGGGCCGCGCGACGGCTACGGTGCGAATTGCCGATGCGCCGGGGGACCTGCGCGTCGGCGCCGCCTTCGTGCGCGACGGTGCGATTGCGTGGACCAGCGTGCCGCTCGCGCTCGACGCACCGGGCCGTCCGATGAACGCAAGCATTGCGATTCCGTCCGGCGAGTTGCTTGCGGGCGTTCCGGTGAACGTCACGCTGCGCGACGTGACAACCGGCGCGGCCACGACGATCGTGCGCGTCAGCCGCGGAGCACCGTCGGGCGGTGCGCTCTTCGAATCGGCGCCGGCGCTGCTCGCGGTGGGACTCGCCGCGACGCAAGTGAGTGCGCCCGAGGGGCAAACGTGGCACCCCTGGGTTGATTCGACCGGCGAACACGCGCAAGTGCTAGGCTTCGAGCGGCGCTCCTCGCCGCCGCAGCACCTTTCGCTCGAGCAAGCTGACACGCAAGCGGTCTGGTGGAACGTTGCGCGCTCCGACGGCGGCTCGATTGCGGTGCAAGTCCCGAGCGTTCGCGGACGCTACGTCCTCTCGATCCTCACGATCACCGACGACGGGCGGGTGATTTCGGCTTCATCGCCGATTACGGTTCAGTAATGCCACGCAAGAAACCGAATCGTTTGATGCTGCTCGACACGTATGGTCTGGTCTACCGTGCGTTCTTCGCATTGCCGCCGCTTACGACCGTGCGCGGCGTGCCGATCAACGCGGTATACGGCTTTACGATGATGCTCAACAAGATCGTCAACGACGAGAAGCCCACGCACATCATCGCGGCTTTCGACAAAGGCATGCCCGCCGAGCGGGTGGCGCTCTACAAGGAATATAAAGCGCAGCGCACCGCGATGCCCGACGACCTGCGCAGCCAGTTCGCGCTGGTGCGCGACGTCCTGGCCGTGCACCACATCCCGATCGTCGAGATCGAAGGGCAAGAGGCCGACGACATCATCGCGACGCTCGCGCGTCAAGCCGAAGAGATCGGTGAAGACACGGTCGTTGTAACCGGCGATCTCGACTTGCTGCAGATCGTCGACGAGCACACGACGGTGCTCACCACGCGGCGCGGCATCACCGAACTTGGCCGTTACGACCCGGCCGCCGTCTACGAGCGTTTTGCATTGCAGCCAAGTCAACTTCCCGATTATCGCGGTCTCAAAGGCGACCCGTCCGACAACCTGCCCGGCATTCCGGGCGTCGGCGAAAAGACGGCGACCAAATTGCTCAAGGCCGCGGGCTCGCTCGATGCGCTGGTTGCCGATCCGTCACTCGCCGGCAATCCAAAGCTCGAGAAGTTGGTGCAGGAATACGGCACGCAAGCACAGATTTGCCGCGACGTCTCGGTCGTGCGTCGCGACTTGCCCCTCACGATCGACTGGGAACGGCGCTACGAGGCGCCAAGCGATGCCGCGCTCTATCCTCTCTATGCGCAACTCGAATTCAAGACGCTCCTCGCGCGCTTGAAAGCACCGGTCGACGGCTTGCCGCTCTTCGCCGGCGATGCCAAACTCGAGGGGATCTATCGCAGTTACGTCGCTTCGGTCGATCCGCCCGAATTCGAGCGGTTGGCTGAAGAGCTGCGCGCGCTGGCGGCCGGCGAGCGGGTGGCTCTCGCCGTGCGCGAAGACGCGATCGGCGTCTCGGGGGCGCGCGGCACGGGTATTGCTTTCGCCGCGGGCGCACTCGCACACGGGCCGGTGCGCGCGGCGTTGACGCACGCGCTCGAGCACTCGCCGCGCGTCGTGGCGTACGACGCGAAACGCGTGGCCCGCGTGCTCGAGGCGCACGGCGTGGCTCTGAGCGACGTGGCTGACGACGCGATGCTTGCAGCGCACCTGCTCAATCCATCGCGCACGTTTTCCGCCATCGCCGATGCTGCGGCCGAACACTTGCAAGCCGCGCCAGCTGATGACGCTGCCGCACACGCCGATGCGACGCTGCAACTGCTCGACGTGATGCGCCCGGTGCTCGAAGAACGCGCGCAAATGCGCGTCTACGAGGAGGTCGAGGTGCCGCTTGCGCCGCTGCTGGCGCGCATCGAAGCTGCCGGTATCGCCGTCGACCCGTCCGAACTGATCGTGCTCGCGCACGAAGTGGAAAGCGCCGCTGCGCGCTTGCAGCGGCGCATCTACGATTTTGCCGGTGAAGAGTTCAACATCGGCTCGCCGCAGCAATTGGGCAATATCCTTTTCGGCAAGCTGCAGATTCCGGGCGGCAAGAAGACCAAGACCGGCTGGGCAACCGGCGTCGAAGTCTTGCAAGGACTGGCCAAAGACTATCCGATCTGCGCGCTCGTGCTCGAGTGGCGCGAAGTCACCAAGCTCAAGAATACTTACATCGACGTGATCCCGCAGTTGCTCGACGCGCAGTCGCGCTTGCATACCGTCTTCAATCAAACGGCGACGGCGACGGGGCGGCTCTCGTCGACCAATCCGAATTTGCAAAACATTCCGGTGCGCGGCGATCTGGGAAGGCGTATTCGTAAGGCGTTCGTGGCTAAGAGCCCCGAGTACGTCTTGCTCGCGGCCGACTACAGTCAGATCGAACTGCGGCTGATGGCCGACCTCTCGGGCGACGAAGCCATGCGCACCGCCTTCGAAGACGGGCAGGACATTCACGACTTCACCGCACGCCAGATCTTCGAGGTGGCGACCGGCGTTAGCGTCGACGGCAATCAGCGGCGCATGGCCAAGAGCGTCAACTTCGGGCTGCTCTACGGGATGTCGGATTTCGGCTTGGCGCAACGCCTGGAGATTCCACGCGCGCAGGCGCGCGAGATTACCGAAGCCTACTTTGCGCGCTTTCCTTCCGTACGTGCGTACATCGATCGCACGCTCGAAGAGGCGCGCGAACTCGGCTACGTGACCACGATCCTGGGACGGCGCCGCTACATGCCGGCACTGACCTCGAGCAACTACATGCTGCGATCGGCGGCGGAACGCGAAGCCACCAATGCCCCATTACAAGGCAGCGCGGCCGACTTGATGAAGCTTGCAATGGTGAAGACCGACCGCGCGGTGCGTGCCGCCGGACTCGATGCGACGATGCTCTTGCAGATTCACGACGAGTTGATTTTCGAAGTGCGCCGCGATCAGGTACAGGCGCTTGCGAATCTCGTGCGCCGCGAGATGGAGGAGGCTCTCCGGCTCTCGGTCCCGCTCGAAGTGACGGTGAAGTCCGGCGCGAACTGGTATGACGTCGAGATGATGGCGGAGGAAGCCGAAGTATGATTGCACTGCTGCTCGCTATCCTGATCGCGCAGGCAACGCCGGCGCCGCAGCATTTGCCGACCATCGTCGTGAATGCGCCCAAGGCGATGCTGGTGCTGCAAGTGGCCAAGACCGAAGACCAACGCGAAACCGGCTTGATGAGCGTGACGAATTTGCCCGCGCACACCGGCATGGTATTCGTGTTCGATGCGGATGCGCCGGTAGAATTTTGGATGAAAGATACCCTCGTGCCGCTCGACATGGTCTTCGTTGCGGCTGATGGCACCGTGCGCAGTGTTGCCGCGAACGTGCCGGTCGTGCCCGAAACCGCGCCCGACGACTCGATTCCGCGCCGCGCGGGCACAGCGAAATACGTGATCGAATTGCCCGCGGGTGAAGCGACGAAAGACGGAATTGTCAAGGGCGTCACTCTTTTGCGCCTTTCGGCGTTATAGAAGACATGAAACTCATACCTCTGTCGGCGATCGCGCTGGGAGCGGCACTGGTCGCGACACCACTCTGTGCCTCTGCTGTGAGCAGCTTTTCGCCCGATCTTTCGGTCACCGGAGCAATCTGCGGGCGCATCGACGTCGATCCGTTGAAAGTCGTCGCGCTAGCGTACGCACCCGGCATCCCCGACAACGTCATCGTTGCGCGCTCTGCGACCGAAGTCGTAACTACGACCGTGCAACCCGACGGCTCTTTCTGCTTTGCGCATTTGCAGCCGGACCTCCACGAAATCAGCGCGTTCGGTGCGAATCAGCCGGGCGAATACGACGCGCACATCACGCCGGTACCTGGCAAGACGCAATGGATCCAGGTCGAGCGGCGCGGGGGCTGGTAATCTGGGCGAGTGCCCGAGCTTCCCGAAGTTGAAACGATTGCCCGCGGCCTCGCGCATACCGTCGCGGGCAAGACGATCGAATCCGTAAAGATTTACCTTCCGAAAATGGCCGTGGCGCCGCCCGGCGTCAAGTTTGTCGCTGCCCTACCCGGCGAGCGAATCGAGGGCATCGGACGTCGAGCAAAATACGTCGTGATGGAGCTGGGTTCGGGCCGAAAATTGGTCACCAGCTTGCGGATGACGGGCCGTTTGGTGCTCCAGCGCCCGGGCGAAGCGGACTATCCCGGCACCCACGTGGTGCTCCATTATACGGATGGAACGCGCCTGAGTTTTGCCGATGTGCGGACATTTGGGCGGATGCGGCTGGTGGAACCGGACGAGCCCTGGGACGCGGCGCTGGGCGTGGAACCCCTGTCTTCCGCCTTTACACCGGAGGGCTTTGCAGGTATGCTCTCTGGGCGGACGACGCCGATCAAGTCATTATTGCTCGATCAGCATCGCATCGCGGGCATCGGCAACATCTATGCCTGCGAAGCGCTTTGGGAAGCCGGGATTCGTCCCGGCCGGCCCGCCAAGGCGTTAACGAAGCCGGCCGTGCGCCGGCTCTACCACGCGATCCGCGACGTTTTAGCCCGTGCAACCGAAATGCGCGGCACGAGCGTCGATGATTACGTGGATGCCGAAGGCCGCCGAGGGGGATTCCAAAACGTCCTTTCGGTGTATGGCAAGCTCGGGGAGCCTTGTCCGCGGTGCGGAAAACCGATCGTTCGAACGGTGATCGCGCAACGCGGAACCTGGTGGTGCAGAAACTGTCAGCGTTGATCCGCAAATTATAAATTGTTAGGTAGGAACCACAACATCTCTACAACTGAAATCGCTCCCGCTACTTACGAGGAAGATCAACTCGCACTCGAACAGCGCCTCTATGAAGAGTCGCTCAAGGTCCTCGACGAGGGACAAGTTCTGAACGGCATGATCGTTCAGAAAGATAAAGACGAATTACTCGTCGACGTCGGCGGCAAGTCCGAAGGCGTGCTTCCATTCCGCGAACTCTCGCTTGCGGTCGATCCCAAGGCGCTCAAAGTCGGTGACACCCTCGAGGTGATGATTCACCGCATCGACGATATGGACGGAACGCTGTTCCTGTCCGAACGCCGCGCGCGCGCGCTCAAGACCTGGGAGAAGGTCATCGAAGCGCATCAGAACGACGAAGTCATCGAAGCCACCGTGACGCAAGTCGTCAAGGGCGGCGTCCTCGTCGACTTGGGCATGCGCGGCTTCGTGCCGGCATCGCAGATCCGGCGTCAGCCGGTCGGCAATCTCGACGAACTCGTCGGTCAGAAGTTGCGCCTCAAGGTGATCGATCTCGATCACAAGCGTCATCGCGTCGTGCTCTCGCAGCGCCTCGTGCTCGAAGAAGAGCTGCAGGCCAAGAAGCAAGAGCTGCTCGACACGCTGGAAGTCGGCCAAATTCGCGAAGGTGTCGTGGTCCGGTTGGCGGACTTCGGTGCGTTCGTCGATCTCGGTGGCATCGACGGGCTCATTCACAACAGTGAACTGAGCTATGCGCGGATCAAGCACCCCTCGGAAGTCGTGAAGATCGGCGACATCGTGAACGTCGAGATCATGAAATTCGATGCGGAAGCGAAGAAAGTGAGTCTCTCACTCAAGCACGCGCTCCCCGATCCATGGGACGAGCACGCCGACAAGCTGTTCGAAGCGAACAAGCTGCCGGCGCAGATCGTCAAGGTCACGCCGAACTACTTGCTGGTCGAAATCTTCCCGGGCATCCTCGCGATGGTTCCCAAGGGTGAGTTCGATCCGAGCGTGCAGTTCAATGCAGGTCAAGACGTCGAGGTTACGCTGCTCACGATCAACAGCGGAACGCGCCGCATCACGGCTTCGATTCAACACGTTGCGGACATTCCGCCCGAAGAGATCGAGGAGTACGTGCACTTGGAAGAAGACACCCTCGGTACGGTTGCGGACGCGGTCGCTCCGGCGAGCCTCGTTGCCCCAACCGTAGACGCGTAGCGGCCTTGTCATCCCGAGCGTAACTACCTTGTCATCCCGAGCGTAGGCGCGTAGCGCCGTAGTCGAGGGACCGACGAAACCAAATGGAGTGCGAGAAATCGCACTCCATTTTTTATATCTCAAGGGGGAGAGCCGCCTAGCTAATTCGTTTTACTAATCGAGCACTTCTGGACCTTGAGATCACCGGGCAGCCCGTTGAGTCGTCCGACCGAGGATAGTGATCCGGAGGTGAGACGAATGTGAAAATACCCGAGATCATGACCGTTCATCGTTCCATTTGCCTGTACGTATTCGGCTTGACCCTTATCAGTATGTTCTACGAGATAGATCCAGCCTACGGAGTTGCCGTCTGCGTCGCGGAGTTCAGCGATGGATCGGATATAGCCCGCAGCACGGTCTCCCGACGCGACAATCGGCGAGCCGGTTTCCATCGAACCGTCGCACCTCGCTCGCTCAGGCATGGTTGGCAATAGCGCCAGGGGGACAATCATGCCGGCATAGGGACGGACGGCCAGCAGCTAGCGTCCGTCGATCCGGTTGGCAGCGTTGATTCGTTCGGGAAGAACCAGGTTATTGGTGACACGTCCGCGTAGGTCTCGCCGCCGCTCACGCCCACGTTTACAGGACCGAACGAGACGCCGATAGAGGCGCCAAAGTTCGTGGTTGCCCCGTTGTTGGTTTCTTGGATGAAATAGTGAGTTGTGCTGGCGCCGGGCGTTGTTCCGGCGTATTCAACGGCGACGATGGGAAGCAAATGTGCCCCGCAGGTCTCAACATCGGCAAACGCCGCGCGCGGATGGCCAAGAGCTAATAATGCAAACGCTGCGGCGACTATGATGGCGCGGCATGCCAAACACCCGAATGACATCCCCACTATGTCTACTTTCCACGCCAGAATTCCTAGGATTCGAGATGACGCATTGGTCCTGGCAATTCCACTGCCCGAAGGAGCGGGGTGGGTGCCACGAGTGCGCCGAACCCCTCGCCTTCCATGGGACTCCGGGTTGGGCTTACGGGTGGTATCGGCGCCGGGAAGAGCGAGGTCGCGCGCATCTTCGCGGAGCTGGGCGCGTATATCATCGACACCGATGAACTGGCGCGCGAAGCCGTCGCCCCGAACTCCGACGGCTTGCTCGCCATCGCGCATACCTGGCCGCAATTCGTGCGTGGAGGCGCGCTCGACCGCGCAGCACTTGCCGAGGTCGTCTTTTCCGATCCCCAAGCGCTCGCCCGCCTCAATGAGATCGTTCATCCGTTCGTGCGGCGTCTCGCCAAGGAGCGCGAAACCTACGCCAAACCCGATCAACTGATCGTGCACGTGGTACCGTTGCTCTTTGAAAGCGGCTACATCGACATGGTCGACAAGGCGGTCGTGGTGATTGCGCCGCTCGAGCAGCGCATCGAGCGCGTCGTTGAACGCGATCATGTTGACCCCGCGCATATCCTCGCGCGCATAAAGACACAGATCGACCCGGAAGAAGCTCGCGCTCGGGCTGACTATGTGATCGAAAATGACGGCGACCTCACGCACTTGCGCGAACGGACGCGTGCCGTATACGATGCTCTCGCCGGAATAGCACACTAGCACTACATGCATTATCTTTGGATGGGCGCACACCATCGCTCCCGCGACGGTCAAGACGGTGTTGAGTTTGCCGTGTGGGCACCGGGCGCAAGCGGCGCCTGCGTCGTGGGCGATTTCAACGGTTGGCAGCTCGGCGAGAATCCAATGCACGTCGAGTATGCAACCGGTATCTGGCGCGTTTTCGTGCCGAACGTCCGTGAGGGCGCGCGCTACAAGTTTGCCGTCTACGCGGCTGACGGTACGTTACTCCCGCTCAAAGCCGATCCGTACGCATTTGCTTGCGAGCTGCGGCCCAACACCGCCTCGATCGTCACCCGCCTTCCGAGTTCGACCGGTACGGCATGGACGCAAGAGCGAGGTGCGATGCAACATCGCGGCGCGCCGATGGCCATTTACGAAGTACATCTCGGTTCGTGGCAGCGCGTACCCGAGGAAGGGAACCGTTTTCTCACCTACGACGAACTGGCCGATCGGCTCTTACCCTACGTCAAGGAGATGGGCTTCACGCATCTCGAGCTGATGCCCGTCTCGGAGCACCCCTTCGATGGATCGTGGGGCTATCAGCCGATCGGACTTTACGCGCCAACGTCGCGCTTCGGGACGCCGCAAGAGTTCCGCAACTTCGTCGATCGCGCGCACGCAATGGATATCGGCGTCATCATCGATTGGGTCGCCGGGCACTTTCCCGCCGACGAGCACGGGCTCGCGCTTTTCGATGGCACCCATCTTTACGAACATGCCGATCCGCGCCAGGGCTGGCATCCGGATTGGGACACGTATATCTTCAACTTCGGGCGTACCGAGGTTGCCGACTACCTCGTGCACAATGCGCTGTTTTGGCTGCAAGAATACGGCGTCGACGGATTGCGCGTCGATGCGGTCGCGTCGATGCTGTACCTCGACTATAGCCGCGAGCCGGGCGAATGGGTGCCCAACCAATACGGCGGCCGCGAAAATCTCGAAGCCATCGCGTTTCTCAAGCGCACCAACGAAACGGTGTATCGCGAGGTCCCGGGCATCATCACGGTCGCCGAGGAATCGACCGCGTGGCCCAAAGTGTCGGCGCCGACCTACCTCGGTGGACTCGGTTTCGGCTTCAAGTGGAACATGGGCTGGATGCACGACACGCTGCAGTATCTTTCGCACGAGCCCGTGCATCGCAAGTATCACCATAACGAGCTGACCTTTTCGCTGATCTACGCCTTCGACGAGAACTTCGTCCTGCCGCTCTCGCACGACGAAGTTGTGCACGGGAAGGGTTCGATTCTCGAGAAGATGCCCGGCGATCGCTGGCAGCAATTTGCCAACGTGCGGTTGCTCTACAGCTACATGTATGCGCACCCGGGCAAGAAGTTGCTCTTCATGGGCGATGAATTCGCGCAGAGCCGGGAATGGAATCACGATCGCAGTCTGGATTGGGACGTCCTGATCGACGATAACGGCTGGCACGCCGGCGTGAAGCTGCTGGTGCGCGATCTCAACCATCTCTATCGTTCCACTGCCGCGCTGTACGAGCGCGACAACGAACGCGACGGATTTTCGTGGATCGATCACCAGGACGTCGAAAACTCGGCGATCGCGTTCATTCGTCACGCGCATGATCCGAACGACGTGCTGGTCGTCGTCGCGAACTTTACGCCGGTCGTACGTTACGGCTATCGCATCGGCGTGCCGCCTGCCGAACAGTATGAAGAAGTGCTCAATAGCGATTCGTCACGCTACGGCGGGGGCAACGTCGGAAACTTAGGCGCGGTCGCGGTCGAGGCGATTCCGTCGCACGGGCGCGAGCAGTCGCTCTCGATCACGCTGCCGCCGCTGGCCGCCGTCTACTTTCGTCCGGTGCGCCCGTGAAGCCGGTCGGTCGCGCCGCCGTTCTGCCGGGGCGCCCGTATCCGCTCGGCGCGACGTGGGACGGCAGCGGCGTCAACTTCGCGCTCTTTTCGGAGAACGCTGAGCGGGTCGAGCTGTGTCTGTTCGATGCGCGCGGCACGCGCGAGTTGCGGCGCATCGCACTGCCCGAATACACCGACCAAATCTGGCACGGGTACTTGCCCGAGATCGAGCGCGGCACGCTCTACGGGTATCGCGTCTACGGGCCGTACGACCCCGAGCGTGGCCATCGCTTCAATCATCATAAGCTGTTGATCGATCCGTACGCGAAGCAGCTTTCGGGCTTCGTGCGCTGGACCGACGCCAACTTCGGCTATCGCGTCGGGTCGTCGCGGGCCGATCTCTCGTTCGACCGGCGCGACAACGCTGCGGCGATGCCCAAGTGCGTCGTCGTCGATACCGCCTTCACCTGGGGCGAGGACCGGCGGCTCTACACGCGCTGGCACGAAACCATCATCTACGAGATGCACGTGCGCGGCTTCACCATCAAGCATCCGCAAGTCAGTCCCGAGACGCGCGGCACGTTCGCCGGATTGGCATCGCCGCCGATCGTCGAGTATCTCACGCGTCTGGGCGTTTCGGCGGTCGAACTGCTGCCGGTGCACGCGTCGGTCGACGACCGGCTCCTGGTCGAGCGGCGCCTACGCAACTATTGGGGATACAACTCGATCGCGTTTTTTGCGCCGGATCCGCGCCTGCTCTCGGGCTCGTCGCTGGGCGAATTCAAGACCATGGTCAAGCGTTTGCACGAGGCCGGCATCGAAGTCTTGCTCGACGTCGTCTACAATCACACCGCCGAAGGCAATCATCTCGGACCGACGCTTTCGATGCGCGGGATCGACAACAAGAGCTACTATCATCTCGAAGATGGGCGCTACTACGCCGACTATACCGGCTGCGGCAACACGCTCAACCTTTCGCATCCGCGCACGTTGCAGATGGTCACCGACTCGTTGCGGTACTGGGTCAACGAGATGCACGTCGACGGATTTCGTTTCGATCTCGCGCCCGCGCTGGGGCGGCCCGAGGGGGCGTTTTCGCAAGGCAGCGCGTTTCTCGCCGCGGTGCAGCAAGATCCGGTCCTCGCGCGCGTCAAGCTGATCGCCGAACCATGGGATCTTTCGCCGGGCGGCTATCAGCTCGGCAACTTCCCGGCCGGCTGGTCGGAGTGGAACGACCGCTATCGCGACACGGTACGCCGGTTTTGGCAAGGTCACGACGGGATGATTCCGGAGCTCGCTTCGCGACTGACCGGTTCGAGCGACATCTTCGATCGCACCGGACGGCGGCCGCGCTCGAGCATCAACTTCGTCACCGCGCACGACGGCTTTACGCTCAACGACCTGGTCAGCTACGACCGCAAGCACAACGAGGCCAACCTCGAGGGCAATCACGACGGCCATAACGCGAACTATAGCTGGAATTGCGGGGTCGAAGGGTCGACCGACGATACCGCGATCCGCAATCTACGCGCGCAGCAAAAACGAAATCTCTTGGCAACGCTCCTGCTCTCACAGGGATTGCCGATGCTGCTCGCCGGCGACGAAGTTTCCAAGACACAACTCGGCAACAACAACGCCTATTGCCAAGACAACGAGATAGGCTGGCTCGACTGGACCAACGTGCAGGAAGATCCGGAACTGGTCGACTTCGTGCGCGATCTGGTCGAACTGCGTCGCATGCATCCGCTCTTTCGGCGGCCGCACTTTTTCAAGGGAAGCGCTACCTCGCCGAGCGGGCTCAAAGATATCACCTGGATGGACGCGAGCGGTCGCGAAATGGTCGATGCTGATTGGCACGATCCCGCGCGCCGCACGCTGGCTGCGCTGTTCGGCGGCGACACCGGCGATCGCTTCGTCAGCTTGCGCGGATATCCTGAGTACGACGACACGTTTCTCATGCTTCTCAACGCCCACGATCGAGAGATTCCGTTCATCCTCCCGCGCTTGCCGACGTTCGCCGGCTGGCGCTTGATCCTCGATACGACGCGGCCGCAGCGCCTTGCGCCGGATACGCGCTTTCTGCCGGGCGCTGTCTTTCCGCTGGGCGCGCGCACGCTCGCCCTACTCGTCGCCGAATGATCGACGATCGCTACGCCGACGCGTTCGGCAATCCGGTCGTGGTTTCTGAGGCGACAATGGCCGCGATACATCAAGCGCTTGGCGATCGAGCGAGCAGTGTGCCGGCGCCGCGAGTGATTCGCGTCGACCGCCTCGTGCAACCGCGCGAGATCGGCTACTACGACGATGCAATTGTCGTGCCCGAGCGCGCTTACGTGCCAAAACCGCTCGAGCGTACGCCCGCGTGGGGCATCGCTGCGCAACTCTATTCGCTGCGCTCGGCGCACAACGACGGCATCGGCGATTTCAGCGATCTCGCGCAGCTGGCAACGATCGCATCCGATGCGGGCGCGTCAACCATCGCGCTCAATCCGCTGCATCAATTGGATCTGAGCAATCCGTCGTCGGCAAGCCCGTACGCACCGTTGAGCCGGCGTTACCTCAATGCGCTGTATATCGACGTGCACACCGCTGCCGTGGAATTCGGTGCGTCACTCGACGGGCTCGACGCCCAAGCGCTGCGTGAGGCGACACTCGTCGACTATCCCGGCGTCGCGGCCTACAAACTCGAAGCCCTGGAGCGCTGCTACGCGCGCTTACACGAATCGCGGCCGTGGCACGAGGTCGCCGCGGCCGATCCGCACCTGCGTGACGTGGCGCGCTACGAAGCCATCATGGAGGAGCTCAGCGCGCTCGACGACGAGGTCTATAGCTGGCAACAATGGCCAACCGAGTTGCAAGACAGCCGCGGCGCGGCGGTCGAACGCTTTGCGGCCCAGCATGCCGAGCGCGTCGAGTTCTTCATCTTCTTACAGTGGCTTGCCGATCGTCAGCTCGCTGCGGCCGCCACGGCGGCGAGCGCGATGCCGATCGGCCTCTATCGCGATCTGGCCGTCGGCGTCGATCTTGCCAGCGCCGACGTCTGGAGCGATCCCGGTGCGTTTGCGCTCGGGCTTTCGGTCGGCGCACCGCCCGATCCGCTCAATGCCGCCGGCCAAAACTGGGGACTGGTGCCGTTTCACCCACGCGTCTTGCGCGAGCGGCGCTACGCGCCGTTCATCGAACTCTTGCGCGCCAACATGCGCCACGCCGGCGCACTGCGCATCGATCACGTCATGGGTTTGCGGCGGCTCTTCTGCATTCCGCGCGCGTTGCCGCAGGGTGGCGGCGCGTACGTGAACTACGATTTCGATGCGATGCTGGGAATCGTCGCGCTCGAAAGCGTGCGCAACCGCTGCATGATCGTGGGCGAAGATCTCGGCACGGTCCCCGAAGGCTTTCGCGAGCGCACCGCACCGGCGCGCGTCTTCTCGTGCCGGGCCCTGTACTTCGAACGCGATTGGGACGGCCGGTTCCGTTCGCCTGACGAGTATCCGCTCGATGCCGTCGCCAGCACCGGAACGCATGACTTGCCGACGTTCGGCGGCTGGTGGAACCAAGCCGATCAGGCGACGCGCGACCAGTTGCGCGCCGCATGTGCGGCGGCGGGCATTGAAGTTGATGGCGATGCATTGACGCCGCTGCTGGTTGCAGCCTATCGTTACCTTGCGCGGTCGCGCTCGCGTCTGGTGCTAATGCAACTCGAAGACGGGATTGGATCGCTCGATCAGGTAAACGTTCCCGGTACGGTCGACGAGGAGCCGAATTGGCAGCGCAAGCTCGCCGTGCCGATCGAAGCACTTAGCACTCATTCGATCTTTACTGCGATCGTTCGCGCGTTGTGTAACGAACGGCCGCGAGGAGGCGAGGCGCGATGAAAGCGGTGGTGATGGCCGGCGGTGAAGGCTCTCGTCTGCGCCCGCTCACGTCGCGCCGTCCCAAGCCCCTCGCCCCAATCGCCAATAAGCCGGTGATGCACCACATCGTCGAGCTGCTCAAGCAGCACGGCATCACCGAGATCGTTGCGACGCTGCACTACCTTGCCGACGAGATCGAAACCTATTTCGGCGATGGGTCGGCGCTCGGCGTCTCGATGCAATACGTCGTCGAGGACACGCCGCTGGGCACGGCCGGCGCGGTGAAAATGGCGCAGAAGCAATTGGCCGGCGATACCTTCGTCATCATCTCCGGCGACGCGATGACCGACGTCGACCTCAGCTCGCTCATCGAAGCGCACCGCAGTGCCGGCAATACTGCGACGATCGCACTATGGCGCGTCAACAATCCGCTTGAATTCGGCGTGGTGATTACCGACGACGACGGGCGCATCACGCGCTTTTTGGAAAAGCCCTCGTGGGGTGAAGTCTTCTCCGACACGATCAATACCGGTATCTACGTGCTCGAGCCCGAGGTGCTTTCGTACATGGATCCGGGGAAGAATTACGATTTTTCCAAGGACATCTTTCCACTGCTCTTGCGCGACGGCAAGCGTCTTGGCGGCCACGTCATCTCGGATTACTGGGCCGATGTCGGGAATCTGCAACAATACCAGCAAGCGAACTATGATGCGCTTTCGGGCGCCGTGCGGACGCAGCGTCCGCCTAATCGGCTCGGCGAGCGCCTGTGGACCGGTGCCGATTGCACGATCGATCCGAGCGCGTCGATTGCAGGCCAGGTACAGTTGGGCAACGGCGTGACGATCGGGCCGGGCGCGCAGATCGAGGGCCCGGCGTGCATCGGCGATGGTTCGATCGTCGAGGCGGGCGCGCGCGTGAGCCGCTCGGTCCTGTGGGAGAACGTTTACGTCGGCGACGACGCGCAGCTGACCGATTGCACGGTGGCCAATCGTACGATTGTCAAGGCGCGCGCGTCGATCGGCGAAGGCGCGGTCATCGGTGAACGCTGCGTGATCGGCGAATCCGCGGTGATTCGACCGCACCTGCGGCTGTGGCCTGAGAAGAACGTCAGCTCCGGCGCGATCGTCTCGATGTCGCTGATTTACGGCATCAAATGGCCCGGCTCGCTCTTCGGCGGCGTCGGTGTGACGGGTCTGGCAAATTTGGAGATCACGCCGGAGTTTGCGCTCAAGCTGGGTCAGGCATTCGGCTCGTTCTTGCGGCCGGGAGACGCCGTGATGACCTCGCGCGACACGCATCCGGCAAGCCGCATCATGAATCGCTGCATCATCTCGGGTTTGTTGAGCGTCGGCGTCAACGTTGAAGACCTGCGCTCGTATCCGTTGCCGCTCTCGCGATTCGCGACCCGGACGGGCGGAAACGGCGGCGTGCACGTGCGCTTGGCGCCGGGCGATCCCCACTCGCTGCTCTTCGAGTTCTTTGACGGCGGTGGGATCAACGTCGATAAGGCCGCCGAACGTAAGATCGAGAATCTGTTCTTCCGCGAGGACTTTCGCCGGGTAGCGATGGACGGCGTTGGACTGCTCGACTTCCCCGCGCGCGCGCTCGAAAGCTACACCGCCGCATTTCTCTCCGCGCTCGCGCCGCAGGGCTTGGCCGCGCGGCGCTTTCGCGTCGTGATCGACTATGCCAACGGCAACGCGGCGCTCGTGTTGCCGCGGATCCTGAGCAAACTCAACATCGAGACGATCGCGCTCAACGCGTACTTCGACGACAACCGCGTTCACGCCGATGGCGAGCGCGCGCACGCGCTCGCGCAATTGAGCGACATCGTTGGAACGCTGCACGCGGATCTCGGCATTCTGCTCGATCACGACGGCGAAACCTTTGCGCTGGTCGACGACCGCGGGCGTATCGTCGATGGGAACGAGCTGATCGCGCTCTTGACCTTGATGGTGGTGCGCGCCGGCGCCACCGCGGTCGCGGTTCCGGTCATGGCACCGGGAGCGATCGAACGCATCGCGCAGAGCTACGGCGCGACAGTCGTGCGCGCGCGCAGCGACCGCCGTTCGTTGATGGCACTCGCGGAATCGCGCGGCCGCGACCTCGCCTTCGCGGGCGGCGCGAACTACGAGGTGATCTTTCCGGAATTGCACCCGGCATTCGATGCGCTCTACGGCTCGGCAAAGGTATTGGAGCTCTTGGGACGCGAGGGTGGCCGCCTCAGCGACCTGGTCGACATGCTGCCCGAATGGCACGTCGCAACCGTCACGGTTCCGTGCCCGTGGGAGCACAAGGGCCGCGTCATGCGTTCGCTTATCGCCGAGCAACCGCGCGATCAGATCGAGCTCTTCGAGGGGCTGCGTGTCCGGCACGACGACGGGTGGGTGTTGGTGCTCCCCGATGCATCAGATCCGACGTTTTGCGTTTACGCCGAAGCCCCGAGCGACGGTGAGGCCTACGCGTATGCGGAGCGCATGGGCACGCGCATCGGACAACTGGCATCGGTATGAACGAAGCGTCGATCTTCAAAGCGTGGGAAAATTTCTACGTCATCACCGGCTCGTCGTCGGCGGCGCTGACGGGTCTGGTGTTCATCGTCGTGACGCTCTCGACCGATCTGCGGCGACGTATCGGCACGAGGCCGACGAGCGACGGCACGTCGATCTTCAGTTCGCCGACGGTGGTGCATTTTTGCGCTGCGTTTTTCAACTCGGTTGTCTACGCCGCGCCATGGCGCGTGCCGGCCTTTGCGGGAACGTTGATCGGTCTGATGGGGCTCTTCGGCGCCGCTTACGCATTCAACACTGGTCGACGTGCGAGGCGCCTCGATAATTACAGCGCCGACCTCAGCGATTGGATCTGGTTTATCGTCCTGCCGTTCGTCACGTATCTCGTGTTGTGCGTCGGCGGCTTCTGCCTGGCAAGCTTTTCGGAGGACGCGGCGTACGCGATCGGCGCGGCGACCGTCATGCTAATCTTCATCGGCATTCACAATGCGTGGGACGTCGTGACCTACTTGGCTACCAGATCGGACGACGAGTAACCGCTGTCGAACGCCCCGGCAACGGTGCCGGCGTCGTCGCTCGACGCCGCTTCGCCGGCAAAGAAGAGCGTATCGTCGATCGGCGCAGCAAGGCGCGCGCGCGCGTCCCCGCCACCGACGCGCAAATAACTGTAGGCGCCAAGCGCGAACGGATCCGTGTCCCAGTCGTGCAGATAGCTCTCAAGCAGTTCAGCGCGCAGGTCGACCGATGGAAAGAGCACCGCAACAGCATCGAGCCCAGCTTGTGTCGGATCGAGACCGCTTTGGCGCAGGCGCAGTACGGCGCCGCCACCGGTCCAACCGATGAGCACCGGTGAGCGATCGGGAATGCGCGTCCACAACGTTCGCATCGGACAATCCGGAGCTTGAAAGAACCCAGCCTTGTGGTAGCGCCCGCCATCGATCTTCGTCCAAAATGCATCGCGGAATTCCAGCGCAACCTTGATGACGGGCCCCATTGCAATCGCTTCGATCGCCGCTCGCTTATCGGAAGGGAGCACCGGCGCAAAAAGATCGGCGCGCGCCCGGAGTACGCCGATCGGAAGTGTGACGATCGCGCGCTTCGCGTTAATGCGCAGCGGCGTCCCGGCGCGGTTCGCCTCGATCGTGAGCGAATGCGTCGACCAATCAATCCGCCGGACTTCGGTTTGCAAGAGCAGGCGTTCGCCGGCAATGCTCGCGAGGTGTTGCATCATCGGCGCATAGCCGTGCAGCGGACGGTGTGAGGTATCGTTGACGCCGCTGCGCCACTCCTTGGCGATGCCGATGATGCCGGCGTCCTCGATGATCGCTGCATCGAACCCTTCGACGAGCGCGCACACGTCGGCGCGCTGCTCGGCCGAAAGTTCGTCGCCGGGAATCGTGTCGAGAAACGCCGCAACGCTTTGATCCGGGCCTGCTACGTCGACGCGTCTCAGCACTCGCTCCGCCGCGTCCCAGCGATCGGGCGAAGGCTCGAGATGACCGCGAAACCAACGAAAGGATTCGCCACTGCTCGGAACGGCTTCTTCACCGATCTCGCGCATCAATGCGCGCGTCGATCGCGCGGCGCCGTGAATGAATTCGGCGCCCAGCTCGATCGGGTACGGTCCGTGCGGAGACGACACGGTGTAGGCGCGGCCGCCGGCGCGATCGCGTGCTTCGAGCAGTAAAAAATCGATGCCGCGGTCGTGCAGGCGTCGCGCCGCCGCCAGCCCGGCGGCGCCCGCGCCGATAATGACGACCTCGGTAGAGCGCTGCGGCACTTAAAGAGCGGTCGCGAAGGCGAGCTTCGCGTCGAGTATATCGAGAACCGACGGCCAGATAAATTGTTGTGCGGTGACGTGGGCGCTCTCGATCATCCGTTCGCGCGATCCCGGATCGCTCCAGAAGCGTTCGAGATAACTCGAAAGTTCAACCGGGTCGGCGGTGTCGCAGACGATCGCGTTATCGAAGGCGCGTGCGTAATCTTCGCCGGTCGAGCCGCAGACGGCGATGCCGCCCGACGCCATCACTTCCAAACCGACGAGTCCGAAGGGCTCCTTGCCGCTATTTGCGAGCACTGCGTCGACCGCGGCGTAGAGCGTGTAGAGCAGCTCGTCGGGTAAAAAGCTGCGGATGTTGACGATGTCGGCGTGGCTATTCGCCAGCACGCCGGCGAGCGATTCGGCCGATGGCGCATCGAGCTGGACGTCGTCGATAACGAGCCCGCGCTGGATCGCGCGCGCGAAAACCTCACCGGCGTACGGCTCTTTGCCGCCACGCACGATCAGCTGCACCGGTACGCTTGCCGCGCGCAAATCGGCGACGGCATCGATGGCCTGGAGCCAGCGTTTGTCGGGGTCGAAGCGCCCGACTTTGAGCAACAGATGGCGATTTGCGAGCATGCGGCGCAGATACGCGGCACCGGCAGCGCTTGCCTCGGTGAAGACGCGCTCGGGAATGCCGTTGGGAATAACCAACGCCTGCGCACCGTGTTGCGCGAGCTCAAACTTCATGTACCGGCTCACACAGGTGATCGTCGCGGCCGCTGCGAGCGCGTGAAAATCGATCGTGTGAAAACCATAGGTATTGTTGGCATTCCACAGGATCGTCAGTGCGTCGCGTATGCCGGCATCGCGCGCGAGACGATCGAGGGTGAAAACCGCCGGCGCCACGTGCCAATCTTCAGCCATGACCAGCACGCGCTCGCCGTGCGCAGCGGCAGGGCGCAACACGTCGTCGAGGACGAATGGCGGAACCGAATTGCGATAGTCCTCCATCTTGCCCCACTCACCGTCGTACACATCGAGCGGATGGTGGCTCGAGATCCATTGACACCAGCGCCGCAGGGTCAGCGCGGTACCGCGTGACTCGACCGCGTCGCGGTGCGGGTCGCCGACGAAGATGAGATCGGTGCGTATGCCGGCGTCATCGAGTGCGATTCCGAGTTCGGTCACGCGCACCCCGAGGCCGCCGACCATCGAATAGCGGTCGGGCCCTTCGAACGAGAGGATGACGGCCCGGCGCGGGATGTGCGGGTACCTCACACTCATCCGTATTCGCTGCGCTGCTCGATGAGCTTTGCTACCAGCGCCGTCCATCCGGTTTGGTGGCTCGCACCGATCCCGGCGCCGTTGTCGCCGTGAAAGTATTCGTAGAACAGGATGTTGTCGCGCCAGTAGGGATCGTTGAATTGTTTTGCGCCGCCGAATACCGGGCGATGGCCGTGATCGTCAGGAAGGAAGAGATCGATCAGCCGGCCCGAGAGCATTGCGCTCACCTCCCACAGGTCGCACATCGTCCCGCTCCCGGTCGGCGCTTCGACCTTGAGCGTGCCGCCGTAGTAATAATGGAACTTCTGCAGCGCTTCGATCAACAAGTAGTTCAGCGGGTACCACACCGGTCCGCGCCAGTTGGAATTGCCGCCGAAGAGTCCGCTGGTCGACTCGGCTGGTTCGTAGTCGACGCGATACTCTTGTCCATCGAGGCGTAAGACGAACGGGTGTTCTTTGTGGTAGCGCGAGAGCGCGCGCAACCCGTAGGGACTCAAGAATTCGTTTTCATCGAGCATCGTCTTGAGAATGCGGGCCAAGCGCTCGCGGCTCACGATCGAAAGCAACCGGCGCTGACCGACGCCGGTTTCGTCGATGCTGGCGACGTTGCGCGCGAGTTCGGGCCGATGCATGATGAACCACTCGACGCGGCGCTTGAAATCGGGCAGCGAATTGAATTCTTCGGGCTCGATGATCTCGACGGCGAGCAGCGGCAGCAAACCGACCATCGAGTGGATACGCATTGGAATCTTCTCGCCGTCGTCGAGCATGAGCATGTCGTAGTAGAAGCCGTCTTCGTGATTCCAAAGGCCCGAGCCGCCGAGGTGGTTCATCGCGTCGGCGATGTAGAGGAAATGCTCGAAGAACTTGATCGCGATGTCTTCGTACACGTTGTTGTGTATTGCAAGCTCGATGGCGATCGCGAGCATATTGAGCGTGTACACGCCCATCCAGCTCGTGCCGTCGGACTGATTCAAGAATCCGCCGGTCGGCAGCGGCTTGCTGCGATCGAAGATACCGATGTTGTCCAGGCCCAGGAAGCCGCCCTGAAAGACGTTGTTTCCCTGTGCGTCCTTGCGGTTGACCCACCACGTGAAGTTGAGAAGGAGCTTCTGAAAGATACGTTCGAGGAACGCGACGTCGCCGCGCCCGTGCTCTTTCTGTTCGATTTGGTAGATGCGCAGAGCTGCCCACGCGTGCACCGGCGGGTTGACGTCGCTGAACGCCCATTCGTAGGCGGGAAGTTGCCCGTTGCCGTGCATGAACCACTCGCGCGCCAGCAACACGAGCTGGCCCTTCGCGAAGGCGGGATCGATCAGCGCGAACGCAACCGTGTGAAAGGCAAGATCCCATGCCGCGAACCACGGATACTCCCACTTATCCGGCATCGACATCACTTCAGCCGAGTCGAAGTTGATCCACTCGTGGTTGCGGCCGAAGAGACGTTGCGGAGACGGCGGCGGTTGGAGCGGATCGCCGCTCAACCAGCGTGGGACGTTGTAGTGATAAAATTGCTTCGTCCACAAAAGGCCGGCGAATGCCTGACGCTGGACGCGCCGCGCTTCGACGTCGGCATGGAACGGGTTGATCTCTTCGTAGAACGCGTCCGCTTCTTCCACGCGTTTGGCAAACGTCTCGTCGAACGCGCTGCCGAACGGCGGGTCGTGGGTGGCTTTCGAGAGGCGCAACTCGATCGTGCGCGTTTCGCCGGGCTCGAGGGTCATCGGATAATGCGCGCTGACCTTCGTGCCGCGCATGTCGTCGACCGCGGCGGTCTCGCCGTGAACGAGGTAGCGGCCGATCCCGTCCTTCGTCCGCGGCGTGCGGTTCGGTACGCCATAGAGCGATTCAAAATTCGTTTCGTTCTCGGTGAAGAGCATGGCGGTCGCGTCTTTGGCGTAAAACCAGTAATCGCCCAGATTGGCTTGATGGGCGACGAGCGCGTGAATGCCGCGCACGTTGTGGCGCAGCTCGATCGCCGAACGCTCGATGCCCTCGCGCCACGACCACTCGTTGCGAAAGAAGAGTGTCGGCAGCAGATGGAGGACGTGCGCGTCTGCGCCGCGATTCGTCGCTTGGATACGGATCAAGACATCGTCGAAGGCGGCTTTTGCGTACTCGATCTCGATGTCGAAGTACGCGTTTTGATCGAAAATGCCGGTATCGATCAACTCGTACTCGGGCTGGCTGCGCCCGCGCAGGTGATTCTCGTCGATTAGCGCTTGATAGGGATAGGCCGCATGCGGATATTTGTAGAGCGCGCGCATGTACGCGTGCGACGGCAGGTTGTCGAGGTAGTAGTAGTACTCCTTGACGTCTTCGCCATGATTGCCTTGCGATCCGGAGAGACCGAAGAGGCGCTCCTTGATGCGATCGTCGTTGCCGTTCCACATCGAAAGCGCGAAGCACAAATGCTGATTGATATCGGAGATGCCGAAGATGCCGTCTTCGCCCCAGCGGTAGACGCGCTTGTGCGCGATGTCGAAGGGAAAGTAGTCCCACGCTTCACCGGTGGCGCTGTAATCCTCGCGCACCGTCCCCCATTGCCGGTCGCTGAGGTACGGGCCCCAGTTGCGCCAATTATGGCGTTCGGCATGCTCGTACATGCGTCCGTGCTCGACGGTGGGCGGATCGATCACGGTCACTCACTCTCCTGTAGTAGGTGCCACGTACGGAGTACTTCGCCGACGCTCCAGGCTTGCGCGATGCAGCCGCGAGGGTGGTGGGGTGCGTCGCCGTCAGCAATTTCGGCTAACGTCCCGACGCCGTAGTCGTCCATACGTGTAGCGAGCGCGTCGATGAAGCGCAGGGCGCGCGCACGGTCACCGTATGCATTTGCGTAGGCGCGCGCAAATGCTCCTGCGAGAAAGGGCCACGCGGTGCCGCGATGGTAGGCAGCATCGCGATCGTGCGGAGAACCGCCGTAGTGGCCGGTGTAGGCCGGGTCCGACGGCGCGAGCGAGCGCAGCCCCATCGGCGTCCACAGCTCGCGGGCGATGCGATCCACGATCGCATGTTCGCGCCGGCTGTCAAACGCTCGAAAGGGTAGCGCAACGGCATACGCCGCGTTCGGGCGAATGCTGGCGTCGTCGCCCTGCGGCCCGTCGAGCACGTCGAACGCGTACTGCGCGTCGTCATTCCAGAATCGCTCGAACGAGCGCCGCGCTTGCGTTCCCAAGTCGCGATAGCGCGATGAATCGCGCCGCAGCTTTTGCGCGAAGCCGTCCATCGTGCAAAGCGCGTTGTACCAGAGTGCGTTGATCTCGATCGGCTTGCCGATCCGGGGCGTGACTACCCAGTCGCCGACCTTTGCGTCCATCCAGGTGAGCTGGACGCCGGGTTCACCTGCGCGCAGCAAGCCGTCACGCGGATCGACGGCAATGCCGTAGCGCGTCCCGCGCGCATAGTAGGCGATGATCTCGTCGAGCTTGTCGAAGATCGACTCGACCAGGGCGAAGTCCGACGTCGCGGCCACATAGCCGCGCACCGTCTCGACGAACCACAACGCTGCGTCAACGGTATTGTACTCCGGCGCGGCGCCGCCGTCGTCGGGAAAACGATTGGGCAGCATGCCCGCATCGACGTAGCGCGCAAACGTGCGCAAAATTGTCGCCGCGACCTCTGGTCGTCCGGTCGTGAGTGCGAGGCCCGGCAGCGCGATCATCGTGTCGCGTCCCCAATCACCGAACCAGTGGTAGCCTGCGATGACGGTCGCCCCCGGTCGTTCATCGACGCTGCGTGCGACGATGAATGCGTCGGCGGCAAGCACGAGCTGCTCGATCCACGCGGGCGCATCTTTTGCACGCGGTTGCGCTTTTCGCCACTGCGCGAGCAGCGCACGTTCACGCGTATGTGGATCGGCGGGCGCGACGTCGTCGGGATCGAGTGCGGCACGCAGCAGCAACGTCGAACCCGGGCGCCCAAGCTGCGCCGCGATGTTCAGTGCGTGGTAGAGATCCTCGGTGTCGTCGAGGCCACGCTCGCTCTCGAGATCGTAACGGAAGCCGTAGTACCATTGCGCGGCCGGGTCGAGCGTGGCTCCTGATGCTCGCAGATGCCAGGTTGTCCCGTGGCCCATCCGCAGCGTCGCAAGCTCACCGTCGACTTGCGTCACGTTGGACACGTCGTACGCGCGCGTGAGCGCGTGGTAATCCCGGTCATTCACGTAGACTTTGAGCGAGAGGTCGACCGGCGCGCTCGTATCGACCAATCGCCATTCGATCCAGCTAACCTGCGCGCCGTGTTCCATCCAGATGCGCCGCTCGAGCAAGGCGTCGGCGAATGCATAGGTCCATACCGGCACGGTACCGTCGAGACGAAAACCCACGATCGCGTTGAAGCCCTGCGGCGCGAGCGTTCCGTCGTGCCAGCGATTCGCGGAAAGCTGTGTCGACGTACCGCAGTATGTGACCGACGCGTCGCATTTGCTCAAGAGCACCCGCCGCCCGAGCGGGGGATCCAGCGCTGCGACGAGCAGACCGTGATAGCGGCGTGTGAGCACGTCGGCAACCGTGCCGGATGCATAGCTGCCCAAGCCGTTCGTGCACAGCCACTCGCGCGTCATTGCACCGGCGCCCAGCGCTGCACGACGAAGATGCTGGTGCGGCCGATACGGCGCAGATAGTATCCGCGCACGGCAACGGGGCCGTCGGGCGCCGTAAGCAGCCGTCGCCCCAGGTCGATCGTGCCGGTTGGGTCCGTTAAGATCCCTTTGGTCGCGTCGAGCGTGCCGGCGATCGTGACGGTGTCACCCGCTTTGAGCTTGTCGAGCGCGCTCACCGGCACCGGATCGGCGAAGCGGACTTTGGCCGTTGCCTGCGGCGTGACGCCTTCGCCCAACAACCGCACGCGGACGGTGTACGTACCCGGCTCGGGTGCCGATCCGTCGTCTTGGGTACCGTTCCAAATGTAGACCACAAGCACGCTGGGCCCGGGAATGAATTGCCGCTTGTGCATCGGGAACGTCGTGCTCTGTGGCGAGACGGCCGCGTTGGTCCAAATCACCGCATCGCCACGCAACACCTGTATCGCATACTCCTCGGGGCGCGCGAACTTGACGACCGCCGGTGTGTTCGCGCTGTTATGGGCGGCGACTTCGATCGAGACGCCGTCGAGCAAATCGAAGCTGCTTTGCTGCAATTGCAGCGAGAGCGTCAGCGCAGCGAGCGCGAGCATCAGACCACTCCTTTCAGTGCTTTTCCGGCGACCCAGACCGACTTCAACCCGAGCGGCGCCAATACCGGCCGCTCGTACGTAGCCGTATCGACGAAGCCGGCCTCGTCGAAGAGCACGAGATCGGCACGCGCACCCTCGCGCAGTTCTCCGGCGTCGGGCAATCCAAACGCAAAAGCCGCGCGCCCGGTCATGCGAGCCACCGCGTCCTCGAGCGAAAGTGTGCGGCGTTGCCGCACGAACCGGCCGATGATGCGCGGAAATGTTCCAAATGTTCGCGGGTGCACGAGGCCGTAACGTTCGTCATTGAAAGAACGTGCCGTCGCGGCCGTGCCGATCGTGCAGAAACCGGCCGAAAGGACCGTCGCTACCGCCGGTTCATCGGTACAAAAGTAAAACGCGCGAGCCTGCGCGCCGTCGAGGCGCACGAACTCGATGACCGCGCGTGCCGCGCCCAAGCGCATTTGACGTGCGATCTCATCGAAGCGCATGCCGACCCAGCCGTAGCGCTCTTCGCTGGAAACTTCCGCGAGCATGAGATCGTGCCAGCGATCACCGAGCCGTGCGGTCATCTCCATCGCCGCGGCTGCGGCTACGCGCTCGTCGTCGTAGGCAGCCAGTTCGGGGGACGCGGGCAGGAGCGACGCGAGCTCGATCCACGCTGCAATATAGGGATACACGTCGCAGGTGATATCCAATCCCCGCGTGCGCGCGCGATCGATGCGCTCGAGTGCTCGCTCGACGCTGGCGCGGCCGTCGCGCCCTTCTCCGTGAAGATGCGCGATGTGCACCGGCACGCCGGCGTGCTGCGCCGCATCGAGCGCCTCGTCCAGTGCGTCGAGCAGCTCGCGGCCGTAGTCGCGCAGCTGCACGATTTCACGCGAAGAGCCCGATTCTTGCACAAAAATCTCGCTGGTAATACCTTGTGCGCTCGCTGAGTTGAAGGGAGGAAGCGAGCGCCCGGCATTATCGGCAAATGCACATGTATTAATGAAGCCCGGTGCCAGAATTTTTCCGCGTGCATCAATATGCATTGGCGCATCAATCGCGCTGCAATCGCCGATGCGCGCGATGCGATCGCCCGCGAGGGCGAGGTCCGTGGAGAAGCGCGGACGTCCAGTACCATCGATAATCGTGGCACCCGCGATCACCGTCGAAAACATGGACTCAATTTCCTGGGTTTAGCGAGCGGGCGATTGGGCATATACGGTCCGTATCCTTTTCTACATGGAGGGATGAAACCCAAATGTCGATCCAAGAGGAACCGCAAGGCGGTATGAGCGTTCGCGAAGCCGGTCGCCGCGGCGGTGAACGTGTCAAAGCAAAATACGGCACGGAGTTTTACGAAGAAATCGGACGCAAAGGCGGAGAGGCCACCAAAACCAAGTACGGTCCTTCGTTCTATGAAGTCATTGGACAAAAAGGCGGTCAGAAGCCAAAGCGCAAGTCATAATTCAATATGGTAGGCAAAAAAAACGGAGAGGACGACGCCGCCAAAGAGATGTCGGTTCGCGAAGCCGGCAAGAAAGGCGGCGACACCGTCCGTGACCGTTATGGCTCGACGTTTTACGAAGAGATCGGCCGAAAAGGTGGCAAGGCGACGCGCGACAGGCACGGGGTCGAGTTTTACGAGTCGATTGGACAAAAAGGAGGCAAAGTCGTCAAGGAAAAGTACGGCCCCGACTTTTACGAAGAGATCGGCCACAAGGGCGGACAGAAGGTCAAGAAATTGATCGCTGAAGCGAAGAAGAAACGCATCGACGACGCTGCCGAGAAAAAGGACTAGTTACAGCCGCCCTGCGCGATTAGTTTGCGCGCCTCCGCATCGACATCTTTCGGACGAACGGTTCCGTCGGGTTGCAGCGTCATCGCGAGTTTTGTTTTCGTCGTCCACGCTACGCCGTCGGCTTTGTAGTGCGCGATGGTGCATGGCGTAAACGTGATGTCTTGCCCGTGCAAAAATAACAGCGTAAAGTTCTGCTTGGGCCATTCGGAGAGCAACATCGCCTGGCTTCCGAATTGATATTCGAAGGCGACCCCGCGGTGATCCGGCGTATCGAGATCCCCGAGCGGCGGAATCACGGCCACTTTGAGCACTTGACGCGGTGGAACCCAGGGGCGGTAACTAATCTTCGTGACCGCCTGCTCGAGCGGCATCACGATACCGCGATCGTCGATTAGCATCGGCGGGAGCGAGGGCGATGCTTGCGTTGATGCGCTGCCGCCATGCGCACACGCAGCGGCCATGAGGGCAACCGCACAGGCTAAAACCAGGCGTAAGCGGCGCATGTTTTATCTATCGGCCAACCGAGCAAGCGGCTCAAGCGCGCCGAGCGGCTGCATTTGCATCAGGTCCGGACATCGCCGCGGATGGAGCCGAACTGGATCTGGTCCTTGCCAAAATCGATCGTAATCGTGCTGAATGCCAGCGTATGGCCCTCGGAGTGGAGGTAGCTCGGGTGCTGCATTTGGAGCAGTTTTGTCGCGTTGGTCCAGCTCACGAGATCGGTATCGAATGCGCGTTTGAGCGGGTCCCCGATGAGGACCACGTTGACCTTGCCGATCGCCGTGAAGTTGAGTGACATAGTATCGACACTGATGCGCTCGGCAGTGATCTTGAGATATGGCTTCCCGTGCTTGAAGACGATGCCGTCGTGTACCCCGGTGACCGTGCCGGTCGTGCCGTCGGGCGAGAGCTGGGCGTCGTGATAGTCGAAACTCCAGGATTTCGTGGTAATCCGGTTGCCCTGGACGCGACCGCCGCGCAGCGTGATCGCGGTCTGGTCGGGCGGCAGGGGAGGGGTGCCAAAACCGGCGAGAACCACGCCGACGATGAGCCAAATCACGAGCGCTCCGCCCGCGATCGCGGCGACCAGGCGCCATTTGATGCGCTTCACGGCGCACGTCCCGGCTCACGCTGCTCGGGGAAGAGCACCAGTAGTGCGTAGAGCGCGATCAGGAAAAACCACTCCCGCGTCGGGCCCATGCGCGCAAAGAACGAGCCCGCGGGCGGGCCGACGAAGCCGGCTGCTTCGCCTGGAACATCGAGCGGTAAACGGGTCTGCCAAGTGCCGTCGGGCGCGACGATGCCGCTGATTCCGGTTGCTGCCGCGCGCACCACGTACTCGCCTGATTCGATTGCGCGCATCTGCGCAATTTGCGCGTGTTGATACGGCCCCGAAGACGTACCGAACCAGGCATCGTCGGTCGCAATCACCAGCACTTGCGCGCCGTTGCGTACCTCGTCGTACGCAAGATCGCCGAACGCTGATTCCCAACAGATCAACGCGCCGATCGGTAGACCGGACGTTGTCGCGAATACGCCGTTGCCGTTGCCCTGCGCGAAGTTGCCGTTGAGCGCGCCGATGTAGGGTAGCCAGAACAAGAATTGCTTGCCGGGAAAGTGTTCGGCGAACGGAACGAGCTGCCGTTTGTCGTAGATGCCCGAGACTCCGGCGGGTGTGAAGAGATAAAGCGAGTTGTAGAACCGCCCGCCGCCCACGCGGATACTCCCCGCGACGATAGTGGCGTTCGCTTGCGCGGCAAGCGCGGTGAATTGTGCGATGAGTTGTGGATCTTGGTTGAGCCCTTCGCCGTCGAGCGCGATCACCGTCTCGGGCCAGACGATGAGTTGCGGATGGTGCGCAATCGCGACCCGCGTCATCGCCGTGTAGAGCGTTACCGCGCGCGCGACCGAGCCCGCCTGCCATTTGAGCGATTGCGCGATGTTGGCTTGTATTGCAACCACGGCGACACGCGGCGGCGCGATATTGCGTGCCGGCCATGCGATCCATGCGGCGGTCGTTGCAGCGATCACGATAACCAGACACGACGCGAACGCGCGCCACGTGCGCGTTCGCAGCGCATACGCGCCGTAGGCGCCCAGAGCGAAGACGACGAGCGTCACCCCGCTCGTGCCGATGTACGCGCCGAGCGCACGCAACGGCGACTCGACCTGGGTCGTGCCAAGCTGACCAAACGGCACGCCAATGACGCCGATCGAGCGCACCCACTCGGTAATCGCAAATGCAAGCGCCGCCGCGAGCGGCACCAGTGCAGGTACGATACGGCGCGCCGCGATCACGGTGAGCACGCCCGCACATGCGATGGCGAGGCCTTCGAGTGCGGCGCCCGCGACGACGGCAGCGTAAGCGAATAGACCGACGACCGTTTTTATCGTCGTGCTCCACCACCAAAACGTAATGGTGAAAAACGCGATTCCACAGAGCCATCCCAGGAAGAATGCGCGTTTCAAGGATGCCCGTTGCCAGGTCCAGAACAGCGCCCCAGCGCCGAGCGGTGCCGCCCACGCGAAACCTGCGCGCGGAAACGCTAGCGCGAGCACGACGCCGGAAAGCATCGCAATCAATGCGGCGCGCAAGCGTTCCGAGGAAAGCATGATTCGTAGAGCTGGTTTCGTAACGGGTTCAGTCGCGGCGCTCATAGCTTCGTCATGTGGCAGGCAAGTGACGCCTAATCACGAGGGCATCGGCCCCGGCGGATTGGAGTCGGGCTTCATGAGTGTGAAGTTCAATGTCCAGACCGCATTCAACTTCTCCAGCGACTCCTACGCGATCGTCTTTAACACGTCGGGTAGCGGTGTTACGCCCCTCCCCAATACCAGCGTCAATAACTGGGCCGGTTTTTCAATTGCCATCGTGGTGGGCGGCATTGGCGGCACCGTACAGCCGTATCCATTCTCCTTTTTTCGCCCCAACAATACCACCCAGCAACCGGTGCTCTATCCAATCGGCGCGACACCGCAACAGTTGACCTTGCAGCTCAACAGCAACGGCCAGGGGAATCAATTCACCGTAATCTTCTCTCGCGTCCTCGCGCTCTTCAGCGCCAGCACCTCGCCATCTCCGAGTCCCACCGCGTCGGCATCGCCGAGCCCGAGCGCAAGCCCAAGCGGCAGTCCAAGTCCGTCGCCGTCTCCGACCGGCGTCTCGGTCTCCAACCTTTGGAGCTTCAACTTCTTCGTGCTCCAAGGCCAACCGGTGAATTATCAACCGGAGGGAACGATCATCGATTCGCTCGGTGCAGGCGGCCCCAACGATACGACGTACGTATCGCAGCAACTCGATGTCTCGACACCCTTCGACACCGGCGCATTTTATGTCCAATCGCCGGGCGTAAACCATCCGTCGATACAGGACGCCATCGCCGGCGGCGACATCGCTAATAATCCCTGAATTAGAGATTATTGAACGACGTAGGAATCAACGGGCCGCCTGATCCGAGTGCGAAGGTCGCGCCCTGCGTCGGGAAGGCCAGGATGTTGATCTGCAGCGTCACCAGTTTCTGCGACTCGTTGTACAGCGCTTGCAGCTGATAGCAGTTGCCGATCGTGCGCGTGATATAGAGCACCTTTTGTTCGAGCCGCATTTTGTTCAACCAGTCGATCGTGGTGACGAACTGCGCCTGCGTGTCGCGGCCGATCGGCGTCGAGAGCTGCAGGCTCGTCGATTCAAAACCCTGTCCCGGACCCGGGATGAACGATCCGCCGAGCAGCAGCAGCGATCGCGGCGAGGGCTGTACCGTTAGCTGATAGCTCACCGGTTGCGCCTCGGGCACGAAATTCGTCGCGAACCCGAGCGCAAGGTTGTAGGTGTTGCCGTTGAGCACGCGCACCAAATCCTGCGCGTTCTTGGTATTCACGCCCGGGAATTGGTCGAGCGTGTAAAACGGAACGGAGGCCGGCCCATTGTAGTTCTCTTCGCTATAGGTGAGCGTGTTGACGAAGTGCTGGGTGATCGGCGTGGTGAGCGATGCTTGCTGCTGAATCGATGCCTTTAAGTCGCCCGTGCTGTAGGCATATTGGTTGACGTTCATCGTCGCTTGGAGGTCGCTGCCGAAAATCTGCGCGATCTCGGGGCCTAGAACGAACGCCATGTCGGCGCGGGCGGCCGAGAAGCCGTAGGCGGGCTCACTATATTCGCCGACCGTGAAGTTTGCCGACGTCGGAATCCAAAAGTGCGGGAAGAATTTGTACGGCTTGATCTGGAGCTGCGGGACCTCCTGGTCACCGTAGGGCTCGGCCGCGTCCGTTTTGTCGTAGGTGAGCTGGTAGTCCTCGCCGGGCGTCACGTAGTGGAGCAAGTCGTTGAGCGTCAACGAAGAGTTCGTCGAGGCGCTACCGCCGTAGTTCGTCGAACTGCTGGAAAGGTTGATGTTGAGCGCGTTGCTCAGCTTCGAGTTGAACTGATCGTTGTCGGTGAACGAAAGGCTGTTGCTGCTGGACTGGGATCCGGTCGTGCTGCGCGTGTAGCTGTATTGCTGCGACGTGTTTTGCGTCTGATGCGCAACGGTTTCGCTGACCTGCGTGGTCGAGGGAAGGTTGGTATACGGACCAAAGTTCGACTGATACGAGAGCTGGAAATTCGAGCGCAGCGTGTGCGAGATATTTTCCGTTTCACCGAACGTCAAGTTGTCGGTCGTTTGGTCGACGCGCTTGTCGTGAATCTCGTAGAAGTTGATGTTCGCGCTGCGGCGGCCATTTTTCTTCGTGTAAAACGCCACGTACCCAAGCCCGAGTCCGACCTTGGTGAAGTAGTTGACGACATAGTAGCCGTAAAAATACTGGTCTTTGCCGAACGTGGTCCGCGTCTTGATCCAAAAGCCTTCGTATTCGTCGTAGCCCACGTCCGGGAAGTATTTCGCGCGCTGGTTCGGATTGTCGACGGTGCGCAACGGAATGACGACTTTCGGGAGGAAAAAGACCGCGGCCGCACCGAGCCAGAGGATCGCCTTGTAGATGACGATCTTGTCGCCGGGATAGACGTCCATGTTCTTGCCGGTGATGTGATAGCCGCCGCGCTGATGTTCGCACGACGTCACCGACGGCGCGAGGCCATGGCCGATGCCCATGGCGTCGGTGTGAAGATCCTTCGCGCTAAAATGCACCAAGCCAATGTTGACGCCTTCCGAACTCGTGCCGCGGCCGTTGGTCAGGATCGCCGTTTGGTCGATCGTGTCGAAGGTGATTTTATCGGCCTCGAGCACCGAGTCTTTGGCGTGATTGATGATGAACGGATGGCCGGTGATCGTGATCGTGCGCAAGCCGTCGTAGTGCGCGTCCTCGCCGACGATCTCTTCGGCGCCGTAGAGGATGTGCACGTTGCCCGACGCATCGCCGGGTTGACCCGGCCGGGTGTTGCCCGAGACTTTGTCGGCCAGAACGGCGATGTAATTCGGCGCCAGCGTCGGCGCAACCGCCGGCGAGATCGAGGGCTTGGGACTCGCGGTCGGCGCCGGCTCTCCCGCGGGCGTGATCGGCGGCGGCGTGTCACCGCCGCGCGTGACGAACACCGGCTGATTCTGATCGAACGGATTGGGCGTAGCTGTGGGAATGGGCGGCGGCGTGACCGGCGATCCCGACGGCTGCGGGGTCGCGACGAGTTGCGTATTCGCACCCGTGCGCGGTGCAAACGATGGGGTTGCAAAGGGTGAAGGCGAGGCGCTGGGGGACGGCGACGGCGTTACTTGGAACTGCGCGACGTAGCGACTGCCCTCCGGTTCTTGCGATTGGCCGATTTCCTGCGCAAGGAGCTTGGCTTCATGCACTGCGCAGGATTGCCCGTTGAGAAGCGCCAGCACGCGCGTGTTGTCGTCGGTGCTCTGGGCTCGCGCCGGCAGATACGTGGCGAAGATGGCGGCGAGGCATGCGATCGCCGCGGCACCTCGACGGCTCGAAGGTCCGCAACTCACGCCGTTAGCGTTCTTCCAGCCAGAGTAGGATGAGGCCGGTGCCGCCCATGATGATATTGGGTAGCCACGCGGCCAGCAGCGGGTTCATTTCGCCGTTGCGCCCAAGCGCAGCCGCGGCCGACGTCAGTAAGAAATAACCAAAGAACGCAAGGATCGCCATTGCGATCCCGAGCATCTGCCCGCGTTTGCCGAAGCGAAGCGCGAGCGGTACCGCAAGCACGACGGCAATGAACGACGCGAACGGCCACGAGAGCTTGTTGTACAGGTTGATCTCGAGATTTCCGAGTGCCGATCCGCCAATGCCCTGTGCTTGCAGCGCCTTGACCTGCGCGCCCAGATTCTTGCTCGACATCGTCCAGGGGTCGGAGTTCTGATTGCTCATGAACTGCGCGGCGGTTTCGGCCAACGGTAAACCGATCAGGATCTCTTTGACGTGTTGTTGACTCGATACGAATCCTTCGGTGTTGTAGCGAGTATCGATCACGTCATGTAGGGCAAGCCGCGTGTTCTCGACCGTCGCCGTCTTGGCTTGCAGCGTTTCGACGAAGATGCCGTAGCGCCCGACCTTAAAGACCTGCACGCCCTCCATCGTCTTGTTGTCCGGTAACACCTGGTTGACGTAGAAGGTGTTGCCGTTGTCGGGATCCTTGCGAAAGAATTGCGGCTCGACCGGCAGCGCGTCAGTGTGGTAGAGGATCTGATAGAACGTGCGCGTGGAGATGTCGACCGAAGCGGGCGCGACGTTCTCGTTGATGAAATACGAAGCGACGAACGCCACCGCGCCGAAAAGCAAAGGCGTGAGTGCGATTCTCCACACCGGAATTCCGGAGGTGCGCATGGCGGTGATCTCGTTGTCGCTCATCAGCCGGCCCATCGAGAGCAGGCCCGCAAGCAGCGCACCGAACGGAAACGCCATCGGTGTAGCTTGGGGTACGCGGAAGAGCACGAAGCGCAAGACCAGGAAGAACGGCGCGTGCTGATTGATCACGTAATCTGCAGCGACGAAGAAGATGTTGAGCGCCCAGAAGATCAGATACGCGAACATGCCGGCGGCGAACGGAAGAATCATCCCGCGCAGCAGGTAGCGATCGAGAATCGGGATGCGCCACGCCGTGATATCGATTGCGGGATGCAGCCGGCGTTGGGTAAGCGTCGCCATATGGTTTCCGATGCGCGGAGCTAGAAGCCCCGGTACGCCGAAACGACGCGAGCGACGTACGCTTGCGTCTCCGGATAGGGCGGCACGCCGTGATACCGGTCGACCGCGCCTGGCCCCGCATTATACGCCGCAACCGCGAGCGTCACGTTCCCGTGATAGCGATCGAGCATCTGCTTGAGATAGCCGGCGCCGCATTGCACGTTTTGGTTCGGGTCGAACGAATCGGAGATCCCGCACCCCGCCGCCGTGCCCGGCATCAGCTGCATCAAACCTTGCGCGCCGGCGAGACTGATCGCCGACGGATCGCCGGCCGATTCGGCCATCAACACCGCGCGGACGAGGCCGGGAGGGGCGCCCGTCTCCAGCGATGCCTCGTTGACCAGCGAACTGATTTGCAATGAATCGAGGGAACGCGACGCATAAGGAAGATACCCCCCGCCGCCACATCCGTAGAGCAGGCTCAAGAAGACGAGCATCCCGAGCAGCGCTTTCATTGCTCTGCCATGTTCTCCGAGGGGATGCTCCGGCCTCTCACAGGGTTACCAGATTATGTTAGACCAGCGTGAACTTCAGTTCTCCGAGCTTCGTGATCTTGGTGGTGATGCGGTCGCCCGCTTTCAGCCAGACCTGCTTATCCTTGGGATATCCGAGGATCACGCCACTCGGCGTACCACTGAAGATGACGTCACCCGGTCGCAGCGTGATGAACTCGGACATGTAGCTGACGATTTTAGCGCACGAGAAGATCATTTGCGCGGTGTTCATGTCTTGCCGTGGCGTGGTTTCGTCGTTCACGAACGTCTGGATCTGCAGCGTTTGCGGATCGCCGATCTGGTCGGCCGTCACGAGCCAGGGTCCGAGCGGTGCGAATTGATCGGGTGTCTTTCCGGTCATCCATTGCGAGACGCGCAGCTGCGCATCTCGCGCGCTGAAATCGTTGCCGCAGGCGTAGCCGAAGACATACGAGAGCGCGTCGGCTTCCGAAACGTTGCGCGCTTCTTTCCCCATGATCAGCACGAGTTCGGATTCGTAGTCGTACTCCACCAGCGGAAGTCCCGAAACCGAGACCGTTCCGTTGTGGCGATTCAGCGCGGTGTTGTACTTATTGAAGAGATCGGGATAGGGCTGCGGCTTCATATTGGTCTCGGCCAAATGCGCACGGTAGTTCAACCCGACGCACAGGATCTTCTCGGGCGACGAAACGAGCGGTCCATATTGAACCGACGATTCGCTGCGGATCGAACCGGCGGGCGCTTGGGCAACGATGCGCTGCAGTGCGCCGATATTGCCTCGTCCGCAGACGACGTCGTCGACGGTGCGCGGCGCATCCGAAATCCCCATCGTTGCGGAAGCATGCGCAACGTCAACGATTCCGTGCCGAGTGCGAATGCCGAGGTGATCGACGGTACCGTCACGCAGCGTGGTAAAGGTCATGCCTGTAACTGAGGAAGACGCCGTCTCCGCTGAGACGAGCGAGGTTGCCGAACCCGCTGCGGCGACGGCGGCGGTTGCGGCGAGAAAGCCCTTTCGTGAAACATCCATTGCGGATAGCTCCTTTATTGTTGCGGCGGCGTTGGCGAAGAGACGAGCGACAGTGTAGTCGGATCGACCTGATAATTGCCGGCCGAGACCATATTGTTGGGATACGCGCAGATCACGCTATTGCCTGGGCCCCAAATGACCACGAGATTTGGCGGACCGCAGGGCGTCTGGGTAAGGTTGTAATCCCGCAGCAACTGCGCGCCGGGCGTGAGCGGCTGCACTTGATACGACGGGTAAATAATCTGATCCGGGTAATCGATGATCGACCCCAGGAGCAACGCACCGGTCAGGGCGCCGAACGCATACGGTCCCCAAAACCCACCGCCCCAATAGATCGGTGCCGGATACCACGTGCGGCCGTGGTTCCAGCCCCAGCCACCCCAATGCTGCGGATTGCCGACCACGGGTCCGCGGTAGTTTCGCGGAAGCGGTTGCGGCGCGCGATAGGTCGCGCGGCCCGGCGCCGGTACGCTGGAATGCGCTCCGGGAGCGATCGGACGGCCTGCGTTCGGCGCGGCGGGGTGCGCGGGGTAGACCGGCGCCGGACGCGCAACGTCGTGAGGGAGACTGAAGCCGGGCTGCGGCGGCCGCACCGCCGGCGCAGGCGCCGGACGCGAAGCGGGTGCCGGTGCGGGCCGAGCGCCGCCGCCGGATGGATGGCCGCCGCCGCCGGCTGGATGGCCGCCGCCGCCATGTTGGGCGAGCGCGGTCATAGGCATAGTCGCGGCGAGTGCGAGGGCGAGCCCGGCGCGCAAGAAGCGCTTCATTCCTTTACCTCATCGACGTGGCCGCGTACCGTGATATAGGTGCCGTGCTTCGTTCGAATCGCGACCAGCAAATGATGTGCTGCCAGAGATTCCGACGAGTACGGCACATGGTGAGCTTCAGCAGAAAAATTCATGTAGATTGTGCCATGGGCCACCGCGATCGGGCGCTTTGCACCGTTTTGGTGTAGCGTGATGGCGTAGGGTAGGCAGCGGACCAAACTGACCGCATAGGAGCATGCCGCGGTCGTGATCTCGAGTACGCCTTTGCCGTCGGCGCTATGCAGCCAGAGGGTTTGTCCCGTCCAACGCATCGCGGTCTGCGGATAGTCGCGAACCGAACCGTCACTCTGTTGAACGCGCACCACCCCGTTTGCATCGGCCGCTCCCGGTGCCAGGGTCGCCAGCACGCAGAACACGGCGGCCAGAGCAAGCGTGCACTTCTTAAGACTCATGCTTCTTATGTTTGCTGTTTAGCGGCGTCATACATGCGGCGGATTTTATCGAGATCGATGGTCGTGCGCGGGAGCTCCATGCCAAGCGCGTCGAGCGTTTCGACGACGATCTTCGAGACGGCCAGGTTGCGAAACCACTTATGGTCGGCGGGAATGATAAACCACGGTGCGTAGGATGTAGTGGTTTTTTCGAGCGCGTCTTGGTAGGCGCGCAGGTACTGCGGAAAGTACGTGCGCTCGGTATAATCGGCTTCGCTGATCTTCCACTGTCGCGACGGATCGTCGAGCCGATCCTTGAAGCGTTTGAGCTGTTCCTGCGGGCTCATGTGCAGGTAGAACTTGAGGATCGTGGTCCCTGCGTCGGCGAGGTTCTTCTCGAAATCGTTGATGAGGCCGTAGCGCCTCGACCACACGTTCTCGGGCACGAGATTGTGCACGCGCACGATGAGCACGTCTTCGTACTGCGAGCGATTGAAGAGAACGATTTCACCACGCTGCGGCGTCTGTCGGTGAACGCGCCACAGGAAATCGTGCGCGAGTTCTTCAGCAGACGGCTCCTTGAACGCATGGACGCGCGCGCCTTGCGGATTGAGGCCGCGAAAAACGTGCGAGATCGTGCCGTCCTTACCGGAGGCGTCGAGGCCTTGTAACACGATCAAGACCGAGTGCTTGTTTCCGGCGTAGAGCAGGTATTGCAGGCCGGCAAGCTTTTCGATGTCGCGGTCCATCTCGGCGGCCGCGTCGGCCTTATGCTCGTGCGCGCCGGTGAACCCCGGATCGACGTTAGCCAGGTTCACGTGCGCTCCGGGTTCGAGGCGAAAATGCTTGCTGAAGTTCACCGCGCGTGTTTCGCTGCAGCGATCACGATGACCGGCACGGTCGCATCGCGCATGACGTCTTCGGTCACACTGCCCCACCAGGCGTGGGCCAGCCCTTTGCGCCCATGCGTGCCCATCACGATAGCGTCGGCGCCAATCGCCGCGGCGGTCGCGTTGATAGCGCTAGAAACGGGTGTTCCGCGTGCGATCCGAGTCTCGGCGATGACGTCGAACTCGGCGAGCACCGATGCCGCATTGCGCAAGAACGATTCGATGCGCGCGTTGTAGCGATCGATCGTCTCTTGATCCAGTTGCGTGAACGTCCCATAGCCGAACGTATGTGAAAGATCGGTGATGTAGAGCAGCGTGATGCCGGCGCGATGTTCGGCGGCGAAGCTAGCTGCGACCTCGAGGGCACGCCGCATCTGGAATTGCGGATCAAGCGGTACGAGCACGCGACGGAACATGATCACCTCGTGCGATGGGGAAGCAACAGGGAGAGCGGAATTGCCAGTGCTAGTAACAGCGCGCCGAGTAAGAACGTGTCGCCGTAGGCGCGTATGGTGGCCGTCTGCATCGCTTGCTGACTCAAGTACACGAGCCCGGCGTTGGCGGGCAGATGGTGGAGTGCGGCGATTCCGGCGAATTTCCGCAGAAAATCGGTTACGGGCAAGCGCGATGCGTTGAGCGCCGCGGCGACGTCGGCGTACCGATTGGACGACTGTGCGGTCAAATACGCTTGTCCGACGGCGATACCGAGGCTTCCGCCGACTTGCCACACCGTGTTGAGTATGCCCGATGCGCTGCCGATACGGGCGCGTGGAATGTTTGTCAGCGCGGCAGTCGTGAGCATCGATGTCGATGCGCGCGAACAGGAACGTCCCGATCACGACGATGATCATGCCGGTGCAGACCAGCACGCGCGCGCCGATATAATCCGCGAGCGCTCCCGAAAGCGGCATGAACACGGCCATCGCCAAACCCGCCGGCATGAGGATCAGACCCGCTTGCGTCGGATCCCAACCTAAAATCGTTTGCGTGAACAGCGGCAGCAAGAAGAGCGAGAAGTAGTAGCCCATGCCGAGCATGCTGCGCAGCGCGATGGCTATGGAAAAAACGCGATCGCGAAAAAGACTAAGATCGATCATCGAAGAGCGCGTCCGCAATTCTCGTACGATGAATGCCGCAAAGAGCAGGGCGGCGGCGACGAAGGAGTAGTCGATGGCCGGATCATCCCAGCCGACGCGATTGCCCTGCGTGAGTGGAATGAGGAAGAGCGTCAATGACGCCGAGAGCAGCGTGAATCCCGCGTAATCGAACGCAGCCTTCGCCTGGCGCGTGTCTTCCGAGGCGGGCAGGACGCGCACCGCGGCGATCAAGCCGCTCACGCCAAAGGGCACACCAAGCCAGAAGATCAGGCGCCAATCATCGTAGTGATCGACGAGCAGCCCGCTGATCCACGGCCCGAAAGCCGGCGCGAGCATCATGCCCATGCCCCACATGCCCAGCGCCCGGCCTGCTTGCAAAATCCGAAATCCAATGAGGGCCGGGCGCTCCACGCCAGGCTCGCGCAGATCGAAAACCCCGTGAACATCGCGAGGCCGATGAGAAACATGCGCTTGCGGCCGTAGGTGTCGGCCAGCCAGCCTGCCAGCGGCATCGAGATCGAGTAGCCGAGCATGTAGCCCGTCACGACCCACTCGATCGTGTCGATGTCGGATCCAAACGCTGCGACGAGGTTGGGAATGACGACGTTCGCCGTGCTCGAGTAGAGCGGCCCGAGGAAGTTCCCCAGCATCACCACCAGCACGACCGCGACTGGGGACGCTTGGACGACGGCGGCGGCTTTGGGAGCCCCGTATGGGACTCGCATTACCGTCGACCGTGACGGTTTTGTCGGAATCGCCATGTAGTAGGTAATTTATCCTAAACTGCATAACTAGATTACCACATGAGCTATGAGGTGGTTAAGACCATTCGCGGACGTGACTATCGCTATATGGTGGAGAGTTATCGCGATCCGCTGAGCGGTAAGGTGCGCAACAAGTGGCGTTACCTCGGCAAGGGGCACGGCGAGGCTCCGCCACGGCGGCGCGCACGCGCCGGCGAAACGCGGGCGAAACTGACGCGAGCGCTCGAGGACCTGCTGGAACAGACTCCATGGAGGGACGTTACCGCCCACGATATTGCCGTCGGGGCCGGGGTCGCGACGGCGACGCTCTATCGCTACTTCTCGTCGCGTGAAGACGTCTTGCAAGGCGCGGCGCTGCACGCAAACGACCAACTCGATGCGCGCCTGGCCGAGCTCCAGCACATCGCCGGCGATCGAGAAAGCGAGCGCGAGCGCTTGCGGGCGTTGCTGATCGAACTTGTCAAAGATCCTCCCGCAAGTGCGGTCTTACTCGCGCTTGCAGCGTCGGGCATGAGCGCAAACCTGTCGCGCGATCGCAATGCGCGACGTCGGCGCGCGTTTGAACGCTACTTCGAGCTCGTTGCGGCACACGGATACGCAACCATTCCGCATGCCGAACGGTCCGGGCTAGCGCTCGCGCTTTCGCTGATCGTTCAGGCGTTTTCGTATCGCGCGGTCTATGGCGTCGAGCAGTTACGCGACGAAGAATACGCGGCGCTGGCGAACGCCGTCGAGCGCCTGATCTTCGTGTAGTTCGTCCCTGCTAGGCGGGAATCTCGACCGGTGCCAGCTCGGCTGTTTCGGCTTCGGTGTAGATGCGTGACCGGGTGAGGAAACGCACGCCCTCGCCGTTTTCAAGAGAAAACATGCCGCCGCGCCCGGGCACCACGTCGATGATCAACTTCGTGTGCTTCCAGTATTCGAATTGCGATGCGCTCATGTAAAACGGTGCGCCGCCGATCTCACCGAGCTTCACGTCGGAACCGCCGACGAGAAACTCACCGAGCGGAAAACACATCGGGCTGCTGCCATCGCAGCACCCACCGGATTGATGGAACATCACCGGGCCGTGCTTCGCCCGCAGTGACTCGATGAGTTCGAGCGCCGCGGGCGTCGCATCTACGCGGGTTACCGCGGGCACTAAAAGAATCCCAGTTTCTTTGGGCTGTAGCTGACCAGCACGTTCTTGGTCTGCTGGTAGTGATCGAGCATCATCTTGTGCGTCTCCCGCCCGACGCCGGATTGCTTGTAACCGCCGAATGCGGCGTGTGCGGGATAGGCGTGGTAGCAGTTGGTCCACACGCGTCCGGCTTGAATACCGCGACCCATTCGATACGCGACGTTGATGTCGCGCGTCCAGACGCCGGCACCCAAACCGTAGAGGGTGTCGTTGGCGAGCTTCAGCGCGTCGGCTTCATCTTTAAACGTTGTGACCGAAACGACCGGCCCGAAGATCTCTTCCTGGAAGATCCGCATCTTGTTATTGCCTTGGAAGACGGTCGGTTCGATGTAGTAGCCGTCTTTGAGCAGGCCGTTGATCTTGGCGCGCTCGCCCCCGATGAGGACCTTCGCCCCCTCTTGCTTCCCGATGTCGAGATAGGAGAGGATCTTTTCCATCTGCTCGCTCGAGGCTTGTGCGCCGACCATCGTTGCGGGATCGAGCGGATTGCCTTGCGTCATGGCTTTGACGCGCTCCAGTGCGCGCTGCATGAACTTGTCGTAGATCGACTCTTGCACGAGTGCGCGCGACGGACAGGTGCAAACCTCGCCCTGATTGAGCGCGAACATCGCGAAGCCTTCGAGGGCTTTATCGAAGAAGTCGTCGTCCTGCGCGAGCACGTCGGCAAAGAAGATGTTCGGTGATTTTCCGCCCAGCTCGAGTGTCACCGGAATCAAATTTTGCGATGCGTACTGCATGATCAGCCGGCCGGTGGTCGTTTCACCGGTGAACGCAATCTTGGCAACTCGCGGATTGGATGCGAGCGGCTTGCCGGCTTCCAACCCAAAACCATTGACGACGTTGAGAACGCCGGGCGGTAAGAGGTCGGCGACCAAGTCGAGCCAGACCATGATCGAGGCCGGCGTTTGCTCGGCCGGCTTGAGCACGACGCAATTGCCTGCAGCCAGCGCCGGAGCGAGCTTCCACGTTGCCATCAAGATCGGGAAGTTCCAGGGAATGATTTGTCCGACGACGCCGAGCGGTTCGTGGAAGTGATAGGCGATCGTCTCGTGATCGATCTCCGAAAGACTGCCTTCTTGCGCGCGGATCGCCGCCGCAAAATAACGGAAGTGATCGATCGCAAGCGGGATGTCGGCCGCGGTGCTCTCGCGGATCGGCTTGCCGTTGTCGATCGTTTCGGCGAGCGCAAGTTTGGACAGGTTGGCTTCCATGCGATCGGCGATCTTGTTCAGGATCGTTGCGCGCTGGGTGGGCGATGTTTTGCCCCACGCATCTTTAGCCGCGTGCGCCGCGTCCAGCGCGAGCTCGATGTCTTCCGCGCTCGAGCGGGCGATCTCGGTGAACGGATGACCGATGATTGGGCTCACGTTCGCAAAGTACTGCCCCTTCACCGGAGCGACGAACTTGCCGCCGATGAAATTGTCGTAGCGTTTTTTGAACGGGGAATCTATACCGAGCTTGCTGAGATCGTAGAGATCTTGCTTTTCGAGCGTTGTCGTCATGCGAATGTTCTCCCGTCGTTTTTCAAAGTGCTCGACGATCATAGCACCGCAATGAGAGAGCGGACTGGGACGCTTGAAAAATGCAGCACCGGGATTGGTGGGCAGCAGGAGCGAGCCGTTGCCCAGGCAATGATTCCTTCCCTATGGCAAAGATTGTTGCGTGTAGCCTGGAGGCCACGCGCACGGCCCGCGGGCTTTCGCAGCGTGCGCTCGCCGACGCTGCCGGGATCACGCGCCAAGCCGTGAGCGCTATCGAGCGCGGTCGCGTGCAGCCGAGCGTTGGGATCGCGCTGGCACTTGCGCGCGCGCTCGGTACGAGCGTCGAAGAGCTCTTCGCCCCGCCGCCGCCTGCGCAGCCGCGACGGTTCGACGCGGTAGCGCGCGAGTATCTCGCGCTCGAGCCGACGCACCATGGATTGCCCGCCGTGTACGTCGCGGGCTGCGACGTCGCGACCGGTTTGCTCGCGCGTCATGCGACGCTGCGCGAACGCGATACGCGCGTGTTGTGGCTGCCGATGACCAATCGCGCGGCGCTCGAGGAATTGCGACGCGCCCGGGTTCACGCCGCAGTCGTGCATGGCGCGATCCCGCGCGCGATCGGCGATGCGTACGCGCGTTTCGAACTTGCCACGACGGAAGAAGGCTGGCTCCTCGCGCGCGAAAATCCGCTGCGGGTCAGGCGCGCCGCCGACGTCGCGCGCAAAGGCGTGCGCCTGGTGAACCGGCCGGCCGGCTCGGGCGCGCGGCAACTGATGGACGAACAATTGCGCCGCGCGGCGCTCGATCCGCGACGGATCGCCGGCTACGAGCGCGAGGTCCCGGGTCAGCTCGACGCCGGACGCGCAGTCGCGCATGGGTTTGCCGACGTGGCGGTCGGCATGACCAGCATTGCGCGCATCTTCGATCTCGATTTTGTCGCTCTGCGCGAAGAACGCTGCGCGCTGGTGGTCGCGCGCGAGGCGCTCGAAACAGCGCCGATACGCGCGCTGCTCGATACGCTGCGTTCGCAGCCGTATCGCGCGGATGTGCAAGCCCTCGACGCCTACGACGTCACAAAGATGGGAGAGCGCATCGCATGAATCGCCGGCAATTGATTGGAGCGACGCTCGCCTTTGCCGGCGCCGCGTTGGCTACGCCCCTCCGCGCGCAAGGACTAACAACGCTCGACGTTGCGTACGCAGGCTCGATGGGTTCGATGATGGAGGGCCCGGTCAAAGACGCCGTTGCCACGACGCTCGGCATCGACATGCACGGGCGCGCGCAAGGCTCCGACGCACTCGCGCAGCTGATCGTCGGCGGCACCATTCCGGTCGACGTGTTCGTTCCGGTGACGCCCGGTCCGATGATGACGGTGCTCAAAGCGGGCAAAGCGCAACATGCCATACCGATCGCGCGGACCGAGATGGTCATTGCGTACAGCCCGAAGAGTTCGTTTGCCGCCGCCTTCGCGAACGCGGGGAAACCCGGCGCAATGCCGTGGTACCAAATTCTGCAGCAGCCCGGACTGCGGTTTGGCCGCACCGATCCCACGACCGACCCCCAGGGCCGCAACATCATCTTCGCCTTGCAATTAGCGCAGGCGTACTATAAACAGCCGGGTATGGCGCAAAAGATCCTGGGCGACACGATCAACGCGGCGCAGATCTTCGCCGAACCGACGGTCGAGGCACGCTTGCAGAGCGGTGAGCTCGATGCCGCTTCGGCCTATCGTATTCAGCCGGCACCGTTTGGTCTGCCCTTCGTCCAATTACCCGACGAGGTCAATCTGGGCAACCAATCGATGCACGAGGCTTACGCGGCCGCGACCCTCACGCTGGGCGGCAAGACCTATCATCCGCAAGCACTGGTGTATTACGCGGCTGCGATCGCCGGAGCGCCGCACGCGGACAAGGCGGTGGCGTTCGTACAGTGGTTTTCCAGCGCGGAAGCGCGAGCGATTTTGAAAAAATACGCGTACGATCCGCCCGTCGGAGCTGCACCGCTCTAAATGAAACGCTTCGGCGCACTGCTCTTCGGCCTCGCGCTGCTCTACCCGCTAGCCGGTCTTTTTGCACCTATCGGCCCATGGCACTGGGATGCGCATGGGACGATCGATGCCGTACGCGTTTCGCTCGGCTTGACCGCGATTGCAATGGTGATCGTCGTCGTACTCGGCACGCCGATGGCAATCTACGTTGCGCGCGTTGCGCCGCGCGAACGCATCGCCTGGCAGGCGATCTTGCTGGTTTCGGTATTGCTGCCGCCGCTGGCGCTTGGCATCTTGCTGTCGCTGGCGTTTGGGACGCATTTTTCCAACACGCCGCTGGCCTTCGTCGTGACGCAGGTCTACGTCAGCATCGGGTACTACGTGCTGGGCGCGGTTGCCGCGCTCGAGACCGTGCCGCGTGCGCTCGAGGTGCAGGCGGGCTTGCTCGGGCACGATCGCTGGAGTGTGTTTTGGCGCGTGACGTACCCGATCGCGCGCCTCGGCTTTGCGGTCGCGCTGAGTTTAGCCTGGGTGCGTGCGCTCACCGAGTTCGGGGCGATCCTCGTAACCGCGTACTATCCCGCCGGCATGCCGGTGGCGATTTGGACCAATCTCGAGAACTTCGGATTGCCGGCGGTCATGCCGCTGCTGGTCGTCTTTCTCGCAACAGCCCTGCCGCTGCCGTGGCTCGCACACGTCTTATCACAGCGAAGGGCACAAGCGCAGCGTGCTTGAGGTAGCCATTCGCAAGCAGCGCGCGCAGTTTACCATCGACGCTGCGTTTGCGGCAGCCGACGGCGAGGCATGCGGTCTCTTCGGCGCATCGGGCGCTGGGAAGAGCACGATACTCGCCTGCATCGCGGGCGCCGTGTTGCCCGATGCGGGCGTGGTCAAGCTCGACGACGTCACCCTCTTTCCTCCGCCGCTGCCGCTGCATCGTCGTCCGATCGGCTACCTGACGCAGGATGCAAATCTCTTTCCGCATTTGCGCGTCGCCGAGAACGTGCGCTTCGGGTTGACCAACGGTGCACGTAGCGGCGGCGATGCGTGGATCGCTCAGTTGCGCGAGCGTTTGCAGCTCGATTCGATTTGGAACGCGCCGGCGCACGCGATCTCGGGCGGTCAGGCACGGCGCGTCGCACTCGCGCGCATGCTCGCGCGACGGCCACGCTTAGTGTTGCTCGACGAACCCTTCGCCGGACTCGACCGGCATCTGGTGCGCGAGCTGCTCAGTTCGATCGTGGAGTGGCAGCGCGAACTGGGTTTCACGATGCTCGTCGTCGATCACGAAGCGTCGGTGCTCGAAAGGATTTGTTCCCGAGCGATCGTCATCGAGCAGGGACGTGTCGTGCAGGATGCCGCATGGACGGCACTACACGCGTCACCCGCAACCGCGCTACTCGCGCAACTTCTCGCTCCGCTCTAGGACCCGAATCGCGCAAACGTTGCGCAATTTCGGTGTAACGCGCAACGCGAGAGGTGCGTCTCCCGCCCGAGCGCAACAATTGCCCCATGATTCATCGTCTCGCTGTTTTTGTGCCGGCCGCGCTTGCCATACTGTTTCTTACCGCTGCCGCGCCATCGCCCGCACCGCAGCCGAATTCAGTCGATGCGTTCGTCAAGGGCGCGGCGGTGAAGCCTGGTTTGATTCCGGTGATCGAAAAGGGCGGCAAGGTCTATCTCGAGATTGCAACGGCCCAGCTCGGCAAAGATTTCATTGCAACCTCCGTGCCGGCGACGGGTCTTGGCGGATTTGGTCCGGCACCGGGCGAGCCGTACATCGCGCCGGCGCGCATCCTGCGTTTCGAACGATACGGTGACAACATCGTCCTGCGTTGGCCGAACACCTACGCGCTTGCCGCCAACGGCACCGCGCAGCGCGCCGGCGTGGATCTGTCGTTGCCCAGTTCCATCATCGCCGTCGTGCCTATCGAGGCACAGGACGATTCACGCGTCGTAATTTCGGCAGCCGCCTTTCTCGGAGACGTCGGCAACCTCGCTGATGGGCTTGCGGACGCGACGAAAAGTCCGGCCCACGCCTATCATCTCGATGCCGCCAAGTCGTTCTTTCTGGCAACCAAAGCATTTCCGCAGAACGACGTCTTGCGCGTCGATCAGACCTGGACGTCGGCAAGCCCCGACCTTGTCGATAATGCGCCCGACGCGAGAAACCTCGAGGTGCGGATTACGTATAACTTGATTGCGGCGCCGAACGACGGCTATACTCCGCGCATCTACGACCCGCGCGTCGGCTACTTCTCGCAGCCGCTGCTCGATTTCGCCGACGACACGCGACTCGAGCGCACCGTCGACCCTATCATTCGGTGGAATTTCGGCGCGCGCACCTCGGATGCGCCGGCGAATGCGACCAATCCGGTCATCTACTATCTTAGCAATGACATCCCGCCGGAATACCGGCAAACGGTGCGCGACGCGCTCTTGACGTGGAACGGCGCGTTCACCAAAGCCGGTATTCTCAACGCGATCCAAGTCGAACAGCAGCCCAGCGACCCGTCGTGGGACAGCGACGACATTCGCCACAACATGATCCGCTGGGTCGACACGAGCAAGCCGGAATATGGTGCGCAGGCACTGATCATCGACGATCCGCGCACCGGCGAAGAGCTCAACGTCGGCGTGAACTTCGATGCGGCAGTTCCGATGCACGCGCGGCTGGCGTATAAGTATGCGGTAGCGCCGGCGCGCGGCTTGCCCGACTCGGCGGCGGCCGAGAGCGCGTTTGCCCAGGACTTGCTGCGCTCAGTCGTGCTCCACGAGTCCGGTCACGACTTCGGGCTGCAGCACAACTTTATCGCGCATGAAGCCTATACGGCACGTCAACTCCAAAGCAAAGACTTCACGGCTCGCTACGGCATCGCCAGCTCGGTGATGGAATACGCGCCGATCAATCTCTGGCCGCGGGGAACGCCGCAGGGCGCGTACGTGCAACTGGTGCTCGGGCCCTACGACTACTACGCGATCCACTACGGCTACGGCTTCATTCCAAACGCGGCGACCGCCGAACAAGAACTGCCGACGCTGCGCCGTTGGGCGTCGAACTGGACCAATCCCTGGCTCCGCTTCGCGAGCGATGAGGATGGGCGCTCGTTCGCCGGCGGCCATTCCGTCGATCCTCGCGCGTTAACGTTTAATCTCACCAACGATCCACTAGCCTGGTGCAAGACGCAGGCATCGATGTACCATGCACTGATGGATTCGGTGGACGCGCGGTTCCCCGAACGCGGTATGCCGTATGACGAAGCTCGCGCGGCTTTCACCACCGACATGAATGGCTACCTGCGCTGCGTGTACGATCCCGTGCATACGATCGGCGGTGAATATCTCTCGCGCGCGCAGCGGGGCGATCCGGGCGCAATCGCACCGATGACACCGGTCACGCTCGCGCAGGACCACCAGGCCTGGGATCAGCTCGACGCCGGACTCTTCTCCGACGCGGCGTGGCGCTTCAATCCGCGGGTCCTCGATACGTTGACGTACTCCGAGGTCAGCATACCATTGATGAGCGCGAGCTGGGCATATGAGCCCGCACCGCACCATGGGGTCTCGATTTTGGGCGTCGTCGGTGCGGCACAGCAATCGGCGCTCGCCGAACTCTTCTCACCGGTTCGTCTGCAGCGCATCGACGAGTTCTCGTTACGCTACGCGCCGGGGGAAACGATGACGCTCACCGATCTCTTTGATTGGACGCGTGCGGGAATCTTCGGTGACATCGCGGGCGGCTCGATTGCCCGCGAGGGCCCGGTGCGCCGCAATCTGCAAACGACGTACGCGACGTTACTCGGGCAAATGATAACCACCCCACGCTCCGGAACGCCGGGCGACGCACAAGCGCTTGCGCGTTTGCAACTCGACGATCTCCGCCACGATACGACGGTGGCGCTTGGGAAGCCGGGACTCGACGAGATGGCGCGGGCGCAATTGGAAGCGCTGCGATCGATTGCGGATGAGGCACTTTCCGCGCGGGTGACGGTCTCGGCCGGCATGAAATAGACGGCTATTGCGCAGCCAACGCTCAGACGGTTTAATTATTTCATAAGTTCGCGAGTTATTGGCAGAATCGCGAGCATTATAAGCGAGATTTGGTAGAACATTGCTTGCGTGCCACAGGACTGGCAGTGTTAGGTAGAGCAGCCCTGTGGCATGGCAACGAACCTCGCGCGGCGCGCGACGCGACTTCCCGGTCCGATTCACCCGGAAACGGGCGATGCAATCTCGTTTGATTCGGGCTACGCGTTCCCGGAAATTTTTCCGGATCTCACCGGCGCCGCGCACCGCGCGCTCACCACGTATCGCAGCGAGTCGCTGCAGTACGGCTCGCCGCTTGGCATGCGCGCGATGCGAGAGTGGATTGCGGAATACATGCGCGGCGATGGTGTCGATGCCGGTGTGGACAACGTGCTCGTCACGAACGGCGCAAAACAGGGACTCGATCTGATTTGCCGCGTCCTCACCGATGAAGGCGACGCCGTCGTTGTCACCGGTCCCACCTACTTTACGGCGATCCCGATCTTCCGCAGCTTCGGCCTGGAATTCATCGAAATTCCACAAGACGATGAAGGTCTCGACGTTGCGATGCTAGGCCAACGATTGGCGCAGCGCCGGGCGGCCGGGAAGCGACCGCCGAAATTCATTTACGACGTGCCCGATTTCCACAATCCCACCGGTATTACGATGTCGCAGGGGCGGCGCTGCGCACTGCTTGAACTCGCAGCGCAAGCCGGCATCGCGGTCGTCGAGGATAGTCCCTATCGTCGATTGCGCTTCGAGGGCGTAAGCGAGCCGTCGCTCAAGTCTCTCGATCGCGACGGGATCGTCTTAGCGCTCGGCACCTTTTCGAAGCTCATGGCGCCAGGGCTGCGAATCGGCTGGGTCTGCGGCGACCCCGACCTCCTCACCCGGATGGCGCGCTTGAAGAGCGATGGCGGCACGTCGCCGATGACGCAGCGGATCATCGTGGAATTTTTTCGCGACGGCGGGCTCGAGCCGCATCTCGAACGTGCGCGTGCCGCGTATATGGAGCACCGCGACGATATGGTCGCCGCGCTGCGCCGCGAGTTGCCCGAGGCGACGTTCACCGTCCCGCACGGCGGATATTATCTGTGGTTGACGTTTCCCGCAGGGGTGGATACGGTGACCCTCAGCGAGCGTGCGTACGATGCGGGGGTCTCGGTCATTGCCGGAAATGCGTTCTATGCGGCAGATGATCCGTCGTCGGCTGCAGCGCACGGCATCCCGAAACGGCACATGCGCCTAGCGTACAGTCATGCGACGCCCAAAGACATCGCGAGCGGCGTGAAACTTCTTGCCGCCGTGTATCGTTCGATGAACTAAGGCAAGCCCCGTAGGATCGACGGAGGATCGACTTATCCGCACCCGTTCGCTGTTGACGCTGTTAGCGCTGCTCGTCGCAGGCTGCACGGCGCGAAACGGTGCTTCCTTCGACACGACGACCGACACCACGACGCTGGTCATCGGTCAGCAGCAAGAGCCGATCTCACTCAACCCCGCGCTCGAAAACGGTCAGCGCTCCACGCAATGGGGCGAGCTGCTCTTTTCCTATTTGGTCAAGTTCGACAGTGCCGGGAGGCTGATCGGCGACGTCGCGACCGCGGTGCCGTCGCTTGCCAACGGTGGAATCAGTCGCGATGGACGCACGATCACGTATCATCTGCGCAAAGGCGTGCGATTTGCCGACGGCGTCGCGCTCACGGCGCGCGATTGCGTCTGGTCGATCGACGCGATCAACAATCGCGCCAACAACGTACAATCGCGCTATGGATACGATCGGATCGTATCTTCGGACGCGCCCAACGACTCCACACTGGTCTTGCACCTGCGGGCGCCGTTCGCGCCGATTCTTTCACTGGTACTCGCTCCGCAAGGCTTCCCGATCCTACCCGAACACCTGCTTGCAAAATATCCGGATTTCAATCATCTCGCATTCAACGCGCAGCCGATCGGCTCGGGGCCCTACGTCGTCGAGCGGTGGTTGCGAAACGATCGCGTCGAGATGCGCGCCAATCCGTACTACTTTCTGGGCGAACCGCAGATCCGTCGGCTCGTCGTGCGCTTCATTACTGCTCCCGCCGGCGGCACGAACCAGCTCGAGACGCACGAAATCTCGGCCTTTTTCAACGAGCAGGACTACTCGCAATACCCGTTCCTGCTGGGACTGCGCGGCTACGCGGTTCTCAATACGCCGGTAAGTGCGGTCGACGCGATGATCTTCAACACGCGAGGTCCGCTGACACACGATCCATCCGTGCGACACGCACTGGCGGAAGCCATCGACACCCGCAGTCTCGTAGCCAAGGCGTATCGGGGTGCGCTTGAGAGCCGGCACGCTGCGCGCGGACTCTTTCTCTGGGCCTTCGACCCCAACGCGCTTCCCGACGTTCCCTACGATCCGGTGCAAGCGCGAGCGCTGTTGCAGCGCGCCGGCTGGGCGCTTTGGGCGGACGGCATCCGCCGCAAGGACGGGCGCGCGCTGGACCTCTTGCTGGTGATTCAAGCCGGTGTTCCCGGGGAAGCCATCGCGGCGAATCTCATCGTGCAGTACGAGCGCGCCGTTGGGGCACGGGTGACGATAAAACAATTCGCGGTGACGCAGTTCGGTGCGCCGGCGTCGATGGGCGGTCCGGTGTACGGCGGTAAGTTCGACGTAGCGCTGTACTCGTTCGTCAACGGCGACGATCCCGATACGACCGATCAGTTTGCTTGCGCGAACGTTCCGCCCAACGGCTACAATAAGTCGCGCATCTGCGATCCGCGTATCGACGCGTTGCTTGCCGCCGGCCGCGAAACGTACGATGCGGCAACCCGCAAGGCAATCTACGCCAAGCTCCAGGCGGTGCTCTACCGGCAGCTTCCGATGCTGTTTCTCTATCAGCGGCGCGAGCTCGACGTTTTTCCCGCCCGCTTGCGCGGACCGTCCGGTTCGGTCGACAGCGTTTTTTGGGACGTCGCGCGATGGCGCTTTGCTCGCTCGGGCGCGAGCGCGAGGGGAACGTCGCCGCCGGCGATCGGCAAGGGCGTCGGGCTCTCTTTGACGGACTCGAGCAAAACGCTCGACTGGATGCCGCGTACGCCCGGGACGTTGTAGAGCGTCCCAAACAGGAAATTCGAGTACTCGGCGAGATCCGCCGCGACGATTTCCAGTAGGACGCCGGATTCGCCGGTGAGGATGTAGCACGCCACAACTTGCGGCAATTTCTTGATCTCTTCGCGCAACGTCGTTGCGCGCGGCCACTCGACTTGGAGGCGTGCGAACGCGGTTACGCCCAGTCCGACTGCACGGCGGTCTAAAATCGACCGATATCCTAGAATAAAACCGCCCTCTTCCAAGCGGCGCACACGTCGTAAGCACGGCGAGGGAGAGAGGCCGACGGTCTTTGCCAACTCAGCATTGGACAGACGACTATTGCGCTGAAGTGCGCTAAGGATATGTCGATCTATCGTATCTAGTTCAAGTCTTGGCATGTTTGGCCCTTATTAGTTAAAATTTCGACACAAGATTGCGAGCGTCGCGGAGGGCTTCGAACGCGCACCGTGGCAAGCCTGCACGATGCAGAGCTTTCTTCGGACCTCGCTAACCGCGCTATTGGCAGCCGCGCTTTTCTTCGTCCCGCTCGTTGCGCCGGCGGCAACGGCCGGCTCGATCTCAGGGACCGTGCACACCGCCAACGGTGCGCCGGTCGGTGGTGCTTCGGTGACGCTCGTCGGTGTGGCGAACCAGCGCACGACGACGGATGCGCACGGCAGCTTTAGCCTTGCAAGCGTTCCGCCCGGCGAATACACGCTGGTGGTAAGCAAGGCCGGTTTCACGGATTATCGCAACGATTTCGTTTTGGTCTTCATCGGCGAAGTCGCCAAGGTCAGCGTGACGCTGGACCCAGCATCGTTCAGTCAGCTCTCGACGATTGCTACCGTGTCGACCAACGCCGCGGGTCGCGCGGTCTTGAACACGTCGAGCGCGTCGGTCACGACGATCTCGAGTCAAGTGTTCCAAGATCAGGGCGTGACGCAAGTCACGAAGATTCTCAACGAAACGCCGGGCATCATCTCGGCCGCCAACCCGGAGAACGGCAACGGTGCATCCGCGGGATCGCTGCAGAGCATTCAGATTCGTGGCGCGCTGCCGTACGAGACCGAGCAGCTGATCGACGGACATCCGACCCCGCTCTCGCTCGGCGGTACCTACAACCCGATCTACCTCAATCCGGCACTGATGGACAACGTCGAGATCGTCAAAGGTCCAGGCTCGATGCCCGAAGAGATCAACTACGCGATCGGCGGCACGGTCAACTACGTGACGCTGCAACCGACGCTTACCAATCAATCCGAGTTCATCATCGGTTCCGACAGCTACGGCGGTGTCAACACGGTGATCCGCGCGACCGGATCGTTCCCGGGGCATAAGCTCGAGTACGCCGTCGGCTTTGCGAGCGACGGCGCGCCGGGCCCGTTGCGCAATTACCCGATTGCGGGGTCGCAGGTCAATCTTATCGCCGGTCTGGGAGCGCCGATGGTCAACGGGCAACAGATCGCGCAACCGATCGAGAGCTTCGGACTGTATACGCCGACCTCGAACTACGCCGGCATCGGCGGCGTGCAGTTTACCGAACCGCTCTACGTCTGCTGTTCGGATGCGAACACGGCGTATTATTCACGCAATGAGCTGGCGAAGTTGCGTTACAACTTCTCGCAGTCCACCTCGCTCACCGTGAGCTACCTCGGTGCGCAGGCGTTTAGCGATCTCGGCGGTGTCGACTTGTCGTCGCTCGCACCGATCGGCGATACGCAAACGACCTTCTCGACCTTCGCGCCGCCGCCGGGCTACACGGGCTCGGTCGCAGCCGGCACGGGGATTCCCTACGATCTGGAGGCCTTCGTACCGCAGTACGAATCGATACAGCAGAACTTGTTCCAAGCGGAATTTCGTACCAGCTTTGGTCCGTGGGCGATGCTAGCGCGCTACTTTACCGGTTCCGACACCGACTACGCATACATTCAAACCGCGGCTGACGGCAGCCTGAGCTTCGGTGGAGCGACCTGGGGCGGCATCGCTGTCTGCCCCACCGGCGCAACGTACAATCCCCAGACCGGGACGTGCAGCTCCGGCGCTCCGACGACGGAATACTTTAACGGCCAACACGCGACGTTCAGCGTCGCCGACGCAACGAACGAAGACCTCGAAGTAGATCATCTGCGCGGCGAATCGGCGCTCTTTACGCGCCCGTTCGGCAACGGAGACGACATCTCGTTCTCGGCGGATCAGGCGCATCACGACTCGATCTCGTACACCGACGATGCAACCGAAGGGCCGGCGTTTTACGGACTCCCGCCCGGTGCAAGCCAGAACTTCACGACCGAGATGATGCGCGGGCATTTCTACGTTGCGCCGCGCGTCTTCGTCGGGTTGGCGAACTACTTCATCCAATACAGCAGCCACTACACCGACGACGGCGGTACGACGTGGAACGACGCGACGCGCGGGTACGTTGCGCCGCGCTTGGGCGTGACGTGGGAACCCAACAACGACACGTCGTGGCGGTTCGCGAGCGGTTGGTCGATTGCGCCGCCTCAACTCGCGCTGCTCTCGTCACCGGGCTCGCAGCCGGAGCCGAACATCACCGGAGCGCCGACATACTACACGCAGAACATCAACAACGGCGCGATTGCACCAGAGACGGCCTTCGGCGTCGACCTCGGCATCGATCAGCGTGTCTCGCGTTCGACCTTGGTGTCCGTCGATATCTACGATGAAACGCTGCGTAACATGTTCCTCAGCAGCACCTCGTTGATTGGAAGTTACTCCGGGTTACCGCTCTACGCAACCGGAACGACCAATCTTGGACACGCAAGGTACGAAGGTATCGAGGCGAGCGTGCAGAGCGCGCCGCTGGTGGGATGGGGCTACAAGGTGCAAACCGCGCTAACCCGCGCATATGCCTACGATCTGCCGTCGACCTTCTATTGCTCCGCTCCCGCGACTCCGCCGGCAACGGTATGTACGCCGGACACGAACTTGGGCATCATCCCCGGCGCCAACTGGTCGGCGAGCGGTCTCGGTTATAACACGATCAACGGCTCGGCGATGCCGTACATGATGGGCTATGCCGAGATCAATAACCGGGCGCGTAACGGTGCATACTATCTCCTCGGCACGACCTACTACGGTTCGAACAATACCTTCAGCCGTCCGGCGTTCTTCATCTTCAACGCGGCGATCAGTTATCCAATCCACGAAGGCACGAAGCTGCAATTCTCGGTCGATAACATCTTCGATACCTACGGATCGAGTTGGACCAACTACTTCGGTGGGATCAACACGCCGCTCGCAGCCCCCGCCGCCAACGCGTTGGGGGGGCCGGCGTATTATGGGCTCACCGTTGCAGGCAATTACGGACCGACGACGTTCCGCGTGCAACTCGTCCAGCAAATTGGCGGACCGGCCCACTAGTAAGGACATATGTATAACCTTCGGTTCCCCGTAGCAGGCGCACTCGTGTGCGCCTTGCTCGCGCCTGTGGCCGCGCAGGCGAAATCGTTTACATTCGATGACTACTACTCGATCGTCACGGTCGAAAGCCCGCAGCTCTCGCCCGACGGAAAGCAGATTGCCGTCATCATCTCGCGCACAAATGCGAAAGCCGACCGCCGTCACCACGAGTTGGTGCTGGTGAACGTCAGTGACGGCGCGCAGCGTGTGCTCACCCACGATCGCGACGACGTCGACGCGCCGCAGTGGTCGCCCGACGGCACGAAGCTGGCCTTCGTCGACGTCGTGACAAACGGCAAAGACGAGAGCGCACAAGTCTGGGTCATGCCGATGGACGGCGGTGACGCGCATCCGGTCACCACCGCGAAGAACAGCGTCGAAGCCTACGCGTGGCGTCCCGACGGCAAAGCCATTGCGTTTGTGTCGCCCGACGATCCGGCGAACGCTGACGCACTCAAAGCCCACGATCAACTCTGGACGGTCGGCGACAACTCCTACCTCTTGCACGCTGCGCCGGTTCCGTCGCATCTGTGGTTGCAGACGATCGGCGGCGAACCGCAGCGTTTGACGCACGGCACGTGGAGCGTCTATCCCGACCAGCTTTCGTGGTCGGCCGACGGGAAGTACATCGCCTTTAGCCGGATGCCCGACGCCTACCACGACAGCTTGTTCAAAACGCGCGTGGCGGTCTACGACGTTGCGACGAAGGACGTCAGCCTCGTCGGCGACGATCGCTGGAGCTGGATGCCGGCCTTTGCGCCGGGCGGCGAGCGCCTTGCCTATCAAGGTGCAGCGCACCAGTCGGTCGTGCTGCAGCAGAATCTGGTGACGAGCGCGCCGGGCTCGCACGACGTGCATGAGGTCGTGCCGGCGCTCGATCGCAACGTCGAATACCTTGCGTGGCTGCATCACGGCGACGATCTGGTTGTCGCGGGGAACGAGGCGGTGACGACGCCGCTATGGATCGTGAGCGACGGCAGGGCACAGCGCGTCGCGATGGGCGACGTGCTCTTCGGCGGTAGCGCGAGCACCGCCGCGGGCGCGATCGTCTTCATCGGCGCGACGCCGCAGGATCCAAGCGAGCTCTACTATCTCGCGCCGGGCGCGCCGGGTCTGCGGCGCTTGACCAGCTTCAATGCGTCGATCGCTTCGTTGGAACTCGGAAGCTCGCGCGAGATCACCTGGAAGAACGACGGCTTCGATGAAGACGGCGTGCTGACGTTCCCGGCCGGCTACGATAAGAACAAGACCTATCCGCTGTTGCTCGTGATTCACGGCGGCCCGACGTTCGGCGCGTCGACGCTTGCGTTCGATCCGCTGGTGCAGGTGCTGGCCGCGCACGGCTACGTGGTGCTGCAACCGAATTATCGCGGCAGCGACAACCTCGGCTTTGCGTATGCCCACGCGATCATCGGGGAGACGCCGCCGCTCGGCGCCGGCTCCGACTGCATCGCCGGCATGAAAGCGGTGCAGCGTGAGGTCAAGATCGATCCGGCACGCATCGGCGTCTCGGGCTGGTCGGCGGGCGGCTGGCTCACGTCGTGGCTGATCACGCACTACGATTACTTCAAAGCAGCGGTGACCGGCGCGGCCGTCGACGACGCGGTGATGCAATACACGCTCAGCGAGATCGATTCGTATATGGCGGATCTCTTCGGCGGACTCACGCCGTGGACGGCACGCGGCATGGAGGCGTATCGCAACGCCTCGCCGGTCACCTATGCCGCGAACGTGAAGGCGGCGACGCTGATCCTGAGCGACGACAACGATCCGCGCGTGCCGACGCCCGAAGCCTACGAGTTTTATTCGGCGTTGCGCGATCAAGGCAAGACGGTCGAGTTCGTTGCCGCACGCGCCTACGGGCACCATCCGTCCGATCCGGTCCAGAGCATGGCAATCGACCGGGTCTGGGCCCAGTGGTTCTTCGACCACATTCCAACCAACTAACCGCGAAGGGGATACGATGCAGACCAAGTCGATACGCAAAGAAATACGGTTTCTTCGGTACTACTCGCTTGCGATCACGCTAATCGCCGGTTCGTTCCTGCTCGCGGCGGTGCACGAAGCCAACACCAATGCGACGCTCGATACGCTTACCGTGCATCGCATCAACATTGTGGACCGCGAAGGCAAGATGGCTGTGGTGATTACCAACCACGATGACTTCCCGCCGCCGATCGTCAACGGCAAAGCGCTCAAACGGTCGAGCGGGGCCGACAACGGGTTGCTGTTCTACAATCAGCGTGGCGACGAGCAAGGCGGTCTCACCTGGGGCGGTATCAAGAAGCCTGACGGAACGTTCGAGTCGAGTAACACGCTCTCGTTCGATACGGTCGTGACCGATCAGTTGCTGCAAGTCGACGACGGCAACTACAACGGGAAGACCTATGCGTATATGGTCGGCTGGAACCGTCCGCGCTACGACACCCCGTTGATGATGAGCGTGATCCAGCAGGTCGAGAACGCCAAGACCATCGACGAGAAGCGCGCGATCATCGCTGCACATCCCGAGTTAAAGTCGGCGACGCGGTTTCTCTTCGGCTACGATCCCGACAACACCGCACAAGTGATGCTCGCCGACGGCAAAGGTAAACCGCGCATCAAAATGTTCGTGACGGATAGCGGCCAAGCCGAGTTGCAATTCCTCGATGCCGACGGCAATGTGCGTCGCGCAGTATCCGCAGGCGACGAAGTAAATGCTTCACGCTTTGCTTCTTGCTGCCACACTCGGCGGCGTGCGGGCACAGATCAGCTTTCCCGCGTCGGTTCAATCCACGCCGGTTACCGGTCGCGTCTTTGTCGTGCTGACCAACAGCGACAAGCCCGATCCGCGGATTCAAATCCTCGAGCCGGCAAGCGCGCCGCCGTTCTTCGCGGCCGACGTGCGCGCGGTGCGGCCCGGGCAGCAGATGGTGCTCGACGCAACGTCGGCCGGCTATCCGCTCAAGAACATGAGCGATCTGCCGGCAGGCGACTACACGGCCGAAGCGTTCTTGTGGACCTACGTGCGGTACCATCGCGCCGACGGACACACGATCTGGGCCCCCGAGCAGTGGGGACCCCAGGTTTTCTCACTCGAGCCCGGCACGCTGTACAGCGCGACGGAAAAAGTGCACCTCGATCCGAGGGCCGGCACGACGCTGCACTTCACACTCGACAAGGTCGTCACGGGCAAAGATCTCGCCGAACTGGAAGGCGGCGAAGGCTATTATACCGACACGCCGTGGATCAAACACATTCGGATTCTAAGTCCGTCGCTGAGCAAGTGGTGGGGACGCCCAATTTATCTGGGTGCCACGATTCTTCTGCCGAAGGGCTATGCAGACCATCCGGATTCGCACTATCCGGTCGTGTACAATCAAAATCACTTCTACGGCCCGATCCCGTGGGACTTTACGACCGACAAGAGCACCGAGACGCCCGCGGCGGTTGCCGCCGGCAAACGCGCGGGCTACGGCACCGGGTACGAGTTCTATGAAGCGTGGAATTCTGATAAGTTCCCGCGCTTTCTCATGGTGACGTGGCAACATCCGTGTCCGTTCTTCGACGATTCGTATGCAGTGAACACCGCCAACTGCGGGCCGTACGGCGACGCGATCATGAACGAGCTGGTGCCGTACATCGAAACACACTTCCGCGCGCTGCGCGAAGCGCGCGCGCGCTTTACCGAGGGCGGCTCGACCGGGGGGTGGGAGTCGCTCGTGCTACAATTGCAGCACCCCAAGTTCTTCGGCGGTGCCTACGTGTTTGACCCCGATCCGATCGACCTGACCGCATTTCAACAGATCGATCTCTACCACGAAGCGAACGGCTTTTGGCTGCAGACGCCCGACGATCCCTGGCACAAGTACACGCACTATTTCGAGCGCACGCCGCGCGGCCAGCCGGTGTGCAGCGAAGAAGCGCTGAGTCAGTACGAGCTGGTGATGGGCACGCACGGCCGCTCGCAGTATCAACTCGACGGCTGGTGGGCAATCTTCGATCCGGTCGGTCCCGACGGCTATCCGGCACCGATGTGGAATATGCAGACCGGCGTCATCGACAAGCACGTCGTCCAGTATGCGCACGACCACGGCTACGATCTCGTCGCCTATATGAAGGAAAACTGGGCCACGATCGGACCCGATCTCGTCGGCAAGCTGCACTTCATCGTCGGCGACATGGACAGCTACTATCTCAATCTTGCCGTCTACAAGGCGCAGGATTTCCTCACCAGTGATGCGGCGAATCCCGCACCGAAAGCGACGTTCCAATACGGCCGTCCGATGAAAGGCCACGGCTGGCATCCGATGACGTGGGCGGCGCTCTTGCAAGACATGGCGCAGGACGTCCGCAACAACACGCCGTCCGGGGTCAGTAACGCGGAGTGGAACTATTAGCACGTGATCGCAACGCTGCTGATCGCCGCTGCGCTGGAATTTCGCAATATCGGGCCGTTCGACGGACGGCTCGATACCATAGCCGGCGTGGCGGGCGATCCGGCGACGTATTATGCCGGGGGTCTGGGCGGTCTCTTCAAAACCACCAACGGCGGTGCGACCTGGATATCGATCTTCAACAACGAGCCGGTCAGTTCGATCGGCGCGCTCGCCGTTGCGCCTTCGAGTCCGTCCACGATCTACGCCGGAACGGGTGAAGCGAATCTGCGCAACGACGTCGCGTTCGGCGACGGCATGTGGCGTTCGGACGATGCCGGAAAAACCTGGAAGCACGTCGGTCTCGATGCGACTGCCGCGATCGCGGCAATCGCGGTCGATCCGTCGAATCCGCAGCGCGTCTTGGTTGCGGCACTCGGGGATCCGTATAAACCCGGCCCCGAGCGCGGCATCTATCGCACGAGCGACGGCGGCGCAACGTGGCAGAAGGTGCTCTACACCGATCCCAACACCGGTGCGTCGAGCATCACGATCGATCCGGCCGATCCAAACGTGCTTGTCGCGGGGATGTGGCAAGGGCAACGTACGCCATACCATTTGACGAGCGGCGGTTCGAGCGACGGCGTCTATCTGTCGATCGACGGCGGCGACCACTGGACGCGCCTGCAGGGTAATGGCCTGCCGAGCGGCGTCACCGGACGCGTTGCGGTCGCATTCGCGCCGAGCGATGCCCAACGCATCTACGCGTTGATCGAATCGGCGCACGGCTCACTGTGGCGCAGCGACGACGGGGCCAAGACCTGGAAGATGGTCAATGCATCGCACGCCATCAACCAACGGCCATTCTACTTCACCGCGCTCACCGTCGATCCGAAGGACGAGAATCACGTCTACTTTCCGTCAGTCGATTTGTGGGAGACGACCGACGGCGGCAGCAAGGTTCGCGAGGTGGCGCGTCCGGCGGGATTCGGTGACGATCACCAAGTGTGGATCGATCCCGCCAACACGGCTCGTTTCGCGGTGGCCGGTGACGACGGCATCGCCGTGAGTCTCGATGCGGGCACGACGCTGGTGTGGAAGCCGATGGCAATCGCGCAATCGTACCATCTCGATACCGACGATCGCGTTCCGTACACGATTTGCTCCGAAGATCAAGACGCGGGCAGCGCGTGCGCGCCGAGCAACAGTCTCAATGACGAGGGCATCACTACCAGCGACTTCTTCACCGCAGGCGGCGGTGAGAGCGGTTGGATACTCTTCGATCGCTCCAACGCGAACGTGATCTACGGCGGCGGCTATCAAGGCTCGGTTACAACCTACGACCGCCGTTCGCGGCAAGCGCGGCAAATTAACGTGTGGCCCGAGGACGCAATGGGCTGGGCTGCCGCACCGCTGAAGTATCGTTTTCAGTGGACGGCGCCGCTTGCGACCTCACCGCAACATCCGCACCGGCTCTACATGGGCGGCAACCGCATCTTTGCCACCGACGACTTCGGCGTAACCTGGCGCGCGATCAGTCCGGATCTTACGCGCAACGACAAGTCGCGTCAGCAGACGTCGGGCACGCCGATCACGCCGGATCAAACCAGCGTCGAATACTACGACGTCGTCTTTTGCATCGGTCCGTCGCCGCTGCGCGACGGGACGATCTGGGCCGGCACCGACGACGGATACGCGTGGCTGACACACGACGGCGGCAGACACTGGCGTAACGTGACTCCGCCGCAGTTCGCGCAGGTGCCGAATCAACACTGGCTGCGGGTCGACTACGTCGCGCCCTCGCCGTTCGACGCGGCTACTGCGTATCTCGCGGCCGATGCGCACAAGTGGGGCGACCGCGCGCCGCATCTCTTCGTCACGCACGACTACGGTGCAACGTGGCGCGCGATCTCCGATGGCTTGCCGCAAGATAGCTATACGCGCATGATCCGCCCCGATCCGGTACGCCGCGGCATGCTCTACGCCGCGACGGAAACGGCGCTGTGGTATTCCTATGACGAAGGGGCGTCGTGGATCAAGATGGCCTACGGGCTGCCGACGGCGCCGTACTACGATTTCACCGTGCAACGCCGCTTCGACGATCTGGTCGTGGGCTCGCACGGGCGCGGCATCTGGATTCTCGACGACCTGCATCCGCTGCAGGAGATGAACGACGCGGTGCGCGCGCAGCCGGTCCATCTCTTTACGCTGCGCGACGCCTATCGCTTCCGTCTGAGTTCCTCGCAGGCGGTGACGACGGTGTGGGGCGCCAACCCCGGGTATGGGGCCGACGTCAATTTCTGGCTTGCTTCGGTGCCCAGCGGCGCCGTGCGCGTGCAAGTGCTCGATGGGCAAGGTGTGATTCGCACGCTCGACGTGCAGCATCCGGTCGCGGGCATCAACCGCGTGTGGTGGAACCTGCGCTACGATTCGATCAAACCGGCCGGTGACTATGTCCCGTGGCACGGCGCCGGATTTCGCGGGCCACTCGCGCTGCCGGGAGCGTACACGATTCGCGTGATCGCCGGCGGCCGCGCGGTGCGGGGCAGCGTTGTCGTGCGCGAGGATCCGCGTTCGCCCACGACGCGTGCGGCGCTTTCGCAACAGCTCGCCTTCTTGTTGCGCGTGCGTCACGATCTCGTCACGCTCACCGACACGATCGATCGCCTGCGGTCGCTCGCGATCGAGGAGCCAGGCAAGCGCGCATCGATCGATGCGTTGCTGCACGACATGTACAATCCCGAAGTGACGGAAGCAGAAGACGCGCTCCGCTATCCGGAGCGCGTCTACGGGAAGTTCAGCTTCCTCGCCTCCGACGTTGCGTCGGCCGACGCAGCGCCGACGCGGTCAGAATACCTCGTCCTCTCCGCACTCGAGCGCGAGTCGAAAGGGTACCTGGCGCGCGCCGCCGCGCTCTAATACGACGAGATCGTTAGCGTCGAGGGATTGAGTTGGTAGGTTCCGGCCGACACGAGATTGTTGGGATACGCGCAGATCACGCTGTTGTCCGGTCCATAAATGACGACGAGATTCGGCGGCCCGCACGGTGTCTGCGTGAGTTGATAGTTCGCGAGCATTTGTGCGCCGGGGCTATTAGGCTGCACCTGATACGACACGATCTGTTGATTGTTTTGCCCGACGATGTAGCCGAAAACTGCGGCTGAGGTTGCGGCTATCGCGAGCGTTCCCCAAAAACCGCCTCCCCAGTAGGCCGGTGCCGGATACCACGCGACGCCGCGATTCCAACCCCAGGCGGGTCCGCGATAGACCGGGTTGACGACGACGACGGTGTGTGATGGCCGGTAGTTCGGCGGCCGATAGTTTGGGCTCGGCGGTCGTGGTTGATTGTTGTTTGGCGGCCGCGGCTGGTTGTTGTTTGGCGGCCGCGGCTGGTTGTTGTTTGGTGGCCGCGCCGGCGGATTGGGATTGGGCCGAGCCGGCGGATTGTTTGGACGTTGGGGCTGACTCGGCCGCGCCGGCGGCGGATTCGGTCGCGTGTCGTTGTGGAAGTCATAGCCGCCGGACGGCCGTTGGGCCGGTGCTGCGGGCCGCTGCGCCGGTGCTGCGGGCCGCTGCGCCGGTGCGGGCCGGGCTGCCGGTGCTGGACGCGATCCGCCACCGCCGCTCGGGCGGTGCTGCTGCGCGAGTGCGGTCGCCGGCATGACGAAGGCTAGCGTAATGGCGGTGAACGTACGAAGTATCCTCATGGCGTCATCTCGTCGATGTGGCCGCGTATCGATACGTACGTGCCGCGTTTGGTTTGCAGCGAAAGCAAGATGCCGTGCGGTGCGAGCTGGGTCGATGAATGCGTAAGCTGCTGCGGCTGGTCGGTGAGGTTCACGTAGACTAACCCGTTGACGAGATCGATCGTTTTCGTCTGTCCGTTCTGCACGAGTTTGAAGTCGGCGGGCAGACAGCGCTCGAGATCACCGACGTACGAGCACGCCGCGCGATCGATGACCAAGACGCCTTTCCCGTCGTGCGATCCGACGCGCAGCGTATTGTGGCGGACGCGAATCATCACGTCGTGATAGACTTGCACGCTCCCGTTGCTTTGTTGTACGCGAACGGTTCCGGTTGCCTGTGCTCGGGCGACACCAAGCAGGCCAAAAATGGAGATGAGAAGCAAGATGGCGAACGCATGCCGAGCACGCATTTTGATACCCCCTTTGTGAAGCCAGGGTTGCCTGGAGATGATAGCATGTCGAATCTGATTTTCCACCAACACCCGGGCATCTTCATCAGCCTGGTGGTAATCGTGTTGGTGGCGACGCTCGAGATCACGTACCGGTTCGGCGGCCCATTGGTGCGCCATTTTGAGACCAACGACGAGCTCTGGAACGCCATCCAAACCGGTCTGCTCGCGCTCGTTGCATTCATGCTCGGCTTTTCGTTTTCACAGGCGCAGGGCCGTTACGATGCTCGCCGCGAGTTGGTGGTCACGGAAGCTAATGCGATTGGTACGACGTGGCTTCGCGCCGCGCAGCTTCCGCCGACGGCACGTGCGCGCTTCGAGCATGTCCTCTACAGCTACACGGCGACCCGATTGCAGGCGTATGAAATGCCGAGCGATCCATCGCACTTCCACCAGCTTATGGCTCAAAGCATCGGCGATCAGGACCAGTTGTGGAGTATTGCCTCGCAAGCCGTTGCGCAACACCCCTCCAACCTAGGATATTCGCTCTTAATGCAAACCCTCAACAACACGATCGACGTCTCGGTCGAACAGCGTACCGCGCTGACCCAGTACGTTCCGGTGGCCGCGGTCATGCTGACCTTCGCGCTGATTCTGGTCGCGATATTCTCGCTCGGATTGAGCTTTGCGCGCGCCGGAGCTCGTCCGGCAGTCTTTTCGATCATCTACATCGCGGCAATCGCCCTGGTGTTCGAGATGGTCATCGACTACGATCGGCCGCAGACCGGACTGATTCGTGTCTCGCTTGCGCCGCTGCAGTGGCAGATCGAGTCGATGCATCCGTGATCGGACTGGTTGCACTGCTTCTCGGCGCGGTCACGCCGGCGGATACCGCCGTACCGCGCTACGCGCATATCTTCGTCATCGTCGAAGAGAACAAGGACTACGCGCGCATCGTCGGCAGTGCCGATGCGCCGGTGATCACGCGACTCGCGAAAACCTATGGCTCGGCCTCGCACTTTTATGCCGAGACGCATCCTAGTGAGCCAAACTACGTGGCGATGGTCGGCGGTTATACCTACGGCATTCGGGACGATGACGCGTTCTATTGCCGGCCGAACGATGCGCGGCGATATTGCTCGCACAGCGACCGGCCCGGCTATGTGAATCACACGATCGATGCACCGAGTCTCGCCACCCAGTTGGACGCGGCCGGTCTTTCTTGGAAGAACTACGAGGAGTCACTTCCGCATGCCGGTTCGCTTGCGATCGTCTCGGGCTACTACGCCGCGAAACACTCGGGTTTCGTCAACTTTGCCGGCGTCCAACACGATCCCCATCTGGCGCAACATCTCGTCGGCTTCGATACGCTCGATGCCGATTTGCGCAGCGGAGATCTCCCCGCCTTTAGTCTGATCGTGCCCAACGTCTGCAACGAAATGCACGGTGCCGGCGGCGCCGGGACGCCGGCCGATTGCCGGACGGATGCCCCGTCAGCGTTGATCGCGCGCGGCGATCGCGAGATTGACATGCTCGCGCATGCAATCATGACCTCGCCGGCGTGGTCGCAGGGCAACGATGCCATCGTCATCACCTTCGACGAAGACGACGGCGGCGGCACGGAGGGCTGTTGCGGCAACGACCCGATGGACCCGGCAAATAACGGCGGCGGCCACATCCCGACCGTGGTAATTACCAATCATGGGCCGCGCGGCATGGTCGACCCGACGCCATACAATCACTACTCGCTGCTACGCACGGTCGAAGATGCCTTCGGCATCCACGACTACCTGATGCGCGCAGGTGCGCCCGGCGTCGTACCGATGCTGGAGCTCTTCAAGAACTAGGCGATACGCGGCGTGAGAGCGGCAAGGTGTTGACGGCGTCGTCTTTTGCGGAGTACGTTCGAACTCTGGAGGTTGCCATGACCGTAGCTCGCCTCGACTTCCTCATTGGGGCGGCATCTGCTGCCGCCGCTACTACCGTGACTCTTCCATTTACAAACGGCGTCCGGCCAGTCGTTGCTTTTCCCCAGAAACGGCCGCTGATCGTTCTCACCCCAAGACCACCGCAACTAGAAACGCCCTTTGCGATCTTTGACGAGAGTCTCCTCACGCCGAACGATGCGTTTTACGTGCGCTGGCACCTGGCCGGGATTCCCACCACGGTTGATGGGGCGACGCACCGCATCAAGATTCATGGGAGCGTCAAGCGTCCGCTGAACTTGAGCGTGGAGGATCTGCGCACCCAGTTCGAACCGGTCGAGATCATCGCTGTCAATCAGTGCTCGGGCAACAGTCGCGGGCTCTTTTCACCGCGTGTCCCGGGCGGCCAGTGGGATAACGGCGCGATGGGCAACGCGCGTTGGACGGGTGCGCGTCTGCTCGACGTGTTGGCGAAGGCCGGCCTCACCGACAGCGCCGTGCAGATTCGTTTCCGCGGGCTCGAGCAACCGCTCCTCGACACGACACCGCCCTTTATTAAAGCGCTGTCGACCGATGACCTCGATGCGAACATGCTGATCGCCTACGAGATGAACGGCGAACCGCTCCCGTTGCTCAACGGCTATCCCGTGCGGCTCGTCATTCCGGGATGGTACGCAACGTACTGGATGAAGATGCTCAAGGAGATCGAGGCGATCGACACGATCGATGAAAACTTTTGGATGAAGACCGCGTATCGTATTCCGGACACGCCGGGCAATACGGTGACGCCTATGCAAACCGGCTACCCCACCATCCCGATCAATAAGATGACGGTGCGCTCGTTCATCACCAACGTAACGAACGGACAAACACTGCATCCGGGTACGCAGACGATTCGCGGTGTCGCGTTCGATAGCGGCAAGGGAATCAAAATGGTCGAATTTTCGTCGGATGGCGGCACGACGTGGCGCAAGGCGACGCTCGGCGAAAATCACGGCAACTTTTCCTTCCGCCAGTGGGAGATAGACTTCAGTGCCGGGCGAGGCGGGGCATACGTCCTCGCCTGCCGCGCCACGACCCACGACGGTAAGACGCAAACTGCGGTTCCAGTATGGAACCCGGGGGGCTACCTGCGCAACGTTGTCGAGACGTACAAGGTGCGCGTGTCATGAGCGAACGTGTCGTACGAACGGTCGTGCTCGCGTGCGCGGTCATAATTCTTGGCGCGGCCTCGTCGACGGTAAGGGTCACGCTACCGCCGGACAACGTGCAATTCAGACCGGGCCCCGGCTCCGAGGTCGCCACTGCGAATTGCGCGACCTGTCACTCGGCTGCGTACATTTACACGCAACCGCCGCTAAACCGTAAGCAGTGGACCGCGGAAGTGCTCAAGATGCGCAAGGCGTACGGCGCGCCGGTCGCCGACAGCGACGTCGGCACGATCGTCGACTATCTACTGACGCAGAACGGAAGACGCTAGGGGACTCGCTTCTCCACCAAATCGTGCGCCGTGCTCTGCCACTGCTCGCGAAGCTGCGGCGTGTCAGCTTGAAACCGTGAGTTGATAGCCGAGAGATCGATCGCGCGCGCGCGCACCACCAGCGACTCGAACGGCGTATACGCGTGGGCAAAGCGGCGGCGCATGAGTTCGATCACCGGCGCGAGCTGGATCCAGGCGCGCATGACCGGCGACGCGACGATAAAGACCACCGGATCCTCATCGACCATCTTCTCGTGCACCAGCAGCCCGAGACCGTTGAAGTAATGCATGACCACCAACTCGCGATGAGAGTCCACTGTGGCCCGGCCCTCGGCGATCTCGCTCACGTAGCTCGGTTCGGTCAGCCGTTTTGCTAAGTCGTTGTAAACGAAATCGAGCGCTGCGGCAAAGCGCGGTTCGTTAAGCGTGGCAAAGATCTGACGGATCAACTCGGCCTCTTGCTGGCGTCGTATCCCGCGGATCTGCAGATACGCGAAGGCGGCGCCGATGCCGATCACGATCACCTGCCCAAACGCTGCGAGGACGAGGAGTTTTCCCCAAATCGACATGTCGGCCATCTGCCTTCTCCTAACGTTCGGCTCCCTGCTTGCCGATGTTTTGCAATAATGGGTAAACCGGGTAATAGGTATTCAATGGAACCCCAAGACATACTCGATCAAGCAGAATCAATTGTGCACGCGGCACACGCGCGAACTCGGAATGCCGACTTGGAGTCGACGGTCGAGGAGTTCGAGCGATCGGAAATCCGTAGTCTCCGGTCACTGGCACGCGTGTACCGGATGCTGCAGCGGCCCCCGCAACAGTAGAGCCGCGCCGATGCGCGGCTTTTTTCTTTAGCCAGGCGCGCGCACGATCGTAATCGGCTCGAAGGTTTGCACGTCGTAGGACGTTGAGCCTTCCACAAAGTTCGCCACGGCTGCGCCGACGCGCGGCTCCCAATGCACCTGCGCCCAGTCGTGCTTCGATAACCACTGCGTCACGACCAACACGCGCGTCTTCATCTCATCGGCCATCACGATCCCTTCACAGAAGCCGTCGAGTGTGGCGAGGTCGTGTTGCATCGTTTGGGTTGCCGCCTCCGTGAGCGCCTCGAAGTTTTTCGCCTTGACCGTGTAGATGGAGACGGCAACGAACTTTGTCTTAATGTCGATCATAGGCCGATTATACTCCCGTCGCAGCACCAATCGTGCTTCGTGTAAGGAAGAATGGAATCGCGATCGCCTGCAACGCGATCGAGAATACGACCAGCGCCGGAATTGAATGGTCGAGGAGCGCGCCTTCGAGCGCGCTCCCTGCGAACCACGCAATCCCAAAGATCAAATCGAAGCGTCCAAACGTCGTAGCGCCGCGGCGGTGCGTGATGACCCCCGCGACCAGAGCGAGCAGCAGCGAATCTTGCACCACGGTGCCGACGCCCCACAGTGCCGCGCCGATCTCCGCGACCAGACCGTTGCCCAGGAATGCAAGCGCAGTGGCAATTGCATTCACGGCGATCGCGATAGCGATCGTCACGTTGCCGCGCTTATCGAGTAGTAGTCCGAGCACGGGCGCGGAGATTGCGGCCACGAACATTGCAACCGCATACCATACCGAGATCGCTGCTGCACCGGCGACGTGGTCGCGCTGGAAGCGAAACGAGATCAACGCGAAGTCGACGTACCCGGCCGCAAGCAACGCGCCGCCGATCGCATAGCGCCAAAACGCGCGCGGATCGCGCAGCGCCGGGCCCTCGGCGCTCGGATTGTTCGGCATGATCTTGGCGCCGGCGCGCGAGGCGGGCGCGAGCGCGATGAGCGTCAGTACCGCAGGGATGAGTAGCACCGCGAAGCCGGCGGCGAAATTTCCCGTGCGTGCGATCGCGACCGCGACGATGAGCGGGCCGGTAGTCGCACCAATTTGATCCATCAGCTCGTTGAGCCCGAACGCGTGACCGCCGCCGATCTCGCGCCCGGCTTGCGCGATCACCGCCGAGATCACCGGCTTGCGAATGCCGCGACCGACGCGCTCGCCGACCACCAGGCCCGCCGCCGCCGGCCACGACCCCGCGAGCGCCAGCGCCGGCACGCACAGCATATTGATGAAGTAGCCGGCCCACGCTTCGATCCAATAGCGGCCGGTACGATCGGCGATCGTGCCCGCCACCGAACGAATCGCGTAGCCGGCCAGCTCGCCGCCGCCGGCGGTGACACCGACGATCGTTGCACTCGCGCCCAAATGACTCAAAAACGCGCCCGCCTCGCCGCGCGCGCCCTCGTAGGCCATGTCGGCGAAGAGGTTGACGAAGCCCATCAGCACGACGAAGCGCGTGGCGAGCGAGTGAATCCGCGGAGCGTTCATGCACGTTTACCGTAAGGGAGATGGTAATGAATAGTGGCGAAAGAGTGCCTTGGTGGATGACGCAAGCCAGCTCATGCAGCGAGTACGCGCTCGCGATCCGCAAGCCTTCGAGGCGCTCTACGATCGTTTCAGCCGGCTCGTGTACGGCGTAGCGCTGCGCGTGCTCGGCGAGCAAGCCGCCGCCGAGGACGTGACCCAGGCCGTGTTCTTAAAGCTCTGGAATGCGCCGCAATCCTACCGTGAGGGCAACCTTCCGGCGTGGCTCGTGCGAGTTACGCGCAATCGCGCACTCGACGTCCTGCGCGCGCAGGCCGCGCATCCGCAGGTGGAGCTCTCGGAAGCTTTACCCGAAACCGGCGTGCTCGAAGACGCGGTCTTCGCACGTCTCGACGGCGCCGCCGTCCGGCGCGCGATCGCGGAGCTTTCCGAGAAAGAACGCTCGTTGATCGAACTCGGATTCTTTGAGGGCCTTACCCATCAAGAACTCGCACGCCGCACCGGTATGCCGCTGGGTACGGTCAAGACGCGGATCCGCTCGGCGCTGCGCAAGTTACGCACCGCGCTTGAAGGAGCGACCGCGTGAGCGCGCACGACGAGATGCTCGACAACGTCGCTGCGTACGCGCTCGGGACGTTGGATACGCGCGAAGTGCAGTTGGTGATGCATCACATGCGAGCCTGTGACGAATGTCAGGCCGAGTACGAGGCACTGCGTCCCGTCGTCACGGCCGTCGGCTGCGCCGCAACGAGCGACACGTCGCCCAGTCCGCTGCTCAAGGCCCGTATTATGAAGGAAGTGCAGGCCCAGCCCGCGCGACGTCGCAGGTTCGCGCTGCCTTACGCGCTGGCGGCAGCGTGTTTACTGTTGGCCGCCGGTCTTGGTGCGGTGGTGGTCGAGCAGAATCACACGATCGCCGAACTTGCCGGTGCGCGTAGCGTCGCCTTTGCGCAAGGCAGCGTGCTGGTTGCGCACGACCGGCTTTACGTTAGCGTGCACGGACTGCCGGCGCTCCCGGCGGGCAAAGTCTACCAAACGTGGACGCTAGCGAAGGGTTCGACCGAGATGACGCCGTCGGTGACTTTCACGCCCAACGAGCAGGGAAGCGCGTTCGTAACGATCCCAGTTAGTGGTGCCACGACGGTTGCGACGGCAATCAGCGTCGAACCGGCCGGCGGCTCGTTGCAACCGACGACCAAACCGATCGCGGTCGTGAAGCTCAGTTCCTAAAAGCTTTTTCGTGCGGGACCTAGGCTGGGAGCGTGCGTTGTCGCAACGGTCGCGCCGGCGCACGCGGCCCGGCTTCGCGCCGATTCAGGGTGATCGGTAACTCGACCGTTACGTGATTGCCGTTAGGCAGCCGGCTGATCGAAAGACCGCGCGCCATGTTCTCCACGAGCAACAGCCCGCGACCGCCCTCGGCTAAATCTTCCGGCCGCGAGACCGCGTGTACGATTGGCGCACCTTCGTCGCAAACGTGCAAGAACGCAACGTTCTCGTCGATCTCGAGGGTGATCTCCGCGTTACCCGGCGTGTGGCGCGCCACGTTGCCTACCAGCTCGCCGAAGATGAGTTCCGGCGCTGAGAGATCGGTACCGTCCGGCGCAAATTCGCCCAATCGCCAGAGGAACGCGCGTTTCGCGCGCCGCGCCGCCGATGCGCTGCGCGCATCGATCGTCCACGTTTTTGTCGCGTTCCCGCGCGCGAATCCGACATCGGTCACGCCGATGAACAGTACCGCCGCATCGTCGAGTTGTACGCGCCCTTCGAGCACGTCGCGCTGAATTGCGTGCGCGATATTTTCCGTCGCGCTGTAATACTGGCGGTTCACCACCTCGATCAAGCGTTGCACCCCGGCGTCGTAGTCGAACCCGGTACGCCTTCCGCCCTCAACCAAGCCGTCGGTGAACAGTACGATGGCGGATCCGGCATCGAGCGTGAGCGAATACTGGCGATACTGGACGTTGCGCTGCGCGCCCATGATCAGGCCGCCGCCGGGAATCTGCTCGACGACGCCGCGCGCCTGCACGGTGATCGGGAGCGGATGCCCTGCCGACGCGTACATCAAAAGTCCGGTGTTGAGCGAGAGTTCGCCATAGAAGAGCGTTGCAAGCGGTCCACCGTCTTCGTAGAGCGCTCGATTAACCGCCTGAAGAACGTCGACCGGCGCATCGTACAGCCGCGCTGCCATGCGCACGGATTGCCGAATCTGCGCCATCATGCTCGAAGCCGGCAGACCGTGTCCCGCAACGTCGCCGACGCTGATGCCCAGGCGCCCGTCGCTGAGCGTAAAGACGTCATACCAGTCGCCGCCGACGTCGGCGTTTTCGGTCGACGGTGTGTACGACGCGTCGATGCGCACGCCGGGCACACTGGGCAAGGTCTGCGGAAGCAGTGCCTGCTGCAAAACGGCGACGTTATTGTGTTCTTGCTGCAACTGTTCGAGCAGCGCACGATACTCGCGTTCGGCAACGGCAAGTTCGTCGCCGCCGAGCAGCGGGTCAGGATCGCGCCCAGCCCGCAGCGACTGTGCGTTGTGACGCAAGTGCCGCGCGCGGCGCCAGACGTGTGCGCCGAATCCCGCTGCAAGGATGAGGAAGAGTACGACGCCGCCGAGCAACGTGATCAGAATGACGTTCGAGAAACGGTTGAGATAGTCGCTGGCTGCCTTGAGTGCGGTCTGTGCCAGAATGCGTTCGGATCTGTCGACGTCGCGCTTGGCAGAGGTGAGCCGTGCGGCTAACCGTTGGGTGGAAGGCGCGTCGTTCATCGCCCGCATTGCGGCCTTATCGCCGCGGCGCTCTGCCGCCAGGAACGACATAAGAAAACGATCGGCCGCAGCCGTGGTGCTGATGTAGACTTGCGCTTGACGCTGTTCGGCCGGTGTCGCGTTGGCAGCGGCGAGCAAAGCCGTTCCGCGTTGTTGTAGCACACGCGACGCGCGCGCGGACGCCGCCACGTCTTGCGCATCGTGGCTGCGCCGATAGGCGCTAACCACGCGAATTTCCTCGGTCAGCGCATTGAGAAGCCGGTCGTTAGCCTCGATAACGCTCTGGGTATGACTTGCCCAGTAGGCCGTTTTGGCGGTCGAGTTGCGAGTGGCGATCGTATAGACGAGCATTGCCGCGAGGACCGCAATAGGAACCAGAGCGACGATAATCGCCTGAAACCGGATTTGCGAGAGCATCGCGCGCATAATGGCCTTCTCCCTGGCCCCGGTCTTCGCCACCGATGGCCCTTGCACTTTTGGGACGAAAGCCGCGCACGCGAGGGGGTATCGTGAAGGCATGAGGCTCTACATGCTCCTTCGCGTCGCGGCAGCTGCCGCGGTTCTTGCGTTCGCCATGCCGTCGATTGCGCAGGCTCAGAGCACCCAGAGCCCGCCGCCGCTGACACCGGAGCAGCAGGCCGCCGTGCAAGCCGCGATCATCAAGGCGTCGCAGAATCCGGTCGGCAACATCGCCATCATCCCGTTTCAGTTCAACAATAACTACGGGCTCGGGCCGTACGCGCGCTATCAGTTCAACGTGAACATCCAGCCGGTTGTCCCGTTCATGCTCAGTACGAATCTCTCGTTGATTGCGCGTACGATCATTCCGGTCGTCGACAATCCGTCGAACGCACCGCCGGCGGTGTGCGCGTCGAGCTACGGCTGCGGCTCCACGTTCGGCGTCAGCGACATTCAAGAGCAGCTCTTCTTTGCGCCAAAGACCAAACCGGATCAACTGATTTGGGGCGCCGGGCCGATGTTTCAAGTTCCAAGCGCGACACCCGGCGTCCTTGGCACGGGCAAGTGGTCGGCGGGTCCGGCGGCCGTCGCACTGGTGATGCCGGGGCCGTGGGTCATCGGCGTGCTCGCTACGCAGATCTGGTCGTTTGCAGGCAAGGCGGCGAATCCGCCGGTGAGCGCGGGATTGATACAACCGTTCATCAACTACAACCTCAAAGGCGCATGGGCCATCTCTACCGCCCCGATATTAACCGCGAATTACACGGCGTTGGGGAATCAGAAGTGGTCGATCCCAATCGGCGGCGGCGTGACCAAGACGTTCAAACTCGGCGATCAGCCCATGCAGCTCGGCATCTTCTACTACGCCTACGTCGAGCGTCCGATTACCACGCCGCAAAACTTCCTTCGCGTCAACTGGAGCCTGCTGTTCCCGATCAAACGCGGCTTCGATCTCCAAGAGATCGTCAAAGAGGCGACGAAGTAGTTACATATGATTCATGTAGGCGATCACGTGCGCGTGATTGACGAGGATGCAGTCGCGGTGGTAACCGCCGTTCATCCCGACGCGCAGGTAGAAGTAGAATTCCTCAAAGCGTCCGAGGGCGGCCCGCGCCGCCGTCGCTATGCGCTCGAAGCGCTCGAGAAGGTCTCGCGAACCGCGACCTAACCGGCTAGAAGGTCTTGACCGGATGCGCTATCAGCGCGTTCGGCCGTAACGCTTCGATTTGAGGCCGGTGCTCGAAGCGATAGATCGTGAACGACTTGGTCCCGTCGTCGGTCCCAAAAAGTTGGGCGCCGAGAAAGCCTTGTGCGGCGGCAACGCCGGCGATGATTCGCTGCAAACTCTGCGGAGCGCTGGGAAAATGCTCGAACGCGTACACGCTCTTGGAAGCCGGATCGAGCGTGCAGTCACCCGTCGATGAAATCACCTGGTAGAGCGCGAGCGCGCGCGCCTCGGCGCTCGCGCGATGCTCCGCGAACAGATGATGATCGTCCCAGGCCGCTTGCATGTGTGCGAGCGCTGCGTGACCGCCGACTTCGACTAACGCCACGACGCGATGATCGTTCACAGATTTCAGAATCGCGCTACTCCCGGCTTTTGTCGCAGAGGTGCGCGCCTGCTCGATCAGCGTTTCGTAGGCAGCTACCGCGGCGGGTGCGCGCTCGGTCTTCACGTGCAGCACGTCGACAACGCACCACGCGTTGTTAGGCAACCGAATCGGCGGGCCGCCCGGGCGGTGGTCGACAGGAGTATGATGCCGGAGATCTTCGTGCGGACGCGTCATAATCGTGCTCTCCTCGGGGGATATACTGTACCACAGAGGCCGATTTTCGTGAAATCGCGAATAACGCAAAGCGTTGTCAATTCTGAACGCGCGCAGCTCTCAGCTCGAGAGCCGGAAACGTACACGTATATAATGGAGTCCACGAAACCCGAACCCGCCCTGGTCCCCGCCCGCGTCGCCAAAAAGCGCGCCCCGGCGGCAGCCAAGGTCTATCCGCCGCACGAACATTTTGGCAGCCCGCTCAACGTCTGCCGCGTTTGTGGCGAGAAGTACACCTACGTGCAAAAGCCGTACTCGCTGGACGGCCTTTCCAACTCCAAGAAGTAGGGCACTCTTCTTGCATCGCCGGTGCCACTAGCGGGTACTGTCTAGCGATGCGTGCTTTGCGTTTCGAGAAATTCGGCGACCCATCGGTGCTCCGCGTCGTCGAGCTGCCTGAGCCCTCGCCCGGCGACGGCTTCGCCGTCGTGCGCATCACCGGTGCCTCGATCAATCCAAGCGACGTGAAAAACGTTGCCGGTGCAATGGAAGGTACGACGTTGCCGCGTACGCCGGGACGCGACTACGCCGGCGTGGTTGAGCGCGGGCCGTCCGAATGGATCGGGCGCGAGGTCTTCGGCACCGGCGGTGAGATCGGGTATACGATCGACGGGAGCCATGCAGAGAAGCTCGTTCTTCCGGTCGCTGCGCTCACGCCGAAACCGTCGCGACTCACCGCCGCGCAAGCTGCGAGCGTCGGCGTCACCTCGGTCATCGCGTGGCTCGGCCTCATTGAATATGCCGCGCTGCAACCGGGTGAAAGCGTCGCCATCATCGGGGTTGGCGGCGGCGTCGGCACGGCGGTCGCGCAGATCGCGAGATGGCGCGGTGCGTCGACGATCATCGGCGCCGACGTGCTTCCTCCGGCGCCGGGTTCGCCGGCTGCGCGTGCCATCGATAAATACGTCCCAAGTGACGAGCATCTAACCGAAGCAATCCGGAACGCGACGAACGGTGTCGGCGCAAACGTCGTCTACGACGCGGTTGGTGGTATCACGTTCGAAGCCGCGCTCAAGTCGCTCGCCCACCTCGGACGCTTGGTGGTCATGAGCACGGTCGGCCGTACGCGCGTCGAATTTGATGAGCGCGATTTCTACCACAACGAAAGCCGCATCTTCGGCGCCGACAGTCGCAAACTCGATGCCAGCGCCTCGGCAAAGCTGATGACGGCGATGTTGCCGGCGTTTGACTCCGGCTTGCTCGAGGCGCCGCCGATCGATCGCACCGTACCGTTGGACAAAGCGATTGAGGCGTATGCGCACGTCGCGGCCGGTGCGCGCGACCGGTTTGTGCTAACGCCGTAATCAATCGCTCATGAAGAGTCTCATCGTTTTCGACTTAGACGGCACACTGGCGAAAAGCAAATCGGCGCTCGATGATGAGATGGCCGCGCTGCTCAAAGGCTTGTTGGCGGTGGTGAAGGTTGCGATCATTTCCGGCGGCGACTTGCCGCAGTTTCAGACCCAAGTGATCGATCGTCTTCCCGCCGGCAGTGTACTGGAGAATCTTTCGCTCTTACCGACGAGCGGAACCAAATTCTTCACCTACTCGGACGGGAGATGGCAAAAGTTGTATTCCGAAGATCTCACTGAGGCGGAAAGGCACACGATCGAAGCGGCGCTCGAGCAGGCCGTCGCGCAAGCCGGCGTGCAGCCGGCGCAGACGTGGGGCGAACGTATCGAAGATCGCGGAACGCAGGTTACCTACTCGGCGCTGGGCCAACAAGCGCCGCTCGAAGCAAAGGAAACGTGGGATCCGGACTTTGCCAAACGCAAAGCGGTTCAAGCGATCCTGGCGCGCACCTTACCGAATTTCTCGGTTCGACTCGGCGGTACGACCTCGATCGACGTCACGCGTCCGGGCATCGACAAAGCCTACGGGATTCATAAGCTGCGCGACGTGCTGCATATTCCAATCGAGCAGATGCTCTACGTCGGCGATGCGATTTTCCCGGGCGGGAACGACTACGCTGCGCTGGAAGCGGGCGTCGACTGCATCGCCGTTCGCGATCCCGAGGATACTAAACGCGTGATCGAAACGATCATTGCACTAAAGCGATGAGACAAAGCGAGGATCGGTAAAGCAGCCGCTCCACATCGCGCGGCGAAGTCCAGCGGCCAGCTGCGCTTCGTCCGAGGATTTTGAGAGCAAACAGTTGGCACCGGCGTTATGGCAGGCGCGAATGACGTCCGAGTTCGTGCCGGCCGTATATATGACGATGATGCAATCCGGCAGTACGAAGCGGAGTTGCCGGATCGACTCGATCGGATCAGCCTCGAGCCGATCAAAATCGATGACCAGAACATCCGGGGCGAGCGCACGGAGCACCGGAACGTCGACTTGGGCGACGCTTGCGTCGGCATGCGCAGAGGCCGCATTCATCGCACTGGTGAGTAGCGGAAGGTCCTCCGGGTCGATGGCGGCCAAGCAGCACACGCGGGCCATGATGTTTTTACGCTCCTCGCGAAGAATCGTCGACCACACCGTATCACCCGATGGGGAAGGCAGCTATCGTGAAAAAGCGGGATATGGTGACGGTAGACACCATATCGAAGTCGGATCCGGCGTATCCAATCGTTACGGCGATTCTTCGCGTCGTTCCGGCGTCGCGTTGGGCCTTCGCCCGACCTGAGCCCGACGGTGAACTCGGGAGCCTGCTCGCGTCCGCCGAAAACGGCGGCTCGCTGGCCGAACTCAAGAGCGAGGTCTCGCGCCAGCGCGAGAAATCCAAGACCGGACCACGCATCGCGGCTACGCTCGGTCCGCTCGGCGAATACGCTAGCGGCGTCACGCTGCTCTTTGCCGACGGCAAGGCCAGCTTCGGGATCCTTACGCTGCTGCGGACCAGCGAGCTCGGTCCGTTCACGTCGAGCGAGATCGCGATGCTCACCTTAGCGCTCGACTCGGGATCGGAGCGCCTCTCGTCGCTGCGCTTGAACGCCACCGCGCAGGCTCGATCGACGGCCGAGAACCGCGATGACGCCCCAAATCCCATTGAGAATCCCGAAGGCGAGCACTACGTGCTCGATCAGGATTTGCAGATCGTGATGACCTGGACGTCGCAAGAGCAACGCCGCGCCGCGCTCACCGGATTGCGCACGCGCCTGGCGGATCGCCTTCCCGCCGTACTCGAGGACACGGTGCGCGCGCTCATCGCCGGCTGGCAGAGCGATCCAGCCACGCAACTCCCCGGCGTCGCGCGCCCGGTACCGTTTCTCGTCGTGCATACACAACCGGTGTTGGGCCCGGCAGGGCTGTTCATCGGCGTTCGTATCGACCGTTTTCAACCGCCAAATTCGCTGGTGGGTCCCGCAGCGCGCTATCACATCTCTCCGCGCGAACTCGAAGTGCTCGCGCTGTTGCTCGACGGCGCCAAACTCGAAGAGATCGCGGACGCGCTCAACATCACGACCTCGACGGTTCAGGATCACATCAAGAGTATGGTGGATAAGACCGAGAGCCGGAATCGCACGGAGCTGATCGCTCGCGTGCTCGGATGGGACACGCCGCCGGAATCCCGGTAAACCGGGTTTTCCACTATACCAGCCCAGCCGTGTCCCAGGTAACATTGTCGCATGGGGATACATGTGACACCTTGGTTTGCGCGCACCAGCATTGGTGTCGCGGTGCTTTTATTTTTGCAGTCGGCACCGGCGCCTGCAGCATCGTGCATGGGAGCCGATCCGGCCATCGTCTCGGTGGCCGTCAAGGGAATGCAGTCGACCGGAGGGCTCAACCACTACACGTTGAGCGGCAAAGTCGTCAATTTGGGGAGCGCTTCGCAGCCCTCCAACACCCTGCAATTCGTCGACATCTATAAGGGGAGCACGAAGCTCGATTCGCGCGGCGTTCCGCCGCTGCGAATGGGCGCATCGTACGCTTTCGAATACGTTAGCGATCGGTCGGCGCAAGCGGGCGACCAGACGACGACGCTCGCATTTCGGATGGACGTTCGCGGAGAGCAAAGCTGCAACAGCAGCAACGGCGTGAAAATGGTGCGGTTCTGATATGATGTCACGTGCACTCGGTTTATGTTTGGCCCTCCTTATTTGCGCGACCGGTGTCGCGGCTGCCGATGCAGCTGCGCCGAATTTCGGGACGCCGCCATCGGGCCAGATTCCAATTCTGTATAACGACCACACCGTCTACGCCAAGCCCGACACGCTCAAGCAAGGGCGCGTACTCGCGGCGCTGGTCAAAGACGGCCAGATCTACGTACCGCTGCAAAGCATGTTCGAAGCCATGGGCGCGACCGTAGCGGTATCGACCGGCGGCAACACCTATACGGTGACGCGCGGGGCAACGAGCGCATCGGTCACGCTGGGCAAGAATGAAATCGTCGTTAACGGCGACACGCGTCCACTCGACGTGCCGCCGATCATGTATCAAGGTGTCGTGCTGGTTCCGGTGCGCGTGCTGTCCGAAGCGCTAGGTGCCTATGTCGAATGGGTGCCGACGCGCCAGCTCGTAGTCGTGCGTTACATTCCGCCGACGCCGCCACCGACTGCGCCGCCGACCACGGCGCCAACGCCGGTGCCGACGGCCGCGCCGACTCCTACACCCATCCCGGCCGTGCCGTCGTATACATTCTTCGTGCAGGGTGCGACCACGTGGCACTCCAGCAATTACAACGAGTTCGTCGCAGGGCCGTGGTGCGAGTCGTTCCAGCTCAACGCTGCGTATGCTCCGCTCAATTCAAAGATCGCCGTGAAAGTCGATTACCGCTCGGACTCGTACATCACCAGCGACAGTCTGACGGATCTGCTGGGCAACGAGTTTACCTACTTCGCCACGATCGACGGCGGCACGGCGTTCACGCCGGTGTTCTGGGCGCATCAAGTCGCCTTAGATGGCCGTTTGGAGTATCAGGTCGCAGCTCCGCGGATCTACGTCGGGCTGGGCTACTTATATACGTCCAACAACTACGGATATCCGCATTGGGACGGTCTCGGCGTCGGCGTTGAAAAGTTGCCCGATCTGCGACCAGGGATCGGCTGGTACGGTTCGGCGTTCTACTACCCGACCGTGAGCGGCAATTATACGGAAACGATTCCACTCAGTCCAAACGTCGGCAAGACCTACCAAATGCAGTATTCGATCTGGCAGCTCGATATCGGTCTCACGCTCGCGCTTCGCCACTCGCCGCTCTATCTTTACGGTGGCTACGGCGGCGATCAGTTCGACGCGAAAAAGAATGCACCGATCGGTCAGACGCATGACGGCCCCTACGCCGGCATCGGCATAAAGTTCTAAGGACGATGAATATGCTCAACGTTTTACGCCCGGTACGCGCGCTCTCGCTGCTCGTAGCGTTTGCACTGCTCGCCGCGTGCAGCTGCGGCAACTGCAACGTACCGGCCTTTCACGCGCCAACGCTTGCGCCCGGCGCGACGCCAACGCCGCCGGGCCTCGTGCCCACGCCGGTCGTCACGCCGACACCGCTCGCGCTGGGCGCATGCACCCAAGGCGGCGCCTCGACGATTCCACTCGGCGACGCCGCGCCGTTCGCGCTGCTCGGGGCGGGCGGAATCACCAACACCGGCAACATGTTCGTGAACTTTGCCACCGGAGCAACGAGCAGGAACGTCTATGGCACCTTCAACGACGATCTCATCGGCGCATATCCGACGACGACGGTGACCGGCATTACCGGCGCCAACACCGCGGGCGGAGCGACGGCAATCTACGCAACCGGCTACAATTCAAACACGGCATTTCTAGTGAGCGCGCAAACGGCGCTGACCACGGCCTATAACGCCGCCGCGGCGCCGCATGCCGGCAGCATCACCTTCCCCAACGGTCAAGACCTTTCGCAAGCCAGCTCGGGTGTTTCGAACTGCGGTCCGGGCGGAGCTGCGGCCTGCGGCGTGGGTACGCTCGGCGCCGGCGTCTACACCTCGGCGTCTACGATGTCCATTACCGCGGGAACGCTGACGCTCGATGGCGGCGGCAATCCACAGAGCGTGTTCATCTTCCAAATCGGATCGGCGCTCACGATGGCCGCGCCCGGCGGCAACGTGAAGCTGATCAACGGCGCGAGCGCCTGTAACATCTATTGGGCGGATGAGAGCGGTGCAACCCTGGGAGGCGTGGCGACCGGTGCGACCTTCTACGGAAACATCCTTGCTCCGACCGGCGGCATCTCGATCAACACGGCCATTACGGCCTTTGGAGGTCGAGCACTGGCCGGCGGTGCCGCGGTGAGTATCTCTGCACCTACCACCGGACTCGTCATTACCAATCCGGGCGGCAACTAGGAAACTAAAGGAAGAATCACTATGAATCGACCCCTCGCACTCTTTCTCTCGCCGGTCACGGCAACGGTCTTATTGCTCGGTGCGCCGGCACCGGCACTCGCTGCCTCGACGTTCTACGGCATCGTCATCCACGTTTCGGACAACAGCATCAAGGTCGAAGATCCGCGATCGAAGCAAACGCTCGCCTTCGAAATCGTTCCACAATTTGATCAGGTCTTCTCCGCCGACGGCAAGACGACGTATCAGATGAAGGAAATAAAAGCCGGACGCTACGTCGGGATCATTTACGATCAAAAGATGCTTGGCATGCGGCATGCCGATAAAGTCTATCTTCTCAATAACGCCAACCAGCGCGTCGGCCAACCCTAGGAATCTACTGCTTGACGACCACGTCTGAAAAATCGACCGTACGCACGAGCGTGGTACCCTCATAGCCGAGTAGGCGCACCGGGAGGTGGGTGACCTTTGAGAGGTCGATCACCTCCTGCGTCAACCCGGTATCGATCACGGCGTTCGTGGGAATCAGCGTCACTTCATCGGTCGGAACGCCGTCGATCGTCGGGCCATTGCCTGCTGAGATCACGCCTGCAGTGTCGGCGCCATGCGCGAGAATAGCGCCGAAGCTCAGTTGATCGAGCGATGAGCCGCGAATCGTCGTCACTTGCGGATCGTGGAGTGGGAACGTCTTTTTGAACATGGCGGAGAGACCTGAGCCGCGATGCGCAACGACCGTGTTGCCACCGTTCCAAACAACCGTCACGCCGGCGTTGGGTCCCGTGATCACGTGCATCGTCGCACTCGACGGCTTGACGAAGGTGTAATCGAAAACTTCCTGCTGCGTTTGGGTGCCTTGCTGTTCGAAGAGCGTGATCCTCGCGCTGTAGCCGGTGATGCCGACCCAGGCGAGCGCGAAGGCTACCCAGGCCGGCGGCAATACCATCAAGACACTCACGACACAAGCGTAGATCAAAAGAGGCGAACGAGAGAAGATGTCTGCGCCAACAGTTGCGGCCCCGGGGTGGTCCGGCGGACTGAAGCGATTCGCGGAGATTCCGCGCTGGATGTTTGCCGCGCTCGCCGTAGGAATACTCGTTCTCGCCGCGATCGTGACGATCGTCGCGCTTCGCGGCCACCCGGCAGTGACGTACGTCACGAAACCGCTCGTTCGGCAAACGCTCGTGCTGAGTGTGACAGCGTCGGGAACGGTCAATCCGCAGAACACTATCACCGTGGGTACGCAAGTTTCCGGGATCATCTCGCAGATTTACGTCGATTTCAACTCCAAGGTCAAGACCGGCGAGGTGCTCGCTCGGATCGATCCGAGCATCATTACGGCGCAGCTCGATCAAGCCAAGGCGAACCTTGCGCAAGCGCAAGCAAGCGCCGTGGAAGCCGGCGCAAACACGACCGCGCAGGGCGCCGGCGCAACTGCCGCGCAGACCGCAATCCCTAAAGCACAGGCGGCGCTCACCGCTGCGCAAGAACAGCTCACTCGCGATCAGTCGCTCTTGAGTCAAGGCTACGTTCCGCAGGAGACGGTGCAGACCGATCAATCGACCGTTTCGCAAGATGAAGCTTCGCTAGCCCAGGCGCAAGCCGCCTACACGCAAGCGCAGGCGCAAACGCAAGCCCAGGGCGCGGGTACAAATGCCGCCGCGGCAGCGGCGCAAGCGGCGGAAGCGACCGTGCAGCAAGACACCATCAATCTGAACAACACGGTCATCACGTCGCCGGTTGATGGCACCGTGATCGCCCGCGAGGTCTCGGTGGGTCAAACGGTGGCGGCTTCGCTTGCTGCGCCAACGCTCTTCTCGATCGCCCAAAACCTGGACAAGATGGAAGTCGACATCAATGTCGGCGAGCCCGATATCGGGGGGATCGATCCGGGTAACGCCGTGACATTCACGGTGCTCGCCTACCCCACCACGACGTTCGCCGGTACGGTAACGCAGGTGCGCATCAACCCGCAGACGCTCAACAATGTGGTCACGTATGACGTCGTCGTGGACGTCGCGAATCCCAAGGGAACGCTGTTGCCGGGCATGACGGCGAACGCCACGATCGACACGGCGAAAGCCGACAACGCATTGATCGTCCCGCTCGCGGCGTTGTCATTCGGCCTCGCGCGCAGCGCCGGCGGCTCGGCGACAACCGGCTCGGCGCAGTGGGGTCAAACGCTTGGCAGCGCTACGAGCGGCAGCACCGCTTCGACGGGTGTCGTGTTCGTCGATCGGGCCGGCAAACTACAGGCCGAGCACGTAACGGTATTGCTTGCCAACAGTACGCAAGCCGCGGTGAGCGTGAGCGCGGGCAGTGCGCTCGACGTCGGCGATCTCATCGTCGTGAGTCAGACGGCGGGCGGGACCGTTGTCGCAAAGGCGGCCACGCATGCGGCGCCGACGCTGGGCGGCTCGAGCTCCAACGCAACGCGAGGCATCCATTAGTGACCGAGGTCGTGCGCATCGAGCAACTTCGAAAGGTCTACACGCTCGGCGAAACGGAGGTGGTCGCGCTCGATGGAGTCGACCTGACGATCGAACCGGGCGAGTTCATCGCGATCATGGGGCCATCGGGTTCTGGAAAGTCAACGTTCATGCAGATCACCGGTCTGCTCGACACGCCGACGTCGGGTAGCTACACGTTTGAGGGCAGGGACGTCGCGAATCTGAGCGCGGACGATCGGGCCGACATTCGAAGCCGTCGCCTGGGCTTCGTCTTTCAATCCTACAACCTGCTCGCGCGCACGAGCGCAGTGGAAAACATCGAGCTTCCGATGGTGTACGCCGGCGTACCGCAAGTCGAGCGCCGCCGCCGCGCGCTCGAGGTGATGGAGATCGTCGGCATCGCCGCACTCGCGCAACACGCGCCGAACCAGATGTCCGGCGGTCAGCAGCAGCGCGTCGCCATTGCGCGCTCGCTGGTCAATAATCCGGGGTTGATCCTGGCCGACGAGCCGACCGGTGCGCTCGATACCAAGACCTCGGACGACGTCATGTCGATTCTGGCGCAGCTCAACGACGAGCGAGGCATTACGATCATGCTCGTAACGCATGAGCCCGAGATCGCCCTGTTTGCCAAACGGTTGGTGAACTTTCGCGACGGAAAAATCGTCTCCGATGGTCCAAACCTCAACCGCCACGAGATCGAAAAGATCGTGGCATGAGTTTTATGGCCACCGTGCGCCTCGCATTGGAGGCGCTCATTCGGAACAAGGTCCGCTCGCTTCTTACGATGCTCGGGATCGTCATCGGCGTAGCGGCGGTCATCGTGACGGTCGCGATCGGCAGCGGCGCGCGTACGTCGGTTACCAATAGCATCAACGCACTTGGTTCGAACTTGATCGTGGTGCAGCCCGGGTCGGTCACGCAGTCCGGTGCGCGCACGGGCTTTGGCGGAGCTTCGACATTGACGCCGGCCGATGGTCTTGCGATGACGCAACTCGCCGGAGTGGCGGCAGTATCGCCGCTCGTCACCGTGCGCACGCAAGTCGTCGCGGGCGCGAACAATTGGCAAACGACGATCAGCGGAGTGGCGCCAACGTACACGTTCATCAAAGGCTGGCCGCTGGCGTCGGGAACGTTCTTCACCGACGAAGACATTGCAAGCTCTGCTAAGGTCGCGGTCTTGGGCCAGACCGACGTCGCGGAACTCTTTCCGGGCGGCGGCGATCCGATCGGCCAGAACATCATCGTCAAGGGCGTGCCGTTCACCGTGATCGGTACGCTTACGGCGCTGGGACAAAGCAGTCTCGGCACCGATCAGGACGATACGATCTTGGTTCCCTACACCTCGGCAATGCAGCGGCTCAGCGGAGTGACGACGGTTAGCCAATTGATGGTTTCCGCCTCGAGCGCGGCGTTGGTCAATCCGGTTCAGACCGAGGTAGCGCAACTACTCGTACAGCGTCACCGTATCGTGCCCGGGCAACCGGATGACTTTCAGGTACGCAACCTTCAGTCGATCGCGGCAGCTGCATCGTCGACCGGCGCGGTCATGGAATTTCTCCTCGCCGGCGTTGCGGCGGTCTCGCTGATCGTCGGCGGCATCGGCATCATGAACATCATGATGGTCTCGGTTACCGAGCGTACGCGCGAGATCGGCTTGCGGATGTCGCTGGGCGCACGGGGATCCTCGATTCTCCGTCAGTTTTTGACGGAATCGACGGTCCTTTCGGCGGTGGGCGGCGTCATTGGTGTGGTTTTTGGATTCGCCGGCACCTTCATCGTCTCAGAACTGGCGAAATGGCCGACGCAAATACCGGTTGCCTGGGTCTTTCTCTCGGTCGGATTTTCAGCGCTCGTCGGGATCTTTTTCGGATACTATCCGGCGAGAAAAGCCGCCAATCTCAATCCGATCGACGCGCTTCGCTTCGAGTAACCAGGGTTAATCGGGCTTTCCACTATGCCTTAACGCTGCCGTTGCGCGGTACGCTTAGCAAGCGCCCGAAGGAGGGCGCTAACGTGCGTTTACGTGTTTTACTTTCGGTGATCGTAGCCGCGATCGCGTTCACCGCTTTTACCTTCCCATCGCGTGTCGACGCTCAGGTGTCCGTCGGCATTTATGTCGGAAATGCCCCGCCGCCTTTACCGCAGTACTATCAACCGCAGGCGACGCAGCCGAACATGATTTGGCAACCCGGTTATTGGGGTTGGAGTCAGTACGGATTCTTTTGGGTTCCCGGAACCTGGGTTCAAGCGCCGCAAGTCGGCCTACTGTGGACGCCCGGATATTGGGGCTGGAACAATGGTCGATACGGTTGGTATGCCGGCTACTGGGGTCGAAGCGTCGGATATTACGGCGGAATCAATTACGGCTACGGGTATTACGGATCGGGTTACCGCGGCGGACGGTGGAACGGCAATTCGTTCCAGTACAACCGGTCGGTAACGAACGTGGGCGGTTCAATATCGTCCAACAACTATTACAGCGACCCGGGCGCGTACGTGAATCAGAATAACCTCCCGCGTACCTCCTACAATGGCGGCGCGCACGGTGTCACGGCTCGCCCCTCACAGGCGCAGATTGCCGTCGAACATCAGCGCACCTATCCGATGACGTCGGCGCAAACTGCACACGTCGCGGTCGCGCAAGCGAATCGTAGCTATTTAGACAGCGTCAATCACGGCAGTCCGGCTCAGGTCGCTGTACCGAAGCCACTCGCGGCAAACAATAAGCCGGCCGGATATACCGCGGTGAAGACGACGGATCGCCCCGCGGTTGCTCCCGCACCGGTTGCAAAACCGGTTCAGCACACTGCTGCCGTGCCGCAACAGCACGCGGCTCCCGCTGCAAAACCAGTTCAGCACGCGGCACCGGCTGCGAAACCGCAACCGCATACCGCTGCTGCAAAACCGCAACCACATGCCGTTGCTGTGAAGCCGCAGCAACATGCTGCTCCTGCTGCGAAGCCGCACGATACGCCCAAACCCTAAGCTACCACGGCACCGGTCCATCGTCGTTGAAATAACCGGCGGTTGGACCGTCGTCCGGTAGCGTCGCGAGTTTGATCGCGATTGCCGCGCCTTGCTCGGGCGTTCGTGGCCCCGAGAAGTCATTGAGATTGGTTGCCGTGTAGCCTGGATCGGCCGCGTTGATTTTGAATCCCGCGCCCTTGAGTTCGTTCGCGAACGCCACGGTCACCGCGTTGAGCGCCGTCTTCGAGGTGCTGTACGCGACGGAGTTGTAATGCGCGAACGGATTATTGGGACTGGTGTGAAGCGTCAGCGAGCCGAGACCGCTCGAGACGTTGACGATGCGCGGCGCTTTCGACTTGCGCAATAACGGCAACAAGACTTGGGTTGCGACGATTACGCCGAAGACGTTCGTCTCGTAGGTTTGGCGCACGGCGTCGATCGAGAGCGCACTTGGCGGCGCGTAGTCGAGCGCAATGCCGGCATTATTGACCAGCACGTCGAGCCGGCCGAAGTCGCGTTCGATCACGCGCGATGCGCGCCCGATCGTGCCGACGTCCGTCACGTCGAGGCGCACGCCGCGCGGAGATCCCTTCAGCCTGAAGCTGCTTTGCGGTCGCTTCGGCCGCCGCGATGTCGCGAGCGCCGATATAAACGGTGGTGGCAGGCTGCTTGCCTAGCCCGCGGGCGATCTCCAAGCCGATGCCGCGGTTGGCGCCCGTAACCAGGGCGACGGTTTGCGTTGTTTCCATGACGTCAGCCTAACAAATGAAGCGAACTCCAAGTCAAGTATTGACTTGGAGTCAACTCCAAGTGCTAGCGTAGGGAGCATGAACACGATGGAAGCGATGAAAACGATCGGCGAAGCTGCCGACGTCACCGGGCTATCGGAAGACACGCTGCGCTACTACGAACGGATCGGCATCCTCTGGGACATCGAACGCAATACAAGCGGGCATCGACGCTACTCGGACAACGCGCTGATGTGGCTTGGCCTCGTCGTGCGGCTGCGCTCGACCGGCATGCCGCTCGAGACGATTCAACGCTACGCCGAGCTGATGCAACAAGGTGAGGCGACGATTCCGCAGCGCCGTGACATTCTCGCCGAGCACAAAGACCAAATTGAGCGCGAGGCGCTGCGTCTCGCCGACCTCGTGCGGCTGCTGCAAGGCAAGGTCGACAAGTACGATACCGCCATTCGTTTGGGCGCGAATTTGCCTGCGGGTCCGTGTGAAACGCTGTGAAGATTGCGATCATCACCGGCGCGAGCCGCGGACTCGGACGTAGCATGGCGCTGCATCTGGCCCAAAAAGGCGTTGACATTTTTGGCACCTACAACCACAACAAAGCGGAAGCCGACGCGGTAGTCGCGGCAATCGAGGGTTACGGGCGGCGCGCGAAGATGGTGCAACTCGACGTGGGGACGATGGATGCGATCGCAGCATTTGCGTCGGCGCTTCCCAAAACGCTGGGCGGCGCATTTGGCCGCGACACGTTCGATTTTCTGATCAACAACGCGGGCACCGGCGCGCACGCGCCGTTCGTCGATACGACCGAGGCGCAGTTCGACGAGTTGATGATGCAGCACCTCAAAGCGCCGTTTTTTCTGACGCAAAAGCTGCTGCCGCACATGGTCGACGGCGGACGCATTCTCAACGTGTCGTCGGGTCTCGCGCGGTTCACCTATCCGGGCGCCTCGGCATACGCGTCGATGAAAGGCGGGGTAGAAGTGCTGACGCGCTACATGGCACGGGAACTCGGCGAGCGCAAGATCACGGCCAACGTGGTCGCGCCCGGTGCCATCGCCACCGATTTCGGCGGCGGCAGAGTGCGTGACAACGCGCAGATCAATGCGATGGTCGCAGCGAACATTCCGCTCGGCCGCGTCGGCTTACCCGACGACGTCGGTGCCGCGGTGTCAGCGCTGCTTTCCGACGATTGCGCGTGGATCAACGGCACGCGCATCGAAGTTTCCGGCGGGCAGAATCTCTGACCAAAGTTACTAAGCTGTAAGCGAGCAGGAGCCATCTAACTCCGGCCTGTAATCCCCGGTACCTTCACATCTCAACCGGGGGTCGCATATGAAAGCGAGAGGATTGAGAATCGCGACGGCGTTTGCCGTCAGCGCGATTCTTATTGTCTGCAGCGGGTGTGGACCGCCGTCGCGTGGGCTTGTGATAACACAATCGATCTCGTTGACGGGATCGGTCGTCAGCAACGGCACGATCAATCTCACGACCGGATCGGGACCGGTGACACTGCAAGCTACGCAAGCGGGGTACAGCGGAAGCTACACGTTTACGATTGCGGATGCGAGCGTTGCCACGGTCAGCGTTCCCGCGGGAGAGACCTCCCGGCGACGCGACGCCGCCGCGTCGAGCGCAACCGATACTTCGGGCTCGGTGACGATCACACCGGTCGCCGTGGGTTCGACCACGCTGACCGTAACGACGAACCTCTCGGCGACCTTCACGGTCAACGTCGCGACGGGGCCCGTTCCGAGTACGGCCACACTAACGTTTACGTCAACCGGTGCGAGCGCGGCGCAAACGGTCACCGTATCCGAGACGGGCTTTACCGGGACGCTGAGCGAGACGAATACCTGCTCGGGTGTCGCGACCGTGAGCCCGACCCAATCGGCGTCGCCATTTACCGCCACGGTTACGCCGGTAGCAGCCGGGAGCTGCACGATCACCTTTACCGATGGAACCCATACGGCGCCGGTGGCAGTGAGCGTCACGACGAGCGGCGTCGTCGTCAATACTAAGGGTAAACCATAACCCACTTCGCGTTGGAGGTCGGGCCATGTTGAGATTTAGCGCTGCGTGTTCCAGTCTTACGCTCCTGGCATTCGCGCTTGCGGGCTGCGGCGGAGGCGGAGCGCACTCCTCGCTCGTTCCTGCGACGAACGGTGGTCAGAGTGCGACGTCGCCGCCCTCGAAGTTGGGTAACGTGGTGTTCACGATCATCGTGCCGAAGGAGAGCGCTTCGACGCTGGCACATCGCCCGGCGTACATCTCACCGGCGACGCAATCGATGACGGTGAATATCACCGGCACGGGCGGAACGGCGAATCCCAGCGGATTTCCGCAGACGGTCGCACTCACTCCAACCTCGACCGGCTGCACGAGTTCGCTCGCAAGCACGACGTGCACGCTGCAACTTTCGCTCGCGGCCGGCAAATACGCAGCTTCGATTTCGACCTTCGACGGCGCCAACGGCGCGGGCAACGAACTTTCGACGAACCAGGGCGTGGCGTTCACGGTCACGGCCAGTACCACAAACGCGGTGCCCCTCACCCTGAGCGGCATCCCGGCACAGATCGACCCGAGCTATTTGGGTAGCGGCAAGTTCATGGTCGTCGCGCTCGACGCCGACAGCAATTACATCGTAGGCGCTGGGGCTCCGACGTTCACTGTTGCCAAGAGCAGCGGCTCGAGCGTCGCGGCCATCACGCAACCGACGACGGCGGCCCCCAATGCGTTCTCGCTCGCCGCAACGACGACGACCGGATCCGAAACCATGACGATCACCGCCGGGTATCCGGCCGGAGAGACGAGCGGCTGCACGCAAGCCGGTGCCGTTTGCACGACGAATTTTTCGATCAGCAACAACCAGTATTTGTTCGCGTTGAACTACGGCGACGACAATGTCCTGGGCTATAGTGTTCCGTTCACCAGCTCATCGCAGACGCCGGCTCTTAACTTTGCCGACTTCGGCGACCCGTACGGTCCTTCGATCGCGCTCGATTCGAATGGGAATCTGTTCTTCGCCGGCGGCTATGACTATTCGGAGCCGGTATACGAGGTCGCGGCTGGATACGCGGGAACCCCGGTCTCGCTCTTTTCCCTCTACGGGAGCGGGCTTGCCTTTGACTCCAAGAGCGATCTCTTCGCGTCAAGCTACACGTCCGGCACGATCGGCGAGTACGCGCTTCCTTACACCGGTGGCACGATCAATTCGTTTACGACCAGCTCTCCGTGGTTTATCGCACTGGATACGAACAACGATCTCTTCGTTGCCAACTACGACGCCAGCTATGTAACGGAGTACCCGTATTCCAGCGGCTCGTACGGCAGCGCAGTCCAAATTGATACCGACGCTGCCGTCTACACCTTATGGTTCGACCCGAGCGGGGATCTGTGGGTCGGTGCCGGCACAACCATCCAGGAGTTCAAGCCGTCGTTCAGCAGTTCGAGCACGGCGGCGGTGACGATCACCGGCGCCGAACCGGAAGAATATTGTCCGGGCACGTTCGACTCGAGCGGTGACCTCATCATTCAATATAGCACCAGCAGCAGCAGCTCGATCGACGAGTACAAGGCGGCTACCATTAGTGCGAATCAGGGCGGCGGAACGATTTCGAGCCCCGACGTTACGGTTCCGGGCGCTGGTGAATATGCGTGCGTGATCGGCATCGACGCGGCAAACAACCTCTACGTGTCGACGTACGAGGGCCCTAGTGCAACCGACGGAGGGATTTACGAATACGCGCTGCCCCTCACGAACGCGTCAACGCCGGTGTACACAGTTACTTCAGGAGTTTCTTATCCCTATGGCGCCGGCGTCATAACCAAGTCCGTCCAGCTTAGCGTAACACTCTAGGAGATCAGGCAATGTCGAGATTTAGCGCTGCGGGTTCGAGTCTTACGTTACTAGCGTTTGCGCTGGCGGGATGCGGCGGCGGCGGCGCTCACTCCTCGGTCGTTCCGCCGACAATCGGCGGTCAGAGTGCGACGTCGCCGCCCGTGAAATCGGGAGTGACGTTCACGATCGTCGTACCGAAGGAGAGTGCTTCAACGATGGCGCACCGGCCCGCCTACGTGTCGCCTGCGACGCAGTCGATGACGCTGAACATCACCGGCACGGGCGGAACGGCGAATCCGACCGGATTCCCGATGACCGTCGGCCTTACGCCGTCGTCGAGCAACTGCGCGAGTTCGCTCGCCGGCACGACGTGTACGCTGGCGCTCTCGCTTTCGCCCGGCAAATATGCGGCTTCCATTTCTACCTTCGACGGCGCCAACGGCGCGGGGAACGAACTCTCGACCGACCAAGGCGTGGCCTTCACGGTCACGGTGAATACGAATAACGTGGTACCGATGACGCTGAGCGGGATCCCGGCGCAGATCGATCCGACATACTTGGGCAGCGGTAAGTTCATGGTTGTCGCGCTCGACGCCGACAATAACTACCTTGTCGGCGCCGGTGCACCGACGTTCACGATTGCCAAAAGCGGCGGTTCGAGCGTTGTGACCATCACGCAACCGACCGCGGCAGCCCCCAATGCATTCTCGGTTGCCGCCTCGACGACACTCGGATCCGAAACGCTGACGATCACCGCCGGGTACGCGGCCGGAGCAACGAGCGGCTGCACGCAACCCGGCGCAGTGTGCACGACGAGCTTCTCGGTAAGCGACACGCAGACGCTGTTCGCGCTCGACTACTACAACTCGTCGGTCCTGGCTTTCAGCGTGCCGTTCACGAGTTCGTCGCAGGCACCGTCGTTCACCTATAGCGATTATTATCCGTACGGAGGTGCGATCGCGCTCGATCCGAGTAATGGGAACGTGTTCTTCTCCGGCTATGAATACGATTACGACGAACCCGTTTACGAGGTCGCGGCGCCTTACACTGCGGGCGAAACATCGCTCTTTTCCACGTATGTCGCCGGGCTAGCTGTAGACTCGAACCACAACCTTTTCGTGTCGAACTGCGACAGCCCCGAGGTGCTCAGCGAGTACGCTCCACCGTACACGGGCGCCGCGATCAATACGTTCAGTACCACTTGTCCGTGGGGCATCGCGCTGGACGCGAGCAATGACCTCTTCGTCGGCAACTTCGAATACACGTATCTGACGGAATACCCTTATTCCAGCGGTTCGTACGGCAGCCCCGTCTATATCACCACCGGTGACTATCCGTATAACGTTATATTCGACCCGAGCGGGAATCTGTGGGTCGCATCCGGCGGTGAAGGCAGCTCGACCATCCAGGAGTTCAAACCACCCTTCAGCAGTTCGAGTACGCCGGCGGTGACGATCGACAGCAACCTCTATTATTCGTGTACGACGCCGATGATCTTCGATTCGAGCGGCGACCTGTTCGTTGCTAACTACAGCACCGGCGCGATCAACGAGTATACGAAGTCTGCGATTAGCGGGGGCGGAACGATCTCGAGCCCAAGTTTCACTATACCAGCTGGTACCGCGGATTATTCGTGCATGATCGGCGCCGATGCATCCGGGAACGTGTATTCCTCGACCTACTCGATCACTGGCGGTTCCGAAGGAGCCATTCTCGAGTTCAGCCCGCCGTTCTCGAACTCGTCGACGCCGGCGTACACGATTACTACGGGAGTCTACTACCCTTACTATAACGGCGGGGTCATCACGAAGGCGGGCCAACTTGTGGTAACGCTCTAGGTAAAGCAACGCCGAGCACGGATTTTGCAATTTTTGGACCTCTCGGCTACCATTTCAACATGGGGGCGCTCGCGCAGGTAGCGATTCTCGACGATTATCAGAACGTCGCCCGCGAGATGGCCGATTGGTCGGCGCTCAGTGGTCGGGCAACGGTAACCGTCTTCAGCGATCACATCGCCGGCGAAACGGCGCTGATTGAACGACTCAAGCCGTTCGATGTCCTGTGCGTAATGCGGGAACGAACGCCGCTCACGCGACGCATCCTCGAACAGCTTCCGAACCTGCGCCTTATCGCTTCGACTGGCCGGCGCAACGCATCCATCGATCTCGAAGCCGCTCGCGAGTGCGGTATTGCCGTAGCGCATACCGGATACATCTCGAGCCCGACGGTCGAACTGACGTGGGCGCTTATTCTTTCGAGTGTCCGCAGCATCGTCCTAGAGGCGAATTCGGTCCGAGGCGGTGGCTGGCAAACGTCGGTCGGTCGCGATCTCGAGGGAACGACGCTGGGCGTTCTGGGCGTGGGAAACATCGGGTCGCGTGTTGCCGAGATCGGTTGCGCGTTCGGGATGCACGTTATCGCGTGGAGTCAGCATCTGGATGAGCAGCGCGCCGGCGCGGCCGGGGCGGTGTTGGTTACGCGCGAGGAGTTGTTCCGGCGCTCCGACATCCTTTCGATCCATCTCGTGCTGAGCGAACGTACGCGCGGTCTCGTCGGTGCAGCAGAGCTTGCACTGATGAAACCGTCGGCGCACCTGATCAATACATCGCGCGGACCCATCGTCGACGAGACCGCATTGATCGCCGCCTTGCGGGAGCGGAGAATTGCCGGTGCCGCGCTCGACGTCTTCGATACCGAGCCGCTCCCCGCAGATCATCCATTCCGTATGCTCGACAACGTCCTATGCACGCCGCATATCGGATACGTGACGCGCCGTGAATACGAGATTTTCTACCGGGATACGGTCAAGAATATTGTCGCATGGCTGGAAGGCGCGGCGGTGAAACGATAGCAATGGTCACAATCGTTCTGACAGCGCTTGGTGTGCTCTTGCCCACGCCGCTCTTCGGCCCGGCGAGCCTGCTGACTATCGCCACCGCGGCGATGATTTTCAATATCGCGCTCGTGCCGATAACGGTAACGATGCTCGAATACGATCGTCAGCATGCTGCCGGCGGAGCCAAGCCACGCCTCGCAACATTGCTTGGGCGCAGCATCGCCGACAGCTTCAAGCGGCCGTACGTGTGGGCGCCGCTGCTGGCAACGGTGCTCGTGCTGTTGGATGTGCGCGTTCCTGCCGAGATCGATAACATGCTCGAACTTATCGCATCGGCAACGGCGGGCGTCGCCTTGTTTGTAGCCGGGCTCATTCTCGCCGCATATCGTGTGAAATTGTCGCCGGAGATTCTCGGGAACGTGGCGGTCAAGATGGTCGTGCAGCCCGGGCTGATGGCACTGCTCGTCGTTGCGTTCGCGATCGCGGAGCCCGTTGGCAGTGAGGCGATCCTGATTTGTGCGATCTCAACCGCAGTGATTTGCCCGATGCTGGCGGTGCGGTACAAATTGTACGAAGCCGAGGCCGCTTCGACGTTTCTGCTCACAACCGTTTCGATGATCATCATCGTACCGATCGTGATAGCGCTGACGCGCTAAGGTGAATAGGCGGAGATTCGTCGGAGCCGTCGGAGCGTCGGTAGCGGCAAGTGTCGTCACGGGTTGCTCGGGGCCGGGGGATGTGCAGCCGCTTCCCGCTGCTCCCGTGCCGCTCGCGTACGACGCTTGCGCTCGAGCAATTCGCGCAGTCATTGCGCAAGATGCGGCCAATGCAACGCTCGAGCACGATGCATGGCCACGGCTCTACGACCATGGCGCGCCGGTCGAAAATGTCGTCATCTTGTTTCACGGTTTTACCAACTGTCCGCAACAGTTCGACTTGCTCGCGCAGCGCTTTCACGCGCGCGGTTGCAATGTGTACGTTCCCCGGATCCCACGACACGGGCTCAAAGATCGTCTCACGACGACGCTCGCGGATCTCACCATCGCCGAGCTGGGAAAATGCGTGCTCGACGCGTTCACGTTCGCCCAGGGTCTGGGCCGGCGCGTGAGTTCCGTCGGCCTATCGCTTGGCGGTTCGATGTCCCTGTGGCTCGCGCAAGCGATGCCGATCGACCTCGCGGTGGCGGTGTCGCCGTTTCTGATGCCGATCCACATTCCGCGCGGCATAGGTACCGCGGCGATGCATGCACTCTACACGATACCGAGCATGTACTGGTGGTGGGACCCGCGCGTAAAGCAAAACTGTCTTCCCATCTACGCGTATCCCGGATTCCCGACCCACGCTTTGGCCGAGGTAACGTTCTTCGGCGACAGGATCTTCGACTATGCGCCTCGCACGAAGCCGCTCGGAAAGGGGTGCATTCTGGTAACCAACGCTAATGAGAGCGCGGTCAACAATACGGTTTCGCGGGCGCTGTTCGCGCAGTGGAACGCGAACGGCGCGAACTATTCGGAAGTCGTGTTGACCGGGCTTGGACCGCCGCGCCACGACATCATCGACCCCACCACGTTTCCACAGGGTGGGCGGCTGGTCTATCCGCGACTCGAAGCCATGGTTCTGGGAGATCCGGGAACGTCAAACCGTTGAAGTGGTGGCTCGTCGTTGCACTCTGGATCGCGTCGGCGGCCGTTGCCGGCGCGCATGCGTATATCGTCGCGACGCAGCCGGCAATGAACGGCAGCTATCCGTCACTCAACGGTTCGATCGGGATTTCGTTCGACGAGCCGATCACGATTTTCAATAGCGATGCGCTCGAAGTCACCGACGATTCGGGGCGGCGGGTCGATCGTCGCGACGCGCACGTCGATCCTGCGGATGCCACGCGCGTCGTCGTCGATGTGCCCCAGCAGCTCGCGTCCGGCTTTTATACCGTCCACTGGCGGGTGATCTCCGCCGACACGCACGTCGTCCACGGCTCTTACCAAATCGGCGTCGGCATCCAACTCAATGCGATCAAGCGCACCCACGAAGCTTCAGCCTTCGATCCGGCAACCGTTCTGCCGTCGGCAATTCGCTGGCTGAGTCTGCTCGGTGCGCTGCTCGCCGCCGGCGCGCTCGCACTGCAGTGGCCCGTGCTGCGCAAACTCGGTTCGCTTGAGGCGGAGGCAATTGCGCGACGCGCAGCAATTGCAGGCGTCGTGCTCGTGCTTGCGGTCGCGATTCCCGCGCTGTTCGTCCAAGCGGCAGCGGTGAGTGGACATCTCGGAGGGGCGATCGGTCCGACGCTGCAGTCGCGGTGGGGTATCGCCTGGATTGTGCGCCTCGCGTCAGCGGTTGCGCTCCTCCTAATCGTGGCGTTGGCGCGGCGGCGCGCCGCGATTCTTGGAATCATCTTTGCATGCATGGTGCTGGCGAGTTTCAGTGCCTCGGGCCACGCGCTAGCACTGCACGGAAGCGCGCAGACCGCCGCCTTCTGGATGGATTTTGCGCATCTGCTGGCATCCTCGGTCTGGATCGGCGGCGTGCTCGTACTCGCGCCGATCGTCCTGACGCACCGTGCGCTCGCGCCGCCGCTCTTTGCGCGCTTCACGCCGCTGGCGATGGCTTCCGTCGGCGCGATTCTGGTAAGCGGCGTATACGCAGCCGTGATCCATATTCCCAGCTTCGCCGATCTCGTGCATACCAACTACGGGCGCATTCTTCTAGCTAAAGTCGCGCTCGTCGCCGTCTTATTGGGCTTTGGCTACCGGCACATGCGCATCGGGCGCGGCAGGGCTTCCGATGCCGGTGCGAATACCATCGGTTACGAGGCGCTCGTCGGGATCGCAATAATCGCGCTGACGGCGTTTCTCATCGGGCAGATGCTCCCGATGCACATGGCGGGGATGTAACATGCTACGATGCGCCGCTGCGCTCTTTATGCTTGTGATGAGCGCGCCGATCGGCGCGTGGGCACACGTGCGCGTCTTCCCCGACGTCGACCTCTTCGTTCCCAAGGGCATGATCGTGTATGCGGTTGAGCCCAAGCCGAATTGGCAATTCAATTTACAACGCACGCGCGGCGTCGTGACGATGATCACGTGGTCCGGCGGCCGCTTGAATCCGTACGAGTTCGATGAGTTCGCGTTTCTCGCCGCGACGCCGCGCGCGACTGGGAGCGTGACTTGGGATGCCTGGCAATACTACGAGGACGGCAGCATCGTGAAGTGGATCGGGAAGCCCGGCGCCGAGACGCCGCACTCGGTCACGGCAATTACGGCAGGACATTGTAAGAAATGATCGGGTTCCTCCTCGCGGCGCTGCTTTATCCCGGGCACGTCGTCACCTACACCGGTGACAAGCCGATGCAGGCCTATCTCGTCGAAACCCCGGCGACCGGCGGCGCGCTGCATCTCGATGCGTGGGAAGTCGACCACGGGAAGACCCTGCAGCACTACGACATCGACATGACCAAGGTGCTGCACATGATCGTCGTCTCCGACGACCTGACCGACTTCCAACACATTCATCCGGTACTGCACCCCAACGGGCACTTCACGATCGATCTGCACGCTAAAGAACGCGGTCTCTATCACGTCTACATCGACGGCATTCCGCACGACCGGGGACGCACGGTCTTCCGCTTCGATATTCCGGTCGGATCGGCGACGCCGGCACGTGCACGGCGGATCAACCCAGCGGGAACCACCCAACGCGCCGGCCCCTATATGGTGACGCTCGACCCGGTCTCAGTGCCCTTCGGCGAGATTGCGACCATCTCGGTTTCCATCACCAAGGACGGCAAGCTGGCGGACGATCTGCATCCATATCTCGGAATGACCTCGCACGGCGTCTTCATCGGAACGCGCGATCTTGCGTATATGCACGGCCATGGCATGACCGAGCAGATGCTCGATGCCACCTCCGACGACTGCGGCGATAGCCTGATGCAATCGATGACGCCGATGCCGCCCGACGAGCCGTTCACCGGCGACTTCGCATTCGAAATTTTGGCACCGAATGCGCAGCAGTATGACTTCTGGATGCAATTCATCGGGGGCGGCACGCTCTACACCGTGCCGTTCTTGGTTACCGCCCGATAAGATCCTCGATGCTCACCGGGAGGTCGCGCACGCGCACGCCGGTTGCGTGGTAGACCGCCGACGTGATCGCGGCTGCTACGCCGGCGAGTCCAATTTCGCCGACGCCGCGCGCACCGAGTGGGTTCAGATCGTAGTCGGGATAGTCGAGGAAGGTGACGTCCATTGCGGGATGGTCCGCATTTGAGGCGACCACGTAATCCGCGAAATTGCGGTTGAGCGGTGCCGCGGTCTGCGGATCGTAGCGCGTCTCTTCAAACAGCGCCATCCCGACACCAAACACGATCGCGCCCTCGATTTGGTTGCGCGCGGTCTTCGGATTGATGATCTTTCCGCCGTCGATCACGCTCACGACGCGCCGCACGCGCAAGCGCGCGATCTCCGGCTGCCAGCTTACTTCGATAAAGTGCGCGCCGAAGGAATGGCTTGATTTCTTGGGCTCGCCGCCGAACGTCCCGTTCGAGCGGCCGTAGCCGACGACCGTTTCCTGCGACGGCGCGTGTTCGCGTTTGTGCAATGCATCCTTACACGCCGCGATCGTCGGGGGAATGATGGATGCGGTAGCCATGGATCCGCCCGACAGTGGCCCAGGCGGCAGCGACGAATCGCCGATCGAGACGGTGACGTCTCGCACCGGAATGCCAAGCGCATCGCTCGCGACTTGCGCGAGCATGGTGTACGTTCCCGTGCCGATGTCCTGCGTCGCACAGAAGACGCGTGCGCTGCCGGCATTCAACTCGACCCGCACTTCACAGTCGAGCCGGTCGGCAATCCAGGAGCAGCCGGCCATGCCCCAGCCCAGGATCATGCCGTCGCGCTGCATGGAGCCTACCGCCGGCGTGCGCTCGTGCCAGCCGAATTTTTGCGCACCGAGTTCGTAACACTCGCCGACGTGACACGAGGTGAACGGGATTTCGAGCCCCTCGTCGCGCTGCGGTACGTTGCGTAAATGCAACGCGAGCGGATCCATGTTCAGCGCGACGGCGAGTTCGTCGAGCGCCGATTCGGTTGCAAAGAGACCGGGAACCGCGCCTGGGCCTCGCATCGAGGTCGGCGGTCCGACGTTGCGCTTGGCGAGGCCGCCGGTGACCCGCAGGTTCGGTACGCTGTAAAAGTAGGTGGTCGCCTCCGAGCAGTTCTCGTCGTAATCGTCGAGCATGTTGGTGTGATTGGTGGAATCGTGTTGCAACGAGGTGAGGCGACCGTCGGCCTCGGCACTGATCCGGACGCGTTGCACGGTTTGCGGACGATGGCCGACGTTCATGAACATCTGCTCGCGCGTGACGACAATTTTCACCGGTTGACCGAGCTTTCGCGCAGCCACCGCCGCAAGCGGCGACTGCGCCCAGGGCCACAATTTGCCACCGAATCCCGAGCCCAAATAGTGCGTTAAAACGCGAACCTTTTCGGATTTGGCGCCCAACATCTGGGTCAGCACCTTTTGGTGATTCACAACAGCTTGGGACGTCTCGAAGAGTGTGACTCGCTCACCCTCCCACGTGGCGACGGTCGCGTGCAACTCGATCGGATTGTGCGTTTCGACCGGCGTGCGGTACGTCTGATCGATCTTGATCGGCGACGCGGCGAAGGCCGCATCGGGATCGCCGCGATGGCTCCCGACCTCGCGCTCGCCGTCATCAGGCGTAATCGGTGAGTTGTGCACCGCGCTGGGCGCGTACGTTACGCGCACGAGTGCCGCGCCTTCCTGGGCCGACTCGAGCGTTTGCGCGATCACGAGTGCCACATATTGCCCGTAGTACTGCACGTCGTCACCCGAGAGGGGCGCTCGATGTTCGTCGACGATCCCATCTTTGAGCGACGACTTGCCGTGCGAGTGCAGCGTTGCGAAGTTGGTATGGTCATACACCGCGACGACACCCGGTACCGCAAGCGCGTCTTTCGCGTCGACGCGCAGCACGCGCCCTGCCGCGATCGTGCTGCCGACCGGAATGCCGTAGAGCATGCCGTCGAGGATGCGATCCGAGGTATAGTCGGCAGCGCCGGTTACCTTGAGCCGGCCCTCGATGCGGTCGATCGGTGTGCCGATGCTCATGCCGTCACGTCGATCAGCGCCTGCGTCAGGCAGCGCGTGGCGAGTTCGATTTTGAAGCCGTTTTCGCTCTGCGGACGCGCGTCGCGGAGCGCGATCTCCGCTGCCGCGCGAAATACATCGCGCGACGGCGCTTTGCCGCGCAGCGCTGCCTCGGCGTCCGGCGCACGCCACGGAATCGTGCCGACGCCGCCGAGCGCGATGCGCAGTTCAGCGATCGTCGTGCCGTCGAGTCGCACGGCAACCGCAGCGGAGGCAAGCGCAAATTCATACGACTGCCGGTCGCGCAGTTTGAGATAGTGCGAGCGCCAGCCGCGCATCGGCGGCAAGGTCACCGCGACGATCAGCTCGCCGGGTTCGAGTGAAGTCTCGATTCCGGGTGTGTCGCCCGGGAGCCGGTAGAATTGGTCGATCAGAATGGCGCGCGTGACGGCGACGCTGCGCACTTCAATCGTTGCGCGCAGCGCCATCAAGGCGACGTTCTGATCCGATGGATTACTTGCTATGCATTGCTCGCTCGTGCCGAGTACGGCGAGATTGCGATTGTAGCCGGTGATCGCCGGACAGCCGCTTCCCGGCTCGCGCTTGTTGCACGCCGAATGCGGGTCGCGGAAATAAATGCAGCGCGTTCGTTGCAGCAGATTGCCGCCGGTTGTCGCCATGTTGCGGATCTGGGTGGTGGCGCCGGAGAGAATCGCCTCCGAAAGGACGCGGTACTCCGCGCGCACGTGCTCGTGATGCGCGACGTCGCTGTTGGTTGCGAGTGCCCCGATGTGCATCCCACCGTCGGCCGTCGTATCGATCGAGGTCAGCGCAAGCCGATTGATCGCCACGATTCGTTCGGGCCGCATGACGTCTTGGCGCATCAAGTCGATCAGCGTCGTGCCGCCGGCACAGTACTGCGCCGACGTTACCTCTACAGCCTGTAGCGCGTCTTCGAGATCTTCCGCACGCGTCATCACGAAAGGTCTCATGAGACGGCTTTCGATTGGCGAACCGATTGGATCGCGGCGACGATGCGCTGATAGGCGCCACAGCGACAGATGTTCCCGCTCATCGCTTCGGCGACGTCGGCATCGTCGGGGCCCCATGGCTCGTCGAGCATCGCCGCTGCCGACATCAGTTGTCCCGGCGTGCAGTACCCGCATTGGAACCCGTCATGCTCGAGAAACGCGGCTTGGACCGGGTGCAGTTCGTCACCGGCGGCGAGCCCTTCGATCGTCGTGATTTCATCGCCATCGTGCATCGCGACGAAGGTCAGACACGATAGCGTGCGTTGCCCATTGATATGGATCGTGCATGCACCGCACTGGCCATGATCGCAGCCTTTTTTCGTCCCCGTCAAGCCAAGCGTCTCACGCAGAAAATCGAGCAGCGAGGTGCGGCTGTCCACATCGACTTGGTACAACTCCCCGTTGACCATCAGCGAGGTAGCCAGCCTCTCGCCAACTTTTAGCTCGTCGCCCTTGACTGTCATAGCTCGATTTAACCACATTTGTTATGATGTGGCGATGAACCGGTACGCGTTTATCCAGGGCACGGCGGCCCTTCCGTTCGGCATCGCCGGACTACCCGGAATTGCAAGCGCCGCGAGCGATCCGTTCGATCCGACGGTGGGCGCATGGCGCTCATACAACGTCACGACGACCGTCAGCCTAGCGCCCAGCGACGCGGCCAAGGTGTGGATACCGGTCCCGTCATTCACCGAGCGTAGCTGGATGCAGCCGGGCAAGAGTTCGTGGCCCGGCGATGCCACGTCCGCATCGATTGCGACCGACCCGGGGTGGGGCGCGCAAATGCTCTACGCGCAGTTTCCGGCGAGCGCCAAGACACGCACGCTGATCGTGACCTCGGCGGTTGCGACGCGCGATCGCAGCGTCGATCTCGCCGTGCGGCGCCCCGCATCGCTCAGTGCCGACGAATGGCACCGCTATACCGCGCCGACCTCGTTCATCCCGACCGACGGCATCGTCAAAACCACGGCCGACAAAATCACCGCCGGCGCGACTACCGACCTCGAAAAAGCTCAGCGCATCTACGCGTGGGTGGTGACCAACACGTATCGCAATCCAAAGACCCGCGGCTGCGGCCTCGGCAACATCTCGTTTCTATTGGAGACGGGCGATTTCGGCGGCAAATGCGCCGACCTCAACGGGTTAGTCGTTGGCCTCGCGCGCGCGTCGGGATTACCCGCGCGCGATCTGTACGGCATTCGCGTTGCACCGTCGGCGTTCGGCTATAAGAGCCTTGGCGCGAATTCCGCCACGATCACCAAAGCCCAGCACTGCCGGGCCGAGATTTTTGTGAGCGACTATGGATGGATCCCAGCGGACGCCGCCGACGTACGCAAAGTGATGCTGGAAGAACCGCCCGGGAATCTTGCGCCCAACGATCCGAAGGTCGTCGACGCGCGCGAAACGCTGTTTGGTGCATGGGAAGGCAACTACATGGCGTACAACGATGCGCACGACGTTGCGCTTCCGGGCTCGAGCGGCGATCCGGTGCCGTTCCTCATGTATCCGCAAGCCGAAGTCGGCGGCGTGCGCCGCGACAGTCTGGATGCGTCCAACTTTATGTACGAAATCGGAGTTTCACATGTTAGCAACGCGTAATCTTGGCGTCGAAGGGCTGGCGGTTTCGGACATTGGCTTGGGCTGCATGGGCATGAGCTTCGCCTACGGCCCGGGCGAGCGTGACGATAACGAGTCGATCAAGACGATCCACCGCGCGCTCGAACTCGGCTGCACGTTCTTCGACACGGCCGAAGCCTACGGGCCGTACACGAATGAAGAGTTGCTCGGACGTGCACTGCAAGGAAAACGCGATCGAGCCGTGATCGCGACGAAGTTCGGCTTCACCTTTAGCGCCGACGGCGTGGTGAACGGCACCGATAGCCGTCCCGAACACGTACGTGAAGCGGTTGAAGGATCGCTGCGCCGGCTCAACACCGACCGCATCGATTTGCTGTATCAGCATCGCTTGGATCCGAGCGTGCCGATCGAAGAAACGGTCGGTGCGATGGGCGAACTCGTGCACGAAGGCAAGGTCCTCTTTCTCGGGCTCTCAGAAGTCGGCGAAGACACGATTCGCCGCGCGCATGGCGCGCATCCGATCTCCGCGCTGCAGAGTGAGTATTCGCTCTGGGAACGCAATCTCGAGCCGGTGATCATTCCGTTGCTGCGCGTGCTGGGCATCGGCATTGTGCCGTTCGCGCCGCTCGGTCGCGGCTTCTTGACCGGTGCGGTGAAACGCGCCGAAGAATATCCCGAGAGCGACTATCGCCGCGGCGATCCGCGCTATCAAGGCGAGAATTTCGATGCGAACATGCGCGCGGCGTCGATTGTGCGCAAGGTCGCCTCGCGTCATAACGCGACGCCGGGCCAGATTGCGCTCGCCTGGCTTTTGCACAAAGGGCCGGATATTGTGCCGATCCCGGGCACCAAGCACGTGCGCTATTTAGAAGAGAATCTCGGCGCCTCGAAGGTACACTTGAGTGCCGAAGACATGGCCACCCTCGACGCGTCGCTGACGCCGGACAAGATTTCGGGCCGGCGCTACAACGAGCGCCAGGCGGCGATGATCAACCGTTAGGTCGCCCCCTATTTGGGTAACAGCCCTTGAACAACGAGGAACTCTTTGCCGCCGACACGATCTTTTTCGAACTCGTCGGCAACACCGTTCGTCACGCGCGCACGCGAATCGACGTTGCGCTGGATTTGACCCAACCGTCGCCGGTGTTACACGTGCTCGACCGCGGCCTGGGCTTTTCGCTCAATCCCAAACTGCCGTCGGAACTGTACTCCGAGCGTGGCCGCGGCCTGTATATCGTGGCGCAACTCGCGCGCGAGTTCACCGCCAGCCACCGAACGCGGACCGGCGGGACGCATCTCCGCGCGGTACTTCGCGGCGTCGTGCGCAGCTAGCTCAGCGTCGATTCTTGTCGACGATGGCAATCGCAATGAGTGCGAATGCCAGCACGCGCAGGAGGTAGACCCACGGCGTGGTTGTTTCCTCTGCATTGGTCAATACGATGGCCAGCCGCTCAATACCCAAAATGAGGAAGCCGAGCGCGAACCAGACGAAGAGGCGGTCGGTCGTGCGCAGCCATGAACGCCAAAAGAAGGTCGCGGCAACGAAGCAGCCCATCATGATCGCGCCCGACAGAAAGGACGCCACCTTAGTTGACTTCCATAATCAGTCCGTAACACAGCGCGCCTATGCCCAGTACGGCCGGGATCAAGCGCCATGCCGATAGATCGACGCTGGGCAGAGCGATAATATCAACGAAGAGCAGCGCGTTGTTCAGGCAGAGTCCGGTGAAGCACAGGGCGCTCCAAAAGAGGAGGCGCTGATGGTTCTTGCGGTACGCGCGAATCAAGAGCACCGCGCAGACCGCGCTGGTGAGCGTGCAGGCGATGAACACGGCACTAGCGAGTATCATCTTCGCCTCCGATGCGGAAGGCGTCAGAGAACGACTCTAATGCGCTCGTGCCGGAAAAGACCAAAGCTATCACGCTCACGGGTCGCTCGATAAATTGACGGCATAACTCCTCGACAAGCGGATCGCGTGTCGCGTCTGGGCGATACTGATAGCCATCCCGCTCGTTACCGCTGGCCAACCCGCGACGCACGAGCACCGACAAACGGTTCGAAATCGAACCGCTCGAAGTGGACAGCCGAGCGCGAAGCTCGTCGGGGAACCATACGCGTTGCGGTTGCTGGCTTAAGAGGTCCAACACCTGTATCTGTTCGACGGAGAAGATATTCTCCCGAACGAAGTCGCAGAAGGCATCGGAGAACGGCGTCGGTGTCAACGGTATGAAACTGCGCATGGCCGATTCTAATCACCTGCTAATAATCGTGCTATGGTGGAAAGCAGGCGGGCGCGCAGCAGGATGGGAGAGTGCGGATGATCCCACTAACCGACGTCTCGAGGCGTCCGACTTCCTTCCCGGTCATTACGTTGACGATCATCGCGATCAACGCGGTCGTGTTTATCGTCGAACTGATCGGCGGAGATGCGTTTGTCACGCGGTGGTCGATGGTGCCCGCGCAAATCACGTCGGGCCAGCATGTGGAGACGATCCTCACCGCGATGTTCATGCACGCGAGCTGGTCGCACATCATCGGCAATATGGTGTTCTTCTGGGCGTTCGGTCCCGAGATCGAAGACGAAATGGGGCCGTGGCGCTACGCGATCTTCTATCTGCTCGGCGGCATCGTGGCAGCGGTCTTTCAGATCGCGTTCGATCCGCACTCGACGATCCCGAACCTTGGTGCCAGTGGTGCCATCGCCGCGGTCATGGGTGCGTTCCTGGTGACCTATCCGCGCGACCAAATTCGCTCGCTCTTGGTCATCGGCATCTTTGTCAACGTGACCTACATCCCGGCCGTGCTCTTAGTGGGCGGCTGGTTCTTGCTGCAACTACTGAGTGCGGGAACGATCGTTCCGGGCACGCAAACCGGCGGCGTGGCCTATCTGGCGCACGTCGGCGGTTTCTTGTTCGGTTGTGTGTTCGCGCGGTTGTTTGAGCGGAAGCTTGCCGCGTAACGTGGCTTACAAACGCCAGAACTCGATGCGGTTCGCCTTGCGGTCAAAGAAGAAGTGCAGTGAGTCGCACCGGTTGTCGACGACCACGAAACCGTGTGCCGCTTCGCGCTTGAGATAAACCGGCACCGCACAGACCGCATCTTCGCGATTTGGGTCAACGGGAAAACGAAGGATGTCGGTCCGGCGCGACCGATCTGCGTAGGTGACCGTCACCTCGATTTGCCGTTGCGTTTGGCCAGCGCAGCCGCCAGCAAGAGATTCAGCAGCGGCGGCGTTGCTAGTTCGCGCGCGCCGTTTGCGGCAGCTTCCAGTCCTTGCGGATGAAGTGGCAGGTATAGCCGTCGGGATATTTCTGCAAGTAATCCTGATGCTCGGGCTCGGCTTGCCAGAACGGACCCGCCGGCGCGACTTCCGTCACGACCTTGCCTGGCCACAATCCTGACGCATCGACATCGACGATGGTTTGTTCGGCAATGCGGCGTTGTTCGTCGGTGGTGTAGTAGATCGCCGAGCGATAGCTGGCGCCGCGATCATTGCCCTGACGATTGAGCGTCGTCGGGTCGTGGATCTGAAAGAAGAACTCGAGCACTTGCCGATAGCTCAGCTTCGACGGATCGAACACGATCTCGAGCGCTTCGGCGTGGTTGCCGTGATTGCGATAGGTCGCGTTCGGGACCTCGCCGCCGGAGTAGCCGACGCGCGTCGAGATGACCCCGGGGTAATTGCGCAGCAACTCCTGCATGCCCCAGAAGCAGCCGCCGGCCAAAATTGCCGTCTCGGTGGACGATGATGTCATGTCAAATCCCTCACGAGACGTGTAACACGGGGGGCCGCCCGCGAGTTACGACTTAGGCCCGTGGACGGCTACATCTGGTGCGGCGAGGTCGTGGGGGTATCGGCCGTACCATCGGACCAGTGCTTCACCGGAATCATAAAGATCGTGAGCCGTAGCTGAGGAAAAGGCGCCTCATAGATCGGAGAGCCCACGAGATTCGCGCCCCAGCTTGTCGGGGTCGCTCCCGGCACAAAGAACATCACGTGCGGGTGCCAGTTCTTGGCCTCATCGTTGAGATATTGTTCCTTCGACATCATGTACGACATCGCGCCTGGTGCAATCGAGGGAAGTCGCTTGCTTTCGAGCGCTGATGTGATTGCCGTAACCATCTGCGTCTTCGACTTGCCGGCGAGCACGAGATCGGTCTTCATCAGGACGAGCGGCAGATACGTCTGCGCGGCCGGCGCGTTGTAGCAATCCGGTGCGCGCAGTTTAGGATTCCAAAACTCGGGAGCATCGGTGTCCGAGGTCCACGCGCGTTCCACGATGCAGACAAAGCCATTTCCGCCTTTGGCGAGATCGATGGCGGCGCGGCGCTGCGCGCGAGCGCAATCTCGGCGCTAGCCGGCATCAAGTATTGGTCGAGCGGCGCCATCGTCGGATACGGCGTCGCGGCAAGGAGCCCCACGGCGAGAACGCCGAGCGTCATCTTGTACATAGATCCCTCCCGGTTCGATGCTCCCTACGATTCAGATGACCGGTCTGTGATGCCGATAGCCGCTAGGGTGGCCCCGCTAGTGCGGTGATTGCCGCTCGCGCGGTTTCGCGTACGATTTCTTGAGAATCATCGCGCGCAACGCGTTGCAGATATGGGATCGCGGCCGCATCGCCGAGGGTGCCGAGCGCGCCGGCGGCCGCGTTGCGCGTGCCGATCAGCGGATCGCGGAGTGCAAGGCCGGTCAGCGTGGGCAATGCGAGCGCGGGCCGCTTCAAGACGCGAGCGCATTGCGCCAGCGCGTGCACAGCGGCATCTCGCTCGAGCTCAAAGGTCCCGTGGCCGTACGCGCTTGGATCAAGTTCAGTGCGGGCGCATTGCAGTCGGCCGCGAGCCCGGCGAGCGCGCCGATGCTGATCGTCGCGTGAAACGACGGCTGGTCGAGCGCGCCGGCCAGGCGCGCGAATGCATCCGGCGCGTGCAAGGCGCCGAGCGCGGTCAGCGCGGCGGCGACGACATCGGGATTGGGATCGATCGTCATCGTTTGCAGATCGCGCATGACGATCACCGTTGGCGCGCGCAGCAAGCCGGCCGCATGTTCGGCCGCGATCCGCACGCGCACATCGCTATCGTGCAGCGCACGGTGGACCGCGCCCACATCGTCGAACGATGCCGCGACAGCAACGGCATCCGCGCGCATCCCCCAAAAGGGGTCTAAGGTGACGGCCCGCGCGACCGCGGCGCGCGCCCCGGGGACAGCGGCGAGTTGCTGGAGTGCCCATTCGCGGTCGCCGACGTGCGGCGCATGTTGGAGCTGATAGGTCAGCTCCGCAAGCGTCTTGGGAAAGGTCAGCTTCTTTAGCACGACGTCGTCGGGATCGAAGAGTACCATGACGGGCGCCGCCGCAACGTTGCGGATCGCCACGTCCCGCGCCGCGCGATCGATCATCACGTCACGTTTCGTGATGCGCCCGCGGGCGAACACCTCGATGACGATCGGCATGCGAAAGGGCTGCCCATCGGGATTGCGTTGCTCGACGTGCAGCGTGAGCGCGTGCTGCGCCGCGTCGTAACGCCGGCTGACGTAGTAATGTGGGTACGAGGTGCGATAAAACCACTCGTTCTTGAACCAGGTCAGATCGGTGCCAAGCGAGGCATCAATCGCCGCAAAGAACTGATCCGTGTCGGCATTTTTATACGCGTACGTACGTAAGTAGGCATCGACGGCCCGAAAGAAGCGCACGTCACCGACCATCGTGCGCAGCATGTGGAGCACTTGCGCGGGGCGCTCGTGGCTGCTCGCGTCGAAGAGCTGCAAGGGATCGACGTACTTGTAGTCCACGATGGGCCGCAGGTAACGCGTCGTCTCGGCAAAGTAGCGCTGCTGTGCGTTGTAGCGCGCGTACTCGAAGTCGGGCGTGCCGAAACGCTGGGCGGTCCAAAGCTCATCGTAGTATGTCGCGAAGCCTTCGTTGAGCCAGATATTGGCCCAATCGGCGGTGGTCGCGTCGTCGCCGTACCAATTCTGCGCGAGTTCATGCGAGACGAGCGAGTCGCACGAGCGTTCGACCTCGGTGACCGGCGGATGCAGCGCACGATCGGTGAGGATCGCGTTCGATGCGTCCTCCATCCCACCGAAGACGAAGCGCTCGGCAAGGATCTGGTCGTACTTTTCAAACGGATACGGCACGCCGGTGATGCGTTGGTAGTAGGCGATCATGGCCGGCGTGCGGGCAAAACAGTGCGCGCCGAGTTTTGCCAGGCCGGGCGCGACGAACCCGTCAACGTCGAGCGCGCCCAACGCGTCCGGCACTTTCTGAAATGGTCCGGCCGCAAAGGCGATCAGGTAGGTGGATTTTGGAAGCGGCGACTTCCAGTCCCACGTCTCGGTCGAGCCGTCGTGCGTATGCGCTTTAAGCAAGCCGTTGCCGACGACCGTCCAGCCGTGGGGCACCGTCACGACTAACTCGCTCGGCGTTTTTTCGTTGGGTTCGTCCCACGTTGGAAACCACCGATGGTTGTCGCTGGGCTCGCCCTGCGTCCAGATCTCGGGATTCTCGTGCGGATACGCGCGATCGGGTCGCACGAAGAACATGCCGCGTTGCGGCCGCGCCGTATAGCGAAAGTCGATCCGCACCTGCGCGCCGGCCGGCGCCGGCGACGCCAGGAGGACGTTGATGCGGTCGTGCGCCGCATCCATCGCAAATGCGGCGGGGCGCCCGTCAACGGTGATGCGCTCGTAGTCGATTGCCTTCGAGTCGAACGGCAGCGCGCGCAGCGGGCGCTTGGGCCGAACCACGACGGTTTCGTTACCATAGACGACGCCGCGCGCGACGTCGAAATGCAGGCGCACGATCGTATTCACGAAGCGATACGGCGCCTGTTCCGTGCGATGAATGGAGCCGCCGAGATCCGCGCTGCGTGCCGTCGCGCCGCAAAAGACGACGAGCGCATAGGCAAGCGCGACGCGAGCGATCGCGCGACGCAGCCTCACGCGCGCCGCCCGATCGGCAGCTCGAGGCGATAGATCAGCAAGTCGCCGACGGGACGCGGTACGTCATCGACCACGTAGAAACCGTGACGCCGGTACAACGACAGCAGCTCGTGCCGGTCGGCGGTATCGAGGCGAAGAAATTGCGCGCCGGCATCGCGTGCTCGTTCGCGCGCCCAGGCGATCAAACGGGTCGACCACTGCTGGCCCGCAGTGCATCGCCGCACCGCGACTTTGTGCAGGTAGAGCGCCTCACCCGGCGGATCGTTGGGCCAATACACATCGTCGCGGGTTTGCAGCAGCATCGACGCGACCGGCCGCGCGCCGGCGAATCCAAGGATGAGTTCGCCGGCGAGGGCTGCACGGCGAACGTCATCCAGGTGGAAGCTCTCGACCGGCCACAGCGGCCGGCCGCTATCGACGAGCCATTGCGCGACCTCGCGCAAGATCGCAAGGGCCTCGCCCGCTTCCTGTGGCGTGGCCCTTTTGATGAACCAGGACGTGGCGCTGCTCGTCACGTTGCCAACCTACGTCCGCAGACATCTGATGACCTGCTCTCTAAGAGGCGCGCACTGCCGGCGGCGCGAAGGCGATCGGCATGCCGAGCGAACTCCGAGTCCAACGCAACAGCCTCGCGCAGCAAGTCGTCGACCGCGTGCGCGCCCTGATCGCCGACGGCACGTATCCGATCGGGGAACGGCTGCCCGCGGAGGGACCGCTCGGCGAGGCCTTCGGCGTTGGGCGCTCGACGTTGCGCGAAGCCATGCGCGTCCTTGCAAGTCGCGGGATCGTCGACGTCCGGCACGGCGACGGCACGTTCGTGGCTGCTGGCGCGTTGCATGAACCGCTTGAAGAGCGGCTCGGGCGTGCGAAGCTGCGCGATCTGTACGAGGCACGCTTGGTGCTCGAACTGCCGCTGGCGGAACTCGCCGCGGCACGACGGACCGCGCGCGATCTCGCCGTTATGCGTAAAGCCCTCAAAGCGCGTGCGGTAGCGGCGAAGACCGGCGACGTCGACGCGTATGGCGACGCCGACTTCGATTTCCATCTCGCCATTGCACGCGCAGCAAAGAACGCCGCGCTCTTCGATCTGTACGCGTCCTTTGTCGACGTCGCGAAACCGGCGCTGCGCACGATGATCGATGCACGCTACATCCAGAATGAACGCGACACGCTGCACGCGGCGCTCTGCGAGGCGATCGCCGCGGGCGACGCGTCCAAGGTGCGCAAGCTCGTTCGATCGCACTTGCATGGCTCGCGTGACAGCATGGAGGCGCACCGGACGTGTTGAGCGCGCTCTTGGCCGCCGTGATGAGCTGGACAACCTTGCCGAACGGCTGGGTTATCCAATCGCCGCCCGGTGTGATGACCGGAACCGACACGATGCCACAAGGTGCGGCGGTTTCGCCGGACGGGCGGCGCCTGGCAGTCGTCGAGTCGGGTTTCAATACGCCGTCACTGCGAATCTACGCGGTGCCGGATCTCGAGCAGCTCGCGCAGATTCCGCTCGCCGGCGCGTTCGGGCGGCCCGTCTGGCTCGACGGTTCACACGTGCTCGTCGCCGGCGCGAACGCCGATGCGATCTTCGATATCGACGTCGATCGGCAGACGGTGCAGGCGTACAAGCTGCCCGCCAGATCCTATCCTGTCGCCGTCGCGATCGACGGTTCGCAAGTCGCGGTCGCAACCGACGGGGATACCGCGGTGCGCATTGATTCGCTTCCGCAGCTCGCTACCGCCACGCCGATTCGCATCGGCGGCCACATCGGCGGCCTTACCTGCGCGAACGGAACGGTGTTTGCAGCGAATTCCTCAGCGCAGGCGGTGGTGGCGATCGCGAGCTCGACGCTTACGACGCGGCGGATTGCGACCGGACTGCATCCAACCGCGCTGCTCGCCGTGGGCGGCGCGCTCTATGTTGCGCAAAGCGATGACGATAGTGTCGGCGTCTACGATGCAACAACTGGGATCCGTCGCGCACGCATCGACGTCGGAACGCCCCGTCTGCGCGGGCTCGACGGGCTCTCGCCCAACGCGCTCGCGCAATCGGGGAATTCGATCTTCGTGAGCCTCGGTGCCGCCAACGCGGTGGCGGTGATTCGTCACGGCACGATCGTGCAGCGCATTGCGGCCGGGTGGTATCCCACCGACGTGGTGCCGATCGGGCACATGTTGTACATCATTGACGGCAAAGGCGAAGGGTCGCCGCCCAATCCGCGCTTCGACCCAAAGGGCAAGAGCTTTTTCGACTACATCGGTGCGCTGCAATACGGATCGATTCGTGCCGTCGATCTCGCGCACGTGGGGCAGCCCAATCCCATCGGCGCGGTCGGATGGGAGACAGCGGGCGTCGATCCGATGCTGCGCCCGGACGGTCCGATCAAGCACGTCTTCTTCATTTTAAAAGAGAACCGCTCGTACGATGAAGTGCTCGGCGACGTGCGCGCCGGTAACGGCGATCCGAAGCTCACCTGGTTTGGTGCAGCCGTGACGCCGAACGAACACGCCATCGCGGCGCGATTCGGCTTGTTCGACAACGCCTACGCGAGCGGCGAGGTGAGTGAAAGCGGCCACTATTGGGCGGATGCGGCGTTCGTCAACGACTATGTCGAGCGCACCTGGCCAGCGGTCTACGCCAACCGCGACGACGTCGACAACGACCTGTCGCCGCTCGGCACCGCGCTGCCGAAGAACGGCTACATTTGGCAATTGGCCCTCAAGCGGCACATCCGTTTCCGCGTGTACGGCGAACTTCCCAATGTGTTCAATCCGTTCGGCACGGGACCGAACGCCGCCAAACTCGTCGACGCGTATTCCGACAAGCACTACGTCAGTTGGAATTTGAAATACAGCGATCTCAATCGCGAACGCGAATGGCGTCGCGAGTTCGATGTGTTCGTGCGCAGCGGCAACGTTCCACAGTTCGAATTTATCTGGCTGCCAAACGATCATACCGCCGGCAGTCGCGCCGGCATGCTTACCCCCGTTGCGATGGTCGCGCAAAACGACTACGCGTTGGGGCGCATGGTCGATGCGATCTCGCACTCGCCGATTTGGAAGTCATCGGTGATTTTTATTACGGAGGACGACGCGCAAGACGGTCCCGATCACGTCAGCGACCAGCGCACGACCATCTTTGTGGTGAGCCCCTTTTCGCGCGGCGGACTGCAACACGGGCACTACGCGACGGTCAGCCTCGTGCGCACCGAGGAACTGCTTTTGGGCTTGCCGCCGCTCTCCGCCTATGACGCGACCGCTGTGCCGCTGGGCGCTGCATTGACCTCGATCGCAAACGACGCGCCCTACGACGCGATGGCGCCGCGCGTGAGTATCACCGCGCGTAATACGGCGCACGCGTACGGCGCGAAGATCAGCGCGACGATGGACCTCACGCGGCCCGACGCCGTCGACGACGACGTGCTCAACGACATCCTCGCGCACAACCACCAGCCCTGAAGGCGATGGGTTCGTCATCGCGCTCGCGAAGGAGCGTGTATGTACACAACCGCTACGACGGCCTACGGCATCGCCGTCACTGTCGAGGGACGGCCAACGCCCGAGGAGCTCAAGGTCGTGAATGCGACCCTCATGGACGCTGCGCGCACCAAGCCGGGCTTCGGCTTACTCATGGACCTTTCGAAAGCGCACGTTGCAAGCGATGCCGATTCGCAAGCGATGATCTCCGAGCGTTACGGAAAGCTGTTCGCTGCCGGCATGCACCGGCTCGCCATCGTGGTGTCGAGTCCCACCGTAGGGATGCAAGTGAAGCGGCTGATCGCAAAGGCGGTCGGCGAGAAGGTCATTAACGAGCACGTGCGCATGATCGATCCGACGGTGGCGAATTGGCGCGCCGATGTGGAGCGGTGGTTACTGGGGTAACAGCTCTTGCACGTGCTTGCGGAATGCGAGCGGTGCTGCGATCATAGGGAAGCTCTCTTCCGTGCCGCCGATGCCACGAACACCGATTGTGCCGTAGTCGAACAGCCGGCCGAATGCGCTCTGCTCGACGTCGATTCCCTCGATCCGGTTCAGCTCGACTTCGAGCGATCGGCGACCAAGGATTCCGACCTTGATAATCACGCGACGGTTGGTGACGGCAAACTCGGAGGTGTTGTAGCGAGCCAGCGCAACCGCGCCCATCACCACGCCGACGACGCCGACGAGCAGTCCGATGGTCTGCGAGTACGCGAGCGCGATGATGATGCCCAACAGCACCACACCCGTGGCGGGCGCAAAGATGATGGGGTGCAGCGTCGTGCGGTAGACGACGTCCTCGCCGGTGAGCAGATTGTCATCGATGTAGCTCACGCGTGGCTCCTATTCCAAGGCGACGAGGCGACGCGCGCTGTGGGGCGTGCCAAGCGGCGTATGGGCAGCGTTCGCGTAGAGGCGGTCGAACTCTTCAACTGAGACCGCTCTGCCGAAGTGGAAGCCCTGCGCGCGATCGCAGCGGAGCTGATAGAGGGTATCGAATTGCCCGGGGGTTTCGACGCCTTCGGCGGTCACCTTCATGTCGAGCGTATGCGCGATGCGCACGATGGAACGCGCGATCGCGCGTTCCGAGCGTTGCTCGATGTCCGAAACGAACGTACGGTCGAGCTTGAGCGCGTGCAGCGAGAATTGCTTGAGATAGACGAGTGCGCTGTAGCCGGTGCCGAAATCGTCGATCGTGACGGTCGGGCCCATCGCTTTCACTTCGCCCAGGATGCGACGTACCGCGTGCACGTTGGTGAGCAGCGTTGACTCGGTGATCTCGATATCGAGCAGCTTCGGATTGGCGCCGCTGCTCTCGAGCGCTCCGGCAAGCGTGGAGCAAAAATCCGGATGCATGAATTGCCGCGCCGAGATGTTCACCGAAAGGTATAGATTCACGCCGCTGCGCGTCCAGAGCGCGAGTTGTGCGCAGGCGCTGCGCAGGACCCACGCGCCGAGCGGCACGATCAGCCCCGACTCCTCCGCAACGCTGATGAAGGTCGACGGCAGGCGCATGCCGGCGGGGTCGGGCCAGCGCAGCAGCGCTTCGGCGCCGACGAGTCGCGCGCTGGCGGTGTCGACGATCGGTTGATAGTGGAGGATAAAGCGCTCGGCGACGACCGCTTCGCGCAGGTCGCGCGTCGCTTTGTAGCGCGCGTCGGCCGCATCGTACATCGCCGGCGCCCAGAAGGCGATGCGCGGCGCGTAACTCTCCTTCGCACGGTACATCGCGGTATCAGCATTGCGAATGAGAACGTTCGGGTCCCGGCTGTCGGTCGGCGAGAGCGAGATGCCGATGCTTACCGCGACGACAAGTTCGTAGCCGTCGACAAAAAACGGTTGGGTGAACAGGCGCGCAATCTTGGCGGCGAAGGCCGAAACTGCGCCGCGATCGCTGGCCCGCGGCAGTACGATGACGAATTCGTCGCCGCCCCAGCGTGCGAGCATCGTCCCGCTCTCGAGCACGGTCTCCACGCGCTGCGCCACGGCGCGCAGCAGTACGTCACCGACGCCGTGACCCAGGCTGTCGTTGACGTCTTTGAACCCGTCGAGATCGAGGAACAGCACGGCGCAGCCCAGGTTGCTCGATGGGCTTTGCAATGTCTCGGCGAGATGCAGGCCGAGCGATACGCGATTCGGTAGGCCGGTGAGCGCATCGCTACGCGCGAGTTTTCGCGCTTCCAGCCGCCCGAGAATCTCGCGCCGCTCGACCCGCATGCGTAGCGCCGCAGGAATGAACGCGAGCACGTATCCAGCCGCGAAGATTGCGAGCGTGGCGATGTTCGCCGGCGTATAAAAGATGCCGGCGTGCGCAGAATAGAGCGCTTGAAACGCAAGCGCGATGATCATGACGAGGGCGAGCGGCCATTCGCGATAGAAGGCTTGCTGCGCGCCGACAATCATGAGCAACGCCGAGGCGATATAGAGATAATGGTTGCCGCTGTCGACCACCAGCACGTCGATCGCCAGCATCGTGGGAAGTACGTTGAGGATCTGCAGCCCGACGGTGTAGCGGCGCGCCGGACGGTAGAGCCAGACCGTCAGCCCAACCGCGGCGGAGATGGCGGCGGCAACGAGTCGTATCGCTAGCGAGTCCGGAGGATGACCTGGGACAAGATTGAGGATGAAGTGGAACGCGGGCAAGAGCACGACAATGAATCCGGCATAAAACCAGATGCTCGTCGCTCCGACCTCATCGAGCCAGGCTCGATAGGCCTCGCGCTCCGACGTCTCCAAGCCGACCCCTCCGCCACGTAAGGTTCGCTCGGGGAAGCGCGTTCCCTTAAGCTGCTCGAGCGCGGGCGTAAAGTTGCGGTTAGGCGGGTACCAGGGACGCCGCCTAACCACGTACATCTGCATGGGGCCGGCCTCGTCTTTTGCGTCACCGCACGGAGCAATACACCTACGATCGGCTCATATCGACGTTACGGGAAACGCTGGACGACGACGAGATCGCATCGCTCGGACGCGAGGGCGCCGCAATGACCGAGGAGCAAATTCTAATCCTCGCGCATCGACTTCCATAAATCGTACGTCTCCGCGGTCGGTGTGAGGCCGACGTGATGTTGAAGATATTTGGCGAGCGCCGGTACAGCCACCGTTCCTGGGCGAAGCGGTCAATAAGGTACTGGTGGTTTCGACCGGTCGTCTTTTGAAGGTTGAGCAGCTTCGCAGATACGGAAGCCCCGATGTTCGTTACCGTCACGCGAGCCGCGCCTTTACAACGGGGCCGATGACGTCGACGGTATCGGTAAACTTCGCATGCTGCATGAGCAGCTCCAGATTCGCCGTGTTGCGATCGAGATAATTCCGGAGCCCTTCGAAGGCAACGCTCTCGTCGACGATTTTCGGATACGCGAAGCAATCACACGCGGTACGCTCAGGCGAGAAGATTCGGAAGCGATCACTGAGTCGGGCCCACTTATGGAATTCACAAAAACCCCAAGCACGCGAACACATGTTCGCCTTTGCCCTTGCTCTCCTCACCGGGTATAGTGGTGTGAAGTGGTGGTGAGTGGAGCCTGGGGAGGGACTTTGCACGCGGAGCTGCCGCGCTTTACGGGTTCGGTGGAGCATGCCCTCGATGAGAAGGGACGCCTCATCGTCCCTGCGCGCTTTCGGGATCGGCTTGGGGCGGGCTTCGTCATTACGATTGCCCAGCCTGAGCCATGCCTCGCGCTCTACCCCAGCGTCACCTGGGCCGAGTTCTGCACGCGCTTGGAGGAGGCTCCACGCAAAGATGAGCGTTTCCGTCGCCTTGTGCGCAACATCTTCGCACATACAGAGGAAGTGGCGTGCGATGCGCAAGGGCGGCTGCTGATCCCGGCCGCACAGCGCGGCTACGCTTCCATCGACCGCGAGGTCGTCTCGATCGGCGCGCTTACCCGCGTTGAAATCTGGGCTAAAGAACAATATTCCGCGCACGCAGCGCCGGAGGGCGAGGTCGCCGATTTCATGGCCGACCTCGGGCTCTTCTGATGGGATGCCGCTATGAGTCACGTCTCGGTCTTGCTCGATGCGGCGATCGACTTCTTGGCGATCCGGCCGGATGGGACGTACGTCGATGCGACCTTTGGGGCGGGCGGACATTCGCACGCGATCCTTTCACACTTGCAGACCGGCCGGCTGATTGCGATCGATCAAGATCCCGAAGCGATTGCGCGCGCGCAAACGATCTCGCATCCATCCTTTACTTTCGTCCATGCGAATTTCTCGGAACTTCGTTCGGTGCTGCACGACTGCGGGGTGGCGCAGGTCGACGGAGTGCTCTTCGATTTGGGAGTTTCGTCGATGCAGCTCGATAATGCGCAGCGCGGCTTCTCGTTTCGAGATAGCGCGCCGTTGGATATGCGGATGAACACCTACGCCAACCGCAGCGCCTACGATATCCTCTCCACCGCGACCGAACGCGAACTGGCCGACATCTTCTTTAACTACGGCGAAGAGCGCGCAGCGCGGCGTATCGCGCACGCCATCGTCGAACGGCGCGCAGCCGGCAAACTACCGAAGACCACCATCGAGTTCGCGCAGTTCGTGGCGGGCGTCGTGCATCGGCCCGGGAAGCGGGAGCGCATCCATCCCGCCACCCGCGTCTTTCAAGCGCTGCGCGTCGCCGTCAACGACGAGCTTGGCGCGCTGCGCGAAGGCATCGTCGAAGCGGTCGACCTGCTGCGCGCCGGCGGGCGCATCGTCGCCATCAGCTTTCACTCGCTCGAGGATCGCATCGTGAAGCAAACCTTCCGCGATAGCGATCGTCTCGACGTGCTCACCAAAAAGCCGCTCGTGCCCGATGGACGCGAGATGGCTGAAAACCCGCGTGCGCGCAGCGCGAAGCTGCGGGCCGCGCAACGGAAGGCAAGCTGATCCCATGGCCATGGCTCAACCCAAACCCAGCGCGCGCATCAAAAATCCCCGCAGCGCCCGCACCGCCACCCAAACCCGCATCGTCAAAACCAGCCGCGCGCGCTACAGCAACATCGTCCGCGTCACCACTGGCCTCGGCATCGCGCTCATCGGCCTGATGAGCTACGTGCTGCTGCTCTCCAACGCTACCAGCCTCACCTACGCCCTCGACAAAGCGCACCACCAACGCGATGCGTTGCAAGAGCAAACCGCACGGCTCGACGATCGCATCGCGCAGGCCAGTTCCGAAGAACGGCTCGCCGCGATCGCCGCCAAGCTGCAAATGCACGACGCGCAAACCTTTGCCGTCGTGCGCATCGAACCCGCACCCACGGTCGCGACGTCGAGGATAGCACTCTTCGATACTATCGCTGCCTGGTTCTAGCCGGTGGCGCGCACGCTCCATCATCGAGCCTTCGCGCGTGTCGCACCGATGCGCGCGAAACTCTATTTCTATCTGTGCGCGCTGATGGGCGTGTACTTGTGTGCGCGCCTCTATCTCGTCCAAGTCGTGCAAGGCCCAACCCTCGCCGCCAAAGCACTGGCGCAGCGCTCCGACACGGTCGAGGTCTTTGCGCGGCGCGGATTCATTGCCGATCGCAACGGCACGGTGCTGGTGCGCTCTCTTCCCTCCGAGAGCGTTTACGCCGTGCCGCACGACCTTACCGATCCCGATAACACCATCGCGCAACTGCAAGCGATCTTCGGCAAACTCGGTCCGCAAACGATCGCCGAACTGCACGACAAGTCGCTGTGGTTCGTGTGGATCGCGCGCAAGGTACCGGTCGAAGTGGCCGACCGCGTGCAAAAAGCCGATCTTGGCGGCGTTGCACTCAAAGAAGAGCCGACCGGCAAACGCATCGACATGGTCGGCGACATGGCCTCGACTCTGCTCGGCTTCGTCGGCACCGACGAGAACGGCCTGGCCGGGCTGGAATACCAGTACGACGATCTCTTGCGCGGGCAATCCGGCCAGGTCACGCTCGAGACCGACGATTTCGGCCGGCCCATTCCCTTCGGGCACGAAACCGTCGTTACACCGGCGCAGCCCGGGCTCGCCCTCGAACTCACCATCGATTCCTACGTGCAGTTCGTCACCGAAGAAGCGCTCGATCAAGAGGTCGCGAAGTATCATGCGAGAGACGGCACCGCGATCGTGATGGATCCGTGGACCGGTGAGATCCTGGCTATGGCGAACGTTCCGCACTTCGATCCGAATCATTTCTGGAAGTATCCGCAACGCGACTACGACGACCGTGCGGTGGCGGATACCTACGAGCCTGGATCAACCTTTAAGCTCGTCACCGCCGCGGCCGCGCTCGAATCGGGCCGCGTCACGCTGCAGACGCGCTTTCCCGCGCGCGAAACGCTCACGCTCGACGGCCACACCATTCACAACGCCGACGACGACATGCCGGTGCGCGGCAACACCGAGACGCTCGAAGAGATCGTCGAGTATTCGCACAACGTCGGCGCGGCGGAAGTCGGCCTCGCGACCGGGCAGCAAAATTTCTACAACATGGAACGCAAGGCGGGATTCGGTAGCCTCACCGATGTCGAGTTGCCGGGCGAGAGCCCGGGCATCGTGCCCTCCCCCGATCAATGGAGCGAACTCTCGTTGCCGACGATGGCGTTCGGCCAAGGCGTCTCGGTCACGCCGATTTCGATGGCGCGCTACTACTGCGCGATCGCCAACGGCGGTCTCTTGTTGCGTCCGCGCATCGTGGATGCGATCGAAGATCAGCACGGCAACGTCATCTATCAATATCCGACCGAAGTCGAGCATCGCGTCTTCTCCGAAAAAATCGCGAGCGAGCTGCGCACGTTCTTGCGCGCGGTCGTCACCAACGGCACCGGCAAAGACGTCGCGCAGATTCCAGGCTACACCACCGCCGGCAAAACCGGCACCGCGCAGATGGTCGTGCACGGCGTCTACGCGCCGGGCGCGTATGCCGCGTCGTTCATCGGCATGATTCCCGCCGAGCATCCGCGCTACGTGATCTACGTGAAGATCGAAGATCCGCAGGGGGCGTACTACGGCGGCACCGTTGCGGGCCCAGTCTTTACCAAGATCGCGCGCGCGGCGATGCTGCACGCAGGTATACTCCCATGATGATCGCGCAGCTCATCGGCCGATTGCCCGCCAGCACACAAGTGCTCGGGGATCGAAAACTCGAGGTCACGAGCATCGCGATCGATTCGCGCCGGGTGACGCCCGGCGCGCTCTTCGTTGCCGTACCCGGCGAACATAGTGACGGACATCACTTTATTGCCGACGCGGTGACGAACGGTGCGGTCGCAATCGTGGTCGAGGAAGCGCGCGCGCTCGACGTGCCCGGCGGCGTCACCGCGATTGCCGTGCCCGATACGCGCCGCGCGCTCTCGGTGCTGGCCGCGGTCTTCTACGGCGATCCCTCGCGCACGGTCGACGTACTCGGCGTCACCGGCACCAACGGCAAGACGACGACCTCGCGCATGATCGCCTCGATCCTGGAAACCTCGGGCCGCCCGTGCGGCGTGATCGGCACCGTCGGGGCGCACTTTCGCGATCGCGACTGGACGCTCGAAAACACCACGCCGTTGCCGCCCGAATTACACAGCCTGCTCGCACAGATGCACGAACTCGGCGCGTGGGCGGTGGCGATGGAGGTCAGCTCGCACGCGCTCGCGCTCGATCGCGTCGACGACGTGCACTTCAAAGTGGCGGCGCTCACCAACGTCACCCGCGATCATCTCGACTTTCACCAAACGCTCGAAGCCTACGCTGCGGCCAAGCACAAGCTCTTCACCATGGCGCAAGCCGCGGTGCTCAATCTCGACGACGAGCACGGCGCGCGCTGGTACGCCGAAGTGCACCGTCGCATGCCGGCGCTGAGCTACTCGCTACGCGGTGACGCCGATATCGTGGCAACGGCGATCGAGCCGAACGCATCCGGCTCGACCTTCAGCGTCGACGGCGTCGCGATGCGCGTCCACCTCCCCGGTCTGTTCAACGTGCAAAATGCGCTGGCCGCTATCGGTGTCGCGCGCACGCTTGGCCTCGACCTTGAAACCTGCGCACACGGGCTCGATGCGCTGACGACCGTGCCCGGGCGCATGCAATACGTGAGCGGCGGCGACATCAACGTCGTCGTCGACTACTCGCACACGCCCGATTCGCTCGAGAACGCGCTGCTTGTACTGCGCGAGACGACCTCGCACGCACTGGCGGTGGTCTTTGGTTGCGGCGGCGACCGCGATCGCGGCAAGCGCCCCGAGATGGGCCGCGTTGCGGCGCGGTACGCCGATCGTATCTACGTTACCAGCGACAATCCGCGCGGCGAATCGCCCCAAGCGATCGTGGCCGAAATCGAAGCCGGCATCGGCACGCATCCGCACGTGGCCGAAATCGACCGGCGTGCTGCGATCGTGCGCGCGATCGACGAAGCGGCGCCCGGCGACGTGGTGCTCATCGCCGGCAAGGGCCACGAAACCTATCAAATCATCGGCGACCAAACGCTACCGTTCGACGATGCCGCGGTTGCGCACGAAGCGCTCACCGCGCGGGGCGCACGCACATGAAGCTCACGTTCGACGAAGCGGTCGGGGCGACCGGCGCGCAAGTCTACGACATCGACGCGGCGCCGACCCATCTCGACGTGGTGACCGACTCGCGCATGGTTGCCCCCGGGCAAACGTTCCTCGCGCTGCGCGGCGAGCATTTCGACGGCCACGACTACACGCGCGAGGCGGTCGAGCGCGGCGCAACGCTGCTGATCGTCAGCGATCCCGATGCCGCGGTCGCGGGCACGACCACGCTGCTGGTCGACGACACGCTCCAGGCATACTTGGCGCTTGCAGGCGCGGCGCGCGCACACTTTCGCGGTCGCGTGCTCGCGATCACCGGCAGCGCGGGCAAGACGACGACCAAAGCCTTTGCCGCGCAGTTGCTCGCCGTGCGCTATGGCGCGCGCGTTCTCGCCTCACCCGCCAACGAGAACAACGAGATCGGGGTGAGCAAGTTGCTGCTCGCCGCCGACAACGACGCGCACGACGTGCTGGTGATCGAAATGGGCGCGCGGCACTACGGCGATATCGAAACCCTGGTGCGCACGGCGCGGCCGGATCTTGCGATCCTTACCAACGTCGGCGACGCGCACATCGAGATTATGGGCACGCGCGAGCGCCTCGAAGAAACGAAGTGGGGCATCTTCGCGACCGGTGCGCGCGCGATTCTCAACGCCGGCGACGTTAGCGCGATTCGCCGTGCGCCCTCACTCGCACGGCCGGCGCATTGGTTCTTCGCCGGTCCGGTCGGCGGGGATATTCCGATGCACGGTCGCGTCAGTGCCTTGGCCGGGGCGCGCCATTGGCTCGAAATTGACGGCGATCGCGACGACGCGTATACGGTCGATGCGCGCGTGCCCGGCGCGCACAATCGCGCGAACCTGGCCGCCGCCATCGCCGCCGCCCGCGAGTACGGCATCGAGCCGCAGCAGATCGTCGAGGCGATTCCCGAACTCGTCTTGCCGCAAGGACGCTACGAGCGCATCGAACTTCCCAATGGCGTCGTGCTGATCTTCGACGCATACAACGCGAATGCGGCCGGCATGATGGCGGCGCTCGATGCCTTTGCGGCCGAGTCGGCGCCGCGCCGAATCGCCTTGCTTGCAAGCATGGCTGAGCTTGGCGAGGGAGCGGCCGATCTGCACCGGCGCGTCGGCGGTCACGCGGCGGCAACCCACGTCGACGTGATGCTGGTCGGCGGTGAATTCGCCGGCGAACTCGCGTCGGGCGCGCGCAGCGCAGGGCTACCCTCGGAGCGCATCGTGCCCTTCATGACGAACGAGCAAGCAGCGAGCTGGGTTCGCAGCAACACGCGCGCCGGAGATGCGGTCTTATTGAAGGGTTCGCGCAAGTACAAGTTAGAGGAAATTGTCGAGGAGCTACGGCGTTGACGTTCACGCGCATTCCCGGAGTCATCGCAATCCCGGTTCGCACGCGCATCGTGCGCGAAGGCGACGATCTTGCCGCGCTCGTTGCCGCGGCGGTGCACGGTATCGCGCGTCCCGGCGACACGATCGCCATTTCCGAAACCGCGGTCGCGATCGCGCAAGGCGAATTCGTGGTCGCCGAACACATTCGTCCGTCGCGGTTGGCGTATGCGCTTGCGCGCCAAGCCGGCCCGATGGCCACGGTGAGTCAACCTGAATCGGTGCAGCTCGTGATCGACGACGTCGGTGCGTGGCGCGTCTTCCGCGCGGCGGTCATGCACGCCGTTGCACGGATCTTCGGCAAGCGCGGCGTTTTCTACGAACAGCTCGGTGAAGCGATCGCGGCGATCGACGGTTACACCGGCACGATGCCGCCGTACGAGCGCGCGATCGTCTTGGCGCCGCGCGATCCCGACGGCGTCAGCGAAACGATTGCCGCAGCGACCGGTGCCGGCTGCGCGATCGTCGATGCCAACGACTTGAAGAAAGCCAAAGTGCTGGGCGCGTCGCGCGGCGTCGATCGCGCGGCGGTCGAAGAAGCGCTGCTCGAGAATCCGCACGGCAACAGTGACGAGCAAACGCCGATCGTGGTGTTGAAATGGCGTTAGGGCGTGATGTCTGGCTCGCGGCAGCAATCCACGTCGCCGGCGGTTTCATCCTCGCGCTGGTGACCGGCGCAATTGTGTTGCCGGTGCTGCGCCGCTTCCAACTGCACCAGCATGCCTACGAAGACGCGCCGGCCTCGCACCAAGCCAAGACCGGCACGCCGACGATGGGCGGCATCGTGTTCATCGTGCCGTTTCTCTTTCCGATCTTCGCGATGCGCGTACCGCTGGTGCTGCCGATGTGCTTTCTGATCGTGGCTTGCGGGGCGATCGGCTTGGTCGATGATATCCTCGGCATCACCCGCGGCCGCAATCAAGGCCTGCGTGCCAGCACGAAATTGCTCTTGAGCGCGGTGGTCGCGATCATCTTTCTGCGCTTCATCTCGGCCTCAGACGCCTTCTTTCCGCGCGACGTGATCTTCCACGCCGGCACCTACGTGCTGATGGTGCCGCACTGGCTGTGGCTGGTGCTCGGCATCCTCGCGGTGACCGGCACGATTCATGCCGTCAATCTCACCGACGGACTCGACGGGCTTGCGACCGGCACGATGATCCCGCCGCTGCTGGTCTTTGGTCTCAACTTCATGCCGGGTTTTTCGCACGTGGGGCAAGACGCGGCGCTGCTGGGTCTGGGCGCGTGCCTGGCGTTTCTCATCTTTTTTAATCGCTATCCGGCCAAGATGTTCATGGGCGATACCGGCTCGCTGGCACTCGGCGCGCTGCTCTCGGGCGTCGCGATTCTCGAGGGCGAGATGCTGTTGCTCATCGTGATCGGCGGCGTCTTTGTGGCCGAAGCGCTCTCGGTGATCATGCAAGTCAGTTACTTTAAAGCAACGGGCGGCAAGCGGATCTTCCGCATGAGCCCGCTGCACCATCACTTCGAGCTTGGCGGCTGGCCCGAGACGAAAGTCACGGCGCGCTTTTGGACCGCTTCGCTCGTGCTCTCCGCAATCGGATGGTTTCTCGTACGATGATGACCTTTGATGCACGTGAGACGATTCTCGTCATTGGATTGGGCAAAAGCGGCCTGGCCTGCGTGCGCGTGCTGCGCTCGCGGGGCGCAACCGTGTACGCAACCGATGAAAAGCCGGTCGACGAACTCGAGCACGCGATTTCCGCCATCGAGTCGGTCGGTGCGCACTTCGTCACGCCCGAACAGCTCGAGCCGATCGTCGGCAGCCTCACCTCGGCGGTGCTCTCGCCCGGCGTGCCGCTCAACTCGCCGGTCGTCATCGCGGTGCAAGATCGCGGCGTGCCGGTCCTCGGGGAGATCGAGGTGGCCTTTCGCTTATGCAAGGCACCGATGATCGCGGTGACCGGCACCAAAGGCAAGTCGACGACGACCGCGCTGATCGGGCATTTGCTCGCGTCGTGCGGCCGTGGCGTGCGTGTCGGCGGGAACATCGGCAATCCGCTCATCGACGAAGTGCTCGAAGCGCGCACGACCGATTGGGTGGTCGCGGAGGTGTCGTCGTTCCAGCTCGAGACGATTCGCGCGTTCAAACCGCGCGTGGCGCTCCTGCTCAACGTCGCGCCGGACCATCTCGACCGCTATCACTCGATGGACGAATACGCCGAAGCAAAGTTCCGGATCTTCGCCAATCAGTCGTTCGGCGATTACTTCATCGGCAATCTCGACGACGAACGGGTCGCCTCGCTCGACGTCAGCAAGAGCGAGCGCAACATTCACTCGCGCCAGCTCTGGTATACGCTCAACGACCGTCACGACAACGCGACGATCTACGTGCGCGGTGAGGAGATCATCTACGCGCCGATCAGCGGCGACCCGCGTCCGGTCAAAGTGATGCGCAAGGACGAGATTCCGCTCGCCGGCGCACACAACGTTCAGAACGTGATGGCCGCGCTGCTCGCGGCCTATGCGGTCGGTTGCGAAACGCCGGCGTTGCGCGAAGCGGTGATGAGTTTCCGCGCGATGCCGCATCGTCTGGAAAGCGTCGGTGAGATCGAGGGCGTGCGCTACATCGACGATTCGAAATCGACCAATCCCGGCTCGGTGGTCGCGGCGCTGCATGCCTATCCGCGGCCGATCGTGTTGATCGCCGGCGGCCGCGCCAAAGGCACCGACTTCGTCGAGATGGGCGTGGCGATTCGCCAGCGGGCAAAAGCGCTGGTCGTGATCGGCGAAGCCGCCGACGAGATTGCCGCGCAGGCCAAGGGCGTCGAGACCGTGCACGCCGCGTCGATGAGCGACGCGGTGCAACGCGCGCGCGAGCTTGCCGAGCATGGCGACGTAGTGCTGCTCTCGCCGGGCTGCGCTTCCTTTGATATGTTCCGCTCGGCCGAAGATCGCGGCGAGCAGTTCACCGCCGCCGTGCACGCCTTGCGAGAACCCGCGGGTGCTTAGCAGCGGTGCAAAGCTGCGCCGTTCGTACGTGACGGCGCCGCCCGACACTCTGCTGTTCTTTGCGGTCGCGTCGCTGGTCGGCATCGGCCTAGTGATGATTTTTTCGGCGTCGAGTGCGGTCGCGTGGGTGGAGCATCACGACGTCGCCTACTACGCCAAACGCCAAATCCTGTGGCTGGTCGTCGGGTTGGTCGTCGCCTATTGCACCTACCGGCTCGATTATCACAAGCTCAAGCAGTGGGCGCCGTATCTGCTCGTCGGTGCGATCGCGTCGCTGGTGCTCGTGCTGGTGCCGCATGCCGGCGTGAGCGTCAACGGCGCGCGGCGCTGGGTCGGCGTTGGGTCGATCACCTTCCAGCCATCGGAATTTGCCAAACTGGCGCTGGTGATTTATCTCGCTGCGACGCTCGCGGCGCGCGGCGAACGCATCGTCTCGCTAGTCCGCGGGCTCGTCCCGCTGTGCATTCCGGTCGTGATCATGGCGGTGCTGGTGCTCAAAGAGCCCGACATGGGCACCGCGAGCTTGCTGGTGATGATCGCGTTTGCGATGTTCTTTGCGGCCGGCGCGCGCATCTCGCACCTGTTCGCGATCTTACTCGCCACCACGCCGGCGGTGATAATCGAGGTGCTCGCCAGTCCATACAAGCGCGAGCGCGTCTTTGCGTTCTTGAATCCGTGGAAAGATCCGCAAAACGCGGGCTTCCACATCGTGCAGTCGCTGCTCGCGCTGGGCAGCGGCGGCATCTTCGGCGTCGGCCTGGGCGATTCGCGCGCGAAATTCTTCTATCTCCCCGAGCAATACACCGATTTCATCTTCTCGGTTCTAGGCGAAGAGCTGGGTCTGGTCGGGGCGCTTGCGGTCGTCGTGCTTTTCATCGTCTTCGGCTATCGCGCGATCAAGATCGCGATTGCCGCGCCCGATCGTTTCGGCTTCTTCCTGGTGATCGGGTGCGTTTCGATCGTGGTGATTCAAGCTTTCGTCAACATCGGCGTCGTGACGTCATCGTGGCCGGTGACCGGTGTGCCGCTGCCGTTCATCTCGTTCGGCGGCAGCTCGCTGATGGTCAATCTCGTCGCGGTTGCGCTGATCGCCAACGTCGGACGCGGGCAGCGCATTCCCGAATCGTGATTGCCGATCCGCTCGTACGCCGCCTCGAAGCGCAAGTTGAAGCGTTCGCGACGATGGGGTCGCCGCTGTACGCGCGCCTCACCATGCGTTTGCTGGCGGATTACCGCGCACGCGGCGTGACGCATGCGTTTTTCACCAATGTGCCCGAGCGCGCCGCGCTGTCGACGCCGGGCGTACGGCTGCTGGGCGCGCTGCACTACCTTGCGCTGCGCGGCGAAGCGCCGCAGCTCGCCGCGCACCTGCCGTCCTGCGGCGGCGACGGCGACGCCGAGGCCATCTGGGAGATCGCACAAGCGCTGCTCGTCTCGCACGAAGATCGCATCGGCGAACTCTTCGCCGAGACGCCGCAGACCAATGAGGTGCTGCGCGCGACCGTGCTCTCGGCCGGGCTTTCGGCCTTAGCCCGTCGGACGGGTCTTCCACTGCGACTGTTTGAAATCGGCGCCAGTGCGGGACTAAACACGCGTCTGCAAGGCGAAGGGTATGTCGTTGCGGCGCGCGCGGCGTGCGACCTCCATCCGCTCGACATCGAAAACGAGCGCGATGTGATGCGGTTGGTCTCGTTCGTGTGGGCCGATGATGCGGAACGCATCGCGCGTTTGCAGCGCGCGATTGAGACGGCACGTGCGCACCCGCTCATCGTCGAGCAGGCCGACATGTTCGTCTGGCTTCCGGAACGCGTCGCGCCGGAACCGGGCTTCGCAACGGTCGTGATGCAGTCGGTGGTGGCCGATCATCTTTCTAGGGATGAACGTGCGCGGCTTGCTCAAACGATCGAGGCCATTGGCGCGGGGGCCACGCCCGGCAGTCCGTTTGCATGGCTGCGCATGGAGTTCGATACCCCGACGCGCCGTTATCGCACACGTCTGCAGACCTGGCCGGGCGGAGATGACGCGTTGATCGCGATCAGCACGGGTCACGCGCGCGAGATTGAATGGATCGTCTGAACGTCGTCTTTGCCGGCGGCGGGACCGGCGGTCATCTTTATCCCGCCATCGCCATCGCGCAAGCGCTCGGAGAGCGCGCCAACGTCACCTTCATCGGCACGGCCGATCGGCTCGAAGCGACGATCGTCCCGAACGCCGGCTATCCGCTGATCACGGTCAAAAGCGGACCCGCGAAACGCGCATATCTCAATCTGATCGGCGTGGTCCAGTCGCTCAACGCGCTGCGCCGCCTCAACCCCGACATCGTGATCGCGACCGGCGGCTACGTGTCGTTTCCGGTGGCGCTCGCCGCGCGCATGCTGGGCAAGACGATCGCACTGCTCGAGCCCAATGCACGTCCGGGGCTGACCAATCGGCTGCTCGCGCCGCTGGTCGACGAAGTGTGGGGCGCGTTTTCGGCCGGCGATCCGCGCTTTGCCGACAAATACGTGCACACCGGGATTCCGGTGCGCGCCTCACTGCGTTCGTTGCCTTCGCGCGAAGCGGCGCTCGAGCGGCTCGGCCTCTCCAGCAAACGTTCGACCTTGCTCGCGATGGGTGGAAGCCAAGGCGCGCGCTCCATCAACGACGCGCTTACCTCGCTGCTTCAGAGCGACGGTCTGCCCGAGGGCTGGCAACTGATCCACGTGACCGGCGAGAAAGAGTACGATCGGGTCCGCGCCGCCCTCGTGAAGACCGACGGCGCGCTTCGCGCCTATCTCAACGATGTCGGCGATGCGTATGCGGCTGCGGATTTGGTGCTGGCGCGAGCGGGCGCTTCGACGCTCGGCGAGTTGGCGGCCACCGGGCGGCCGGCGATTTTGGTGCCATACCCGCACGCGGCCGAAGATCATCAGCGCGGCAACGCCGCGATGGTCGCGAAGAGCGGGGCGGCGGTGGTGGTCGACGATCGCGAGCTGATCGCCGGGCGATTGCGCGGCATTTTGGGCGAGGTGACCCGTCCTAGCCGCCTCGCCGAACTGCGGGCAGCGGCCGAGCGCGGGCGCGTCGCGGATCCGATTACGATCGTTCTCGCCCGGGTTGAAGCCCTTACGACGCGGAAGAATCGAGCGTGACGTCGGCGAGCGAGCAAGGCGCAAAAACCTGGCACTTCGTAGGCATTGGCGGGATCGGCATGAGCGCGATCGCGCGGATTCTGCTTGCGCGCGGCCAGTGCGTCTCAGGCTCCGACGTGAAAGAAACCGCGCTGATCGCGCGCTTGCGCGAAGAGGGCGCGGCGGTCGCGATCGGTCACGACGCGGCCAATGTCGATCGCGCGCACACGGTGATCGTGAGCTCGGCGATCGATCGCCTCAATCCCGAGTACCTCGCGGCGCAACGCCGCAACATTCCACTCTTGCACCGTGGCGAAATGCTGGCCGAACTGTTGCGCAACCGCAGCGGCATCGCGATCTGCGGCACGCACGGGAAAACGACCACGACCGCGATGATCGCCGCGGTGCTGCGCGCGGGCGACATCGATGCGAGCCTCGTGCTCGGCGGCATCGACGGTGCGCTCGGTACCAACGCCTACGACGGCCACGCACCGTACTTCGTTACCGAAGCCGATGAGTCCGACGGATCGTTCTCACTGCTCGATCCTAAGATCGCGATCGTCACCAACATCGAAAACGATCATCTCCAAAGCGACGACGAGTTGCCGCAGCTCGTCCGCGCATTCGAAGAATTCCTCGGCAAGCTGCCCGAAGACGGCTGCGCGATCGTCGGCGTCGACGATCCGCTCGCCGCGTCGCTGGTGGAGCGCCCGCGCCGCGCGCGCACGATCACCTTCGGCTTCGGACCGCGTGCCGACGTGCGCGCGAGCAATCTGCATGCGCAAGGCCTGGGAACCGCGTTCGATGCGATTGTCGGCGATGTGTGTTTGGGCACCGTCGAACTCAACGTCCCCGGCGCCATCAACGTGGCCAACGCGCTGGCCGCTATTGCCGCGGCGCGCGAACTCGAAGTACCGTTCGTGCGCATTGCCGAGGGACTCAACGCCTTTCGCGGCGTGCGCCGCCGCTTCGACATTCTCGTGCGTAGCGATCGCATGGTGCTCGTCGACGATTACGCGCATCATCCGACCGCGGTGCGCGCGACGATCGCCGCGGCGCGCCAGTATCATCGTGGGCCGGTGATCGTGGCCTTCCAGCCGCATCGTTACTCGCGCACCGCCTACCTCGCACGCGATTTTGCCGACGCGCTCAAGAATGCGGACCGCGTCTACCTTGCGCCGATCTACGCCGCGTCGGAGCCGCCGATCCCCGGCATCTCCGAACGGTCGATTGGCGAACCATTAACCGCGCTCGGCACGCGGGTGACCTACGTCACGCGGGTCGACGAGCTCGAAGAGCGCCTATTAGAGGAAGCGCCGCGCGGCGCGCTGGTGCTCATGCTCGGTGCCGGCAACATCACCGAGGTCGCGGCGCGCCTGGCCGCGCGCGCCAACGCAGCCGACGTCAAAGTTTCGTGAGCCTCACCAACGAACTCGCGACCGCGTCGCTGCTCACCGTCGAGGCTCGCGCCGCGCTGCTCGAGACGTTCGGCGATCGCGTGCATTTCGACGAACCGCTCGCGCCGTACACGTCGTGGAAAGTCGGCGGTCCGGCCGACGCGCTTGCTACCGCGGAGACGGAAGACGAAATCGCGCAGACGATGGCGTTGTGCTTCAAGCGCAAGCTGCCGTGGTTTGTGATCGGCAGCGGCAGCAACATGCTGGTCGGTGACGGCGGCATGCGCGGCATCGTGCTGCGCCTGGGCGGCGCATTCACGTCGGTCGAAGCTCGCGTCGAGGGCGAACGGGTGCTCATCGATGCCGGCGCATCGGCCAAGATGGAGACGGTCACTGCGCGCGCCGCGTCACTGGGTGCGATCGGGATTGGGTCGCTGGCCGGCATTCCGGGTACCCTCGGCGGCTCGTTGCGCATGAACGCCGGAACCGATCGCGAGATCGGCGACTTCGTGAGTGAGATTCTGGTGCAAAGCCCGGCCAAGCCGAAACCGCACGCGATCGCGGTGCAATATTTCTACCGGCACACCACGCTCGCGCGCGACGCAATCGTCGCGCGAGTGCATTTGGCCTTCGAACGCGGCGAACCCAAAGCGGTGCGCGAGGAGATGCAGGCGCGCCTGGTGCGCCGCAAGAGCACGCAGCCAGTCGCGCTGCCCAACGCCGGTTCCTGTTTCCGCAATCCCGACGGCGATAAGGCGGCGCGGTTGATCGAAGCGGCCGGGGCTAAGGGATGGCGGGTCGGTGGTGCGGAAGTCTCCACGCTCCACGCCAACTTCATCAATAATGTCGGAGGGGCGAGCGCCAAGGACGTTGCGACGCTCCTGGCTCGCGTTCGCCGCACGGTGTTCGAGAAATTCGGCGTGGAATTGCAATTGGAAGTTCACTTAGTCGGTGTATTTGTTGATGCAGAAAAAAGCTAGAGTCGCCGTCGTCATGGGTGGATCGAGTGCGGAGCGAGAGATCTCAATCCAAACCGGGTCCGGCGTGATGCGCGCGCTGCAGGCGCTCGGGTACGACGTGCAGTCGCTGGATTACGATGCGCGGTTTATCGACAACGTTCGTGAAGTCGCGCCCGACGTGGTCTTCAACGCGCTGCACGGGCCCGGCGGCGAAGATGGGCACGTGCAAGCGCTGCTCGATTTTCTCGCCATTCCTTACACCGGCAGCGGGGTGGAAGCGGCGGCGCTGGCGATGGATAAACACCTCACCAAAAAGTTGCTTGCCGCCGAAGGCTTGCCGACCGCCGCGTGGGATGTGTTCGATCTCTCGGGCGGCACGCTGCCGCTCTTGCCCGGTTCGCTGGATCTGCCGCTGGTGATCAAGCCGCGCTTTGAAGGAAGCGCGTTGGGCGTGGTGATCGTGCGCACCCACGAGCAGTGGACGAGTGCCATGCTTGCGGCCGCGAAGACCTATTCACAAATCATGGCCGAGGAATACCTCGATGGACGCGAGTTCACGGTCGCGATTCTAGGCGAAGAAGCGCTTCCGGTCATCGAAATCATTCCGAACGCCGACGAATTCTATACCTACGAAGCAAAATATGCCAAAGGCGGCAGCACGCACATCGTGCCGGCCAAGATCGACGAAGATCTCGCCGCGCGGTTGCAGATGATTGCGTTGTCGGTACACCGTCTGCTTGGGCTGCGTGATTACTCGCGCACCGACTTCATCGTGACCAAAGAGGGACGCCCGCAGATTTTAGAGATAAATACGCTACCCGGACTCACCGCAACGAGCCTCGTGCCCGATGCATGTGCGGCCGTCGGTATTTCTTATGAAGCGCTTGTCGATCGGCTCGTGGGCTACGCGCTCTCGCGCCGCGACGTGAGGGACGTTGCGTGAACGAACCATTCGATTGCCGGTGCCCGCATAGCGGATTTTCTCAAGCGACGTTCGATCTGGCGAAGTTGACGCTCGGTCGCCGCGCGTTTATCGCCGGCGCCGCCGCGGCAACCGCGAGCGTGTTAATTCCCTGGCGCGCGCGCGCAGCCGCAAACGAAGTGACGGTGCTCAAGTCGGTGCGGCTCTTCGACGGCACGACGATGCGTACGCCGGGCGTGCTGGTGATCAAAGGCGATCGCATCGTCTCGCTGAGTGCCGGCGACGCCGGCGCGGACGCGCACGTGATCGACCTCGGCGACGCGACGCTGATGCCCGGCTTGATCGACTGCCATACGCACGTCGCGCCGTTCATCGTGTCGTCGTACTATCTCGTGCAACCCGGACACACCGCCGACAACGTCGGCGATGCCGCGATCTATGGCCTCAAAAACGCGCAGACGATGCTGTACAACGGCTTCACCACCGTGCGCGACGTCGGCGGCGGGTGGGGCGTCGATCTTGCCGTGCGCGACGCGATCGCGCAAGGCGTGTACGTTGGTCCGCAAATCTTCGCCGCGGGTCCCGCACTCTCGATCACCGGCGGTCACGGCGATTCCAACGACCTGCCCGACTTCGTGCACGAAGACATGCCGATCGAAAGCGGCGTGTCGTACGGTCCGTACGGCTTCCGCGAGGTCGTGCGCGAGCACGTCAAGCGTCACACCGATCTGATCAAGATTCTTGCGACCGGCGGCGTGCTCAGCTACGGCGACGTGTGGGATATTCCGCAGATGAACCTCGACGAGATCCAAGCCGTGGTCGATGAATCGACCAAGTTCAATCGCAAGGTCGCGGCGCACTGTCACGGTGACAAAGGCATCTCGATGGCGGTCGAAGGCGGCGTGCATTCGGTCGAACACTGCACCGGCGTCAGCGAAGCCACGCTCAAGAACATGCAACAGCGCGGTACCAACTTGGTGCCGACGATCTGGGCGTTGGACTCGATTCTGCAGGCCGGTAACCCCAATCACATTCCGCCGGGGTCGATCCAAAAGGCCGAGTATGCGGCGACGATTCGCAATGAAGGCATGCAGCGCGCGCTGGGGACGAGCGTGATCATCGCCTACGGCACCGACGCCGGCGTCTTCCCGCACGCGCAGAACAATAAAGATTTTGCATTGCTGGTGGACATGGGTATGCGCCCGATCGACGTCATGCGTTCGGCGACCGTGACCGCGGCCGAGCTGATCGGCGTGAGCGATCGCGGCGCGCTGCGGCCCGGAAAGCGGGCGGACGTGGTCGCCTTCAACGGCGATCTCAGCCACGACATTTCTCTGATTGAGAGGCCGCCGGCCCTGGTTTTATTGGGAGGCAAGCGGGTCAACGCCGCGTAAATCCCCTAAGCCCTCGCCGACTCGCGACGGGCGTTACTGGAGGGTTTACGTGTCTACTGGTACGGTTGTCGACCGCGGGCTTGAGGGTGTCGTCGTTGGTTCGACGGTTTTAAGTAATGTCGAAGGCCAGGTTGGACGGCTGACTTACCGGGGCTACGATATCGATGACCTCGCGCCCAACGCGAGCTTCGAAGAGGTAGCGCATTTGCTGCTGTTCGGCCATTTGCCGAACGCGACCGAGCTCAAAGCGTTCAAGGCCGAACTCGCTTCGCGCAGTGCCCTGCCCGCCCCGCTCGTCGCGGTGATGCAATCGGTGCCGAAGACGGCGTGGCCGATGGACGTGATGCGCACGATCACGAGCGGTCTTGCGCTCTTCGTACCGGTAAACAATCATGGCGAACATGTCTCCGACGTGCACAGCGCGATCGAATTGATCGCGAAGATGACCACGATCCTCGCCGCGTGGGATCGCATTCGCCGCGGGCTGGAGCCGATCGAGCCGCGCACCGACCTCTCGCATGCAGCCAACTTCCTCTACATGCGCAGCGGCAAGGTCCCCTCGGAGATTGAGGAAGACGCCCTCGACACGTACTTCGTCTTGCTCGCCGATCATTCGTACAACGCCTCGACGTTCTCAGCGCGCGTCACCGCGTCGACTCGCGCCGACATCTACGCAAGCGTTACCTCGGCGCTAGCCACACTGACCGGCGATCTGCACGGTGGCGCAGCGAGCGCAACCTACACGAATCTCGTCGCCATCGGTACGCCGGAGAAGGCCGAGAAGTTCGTGCACGACGAGGTCGCCAAAGGCAAGCGCATCATGGGGATGGGACACCGCGAGTATCGCGTGCGCGACCCGCGCGCCAGACATCTCGAAGCGATCGCGAAGAAGCTTTCTGAGGACAAGGGCAACAGCAAGTGGTACCCGATTGCGCGCGAGTTGGAAAATCACAGCCAGCGCATTCTTGCCGAAGAACATCCCGATCGCAAGATCTACGCCAACGTCGATTTTTACACCGCGCCGGTGCTGGCCGACCTCGGCCTGCCGGGCGATGAGTTCACCTGCCTCTTTGCGTGCGGCCGCATCGCCGGCTGGACCGCGCACATCCTCGAGCAACTCGCCGACAACCGTTTGATCCGTCCGCAGGCGACGTACACCGGGCCGCCGCCCGGACCGTTCGTGCCGATCGGCTCGCGCGCATGATCGTTATCCCGGCGCTCGATTTGCGCGGGGGAAAAGTCGTACGCATGGAGCGAGGTGATATTGCGACCTCGACCGTCTATGCGGACGACGCCGTCGCGCAAGCGAAAGAGTTCGTCGCACAAGGCGCGCGCCAACTGCACGTGATCGATCTCGACGCGGCCCTCGGCCACGGCGACAACATGCACTTGGTCGGCGAGATCTGTCGCGCGGTCGACGTGCCGGTCACCGTCGGCGGCGGGATTCGCACGCTCGACAAGGCGCAGCAGCGCATCGACGCCGGCGCGGCGCAGATCGTGCTGGGTACGATGCTGGTCTCCGAAGAGCGCACGACGCGCGCCATCATCGGCCGCTTTCCCGACCGCGTCGTCGCCGGCATCGACGTGCGCGGCAAACACGTCGCGACGCATGGCTGGCAAGAGAGTACGCCGATCGATCGCGACGCGCTGGTCAAGCGCGTGGCGATGTGGGGCATCAAGCGGATCATCTTCACCGAGATTCGTCGCGACGGCATGGGCGAAGGCTACGACATCCCGGCGCTCACCGAAGTGGCGAGCGTTGCCGACGTGCTGGTAACCGCCAACGGCGGCGCGCGCACGGTCGACGATTTGCGCGCGCTCAAAGCGCAAGCGCCGCCCGCAGTCGACTCATGTATCGTCGCGAGCGCGATCTACAAAGGGACGATCAAACTCGTCGACGCCATCGCCGCCGTCGGCTAATTACTGCGTCGTAAACGAGCCCTCGGCGACCGGTAACGTGCCGCACGAACTTTCGCTTAGCGGCACCTTGAAAAGGGCCGAGACCGAGTAGGTGGTGTCAGGCGCAAGCGCCGGCAAGGCGACGCTGTAGCCGCTCGCCGTGGCCGTAACGGTGGTCGTCTCATAGACGCCGCCTGTGCCGAATGTGACTTCGATTGTGGTGGGAGGACCGAACGGCGTCTCGAGTGGGTTCGAAAAGATCAGCGTCGACGTCGAGTCGGGGACGCCGGTTGCACCAGGCGCGGGCGAGATAAGCGTGGATGCTGGTACCGTGCCGGAAAACCAGCACGCTATTAACTCCGACGAAGGAGTCGGCGTTGGCGCCGTTGAGACACTGCCGCCGCCGCATCCCGCGATCGCGATGAGCGCCATAGCAATTGCAATCTGTCGCGTCATCATGCTACCTCGATCATGGGGGAAGCAACGCCTTCTCGACGAGTGCGGTGTCGAGATACTCCGTCAGCTCCACCATTTTGCCGTTGGCGAAGCGGCAGACGTAGCAGTAGCTGTTGTTGTACGCGTGTCCTGATTTTGTCGTCGACTTGCCCCGGCACTCGACCACGACGTAATCGTCCTCAGCAATAAAGCGTAGTGCGCGGTTCGTGTAGCGATCGGCGAATTGCGCGAAGAGGGGACGAAGCAACTCGCGCTGCACCGCGGCCTTGCCGGTGTACGTTCGCGACCACGGCGTCGTGCCGATGATCGTCCAAGAAAAATCGTCGGCCATGCAGTCGACAAACGCCTTGCCGTCGCCGGCCTCGAGCCCCGCGAACGCGGCTTGAAGAATTTGCTTATTCGTCATAGGTACGTAACAGCGTGACGGGCAGCCGCGTGACGATCTCATAGTTGATCGTGTCGGCCCACGCGGCCCAATCGTCAGCCGTGACCTCCTGCGAACCGTCGCGTCCGATCAGCGTGATCTTCGAGCCGACGTGTGCATTCGGCACGTGACTGAGATCGACGAAGCTCATGTTCATCGCGATGCGGCCGATGATCGGCGCGCGCACACCGTCGATGAGCACCTGGCCCTTATTCGAAAGCGCGCGCGGAATGCCGTCGGCGTAGCCGAGCGGCATCACCCCGATCGGCATCTGCCGCGGCGCGTGGAAGGTCGTGCCGTAGCCGACCGGTTCGCCGGCTTCGATCGTGCGCAGCACCACCAGTTCGGTCTCATATGAAAGCGCCGGTTGTAGCGGCAGCCTACCGCCGTTCATCGCTTCGCGGGTTGGCGCCGACGGCCACAAGCCGTACAGCGCGATGCCGAAGCGCGAAAGATCCAGTCGCGTTTGCGGCCAGAGCATCGCCGCCGCCGATGCAGCGATATGGCGGATCGGCGTGAAGCCGCGGGCCGCGAGCAGCGGCTCAGCCTGTTGATACGCGTCGTTGAAACGCTCGAGCTGCAGCATGGTGTAGGGCGAGTCGAGTTCTTCGGCCGATGCGAGATGCGAAAAGACGCCCACGATCTCGATCCCGTTCATGCGGCCGTACGACTCGACGGCGTCGGGCAAATCGCCCGGTTGGAGTCCAAGGCGATTCAGACCGGTGTTGATCTTGACGTGGACGCGCGCGCGCTTCTGCACGCGCAGCGCCGCTTGCGAGAGATCGCGCAGGAAGCCTTTCGTGTCCCACAGCGCAACTTCGGCATCGGCGGCCATCGCATGATCGAGCGAGCCCGGCGGCACGGGGCCGAGAATCAGAATCGGCGCGGTGATCCCGCCGTCGCGTAATTCGAGCGCCTCTTCGATCGAATACACGCATAGCTTTGCCGCGAGCCCTTCGATCGCCAGCGCGGTATCGATCATGCCGTGGCCATAGGCGTTGCCCTTGACGACGAACGCCGCGTGCTGCGGCCCAACTAGCTCGCGCAGCGCTTGCGCGTTATGGCGCAGCGCGTCGGTCGAGATGCGAAGCGTGCCGATCACGCGCGATTCATGCGCGCGACCGTGTACGCGACCGGAACACCAAAAAAGAGCATGCGAGCAAGGATTTGGTTGGTAAATTGGGCCGGTGATGACGGCCACACGAAGGCGTGCGCGCCGAGTAACAATGCCTGCATAAAAACGTAGACGACGACGCCGTACATCAAGCCCGAGATCACCCAACGTGTGTTGACGAAGCTCTGCATCTGCGCGAAGTAGGCGTAGCCGCCGGCCCAGGCCATGCCGATGATCAGATCGACGAGTGCACCGAGCCAGGCATACGCACTACTCGTCAGCGCCACCGGTCCGATCGCCGCCGACGCGACCACTTGCCACATGTGCACGAGCGTGCTGTGTTCCGGCACGACCGACGTTGCGTAGAGATACACGTCGAGCACGACAACGCCGGCGATGCCGGCGACAACGGCTTGCATGACAATGCGGCCCCAATTGGGACGAACGGTAGCGGTCATGCGCGCACCATTCGTCCACTGGGATTAAATTCCGCGAAATCCCAGACAGGCCCGAGAGACTTTTCAGCTTAGCGGGGTAGCATGCTCTCTATGATGCTCGGACAGGAATCTCAACCGCGTGCAATCGCGGACCTGGTTATTCGCGCCTCCACGGCCGCGCTTGCCATACTCACCGGCGTAGGCGTCGCCTTTCTCTTTTGGTCGCAGCTTCCGCATACGGCCGAACCCCGTCTCCTGGTCATGGGGGTCATCGCGCTCTGCCTCGGCCTCGTCCTGATCGGCCTGGCGATGCGCTCGATCAGCACCCGCGCCTTCCTCTGGTTGGCCGCTGCCACGCTTGCCGTGGCCTTTTTCGCCGGTTCCGGCGCCTTCGCGGCCCTCAGCTCCTAACCCTGAGGCGCGCTCCGAAGGGGCGCCTCGAAGGGTTGCACTCTGCCATCCCGTCTGCTAGAATTTCGGGGCTGGCACTCCTTTGCTGCGAGTGCCAACGCTAAAATCCCACAAGTTTTGGAGGTTTCCGTGAATCTCAAGCCTTTGGCCGATCGCGTGGTCATTGAGCACGTCGAGCAAAATGAGAAGAGCACCGGTGGTATCTTCTTGCCCGACACCGCTAAGGAAAAGCCGCAAGAGGGTATCGTCCGTGCGGTCGGGACCGGCCGCGTGACCGACGATGGCAAGACACTTCCGATGTCCGTCAAGGTCGGCGACCGAGTGATCTACTCGAAGTACTCCGGATCTGAAGTGAAGATCGACGGCAAAGAATTCCTCATCGTATCTGAAAAAGACGTTCTCGCTGTTGTCGACAAAGTTCCGGCACACGTTTAAGGAGCATTTGAACTAAATCATGGCTGCAAAGCAAATCGTATTTGACGAAAATGCGCGTCGCGCATTAGAGCGTGGCGCCAATCTGCTTGCCGATGCGGTGAAAGTGACCCTTGGACCCAAGGGCCGCAACGTCGTACTCGACAAGAAGTTTGGTTCACCCACCATTACCAATGACGGCGTAACGATCGCCAAGGAGATCGAACTCTCCGACACGTTCGAAAACATGGGCGCACAGCTCGTGAAAGAAGTTGCCTCGAAGACCAACGACATTGCCGGCGACGGCACGACCACCGCGACGGTGCTCGCGCAAGCGATCATCCGCGAGGGTCTGCGCAACGTTACCGCCGGGTCGAATCCGCTGCTGATCAAGCGCGGCATCGAAAAGGCCGTGCAAGTCGCGGTCGACGAGATGGGCTCGGGCAACAACCTGCAAAAGGTCGACACCAAAGAGAAGATCGCGCAAGTTGCGTCGATCTCGGCCAACGACAAAGAGATCGGCGATTTCATCGCCGAGGCGATGGAGAAGGTCGGCAAAGACGGCGTGATCACCGTTGAGGAATCGCGCACGCTCAAGACCGAAGTCGAGACCAAAGACGGCATGCAGTTCGACAAGGGCTACATCTCGCCGTACATGGTCACCGACAGCGAGCGCATGGAAGCCGTGCTCGACAATCCGTACATTCTCGTGACGGAGCGCAAGATCTCGGCAATTGCCGACATTCTGCCGCTGCTCGAGAAGGTCGTTCAGGTGCAGCGTCCGCTGCTGATCATCTCTGAAGACGTCGAAGGCGAAGCCCTCGCGACGCTGGTGGTGAACAAACTGCGCGGCACGTTTACCTCGGTTGCGGTCAAGGCGCCGGGCTTCGGCGACCGCCGCAAAGAGATGCTCAAGGACATCGCCACGCTTACGGGCGCGACGGTGATCTCCGAAGAGCTCGGTCTCAAGCTCGATAAGGTGACCCCGGATCAGCTCGGTCAAGCCAAGCGCGTGACCGTGACCAAGGAAGAGACGACCATTGTTGACGGCGCGGGCAAACCGGCCGACATCAAGGGCCGTATCGAGATGATCAAAAAGCAGATCGAGGACACCGATTCGGACTTCGATCGCGAGAAGCTGCAAGAGCGTCTTGCCAAGCTCTCCGGTGGTGTTGCGGTGATCCAAGTCGGTGCCGCGACCGAGACCGAACTCAAAGAGAAGAAGCATCGTATCGAAGATGCGCTTTCGGCCACGCGTGCCGCCGTTCAGGAAGGCATGATCCCCGGAGGCGGTGCCTCGCTCGTGCACGCGGTCAAAGCGATCGACAAGTACATCGAGAAGGCGCCCAAGAGCAACGGCCACGCAAACACGTGGGCCGATGAGAAGATCGGCATCGAGATCGTCAAGAAGGCGCTCGAAGAGCCGCTTCGTCAGATCGCGTACAACGCGGGCTACGAAGGTTCCGTCGAAGTCAACAATGTCAAGCAGAAGAACTCGCCGTTCGGGTTCGACGCGATGACGGGCGACATCGTCGACATGTTCAAGGCCGGCATCGTGGAGCCGTTCAAAGTCACGCGCTCGGCGCTGCAAAACGCAGCTTCGATCGGCGCGCTGATCCTCACGACGGAAACGCTGATCGCCGACAAGCCCGAACCCAAATCCGCTGCTCCGGCAATGCCGGGCGGTGGCGGCATGGGCGGCTACGACATGATGTAGACGGTTGGGCCGTCCTTCGGACGGTCGCGCATCCTGCGCTCCCAACCTTCACCCACTTCGTGTGGGTAACACATCAAAGGCCTCGCTGACGCGAGGCCTTTTTCTTTTATCTTGACAATTAGCGCGTCAGTATCAATGCGTTGTTGATTTGGCGGCCGGGGGAGACGAGATACTTTCCGTTTGCCCACAAGCCGGTCGATGCGCCGCCATCCAGATTCATTGCGTCATAGGCGCCGAGTTTCTTCATGATGTGCGCGCATTGGTCGAGCGAACCGTCCGCCACGGCGAAGATCAGTTCGGATTGATCCTGGCTTATGCCGACCATCGCGCGTTTGCCGGAGCGAAAGATCTTCGGATCGTGGAATCCCTCAGCCGAGGGATTGGCGAACTCCATGCCCTCCACGAGCAATTGCGGTCCGCCGCCGATTGCTTCCCATGCCGTCGCGATCCCGGGCGCTGAACCGTCTTCCGCGCGTACGGTATACGATGCGCGCCGTCCGACCCAAAACCGAAACGCCACGCTGCTCTCACCGCGGAAGTAGATCACGTAGCCGTCGTTTGGAATGCGCGTCGATCCGTAGTTGATTTGCGAGACGACGCCGTCGGTCACTTGAATCTGCGGTCCGCCGCGTAGTCCGGTCGAATGACCCCACGCCGGCGTGAAGACCGTGATCGTATCGCCGGTGGGTCCGGGCAGGCGATTGAACCAGTATGCATACCAGTTGTTGGGATAGGTCCAGCTGCCGTCGAGCGAGCCGTCGATGCGCAGCGGAATGCGCTCGATCGTCGCGCGGTTATCACGATCGAAGTAGAGCACGCTGCCGACGTCGCCTTTGAAGACCATCGAACCGTCGATCACCGTCGTCTGATCGAGGTTCTTGCGCGGCACGTGCTTGGCGTAAGCTTCAAAATAGCCGCCATTGACGGCGGCTATTGCGTTATCGTGCTTTGCGATGTCGGAGAGCCACGCGGTGTCTCCGACGTTTCGACCCCCGAGCGCAGCTCGTACCCGTACTCGATCGAGTCGTGCGATGACATACCGAACGACACGGCCATCGATCATCGTCGTGCCGACGTTGAGTGCAGGCGCTCGGCGCGCGTCGATCGCGGTAGGTGACGATATAAGCAATACCGCCGCCGCAAGAACGACGAGCCCGCGCAAAAGCCCCAATGCTTTCACACCTTAGTAATCGACATTTGTCTGTGCCAGCATTAGGACATTCATAGAATTCTAACGCCTGGCCGCGTGTACGCTTAGTTGAAGAGCACCTTGGCCATCATGCCTTTGTCTTCGTGACTGAGGATATGGCAGTGAAACACGGACATGCCGCGGATGTGGACGTAGCTCGCGTCTAAGATCACGTCGATGCTCTGCTGAAGCGGGACGTTCATCGTATCGGTCCAAATCGGATTGGCAACCGGTTTGCCGTTCACGGCGTACGTCAAGAAGTGGACTTGATGGATGTGAAATGGATGAATCTCGTGCGTCCGGTTGAGGATGCGCCAGTGAACGTACGTGCCCACCTTCACGGTCGCCATCGGCGGGGCACTATCCGCATACGTCTGACCGTTGATGTAGAACTTATGATCGCCTTCGGTAAAAATGGCGACGAAACTCGGCGAGGACTGCTCGACCTTCGAAACGTCGACGGTGCGGTACGTCGCGGTGCCTGGGAACGCTCCTACCGGTGCAGGCCGTGAAGAGAAGTGATCGGGGACGATATCGGCGAGCACTTGCCCATGCATCGGATCACCCTGCGGACCCGTATCAACACAATGCGTCCGCAGCGCGGCCGCTATCCCGGCAGGGGGCCCGGTTACAATCGCTTCGACCCGGCCCGCCGGAGGCATCACGATGTGATCGTAGGTACGTATCGGATGCTGCGGGTCGTGCAAGGCGAGCGGTTCTCCGTCGAACGCAACGACCCGCATTGACGATCCGTCAACGCGTATATCGGCATAGTCGTCCGCCGAAGCGTTGACAATCCGCCAGAACTGCTGCTCTCCCGGTGCAATCGCAATCGTCGGACGAAAGACCCCGTTCACGGTGAAGAGTTGGTTGGGCGTTTGGTTCTGCGAGTGGCACGCGCTCCCGCTGTCGACGTCGAGCGTGCGCATCAGCGGGTGAAGCGCCGGGTTGCTCGGTGCGAATGGCGTCGTGCGCAGCACGATAACGCGTTCGGGCATGGTACGCAGCAGCGGCACGTAGCGGTCGATGCCTCGACCACGATCGCACCCGACATTCCGTCGAGAGCTTGCGTCGCTCCTCCATCGGGTGGTGTGAAACCAGTAAAGGCCCGGCGGCACGTCCTTTGGAACGTGCACGTCGTAGTGCAGCGTCTGCCCCGGCGCCGCAATCATCGTGATAACGTCGTCTTGCCCGTACTCCGGCGAAACCTCCATGCCATGGAAATGGAGATTGGTCATGTCCGCGCACGGCCCGAGCGCACACTGCTCGGTGGAGTGAGCGGCGAGATTGTTGATATAGGTTATGCGCAACTGCCCGCCAGGGACGACTCGGATCGTCGGCGGCACAAACGCGCCCAGGTAGGACATTGCGGCACGCCCGTCCCTCTCCTGAGCCGTGAGCGTCAGTGTCGTAATGCCGTTGCTGGGCAATGCTTGCGGAATTTTTGGAAGGGCATGGTCGCAAGCTGAACGAGCTGTCGCCGCGCAAAGAAGCGCGGCTGCGATGGCAACGACAAAAGTGGCTTTCCGTTGCATGCGGGTAGTATACAGCGTCACCAGTATTAGGGGAACGTGAGAGTCCGCGAATGTCCGGCTGCTTCAGCGGGAGACGAACTAGTTACCCGGCGAAATAGCGCCCATGCTCCGCCGCGTTCCACTGCTTCTCGCCGCGCTGCTTTTGACTGCGCAGACGGCGCCGCCGTCTGTCATCATGTCGTACGCGGGCCGCAACGCCGTCGTGCAGCACTACACCTTCGACGTCGACGCGCGCGTCGCGCTGCTCACCTTTCCGTGGATTCGCTTTACGTTGCACGGTCACGGTAGCTACACGCGCGGCGGCGAATATAGCGTGCACTTCGACGACGTGCCGTGGTTCGGTAAGGGCTACGAAACGATGCCGATGAGCGCGCTCGACGTCTCCAACTGGACCTCGATGTACACGATGTCGGTGGCTGGTTCGCAAGGCAACGCCACCGTGCTTTCGATGCACGACGTCAAGAAGAGCAATTTGCTTGAAGCGCGCGCGCAGATCGATCCCGCCCAAGGGCTGCTACAGATCTTGTGGACGTACGACTACGGTGGACACGTCAAACTGACGATCGTCCCGCAAGCCGTCGACGGTCTCTACTTTCCGGGATCGGAAGAAGCGGAAATCGTCATGCCGCACTACCGCGCGATGGCGTGGGCGACGTTTTCAAACTATCAGCTCGCGATGCGGTCATCCCCGCCGATCAACGCTACGGGGAAGCGCTAGCGCTCGCTTGCGCCACCGCGTCGTTTAGGAATTTTACGACCACGATCGTGCCCGGTTTTGCGTCGACGTTGGTCTTCATCTCCTGCGAGAGCACGTAGCCGCCCGCCGCGCCCGCAAGGCCGCCGTGATGTTTTCCCGCGGCCATGTGGCCGGCGATTGCTCCACCAAGCACCATGCCGAACGTCCGCCAGTGATGCGTCTTCGCATCGAGGGCGCCGATATTGACGATGCGCACGTCGATCGGCGCGGTCGCTCCGTCCGGCAGCCGAATATCGTCAAAGACCACGGTCATCGCGGGCTTTTTGCCCATCCCCGCGGCCTGCACGTTCTCGAGATGACCGTCGATCACCGCGCCGTGCAGCGCCGGCTCTTTATGCAGCAACGTGTCGTGCTGCACCAGCGTAAAGGTGTCGCCGTCATGGCTCTTGTTGGTCGCGATCTCTTGCTGGAGCGCGCCCTGAAACGTCGTGCCGGACTTGACCAGCACCGTACCGCCCGCCACCGGCGCGCCGGTCACCGCACTCTGGGTGGCGACGTTCGAACTTCTGCCGCAAGCACCAAGCATAACAAGCGCGGCAAGGCCGGCGGCGACGATGATCTGCTTCATGGCTGGCGAGTTGGGTTACGGTGGAAGGAGTCCTCTTGACGTGGGCAGGGCTGACGCGCAAAGCCACAAAGGTAGCAGTAGCATGCACCAACGGGTCACAAACGATTTCACCATTCGGGTCGCGACGGTCAACGGTTCAGGGAGTCAGTCTTCGAATCTCGTTCTGACGAACGCGATCTTTCGTCTCGGCATTCCAGTTGCGCCGAAGAACGTCTTCCCCTCGAACATCGAAGGTTTGCCCACGTGGTTCGACGTGCGCATTTCGTCGAAGGGCTACCAGTGTCGCACTCGCGATGTCGATCTGCTGGTTGCACTGAACACGGCGACGTGGCGCAACGACATCACCGGGGTCAAACCCGGCGGCGCAGTGATTCACGAAGCGACGTATCCGGTGTCCGGCGAGAGCCTGCGCGACGACGTCGTGTACTACGCGGTGCCGTTCAACGAACTCGCAAAAACCAACTTCAGCGATGGCGCGCTGCGCAAATACTTGCTCAACATGATCTACGTTGGCGTGGTTGCCGAGTTGCTCGGCATCAGCGAGGCCGATGTGGAAGCGGCGATCGCGGGGCAGTTCAAACGCAAGGCGAAGGCGGCGGCGACCAACGTCGAGGCGGCGCGCATCGGCTTCACCTACGCGCGCGAACATTTAAAGAAGGCCGATCGCTTCGCGCTCGAGCGCATGAACGGCCGGACCGACGGCCTGTCGTTCCTCGACGGCAATCGCGCCGCAGCACTGGGCTGCATCATGGGCGGCTGCACGGTCGCCGCGTGGTACCCGATTACCCCGTCGTCATCGCTGTGTGAAAGTTTCATTGCCCTCGCCGACAAATATCGCGTCGATCCGCAAACCGGTGAGCGGCGCGTCGCGATCGTGCAAGCCGAAGACGAACTCGCGGCGATCGGGATGGTACTCGGTGCCGGCTGGGCTGGTGCGCGCGCGATGACGTCGACGTCGGGGCCCGGCATCTCGCTGATGGCCGAGTGGGCCGGCTACGGTTACTACGCCGAAGTGCCGGCGGTGATTTTCGACGTGCAACGCGCGGGACCGTCAACCGGACTGCCGACGCGAACGATGCAAGGCGATGTCTCCTTTGCCTACACGCTCTCGCACGGCGACACCAAACATATCGTGCTGCTGCCGGCATCGGTCAACGAAGCCTACGAGATGTCGATGGAAGCGTTCGATCTCGCCGATCGTTTTCAAACCCCAATCTTCGTGCTCTCCGATCTCGATCTGGGCATGAATTCGTGGCTGACGAAGTCGCTGCCGTATCCGGAAAAACCGTTCGATCGCGGCAAGGTGCTCGGCGAGAAAGATCTCAACAAACTCGAAGCGTGGGGCCGCTATCGCGACGTCGATCACGACGGCATTCCGTATCGCACGCTGCCGGGCACCAATCACGGCAAGGCCGGCTACTTTACTCGCGGCACCGGTCACGACGAAGAGGCGCGCTACTCCGAGATGCCCGACGTGTGGCAGCGCAATCTCGATCGTTTGGTGCGCAAGCATGAGACCGCGCGTACGGTGGTGCCGCAGCCCATCGTCGACGAGCACGGTGCGCGGATCGGCATCGTCGCCTACGGGACGACCCACCATGCCATCGTCGAGGCGCGCGATATTCTCCGTGGGGACGGGATCGAAACGGATTACTTGCGCGTGAGGTCCCTGCCGTTCGCGCCGGAAGTCGCGGCTTTCATCGCTCGACACGAGCGCGTCTACGTGATCGAACAGAATCGCGACGGGCAGCTCTACGGCTTGTTGCGCATCGAGCTACCCGATCATCTCATCTCGCGGATTCAATCGATCCGTCACTACAACGGCGTGCCGATCGACGCGCACGCCATCGTCGACCCGCTATTGGAAGCCGAGCGCGAGCCGGCTGTGGTTGCAGAATGAGCGTCAACATCATCGGTCTTTCCCGCGACGTCTACAAGGGTCTTCCGACGACGCTGTGCGCCGGTTGCGGACATAACTCGATCACCAATCATTTGATCAAGGCGCTGTACGAGTACGGCGTTGCACCGCATCTGCTCGCCAAGATGAGCGGCATCGGCTGCTCGTCCAAGACGCCCGCCTACTTTGTCGAGCAAGCGCACGGGTTCAACGGTGTGCACGGGCGCATGCCCTCGGCTGCGACCGGCGCGAAGCTGGCCAATCGTGAGATGCTGGTGCTCGGCGTCAGCGGCGACGGCGACACGGCCAGCATCGGACTGGGGCAGTACGCGCACATGGTTCGGCGCAACGTCGATTGTGTTTACATCATCGAGAACAACGGCGTCTACGGCTTGACCAAGGGGCAGTTCTCAGCGACCGCCGACGTCGGCTCGACGCTCAAGAACGGCACGCCCAACGAGTATGCGACGATCGACGTGTGCGGGCTCGCAATCGAGCTCGGCGCAACCTTTGTGGCGCGTTCGTTCTCGGGTGACGGCAAGCAGCTCGTGCCGCTGATGCAGGCCGCCTTTGCGCATCGCGGCACGTCGATCCTCGACATCATCAGCCCCTGCGTGACCTTCAACGATCACGAAGGCTCGACCAAGAGCTATGCCTACGTCAAGGATCACGAGTTTACGCTCAACGCACCCGATTATATCCGGCCGCGCGAAGAGATCACCGTCGACTACGAACCGGGCACGGTTCAGGACATCCAGCTCGAGGACGGCTCACGCGTGCTGCTGCGCAAAGTCGATCGCGACTACGACGCGACCAGCCGCAGCGGTGCGATGTCGACGATCCACGAAACGCGCGAACGCGGTGAGTTCGTCACCGGTTTGCTCTTCGTCGACACCGGCGTGCCCGATCTCTGCGAACGAGAGAAGCTCACGCTGACGCCGCTCAAAGATCTCAAAGAAGACGAGCTGCGCATCAGCCGCGAGCACTGGGACGCGCTCTTTACGTCTTGACCAGCTCGATGGCGGCCGGGTAACGAAACGGTTCGCCTTGGTTGGCTTTGATTGCGGCAGCGATGCACAGAATCACGTTTGCCAATTCAAGCGGCCACACGAGTAAGAAGCCGATCAGGACCCAGTGCAGCAGCCCGACGATAACCCATGCGATGAGCATCGTTAGCTGAAAGTTCAGCGCGTTGCGCGCTTGGTCTTTGAGCCACGCATTGTTGCTGACCGCCAAGTACACGATCAACGATGGGACGACTGAGAAAAAGATTCCACCGAGATGCGTGAGCATCGCGGCCGTCTTGTCGCTCGAACTGGGAGAGGTCTCGATCACGGCACGCTCCTCGTCGGATGGCGATTCCGTCCGCTTCGCTGCGCCACGCGCGGCCCCGCTTGACAAATACATAAGCGTAGACTTATGATTGCTCCGTGATGGCTGCCGCTCCCGTCGATTCCGTCATGCGGACGCTCTCCGACCCGACGCGGCGCGCGATCTACGAGCGTATTATCGCCGGCCGGGAGGCGAGCGTTCGCAGCCTAACCGAGTACGCCGGCGTCTCGCAACCCGCGGTCTCGCAGCATCTTCGCGCGCTGCTCGATGCGCGGCTGGTCGTCGGCCGGAAAGAGGGGCGCAACACGTTTTACCGAGCCGATCCGCGCGGGCTGCGGCCGCTCGCGGCATGGATGGAAGAACATCGCCGCTTTTGGGACGAGAGCTTCGATCGCCTCGGGGGCTATTTACGCGAGTTACAAATGAGTGAGGGAGATCAATGACAACGACGACGCCGACCGAACATTTCACGTTTAGCGGTCCGCCCGGCCAGTTCACACCGCTCGAGCGGACCATCGACCTGCGCGTCGGCGGCAAAGAGCGTCTCAAAGGGATTTGGAGCTACGTGAACGCGCGCCGGATTTCGGTATCGCTCGCGACCGTCGTACTCACCCCGGAAGATCGTAAATCGGGATCGGAAATGCTCTTTGACCTACTCGGAGGGTATCTGCAATGAAGATCGTTTCAACCGTCGCGCGCATTCTGCTCGGCATCATGTTCACGGTGTTTGGACTCAATGGGTTCTTGCACTTCATTCCGTCGCCGGCGTTTCCGCCGGGCTATCTGCTCGATTTCTTCACCGCAATCGTGGGCTCGGGCTTCTACGTCATGGTCTTTGGCGTGCAGCTCATCTGCGGGCTTTTGCTCCTGACAAATCAGTACGTGCCGCTCGCGATCGTCGCGCTCGCTGCCGTGCTCGCCAATATTCTCACCTTCCATGCAACGATGAACCCGCAGGGGTTTCCACCAGCGATCCTGGCGGTGATCTTATGGTTTCTTACCGCCTGGCCGATCCGCGCGCAATTCGCGCCGATCTTTGCACGAAAGGCCAATGTATGACGACGATGACGCTTCCGTCACGCTGCACGCCTTCAAGGGCGAGTATCTCGAAATCGAAGCGCCCGAGTACGTTACCGCGACGTTCGAATACGAAACGTGGCCCGGCAAGATCAGCCGCTTGACGCATCGCTTTACGGAACAAGACGGCCGCACGACCGTGACGAGCCATCAGGTCTTCGAAACGCGTGAAGAACGCGACATGATGGTCACCACCGGCGCGCAATCCGGCTACAATGAAAGTATGGAGCGCCTCGCGGAGCTGCTCGAAAAGCTAGGTTAAATCCTAAGCGCTGCGGCGAAATTCGCCGAGGCGGTCCTCTAGGCGCAACAGCGCGTCGACGACGTTGGGGTCGAACGCCTTGCTACGTTCGCCGCGAATCTGTGCAAGTGCGTGCGACTGGGTGAACTCGATGCGGTGCGGACGCTCCGAGGTCAGCGCGATGAACGTGTCGGCCACCGCGACGATGCGTGCTGCGACCGGAATGTCTTCGCCGCCCAGTCCCTCGGGATAACCGCTGCCGTCGTAACGCTCGTGATGATAACGAGCGATCGCTTCGGCCATGCGCAGGAGTGGACGCGTCGCACAGCCCAGAATTGCGGCACCCGACTCGACGTGGCTGTTCACCAGGCTGCGCCACCGCATCGGCAGCGCCGCCGGCATCGCACGCACGCGCTCGGGTACGGAGAGCATGCCGATATCGTAGACCAGCGCTGCCGAGCGTAGCGCATCGATGTCGCCGGCCGGCAAATGCATCTGCTCGGCAATGGCCACCGCAACGTCGCGCACGGCTTCGGCGTTGTCGGCGAGTTCGCGATTGGCCGCCCGCATCGCGCGGAAAAGTCGCTCGATCGTATCGCGCTCGTCGGTCGGCATCACGATTTCGCCATAGGTCGTGCGGCTTGGCGGCTGCGCTGCGGCAAAGCGGCGCAGCTGCGCGGTAAAGTCTTTGATCGAGATCGGCTTTTCGACGAAGGTCGTCGCGCCGGCATCGAGCGCGCGCGGCCCCAGGCTGCGGTCGCTGTGCGCGGTGAGCATCATGATCGGTGTGGACTCGTGGGCCGGCTGCGTGCGCAGCGCCCGGGTAAAGGCGACGCCGTCGAGCTCCGGCATGAAGTAGTCGACGATCACCAGCGACGGGCGCAGATGTTGTAATTCGTCCAGTGCGGCGCGGGGATCGCTAAAGGCAATCGGGATTTCACCCAAGACCCGTTTGATAACGGCACTGAAGAGTTTGAGAGTCGCTTCGTCGTCGTCGACGATCACCACACGGAACATATAACTAGTGTGCCCACTTTTCGTGGCGGCCGGATTATCGAGGCGATAACATTTGGCTGCGGCAATGTAAAGCAGCCGTCAAGGGGCCGAGCGTGCGTTCTCCCGGTTTGCTCGGATCGCGCGAAACAGGAAATACACAGGAATCCCGGTGAGCAGCACGCCGATCCCAAAGGTCGCATCCAACGGCGACTTGAGCACTACGTCAACCACAATCGCCCAGGCCACGACCAGAAAGAGCAGCGTGCTCCAGGGATGCAGCGGTATCCGGAACCACGGCTCGGGTGCGCCGGCCGCACGGTCACGGCGGCGGAAGATGAAGATCGCGAGCGCCGCGAAGCCGAAAAAGATGTAGTCGATGCTGGTGACCCAATTGAGAATCAGATCGTAGCTGCCGGAGCAAGCGATGGCGATTGCAGCTGCGCCCTGCACGCCGATGGCGACAATCGGCACGTGCGTGCGTGGGCTGATCCAGGCGAGCTGTTTGAAAAACGTGCCGTCGGCTGCCATTTGGAAATAGACCCGCGGCGAGGTAAGGATCTGATTGGCGATAAAACCGATGGTTGAGAGGGCGACGATCGCGGCCATGATCTTTGCGCCGGCCGGTCCGACCACGGCCTGCACGATGTCGGACGCGGGCGTCATCGTCCCGGCCAAGCGCGCCGGTCCGAGTACGTAGAGACAGACCGCGTTCATCCCGAGATAGAGCACGATCACACCGAGCACGCCAAACAGGATCCCCAGCGGAAGCGAGCGATTGGAGTCGCGGGTCTCGCCTGCCATGAACGTCGATGTTTGCCAGCCGCTGTATGCGAACATTACGGGCACGAGCGAAAGGCCGATCGCAACGAATGGATTGAAGTCGGCCGGCACGATCGGCATGCCGTGCCCGGCGGCGGCGTGCACGGCAAAGAAACCCGTGACAATGACTGCAACGATGGCAAGCAGCTTGGCGACCATGAAGCCATTTTGCGTCGTCGTGCTTTCCCGCACGCCAAAGAAATTGACGACCGTGAAAATCGCCAGCACCGTGACCGCGACGACCGTCAACTGGACGCTCGTGAGGGGGCTGCCGGTGATCTTCGGCAGATAGAAGGCAAAGGTTACCGCCGCCGCCGCAGAGCCGCCGCTTTGGGAGACCAGCAACAGCGTCCAGCCGTAGCAAAACGCCACGATCGGATGGTAGGCGTCGCGTAAGTAGGCGTAGACGCCGCCGTCGAGCGGGCGTCGCGCTGAAAGTTCAGCGAACACGCCTGCACCGACGATCGCGATCACGCCGCCGATCGTCCACGCCAACATGATCAAGAGCGGCGTGTGCACGAGGCGCGCGACGACCGACGGGTTCACGAAGATGCCCGAGCCGACGATGCCGCCCATCACGATCAGTGCAGCATCGCGCACGCCGAGGCGCCGGAGGAGATGCGGTTTAGGCGGTTCGAGCAAAACGCTTCCAGGCGTAGAAGAAGACGATGCCTGCGGCGATCACGAGCGCGCCGTAGAGCGTATCGAGCGGCACGAGAATCACTTCGGTGATAAAGATCGCCAGTAGGACGACCATGAGTAAGATCGTTGAGTACGGGTGCAGCGGTACGCGGAAGCGCGGCTGCACCGTGTCGCCGTCGCGCTTGCGGAAGATGAAGATCGCGCCGGCAGCCAGCACGACGAAGATCCACTCGGGCGCGGTGATCCAGTTGACAATCCGGTCGTAATCGCCGCTAATTGCGATCAATGCAGCGATGACGCCTTCGAGGATGATGGCAATCGTCGGTACGTGCGTCTTCGGATTGATCCAGGCGATCTGCTTGAAGAACGTCCCGTCGGCCGCCATTTGGTAATAGATGCGCGGCGTGACCAACATGCGCGTGCTCACGAAACCCAGCGTGGAAACGGCGATCGCGATCGCGATCAATCGCGCGCCGATCGGCCCGATGAGTGCTTGCATCACGTCTGACGCGGGTGTTTTGGTTGCGGCGAGTCCCGCCGGACCGAGCACGTGCAGGCATCCAATATTCACGAGCACGTAGATCGCAACGACGGCGAGCACACCGAAGATCAGCCCGCGCGGTATGGTGCGCTGCGGATCGACGGTCTCGCCGGTGATATACGTCGCGCCTTGAAAGCCGTTGTAGGAAAAGAGCACGGGGAGCATCGCAAGCCCGAATGCGCCGAGCAACCCTGCATTGCTGCCAAAGCCGGGGAGCGTCGCCGCCGCGCCGGCGGCCGGATGCGCAAAGAGACCGGCGACGATCAGCGCCGCGATCGCCGCGACCTTGAGCACCACGATCCCGTTCTGCCATGTCCCGCCTTGCCGTACGCCCAGACAGTTGATGCCGACCAAGATGGCCAGCATGACGACGACGACAATGCGTGGATCGAACGCCACGCCGGTAATGATCGTGAGATAGTTCGAGAACAATACCGCCGCTGCCGCGCTTCCGCCGGTGTCGGCGATCAGCAGCAGCGTCCAGCCAAAGACGAACGCGACCACCGGGTGATAGGCGTCGCGCAAGTAGGCGTAGATACCGCCGTTGACCGGGCGGCGCTCGGCAAGTTCGGCAAAGACGAATGCGCCGATCAGCGCGAGCAGGCCGCCGATGACCCAGCAGCCGATCGCGAGCCAACCCAGGTGGGCGCGATTTGCGACCACGGCCGGATTGCGAAATATCCCCGACCCGATGATGCTGCCGACGGTAATCAGCGTCAGGTCGAAAACGTTCAACCGGCGTCGCAGCATGGACATGCCTGGCTGAATACTACGGAAGACCTAGCTGGCCTGCGCGCTCCGTGCCGACATTTCGTGTACCACGCGCGAGATCTCGTTGAGGTTGCCGCGCACCGCGCCGACAACAGCCGGATCGAAGAGCGTGCCGGCGCCCTTCTCGATGACTTCAATGGCCTGTGCCAGCGTAAGAGCAGCCCGATCGCTACGAGTGCGCAAGAGCGCGCTCATCGTATCGGAAACCGCGACGATGCGCCCCATGATCGGGATCGACGACCCGCGCAACTTTTTCGGATAGCCCGACCCGTCGTATCGTTCGTGATGCGTTTGCGAAATGACCGCGGCCGCGCGCATCACCGGATCCTTACTCGCACCGAGCAGCCGTGCACCGGCATCGGCATGCCGTTCGATCGAGACGCGATCGGCTTGCGTAGCGGGATTGCGGCTTTCCAAAATTCGTTGCGGGATCGCGGCCTTTCCGATGTCGTAGATCCGCGATGCGAGCACGAGCAGGCGTTGTTCGTCGTCGGTAAGTTTGAGTTCACGCGCGAGCGCCGTAGCAATCTGCGAGGAAAGATCCTGATGCATGATGATCGACGGATCGTGTAGCACCGCGACATCGAGCATGGCATCGATCAACGCGCCGGCATCCGGTGCGCCGCCGCTTCCGAGCGCGGGAGCGGCCGACCGTGAGCCCGCTTCTTTGAGGCGCGCTTGCATGTCGGCCCGTTCGCGGCGCACGTCCACGATGTGCATGGCGTGCACCAGAAATTCCGACGGGTTGATCGGCTTCTCGAGGAACGCGTGCACGTCGAGGTCGAAGGCGGCTCGGCGCAAATCCCGATCCGCTTTCGCGGTTAAAAAGATTACGGGCGTGGCGGCGCGGCCATCGATCAAGCGCATGCGGCGGACGAAATCAATGCCGGGGATATCCGCCAAGGTGCTGTTGACGACGACAAATGCGGGATCGACGCCGCCGACCCAGTGAAGGGCGTCGGAAGCCTTCTTGAAGCAGATCGGTTCGACGTCCGCAACGCGCCGAAGGATCTGCGAGAAGCCAGCGAGCGACGACTCCTGGTCGTCGACGACGGCGACGTGCATGACCGTTCCTGACCGGGGGCTGAACCCCACGGAGTAAGCCAGGGTGTCTCGAAGAGCACCCTCTAAGTAGAAGTAATCGGCAAATTGGCCGCCGCCCGCGAGAGGGGGCTGGCAGTTGGTGCAACCGAGTGCTAAGATTGCGAATCTAGGATGTAGAAGGAGCCATGGAGTTTATCGTGCGGTCCCGGCTGGGCTTCGAGCCCAATGCCGATGTCGTCATCGACGAAGAGCGGGGTAAGGTGGTGGTGGCGGTCGAGGTGGCCGGCGCTGACCCGGACTCGCTGCGCGTCGCGCTCGACGGCCGTTCGCTCACTATCTCCGGAGTGCGGGCCGAGCTGGCACGCTTCCGGCGCGGCTCATTCATCCAAAAAGAGATCTCTTACGGATCGTTTGCCAAGCGCATCCCACTGCCGGCGGCCGTGGATCTGCTGGGCGATGCGGAGGCCAACTACGCCGACGGCGTGCTGGTCATCACGCTGCCGATCTCGTCGACGGCCTACGTGCCTTCGACGCGTACCGAGATCCGTATGATCGTGAAGAGGACACTATCCTAAATTATGGCTGAACGCAAAGCCAAAGACATCGTGCCCGCCAACTTGATCGGCATTCTGCCGCTGCAAGAGGCGGTGCTATTCCCGAACACCGTCATTCCGCTCGCGGTCGTCAAGAAGCCCGGCATTTTATTGGTCGAGGAGGCCTTGCGCGAAGGCAAGCCGATCGGCTTGACCGTGCTCAAGGATCGTGAGATCGAGAATCCGGGTCCCAATGACGTCCAGCGCATCGGGACGATCGGCGTTATTCAGAAGATGCTCAAAGTGCCCGACGGGACCATTCGCTGTATCGTCGCTGGCCAGAGCGTCTTCAAAATCGAAGAATTCACCCAAGAGCAACCCTACATGGTTGCGGCATATACCGAGCTTCCCGACGTCACCGTCGATAACGAAGAACTCGTTGCCATGCAGCGCAATCTCGGCGGGCTCTTTCAAAAACTGCTCTCCTACTTGCCGCAAGCGCCGCGCGAGATGGAGATGGAAGTCCAGAACATCACCGATCCCAACGTCCTGACGTACTTCGTCGCTTCGACGATGCGTTTGGAGACGGCGGATCGGCAAGCGCTGCTCGAAGAGCGTAACACCGGGCGGCGGATGCGCAAGCTCACGCTGCTGCTCACCAAGGAACTCGAAGTGGTCGAACTCGGCCACAAGATTCAGAGCGACATTCAGCGCGAGATGGAGAAGAATCAGCGCGAGTTCTACCTGCGCCAGCAATTGCGCGCGATTCAGGAAGAACTGGGCGAAGTCGATCCGCAGGTGGCTGAGAACAACGAGCTGCGCTCGAAGATCGACGAAGCCAACATGCCCGAGGACGCGAAAAAGGCCGCGGACCGCGAGCTCGACCGGCTTTCAAAAGTGCCGCAGGCGAGCCCCGAATACAGTGTGATCCGCACCTACCTCGATTGGCTGGTGCAGCTGCCGTGGAGCAGCGAGACGCCGGATCACATCGAGATTCGTAAAGCGCGCGAGATTCTCGACGAGGATCACTATGATCTCGAGAAGATCAAGGATCGCATCATCGAGTACTTGGCCGTCGGCAAGCTCAAGAAGAAGCTGACCGGCCCGATTCTGTGCTTCGTCGGACCGCCGGGCGTCGGTAAGACGTCGCTTGGACAGTCGATCGCACGCGCGATGGGGCGCAAATTCGTGCGCCTCTCGGTCGGCGGCGTTCGTGACGAGGCCGAAATCCGCGGCCACCGCCGCACGTATATCGGCGCAATGCCGGGAACGATCGTTCGCGCGATTCGCGATGCCGGCACCAAGAATCCGGTGATGATGATCGACGAAATCGACAAGGTCGGCGCGGACTTCCGCGGCGATCCGCAGTCGGCGTTGCTCGAGGTGCTCGATCCGGAGCAGAACAACTCGTTCCGCGATCACTACCTCGATCTGCCGTTCGATTTGAGCCAAGTCCTCTTCATCTGCACGGCCAACTCGCTCGATACGATCTCGCCGCCGCTGCGCGATCGCATGGAGATCATTCAGCTCTCAGGTTATACCGAGCTCGAGAAGCTGCAGATCGCCAAACGCTATCTGGTGAAGAAGCAGCGCCTCGCCAACGGCCTCAAAGAGACGCAGGTACAGATCAACGATGGCGCGCTTCGCGCGATCATCAACGACTACACGCGCGAAGCGGGCGTTCGCAATCTCGAGCGCGAGATCGGTACGGTCTTCCGGAAGGTCGCGCGCAAGATCGCGGAGTTCGCGCGTTTCAAAGCGCGCGTGAAGTCCGAGAACCTTGCCGATTACTTGAGCAAGCCGCGATTCTTCAACGAAGTGAAGAAGCGCGTAGCCTCGATCGGCGTGGCAACGGGCATGGTGTGGACGCCGGTCGGCGGCGACATCGTCTTCATCGAGACCTCGGCGATGCCGGGCACGGGCAAACTCGTGCTCACCGGGCAACTGGGCGACGTGATGAAGGAAAGCGCGCAAGCCGCGGTATCGTTCCTGCGTTCGCGTTCGGCTGAAATCGGGATGGCTGAGGACTACTTCAGCAAGCACGACATTCACGTGCACGTGCCGGCCGGTGCAACACCCAAGGATGGACCGTCGGCGGGCGTCACGATGGCGACTGCCATTGCATCGATGCTTACCGGGTTAAAAGTCGATCCGAATCTTGCAATGACGGGTGAGATCACGCTGACGGGACAAGTGCTGCCGATCGGCGGGCTCAAAGAGAAGGTGCTCGGCGCGAAGCGCGCGGGGATCTCCAAGATTCTCTTCCCGAAACGCAACGAGATGGACCTCGACGACATTCCGAAGGAAATTCGCGACACGATGACCTTCGTGCCGGTCGAAGAGATCAGCGAAGTGCTGCATCACGCGCTGGGCAAGCGCGTGATCTCACCGGTGCCGCTGGGCGAAGACGTGCAGGCAAGCAACGTTGTGCCGATGCGCCGGCGCAACGGCGTGGCGAAACGCCCGACGCGGGTAACGACGACGGCTGAACGCCGCCGCCGAACTGCACGCAAGCGATAGGGCTAAAAGCCGCTAGTGAAAACTAGCGGCTTTTTTATCGATGGTGAACCCCGACGTTGTGTACGAGGCGCTAAACGTCGGCGGAGTGTAGGCGCCGGTGGTGTCCCAGACGGGAATTGTGCACTTTCCGGGCGTGTACGGTGATGCCGAGTTCACCGTGAATACGGTGGTCGTACCTGAGGCCGTCGGCGAAACGGTTGCAAAGGTCGAGAGCGGGCCGCCGGTCGAGCACGTCTCAGCCGCGTTATCGACGGTGAGTACCTGATCGTACGGCGCGGTAGTGAAGCCGGTCTCCGTATAGGCGATCGTGCCGGTGCTGCCGGTGCCGGTTGTCGTGCTGAGCTGCGCGTCAGTGCCGACAAAGGCGCCGGTCACCGAGCCGGACATTGTCGGGGCTGTGATCACCGGATTGAAGGTCTTCGTCCCGCTCGTCGCCCCAGAAGCAGACGCAGTGAGCGTTACGGTCGCCTGCGCCAGCCCGCCGTAGCAGAACGTTGCCGTCGATGTGCTTCCTGTGAATTGCGCTGACGTTGCTGCGATCGCCGTGTTACCGGTCGGATATACGCCCGGGCACGACGCGGAAACGACTCGCGTGCCGTCACCGTTGGTATCGGGATCGGAGACCGTCACCGCGTTTGCATAGGTCCCGGTGATCGTCTCGCCGTCGGCGTCGGCGACGGTTAGCGCAATTGCTGTGCTATTCGACGCGCCGGCTGCCCAGGTTGTCGGCAACGCGGCAAGTGCGAGCGCCGCCGGAACGCCCTCGAGCGTAACCGTTTCAGCGTTGTTGACGCCTTGCGTCATCGTGTACGTGCCGGTGCTCGTGCTGAGTTCGTTGCCGGCCGCGCCGGTTGCGTCGTACGTCACGAGTGTGAATGTATCGCTGCCGACTGGCGACGGCGGACCATCGACGGTGCAGCCGCCCGAACAATTCGTGCTGTTGATGTTGGTGATCGCCGGATTGCCGGTAAGCGCTCCGGGCGGACTCCCGTTGACTTCGGTGAGGGTAATCGAGATCGACTGCGTCGCAGAGGAAACATAGCCCGGCCGATTTTTGGAAGCGCCTCCGCTCGCCGGAATAACGATCGTGAAGGTCGGACGTACGTCGCCGGTCGGCACCGGCGGGAGCGTCGGTGTCGGCGTGGCTTGCGGAAGATTCGGTGTGCTGCCTCCGCCCCCGCCGCCACATGCGGCCAGCATTGCTATCGCTAGAAGCGCGAAGAATTTGCGCATGTGACGGTACTCCATACTATTGTGATACGCCGGCATCGTTGAGCGTGTAGCCGCTGCCGAAGTCGCCGAGCACGCTGTAGGTGCTGCCGACCTGCGAGCCGCTGGTCGTAAACTGCATCAGCTGAGCAACAGTCCCGGAGTCATCGCTATTGCACACGATGAGGTTGCCGCTTGGCAGGAAGTGCATCGCCGTAAAGTCCGAGATCGTCGTGCCGTTATTATCGATAGTTCCGGTGAGCGCCCAGCTGCTGCCGTTGTAGTAGTAGATCGATATCGTCTCGCCACCAGCGGAGTTGCCCCAGGCGACCGCCACGTAGTCCCCGCTCCCCTGGGACGCGGCGATCCCTTGTGGATAGCCGCTGACACTGGCGATCGTGGTCGGACTCGTGCTCAAGGTGGCCGCGTCTGTCGAGCCGGTATGCGGGAACTCGAGAACCGCGTAGGTCGAGCCGCTGCCGGTATCCGAGTTGGCGTAGAACAGCGCCTGGAGCCCGACGTCCCACGTTAAGACTGCAGAGGTCGGATCGTTTGCGAACTGGCTCACGATCGACGAGCTGTTGATGTCTTGTTCGGACGTACCGCTCGTTACCACGATTTGATCGTGGTTAGTGTCGCTAGTATCCCACACTTCATAAGCATAACCAAAAACGTTCCCGGACGTGTCTGCCAAGACGTCGACTGTGGGATAGTATTCCTCGGTGACCGTCTGCCAGGTGGACGCGTTGAGCGAGCTATTGAAGGTCGTTGGCGAACTGGAACCTGCTGCAAACATATCGAGTTGCGGGGAAGAACCGGATGCGTTCTGCACCGCGACCGCGCCGCTGCTTGACACCGCAAATCCGAACCATTCGGATTGGCTAGTGGGTATGCCAGAGTAGGTTGTCACGGTGCCGAAGCCGGTTCCCGCCGTGTATTGCGAGCGGTAGACCGTCTCGGCGCCCTGGTCGGCGATGAAAAGCTGGTCTGCCGTATCGAGTCGCGCGTAGTCGTAGTTCTCTGTCGTACTGGTGAGGCTGCCCGTCTGCAGCGAGAAGCTGCCGTTATACACGAGCGCCTTCGAATCATTGGTGGTCGAATAGGCTTGCCCGACGGCCATGATTAGTGTTGTTGCGATCGTCACCGCGAACGGCGCGGTCGACGGTGAAAGGTTGTCGCTGTATGCGTAGACGGTCGCGCCACTCGAGTGCGCGTGCGCGAGTCCGGTTGATACGGTGATCGTGCTGCCGCTGATGGCCGTGATCTTGGCCGTCTCTTGAATCAGCGTCGTCCCACTGAATGTCTCGTAGTCGAGCACGAGGTTCATGCCGACGAACATGCTCACTGTCGAGGATACCGTGAAGCTCGTCGCACTCGCCGCCGGTGAGGAGCTAAGCGTCGTGCTGACGATCTTCGCGCCGGCGGGATCGGCATCGACGACGACGTTGGTCGATGTACCGGTGGATGGCGGTGTGAGCGTCAGCGTCGTGCCGCTTACGCTTGCGCTTGCACCGGTTCCGGTCGCGGCCGCGTGCGTCATCGTGGGCTGTCCGGGCTGCGATCCGAACGCCGTGCCGTGCGCGTCAACGACGCTAACCGTAAACGTCGCGCTGCCGGTGCCGTTGACGGTGAAGTTCGGATAGGTGCCGGTCGGCCCGGAAAGGCCGACGACGCTGATTGTGCCGGGGTTCGCGTCGAGAGTGATCGGCGTCGCGCTGCTCCCAAATGCGTTGGCGTGGCCTTCGACGACCGTAGCTGAGTAGATCGTCTGCGAGATCAGATTTCCGCCGGCGTTGATCGCGTCATAGGTCCCGATTTGTACGTTGTCGGTGCCGATCGGCAGCGTCACCGAGATCGTGCAGGTGTAGTCGCCCGACGTAACCGTGCTGCACGGGGCGGTGCCGGGCGTCACGTTCGTCGTTGCCGCCGTGTCCGCTACTGGCACGCCACCGACTTCGAGCACGAGGATCGAGACGGAACGCACGCTGGCCGGAATGTACTGCGGTCGCTTGCTTCCTGAGGCCGTCGAGGTCGTTGTCGACGATCCGCTCGGTGCGGGGATCGTGATCGAAAACGTTGCCGCCGCCGTCGGTCCGTTCCAGGTGGGAGCTGAAGGCGACGTACCCGACCCCAACTGGGTATTTGGAACTACGCCGCCATGACTGCCGCCGCACGCGCTAAAAAGCGCCACACTTACGAAAAGCGCAACACGAGTAAGAGTATTGCGAATGAGGTGCACGCGCAAAGTTTGAGCGACGTTCGGCGCAAAGCAAAGGCGTCCTGGAACGAGTACATACAATTACTTGTGTATCGCCGGGAACTGCTCGAAGTTCTTCGAAGGTTGTGCTGGCGATGAAACCACAGACAAGCGCGGCGGCAGCTTTGGCGGTTGCGATAATTCTTTTGGCGGGCTGTGGGTCGACATCCCGCGGGTACGCGCCGACCACGGGTCCGAGTGTTTTGTTGACCGGCGTCACGAATGGCGTGCTCGATCTCACGATTGGGACCTCCGACACGATTCAAGCCTCTGAATCCAACTACACCGGTTCGTACGTTTTTACGATCGTGGACGCAAGTGTGGCGACGCTTAGTATTCCCGCAGGCTACTCTTCCGTGCATCGCGACGCGATATCGACCCTTACGGTGACGGAGGGGAGAGTTACGATCACCCCCGTCAGCACCGGATCGACGACACTGACCGTCCAGACCGCCAATGCGACCACGACCGTATCGCTCGTGGTGTCGACGGCTTCGGCCTCGCCCTCCTCCTCGCCGACAGGTACAGCTACGGCGACGCCGACCCCAACAGCTCCGCCGCCCGGCGTGCTTTCCGCTAATCCGACGACGCTTTCGTTCTACTCCACCGGCGCGAGCGCGGCGCAGACCGTCCTCGTGCAGCAGACGAACTTCTCCGGCACGTTGAGCGAGACCGATACGTGTTCCGGCATCGTCTCAATAAGCCCAACATCATCGACGACTTCGCCGTACAGCGCGACGGTGACGCCGGTCGCAGCCGGCACGTGCACGATTACGTTTAGCGACGGCACGCAGACGGTGCCGGTCGCGGTGACCGTCACGACCGCCGGTGTTACGGTGAACACAAAGGCCCGCGCACATGAATAAGGTTCTTGCCGCTTGTATCGCGCTTTCGTTGTTATGTGCGTGCGGTGGAGGCGGTAGCTCCAGCATCACGCCGTCACAGCCGGGTTCGTCCGGCACGGCTTCATCGCACCAGACAGCCACGTTGACGTTGCGTTTCAACGTTGGCTCTTCAGCCAGTAGCAAGACGCGACCCGCATACGTCTCGGGCAACGCGACGCAACTGATCGTGCTGGTGAATACGGTCAACGGTAGCAGCACGTTGCCGTCGGGTGTCGCGGGCACGACGACGATCGCGCTAACAACGACCGGAGCGTCGCCGAATTGCACGGTAGCGGGCAGTGTCGAAACCTGCACCGCCCAAGTGCCGGCGCCGCCGGGTTCGGTCAACTACACCTTCAATCTCGAAGACGCGAGCAACGATCTCCTTGCGACGGCGACGCAAACATTCACCATAACCGCGGGTTCCGCGAATGCACTCTCGCTCTCGCTGGGCGGCGTGGTCGCAACGGTGACCGTGAGCGGGCCATCGCCGCTCTTCGTGCCGGGCACGGGCGCAACGAGCGCGTTGACCGTCACCGCAAAAGACGCGAGCGGTTATACGATCGACGGCTCGACGGCGTACAACAGTCCGTTCACGCTGACGATCAGCGACACGAGCGGGGCCACGAAGCTGACGGTGAACGGCGGAACGGCGGCCACCGCCGTAACCGTCAATGCGCCGACCGACGCCGTCGCGGTCGTCTATAGCGGCGAAGCGACGTCGAACGCGACGATCGGGACGAACACGGCCAACGTGACCGCAAGCGGAACGCTGGTCGCGGCCGCGGGAACGATCACGCTGGAGTCGGGTACGCTCCTCGACGATCCCGCGAACGGTGGCCTCTCGACGGATCCGAATTGGAACATGCCGACGGTGTTCTTCAGCTCGACCGGCGTGGAACAGACGTTTACCGCGCAAGAAGCCGGCTGGACCAATGCGCCGTTCGATCAAACGGTGACGGTGACGTTAGACGAAAACGCCGCGGATCCGGGATACTGCGGAACGGGAGGGACAGCGGTCGCGACCATCGCGTCGAACACGAACGCGGCCGGAGCTAGTAGCATCGTGGTCAACGGACAGAACGCGGGATTCTGCGAGGTGACGCTGAGCGACCCGTTCCTTGCAAGCACGACCCTCTGGATCAGTGTCACTGCCAGCGGGTTCAGTATCAACGGCGCGCATCGCCCGAAGTAAGAAACGTAAACGCCCCTTCGACGAAGGCCTTGGCGCCGCCGCGTACGCATTCACCGTGCGCGACGATCAGGTTGTCGAAATCCCATGAGAGGAGCTTGCGCAGCGATTGCCGCGCAAGCTCTTGGTTCGTGAAGGTAAGCTTGATGTCGGTGGGGACACCGCCGCCACGGGCGCCGCTGAGTTTCAAGAAGGCGTCCAGCACAACGCGATGCGGCTGCGGCGGATAGTTTTGGATGAAGTCGTTAAAAATCAGCGTACGCGATTGCGCGTGGAAGAATTCCACCTCCTGCGCGAAGGCATTGCCGCGCAAGACGAACTGATCGAGATCGGCGGCCCACGCCTGCGGCACCTCGTCGCGAAAAATCTCCGGCGGCACCCGACACTGGGCCTCGGGAAAGACGGCCGCCCATGATGCAATTCTCCACGTGTGCAGCTTCGCCGGTGAAACGAGATAGCGTACCGGCCCGAGCTGCGTCACCTTTTCCATGTCGTCGCGCGACGCAGATACAGGGGACTCTATCCACAGCGAGCCGTCGTGGAGCTTCACCACGACCATACGCGTCGGCAGTCGCAACGGGCCAACGACGTTGACCGGCGGCCCATCGGCGATCCAGATATCGGGTCCGAATGCTTTGAGCTCGAGCACGCTACTCGCGCAGCCACGAAAGTGCCGCGACGCCGAGCATCACAAACGCGGTGAAGCCGAAGTAGGCGCTGGCCGGAGCGAACGTCTTGGCCAACGGTCCGGCGTGCATCGCGGCGGCGAAGTACACGGCGCTCGCGATGGCGACACCGATGAGCTGGCCGCTGGTGCGCGCCGTGGCGAGTGTCCCTGCGGCGATCCCGCGGCGATCGACCGGCGCCGATCCCATGATCGCGCTGTTGTTCGGCTGGGTGAAAACGGCGGTGCCGCATCCGGTGACGACCAAGGCGCCGATGAGTTGCAACATCGTGGGTACTGGAGGTAGCCGCGAAAGTAAAAAGAGTCCGACGGTGACCATGAGTGCACCGGCAGTCGAGACGTAGCGCGCGGGTACGCGATCCGAGAGCGAGCCCGCGATGGGCGCGAGGACGATGTTGAGCGCGGTGATCGGCGTAAGGAAGAAGGCGGCGGAAAACGCGCTGTACCCAAGCGCCGTTTGCATGGTGAGCGGGACGATGAAGATCAAGCCCGACAGGGTCGTAAAGTAGACAAACGCCGCCGATACGGATACCGCAAAAATGCGAATCTTGAACAGATTGAGGTCCAGTGTGGGCGACGGCACGTGCTGCTCGACATAGATGAATGCAATCAAGGTGACGATCGAAAGCGCGATGAGGCCGAGCGTGAACGGCGAGGTCCAGCCCCAGATGTGGGAGCGTGCGAGCGCTAGCGAAAGCGAAAAGAGCGTGATTATCGAGAGCGCCGCGCCGATCGGATCGAAACCGGTGTTCTTTTGCTGTACGGGTCGCAACACGAAGATCGCGCCGACCATGGCGAGGATCGAAATCGGCACGTTGATCAAGAAGATCCAGCGCCAATCGCCGTACGTGATGATCGCGCCGCCGACGATTGGGCCGAGCGAGAGGCCGACGGCGACCGCCGCACCGTTGAATCCGATCGCGCGGCCGCGCTCGGTGGAAGGAAAGGTATCGACGATCAAGGCCTGATTCGACGACAGGAGCATCGCCGCGCCGAGGGCCTGGATCGCGCGCATCACAACCAGGAAGCCGAGCGACGGTGCGAACGCGCACGCTAGCGAGCTTACGCCGAAGATCGCAAAACCGGCGAGATAGATGCGCTTCTGCCCGAAAATGTCGCCGAGTCTGCCGAAGAGCACGAGCGTCGAGGCGGTGACGAGCATGAACGAGAGGATCACCCACTCGGCATTGTCGACCGTGGTGTGATAGACGCGCGCGATCGTCGGCATTGCGACGTTCGCGATCGACGCGTCGAGCGTGCCCATCATGCTGCCGAGCATGATAACAGCGAGCGCGTACCAGCGGTACTGCTCGTGCGAACGAATGGTCGCCCTCACGCGACCGCTATGCCCTCGCCCCGCACAACCTCGCCGATGACGGCGTCGAGAACGCCGGCGGCGCGCAGCGAGCGGCGCAACGATTCAAGCCGCTCGGGCGCAATGCTGATCAAGAGTCCACCTGACGTTTGTGCATCCGACAGTGCAACCCGCCGCGCGTCGTCGACGGATGCGGCAAATGTCGTGAACGTCGCATGGGTTCGCACGTTGTTTTTGGTACCGCTCGGCACGACGTCGGCACGAATCAACTCGAGCACGCCGTCCATGATCGGAACGGCCTGCGCGTTGATGCGGAGCGCGACGCCCGAGGCGCGCGCGAGTTCGCCGCCATGTCCGAGGATGCCGAAGCCGGTAATGTCGGTTGCCGCTTGCGCCTGCGCCTCGAGCATCGCAGTGGCGGCGCCGGCATTGAGCGTCGTCATCCACTCAATCGCGGGACGCAGTTCGTCGTAGGTAATCACGTCGCGCTTCGCCGCCGTCGTGAGGATACCAGTGCCGATCGGCTTGGTGAGCACAAGCGCGTCGCCGGGTTTGGCGGTGGCGTTGGTAACGATATGCCGAGGATCGATCGTTCCGCTTACCGCCATGCCGTATTTCGGCTCGTCGTCTTTGATCGTGTGACCGCCGAGAATCGCGACGCCCGCCGCGCGCGCAACGTCGGCGCCGCCGGCCAGAATGCGCGAGAGCACGGCGAGATCGAGGTTTTCGGGAAAGGCGACGATGTTGAGCGCGCAGATCGGCGTCGCGCCCATCGCGTAGATGTCCGAAATTGCGTTGGTCGCCGCGACGCGGCCGAAGTCGTACGGATCGTCGACGATCGGCGTGAAGAAATCGACCGTCTGCACCAATGCAAGATCCTCGCGCAGCGCGTACACCCCGGCGTCATCGGCGGTACCGAAGCCGACCAGCACGCGATCGTTCGCGGTCGACGGTAAGCCGTGCAGCACCGATGCAAGTTCGGCGGAACCGAGCTTGCTCGCGCAACCGCCGCACGATGCAAGGGCGGTGAGGCGGACCGGAACTTCGACATCCATAACGAACTCTCCGAGGATGAGAAAGACGCTGTTGCTGCTCCCCGGCCCCGTTCCCGTCGCGCAACCCGTGCTCGAAGCGATGGCGTGGCCGATGATCAATCATCGCGGTCCAGAATTTGCCGAGCTGCTCGCCCGGCTCGAACGTGGGATGAAGCCGGTATTCGGCACGCACAGCGACGTGCTCTTCCTCGGCTCGTCGGGCACGGGCGGCTTAGAAGCCGCCGTGGCGAGTTGCTTTTCCCCAGGGGACCGCGTGCTTTCGTGCCCGGTCGGCGTGTTCGGTAAACGCCTGGCCGAGATCGCGCGTGTCCAGGGCTGTACGGTCGAGGTGTTGGAGACGCCGCTGGGCGCGGCACTCGATCCAGGCGCGCTGCGCGCGCGGCTTGCGCAGAGCGACGGCGGCAGCTTTCGCGGCATCTTGCTTACCCACAACGAGACGTCCACCGGCGTACAGAACGACATGGCGGCGATTGCCGAAGTCACGCGCGACCACGGGGCACTGACAATCGTCGATTCGGTCAGCGGGCTCGGTGCGTCGCCGTTCGCGATGGACGCGTGGGGCTACGACGTCGTGATCACCGCGTCGCAGAAGGCCTTCGCTGCGCCGCCCGGCGTCGCGATGATCGCGGTGAGCGAGCGGGCGTGGAAGTCCATCGAGTCCTCGCGCGGCACCCGGTTCTATTTCGACTTGAAGAAGGCGCGCGAGTTTGCGGGCAAAGGCCAGACGCCGTGGACGCCGCCGATCTCGCAGTTCTACGCGCTTGCCGTTGCGCTCGAACGCTATCATGCGCAGGGCGCCGATGCGAACTTCGAGCGTCACGCAACCTACGCGCGAGCGGTGCGTGCGGCATTCGAGGCACTCGGCTGCACGATCTTTTCTCGCCCCGACGCGCACTCGGTGACGGTCGTCGCAGCGTCTCCGCCCCAAGGCATCGACGCGGCAAAGTTGCTCAAGACAATGCGTGAGCGCTACGGCGTCGAGATCTCCGGTGGTCAGGGTGAACTGGCCGGCAAGATCGTGCGCTTCGGCACGATGGGTGATGTGGCCGAGAACGATCTGCTGGGCGCGATTGCGGCGCTCGAACTTGCGCTGGCCGATTGCGGGGCCGGTATCGAACTCGGCAGCAGCGTCGCGGCCACCGCGCAAGTGCTTACCGACGCGCGAACCGCCGGCGTCTCATAACGACCGCGCACCAGCGGTCCGTGACGCTACAAGTGATGGCGATGGAAATACGGCCACAGCGCCGGGCGTGCGAACCAGGGGATGACCGATTCGATGACACCGTCGATCTGCGCATCGGGCTGCACGAAGTACGGCGCGAGTCGCGACTCGTGCAGGCCGGCACGAATGTCGGGTGAGAGCGGAAAATACAATGCAATAAAGAGCGCGAGCCAAATCAGCACGGCACCCTTGGCAAAGCCGATCGCGGCTCCGCCCAGAGAGTTGCCGATGTTGAGGAGCGGCAACTTGGCGAAGCGGTTGAGCACCCACGCGATGGTCAGCACGATGATGTAGGTAATGAAGCCGCACGCGAACATGCCGACCACGTGCGCCGAACCCGGGCCCAGCTTGAGCACGCTCTCGAGCCACGGATCGAATGAACCGTTGTAATACCATGGCGTAATCAGCGCCGCGACGACTGCGACCGCGCCGCCCAGTTCGGAAACGAAGCCGCGCGAAAAGCCCTTGTAGGCCGAAATCAGCAGAATGATCGCGATGAGAATGTCGGGCCAGGGGATGCCGGCGATCACTGGCGGATCGTGCCCCCAAGCTCGTCGCGCACGGCGGCGACCGCACGCGCGACCGCAGCGTCGGCTTCTTCATCGGTGATGGTTGCGTCGTAACGCTGCATCGTTGCTCGCACCGCGATGCTCTTTTTGCCTTCACCGACCTGCGGACCGCGGTACTCGTCGAACACCGTCATGCCGGTGCAAAGCGCGCCGATCGCGCCACGGACGACATTACGTATCCGCTCCGCCTCGACGTCGAGATCGACGACGATCGCCAGATCGCGATAGGTTGACGGGAAGCGCGAAGGTGGATGATAGATCGGGCGCTGGTATTCCGGAATCCGGTCCAGATAGATGATGCAGAGATAGAGCGGCAGCCGGACGTCGAACGCTTTGGTCAGCCGCGGATCGATTTTGCCGAAGGCCGCCACTTCGCGCCCCTGCCACATCGAAACCGCACTCTTCCCCGGATGATAGCCGCCGCGCAGGTCGCGCGCCGTTTCTACTTCGATACCAGCGATCGCGCGCAACAACGCTTCGACGTCGCCTTTGAGACGTAGAAAGTGCGTATCACGCCACTGCGGCTCGTCGATCGGCTCGTCGGCAAATCCGAATGCGAGCGCAGCCTCTTCCTTGGGCACGCCCTCGTCCATCGAAAAGACGTGACCGAGTTCGAAGACTCGGTAAGGGCGATCGACCTTGGCGAGGTAGTCGAAGATGCCCGGACCAAGCGCCCAACGCAGCACGCGCTGCTCCTCGGTGAGCGGATTGAGTACGCTGACGATGCGGTGGCTAGGCTGCAGACCCGAGCGTTCGATCTTGTTCATGATGCTCGTGCCTTGCAGCGCATAGTTGACCACTTCGTGATACGCGAGCCCGGCGAGCGTCGAGGCGATGCGATCTTCGAGTTCGTACTGCGCGCTCGAGATCGCGTGCGCGGGCACGGCAGGCTCAACGGCCTCGATCGCGTCGTAGCCCTCGATGCGCGCGACTTCCTCGACCAGATCTGCGGCAATCGTGAGGTCACGGCGCCACGGCGGCGGGATGACCGTCATCGTGTCGCCATCGATCGTTACCTCGCAACCCAACAGCTGCAGATGCTGCGTGATGCGGGCAACCGAAAGGTCGAGACCGAGCAAGCGCGTTACGTCACGGCGTGTCAGCACGATCGGCTCGTGTGCAGCCGGTGTTTCGCCAAACGCCTGCGGTGCATAGGCATTCGCATCGAGCGCAACGAGCAGTTGCGCCGCGCGCGCGGCACCGACGTCGGTGAGTATCAATGGCAGCGCTTTCTCGTGGCGCGACGAGGCTTCGGTGCGCAAGCCCAGTTGCGCCGACATGCGGCGCACGCGGGCGCCGGTGAAGTTCGCGGATTCGAGGATGATCGCGCGAGTCGACTCGCGCACTTCGCTGTCGGCGCCGCCCATCAAGCCGGCCAGCCCTAACGCACGCTTGGCGTCGGCAATGACCAGCGCTTGCGGGTTGAGCGTATGCTCCTCGCCGTCGAGCGTCGTGAGCCGCTCGCCGTCGCGTGCATCGCGCACGATGAAATGGCGGTCCGCGACCTGCGCTTCGTCGTAGAAATGCAGCGGCTGCCCGGTCTCGAACATCACGTAATTCGAAACGTCCACCAGGTTGTTGATTGGGCGCTGTCCGCACAGCGCGAGGCGAATGCGCATCCACGCGGGTGCGGGCGCCACCGCGATGCCATCGAAGCGCTGCGCCACGAAGCGCGTGCAATCCGGCGTTTCGATGCTCACGCGCGGCGGCGTCGGATCGACGTGCGTGCCGGGATTTTCAAACGACGGTAAGCGCAACGGTACGCCATACGATGCCGCAAGTTCGCGAGCGAGCCCGATCACCGACATCGCATCGACCCGGTTGCTGGTCACCTCCACGTCGAGCACGCCCTCGTTGAGGCCGAACAGCTCGACGACGTCGGCGCCCAGGTCCGCGCCGGCTTCTAACTGCATGATCCCGTCTTCGAACCATTCGGCGGTCAGCGCCAACTCGTCGGCGGAGACCATCATGCCCTGCGAATCGATGCCGCGCATCTTGCGCGGTTCGATGGTGAGTTGCGGCAGCTTCGCACCGATGAGCGCGACCGGAATCACTTGCCCCACGGCGACATTGGTGGCCGCGGTGGCGATCGTCAGGCGCTGCGGACCGCCAACATCGATCGAGCCGACTTGCAGGCGATCGGCATTGGGGTGCTTTTCGAGCGTGACGATCTTTCCTACGACGACACCGCCGATGCGTGGGCGCCGCGCGATCTCCGCAACCGGAAAGCCCAGCATCGCCAAACGATCGGCGATCGATTCGGCATCTTCGGGAAGATCGACATACTCACGCAACCACGAGATAGGAACGCGCAATTGAGACTTTTCCTTTTTAATCCTGAGCTTGTCGAAGGACTACAGTTAGGCGAGTTGCGCGAGAAAGTCGGGATCACTTTCCACGAAGCGGCGGATGTCGTCGATCTCGTATCGCGCAAGCCCGATCCGTTCGATGCCGAAGCCGAAGGCCCACCCGGTATACACGTCCGGATCGTAGCCGACTTCGCGCAGGACGTTGGGATGCACCATACCCGAACCGCCGAGCTCGATCCAGCCCGACCCGCCACACATGCCGCACTCCTCGGACAGACCCTTGCATTTCGGACAGGTCGTATCGAATTCCGCGCTGGGCTCGGTGAACGGAAAGAACGATGGACGAAACCGTACCCGCTGGTCCTCGCCGAAAAGCTCGCGGCACATTCCGGTCAGCATCCCCTTGAGATGTCCAAAATGAATGCCTTGCGCCACCAGTAATCCTTCGATCTGATTGAATTGGAAGAGGTGGCGCGCGTCGACCGCGTCGCGGCGATAGCAGCGTCCGGGTGCGACGACGGCAATCGGCGGCTGGTGCTCCTGCATCGTGCGAATCTGCATCGGCGACGTGTGCGGCCGGAGCAGCATCGAGTCGGTAATGAAGAATGAATCGAAACCTTCGCGCGCAGGATGCGTCGGCGGAATGTTGAGCGCGTCGAAATTATAGTATTCGGGCTCGATCTCGGGTCCTACGACGACGGCAAAACCGCGGCGTTGAAAATATGAGGCTGCGTCGCGCAGCACCGTCCGGATCGGATGGATGCTCCCGGTCGCAGGTGCAATCGACGGATAGGTCACGTCGATTGTTTGCGCGAGTTCCTCGTCGAACGCGGAGTTCTCGATGCGCGCTTGCGCGATGCCGAGATCGTGCTCCATACGTGCGACTGCTTCGTTGATCACCTTGCCGGCGTCGCGACGCTCGCCTTCGGGAAGCTGGCCGATGCCGCGCCGTAGTTGCGTCACTTCGCCGCTGCGACCGAGAAACGCGACGCGCACCTCGTCGAGCGCACGCTCGTCAGCCGCTTGCGCAACCGCCGCTTCGAAGCGGCGGAGAAAGTCGTCAAGTTGGGTGGTTAAATTCAAAGCGCCCGGGTTCATATGCCGGGCGCTTCGGGAAACTAATGCAGACTTCTTGGTCAGCCCGGACTTGGGACCGGGTGGATCCGACGGTAGGCAAGATAGGCACTGATCGAACCCGTTTGGGCGAAGAGTTTCCAGAAGAGATCGCTGGTTGCCATTGCTTGCTGACGTCTCCTTCCAGCCGCGGAATTCGGCTTTAAACCATGGGAATGCCGAGATTGTACCACGCGGCTTTTAGGCCGGGAAGTCTTGACATTTCGCGCCCCCGAGGCTCTCTTGACAACGTCGCGATAAGAGGTAGAGCCCAATCGAACCGGCGACCGCCGCGTTGAGCGATTCAGCCGCTCCCTGCATTGGAATACGGCCAAGCGGCATACCTCGGGATTCCCAGGATCCAAGGCCGCGGCGCTCGTGTCCGACGACCAGCACCGTGTGCGTCCCCAGCTCGACGGTTTCGAGGTCGGTCCCGCTCGTGGCGAGGCCGACCGCTCGAGCTCCGGCGGTGGCAACTGCCAGAGCGAACTCCTCGGCCGTCGCCACAGCTAAGGGAAGCCGGAACGTTGAGCCCATTGCGCCCCGTACGACCTTGGGATGGTAGGGATCGACGCCGAGCCGCCCGAGGATCACGCCGGTGGCCCCGAAGGCCTCAGCCGAGCGCAGTAGCGTGCCTACGTTGCCGGGGTCGTTCAGATCCGCCAGGGCGAGGCTCAGGCGACCCGCCAGGACCGTGGCCGGGTCGGTTAGCTGCTGCGGAGCGACGGCGACCAGGCCGGTCGGGGTCTCCAAGTCGGAAATCTTGCGTAAAATACGGTCGTCGACGATAAAGACCGGGGTCCCGAGCGCGTCGAGTTCGCGTACCCGCGCGTTGCTTGCGAGCACCGCCTCGCTGACGTAGAGCTCCTCGACGGTTACGCCGCCGTGTAGCGCCTCTTCCAGCAGGGTCGGGCCTTCGAAAACGAAACGGCCGTGTTCTTTGCGCCCTTTTGCTGTCTGCAGATCACGCACGCGGCCGACGCGGTCCGCGTGCGGGCCGGCTACCGTCGCCACCGCGCGCGCGTGACGATCATGACGATCGCGGCAAAAATGGCGGCCAATAAAATCGCGATCTTGTCGTTAAAGTGATGCGGCACGACAAAGATGTTGAAGACGTACACGAGGATGACGAAGATCGCGAAGAAATACGCAAGCCAGCCGATCTCAGCCATGATCGAGGAGCGTTGTTGCACGTGGGAGAGGTTATGGAAAGCAAGCCGCAAGTCATTTCGTCGTACGAGCGCTTCAGCGGGCGCGTCTTTCGGGTGCGGACCGACGAGCTTGTTTTCGACGACGGCGCAACGGCTCGAGTGGACGTCGTCGAACATCGCGGCTCGTACGCCGTGATCGCGACGCCTTCCGAGAATTCGGTGGTATTGGTGCGTCAGTATCGACATCCGGCGGCCCGCTCACTTTGGGAAATTCCGGCCGGTACCGCGGAGCCGGGCGAGGGCATGCTCGAGGGCGCTTTGCGAGAATTGTCTGAGGAAACCGGCTTTCGAGCCACCTCGGCGCGGCCGATCGGCAGCTTGTATGTGACTCCGGGGTTTTGCGACGAGATGATGCATTTTGTCCACGCCGACGGCCTGCGCGCCGGAACCCCCAGTCCCGACGAAGATGAACGGATCGTTGTTCGAAATTTTACAATCGACGAAATGGAGCAACTCGTGCGTAACGCTGAAATTGCGGACGCAAAAACGCTTCTAGCGCTACTTTGGTTACGCGGTCCGCGAGGTGAACTTGCGCCGAGCCGTGCCGATAATTGAGGTACGGGCTCGAGCGGCTGCAATGTTAACTAACAATTGCGGCCGTTGAACCGTGGAGGAAGCCGTGGAAGTACCTCGCGATATCGACGCCGTGCTACGGCGACTTTTGGAGGGCTCGTTAGAGGGTCCCGATCAGTCTGTGCTTGCGCCCGAAGACGAGTCGTATCTCTCGTCGCTGATTGCCTCGGTTCGCTGTGGACGGCGCGCCGTGTTGATCGTCGAGGATGCAGACGAGCGCTTGCGCTACATGTTCAGCAATGCGACGCGCGCAGAGGCCGTGACGATGCTCGGGAAAGTCGTGGAAGCTACTGGGCGCCGCCTCGCCGACGGCGATGACTAACGCCATTTAGGGCATTAAGAAGATTTCGTTGATCTTGCCGTCGGCCGTCAGTCCAAAGCGATAGTGATACTGTCCGCTCGCAAAGCGGACGAGAAACTCATACAAGGTTCCGTCATTACTCTGCGTCCTGCTAGCAATGGGTATGATGTCGAGCGGTTTTCCCAATGCGGCAAAGTCCGTGCGCGCTACCAAATCGTCGGTCAGGTAGGCGGAAAATGCCGGCGTGAGTTGCGTGCGGTCGATGTTCTTGTCGGCGATCCGTCCCAGCCACTCGGTAGCCCGTTCGACGACCGCGTTGTCGATATGTGCGCGTTGCGGCGGCAGCACGATATCGAGAATCTGCCCGGCGACGTCTTCCGGCGCTACGACGTCGCGCGAATGAAACGCGTCGGTGTTGGTAAGCACGATCACCGCGACGTGATCGTCGGGTAGAAGCGCGTTCATCGCATAATAGCCTGCGATCTCTCCGTTGTGCCAGATATAGCGCTTGCCCTCGCGTTCGTCGATGACCCAGCCGAGCCCATATTGCAGCGCGCCGGGCGCCCCGCTTGGCGTGAACATCTCGCGTTCGGCGTCGACACGTAGGAGCAGGGGCAGCCCGATGTCCCATTTCGCGAGGTCGTAGACGTTCGTAACCACGCCCCCTGCCCCGAAAAGCCAGGCGGGATCCCACACTTTGGCCGGCGTGAACGACCCGGGTTCGCCGGTATAGCCGACGGCGTGTTGCGGCGAAATCCCCCGATCGCCGGCAAGAAACGTTTGATTCATCAGCAGCGGAATGAAGATGTGCTGCTGCAGGTAGTCGGAGAGCGGCACACCGCTCACACGCTCGACGATCAATCCGGCGATCGCATAGTTGAAATTGTTGTAACGAAACTGCGAGCCCGCAGGAGAGATGGGCTGCAATTTGTTCATTGCGGCGATCAGGTCGGAAAGTTTGATCGTTTTCGTTCGATCCTGATCGATCGTTTGCAGTGCCGTTTCGTCGGGAAGCCCGGCGGTTTGATCGAGCAGTTGACGGATCGTCACATCCTTGGCGATCGTCAGCTCGGGGACGTACCGCGTGACCGGGTCATCCAGTTTGAGTTTGTTGTCTTGCGCAAGCAACAGGACGGCGGCTGCGGTAAATTGCTTGCTGATCGAGCCGGCATACGTTTGCGTCGACGGCTCGAAGCGCACGTGCTGTGCGATGTTCGCATAGCCGAATCCGCGCGCGTAAACGATGCGGCCCTCCTCCACCACGCCGATCGCAAGACCGGGCGAGCGCCGATCGCGCACGATGCGATTACCAAGATCGTCGATCTGGTGCGCCATCGTCGCAGTGAGCGAATGGGTAGGCGGCGCCGGCGTGACCGGTGTAATGGCGGCGAGCAGCGCGGCAAGAACAAAGCCCGTCAGCATGTCGCGCCTTTTCGGCTAGAAAACGAGCTGGGCCTGGCCTACCTCGCGGTCACCCTGCATCAAGGTGAGGTGGCCCATCCGATGACTCTTGGGCAAGTAAAGAAGCGCTACGTCGCCGCGCGGCGTCGCTGTGCCAAGCATCGTCGTCGTGCCGTCGTGCGGCCACAAAACATGCAAGGGTACGCTTGCACCGCGTATCACGATGCAATACCAGGAACCGTCAGGCGCATACATGACGCGGGCGTCGGCACCCGAAAATCGCACGGTGCGATGCGGGCTGGTCGCAACCCGAGCGATTGCTTGCGCGTCGGCTGCCATGTCTTGATGCATCGAGAGATTGGCCTGAAGCAAATAACCGGCCGGTAGTACGGCGATCAGCAGCGCCGCAGCGAGCGCGAGCCAGCCGTTATAGGGGCTCTGTCGGCGGGCTGGTGGAGGCACCGGCGCAGGCGCGAAAAATCGCGCCGGCGGCTCGAGCTGCGGCTGCGCGGCGGCCATCGCCGCGACGTCGGATTCAGCTTGTGCCAGGTGACGGCGGCACGCGTCGCAATGCGCCAAGTGCTCGTCGGCGGCACGTTGCTCGCCCGGTTCGAGCATCCCAAGCGCGTAGAGCGCGGCGAGTTCGCCGAGATGATCGGTCATTCGCTTGCTCCCAGTGCGGCACCGAGTTTTCGCAAGCCGAGCGCAATGCGGCTCTTGATCGTTCCCAGCGGCTCGTTCAATTCACGCGCAATCTCGACGTGCGTTTTGTAGTCGAAGTAGGCTAGCTCGAGCGGCCTGCGCTGCTCGGGCGGAAGCGTGCGCAATGCGGCGCGGAGGCGATCGTGTTCGATCACGTCGCCTGCGCCCAGCTCGTCGTGTTCTTGTGGCTCGGCGGCGACGCGCTCTTCGAGCTTGTGCCGCCGCGACTTTGCCCGTAAACGGGTGATCGCTTCGTTGCGCACGCACACGGTGAGAAAGCTGCGTACCGCGCCGCGCGAACGGGTGTATGAGTCGGGCGAGCGCCAGACGCGTGTAAGTGCATCATGCACGCAGTCTTGCGCGTCTTCCGGATTGCCGAGGACGTGATACGCGGTGGAATATAAGAGCCTTCCGAAGCGCGCATATGCTTCGTCGAAGGCCCACCGCTCTTTGGCGGCAAAAGCCGCCGCGAGCGCCTCGTCACCCGGGGCAGGACGCATAGAGCGGGGGCGTTCGACGGGAAGCGCGCTCATTACCTAGGGAACGCACCGCGACCGGCGATGGATGATTCTATATGACAATCGCGCTTTCGGCTGTCCTCGTCGCGGCGCTCGCGACTGGCCAACCGGTGGGTCCGCATCACGTCGGCTGCAACGTGACCGAGCAGTTCGTGGAGCACTGGCACCCGCACCTGACGATCGAGCACCGCGGCGTGCCGGTCACGATTCCGGCGGACATCGGGATCGTGACCGCCGGATATGCCGTGCTGTGCCTCTACTGGCTGCACACGCACGACGACTCGGGCATCATCCACGTCGAGTCGCCGCAGGCGATGATCTTTACTCTCGGCGATTTCTTTGCGGTCTGGGGTCAGCCGCTCTCGAGTACGCGTGTCGGCCCGTACACCGGGCACGTGCGCGCCTTCGTCGACGGCGCGCCGTATAAGGGCGCGCCGCAAAACATCCCACTACTCGACGGCGAACAGATTACGCTGCGGATTTAGCAAAGGCGTCGGCGTGATCGGCGGCCCATTGCTCGAAACTGCGCGCTGGTTTTCCGAGCACGCGGGCGACCGTGTCGGTGACGAACGGCAGCTCGTAGGTAGCGCGCTCCCACGACGCGAGGATTCCTTCGAGTAACGGTGGCGGTAAGAACGAGAGCGCGGCGCGCGCCGCGTCGCCTTGCGTCTCCTGCCAGCGCAGGTCACGGCCGGTGCTTCGTGCGATAGCGAAGAGCTGCTCGGCGGCGGTGATCGCTTCGGGACCGGTCAAGTCATAGGTCTTGCTCGCGTGCTCGTCGTCGCGCAGGCCGAGCACGGCGATCTCGGCCATATCGCGCTCGTGAATCGGTGCGAATCGCGCACCGGGATAGGGCCAGCGCAGCGTGTCACTCGAGCGCAGCTGCGGCAGCCACCAGCGCAGTGCATTCGCGGCGAAATAGCCGGGGCGCAGAATCGTCCACTTCGCACCGCTGGCCTTGATGGCGGTTTCGACTGCGGCATGTCGCTGTGCGATAAAACTCGCACCGGTGTCATCGATGCTCACGAGCGCCGACGATAAGAAGACGATACGATCGACGTGCTGCGCTGCCTGCGCGATCGCTTGTTCGAGATTGGTGTCCATCGCCGGCAGCATAAGAAAGATCGCGTCGGCGTCGCGCGCGGCTGCCTCGAGCGTCGACGGATCGGTGAAGTCACCGCGAACGACGCTGACGCCGCTTGGGAAAGATGTGCGCTCGGGATTGCGCGCGAGCGCATGCACCGTTTCTCCGGTGCTTGCGAGGATGCGTGCGACCTGGTTCCCGACGGTGCCGGTCGCGCCTGTCACGAGTATCATGCGGGCAATGCTACAAGTTAAAGTGCACTTGAAGTCAAGCGGTGCGTGCGCTAGGATGGGACCGTGGACGAACTGCTCAGCATCGGCGACGTTTCCCATCGCAGCGGCGTGGCCTCGTCGGCGTTGCGTTTCTACGAAGATCGGGGCTTGATTGCGTCGCGACGCGCGCCGTCCGGCCATCGGCTTTATCCGCGCTGGACGCTGCGCCAGGTGGCCTTCATCGTCTTTGCGCAGCGGGTCGGTTTCTCGCTCGACGAGATCAGCGAAGAACTCGCCAAACTTCCCGACGGGCGCGCCCCTGGACGATCCGACTGGTCGAAGCTGTCGCATCTCTGGATGACGCGCATCGACGAGCGCATCGCCGAACTTCAACGATTGCGCAAAGGGCTTACCGCGTGCATCGGCTGCGGGTGCCTCTCGCTCCCCGCGTGCCGCTTTGCGAATCCCAACGATAAAATGGGCCGGGAAGGTCCCGGCCCACGTAATTGGGTGCGAAGAAAATAGGCCTAGAAGGCGCCGGCTCCATTCGGAGTGCCGTTACCAGTCGGTCCGCTGTAACCTAACCCCGACGTGCACAGATAGGTCAGGCACAGACCATTCAAGCCGAGGATGATGTTGTTGAGCGATCCCGAGGAGGCGTAGAGACCTTGCGCGTTATCGACGCTACTTCCGTTGCCGGCGAGTGCGTACATACCCGCAACGATCGGGGTTGATACGCTCGTGCCGCCGTACACGTTCCAGCCTTTATCCGAGCTCGACGAGAAGTACGTATCGTACACGGCAACGCCCGGAACTGGGTTAGCGACGGCCGCGACGTCGTTGACGGTGCGATGCTTACAGAGCGCATCGCGCTGCCATGACGGCTTCGCGATGTACGCGCTGCAACCGCTGCCGGTGTCTGACCAAGCGGTCTCGAGCACCGCAATGCCGTCGAGAATTGGGATCAACGTCGTGCCGCCGACGGCCGTGACGTATGACGAACTGGCGGGCCAGCCCACGCCGTAGCCGCTGTCGCCGGCGCCGACGACGATCGGCACGCCGGGATGATTCCACTTCGGATTGTCGGCGGCAACTGATGCAGTCTCCGGCGTCGTATAGCTGTTGCTCACGACCGTCGCGCCGAGCGAAACCGCCGTCGAGACGGACGTGGTGAGGTCTTCGATGTTCGATGAATTCGCTTCGACGACGAGCAGCTTGCAATTCGGACAAATCGCTGACGCCATGTCGAGATCGACCGACATCTCCTGCCCCCAGTCTTCATCGCCGGCGGGAAGCGCTGACGAACCATTCTCGTCTGCGAAGCGCAGGCAACCGCTCGCGACGGTGCATGCCGGCAGACTCATGGTCGACCGGTACACCGCGAGATCGGATGCCGCATTGGGATTGTTCATCGCGACCACGATCCCGATCGTTTGTCCCGCGCCCTTTTGCCACGGTACGCCGTACGCGCCCCACAAATCCTGGGGCTGATAGCCGGAAATAAGCGACGGTATGAGATTTAAAACCGGTATGACGTCGAGCCGGCGAATCGCGTTGCACGATCCCGAGCCGGTCAGCAGGCTGCAAACCAACGATGTCTTGGGTGACGACGTCGAGTTCGCGGGGAGCAATCGACCAGCGATCGGTATTGCCGATGCGATAATCGGAATCGCCGATCCGATAATGGGGATTGCGGATGCGGTAATCGGAATTGCCGAGGCTATAATCGGGCGCGCACCGAGTGGGAGGGACGAACTGCTCTCGGCGTGTGCCGAGCCGCGGGAGGCGGCTTGCGCCGCAGCTTGCTGCGCTGCGGGTATCGTTCCGCCGCTAGAGCATTGGACGAGTGCTACCAGTAAGCACAGGGTGCCGAGCCGCTTGGCCTCGGACAATAAATTTTTCGCGCGCATAAAGCCCTTCAAGCAAGTGACCGCACCCCACACTAGTATCAGGCCGAGCGCAGCCCCGCAGCCTTAAGCCCCAAGTAAGAGCGGCCCTTCTTTACAGAATCGCAACACAATCCGAACGGAATCACTACACAATCCGGTGCTCGGCCACGACTTGCACCATCGCCTCGACAACCTCTGGGTCAAAATGGGTCAACTCGTGCCGGCGCAGCTCCTCTAGCCCGAACGACGGTGCGAGCGGCGGCCGGTAGGGACGACGGCCGATCATTGCGTTGAAGCAGTCGGCGACGGTCACGATCCTGACCTCAATCGGTATCTCGGCTGCGCCCAGCCGGTCCGGATACCCCGCGCCGTCCAACCGCTCGTGGTGCGAGCGCACCATCGGCATGTAGCTCGCGAGCGACGGCACATCGATGACGATCTCGGCGCCCTCAACGGGATGGCGCTCGATCACGCGGCGCTCGTCCTCGGTTAAGCGTCTGGGCGCGTTCAAAATATCCAGTGGCGTCGCAATTTTCCCAATGTCATGTAGCAGCCCGCCGCGCTGTACGGTGAGCGAGAGGTCATCATCGAGATTCAGTTTGCGCGCAAGCCGCACGCACCACAGCGAGACGGCCTGCGAGTGCTCTCCGGTGATTCGGTCCTTCTCGTACAGACGCGCGATAAGGTTGTTGATGGTCACGTCGACCTCGTCGATGGACTCGCCGGCGGATTCGATGGTGATCGCGCGCGGCCGGTGAATCGCGCTTCCGATCGTCATGGTTACCGGGCGCAGTGCCGCGGGGTCCCCGAGCCATCCTTCGGTCCGCCCAACCTCGATCAAAAGGAGCGCCGTGTTCTCTAGTACGCTCGGCAAGTACGCGAGCGCGCCGAAGCGCTGGAACGTCGCCTCGAGCCACTCTTCGAGCGCTTCCGTGTCGCGTTCTTCGAGAGCCGCCGCTATACGATCGCACAGCTGCGCGGCAACGATCTCTGCAGCGACCGTTCGCTGAGCGATCGGTCCCTCACGCGCCAGAACGCGTTGTGCGACGTCGGCACCAACGACGCGAACCCGGCGCGCGATCTCGACTGTCATACCGCGAGGCTCGCACTGAGCGCGATGCGTGACGGAAGCGATTCGAACACGCGTGCGAGACCACCGAGGGAACTCGCGTGAAGTAAATCCAATGCGACCGCAACCGCATGATGATTTTTCGCGCCGAGTGCATAATCGCATAAAGTGCCAATCGCTGAGCCGATCTCTCGAATGCGGTGCGGAACGTCCGCTTCGGCTTCGACTTCATCTAAGAGGCCTCGTACTTCGGATTCGCGCCCTAAGAAGGCTAGCGAAAGCGCGAGAAAAAGCCGAGATCTCGATAACCGCGCTGCGGGCGCCGAGCTCGCTTCAAGCGCGGCCCGAGCCCGCTCGATTGCGCGTGCCGCATCGGCCTTTCGTGAACACCCGATCGCGTAGAGTGCGACTTCGGACCAGCGCTGGGCGATGCGCTCCGGCGTCGTTTGGTGCGCGGCGCTGGGCTCGAGCAGGCGGTAGGCACGCTCGAAATCACCGCGAGCCGCCGATCGCATCGCATCGCCTGGAAGGAAGGCTTCTTCGGACGCGAGATCGCCAAGATAAAGATCGAAATCCGCGAGCGTTGCGTCGATACGCGCAATCGCCGCGGAGTTATTGCGCTCCACCTCGATCTCGTACATCGTTGCAAGACAATAGAATTGAAATTGGATGTTGCCGCTCTTGAGGCAACTTTCCATCAAATGCTCGATATGGCGCAGCGCCGCCTCCACGTTGCCGAGGTTAGCCTCAATGACGTACAGGATGCTGTGTGCGCCCGTCGCCACGGTATAGGCGCATGCTTCGGTTGCAATGGAGGCGGCGGTCGACGCGTAGGAGCGAGCCGTCGCGTAGTCCTCTTGCAGGTGCAACACGTATGCAGCCCGCGTGAGAATGCGAGCATGCAGCTCCGGATCGCGGATCGTGCGATCCAGCTCGATTGCCGCCTCGAGTGCACGCCGCGCTTCGTCCGGTTGATTGTCGAGTTGTAACGCCTCCGCCAGCGCGGAAAGAATTCCGGCGCGAAGTGACGGCGAAATACGCGGGTCGTCGACGTGTTCGCGCAGGAGGCCGATGGAGTCGACGCGTTGGCGGTGCAGCAAATCGCACGCGTAGAGATACTTTATCTCGATCATACGGACGTCGTCGCTTTCGGACATGGTGATTGCTTGGTTGAACCAAGCCTCGGCTGTATCCAGCCGGCCGAGACGCGACTCTACGATCGCGCGCAAAGCAGTCACGCGTGCCGGGAGCGCGCTACCCGCTTTATCGATCCGTACGATTGCCGCCTCGACGAGATCGAGTTCCCCGCGTTCGAGCAAGCCGATTCCATGTTCGTCGAGCACCTGTAGCAGGCCGGAAACGCTGCCGCCGAGGCGAAAGCTCAACACATCAACGTATCGTCCGAGCGCTAAGAGGGCTTCGACGACGTGCTCCTCGTCGCCGGCGCGACGTGACGCATCGCCTTCGCGGCTTAATTTATACAACGCTTCGCGAAACGAGCCGTGGAAACGCAGCACGATAGGCGTTTCGACAAAAAGGAACGACTCGCGCGAGCGCAACGCTTCGATTTGACGAACCAAAGCGTCGCCGCCGAGCGCCGAAAGCAGCTCGATTGCGAGATCGGGAAGATGTGATACCAGAAGCAAACTCGCTAATTCGGTGGGCGTACATTCCGCTAAGGCGTAGTCGACGATCGGTTCAAAGCTACGAGCTTGGCCGGCGTACGGCCGACGCTCGGCGCTTGTTTGGAGCAGAAATGCAACCCCTGTCGCCCATCCGTCCGTGCGCGAAAAGACGTCGAGCGCTTCGGCCGCGCCAAACGATACCTGCCGTTCATAGGCGAGCTGCTCGATCTCGCCGGCCGTGAATGCCAACTCGTCTTCTGCGATCGGCAGCCCCATGCGCGAAGACGCAAGCCAATTCGCGACCGGCAAGTAGTCGCACGATCGACATGCGATTATCCAATGTAAGCTAGGAGCGCTGCGATCGATGAGCTGACCGAGGAATGTCTGAACGAGTGGACTGTCGGCGTGGTGCGCGTTGTCGACGACGATCGTGAGGTCAAGAGCCTTGATATGTTCGTGCAGCCAATGCGCAAGCGCCGCGGCCGGTCGCTCGGATAGGATCGCGCGCTCGTAGGCGCTCGCGAACGCGACACGAACGCCCGGGGCGTGCGCGCTCAGCGCCTCGGCGAAGCCGGCGACGAAGCGCGACAGTGTAGCCTGTTCCGGTGCGACGTCGAAGATGACGTTGGGACGTGGATCGGCACGCAGGGCATCGTGCACGGCAAAACTCTTACCGCAGCCGGGGACGCCGTGCAGTATTGTGATGGGAAACTGCGACGCCTTTCTTAGGCGCTCCCTGATCCGGCCGCGCTCCACGTTACCTGTTATCGGCCTTTGGCCGCCGGGCCGTTATTTGCCGACGGCTTGTTTTGCGATCTTGAGCAGCGAGCCAAAGGCCTGCTGATCGTTGATGGCCAGTTCCGAGATCGCTTTGCGATTGAGCGTCACGCCCGACTTTTTGAGGCCGTTCATGAAGACGGAGTACGTCATGCCTTCGCGGCGGACGGCGGCATTGATGCGGCTGATCCACAGCGAACGGAAATCGCGCTTACGCACGCGCCGATCGCGGAACGCATAGGCGAGCGATTTGAGCAGCGCCTCGTTCGCGACGCGATAGTTGCGCCGGCGAGCGGCGCGGAAGCCTTTGACCAGCTTCATGACTTTGCGGCGGTGCTTGAGCCCAGCGACGCCACGTTTGATACGTGCCATGTGTTCGAGCCCTCCTTACACCAAGTACGGGATCGTCGGCGCCAAGCGCTTCAAATCGCCCTTGAACGTCGGTTGATCCTTGCGGAAGTTGCGCTTGCGTTTGCGCGTCTTCTTGCTGAGAATGTGGCCGCAGCCGCTGAACTGATGGCGGTGCAGCACTTTGCCGGTCGCCGTCACTTTGACGCGCTTTGCGGTACCACGATGGGTACGAATCTTAGGCACTGGTAGGCTCCTTCGTCGCTTCCTTTTGGTCTACTTGATCGACATGATCGGTGGCATGCGCGCCGTCCTTATGGCCCTTTTCGTCCTTGTGCTCTTTGTGCAAGGCGAACTTGGGCGGACCGGTCGGCGTCGCGCGCGGCGCCAGGATCATGAACATGTTTTTACCTTCGAGCCGCGGTTCGCGTTCGACCGTGGCAAGCGGCGCCATATCCTCAGCCATGCGGTCGAGTAACCGCCGGCCAAACGCCGTGTATGTAATTTCGCGTCCGCGAAACATGATCGTGACCTTGATCTTACTTCCGTCCAGCAGCAGACGTTCGGTCATGCGTGCTTTCGTTTCGTAATCGTGGGTCTCGATTTTCGGCCGCAACTTTACTTCACGAAGTTCGAAGTTGCGCTGTTTCTTGCGTGCGTCCTTATCTTTTTTCGACTGCTCGTATTTCAACCGGCCGTAATCCCCGATTTTGACGACGGGCGGCTGTGCGTTGGGCGAGATCTCGATGAGATCCAGGCCCGCGCCTCGGGCGCGCGTGAGCGCGTCCTCGGTCGGCAATATGCCGAGCTGTTCGCCGTTTTCGTCGATCACGCGGACCTGCCGAATACGGATTTGCTCGTTGACTCGCAGCGGTCGAGCTATGGCGTTTTCCCTTTCAAGAGAGAACAAAAAATGGCGTTGCCGAAGCAACCCCACGCGCGGAACCTACCGACGGCCCCTCGAGTAGTAACCGGATCGCCCGCAGGCATCCGGTGAGCCCTGGGGCGTACCCCAAGCGCTTCTTCGGCTTGCGCAGAATAGCATGAGCCCCGTGGGGGTGTCAATGGCAGGTGTGACCTGTCAGGCCGCTCTCAAGGACGGTCACGAAAATGGCGGCATGGTCGTTCCGCTGGTGCTCGCCGCCCTCACGGCGATCGGCGCGAACTCGCTGCCGACGATTGTCACGACCTACGCCAGCCCACTCTGTACGGCGCTACGGGAGAAAGTGGCGCCGGCGATCTCGCGCGTCATCTTCGAAGACAAGGTCATGGCTCGCCAGCGTCCGATGGGCCGCCCCTCACCCCAGTCGAAGTTGCCGGTCTTTGCTCTCGCGTTCAATTGGGTCAAGCTCGACGAGTTACTCAATCCCGATACGTTCTTCCATTCCGACAACCCGGCCCAGAACGCGCGCATGGAATCGCTGCGCGAGCGGTTGCAGAAAGTCGCAGACGACGAAAACAACGCGTTGAACATGCTTTCGGGCACGATGTACACGTATGATATGGAAGCGCTCGCGGCGGATGGCCCCGAACCGAACGGCGATTTCGGCGCCGAGCTGTTGCAACCCGATGGCACGCCTATGATCGCGGCGTATTCCGGTCCACTTGAGGGCGAGTACCTCAAACGTCAGGCAAAGACGGCGCAGGACGAAACGCAGATTTACCCCGAGCTAGCGCCGATCGTCGCGCAGTGCTCGCAGTAAGCATCGACTGCCATGGTCTTACTGCTTTCCGCGGGCCGCCTTTAGCTCGCCCCTCGAGGGCGGCCCGCAGATGAGCGCGTGCACTCCCACGGCGAGCGCGGCACCGAGCAGCGGGCCGACGACATAGATCCACATGTTGGAGAAGGCGCCGGCGAGCAGTTGCGGCGCGATCGTTCTTGCCGGATTCATTGAAGCGCCGCTGATCGGACCGGCGACGAAGCCGCAGGCGGCCACCATGAAGCCGACTGCTACCGCAGCCTGTTGACCGACCACGCCCTCCTCTTGTGCGGTCATGAGGATGGTAAGCATCAACGCGAAGGTCGCGACGACCTCGGCACTTGCTGCGACGATCGCGCTGAAATGCGATCCAGGGTGGCTCGCGCCAAGCGCCAGCCTCGACGGTCCGACCAGCGCGAGCCAGAGCGCGGCCGCGGCGAATGCGCCGACGAACTGAGCACAAATGTAGGCGAGCGCCAAAGGCATCGGAAAGACGCGCCGCAACAGGAATCCGATCGTCACCGCCGGATCGGCGTGCGCGCCGGAAGTTTCCGAAAAGGCATAAATGACGGCGGAGGTTACCAGACCGCGCGCGAGCCATCGCGACGCATAATCGATATTGCCTTGGGTGTAGTAGAAGACGTCCACTCCGATCGCGGTTGCCGCGATGAGGAACGTACCAAGAGCCTCGGCGCCAAGCTTGCGCGCAATCGTTAGCGGCGCGCCTTTGCCTTCGATGCGGTCGTCGTGCCGCGTATAGACTTCCTACGCGCCTTTGCCTTCTCCCAAGCCGCGCCGATTTCTTCGAGCTCGTCCTGCTCGAGATACTCGCGCGCGATGCCGAAGACCGTCGACTCCTCTTCCTTCACGTGGTGAGCGACGTTTTCGCCCAAGACTTGCAGCTCGGCCTTGAATTTCTCATCGGGTTTGCGCCCCGACTTAAGCATCTCCATTAACGACTTGGCCGCCGCATGCTCGGTATAGGCCTCGAACACGTCGACTTGCTCGTCCTGTTTTTCGGCACGCTCGCGAAGCTGCGAGTAGAAGAGGCGCTCTTCGATGGACAAGTGCGTCGAAAGTTTCTGTTCGATCTCCCGGGCCAGCTCGTGGATCCGCGTGTCGCCGGGATCGCACTTCTTCGCCTCGTCGAAGAGGGCCGAGACTTCGCGGTGCTCTTGCTTGATGATATCCAAAACGTTCATGGTTCTGACCTTCCCGGGTGTTCGCCGGGCAAAACACCCAAGAAATTGGGTAAAGGAGCGTTCGGGAGGTATCTTTTTTGAGCAGATCCATCAACGCGACACATTATGACCGTATTCCGGCATTTCCCGGCGGCGAGAAAAAGCGCGCGCACGTCGTAAACGCGATCATCGAGACGCCAAAGCACAGCTGTTACAAATACGATCTCGTGGCTGAGTACGGCATCATTGCGTTTAGCCACGCGCTGCCCCACAAGCTCGAGTGGCCCTACGACTACGGCTTTGTCCCGCAAACGCTGGCGCCCGATGGGGATCCGATCGACGTGTTGCTGGTGAACAAGGAGGGGCTCTTCTCGGGCTGCCTGATCGAGGCGCGCATCATTGGCGCTATTCGCGAGACGAAGGACGGCATAGAAAACGATCGCCTGATCGCCGTGCCGTTGCCGAGCCCGGGCGCGCCGCTGCCGACCGATCAGTATTTCGACATCGTCGATATGCCGCGCAACGAACTAGACGAGATCAAGGACTTTCTCGTCAAGTATTCGAGCGAACAAGGCCATCAGATCGACGTCAAGGCGATCGTGGGTGCCCAGGCCGCTATCACCAGCGTCAAGCACTGCATGAAGCAGTTCCGCAAGAAATGCGCCTAGAGGAAGCCGCTCGCACGCGTCGCGCCTTTGCGCTCGAGTTCGAGCTGGCGCAGTTCGACGCGGCGAATCTTGCCTGAGCGCGTCTTTGGTAACTCGCTCACAAATTCGATTTCGCGCGGATACTTGTAGGGCGCGGTCACGCGCTTGCAGTGCTCCTGCAGCTCGCGAACGAGCGCATCGTTACCGTCATAACCGGGGCGCAGCACGACGAACGCTTTGACGATATTCCCGCGATCCGGATCCGGGGTGCCGACCACGGCCGATTCGGCCACCGCCGGATGTTCGAGCAGCGCACTCTCGACTTCAAACGGTCCAATGCGATAGGCGCCCGAGCTGATCACGTCGTCGGAGCGGCCGACGAACCAGAAGTAGCCGTCTTCATCTATATAGGCGCGATCGCCGGTGAGATAGTAGCCGGCCCGAAAACTCTTGGCCGTCTCCTCGGGATTGTTCAAGTAGCCTTTGAAGAGCGAGGGCGGCGTGCCGCGCAACGCGATGTCACCGGTCTCACCGGTTTTGCACTCGTTGCCGTCTTCGTCGATCACCGTGACGTCGTGGCCCGGCGTCGGCTTGCCCATCGAACCCGGCCGCACGGCACTACCGTGCAAATTCGCCACCAGCAAAGTGTTCTCGGTCTGTCCGTAGCCGTCGAGAATCTCGAGACCAAACGCATCTTTCCAGCGCGCAATCACTTCGGGATTGAGCGGCTCGCCGGCGCTCACGCAGTGGCGGAGCTTGGGCAGCTGCCAATGCGCGAGATCGGGCAGTTTTGCTTCGAGCCGGTATTCCGTCGGCGCTTGGCAGAGAATCGTCACCTCGAGCTGTTGCAACAGATCCATGCGTTGCGTGGGAACGAACGCGCCCTCGTGCAAAACGATTGTGCTGCCGTACGACCATGGGCCGAGCAGCACGTTCCACAACGACTTCGCCCAGCCGGTCGACGCACTGCACCACACCAAATCGTTGGGCGTGGCATCGAGCCAGTAATGCGCCTGCATCCGTTTGGCATACGAATACGCACGGTCGTGGACGACGCCTTTGGGATCCTTGGTCGTGCCGCTGGTGTAGACGATGTAGGCCCACTCATCCGCTTTGGTATCGACGCCCGCAAACGGCGATGCTTCAGCGGCGAGCGCGTCGAGATCCAGCCAGCCCTCCGCTCCACCGCGTACGGAAAATCCCGCGCGAACGGTTTTCGCTTCCTTGCGCGCGGCTTGCAGTTCGCTCAGGTTGGGTGCGTCGCCGATCATCGCGACCGCTTCGGCGTGATTGGCGCGAAAGAGTAGATCCTTGGCGCGTAGCTGTTCGGGGCCGGGAATCGCAATTGCGCCGAGCCGATCGAGTGCAAGCATCACGAAGAGCCACTGCGGAATCTTCGGCAACGCGACGATCACCCGCGAACCGCGCTCGATACCATGAACGCGCAGCGCCGCGGCATAACGTTGCGACGCGTCGCTGATTAGTGCAAACGAATAGTCGCGTTGCGTGCCGTCGGCTGCCACAAATAGCAGGCCGCGCGCGCCGGTCGACGCGAGTTCGTCGACGACGTCTTGCGCGAAGTTGAATCGCTCGGGTACGTTCACAGCGCCTCCAATGCTTCGTGATAGCGCGTAAGAAGATACTCGATCTCGTCGTCGGCGATCACCAGCGGCGGCGCGATGCGCAGCACGAACTCCTGCGTATCCTTCGCGGCGATGCCGCGCTCGAGCAACGCGAGCGAGAGTTTATCGGTCGGCGTTGTCAGCTCGACGCCGATCAAGAGTCCGCGTCCGCGAATCTCTTTGACCAGCGGCGAGCGTATGGTGCGCAGTCCTTGCATTACTTTCGCGCCGGCGTAGCGCGCGCGCTCGGCAAGCTTCTCGTCGACAATCACGTCGAGCGCCGCTTGCGCCACCGCGCTCGCGAGCGGATTGCCGCCGAAGGTGCTGCCGTGATCGCCGGGCGCAAAGAGCGACATCAGTGACTCGCTCGCAAGCACCGCGGAGACGGGATAGTAACCGCCGCCTAGGGCCTTGCCGACGATCAGCACGTCGGGCGTAACGTTGTCGAAATCGCAGGCGAAGAGATCGCCGGTGCGTCCGAAGCCGGTCTGAATCTCGTCGGCTACAAACAGCACGTTGTGTTCCCGGCACAGCGCCCAGGCGCGCTTGAGAAATCCGTCGGGCGGAACGATCACGCCGCCTTCGCCTTGAATCGGTTCGATCAACATCGCGCAGGTATTCGGCGTGATCGCGCGCTCGAGCGCGTCGGCGTCGCCGTAATTCACGAAGACAAATCCCGGCATGAACGGACCGAAGTCAGCCCGATACGCCTGGTTCGTGCTCGCGCTGACGATCGCGGTCGTGCGGCCGTGGAAGTTGTTGGCGAAGACGATGATCTGGGCGGCATCCTGCGCAATGCCCTTGCGGCGATAGCCCCAGCGGCGCACGAGTTTGACCGCCGTTTCCACCGCTTCGGCGCCGGTATTCATCGGGAGCGCGCGCTCGAAGCCGGTAACGTCGGTCAGCTTCTTTAGAAAGCGGCCCATCCGATCGTTGCGCATCGCACGCGAGGTCAGCGAGACTTTGGCCGCCTGTTCAACCAATGCAGCCTGTATCCGCGGGTGGCAGTGCCCCTGATTTACAGCGGAATAGGCGCTGATGCAGTCGAGATAGCGCGCCCCGTCCACGTCGTAGAGCCAGACGCCTTCGGCGCGCTCGACGACCAGATCGAGCGGGCTGTAGATGTGGGCGCCGTAGGTCTCGTCCAGGTCGATGAAGCTTTGGCTGAGTTGGGAGCGCGGAAGCATAGTGTCCAAAGATTGCGCCGGGCGCCGCGAGAACACTTCTTTCGTTAGAATAATGCACCCAATGCACCAGCTCTCCGATCGGACCAGCGCCCTGCTCGAACGATTTCGCCGCCGCGACCACAGCGGGGTCGCGGATGCCGGGCGGACCAAGCTTTTGCTGCATGGCGAGGTCCGCCCGGTCGCGGTGGTGCTATTTCACGGCATTGCTGCGAGTCCCGAGCAGTTCGCCCGGTTCGCCCACGAGCTGCACACGCGCGGTCACAACGTCGTGGTTCCGCGCTTGCCGCGGCACGGCCACCGCGATCGGCTCACCGACGCGCTTGCCCGGTTGAGCGCCGACGATCTGCGCGCATTTGCGTCGGAAAGCATCGAACTCGCGCAAGGCCTCGGCGAGCGCGTCGTGGTTGCGGGATTTTCGCTGGGCGGACTACTCGCGACGTGGACGGCGCAACGCTATCCCATCGATCGCGCTGTCGCGATCGCGCCGTTCTTCGGCATGTCGTGGATGCCGATACGATTTACCGCTCCGTTTGCCGATTTGGTCCTCAAATTGCCCAATATTTTCGCGTGGTGGAATCCGCTCGTGCGCGAACGGCAACAGCCCGAACACGGATATCCGCGCTACTCGTCGCATGCGATCGCCGAGTCGTTGCTGGTCGCGCGTGAGGTTTTTGCACGTGCGAGCGAAAGCGTTGCCGCGCGCGAGTTGATTCTCGTCACCAACGCGATGGAGGCGGCGGTGAGCAATCGCGCGGTACGCCGCCTGGGCCGGCTCTTGCGCGCCCGGCCGGGCGGGCGCCTGGAGCACGTCGTACTGCGCGGCATTCCAATCTCACACGACATCATCGAACCGCACCGCCACCCCGCGATTGCGGACCATGTCTTTCCCGAACTGCTCGATTTGATCGATCGTCCGCTATAATCTTCAGATGGCCGTTTCAACCGCTACCCGTCTCATCCAGCACTACATCGACGGCGCTCCCGTCGAGGGCCTCCCCGAGCGCTATGGCGAGGTCTTCGACCCGGCGCGCGGCGCGGTGCAAGCCCGTGTGGCCTTCGCCGACGCGGCAACGATCGATCGCGCCGTGCGTGCCGCCGCCGGCGCCTTTCCAGCCTGGCGCGACACGCCTCTGGGCAAGCGCTCGGAGATCCTCTTCGCGTTTCGCGAATTGCTGCGCGCGAACGCACCGCGCTTAGCGCAGATCGTCTCGTCCGAACACGGCAAGGTCGTCACCGATGCGGCGGGAGAGGTTGCGCGCGCGCTCGAGGTCGTCGATTATGCGTGCGCATTGACGCAAATGACGAAAGGCGAATTTAGCGAGAGCGTCTCACGCAACGTCGACACGTACTCGATTCGTCAACCGCTCGGCGTCTGCGCGGGCATCACGCCGTTCAATTTCCCGATGATGGTGCCGGCGTGGATGTTCGCGATAGCCGTCGCCTGCGGCAACGCCTTCGTGCTCAAACCGTCGGAACGCGATCCGTCGGCGCCGCTGCTCATCGCGGAGCTGTGGACGCAGGCCGGTCTACCGAAGGGGGTCTTCAACGTCGTGCACGGCGACAAAGTCGCGGTCGATGCGCTGCTCACGCATCCCGGCGTGGCGGCAGTGAGCTTTGTCGGCAGCACACCGATCGCGAAATACGTCTACGCGACCGCCGCTGCGAACGGCAAACGCGTGCAAGCCCTGGGCGGCGCGAAGAATCATCTGGTCGTCATGCCCGACGCCGATATGGATGCGGCGGCCGACGCGCTCGTCTCCGCGGCGTACGGGTCGGCAGGACAGCGCTGCATGGCGATCTCGGCCAGCGTCACCGTCGGCAACGCGCACGAAACGCTGTTGCCCAAGATTCAGGAACGTATCGCGCGGCTAAAGATCGGGCCCGGAGCCGATGCAACCAACGACATGGGGCCGGTGGTGACCGCGCAAGCCAAAGAGCGCATCACCGGCTACATCGCGCAAGGCGATGCCGCCGGCGCGACGCTGGTGGAAGATGGGCGGGCGCTTCGCGTCAGTGGCTTCGACGACGGCTTCTGGGTCGGGCCGACGCTATTCGATCAGGTTACACCGGAGATGACCATCTATACCGAGGAGATCTTCGGGCCCGTGCTGGTGAACGTGCGCGCGCAAAATCTCGACGACGCGCTCGCGTTGATCAATCGCAATCCGTATGGCAACGGCACGTCGATCTTCACGCGCGACGGTGGTGCGGCGCATAAGTTCCAGCGTGAAGTGCAAGTCGGCATGGTCGGCGTCAACGTGCCGATCCCCGTCCCGGTCGGCTACTATAGTTTCGGCGGCTGGAAGGCGTCGCTGTTCGGCGATCTGCACATCTACGGCGAAGACGGTTTTCGTTTCTACACGCGCGGGAAAGTGGTGACGGCACGCTGGGACGAGAGCTCGGGCGTGAATTTGGGATTCCCGACTCACAAGTGATGCACGATCTCGGCCCCTCGATTCATCCTCCGCTATCGGATCTGGAGATCAAGCTCGAAGCGAACCGCTGCCTCTACTGTTACGACGCGCCGTGCATGAACGCGTGTCCGACGCATATCGACGTTGCATCGTTCATCGCCAAGATCGCGCAAGGCAACCTCAAAGGAAGCGCACGCGACATTTTGAGCGCCAACCCGATGGGTGCAAGCTGCGCGCGCGTCTGCCCGACGAGCGAGCTTTGCGAAGGCGCGTGCGTCTATGCGAAAGACGATTCGCCGATTCGCATCGGCGATTTGCAGCGCTACGCGATCGATGCGCTGATGCGCAGCGGCGAACAACTTTTTGCGCCGGGAGCGCCGACCGGGAAGAAAGTGGCGATCGTCGGCGGAGGCCCGGCCGGTCTCTCCGCCGCGCGCGATCTGCGCGTCTACGGGCACGCCGTGACGATTTACGAGATGCACGATCGGCTGGGCGGTCTGAATACTTTCGGCATCGTGCCGTTTCGCCTGGCGAATGACGTCGCACTGTGGGAGGCCGACTACGTCGTGCAACTCGGCGTCGACGTCGAAACCGGCGTCGAGGTGGGCGTCGACATTTCCATCGACGCATTGCTCCAGAATCATGACGCGGTGATTCTCGCCTGCGGTATGGGCGGGGTGCCGTCGCTCGGCATCGAGGGTGATGACTATGCGTGGGATGCGCTGGATTTCATCGAGCACGTCAAAACCGAACGGCGCATCGGCGACCTCGGAAATCACGTTGCGGTAATCGGCGCGGGCAATACGGCGATCGACGCGCTCACCTGCGCCAAGCGGCTCGGCGCGGAGCAGGTAACGATGTACTATCGGCGTGGCGAAGAGCACATGACCGCCTACGATTTCGAATATGCATTTGCAAAAGACGAAGGCATCGAGTTTCGATTCTATTGCGCGCCGGTACGCATCGGCCGCAGTGATGTCACGTTCGTGCGGACGGAGCTGCGCGATGGCAAGCTCGTACCGGTCGCTGGGAGCGAGTTCACTGAGACGGTCTCGGCGGTGATCAGCGCGATCGGCCAATCGCGTTTAGAGCAGACGCTCAAAGCCTTTGGTATCGAAACCGACGATGGCGTGGTGCGCGTCGACGATGCGCTGCAGACGACGCGCCGGGGCGTCTTTGCCGCCGGCGATTGCATCTACGCCAAGGGGCAACGCGAAGCGATGGTGGTCGAGGCAGCCGAACAAGGCAAGCTCGCGGCGCGCAGTGTGGATGCGTTTGTGCGCGCGAAGGCGGTAGCGTAGCGATGGCCGACCTGCGCAGCACACTGGCGGGCATATCGAGTCCCAATCCGTTTTGGCTGGCGTCCGCGCCACCGACCAACAGCGGCTATCAGGTGATGCGCGCCTTTGAAGCCGGTTGGGGCGGCGCCGTCTGGAAGACGCTGGGGACGCCGATCGTCAACGTGAGCTCGCGGTTTGCGGGCCTCGACTATAAAGCCTACAAGATGCTCGCGATGAACAATATCGAGCTGATCACCGATCGCCCGCTCGATGAAAACTTGCGCGAGATTCGTGAGTGTAAAAAGGCGTTTCCCGATCGCGCGATCGTCGCCTCACTCATGGAGATCTGCGAGCAGCAGGCCTGGCACGAGCTGGTCAAGCGCGTGCAAGAAGAAGATATCGACGGCTTCGAACTCAATTTCGGCTGCCCGCACGGCATGAGCGAGCGCGGGATGGGCGCGGCGGTCGGACAGCACCCAGATCTGATTGAAGCCGTGACGTCCTACGTCAAGGAAGTTGCGCGCGTTCCGGTCATCGTCAAGCTCACGCCGAACATCACCGATGTGCGCGTCCCCGCGCGCGCGGCGGCGGCCGGCGGCGCCGACGCGGTCAGCATGATCAATACGATCAATAGCCTGATGGGTGTCGACATCGAATCGTGGGACCCGATCCCGAGCGTCAACGGCAAGAGTTCGCACGGCGGCTATTGCGGCCCGGCGGTCAAGCCCATTGCGCTGAACATGGTCAACGACTGCGCGCGTGACCCGCAGGTGAATGTCCCGATCTCGGGCATCGGCGGCGTGGAGGTTTGGCAGGACGCGGTCGAGTTTCTCTTGCTTGGCGCGAGCAACGTGCAGGTCTGTACCGCAGTGATGCACCACGGATTTCGTATCGTCGACCAATTGGTCGACGGTCTCGACAACTATCTCGACGAGCGGGGCCTTACGTCGGTGGAAGCGTTGGTCGGCGCGGCCAAAAACCGCATCACGACCTGGGAGAACCTCGATCTCAACTATCAAATCGTCGCCGAGATCGACCAGGCTACGTGCATCCACTGCAGCAAGTGCTACATCGCGTGCGAGGATGCAGCGCATCAGTGCATCGATCGAAAGGTCGTCGACGGAACCGCGATTCTCACCGTCGATCAAGATCATTGCGTAGGCTGCAATCTCTGCATGATGGTTTGTCCGGTTGACGAGTGCATCTCCATGCTACGGGTCGATAACGGCCTGCCGCCGGAATCCTGGAAAGAACGCAGCAGCAAGATCAACGTTTAGGAGGACAATGGGAACCGTCATCCGTGGTGGCGTCGTCGTCACGGCCACCGACACTCAGCGTGCCGACGTGCTTATCGAAGGCGAGCGTATCACCACGCTCGCCGAATCGATCACAAGTAACGGTCATACGACCATCGATGCGACCGGCGCCTTTGTGTTTCCCGGCGGGGTCGACCCGCACACGCATCTCGACATGCCGTTCGGCGGAACGATCACGGCCGACGATTTCGAGAGCGGCACGCGCGCCGCGCTCCTCGGCGGTACCACGACGGTCGTCGATTTCGCCCTGCACACGAGCGGTGACTCGCTGCACAACGCGCTCAAGACTTGGCACGGCAAGGCTGCCGGCAAAGCCTGCGGCGATTACGCGTTCCATCTCACCATCGCCGACGGCCGCGACGAGACGATGAACGAGATTCCGGTGATCATCAACGAGCAGGGCGTGAACTCATTCAAGGTCTTCATGGCCTACAAGCACGTGCTCTACGTCGATGACGAAACGATCTTCAAGACGCTGCAAGCCTGCCGCGATGCCGGCGGCCTGGTGCAAGTGCACGCCGAGAACGGCGACGTCATCGAAGTGATCACCAAAGAGGCGCTGGCAGCCGGGAAGACCGAGCCGGTGTGGCACGCGCGTACGCGGCCGGTCGAGTGCGAAGGCGAAGCGACGCATCGCGCGATTCGTTTGGCGGAGATCGCCGGAGCGCCGCTCTACGTCGTGCACGTGTCGAGCGCGATGGCTGCCGACATGATCAGCGACGGGCGCAAGCGCGGGCTTCCGATCTACGGCGAGACCTGTCCGCAGTACCTGGTCTGCGATACCGAGGACTACTTACGGCCCAACTTTGAGGGCGCAAAGTACGTGCTCTCGCCACCGATTCGCGACAAGTGGAATCAGAGCGTCTTATTGCGCAAGCTCAAGAACATGGAGCTGCACGCCTTCGGCTCGGATCATTGCAGCTTTAACTTGTGCGGACAGAAAGATTTGGGGCGGCACGACTTTTCGAAGATTCCCAACGGCGCGCCGACGATCGAGGATCGCCTGGCGATTCTCTACCACGTTGGCGTGAACGGCGGCGTGATCAGTCCCAATCAATTCGTGGCGTTCGGCGCCACCAACCCCGCGCGGCTCTTCGGGCTGTTTCCGCGCAAGGGGACGATCGCGGTTGGCAGCGATGCCGACATTGTCGTGTGGGATCCAAACCAAACGCGCACGATTTCTGCCAAAACGCATCACATGAACGTCGACAACAGCGTGTTCGAAGGCATGACGGTCAAAGGGCGGCCGCGCTACGTGTTCTCCCGCGGGCTCCAAGTCGCGCAGGGCGATACGTTCACCGGTCGCAAAGGTTACGGCAAGTTCGTGCCGAGTGAGAGATTCTATCCGGTTCTCATGTAGAGCCCCAAAGTGAGGAAGCGTGGATTCAAAGGTCACGATCGGACTGATTCAAGCCCATAACGACGTCGACGGCACCGAACCGGTCGAGAAACACAAGCGCACCGCAATCGACAAGCACGTGCGGCTGATCCGCGACGCCAAAGCGCGCGGCGCACAGATCGTGTGCCTCCAGGAAGTCTTTTACGGGCCGTATTTTTGTACCGAGCAGACGACCAAATGGTACGATGCGGTCGAAGCGATCCCCGACGGTCCTACGACGCAATTGATGTGCAGCCTCGCGAAGGAACTGGGTATCGTGCTGGTCGTGCCGATCTACGAAGAAGACTTTTCAGGCGTCTACTACAACACGGCTGCGGTCATCGATGCCGACGGTACCTATCTCGGGAAGTATCGCAAGCATCACATCCCGCAAGTGCAGGCCGGTCCGCCGGGCTGCGGCTTTTGGGAGAAGTACTACTTTCGTCCCGGCAATCTCGGCTATCCGGTCTTCGATACGGCCTTTGCCAAGGTCGGCGTCTACATCTGTTACGATCGGCATTTCCCCGAAGGCGCGCGCGCACTCGGCCTGGGCGGAGCGGAGATCGTGTTCAACCCGTCGGCGACGGTGGCCGGGCTCTCGGAGTATCTCTGGAAGCTGGAGCAGCCGGCGCACGCGGTGGCCAACGGCTATTACGTCGCAGCGATCAATCGCGTCGGCGTCGAGGCGCCGTGGAACATGGGCGAATTCTACGGGCAGTCGTATCTGGTCGATCCGCGCGGTCAGTTCGTCGCGATGGGGAGCCGCGATAAAGACGAAGTGATCGTCGGCGTGATGGATCGCGAGGTGATTCGCACCGTGCGCAACACCTGGCAGTTCTTCCGCGACCGCCGTCCCGACAGCTACGAATCGCTGGTGGCGCAGTAGTGGCCTACACGCAGGAGCGCATCGGCGACGTCGTGGTCTTGACGCCGCCCGAAGTGGCGCTGCTTTCACACAATCGCACGATGTGGAATGATGATCTACGTCCGTGCACGCTTGCCGAGCACACGTGGCCGGGGTCGAAGTTCGCCGCGCTTTGGATCGGCATGTGTTTGTGCCTGCCGACGTATTCGCTTGCCAGTGGGATGATTGCACTGGGCATGAATTGGTGGGAGTCGGTGCTGACTGTTCTCATCGGCTCGCTCATCGTGATGGGCGCAATTCTCCTGGTCTCGCACGCCGGGACGAAGTATGGGATTCCGTATCCGGTGTTTGCACGGCTGTGGTTCGGCACGCGCGGAGCGAACCTGCCGGCGCTCGCCCGCGCCGTGATCGGCGCCGGCTGGTTTGGAATCAATTCGTGGTTCGGCGGTCAGGCACTCGACGCGATTCTTACGCGCGCGGTGCCGGTTTGGAGTGGCATCGGCGTCCATCTCGCGGTCGCCTTTGCAATCTTCTGGGCGATCAACGTCTTGGTGGCGATGCGTGGACCGCAAGCCATCGGGCGTCTCGCGCAGCTCTCCGCGCCGACACTTGCCGCCGGCGCGATCGCGCTTCTTGCGTGGGCTTTGTACAGCGCGCACGGCTTTGGCCCGATGCTAGCGGCGCCGGCTACGATTCACGGCGCAGCCTTTTGGAGCGTGTTCTACCCATCGGTCATTGGCGTGATCGCGTTCTGGGCGACGCTTGCGCTCAACATTCCTGATTACACGCGCTACGCACGCACGCAGCGCGGACAGATGCTCGGACAGATCCTCTCGATGCCGCTGACGATGGCCACGTTCTCGTTCGTCGGCATCGCGGTCGCGTCGACGACGGTGATCCTCTACGGCAAGGCGCTCTGGAATCCGGTCGATCTGATCGTGACCTTCCCGGCGCCGGTCGTGATCGTCGGCGGAATCCTCGTCATCCTCTCGTCGGTCACGATCAACGTGGGGGCGAACGTCATGGCGCCGGCTCGCGCGTTCCAGAATCTCTGGCCTCGCCGCATTGGGTTTGCGACCGGAGCGGTGCTGACCGGGCTCTTGAGCCTCGCGATGCAGCCGTGGTACGTGCTCTCGACGTTCGCAACGTATATCTTCACTTGGCTCGGAACGTACGGCGCGATGCTGGGATCGTTCGACGGCATTGCGATCGCCGATTACTGGCTGGTTCGCAAGCGGCGTCTCGACCTTGCGCAGCTCTACGTGCCGGGCGGCCGCTACTCGTATGCCGGCGGGTTCAACGTGCGCGCGCTCGTCGCCGTGCTCGTGGGCTGGGGTCTCGCGCTGCTTGGCCTCGTCGTTGCGCCATTGCGCTTTCTATGGAGCGGCGGCTGGATCTTTAGTTTGCTCGGCGGCCTCATCGCATATTGGCTGCTGATGCGCACGGAGGCATCGGTCCTCTCCGAAGCAGAATACGATTCGATAACTAAGGAAGATGAGGGCGAGATACTCGCCAGAGGGCGTGAATGGACACGGTAGCGAAGAAATCGAACGCGCAGCGCGCACGCGAGCATCTATTCGTAGCGCAGCAACCTTACTATGAGGAGCCGCTGACGCTCGTCAGCGGTGAGGGCACACGGCTGCGCGACGATAGCGGGCGCGAGTATCTCGATGGGTTTGCCGGCATCGCGACCACGACGCTCGGCTACGGTAACACCGAGGTAGCGCAGGCGGTCGCGGAGCAAGCTAAGGAGCTCATCCACGTCTCGACGCTGTACCTCACCGAGCAGCAACTCGACTTCGCGGAGAAGATCGCCGAGATCGCACCGCCCGGTATGACGAAGTCGTTCGTCAGCAATTCGGGCTCCGAGGCGAACGAAACCGCGGCATTGGTAGCGCGCACGGCCAAGAACTCCGCCGATTTCCTCGCGCTCGAGCACGCCTATCACGGGCGCACCGTCTACACGGTCGCTATGGCCGGTCTTTCGAACTGGCGCAATTTCGGTCCACAGATGCCGCACATCGCGTTCGTGCCGAATCCGTACTGCTATCGTTGTCCGCTCAACCTCACCTATCCGTCGTGCGAGATCGCGTGCGCCAAATCGGCAAAGCGCGTGATCGAGACGCAAACCAACGGCGCGCCGGCGGCGATGATTGCCGAGACGATTGAAGGCGTCGCCGGAATTATCGCGCCGCCGCTCGAGTATTTCCAAGTCCTCAAGGACACACTCGCGCCGTTCGGCACGCTGCTCATCGCCGACGAGGTGCAAGCCGGCTGGGGACGTCTCGGTGACGGCTGGTTCGGTATGGTGTCGACGTACGGCATCGTTCCCGACATCATCACGTCGGCGAAAGGGCTCGCGAGCGGATTGCCGATCGGCATCACGATCACGCGCCCGGAGCTGGCCGATACGTTCAAAGGACCGCATATCAACACATTCGGCGGTAATCCGCTCTCGACGCGCGCGGCTACCGTAACGCTCGAGGTGATCGAGAAGAAGCATTTGATCGCCAACGCCAAAAAGCAGGGCGACGCGTTGCTCGGCGGTCTGCGCGAGTTGCAAAAGCGCTTCGCGATCATGGGCGACGTGCGCGGGCACGGATTGATGATCGGCGTCGAACTCGTCAAGGACCAAAAGAGCAAAGCCTACGATGCGACTTCGACCAATCGTATGCTGGAAGCGATGCGCGAACGCGGCGTCCTGATCGGTAAGGGCGGACGGTGGGGCAACGTGCTGCGCATCCAGCCGCCGTTAATCTTTAGCAGCGACGACGTCAAGGAATTTCTGCGAGCCTTTGAGTCCTCGTTAAAGTCGCTCTAGGATTCGCGGAGTTTCGCGAGCAGCCGCTGCAGCGCGCCATGCAGCGTCGCGAGGTCTCGTTCTCCGATCTCCTGTGCGAGGCGATCGTTGAAGTCGTGCGCCGCCTCCGTGATTCCGTGCAGTGCGCGTGTCCCGGCGCGGGTTGGAACGACGAAGGGCGAACGCGCGTGCCCAGGATTTTCATCGTAGCGTGCAAGGCCGTCCGCTTGGAGCTCGTCGGCGACCCGCTGGACGCCTTGGCGCGTGATCCCCAAACGCTCGGCGATGCGAGGGACCGTCCATGCTCCTTGCGAGATCACGCTGAGGAGCTGCCATCGTGCTTGGGTTTGTCCGTGAGCGCGCGCGACCGCCTCACCGCCGCGGCGAAGCTTCCCCGCCGCCTCGAAGATGTCGGCGACGACGAGAGCGAGGCGCCCCGCCCGGTCAGGTTTTTGCTCTGCCATATTGACAACATATTACCATTATGACAAGATGTTGTCTACCATGTTGAACCTCTACACGAAAATACACAAAGCCCAGCGGGCATGGCTGGAGCGTGCGCTCGTCGCTGCCGGGCGCATCGAGGCGTCGGATGCGGCTGCCGCTGCGGCGCTGAGCGCCGACGCCGTCACCCTTGTGAACCATCTGCGCGCGCATGCCGAACACGAAGACCACTTCATCGATCCCGTCCTCCGGGCCGTGGCGCCGCGGCTCGCCGAGCGGCTGGAAGACGAGCACCGCGCGCTCGACCCCGCGCTCGACCGCATTGCGCTCTCGGCGCAGCGCGGCGATATCGCGCACATGTACCGCAACCTGTCGCTGCTCACCGCGCAGTATTTCTTCCACCTCGACGTTGAAGAACAAGAGGCAATGCCGCTTCTCGCTGCCGCTTACGATGAAGACGCTCTTCGGTCACGCATTCTGCGTCCGTTCGTTGCATCGCGTACGAGCGACGAGATGTTGCAGGATCTCCGGCTGCAGCTCCTTGCGGTCAACCCCCAGGAGGCAAGCGAACTGCTTGCCGCGGTAACTTCGCATTGAAGCAGCAGCGCTGCAGCTGGGCCACAACCGAGCTCTCGCAGAAATACCACGACGAAGAGTGGGGGCGTCCGGTTCACGACGACCGGACGTTCTTCGAATTCATCACCCTCGAGGGGGCGCAAGCAGGCTTGAGTTGGGAAACGATCCTGCGCAAGCGCGATCACTACCGCAAACTCTTTTGCGATTTCGATCCTGCGAAGGTTGCGCGCATGACGCCGGCGCGCGTCGAGAAGGTTCTGCTCGATCCCGGCATCGTGCGCAACCGCGCGAAGGTAGAGTCGACGGTGAGCAACGCCAAGGCGTTCTTGAAAATCCAAAAAGAGTTCGGGTCGTTCGACAAATACGTCTGGGGCTTCATCGGCGGGAAGACGATCAACAACCATATTAAGCGCCGTGAAGACCTGCCGGCGCAAAGCGACGAATCGCAGGCGCTCAGCAAAGATCTCATCAAGCGCGGATTCCGTTTCGTCGGCCCCACGATCATGTATGCATTCATGCAGGCCACAGGTTTAGTAAACGATCACATTGCCGGCTGCGCGTGGCATGCTCGCCGTACCCGCTAGTTCGCCGGCGTCGTCCTACGACGAAGGCATTCGACGTCTCAAGGCGATCATGGATCGCGACGACGAGCGGATCGAGCGCAGTGCGCGCACAGCGCTCTACGTGCACGGGGCGCGCGCGCCATGGAGCGTCGTGCTCTTTCATGGGTTCACCAACAACCCGGGCCAATACGTGGACTTCGCCCCGCAACTCATGGTGCTCGGTGTGAACGTGGTCGTACCGCGCATGCCGCTCCACGGCTATGCGGATCGCATGACCGACGCGTTGAAATCCCTAACGGCAGAGATGCTGCTTGCTAGCGCCTACGAGGCTGTGGATGCAGCGGCCGGCCTGGGTGAGCGTGTCGCCGTCGCGGGCATCTCGATGGGCGGGTCGATCTCCGCGCACTTGGCGCAGTATCGAGCGGATATCGCAACCAGCATGCCGATCGCGCCGGACTTCGGACTGTTGAAGTTGCCGCGCTGGGTGTTGGACGTGCTCGTGCCTACGGTGCTTACGCTTCCCAATTTCTTCTTGTGGTGGGATCCGCGCGTCAAGGAAAATCAGGTTCCCAAGACGGCGTACCCGCGCTTTTCGACACATGCGTTGATGCAGACGGTGCGGATCGGCAGCGCCGTGTATGCTGCTGCGCGGGCACACGCAACGCGCGCCACGCGCATTGCCACCGTCGTGAATACGCACGATCCGGCGGTCAGCAACGACGTGACGCTGCAAGTCGTCGACCGCTGGCGCAAGCACCGGCCCGACGGAATCGAATACGTCGAACTGGCCAATCTTCCGGCGAATCACGACATCATCGATCCCGAGAATCCGCTCGCGCGAACGGATCTCGTCTATCCGAAACTCATTGAGATTCTAGCCCTTCATTCGTAGCTTATTTGTTGAACCAGAACCGATACCAACCGTTGCCAAGCAGATGAAGGGTGCCGCTGAGGATTTGCGGATTCGTACTGGTGTCGATGTCGTAGCGGTCGTACGTATTCGCCCAGATCTTCCCCGCTGCAATCAGGGCTTTGGTAGACGTCGACGTTCATCTTCGCGTAGCTCGCCTGCTTCCAGATGTAAAAGATGAAGTTCGCGGACTGTCCCGGAAGAATGATGTGACGCTCACCCGTGGAGTACTCTTGCGTGTTTATCCCGCGCGGGCGCTGGTACAACGTGAACATCGCGGACTTGTTCGAATCATTGATGGCCTTGATGGTGTCGAGATAGGCCGCAGCCGGACGCGGAAAACCGGTGCCGATATCTCCGATGCTACATCAGTATAGCATGCTTGCACTCGTTACCTCGAAGAATCACTCGTAGACTTTGATGCTCGGCCAGAGCGCCGCAAGCGGCGTCTTGATTCCGCGGCAAAGCATAATCGGCATGTCGGTCTCCCACCCGATTGTGTACGGCGCGTTGAAAGTCGCGGCGAGCTGCGCGTGGGCGAAAAGATGCTGCTTCGCTCCGCAATCGCCGTTGACGTCGATGAGCACGTTGCCGCTGTAGCCGCGTGGCCCCCAGAGCCAGTATTGGTTGTGGCGGCTGACCACGGGGACGCGCGGCGCGAAGAACTGGATCGCCGCCGCTTCGCCGTAGTTCGAGGTGATGACGACCACTTGCGAACGCTCAGCCGGTGGCAGCCCGTCGTAAATGCGTTGGACCAGTGCGGCCATCTCGGGCCAGCCGTGCATGTCGGCCCAATCGCCGGGAAGCGTCGACGTCTCGCGATGGTGCTCGGTCGCAAGTGTGCCCTTCGGAATCGGGAGCAGATCGGCCAGCCGCTTTTGGTACGCGACGAAGCCGGGCTCGGACAGAATCGGCAGTGAGTACGGCACGAACACCGGGCCGAGGACGAGCATGTAGGCCACAATTACAGTCCGAGCGATGGAAAGGTTGGAGGTCCAGGCCTCGATCTGGACGCCGCCGGCAGCAAGGAGAATTGGATAGATATCCGCCGGATAGTAGTGCTTGCCGTGGAAGAGCATCATCTCCGCGATCAGGATGACGTACGTATAGCCTAAGAAACGATACGTGCCGTTGCGCAGGAACCAGTACAGGCCGATCACCCACACCGGAAAGAGGAAGACGTTGGTGATCAAGACCTCTTGTAGCAAGTAGACTAATGGCCCAACGATGACGTTCTTTCCGTTTTGTCCGTTGCGCAGCAGTTCCCACATCGGGAAGTCATAGTGTGCCTGCCAGAGGAAGTTCGGCAGCGCGATGACGAGCATCAGCGCGGCGCCCGCCGCAAACCACCAACTCGCAAGGATGCGTCGCTGCGGCGTCAGGACGATACCAATGATAAGCGCCACGAGAAAGAACAGGACTGCGTACTTACTCTCGATCGCGATGCCGCCAACCAATCCCGCTGCAAGCCAAAGGCGCGGATTGCCGCCTTTGACGATGCGAACGATCAGCAGCGCCAGCAGTGGCCACGCCCACAGCCCAATTTCGTCGGGACCGACCTTTTGCCCGAAGCTCAATAGCACGCCCGCGAAGAGAAACGCCACCGATGCGATCGCTTGCGCAAAGATGCCGCCGCCGAATTCCAGCACGACCAGGCACGTGACGTACACACCGGCAGCCGCGCACAGCGCGGGAACTAAACGCAACAAGAACAGCGAGTGACCGCCCAGCTGCGTGAACGCCGCGAGCAGCGGCACCACCGGCGGCTGATCGACGTAACCCCATTGCGGGTGAAACCCGCAGATGATGAAGTACAGCTCGTCGCGGAAGAAGCCGTAGTGCGCGTTGCCGAGTGCGTGCACGAGGAAGACGACGGCGGCGGAAATCCACGCCACGCGTTTGGTCATGATGCGAGCTCCTTCTACTTCAAAAGGTCAGGACGTTGTGAGGCGTAGCGACGGCTCCAGGCAATCTCGGTGCCGTCGCGCATGAGGATCTTATAGTCGCCGTGGAACCACGGGTGAATCTCGGCAATCTCGTCGATGTTGACGATGTGCGAGCGATGCACGCGCGCGAACTGTGCCGGGTCGAGCCGTGCCTCGAGCGCTTCGAGCGTCGCACGCAAGGCATGATTTCCGCGTCCGGTGTGAACCGCGACACTGTTGCCGTTGGCTTCAAAGCGCGCGATCTCGCGCGCCGCGACGAAAAAGGAACGGCCGTCGTTGGGAATGAGCAGCCGGCGTACGAATTTCTCCTCATTGCGCAGTTGCGAGAGCGTGTCGGCGAGCTTTGTAGTATCGGGCTTGGCCTCAAGCGAGGCACGCACGCGCCCGAGCGCTACTTCAAAGCGTTCGCGATCGTAGGGTTTGAGTAGATAGTCGAGTGCGGAGAGTTCGAACGCCTTCACTGCATATTGATCGAAGGCGGTCACAAAGACGATCGACGGCGGCGCTTCGCTGCGGGTCAATGTTTCGGCCACGCCAAGACCATCGAGATCGGGCATATGGATGTCGAGAAAGACGAGCTGCGGTTTGGTCATGGCGATCAAGTCGAGCGCATCGATGCCGTTGGAAGCTTCGGCTACGATCGTCACGTCGTCGTGCGCGCCGAGAAAGCGGGCTAATTTGCGCCGCGCCGGTGTTTCGTCGTCGGCGATCATCACGCGCAGTGCCATCACGCACGTCCTCCGTGCGCCGGAATGCTCACGGTTGCAAGCGTTCCACCGCCGTCGCGTGCGTTGATGTGGAAGCTCGCGCCGGATCCGTAAAGATGCTGGAGCCGTGCGGCGACGTTCGAGAGCCCGATCCCGCGCGGCGCGCACCCGTCGATGCCGAGGCCGTTGTCCGTGACGCGGATGACGGTCGAGCCATTGGCGCGCGCCACGTCGATGCCGAGTTCGATCGACGTTCGCGAGGAGCCCATGCCGTGACGGATGCTGTTCTCGAGCAGCGGTTGCAGCAGCATGAACGGCACCATCGCATCGCGCGCGTCGTCGGCTACCCGCACGTCGAGCGAGAGACTCCGCTCGAGGCGCGTTTTCATGATGTCGACGTACATCCGCTCCATCTTGAGCTCTTCGTCGAGCGAAATCTCTTGTGCCCCGCCCGAAGCGAGGACCAGGCGCATGTAGTCGCTTACCTGCGCCAGCATCCGATCCGCTTTACCGACGTCTTCGTACATCACCGACGAGATCGCGTTGAGCGTGTTGAAGAGGAAGTGCGGCTGAAGCTGGAGGCGGAGATTTTCGAGTTTCGCCTCTGCGAGCTCGGCCTGCAGGTTACGCGAGGCGATGAAGGATCGGATCAGGTAGAGCGACGAGACGATGAATCCGTAGTAGACGACGTCGCCCGGCGCTTCGGAGACGTAGGTGAGTTGCGCCATGCCGGCCAGGGAGTGGTGCAGCCCGACGAGCGGCTGGAGCGGGTAGCGCATCAGCAACTCGAAGGTGCTGTGCACGAGCGTGTACGCAATGACACCGCCAAGGTTCGCAGCGATCGCCTTGGCGATGTGCCCACGAGAGAATGGCGCGACGCGGGTGAGCCAGCCCAGCCCGGGGACCACCAGCATCGCTGCCCACGCGCCCGTCATCTCATAGTAGAAATGCAAGGTGAGGGACGAGCCGGGGTCATCGAGGTATGACTGCAGTGAGAAGAATATCCCGATCGCGGTAAAGATGACGAAGAGCCAGATCCATGCTGCCGGACGCCTGAAGGTCATACACCCGTGATACCGCGGCGCGACCGAGCCGGTCAACCGGCCGGTGACCAGCGGGACGATTTCGCGGGCAAGCGGCCTGAATTGTCGAAATCAGGTGACCCCGCACGTCATGGTGTCGAGGAGGAATCATCACCATGCGATACATTTTTCACCTATTTGCCGATCCAGCCGGCTTCCAAGCGTTGACCCCCGGGCAGCTAGAGGCCGCGACTGGAGCGTACACGGCGTACACGCAGGCGCTCAAAGATGCCGGTGTCTATGTCGGCGGCGATCGGCTCAAGCCCGCGACTGAGTCGACGCAAGTGCGTGTCGATCCCAGCGGCAAGACGACCGTGCTCGACGGCCCGTATGTCGAGTCGAAGGAACAGCTCGCCGGCTACTATATGGTCGACGTCGCGAATCTCGACGAGGCGCTCAAGTGGGCGGCCCGTTGTCCGGGCGCAAGCCACGGCACCGTGGAGGTGCGCGCGATTTGGGAACAGCCGGTTCGAGTGTAGAACGCGCCGCGCGCGAAAGCTACGGGAAGCTGCTCGCGTATCTAGCCTCTCGTTGCGGTCTCGACGCCGCGGAGGACGCGTTAGCCGACGCGTTCGCCGCGGCGCTTGAGCGTTGGCCGGTTGAAGGCGTACCGCTACGGCCCGAAGCCTGGCTGTCGGTGGTCGCGCGCAATCGCGCGCTCGACGGCATGCGGCGCCGCCGCAGCGAAACGCTTGCGCTCGAGCGCGTCGCACACGTCGCGCGCATCGCGCAAACGGCCTTCGAGGCGAATCAAGAGCCGGAGGACGAGCGCATCGGCATGCTCTTCGCGTGCGCGCATCCGGCCATCGCGCAGGAGATTCGCGCGCCGTTGATGCTTCAGATCGTGCTGGGCTTCGATGCCGCGCGCATCGCGTCGGCGTTTCTCGTTGCACCGGCAACGATGAGCCAGCGATTGGTGCGCGCGAAGCGCAAAATCGTGGGCGCGGGTATTCCGCTCGCCGTACCTTTGACCGAGGAATTCCCCGAGCGGCTCGATGCGGTGCTGGCAGCGATCTATGTGACGTTTGGGCAAGGTTGGGACGACCCGAGCGAAGCCGATCCGGATACGCGGGGACTTGCGCGCGAAGCCATCTGGCTGGGACGTCTGGTCCGCGAGGCCTGTCCGAATCAACCGGAAGTGGGCGGCCTCATTGCGCTGATGCTGCACGCACACGCGCGCCGCGATGCTCGGCGCGGCGCGGAAGGAACGTTCGTTCCGCTCGATGCGCAAGACCCGCAACGCTGGGACCACGCGCTGATCGATGAAGCCGAGGCTCTGCTGGCGCATGCGGCGGGTGCCAACAATCTGGGCCGGTTCCAGCTCGAGGCGGCGATTCAGTCCGCGCATGCGGTGCGTCGCTTTGCGCGCGCGCCGGACTATGCGGCGATCGTGTTCCTCTACGATGCACTGCTGGCATTAACGAGCTCGCCGGTGGTCGGGCTCAATCGTGCCGTAGCGCTTGCCGCGCACCGTGGTGCCGGCGCCGGGCTCGATGCGCTCGAGATGTTTGCCGGCGATGTCCGCATGGTACACTATCAACCGTACTGGGCCGCCCGTGCCGACATGCTCGCGCGTTGTGGCCAAACCGAAGCGGCGCGGGTCGCGTTTGAACGCGCAATAGGTCTGACGATCGACCCCGCGGTCCGCGCCTATCTTGCCTCACGTCAGGAGGGTGTCACTCATGCAAACCACGTGGGATCCAGATGACAACGCTTACGCGAGGGCCTAGCGATGCGAGCAACCTGGAAACCGCATGAAAAGCACGGTGAACTGACCGAACGCAGCGATCTGCCGAATAGCGTCTTCGCGATTCCCAGTAAGCGTAAGGAGCCGCTAACCGACGCAAAGCACGTGCGCAACGCCATCGCGCGTTTCGACCAGATGACCGGCGTCACCAAGGACGAGCGTGAACTCGCCTTCGCAAACATCAAGAAGGCCGCCAAGCACTACGGCGTCGACATGACCGAAACGAGTGCCGGCGACTTCACCACGCGGCCGAAAACCGGACGCACGGCTGCCGATCGCAAGCGCTCGGCCAAGAAGGCGGCTGCGACCCGCAAGCGGCGCGCCACAACCGGCACGCGCAAGAAAAAAGCTTCGAAGAAGCGCTAAGGCGCTACTTCGGGTCGAACGCTCCGGTCAGAATCATCTGCTCGGAGAGTTCGCGCGCCCGCTGATACTCGGGACCGAGCTTGGCTGTTTCTTCGTCGAAGATTTGTGAGAGCGACGACGGCGTATACGGACCGGGAAAGCGTAGCCGCTGCGCGATCATCACGCGGTAGATCCGGTCGGTTGCTAGATCTTCCATGTATCCGTCGAGCAAGCTTGCGCCAAGCCCATTGAGCACGCCGTGGCGATAGCGGATCACGGTGCGGACGGCCTCGCGCGTGCCGTCGAGGGTCATCGAGCCGACGCCTTTGGGGGCGGGGCGCAGGTCGGGATGAATCGTGGTCAACTTCGGCCGCTTCTCGAGTTGATTCGGAAACGGGAACTGCGCGACCGCGATCTCGTTCTGATCGGGGTGCCCGGTCCAGGCGCCGTCCATCAGGCACGCCGCCTCGTTCTTTTTGTCGCGCTCGAGCACGTCGAGCGCGCGCGCGTTGAGCTCGGGGTTCGAACGATCGGGAAAGAGTGCGGTCATGCCGCCGATGGCCAGCGCGCCGTGTTTGTGCGTGATCTCGGGCATCAGTACGCGCAAATTCTGAAAGAACGGGACGTCGAACGGAATCGAATTGCGATCGGGCAAGATCCAGTTGGGATCGTGCAGATTGAAGTGCGCGAGGCTCGCCATGTAGTCCCAGCGCCCGAGATTGAGCCCGAGAATGTACTCCCGCAGATTGAAGAGGAATTCTTCCATCTCGTAGGCGACCGGATGCGCTTCGATCAGCGCCATCGTTTTGATCGAGCCGGCTTCCCAGCCTTTGGCGGCAATGATCGCGTCGAAGAGGCCTTTCCACCACAGCGCCTCTTCAGCCGACTCGGATTTCGGAATGTAGATGCAGAGTGGATGCTTGAGCCGATCGTAATCGAGACGATAGGCCAGCAGCGCGGTATCGAACAGCGATGCGCTGGTTAGTTCATCGCGTAGCAGCCCGGCTTGCGACATGTGTAAACCGCGCACGCGGTTCCACACGACCGTCGAACTCGGATTGATGCCGACAGTCTTACCGCGCTTCTTGTCATCGTATGTAAGCTCACCGTAGAGCGCGGCGACCAAGTTCGCTTGGCCAAGCATCAGGTGCTCCCAGGTATTGGCCATCGAATCTTCGAGATCGAGCATCACCCCGGGTGCGCCCGAGTTGAGCAACTTGACGACCAGTTCCGCGTCGTCCGCGGGACCGGTCATCTGGTTGCGTTGATCTAGACACCAGGCGGGCAGCTCGATGCGCCAGTCGGTGGTCGTGGCTTGCGATGCCGGCAAGTAGTTCGGGAGATCGCCACGGTGCGCACGCGCGAGCCGCTCGGCTCGCGAATGCGAAAGACGCTGCTGCTCCGGCGTGAACCGTTCGTGCAGCGGAAGGTAGAACTCCGCGAACCCCGCCGGCAGGTCTCGCTCGACGGCGAAACCTGCGGGGGCGACGTTCATGTTAGACGCTCAAAACCTCATTGGTATGACCGTTGCCGTAGAACTGCTCGGCTTCGGTCGAACCGTGCAGGGCGGTCGTCGAGGATTGACCCTCGCTGATCGTCTGCGCCACTTCGTCGAAGTAGCCCGTGCCCACCTCGCGCTGGTGGCGCGTAGCGGTATATCCGTTGGACTCGGCGGCGAATTCGAGCTGCTGGAATTCGGCGTAGGCCGACATTCCGCGGTCCTTGAAGTCGCGGGCGAGCTCGAAGAAGCTGTAGTTGAGAGCGTGGAAGCCGGCCAGGGTGATGAACTGGAACTTGTAGCCCAGCGCGTTGAGATCTTCGCGGTACGCGGCGATCGACGCGTCGTCGAGCTTCTTCTTCCAGTTGAACGATGGCGAGCAGTTGTAAGCGAGCAACTTGCCCGGGAACTTTGCGTGGATTGCCGTCGCGAACTTGCGCGCGACCTCGATATCGGGCTCGGACGTTTCCATCCACAGTAGATCGGCATACGGAGCATAGGCCAGGCCGCGCGCGATGCACGCGTCGACGCCTTCACGCGTGTGGAAGAAGCCTTCGGGCGTACGCTCGCCGGTGATGAATTCGCGGTCGATCGGATCGACGTCGCTGGTGATAAGGGTCGCGGCTTGCGCGTCGGTGCGGGCGATGATGACCGTCGGCACGTCGAGCACGTCGGCGGCGAGCCGGGCGGCGATCAAGTGCCGCACTGCTTGTTGCGTCGGGATCAACACTTTGCCGCCGAGGTGGCCGCACTTTTTCTCCGAGCTGAGCTGGTCTTCCAAATGCACGCCCGCGGCGCCGGCCTCGATCATGGCCTTCGTCAACTCGAAGACGTTGAGCGGGCCGCCGAATCCGGCTTCCGCGTCGGCAATGATCGGCAAGAAATTCGCCGGCGTGCCGCGGCCTTCGAGCGTCTCGACTTGATCGTAGCGTTGGAGTGCGTTGTTGATGCGTTTAACGAGTTGCGGAACGCTGTTGACCGGATACAGGCTTTGATCCGGGTAGACGTTGCCCGCGCTGTTCGCATCGGCAGCGACTTGCCAGCCGCTGCAATAAATCACTTTGAGCCCGGCCTTGGCGGCCTGCACGGCCTGTCCACCGGTCATCGTCCCGAGGCCCGCGGTCGCCTGCGGCTCGTGCAGGAGGGACCAGAAGCGCCCCGCTCCCAGGCGCGCAAGCGTCTGCTCGACGATCACGCTGCCTTGCAGCTTGCGGACTTCTTCGCGAGTGTACGGGCGTTCCACACCTGCCCAGCGCTCGTTCGTATTCAACTCGGACTCCTTCATCATTGGACCGCTCATTTCGTCCATTGGATCGGCTCAATTGGATGGCTTGCGTTTGATACTTGGACTGATATACCCTTATACAAAGTTTGCCAAGCACATGTCAATATGGCCTATTGATAAATCTATAGGTCCTACCGAGCGTGTGCGGCTCTTGGTTTACTCTAGCATGCTATCGCGCGTCGTCGGGCGTATCATCGGCGGCATGACGTTAAGCCTTCGTTTCGCAGCGCTCATAGTAGCGTTAAGTCTTTCGTGTACACTGTTCGCACAAGCGGCGCCCTCGATGCGCGACGTTCTACGCATCACCGACAGTCTCACGGATTACGGCACCGTTGCGATCTCACCCGACGGCACGCGCGTTGCGTGGCAACAAACGTTTCACCACGCCAACACCGTATGGGCCGAAAGTCTCACGACGCATCGCCGCGTGCGGTTGAGCGTTCCCGGAGCGCCGAAAGCCGACGCGACGTTTCCGGTGTGGTCGCCCGACGGCTCGCATCTGGCGTTTCTTGCCGACGCGCGGACGAAAGGCCGGCCCTCGTTGTATGTTGCCGCGGCCGATGGCAGCGGCGTACGTCTGCTCGCCGCGCTCGGCGGGTTGCCGCAGCGCCTCACCTGGTCACCTGACGGCAAAAACCTCGCGTTTCTGTATATCGCGCATCCGCATCGCCTCGCGGGCGCGCTCGCGGCCGGCGCGCGCGACGTCGGCGTGATCGGTAGCGTGACCGATGAGCAGCAGATCGCCACGGTCGATGCGCGCAGCGGCGCAGTGACATTGGTCACGCCGAGCGTCGATTATGTCTATGAGTATGCATGGGCGCCGGATTCGTCTCGCTTCGCCTGCACCTACGCGCGCGGTAACGGCGACAATAATTGGTGGATCGCGAAGCTTGCGACCGTTCCTGCGACCGGCGGCACGCTGCACGATCTTCTCGCCCCGAAGTTCCAAATCAACGATCCGCAGTGGTCGCCCGACGGCTCGCACATTGCGATCGTCGGCGGGATCATGAGCGATTTCGGTCCGGTTGGCGGCGACGTGTACATCGTCGACGCGAAAGACGGCACGTCGCGCGACGCTATGCCCGGCGCAAAGTTCAACGTCGCCGATTTGCACTGGACGCAGCCTAACCGCATCGTGCTCGTCGCGCATGTGCTGGGAACGTTGCACCTGATGAACCTCGATCCGGCTACCGGCGCGACCACGACCGTGCTTGCCGGTGCGGAATCGCTGCGCAGCCTTTCGCTCGCAAAGAACGCCGACGAAATCGCGGTTGTTCGCACGTCGTTCTCGATGCCGGCGGAGATCTGGGCCGGCACGCCGCCGAGTCTGCATCGAGTCACCAATGCAAACGGCTCGGTACCGAACCTTTTGGGCAAAGCGGTGTCGCTATCGTGGAAGAGCGATCCGTATACGGTGCAGGGCTGGCTGATCTACCCGCTTGCGTTCGATCCGGCGAAGAAGTACCCGATGATCACCTACATTCACGGCGGACCGTCGTCGGAGTGGACGCCGTCATACGACTCCCGCTTTGTCGCGGCGGCGACCGCGCGCGGCTACTTCGTCTACGAGCCGAACCCGCGCGGCAGTTACGGTCAAGGCGCAACCTTCGAGCAGGCCAACATCAAGGACTTCGGGTACGGCGATTGGCGCGACGATCTCGCCGGCCTCGATGCGGCGATCGCCAAGGCGCCGATCGATCCGAATCGCCTCGGACTCTTCGGCTGGAGCTACGGCGGTTACATGGCAATGTGGGCGGAGACGCAGACCACTCGCTTCAAAGCGATCGTCGCCGGCGCGGGCATCGTGAACTGGCAATCGTACTACGGGCAGAACAAAATCGATCAGTGGATGATTCCGTTCTTCGGCGCGTCGGTCTATGATGATCCCGCGGTGTACGCGAAGAGCTCGCCAATCACGTTCATCAAGAACTCGCACACGCCGGTCTTGATTCTGCAGGGTGAACGCGACGAGGAAGTGCCGGCGCCGCAAGCCTTCGAGTTCTACCACGCGATGCAAACGCTCGGCGTTCCCTCACAGCTCGTCGTCTACGCCGACGAAGGCCACGGCCCGCGCCAACCCAAGAATCAGATCGACATTCTCGAACGCATGGTCGGCTGGTTCGACAAATACTTGCGCTGAAATGACGAGGCGCCGCATTACTGCGGCGCCTCGCGCGCTTCGATGGGTCGATCGAACGTGACACCTTGAACGATCAGATCATAGCACAACTTGTCATCCCGAGCGTAGCGAAGCGTAGTCGAGGGATCGCCGAGATGTTGTTAATTCATGGGGGCGTTATAAAACAAAAAGCGCCTGGTGAGAGCGTTCTTTGTTTAACTTGCGCGGCGCTAGGCGCGCCGTTTTTGCTTGACGGAGACGCCACTCGAGATGCACGGCGATGTGGCCTCATCGGCGTGAGTTCCCCTGAAGGAGCTTCCCACTTCTGGCTTCGAGGCGACTCGTGCGTCCTCAGCATTCTTGATAGCCTGTGCAACAGAGAGGTCGCCCGCCGAACCGCTTTGCGACTCCGAGCCCGAAAGCGAAAACCAATCTTTCATGCGCTGCTTCCTCCTCTCGCATCACGGTCGTAGATCGCGGAGTGAACTCGCTTTCGCTTTACCCACTCACGGAGTCCTCGCCGTAACACAAGCGACTCGAGGGTCCCTCCCACGCCTGCAGGACCTGCTTTAAATTTATCATAACCGCACGCTACCTGTCCAAGATATTCCGTAAACTCTACGGCGTCTTGTAGCGGAAGCGCGGAAACGGGCGTTGGCATTTGGTAGTTGCTCTTCCACCGATCCGCATACTCGATAACTTCTTTCGCCTTGGGCGAATCCGGCGTGCCAGCGTCCACGTGAGACGTCAGTAGGTCGAAATCGCAGCCGGTGATCAGTCGCGAGATCGCCGATCCGCCCGAACCCCACCACCAGAGCACAGATCCTGGGTAGCGTGTCGTTCGGTGGCAGCCAGGCCAACGAAGTTCGGTTGCGCGTGGCCCACTTGCGAAGTACGTGCAGACAACGATTGTCAAAGGCGAAACCTCAATCGTATGCACGATGTCGTCGCCATTGTCTCGCGCGCCCTTAATGGCAATCTGTTCTGGCGTAATATGATCAAGGGGCGGTAGTTTTCGTTTTTTTCGCTCGGTGTTGATCTCTGATAGAGCGTCTACTTGGCTCAGCCGGGTTGCCATGTCGCGCCGCAACGTGTGGGTCCAGGCGATATAGGGTTTATCGATGACGCGCACGACCGTGTTTACGATCGTCGCATCCGAGGCTTTGGAGGTTCTGTCGATCGACCGTGAGGCATCCCGAAGGTAGCTGCTTACCAAGCGTTCGCCGATCGCCGCCGAGCCGCTTATCATGGCCGCCGCGGGCTTACGACGACCGAGTTCAATGATCTTCTCGGCGTTCTCGAACGTCGTCACGACTGCACCGCCCGCGATAGGAATATAGTCCTGCAGCGTCAGCATGCTGTCGGCGCACATTACCATCGCATCATCTTGAATGATGGTCAGAATATTTATAGTCATCGAAGACAACCAACTCCAAAAACGAAAGTAGCCGGTCCCACATCTGCGCGACGAGTGCCGCTCCTACGATTCTACAACCGCGTTCAAAATGCACTCTCCCAGAATGTTCCATCACGCGAACGTCTCTGCATCGCAATAGTCCAAATGGCACATGAAGGGGGCGCGGGTCAGCCCCCTCTTCCAAGCCGGTGAGGCGCTTCCCTCGACTAGGGCGCTTCGCGCCTACGCTCGGGGTGACAAGGTGATTACACCAGCGTTGGTAGCGGCAGTGACGGGCGGGTCGAGAGATCCGGACGCAGTTCGGTGGTGTACTCGAGCGCGCGGTCCATCATGCGCAGGGCGAAATCCATCTGTGGATCGCGGCCGTCGCGGTAATCTTGCGGCGCGTAGTCCACGTCGTAGTCGGGATCGGTGCCGTAGTTCTCCACCTTCCAGCCCACGTCGGAGAACCAGAACGAGTACTCGGGCTGCGTGGTGAGCGTGCCGTCGACCAAGTGGTGATAGGGGTTGATGCCGATGACGCCGCCCCACGTCCGTTTGCCGACGAGCGGCCCGAGTTTGTAGAGCTTGAAGCAGTGGCTGAAGATGTCGCCATCCGAGCCGGCAAATTGATTGGTGATCGCCATCATCGGACCGGCCACCGATTCGGGCGGATAGGGAATCGCCATCCCGTAGCGCGGCACGTCGTAACCGACGCGCTTCCGGCCTAGTTTTTCGAGCAGGAGCGGCGAGACGTGACCGCCGCGATTGTAGCGCACGTCGACAATCAAGCCTTTGCGGTCGAATTCGCTGAGATAGCCGCGATGGAACTCGGCAAAGCCCCACGGTCCCATGTCGGGAATGTGAATGTACCCCACGCGACCGTTGGTCTTGTCGTGCACGTAGCGACGATTGGTTTCAACCCAGGCGCGATAGCGCAGCGCTGCTTCACTGGCGAGCGCCTTGACCATGACGGTGCGCTCTTCGTCTTTACGCGTGCGAATCGTCACCGAGACGTCCTTCCCCGCGCCGTTGACCAGCAAGCGGTCCGGCGCAACGTCACGCGAGAGCCGCTTGCCGCCGAGTGCGACCAACACGTCGCCCTCGTGAATGTCGAGGCCGGGCTCGGCGAGCGGCGAGTCTTCGCTACGGTTCCATGAGTCGCCGCGATAGATGCGCCCGATACGATAGCCGCCGCGTTCCTCGTCCCACTCGACGTCCGCGCCGAGAAAGCCGCGCTGATACTGTCGCGGGACCCGATGATCGCCGCCGTACTCGTAGGCGTGCGACGTCCCGAGTTCGCCTTGCATTTCCCAAATGACGTCGGAGAGCTCGGTGCGCGTGCGCACGCGCGGAAGAATCGCTTTATAGCGATCGTAGACGCGATCCCAGTCGATGTCGCTCATGTCTTCGACCCAGAATTGTTCGGTCTGCAAACGCCAGGCTTCGCGATACATCTGCGCCCATTCGTCGCGCGGTTCGATTTCGACGTTCGCGCGGTCCAGGTCGATCCAGCCGCTCTTGCGGCCCGACTCGTTGGACGGCTTCTCGGGCTCTTCGTCGCCCAAATCGGCCGTCGCATCGATCGCGCGCAAGCGGTCGTGCGAGCGATACACCAGCGTGTGCCCGTCGGCGCCGAGACGGATCTCGCCCACGTCGCTCGCAACGGTTGCCTGACGCAGGCTTTCAAAGTCGTAGGCGTGGAGCGTGCCGCCGGCGGCCTCCTCTTCGTCGTCGTCGGCGTTCTTGATGCCGGTGACGGGGAAGCGCGTATAGAGCACGCGGCCCTTCACCGCGACGAGCTGATCGTACTCGCCTTCCTCGACCGGGAAGCCCAGCACGCGGCCGGCGATTTCGTCGAAGTCGATATCGATCCGCAGCTCTTCGGGCTTCTCGTTTTTCTTTTCACTGCCGTGATCGTGATCGTGATCGTGGTCGTGATCGCGATGGATCGGACGCGGCAACGGCACGAACGGTGAGGGCACGTCGCTGCGCAGCGTCACGACGAACGGGCGCTGCGCTTGCGGGAAGCTCAAATCGAATTGGAGCGCATCGTAGACCGGATGAAAGTCGCGGGTCGAGATGAAGTAGAGATATTTGCCTTGCGGATCCCAGGCGGGTGAATGGTCGACGCGAAGCGGCGCGGTGACGTCGTGCACTTTCCCGGAGCGCACCTTTGCAACGCGAATGATCGAAGCGCCGCGGGTGGGCGAATAGACGTACGCGATGTAGCGTCCATCGGGTGAAAAGGCAAGATCCGCGACGCGCTGCGCCGGGCTCGTGTCGATCACGCGCACTTTGCCGTCGTCGAGATCGATCAAGCACAGCTCGTGGCGGTGGTTCGCAAAGGCGATCACGTCGCTGGCCGGCGAGGCCGCGAGCTCGGTCACGCGGCCGATGTCGCCGTTGGTCACGATTTTCGGCTCGTCGGCGACGTCGGCGCGCTGCACCGCGATCTGCTCGAATCCGCTGCCATCGGTTACGCACGCAAAACGCTTGCCGTCCTTGAGCCATTCGCTTAGCCGCGTGCGCACGCGGCTGGTGCCGCCGTGATTGAGCACTGCGCCTTCGAAGAACGGCATCGTGAAGGCCTGTCCGCGCGCGATAAAGGCCAGACGCGTACCGTCGGGACTCGGCACGAAATGCTCGAGATCTTCGGCCGCGTGCTCGAAGCGGCGCACCGTTTGCGGTTCGGCCGAGGGCGCTCCGATGTTGAGCTGGGTTACGCTGTCAGCGGCAACGTCGATGACGCTGAGTGCGCCGCCGCTCGAGTAGACGATGCGTGACCCGTCGGTCGACGGAAAGCGCGCGTAGTATTCGCTCTCGTGCGAGTGACGCAGGACGTCGCTGCCATCGAGCGCGCAGGAATAGATGTTGCCGATGCCCTCCTGATCGGCGAGAAAATAGATGCGCTCGCCGATCCACATCGGCCAGGTAGGGTTGCCGTCAGGCAAACGCAGTTTCTCGAAGTCGCCGCGGTTTTGCGGATCGATCCAGATCTCGCCGGCGGTACCGCCGCGATAGCGCTTCCAGCGCGCCGGATCGACCGCGTTGCGGCCGAGGACCAACGCGCCGTTCGGCCCGGCGGAAAACGCGCGTGCGTGCCCGAGTTGGAGGTCGCGCGGAGCGCCGCCATCGCGCGCGATCGTGAACGGCCGCGTTTCGCCTTCGTACCACGCGCGTGCGTTCGCCACAAAATGGATCTCGCGACCATCGCTGCTCCAGCCGACGACCTGCGCCAGCGTCGACCCCAGAAACGTCAATCGCTGTGGTTTGCCGCCGCCCGCCGGCATCACGTAGACTTCGGGATTGCCGTCATCGGTCGAAATGAAGGCGATCGTGCTCCCGTCGGGCGAGAGCCGCGGCGTCGAGCAGGTGCCAAAGCTCACGGTCAGCCGAGTGGCGACTCCGCCACCGGCGGGTACGCTCCAGAGGTCATCCTCGCAGACGAAAACGATGCGATCGCCCGAGATTGTCGGGTACCGGTAATAGCCTTGACTCATGGTGCTCGGGTGAGTTGGCGAACGCGCGGGCGCGCTCTTGCGGCGCGACATTACTTTGTGGTACAAAGTCAAATATGCTGCAAGCCCGTCTTCCGGATAGCGCCCCCGAGCACGTCGCCGTCATTATGGACGGCAATCGCCGGTGGGCGCGCGAGCACGGCTTGCCGATCGCCGAGGGCTACCGCCGGGGCGTCGGCGCGTTGCGCGGGGCCGTGCGCGCCGCAGCGCAGGCGGGCGTTCGGCGTGTGACTGCCTACGGATTTTCCACCGAGAATTGGCAGCGTGAATCGCACGAAGTAAGTCTGCTCATGAGCCTGTACGCGGCGTGCGCCCGCAGCGAGAAGGCCGATCTCGTACGCCAAGGCGTGCGCGTCGAAATCATCGGCGAATTGGATGCGTTTGCGCTTCCGGCGCGCTCGGCGCTACACGATTTGGTTGAGGGCACCAAGGGCAACACGCGCATCACGCTCGCGCTCGCGCTGAACTACAGCGGCCGAAGTGAGATCGTGCGCGCCGTGCAGGCTGTGGCCGTCGAGGTTGCCGCGGGCCGCCTAGCACCCAACGACATCGATGAATCGTCCCTGCGCGCGAAGATGTATGCACCGCACGCGCCCGATCCCGATCTCCTGATCCGCACCGGCGCGGAACACCGCGTTTCGAACTTCTTGCTCTATCAGCTCGCCTATACCGAACTGCTCACGCTACCGGTGATGTGGCCCGATTTCGACGACGCCACGTTTGCGCAAGCCCTCGCGGTATACGGCGAGCGGCAGCGCCGCTACGGCGCCTGATTGATCGCTGCGGCGCGGCCTTCGTAGAGCAATCGTCCAAGCGTGCCTACGACGTCGGCCGTGTTCTCGAGTTGATCCATCTCTGACACGAGTACCGGTGTTGGCGAACGCCGTTCGAACGGTAGCATCACCTCGTCGCCGGGCACGTGCTCGAGCGGCGGATAGCCGCCGACCGTGCGGAACAATAGCTCGGCGTATAAGGCGTTCGCCCAGCCGAATTCTTGCCGCGTGTAGCGCCAGTAGCCGTCCGGATAGAAACTCTCGTGAATCAAGCCGTCCTCGCTATCGGTTTCCGCCAGCGTCGTAATGCTGTTCTCGACCTCGCGCACGTCGGTTGATGTGATCGCACGCGCAATGATGCCCAGCGGCCAGACGTAGCCGTACGGCGTGTGCGGACTTCCCAGTCCCTGCGCGTAGCGGCCGCTGAAATACCACGGGTTATCCATGCTCAGCGTGAACGCGCGCGTGTTGAGATAGATCGGATCGTAGGACGAACACCAATCTATCGTCGGGAGCCCCGTGAGGTCCGGCAAGTTGGCGTCATCCATGATGTTGTAGTTCCCGAAGCCGTCGGTCTCGTAGGCATACATCCACACGCCGCGCCGCTCGTTATAGAAGACCCCGTAGCGTAAGATGGCGGTAACGACACGCGCCTCCAACGACCGTGCCTGCGCGATGAGCGCCGCGTCGCCGTAGCCAACGCGCGCAAGGTGCGTGATATCGCGCAAGGCGACGGCCGCCAGAACGTTCTGCGGAATGTTGAAGCGATATTCGACCGGATCGTCAGAGGGCCGAAACGCGCCCCAGATCAGGCCGGTTCCCTCGTCGAATTCCTCGTGTGTCGGCACGTGGTAGGGGTAGACGTAATGGCTGCACTCGCGATGATGCTCTTCGCAGTTGTAGGTGTAGACGATTTGCCGCAGCGCCACGTGCAGGTTCGGCGTGAAAATGCTGCGGTCGTGCGTGGCGCTGTAGTACGCCTCGGTTAGTACCACCGGCCACGCGATCGAATCGACCTCCCACTTGCGCTCCCAGGTATGATAGTCGTCTTGAAAGGCGTTGGCGTACACGTCCTTGTCGATCGCGCGCGCATTTCTTTCGATCACGCCGGCAAAGCGCGTGCGCAGCAGCGGGTACTCGGATTGAAAGCGCACGTAGGGAATCGTTTGCGCCGACGAATCGCGGAGCCACATCGCCGGAATGTCGCCGGTTTGAACGTACGTCGTGCCATCGTCCTCGAGAAAAAAATCGTGGAAAAGGGTGTGAAAAAGCGACTCGGTTTGGATACTGCGGCTGCGCGCCCCGGTTAGGGGGACGATGAGTGTCTGCGCGATCAGCAACGACGCGGCAATCGCGCGCAACATCGCGTTAGCGCCCGCGTTCCAGCGTCAGCGCGTCGATCTTACCGCCCCGTAGATTGAGCGTCAGGGTCAGGCGGCCGCGTTCGAAGTTCAGCGTATAGATATCGCTGGTGATCGCGTCGACGGTGGTCGATTGGTTGAAGAGCGTCTGCTCGAGCTTCCCGAGCGGACGCAGTGCGCTCGCATAAGCGGCGAGCCGGCCTTCGTCGAGCGAAGCCGCGAAGCCCGGTGTGAGCAGCGAGCGATCGAGCGTATTCGCGGCGAGCTGCTCGACGACGGTTTTGACCAGCGTAGTGACGGCCGGATCTTCGAAGACGCCGGGCGCAGAAAGCGTCGCGACCATCGCCGGGTTTTTCACCGGCTCGACGATCTCGATCAAACTCTTCGCGAGCGGAACCAGCGAGACACGATCTGCATTGGTGAGAATCGCGAGCGACGTGCCGTCGTCCAAGACGATCGCATCCTCGGCGCTGAATCCGTCGATGTAACCCGGGTGCTGCGCGATGCGCAACCCGTACCACGTGCCGGTGAAGAAGCCGAAGCCGTAGTTGGTCGGGGTGCCGTCGGCAAGCGTCCACGAGGTCGTCATCTGTTCGAAGCTGTCTTGCGCGACGATCGAACCGTCATAGAGATTCCAAAGCCACGTCAGTAAATCGGGCACGTTGCTGCTCATTGCGCTCGCGCTAAAGGCAAGATCGGGTTGATCGTTTGGGTCGTCCGGCGCCGGCCGCCATGCCGATCCATCCCACGTGCAGCCTTGCGCTTCGTTTTCGACGCGTGGCGGCACGAAGGTCGTCGAGGTCAAGTGCAGCGGCCCGGTGATGCGCTCGGCCAGCAGCGCGGCGTAGCTCTGCTTAGTCACCGATTGCAGCGCCGTGCCCAGCAGGTAGTAATTGCTGTTGCTGTATTGCCAAGCCGTTCCCGGCTTGAATTGTGTCGGCGCGTTGAGCGCGCGATCGAGCGTCTCGCCATCGTCGGTGTACGACACCAGGCCGCTGGTTTGCGAAAGCAGCTGCGCGATGGTGATGCCGTCGACCTCGGCGTTGAGCGGCAACGCGCTGCGGTCCGCTTCTTGCATGACGAGCGCGGCAGTGAATTGTTTGGTGATTGAGCCGACGCGATAGACGGTGTACGAGTTCGCACGCGCTTGCGATGCGCACACGCGCGTGCCATAACCCCGCAAGAATATCGCGTGCCCCTTACGGGCAATGCCGAGAGAGAGCCCGGGTATGTGGCTCGATTGCATCACTTGCGCGACCACCGCATCGATCTTCGCCGATTGCGCGGGCGTCAACGCCAGCGACGTTGCCAGGAGCGCCGCAGGCAGCATTGCGTAGCTTCTTCCACGGCGGGGAGGGTGATCCCGGCAGCTCAACGCAATCCATCGATACTTTGGGAGCATTGACGAATCGGGATACCGTGTTGCGCGACTTCGACGCTGGCCGCATGCGCGGCCTGGCACGCGCGATCTCGTGGACCGAGAGCGGACGCGGCGCCGAACTCATTCGCCACGTGTATCCGCGAGCCGGGCGCGCGTTGACCATCGGTCTTACCGGGCCGCCGGGCGTTGGAAAATCGACGCTCGCATCGGGAATCGTGCGCAAAGCGCGCTCGCTCGGAAAAACCGTCGGTGTGATTTCGGTCGATCCCAGCTCGCCGTTTTCGCACGGCGCTTTGCTCGGGGATCGGATCCGCCTCACCGAGCACTTTGTGGATCCCGACGTGTTCATCCGCTCGATGGCTAGCCGCGGCCATCTGGGTGGCGTTTCGGGCGCTACCGCCGACACAATTCTGCTGATGGATGCGTTTGGACTCGAAGTGATTCTCATCGAAACGGTGGGCGTCGGGCAGAGCGAGATCGAGATCGCCGAGCTCGCGCAAACCACACTGGTCGCGCTGCAACCCGGCAGCGGCGATTCCATCCAGGTGCTCAAAGCCGGCATCATGGAAATCGCGGACGTGTTCGTCGTCAACAAGGCCGATCACCCCATGGCCAATCAGATGCGGCGTGAGATTCGCGGCATGATGGAGATGCTCGATTTCAAAGGCTGGGTGCCGGAGCTGGTGATGACGCAGGCGCTTTCCGGCGAAGGCATCGACGATCTTTGGCGCGCGATCGAAGCGCATCGCGCGTATCTGAACGAAACCGGCGAGATCGAGAGCAAACGGCGCGAAGCCTTCGCGCATCAAGTGCGCCAACTCGTGCTCGGCAAGCTGCAGGAGCGCGTCGACGACGATTTGCGCGCACGTCTTTCAACCGACCTAGACCCCTATGCCGCGGCCGACGCGCTGTTGCATGGCTGGCATTGATCAGCCCGAGCCCTGCGGTGACCGCCACGCCTCCGCCAACGCAGGCAATCGTACAGCAAGCCTACGATCGGCTTCGTTCGTATGGCACGCCGCCATACGTGGTCTATTTAACCGACGAGAACGGAGACGTTCATCGCATTGCGTTTCGCGCGTCGGACGAAATGATGAACGACAGCGAGTACCTTCATCAAGCGACGCTGCCGTTCGCGAACATCTACCGCGCGTTCGTTGGCCCACTCTCGATCACGGTGCACCAGGCCGTGGCGCAGGCGACGCCGAGCGCGAGCGCAGCGCCCACGACGCCGGCGCAGACCAGCCTCGAGAGCGATCTCAAGACGATTGCCGTGGTCAGCGTGAGCGCGAAACCCGTCTACAAGGTTGCGGATCAGGGCGTCGAGACCGTTGACGGCCATAGCGATTATCATCTCGTGCTGGATCCAACGCTCGACCCGAGCCGCTTTGCGTTGCGCGACCTTTGGATCGATGCCACGACCCACGACGTGCGGCGCGCCGACTACGTCACGACCGACTCGAACGTTCCCGACGCGACGGTGTATCTGACCGTCAACTTCGAACAAGTCGGTCCGTACTGGATCGCGGCGCGATGGGTCGCCATCTACCACATGCTCGGCCCGTGCGCGCCGCCGGTCTACCGCGAGCTCAAAGTCGAAAAGATGCGCTTCCCGAGCGAGCTTCCCGATTGGCTGTGGGACGAGCGGCAGTACGAAGCGCACCGGCGCGATCGCCAGCTCGACCCGCTCGCGGGTCTCTTCGACGAGCCATAGCCAACCAGGCGAGCGGCGAATTATAATCCAGGGGAGTCTTCACGTTATTGCGGGGTGTGTGCTCATGCAGGTCTATAGCATAATTGGAAGGTGCGCTTTAGCATTCGCCGTTTTTCTATTGGGGGTTCAGCCCGCTTGGGCTGCGCGAATCTATAACTTCCTTCCCGTCCAAGCCCAGGTTAGCGGTAGCCACGGCGATGCGGTCGTGTTGTACCCAGACCAGAAAAGCGAAAGTCTTAATTGGTGGGGCAGCAAAAGCGGTATCGACATCAGCATTTGGAGCCCTAAGCACATGGGGCCGCCGACGCTCGTTTGCCCGATGAATTTTGGCGGACTTCTTGGCCACGCCGAGATTACGGGCGGACACTATCTCATCATCGGACACACGGGGCCGCTTGTGGTCTGTTCGCTTTGCGACTCGGACTACAAATTGATCCAACGGAAGGTCGGCCACGTGCCTGAGGCTTACTTCGCCGAGTTCGGGAGCGGTTCGACCAAGACAAGCTGTTGAGGGCTTGGGCCGGTCCGAGCTCGCGACCTTGCGGGGTGGGCGCCCCTTTGGGAGAATAAGGGTTCTGATCCCACTTTAAAGAGGAACCCTGCTTGGCAAAGATGATCGAGCGTCCGGCCGCGGGCCGGACCGGCCCGGGCTCGGGCGCGGTCGACCGCACGATCTCGGACGTCCCGCTCGAGACCGTTTATCAGCCGCAAGACGTGGCGCGCGTGGAGCCGCTTCCCGGCGACTATCCGTACACTCGCGGCATCCACCCCAACGGCTACCGCGACCGCTTATGGACGATGCGTCAATTCGCCGGCTTCGGCAACGCCAAGCAGACCAACGAGCGCTACCATTTTTTGCTCGAGCAAGGACAACACGGCCTCTCGGTCGCGTTCGACATGCCGACGCTGATGGGTTATGACTCGGACGCGCCCCAAGCGCGCGGCGAGGTCGGCAAGTGCGGCGTGGCGATCGACTCGCTGCGCGACATGGAGGTGCTCTTCGACGGCATCGACATGGCCGAGATCACGACCTCGATGACGATCAACGGGCCGGCGGCAATCGCGGTCGCGCAATATATCGCGGCTGCAGAGAAGAAAGGCATCTCACGCAAACTGCTGGGCGGCACCATTCAAGCCGACATCCTCAAAGAATACATCGCGCAGAAAGAATGGATCTTTCCACCGCGCCCGCACATGCGCATCATCACCGACATGATCGAGTTCTGCACGGCCGAGATGCCCAAGTGGAATACGATCTCGATCTCGGGATATCACATTCGCGAAGCGGGTTCGACGGCGGCGCAGGAACTCGCGTTCACGCTCGCCGACGGTTTCGCATACGTGGAAGCGGCGATGGCGCGGGGACTCGACGTCGATGCGTTCGCGCCGCGCCTCTCGTTCTTTTTCAACTCGCACATCGACTTCTTCGAAGAGATCGCGAAGTTCCGCGCCGCGCGCCGCATCTACGCGAAACGGATGCGCGAGCGCTACGGCGCAAAGAATCCGAAGTCGTGGCAGCTGCGCTTCCACACGCAGACCGCGGGCTGTAGCGCGACCGCGCAGCAACCCGAGAACAACATCGTGCGCGTTGCCTATGAGGCCATGGCGGCCGTGCTCGGCGGCACGCAGTCGCTGCACACCAACTCGATGGACGAAGTGCTGGCGCTGCCCACCGAAAAGTCGGTCGAGATCGCGTTGCGCACGCAGCAGGTCTTGGCCTACGAAACGAACGTCACGAACGTCGTCGATCCGCTCGGCGGTTCGTACTTCGTCGAGGCGCTTACCGACGAGATGGAGCGGCAAGCCGAAGCGTACTTCGAGCAAATCGAAAGCTACGGCGGCGTGATCGAAGCGATCGAATCGGGATTCTTTCAAAAAGAAATTGCTGAAGCGAGCTATCGTTATCAGCGATCGATCGAATCGAAAGATCGCGTCATCGTCGGCGTCAACTATTTCGAACGGCCCGAAGATCGCAATGAGATCGACCTGCTCAAGATAACTGAGGAAGTTGCGCGCGAGCAGTCGCGCCAGTTAGCGGAACTGCGCGGGACGCGCGACAACACCCGCGTCGCACAGACGTTGGAACGTTTGCAGGCATCGTGCCGCGACGAGCGTGACAATGTGATGCCGCACCTGATCGATTGCGTCAACGCCTATTGCACGGAAGGTGAGATCGTCGAAGCGATGGCCGGCGTTTACGGGCGCTACACGGAGCGATCGGTATTTTGATATGTTGAAGATTCATAACGACATGGACCGGCGGCGCGTTCGGCGCACGCTGGCCGAAGTGAAGAACAAGCTCGAGGAGGCGCTGCGCCTGAGCGAGCAAATGCAACGCAAAGGAAAGCATGGCGAATCGACCACTACGGATCATCGTCGCTAAGGCCGGTCTTGACGGCCACGACCGCGGCGCGAAAGTCATCGCGCGTGCGCTGCGCGACGCGGGCATGGAAGTGATCTACACCGGGCTCTTCCAAACGCCCGAGCAGATCGTGCAGACCGCGATCCAAGAAGACGCCGACGGCATCGGGCTGTCGATTCTCTCGGGTGCGCACATGACGCTGTTTCCGCTGGTGCTCGAGCAGCTCAAGGCGCAAGACGCCGCGGACGTCGTCTTTTTTGGCGGTGGAACGATCCCGCCCGAAGATGCCGACGCCCTGCGTAAGCTCGGCGTGAAGGCGATCTTTACCCCAGGCGCGCCGCTGCAAGACATCGTCGACTTCGTCGAGTCCGAGTGCGGTAAGCGTCGCGAACTCGTCGGCTAAAAAATGAAGGTACGTACACGGGTCGCGCCGTCACCGACGGGCGATCCTCATGTCGGCACGGCGTATGTCGCGCTGGTCAACTACGCGTTCGCCAAGAGCCACCCCGGCGGGGAGTTCATCCTGCGCATCGAGGATACCGATCAGGTTCGCAGCACGCGCGAGAGCGAACAAGCGATTTTGGATTCGCTGCATTGGCTCGGCCTGTCGTGGAGCGAGGGGCCCGACATCGGCGGCCCGCACGGACCGTACCGCCAGAGCGAACGCACCGCGATCTACGCGCGATACGCGCAAGAATTGCTCGACGACGGTCACGCGTTCAAGTGCTTCTGCACGCCGGAGCGTTTGGAAGAGATGCGCGAGGCGCAGCGCGCGGCTAAACAGCCGCCGCACTATGACGGCCTGTGCTTGACCTACACGCAACAGGAAGTGGCGCGGCGCGAAGCCGCGGGCGAACCGTTTGTCGTGCGCCTGCGGGTCCCGACCGAAGGCGCGTGTGTCTTCAACGACGCCCTGCGCGGAGCGATCTCCGTCGAGTGGAAGACCGTCGACATGCAGGTCTTGATGAAGGCCGACGGCTTCCCAACGTATCATCTTGCCAACGTCGTCGACGATCATCTCATGGAGATCACGCACGTGATCCGCGGTGAAGAGTGGATCAGCTCGGCGCCCAAGCATCTGTTGCTGTACTCGTATTTCGGGTGGGAGCCGCCGCAGCTCTGTCATTTGCCGTTGCTACGCAATCCCGATCGCACCAAGCTGAGCAAACGCAAGAACCCGACCAGCATCCTCTACTATCGCGAGCGCGGCTATCTCGCCGATGCGCTGCTGAACTTCCTGGGCATCTTGATCGATTCGCGCAACGACGATCCCGCGCTCATCGGCTCGCCGCTGCTCGAAAAACTTACCGAACACTTCGTGCTCACCAACATCGCGCTCGGTGGTCCCGTCTTCGATATCCCGAAATTGACATGGCTCAACGGCCAATGGATACGCCATGGCACGGTCGCCCGATTTATGGAGCTCCTCGCCGGCTTCGGCTTTGTGTGGCCGGCGGGGATTCCGGCCTCGCAGCGCGAGCACATTGCCGCGATCGCGATGTCGCGCATCGAGACATTGGTCGACTTCGGGCCGGCAATCGATTTTCTGATGAACCGGCCGGAGCTCGCGCGTCGCGATCTCGAACTGCCGAAGCTCTCCGAGGACGAGGCGCGCAGCGCGCTGCGCTCGGGCATCGATGCCCTGCTCTCGCTCGAAGACCGGCACTGGGACCAGGCGCAGATCGGTGAGAAGTTCAAGATGGCGGCAGTGGCACTGGACATGAAGTTCAAAGACGTTGCGCGCCTGTTCTACATTGCGATCACGGGAAGTCCGACCGCGTTGCCGCTCTTCGACGACGTGGAGATCTTGGGGAAGCAAGAGTCGTTGCGACGGCTAGAAAACGCGCTGGAGGTACTGCACTAGTGTGGGACGCTAAATGAGCGTACGCGCGATCGTCCTGGCCGCCGGCAAGGGTACCCGGATGAAGAGCCGGATCTCCAAGGTGCTGCACGAGGTGTGCGGCCGCCCGATGTTATGGTACACGCTGCGCGAACTCCGCGCCGCGGGCATCGACGACATCGTGGTCGTCACTAACGACGAGTTGCAGGCGCGGATCGCCGACTTCGACGTGCCCGGCGTCGTACAGCGCGAACAGCTCGGCACCGGGCACGCGGTCAAGACCGCACTCGATGCGACGCCGCAGCGCAACGATTCGCAGGTGGTGATCGCGTACGGCGATATGCCGCTCGTGCCGCACGAACTCTTCGCACGCATCGTTGCGGCACTGGACGGCGGCTCGCCCGCAGCCATGTCGCTGGTGACCGTCAAGATGCCGCTGCCTTCGAACTTCGGACGTATCGTGCGCCGCGGCGAGGACGTCGAGCGCATCGTCGAGGTCCGCGACGCGACGCCCGCGCAACTCGCGATCGACGAAATGAACGCCGGGATCTACGCCTTTGACGAGGCTGCGCTCCGCGAGGCGGTCGCGGCGCTCAAGAACGACAACGCGCAAGAGGAATACTACCTCACCGATGCGGTCGAGCATTTCGTCCGGCAGCGAAAGCGCGTGCGGCCGGTGCCGGTTGCCGATCATCTGCAGACGCTCGGGATCAACGACCGGGTCGAGCTGGCGATCGCCCGGCGCGAGATGAACGCACGCATCTGCGCCGCGCACATGCGCGACGGCGTCACCATCCTCGATCCGGCGACGACCTATCTCGAACCGGAGCTCACGATCGGGCGCGACACCGTGATCTATCCAAACACCACCATCTCGCTGCTCACGAGGATCGGCAAAAATTGCGCGCTTGGGCCGAACACACGGATCTCCGATTCGCGCATCGGCGACGATGTCGAGGTCTGCGAGAGCGTGGTAGTGCAAAGCGAAATCGGCGACGATTCGAAGGTCGGACCGTTCGCGCACATTCGCGGGCACGCCAAGCTTGCCGGGCGCAATCGCGTCGGCAATTTCGTCGAGATCAAGAACTCGCAGTACGCGCAAGGTGCGAAGTCGGCGCACCTGTCATACCTGGGCGACACGACGATCGGCGAGGAGACCAATATCGGCGCCGGCACCATCACCTGCAACTTCGACGGTCAGCGTAAGAATAAAACGACGATTGGCAAGAACGTTTCGATCGGCTCCAACACCTCGATCGTCGCGCCGCGCACGATCGGCGACGGCGCGCTCACCGGTGCCGGGTCGGTGGTAACGAAAGACGTCGCACCCGGCGAACGCGTCGCCGGCAACCCCGCCAAGCCCATACCGAAGAAATAAAAGCACCTTGTCGTCCCTCGACTACGGAGCCTAGCGCCTACGCTCGGGATGACAAGGTGGTGGCGATCCGCTTGATCGCGTCGAGCGTGTAGCCCAGGTCGGCGTCGGTCGTGCGGTGATTGATGATGCAAATGCGGATCGCGCGGTGCGTTCCCACCGTCGTCGATGACGCGACGGCTTCGCCGCTCTCTTGCAGTGCGATCACCAGCTCGTCGTTGAAGCGATCGAGTTCGTCCTCGTCGAGATCGGGCCGGCGATAGCGGAAACAAACGATATTCAATTGCACCGGTGCCAACAGCTCGAAGTCAGGATCGGTATCGATCAAGTCGCCTAGGAATCGCGCTTGCCGGACGTTCGCCTCGATTGCCGCCGCGATGCCGCGCGACCCGTGTTCCTTCATCGTGAACCAGATCTTGAGCGCACGAAAGCCGCGCGAAAGGTCGACGGTGAAATCGGTGAACCACGGCTGTGCGCTTGCGAGTCCACGCGGCATGCGCGTCAAATAGCTCGGCGTGGAGGCAAACGTCTCGCGGTGCAGTTCGCCGTCGCGCACCAGCAGCGCGCCGGCGTCGTACGGCACCTGCAACCACTTGTGGAAGTCGAACGCGATCGAGTCCGCGCGCTCGATGCCGCGTAGGCGCGGTGCAAGCACTTGCGAGAGCATCGCCGGCGCGCCCAATGCGCCGTCGACGTGGTACCAGAGGCCTTCGCGCTGCGCCAGGTCGGCAAGGTCGTCCAGCGGATCGATCGCGCCGACGTCCACCGTGCCGGCGTTGCCGACGAGCATGAACGGGCGATTCCCCGCGGCGCGGTCGTCGGCGATGGCGCGTGCAACGGCGGCGGGATCGACGCGATGGAGTGAATCGGTCGGGAGCACCCGCAACGAACCGCTGCCCAAGCCGCTGACTTCGAACGCGCGCCGCACACAGCTATGCGTTGCGGAGGATGCATAGCCGATCAATCGGCCGCCCTCGCGCGTGATTCCGTGCTCGCGCACCTGCGAACCGAGTGCGCGCGTCCGCGCAACCAGCACCGCAATGAGGTTTGCCGCCGATGCGCCGACGGTGAGCACACCGCTTGCGCCGTCGGGCAACGCGAAGAGTTCGCAGAACCAGCGCAGGACCGCGCGCTCCACGAAAACGGCGCCATGATTGCGGCCGCCGACGTTCGGATTCATCGTTGACGCGAGGAGATCGGCGACTGCGCCGGTGGGCGTACCGGCGCCTTGCACCCAGCCGAAGAAGCGAGGGTGCGCATTTCCGCTCGCATATGGAAAGATCGACTCGACGAAGCTGCGGTATACCGCATCGATCGGCGTCGGATCGACCGGTAGCGGCTCGTTTAAGCGCGCCTGCACATCGTCAGGCATTTCGCGCCAGACGGGACGATCGCGAATGCTCTCGAGATAGTCGAGCGCGTCGTCCAGCGCCGCGTGGCTGAACGCGCGAAAGGTGGGCCAGTCCTTCGGATCGAGCACGTCTGCTCACGTTCGACGTACGCACAGGTCCTCTTCTCCGGCGCAGCGGGCACTGGCGTTGGAAAGCCGTATGAGCATTGCGATCGCCGTCATCGCCCTCAGCTGCGCGATCCTCGGATCGCTTGCACTGCGGACCTCCGCCGCGCTACGCGCACAGCGCGCCGACGCGCACGCGCTTGTCGCGCGCGAGGAATTCGTGCTCGACGCCGTGCGCGTGTTGCTCGATGCCTCACGACGTTCGAGCGAAGCGGTCATCGAGGCACTTGCCGCGCTTATAGCACGACGCGATCCGGCGATCGATGCGGTGTTGGCCTTCACACCGAGCGGCGAAGAGCTCGAATGCGCCCTTGCCGAGGGCGCGCGCGTCGAACACTATGTCGGTGCGCGGCTGCGGCGCGATGTCGCAGACTATCTTCCGTCGCGTGCCGCGCTCGAGGGGCACCGCGCTACCGGGTACGATGGGTTGCTGGTGCCGACGGATCGCTTCGCGATTGCCGTGCCGATGGCCGATGGCGGCGGATTGCGCGCGGTCATCTATGCTTCGTGCAGTGCCGCGGAGCGGATCGACGGTGAAGACACCATCGTGCGTACGATCGAGCACGCCGCGTTGCCGTATGCGATCGCGCTCGAACGCGAACTCGCACGTGCCGACGCGACCTACGATGGCCTGACGGGACTCCTGACCCCGCGGGCATTTCGCAATCGCTTGCGCGACGAAATCGCGCATTCGCGCTTCGGTGTGGCGAGGGTGCTGACGCTGTGGTTCATCGACACCGACCGGTTCAAGTCCGTCAACGACTGCTACGGCCACGCCGCGGGAGACGCCGTGCTGCAGGGGATGGCCGAGTTGCTCCGTGCGCAGGGGGTGGCTGAGGTCGATGTCGCCGGCCGCAATGGCGGCGATGAATTCTGCGCGCTCATTCACGATTCGCAAAAGACCGTGGCGATCGAACGGGCACAAAGTTTCTGCGAGGCCGTCCGGCGCCACGATTTCGGCATCCCGCTATCGATAAGCGCCAGCGTCGGGGTGGCGAGTTTCCCGCACGACGCTCGCGATGCCAACGAGTTGCTCGAAGTCGCTGATGCGGCGATGTATCACAGCAAGCGTACGGGACGCGACCGTGTCTCATTCGCAGTGAACGGCACGACCTTTGCAGTGTTCCGGGAAGGGCGCGTAGGAAGCGATTCGGCCATGTGAGGCGAACAGCGTGGTGTGACTTTGCGCCCAAACGCAATCGATCTTCGCGTCGATGCCCTCTCGCCCCACACGCTCCTCTCGCATCCGGCCGCTGCGCTCGTCGACCCCGAGCGGCAAATCGCTGCGCTGCGGCTCGTGCATTGGTTTCTCCCCGGCTGGTTTCTCGCGGTGCTGCTCCCGGCGTTGGCGCTCGCCTACTATTGGCGCTCGGGACGGGCTGCGGCGGTCCGCGATACGCTACGGCGGCGATTTCACAACGAAAACGTGGTGCGCTTTCTGTTCGGCGCGAGCATCGGGCTGGTCGTACGACTGTCGGCGCTGATCCCGAGTCTCTACCTCTATCGCGTCGAACGCGCGATGAGTCAGAGCGACCAATTATTGCGCGCATGGGGGAGCGATTGGTTGGCGGTAACCCTCGGCTGGATGGTCTGCGTCGGCCTAGTGACGGCGATCATGCTGTGGCTGGTCGATCGCACGCACCAGTGGTATATCTACACGATCCTCGTGATATTCGTGCTCAGCTTCGGCCTCACGTATCTCGAGCCGCTGGGAGCACCGCTGTTCGAGCGCATCGCGCCGATGCCGGCGCGCACCGTCGCCGAGGTGCGCATGGTCGAGAGTGCCGCGCATTTGAGCACGCCGGTCATAGAACAGATTCGCGAGCGATCGCACATCGGCAGCACGTACGTCGCCGGGCTAGGCGGCACCGAGCGCGTCGTGATCGGCGACGTGATCGTCGCGGTGACCGGTGCGAAGGAGCTCGAATACGTCGTGGCGCGCGAGCTCGGGTATGTCGCGGACGGGTCGCAGTGGAGGATCGCGCTGACCGACGCGCTGCTGTTGATCGTAGGCGCAGCCATCGCCGTCTTCATCGCCGATCGCGTCGGCTTTCGTCGAGACGACGATCCGGTCTCCCGCTTTGCGCTGGTAGGCGCGCTCTTCGGCGTGCTGTATCTCGTTGCGGTTCCGGTCGATTACGCGATCCAGCGCAACCTCTCGCGCGAAGCCGATCGCTACGCACTGTCACTGCCGATCGATCACGCCGCGGCGGTGCGCAACGTTATCCGCGCGACCGATGAATCGCTGACCGAAGTCTGTCCCGATATCTTCGCGCGGCTCTTCATGCAGCGTTTCGAGGATCCGTCGGCGCGCGTCTTCGCGATCAACGGTATTCCAACAAGCTGCCCACCGTAAATCTAGAGAATAAGCCCGCCGGTTACTTGCGTGCCGAGATGCTGCGCCGTCAGCACTTCGACGAGTGCCGCGTGCGCGACGCGTCCATCGACGATCTGCGCTGCCGGAATGCCGCCGCGCACGCCTAGCGCCGCCGCGCGGATCGCGCTGCGTAACGCCGCATCGACACGCGGATCCTCGGCGAGTTCCAGCGCTTCGGCCGGCGTCAGCTCGCCGATCAATTGGTGGGTTTGCGGATCGCTCACGCCGCCGGCTTGATGAAAAAAGATTACGCGCGTGGCTTCTGTCGCGGCGCCAATTGCCGCGGCGACGTCGTCGGCGAGCACCAACTCGTCGTCGCCGAAGAGCGCGAAGGCGGTCGGCTCGATGACCGGAATGAATCCCGCGCCGGTGAGCGTGTGCAGAATGCGCGTTTGCACGCGTCCGATGCCGTTGGCCGTACGGGGTAAGAGCGCGGCATCCGAGCCGCTGAGCGCCAGTGCTACATTGGCGCTGCGGTTGATGGCCCGCACGATGGCGCGAGCCGCGCGCGGATCGGGGGCGATGACGATAGGGCGCACCGCTTCGCGGGCGAGCACCGCCAGGTCGGCAACGAGCGTCGCATCGGCGTCGCTTGCCGTCGCTTCGTCGACGCGGACTACGAACGTTTTTCCGCGGAAGTCGCTCGCTGAGTTCACCTCCCTACCTTGCACTAGGTTATCGGCTGCGAACCTAGTCGGGGTTAAGTACCCAATTGTTGACGAATTGCATCGCCGCTTCGAGCCCCTCGTCCAGCCAAAGCTGCACGCCGTCGGCGGCCGCGCCGATGATGCCCGGCAGCACGATGCGCTCCTCGGCGTTGAACGCGCTCAGGACGTGATCGACCGACTCGAACTCGGGCCGTCCGACGCCGATGCGCAAACGCGGGAAACGGTCGCCGATCGTCGCGATGATCGAGCGCAGTCCGTTGTGTCCGCCGTGTCCGCCGAACGGGCGCATGCGCAAACTGCCGAAGGGAAGGTCCATGTCGTCGACCACCACCAAGATGCCTTCGGGCGGCGTGCGATACCACGATGAGATCAGCCGGACGGGCGTCCCGGAGAGATTCATAAACGAGGTTGGCTCGACGAGCACCACACGCCGTTGAGAATCGTAGATCTGACGCGCGCTGTCCTTGGTTTTCCAAGAGCGCAGGCCATAGCGTGACGCAAGCTCGTCGACAACCATGAACCCGGCGTTGTGCCGGGTTCCTTCGTACTCTTTGCCTGGGTTTCCAAGGCCGACCACAATTTTTGGCCAGGTTGTCGTCAACTCAATCCTCATTTACCATAGTAAACGTCGGATTTCGTTTCCTAAACCCGGCCAAAAATTACGCGTTGGTCTCAGGTGGAGTGGCACCAATAACTTCAGGCGTAGCCTGTTCGGTGGTCGTACCGGCGGCGGCTTCCTCGAGCGCTTGCGCCGTCTTCGATGCTTCAACCGAAACCACGAGCATGTCCGGGGCTTCGAGCAGTTTGAAGCCGGCGGGAAGTTTGATGTCTGAAGCAGTCACGTGCTGATGGATTCCCAGATCCGAAACGTCGACTTCGAAGTGGTCGGGCAATTCGTCGACGGGGCCTTCAACCTCGATCTCGTGGACGAGGACGTCCATCACGCCGCCGAATTCGCGCACGCCGCGCGGCGTGCCGGCGGTCACGATGGGAATTCTCGCGCGAACGGCTTCGTGCTCCGATACGCGCTGCAGATCGACGTGCACGACTTTGCGGGTCACCGGATTGCGCGCGACCTCGCGCACCAACGCCGTGTCGCTCTTGCGGCCGTCGAGCGTCAACGTGAGCACGCCGGAGCGGGCGCCGTGATGCAGCAGATCGTCGAAGACTTTTTCCTCGAAGGAAACGTGTAGGGGAGCCGCGCCGTGTCCGTAGACGACGGCCGGGATCCGACCCTGGCGGCGCAGCGCAGCGGCACTGGTTGTGCCCGTCGTCGCCCGTCGCTCGATCGGAAGATTGAGTTCCTTACTAGCCAAGATGTCCTTTTCTCCAGTTTATGCCGTCGCGGCTTCCAACGCGGCGGCGGGTTCGTTAGGGCCCGCCTCCGGCGGTGCCGTCCCCTCCTCGCCATCGAAGAGGGCTGAAACCGATCGATTCGTCGTGATCCGGCTAATCGTATCGGCAAATGTCTGTGCGATCGAGAGCTGCACGAACTTCGTGTGCGACTCACCCGCGGCAAACGGAATCGTGTTGGTAACGATTACGCGCTCGATCTCGGAGTCTTCGAGCACGCGCATCGCATCACCGGCAAAGATCCCATGCGTCGCGACCGTGTAGACCTTTGTCGCCCCACGCGCCTTGATCGCTTCCGCCGCCTTGGCGAGCGTGCCGCCGGTCGAGATCATGTCGTCCACGACGACCGCGATCTTCCCCTTCACGTCGCCGACGATGTCGGTGACCTCGGAGACGTCGGGTTCCGGCCGGCGCTTGAAGACGATCGCAAGCGAACTCTCGAGCCGCTTGGCAAAGAGCTCAGCCCGGTGTACGCCGCCGGCATCCGGCGAAACGACGACGATGCGATCCTTGCACAGATCCTCTGCTTTAAGGTAGTTGCACAGCACCGGCATGGCCATCAGATTGTCGACCGGGAGGTCGAAGAACCCCTGAATCTGTGCCGCGTGCAGATCCATGGTGACGAGCCGCTTGACCCCGGTGACCTTGAGCAAGTTGGCGACGACCTTGGCCGAGATCGGCTCGCGACCTTTCGTCTTCTTGTCCTGCTTGGCGTAGCCGTAGTATGGGATCACCGCGGTGATCCGCGCGGCTGATGCCCGGCGCAGTGCGTCGATCATCAGCAGCAACTCCATCAGGGCGTCGTTGACGCCGATGCGCCCGTCGGCTGACTTACAAATCGACTGAATGACGAATACTTCGGATCCGCGGACGTTTTCGCCGATCTCGATCCGCGTTTCCTCATTCTTGAACTTGTCGACCAGCGACTTACCCACGTGCAGCTTTAGCCGCTTTGCAATCTCTTCTGCCAGCGCACGGTTCGAGTTGCCGCTAAAGATCAAGGGATTGTGGCTCAACAGGTCCTTCTCCAGGTGAAACCAGGGGATGGGCAAAGTTCGCGAGCCTTGCGCTCGCTCCCCCATAAAACGCAACCCGGAACCCCCGGACAGGCGTCAAAGGGAAGCGCTATGCCAGACCAACGCTTCAAGCTCGTCGCTCCTTTTGCGCTCGCCGGGGATCAACCCAAGGCGACTGACGCATTGGCGGAAGGGATCCTGCGGGGCGACCGCGCGCAGACGCTGTTGGGCGTGACCGGAAGCGGCAAGACGATGGCGATGGCGCGCGTCGTCGAGCAGGTGCAGAAGCCGACGCTCGTGCTCTGTCACAACAAGACGCTCGCCGCCCAGCTCTGCGCCGAGTTCCGCGAGTTCTTCCCCCACAACGCGGTTGAGTACTTCGTTTCCTATTTCGACTACTACCAGCCCGAAGCGTATGTGGCTTCCACCGACACTTACATCGAAAAGGATTCCTCGATCAACGAGGAGATCGAACGGCTTCGCCATTCCGCCACGCAGTCGCTCTTGACGCGGCCCGACACCCTGATCGTGGCGTCGGTCTCGTGTATTTTCGGCTTGGGCTCACCCTCCGACTACATGGAAATGTCAGCCCGCATCAAGGTGGGTGACGAGATCGATCGCGACCTGCTGTTGCGCAAATTGGTGGACATGCAGTATCGCCGCAACGATCTCAACCTCGTACGCGGTACGTTTCGCGTACGCGGCGACGTGCTGGAATTCGTCGGCGTCGACGAGGAATTGGTCCATCGGATCGAGTTCTTCGGCGACGCGATCGAGGCGATCAACGTCGTGAATTTGATGACCGGCGAATATGTCGAGAGCAAAGACGAGCTATTGATCTTTCCGGCGAAGCATTTCATCACGCCCGACGAGAAGCTTCGCCGCGCGATCGCCTCGATCGAAGTCGAACTCGACGAGCGTCTGCGCTACTTCAAAGAGCACGGAAAGTTGCTCGAAGCGCAACGGTTGGAGATGCGTACACGTTACGATCTCGACATGCTGCGCGAGGTCGGCTATTGCAACGGCATCGAGAACTACTCGCGGCACCTCACGGGGCGCGAGCCCGGATCGACGCCGTGGTGTTTGCTCGACTTTTTCCCCGAAGACCACCTGTATTTCATCGACGAATCGCACGTGACGTTGCCGCAGGTGCACGGCATGTATGGCGGCGATCGCTCGCGCAAAGAAGTATTGGTTGAGCACGGCTTCCGCTTGCCGAGCGCACTCGATAACCGTCCGCTCACCTACGACGAGTTCGAAGATCACGTCAAGCAGATCGTCTACGTCTCGGCGACGCCGGGTACGTACGAGCTCGGCCGTAGCGCGCAGACGGTGGAGATGATCATCCGGCCGACCGGCCTGGTCGATCCGGAAGTCGAGGTTCGTCCGACCCGCAATCAAGTCGACGACTTGATGGAAGAGGTGCGCGTGCGCGCGGAACGTCGCGAACGCGTCCTGATCACCACGCTGACCAAGAAGATGGCCGAGGACCTCGCCGACTTCTTGCTCGAGAACGGGCTGAAGGTGCGCTACCTGCACAGCGAGGTCGACACGCTCGAGCGCGTCGCGATCCTGCGCGATCTGCGGCTGGGCGTCTTCGACGTGCTGGTCGGCATCAATCTCTTACGCGAAGGACTCGACCTGCCGGAGGTCTCGCTGGTGGGGATCCTCGACGCCGATAAAGAGGGCTATTTGCGCAGCTCAACCTCGTTGATCCAAACGATCGGACGCGCGGCGCGCAACGTTGACGGCAAGGTAATCATGTATGCCGATAACGTGACCGAGTCGATGGCGCGCGCGCTTGGAGAAACGCAACGGCGCCGCGAGCGGCAGATCGCTTTCAATCTAGAGCACGGCATCGAGCCGCGCTCGGTGCGCAAAGAAGTGCGCGACATCCTCAGCATGGTCGGAGCGACCGAGGAGACGGCCGCCCAGGTCAAGCTCGACAAAATTCCTCGCGACGTGGCCATGCGCATGGCGGCCGACGTCGAGAAGAAGATGCGCGAGTATGCCGCCAACCTCGAATTCGAGAAGGCCGCGGCGCTGCGTGACGAACTAATCGAACTGCGCAGAGCGATCGGCGGCAATGAGTCGCTGCTTTTCCAAGGCAAAGCGCCGAAGATCTTCGAGTCTGCGCTAAAGGAGCTGGTATAGATGCTATCCCGCGGAGATTTCTTGCAGACCAGTGCGGTCGCGGCGGTGGGCACGGCGGCGTCACGCGAGGTCGCGCAGGCGCCGGCGGGAGCCGGCAAGCTCAAGATGCGTTGGTTCGGCGGCGGTGTCTACGAGCTGGCGACGCCCGACGACAGCGCCATCGTGCTGGTCGATGCCTGGATCTGGAACAACACCGGTTGGACGGCCTTCGGCATCGAGAAGCCGCCCGAGCTGCAGAGCGCGGCTGCCTATGCGGCGCATCTGAAATCGCGCAATCCGCGATACCTGCTCGTGGCGCTCACGCACGACCACGGCGATCACATGGGCGACTACTTCGAATTGCTCCCGGCACTGGTCGCGGCCGGCTTACCGGTGATGACGACCGGCCAGAGCGATCTGATGCGCGTGGGCCTCGTGCCGAAATTCAAGGCAGCGAACCTCGACATGGCGACGCTCGTCGCGAACAAAGGCGCGGCCATGAACTTTGGCGGCCAGACGGTGCACGGCACGATTCACGCGTGGCTCGTTCCTGCGATCCATTCGACGGCGCTAGGCTATCCGCCGGCCGGATACATCATCGACATCGGCAGCACGCGCGTCTATGCTTCCGGTGACACCGATTACTTCGGCGACATGCACGACCTCGGCAAACGCTATCACCCGCAGATCGGTATCATTTGCACGGGCAACGGGGCTTTTACCATGGGGCCGAGCGATGCGGCGATGACGTGTAAAGCGTTTGGTGTTTCGCATGCGGTGCCGGTGCATTACGCGCACAATCCGCTCGTGCTCGGCATCCACGCGGGCGATGAGTTTGCCGCTGCGGTTGCCAAGACGTCACCGCAAACGCGCGTCACGGTCATGCATCCAGGCCAGGTCATAACGATTTCTTAGTGCCCCCCTCATCACGCGAGATCGCTGCCGTCGAGGAAAAGCTCGCGTGGTGCATCGCGGTTCACGCGCCGGCCGATCTGGTCGACCGCCTGCGCGCCGCGCTCGCCGACGGTCAGTATGCGGTGGTAGAGAAGTCCGCCGACGCGATGCTGCCGCGCGCGCCGAACGTGCGTCTGCCCGAGCCGAGCCGCCCGGTGCGCGACGGTGACGACGTTCGTTTTGACAACGGGCTCGTGCGTGCGACATTCAATGCGCACGGGGCGCTGCTCGAGCTTGCATCACCGCGCACGCACGTCCCACTCGCGCAGGCCAATCTGCTGGGCGCATTCCGCGATTTCCCGAGGGGATGGCGCTTGCGAGTGCGTCCGTCGGGACTCGACGTGCACGACGACGGCGTCGAGGTCCGCTTTTTGACGGGAGCGCAGCCGGCGACGATGGCAATCGAAGTCCGCCGCGGAGAACCATTCGTTCGCGTTGCCTGCGCGATCGATTGGCGCGCGCGAGGGACGCTGGTCCTCGAGAACTGGGTGGCGCTTCGCGCGCCGCAGGTGCGTTATGGGATCGATCGGCGGTACCTTGCGCTTAGCGACGAACGCGCCGGTCTCGCCTGTTTCATCCTCGATCCGCTGGATTGGACCTCGCGCGCGCTGCGCGCGGGCGGGACGTATTTTCGCGCGTCGTTGCTCCACGATCGCGGCCCAGCACAGCTTGCGTGGGCCTTTGCACCCTTTGAGCCCGGCATCTCGAACGGCGCGTTGGAAGCAGCCTGGGAGGAGTTTGCTTCCCCGCCGCGCGTGCGGCTCTTCACCAGCGAGGATCCATCGATCATCGTCACCGCCTGCAAGCCGGCCGCCGACGGCGACGGCGTTATCGTACAGGCACGCGAGTGCGATGGGCAGGCGCGCCGCCTGCACCTGCGGTGCGGCGCGCGCATGCGGGAAGTGCAAGCGGTCGATGATCGCGAACGCCCGGTGGTGGCAAGCGCGGCAATCGAAGGTGAGGCGATCGTCGCGCCGATCGATGCGTTCGCGCTCGAATCCTTCCGCGTGCGGTTTTAAAGATGAGTCGAAAATTGGAAGTCGTCCTGTTCGATCTGGATGACACGTTGCACGACGATACGTACGCGTTCACCAGCGCGGCGGAAGAGGTCGCGCGCGAAATCGCGCTCGAGCACGGCGTCGACGCCTTCGCGCTCAAGCGGGCATACGTCGCCGAGGCGGAGGGTTTTTGGCATCGTCTGAGCGCGGAGCAGTTGCGGACGCGTCTGGTAGGCTTGCGTGAGGCGATGTGGAGCAGTGCGCTCGAGCGCGTCGGTATCGCCGACCCGGGTCTCGCGCAGCGCAGCGCCGCCAATTACCACGAATACCGTAAGAAATATTTGTCGGTCTTTCCCGGCGCGATCGAGCTGCTGCGCTCACTGCGCGAGCGCGGCTGCAAGCTCGGGATCGTCACCAACGGTTTCTCGGAGACGCATCGAGAAAAAATCAAGGTCTTGCAGATCGGCGAGTACTTCGACGCGATCTTCATCGCCGACGAGGTCGGGATGATCAAGCCCGATCCGCTGCTCTTCGCGCATGCCTGCACGACGCTCGGATCCGCACCCGCGCGCAGCGCGATGGTCGGCGACCGCTACGAACGCGACGTGCGCGGCGCGCTCGAAGCCGGGCTCTATGCGGTATGGCTCAACGTCCGCGACGAGCGCGTCCCGGCAGGCGCGCCGCCCCCCGATGCGACGTGTCGTACGATCGGCGAAGTGCAAGGCGCTTTGGAGCGCGCATGACGCAGGGCGCTCGCGATCTCGAAAACACCTTTGCTCGCGCGTGGACGCTGCTGCGCAACAATCCGGTGATCCTCGTGCCGGGCATCGTAGCGGGGGCGCTGCAGACGGTCGCAGGGATCGCGTTGCAGGCGCTCTCTGACGAAGTGGTGCTCTTGGTTCTGCTCGTGACGGTGACGCTCGCCATCTCGCTTGCGCAGATGGCCTACGTGACTGGAATGGCCGGCGCAGCCTGGCGCCTCGAGCGCACCAGCCTAGGCGATGGATGGAACGCGCTCGCCCGGCGCTGGGCGGCGACCGCCGGTGCGGTCCTGTTCTTGGTCGCAATCGGTCTCTGCGCGTCAGTGCTGGCTCCGGCGACCTTCGGCGTCTCGATCGTCGCCTACGCGGTGTTCTTCATTTACACCGTCGCGGCGGTGGTCATCGGCGAGCAAGCGCCCATCGCCGGCATCGTGCAGTCCGCGGCCACCGCACTCGGCAATTTCATCCCCACCGTCGCCGTCGTCGCGCTGATCGTGGTGATCGCCGGCCTCGGCGGCTGGCTTGGGTCGCTGGCCGGACGGGTCTCCGACGCGGGAGGGTGGCTGGTGACCGGCCTGCTCCAGCAGGTCATCGTCGCCTATAGCTCGCTCGTGATCGCGGGCGAGTACCTGAAACTCACCCACCCCTCCGCAGAGTTGTAGGGAGGCTGTATGGCTGCCGGTCTTGACCACATCGTTATCAAGGGCGCGCGCGAACACAACCTCAAGAACGTCGACCTCACGCTGCCGCGCAACGCGCTCATCGTCGTGACCGGTCTGTCCGGCTCGGGGAAGTCGTCGCTCGCGTTCGATACTATTTATGCCGAGGGACAACGCCGTTACGTCGAGTCGCTCTCGTCGTACGCGCGCCAATTTCTCGGACAAATGGAAAAGCCCGACGTTGACTACATCGAAGGGCTTTCGCCGGCGATTTCGATCGATCAAAAGTCGACCTCACGCAACCCGCGTTCGACGGTCGGCACGGTCACCGAAGTCTACGACTACCTTCGCCTGCTCTACGCGCGCGTAGGCACGCCGCACTGTTACAACTGTGGGCGCGAGATCAGCACGCAATCGAGCGAGCAGATTGTCGATGCGATCATGGAACTGCCGGAAGGGACGCGCATCCAAGTGCTGGCGCCGCTGGTGCGCGGACGCAAGGGCGAATACGCCAAGCTTTTCGAGGAAGTCGCCAAAGAGGGCTTCGCGCGCGTTCGGGTTGACGGCGAGGTCAAGGAACTGCGCGAGAAAATCGCGCTCGACAAGAAGCGCAAGCACACGATCGAAGTCGTCGTCGATCGACTGGTCATCAAGCCGGACATTCGCAAACGCCTAACCGACTCGATCGAAACGACGCTGCGCCTTTCCACCGGCATCGTCACCGTCCTTCGAGCGGCCCAGGACGATAGGTCTTGGGATGAGCTAACGTTCAGCGAAGCCTTTGCATGCGTCCATTGCGGCATTTCTTTTGAAGAGCTCGCGCCGCGGCTGTTTTCGTTCAACTCGCCGTACGGCGCATGTCCGTCGTGCAGCGGTCTCGGTGAGAAGATCGAGATCGATCCATGGAAAGTGATTCCCGATCGTAGCAAGTCGATCGCCGACGGTGCGATCGTGCCGTGGAGTAAGAGTCTGGGTGGCGGCCGCTTCCCGTCGATGAATCCGTACTATTTGCAGCAGCTCGAGCGCGTGCTGCGCAAGTATCGCGTGAAGATGACGACGCCGATCGAGAACCTCTCCGACGAGGTGCTCGACGTCATTCTCTACGGCACCGAAAAAGAACAGGATTTCGCCTTTACCTCGCGCTCGGGCAAGACCTGGGAGTATCGTTCGTCGTTCGAAGGCGTGATCAACAACCTGCAGCGCCGCTACAGCGAGACCTCGAGCGACTACGTCAAGGAAGACATCGAAAAATACATGTCGGCGTCGATCTGTCCGAGTTGCAAGGGCGCGCGTCTCAAACCCGAAGCGCTGGCGGTGACCATCGGCGACAAGAATATCGATGCGGTGACGCGGATGTCGATCGAGAATGCCGAGGCGTTCTTCCGCACGTTGACGCTTACGCCGCGCCAGGAGCAGATCGCGCATCAAATCACAAAAGAGATTCGGGCGCGTCTGGGCTTTCTCACCAACGTCGGTCTGAATTACCTGACGCTCGCGCGCTCGGCGACGACGCTCTCCGGCGGCGAATCGCAGCGGATTCGTCTGGCAACCCAGATCGGCAGCGCGCTGGTCGGCGTGCTGTACATTTTAGATGAGCCGTCGATCGGCTTGCATCAGCGCGACAACGATCGGCTACTGGCCACGCTCAAGACGTTGCGCGATCTCGGCAACACGTTGATTATCATCGAGCACGACGAAGATACGATGCGCACGGCCGACGTGATCGTCGACATCGGACCGGGTGCCGGCGCCGAAGGCGGCGAGATCCTTACCGTTGGGACGCTCGCGCAAATCATCGCCAATCCGAACTCCGAAACCGGGGCATATCTCTCCGGGCGAAAGTTCATTCCGATTCCCAAAGTTCGGCGCAAGCCGCGTGGGTGGCTCGACGTACGTAAGGCGACTGCCAACAACATCAACGGCGTCGACGTGCGCTTCCCGATCGGCGTTTTCGCCGCGGTGACGGGCGTGAGCGGCAGCGGGAAGTCGACGCTGGTGAATCAGGTGCTCGTGCGCGCACTGAATCAGCATCTGCACGATCAGCCCGCCGGAGGCACCTACGGGACCGTCAAAGGCGCCGACCAGCTCGACAAGCTGGTCGTGATCGATCAATCGCCGATCGGGCGCACACCGCGTTCGAATCCTGCGACCTACACCGGCTCGTTCGATATCATTCGCGAGTTGTTCTCGATGGTGCCTGAGGCGAAGATCCGCGGCTACACGCCGGGACGCTTCTCGTTCAACGTCAAGGGAGGCCGCTGCGAATCGTGCGAAGGCGACGGCATCATCAAGATCGAGATGCACTTCTTACCCGACGTGTACGTTCCGTGCGAGGTCTGCAAGGGCAAGCGCTATAACGCGCAGACGCTCGAGGTGAAATACAAGGGCAAGTCGATTGCCGACGTGCTCGAGATGCGCGTCGACGAGGCGGCCGAGCTGTTCTCGACGATTCCGCGCATTCACAACAAGCTCAAGACGATTTGCGAAGTCGGTTTGGGCTACATCAAGATGGGCCAGCCGGCAACGACGCTTTCGGGCGGCGAAGCGCAGCGCGTCAAACTGGCGACCGAGCTCTCACGCCGTTCGACCGGCCGCACGTTTTACGTGCTGGACGAGCCGACGACCGGCTTGCATTTCGCGGACATTCACAAGTTGCTCGAGGTGCTGCAGAAGCTCGTGCAAACCGGCAACACCGTGCTCGTGATCGAACACAACCTCGACGTGATCAAGACCGCGGATTACTTGATCGATCTGGGGCCGGAGGGCGGCGATCGCGGCGGGACCGTGGTCGGCACCGGCACGCCCGAGGAGCTGGCGGCGAACCCGGCGTCCTATACGGGCGCCTATCTCGTGCCCGTGCTCGATGATCAGCGAGCGGTCGGCCACCACGTGCCGGATGCGTCCGCGCTGGAGCGCCTCGAGCGCGAAAATATGACCGCGCTGGACGATCTCGCCAAGGGTGACCGCATCGCCGTCGAAGCGTAAGCTTCGTGTTCTCGGTGGTAATGCTGGTTTGTAGAGACCTCGCGCGTTCGCGCGAGTTCTATCGAAATGTCATGGGGCTCAAGGTGCTCTCCGACCGCTCTCCGCATTGGATAGAGTTCGAGTTGGCTAAAGGCATCACGTTCGGCTTGCATCAAGGGGGCGATTTGTTGGCGGTGCGCCCCGGATCGCTGCAGCTCGGTTTTACCGTCGACAGCGTCGATCGCTTCGTTGCCGATTGCGGCACGCTGAGCGTACCAATTTTACAATACCCCTACGATGAAACGGGACTGCGCATCGCGGTGATCAGCGATCCCGACGGCTATCCGATTCAAATCGGCTCGAGGCGATGACGCCCCTTCGACAAGCTCAGGGCAAGCTCCAAAGGCGCGCCGAGGAATTGCGAGCAGCGATCGACGACGCGAACCGCCGCTACTATATCCTCGACGATCCCGCCATCACCGACGCCGAATACGACGCGATGCTGCGCGAGCTGATCGAGCTCGAAGCCGCGCACCCGGCGCTGCGCACGCCGGATTCACCTACGCAGCGTGTCGGCGCGACACCGTCTGAACGATTTGCGCCCTTCGAACACTCGGCGCCGATGCTGAGTCTGGCTAACGCCTTCGATGAAGACGAGCTGCGCGCATTCGACGAACGCGTGCGTAAGCTCGCCGGTGTCCCCCTCTCGTATGTCTGCGAACTCAAGATCGACGGGCTCGCGATCGCGCTCGACTATCGCGACGGTCTGCTGCTCCGCGGCGGCACGCGCGGTGATGGCCGCGTCGGCGAAGAGATTACGCCGAACTTGCGCACGATCCCAACGATCCCGCTCAGGATTCACGAGCGTACCTCATTCCTTGAAGTCCGTGGCGAAGTTTATTTAAAGAAGAGCGACTTCGAGAAGCTCAACGCGCGACGCGAACGCGAGGGGCTGCCGGTCTTCGCGAACCCGCGCAACGCGGCGTCCGGGGGCGTGCGTCAACTCGATCCGAAGCTCACCGCGCAGCGGCGGCTCTCGTTCTTCGCGTATGCGGTTGCGCGAGGGTCCGGCGGCTAAAGACGCAGAGCGATGCGCTGGCGTTCCTGCGCTCGGCGGGCTTCGCCGTCAACGACCACATCGAGCCGGCATCCGGCGTCGAAGAGATCGTCACGTTTTGCCGGCGCTGGGAAGCCGCGCGCGACAGTCTCGATTACGAGATCGACGGTGTGGTGATAAAAGTCGACGATCTTGCCCTTCAAGAAAAACTCGGCGCCGTTTCGCGCGAACCGCGCTGGGCGATTGCATATAAATTCAAACCGCGCGAGGCTCGTACCAAACTTCGCGACATCACGATCACCGTCGGGCGCACCGGCACGCTCAATCCTAACGCCGTGCTCGATCCGGTCGCGATCGGGGGCGTCACGGTAAAGAGCGCGACGCTGCACAACGCCGAGTACATCGCGAGCAACGATATCCGCATCGGCGACACCGTCCTCGTCACGCGGGCGGGCGACGTCATTCCGCGCGTCGTCGGCCCCGTGCTCGGCGAGCGCACCGGCAAAGAGCGTCGCTTCACGATGCCTGACCGCTGTCCGGTATGTGGCAGCGCAGTCGACCATCCTCCCGGCGAAGCGATGTCGCGCTGCACCAACGCCGCGTGTCCGGCGCAGGTCTTCGAGCGCGTGCGTCACTTTGCGTCGCGCGGCGCAATGGATATCGAAGGGCTGGGCGACGTGCTCGCCGATGCGCTCACCGGCGCCGGGATCGTGCACGACATCGCCGACATCTACGCTCTCGACGGCGAGAAGCTCGCGGCGGTGCCGCGCATGGGCCCCAAGAGCATCAGCAAGTTGCTCGAGGCGATCGAGGGCTCGAAGTCGCGCGGTCTGGCGCGCGTGCTCACCGGCTTGGGGATTCGCTTCGTCGGCGAACAAACGGCCGCTATTCTCGCCGCCGATTTCGGGTCGATCGACGCGATCGCGGCTGCGAGCGAGGACGAGTTACAACGCAGCGAGGGGATCGGCACCGAGGTCGCTGCCAGCGTGCGGCTGTTCTTCGAGCAGCCCGCGAACCGCGCGATGATCGAGCGCCTGCGTCATGCGGGCGTCGCGATGGCCGGCGCCAAGCGGGAACGCGGCGAGGGTCCGCTCGGCGGCAAGACCTTCGTCCTGACCGGGACCCTGCCGGCGCTCACCCGCGACGAGGCCGCGGCCCTGATTGAGGCCCGGGGCGGGAAAGTGGCCGGGTCGGTCAGCCGCAAAACCGACTATGTCGTCGCCGGGGACGCTGCTGGAAGCAAATTGGCCAAGGCCACCCAGCTCGGGATTCCCGTACTAAACGAGGAGGGGTTCCGTCGGCTGCTGGAGGAGTAGCCTGCCTACGACCAGTCAGTACGGGGGTGGGTACCATGGTCGCTACAACCCAAACGGAAATCATGCTGCGCCACGCGCAGCTTCATGACGATGCCGCGTCATTGTTTCGCGCGCTCGATGAAGGCAGTGCGGAAGGTGTAGCAAGCGCATTCCATCGGTTCGTGCACGATCTCGAAGAGCATCTCGCCGTCGATCTCGCGGTGGGCTATCGTCTGCTGTTGCGGCATCCGAGCGATTTTGTGCGGCGTTTGTCGGAACGCGTGCTCCTCGAGCACGAAAATTTCCCGCAACAGTTCGAGGTGCTCGCGGCGCGGTGGCGCCGTGCAGACGGGCAGATGCTGCTAACGCAAGCCTTTCGCGATGAACTGGAAACGCTGGTGAGCAATTTGCTCAAGCGCATCCGCATCGAAGAGCGGCTGCTGACTGCGATCTCAAGCGTAGCGTAACAAAGTCGATGCCGGCGGACGCGCCGGAAGCGCGCTCGCCAAAGCCTCCGGCAGATCGCCTGCGATCACGCCGACCGGCCGGTCGCGCGCGCAACGCTGCGCGGCGAGACCGTGCCAATAGGCGCCCGCGCGCGCGGCATCGACCGGCGAGCGCCCCTGCGAAAGCAACGTCGCAATCATTCCGGTCAAAACGTCTCCGGTGCCCGCTGTCGCGAGCGCGCTCGTCCCTGTCGGATTGATGTGCACCATCGCACCGTCGTCGACGAGCGTAGCAGGACCCTTGAGCAGCGTCGTGATGCCGGTGCGCGCGGTGAACTCGCGCAACCGCTCGACGCGTGTTCCCGGCGCGATCGTGCCACCGCCCGACAGACGGGCGAACTCGCCTTCGTGCGGCGTGAGCACGCACGCTTTTCCGCGCAGCAGATCCAAATACTTAGCGAAATGAAAGAGCGCGCTGGCGTCGATGACCATCGGCAAGGTGCAGCGCTCGGCGAACGAGCGAATCATCGTGCCGGTCCACGCGTCGAGGGCGAGGCCCGGACCGATGCCGACGGCCGTATTGCGCTTGGCGATGTCGAGCAGATCCTCGGCGGCGATCGATGCAGCGCTATTTGCAAACGTGACGACGACCTGCTCGGTGAGATGCGCGCGCAGCACCGGCGCAGCGTCGCCGGCGCTGGCAACCGTAACGTAGCCCGCGCCGGTGCGCGCTGCGGCGCGGGCGCACAGGACCGCCGCGCCCGGGAACTGTGCCGAGCCCGCGATAATGAGCGGTGCGCCGGCGCTGCGTTTGTCGGCGTCCCACGCGCGGTGCGGAAGCAGATCGAGAAACGCCCCATCGTCGAGTGCCGCAAAGGTCCGCGCATGCGCAGCGAGTATCGCGTTGTCGATACCGATGCCGGCAATCCACAGCTCACCGCAATTGCCACGCGCGGGCTCGAAGAGCAGTCCGGGTTTCATCGCGGCCAGCGTGATCGTGGCACTCGCGCGCACCGCCTCATCGGGCACGGCACCGGTGAGCGCATCCACGCCGCTGGGAATATCGATTGCCAGCACGTGCGTCGAGCGCGCGTCGAGCGCACGCACCGCCGGCAGATACTTCGGACCGATCGGGAGGCGTGCACCGGTTCCGAAGAGTGCGTCGATCGCGAGCGCAGCGCCGTCGAGCGCCGCACGTGCCGCTTCGTCGTCACTCGGCATCGCATCGGGGCCGTAGAGGACGCAGTCGTACTCGAGAAGCTGGGAAAAGGCCGCGCGCGCGTCGCCACCATTGTTTCCCGGCCCGGCAAAGGCGACAAGACGGCTGCCCTTCGCGAAGTGCTCGCGTACGTAGGCCGCGATTGCAGCACCGGCGTTGTGTATCAACGCGTCGACGCCCACCGCTGCGACGGCTTGTGCGTCGGCGTCGCGCATTTCGGCCGGCGTAAGAACCTGGATCATCGTGCGCGCGTCATCCTTCTAAGATGACGACCGCGGCGGCGGTTGTGGCCGAGTGCGTGATCGTGAGATGGATGGCCGCGATCTTACGTGCCGACGGGAGCGCCGCCGCCCTGCCGTAGAAACGTACGATCGGCTTGCCGCTGCGTTCGTGTGATACGCCGACCAGGCGCCACGGGATCGCGTGTCCGAACGCTTTGCGCGTCGCTTCCTTCGCGGCAAAGAATCCGGCGAGACGCTCGGCCCAGTGGCGCTTGCGCAGTGCATAGGCCATCTCTTCTTCGGTATACACCTTCCGCGCGAACCACGCGAGTGCGCGCTCGTCGAAGCGATAACGCTCCACCTCGGCAAGGTCGATGCCGATCCCGACGATCATGAAACGCCCTTGCGCGCAAGCGGTGTCGGGACCTGCGATGTCGAAGCGCGTCGCCTCAAGATGGAGTCGCGTATCCGCATCGTCCCAATCAACGCCATGGAGGGCGCGTTTCTCGACCGGTTAGCTCCGTGCTTGGAAGAGCGGTTTCTTTCGACGGTGCAGATCGAGCGGGCGCTTGCGGTTCCGCGCAGCACGCTCAATGCGACACGGGCGCAGCTCTTTCTGTCGACGCTGATCGCGCGCGTTCGTCGCGCGCATCCCGACGGCGCGGGTCTTTTCCTCGCGCTGACAGACTACGATCTCTATAAAACGTCGCATCGCTTCATCTATGGCGACGCCGACGAGGCGCAAGGCGTTGCCGCCGTATCGCTTCATCGGTTGCGGTCGGAGTACTACGGCGAAGAGCCCGATTCCAACGTGCTGTTCCAGCGCACGCTCAAGGAGTGCGTCCACGAACTCGGCCATGCCTTCGGTTTGCGCCATTGCTACAACGCCCGCTGCGCGATGTATTACTCGAATTCGATCTTCGAGACCGATAACAAAATGTCGCACTTCTGCGAAGCGTGCGACAAGCGCATAAGCCGGGCGCGTAACGAACGCTGAACCCAGCGTTAAACTCGCGATAAGGCTGCTTTAGCCAACGCACCCAAAGGACGGCCCCGGTCAGGGCCGCCGGCGTCGGAGCGCGTCCCAGCCGGAATTAGCCCCGAATTTAGCTAAAGGTCACGGCGTTTTCGACCGTCAATCTTCTAATAAAACTAATAACGCCGATCTCGTTCTGAAGGGAGCGTCGTGATCTCTGCCTATTTCGCCGGTCTTCGGGCTCGGCTGGGCTTGCCGACTCGTCTGGGGCTGGCGGTCGTCGGCATCGTGGCCTGTGGGCTGGTCGCGTGGCTTGGGTCGGCCTATCCGATCGAAGCACCCCTTGTCGCGATCGTCGCGCTGGTCGCTGCCGTAACAGGTTTCCCCTTTGGTGCGGCCACTGCGCTACTCGCTGCGATTGCCGACTACGTCGCGCGCAGTGCTCACAGTAACGGCGACCCGCTGGTCGCCGCGCTCGTCGTGTTGATTCCTGGGGTCGTCGTCAGCCTGCTCTTCTATGGAGACGAAACGACGGCCGAGGAGCCGGCTGAGGTAGCGCCAGGACAGCCCGCATTCCGCGCTGCACCGCGCGCCGCGCTTCCGCGCGGCGAAGCGGCGAATGGGACGGCGATGTCGACCAGTCTTGCCGCACTCGCGTCGGGGATTCGTGAAGTCTCGCAAGGCGATTTCACCAAGAACATTGCGGTCAGCGACGGTGCGCTTCAAGATCTCGCAATCGCGCTCAACAAGTTGATCTTCGGGATGCGCGAGTTCTTGCGCCAGTTGCACGGAAATGCGGGCAGCCTCGGCAACGCCGGTACCGAGCTGCGCACGACCGCATCGACGGCGCTCGCCGTCATCGAAGGCGCCGCCGTCGCGCAAGGACAGCTCGATGAAGGCATTCAGGAACAATCGCGGATCGTCGAAGAAGCGACGTCGAAAGTCGTCGTCCTGACCGAGGCGATTTCGACGATTGCGGCGTCGGCTGAGGAGCAAACACGTAGTCTTGACGAGACCGCGCTCGCCGTCTCCAACATGGCGAGCTCGATCGAGGAAGTCGCAGCGCAAGTCGATTCGCTTTCGACGAGCACCGCCGAGACGTCGCGCACCGCCGAGCGCGGCGGCACCGCGATCGGGACGATCGTCGACGGCATGCACACCATCCGCACGACGATCAACGATCTGGCCACCGATATCGGTCAGCTCGGCAACAACTCCGAGCAGATCGGCGACATCGTCAAAGTGATCGATCGCATCGCCGAACAGACGAATCTGCTTGCCCTCAACGCCGCAATCGAAGCGGCGCGTGCGGGCGAACACGGCCGTGGCTTCGCGGTCGTTGCTAGCGAGATTCGCAAGCTCGCCGACGGCAGCGTCCAGGCGACGAAAGAGATCGCCGGCCACATCAGTTCGACGCAAGGCGTCATTTTCGAAGTCGTGAGCGCGATGGAACGCCTGACGGAACGCGTTGAGGAGAGCACCGGAAGCACCAGCTCGGCGTCGGGCGCACTGCAAGAGATCGTCTCGGCGGTGCTGGCGGCGAATCAGCAGATCGGCGAGATAAGCTCGGTTACGCGTGCAATGAGCGCAAACTCGTATCAAGTGATCCGGCAAATCGAAGAGATCACGAAGTCCGTCGGCCTCAATCTCAAGGCGACGCAGTCGATGACGCGTCAATCCGACGAAGTCAGCAAAGCCTTTTCAGACATCTCCTCGATCTCGCAGCAGAACGCTTCGTCGGTCGAGGTGCTCACCTACGTAAACAAGGAAGTCACCGACGCCGCGCAGCGCATGCTGGAATCGGTAGACCAGATGAACGATCTGGCCGGTAAGATCGATACGCGGCTCGCGCAATTCAAAGTGAGTGAGACCGGCAAGGAGGGAGCTAGGGCATGAAGGTGAGTCTTCGCGTACGCCTTCTCGGCACGATCGTAGGCGCGATCGTGTTTTTCTTCCTGGTGAGCGTCGTCGCGACGCGCGTCGTGCTGCAACACGATCTCACGCAGCTTGGCCAGACGCAAGTGACCAACGGCGGCGGCGCCTTTGCGGGATATTGGGACTCACGCAAGGATCAGATTCGCTTGCTCGTGGCGCAGGACGCGGTCAGCGACGCGCTGCGCAAGAGTCTCGCGGGCCACAACGTCGCGGCGTTGACCGATCAGCTCTCCAATATTGCGCGCACCTCGGGGCTTTCGTTTTTGACCGTCGTCGATGCCGACGGCAACGTGATCGCGCGCGCCAACGGTGCCGCGCCAGGCTCGTTGCGCGGGAACCCGCTGGTGCAGCGCGCGCTGACCGGCGAGACCGTCAGTACGGCGACCCTTCTCGGTCAGCGCGTGCTTGCCGGTGAGGGCCTCGGCCCGCAAGCCCAAGCCGACATCAAAGGCACCGACGGTAAAACCGTGGCGGAGCATCTCGACCGCGGCCTTGCGATCGTCGCCGCTGCGCCAATCAGCGACGCGAACGAACGCACGATCGGGGCGATCTACGGCGGCGTACTGCTCAATCACTATTACGATCTGGTCGATCAGGCGACGGCCGCACTCGGCGGATCGTCGGCAATTCTCGAAGGCGATGCGATCGTTTCGAGTACGATTCAACAGCCCGACGGGACGCGCACGGTCGATCAGCAAGTGCTGCCCGCCGCCGGCGTGGCGCAGAGCGGGACGCCGTACACCGGCGTCGATACCGAAGGCGGCACGGCGTATCTCGTTCACATCGACCCGATTCTCGACGACCAACAGCACGTGATCGGCGCGCGCTGGTACGGTACGCCGCTGGCGAATTTGAACAACATCATCAACCATACGACGATGACCGTGATCATCTGGGGCCTCATCGCCGCGATCGTCGCGCTCGCGTTCGGCGTCGCCGTCGTGCAGGTGCTCTCGAATACCCTCGACCGGCGCAGCAAGCAGGTGCGCAACGCCGCGAAGGAACTCGGCGTCGCCATCGTCGGCAGCGAAGTCTCAGGCGACCATGTTGCAATGACCAAGGCCGCCGCCGAGCGCAGCCGGCCGGCTGATCGACGAACTGCGTTCGCAAGATGGGGGCTCGCCCAAACTCGCGGAACTCAAAGCCGTCAACGATGAATTGCAAAGCGACATAATCGTGATCGATACGCTGTCACAAGAGATGAGCAGCCGCATGCAGCATGCGGCAAGCCGCGTGAACGAGCTCAACGAAGTCGCTGCGGCACTTACCCAACTCGTTACTGGGGAAGCAGGTTAGGGCTGCGGTCATGGCTGACTTGATTCTGTTTTTCGGAAGCAACGCGGATACGATGATTGCCACCAAGGCACTCAAGGACGCAGGGATTGCAGCCAAAATGATTCCCAAGCCCGCTGCTGTCAACACCGCATCGAATCTTTGTCTGTCGATCGATGGCGGCGCCGAATCGCAAGCGAAGAGCGCGCTATCCGGCGCCGGGGTTGCTCTCGGCGGCGTGGTTAAGTAGGCAGAGCGTAGGTGCGCGGCGCTGCTTCGAGCACCGCGCCGATGACGAATCCGTCGAGCGCGTGACGTAGCCGCTCGGATTGCGAAAGAACCGTTTCCGCCGTCGCGTTGAGCTCGTTGATTTGCGCTGAGGTCTGATACGCGCTCGCGCTCACTTCCTCCGCCGTAGTGGCATGCGATTCCGACGTCCGCGCGATCGGCAGCATCAGGCCGGTCACGGAACTCGTGCTGATTTGCATTTGCGTCGCAGCGGCGGCGCTCTCTTCGATGACGCTCGAGACGCTGCCGATCATCGCGTTGATCTCGGCCGACGCGCTGCGAATGATCGTCGAGCCGGTCGCAACCGCGTCGGCGGTTTCGGTCGTGCTTTGCGTCGAGGCAGCAAGGCGTTCGAGTGCTTCGCGGGCGGTCGCTGCGAGCGAGAGGCCGTTGTCGAGCGCCTCCTGCGTTTGCGACATGCTGCTCGAAACGCCGAGTGTCTCGCTGCGAATGCCGTTCAGGATCGTTGCGATCTCCGAGGTGGAGCTCGTCGAACGCTCGGCGAGTTTGCGGATCTCGGCCGCGACGACGGCGAAGCCCCGGCCATGGTCGCCCGCGCGCGCTGCTTCGATCGCGGCGTTGAGCGCGAGCAGATTCGTTTGATCGGCGATATCGTCGATGGTGGAGACGATGCGCACGACCTCTTCCGAACGCGACACGAGTTTTTGCATCGATCCGATCGTCCGCTCCGACACGTCACGCAGGCGTTCGATCGCATTGGCCGTTTGCGCCACCGCCTGATTTCCGCGGGACGCTTCGAGGCTGGCCTCACGCGCGAGCGCGGCCAATTTGCCGCCGAGCTCGGCGAAGGTGACGACTTGCCCATCGAGTTCGTTGACCCGGCCGGCGGCACGCTCGATGGCGTTGGTTTGATCCGATGCTCCCGCCGCGATTTGCGAGGCTGCCGACGCGAGTTCTTCGATGGCCGTTGTCGAGGTCTGCACGTCGGCGGATTGCGTGCGTGAGAGTGCGGCCACGCTTTCGATCGCTTCGGAGATCTGTGAGATCGCAATCTTCGCCTGCTGCGTCGCGGCGGAAATCGACAGACCGGTTTGGTTTAGTTCGTCCGAGGCCACGCGGACGTCATCCATCGTGTGCGAGAGTTGCGCGGTCGCCGAGTTCCAGCTCTCGCCGACGCTCTCGAGTCCGCCGACGAGCGCGTTGTAGCTCTTGGTAATGCCGGCGACTTCGTCACTTCCGCGCGCCTTGAGCGGTTGCGAGCGAACGACGATGTGGGAGGTGAGATCGCCGGCTTTGAGTCGTAGTATCGCCTGGGTGAGGCTGCCGAAATCGTCGTTGATCACGGTGTCGAGCGAGGAGGAGAGGGCGCGCAACCGGTGGCCGAGACGGCGCGCGATGCGCGTCGAGGCGATGATTCCGGTGAGCAGCGAGATCGCGACGCAAACGGCCATGGCAATCAAGACGGTTCGCAGCGTCTGCGAGAATTGCGCGTCGGCGTCCGCTACGGCCAGGTCAGACTGGCGAATGAGCGCCTTTGCCTGTTTGTCGATCAGTTTGCCGGTGGCAATGCGACGATCGCGCGTGCGAGCGACCAGGTTCTTGTTCTGGTTGTAAGCGAGCAGCACGTCTTTCGGGTCGCTGTCCAGCACGAACTTGAGATCGCGATCGTAAGGAACCAGGAGCGCGTGGATTTCCGCGAGATGCGCCTGGGCTTCGGCGCTACCGTCGGTGTCGAGCGCGTCGACGGCGGTATGCACGCTCGCGAGCGCCGCGGTGACGGCTTTGGCGTTAGCCGGGGTCGGCGCGAAGCCGAACTCCTTGGACATCGCTCGCACCATGAGCGTGGCATACGGCACGCGTTCCGAGAGCATCGCGATGTTACGGGCGTTGTTCAGTTGCGCGTTCGAGCGGTCTAGCTGCGTGAAGCCCCAGAAGGCAACAGCGCTGAGCACCACGATCAGTGTGAGTGGAACTGAGAATGCGAGGGCTAATTGGCGACCGACGGTATAACGCACGTTGAAGAATATCGGCATTGCGAGAGGCCCGACCACATGTTGTGGACCGTTGTGACGAACGCTTGACACAGCAGGGCATCGCACGTCGAGGCCCAATGCACCTCGAATGCACAAGCGAACGTTTGCCTCGGCGCTACTTAGCGCGTTCTTTACGCTCACGTCGATCGCGCAGGCGGCTGACGCTCCCAAGCCGGCGCCGCCGCCCGAACGTCCCGCCTTGGCCGACACCGTCTCCACGCATCACGAAGTGACCGTCGGCGGGCACACGATCGCGTACACGGCCACGGCCGGGACGATCGAGATCAAGTCCGATAAGGGCACGCCCGAGGCGCACATCTTTTACATCGCCTACACGCAAGACGGTGCGGATCCCGTGCACCGGCCGGTGACGTTCCTTTATAATGGCGGACCCGGCTGTGCAAGCGTTCCGCTCGACATGGGGGCCCTTGGGCCGCGTCGCGTGGTGTTTCCGAATGCCGGACACAACGTCGGGCCGCCGTACCAGCTCGTGAACAACGAGTACAGCTTGCTCGACAAGTCCGATCTCGTCTTCATCGACGCGCCCGGCACCGGCTATAGCCGCCTGCTGCCCAAGGTCGATCCGAAGAGTGTTTACGGCATCGACCAAGATGCGGCCGCCTTCGGCGCTTTCATCTATCAGTATGTCACGCGCAACGATCGCTGGAATTCGCCGAAGTTTTTGCTTGGCGAAAGCTATGGGACCCCGCGCTCGGCGGTGCTGGTGAACTACTTGCAGAGCAACGACTCGATGGCTTTCAACGGCGTGATCTTGCTTTCGTCGGTGCTCGACTTCGATACGATCGCACCCGGTCCGGGCAACGACATCGCGTACGTCACCTATCTGCCGACCGAAGCCGCGGTCAACTGGTACCACTCGAGCTCGCCCAACAAGGGTTCGTTGCAGAGCGTCGTGAGCGAGGCACGGGCCTTTGCCAATGGTCCCTATGCTTCCGCGCTCATCCAGGGCGATCGGCTTTCACACGGGCAGTTCATGCAAATCGCGTCGCAGCTCTCCCATCTTATTGGGCTGAACGTCGGATACATTGAGAAGGCGGATCTTCGCGTGTTGCCGCAGCGCTATGAGAAAGAGCTGTTGCTCGAATCCGGGCAGTCGACCGGACGGCTCGACGCGCGCTACACCGGCTACGATCTCGATCCGCTCGGCGACTCGGCCGATTACGATCCCGCCGACGCTGCGACCGATCCCGGTTTCCAGGCGAGCTTCCTCACCTACGTTCGCAACGATCTCGGCTGGAAGAGCGACGAGACGTACAACGAGTGCACCGGCGACATCTTCGGCTTGTGGGACTTCACGCGCAAGGGAACGTTCCCGTGGATCGCTCCCACGACGAGCAACGATCTCCAACAAGCCATGATCCAGAATCCGCACCTGCGCGTCTTCGTCGGCGCCGGCTACTTCGACATGGCGACGCCGTTCGGCGCAGCCGAGTGGACGTTCTCGCATCTCGAATTGCCCGCAGCGCTGCGCGACCACGTTCAGTTCGGCTACTACGAATCCGGCCACATGGTCTATCTCCACGTTCCGTCGTTGGAAAAATTCCACGGCGACTTGGATAGGTTCTTCGAGGCGACGCTCGGGCAATAGCGCTTTTTTTGGGCGGGTACGTCACCCCTCGGAAGACGCTCGAAAAGCCGCATCCGTGCGGCTTTTCTGCTACAGCCACTTTTTGCGCAAAACGAAGTTTTGGAGTTGCCCTCCGGGCAAGGCGCAAAAAGTTGGAGTCTTCCTCGGATAACGTACCCGCCCAACCGGCACTATTGCCCTCGCTTATCGAAGGGCTCGTGCGTCGGCGAGGGCGATTGTCTCGCGCTGGCCGTCATCGTGCTGGACGATAAGACCTCCGCCATTTGAGAGACCCAGTGCGGTGACGTCGATGGATTGCGTGTCGCCGTCTTTGAGTATCTGATAGCGCTTGGGCAGCGCCGCCATGCGTTCCCACAGGCGTGCGATACGCTGCGGCGTTGCGAGCATCGCATGCCAGACGTCGTAGTTGAGGAGAACGTCGCGCAGCAGCGCGGCGCGGGTAATGGCGGGATTGAAGTCGTCGCAAAAGGCCGGTGGCGGCGAGATGGCTTCGTCGGCGCCGGGTGGCCGGTGCACGTTGATGCCGACACCGGCGGCGACCCAGGCGCGGTCGCCGGTCACGCGCGAGACGCAGAGGATGCCGCCGATCTTTTTTCCCAGTACGAGCAAGTCGTTAGGCCAATGCAGTTCGCTGCGAATGCCGTTCGTGCGCAGCGCGCGGCGCACGCAGATCGCGACACCGAAGGGCACGATCCAAACGTTCGCCGACGGAATCGGCCCGGGCCGGAGCGTGGTCATCAAGAGCGAGCTGCCCGGCGATGCGATCCAGGAGCGGTCTTTCCGGCCGGCGCCTTTGGTCTGCTCTTCGGCAACGATGGTGAGTCCGGCGTGGGCGGGATCGCCGAGCAGCGCCGCGGCGTCGTCATTGGTGCTTTCGGTCACGCGCTCGTAGCGGATCGATGCGAACGCGGTGCCGCGCAGTTCGCGCTCTACGCTTTCGTAGGGATGTTCGCCCGGCCCCATAGGTGGAGCGTGCGCCTGCGACGTATTCGGGGCCTGCTATGGCAATAGAAACGACATTGATTCTGTGCAAACCCGACGCCGTTTCGCGCGGATTGGTCGGCGAAATCATCTCGCGGATCGAGCGACGCGGCTACATCATCACCGCGATGAAGCTTATCCAGCTGCCCGGTGACAAAGCGCGCGACCATTACGCCGAGCACAAAGACAAGCCGTTCTTCGGCGACTTGGTGAACTTTATTACTAGCGCTCCGTTGGTTGCGCTGGCGGTCGAAGGCGAGGGCGTCATCGAGGCGTGCCGGCAACTGATCGGTGCGACCAATCCGCTCAGCGCCGCGCCCGGATCGATTCGCGCGGATTTCGCGCAATCGATCGGCCGCAATTTGGTCCACGGCAGCGACAGCAAAGGCGCCGCCGAACGCGAGCTAAATATTTTCTTCAATAAGAACGAATTCGTCTCGCGTAAGCACGACATGGATCGCTGGATCAAAGAACAGGCATAGCCGATGAGCATTGAGTCGTTACGCGGTGGCGGCCGGCCGCTAATCGAAGGTGTGCACGCGCGCGAAGTGCTTGATTCACGCGGCAATCCGACCGTGGCGGTCAGCGTGGCGACCAGCTTCGGCGCGGTGGAAGAAGCGCTGGTGCCGTCGGGCGCGTCGACCGGTGCAAATGAAGCGGTCGAACTGCGCGACGGCGACAAGTCGCGCTACAACGGTAAAGGCGTACTCAAGGCGGTTGCGGCGGTCAACGAACGGCTCGGGCCCGCGCTCGAAGGGCTCGATGCAACCGCGCAGCGCGAGATCGACGAGCGGCTGATCGAGCTCGACGGAACGCCGAACAAGGCGAACTACGGCGCCAACGCGTTGCTGGGCTGTTCGCTTGCGGTTGCGCGTGCGGCGGCGTCGAGTTTGTCCTTACCGCTCTTTCGCTATCTCGGCGGTCCGACGGCGGCGTTGCTGCCCGTGCCGCAGATGAATGTGATCAACGGCGGAAAGCACGCTTCGGGGGCGTTGCAGTTTCAAGAGTGCATGGTCGTGCCGGTCGGCGCGCCGACGTTTTCGGAAGCGGTGCGCTACGGCGCGGAAGTGTTTCACGCGCTCGGGGCGCTGCTGCACGATCGCGGGCTGCCGACGCAGGTGGGTGACGAGGGCGGATACGCGCCCCCGCTCGATTCGATCGACGATGCGATGAAATTGCTCGTGGCGGCGATCGAGCGCGCCGGATATACGCCGGGAGAGCAGGTTGCGATCGCGCTCGATCCGGCGTCGAGTGAGTTCTATCACGACGGCAAGTACTTCGCGCACGACAAGCAGCACGGCATCAGTGCTGAAGCGATGATCGACTTGTACGCGGATCTGTGCGACCGCTATCCGATCATCTCGCTCGAGGATGGTCTCGCCGAAGATGATTGGAGCGGCTGGCGCAAGCTGACCGAGGCGCTCGGTAAGCGGGTGCAGCTCGTCGGTGACGATATCTTTGTCACCAATCTCGAGTTTCTCTCGCGCGGAATCCGCGAGGGTGTAGCTAACTCGATTCTGATCAAGGTCAATCAGATCGGCACGCTCACCGAAACCTTCGATGCAATCGAGATGGCGCAAAAAGCCGGATACACTTGCGTGATCTCGCATCGCTCGGGTGAAACCGAAGACACGACCATCGCCGATATCGCGGTGGGCACCTCGGCGGGGCAAATCAAGACCGGCTCGCTTTCGCGGAGCGACCGCGTCGCGAAGTACAATCGGCTGATGGCGATCGAAGAGCAACTGGGATCGGCGGCACAATATCCGGGGCGCGCGGCATTTCGCCCCTGACGATCGCTGAGCGCGACGCCAAGGCGCTGCGCAAGAAGGTGCCGCGGACGAGCTTCGCACGCTGGACACCGGCGCTCGATCGTCGCGATCCGATCGAGCTGTTGCACGAAACCGAGCAGGGGCGCATTCCCGAACTGCTGGTGCTGCGGCATCGGCTGATGCGTGCCGATCCGTTCGCATTCTACCGCGGCGGCGCGGCGCTGATGGCCGCCGATCTTGCCGGCCGTCCCGTCACCGGCTTGCGGGTGCAGCTCGGCGGCGACGCGCACCTGTTGAACTACGGCGGGTACAACACGCCGGAGCGCAATCTGATCTTCGACGTCAACGACTTCGATGAAACGTTACCTGGTCCGTGGGAATGGGATGTGGCGCGGCTGTGCGCAAGCGCACCGCTGCTGGCGCAGGTACGATCGTTTGGCAAACGCTGCGGAGAAGCGGCCGCATATGCGGCGGCTCAGGCCTATCGCCGGCACATGCGCGCATTGGCCAAGCTCTCGCCGCTCGCGATCTGGTACTCGCACGTCGACGTACGCGGGATGCTCAAGCGCGAACTCATGACGCCCCGCGACGCCACCTACGTGAAGCCGACGCCCGAGCATGAGGATATCATGCACAAGATCTTGGCGCAGTACCGCCAATCGCTGCAGCCGTACATCCGCGTCCTGCTCGAGCGCTATGCGCCGGTCGACATGTTCGAGCACCCCGTCGGCGTCGGGAGCGTCGGATTGCTGACCGTCATCGCGCACTTCGAAGCGCGCGACGGCGCGCCGCTCTATCTGCAAATCAAACAGGCGGTAGCATCGGCGCTCGAGCCCTATGTAGGCCGATCCACCTTCGCGAATCACGGCGAACGCGCGATCATGGGACAACACCTCATGCAAGCGGCGACCGATCTCTTCGTCGGATGGACCAGTGACGGTGAACGCGATTTCTACGTGCGGCAATTACGCGACGGCAAAGCCTCGCTCGACGTCGACGGCATCGATGCCGCGCAGCTGATCGATTTCGCTGGCCGCTGCGGCCGGGTGCTGGCGCGCGCGCACGCACGAACCGGCGATGCGCAGATGATTGCGCACTATCTTGGCACGAGCGATGCGTTCGAGGAGGGCATGCAGCGCTTCGCGCGCGTATACGCAACGCAAGTGGAACGCGATTACGAGGAATTTTGCCGGGGATGAGCATCGCCTGTCCCGAAAACGCGGGGGTCCCCGCGGGCCTGTAGCTCAGCGGTAGAGCGGCCGGCTCATAACTGGTTGCGCGTAGGTTCGAATCCTACCAGGCCCAAATGGCGACCCCGGTTACCCTTAATACTCAGCTTACTGAGACTAGGCTGATGGGCCCAAGGGGCGGGCGCCTAGCTGCGTAGAAGCCTCATGCCCTCACCAAAACTTTACCTTTGAGGGCGCGTTGAAACGACAGCTGCTAGCTGGTTCTGTTTTCTCGCTAGTACTGCTTTGCGGAGCGGTTCTTTCGGCGTGTGGGCGGCGGCGGTGGCGGTTCGTTGAGCGCACCGGGCAATGTCGTTCCGGCGTCCTCGCCGACGCCCTGTCCTCAAGGGTACAGCGGCACGCCGCCGGCGTGCACGCAAAACGCTTCGCTTCCCGGACAGTTCACGCCGATTACCGTTCCGAGCGCAACCGCTTTGCCCGCGGTTGTCGGATACACCGGCACGATTCTCATTCCGGCGGCGAATCCGGCCGCGCAAGTACAGATCACGCTGCAAACCGGCAACCCCACAGGCGTAACGATCGCGGCACACATGCGCGCGCTGTTGCAGAACGCGCGCATCGCCGATTCCGGTGCCATTACGCCGCTCATCTTCATTTCGATGACGACGACCGGCGACGTCGTCTTCACGGCGTCGAGTAACATGCCCGGCTTTCCGGGATTTACGTTCTCGCTTCCCTCGGGTGCGGGCAGCGGTCCGTTCTATCTGGCATATCTCGAAGGCGAGAGCGTGTGGACGACGGTTGCCGGGCCCACGTCACCGAGTGCCTGTGCCGCGCCGTTGACCGGCAATTGCGTGACCCTGCAGCCGACAACGCTGCCCTCGCTCACGATCACCGCGCAGAACCCCGTCTATCTTCTTCTATATACCGGCGGCGTGGTGCCGTCGCCCGCGCCGAGCAATTCGCCGGGTGGCCAGCCGACGTCGACGGCGTCGACGGGTCCAACGCCAACCTCGAGCAGCGGCAGCGGCTCGACCTCTTCGCCGGCTTCAACGCCGACACCGATCCCCAGTTCGTCGTCGTCGGCGAGTCCGATACCGTCGCCATCGACCTCGCCGACGGTTCGGCCAACAGCGACGACGAGCGGGACGGCAACGCCGACACCGTTTGTGTCGCCGACCCCGACGCCCCAACCGACGGCCGCACCCAACGGTACGCCGCCCGCATCGTTCAACATGGGTACGTGGCCCAACCCGACGCCGGGAACCGCATTAACGCAAACCGTTTCGAGTTTCCAGGTACTTGATTCCGGCGGGGCTGTTATCAATGGTAATTTCTCGAAAGTCGTCACCGTTTCGAGTAACAACAGTGCGTTCACGCTGTCCTACTTGGGTGGTCCGACTCCAGGGTCGTCGGTAACGTTGACATCCGGGTCGCAGGCGGCACTGCTCTCGCTTACCTACAGCGGAGCTGCGTCGAACTCGGTAACGATAACTGCGTCCGCATCTGGAGCAGCGAATAATTCGATAACGCTCACGCCGTCAATCCCGTCGATTGTCTACAGCGGACCGACGAGCGCGCAAGAGATCGATCTCTACGCGCCGAGCGGAGGCGCAACGCCGGCGCCGGGATCGACGTTCCAGTTCACGGTGAGTCAAGCCGGGTACAACACGGGGTCATTCAGCACGGCGATCCTGGCGAGTGTTCCGACTGCGTGCAATGCCTTTCTCGGACCGGTGACGTCGAGCACCGGCTCGACGGGCACGACGTTCACGGTGACGGCAACCGCGTCGCCGACGGCGGGCTCATGCACCGTGACGCTCAAGGGCTTCGGGACGACCAGCACAACCGTTCTCGTCACCTATTCATCCTTTGGAGTAACGCTGCAATGACGCCGCTGCATTGGCTTCGTCTCGCGGCGCTCGCGCTGTGCGCAGGCGCCGGAGCGCTTGCGGGTTGCGGCGGCGGTGGAGGCGGAAGCATTCCGCACACGAGCAGTCCGCAAAGTAAGCTTGCCGAAGGCACGCTGCATATCGTCGTTCCCGAAAAGATGACCAACGGCAAACGGCGCCCGGCCTATGTTTCACCGTCGACGACGCAACTCGCCTGGACCATCAACGGAACGCAAGAGACGCCCGTGGAGCTCACCACACCAAGCCCGTGCACGACGTCGGGTAGCGGGCTTTCTTGTACCGTGAACTTCTACATCGCGCCGGGCACGTACACGTTCGTCTTTACGTGCGAGGACGGAAGCGGTACCGTGCTCTCGGTCGGCACGAGCACGAATTACACGCTAGTAGCCGGTAACGCGAATACGCTTTCGGTGACGCTCGGCGGTGTCGCAACGAGCTTCAAAGTGACCTCGACGAGCAACAACTTCGGAACGTCGGGAAGTCTGTTTGCCGTCTATGGCGGCGCGCCGGTCACGCTGAACATCAATGGCCTGGACGCCGACCAAAACACCATTGTGGGTAACGGAGCACCGAGTATCACCGCGACGCTGTTACCATCGCCCTCGCCGCCCGCGACGCTGAGTGGATCCGGCAGCACCTTCACGCTGACCTCGACGTATCAATCCGACTCGCCGACGCAGGCTGGTTCGGCGGTGTTGCAGATCTCCGCCTCGCCCTACCCGGGCAGCGGCGCAACGTCGTTTTCTCAAACGGTCCAGTTCCTGTTCTACGTGCCGTGGATCTACGTCACGAATTCTGCCGGCAACGTGCTCGCGTACGACGAGCTAGGCACTCAACAGAGCCCGGCGCCGCTGGTTAGCGGCTTGCCCGCGCCGGTCGCGATTGCGTTCGGCTCGAGCGCGTCGACGCCGTACCTCTACATCGCGACCGTGACGACACCAACGCCGGTGCCGACGCCGACCGGCTCGAACACGCTCGGCCCGAATGTCGGCGGCATCGTCGCCTACCAAGGAAATGGCGCGACGCCTTCGCCCGCACCGACGCCGGCGTTCAGCAGTGTCGGGGTACCCGTTGGCTTAGCCTTCGATACCAACAATAGTCAATTGTACGTCGTGAACAGTTCTGGCACATCGTTCCAATCCTTCGCGCCAGCGGGCGGTTCGAACGTGATCGGTTCGCCACCCACCATTAGTGGCCCGACGGGAATCGTCTTCGACACGACCAACAACGAACTCTACGTGAGTACGTCGACGGGTGTCGTCGTCTACACGGAGTCCGGTACACAAGATGCGAGCAAGTCATTTACGGGCTTGTCTTCAGCCATTAGTATTGCGTACGATCAAACACTCGACGAGATTTTTGTCCTGAGTAGCGGAGGCGTTGTTACGGGCTATCCGGCCGCAGGCGGCGCACAGGCAGGGACATTCACGCCGGCGGTAACATCGCCGACGGCGATTCTTTTCGACCCATACCAGCAATGGATCTACGTCATCGGCTCGTCGACGATCAAGGCCTATAACACTTCTGGAACGTCACAGGCGCTTTCCGGATCGTGGTCCAATTTGGGTACGCCGACGTCGCTGACGGTGGTGCAGTAATGCGCGCGCGGCAATCGCTGTGGCTCGGTGCGAGCATCGCGATCGCCGCGGCGTTGTGTTTTGTCGGCGCGCCCTCGACGGCGACAGCCCAATCGTGTACGCTTTCGACCCCCGGTAACAACTTCGTCATTTCGTGCAGCGGTTTGCATACGCCGATTCCGTTCCCGACGACCGCACCGACGCCGCAGGTTGGTCCGACCGGACAGAATTCGAGCGGCGGCGGCGGCCACAGTGGCCACGCCGGTGCGCTGTTCGTGTCGGCATCCTCGGGGAGCAGCGGCGGCGGCGGCGGGACGATCGGCATCAACAGCTCGTTCCCGGCGGTGTTCGGCGTTTCGGGAACATCGGTCTACACGACGGATACCTTCGATCCCGGCATCATGTTGATTTCCAACGGCGGCAACGGTGGCAACGGCGGCAGCGGCTACGCCGGCGCAAGCGGTGCCGGCGGCGGCAACGGTGGGAACGGCGGCAACATCTTTGGGACGACGACCGGCGCAATCATCACCACAGGAGATGACTCGGCCGGCGTTTACGCGCTCAGCGCCGGCGGTGTCGGCGGCAACGGCGGCGGCGCCTACGTGAGCTTCGGCGGCGGCGGCAACGGCGCGCCCGGCGGAAGCGGCGGAACGGTCGATGTCACGTCATCGAGCAACATCTACACTTTTGGCACTGAGTCGTTTGGGCTGTGGGTGCAAAGTGTCGGCGGCGGCGGCGGCAACGGCGGCACGGGCTGGGGCGCAATCGGCGGCGGCGGCAACGGTGCTGCCGGACAAGCCGGCGGTAACGTCACCGCGGGCCTGAATTCGGGCGCCTCGATTTTCACGCAAGGCTTCTTTTCCATCGGCGAGCTGGTGCAAAGCATCGGCGGCTTTGGCGGCAACGGCGGTTCCGGCGTTCTGACCTACGGCGGCAACGGCGCGAACGGCGGCGTCGGCGGTACGGTCACCGTCGATAATGCATCGAACTCGACGATCACGACGCTTGGAGCGGACTCCGACGCGATCATCGCGCAAAGCGTTGGCGGCGGCGGCGGCTTTGGCGGAAGCAGCTATAGTATTGTCGGCGAGGGTGGAACCGGCGCATCGGGCGGATCGGGTTCGACGGTTAGCGTCACGAACGGCTCGAACATCGCGACCTACGGACAACTCTCCGCCGGCATCTTTGCAGAAAGCGTCGGCGGGTTCGGTGGTAGCGGCGGTTCGGCGGGCGGACTCGTCGCAGTCGGCGGTGACGCGGGAAGCGGTAGCAACGGCGGCAACGTCTACGTCACCAACACCGGGAACATTGCGACCTACTCGACGATGGGCGTCGATTCGACGTCGGTCGGCGCGCAAGCGATCTTTGCGCAGTCGGTTGGCGGCGGCGGCGGGAACGGCGGAAACGCCGCCGGCATGGTTTCGGTTGGCGGCGGCGGCGGCGCGGGCGGCAGCGGCGGCTACGTCAGTGTCAGCAACAGCGGGAATCTTTTCACCAACTCGGATTACTCGCAAGGCATCCTCGCGCAGTCGGTCGGCGGTGACGGCGGCAACGGCGGCGGCGCAGTTGCGGGCGGCGTGCTCGTTTCGCTGGCGATCGGCGGCGACGGCGGCACGGGCGGCGGCGGCGGCACGGCCGTCGTCAATTTGCTCGGCGGCAGCATCACGACGACCGGCAATTTCGCAGACGGCGTGCAAGTGCAGTCGGTCGGTGGCGGCGGCGGCAACGGGGGTCAGGCGATCTCGGGTACGGTCTCGGTCGGTGTCGGCTTCGGTATCGCGGTCGGCGGTTCAGGCGCTACCGGTGGCGCGGGCGGCAACGTCTACGTGTGTCAATCGGGCGGCGGCTGCAACTCGAGCTCGACCGGTTCGATTACGACGAGCGGTTTTCAATCCGACGGGATTCTCGCACAATCGGTCGGCGGCGGCGGCGGTAACGGCGGGATGTCGGTCGCGGCCTCGGTGGGCCTCGCCGCGTTGAGCGTGTCGCTCGCTGGTTCCGCGCAAGGAGGCGGCGCCGGCGGCACGGTTCAAGTGACGTCATATAACAACGTAACGACGAGCGGCGACGACGCAATCGCGATTGAGGCGCAATCGGTCGGCGGCGGTGGCGGCAACGGCGGTTCGAGCGTTGCAGCATCGGCCGGATTGATCGGGGCCGCATCGCTCGCACTTGGCGGAACCGGCGGAACCGGCGGCAACGGCGGCAACGTCACACTCTATAGCACCGGGACGATCGTGACCAGCGGCGACGAGTCGGTGGGGTTGCTCGCGCAATCGGTCGGTGGCGGCGGCGGCGACGGCGGCTACGCGATTGCCGGGTCGATCGGCGGATTTGCCGCCGGCGGACTTTCGCTCGGCGGCAACGGTGCAGCAGCCGGCGCGGGCCAGACGGTGACGCTCTCCAACAACGGCGACATCATTACCGGTGCCGTGTTCGACAGTGGCACCGGCACCTACGTCGCAAACTGCGACGATGGCGCGGTTGGCACGTGCGCGAGCAACGCCGACGCGATCCTCGCACAATCGGTTGGTGGCGGCGGCGGCAACGGCGGGTTTAGTGTCTCGGGCTCACTCGCAGGCGGTGCAACGGCTAACGTCGCGATCGGCGGCAACGGCGCGCAAGGCGGAAATGCGGGGACCGTCACCGTCTACAATGCGCAGAGCGTTGGTAGCACGCTGCTCACCTTCGGTGACAATTCGGCGGGTATCTTCGCGCAGTCGGTCGGCGGCAGCGGCGGTAACGGCGGGTTCGCGGTTGCGGCGGGCGCGAGCGGGATCGCTTCACTCACCGGCGCGCTCGGCGGCGCATCTGGTGACGGCGGCGCGGCATCAAGCGTCAGCGTGACGAGCGGCACGTCGCAATTTATTTCAACCATCGACACGGCCGGCAACAATTCGCAGGGCATCGTTGCGCAATCGGTCGGCGGCGGTGGCGGCAACGGCGGCTGGGCGGTCTCGGCTTCGGTTTCGAGTGCCACGGTTGGACTTGGCATCGGCGGTGACGGCGGCCAAGGCGGCAGCTCGCAGAGCGTGAGCGTCACCGGGTTCAACGACATCATGACAGAGGGCACGAATTCGACCGCGCTGCTCGCGCAATCGGTTGGCGGCAGCGGCGGCAACGGCGGATTTTCGGTGGCCGCCGGCGTCAGTGCCGACTTCTCGGGCTCGCTCTCGATCGGCGGCAGCGCCGGAGCGGGCGGCTCGTCCGGCTCGGTGCTGGTTGCGAACACCGGAGATCTCATGACCGAAGGTGCGCTCTCGGACGGCATACTCGCGCAATCGGTCGGCGGCGGTGGCGGCAACGGCGGCTTTAGCGTGGCCGGTACGCTCTCGGCCGGAGCGAGTGCGTCGGTGAGTCTTGGCGGAAGTGGCGGCGCCGGCGCGTCGTCGAGTTGGGTGAACGTTACCAACATCGGCAACATCGCGACCGCCGGCGATCAATCGATCGGCATTGAGGCGCAGTCGATCGGTGGTTCCGGCGGCAACGCCGGTTTCAGCGTGGCTGCCGGCGTCGGCGCAGACGCGGGCGTGGGATTGAGTCTGGGCGGAAGCGGGGGCAGCGGCGCGTCGAGTTGCTACACTAGCGGCGTCTCGAACACCGGACCCTATGCAAATTGCGTGACCGTTACGTCGATCGGCACCGGTACCGCGAATACGGTCAACATCTGGACGCAAGGCAGCGGGTCGGATGCAATCTTGGCGCAATCGATCGGCGGCAACGGCGGCAACGGCGGTTGGAGCATTGCCGGTGCGCTCGGCGGAAGTGCCGGCATCGGCGCGAGCTTCGGCGGCTCGGGCGGCTCGGGTTCGAACGCGAACTCGGTGCTGGTCACGAGTCAGAACAACATCGTCACCGGCGCGGTATTCGACGCGACGACCGGCACCTTCATCGAGAACTGTGACGACGGAGCGGTCGGCACATGCGCAAACAATTCCGCCGGCATCGTCGCGCAATCCATTGGCGGCGGCGGCGGCAACGGCGGCTTTAGCGTCGCCGGCTCGGGTGGTGACTTCGCCGGTTCGGTGAGCATGGGCGGAACGGGTGGACCCGGGGGCACGGCGAGTTCGGCGACCGTGAACAGCACCGGCTCGATTGTGACGTTCGGCGATTCGTCGGACGGCATCATCGCGCAATCGATTGGCGGCGGCGGCGGTAACGGCGGTTGGAGTGTGGGCGGTGCGATTTCCGGCACCGGATCGCTTTCGCTCAGTATCGGCGGCTTCGGCGGAAGCGGCGCGGGAGCCAGTTCCGCAACGGTCACGAGTGTCGGCGACATCAGTACGAGTGGCGATTACTCGGACGGCATTTTTGCGCAGTCGATCGGCGGCGGCGGCGGCAACGGCGGCTTCAGCGTCGCCGCAAATCTCACCGCCGGCGCGGATGCTTCGCTCAGCCTCGGGGGCTACGGCGGCAACGGCGGAGATGCAGGTTCGGTTTCGGTTACGAGCACCGGCGATATTGAAACCGACGGATTCCAAAGTGACGGGATTCTCGCACAGTCGATTGGCGGCGGCGGCGGCAACGGCGGCTTTGCCGTTGCGGGTTCGATTGCCAACGGTCCCTCGGGCAACGTCGCGGTCGGCGGCTGCGCGCTTGCGAACGTCATCGGTACCAGCGTTTCCGATTGCGCCGGTGGTACCGCCTCATCGGTCGTCCTGCAAAGCAACGGCAACATCTCGACGATCGGCGATCAATCGGACGGGCTGGTTGCGCAGTCGATCGGCGGCGGCGGCGGCAACGGCGGCTTCGCCGTTGCGGGCGATGCCTCGAACGGCGCGGGCGTGGGACTTTCGCTCGGCGGTTTCGGCGGCGTCGGCAGCGGTGCCGGATTGGTCTTCCTTTCAAGCGGGAGTTCCGGCCTGGCTTCCGAGGTTACGATCTCGACGCAAGGCTACGATTCGGATGGAATTCTCGCGCAGAGTTTGGGCGGCGGCGGCGGCAATGGCGGCTTCTCGGTAGCCGGTTCGCTCACCAACGGCCCGTCGCTCGATCTGAGCGTCGGCGGGTATGGCGGTTCCGGCGGTACGGGTTCGACGGTGACAGTATTGTCGAACAGCAACATTTATACCGTCGGCGATCAATCGAACGCACTCGTCGCACAATCGATCGGCGGCGGCGGTGGCGACGGCGGCATGAGCATCGGCGCCGGCATTTCGAACGGCACCGCGATTGCACTCTCGATGGGCGGTACCGGCGGCGGCGGCGGCGCGGCAAACAACGTCAACGTCACCAGCGGCATGGGTGACGCCGTCGCGATTTCCACGCAAGGCGATTTTGCTGACGGCATTCAAGCGCAGTCGATCGGCGGCGCCGGCGGTAACGGCGGGATGAGCGTGGCCGGCAGTATTGCGAATGGCACGTCATTTGGCTTTTCGATCGGTGGCTCGGGCGGAAGCGGCAGCACCGCCGGCACGGTCACCGTCACGAGCGACGGTACGATCTCGACGATGGGCGATAATTCGATCGGGCTCGACGCGCAATCGATCGGTGGCGGTGGCGGCAACGGCGGATTGAGCGTTAAGGGCTCGATCAGTTTGAGCAGCCAGAGCGCTTCAGCGAGTATCGGTTTCGGCGGCGGCGGCAGCGGCGGCACCGCGTCCGACGTCACGGTCACGAGTGACAGTCCGGCCGGCGCGTGGGGCATCATCACCGAAGGCAGCAACGCCGACGGAATTTTGGCGCAGTCGGTCGGCGGCGGCGGCGGCTACGGCGGCATCGGCATCGTCGGTCAAATCGCCAACGCGATCGGCATGAGCTTCGGCAGTACGGATGGCGGCGGTAACGCCGGTAACGTGACCGTCACTAACAGCAGCAACATCCTCACCGGCGCGACCTACGACAGCACGACCGGCACGTACGACGCAGACTGTGACGACGACGGCAATGCGGGCGTCTGCGCGGAAGATTCCGGTGCGATCGTTGCGCAATCGATCGGCGGCGGCGGCGGCGACGGCGGATTCGCGATCGACGGCGGAATCTCAGCCACCGGCTCGGGTTTGAGCGGATTGAGTGCCGCACTGGGTTCGGCGGGCGGCGCCGGCGGTAACGCGCAAACCGTCACCGTGACCGACACGGCGGCAATGCTCGTAACGTACGGCGACAATGCGGACGGCATTCTCGCGCAATCGGTCGGCGGCGGCGGCGGCAACGGCGGATTTGCGATCGCCGGAAATATTTCGAACGGGTGGTCGCTCGGCTTTGCGATGGGCGGTGCCGGCGCGAGCGGCGGCACGGCGAGCACGGTTTCGGTGACGAGCACGAGCGAGATCATCACCGACGGCGATCTCTCTTCGGGTATCACCGCGCAATCGATCGGCGGCGGTGGTGGTAACGGTGGTTTCGCGATCAGTGCAACCGGCTCGACGAGCATGGCCGCGAATCTTGCACTTGGCGGCGGCGGCGGAAGCGGTACGAGCGCCGGCGCGGTCAACGTGCTCAGCAGTGGAGCGATCATCACCGGCGGTGATGAATCCGACGGCATTCTCGCGCAATCGGTCGGCGGCGGTGGCGGCAATGGCGGCTTCAGCGTCGCCGCGACGTTGACCGAGAGCAGTGCGGTGACCGCGGGATTCGGCGGCGCGGGCGGTGACGGCAGCGACGCCAGTACGGTCTACGTCACGAGTCTTGCGAATGTCACGACGTATGGCCAAGCGTCGACCGCGATTGCAGCGCAATCGATCGGTGGCGGCGGTGGTAATGGCGGCTTCGACGTCAGCGCGGGCATCAGCGGCAACTATGCATTGACGGTCGGCTTCGGTGGCACCGGTGGTGACGGCGGTACCGCGAGCACGGTCAATGTCAGCAGCGGGACCGTGGCGACGCCCGTGCAGATCGTGACGTACGGTGCGCAGTCCGATGCGATTCTCGCGCAGTCGATCGGCGGCGGCGGCGGTAACGGCGGCTGGGTCGTTTCGGGCACGCTCTCGCAAGGACCATCGTTCACGTTGAGCTACGGCGGCGGCGGCGGCAGCGGCGGTACGGCGGGTGCGGTGTATGTCACCAGCAATTCCGATATTTACACGTACGGCAGCGACGAAGCAGCCGGCATCGTGGCGCAATCGATCGGCGGCGGCGGCGGTAACGGCGGCTTCAGCATCGGCGCCGATCTCTCGGAGAAGAATGCGTTCGATCTGACGTTCGGCGGTGACGGTGGCACCGGCAACACGGCGTCGGCGGTGAGCGTTGTGAGCGGCACCAATACCAACGCGGTGCAGATTCAAACGCAAGGCACGAGTTCCGATGGAATTCTCGCGGAATCGATCGGCGGCGGCGGCGGCAACGGCGGCTTCGCGGTCTCCGCAGTCGCGACCAGCGGCGATTCATTCTCGTTCGGATTAAATCTCGGCAGCGATGGCGGCGGCGGCGCGTATGCATCGACGGTAACGGTCGTGAGTAACAGCGCGATCACGACGCTCGGCGACGATTCGAACGGCATTGCGGCCGAATCGATCGGCGGCGGCGGTGGTAACGCGGCCTGGACCGCGGCAGCATCGGTTTCAACGAGCGCGCTTGCCGGTGCATTCAACTTCGGTAGCGGCGGGAACGCCGGCAATTCTGACGCCGTGACCGTCGACAGTTACAACACGATCATCACCGCGGGTGAAAATTCGAACGGCATCTTCGCGGAATCGATCGGCGGCGGCGGCGGGTACGGCGGATTGTCGCTGCCCGGCACGGCGCTCGGACTTGCGTCATCGGCGGCGACGAGCGTTGGGTTGAATTTGGGTACACCGAACACCGATTGCAGTTCGACCGGAACGTGCACCTCAAACGACTGCAGCAGCACGGCGTCGTGCGGCGGCAACGCGGGCGACGTCGCGGTGCTCAACACCGGCAGCATCATCACCGGCGCGTATCTCGACGGCAGCGATGACATCGTCCCAACCTACGCGAGCAACGCGGCAGCAATCGTCGCGCAGTCGGTCGGCGGCGGCGGTGGCGACGGCGGATTTGCGGTGGGCGCCGGGCTTGCCTCAGAGTCGGGCGTCGTCGCCAACATCGGTCAGGCTATCGGCGCGCCGGGCGGCTCGGGCGGAAGCGCCGGCGACGTGAGCGTCACCAACAGTGCGCAGCTGTTGGAAACCTTCGGTTCGCAATCCGACGGCATTTTGGCGCAATCGGTCGGCGGCGGCGGCGGCAGCGGCGGTTGGGCGGTCTCCGGAAATATTTCGCCAGGCTGGGGTCTCAATCTCGCGATGGGCGGCTCGGGCGGGAGCGGCAGCGCGTCGGGCAACGTGACGGTCATAAGCTCGAGCACGATCGAAACCGCGGGTGAACTCTCCGCCGGTATCGTCGCGCAATCGATCGGCGGCGGCGGCGGCAGCGGCGGTTTCGCGGTGGCAGCGCAAGGTTCCGAAGGACTCGCTGCTAACGCCGCGATCGGCGGCAGCGGCGGCACCGGTGCCAATGCCGGCGACGTGAGCGTCACCAACAGCGGCTACATCTTTACCGGCAGCGACGTCAGCGGAACCGGCGACGGCGCAGCGGGTATCGTCGCGCAATCGATCGGCGGCGGCGGCGGCAATTCAGGTTGGGTCGTTGCCGCGAGTCTCGACGAAGGCAGCAATGCATCGGTTGCGTTCGGCAATGCGGGCGGCGCCGGCGGCTATGCATCGACCGTCGATGTTACGGATACAGCCAGCATCGTGACCTACGGTACATCCGCCGGCGGAATCATCGCGCAGTCGCTTGGCGGCGGCGGCGGCAACGGCGGCTTTGCCGTCAATGCGTCGGTGAGCTCGAGCAAATCGATCGGCATGGCGTTCGGCGGCGCCGGCGGCGACGGTAGCGCATCGTGCACGCTCGTCTCCGGCGCATGCATCACGACGACGTTGCCGACGGTCGATGTGACGACCGGTACGTCGACCAGCGCAATTACGATTCTCACCGCCGGCAACGAGTCGGGCGGCATCGTCGCGCAGTCGATCGGCGGCGGCGGCGGTAACGGCGGCTTCGACGTCGCAGGCACGATGTCGGAAGGCGGTTCGTTCAATCTCGCCTACGGCGGCTCGGGCGGCGACGGCGGTTTCGCAAGCATCGTCGAGGTTACGAGCAACGCCAACATACAAACGTTGGGCAGCGAGTCCGGCGGCATCGTCGCGCAATCGATCGGCGGCGGCGGCGGCAACGGCGGATTCAGCGTCGGTGTCGATCTTTCGCAGTCGAATGCGCTCGCACTAACCTTCGGCGGTGAAGGCGGCAGCGGCGGCTATTCATCCGGCGTCACGGTGAGCAGCGGCGAGCCGGGCGCAAACGGTGCGGTGCAGATCTACACCGCCGGCGATAATTCTGACGGCATCCTCGCGCAATCGATCGGCGGCGGCGGCGGTAACGGCGGCTTTGCGGTCGGCGCCGTAGCCACGACCAGCGACAGTTTCTCGATGCCGTTCAATATGGGCGCCGACGGCGGCAACGGCAATTATGCGGGCGACGTGAGCGTCACGAGCGACAGCATGATTTGGACGCAAGGCGAAAACTCCGCCGGCATCGCGGCACAATCGATCGGCGGCGGCGGCGGTAACGCGGCGTTCTCTGCAACCGGTTCGATCGCACCAGGTTCGGGTTCGGTCGGCGTCGCGTTCGGCGGCGGCGGCGGCGGCGCGGATGCCGGCACGGTCGACGTGACCAGCACCAATACGATTCTCACCAGCGGCGATAACTCGCAAGGCATCTTGGCGCAATCGATCGGTGGCGGCGGCGGTTACGGCGGTATTTCGCTGCAAGGTCAAGTCATTAATGCAGCGACGACGTCTGCGGCGAATGCCTTTGGGATGAGCATGGGTTCGGGTCCGCAGTGCGGCAGCGCGTCGTGCGGCGGCAATGCCGAAGACGTCACCGTGATCAATTCGGGCGACATTCAAACCGCCAGCGACAATTCGGGCGACATCGTCGCGCAATCGATCGGCGGCGGCGGCGGCAACGGCGCGTTTGCCATTGCGGCCGGATTTGCTAGTTCCGCGAGTGTTACCGGCACGATTCAAAACCTCGTCGGCACGCCGTCAGGTGGAACCGGCGGCGACGCCGGTAACGGCACCAACGTGACCGTCGACAACACCGCGCAACAGTTGATCACCGCCGGTTCGCAATCCGATGGTATTCTTGCGCAATCGGTTGGCGGCGGCGGCGGCAACGGCGGCTTCGCGATCGGCGGACAAATCACCAACGGCTGGGCGCTCAACCTCGCGGTTGGCGGTGCCGGCGGCAGCGGCGGAACCTCGGACGCGGTTACCGTGAGCAGCTCGAGCATCATTAGTACCAGCGGCGATATGTCGGACGGAATCGCGGCGCAATCGATCGCCGGCGGCGGCGGTACCGGCGGATTTGCCATCGCCGCACTCGGCTCGAACGGTCTCTCCGCTAACGTAGCGGTCGGCGGCGCCGGTGGCAGCGGCAACGACGTCCTCGGCGCGGTAACTGTAACGAATAGCGGTGCGATTAGCACGAGCGGCAACGCGGCGGTCGGCATTCTCGCGCAATCGGTTGGCGGTGGCGGTGGCGATTCCGGTTGGGTGATCGCCGGATCGCTCGATGTGAGCAGCAGCGCCGTTTCGCTCGCCTACGGCAACGCTGCCGGTGACGGCGGCGCGGCCAATGCGGTAACGGTGACGTCGACCGCGAGCATTCAAACGCAGGGCAATTCGTCGGGCGGCATCATCGCGCAATCGCTCGGGGGCGGCGGCGGCAACGGCGGGTTCGCGGTCAACGCCGGTATTAGCGGCGGAAACGCACTCGGACTTGCGTTCGGCGGTGCCGGCGGCAGCGGTAGCGGATCCGGCGCCGTCTGCGTCACGAGCGGCGCGTCGTGTACGACGCCTTCGTCTACACCGAATAGCGTAATCACGATTCTCACCAACGGCGATTCGTCCGACGGCATACTCGCGCAATCGATTGGCGGCGGCGGCGGCAACGGCGGTTTCAGCGTCGACGGTACGATCGCCCAAGGCACCTCGCTTTCGCTTTCCTTCGGTGGCAGCGGCGGCGGCGGCGCGACCGCGAGCACGGTCACCGTCGACACGATCGCCAACATTCAAACGCTCGGCGAAAATTCGTCGGGCATCGTCGCGCAGTCGCTCGGCGGCGGCGGCGGTAACGGCGGTTGGAGCGTGAGCGGCGACGTCAGCGGCGGTAAAGCGTTCTCACTCTCGATGGGTGGTGGCGGCGGCGATGGCAATACCGCAAATGACGTCAGCGTAACCAGCGGCTCGGCAGCTGACGCGGTTGCGATTTATACTAGCGGCGATGTTTCTGATGGCATTCTCGCGCAATCGATCGGCGGCGGCGGCGGCAGCGGCGGCTTTAGTGTCAGCGGCGTGGTCTCACAAGGCATGTCGCTCGGACTTTCCTTCGGCGGCGGCGGTGGTACCGGCGACGACGCCGGAACGGTAACCGTCGCGAGCAACAGCGTGATCGTGACGACCGGTCAAGATTCGCTCGGCATCGACGCACAATCGATCGGTGGCGGCGGCGGTTCGGGCGGATTTAACGCTACCGGCAAATTGACGCCGACCGGTGCCAGTGGCAGCTTTGGATTCGGCAGCGGCGGCGCCGCCGGCGATGGGCAAGTGGTCACGGTAACCAGTGACAGTGCGATTACGACCACCGGCGAAAATTCGATCGGCATTTTGGCGCAGTCGATCGGCGGCGGCGGCGGCTACGGCGGCGTGAGTGTGGTCGGTCAGCTTGCAGCGACGCTCGGCATCACCAGCGGCGCGACCAACGGTGGCGGCAACGCCAACACCGTCACGGTGACGAACAGCGGCGACATTGCGACCTACGGTGACGAAGCACAAGCGATCGACGCACAGTCGATCGGTGGCGGCGGCGGCGCCGGCGGGTTTAGCGTTTCGGCCGGATTGAGCTCGACGTCCGGACTCTCGGGACTCTCGCATAGTTTTGGTGCAAGCGGCGGCAACGGCGGCAACGGCAATGACGTCACGGTCGCGACGACCGCGCAACTGCTCTACACCACCGGCGCGAGTTCCGACGGCATCCTCGCGCAATCGATCGGCGGCGGCGGCGGCAACGGCGGTTTCGCCGTTGCGGGCAGCGTGGCGCCGGGATTCGGACTCGGCCTTGCGATGGGCGGTTCTGGCGGCAGCGGCGGTACCGCCGGGATGGTGACGGTGACGAGTTCGAGCGAGATCGTGACGTTTGGTGAACTCGCCGACGGTATCTCGGCGCAGTCGATCGGTGGCGGCGGCGGTGAAGGCGGCTTCGCCGTGTTGGCGCATGGTTCGACCGGACTCGCGGGCAACGTCGCGCTCGGCGGCAACGGCGGCAGCGGAAATACTGCCGGCAGTGTCAGCGTTACGAGCGACGGATTGATCGGAACGTCGGGCGATTTCGCGAACGGCATTCTCGCGCAGTCGATCGGCGGCGGCGGCGGAGACGCGGGCTTCAGCATTGCTGCGACGATCGATACCAGCGGCAGTTCAGCTGGATTCAGCATGGGCGGCACCGGCGGCGGCGCTTCGGATGCGGGAACGGTTGGCGTTGATTCCGAGGCAAGCATCATCACCTCGGGAGCCGATGCAAACGGTATCGTCGCGCAATCGATCGGCGGCGGCGGCGGCAATGGCGGCTTCAGCGCGACCGCCGGCATCACCGGCGGGAATTCGCTCGGCCTCGCCTTTGGTGGCACGGCCGGCAGCGGGGGCGATGGCGAAGCGGTGACCGTGACGAGCGGCGTGACCGCGACAGGCACCGTCATTCAAACGACCGGCGTGCAAGCCGACGGCATCGTTGCGCAATCGATCGGCGGCGGCGGCGGCAATGGTGGTTTTGCAATTGCGGGCGCGATTTCGAATTCGCCGGCGTTGACGTTTGCGATGGGTGGCAACGGCGGAGCGGGCGGCAACGGCGGAACGGTCGGCGTTACCAACGGCTCGATCATCGCCACCTTTGGTGATTTCTCGACCGGCGTGCTTGCACAAAGCATCGGCGGCGGCGGCGGCAACGGTGGATTCGCGGTCTCCGCAGCGGGGAGCACGGCGTTCAGCGGGCAAATCGGCGTCGGCGGCACGGGCGCAACCGGCGGGAACGCGTTGGACGTCACCGTTTCGAATAGCGGACAAATCACGACGACGGGCACGAGTGCGGCCGGCGTGATCGCACAGTCGATCGGCGGCGGCGGCGGCAGCGGTGGTTTCAGTGTTGCCGGTTCGCTCTCGCAATCGAACACGGTCGACGTTGCAGTTGGCGGAAACGCGGGCGGCGGCGGTAACGCAGGCGCGGTCATCGTCAACAACGGCGGCAGCATCGGCACGAGCGGGAATCTTTCCGCCGGCGTGATCGCGCAATCGATCGGCGGCGGCGGCGGTAACGGCGGGTTTGCGGTTGCCGGTGCGATCAGCGGCGCATCGTCGCTCACAGTCGGCATCGGTGCGAACGGCGGCGTGGGCGGCAACGCATCCGACGTTACGGTGAACAATGAAATCGGCAACAGCGATGGGATCATCGCGACTACCGGCACCGGATCGAACGGCATCATTGCACAATCGATCGGCGGCGGCGGCGGTAACGGCGGCTTCACTGTCGCGGGCGGCCTCGCGGACGGAACCGCAATCGCCTTGAGCCTTGGCGGAAACGGCGGCGCGGGCGGCACGGCCGGCAACGTGACCGTGACCAACGACGGGATTATCTCCGCAATTGGCGCGGGTTCGCAAGCGATCGTCGCGCAATCGATCGGCGGCGGCGGCGGTACGGGCGGTTTGGCGATCAGCGCTGGCTTCGGTTCGACCGGCAACAGTATCAACGTGTTTCTCGGCGGTGCGAATGGCGCGACCAACAACGACGCCGGAACGGTGACGATCGACAACAGCGGTTTGTTGCAAACCGCCGGCAACGATGCGCGCGCCATGCTGGTGCAGTCGATCGGCGGCGGCGGCGGCGCGGCCGATGTATCGGGCGACATCACCGACGCGCTGGGTGACAATCAAACGCTTTCGGTCGACGTCGGCGGCGCAGGCGGCATTCAAACGCTCGGATCGAACGTTGATCTGACGAACAGCGGTGAGGCGTTGACCGACGGCATCGGTGCCGATGCGCTGGTTGCGCAGTCGATCGGCGGCGGCGGCGGCGAAGGCGGCTACGGTCTCGACGCGTCGCTCGGCACGACCGAGAAAGCGCCGAACTTGATCGTTGCGATCGGCGGACTCGGCGGCGGCGGTGCAACGTCGGGGACCGTGACGCTGAGCAATACCGCGAACATGCAGACGCAAGGCGCGAATTCGATCGGCATTCTCGGACAATCGATCGGTGGCGGCGGCGGCAACGGAGGATTCACCGCCGATGGAATCTTCGCAACCAGTACCGCGACAACGCAGTTCGGCGTGAGTGTCGGCGGCGCCGGTGGTGCAGGGAACGATGCGGACGCGGTCACGCTGAATAGCCAAGGCTCGATCCTGACCTTCGGCGATGAATCGGCCGGCATCGAAGCGCAATCGATCGGCGGCGGCGGCGGCAACGGCAGTTTGACGATGAGCGGCGCATTTGCCGGAACGGCCGCAAAGGCGATCGCATTGCTCGTCGGCGGAACCGATCCGGCGGGAACCGGGAACGGCGACGACGTGAGCGTGTCGGCGAGCGGCGCGATTCAAACCGGCGTGCTCAATGGTGCCGGCTATACGTCGAGCGGTATCTTGGCGCAGTCGATCGGTGCCGGCGGCGGTAACGGCGCGATCACCGCGGATCTTGCACTCGGCACGTCGGGCGAAGCCACGACGACGAACATTGCGCTCAACGTCGGCGGTGCGGCGAACAACGCGGGCGCGGGCGGTAGTGTCGGCGTGAACGACAGCGGCAGCATCACGACCTTCGGTTTGGCGGCAAGCGGCATCGTCGCGCAGTCGATCGGCGGCGGCGGCGGCACCGGAAGTCTATCGTTTACGAGCGCCGGCGGCACCGGGGCGAATCCCTTGGGCGCGACGATCGCCGTGACGTCGCTGGTGGGCGGTGCCGGCGGAACGGGCAACGGCGGCGGTGCGGTCACGATCGATCACACCAGCGGCGAGACGTATACCGGCGATGATTCGTCCGACGGCATTTTCGCACAGTCGATCGGCGGCGGCGGCGGCAGCGCCTCGGCTACGCTGGCGAACGCCATCGGCACGTACGCGTTGAACGCGACGATCGGTGGCGATGGCGCCGGTTCCAACGACGGCAACACCGTCGCGGTCACGAATGCCGGGCAGATCGTAACGTCGGGAAATCTCTCGAACGCGATCGCCGTGCAATCGATCGGCGGCGGCGGTGGCGTGCTCAGCAACGATTACGGCGGCGCGACGGCAGCCACGATTTCGGTAGGCGGCAGCAACGGCAGCGACGGTGAGGGCGGCGCGATTACGATCGGCAACACCGGCCAAATTCTCACGCAAGGCGCCAATGCGATCGGCGTGTTCGTGCAATCGATCGGCGGCGGCGGCGGCGAGTACGTTGCGAGCAACAGCAGCGCGAGCACGGGTAGCACGCTCACGCTTGGCGGCAACGGGACAAGCGGCGACGGCGCCGCGGTGGACATCACCAACGCGGGATCGATTCAAACGGTCGGCGACGGCTCGTTCGGTATCTTTGCGCAGTCGATCGGTGGTGGCGGCGGAGCAGCATTTGGCGGCGGCACGGCTACGTTAGAAGCCGGCGGCAGCGGTAACGGCGGCGACGTGACGATCGTCAACAACGGCAATATCACCACGCTTGGCACCGGCGCCGACGGCATCTTTGCACAGAGCGTCGGCGGCGGCGGCGGCGTTGCCGGCGTACCGGGCTCATCGAGTGCAGCGCTGATGGGGAGCGCGGGTGGAACCGGTTCGGCCGGCGCCATCAACGTCACTGAGAACGGCACGATCTACACGCAAGGCAGCAACGCGAGCGGCATCTTCGCGCAAAGCGCCGGCGGCAGTGGAAGCGGTGGCAACGTCACGGTGACCGTCAACGGGTCGATCTACGTGACGTCCGCGAACGCCGTCGGCGTATTAGCGGAAAGCTCCGGCACGGGCGGCAGCGGTGACGTGAGCGTTACGCTGGCGGCGAATGGCGTGATCGTCGGCGGCGGCGCCGGCACGGTGGCGACGGCCAGCACCCAGACTGGCGACGGAAGCGACTCCGACAAGGGCGATTACCAAGACTACGATGCGACGCGCAGCGGGTCGAGCCCCGAGGGCGGTTCGGTTCCCCCGGGCACGTCGGGCGCGGCGATCGAGTTCGTCGGCGGCATGAACAATGCGTTGACCAACAACGGCGTGATCACCACGCTAACCGGCACCAGCGGGTATGCCGTCGTCTCGGATTCGGGTAACACCGCGATCACGAACAACGGCGTCATGGTCGGCTCGGTGTCGCTCGCGCAAGGCACAAACTCGTTGACCAATTCGCAAAGCGGCGTCTTCATCACGGGCTCGACGATCAATCTTGGCGCGGGCAACACCTTCACGAACGCCGGACTCGTTGCCCCGGGCGGTATTGGCACCGTCGGCACGACCAATGTGACCGGGAACTTCGTGCAAACCTCGACCGGCGATCTCGCAGCGGACGTCAATTTAGCCAACGGCACCTACGACCAAATCAACGTGAGCGGCAGCGCGTCGCTTGCCGGTGACCTGAATCTCACCATGCTCAACATCAATCTCGCTGCGCCAGGCACGCACGATTACAACTTCGTGACCGCGGCCGGCCCGGTAACGAATGCTGGGCTGCAGATCGTCGCACCAACCTCGGTCGTATCGACCTATTCGTTGATCAGCGGTCCGAACGGCGCGCTCACGCTCCAGCAGATCGTGAACTTCCAACCGGCGCAACTTACCGGCAACACCGCATCCTTCGGCAACTTCATCAACAAATTGCAGGGCGGCGGTTCGTCGAAAGAACTCGCCGGCATGATCGCGCAGATCTTTGCGGCGGATACGCCGGCCGAATTGAGTCAGCTCTATAACGAGTTGACGCCGGCGACCTACGGCGCAATGGAAGATGCAACGCTGCTCGACACGCTCGGCTTTTCGCAGCAAATGCTGACCTGCAAGTCACCCGAAAGCGATTTTGCCTCGCTCGCGCGCGGGCGCTGCGTGTGGGGAAATCTCGGCAGCACGCAACTCACGCAGGTCGAGACGAGCAACGCCGTGGGCTTCAACGAACAGGGTTCGGGCGTGAGCTACGGCTTCCAGAACGTTGTCAGCAAGGATCAGCGTACGCTCTTCGGCGGTGCGTTTGCCTTCGGTGACGACAACCTCTACGCCAACAGTGCGGCGATGTGGGGCTCGCGTTTCACCGCCGGACTGCTCCTCAAGCGCGAGATGGACAACGGCGTCACCTACTCCGCCGACATCACCGGCGGCTCGGGCAACTATCAAACGCGGCGCACGATCCAGTTCCCGAGCCCGACGGTCTCCACCTCATCGGGCGCCGGTGGATTCGGATCGTTTGATACGCCGCCGGTCGTTGCGAATGGCGGCAGCTACGTGTCGTACTTCAATGGCAGCATCCGCGCCGACAAGTATATCTCGCTGCCGGACGGCTTCGCGTTCACGCCGTATCTCGCGCTCAACGAAACGCGGATGAGCCTCAGTCCGACCAAAGAGACGGGCGCGGGCGCGCTCAACATCGACACCGTGTATCAGGGCGATTCGTTCCTCACGCTGCAGCCCGGCTTTGAACTGGGCGGCAAGTTCGCCAGCAAGAACTGGGAGGTCCGTCCGCACGTCGACTTCTTCGCGACGCATTTCATCGGGAACAATCAGACGAGTCTGCCGGCGTTGCTGCAAGGTCAGCCGACGTGGCTGGGTCCGCTGACGTTTAACAACACGATCGATCGCACGCTGTGGAACGTCTCGCCGACGATCGATTTCGGCGGCAGCCGCGGCTTCGATATGCGCCTCGGCGGCGACTATCAGTTCAGCAATAACATGCACGCCGGTACGATGTGGATCAACCTTTCGCAGAAGGTCGGACCCACACCATACACGCCGTAGAACTAGGCCGCGGTCAACTCTTTCCCACGCGTTTCCGGCAAAAACAGCACGGCGACGACCGCGAGCAGGTACGCAAAGATCGCGACCACGGTCATCGCGGTACCGATCGCCGCGATGGTTGAGAGCCAGCCGATCAAAAACGGCCCGATTCCGGCCACGCCGCGCCCGACATTGTAACAAAAGCCTTGCCCGGCGCCGCGCACGCTGCTCGGAAAGAGCTCGCTGAGATACGGACCAAATCCGCTGAAAATACCCGACGCGAAATACCCCAGCAGCGGGCCGGCAATGATCAACTGCCAATCGGCGACCACGGCGTAGAGGTACAGCGGCACCATCGCGGCCGAACAGAGCGAGAAGATGATGAACGTGCGCTTCCGTCCGATCGCATCGTTGATGTAGCCCGCCGTGATATAGCCAACGTACGAACCGGCAATCAGGAGGTAGAGCAGCGAACCGCTGGTGACGGCCGAGATGTGGCGCTGCGTCGTGAGGTAGGTCGGCATCCAGGTGAAGAGCGCGTAATAACCGCCTTGGACGCCGATCGCAAGCAGCGATGCGAAGATCGTCGTGCGCAGAACCGCCGGCGCAAAAATGCCGGCTAGCGACCAACGCGCGCCGGCGCTTGCACGCGAAGACGTATAGACGGGCGGATCTTCGACGTTGCGCCGGATGTAGAGGATGAAGAGCGCGGGAACGATGCCCAGGAAGAAGAGCCAGCGCCATCCACTCTCGAGCCCGATGGTCGCCGCGACGATCTGAAAGGCGATGTTGGCGGCGAGCCAGCCGAACGCCCACGATCCTTGTACGAAGCCCAGTGCGCGCCCGCGTTGCGGCGCGTTGGCCCACTCCGCCATCAAGACCGATCCGACCGCCCATTCGCCACCGAAGCCCAGGCCTTCGAGCGCGCGAAAGACGGCGAGCGTGCCGTAGTTTGGTGCGATGCCACACAAGAACGTGAAGACGGCGTAGCACGCAATCGAGATCATCAGCGCATTTTTGCGGCCGATGCGATCGGCGATCGTCCCCATCGCAATGCCGCCGATTGCGCTCGCGACCAGGGTATAGGTTGCGAGAAGCCCGCCGTAGGCTTTGCTCAACGAAAAGGCCGTGAGGATCGCCGGCAGTGCGTAGACGTACAGGTAGAAATCGAAGCCGTCGAGGCCCCAGCCGAAGGATGAAGCAACCATCGCGCGGCGGCGCGCGGTCGCAGCCGGAATCGTCGTTGTCATACTAGGACATACGCGACGGAGCGGTGATACCATTCACCATGCAAAGCACAGTCAAGACGAGCCGCCTTTCCTATCCCGACACTGTCGCTGCGCTTTCCAAGGCGATCACGAACGCGGGCAACACCATCTTCGCAACGATCGATCAGGCTGCGGCCGCAGCCGGTGTCGGCCTGAGCTTGCGGCCGACGACGCTGATCGTCTTCGGCAACCCCAAAGCCGGCACGGGACTGATGGCGGCGTTTCCGCTCACTGCGCTCGACCTTCCGTTAAAGCTCGTGGTCTACGAAGAAGACGGCGCGGTCAAGGTTGCCTATGTGCCGGCGTCCATAATCGCAGAGCGGTATGCGGTGACTGGGATGGACGCGCTGATTGCTAACATGGATCATGCGCTCGACGCACTTACCGGACTCGTCGCCTAGGGAACTATTTCAGTCGCGCGTAGACGTCGGGAAACCCGGTGAGCGGTAGCGAGGCGGTGATGCCGTGCTCGGCAAGGCTGTTGTCGAGGAGACTATAGTTAACGCGTAAGTCACCCTTGCCGGCCTTCATCGCGGTCAGCAAATCGCTATCGATTGCGCCGGTCGCGTAGCAGCCTTGCTGCGAGCACAACATGAAGGTGAAATTCTGCGAGGGGCCCCCCGTCACGCTGACCGCGATCGGCGTGCGCAGGGCGACACCGAGCGGCACCTGCATGGTCAGCAGCGTCTTGCCGTCGGGCGCGGGGGAGAAGGTGAAACTGATCACCAGCCCGCCGTTTTGCGCCTGCACGATCGAGTCGAGGACGTGGCATGCCAGCGCGGTCGTATTGGTGGGATCGCACTCGAGTCGCCAACCGCTGACGCCCACCCGGGCCGACTGGGTCGTGCTCGCCGGAGCATCCGGGGCCGGGGTAGCGGCCGCGACGGGCGCGGCAAGACCGAGGAGCATAAGCAGCGCGGCAATGTATCTCATACCAGGCGCCTTCGCTTGGATGGCCGAGCGTCCTCTCCGGTTGACAGGCCCCCTGCGCTGCGGTAGTGTACCCTCTTGTCATCCTGAGGTGCGAGCGAAAGCGAGCCTCGAAGGACCGCGGCGCCATCGTCTATCGGTTAGGACATCGCCCTTTCAAGGCGGAAAGACGGGTTCGATTCCCGTTGGCGCTACCACATCAGGCCCGTTTTTTCGGGCCTTTTTCTTCGTCTCCGCATCGCGTCTACCTAAATGTCTACCATCGAGCGCGCGATCGATCTGCTTGGCTGCACGCGCGGCGTCGAGGCCGATGACGTGACCGTACAGCTTTAGCGTCGTTGCCTCTTCGGAGTGCCCAAGGATCTTCGTTGCCGCAACTGGGTTGCCGCCGGCGCTCAGGATGAATGTGGCAGCCGTGTGCCGGAGCGTATGCATTCGCGTCGTCGGCAATTCAGCGTGCCGCGCGCATCGCGCAAACGCATTCGTTAGTGCCATTGGAGATAGCGGTAACCCAAGTTCGTCGGTGAACACGTGGCCCGTCTCGGTCCAGGCATCTGACGCAAAGGCGCGCCGCCCTTCTTGTCGCTGGCGTTCCGCCGCAAGTGCTCGCAAGGCTGTTTGATTCAGGGGAACCTCGCGAATCTGCTCCGCCTTTGTGGACTTCTGCCCCTGTTCACGATTGGTCTGGTAGCGTGCTTCTCGAATGATCGCGATCTTTCGGTGGAAATCAACGGCGCTCCATTTTAGGCCACAGGTCTCGCCCCGTCGACAGCCCGTCGCCAATGAGAAAACTAGCGCGTTTGCGTGCTTCGTGCGAACCAGATGGTCAAGCGTCCGTTGTGCTTGTTCGATCGTCAGGGAGATGGCGTTACTCTTGGCGCGTCGTGGACGAGTGATATCCTCGGTCTCGAGCGGATTGTGTGCGATCAGATTGATCCGTTTTGTCTTCGCCCATCGAAATGCTGCGAACATGAGATTGTGTACATGGTGGACGGTAGTTTGCGAGAGACCGCGCTCCAGAAGACTCATGTAGAAGTTCTCAATGGTCACCCCATCGAGTCGGTCGACTCGCTTCTTGTAAATGGGTGCCATATTGACGAAAAGGCCGTTGTATCGGTTGGTCGTTGTAGGGGAGCGACGTCCACGCGGGGTAGTGTCGCGGCGAATGTACTCGCGCACAACTGATTCGACCGTGGCGGATGTTTCTTTCGCCGTTCGTCCATCGATCAGCATTTGCGCGAGGGCGTGTTCGGCGGCGCGGCGCGTCTCGAAAGCGTGAGACCAGTGACGGGTCCGCCGCCCGCAGTCATCGCGAAGGGTCGAAAGCACGGCGTACCAGCGGCCCCGCTTTTTCGTAACGCTACCTTCTGAACGCCGACGTCTCATTTTTTCTTCCGTTTCGTACCCGAAGCGCGCGCATTTGCTTTTCCCGTGCGAGGCGCTGGATTTTTGTCACCGCTTTGTGCCTTGCGATTACGTTTGCTACCAAGCGCCCACAGAATGCGGCGCGTGTTGTCAACCAGCTTCCTCTGGATGGCGCCAACAAGTCCACCAGGGTTGGGCTCAGCCAGTGCAGGATCGAGACCCCTCGCTGCATATTCTTTGCGTCGCCAAGCAGCAAACGCGTCTACGACGTCATCGTGCATTACCTGGCGCAGATATTCTTGCACGATGAGATCCGAAACGATCTCTGACATGCTAGTTGCAGCTTTGCCCTCCAGCGTCTTGTAGCGCTTTGTGCTGCCCAGCCAAATCAAAAAATCATAGACCTCGATCATTGGCATGCCAATAAAATAAACGCCCTTGCGGGGCCAGTTTTCTCGTTCTGACCGCTTATCCGGTGTCCAGGGCTTAACCGATTCGTGGCGCGCCATAATCCCTACAGCAGCAATCCTATCTCATTTACACACTATTTGGAGAGCGTTATAGCGAGCGCACGGTAGGCAGAAAAAAGCTTGGGCTACGGCAAACTAGTCCACATGATTGCGACGGCTGGAAACGATCGACTTTATTACAGGGCCAAGGAGGCAGCTCAGCTACTCGGTATTAGCCTTCGGACTGTTTACGAAGGCATTTACGCCGGCTGGATCCCGTCACGAAAAATCGGAAACTCGCGCTTGATTCCGGCCGCGTGGCTTAAGGCTGCGACAGATGAGGAAGCTGCCGCTCTCACGCTAGCTGAACGCGCCACGAGTTCCCATAATATCCGCTATTATTTCGGCAACCGCCCCCGCATGCATGCGGGGCGGTCGCGTCTGCTGCAACGCCCCGCTGTCGCATCCGGTGCGATAAGTTCTCCTGCCAGGAAAAGTGTTATGCTGGCACTCCGCCATGGGTGTTGCAGCACGTTTCGCAATCTCGCCGTTCCTGCCTAGTGCTCGGCGGCTGCGCGTCGCACAACCAAGCTGGCGCCAGCCGTGACCTCCGCGCAGCCGCTGCACCTGGTGCGTACGCTCAGCGAGGCTGAGTCGGCATTTAAACGCGCGGTTGAAACCGGATTCCGCGATCAGCATCAATCCCGCGGCAGCCGCGATCGGTCCATCACGCGCGAACTCACCTATGTGCACAAATTTGAGGCGTTCTGTGGGCGACCGTTCTGGGAATGCACGCCGCTCGACATGGACCGCTATGGCGCCCACTTACATGCGCACAAGCCAAAATGCAACACGATGCGCGCCAAGCAGGGTGCCGTTCGTCGCTTTCTTACGTACGCCCGACGCCCGGCATATCCGTGGGATGCCGCGTGCGTGGCGTTAACCGGGTGCCACATTCCGCAAGTTTGCACGCCGCAAAACACGCTGCGGCATCAGTATGGCGCAGAAACGACCAAACGCCGCAACTTTACACGCGATGAATTGGCGGCGCTTTTCGAACACATCCGTACCAGGATCGAGTGCGCGCAGTGCACGCTTGATCAACTGGCGCGGCTGACCCATTACACGCTGCTTTATTTCGCCCTCGGAACCGGCGCGCGCGCACAGGAGCTCGTCCACGGCGATCTGCCCGACCTCGTGCCGGCCGTGACCCCAGAAATCGCCACCTACAGTCCGTATGAAGCCTTTGTCGTGCGATTCGGAAAGGCATGTGCCGGTGGACCGCCGCGCCGGCGAAGCGTCATTGCGACTGACGTCTTTCAAGACGCGTTTCGCACGACAGCGTGGTATATCGCCCATATACGCCCGCTCGTTGCGCGACCGATGAGTCCGCCCGCGATTTTCCTCAGCCGTCGCGGGACTCGCTTACAGTCTGCTTCTATCTCGGAAATGTTCGGAAATTACCGTAACGAGCTGCAACTCAGTCGCGATCTTACGCTCCATTGCTTCCGTCATTCGTTCGTCACGACGCTGCGGGAGCACGACTACCGTCTTGCGGTGATGAAAGAGCTCCTGGGGCACCGGAGCGATGCATCGACGCTGGTCTACGATCACCGTGGACCGGAGTACGCACACGCCCAGATCGTCGCCCATGCGCGTCGGACGAATCGAAAGCTCAAGGCATGGCAAACTACGAGTGGCGTTTGAGTGCCGTCCTTCGTCGCCGGCGAATCCAGGTAAGCGCGTTGGGCAGCGCACTCCACGATGAGGGCATCCACCGTTCGCGCTCCCAGCTGCATCGGCTACTGAAACAGCGAACCATCTCGCTCGAGCTCTTCGCCGCACTCTGTCGAGCGCTGAACTGCACGCCGAACGATTTGCTCGTCTGGAAGGTTGAGCCGACGCGAACGGTCGGCCGCCTACGTTCGGGCTTGACGCCGCCACGATTTCGCCTGCCATGAATGCGGTTCGCATCTGTTGGCGCTGCGGTGTGCTCAAGCCCTGTGATCGTCGCATCGAAGGTCATCGTGCGTGCCGCGCCTGCGCGTGGGACTATCGTTTTCCAAAAACTGCGACGTGTCCGCAGTGCGGGCGGACGGCGCGAACCGCTCGCCGTGTCGACGGACGGCACGTGTGCGATTCCTGCGCATATAAGCGCTTGCTGGAACAAAAAAGGGCGTGCACAACGTGCGGAAAAATGGCGCGTCTGTACGCTGGACTTTGCGGGACGCACTACTTAGACGCGCACTGGGAGCGATTTCCGGTGCGCTGCTGCCGCGGCTGCCGCCGGGAATGGCCCTGCAATACGCACGGGCTCTGTCGCGCCTGCGACTGTAAGGCGCAACACGAGCGCTCGGTGAAGGAGAAGCTGTGCGCATTGTTTACCGACGAGGGCTTGCGACAGCCCGTTTTGCGCGCGCTCTATACACACCTCACGTGCGATCGTAAGCCTGCGAAAATATTGGTGTGGCTTCGTACGCTGGATCCCAAGATTCGCGAGTATCTTGCGGATGTCGCTGCTGGCGCTCCGCTCGAGCGCGCGGCGCTCGAAGAACTGGCACCATTTGCCGGCGGCGCGATGCTGCTCTCAAGCTGTGAACGCGCCGAACTGCTCGCTCCACGAGCGCCCCGCTATGAGAGAATTGAGGCAACGCTGAACCGGCGATGCAAATCAGCCCCGCGTTGGATTCGTGTGTTACTTTCCGAGTTTTGGCGCTTTTGCTTGCGGCCGGCGGTCGAGCTTCGGCGCTATCACAAGCGGCCAATCGATGTGAGCCTCCATAACGAGTGGACGTATCTGCAAACCGCGTTTGACTTTCTAGTGACGCTTGAGGCTCAAAATGTGACACTGGACCGTTTGTCGCAGGCTGACGTGGATCGCTGGCTCGCGCGGCGCCCGCGTTGGAAAGGCGAGTACCTGCGGCGCTTCCTCAGCTGGCTGCATGACGCACATCGGCTCACCTACTTCTTAACGATTCCGCCGAATGCCGTACGGCTCGCAATCGGTTGCAGCGAGGTGGAATTTCTTACGGTGCTGGATCGCGCGCGCCGCGATGCCTGTCTTCCGCTGGCGGTTCGCGTCGCGTTGCTCCTAGTTGCGCGCTGCGGCAAATCAGTAGGCGAGGTCGTCCAAATACGAATCGCCGATATTTCGACGTCACCTCGCTCCGTTGTCGTGCGTTTTCCGAAGGGATGCCCTCAGGTGCTGTTTGGCGTCGAGGCAAAACTAATTGCAAGTCTTTGTTCGCAGTCGCGGCGCTGGCTTTTCGAGACTGCGTGGAGCGAGCAGTTGCGAGCGCACGGTTTAGTTCGGCGCATCCGCAAGGCTGGTGTGCCCATCGATCTTCGCCTCTTGACCAATGGCGCACGCCGTCAGATGCTCGAGCTGCTCGAACCAGGAGAGCTCGTGCAGATCCTCGGGCATGGCCCCGCCCAAGCCGATGAGTGGCGCAAACGCCTCGCATAGGAGGCGCTTACCCTTAGCGCTCGCGTCGCGGGAGCAGTTCCTCCGCGCGGTCGAGCAGGGACTGAACGTTGGTCTTCAGTGCTCGCCCGACGGCGAGAAGCGTCTCGAGCTTCGGGTTCGTTTGCCCTTTCTCGAGTTTTTGCAGATGACGCACGGTAATCCGTGCTTTGTGCGCGATCTCTTCCTGGGTCGCGGCGGACCCGAGGGATTCGCGTCGCTCGCGCAGGGCGGTTCCCAGCGCGCGGGTCAGCCGATCGTAAGCAGGCACATCGGAATTGTCGCTAGGCCGCGGTCGATACACCACGGTCTGCGAACCACGGTCTACAGATCGTATGGCTGACTTTCTGCTCGCGAGGAACCCAGAGCTGCGAAGCCAGCTCCCCTACCTGCTGTACCTGCCGTTGCCAGACCAGGGGCTCTGGCTCAAAGCGAAGGCCGCCTGGCCGCGGGAAGCGCGCCTTTACTGTCACCCACTGACTGCCGCACCGGCGAACCCGGAGATCGTCGAACGCGTGCCGGCCATCATGTGTGCGCGCCGTGGCAACGCGATCGATCTCGTCCTCGCCCGGGGCCGAAACCGGCGCTCGCAGTTTGTCTTTGTGACCTGGCGGGGACGGTCGTTGATCTTCTGGCAGACCGCGAAAACGGTCCACAGCGCAAAGCCGGGCCTGCGCATCCCGCACGGAACCCGGCCGATGAACGAGCCGATCTATGTCGACGCGCGCGAGCGCTATGCCTACACCTTCGCCGCGCACGGGGCGGCGACGGCACGACGTACGCTGCCCGCGGGCGACTATGCCGCGATCAGCGGCGGTCAGATGGTGGCGGTGGTCGAGCGCAAGACCGCTGAAGACTTCGTTAAAGGCCTCGTCGACGGCTCACTGACCTTCGCCATGGCCGAGCTCGCGGGGCTTCCCCGCGCCGCGGTCGCTGTCGAAGGCCGGTACTCCGAGTTGCTTAGGCACCCCTATACTCGTGCCGGCTTTATCCCGCATCTGCTTGCGCAGCTAGTCGTACGCTACCCGAACGTGTCGGTGACGTTCCTAGAATCGCACAAGGTCGCGGAGGAGTGGACGTATCGGTTTCTGGCGGCGGCTTACGCGAACAGTTCCGCGTGAAGCATCGCTGTAGCCAGGCACGCAAGCGAAGCAAAGCAAGAGTGGCAGTGTGCCGAAAGATCCGGATGTTCCACCCATTGCATTTTGACGGAGGCTGGTATACTAAGCACCAAAAGGAGGACACTCGATGACTCAGACCGACAACGGCCCATCGATCAAGGAGAGTGAGCTTCGCGTTAGCGATCGTGCAGCCAAGGGCGCTGCGGCAGTCGTCGGGAGATCCCTCGTCCTCAAAGCGACTGGCCTGAAGAAAACGACTTAAACCGCCAATCGCTCCGCGACAATCTCGATCACAAAAGGCCCTGGGCTTCGCGCCCGGGGATTTTTCTGATGCCTTCGGGCACTGCGACCCTTGGCACATCGCACGTGTTATGGTGGTCGGAAATGAAGTTGCTCAAAGCGCTTGCCTGGCCGGTGACCGCCCTCATCGAACTCTGCTACAACCTCGTCATGACCTGGACCGGTCACGAGGAAGAGTTAGACGCGCGGTACGGAGCTAACCGTCGGCCCGACTAGCCCGCGCACGCGTCGCTAAGCTATTGCATCTGCCGATGCACCGCGTTGAGGATCTCTTGCTGAGCTTTCCGCAAAAATCGTCGCGTAGCAAGTCGGGCTACGGTCGCTGAGCAACTTTAATTCGCGCTGTTGAACCGGGTCTTTAGCGGCCTTCGATCTTGAGAGTGTCATCTATTGGCCCGAAGAACAGCCTGTTCTTTCTCGCTTAACCACCTTGCTGCGGTAGAAGCGGGCCGAAACTCAGAGCGCTTTGCGAACAGCGGTTGGTTCCGCGCGGGAAAGATCAAATCGCCTTGATGATATAGACTATAACCGCCCTCTTCTCGCAAGCCGACGACGACACAGGGGTAGTCTTTTCCGTTATGTGTGTAATAGCCAACCGTCCCAAAGGGATAGATGACTTGCTCCTCGGCTGTACGAGTCATGTTTTGCCTCATTATTTGCCCCTGGGAATCGGTGCCGCGAAGGCGCGGTTTGAGCAGGCTGCACATCTGCCAAGGTCCCCGCGACGCACGGCAACGATGGGTTCGCTGGCTTACGAACTAGATTGGGCTCGCCCGTTGTGGTATAACGTATCGCAAAGTCCAGGGAGATGCGATGAGAATCAAGTTCAGGTATGCGATCGGAAAATCGGAACTCAAGATGAGCCGCCGGGCCTTTCGTGCGGGTGAGATTGCGCTGGGCCGGCCGGCAGATGTGGAAAAGCGCACTGCTCCCGAAAAGGGCTCCGTCAAGCACAAGTAATACGAGGGCGTGTCACGTCGGGAAAGCAGCAGCTTCAATTGCGTAGTCGTCGCACGAGGCCGATTCCGGCGGCCCGTCTTGTCGAAAGAACATTGGTACGCGACTCATTCCTTTAGCCAACGTAAAGAAGGCGGTGATCGATTCGGTGGACGTCCACAAGCAATTGATCGCGGCACGTGATCGACTCGTGCTACCGGAAGATTACGGCAACATTGTCCCGGTTCGCGAAAAGTACACAGAGAAAATGAGCCCGTTTCCAGGAGGCTCCGGCTTTCTGATGAGCGACGGCACTCTGGCGGGTACGCCTGGCGAAAAACGGTACATGGTCATCGCGCACAATTACGGTGGCGCCGGCAACCTTGACAAGGCCGAAAATTACAAGAGTGCATTTTGGGATGCCTCTTCATCTATCTCCGAGGGGCAGAGATCTCACGTGAGGATGTGTTCCTGACCAATTATTACATGGGTGTGAATCCCGCCAGTACCGTGGGTGAGATGGTATCTCACGGGGCGCCAACGTTTGGGGCGAAGTGTCATGAACTCTTCGAGAAACAAGTGGAGATCATCAACCCCGAGCTCGTCATCGCGATGGGTGAGCACGTCAGGAAGGCGTTGAAGACCTGGACTAAGAGGCCAATCGTCTTTGTGCCGCATACAGGGAGCAAATGGGATGCGCACAATCGCGGGAGACAGTGCCAACCAGCGATTATCAAGATTCGCGCGGCGAAGGCGGAGTCGGAATCAGGCGACCGGCGAACCAGCGCCTCAATGGTTTCCCGGCAAGCTTAGCGGCGTCTACGGTGACGCGCAAACATATGTCGACCGACAGCGGGACAATTGGTAGTTCACTTCCCCGCTCAGGAGAAGACCAGATGGCGGATCAAGACCCCGAACCACTGAGAGATGACGCGAGAGGGTCTTGCGCAGACTGGCGTCCCGAGCGAAAACAAGCGCCAGCGGCGGGGCCGCGAGCGAGCTGAAGGCCGATTTGAGGACCAGTTCTCGCTTGCGGCTAGCCTTACTGAACGAGAGCAACTGGCCCGCCGAGCGTCAGCCCGCTAGCTACCAGTGAGGGCGGGCTCGAAACCCGCGCTTGACCTTTCGCCGCCATTATGGCAGAATTGCCATAAGAGGTGGAAGAGCAGCATCAGAAGCCCATCGCTTGGGTTGGCCGGTCGAAGAAAGACCTTAAAGCCATGCCTGAGGAGGTTCAGGACGACATCGGATACGCGCTCGATCTCGCGCAGCATGGCAAGCAAGCCGATTACGCTAAGCGGATGAAAGACGACCTGCGCGACGTTATCGAGATCGTAGCGGACAACGAGACTGGCGACAGCACATTTCGAAGCGCATACACCGTTGAATTGGGTGACATGGTTTATGTACTCCATGCCTTTCAGAAGAAGTCAAAGAAAGGCATCGAGACACCAAAACGCGACCTTGACCTCATTCAACAAAGATTGAAACAAGCACGAGAACATCATGAGCAACAAAAACAAAGACGTAGAGATTGAAGTCGGCAGCGGAAGCATCTTCGAGCAACTTGGCCTGCCTAATGCACAAGAACGCCTGCGCAAGGCGCGGCTCATGAATGTCATAAACGACGCGATAAAGCGAATGGGACTGTCACAAAAGGATGCGGCGGATGCGACCGGGCTAGATCAGGCGGACATCTCTCGACTGCAACATGGGCGAGGCTCGCGTTACTCCACTGACCGGTTGCTAAGTGTATTGGCTAAACTTGGAGTCGACGTTGAAATCACGCAAAGGCACGGCGAGGGTGGCAATCTAGTAATCGAGGTTCGCGAACTTTCGCACGCTTAGGAGTAAACGTTGCCGCGTAGCCTTCCCGAGCTGAGAAGCCGCGAATGCTGTCCAAAGTGCTTTCTACCGCGTGTTATTCGACGTGAACTGCATCAGCGAGACCAAGTTCCTCAATCGCCTGCCGAAGCTCTATTGCCAGGCGTTGCGCTGACTCCTCGGGCACGGTAACGACAAACTCCAGCCCTATAGACAGATCGGAACCCGATCGCAGCTTCGGAAGAATGCGCGTTCCTAAACGATTCCATACTTCCGGTGGGATCGTGCCAACCAGCCGTAGCTTGCGAACGGTAGCGATACTCCCTTGTGCTCCGCTTTCGACAGGTTCAGGTGGGATCAGGATGGACGATTCTTCAGGGATGTGCGGCACCTGAACGCCGCCTGCCGCTGGAGGCGCGGCGCTCTTGAGCGCTTCGGCCATTTCCTTTCGGATGAGAAAGACGTTATCATCAAAGCCGACCTCATCGGATGGGAGCTGTTCTCGAAACCAAAGTCGCTGGTAGCTGCCATCGAGTAGTTGCCCCGATGCAAATCCGAAATCCCCGCGCTCGATAAACTCTGGCACTTTGCTCTTGAGTACGGAATCAGGATCAACTAAGCGGGTCAAGGATCCGTTGAGGAAGCTCTGTCGCAGGCTCGCCAAAGGCCATGCTCCAGATTCTCGAAGTGCCGGCGGCCAATGTCGGTCGATGTAACCAGCGCTCACACTTTCGTTGAGCAACTCCTGTGACTTAAGAGCGACAAGCACACGCCCGCACAGCGTTTCGGCACTCGATGAATGGCCTATGCCCAGATCGATGACTTTCAGTCCATTGGCTTCCCGGGAGTCGGCAATAATCGCGAAGCGATAGTCCCCCCAGACCTCGTCCTTTGCCGCGTCCTCCGCGTCTCTAACCCACGACTGAAGCTCCGCCCTCTCATTTCTGTCGAATTCACCGCCGAGTGTCCCGTCGGAGACCTCGCGCGAAACTCGTCGCCACGCAAGCAGCGACTCCACGCGATCGCGCAAGTTGCGACCCGGCTTCTTGAGGCACCACACGAGAGCAGCGGGATAGAGTCGTGGCGAACTTCCTCGCATCCGCGTCCACTCACTGATCTGTGCGCGTATCGCACCATTCTCTGTCCACTCAGTTTCCGGATCGCCGACGACCAGAGTCAGGCGCGGCGTATCGGGGATTGCCGTGCCGTCGGGCGGAAAAACCTCCACCTTAATACTGGCGCCGCGCTGAAATTCGTCGGCTACAAGTTTGCAGAGCGCCGGCTTGATTTCGGTGCCCTCGTCGAGGGAAGCTCGCCTATCGTTTACAACCTTCTTCAGAGTCGGCTGATAGCCGACCCGAAATCCATCCGAGCCTACTTTGCGAATAAAATAGCTGTGGTCTTCAAGCGCAATCGCCGCGCTGTCGATTGTGGTTGTGTCGAGATCTGGCTCGCCAAGATCAAAACGTAGTTCGGGAAGGTGCGCAACCTTGTCCGTTTGTCCTCCAGACGATTCAAATAAGATGGCGCCGCCGACTCGGCGATGGATACCACGGAGTGGGCCTTTCGTGTCCACATCGAGGGCGCTCGCATGTGAATGCGGGCCAGCTATGTCTGAATCGATCGCTGCGATCAGCCGAGATTCGCCGAGCTGCCCTAGAACAACGCTGCGAAAACTCGGATCCTCAAGCGGAGCAGAGCCGAGCGTGATCAGCGGTTCAGTGCGCGCTTCACGGAAGGAGTTCTGCGCAGCAATTGAGATCCATTGCGCCAGCATAGCGAGTGTACCCCGAGTCTGCTGGTACTGCGGCAGTGCTTGCCACTTGCGCTGGAATACGGAGAGCGTTCCTGGATGGAACGGATAGCACGACGCGAATCGGTTTTGTAGGAACTCCCGTGCCTTCGTCTCCGTGGCCGCTGTGTCCACTGCTGTCCACTCTGCCGGCAACTGTGCGCGTCTATCGAAGCACCAGTCACCAAACGCGCGTGCGACATTCCTACGGACCTTCTCGGTACCAACGTCCTCAAAAAGCCGGCGACGTACGACCTCACTAATCTCAGCTTCGTCGTTAGCGATTAGATCCTTAGCTACGCGGCGAACGACTTTCGTGATCTTATCTTGCCACTGCTGATCCACCTCGGTCATCTCTACTTGACTGCGTGGAAGACTGATGACCGCGACTCCATTCGTAGTTCCGGTCATCGCAACGGTAAGGTTTTGAATAAATGCATGGAACGAATCGGCCATTGGCCGATGTCGGTTTAGAAAGTTCAGCACCTCGTCGAACAGCAACAAAACAGGAGCGTTCGCCGCTGCAAACACTCGCGCCAACGCTTCCGTCCCCGGGGGCGTGCTCTTTGCCGCCGGTCCAAGCTCTGCGACGCCCTGATCGCCGGCTAGTTGACGTGCGATGTCGATCCAGGGGTTCTCACGTCCCTCGCGTGGGTCCCAAGCATTTCCGACAAATACCGCAACACGTGCCTTCGGCAAATGGGAGATGCCCGCTTCGGCCATTAGCTCCGCTACGCCGGGACATCTCGCTACTGCGTCTCCGTTGCTCGCGAGATGATATAGCGTCGTGAGCGTATGCGTCTTACCGCCGCCAAACTGTGTAATGAGAGTTAGGACAGGGGCTGTGCTGTCGGATCTTCCGCTGAGTCGGCGAAGCACCATGGCGCAGTGCTCGCGCAATGCCCGCGTGAAAAAGGTTCTCGCGAAGAACTGTGCGGGGTCGCGGTAGTCTACGGGCGCTGTTCCAGCCACCACCTGCTCAAGGGCGATCGCAAACTCGTCAGGATTGAACGAGCGCCCCTCCCTGACTTCCTTGCGCAGCGTGACCACGCGGTACCACGGTTCCATCTCGATTCTCCTACGCTCTAGCTAGCGCGAAAGTCTTTCCACGTGTAGCGATTTGTAATCGACTCGTATTCACACTCGGCGAGGAGCTTTCGAGCCTTCACCTTAACGCGCCAGACTGCACTATCGATTGCCTTCCATTTCACGCCAAGTTCGAATGCCATGTCCGCAAATGTATAGCCCATCGCGTACATTGCCAGCACGCTTCGCTCCAATTGCGAGCAACGCCCCAACAACGCCGACAAGAACGTATTCATTTCTGAGCAATCCCGCTCGTCGGCGACCGGTAGCCGCGAAACCAAATCTTCACTCGAGTCGTCAAATATTGGAGCGTCGAGTGAAACAGCCCAGTTTAGTAGCGCGTGCTTCTGTCGCGAAGCGGCTTTGATGAAAGTAATTATCTGGCGAAGCATGCACAGTTCGGCAAACGCTGGGAACGTCCCACGATCCGCTTTGTAATCTCGCACTGCTTTGAAGAAACCGATCATCGCTTCTTGAATAATGTCATCGCGATCATAACCGCGCGCAAAGTAACGGCGGCTCACGGCGACAAGGCGTGCGTGGTAGCGCCGAAACAACTCAGAGAACGCTTCGGGGTTACCGTTTCTTGCAGAATCGACCAGCGTTAGCTCTAGGGCTTCAGTGGTGCAATTCGCGCAGTCTGAGCATAGCATCATCGTGGGACAGCTATAAGCATCGCGTCCAGGAGGCGCTTCTCCTCGCTGCCTTTCGGATAGAGAGCGGTTAAGGCGTTGGCGAGGCGTAGAAAGACAGGGTTGCGCTCTTGCTCGGAATTGAGAAGTGCGCGTAACGCGTTCGTGCGTCCACCGGCCTGAAGCAACATCGCCGCGTGCACGCGATCCAAAGTTGTCGCCCCGTTCGCAGTTGCAAGGCTTTCGTCTGAAACTAGACCGTTGACGGTAACGTGACGACGACCGCGCGACGTGCGCGTCGTCACCTCCATCTCGGGAAAAAGTAGACCCTGGAGCGGATTCGCATCTTTTGTACGCTCTTCGAGACGAGCCGCTACTTCTTCAGCTCCATCAGGTCCGAATAGTTGCCTAGCTCGCTCGCTGACTGGCATCAGGCGCACAACGCCTTTTTTCGTGGAGATGATCCGTCCTTCCCACTTCGCAAGATTTATCCCCAGTGGTTGGGCAAAGCGGCGCACCACATCATATATCAACGTGAAGCCCTTGCTGGAAGCCGGAGCAGAGAACTCGCCTTCACCCTCGTCATCGGTACTGTCTTCAGTCTCGTCTTCGAAATCAGGCTCGTCGACGGTGCTCTGAATCGTCCACAAAAAGAGCGCGGTGAGGCGGGCGTCTTCTTCGACTGCGCTGGCACTCCCGTTGCGGGCGCCGACTTCCGACGCGCTGAGAACGTGCTCGAGCGCACTCCGCCCGACAACTTCCCAGACCTTTTCGAGATACTCGGAAAGGGGCACCGGTCGACCTTCAGCGGTTTCGACGGTAGCGTACCGGCTAAAGATCTCAAGTGCAGGCCCGATGCACGCGAAAACAAGATCCGCACCACGGACGCCTTCGAGCTGCAGGCGCTCCATCCAGTCTCCGACGCGGCGTGGCAATTCGGCGAGAACTTCGCCCCAGTCGCCAACTTTCGCGCCCTCGGGTCGAGGACGACAAACAAGATGGACACTCGTAGATAACGAAGCGGTTCCTTGCGCGTTCGTTCTCGCGCTTCGCTCCGTCGCGATTGGCCACGATGAGTGCACAACGAGTCCGGCTGCAATTAGACCGCTTATTAGTGCTTCCCAGCCTTCCGTTGTCTTGTGCGCGAACACGATACACAAAATGCCGTCGTTCCGGACAAGTTTGCGAGACTTGGTGAATACTCGAAGCATCTTGCTTTCAAAAAATGCTCGCTCTTTCGGACTCCCATCGACGATGTGTCCCCTGTGCCATATGCACTCCTGATCGGTAGGCGATAAGCCGGCAGCGTTTGAGTGCCAACCATCTCCTGTGAAGTGCGCCCATTCCGATCCTAGCCAGACAAAGAAGAAGTTCGCCAAGTCGGAGTATGGTACGGCATCGTAATACGGGGGATCGGTAAAGAGCACATCGCATGACTCGTCGCCTAGAGGCAAGGATTCTGCATCCGCTTGCAAAGTTTGGGCCGCTTGTAACTTCGCCAAGCCCTGCTGTTCTATAACCTTGGAAACCCACTCAACGGCGGCGCCAAAGTTTGCGCTTTCATCACCGATTGGAACGCTCTCCACGAAATCCCACGTCATTTGAACAGCCTGTCGTGGAAAGGAACTTGCGATGGCCTGAATCCCGGCGAGCCACCGGACGTGTGCGGATGACTGATCTATACAGCGTCCGAGAGCCAGCGTAAGAGCTCGGGCAATCGCATTGGATGGAGCATGCTGACCCTCCGGCGCATTCATGCAACGAATAAGCGTTCGAATTGCGACTCTTTGCCGTGGCGTGAAGAGATCAGCGAAGGTGGCGGCTCCGTACCTTGTCGGCGCCGTTAAGCCGCGCGCGTTCGGGGATGGCCTGACGGGGTTAATGACTGCTGCCTCTGCTCCCAAAGTGTCGCGGGCATCTGCATCGTTAGCGTCTGAGACTGCAGCGTAGTCTTCGCCTCGTGGTGGCCTAAAGGTTCGACCGGCGCGGGACTTCGTCGCTACAGCAAGCAAGGTTGCGCCGCCGATTCGGCGGCCCGTGTCATCAAACTCGGCCGCAGCGCCTCCGCGTTGCTCCTTGAGCTGCGCCATGACTCGGGGACCTGCTAGCACCTGATTGCAACAAGGGCACCAGACGTTTGAATTATTTCCTTTGGCTTTCGTGGTCACTGGCTCGCGAAAGTTCGGAAGCGGATCCGCACTACCGAAGCCTTTGGCAATTCGAAGATCGATTGGGCCACCGCGCGGCGCGGTTTCTATAAGTATCGCGGTGCAGTCGCCGTCGGGAGCCTCTCGAAAGAAGCGTGCGCGCTTCGAGCTGCGTTTGGATAGCCACGCTGATTTGAAGATTGGGATTTCGGCGCCGCATGAAGGCGTTTCGCATCGCACCGTTCGCGCCCAAATATATGCAAATGGCACCCCTCCGTCCGAATCGACCGGATAGAACCGCGCCAATTCTGCTTTTGCCAACTCCTTAACTTCCAGGCCAGCATCGCGCACTTCGTCCGCGAAGGGCCCGCCGTACCGCGGTATATCCTCAAGTAATACCCTGAGGATCATGCATGAAATCGGATTTAGGTCCGTTGCGAACACGTCGCACCCCAGGCGCAGGCCTTCAAGTGGGATTGAACCTCCGCCGGCGAACGGATCAAGCACTAGGGGCGGTCCATCGGGGTATGCCGCATTCACGAGACGTCGAGCAACGCTTAGGTATGTTTGATTGGAGGACAGGTCCCAATTGGCGGCGTTCCCAATAAATTTCAACAGCGACTCGCGTACATCTTGATCACCAGGTCCGACAGACCCCTGGACATCTACTAAGGCTTCGCGAACCACATCTTTAAAGGACGATGGGCAAGCCGGATCACATGGGTCAGGAAGCAGTAGTGCAAGTAGCATGGCCCTGCTAGAAGCCAGCGGCCGTCGTGCCCACCAAAGATGAAGCGTACTGGGATGCCCGTGCCTGATTGACTTCTCGCGAACGGCGTGCCGCGATACCTCGGCGATCGGAAAATCCACCTCAGCCAGACGCTTGCAATCCTTAGGGATCACTGGCGAGGCTCCGCCGTCATCGTATCGACATCAAGGTAGTAGTGCGCAACTTTCGTCACCTCGTACCAAGGAAGACGCGCGGGATCGCGGATGGGCTGTCGCAGTTCAGGATTGCTGTTGCAGTGCGTCACGACGTATAGCCAATAACAATCGCGTCTATCCTCGGCGACGCGGCGCTCATTCGGCGTGAGCAGTATCGTACCAGTCGCTGCGCCCAGGCCCTTCACTTCGATTAATCGTAGCTCGCCGGAAGCAAGATCTAGGCTTGTGACATCGTAGCCTAGGTTCTTTTCCGAAACATCGGCGACTTGACAGCCCTTGGATCGTTCGTGTTCCATTACTACGCGCATTGCAGCAGCTTCCGTCTCGGGATTGGGGCGAAGATGCCGAAGGTCTGACGCACCGCGTTCCGGGTGCGGAAGCACGAGAACACTTGTGATTCGCTCGACTTGCTGTAAAGTCAACGATCGCTGACGTTCTAGGTCGGCTCTGCGCCGATCGCGTCGCGCCAATAACTCCGCGTGACGCGCCTCGGCTTGCGCGAGTCGTCCCTCGGCGCCGGCCACTTGCCGTTCGACCTCCGCGGCAGCCCGGCCGATCTCCTCGTCCGCGCGCTGCAAGAGCTCCGTCAGCGAAAGTTCAACATGCTCCGCCACACGTTCGATCTCACTGATGCGCTCTCCACGGATTTCCTCTACGAAGGGAACCAGTGCGTGCTCATGCAGCCAAACAGCAGGTTCCGCGCTGGTGGCTACCACGGGAAGTTCGGAGGGCGGCGTAGCGACCGTGAAGTCTCCAAGAACACTGGGCTCGCGGAGCCGCATTTCGCCGTTTTCGGATGTCTCCACGGCAAAGAGCCGCTCGTGTATGACATGCCCGAGTCCATCTACGACACGAGCGCGATAGAAGTCAATGCGTGCGGGCTGCTCGTGCTGGAGCGAGTAAAACGTCGCGCCGGCAGCGAGGGCAGCGCGAGCCTCCGCGCGCGTGTGGCGGCGGACCGCCTCAAATAAGGGATGCCCTGGAGTAACCCATTCGAGGTTATGCGTTTCGGCAACGTCTCGATCGGTCGAAGAACGCGGATATCTATCTGACAACGCTGGAAGCTTCCAGTCCGGCTCTTTTTCGTATCGACGCAGAACGGGCGGTACGCGAGAGGGTTCAAACGTGTGCGGCAAATTAGGAACCGGCTTGAGCGTCAGAGGTACCGTTTCGGCCGCTTCTTGTAAGAAGCGTGCGATCGTTTCCGGGACGACGCGTCGCTCTTGCGCAAGTGCCCGCCGCTCAATTAGCATCTCGAGGTTCAGCCTCTTTGTGGCGAGCCCCTCAAGCGCGTTCTGGCAGATTGCGCGGAACTGGTTCTCATCCACGTCACGGAGCAGCCGTTCTTCAAGATCGGCATCGCCAAGGCGTCCCGAGTAGTAATCGCGCAAGACTCGCTCGACATGGGCGGCCGGCAATATCTCACCGACGACATTGAAGACCGCATCGTCGTCGAGCGCATCGCGAATCTCCTGAAGCTTTTCTAAGAGTCGCTGCAGAACTCGACCTTCGATCGTGTTCGTCGCGACGAAGTTGAAGATCAGGCAGTCCTTGCGCTGGCCGTAGCGGTGGATTCGGCCCATCCGCTGCTCAAGGCGGTTAGGATTCCACGGAATATCGTAATTAAACATAATGTTGCAGACCTGGAGGTTGATGCCCTCGCCCGCGGCCTCGGTCGCAACCAAAATCTGAATCTGCCCTTCACGGAACTGCTGCTCTGCGTAAAGGCGGGTCCCGGCCTCGTCGCGCGATCCCGGCTTCATGCTGCCATGAATGAAACCAACGCGAAATCCCCACGATCGCAGTCGTTCGACTAGGTAATCAAGCGTATCCTTAAACTCCGTGAAGATAAGCAGGCGCTGATCCGGATTATCGAAGAACCCTTGCTTCTCGAGTAGCTCCTTCAGTTTCGAGAGCTTCACCTCGCTGCCGGAATCTTCTACAGCACGAGCCTGCTCAGCCAATCGTCGGAGCTCTTGGACCTCCGCACGCACTTGATCGGCGTTTCTGGTCAGCGTCACGGCCTCGACCATCGCCTCAAGGCGCTCGCGCTCGCTCTCCTCCATCTCCTCGATCTCGTCCGGATCGGGGAGTTGCAATGGCGCCAGAAGCGACATCTCTTGCGCTCGCTTCAGTCCATCTTCAAGCCGCCGCGCCCGGTTTTCAAGCGAGTGCCGCATCGCGTACGTGCTGGAAGCTAGACGGCGCTGATAAAGGGACATCAGGAAGCCGATCGCGCGAGCTCGCGGGTCTTCACCTTCGGCAGCCGCGCGGGCGCTCTCGCGTTTAACGAAGCGCGTGACGTCGCGGTAGAGTTCGAACTCGGCACCATCGATCTGGAAGTCTACCGTGCGCGGTATACGCTTCGTGAAGATCTTACTCGCGGCCCAGGTTCCGTCTTCGCGAAGCTCCGGGAAGTAGACCATCGCTTCTTTTGTGCGTCGCAGATAGAACGGTGCTTTTCGACGGTCCATAGCCTCGCGAATTGAGCTGACATCGGCGTATGCGTCGGCGTCAAGTAGCTGCAGAAATAGGCTAAAGTTTGCGGGATCGCCCTTATGCGGCGTTGCGGTCAGGAGGAGCAGATGATCGCAACTGTCGCGCAGCAGCTCACCGAGTTTGTATCGCATGCTCTTGTGCGACTCATCGATTGCAGACATGCGGTGCGCCTCGTCAACGATGATGAGGTCCCAATGAACCTGCTTCAATCCCGGCAGAATGTCTTCGCGTTTGGCCAGGTCCAGCGATGTGATCACTCGATCGCGTTCCAGCCACTGGTTCAATCCGAATTGGTCTCGGATGTCCTGACCCTTAACGACTACGAACTTGACATCGAACTTCTCTTTAAGCTCGCGCTGCCATTGAAATGCAAGGTTCGAAGGGCATACAACAAGGATGCGTTCAGCTAAGCCTCGCAGCTCAAGTTCTCGGACCAGCAACCCGGCCATGATGGTCTTGCCGGCTCCAGCATCGTCGGCAAGCAGAAACCGCACGCGAGCGGCCTTTAGTAGGTAGTCGTAGACCGCCTCAAGCTGATGTGGTAGCGGATCAACGCGCGAGATTGAGAGCGCGAAGTATGGATCGAACTCGTAGGCGATACCGAGAGCATAGGCTTGAAGACCCAGTCGAAGTAGCCGCCCGTCGCCGTCAAACGAATGAGCTGCCTCAACGATCGTTAGCTGCGCGAGATCCTCGTGGGATAGGGTCACTTTGCGAAAGCGCTCTGATTGAGAACCGACGAGGCCAACGACCCAGTTACCAGGGTTCTCTTGCACGGTCTCGACACGCATGGGCTCGTTGAAGAGTGGGCCGACGAGTGTCTGCCCAACGCGAATCCGGTCCGCACGAACAAGCATATCTAACCTAGCCCCTCCAGAAGGGATAGCTCTTGCAAGCGGTTCTGCCTCTTAGTCTTGTCAGTAAGGACACGAAGCGAACTCCCCTTAACTCTGCAGACGCTTTTCGCCAAGAAACTACCCGAGAATCGCGGCGTCGATCAGGCCGAGATTGACAAGACGGAATGACAACGCCTGGAGGCTAACGCCGTATCGACTTGCCAGTTCGCGAACGGAGGTTTCGTCGGAGAGGCTCAGTCCGTCTTGTAACTTCTTGGCATCCCGTTCTAGGAAGCTACTTGGCATCAACAACTCTGCCGCGAAGGCGTTTGCTTCGCGCTCTTCGCGATCGGACCCATCCGAAGAATGATGATCACGGAACTTGATAAAAAAGTCGCGATCGTCAACGTGAAGGCCGCCTTCGTCTTGTTTATGTAGTAAGAAATGGCCCAACTCGTGAGCAAGAGTAAAGCGCTGACGAGTCTTCGTATGGCTCACATTTAGGCCGATGACCGCGTGACCACTCTTGGGATCGACGTAGATGAGGCCAGATGTTTCATCATCAAATCTCTTCCTCGTGATTTCGACGCCTTGCGAACGAATGAGATCGTCGACGGGTACGGGCGGCGCCTTTATCTTTGCATCAGCTAGCAGTTTCTCAACGATGTTTCGCAGGCGCGCCTTGCGCACGCTCACGATCGGGTGCCCTTAGACTGTAGAACGGACTGCGCAAAGCGTCTTGCATTGGGACTCAGTGCTGCTTTTTCTAGATCCAGAGTCATGTCGCTCCCTTCGGCAGACGGCAAAAGATCGGCCGGACTTACGCCCAACGCCCTTGCAACGTCAAAAAAAGTGTGCAGCATGAACCGCTGACGGCCGAGCTCGATATTGGCGACAGATTGCCGACTTAGTCCCGTCTCGGTGGCGACGTCCGCCTGGGTTATGCCCTTAGAGGTCCGGACCTCGCGAAATCGTCTTCCGACGATCCTGTAGACTCCGTCAACTTCTCGCGGCTCCGGCATTAAAGTCAAGATAACACCAACCCTCGGGGGGCGCAAGTGGTGCAAACTATTGTATTGCTACGCAATACTTGTTGCATGGCAGGTGGGGCTTGACAGACTGGTGGGCGCGGCGGTAAGGTCGGATCTAAGAAATGCCGGGCACGGACCATGCCAAGCACTTAGGAGACTGACGCAATGGAATCTGAAACACACCAACACGAGATCGCCGAAGTCGAAGGCGAGATCAAGGAGGTACAGCGCGAGATCGGCGACCTGGAGCATCGCGAGCATGAGCTCGACGAAAAGCTCGAATATCTCGAGCACGAGTACCCAATCCAAGTGAATCGCGAGCATTTCGATGAAAAACGACGCTACGTAACCGGCCACGACATTTTGAAACTGGTCGGAGAGGACGACGGCAAGCATTGCGTCGCGATCCTCCGCGGCGGTGGCGAGCACGACATTCCGGTCGGTCTCGACGAAAACGTCGACCTCGCAGATCCGAAGAACCGTCGCTTTAAGACCTTCCCGGACAAGTCGACCGAGGGTTGCTAAATGCCGTTACCTCCGGAGGACCACGAATGGCTAGAAAAGCAGAGCATCGTCTACCGTGAGGAACGCCGTGGCAACGACCAATGCCTCATATTCTGCTCGCTGCCGCTTCCCGCCGGGAAATACAACCTCAACGAAGCCGACGTCTTGAATCTGCTGCCGCCAAATTATCCTGACGCCGGTCCCGACATGTTCTACGTTCGCCCGCGTCTCACGCTCGCGAACGGTCGACTCGCGCGAGCGACCGAAGTCAACGGGACGTTCCTTGGAGAAACCTGGCAGCGTTGGTCGAGGCATTGGAGCGACAATCCATGGCGCACTGGAATCGATGACGTACAGACGATTTACCGCCGCATTACGCGCGCCCTCGATGAAGCCGCATGACGCGGCACACGCTGACTCTACAGCAACGCCACGAGTCCGAACTACGAGAACTTTTGCTCAGCGACGGGCCAGAAGAAAACGTCGCCTATCTGCTCTGCCGCCGTGCGCGCGTGAATCACGATCCCTGGACCGGAGTGCCGGAACTACGGCTGATTTCCCGTGAAGTCGTTCCGGTGACGGGCAACGACGTGCTCGAACGAACTGCGAATAGCGTATCTTTCCGACCCGAGACGCTGCATCGACTCCTGCCTCGCTGCCAGCGGGAAGACCTCGTGGCCGTGCTCGTGCATTCCCATCCAGAAAGCGTTCCCTCTCCGTCAACTCAAGACGACGAAAATGAACGAGTGCTATTTGACTACGCGTGGGTCAGGGATGGCGATGATACGCCCATCGGCAGCATTGTGCTTACGAACAGCACGATACGGGGTAGGGTATGGTTCGGGTGGTCGTCGATCCCATTCATACTCGATGTGATTCGCGTGATCGGTGAGCGCTTTGCGTTCCACCGACCCGATGTGGCACACCGCTCATCACTAGTTTTTCAAAGGCAGGTCTTAGCGTTTGGCAGAGCCCTTGATGACGAGCTTTCCGCCCTGCGCGTCGTCGTTGTTGGCGCCGGCGGTACCGGATCAGCTACGGCCATGCTACTTGCACGATTGGGCGTCGGCCGATTGGCGATCATAGATCCCGATTTGGTGGAGACGACGAATCTCAATCGCCTGCATGGCGCTACGCAGGCGGACGCCGACGCCGGACGTACGAAGGTAGCGGTAGTCGCTCGGATGGTCGCAGACATGGCGCTCGGCGTTCAGGTGCGCAGTTTCGCAACTTACGCTGACGATCCGATTTGTCAAGACGCCCTCAAATCCGCCGACGTTATTTTCGGCTGCACCGACGACAACGATGGCCGGCTCTTGCTTAATCGCCTTGCATATTACTACGACGTGCCTATTATCGACGTCGGTTTAACGATCGAACCGTCAAAGGACGAACTCAACCCTTCCTTGAGACATTTAATCGGCCGCATCACCACTCTCTACCCAGGTGCGACCTGCCTCGCCTGCAGGGGCGTAGCAGACTCGGATGAAGCGCGCGACGAATTGCTGAAGCGCGACGAACCCGGGCGCTATGCAAGGCTAAAGGCCGAAGGCTACGTTAGAGGATCCGGTAATCCGCGGCCGGCCGTGGTGACGTTTACGACTGCCACAGCCGCCATGGCAGTAAACGAACTCATACATCGCTTAAACGGGTTTCATGCCGTGTCGGGCGATCATCGCCTTCACGACTTCCTCGAAGAGAGCGATATGGTGCTTGCGCCTAAGTCCCGTCCAGGCTGCAAATTTTGTGACACCATGCAGTACGCCGGACTGGGCGATACTGAAACCTTCCTGGACCGAAGCAAGTGAAATTGCTCGACCGCTTCCTGGCTTGGTGGAAGCATGTAACACGGCCGGGGCTTCGTTTACGCTTTGTGGAGACGGAACCAGACTCGATCGCGCCCGGCATTCTCTACGTCGTTGGCAGGCCGCAGCTTCAAAAGTGGGCCATTTTTGTCTGCCCATGCGGTTGCAAAGATCGCGTTGAACTCTATCTGGGGACTACCCGACATCCACGATGGACGGTACGTATCGAGGAGGGGAGAGCCACCTTGCACCCGTCTATTTTGCAGACCGGCGGATGTGGAGCGCATTTTTTTGTCCGAAGCGGTCGCGTAGACTTTGTCTAGAGCTCACCGACGTGGCGTCCGGTAAGTCGCGAGGGGTTGCAACGGCTGGACCCCGCGACGTACGGAGTCATCGGTCTTCGGCGTATCCTTAATTTTAGAACGTGACTCCGGGCGGAAGCTGCGGCTGTCCTATCGCCGACCCAGCGAAGGTGCTGTTCATTAGTTCGTTGAGGAGTTGCTTCATCTCATCGCGAGGCGTGGACGCGGTAACGATCTGCTTGACGACTGCGTCCTTCGTGTCGCCGGAGTGAGAGTAGAGATGGACGAAGCCCTCCGTTCCGAACACGCTCACGAAATGCACGAGGCAGTCGTATGGAAAGAATCCCTGATGTGGGACTACGCCGCCGGTAAACGGCCTGTCGATATGCAGGCCATCCATCGCGGTCGCGGCGATTATTCCTAGGTAGTGCCAGCTCTGCGAGTACGCGATGGGTTTCACCAAGGCGTTGACGGAGATCGACGGACCGGGGCCGATGTTCTTTACCCTTCCCGTGAATCGCATGACATATTGGGGAACCTGCCCGATCGTGACGGGAAGCTGCTCTTTGGAGGCGAGCAGGTCGAGCGTGACTAGAGGCATCATCGCCTGCTGGTGGTGTCGCTCCGATTGGTTGAAGGCGTCGACATTCTCGCTGACCTGTTGCTTCGTTTGCTCGGCAAGTTCCGCCGTCTTTATCGCCATCGTCTTGGTTTCGACGGCCAGGTTGCGCGTAAAGCTTGCGAGTATCACCGTTGCCACCGCCGCTGCGATGGAGCCGAGTGCGGCGGCTTTCGCCCAGTTGGAGTCAGTAACGTCCAGCGCGTGGTCAACGAGTACGTGGAACGGCGTCGCGGTTGGAATGGCCGCGACGGCTTGTGCGGCTGCGAGCAGCGTCATCTAAAGCGTTGCCTTTACGCGCGGTCCCAAGAATGGTTCCCTAGCCCGACCGGCGCGCCTCGCTTTCTGCGGTAAGCCGTCGCGACGGATCTTCTCGAGCACGGGGAGCAGCAAAACGCCGAGTCTGCGCGCGAGATCGTAGGCTGGCCGATTGAAGGAATACAGGCTCATGTAATAGCGATCGGCCCCGCTCGTCACCCCATTTCTCGAGTCGTGACGGTCAGTCGTTATGAATCTGTCACGAATCCAAGCACAAGTAAGCAGTGTGTCTGTCACCAATCCATCACGAATCGTCAAGAACCCAAAACTGCGTTCGTCACTCACTGCGTTGTCGCAACTCGTCAATCTTGGACTCAAGCCGTTTAATCTCTTCGCGCAGCTTTTCAACTGTCTGGACTTGAGCTAGCCCAGCACGTGTCATGTCCTGTGCCAGCGCCTGAAAGCGCTCGTAAATCCAATAGTCCGGATGCCCAGGGCCTGGGGTTTGACTCATACCCACCTCGCGTGTTCGTGTATGTTGGGTTGATTCGGCCGACCAGGATATTCTTCCACCTGGCCACTCAGGGCCAAAAGACCCAGTTCAGCAACCGGGTTCGCCTAATGCTGGAACCGAATAAAGCGCAGCTATGCACCCGGTCCATATCGTTCTGGATTCTGCTCGCCAGATTGCCGAGTCACCCTGGACGATTGGCGGCGTAATTGCCACGCTCGTCCTAGGCTTGATCGCGCTGGTTACGCTATTGGTTACCGACTATCGCCAGCGCCAGAACCTTTCCCCCATCGTTGACGTAGACAAGGTGACGATCAAGGTCGGTAAGGACTCGAAGGGCGATGTCGTGGACTTCGAGTTTACCATTCTCAATGCGGGCGGTGGTCCGGCGCTCGACATACGCCTAAAGTTAGAGCACTACGGCAACGTGGCTTGCTCTCACGACCCAATCGCGTACATTGCGCCGCTCGCTTCCGGTGCGACTCGCCCCTCGCCCCACTCGTTCCACCTCCCGGCGAGAGGCACGCCTTACACAACGAGCGATCCGTGGGCGTTCTCGATAACGTGGAATGGTACGTTCGCAACAGGCGGGCAAACCTACGTTTCAGAGCCGGACCAAAAGTGCGAAAGCGTAACGCTCGCTCGCGTGCCATTGCTTCAGTTGCGGAATCTACGTTCCCGCGCAGGGAGATAAACAATGGACCCTGTTACATGAACGTTGGCGACGAGGATGCGCGGCGTCTTTTTGAGTGGATCATTGAGCACGTCCAGCGCGAGGGCGGCACCCTTCAGGCGCGCGGACTAGGCGGAGCCGGGACTGCGAACGAATGGGCAGTCTTAGTCGTGCCGGATCGCACGCCTAGGCTTCTGGAGATTCTGCAGACGGTAGAGAGTGGTTTGCTTGTGGGGTTCCGACCGACCGTTCAATGGGATGGCAATTACGATAGTGCCGACGCGGACCTAGAGGCGCGCGACGTGCTACTAAAGGTCATCAATCGACTTCCCACTTATGAGGATGCCTTCGACATCTTCATGAGACCGGATGAAGATTCGGAATAAGTTCACTCGTCGTGGGACGCGAGAATTGCATCCAACGCATCGAGTGACGATCTAATGGAGGGCGACATGACAAATTATCAGTCGTTGGGATTTGATGAGCTTTACGAGATTGTACCGGGGCGCATTTACCAGGTGTATGCGAGCGGCAGCGTCTTCCGTATGTACGTGTGCGAAACGATGGAATCCGGGCATACGATCCAATGGCAGAACCGATACGACGAGCTTTTGGAGATTGGGCGAGAGCGCGTCTGGCGCAACGTCTAGACATTCCCGACACACGTGCCGCGACCGATATTGACTCGTGCGTAGCCCAGGGGTTGAATTGGCTCGCAAACTATCTCGGTCTTCACCACTAGCTTCAGTCCCCGAGGATAGACAGCACCCAAGCAAGGGCCCGGTGTCTACCAGAATGTCTACCTAACAACTGCATCAGGCTGCATTAGCTCGCAGTCCCGAATCACCGTATTCCTTGAATTACCGCGTTTTTTCGGAGAGGTCGCAGTCCGCTGCAGTCCGGGTGGCGGGTTCGATTCCCGTTGGCGCTACCACTTGAGCCCCGTTTTTACGGGGCTTTTTCTTTTTTACCGGCTCATGTCTACTAGGATGTCTACTTAACGCGCGATCGATCTGTCGCGCCGCCCGTACCGAATCGAGCCCGATGACATGCCCATAGATTCGAAGGGGGTCCACTCCCAACTTCTTAGTCCACGGAAAACTGGAAAATCGCGGCGAACTTCACCGACCAAGGAGGTCCGCCCGTGCGCAAGTCCCGCTACTCCGACGAACAGATCGCCGCAGCCCTACGGCAAGCCGAAATCGGCACGCCGATCGCTGACATCACGCGCAAGCTGGGCATCAGCGAAGCGACGTTCTATGCGTGGAAGAAACGCTTTGGTTCGCTCGGTACACCCGAGATCCGTGAGCTACGTCAGCTGCGTGAGGAAAATGCGCGGCTCAAACAGGTTGTTGCTGATCTAACACTCGATCGGCACGTGCTGCAAGACGTCCTCAAAAAAAAGTGGTGAGCCGGGTACGCCGCAAAACGGTGCTGCCCGAAATCCGCAAGACCTGGCGCTTGAGCGAACGTCGAGCCTGTGCGATCCTCACGGTGAACCGTCGCGCCGTTCGCTATCGGTCACTTCGAAGCAATGACGACGCAGCGCTTCGCATGCGAATCAAAGACATCGCCGCCGCACGCATACGGTACGGCCAACGACGCATTTACGTCTTGCTGCGGCGCGAGGGTTGGCACGTCAACATCAAACGCGTTGCTCGTATCTACCGGGCCGAAGGCTTGGCAATACGCACGAAAACACCGCGCCGGCGGCGTGCGCCGATGGTGCGTGAGGTCATCGCACTACCGACTGCGCCAAACCAGAGTTGGGCGATGGATTTCACGCATGATATCCTCGCAGACGGCACAAAGATCCGACTGCTCACCATAGTCGATACCTTTAGTCGCGAGAGCGTCGCTTTGGAGCTCGACTACGGCTTCAAATCGCCGCAGGTCGTTGAGGTGCTGCGGCGTGCCGTTGCACAGCGCGGAGCTCCCGAGCGCATCTACTGCGACAACGGCCCAGAATTCATATCTTTGCACCTCGACCAATGGGCCTATTGGACGCGCGTAAAGCTCGCATTCTCGCGGCCCGGACGCCCGTCCGACAACGCATTCTGCGAATCGTTCAACAACCGCGTGCGTCAGGAACTGCTCAATCCGAATTGGTTCCGATCGCTCGACGATGCACGCCTGCAAGCTGCGGCGTGGCGCATCGACTACAACACGAACCATCCACACAGTTCGCTTGGCGATCTCGCTCCCAAAGAGTTCGCCAGGCGTGCATCGAATCTCACATCACAAGCCGCCATTTCCGGTGCTCCCGCGGACTAAAAATCGGGGGACGACCCCCTCATGCTACCTCTCGACCTATCGGCGGCATAACTCCGGGCTACACGTCACCGATCACGGCGCTACTGAGAACCTCAAGTCCTTCTAGTCTATGTGCTGTGTTTTGTTGACAGCGATTGACTCTTGCTAGCGAGGTGCGTGGGCTTTGTAGTATTGCACGAGACGCTCCACTACATATTCGGCAAGCTCCGTTGCCGATCGCGTGGTCTCGCCGGCGCTCCAGGTCAATGCGTTTTTCTCGATCGCCTTCAGGCGAAACTGTTCTGATTCAATCGGAGGCGCTTTGTAGTCCGTCGTTCCGGGCGGCATACTGTCAGCCCCTATATGGGCCGAGGTGCGCGAAAGCACAAGTTCCGTTACCGGCAACTTGGGTCCAAAAGCATCGGCAAATCGCCCTGGAGTATACCGAAGATTAGCTTCTAAAATGCCGATCCTGATCTGGATCGAGCGCGCCGTAACGGTGTATGCCAGGCGGTGTGCAACATCGGCCGATTCGTTGAAGCGCTCGCAGCGCTTTTTCACCTCTTGGCTAAGCTCGGCGAATGCTCCGTCGGCTTCCTTTATCAGGTAGTTGTCTCGGTTACGCTGGTGTTCAGCTGCCTCAGCGGCGTCTTCTTTAGCAACACGGCGTGATTCCGAGAACGATCGCAAGTCTTTAGCTAGCAGATCATCATCTAATGGCACGGTGCCTCCCTTTCGCTTCGCATTTGCGTCGCCGATCAATCCAGCGCCTCAAGAAATGCCGTGGCAAAGCCTAAGACGTCGCCTGCGAGGTCTGTGTTTTCTGGCTCGCCTACGAAACGGCAGACATCCTTTGGGCCGCGGGAGTCGACAGTTGCAAAGTGCTTACTGATTGATTCGATCGCGCGACCAACTGCATCGTGAGGCCGAAGCGCCCCCAGAGCTTGCCCTAAACCCTCCGGCTTCTTGGCGTCGGCAGCGAGAGCAAAATAGAGGTCGTAGGCATCTTTGGGCTCGTCTCGACCATCCATTGCGAGCGCCTTGAGCGCGACGAAAACGTGGGGCGGACACACAGGAATCTCTCGTTGAACCCTGCGGGTCTCAAGATCGACGCCGTCTAGATGAACCCAGATTCGCTCCTTCAGGGCCAGATCCAAACCGCGCATCGTGATCGCGGCAAATTGCGCTGTAAGACTCTGAATCTTTGCGCCTTCGGTATCCGGTGGAACGGGCGGCAATAGGAAATCGACCGTTGCGCCTTTTTCTGAACGCCACCGTTGCCGCACGATCTTCCCGGTCTCCTTGGCGTCGGGAGAGAATCCGCTGCTTATGAGTCGCTCCTCGATGGTTTCGTATTGCTCTTCGTCGAGTACGACCAAGTCCATCGCCAGATCGAGGTCGAGCGTTCCAACGTGAGCACCTAGAATCGGAATTTCGGTGCTTTGATAAAGTAGTGCTGGCACCAGGCCGCCAACGACGACGACTTTTGAGAAGAGATCTTCGCCCAGCGCCTGCGCGATCGACAGGCACGTTGCCTTAGCGCGTAAGAGCGCGGAAGCGGAGTAGCCGCTTTTCGATTGTGGTTTCATACCCAACGATTCTCGAGGTAGCGACGCAACTCGGCGCGAGCTTCTTTCGATCGCTCTGGAGCCTCGGCCAGATCCAGATAAGCCACGACGGGGCTAACGCAGCGGATGCCGTCGACAATCGTGCTCTGTTCGACATTCCATTGGTCGATTCTGAAAACAACATTGCGACCGCGTGAGTCGGGCTCGACATGCAATGAGCGACGCAGCCTATCGGGCAGCGGCCCTGAGACATAGGCGTCGATTTGTCTGAATCCGGAAAAATGTGTGTACGCGAACGCTGCGGGCAGGCTCGTGAATGCTACTGCTTGAGACGCTTCCTCAAAAAGGTCCTGAATTTTGTGAACAGAGTCTATCGAGTCGTGACTCCCCAGTAAGCCATATGCGGCTGGCGGCGCGGGTTTGTAGTGTTCACTCCACGCGTCTAGGAGAACGAGGGGCTTCGGTGTTGCAATTGATCGAGATCGAGACTTTGTCGGTTCTTCAATTATATAGCCTTGATCCAGCAAGGCGGCTACAATTTTGCTTACGAAGCCTTTATCGAGACCGCTCGCTTTAGCCAGTTGAGTGCGTGTCCACTTATGAGCTGGATTGGAAAGTAGCGCGTGAACCACTCTGCTCGCTCGGACTCCAAACGGATTGAGGCCAGCGTCAATTTCGTTGAGATCAGCCGCGTGTTGCCCGCGAATTAGAATGCGTAAGCCGTCATGCCGAATGTTTGCGTTGCCATGCAGGTCGAGCCAGCTGATGTTGGCTTCGGCGCATAACTTCTCACCGATCGGCCCCATCGCCGGGACGATGAGAAGTGGGATGGCGTCAGGGTGGTCGCTGCCATATGAACGGAGCTGTTGGATGCCCATGGCGACGGAGCCGGCGCGGGCATTGCTCTTGACCTCCGCAATGAAAGAATGGCTCGCGGCGCGGAATATCAGGTCAACCCGCGAGCTTTCGCGGACTTGGTGGAGCGGAGCGTCCAGGACCCTCTCGAGCACGGGAATGGCCTGCTCGGTGGCCCAGGCATGTCGCCTCTGCTGGGCGCCATAATGGGGGGTCAAAGTCTGAGGCATGGTTGAATAAAATACCCTAGTTGAAGTATACCTCAACTAACAGAAAATATTCAACTCTCCCGATTGAAAGGGCACCCATTTGCCTTCGAGGGTTTGGCCGGCTTGGCGGCCGCCGGGCTTATTTGGCGCCCCGCCTGCGGCATTATGCCATTCCAAAGGTCAGTGCCAAAATCAGCCCCTAAGCCCAACTTCTTGGGGCCGTTCTCAAGCATGCTTTTCGAAGGCGTTCGGCATCGGGCGGACCGCGCTCCTATTTGGATGACCCGCTCATCGACGAGATCATTGCTTAGGCCGGAAGTACTACTTGACAACGGTGGTAGTCTGGAGTACTTGCCTGCCCGCCGAGGAAAAGCGCGCACGTAGGGCTGATGTGTTCACGAGTATGACGAGCGCAACACTCGCCGGGGTTGTAAATGCGTCCAATCACGCCGGCGAGTTGTATCGTCTTGTCTACATGCCGTCCGATCCGAATGGAGATTTTGCGACGTCGTGGTCCCCGCTGGCGCGGTCGGTCACCGCTTCGCTCTATCCAACGCCCCGCCCACGCCCAGACCGGACGCACAAGGGAGTCATGCGTTAGCGACTACCGTTCTGGCTTCCGAAGAGGCTCATCGGCGCGCAAGGTCCGCAACGGTCTCCTGGCTCGAAGGCACGGCCACAAATCGGATCACTTCAACGCAGCCTGCGGCGACGACCGTAAAGGTCACCCGCTGTCTACCAAAATGTCTACCTAGCACTTGCATCAGGCTGCATCAGCTCGCAGTCTCAAATCGCCGCATTCCTTCGAATTAGGGTGATTTTTCGGACAGGTCGCAGACGCCCGCAGTTCGGGTGGCGGGTTCGAGTCCCGTTGACGCTACCACTTGAGCCCGTTTTACGGGGGCTTTTCCAACAGAAGCGAGTCCAATGACATGCCCGTAGGTTCGAAGGGTCCCCTGGAAGTACGTCAAAGCCGCTTTCGATGACGAGCTCGCCAGCGCGGATTGGGTCGATCTTACTCCCCGCCCTGGCGCTGCTGTGGCTCGGCATGACCTATGCGTCAGCTTTCGGTCATCAATACATTCCCGACTACCACCTAGACCGCGTCGGGCTCGATAGGGCGATCGTGGTTTCCGCGGCGCCCGCCGTAGCCGCCGCCGGCGTGTCGCCCGGAACGCACATCGATTTCGCGGCGTTGCCGTTCGCCGACCGCCTCCGTGCGTCTGGCTTCGCGTCGAAAAATATGATCGTGCGCGTTCCGACCGTGACGCCGGCCGGAACGCGCTTCATCTCGGTACCGGCCACCAAAAACGTGCGCGAGGTTTCGACGGCGGAATTAGTCAGGGATACGGTGGCGGCGACCTTCTCGTTGTTGCTGCTTGCATACCTGGGCTTTAAGCGACCAAGCACGATGGTCGCGATCCTTATAACCGCGGTTGGGGGCGGTGCGCTCAGTTTCGGGCACTTCGCGGCGCTGATCGCCCCGTGGCCGGATGCGCTTTTTACGCCGGTGACCTTCGTCTTGCGTACGCTGTGCGACGACTTCCCGGTGTTGGTGCTTTCGTCGTTTGCCATCCGCATAAGTCGAGGCAGCGCGTCTCGCCCGGCGCTCGTTCGTTCGGTGGACGGAATCGTGGCCGCCGGCTTCATTATCGAATCGCTCATTACGGGCACGCCGTTGATCATTCCCTACGCGGCTTACTGCGCGGCGGTGTTGCTTGCTTCGTCGATCATGGCCCTACTGCTGGCTGACCCTCAGGAGCGAGGGCGGGTCGGGATCGTGTTTGTCGCTATCATGATCGGCGGTGTCGGGTACGCGCTGGCGACTATCGGGTTATTGGAAGGCTGGATCAATTTTAACGCGTTCAGCTTGTACGCGAATCTCTCGATCGTCATTATTCCGCTGGCGCTCGCATACGCGATATTGCGGCATCGTATCTTCGATGTGGCGTTCGTCTTGAACCGGACCATTGTCTATGCGGTTACGTCGGCGTTGTTACTCTTGCTATTTGCTGCCTTGGAGTTCGCGGCGGAGCGGTATCTCAACTCGCTCTCGCACTTCGCGGGCCTCGCACTCGAGTTCGCGATTGCGTTGGCCGTGATCGTGAGCGCGCGGCTGGTGCATGCGCGCGTGGACCGCGCCGTCGACGCGATACTGTTCCGAAGCCGTCACGAACAGGAGAGCGCCCTGCGCCGCTACGCCACGACCGTGCAGTTCTACACGGCAAAGGAACCACTCGTGCGCGACACGGTCGACACGTTAGTTCGCTGCGGCCGCGTGAGTGGCGCCGCGGTCTATCTAGCGGAAAATGACGAACTCGCGCGCGCCGCGTCGTTGTTTCCCAGCGCGGTGCCGTCGATCGATGCGAACGATCCGGTGTATGTTGAATTGCGCGCACACCACGAACGTTTAGATCTGCACGCCGCCAAGACCACCGTCCCCGGCGTGCGGGTGTATCCAATGATCCTCGCCGGCCGGCTCGTTGGGATTGCGGCGGTCGGCGAACGCGAGAGCTTGGAGCAGATGCCACCCGATATCGACGAAGCGATCGCGCGCGTGTGCGATGCCGTCGCGATCGCGATCGCGGCGATTGAGACCGACTCGATCCGCGAAGAGAACGTCGCGCTTCGGAAGCGCCTCGATACGTTCGCCCCGCTCCCGCGAAATAGGTTCGGACTTGGGTGGCGTAACCTCGACCTTCGGATGCGTTGTGGTCCCTATAGAGACGGTGGTCATTGCGGCAAGGCCATAACCCTCGTGGAGGAAGCCATCCGCGAAGTCGACGCCGCAATCGCTGAGCAGCCCCGTCATTAACTACGCTCGGCGAATCAGTGCGGCGGATTGAGCCTCCTCTTTTCTACGGCTATTTTGGCGCGACGTTAATCGTGACGGTTGTGCGTGTGCCACGATTGTCTTGGTACGTATACGTACACGAGCCGGGATAGCTGCCTTCGTAGACGTATTTATTGATGACCTGAATGTCGCCGTTGCCGCCCATCGACGTGCTGATCGGATGAACGTGCGAGTATTCGAAGCACGTAGAGGCTTCTTTTACGATCTTGATCTCCACCCATTCGCCTTTCGACGCACCCGGTTTGCGCGTGACGGTTACCGTCCCGCGTTGCCCAACCCGAAGGTTCAACGTCGAAGGCGAAGCGGTGAGTGTTGGATTGGCTGCGGCGGTGGCTAGCGTCGACGCAGCAATGAGGCTGAAGGCGGCGACCTGAAAGAGCGCGCGCGCGATGAACATTGCGAGAACCTCCGCTAATGGTATGGCCGTTGTTCGAGACCCTCGAGCTGCTATCCTGATAGTGGCGCAGGACTGGCGTTTCTTTTGGGTCGCGGCGTAATGCGCTACGGCAAGCCGTATGCCGTAAGATTCCCGTTCTGATCCGAGCAGTACACCCATCCGTTTATGACAATCGGACTCTGCCAATGCACGGGCCCGATCGAATGAGCGGTGGTCGCGCTGCTCCACAGCTCGCTCCCGGTTTGCGCCGAAAGCGCATAGATAGCGTTATCCATCGCGACGAAGACGATGCCGTTGCTGACCACCGGCGAGGTTCCCTCGCCGCTTGTGGTCCCGTCTTGCTCGCTCCATGCTGGCACGAGGCTGCTCACGCCCCCGTTGGTCTCAAGCTCGTACGCATCGATCTGATTTGGCAATCCGAAGAAGATATACGTTACGCCCTGCGCATTGGTCCAGACCGCGGGCGTCGCATATAATCGAGACGGCAAATTGATCTCTTGCAGTTCATCGCTAACGCCGGGAAGCGGCGAACGGTTCAACAGGCGCAGGATCGAGTCTTTTCCTCCTTGCGCGAGCATCAACGGTGTCGTGCTCGTACTCTGGGCCGGGAGCAAGGCCGGCGAGGTCGAGCCGAGGTCGGTATCGTCGTCCTGCAAAAGCGTATACGTCGATGGTGTGTAACTGCCGATCATCGTCGAAACGCTCGCGTTGAGCGCGATCACCGAGTCGCCGTAGTTGTCGCTGCCGTCATACAAACCATTGCCTGTCGCTACGTAGACTTCGCCCATCATCGACGGATACGGATCGACGACCGCGCCGCCGCGCGCCCAAATGCCGGAGTCGCTGTTCGAGCACGACGAGTTCGTCGGCAGCGTCTTCAGCGAACTGCAGAGCGAGTTGAACACGTTGGTCGCGCCGGTCGAGAGATTCACGCTCACGACGTGACCGTCGTAATAGGGTGCGTCCCCATAGTATCCCGACGTCGTCGCATACAGGTAGCCGTTTGCGACGTTAAGTGCCGAAGCGTCCTTTTCGGTATTGGGAATCGTTGTGATGGTGGCGGGAAATCCAGGCGCGCTCATTTCGACGCCGGTCGCCGCATTGAGCTTATGCACTTTTCCGTCGATGCCGGGAACGTAAATTGCCGTACCTGACGGATCGGCAGCCGGCGTCGAGTCCGTAGGGGCCGTCCCGGTCGTCGTGTAGGTCCATATGATTTTTCCGGTCTGTGCTTCGATTGCGAAGGTCTCGCCGTTCTTGTCGGTCTGATAGAGCATCTGCTGCGCGGTGCCGCCGATCTCGATGTTCGCCAACAGGATCGGGGTGGAATCCGCCACGTTTCCGCTCCCAAACGAAATCTGCCATTTCTCTGCGAGTTTGGAAACGTTTGTTGCATTGAGCGTCGTATCGCCCACGTCGACGCCGCTGCGCGCCGGATCGTGCCCGAACACCGGCCAGTTTAGCGTCGTTGCGCTCACCACCGGCGAAGCCGTCGCGGTTGGCATCGGCGAAGCTTCCGTCGCGGGGTTCTGGCTGCCGCCACCCCCACACGCCGCTAACGTCACAACGCCGAGTGACGCAAGGATCAACGGAAACCTCATAACAGTTCTATCGGTCGGAGCGTCCGTAAACGGGACTTTCGCACGCCTATTGGAAAGCACTAAGCATGCATGCCGTTGTTTGCCGTTCGTTTAGCGGAATCGATGACTTGGAGTTTGGGGAGATGCCCGCGCCGAAACCCGGCGCGAGCGAAATTCTCGTTGAGGTCCATGCCGCAGCGGTGAATTTCATGGACTGTCTCATGGTGACGGGGAAGTATCAGTTGCGCCCGCAGACGCCGTTCGTCCCCGGTACGGACGCGGCCGGCATCGTTGCCGCCGTGGGCGAAGGGGTCACGCGCTTTAAACCCGGTGACCGCGTCGCCTGCAGCAACTGGACTGGAGCGTATTCGCCGCAGATGATCGCCTCGCAACTCTCAGCGGTCAAACTGCCACCCGGTGTCGACTTCGTAACGGGAACGACCGTGCGACACGGATACGGTACCGCGTACTATGCCTTCGTCGAACGCGCGAAACTTGCGGCCGGGGAAACCGTTTTTGTATCGGGCGCCGCGGGCGGCGTCGGACTTGCAGCCGTGGATTTAGCGCGACATCTCGGAGCACGGGTCATTGCCGGCGTGAGTTCGCAAGAAAAGGTCGACGTTGTTCGCGAATACGGTGCGGACGTAGTGATCGACTACGCTCACGAGGATTTACGCGAACGCATCAAGGCGGTAACCGGCGGTAAGGGTGTGGACGTCATGTTCGACGTTGTCGGCGGCGACGTTTTCACGACCATGACGCGACTCATGAACTGGGGTGGCCGGATGCTGCCGATCGGCTTTGCGAGTGGCGAGATCCCCTCGGTCCCGATGAACCTGCTGCTGCTCAAGAACTATTCGATCGTCGGCGTATTTTGGGGCGCGTGGGCCGAGCGCTATCGGGATGCGAGCATTGCGGCCGACGAACAGATTTTCGCGTGGATCGCACAAGGCAAACTCAAGCCTCACGTGGGAGCCGTTTTCCCCTTGGAACAATTCAGGAGCGCGATGGAAACGGTGCTCGACCGGACCGCGCAAGGGCGTGTCGTGCTCAAGGTTGGCGACTCCGAGTGAGCGAGCTACACGGCGAATGCCTCGACGGCGTCCTCATCCCAACTTACGCCGGTTCCTGGACTCGTTGAAGGCTGGACTCGCCCGCCGGTGACGCTAAGTGGCTCGGAAAGAATCGGATTTGCCCAGTCGACATACTCCAGCCAGTGCGCCGTTGGCGTCGCTGCCAATAGATGTGCGCTGACCTCCGGGAACAGATGTGAAGACACTTGGATGCCGGCGGCTTCTGCAATGGCTGCCGCCCGCAGCCAGCCTGTCACACCGCGGATACGCATGAGGTCAAACATCAGTAAGTCGCTCGCGTGCGCCTCGACGGCTTGTAAGACATCTCGCGAGCCGATGAGATTCTCGCCGAGCTGAATTGGTGTCGCGATGCTATCCGCAACGCGCGCGCAACCATCGAAGTCGTCGTGAGCAATAGGTTCTTCGATCCATTCAACGCCCTCCGCGTCGAGCGCCTTGCCGCGCAATAGTGCATCGGAAACACTGAGAGCTTGATTGTAGTCGCACATGATTGCGTTTCCGGTGGCGACTGCGTCCTTGACCGAACGTACGGCTCGTACGTCGTCCTCCAGCGTGGAATAACCCAGCCGCAGTTTCACGGCGTCAAATCCTTCGGCGAGCAGCGCGAGCGCCTCGTCGCCAGTGGCTCTCGGATCGGCGACACTGAGGCCGTTGCTATTGTAGGCCGGTATCGCACGAGATGCGGCCCCCAGAAGCCGCACCAATGGAAGCCCGGCGCCACGCGCGAGTGCGTCCCAACAAGCAACGTCGATGCCGGCGAGAGCGTAGGAGACGAGTCCTCGCAGGCCCGGAATACGGTAGGCGCGTTCGAAGGTCTGCGCGATCTCGAGCGGGGCAACGATCTGTCCCTGAATCAGTGTAAAACTCTCTTCCAGAAGACGGCAAACAGGTGCGAGCAGGCGCTCCACGTAGCACACGACGTACGCGTGACCAACCACTCCTTCATGCGTGTGAATGTCGATCAGGACCAGCGGCGCGGATTCGATGGGACCTGCACCCGTCACGAGAGGTCTTCGAAGCGGTACACGAACGGGCCGCGCCGTCATTGAGCGGAGCGTGAGGCTGGGCGCGAGCGTCATCCGTCGCTTCGACCGTCAACGTCGAGCGAGAGCGCGTCTGTTACAAAACCGTTGGCTGGGGTCGGGACATTCATCTGGGCTCCGAGTTCGGCAACTTTCCCGCTAAGCCACGGGAGCTCCAACCGATTGCCTTGCTGAAGATCGCCGTACATTGAAGCAATCATCCCCTCCGGGAGCGTATCCATAAACGCGAGGCGTTCGTCGGTAAACGATTGGTCGAGAGCGATTCCGCGCGCACGCGCCACGCCGACAACTTCGCGCATGACCTCGCGCAGAAATGCGCGGCTTCGTGGGTGCGACCGGATGGGGCCGATGCTTCGCCGAAAGATGCACGTCGCCGCGCTTAGGCCGACGAGGAAGACGAACTTCTCCCAGATGGCCTTTTGAATATCACCACTGACTACGTAATCGATGCCGGCGGCGGCGCACGCAGCAGCAAAGGCATCCACGCGCGCGGTGCTTTGACCGTCGAGTTCGCCGAACACCAGCCGCTGCAGGGTGCCGCTGTGGCGAATGACGCCGGGCTCCGCGATCGCCGCAGCAATGTAGCTCAGGCCGCCGATGACGTGATCGCGGCCGACGATGCTCGCGATCCGATCAGCAGCGTCGACGCCATTTTGGAACGAGACTACCATGGTCTGTGCACCAATGATCGGCCGAGCAGCCTCCGCAGCCGCTTCGGTATCCCAAAGCTTGACCGCGATGATCACAATATCTGCCGGCGGCATACCATCGACCCGTTCGACCGCGTGCACGCCGCGTAGCAATAATGGAGCAACGGCGCTCTCGACGCGAAGACCCTCCCGTTGTATTGCGGACAGGTGCTTTCCGCGGGCGACGAAGGTCACCACATTACCCACTGCTGCCAGTCGTGCGCCGAAGTAGCCGCCAAGGCCACCGGCGCCGATCACGACGATATTCATTTACACATCGCCCGTTGATCGGTACTAGTAGCCACTGTTGTCTCCGAATGCGATGACGGGACAGTTCACAAGAAATCCTCCCGGCTTGGGGCCGAGTGCAGCAAAGGCGGCATACGATGTGACGCGTGCTGTTTGCGGCGTGCCCACGACTTGCACCGACCAGAGCGGCGAATAGCCGTTCGCCGCGTATAAATGCTTGACGTCTGGAACGAGCGACAGCACGTTGAAGGGTGCGCTTATCTGCGCCGCGTTAGCGAGTGTCGCGTTTTCCGACAGCGGCGTGTCCAGCGAGAGATACTTGAGACCTTGGCCGGCAGCTGCGGAGGTCGGTCCATCCACGATGACTCCGATAGGAATGGTTGCGGACGCCTGTGCCTTCGCGAGCTTGGGAACGTAGGTCGCGCGTTCGACGGCGGCCGCGGTGGCGTCAGAAGCGTCAGTGCTGATGTAATACACCGGCATCCCGTCGACAAAACCACGAGCCAAAGTAAACGTCACGCGCTTCGTTGCCGTATCGATCGCTAACACCCGGTCTTCCGTATTGGTGTGTGTGGCCACGTCGAAGGGCCCATCGCCCGTCGCGACGATGGGCGCATTGAGCACGCCGGCCTCGCCTTTGACGCGAACGAAGGGCGAATATTGAGCATCGCCAACGCTGCCCGGCGTAGCAGACTTCGGCGGGAAACCGTCGGCCGAGGCGACGTAGGTGCGCGTCGGCGAGAAGTCGGGAGTACCCTGGAATGTCAGCATACCGTTGCTGCGCGTAGCGCTCTGCGTTGCTTCGCTTCCGATGCTCGCAAGCTCGGGCGAATAGAGCACGTGGAGCCGTTGCGCCGTTGTGCGATCGGAAGTGTCAGTAATGATATACCACACGCTTTCGCCGCGCACCGTACCACGATAGAGCGGAAGTGTACCGGTGTGCGCGTTGGTGTCAACCGATATCGTGCTCGGTAAAATGTTGTCGCCGGCAGCCAATGTCGGCTGCGTCGTGGAGAGAAGCAGTACCGCCGTTGCGAGACTGGTCGAAATACATTTCATGTCGCGTGCTTTCTTAAAACGTTCGGCTAGGTTGCGTTTCGGCCACCGTCGACCGAAAGGACGACGCCTTGCACAAAACTGGCTTCGTCAGAAGCAAGGTAGACGATCGCGGCCGCGATTTCATCGGGTGACGCGGGGCGCCCGGCCGGCGCCATCGACGCCATTTGGTCTAAAGAGTCGCCCAGAGGCGCCGTCCCTTCGGTTCGCGTCGGGCCTGGGCTCACCGCATTGACCCGTACACCGTCGGGTCCGAATTCGGCGGCCCAGGCCTTGGTAAGCAAATCGATTGCGGCTTTGCTCGATCCGTAGAGCGCCATGCCATTGACGCCGAATTCGGATACCATGCTGCTCACGTTGACGATCGCACCGCTCTTACGCGCGGCCATGGCAGGAGCCAACGCGCCGACAAGCACGTATGGAACCTTCACGTTGACGTTGTAGACGTTGTCAAATGTTTCTTCCGATGTTTCCACCGTTGGGCCGAAGGGGAAGACTGCGGCGTTGTTGATCAGGACATCTATCTGAGGCGCAACGGTAAGCGCGCGTTTCGCCAAATCGCGAGCGGTAGCCGCATCGCGTAGGTCCGCGGGCACGAAGTCCGCCCTTCCGCCGTTACGCGCAATCTCCTCGATCACCGCGATGCCGCGCCGTGCATCGCGCCCCGACACGATGACGTGCGCCCCGCGTTGCGCCAATGCAAACGCGGTAGCTTTTCCAATTCCGCTTGTAGCTCCGGTAACAAGAGCGGTCTTATTCCGCAGGCCTTCGAGTTTGTTGCTCACGTTATTCAACCTATAGCACAGGAAACAGCAGCAAGTATTGCTTCGACTTCACTTCGGGTTGTGTAATCAGCGTGAACGTCGATCCAGCGAAGAACCCCGGCGGCGTCAACGACGAGTGTCGTCGGCATCGGGATCGCGTCGGTTCCATCGGCGTTGCTCGCAGCAATGTCGGCGCGGATTTTTTTATAGCCGGTGTGCGCGTTCTCCGGCGGCGGCGGGCTGAGGATGCCGATGGCCGCTGCGAGCCTGTTACCGGGATCCGAAAGCACCGTAAAGCTTAACGCGTTGGTCTGTTGCGCCGTTCGCAATCCGTCTGGCTTTTGCGGGCTGATCGCAATCAGTTGCACCCCCAACTTTTGCAGGACCGGGACGAGTTCGAGTTCGTATGTCCGTAACGTCAGGTTGCAGAACGGGCACCAAGCGCCTCGGTAAAACACAATCACCGCTGGGTTCGCCCCCCTCGCCGCCGAGAGGGTCGTCGCGGCGCCGTGCATATCGAACAGCTCAGCCTCCGGAAGTAGCGTATTGGGCCCTGCGATGCCCGCTGGGGCGCCGGCGGCGGAAAGGTGGAGCCGTTCTGCAGCAAAGTCGGCGAGCAACTCGGCGGGGAGCTTCGAAGCGGCGGACTGCTGAAACGCCGCGGCTTGCTGGGCGAGGGTGGGGGCCTTGGTACTCACGAGAGGCGTTCGTCCTTCTATAAATAGATTGATTGCGCCACTTTAGCAGCAGAAAAATGGAATGTCCACTCCAGAATGTGATATCCTGAACCATGGCAATGGCTCACCCGGCCCCTGGGCGCCGCAAACTCACCCCAAAAGGGGCGGTGACCCGCGATCGCATCGTCGCTGCAGCGGCCCAACTGATCTATCAAAGCGGCGTTGCTGAGACAACGACCGAAGCCGTGTGCGAAAGCGCCGGTGTCAGCGCTTCACAGCTGTATCACTACTTCGAAGACAAGATGGCGCTGGTCCGCGCGGTCATTGAACACCAAACCGACAACGTGCTCGGCGCGCAGCGCGACTACCTGGGGCGCTTGGACAGCGTCGCGGCATTGCGAGCATGGCGCGATCATCTCGTTTCGCTTCAGCTCAAGGGCGATTGCAAGGGAGGATGTCCGCTCGGAACTCTTTCATCGGAGCTGTCCGAAATTTCGAACGAGGCGCGGGGTGATCTCGAAATCAGCTTTGCGCGATGGGAAGAGGGAATTCGTTCGGGGCTGCGCGCGATGCACGCTCGCGGGGAGCTTCACCCGGATGCAGACCCGGATCGACTCGCACTTGCGATGCTGGCGTCACTGCAAGGAGGCTTGCTCCTTACCCAATCGCGTCGTGATACGGCGCCGCTCGCCGCAGCGCTCGACGCGATGATCGATTACATTGCGTCACTAAGTAGGTCCGGAAAAGCTAAATTCGGACCAACACCTGGTCGAGTGACTTCTTTGTGATCATCGGGACTTTGGCGTCCTCGGCTGCGTATCCAATCGGGATCACCACAAACGCCCGCTCGTTTTCGGGCCGATCGAGGATCTTAGCGAGAAACCCCATTGGATTGGGCGTGTGCGTGAGGGTCGATAATCCGGCGGCGGTGAGACTTGCAAGAAACAGACCAACGGAGATTCCGACGGATTCTTGCATGTAGTAGTGCTTTATTTTTTGCACGGTTCCATCGGGTTTGGGCGCTAGACCATATGCTTGCGCAAAAACGACTGCCAGGTACGGTGCCGTGGTGATGTGTTCTTTGTGCCAATCCGTCCCGAGCGGCGCGAGCGCGTCAAGCCATTCGTCGGTCGCACGGTGCGCGTACGTCTCGCGCTCCTCTTGCTCGATCGCTTCGCGCAGTTTCGCCTTTGTCGCCGGATCCGAAACGATCACGTACGTCCACGGCTGCTGATTCGCACCACTGGGCGCGGTTGCGGCCGTGCGCACGGCATTTTCAATCAACTCCCACGGCACGGGTTCCTCGGAATATCGCCGGATGGTTCGCCGGGACAGCATCGTCTCGAGGAACGCGAGCGATGCGGCCTGCGCATCTCGCGGCTCTCTTCGAATTCGCACTGCCGGCTTCATTGGGGCCGCCGCAGCTCTAGCTAAATATCTCTGAAGTCGCTCGTCCATCCGCTGGAATATTGGCGACGCGCCGGTGCAACCATTCTCGCCTCTATTGCCCTTTCTGTGCGCCGATGTAGAGGATCCATTTGACGAACAGCGCCGGTTCGGTGTTGAGGTTGTTGGCGTTGCCGTAGACGAAATAGAATTCATTGTGACCGCGCAGATAATGCAGCGCGAGTGAGAGGTTGCCGGCATTGACGAAGCACCCGGGCTGGTATGGATTTCCCGTCGCGATATTGCACGTCGATGCCGGCGAATAGATGCTTTCGTAAACCGGCGTTTGGAACGCGTTGGGTAGATTCGGCCCAATGATGCGTCGCACGCCGAGGTCGAACTGCCAGGCTTTGTTCGGCTGCCAGTCCAGCGACGCGCGCTCCAGCCATTGATCGGTCGACACTTCGCCGGGATACGCGGTGAGGTATTTGTCCTTGTCGGTCTCGAGCGCGAGGTGGATGCGGCGGGTGACGGGCAGCGTGGAGAGATACGTCCACGCGTCGAGTTCGCCGTGGTCGTACGGGCCGCCGGTGTATTGCGCGTATGACGGCGTGTTTGTGTTTTCGCGGTACCCGATGTTGAAGCCGTTACCGTTAAAGGGCAGAAACTCGTTCTCGACGGTGCGGATGCCTTGGGAACTGAGATAGAACTTCAGGGTCAGCAGGTCTTTCAAGTCGAGCCTGACCTGCGGTTCCTCGTCCGTTTGTGAGAGCAGGCCGAGATGATTGTCGTATCGCGCGTAATAATTCGTTACGTTGACGTCGTGAAGCCAGAACGACGGCGTGAAGTTGAAGGTGTGCTGCAGGAGGCTTTGATAACCCAGGATGTCGTTCTGCGCGACGTAGCCGTCGAGCGGATCGAATTGCGCGCCGATCCGCTGCACGCCGACGACATAGCTGCTCGTTGACGTTGTGTACAGTAAACCATACTCGCGATCTTGCGCCTGCGCGCCGTCGGTGACCAGCGATCCCGATTCGAAGATGGTGTTGCTGTAGACGCCGAAGTGCGTGTGTTGGTTGATATACCCAAGGCCGAGCGAGGAGGTGTCGTCGTTCAGTCCATAGGCGTCGACCGCGACACGCTGCGTATCGATGCCATAGATTTGCTTTGGATCCTCGTAGGCGTAGTTCACGGTCTCGGCTTGGTCGGTGCGGTCCAGACCGAGCGCGTCGAACGCGGCAAACGTCACGCGCCCCTGTGTGCCTTCGGCACCGTAGCCTTGCGAAAACGCCGGAATCGCCGGCGTGTAGAGCGTGAGAGGACACGCGACACAGATGAAGTTTTGGTAGAAGTTGCTCGCGAGCTGGGTGAAAAATGGCCGCACTTCAACGTATTGGCGGGCAAACGCGGTTGGCGCGATCGTCTGCTGGTCGGATTCCACATTCGAGTAGTCGGGGTGCAGCGTGCCGACGAACGACGCGGTAGGCGTCAACGGCAGCGAAAAATCGGCGCCGACACGCGATGTGCTGCGCCCATTCGCTGCGGAGGTCGACTCGGAGAGCGCGTACGGTTGGAAGCGCGCCGGATTACGGGCGCTCGCCGATTTCGATCCGGCCGGCGCGACGCCGACGCCCTTGACCCGGCCGATGAACGTCGGATCCGACGCCGAGTTCGCGATCGGCGAGTAGGCCCATACGTCGAGCGAATTCGCGGCTTGCGAGAAACGCACGAATTGCATCCGCCAGTCGTGCGATCCGCCCGAGCGGATGATGCTCAGTGAGATGCGCATCGTGACGTCATAGCCGTTGGGGGTCGCGTGGGCGATGGCAGTCCATTCCGGTGCGTACGCGCTGTTCTCGCTCGAGGTTTGATAGCGCGTGCCGATCGGATTAGCGAAGAACGCGTACGAAAACCCCTCGCTGCCGCGCGGATCGAGATAGACGCCGACGTAATCATCGCTCAATACGGAACTGCCGTTGCTATGCTGGTTGACGATGACGGCCTTCTGGGTGACTTCGAATGCGATGTAGAGCGCGGTTCCATCCTGTGTTACACGCACCGTCGCCGGTGACGTCGCCGGACGGCGATACGTGAAGTCATAATCCAGCTGGACCGTTGCCGCGCTGTCCCACGACTGATTCACGTCGCCGTCCATCACCGGCGCGGGCGCAGCGGGAAGGGTGAGCGTAGGTGGTGCGTCGCCAGCGGCCGCCGGTAGAGCAGCTGCACACAGAAACAGTGCGGCAACACGAAGCACGCCTCGTGCAAAGACGGTCATGAAGGCTCCTAGGATGATGCTTAGTTGGTGAGTTCGGCGCGCTGTCTTAGCGCGCGGTATTTATCCCGCGTCTGATGGCTTGATAAATTGCAGCGCCGATACACATTGCAGGGATGGCTCCTACAAGCGCAATCCAGGCGGTTAGTGGCGCTTGAGAACCCGGGTGGCCGGCGAGCGCTGGAATAACGAAACACAGCACCAGAAATAGCGCCGCCCAAAACGCAACGCGCAGACTGTCGGTCCGAAGGAATCGTGCAAGGATCGCACCAAAAACAAGTGCAGTAGTCCAGTGGACGCAAAACCCCACCCAGAGTATCCCGCAATCGAGGCGGAATACATTCTGGACGACCGTGTCTATCAGTACCATCGCGAGTAGTACACCGAACGCAATGAGTGCGACGCCGATGCGGCGCAGCGGCGATTCGTTCGATCGGGAGTACGAGAGAAGCGACGGTAGCGAAAGCACCGTTTGCGCCCAATACCAGCGGTTTGCTGCCTTCGCGCCCCTCAAAGACATGACGCGAAGGTATTCCTCGTGCAGGTCGCCCGCCACAATCTCGTAGTCGCCTTCAGGCGAGGCAGCTGCGACAAGCGCTTGCGCGAGGGGAGGCGGCCTCACGCGGTTGCCTCTCGTAGCGACACACCCGAGTGGAGCCGGTCAAGCGTTTTTCGCGTATGCTTGAGTGCCGAAACGCCGTCAGCCTCGACCTTGAAGTGACGTTTGGCTTTGCCCCCGCGCTCAGCGGTTGGGTCGCCGATCCACGACGAGACCAATCGCTTGCGCTCGAGACGCTCGAGTGTCGCGTGGACGGCACCGATCGCGGGAGAACGACCCGTCACGCGCTCGATTTCGGCGCGAATCATCGCGCCATACGCACCGTCGCCCAAACGGAGGACGATCAGTAAAACGATATGCTCAAACTCGCCGAGATACTCACCTTTCGCCATAATATCAACATAGTAGATATTATCGAGCCTTCTGTCAACCGGGGACTACGTGCAGACGAGGAGTCCGTTCTTGTTCGCAACTGCGCCATTGTTCGGGCACGGAAACTTCACTTTGCTCTCTCGCCGATACCCGTTATCGTCCAAGCATTCGCCGGTGAGATAATGTGTCACGGTGGTCGTGGTAAAGTGCGCCTCGACACGGATGTTCCGGCACGTCGCGCCGTAGTTACCTCTCGGCATGGGCGGCGTCGTGGCGGAGATCGCGACGATTTGCGGCTGCATCGTGCCACTAATGCTGGGAGCTGTCGCCAACCCAGTCGCTAACACAAACGCAAAAAGAACGGCGAGTGAATACTTCATGAGCGCCTCTTTCTTAAGAGGAACCTCCAGTTCACGACGGTTCTCTGTGATTCCCGGGTTCGGTTGGCCCACCAGACAGGAACATCAAAAAACGCGGCGGTATAGCGTTCCAATGAAGAGATTTGTTGCTACTCTGCTAGCCGCGGCTTTTGCCTTGGCTCCAATTGCTGTTCCCGCGGCCTCCGGCTCTGCATCCGAAAAACTGCTGAGCAAAATGGAGTGGCGCCTAGTCGGTCCCTACATCGGCGGCCGTGTGGTCGCGGTGGCGGGGGTACCTAGTGACCCTAATCTCTTTTACATGGGTGGCGTGCAAGGCGGCGTCTGGAAAAGCGACAATGCCGGGAACACTTGGGAGAACATCACCGACGGCAAGATGGGTAAGATTTCGCACAGCATCGGTTCGATTGCCGTCGCGCCGTCAAATCCGAAAATCATCTACGTCGGCACCGGCGAGAGCGATCCTCGTGGCGATTGGGAGAACGGCGAAGGGGTCTATAAGTCGACCGACGCCGGAGAAACCTGGCAGTATGCGGGTCTACGCGACACGCGTCAAACGAGTGCGATCGTTATCGATCCGCGTAACCCAAACATCGCTTACGTATCCTCGATGGGTCACGTCTTCAAGCCCAATCCCGATCGCGGCGTGTATAAGACCGTCGACGGTGGCAAGACGTGGCAGAAAGTCCTCTTCGTCGACGACAACACCGGTGCGAACGATGTCGTCATGGACGCGAAGAATCCGAATGTGTTGTATGCGACGATGTGGCAGGCGCAGCGCACGGAATGGACGCTGACGAGCGGCGGACCCGGCAGCGCTGTCTATAAAACGGTTGACGCGGGCAAGACTTGGAAAAAGATTTCTAGCAACCCCGGCTTTGCCACCGGCACGCTCGGCAAGATGGGCGTCGCTGTAGCCCCGAACAATTCGAACGTCGTCTATGCTGTCGTGCAAGCGAAAAATGGCGGCGTCTTCCGGTCCGATAACGCCGGCGCGACGTGGTCGCGCGTCAACGATGAGTGGAAACTTCGTCAACGCGCCTTCTACTATATGGCGATTTACGTCGATCCGACCAATTGGAAAGTCGCCTATGCGCCCAACGTCGATAGCGTCTTCAAGACCATCGATGGCGGCCGCACGTGGAACCCGCTCGGTCCGGGTCTAGGCGACAATCATATCGTCTGGATCAACCCGCACAATCCCAAGATTTTGATCATCGGTGACGATGGGGGAGCGAACGTATCCCTCGACGGCGGAAAAACCTTTAGCACCACGCAGAATCAGCCGCTTTCGCAGTTCTATCACATCGTGCTCGACGGGCAGTTTCCGTATCACATATACGGTGCGATGCAAGACGCCGGCGCATTCGAGATTCCCAGCGCATCGAATGAAGGATTGGGCTCGAATGTCGTGCACGGCGTGGCGCTCGGCGAGAGCACCTATGTCGCCGTCGATCCAAACAATCCGCACGTGACCTATGGCGCCGCGTATTATAGCGCGTTAGCTCGTTTAGATAATTCCACCGGCGACGAGAAGAACGTGACCCCGTGGGCGATCTATCTCGCTGGCCATGATGCAAGCGATACGAAGTATCGCTTCGGCTGGACCCATCCGGTTATGTTCTCGCCTGCGGAACCCCATACGCTCTTCGAAGCGGCGCAAGTCCTATTCCGCAGCGACGACTACGGACGCACGTGGAAAGTGATCAGTCCAGATTTGACGCGTAACGACAAGTCGACCGAAGGCCCGAGCGGCGGCGACGTCTACTTGGATCAGACCGGCGCCGAGACGTTCCCCGACATTGCGTCGCTCGGCTTCTCGCCGGTGAACAAAGACATCATCTGGGCGGGCTCGGCCGACGGACTCGTTCACGTCACGCAAGACGGCGGCACGAACTGGAAAGATGTGACGCCGAAGCAGATGGGAATGCTGTGGTCGCGGATCACGAGCTTCGAAACGTCGCAGACCGATGGATGCACGGCGTTTGTTACGGCGTCGCGCTACATGTGGGACGATATGCGCCCGTTCATCTTCAAAACAACGGATTGCGGCGCGAACTGGACGCAGATGACGAACGGCATTCCGTCGGATCAGACCGTCTATGCCGTTCGTATCGATCCGCGCGAGCCGCGCGTGATGTTTGCCGGAACGCGCAGCCGCGTGTACGTCAGCCTCAACGGCGGCCAATCGTGGCAATCGCTCGCGTTGAACCTGCCGCCGGTAGAAGTGCGCGACATCGCCATCAACGCCCGCGAGGGCGAAGTTGCGATTGCCACGCACGGCCGCTCCTTCTGGGCACTCGATCATCTGGCGCAGATCGAGGATATTGCGCGCGAATCGTCGCCCTCGACGTCCTCGGCTCAGGTCTTCGCGCCCGAGACGGCATGGTTGACGCACGCGTACGGCGGCGGCAGCTATGGTCCGGCGGGCGACAACCCGGACTACGGTGCCACCGTTTTCTTCAATCTCCCCTCGAACTATAAGGGACGCACGCCGGTAACGCTTTCATTTGAAGATGCCAGCGGGAAGACGATTCGCACGTTCAACCTGCATCTCAAGAATAAGAAAGCGAAAAAGTACTCGGGCGAGGAGCTGACCGCCATGGACGCGATCAGCGTCGCGAACTATCATCTCTCGCGTGAAACGGCGGTCGAACCCGGGATGAACAAGTTCGTCTGGGATCTGCGTTACGCCGGGCCCGCCGAGATCGTGGGTCAGCACATCGTCCCGACCGACGATTTCCGCGACGATCTTCCCGGTCCGACGACGCTCCCCGGCGACTACACCGTGGTGTTGAACTACGGCGGAACCGTCACCAAGGAACCGTTCAAGTTGCAACTCGATCCGCGCTTCAATCCGGGTGCAGACGAACTACCGTCTCGTCTGGCGCTTGCTACCGAACTCGCGAACAAAATCAACGAGCTCGATACCACGGTCAACGCCGCGCAGAACAAGATGGCGTCGTTGCCGCCCGCGCAACGCGCTGCCGTCGAGAGTGCGGTGACGGCGGTCTACGAACCGCGCTACCGCTCGAGTGAGGCCGACATCATGTACCCGTCGAAACTGCGCGATCACCTCGCGTTTCTGATGAACTCGCTCGATCTCTCGTATTCAGCGCCGACCGCTGCGGAAATGGATGCAGCCAAGCAGCTTGAAGGGGAAGCCGACGCGGGAATCGCTCGAATCAAGTCTGCCGCTGGAAACTAGTCGCGGCGGCGGCGACGTAGGGTGAAGGATTCGAACGGCGTGCTTTCGCCGTTTACGCCGAGCACGTCGTAATACGTCACGTCGATCGTGGTGAAGTCGCCCGGGTGTGCACCCGGATCGACGACAAACGCGGCAAAGCCGTAAGCGTGCGCCGCGTTGCGCACGGCCGACCAGCGTGCCGGCTCCTTCACATACACCGGCGCGCGTTTACCGCCGCCGATGACCATGTGCACGGTACCTTTCGTGGTATCGATGACGTCGGTTGCCGTTGCAGCCGGAATCGGCGTCCGCGTCGCGTTTGTTTCGCGCTCGCGGATAGGGTGCGACCGTTCGTAATGGTGCTCGTGCCCGCAAACCACGAGGTCCACCTCGTATTTGTCGAACAGCGGCAACCATTCTTCGCGAATGCCAAGATCGGCGCCGTTGAAATGATCGACCGTCGAAATGGCCACCTTCCTCGAGCCAGGCCTTCTGCGCGCCGTCGGAATAGCCGCGAACGTACGAGTTCCCCGCATCCTGGTAGCACACATCGTCGTTGGCGATGCTCACCACGCGCACCGCGCCGGCAGTAAACGCGTACCAAAGTCCCTTGGTCACGTCGGTCTGATCGGTTGCTTGTGGCACACAGAAATACGTCTGAAACGCTTGATAGCCGATCGGCCCATTGACCAATTCATTCTCGTGGTTGCCGGGAGACGGCATCCAGGGACGGTTTCGGGCGCTGCGGGTGTTATTCGTCCAGAAATCCCACCACGTCCGGATCCGGTCCTCGGCAAGATTGGCGTAGCACAGGTCACCGTTGAAAAGATGGAATAACGGCTGGACGCGCTCGACGCCGAGCGTCGTGTCGCCCGCTGCCGGCGAGCCGAGATTGTCGTTCATGTACGCGGGGACTTTGGGTATCGTGCCCGGCTCGACTTGGCGTCGGTATAGCTTACCTGATTCGCCTGTACCGTCCGCTCGAGACGACCGTTGGGGCTGCCGACGAGCACGCGCGGGTTGCGCACGGGTTGGAGCGTGTGCCAGGACACGGCCACGTGCGACGAAGCATCCGCGCCGAACTGCAGATGCAAGCCGGCAACCGGCGGCGTGGTGACGGCTGTGGGGTTCGCGGCTGAATCGGGTGCTGCGGCGGCCTGCACGCGTTCTACCGGAAACAGCGATGCCGCCGTAGCGGCTCCGGCGTAGATACCGGCCGCAACGAGTAGTCTGCGGCGACTAAACGCGAACGTATCTTCGTCACTCATGTCCAACGAGTATTTCGCGTCGATCGCGCATAATCGCCTCTTAACAATCCACCTTTACACTGAGTCTTTGTATCTCGATTGTTTGGAGGCAGAGTGAGAACACTCGTCCGCATTCTAGCTGCGGTAGTGATCGCGGCATTTTCCGTTGGACCCGTCAGTGCGGCGATAACCGGCACGATCACCGGTAAGGTGGTCAACGGTGCCGGCAAGCCGCTCGGTGGCGTTCGCGTCGGCATCACGGGTCCGAAATCGACGGAAGTAACGACGAAGCCGGACGGCTCCTATCGTGTCGAAGTCCCGCCGGGACTCTACAGCGTGACGATCGCGGCGCCCGGCTTCCAATCAACGCAGCAGGACAGCATTGCCGTCTTTTCCGGTGAGAGCGTCACCCTTGCGACCACGCTTATCCCGGCGTCGCTCGCAGAGATCGCGCACGTCTCGGTGGGAAGCAGTTCGACTGCGGTCTCCAACTCCGCGGCGTCCTCGGAGCGGCTCTCGGTGGCAACGATCCGCAGCCAAGGCCAAGATCAGGTCGTCAATCTGCTCGATCAATTGCCGGGTGTCGAGGTCCTGCGCGTCGGGGGCGGTTCGAACGAACCGGGTGCAAACGCGTCGATCTCGATCCGCGGCGCGCAGCCGTACGAGTCACAGGTTCTCATCGACGGCCATCCCGTCGACACGATCGGTAACGGTGCCTACGGCTTCAACACGACGTTCATCAACTCGATCTTGCTCGGCGGCGTCGAGGTCAGCAAGGGCCCGGGCAACTTGCCCAACATCGTCACGGATGCCGTCGGCGGTACGGTGAACTTCCAAACGGCGCCGATCACCTCGAAGCCGAGCGGTGAGCTGATGACCCAGGCGGACTCATTCGGCGGCTGGACGTACGGCGTGCGGTTCTCCGACACGATCGGGAAGTTCGGCTTCCTCGTCGGCGTTGCGCGCGAAACGACGCCTGGATACATGAATCCGCAGTACATCTTCGGCTTCGGCCGCGCCAGCTTCTTTTCTCCCTACACCTCGCCCACGTATCCGCTCACGGGCAACAATCAGGTCTACCCGTCGGGCACGAGCTACGTCGGGGTGCTGAACTACAACTACCTCGCGACCTCGGACTTCTCGAACCACTCGCAGCTCTTCAAGCTGGCGTACAATTTTTCGCCGGTGACGTCGATACAGCTCAGCAACTACTCGACGCAGACGTGGCTCGACGAGACCGGCAACAACGTCGGCAACATCTATGCGACGATTGTGCCGTGCATCAGCACGTATCCGGCAGCTCCGACCTGTACCACCGGACCGGGTGTCGTCAACTACAACCAGAACTGGACGAACCAGGCGTTCACGAATTACATCGGCCAAACGGTGCCGATCAATCTCTACGCCGGATATCCCAACACATACGAGACCGACAACGAGCCGATCACGACGGCGGATCTTCGCACGGTGATCGGGCCGGGCACGTTCCTTGCGCGCTACTATGGCGGCAGCATCACGCGCGACGTCATCCAGAACAACGCGTTCTCCGCGATCGGCCCGTGCTTCACGCCGGCGTGCGCGTGGGTGGGCAACATCCCCGGTTCCGCCACGAATCCCGACGCGCTTGACAACGGCTACAGCGGTGAGGCGTACTACGAGGAGACGACCGATGTTCTGCACGGCTTCGATGCGCAGTACAACATCCCGTTCGGCGACACCAATTACATCACGCTCGGCTTCGACAACCACAGCGACAGCTACAATTTCCAAGAGCTGTACGCCAACGGCTGGTATCCGCCGTGCGTGACGCAGAGCTGCGCATATGCGCTCTACCAGCCGTCGGCGCAATATCTCAAGGTCGATAACACGACCGAAAGCGTGCGCGGCGACTTTCTGCTCACGCCCAAGTTGCAATTGGAGTTCGGCGGCTACGCCTCGAACACGACCTACGTCGGTTCGCGCTTCGATCCGCGCGGCGGCCTGACGTACCGGCCGACCTCGAACCTGAGCTTCCGTGCTTCCGCAGGCAGTGCGTACGTGACCCCGTACGAAGGGCTGATCAACCCTACCGCCTACGTGTCGAAGAAGACGTTCTATCCGGCATCGCAGTTCAGTGCGGAAACCTCGATGGGCTATGATTTCGGCGTCGACTTTCAGTACAGCCGCGACAGCATCGTCTCAGCCGACTACTATGCAACCAATATCTTCAATCGCTATGCGACAGTCGACGTGGCGACGAGCGGGACGTACAACGGCGAGGCATACACGTCGGAGGTGATTCCCACTTCGCAGGGCCAGACGCTGAACGAGGGCCTCGAGTTCACGCTGCTCCACCAACCGAAGATCGGGTTCGGCTACCACGTAGCGGTCGACTTGCTGCGCGATTACTTCTACGATCAAACGGACGTTCCACTGAAGAACTTCGGCGGCGTGTTCCTCGGGCCGTTGCCGGATAACGGCGTGCAACTGCCGGGCTATCCATTTAGCAAGTTGCGCTACGATCTCTGGTACCAGTTCGCTGACGGCAGAAACGTCCGCCTCGGCGCCACGACCTACGGCCCCAACAACTCGTTCGGCCAGCCGGGCTTCACGGTGGTCGACGGCGCGATCAAACTGCCGGTCGAATCGTCGTTCGACGTCACCCTCGGTGCATCGAACATACTCAACAAAGACAACTATGCGACCGGCGGTATCTACTTCGGCGGCTACACGTATCAAGCGCTCGGCGGCGGGATCGGTCCGACGAACTGGGAGTACGCGACGCCGCAGACCGTCTATCTGCAGCTGAGCAAGGCGATCAGCTGGTAGCTAGATCGGTAGAGGTTCCGGTTTTGGTACATCGGCCGGCAGCGCCTGAATGTAGGCGTTGAACGCTCGCGCGTCCGTCGCCCATTCCGCGTTCATGCGCCGTTCCGAATCCAAGATCGCCGGTGTGATCAGGCCCGCACCGGCCATGCTCATCAAATCCTCGCGCACCTTACCGGAACGTTGAATGAAGTCTTCAAAGCCCTGGTAGTTTGCGGTTAGTTGATCTTGCATGTCTTGGAGGTGCGCCAGTCCCACCGTGTCGTTCTTCTTCGTGAGCGCCGCGCGCACGTCGTCGAGGCTGTTGAGTGCCACGTCCAGTTGCGAGAGCTTGGTGAAGATGCGATTCGAAAAGTCGTACGAAGCAACCAATTCCGCTTGCGTGAAATGCGTTGATGGATCGGCCTTGACGACGAAGTTCCCGCTGAACGTCTTGCCGTCGACGGTCATGCGATAGCCGTAGGTACCCGGCGGCACCAACGCGCCTGCATCGGGACCCTTGAAGAACTTGCCCGCGCCGTTCCATTTCACTGGTCCGTCGACGGCGTATCCCCAGGTGAACGATTGCAGGCCCGCGCCGTTGGGAATTACCGGCTTGGGTTTGCTATCGGAAGACGCCGGCGCGAATGGCGATGGCTCCCGATTGCCCTGCAGCGTTCGAATCACGCGCTCATGGTCGAGAATCTGCAGAACCGGCGCCCTTGCGCCCGGCGTCGGCTGATAGTACCAAAAGATCGCGCCGTACTCCGGGTTGCTGCCGGCGTAATCGGTGTAGATGCCCTCGTCGTTGCCGTGCAGGGTATATTGATACGACACGCGCGGCGAGATGACGAATGGTTGTGCCGGCGTCGAACACGCCTCCATCTGCAGCGGCCGCAGGTCGTCCATGACGTACAGCGCGCGCCCGTGCGTCGCGATGACCATGTCATTCCACTGCGACTGATAGCGAATGTCGCGAACCGCAACGGTCGGCAGATTGTTCTTGAAGTCGTGCCACGATGCACCTGTGTCGCACGAAATGAACATGCCGGTCTCGGTTCCGGCGTACACGATATTCGCGTTATGAAGATCCTGGCGAACCGAACGCGCATACCACGTGCCCGACGGCAGATTCTTGCCGACATTGCTCCAGGTGTTTCCAAAGTCGTGCGTCACCAGCAAATACGGCGTGTAGTCGCCCATGAGATGGCGATCGATACTCACGAACACGGTACCGTCGGCCGTCGTCGACGGCGCCACGGTCTCGGCCTCGCCATGGTCCGGTACGCCCGGCGGCGTAACGTTTTTCCAGTGCAATCCGCTATCGAGCGTATATTGCACTTGCCCGTCGTCGGTCCCGACCCAGATCTCGCCCTTGTGCAGGCTCGAGCCTTCGATGTCCAAGATCGTATTGTAGTTCTCGGCGCTCGATACGTCGTGCGTGATCGGTCCGCCGGGCGGCGCCTGATGGGCTTTCTCATCGAGCGTTAGGTCCGGACTGATCACCGTCCAGTGGCGTCCATGATCCTTCGTTTGAAAGATCACGTTGCCGCCGAGCCAACCGATATGTCCATCCCACGGCGCGAATGCAATCGGCGAGTCCCAATTGAAACGATATTTCGCCGTGCGCAGATCGAATTGTTCGCCGGCCAATGCAATGTATGGTTGCGCGAGGAATTGATCGTTGTTCGTTTTGTCAAACACGATCACCGATCCGCCTTGCGAATCCGACCAGAAGATATTTGGATCGAGCGGATCGGGAATGGCCCATTCGCCGTCGCCGCCGTTGACGTTGATCCAGTTCTTGTTGAGAATGCCCGCTGGGTCGAGGGAGTTGCTCGGGCCGCACCATGCGTTGTTGTCTTGCCAGCCGCCGCAAACCCAATACGGATTGCCACTCGCACCAACGCCGACGTGATAGACTTCACCGATCGGCAAGTTACGATCGAAGAACCACGATGCGCCGCCGTCGAGCGAACGACCGACGCCGCCGTCTTCGGCGACCATGATGCGCTTGGGATCGTTGGGAGCGATCCACATGCCGTGGAAGTCGCCGTGCGGTCCATTGAGCAACGGGCGAAACGTTTTTCCACCATCGCGCGACGACACGAGCACCACCGATATACCGAAGACGTGATCGGGGTTACTCGGATCGACCGCGAGATGCGAGAAGTAAAATGGGCGCTGGTTCACGAGCGACTCACTGCTCACCAGCGTCCACGTCGCGCCCGCGTCGTCCGAGCGCCAGAGTATGCCCTTCGACGCTTCGATCGTGGCATACACGCGATTGGGATTGCTCGGCGCGACTGCGAGACCGATGCGCCCGATCGTGCCGTCGGGCAAGCCGTGTCCGGTGAGCTGCTTCCAGGTTTTTCCGCCGTCGGTTGATTTGTAGAGCCCATCGTCGGGACCGCCGCTCTGTGTCGTCCATGGGCGCCGTTGGAAGTGCCACATCCCCGCGTACACGATGTTCGGATCGCTTGGATCCATCGCAAGATCGGACGCGCCGCTTTGGTTGCCGAGGTACAGCGTTTTCGTCCACGTCTTACCGCCGTTGTCGGTAACGTAGACGCCGCGATCCTCACTGGGCGCGAACGTATCCCCGAGCGCAGCGACCAGCACGTGATTGGGATTTTTCGGGTCTACGAGCAGGCGCGTGATCGTGCGCGTCTTCTCGAGTCCCATCGCGGTCCAATCCTTGCCGCCATTCGTCGACTTGTAGACGCCGCCGCCCGGGATCACGTCGTTGCGCGGATTACCCTCGCCGGTTGCGACCCAAACGGTCTCGTCGTTGCTCGGATCGATCACCACGTCGCCGATCGACGCGACGGGCTCTTTGCCGAAGACGTCGTTCCAGGTCTCGCCGCCGTCGGTGCTCTTCCACACCCCGCCGCCCGCCGCAGCGACGTAATAGAGGTTTGGGTTCTTGGCCGAGCCGGCGACGTTGGCCGCACGGCCACCCGGGAGCGCCGGGCCGATCTCACGCCATTGCATGCTTTGGTAGACGGGTTTCGCGGTTGGAACCGGGGAGGGCGTCGCCGACGGGGACGCCGAGGGCGTAGCGGCAGCAACAAGCCCCGCGAGCACAATCGCAATCATCGTGCCCAGCGTACAGCATGCGAGATCAAAAAGTCTTCAGAACGCGAGGACTTACGCGATTTCGGCGGAGTGACCGACCTGACGAGTAGCGTTCACGAACGCAATCGCAATTGCGCCTAAGATCAGGAGCGCGGAACCGATGATGAAGCCAGCGAGCCACGAGCCGGTGCGATCGACAAGGATGCCGAAAATCAGCGGCGAGAGTATGCCGGCGACACCGAACCCGGTGTTCATGAAGCCCGAGATCGTGCCACAAAAGTTCTGGCCACCGAGGTCCATTGCGACGGCCCAGCAATTGGACACCGCGCATTCCAGCATGAACATCGCAAACGCCAGCAAGATAATGGCGGCGGGCACGTTGCTGACGAAGATCGCCGGCAGGATGAACACCACCGTGCCGATGAACGCGCCGGCGATCATGGTGCGGCGCGCCAGATTCAGGTTTCCGGTCCGTCTGTAGATGTAGTCGGAGAGCCAGCCGCCCACCAAATCGCCTGGGACGCCACCCGCGAGTGGGATCGTTACGGCGAGCGCGAGCGCGCCGAAGGAGATGTGACGCGCATCTGTCAGATACGTCGGCAGCCACGTGATATAGATCCAAAACGTGTAGCCGTAGGCGAAATACGCGAGCGTCAACAGCCACACATCGGGACTTGCAAGGATCTGACTCCACGGAATGGCAAGCTGCTGTGGTGGCTCGGCCCTCGTCGACGCGCCGCGGATGTAGTCGAGTTCTTGCTGGTTGACCGCGGGAATGTCGGCCGGCGAGTTGCGGTACATCGCGTAAAAGACGATGGCCCATGCGATCCCGAGCACGCCGAGCGTGAAAAACGCGTAGCGCCAACTGCCGGTCCAAGCCACGATCGCCACGACGATGATCGGCGAAACCGCGCCGCCGGTGCGCGAGCACGCGTGTAAAATGCCCTGGAGCGAACCGCGCATTTCCTTCGGGAACCACGATGCGAGCGCGCGGGTCGAAACCGGAAAGCCGCCCGCTTCACCCAGACCGAACAGCAAGCGCGCGGTGAACAAGGTGAAGAAGTTGACCGCAGCGCCGGTGGCGATGGTGAACAGCGACCACATCGCCATCAGGAACGACAGCACCGCGCGCGGTCCGAATCGGTCGCCGAGCGTCCCCCCGATGATTTGCAAGAGCGCGTAGGTGAACGCAAAGGCGGAGAACACCAAGCCCATCGTGGCTTTGTTGAAATGAAACTCTTTGATCATCGCCGGAGCGGTGACCGAGATTGCCGAGCGATCGAGATATGAGAGGAAATATAGGAAGCAGATGAGTGCAAGGATGGTGTAGCGTACGTGCGACGCTCGCAACGCGCCGATCGTGCTTGCCATCGGCTTCATACGCGGCTTGCTGCTCCGGTCAGGACCGTGAGCGCCGCGGACACGCCATCGCCGTGCGGGACCCCCACGACATCGAGACCCATCTGGACGCCGCAGAGCGTTCCGGCCAGCATCAAGTCGTTGAAGTTTCCGAGATGCCCGATGCGGAACGCCCGGCCCGCAAGCCGTCCGAGACCCATGCCGAGCGCCATGTCGTACCGCTCGAGAATCACGGCGCGCAAATCATCGGCGTTCACGTCATCGGGTACGAGGATCGTCGTCACGGAGTTCGAGTACTCGCGCGGGTCGGCTGCCTGCAGTTCAAGATCCCAGCCGCGCACCGCGCGGCGCGTTGCTTCACCGTGCCGCGCGTGACGCGCGAAGACGTTAGGCAAACCCTCCTCGTGCAGCATGGCGATCGATTCGCGCAATCCGTACAACATGTTGGTGCTCGGTGTGTACGGCCAGAAGCCTTTTTGGTTCGCGCTGATGATCTCGGCCCAATTCCAATAGGACTTGGTGAAGCGCGATCGCTGCGACGCGTCGAGCGCTTTCGGTGAAACGGCGTTGAAGCCGAGCCCGGGCGGCAGCATCAAACCCTTTTGCGATCCGCCGACGGTGACGTCGACCCCCCATTCGTCGTGCCGATAGTCAACCGACGCGAGCGAGGAGATCGCGTCGACCATGAGAAGCGCCGGGTGTCCGACGCGATCGATTGCTGCGCGCACGTCGGGCAATCGGCTGGTGATGCCGGTCGAGGTTTCGGTGTGTACCACCATGACCGCCTTGAACTCGTGCTTGCTGTCGCGCTCGAGACGGTGCTCGACTTCGGCCGGATCGACGCCATGCCGCCAGTCACCGGGTACAAATTCCACGTTCAAGCTGAGGCGTTCGGCCATCGTCCGCCAGAGCGTCGCGAACTGACCCGTTTCGAACATCAGGACGCGGTCGCCGGGTGAGAGCGTGTTGACGATCGCCGCTTCCCACGCGCCGGTCCCGGAGGAGGCGTAGATGACGACGGGATTCTCGGTTCGAAAGATTGTCTTGATACCGTCCAACACGTCGAGCGCGAGCTCGGCGAACTCGGGGCCGCGATGGTCGATGGTGGGCATGTCCATCGCGCGCAAGATACGGTCCGGGACGTTAGTTGGGCCAGGAACCGCAAGAAAATGGCGTCCGGTGTGCATGCTCCGAGCCTTGCCCAAAAGCGGCTCCGATTCCCGCCTTGCCGACGAAGCGGATCTATGTCTTATATGACGCGATCTCGACGAGATTTCCGTCGGGGTCACGACAGTAGACCGAGAGCAGCATACCCTGCGCACCGGTTCGTTCGACGGGCCCCTTCTCGATGGGAATGTCGAGCGCGTGCAGATGTGCGACGACCTCGTTCGGAAGGCTTGCGGTAAGAAAACATAGATCCGCGCTTCCGGTTGCAACATTCCGCGCGGTAAGCCACGCATCGGCGCCGGCCGACGAGGGGCGCAGATTCATCTTTTGCGTTCCGAACTTCACCGACGTACGCGCGCTCGACGAGCCTGCCGGCGTGAAGTCCTCGCGCTGCATACCGAGGACGCGCTGATACCACGCGGCGGCAACGTCAACGTCGGTCACGTTGAGAACGACATGATCGAGGCTCGTGACGTCCATGTGAAGCTGCCTTCCTACAAATAGCGTCGAACGCGCGCGGCATAGGCCACAAACTGGGCACCGTAGTGCGCCGTCATGAAGGCTTCCTCCCGCAGTACCTGCCGGTGGAAGAGCGCGACGCCGGCAAGCAGGTACACCAGCATGAGCCACGTCGGCTGGATAAAGAACTCGCCGGCAAGCACGAATCCGAATGCAACGTAGATTGGATTGCGCGTGATCGCAAAGGCGCCCGAGGTGATGAGTTTGTCGGGTCGATCCGTGTCGATACCCACGCGAAAGCTCGTACCAAAGGACACCAGGCTCCAGCCCATCAGCGTCACGCCTGCGGCGCAACAAAGTACCCCAATCCATGAGGCGAATGCCGCCGGGAACAGCCGCGCATTCACGGGTGTCGGCCACGCGAACGCATTGGCAAAAATCAGGTAGACATAGAACAGCACAAACGGCGGGATGAAAAAATCGGTCTTATCGGTTTCACCGAACTTCATAGCCGTCACGCCTCGCCGTCGCAAGATCGCAATCCGCGTTAGCACCATTGTCGGCAAAAGCACGATGGTCAATGCGGCGATGTAGCCTGGCATATGCCGGACTACAAGGGAGGGCGCCGAATGACCTCGCCTATAGATGAAGACTTCGACGCCGAAAAGCCTGACGTGGCGCGACATCCTCGAGGCGCTGCGCGCCTCCACCGCGGAAGCGGTGTTCATCCGCGACGGTCGCGAACTGGCGCCGGCTGGTTCCGTTCGGACTCGACCGTCAGCCAAGGGCGCGGAGCTCTGCCTTTTCCCTAGCGACACACCCGCCTCGCGTGCGGCCCTGATCGAGCAACTTGTGACCCTCTCCTCGTCGAGCGGGCGTCGTTTCATGGCGGCAGCGCGGGCGAAGATCGGCGACTCGGCACTGCTCGTCGAGTCCGTCGCTGACGAAGACGACGGCGGTGTCATCACGTCCGTCGTGCGGACACGCCGCCCGAAACTTGGGTTCAATCAAAGTCAGCAGACCGGCAGCAGCACGACACTGCGAACCAAACGTATAAAAACAGGGTGACCTATGAATACTGAAGCACTCGCGGCCGCAAAGCAACAATGCCAACTAGCGGCGCAGAGTTTCGTGCGCCTACAAGAGCTTGGCCACGAAGTACCGGCGGAGCAGCTCGCGTTTAATCACGCCGTGTTGCTCGCACTAAAAGGCTTCTACGAGGCCATAGAAGCGGCTCAGAACTAGATGAGTTTCTCTGACGCCGTCGGCGCGACGCCGCTGATCGAACTGCGCGCTCTTTCGCATGAGCTGGGGCGGCGCATTTTGGGCAAGGCGGAATTCCTCAATCCGGGCGGATCGGTCAAGGATCGCGCGGCGCGCGCGATGGTCGACGATGCCGAAACGCGCGGCGCGCTCAAATCCGGCGGTACGATTGTTGAAGGTACGGCCGGCAACACCGGTATCGCGCTGGCGCTGGTTGCAAACGAACGCGGCTACAAATGCATCATCTGCGTACCCAACGATCAATCGCAAGAGAAGATCGACCTGCTGCGCGTCTTCGGCGCCGACGTGCGGGTGATTCCGGCCGTCGCGTTCACCAATCCGGAAAATTACTACCACGTCGCGCGCCGGATCGCCGGCGAGATGCCCGGCGCATTCTGGGCCAATCAGTTTGAAAACACCGCAAATCGCCGCGCCCACGAGTTGACGACGGGTCCCGAAATCTGGGAGCAGACGGGCGGGCGCATCGACGCGTTCGTTGCTGCGGCGGGAACCGGCGGCACGGTTGCGGGAGCTTCCATCGCGCTCAAGGCGCGCAACGAGAAGATCCTCACCGTGCTCTGCGATCCGATGGGTTCTTCGCTCTACAACTACGTCAATAACGGCAAACTCGAACCGGAAGGCGACTCCGATCTCGAGGGGATCGGCATCAAGCGCTTGACCGCTAATTTCGAAGGCGCGCCCATCGACCGCGCGATTCGCGCGACGGACGCGCAGGCGATCGAGATGGCGCATTGGCTGCTCGACCATGAGGGCATCTTCGTCGGCGGCTCGTCGGGCCTCAACGTCTTCGGTGCGGCGCGGATCGCCAAGGAGCTTCCCGAGGGTTCGACCGTCGTGACGATTCTCTGCGATGGCGGGCAACGCTATCTCTCGCGCATTTTCAACGATGCGTGGCTGCGCGAGCAAGGGTTTCGCAGCGGCTAGGGGAGGTAGTACATCGGGTTGGGGAGTTTGTAGAGCCGATCAGCATAGCCGCCGCGTAGATCGCTCCATTGGTCGCCGACGCTCGCCAGTATATCGTAGCCTTGCGCGGCAACCACTTTGCGTGTGCGCGATTTGTACGGAATGACGGACGCGGCTTTATCCCAGAGTGGGCGCAAATAGAGCGCAACGGGCGCCGGATATCCGGCGGCAGCGAGTTCGTGCGACGTGATGGCTCGTTCAGCTGCGCGGCGGCCGGTAACGTAGAACAGGGCGACGTGTTCGCGCGCAAGGTGACGAGCGAGCTGCAGCGTCGGTTCGATCGCCGGAAAGCGATCGTTGCGCTCCCATTGTGACCACGTCCGTTCGGTATACGCGAAGTCGTAGTTGCGCTCGTAGGCATACGACGAGAGCATAGTATCGTCGATATCGAAAACAACTGCCGGTTTGCGAACGCCTTGCTTCACGCGTGCGTCAACGTACGATTGCAGATGCGCCTCGACGTCAGCGACATCGCGCTCGTAGTGACCGGATTGATAGTACGCGATGATTTGGGTTTTGACTTTGTCGAGATTCGGGACGCCGCTGTTGTGCGCATAGACCGCCGAGAGCGTTACCGCGAGGAGCGAGGCGAGCAGCTTCACGCACCAATCCCTTGGCGCGGACGCGCACCTGGTTCTTGCTTCGGCATGCCCTGTTGTAGCGGCACGTCGGGCCGCGGCAGGCGTTCGACGTCGCGTTCCACTTGCGCGAGCCACGCTGTGGTTTCCGGAAGGACCGGCGTATCGAGCCGCGCGGGTTTCCCAAACCCGAAGGCGGATGTGAGGTCGCCGGTATTCGCACGCCGCCACGCGCTCAGATTCGGCACTTCGACGCCGTAGCGCGTTTCGAGCAGCCGCAGGACCGACGTGTGATCGAAGGTGTCGCTGCAAACGTAGCCGCCACGTGAGAATGGCGATGCAACGATGCAGGGCACGCGAAAGCCGAGGCCGACCGGCCGGCCGTCAACGAATTCGCCGGAGGCTCCCGGTGGCGGTGTCGGCGGAACGACGTGATCGAATTGTCCGTCGTTTTCATCGTAGTTTACGAGGAAGGCCGTGCGCGCCCAAACGCCCGGATTGCTCCAGAGCGCCTGCAGCATTTGGTGGATGAAGTCGGCGCCGGCAGCGGGGAGATAGTCCGGGTGCTCGCACTGTTTAGCATGGCCAAGCACCCATGTCACTTGCGGAAGGTTCCCGGTTCGCAGATCGTCGAGAAATCTCGCGAACGGACGGCCGGTCAAGGCTTGCTGATACAGCGGCGACGATGGTGCTGCGTCGTGGTACGGCTTGAAGTACTTGAGGATATTGAGCGCATAGTCGTCTTCCATGTCGAAGTACACTTGCCAAGAGATGCCGGCGCGCTGCAGTCGCTCGGGGTACGTCTCCCACGTGTAGAGCACCTTGCCGTCATACGCATCGTTGTTGAGCACGGGCGTGCCGTAGCGGCTGTCCGCGTCGATCGAGGCCGTCATGTGATAGAGGCGGTTTGGATAGGTTGGTCCGAGTACGGAACAATAGTATCCGTCGCAAATCGTAAACGCGTCGGCAAGCGCATAATGAAACGGAAGATCGTCACGCGTATAGTAGCCCATCGTCAGCGGGCCCGCGGCACCATTCTTTGCGCGATGCGCTGCGACCCAGCCGTCCATCTTGCCGCTGGCTAACGATGCGTGCTGCGCGTCCCAAGCGTGGCTGAGGTCGTGTAACCGCTGTGCACTCGTCGTCATCGTGTCGAGACGGAAGGGCAGCACGTACCCGCTCGGGTTCATCACGTCGGGCTGGTAAAAAATACTGCGGCCGTTCGGCAAACTGAGCGCGCGCGGATCGTCGTAGCCGCGCACGCCCGAGAGCGTCCCGAAGTAATGATCGAACGAGCGGTTCTCTTGCATCAGGATGATAAAGTGATCGATGTCGTTCAGCCGCGCGCCGGGGGACTGCGCGCCCGCGAGGGCCGGAGCCGCGAGCGCCGCGGCGGCGGAGATGCCGGCAGATTGAAGGAAACGGCCGCGTGAGATTTTTACCATGACGGCGAGATACGGTCCGACACGCGACGCGGCCTTTTGCTTTGAACGGCGAATGTAGCTAGCGATATCCGCACGGAGGGCCCATGACCAGACATCGTTATACCGTTGTTTTGCTGATGTTTTTGGCTGTGTTCGTCAACTATATGGACCGGGTGAACTTTTCCGTGGCGATTCCGAAGATCCGAGACGACTACGGTTTCAGCCTCGAGCAGATCGGCGCGATATCGTTTGCCTGGGCCATCATCTACGCGCTCTGCAACTTTCCGGGCGGATGGCTTGCGGATCGACTCGGATTGCGTCTGGCTTTGCCGCTTTTGCTCGGATGGTGGTCGGCATTCACGATCGCGACGCCGTTCGCGCGAACGCTCAGTGGCTGGTTCGTGATTCGCGGCTTAATGGGCGCGGGCGAAGCGCCGATCTGGCCGATCAACGCGAAAGTCACGAACACGTGGGCGGCTCCAAGCGAGCGATCGACGCTCTTCACGCTTGCGGGATGCGGGCAATACGTCGGACCCGCGGTCGGTACGCTGCTCGCGGGCTGGATCGTCGTGACGATGGGCTGGCAATGGGCCTTCATTCTCTTCGGCATCGCAGGCCTTGCGATCGTCCCGTTTTGGCTGATCTTCGTGCGGAACCGGCCCGGGGACGATCGGCGAACGAACGCGCAAGAGCGCGAGTGGATCGGCAATCGTTCGCGCGCCGGCGAACGCGTCGATTGGCCCGGGATTCGCGCCGTGCTATTCAGCCGAACGGGACTTGGGATGCTGCTCGTCTATCTCACGTTTGGGTACATTCTCTTCACCTTCATCAACTGGGTCCCGAGCTACATGTATTACACATTCCACATGGGCATTCTCAAGAGCGCGGCTTGGGCCAGCTTTGGTGCGCTGTTTGGGCTTGCAGGATTCTTGATCTCCGGGCCGTTCAACGACCGGCTGGTGGCGCGCTTCGATCGGCTGACCGCCCGGCGTATCGGCGCGACCGTGCCGATGATCGGCATGATCGTGTGCGTGCTGCTCTCCCTTGTGACGGCGCGTGCAGAGTTCGCGGAAGTAACCGCATTGCTGATCGGCGTTGCCCAACTGCTGATGAACATGACGGTTGGCGCATGGGCGGTGACCGTGGTGGAAATTTCGCCGAATCAGGCGTCCACGGCGCTCGTCTACAGCGTCTACAACGGCGTGCTGAATATCATGGGCGCATTCAATTCCCTGATCTTGACGGCGCTCGCGACGGCGTACGGATTTCCTTTGGCTTTCGGAAGCGCGCTGTTCTTCATGCTGATCTTTCTGTCCGGCATGTTGCTGGTAGTCGATCGGAAGAGTTATACGCGATTGATTGGCCACGCGGAAGCCGCGCGCGCAGCTGCGTGACCGATCACGAACGCGCGCACGTCCGCCGAGTGCAACGAGCGCATGCGTCCGCAGGCCCGTGGTCTACTGTTGCAATCGCTGGAAAGAGCTTCAAGGATGTTTAGTCTCGACGAGCTGCGCGCGGTGCCGCTCTTCGCGAGTCTCACCGACGAACAGGTCTGGCAGTTGGCGAAAGCCGGCGCCGATATTCGCCTGCTCCCCGGAGAGTACATCCTGCACGAAGGCGACACGCGACGTGCCTTGTTCATCTTGATCGACGGGCGAATCGAGGTGACCAAATTCGTCGACGGAGGCGAGCGGGTCATCGGCGTTCGCGGACCCGGCGAGTCGTTTGGCGAGCTCCCACTCGTGCTGAACGCCCCGTTTGCGGCGAGCTTTCGCGCAACGGAACGATCGCGCGTGATGCGAGTCGATGCAAAGGAGTTTCAAGCCGTGGCGGCATCGGCGCCGGAATTTTCAGCCGCCGTGCGAGCAGCGGCCATGGAGCGAGTCGGAGGTCTCCAAGATATCGCGGCCGAGCCGCTGCAAGCGCCGCTCACGGTCATCGGTCCCCGATGGGACAACGCGACACACGAGTTGCGCGAGTTTCTCATACGCAATTCCATCGACTTCGATTGGGTCTATCCCACGGCGGACAGCGCATATCCGCTCGTACGGTTAACGAATGGCTCGGTACTCACCGAGCCCTCGATCCGTGATGTGGCCGCGGCGATCGGACTCTCCGTCGCAGCGCGACTCGCGGCGTACGACGTAGCGATCGTCGGCGGCGGCCCGGCCGGACTCGCAGCCGCGGTGTACGGCGCCTCGGAAGGATTATCGACGATACTGCTAGAGCGAGAGGCGCCGGGCGGACAAGCCGGTACGTCATCGCGGATCGAAAACTATCTGGGCTTTCCTTTCGGCGTCTCCGGCGACGAGCTCGCACTTCGCGCACTCGAGCAAGCAAAGCGGCTCGGCGCAGAAATCGTCGTGACGCGCACGGCAGATAGCCTCGATCCCGATTCGCGGGCGATCCGCTTGGACGGCGGCGACATAGTTACGGCTCGTAGTGTCGTGCTTGCTACCGGAGTAGCGTGGCGGCAGCTCGAGATCGCATCGCTCGATCGTCTCCGCGGCCGCGGCGTGTATTATGGCGCCGCGCCTGGAGAAGCAAAGACGGTGCAAGGGAAAGACATCTATCTCGTCGGCGGTGGAAACTCCGCCGGGCAGGCAGCTATCAACTTTTCGAACTTTGCGAACTGCATCACGCTTCTCGTGCGCGGTGACGCGCTCGAGAGGACCATGTCGCACTATCTCATCGAGCAATTGAAAGGGAAGTCAAACGTACGCGTACAGACGCACTCCGAAGTCGTCGACGCGTTCGGCGACGATCACCTCGAGGCGATCTCGGTTATCAATCGTGCGCACGGATTGACAACGCGTCGAGATACATCCGACCTCTTCATCATGATCGGCGCCGACGCGCAAACCGCATGGCTTCCCGAGTCACTCTTGCGCGATCAGCAAGGCTACCTGATCACGGGGCCCCAGGTTCTACGCGCGGGCTCTTGGCAGGTTGACCGCGACCCGTATCTCCTTGAAACGACGGTACCGGGAATTTTTGCGGTAGGCGATGTGCGTTCCGGGTCGGTGAAGCGAGTAGCGGCCGGGGTCGGCGAAGGCAGCATGGCGATCGCGTTCGTGCATCAATATCTCGCGCAAGACGCGGTTGGTCGCGGCGACTAATGGATACGTCCCGCTTGCTCGAGCAGGCGCGTGGACTTCTCGATCGGGGCGACGTCGCGCGAGCGAAGGAGACGTACCTCAAAGTCTTGCTTCACGACCGTCATCATCACGACGGGATGCTCGGTCTGGCCGAGGTTTTCGTCGCCGTGGATGATTTTGCATCGGCGCGCGTCGTCTTGGCCGAAGCGGTTACGCGCCACCCGGCGTCGAGCCGGGCGTATAGCGCGCTTGGCGGCGCCTTGCTCGAGTTGGACGACCTGCGCGGTGCCAACGACGCATTTATAGCATCGTTGCGAATCGACCCGGTGCACCGCAAAGCATGGGCCGGCCTTGGTGTCGCCCTCGAGCGTACCGGCGATCTCGCCGGCGCAGATCGCGCGTGGCGCGAAGCGTTTCGCGACGGCGGCCCGGCGATTTCCACCTACCGCGGCCAAGGCGAGCCGGTCCACGTGCTCTTGTTGCGCTCGGCGGTCGACGGGAACATTCCGCTCAAAGCGGTGCTCGACGATCGAATGTTTCAGTGGATCACGCTTTTCGTCGAATCGTTCGACGAAGGCATGATCTTGCCGGCGCACGCGGTGGTGTTCAATGCCGTCGGCAATGCGGATCTGCGTACCCGCGCGCTGGACAAAGCCGAAGCGGTGCTGCGGGCAACGGCGGCGCCGGTGATCAATCATCCGGCCGCCGTGCGACACACCGGCCGCGCGCAGATCGCTGCGCGGTTGCGCGATATCCCGGGCGTCGTTACGCCACGCATGCGTACGGTTCATCGCGACCCCATCGCCGGCGACCTCGGATTGGGCTGGCCGGTCTTGATGCGCTCGCTCGGCTTTCACACCGGCGAGCATTTCGTCAAAGTCGAGAATCAGGCGCGCATGACCGACGCGATCGGCGGGTTGCCGGGCGACCCATTACTTGCAATCGAATATCTCGATACGCGCAGCGACGCAGGCGTTTTCCGAAAGTATCGCGCGCTCACGATCGACGGTGATCTGTACCCACTCCACTTGGCGACGTCGCGCGATTGGAAAGTGCACTACTTCAGCGCCGATCACAGTGACGAATTTCGCGCGCAGGAGCAGGCGTTTCTGGAAAATCCCGAGTCGGCAATTGGGTCTAGCGCGGTTGCCGCGCTGCGACGTGCCGCTTGCGCGCTCGCGTTCGACTATGGCGGCATCGATTTCACACTCGATCGCGACGACCGCGTAGTGGTCTTCGAGGCGAATCCGACCATGGTAATCGTGCCGCCGGCGCCGTCCCCCGATCAGGTATATCGGCGCGACGCCGCCGACCGCGCGATCGCGGCCACGCGCGCGATGATCGTGCGCCGCGCGGACCCGATCGCACGCTAACGTTACGAGCGGCGCCGCGTAACTCGCGTCCCGCAACAACGCCGCTCGTGCACTTCGCTCGGCGGCGCCGTCCGGTAATAGCCGTCGAACGACGTAAAACCTTCGTCGAACGTTACGCGCAACTCTCCCTGATGGAGACCGTTGCGTAGCGTCGCGGTCAACACCAGACCGCACAACGCGCCGGAAAGATATCCGCGACGGCCATAACGGCCGATCACGCTTTCTCCGCGCGCTATTAAGTGCAGGAGCCCCGAGCCGAGAAACTCGTGCACCTCCAGATTCAAACGATATGCGGCTGTTGCGCTTGCCAAGACGTTACCCCGTACTCCTGTCAAAGCGTGCCGAATCACGCGACGACATGGGTATCCCGGGGCCGCGAAAACCGCGACTTTCTTAGTTGTCTAGGACACGGTTGCTACAACCGGAGCGTTCGCTGACACAATCAACGCACAACCACCATGAGGGCGCAGATGTGACAGCGGTAGAAACACGGCTTCCCACCTCAACCAAAGGCGCGCTTTTGCCGGCGCGCAGTCGGACGTTGCAATTTCGGGTTAACGACTTGGAGCAGGTCTGTGCTGGCGCCGAAAACTGGCTGCAACTCACGCCCGGCGTGCTCGAATGCACCGGCACGCGCGTTCACCTTGCCGCGGCTCGGATCACCGAGCTGCGCCTAAATTGTGGCATGCAGATCAGCACGCGTGTCGAGCGCGGGCGGTTGGCAATCCTTTTGATCCGGCCGGAAAGCGGTAGCCACGTGCTTGCGGGTGGCAAGAAGTACGTCGACGCCTGCGCGCTGGTTGTTTGTGGCGACGAGTTGTCACTCAATGTGCTCGGCGCTGCGTCGATACTGTGGTTCGAGATCGACGGACGAGCCGGAACCCGTCATCGCGGCAGTTTCTTTCCGGTGCGGTCTGCCTTCGAGCCGACCGCTCACGAACGTTGGGCGCTGACGGCGTGCGCGTCCCAGGCGCTCCACGGTGACGCCGTTGACGTGGAGGTCGACCGCATCGTGCGGATGGTGTTGCAGCGTGCGCGAGCACGTAACGCAAGCGCGTCGGAATGGAGCCGCGCCGCGCTCGTGCGGACCTCGCTGGACTTGATGTGGTCGAGCATCGAGGAACCGCCCACGCTGCGGGATATTTGTGCGGCCGCAAAATGCAGCGTTCGCACGTTGATCTATGTGTTCAATGCGACCTTCGGCATGAGTCCGATGCGATATTTCAAGATTCAGCGATTGAACGTCGCGCATCGCCGGCTGCAAAGCGCGGGATCAGGGGCCCGTATCTTTGATATCGCAGCCGATTGCGGCTTCTGGCACCTGGGCCACTTCGGCGTGGATTACAAAGCGTTTTTTGGGACGACGCCGCGGATGACGCAGCGCCGCTCGAGATAGGAAGAAGGATGAACAGATCAGCGCTCGTCGCCGGCCTTGTTGTCAGCGCGTGTTTATGGCCGCTGCACGGGCTCGCGCAGAGTCAACCACCGGCGCAGGCGACGCCGGAGCCTGGGTTACAAGAAGCGTTCGACAACAAGTGGCACGCGTCGATCACGCCGTACATCTGGGCGCCCGGCATCTCGGGCACCTTGGTATTTCATCACGCGGTGCTTACCGGCGCCGGAGTAGCCACGATCGGCGTCGCGACTGGGCCGTCGAACTATCTTACGTTCGTCAATTCCGGCGGCATGTTAGCCGCCGAAGTTCGCAAGAACGCCTTTGATATCAGCGGCGACGTCATCTTCTTGAATATGTCGAATAGCGGTTCGAACACTACCACGATCAGCGGACCGGGAGGCGTCGTGCAAATACCGGTCACGTCATCGGTTGGATGGCATCTGAACACGACGATGTGGGAACTCGAGCCCGGTCTCGTGGTTGGTCATGGCGACGCCGGAACGGCGATCGTATTTACCGGACTGCGATCGGTGAGCCTGAAAACGTCAGCAAGCTGGTCGTTCACGGGCCCGATCAACCTCGTCCCGCTTACCGGCTCGGGTTCGGAATCGGCGACCATCACCGATGGGCTCATCGGTGTCCGCGGTAAAGTGAGCTTGGGCGGGTGCTGGTTCGCGCCGCTCTATCAAGACTTCGGGTGGGGCACTGCGGGAACGACGACCACGCAATTCTTCGGGGGCTTCGGCTACGCCGAGCATTGGGGAAACATCCTGCTCCTGTACCGGCAGCTCTACTTCGATCAGGAGTCAGGGACGGCGCGCGTGCGCGGCCTCGAGCTCAACGGGCTCACCCTCGGCGCGACGATCAATCTTTGAATTCGGCGTGCAACCCTTCACCCAACTTCTTGCGCGCCTTTTCGCCTTCGGTAGCGGGCTGCGGCTCCCACGGCTCCCACTCTTCCCAGCCGAGCGTTTGCGCGGTGAGGCGGAATCCGAAACCGAGCAAGAACGCGATTGTCGTCGAGGCCACCACTGGAAAGCCGAGATGGTCGCAGACGAGGTAGGCAATAGCTGCAAGTGCTGCCGCACTAACGAAAAATTCGCCGCGAACCAGCTGCTTGGGTACGACCAGGCATGCTCCGTCGATGATCCATCGTCCGGCGGTCGTTGCGATGATGCCGATGAGCACGGCGGCCATATACCCGAGACCGGCGTCCAGTGCGGTTTTCGCACCCACGATCGCATACCACGGGAGCGTGAACGCAGTCATGAACTGGAACAGGCCGTCCTTGAATTTCTGCGCACTGAAATAGTCGACGGTCAAGGCGACAATCGCCGCCGCGAGGCAGAGGATCAAGTACCACGGGTTGATCAGCGGCGACGGAACCTTGTTAAGCAAGACATCGCGCACGACGCCCCCGCCGATCCCGCCCGCGTAGGCCAAGATGATGATGCCGGCGATCGTGAAATGCCGGTAGTGATCCGGGCGGCGCGCGAGCAGCGCGCCGTTGAACGCGTTGGTCGTCGCGGCGATCAACGAGATGTAATCGCTCGGTCCAAACGTAAAAAATCCGAACTGCGAGATCGTGTGCGGTGTCATAGCGCCGCAAGCGTAGCATCCGACCTGGGGAGCGTCTATCCCGAAAATGTAACGCAGGCCGCGCATGGCTGATCATGCTGCCGTCGATCGATTCGTGGACTTTGCGTCGCTGACGCTGATTTCTGTCGCCGCCGTGCTCTCGGCGGTCTGCGGTTATCAGGCTGGGCGGTGGGACGGCGAACAGTCGCGCCTCTACAGCGTGGCGAACGCCGATCGCATCCTTGGAGCCGAGACGGTTGGTGAGGACGATGCCCGCACCACGATCAACGTCGCAATCTTCCTTAAGTACATCGACGCCCTCAGCACCGGCAACGAGCGAGAGGCGAACTTCCTTTATGCGCGTTTTCCTCCGCATATGCGTAAGGTGCTCGATGCGTGGCTCGCGACCAAGCCGCTGAAAAACCCCAAGGCGCCACTTTCGCCGTTCGCTATGCCGCAGTACGCGCAGCAGATGCACACGACCGAGAAGCGCTACGACCAAAAGGCGTCGGACGACTTCGATGCGGCGCAAACGGCGCACCGTCATGCCGACGACTTCTCGCTGCTCACCATCATCTTTGCCGCGGTGTCGTTTCTCGCAGGGATAAGCACGAAGATGGTCTTTCCTCGCCACGCCATTATCGTTGGACTCGGCATCATCGCGCTGATCTACGGCATCGTACGACTGATCGGAATCCCGGTGCTATGAGAGAACCCCAGCTCAGCGCGGTCAACTTTCTCGTTCGCCTTGCCGTTGCGGCCATTTTGGGTCTGGCAATCGGGTTCGAGCGTCAGTGGCGTCAGCGGTCCGCGGGGTTGCATACGAGCAGCCTCGTTTCGATCGGCGCCGCACTCTTTGCGATGCTCGACGCCACCCTCGGTCCGGGCGACACGACGCGCATCGTCGCCGGCATCGTAACCGGCGTCGGGTTCATTGCGGGCGGGTCGATTCTTCGCTCCGGGCTTACCGTCACCGGGCTCAACACCGCGGCGACGATGTGGTCCACCGCGGCGGTCGGCGCGTTGGCCGGCTTCGGCTTTTGGCGCCAGGCGGCCGCCGGTACGGTCGCTATCATCCTCCTCAATCTCGTGCTGCAACCGCTGGCCGAGGCTATCGACACAAAAACGCATCAGCGGCACGGCCAAGACGGCGATTCTGGGTAAAGATCGGCGCGACCAATCCTGTAAACTGGCCGTGTATGGGCGTTTGCTTCGAAAGGTCTCTGGAATGCTTCACCTGATCCTCAGCGCAGTGGTCGCGTCTTCATCCACTACCGTGGCGCAAGCCGATCAGCCGCCGCAAGAAGTCCCGATCTTCTTTAACGATCATCACGTATATGCTTCACCCGACACGCTCAAACAAGGGCGCGTGCTGGCGGCTCTCGTGCGAGGCGATACGATTCTCGTCCCGTTGCGCTCGATGTTCGAGCAGACCGGCGCCACCGTCACGTACGACGCCGGAAGTAAAACCGTGCACGTTACGAAGGCCGGCGCGGAAGTCGATGTTACGGTCGGCGTTCCCGAGGTGACGATCAACGGCGAGAAGCGTCCGCTCGACGTGCCACCGGAAGTCTATCACGGCGTGATCGTCGTTCCGCTTCGCGTGATCTCTGAAGGCATGGGCGCATACGTGCAGTGGGTTCCGGATCGGCGCATCGTCGTGGTGCGTTACATCCCGCCAACGCCACCGCCAACGGCACCGCCGGCGACCCCGCCGCCACCGCCGCCGTCGACTCCGGCACCAACGCCGACGCCGGCACCGGCTCCCAAGCCGGCAAACGAGCTCTTTATTGCCGGTGACTACTTTCTCTCAGGCAAGACGTACAACGAGTTCAGCCAGGGGTACCGCACGACCGGTTCATGGTTTGCGCGCGCCGCCGGCGAGTACGATCATTTCATGCTCGGGTACGACTATTCGCAGTATCGCTACCCGCACAATTGTACGAACATCACGATTCCAACGAGTGACTGTTTGGTGACGGTTGTCGGGAACAACGGCGCAACTGCCGTCCCGGCCTTCACCGCGCGCGACACCTACAACGAGTTGCATCTGGGCTACAAGGTCCTCGATCCGCGCGTGTACATCGGCGTCGCCTGGGAGTTCAATGCCGGCAACTACGGCTATCCGAACTTCACCGGCGTCGGCTTCGGCGCCGAGAAGCTCCCGGATCTGAGCAACACGATCTCGTACTACGGCAGCTACTACTACTATCCCAACGTTCGTGGCACGTACTCCGGGCTTGGCCAGTCGTTGCCGATGCAGTATTCGCTGCAAACGTATAAAGTCGGCCTCACCTGGACGTTCTTGAAGCCGATCTTCTTCGAAGTCGGTTATCAGGGCAATCGCGGAAACGCAAAAGCAAATGCCGTGACACCGGGCTACACCAACAGCGCGCTCTACATCGGTCTTGGCGCGTTTATGAACTACTAGCCCACGAGTAGAATACGAGGACGAACGCGGCGCTCATACGAGCGCCGCGTGTCGTTTCTACCGATCGATTTCGCCTGCGTAATCGACGCTTCGATCGATCTCGCCTTGCGTATTCATGCGATCGTAGTCGAGCGCGCGCCGTACGTCGGCGCGGCCTTCGCGCGACTTCGGGCGTACCGCGACCAAGATGCCGCCCTCGCGCAGACCCTTTTCGTACTGTTTGGCTCGACTTTCACCGATGCCAAGGCCGATCAACCCGCCGACGATGCCGCCGCCGACTGCGCCGGCGCCGAGGCCTGCAAATGCCGCCGCAAGCGGTCCGGCAACCAGCGGTGCTGCGAGGCCCCCCGTGCCGGCGATCGCCGCGACGCTTCCGGTTGCGGTCAACCCGGCAACTATTGCGCCGAGCACACCGCCGATCACGCCGCCTGCGGCGAGTCCTTCGCTTCCCTTTGTGTTGACGACCGACGCGAAGGCCTTCTCACGCGTCTTGTCGTCCATCATCACGCCAATGTCGTCTTGCTCGTAGCCAAGACGATGGAGCCGATCGACCGCTGCAGCCGCGGGATCGCGATCAAAGTATATCTGCGTTTCAAATTCGTCAAAGTCGTTCATGGAAATTTCCCCTTTCTCGCCAGGGCTGTACCCACGTTCACGCATGCTCTAAAGCTCCACTTTTTTGCGTTTCTCGGTTCACGGCTTTCGCGGTACCGTGCTTAAGTGAGAAAAGACGGAGGAACTTTGAGATGAGACGTCTTGCTTTTGTATGGGCATGGGTCTTTGCGGCCGCTACGCTTGCAAGTGCAGCGGCCCAAACCAGCGCGCCCAATGTTACCGGAACCTGGAAGATTCAACAGACCGGACTGAACGGCACGACGACGTCGACGGTCACGATGACGCAGTCAGGTGACGGCATCGTCGGCACCAACGCGTCGAACGGCAATGGATTCACCGGCACATTCGTCGGGGATTCGAAGGTCAACGGGAAGTGGCACGGCCCCGGCGGCGCAGGCTGGCTGACGGTCTACGTAAGCGCGAATGGGCACAGCCTCAACGGGACCTGGGGCTACAACGGGCGCCCCGCCAACGGATCGTTCGTCGGGAATAAAGTGCTGCCGCCCTCGCCCATTACGGCTGCGGGAGCCTGGCACGTCACCGGCGCCGGCGGCCCAAATGCATTTATCGGACTCATGCGCTGCACGCAAGCCGGTCCATCCGTGGTCTGTCATGCCGGCTCGATAATCCTTAATGGAAAGTTTCGTGCCAAAGACAAAGTCCGCGCGACCTGGAGCGGTGGCGGCCGATCGGGCTGGTTCTCGTTCTGGTTCAACGGCGACAACAACAGCTTCAACGGTGTTTGGGGGCGTGGTGCGGATACCACACCGCCGGTCGGTCGCGTAATCGGTCAGCGTTCACTCAACGGGTAGCCGGTCTACCCGTCAACGCAGGCGTCGAAAGATCGGCTGCTCTGCCGTGACTTGACGGAACGCGCCTTCGTGCGCGCTGTGCGTGAGGCTCTCGCCGGTGCCAAGCGCTAGAAAGCCGAGGTGCGTGAGGCTTTCGAAGAACAGTGAGTGCAGCCTGAATTGCACCGCGCCGTTGAGGAGTGGAAGGAGTCCACGTCCGACGATGGCTTGAAATTCGTTGATCGACGCGTCCGACGCGGGATTGTGACGCGCGAACATCAGGCTTTCGAGCAGACGTTCGCGCGGAACGACGAATTCCTCGTCGACCTCGAAGTACCGCGTGATCGGCGCCTCTAACCCGGCCAGCCGAGCGCGCGCTTCGAGGTTCGCGCGCCCTCCGTGCCGGTAGAATCCGGACTTGGCGATCGCCACCGACGCGTCGTTGACGAACGTCGCGTAAATGACTGAACGCTCGAGGAGGCCCGCCTCATCGAGCAACGCGGCGAGCGCGTACGCGTCCCAACCCAGGCCCGCGCCCGGCACCCAGATGCGCAGGAACGAATACGTTCGTAATAATGGAATGACGTTGGCCACGAAGGCGCGGAACAATCCAGGATCGGCAAACGGCGTTGCGGCGTTGCTGCGAATTGACGAAACAAACGACGCGAACGCGCGCTCGTCATGGAGCAGGCGTTCCTGAAGCCCGGAGATGGTGGCAACGCCCTCGGCGCGCATCGCGTCGGCGACGCGCCGCCGCAATACGGCCTGGTTGAAGCAGCGGAAATCGCAAGCTCCGTAACGCAGCAGCGCATCGAGCAGCAGCTGCAGCTCGATGTCCGCAAGGTCCTCGCGCCGCAGGTTGAGCGCGAGGCGGGCCTCCTGCGCCGCTACTTGCTCAACCATACTTTGAGCAACGACGTCAATTGATCGATGTCGACGGGTTTGCTCACATATTCCGACGCGCCGGCCGCGATGCACGCCTCGCGATCGCCCTTCATCGCCTTGGCGGTGAGGGCGATGATCGGCATATCGCCGATGCGGTCGTCGGCGCGAATCCGGCGAATCGTCTCGAAGCCGTCCATCTCCGGCATCATGATATCCATTAACACGATGTCGATGTCGTTAGCATCGCGCAGAACCTCGATGCCGGTGCGCCCGCTGTCCGCGCTGACCGTCTGCATACCGTAGCTGCGCAGCGCCGCCTCCAGCGCGAAGATGTTGCGCGCATCGTCGTCGACGATCAATACGCGCTTGTGCTGTAGCGAACCGTTCAGGTCGCCGGGCCCTTGGCGCTTGGCGGGCGCAAGATCCGCCTCGACGCGGTGCAGGAAGAAGTTGAGCTCGTCGATGAGCCGCTCTGGTGCAAAGCCGTCCTTTACGATGATCGTTGAGGAAAGGCGGCGCAGGCTCGCCTCTTCATCACGCGTGAGTTCGCGACCCGTGTAGACGATGATCGGTACCGTCGCGGTCGAGGCCGAAGCGCGAAGCCGATCGATGAGCTCTTCACCGCGCATATCGGGCAAGCCGAGATCGATCACGATGCAGTCGAAGGACTGGCGGCGGACCGCCGAGAGCGCCGCGTCGGCCGAAGACACCGCCGTGACCTGGATCTCGCCTGTGCTAATCAGATTCACCATCGCGTTGAGCTGCACGGTGTCGTCTTCAACGACCAGGACGTTCTTGCAACGGTTCTCCGCGAAGCCGAGAAGACGGTCGAACGCGTCGATCAGTGCTTCTTCGGAGATCGGCTTTTGCAAGTGCGCCACGGCACCGGATTCCAACGAGCGCTGCTGCTGCTCGCCGCCGGAGATCACGTGGACCGGAATGTGCGCGGTGGCGTGGGTGTCGCGCAGCGTCTCGAGCACCTTCCAGCCGTCCATGTCCGGAAGACCGATGTCGAGCGTGATTGCGTCGGGCACGAAGCGATTCGCGAGTTCGAGCGCCTCTTCGCCGGTGTGCGCGACGATCGTGCGAAAACCTCGCGTACGCGCGAAACTCATGACGAGGCGCGCGAAGGTGAGATCGTCTTCGACGATGAGCAATGTCCGATCGCCGGCATCGAGCGTCTTGCGGTCGTCCGGTACGCTTGACGTGGCCACGGCAGGCTGTGGGCGCGTGCGCGCTGCGTGAATCGCGCCGTCGGGACGAGCGACGACCGCGCGCTGCGCCGGATGATAGAACGTGAAGGTGCTGCCGGAGCCGACCTCGCTCTCGACGGCGATCTCGCCACCGAGCAATGCCGCAATCTCGCGGCTGATCGACAGACCCAGGCCCGTGCCGCCGAATTTCCGCGATGTGCCCATGTCGGCTTGTTGAAACGCCTCAAAGATCACGTGATATTTGTCTTGCGGGATACCAATGCCGGTATCGGTGACGGCGAACGACACTGCCGGGCCCGGAACCGGGAGGTTACGTCCGTGCTCGGACTTGACGTGGAGCGTCACCGAGCCCTCGCTCGTGAATTTGAACGCGTTCGAGAGAAGATTCTTCAGAATCTGCTGCAGACGCGTCGGATCGGTCGTGATCGAGCTTGGGACGTCTTCATCCCGCGTGACGATGAATTCGAGATTTTTGTCGGCCGCGATCTGGTTGAACGTTCGCTTGACCTCGCCTTCGATCGAATCGATCGAGACCTCTTGCAGATCGATGGCCGTTGTGCCGGACTCGATCTTCGAGAGGTCGAGAATGTCGTTGATGAGCGTGAGAAGATCTTGCCCTGCGCCTCGGATCGTTTGCGCAAATTCGATTTGCGTCGCCGTCATATTGCCGTCCGGGTTCTCCGAGAGCTGTTTCGAGAGAATGAGCAGGCTGTTGAGCGGCGTGCGCAGCTCGTGCGACATATTGGCCAAGAACTGGGATTTATATTTCGAAGTAAGCGAGAGTTGCTCCGCCTTGCGCTCGAGCTCGGTCCGCGCCTCTTCGATTTCGCGCGTGCGCCGCTCGACCTCGGCGTTGCGCTCTTGCAGCAGGCGCGCCTTTTCTTCCAATTCGTCGTTGGTCTGCGTCAACTCGAGTTGTTGACTCTGCAACTCTGCAGTCAGCGACTGCGACTGCACGAGCAGCTCTTCGGTGCGCATCGACGCGGTAATGGTGTTGAGCATGACGCCGATCGACTGCATCAGCTGATCGAGGAAGAGCAGGTTGATTTCGCTGAAGCGCCCGAGGGACGCCAATTCGATGACGGCTTTGATCTCGCCCTCAAAGGTGACCGGTAATACGACAAGCGAGAGCGCCTCGACGTCGCCGAGGCCGGAGCCGATCTTCATGTAGCTCTTGGGCACTTCGGTGAGCAGGATACGTTGCTTCTCCACCGCGCACTGCCCGACTAATCCCTCGCCGAACGCGATGGTTTCGCCGACGCGCTCGCGGGGTAGCGCGTAGCTCGCGATCAGGTTGAGGCTGGGCATGCCTTCAACGATATCGCTGACGTAGAACGCACCGCTGTGCGCATTTACCAGCGGTACGAGTTCCGACATGATGAGCTTGGTGACGGCGGTGATGTCGCGCTGTCCTTGCAGCATCGAGGTGAAGCGCGCCAGGTTCGTCTTATACCAGTCTTGCTCGGTGCCCTTGCGCGTCGTGTCGCGAAGATTTTGAATCATCTCATTGACATTGCGCGTTAGTTCGCCGACTTCACCGCGCGCTTCGATTTCGATCGTACGCGAGAGGTCGCCCTTGGTCACGGTGGTCGCGACTTCGGAGATCGCGCGAATTTGGTCGGTGAGCTGGGCGGCGAGCTGGTTCACGTTGTCGGTGAGGTCACGCCATAAACCGGCCGCGCCGGGGACGTTAGCTTGGCCGCCGAGGCGCCCTTCGAAACCGACTTCGCGCGCGACAGTCGTCACCTGATCGGCGAAGGTCGCAAGCGTATCGATCATCCCGTTGATCGTCTCGGCGAGTTGCGCGATTTCACCGCGCGCTTGCAGCGTCAGCTTGCGCTTGAGGTCGCCGTTGGCGACGCCGGTGACCACCTGCGCGATGCCGCGAACCTGATTGGTCAAGTTCGCAGCCATCGAGTTGACGTTATCGGTAAGATCCTTCCAAACGCCGCTGACGCCTTGCACGTGGGCCTGACCGCCGAGCACGCCTTCCGATCCGACTTCGCGCGCCACGCGGGTGACTTCCGACGCAAAAGCGTTGAGCTGGTCGACCATGACGTTGATCGTGTCTTTGAGCTCGAGAATTTCACCGCGCACGTCGACCGTGATCTTCTTGGAAAGGTCACCGTTGGCCACGGCAGTCGTGACCTTGGCAATGTTTCGCACTTGCGAGGTGAGGTTCGAGGCCATGAAGTTGACGGAGTCGGTGAGATCTTTCCACGTGCCCGAGACGCCTTGCACGCGGGCTTGACCGCCGAGAATGCCGTCGGAGCCGACTTCGCGCGCGACGCGCGTGACTTCGCCGGCAAAGGCATTGAGCTGGTCGACCATGACGTTGATGGTGTTTTTGAGTTCGGCGATCTCGCCGCGCACGTCGACGGTGATCTTGCGCGAGAGGTCGCCGTTCGCGACCGCGGTCGTAACGTCGGCGATATTACGCACTTGTGACGTGAGGTTCGAGGCCATGACGTTGACCGAGTCGGTCAAGTCTTTCCACGTACCGGAAACGCCTTGCACCTGGGCTTGGCCGCCGAGCTTGCCTTCGGAACCGACTTCGCGCGCGACGCGCGTCACTTCCGAGGCGAAGCCGTTGAGCTGCTCGACCATGGTGTTGATCGTGTTCTTGAGTTCAGCGATTTCGCCGCGCACGTCGACGGTGATCTTCTTCGAAAGGTCGCCGTTGGCAACGGCGGTCGTGACGTCGGCAATGTTGCGCACTTGAGACGTAAGGTTCGAGGCCATGAAGTTCACCGAGTCGGTGAGATCCTTCCACGTGCCCGAGACGCCTTTGACGTCGGCCTGGCCGCCGAGCTTGCCTTCGGAACCGACTTCGCGTGCGACGCGCGTGACTTCGGAAGCGAACGCGTTGAGCTGGTCGACCATGATGTTGATCGTGTCTTTGAGCTCGGCGATTTCGCCGCGGACTTGCACGGTGATCTTCTTTGAAAGGTCGCCATTGGCGACGGCCGTTGTCACGTCGGCGATGTTACGCACTTGTGACGTAAGGTTCGAGGCCATGAAGTTCACCGAGTCGGTGAGGTCTTTCCACGTGCCCGAAACGCCGGCCACCTGCGCTTGACCGCCGAGGATGCCTTCGGAGCCGACTTCGCGCGCGACGCGCGTGACTTCGGAAGCGAACCCATTGAGCTGATCGACCATCGTGTTGATCGTGTCTTTGAGTTCGAGGATCTCACCGCGCACCTCGACGGTGATCTTCTTCGAGAGGTCGCCGTTGGCGACGGCCGTGGTGACGTTGGCAATGTTGCGCACCTGCGACGTAAGGTTCGAGGCCATCACGTTCACGGAGTCAGTCAGATCTTTCCACGTTCCCGATACACCGCGCACGTCGGCTTGGCCGCCGAGGATGCCTTCGGAACCGACCTCGCGCGCAACGCGCGTCACTTCCGAAGCGAAGCCGTTGAGCTGATCGACCATCGTGTTCATCGTGCGCTTGAGGTCGAGAATTTCGCCGCGGACGTCGACCGTGATCTTCTTCGAGAGGTCACCGCTCGCGACGGCGGTGGTAACCTCGGCGATGTTGCGAACCTGCGCGGTGAGGTTCGAGGCCATCGTGTTGACGGAGTCGGTGAGATCCTTCCACGTACCGGCGACGCCTTGCACCTCGGCTTGACCGCCAAGTTTGCCTTCGGAGCCTACTTCGCGCGCGACGCGTGTCACTTCTGAGGCGAAGCCGTTGAGTTGATCGACCATCGTGTTGACCGTGCGCTTGAGGTCGAGAATTTCGCCTTTGACGTCAACGGTGATCTTCTTTGAAAGGTCGCCGTTGGCGACGGCCGTGGTGACGTCGGCGATGTTGCGGACCTGCGAGGTCAGGTTGCCGGCCATCGTGTTGACCGAGTCGGTGAGGTCTTTCCATGTGCCGGCGACACCTTCGACCTCCGCCTGACCACCGAGTTTGCCTTCGGAACCGACCTCGCGAGCGACGCGTGTCACCTCGGAGGCAAAGGCGTTGAGCTGATCGACCATGACGTTGATCGTGTCTTTGAGCTCGGCGATCTCGCCGCGCACGTCGACGGTAATCTTCTTCGAAAGGTCACCGCGCGCGACCGCGGTCGTGACGTTGGCGATGTTACGCACCTGCGCAGTGAGGTTGCCGGCCATCGTGTTCACCGAGTCGGTGAGATCTTTCCACGTACCGGCAACGCCGGTCACCTGCGCCTGGCCGCCGAGAATGCCTTCCGAGCCGACTTCGCGCGCGACGCGGGTCACTTCGGACGCAAAAGCGTTGAGCTGATCGACCATCGTATTGATCGTGCCCGAGAGCTCGCGGATCTCGCCGCGCGCATCGACCGTGATCTTCTTCGAGAGGTCGCCGTTGGCGACGGCCGTTGTCACGTCAGCGATGTTACGAACCTGGGCGGTTAGGTTGCCGGCCATGGTATTCACCGAGTCGGTGAGATCTTTCCACGTCCCGGCAACGCCTTTCACGTTTGCTTGTCCGCCGAGTTTGCCTTCGGAACCGACCTCGCGCGCGACGCGGGTCACTTCGGAGGCGAAGGCATTGAGACGATCGACCATCTTATTGATCGTGCGACTCGAGCGCAAGAATTCGCCGCGCAGCGGATGGCTGTCGGTCTCGAGCGGCATTTGCTGTGAGAGGTCGCCGTTGGCGACCGCGCCCAACACGCGCCCAGCTTCCGACATCGGAAAGACGAGGTCGTCGATCAAGCGGTTGACCGACTCGATGCCCTCGCGCCACGCGCCCTTGAGGCCCTCAGGGCGCGCGCGTTTCGTGATCGAGCCTTCGCGCCCCACGACTTCGCTGATGCGCGCAAGTTCGTCGTTGACATACCGGTTGTGCTCGATGCACGCGTTGAATGCCGCGGCGATTTCGCCGTCGATTCCAACGAGGTCGTTAGGCAGCTGCACACGAAAATTGCCGTCGCGAAACGCGCGTACGGCTGCGAGAAGCTCTTGCTGATGGAGTCGGCCGGGCTCCGGACGATCGGCACCGGCAAAATCTTCAGTAACAGTCGACGACATACAAAGTCAGCGCCCCCATGGCCCCTGTGTAACGTACCTAATACCCGTCTGCTATGGTACCAAACATCTTGGCGCTAGCCAGTTTACTGGACCCATAAATCGGGCACCATTACTTTAACAATCACCGTCAAGAGGGACCATGATCAGGGATCTTGATCCGCTCGAAGGTAGCCAGCGCGCGCCTATGTCGACCTACCCGCGGATTGTCGAGAACGTCGCACGACTCTGTGCTGATGCTTTTGCGGATCTTTGCGCCGTTTATCTGTTCGGTCCGCCGAGCGGACCGGTGGTGTTTTGCACGCGGGTACCGGGTGCGTATCCGGCGCTGCAAGATGCGCCGCTGGACGAGTCCTATGTCGAGCGCGCGAAGGAAGCCGGGCTTGCGCCGCCGATTTGCCGGTCGCTGATCGTTGACGGAGCGCCGGCCGGTAGCGTCGTGCTCGCCAGCTCGCGCGAAGCCTTGACCGGCGTTACGCCGGCAATCGGCTCGATGGTCGCGACGATACTTTCAGAGGCGATCGGTCAGGGAGCGTTGCTCGCGCATCACCATCGGGTATCGGAGCGACTGCAGCGCGCGATGTTACCGGAGCGGCTGGTCCAAGGTCCGGGCATCTCGTTTGACGCGGCCTACTGGCCGGCGAGCCGCGACGCGGTCGTCGGCGGCGATTGGTATGATGCATTCGAGGTCGGCGACGGGAAGATCGGCATTTCGGTCGGCGACGTTACCGGCCACGGTTTGGAAGCTGCGGTGACGATGAGTGAAATCCGCAGCGCGATCCGGGCCGCGGCCGCGACGCATCAATCACCCTCGGCGCTACTCAACGCAGTCGAATCGATGGTCAGCTCGCAGTGCATCGGCGTGGCCTCGGCGATTGCCGGCATCTTCGATCCCGTTACCGGCATCTTGCGCTACGCCTGCGCGGGCCATCCGCCGCCGGTCCTGGTGACCGCGTCGGGCGTGGCCTACATGCTGCCCGGCGGGGGACTTTTGCTTGGGCTCGGCGAGCCGGTGGCCTCGGCGGTGCGAACGGTGACGATCGCTCCCGGTGCGTCGTGTTACTTCTATACTGATGGGCTCACCGAGCACGCGCGCGACCCGGTCGCCGGCGAGGAGCAGCTGGTCGCAGCGATCGAGCATCTGGCGGCCACGGACACGCTCGATGCTCACGAGCTGCACATGCGCATCATCGCGGAAGGTCCCAATCTCGACGACTGCGCGACGCTCTTGTTGCGGCGCGCGGCGGCGCCTCCAACGCCGGTCGAGCGCTATACCTATAGCGCGGTACCGAATTCGGCCCGCATTGCGCGTGACGCGATCCGCTCCTACGCCGAACGGCACGGAATGAATCGGGCCGGCGCCTTCGACATCGTGCTCGCCGCAGGTGAGGCGATTGCCAACGCGATTGAGTACGGCGCGCGCTCGCCTGAAGGGACGTTTACGGTCGAACTCGTCCGTGACGATACCGAGCTCCAGGTCAGCGTCGAGAGCGAAGGCCATTGGCGCAGCACGCCGTCGCACAAGGACCGGGGGCGCGGTATGCAGATTATGCGGGCCTGCGCAAAACATGTCGAAGTCTCATCGACCGCGGAGCGCACGCATCTCACGCTCGCGTTTTCCTCCTGCTAAATATACACAACGACCGCTAAGCATACAATCGCGCCGCGGGAACGTTCTTTGCGCCGACACCGTTGCGACAAAAGGAACAACTTATGGTAAGCGCGATTCCTTTGTCCTAGTTCCTGGACTACTATGCGTTGCGCGCTATGCGGCGCCGAATGGGAGCATTTGAATATGTCGGATGGTCTGGATCGGAAGTCTTTTCTGACGACAGCGGCGATTACGTCGGCTGGACTCGTCACCGGCTTCCCCGCAATTCTTTCAAGCCGCGCGATGGCGGCAGACACCCTCAAAGTCGGACTCGATTACGAGTACACCGGCGTCTATGCGGCGTACGCACAAAGCGAAACGCGCGGCGCGCTGATGGCGATGGACGCGTGGAACGCGCGTGGCGGTGTCATGGGTGGTACCAAAGTCGAAGCCCTTCAAGAAGACAACAATAACAATCCCGGCAATGCCGTCGAGAAGGCGCGAAAGCTCGTTCTCGTCGAGAAGTGCTCGGTGTTGATGGGCTCGATCAACAGCGCGGTGTCGCTCGCAACCAGCGCCGCCGCCAACGCACTCAACATATTTTACATCGATTCCGGCGGTCACGCCGACGCGGTGACGGGCGAGAAGTGCGAATACAGCACGTTCCGCACGTGCCACAGCACGTGGATGGAAACGCACGCGACGGGTTATTCGCTCGCCAAAAAGTTCGGGAAGAAGTGGTACATGATCATTCCCGACTACGCGTTCGGCCACGCGCTGCAAGCCGGCTACCACGCCGTCGGCAAGCAAATCGGGGTCGAATTTGTCGGCGAGGATCTCACGCCGCTCGGCACGACCGACTTCAGCCCCTATCTCACCAAGGTGCTTGCGGCGAAGCCGGACCTCTTGCTCGTGCTCGTGCAAGGTGACGACTTCGTGAACTGCCTCAAGCAAACCACGCAGTACGGTATCGTCGGTAAAGTGCCGATCGGCGGTCCACAGGTCGAGCTCGAAGCGGTATGGGCGCTCCCGAAGGAAGCCCGCGTCGGATACTGGGGCGTCGAGTGGTACTACAAAGGCGCAAGTGTCCTGGGCAGCGGTAACAAGGCGGCCGACGCGTTTGTCGCAGAATACACCAAGAAGTACAAGCAGCCGCCGACCGCACGTAGCGCATTCGGCTACATTACGATGGATCGTCTGCTGTGGACGGTCAACGAAGCCAAGAGCACCAACGCCGCCAAGATGGCCAAGACGCTCGAGGGGGCGCACTTCCAGTCGATCTGGGAAGGCGGCGGCTACTACCGCGACGTCGATCATCAACTCATGTGGCCGATGTGGATCGGTCAGATTCGGGCGACAGGTACGCCGCAGGATCAGTACGATATATTCGATATCGTCGACCGGCAGGAGGCCGACGCTATCGAGCAGAGCGTTGCCGAGAAGAAGACGGTCTGCCACATGAACTGGCCAACGTAAGCATCTCGAGAAATTCCCCGGGAGTACACCATGGCGCACATTGCCCCAGAGATCTTCAACGGCCTAATTCTCGGCGCGTTCTACGCGGTCGGTTGCAATCGGTCTCTCGTTGATCATGAACCTTACCGGTACGATCAACATGGCGCACGGTTCGTTCATGACGTTAGCCGGTTATCTCGCGTTCGCGATGGTCAGCGCGGGCACGAGTTACTGGTTCGCGCTCGCGGTGGCTCCCATTCTTACGTTGATCGTCGGCGTGCTGATGGAGCGGACGCTCATACGTCCGCTCTATAAGCGCGACCCCGTTTACAGTCTGTTACTCACGTTCGGCCTCTCGCTCATTGCCGAGGAAACGTACCGTTTGGTGTGGGGCGACAACGGAGTACCATTCTCGCCGCCGCTTGCGCTGCAGGGCGCTGTTCCGCTCGGCTTCACGTATTTTCCGACCTATCGTCTGTTCATCGCGGCGGCACTTGTGGTGATCCTCACCTTGCTCGCGGTTTTTCTCTATCGCACGCGTCCCGGTCTACGCTTGCGAGCCGCCGTGCAGGACAATGAGATGATCGCGGCCCTGGGCACCAACACGCAGTTGCTCTACATGATTAACTTCGGTTTGGGCATTTTGCTCGCGGGCATCGCCGGCGTGCTTGCCTCCGGCATGCTCGGACTCAATCCCCAGACCGGCAACGCGCTTCTGATGCCGGCTTTTGTCACCGTCATCGTCGGCGGCATGGGAAGCATCTTCGGAGCGGTCGTGGGCGGGATGCTTATTGGCGTGACGATCAGCATTGTGACGCTCTATATTCCCGCCGCGAGCGAGATCGCGATGTACGTCCTCATGGCGGTGATCTTACTGGTCCGGCCGCGCGGCCTCTTCGGTGAAGAGGGCATCTTCGGGTGAGGATGAGCAATCGTGCCGGTTCGATCACGGCGCTGGTCCTGTTGGTTTTTCTCATCTTTGTGCCGCAGATCGCGCCGCACATCGGTCTTGCGATCTCGATATGCACCGAAGTTTTGCTCTACGCGATTGCCGCGATGGCAGTCAATCTGCTGATCGGCTACACCGGCGTCTTGCCGTTCGGAAACGCAGCGTTCTTTGGGCTCGGTGCGTACGGCGCCGGGTTGACGATTCAATATTGGCACGTCGGCTTTATCACGTCGATCGTGCTCGGGATGCTCGCCGCGCTCGTCGGCGCAGTCTTGATCGGCCCATTCCTCCTCCGCCGGCGCGGCATCTATTTCGCGCTGCTCATGATCGCCTTCGGCCAGGTTTTCTACTTTATCGCCTACCGCTTTACCGACATCACCGGCGGGGAAGACGGGATGAACTTCGCGCGACCTGCCGTCGAAGGCTTGGGGGTCGTGCTAAAAGACCAGCAGTTCTACTATGCGATGCTGGTCATTTTCGCGGTGGTGATGCTCGCCTTTTTGTTCCTCGTGCGCTCGCCGTTTGGGCGCACGCTGCTGGCGATAAAAGAGAATGAGACGCGTGCCCGCTATCTCGGGCTGAATACCGATCGTTTCATCTTCGTCGCCCTCTTGATTTCGGCGATCATGGAGGGACTGGCGGGCGCCTGCTACGGGCTCTCGATCATGTTCGCCTACCCGCTGATGCTCGACTGGCACAACTCGGGCAACATCGTGCTGATGACGATTTTGGGCGGAAGTGGGACGCTCTTCGGTCCGTTCCTCGGCTCGATCATCTTTGTGATTGGCCAGGAGATACTCTCGACCATCGTGCGATGGTGGCAGATCCCGCTTGGCGCGCTGTTCGTTGCCTGCGTGCTCGGATTTCCCAAAGGCATCCTCGGAACGATCCTCGACGCGCTCTCGCGACGTGGCGGCGGCTTCGCTTTCGAAGCCCGTGATACGCTGCACGGAACGGTACGCTCGGAACGCGAGATCCAACCGTGAGCGAGGTATTATTCGAGGCCTCCGGCATCGTCAAGCATTTCGGCGGCGTGCGCGCCGTCGAAGATGTCTCCTTGCAGGTCAAGGCCGGATCGATACAAGCGATCATCGGGCCCAACGGCGCCGGAAAGTCCACGCTTTTCAATGCGCTCTCGGGATTCTATCCATGCGACAGCGGCACGGTGACGTTCAAAGGTATCGATATCACGCGTGCGCCGATTCACCGCCGCATCGCGATGGGCATGGGCCGCACGTTTCAAACCTCCAGCGTCTTTCCGAACCTCACCGTCTATGACAACCTGCTGATCGGGTTGCAGAGTGCCGCCAATCTCGCGTTCAGGTTTCAACCCGTCGCAAAAGGGCAGCGCAAAACGATCGGAGATAAGGTCGAGCGGCTGTTGGATTTCGTCAATTTGCGCGCCTCGGCGCACCGTCCGGTTGCCGAGCTCGCGCACGGCAGTCAGCGGTTGTGCGAGATTGCGCTGAGCCTCTCGACCGATCCGGTATTGGTAATGCTCGATGAGCCGATGGCCGGTCTCGCGCACGCGGAGACCGAGCGGGTGGTGGACGTGATTCGCAAGCTGCACAGCGAGCTCGGCCTCACGGTGCTCTTCGTCGAACACAACATGCGCGTCGTACTTTCGCTCGCGCAGCGCATCATGGTGCTCGATCGCGGGAAAGTGCTCGCTGAAGGAACGCCTGCAGAGATCGGCGCGAACGAAGCGGTGCGCGACGCGTATATCGGCAAGGAGGTCGTCGAGAATGTCTGACGCGTTTCTCAGCGTCGATAAGCTCAACACGTATTACGGCAAGAGCCACATTCTCCACGACGTCGAATTCAAGGTCAACCAGGGCGAACTCGTCGCGCTGCTGGGCCTCAACGGAGCCGGCAAGACGACGACGCTGCGCAGCATCCTCGGGATGACGCGTCCGCGCAGTGGTGAGATTACGCTTCGACGGAACCCCGATCGTCGGACGCGCGCCCTATCGCATCGCGCGCTTGGGCGTCGGCTACGTCCCCGAAGGCCGGCGCATGTTCGCCGCGCTCTCCGTGCTCGAAAACTTACAGCTGGCGGAAAACGGTCGCACCGGAGAGTGGTCGATCGCGCGGGTGCTCGAGCATCTCCCCAAACTCAAGGAGCTTATCGGGAGGCGCGCCGGGCGGCTCTCGGGCGGCGAGCAAGAGATGCTTGCCATTGGACGCGCGCTGGTCTCGAATCCGCAGCTGCTTCTGGTCGACGAGCCGTCGCAGGGGCTCGCGCCGATGATCGTCGAGGACGTCTACCGGATCCTCGCCGAGCTTAAGGCGCGCGGCGTGGCGATCGTTCTGGTCGAGCAGAACGCCTTGCTGGCGCTCAAGATTGCCGACCGCGCGTACGTCATGGACGCCGGCCGGATCGTCTACCACGGAGAAGCAGCGACGCTGCTCGCCGACCGCAAGCGGATCGCCGATCTGATGGGGCTGACGACCGCCGAGCTCGCCTCCTAGGCGCTCTCGAACCTCGTGCCGATACCCTAAAGTGGCATGAATGCACTCTCGAGTGTCTCCTTCGAACGTCTGATCGGGCCGATCGCGCACGCCGTGCGCGGCAAGGAAGCGACGGCGCTCGGTGGCGTTCTCGCCGCAATGTGCGAGGCCGACGCCTTCACCCCGGAGTTCTTCTTGCCGGCACGCGCCGACCGTTATGCGCGCAAGCTGATTTGGCGCGACCCGGAGGCGGAGATTCATCGTCGTTGCGATGACCTGGGGGGTTGGTCAAGGCAGTCCGCTGCACGACCACGCCGGCTTGTGGGGCGCCGAGATCGTCGTCAACGGGATTATGCACGAGACCGCGTTCGAGTTGACCGAACACCGCCAAGACGGCCGCTATGGATTTCGCCGCGGCGCGCATCGCGTTTGCGAGCGCGGTACCGTCGGGCTGATCGTGCCGCCGCGCGAGCATCACAACTTCGGAAACGCGGGCAAAACCACCGCGCACTCCATGCACGTGTATGGCGGCGAACTGAACAGCGCGCAAACGTTTAGCGAAGATGGCGATGGATGGTGGACGGCGCGACGCGTCGGCCTCCGCTACGATGCCTAAATTTACCGCGATCATCGCAGGCGGCGGTGCCAGCGGCGCGCTGTTGGCGACGCGTCTCGTTCGCAAAAGCAGTGACGCGCACGCGATCGTGGTCGATCCACGCGAACGTCTGGGCCGCGGGATGGCCTACTCGACGTCGCACCAGGAGCATCTGCTCAACGTTCCCGCCGGCCGCATGTCTGCATTTGCCGAGGAACCCGAACATTTCGTCGGCTTCTTACGCCAGCGCTTCGGCGGCCGGTATGACGCCGCGTCCTTCGTACCGCGACCGGTGTATGGAGATTACCTCGATTCGATCGTGCGTGAAGCACGCGAGTTTGCCGGTGAGCGCTTCCAATGCGAACGGTCGACGATTCTCGCGGCTACGGTTGAAGAATCGGGCGTGCGTGCGATCTGCGAAGACGGACGCGTGCTTTATGGTGACGTGCTGGTCGTCGCAACCGGCAACGCAAGTCCGGCGCCCTGGTTTCGTGCGAGTGTCGACATCGTTTCCGGGGAGCGATTTTGCGCTTCCGCGTGGGACGAGCGTTCGCTAATTTCTGCCGATCCCGATGAAGAGGTGCTGCTGCTCGGCACCGGGCTGACGGCCGTTGACGCGGTGATCGGCTTGCGCTGCAACGGTCACCGCGGAACGATTTGGATGGTTTCGCGGCGCGGGTTGCTTCCACACGAACACCGGCTCTTCGACGCGCCACCGGATACGAATCCAGATGCGACCTCGATGCACGATCTGCTCGATGCGTTTCGTGCTGTTGCGATGCGCCCGCGCACCAATCACCTTTGGCAAGCACTTTCGGCAAGCGATCAGCGCCGGTTCGTTCGTCACGTGATGCCCTACTGGAACGTCCACCGCCACCGCATGGCGCCGGAGGTTGCGAAGACGATTGCCGCTGAGATCTCCTCGGGTGGTTTGCGCATGCTTGCCGGACGTACCGGCACCTTCGTTCAAACGGATCGCGGTTTGCGCGTTCCCATTCGTTTGCGAGGCGACGAGCGAACACTCGAGCTCGAGGTGGGTCGCGTGATCAACTGCAGTGGACCTGCGCACGACTTCCGCCGACTGGAGAACCCGCTCATCGGCAATTTGCTCGCACAAGGAATCATGGAGCCGCTGCAGACCGGAATCGGCGTAGACATTGCTCCGAGCGGCGCGCTGCGCGACCGGGACGGTGTGGACTCGTCCACGGTATTTGCAATCGGCCCTGTCCGCTATGGGACGTTGATCGAAACGACGGCGATGCCGGAGATTCGTGCGCAAGCCGAAGAACTCGCGAGTCTGCTCGTCTCGCGGTTCCCTTCGACGGTTGCGGAGATGTTACAATGATCGCGATGAAACGTTTACTCACGGCGTCGCTCTTCGCCGCTTTGGCGCTTGCAATCGTCCCTCGCGCGTCGGCGCAAGTGACCGATCGCGAACTTCCCGTGGGGTCGGCGACGACGCTGCGACTGAGCGTGAGCGGCGCGATTCACGTCATTCCCGTTGCCGGGCTGACCAGTGTCAGATTCCACGTGGTCGATAGCGGTCCGTCGACTCCACCGATGAAGCTGAATACGTCGCGCGTCGGCTCGCGCATGAATGTGTCGATCACCGGTCCCAGCGAGAATATTCTTCCGTTCGTGGGTGCCAGCGGATATGAATTACAGCTCTCCTATCCGGCGCGCATGCACCTCGACTTGCGCGAATTCTCCGGTCGCGTGCACGTTGACGCGGTCACGGCCTCGATGCAAATCTACGACGCAGACGGAAACATCGTCGTCGATACGGCAAGCGCGCCTCTGACCGCCGAAGCCGACAGCGGCGATATTTCGGTTTCGGGCGCGCGCACGTCGATCACGCTGTCGGCCGGCAATGGCAACGTTACCGCGGCGCTGGCGCCGGGGTGGCGCGGCAGCCTCGTGCGCTTGGAGTCCTCGAACGGAAACTTGCATCTTAGCGTGCCGCCCGGCTTTCGAGCCCACTACGACGTCACGAGCGGCTCGGGGCAGGTGAGCAACCCGCTGCGCAGCGTATCCAAGGCTCCGCTGGTGTTCATGCTGGCCGAGCAGGGCAATGTGTCGATAGCGACTTTGTAAAGAATTCGCTCGCCTAAGAAGGCGATGTTTCTTTTGTCGCATCGCCAAGGACCCTGCGACGATATATTGGCGGTCGAAGCAATATTTTGGAGGGTCACTCTGTGCACTCAGTTCTCGTCCCCGCACTCATGCTCGCTGCGCTGGCCCCCTCGATGGCATCGGCCGCGGTCGTCGATGCGTCACTGATGCCCGACGGCACGTATACCGTCAAGGTTGAAAAGGTTGAAGATGCGCAGCACGCGCTTGTGATGATGCAGAACGGCGTCGAAACCGTGCTCGTCGCCGCGGGAAGCGCCGATTTCAGCAAGTGCAAGCCAAACGACACACTCAAGATCTCGATCATCAAGGGTAAGGTTCCGGTTCTCGCCGTCCAGTAGCCGTCTCGCCGAGCGGCCACATTGTAAAGAATGGAAGGAGGGCCTTTCAGGGGTCCTCCTTCTGTCGTATTCTGATGGGTGGGTTGCCGTCATGCTATCGGGCGAAGCAACTCTCTGGAGGAAAATCGTGCGCTCATTTATAGTCCCGGCGCTTTTTGCGCTGTCCGCCCTGCTCCCAGTGGTGGCCTCGGCCGCGCTCGTGGACCCGTCGCTCGTTCCCGACGGCACCTATGTCTGCAAAGTCGAAAAAGTTGAAGATGCGCAGCATCTGCTCGTTATGATGCAAAATGGCGTCGAAACGACACTGATCGCGCAAGGCGTCGACTTCAGCAAAGTCAAGCCGAACGAAACCCTCAAGGTCTCACTGGTCAAGGGCAAAGTCCCGGCCTACTCGATCCAGTAGGCATCTTCTGATTCCTGGGTAAAGGGTTCGGCAACGAGCCCTTTTTTGTTTGGGTAGGAGGACCTCGCATGCGATTTCGTACCGCCATCGCCGCGCTCACCGGGCTAATGCTCGTCACGGCCGTAGCCGCCGGCGCGCAGATCGCGCCCGGTACGCTTCTCGACGGAACGATCGACGGCGACTATTCCAGCAATCACGCTTACGCCGGCCAGTCGGTAAGCGTCTCGAATGTCTCGAGCGACGCCGGCAGCGCGGTACGCAACGGCCATCTCTACGGCTATGTCTATTCGGTGCAAAAAGCCGGCCAGGGAACGCCGGGGAAAATTCGCTTTCGCTTCACCGAATTGGTAACCGGGAGCGGCGTGCGCTACACGATCGATAGTCGCGTGACGCAGATGAAAGCGCAAACGAAGAATAACGCTGCTAAGGAAGCCGGCGGCGCGCTCGCCGGTATGCTGGTCGGTAACGCGATCGGGAAAACGCTCTTCGGTGGAAGCGCGGGCGGGGCCATCGGTGCCGCGGGCGGCTTCTTGCTCGCCAAGAACAATCGCCAAAACATCGATGTGCCGGCGGGCTCGATCATCCAAGTCGAACTTCTCTCGGTTACGCGTCGCCAATCGCAATAGACTGCGTGCCCGTCGTTGCGGCGACATCGGAAAACCTCGACCGCGCCGCCGCGCTCTTACGCCGCGGTGGGGTCGTTGCGTTCCCGACCGAAACCGTCTACGGTTTGGGCGCAAACGCGTTTGATGCACGCGCTGTCGCGCGCATCTTCGAGATCAAGGCGCGACCGGCGTTCGACCCGCTCATCGTCCACGTGAGCGATGGAGCGATGCTCGAGCGCGTCGCGCAAGACGTTCCGGCTACCGCACGCGCACTGATGCAAACATTCTGGCCCGGTCCACTGACGATCGTGCTGCGCAAGCGCGCGGCGCTCGGGGATCTGGTCACGGCAGGGTTGCCCACGGTCGCCGTTCGTATGCCCGCGCATCCGATCGCGCGCGACCTGATCGAGCGTGCGGGTACGCCGATCGCTGCGCCGAGCGCGAATCCATTTGGCTACCTCAGCCCGACACAAGCTGCACACGTTGAACGCATGCTGGGTGCCCGCGTCGACTGCATCATCGATGGCGGTTCCACCGAACATGGGGTGGAATCGACGATCGTGATGCTCGAACCGTACCCGGTGTTGCTCCGCCACGGCGCGATCCCCGTCGAAGCGATCGAAGCGGCGATCGGTCCGCTCGAGCGCGAACTCTCGGACGAAGCGCGGCCGCTGGCGCCGGGCCGCTTGCCGCAGCACTACGCCCCGCACACGCCGATTCGCATCGTCGGCGATCCCGTGCGAGTGCCGGAAAACGAACGCGACGGCGCGGTGCTGCTCGCATTTCGCACGCCGGTAGCCGGATATCGCGACGTGCGCGTGCTCAGCGCTGCGGGCGACCTGCGCGAGGCCGCAGCCCACCTCTTTGAGTATCTTCACGAACTCGATGCATTGGGCGCCGTGCGCATCGATGCGGAACGCCTTCCGATGGACGGCATCGGCATCGCCATCATGGATCGGTTGCAGCGTGCCGGTTCGCCCTGAACGGCGACGCACGCTCGCGCTAGTCGCGCTTGGAGTTCTCGCGCTGGTTTGGGGCTATAACTGGGTCGTGACGAAGATCGCGGTGCAGGACGCGTCGCCGTTCACGTTTGCGGCGTGGCGCACGTTGGGCGGCGGAATCGCTTTAGTGCTAACCGCGTTAGTCTTGCGAAAATCGTTGCGTCCGCGGTTTGTGGCGGCGTTCTTTTGGATCGGGCTCTTTCAAACCGCGTGTTTCGTCGGCCTCATCACCTGGGCGGTGGTAAGCGCGGGCGCAGGACAAGTCGCGATACTTGCCTACACGATGCCGCTGTGGGTCAGCTTGCTCGCGTGGCCGTTTCTCGGCGAGCGAATCGGTCTGTGGCAGGCCGCGGCGATGCTCGTTGCACTCGCCGGCATTGCGTGTATGATCGGCCCGTTGCGTTCCGTTGGGCCGGCAGAATTTCTGGCGGTGGCCGCCGGACTGGCATGGGCGATCGGCATCGTCTTGACCAAGCGCTTGCAGCGAACGCAGCACGTCGATCTCTTCTCGCTGACGATGTGGCAAATGCTCTTCGGCGGACTCGTGCTTACCGGCGTTGCGATTACGGTGCCGTCGCACCCGACGGTGTGGACGACACCCTACGTGCTCGCCGTCGCGTACAATATCATTCTTGCGACCGCGTTAGCCTACACGTTGTGGACCTTCGTGCTGGACGTGTTACCCGCGCGTGACGCCGGCATGGGTACGCTCGCCAATCCCGTCGTCGGTGCGCTCGCTGCGTGGCTGCAGCTGGGCGAGGTGCCGACCCGTCTCTCGGCAACCGGGATGCTTCTGATTGCCGCCGGATTAGTGCTGTTGTCGCTAGCCGATCGGCGGTCGAGTCGCCCGGCTTAAGCGCAGCGAGTTTCCCACGACGAACAGACTCGACAATCCCATTGCCGCCGCGGCGAGCGTCGGTTGCACGATGCCGAACGCTGCCAGCGGCACCAGCACGACGTTATAGGCGAACGCCCAAAACAGGTTCTGCCGTATCGTGCGCTGCGTTGCACGCGCAACGGCGATCGCATCGGCGACGGCGCGTGGATCGTTTGTGAGCAACGCCGCGCCCGCGGTTTGCAACGCGACCCCGCTTCCAGTCCCCATCGCAAACCCAATGTCGGCAACGGCCAGCGCGGGCGCGTCGTTGATGCCGTCACCGGCAAACGCGACGTGTTCGCCTGCGGCTTGCAAGTCGCGCACGATCTGGGCCTTTCCCTCCGGCGATATGCGCGCATAGTACCGTTCGATCCCCGCGCCGGCTGCGGCGGCGCGCACCGGGCCGTCGGCGTCACCGCTCACCAGCGTCGCACTGACGCCTAGCTCGCTTAAGTGCTGCACGGCCTGCGCAGCTTCGACGCGAACGTCGTCACGTAGATCGATCGATCCGACCCGGGCGCCGTCGCGCGTAACCACCACTCGCGTCGAGCCGCCGCGTGTCCTCGTCGGGCGCGGCGCCCACTGCAATCGCGTGCGTGTCGACCAGACCGCGGATGCCGATGCCCGCGATTGCGCTCACCTCGCACGCGGTGGCGATGGGCAGCGATCGTTCGCGCGCGGCTGCAACGATTGCTCGAGCAAGCGGATGCGTCGACGGCGATTCGACGGCGGCGGCGAGCGCCAGCACATCGTTACTGCTGGTTGCGACGACGCTGGGCGCGCCGCGTGTCAACGTTCCGGTCTTATCGAAGATCACGCGGGTGACGCTCGCGGCGCGTTCGAGCGTGCTCGAATCTTTGAAGAGCACGCCGCGCCGGGCGGCAACGCCGATGCCGGCAATAATCGCAGTTGGCGTTGCGAGGCCCAACGCGCAGGGACAGGCGACGATGAGGACCGCGACCGCAATGACGATCGCATCCGCAACGCTGCGATGCGCAACGAGCCACCAGCCGGCAAACGTCAACAAGGCGATCGCAATGATCGCCGGTACGAAGATGCCGGCAACGCGGTCCGCCAGACGCTGTACCGGCGGTGTCGAGCCTTGTGCCCGGCGCACGATCTCGACGATGCCGGCAAGTTGCGTGCCTGCGCCGACAGCCGTCGCGCGAATGACCAGCGCGCCGCCGGCATTGAGCGTCCCTTGTTCGACGGGCGAATTGGTGCGCACGTCGACCGGCATCGCTTCACCGGTGAGCATCGAACGGTCAATCGCGCTCGTGCCTTCGAGTACTACGCCGTCGACCGGAATGCGCTCGCCGGGCGCCACCACGAGTTCGTCGCCGGCTTGCACTAATTCAACGGCAATCTCTTGCGTTGAACCGTCGCCGGTACGGCGACGAGCGAGCGGAGGCCGCAGCTCGAGTAACGCGCGCATCGCGCTCGAGCTCTTTAGCCGTGCGCGAGCCTCGAGATATTTGCCCGCGTAAATAAGCGTGACGATCGCACCTGCCGTGTCAAAATAGGTTGCCCCGCCGCGCACCGCATCGTACACGCTAAGAAGGTACGCCGCGCTCGAGCCGAGCGAGACCAGCGTGTCCATCGTCGCGGTACCCGAGCGCAACGCGGCGATCGCCCCGCGGTGAAATTCCCATCCGGCCCCTAGCCAGACCGGCAGGGCAAGGGTCGCCAGCAGCTCATTCTTCGCAGGAAAATCCGGCGCGAACATGGCGATGCCGACGGTAGGCAGCGTCAGGACGATCGCCAGGGCAAGCAGGCGAGCGCGGCGGCGCAGCTCGGCGGTCCGCTCGGCCGCGACACGATCCTCGTCGAGTTCGGCGCTCGCCTCGTATCCTGCCCGCTCGACCGCCGCAATCAACGCATGGGAGCCACGCCGCCATGCTGGATCGTGGCGCGCTCGGTGGCAAGATTGACCGCGGCGTCCTCGACGCCCGGGACGTCGCGCAGGGCCCGCGTCACGTGGGAAGCGCACGACGCGCAGGTCATTCCGCGGATATCAAGCTCGGTTAGGCTCTGCATGACAAAGTTAAAAGACTTTCAAATGTGGAACAAGAGGGGGGCGGATACGGCCGTTCTCAGATAAGATCGAACACACTGTATCTAAGATCTCTTCACTGTATCTAAGATCTCTTTGGAGAAATAAACGTGCCACCTACCTCTCGCCTCCGCGCCGGATTCGGCGCGATTGTTCTTTGTCTGGCTGCCGTGCTGCCGGCGGCGGCAACGCCGCCGCTGCCTAGCGCGACTGCACAGGATGTAAGCGAGAGCTTTCACTTGTTGTCGACGTCCTCGTATCGGCCTGTCGATCCGCAAATGCTGGTCGACAAGGCACATGAAGCGCTGGTCGACTTGGCGCGTAAACACGGTGTCAAGACCGACATCGCGCCGATTCACGCCGGCGACGACGCGCAGACGACGATAGCGGCGCTCGATGAGGAGATCGCCGATGCGGCCGCCAGCGCGCACGGCTCGACCACCGACTATGCCTACGCAGCAATCGCCGCAATGGCGAAGGCCGTGGACGATCGCTACACCCAGTTCATGACGCCCGATGAGTACAAGGCGTTCAAAGATGCGCTTGACCCGGAAAAGATCTCGGGTATCGGCGTGTTGATTTCACCCGACGACGCAACCGGACTGATCGACGTTTCATACGTCGTGCCGGGGACGCCGGCCGACCGTGCCGGACTCCAGCCGGGTGACTCCATCGCCACGATCGACGGTCAGTCGACGAAAGGCTTCACCACCGACGCCGCGAGTAAGCTGCTGCGCGGCAAACCCGGCACCGGCGTTCACCTTGGATTGGTGCGCAACAACGCGCCGCTCGAGGTCTCGATTACGCGCAGCGAACTCGTACCGCCGACGGTCGTCTACAAGCTTCTGCCCGGTTCGATCGGTTACGTGTACGTGTTGGCCTTCGGGCAGAGCACACCGGATGAATTCGACGCGGCGATCGCCCGCGTCAAAGCCGCCGGTGCCAAGGCCTTGGTGCTCGACCTTCGCAATGACGGCGGCGGTTACGTCGAGTCGGCGCTCCAGATCAGCGAGCGCTTCATCGCGCACAAGCCCTTGCTGACGGTCGAAGAACGGGGCGGCCCGGACACCACGGTTACCGCCGATGACGACAGCGTGCAAGTCGACGTGCCCGTGACCGTGCTGGTCAACGAATACACCGCATCCGCCTCGGAAATCACCGCGGGTGCGTTGCAAGACGACGGAATTGCTTCACTGATCGGGACGCGCACCTTCGGCAAAGGCGTAATGCAGACGCTGACGCCATTGGCGGACGGTTCGGCCATCAAGATTACGACCGCGCACTACCTGACGCCCGACCACCGTGACATCAATCTCAAGGGGATCGAGCCGGATCTCGCCGTGGCCGAGCCACACGATGCACGCTTCGGCGATCCGACGAAAGACCCACAGTTGCGCGCGGCACTCGATTTCTTGCAGAAGAAGATCGCCGCCGTAAAGACGCCATAGCGCTGCCTCAGCTCGCCTTGTGTCGTGTCAAGCGGACGCAGGTGCCGTTACGTTCGAACGAAACGCGGTCCATGAGGCGACGCATCAGCAGAATACCAAACCCGCGTTCTGACTTATTGTGCGACGCGCTTGGAGCGACGACGGTCAGCGTAGGAAGAAATCCGTCCCCGTTGTCGCGTATCTCGATCGTAAGCTCGTCGTCGTCGAACGAGCAACGCACCGAGAAGCCGCTCGAGCGACGATTGTGACCGTGCTCGACCGCGTTGCTCAAGGCTTCGCCCGCCGCGATACGAATATCGGCGATCTCCTCTAACGAGAAGCCGCAGATGCGTGCGAATCCCGCAATAGCATTCCGCGCGAGCGGCACGTTCCGGCGCTCGCCGCTGAACGCGGCGCGAAAGTTCGGTGTCATACTAGGCTGAGCCGGACGTTCGCGTAGAAGAACAACGCGTCCGGCCCGGCAAGCGGGCCGCAGGTTGCGGGCGATTAGCTCAGCTGGGAGAGCAGTGCCCTTACAAGGCAAAGGTCGCAGGTTCGAACCCTGCATCGCCCATTTCTCCGGTCCATTGTCATCGTCACCGCGCCCCTTGTGTGCCGTAGCACACGGCGGGCCGCGCTTCCTCGACCTGAACCGGAGAAAAACACACGGAAACGCAGGCGGGGGACCCTGTTCATGATTGAGGCTCGCAAAGAAATCAGCGTCGAGCGCGAGGGTTCGGCGGCGATCGTCACTATGCGCCGTCCCGAGCGCCGCAACGCCCTTTCGCTCGCGATGATGCGCGAGCTGACCGCGGCGTTGCGCGAGCTGGGTGCCGACCGCAGCCTGCGGGCAATCGTCCTGGCCGGCGAAGGACCCGCCTTTTCCGCCGGCCACGATCTGCGCGAACTACGTGGCCGCGACGAGCCGGCCTACACCGAGATCTTCGATCAGTGCGTGGTACTCATGGCCGCGATCGAGGCGACTGCCCAGCCGGTGATCGCCGAAGTCGGCGCCCTGGCCACGGCCGCGGGCTGCCAGCTCGTCGCCGCCTGCGATCTGGCCGTTGCTTCGACGCAGGCGCGATTCGCCACGCCGGGGGTACGCATCGGCCTGTTCTGCAGCACGCCCATGGTCCCGCTCAGCCGCGATATCGGCCGCAAGCGCGCAATGCAGATGCTCCTGACCGGGGAACCGGTCGATGCGGCCACCGCGCTCGACTGGGGGCTGGTGAATGCGGTCGTGGCGCCCGAGCATCTGCGGGGGGCGACGCTGGCGCTGGCCGAGCGGATTGCTGAGGCGAGTCGTGCGGTCGTGGGCCTGGGGAAAGCGGCTTTTTACCGTCAGCTCGAGCTGGACGAAGCAGCGGCCTACGACCTCACAAAAACTGTCATGATTAGTAATGCCCAACTCGAGGACGCCCAGGAAGGCATCGCCGCCTTCATTGACAAGCGGCCGCCCCACTGGCCTGCCTAAGCGGCGTGTAAAAATATGCGCCTGACAGCTTTCGCGGAAGGTTGGGGTCTGCTACAGTAATAACCACGACGGAGGAATGTACGCCATAGCGTTTAGATACGTGGGCATTTTCGCTGTGAGATACTCCGCTTAAAGACGTCGCCCACACCCGGTATGCGGGCAACCGCATACGCGACGGCATAAAGGCTCGCTACGCGAGCCTTTATGTATTGTGGGGGTAGAAGCGTGCGCAGCGCGAACACCCCTCCCCCGTGATCCGTCCCGATGTCCGACCACGCTATGCCGCGCTGCTTTTACTCGTGGCTCTGCTTGCCTCGCTGGTGGTTGCGGTCTTCCGCTTCCACACCGAGTCTCAGACGCGGCGCGTCGAGATCGCGATGGACTACACGGATTTCGTCGCGCTCGCGCGCTCCTACAACTACAATCCCGCGGCCTTCTTGATTGCCTTGCGACGCGCCGGTTTGACGTCGCTCGCGCTAACGGAAGAACTCGGCGCCAACGTCGGCGACGACGGACGTACCTACGCGACGACCGGAGCCGCGCTGATCAATCAAGCCCGCATCTCGCCGATTGCCGATCCGGTGCTCGCGGGGCTGGTGCGCTCGAACAAGATTGCGCGCAACGCCGTGTATCTCATCGTTGACGATCCGGCGGCCTATGCGCGCTACCGGCAACAGCTTGCGCTGCATTTCGAACCCAAGACGGTCCGCGTGCTGCGCAATACGAAGCCGTGGATTCTCGAAGTGCGCACGCAGATCGACTATTTCAACGCCACGGCGCTGGGTATTCCGTCCGATCAAATTGCGCTGGCGAAGCGGCTCGGGCTGCTGCTGATTCCGCGCTTTCAAAATGACGAGCGGTACGCACTTCCCCAAATGAACGCGGCCTTCGACGCGGTACTCTCGCAGGATCGCAAGGTCTCGACCGTCATCTTCTTCGGCTTGCGCAACCAAGTCTTCGGCTATCCTGATCACCTCGACGATGCCGCTGCCGCATTCAAGGAGCACGGCGCAAAAACCGCTGAGCCCTTCAACTTCGGGACGATCGAAACGTACGACGATACGCAGATCCAAAAAGGCAGCGAAACGCTGGCCAAGGACATCGACGGCCAAACGGTTCGCGTGCAAGCGATCGCGCGTACCGAACTCGACAAGATCACCCTCGACGACGTGATCGCGCGCTATGTGCTCGGCGTGCGCGAACGGAACATTCGCGTCGTGTATCTGCGGCCGTGGGAGCACCAGGACGGCGACCTCTCGATCGAGGCGACCAACGTCGAGATGGTCAAAGAGATCGCCGATCAACTCAAAAGCCACCACTTTAAACTCGGCCGCGCGACGCCGATTCCGCTCTATCGCGGCGACAACCGCATCCTGGTCGGGGTAGCCGCGCTCGCCGTGCCGTCGATCTTCGTATTGTTGCTCGGTGTCTACGGCTGGTACCGTCCCTGCCTGGCATACACCGCCTACGGGCTCACCGTACTGCTCTATCTCGCCGGGGTGGCGATTCACCACGATCTCTTTGCGCGTTCGCTCATCGCGCTGGTTGGCGCGTTGCTCTTTGCGACGGCGGCATTTCTCGCGATTGCCAAGGCGTTCAGCGAAGAGCCGGCGCCGCGATTCTCCGATCAGCTCGTGCGCAGCTTGGGCTGGACGCTACTTGCAACCGGCGTGACGTTGCTCGGCGCACTGGTCGTCATCGGCGTGATGAGCTCGCCGCTCACCATGGAAGAAATCGAACGCTTCCGCGGCATACGACTTGTCCTCGCGCTCCCGCCGCTGATTGCGCTGGGCATGTATCTCTTCGATCGCCGCTTCAATTCCGGGATCGAGCGGCCGTCCGAGGTGTTCACCGCCCCGGTGCGCGTGTACCAACTCTTTGCCGGCCTGATCATCGTGGCGGCCGGCGCGCTACTGCTCGCGCGCAGCGGCAATCAAAGCGATATTGCGCCCTCGCACCTCGAGCTGGTGTTGCGCCATCAGCTCAGTGTCGTACTGAGCGTGCGGCCGCGCTTCAAGGAGTTTTTGGTTGGCTTTCCGGCGCTGATGGTGCTGCCCGCACTGACCATCGCGCACCGCCGGATGGTGGGCTGGCTGCTGGCGCTTGGCGTGGGCGTCGGCATCGGCGACGTGATCGACACCTATTCGCACCTGCACACGCCGCTGGCGATCTCGCTCGAGCGAACCCTCAACGGCTTGATCATCGGCGCGCTCATCGGCCTCCTCGCGATTTGGATCTATCGCCGTGCGTGTATTGCTGTCGGGCTACTACGGGTTCGGTAACCTCGGCGACGAGGCACTGCTCGAGGTTATCGTCACGCAAATGCGCGCGCGATTTCCGGCGCTCGGAATCGACGTGCTCTCGGCCACGCCTGAAGCCACGGCCAAAGCGTATGGGGTCGACGCGACGCCGCGCTGGAGCATGCGCAGCGTGCGCGAAGCGATCGGCCGCGCCGATGTCGTGCTCTCGGGCGGGGGCGGACTGTTGCAGACCGCGACCAGCGCGCGCAGCATCGTGTACTACGCCGGCATCCTGCGCGAGGCGATTCGGCAACAGCGCAAGTCGATGATCTTTGCGCAGTCGATCGGGCCGCTCGATTTGCTGGGGCGCATCGTGGTGCGCAGTTTTTGCCGAGGGCTCGATCGTGCCACGGTGCGCGACGCGCGTTCGCTGCGGTTGCTGCAATCGCTCTTGCCACAAACGCCGGTAACGCAAACCGCCGATCCGGTTTTTCTCTACGACCTGCCGGTTGAGGAGATCGATCTTACGACCGAGGGCTTGGGCAGCGATCCGTACGCGATCGTGAGCGTGCGTAAGGTCACGACACTCAAAGACGGGCAGCACGCGATCGCGCGCGCGGTCGATCGTCTGGCGCAGACGCACGGCGTGCGGGTGGCGTTTTTGGCTCTCGGCGGCGCGGCCGACGCCGACGTTTCGACGGCCATCATTCGGTTGTGCAAGAGCGCGCCGATGCTTTTGCCCGAGTGCCCGCTCGCGCGCGCAGCGGCGATACTGCGCGGTGCGCGCGTCGTCGTCGGGATGCGTCTGCACGCCCTGATTCTCGCCGCGCGCTTTGCCGTGCCGTTTTTGGCGATTCCCTACGATCCTAAAATCACGGCGCTGTGCGATGACCTGGGCTATCCGCTCGAACCGTTGTGGACGCCGGGCCGGCTTGCGCCCCCGGATCCGGCCGTCGATGCGCTGGTCGACCGACTGATGTCGCAACGCGACGTGCTTTCCGCTGAGTTACAGGAAAAGGTGGAAGAGATTCGTGCCGCTGCGGCACGAAATTTCGACGTGCTCGGCGAATTGCTCATCGACCCATGAGCGAGACTGTCGGACGCGACTACCGCGATACTTTACGATTACCCCAGACCGACTTCCCGATGAAGGCCGAGTTACCCAAGCGCGAGCCAGATCGCATCGCGTGGTGGCGGGCGCAGCATGTTTACGAGCGGCGTCTCGACGCCAATCGCAAGAACGGCCCGTGGATTTTGCACGACGGACCGCCGTACGCCAACGGCGAGCTGCATATGGGGCACTTCCTGAACATGGTGCTCAAAGACATGTTCGTGAAGATCGCGCTGCTCGACGGTAAGTGGGCGGACTTCATTCCGGGCTGGGACATGCACGGGCTGCCCATCGAGCTCGAGACGCTCAAGTTCCTGGGCATCAAGGACTTTCATACGATCGATCCGCTCGAGCTGCGCGAGCGCTGTAAGGAGCGCGCGCTGTATTGGCTCGAGCGGCAGAGCGACGCGCGACGGCGAATGGGGGCCTTCGGTCACTTCGACCGGCCGTACCGCACGATCGATCCGTCGTTCGAGGCGACGATCGTCAATGCGCTGGCCGATCTGGCGGAGAAGGGGCAACTGTACAAAGGCTTGCGCTCGACGCTGTGGTGCGTGCATGACGAAACCGCACTGGCCGAAGCCGAGATCGAGTACGAACCAAAGATCTCGCCGTCGGTCTACGTGCGCTTCACCGCCAACGACGAACAGCGCGAAGAGATTCTAGCGGCGTTCGGAATAAGCACGAGCGAACCCGCCTCGATTTTAATCTGGACGACGACGCCGTGGACGCTGCCGGCCAACGTCGCGATCGCATTGCGTGCCGAAGCGAGCTACGGACTCTATCGCCTCGGCGACGAGTTGCTCGTGCTCGCCACGGCGCTCGCGCCCAAGGCGCTAGGCGAGCGGTTCCCGGAAGCGCAACTGCTTGCAACCGTAGCCGGGCAACGGCTCGACGGCGCGTGCGTGCGCCATCCGTTCATGGACCGCGATTCGCTGGTGGTGCTGGCCGACTATGTCGATCTCGAAACCGGGACGGGCGCGGTGCACACCGCGCCGGGTCACGGTGCCGATGACTTCGCGACCGGCGTGAAGTACGATCTGCCGATTCTCAATCCGGTCGACGCCTCGGGCCACTTCACCCAGGAAGCCGGGCCGTACGCCGGCATGTTCATCTTTAAGGCCAACAAGCAGATCGTCGAGGATTTGCGTGTCAGCGGCGCGCTTTATGCAGCCGCAGACTACGAGCACTCCTATCCGCACTGCTGGCGCTGCCACAATCCGGTGATCTTCCGCGCGACCGCGCAGTGGTTCATCGCGATGGATCAAAACCGTCTGCGCGCGCGCGCGATCGAAGCGGTCGACGGCGTCGATTACGTGCCCGAGTGGGGGCGCGTGCGCCAACGGCAGATGATCGAAACGCATCCGGAGTGGTGCGTGTCGCGCCAGCGAATCTGGGGCACGCCGATACCCGCGCTCATCTGCACCGCGTGCAACGAATCGATTCTCGATCCGCAGGTGGCGCGTAACGTGGCGAAGCGCTTTGCCGAGGTTGGCGCCGGTTCGTGGTGGACCGACCCGGTCGAGATGTATCTGCCGGCCGGCTTTGCGTGCCCGAACTGTCGCGCCACGACGTTTGAAAAAGAGAAGAACATCGTCGATATTTGGTTCGAGTCGGGCGTAACACACCTCGCCGTGCTCGGGCACGACGGCGTGCCGTGGCCGAGCGACGTATATCTCGAGGGCGGCGATCAGTTCCGCGGCTGGTTCCGCAGCTCGCTTTTGACCGGCGTCGCGATCAAAGGCGGCGCGCCGTACAAACGTGTGGTCAAGAACGGGTGGGTCAACGACGAGCAGGGCCGGGCGATGTCCAAGTCGCGTGGCACCGGCATCGACGCGGTCGACGCGATGAACAAGTGGGGCGCCGACGTGCTGCGGTTGTGGTCGGCGTCAGTCGAATTCGTCGACGACGTGCGCTTTGGGCCGAACGTGGTCGAACAGGTCGGACGCGTCTATCGCAATATCCGCAACCGCATCCGCTTCATGCTCGGCAATCTCTATGACCTTTCGTCCGCCGACGTGCTAGCGCGCGAACAGATGGAGCCACTCGACCGGCTTGCTTGCGAGGTGACCGACACCTTCGTCGCGGACGTAAAATCACTCTATCAAACGTTCGCAATTCACGACGCCTACCTGCGCATCGTGGCCTTCGAGAGCGCGATGTCGAGTTTTTATTTCGACGCGTGCAAGGACCCGCTCTATTCGCTGGCCGAGAATAGCCGGCGCCGGCGCAGCGCGCAATCGGCGCTGCTCTATGCACTCAAGCGTTTCTTGACCGCGGTCGCACCGATGCTCTCGTTTACCGCGGAAGAAGCCTGGCAAGAGATCCCCGAAGCGCTGCGCGGCGAGGAGCGCAGCGTTTTCGACGCGGCCTTCGGCACGCCGGCGCGCGCGAAAGAGAGCGAACTGGAACTTTGGGAGACGCTGCGCGAGCTGCGTTCGCGCGTCGCCGCGTCACCGACCAGCGGTTTCGAAGCGCGCGTCGAGCTCGCCGCGCCGGCGGCACAGTACGATGCGCTTGCGGCACTCGGCGACAACCTGCGCGATGCCTTGGCCGTGTCGCAGCTGGACCTGCGTAAATCCGATGGCGACGAACTCGGACTTGCGATCTATCCGGCGTACGGCCAGAAGTGCGCGCGCTGCTGGAAGTTCCGCGAACTCGGCACCGACCCCGCGAACCCGTCGATCTGCGCCGACTGCGCCGCGGTTGTGCACGCGCTCTTTTAGCACGCCCTCGGACGCTGAAGAAGCGAAGCTAGTAGCAGTTCCAACGCGGCCACACAGTAACTTCTCAGTGAGTTGAAGCGCTACTGCGGACTACATCCCAGGTTCGTGGTGAACGAACCGCGCTCGAAGTGGAGAGTGCCGGTTCGGTTATTGAGGCTGGTGCCGGAATTGCCGTCATTGCCCTGGCTATTATTGGCTTGGCGCGCGGCGATAGCGGATTCATCACGGCTATTGCGGCGATCGTTCTCGGCGCGGCATTGTTTGCGCAGGGCGGGGCGATTGCCTCTCAGTACTCGAAACTCACTTCGCTCATCAGTGGTGGAACGATCGGAGCGCTCGAACTCGGCGGCGGAATGGGCAGCGACATCATCGCAGGCGCCGCCGTGATCGTGCTCGGTATTCTCGGCTTGATCGGCTTCGCGCCCGGTGTCTTGCTGGCAAGCGCCGTCATCACCGCAGGCGCGACGTTGCTCTTGGGCGCCGCCGCGATCGAGCGGTTGGCGATGTTCAAAGCAGGTGCCGCAGGGCTCTCAGAACTAGCGCAAAAGCTGACGCACGCTACGATCTCGAGCGCGGTAACCGGTCAGATTCTGGCCGGCTGCGGCGCAGTCGTGCTCGGCATCATCGCGCTAGCGATGCCGTCCCATGCCATCGTGCTCACGCTTGCGGGCTTATTGGTTCTCGGCGCGTCGATCATGATTAGCGGCGCGGCGCTCACCGGCCGTTTGATGCAATTCTTCGAACGCTAGGCTCAAAGCCGGCTTCTCCAGTGGCGCAGGCCCCGTTCAATGCTAACGGCGGGCCTGCGCCATAGGGGCGACGAATCTTCGTACCACCTCACGCATTGACTATCACGCGTTTTCTCACGGTGACAAGGGCAAAGCCGCTAAAACCCGGTCACGATAGCTCGCCCATTCGCCGCGCTCGACGGCGTCGCGCGCGCCGCGCATCAGATCGTTGAGGACGTAGACGTTGTGATACGAGAGCAGGCGCGGGCCGAGCATTTCGTTGGCACGGAAGAGATGATGCAGATAGGCACGCGTGTAGGTCGCGCAGACGTAGCAATCGCAGTCTGCGTCGACCGGCGTGAAGTCGCGAGCATAGCCGGCGTTGCGAATGTTGTATTCACCGCTTCGCGTCATCGCGCGCGCGTTGCGACCGCAACGCGTCGGATAGACGCAGTCGAACATGTCGATGCCGCAGTCGACGGCGATGATGATGTCGCGCACGGTCCCGACGCCCATCAGATAACGCGGTTTCTCGGCCGGTAAGAACGATGCCGCGGCACGCGCGGTCGCGTACATCTCTTCGCGCGTCTCGCCCACGGAAAGGCCGCCGATCGCGTAGCCGGGGAAGTCCAGCGCCACGATCTCGCGTGCGCTTTGCTCGCGCAGGTCGAGATCCAGGCCGCCTTGCATGATCGCAAACACTGTGGTTGCTTCGCTACGCCATGCCTCGCGCGACCGCCGTGCCCACGCCGTCGTCATTCGCACCGATTCGGCAAGCTGCTCGCGCGTTGCCGGCAGCTTCACGCAGACGTCGAGCACCATCGCAACATCGACGCCAAGTGCCTCCTCGAACGCGAGCACTGTTTCGGGTGTGAAGCGGTGCGTGCTGCCGTCGATGTGCGATTGAAAGGTAACGCCGTCGTCGTCAAGCTTGCGCCGCGCTTGTAAGCTGAAAACCTGAAAGCCGCCCGAGTCGGTGAGGATCGGGCCGTCCCAGGCCATGAAGCGGTGCAGTCCACCGGCCGCGACGATCGTCTCCAACCCTGGGCGCAGCCACAGATGATACGTGTTCGCCAAGATGATCTGGCTGTGCGCGCTACGCACCTCGTCGGGCGTGAGCGCTTTGACCGTCGCCGCGGTACCGACCGGCATGAATGTCGGCGTCTCGACCGCACCGTGCGTCAAACGAAGTGTTCCGCGCCGCGCGCTACCGTCAGTCGTGCGCAGCGAGAAGATGTCGTGCATCCAAGTATTCCGGCGGCGGATCGGCTTCGAAGAACAGCTCGCGTTCGGTGCGCGGATGCGCGAACGAAAGTTTCCAGGCGTGCAGCGCCTGTCCCGGTAAACTAAAGCGCGCCTCCTCGCGGCCGTAGAGCGGATCGTTGACGATCGCGTGGCCCATCGCCGCCAGGTGCACGCGGATCTGGTGCGTGCGCCCGGTCTCTAAGCGAAAGAGTAACTCCGCGTACTTTGGAAAGGCTTCGCGCAGTTCGTAGTGGGTGATCGCCGGTTTGCCGCCCGCGACGATGGCGTATTTCAAACGGTTGTGCGGGTCGCGGCCGATCGGCCCCTCGACCGTTCCGCGTGTGTGTTCGGGGACGCCGTGCACGAGTCCGAGATATTCACGCTTGATACGGCGCGCCTGCATGGCGATGCCGAGCGCGCTAAGCGCCTCCGGCGTCTTCGCGACGACCATCAAGCCGGAGGTATCGCGATCGAGGCGGTGCACGAGTCCCGCTCGCAGCGGCTCGCCCGGAAGCGTACCGATGTGCGCGAGCAGCGCATTGACCAGCGTGCCGCTGGTCGCACCGTGCGCGGGATGCGTCACCATGCCGGCCGGCTTGTCGACGACCAGCAGGTCGTCGTCCTCGTAGACGATCGAAATGTCGATCGCTTCGGGGTTGGCTTCGAGCGCCTTGCGCGGCACGATCTCGTAGTCGAGCGCATCGCCGCTCTCGAGCGGATGACTGGCTTTGACCGCGCCGCCGTTTACACGTACGCCGCCGCGCCTGACGGCGTCGGCGACAAGCGAGCGCGCTGCGCCCGAGAGCCGCGCGACCAGTACGTCGGCGCGCGTCCCCGCCTCTTCAGGCGTGACGACGTGCGTGGAAGACACTCGAGATCAGTAGTAGAGCGACGCCGATCGTGATGCACGAGTCGCCCACGTTGAACGTGAAGCGCCAGATCTGCGGAAAGCGGTAAAAATCGATGAAGTCAATCACGTAGCCGTAGTGCAGGCGATCGACGATGTTGCCGATCGCACCGCCGACGATCAGCCCGAACGCTACGCACACAAGACGCGAACGCGCCGCCGCTTCACGAAAGCTCCAGTAGAAGACGAAGAGCACGATGATCGCGAGCACCACGAGCATCGGTTTGCTGCTGCCGAACATTCCGAACGCGCCGTGCGTATTGGGGATCGGCGCCAGTTCGAGCCATCCGGGGATCAGGATTTTGTGGCCGCAAAACGGCACGCAGCGAGCGTCGAAATACAGCCTTGAGGTGACGTAATGCTTCGACCATTGGTCGAGCGTGAAGGCGACGATCGCGCTTAGCGCGATCAGCAGCGTTGCGTTAAAGCTTCGGAGTCGGGACAAATTGATAGAACCACCCTGCGACGGTGTAAAAAGCATTGTTGACCAGCACGAGTCCAACCGCGACGAGAAAGAGTCCGGCGCAAAATTCGATTGCGGGTAGGAAGCGCTTGATCCGGTTGAGCACCGGGAGCACCGCGCCGATCGCCACTGCGGTAAGGAAGAACGGCACAGCCAAGCCCAGCGAGTAGACCAAGAGCAGCAGCGCTGCCTCGGCGTTGTGCTGCTGCGACGCAATCGCGAGAATTCCCGCTAAAATCGGGCCGATACAGGGCGACCACCCGGCTGCAAACGCGATGCCGACAAGGGACGAGGTCCAGTAGGTACGCCGTTCGTGCTGGACGTGCACGCGGGCGTCGCGCATGAGCACCGGAAGGCGCAGCATCCCCATCATGTGCAGGCCCAAGATGACTACGATCACACCACCGATCTGCGCGATGAGCACACGATGCGCGTTGAGCGCCCCCCCGATCGCGCTGGCGGTCAGTCCGAGCACAACGAAGACCAGAGTGAAGCCGGCGATGAACGCGAGCGCGTGGCCCATTGCCAGCGTCCGTAACGCGGTATCGCGCTCTTGCGCGTGCAACTCCTCGAGGCTGCTCCCAGTGAGCAGCGAGAGATATGCCGGAACCAGCGGGAGGACGCACGGAGAGACAAAGGAAACGAGCCCGGCTAGAAATGCGATACCTACAGAAATATGTCCCGGCGACGTCATGCTGAGAGAGTACGTTCGTGATGTCGCATTGGTTTAACTATCCGACAAACGTCGACCCCATAGCAATCCACCTCGGCCCCCTCGGGATCCATTGGTACGGGATCGCCTACCTGGCCGGATTTGTGGCCGTGTACCTGTGGATGCGGCGCCCGGCCGGGCGGCGGCACCTGGGCCTGACCTCCGAACAGATCCAAGACTTTCTTTTTTATGCGTTGATCGGCGTGCTGGTCGGCGGCCGCACGTTTTTCGTCATCAACGACATCATTTCGAAGCACGATCTTTCGTACTACACCAGCAATCCGCTGAACATCATCGCCGTCTGGCAGGGCGGCATGGCGTTTCACGGCGGCATGGTCGGCGTACTGGTTGCGATTTGGCTCTTTGTCCGTAAGCATCCGCAACTCAAGTATACGGTGCTTGGCGATGAAGTCGTCATGATGCTGCCGATCGGTATCACGCTGACGCGCATCGTCAATTTCATCAATGACGAACTGTGGGGCGACATCTGCAATCCCGACCGTCCGTGGTGCATGATTCCCAATCGCCCGGGTGACGCTGATATCTGGGGCCCGTATCCACGCCATCCGGCCCAGCTCTACGAAGCCGTACTCGACATCCTGACATTGCCGATTCTGCTGTTCATCTACAAGCGCCGTCCACCCGACGGCGTGGTGGGATGGAGCTGGTTCTTGATGTACGGGATCACGCGCAGCATCGCCGAGATTTGGCGCCACGCCGACTTCCATCTCGGGCCGATTACCGGCGGCCAACTCTACGCACTGCCGATGATTCCGATCGCGCTGGTCGGATTGTGGTATTGCAACAAGCGCGGACGGCGCACCGACGTCACGCCGGCCTATGCCGATTCAAACGATCCCCCAGCGGCTTAGCGCGCTGCGCGCGCAGATCGACGACGAGCTACGCGCCTGCGGCCGGCCGGCCGGCACCGTGCGCATTCTTGGTGTGAGCAAAAAACAGCCCGCGTCGGCTATCGCGGCGGCTGCAGCGGCGGGACTCGATGCGATCGGTGAAAACTACGTGCAAGAGGCCGCAGCCAAGTTCGCCGATCCGCTGCTTGCCGGGATGCGTCTCGAGAAGCACTACATCGGCCACGTCCAGACCAACAAGGCCAAGGCGATCGTCGAGCTCTTCGACGTGGTGCAGAGCGTGGACCGCGTCGACGCCGCGCGCGCGCTTGGTGTCGCGGCCGTGCGCGCGGGTCGTGTGCTCCCCGTGCTGCTCCAGCTCAACGTTTCGCCGGCCGAGCGTTTCGGGTGTCCTCCGGCCGAGGCTCCGGCCTTGGCCGAGCGCATCGCCGCCGAGCCCGCGCTGCGCCTGGACGGTATCATGGCGATCGGGCCGCTGGACGCGGGCCCCGGCGAAATCGCCCGCGCTTTCGAGCTGGCTGCCAAGACGTTTGCATCCCTGGGTGGAAGTACGCTCTCAATCGGCATGTCGGGCGATTGGCGCGAAGCGGTTCGCGCCGGCTCGACGATGGTGCGCATCGGCACCGCCCTCTTCGGGGAGCGCAATTAGATGAGCATGTTCAGCAAACTGGGATCGTTCTTCTCGATCCGCGACGAGGAAGAGGATCTCTACGAGGACGAGCCCGCCCCGCCGTCGGGCCGCATCGTCCCGCTCTCGAGCGCCGGGCGGCGCGGCGGGACCGAGGTCAGCGTCTATTCACCGCGTGGCTTTCAAGACGTGGTCGAAATCGCCGACGCATTGCGCAACCGCAAAGTCGTGATCGTCAATTTGCAAAACGCGGATCGTGCGCTCTTGCAGCGGGTGGTCGACTTCACGTCGGGCGTTGCGTACACGATCGATGGCAAGATCCAGAAGTTGGCCGAAGCAATCTATCTCATCGTGCCCGCCGGCGTCGTCATCAATGCAGCCGGACTACGCGATACGATGATGGGTGACAGCACGCTCGATTTCATGTCCGGACGCGGTTAGGTCCGGCGGATAGGTTCGATGGAAAAAATCACGCCGGTCGATATTCAGCACAAGACCTTCAAGAAGGCGCTGCAGGGCTACGATCGCGCCGAGGTCGATCAGTTCCTCGATGAGGTGATTGAAACGCTCGAGGACGATGCGCAGCACCGCGCGGCACTTGAGGCGGAGATCGCCGATCTCAAAGAGCGCATCAGCCACTTCAAGGCGATGGAAGAGTCGCTGCACAACACGCTGGTACTTGCGCAGCGCACCGCCGACGAAGTCAAAGCCTCAGCCCATAAAGAAGCCGACTTGATTCGCGAACAGGCGCGACTGGCTGCCGAGCGCGAGATCGCGTCGTATAACGACGCCATCGGCGACGTGCGACGCGAGCATCAGCGCACCATCGAAGCGTCCGAGAAGGCCAAGAGCGAGTTGCGCAACCTCCTGACGACGCATCTTTCGCTGCTGGAGGGCACGCACAATCCACTGCAGCAGCAGCAACTCTCGCAACAAGGCGCCGCAGCCTCGGACCCGCCGCCGTCGCCTTCTACCGACACCACGCGAATCGAAGTCTACTAAGTACAAGCCGTGCCGCAGATCGCAGTGCTTCCCGGTGACGGGATCGGCGTCGAGATCACGCGCGAAGCGGTTCGCGTGCTCAAAGCCGCGCGCCCCGACCTAACCTGCGTCGAAGCACCGGTCGGCGGCGCTGCGCTCGAGCAGGGGCTGCCGCCGCTGCCGGACGCGACGCGCGAACTCGCAGCACACAGTGAAGCGATTCTCTTCGGTGCGGTGGGTCTGCCGAAATACGACGGCAAGCCGATGGCGCAGCGTCCCGAGGCCGCGCTCTTTGCCTTACGCAGCGGGTTTCGGCTCTATGCGAACCTGCGTCCGGTGCGTGTCTTTGCGGGCCTCGAAGCGGCCTCGTCACTGCGCCCGGAACTCGTGCGCGGACTCGATCTCGTCGTCGTGCGCGAACTGACCAGCGGCATCTACTTCGGTAAGAAGGAGACGCGTATGGAAGACGGGGTTGAGGTCGCAAGCGACCTCATGCTGTATCGTGCTCCCGAGATCGAACGCATCGTTCGCACCGGATTCGAACTCGCACGCAAACGGCGCAAGCATTTGACCTCGGTCGATAAGGAAAACGTGCTCGATACCTCGCGCTTATGGCGCCGTGTGGTGGAACGCATCGCGCCGGACTATCCCGAGGTGCGGCTCGAGCATCTGCTGGTGGATAACGCGGCGATGCAGCTCGTGCGCCGCCCGGCCGACTTCGACGTCATCGTCACCGAGAACATGTTCGGCGACATTCTTTCGGACGAGGCGGCGATCGTAACCGGATCGATTGGCACGCTGCCGAGCGCCAGTCTTGGTGAAGGCGGCACGCCCGGCAAGCAGTTCGGCATGTACGAGCCCATCGGCGGCACGGCGCCGGACATAGCCGGCAAAGGGATCGCCAATCCGACCGGAGCCATTCTTTCTGCGGCGATGCTGCTGCGCTCGAGTCTCGACGACGAGACGAATGCCGCGCGCATCGAGCGCGCGGTCGCGGCCACGTTCGCCGCGGGCAAGCGCACTGCCGACGTCGCCGCGGGCGCGCCCGCGCTGTCGACTGCGGACTTTACCGACGCCGTGCTCCTGAGGTTGTAAGATGAGCGATCGTATGGTAAGCGCGCCAGCACGGATTGCCGCGTTCGGCATGTATGTGCCCGAGCGCGTGTTGACCAACGCCGACTTCGAGCGCATGTTCGAGACCAGCGACGAATGGATCGTGCAGCGCACCGGCATCCGCACGCGTCACGTCGTGGCCGAAAACGAATATTCTAGCCACCTGGCAATCGGCGCGATCGACGATCTGCTCGCGCACCATCCACAAGTCGACCTGCGCGAGATCGACTATCTTATCGTCAACTCGTCGACGCCGGATTATGCCTATCCCAGTGTCGCCGCCATGCTGCAAGCGCACTACGATTTGCCCAAGAGCGTCGGCGCGCTCGACATCGCGACCGCCTGCGCGGGCTTTGCCTACGCGATCAATCTCGCGTGCGGCTTGATCGCAAGCGGCGAGTGCGATCGCGTGCTGGCGATTGCAGCCGATGCGCTCACCCGCAGCGTCGACTACACCGATCGCTCAACCGCGGTGCTCTTCGGCGACGGCGCCGGTGTAGCGCTCATCGAGCGCAGCGAAACCCCGAAAATTCTTGGGATGAGCCACGGTTCGGACGGCACGGGCGGCCGCTTTCTCTATCGCACCGGCGTGCGCGCCGAAATCAATGGCGAGATCGACGAGTCGCGGTTCCTGCGGCAAAACGGGCGCGAAGTCTATCGCTGGGTGCTCGAGAACGTGCCGAACGACGTCGAACGCATTTTGCGACGAGCGGGCCTAACGCTGGATCAAATCGACTGGTTCGTGCCGCATAGCGCCAACCTGCGTATGATCGAGGCGCTGTGCAAGCGCATCGGCTTCCCGATCGAGCGCACGCTGCTCTCGGTGACGGACTACGGTAACACCTCGGCGGTGAGCATTCCGCTGGCGTTGATTCCAGCCGTGCGCGACGGGCGCGTGAAGCCCGGCGAACGCGTACTGATCATGGGTTTCGGCGGCGGACTCGTCACGTCGGGGTGTGTCGCTATTGTGTCGTAAACGATCCGAGCGACGGCGTTGAGGTGAACGATGCGCAGCCGTTACCGCTGACGGTATACGTGTACTCCACGGTATAGGTCGTGGCGGACGAGAGCGGCGTCGGAACTGCCGCGATCCACTGCGGCAATGCGCCTTGCGGTGTCGGCGTCGGGGTGGGGGCCGGCTCCAACGTTCCGAGCGTAATGGTTTGTGCGCCGGCGGTTAGCCTGATACCCGAGGTTGGCCCGGACCCGGCAAAAACGATATCGCTGAGATTGTCGGGGACGCCCGTGGCACCGGGCGAGGGATCGATCATATCGAACGCCGGCTGGACCGGAACCGAACAGGTCGGCAGCGGCGCACCGCCGCACGCTACCACTGCCGCCACGACCATAATCGCAAGGGCGACGAACTTTGCGAGTCTCATCATTAGGCTTGCACTTTCTCCGTTAGCCACGTGCGGCCGATGAAATCCACCATCCGCACGGTCAACAGCGCGTGTTGGTGCGGATGGGCCGCGATCCACGCGTTGCGCCAGTCATGTGATGCACGGGTTTTGAACGCCGCAACCGCGTCGTCGCCGGTCGAGATGTACCCGTTTGCGTCGATCGAGATATCGAGTCGCGTTCCCACCGGCGCAAAGGCGACGACGATATCGGGATATTTCGCCTTGAGCGGTGCAAGCGCCGCCGTTTCTTGTGCGGTGAGTTGCTCTTGAGCTGAAGGCTGCGGCGCGCATGCCGCTAGCGCAACGAGCAGCGCGAGGCCGGTTCGCGACCATAGTCTTGCCATACGGCGTTCACGATTCGGCCATAGCTGCGCCCTACCATGCGCGCATGGACGGAATCGCTTGGGCCTCGAGCGCCATGATCGCGGCGCGTACCCGCCTCGACATCGCAGCCGATAACCTCGCCAACGTTTCGAGCGACGGCTTTCATGCGGCGGTTGCGCGCGGCCGGCTCACCGCGCGCGGCGTGGAGATCGCGCGGGTGGGCACTTCGGATCATGGCGCGTACCGCCGGACCGGGCGGCCGGACGACCTGGCGATCGTGGGCGACGGCGCATTTCGCGTGCAGTCACCTGACGGCGCGATCGCGCAGACGCGCAACGGCGCATTCGAGCGCGACCGCTTCGGCGTGCTGCGCGACGCCGCCGGAAGGAAACTCGTCGGCACGACGCTGGGTCCGGGCGCAAGCGTGCGCAGCGGGTTGCTCGAGACCTCCAACGTCAATGCGATCGGCGAGATGGTCGGCGTCCTCACCTCGCAGCGTTCATTCGAAAGCGCGGAAAAGGTCGTGGCTGCCATCGACAACGTCCGGCAGAAGAGCAGCGACGACGTGGCGAGGATCAAGTAGTGGATCGCGCGCTCTTCGCGGCGGCCAGCGGCATGGCCGCACAACAGCAAAACCTCGACACGATCGCCAACAATCTCGCCAACGCGGATGTCGTGGGCTTCAAAGGCTCACAAGATGTTTTTACCGCGCTGGCGGCGCCTGGCGATCCGGGCGCTGGTACCATCCGCACCGGCGAGCTCGCGCTCTTTAAGGCGGGGAAACTCGAGCGCAGCAATGGTCCGTTCGACGTCGCGATCGACGGCGATGGCTTTTTCGTCGTCACCAACGGCGCGCGCCGCGCGTACACGCGCGCGGGAGAGTTCTCGCGCGCGGCCGACGGAACGCTGCGCAACGCGCAAGGATGGCAGCTCGCCGGCGTGCGTATTCCGCCCGACGCGTTGGGCGCGAGTGTGACGCCGGATGGTGCGGTGACGGTAACGACGCGTGGCGGATCGCAGGTGGTCGCGCACCTGCGCCTCGCGGAGTTCGCCGCACCCGAGCACCTGCAAAGCGCGGACGGTGCGCTGTTCGTACAAACGCCGGAGTCGGGCGCGCCGCGCCTCGTGGCGCCCGGCGGCGCGAACGGCCCGAGTCTGCGCTTTGGGATGCTCGAACAATCGAACGTTTCGATCGTGGAATCGATGATGCAGATTCTCACCGCGCAGCGCGCGTATGAGGCCAACGCCAAGGGCATTCAGGCCGCCGACGAAATGCTGCGCATCGCCAACAACCTGCAACGTGGATAATTTGGCCGCGCAGCGTATCGGCGTGACCCTCGAAGCGTTGATCTTTACGCAGGCGCTCAAGCCGCTGATGCGCGATGCCGATCCGCTCGGCGGCTACGGCACTGCCTATTTTGCGCAGCTCCTCGCAGCGACACTCGACCGCACGTGACGCAGCACGAACGCGAGGCTAAGATTCGCGCGCTCTTGCCGCTGGTGCGTCGCATCGCGCGGCGCATTAGCCGGCTGGTGCCGTGCGACTACGACGATCTCGTCGGCGACGGCAGCATCGGGCTGATCCGCGCGGTCGACAACTTCGATCCGTTGCGCGGCACGACGCTCGAGCATTACGCGCGTCACCTGATCTCCGGCGCCATGCTCAACGGCATACGCCGGATGGATCCGGTAGCCGAGCGCACGCGCCGCGCGATGCGTGACGGAGAGATCGAACGTTACGCGCTCGCGGGCGAGCACGGCCGGGTCCCCTCGCTCGACGAAATGGAACAGCGCCGTCCCGGATTCTTGCGCGCGATGCTGGCCGTCACGCTCGGCGTTCCGCTCTCGCTCGATCGACCACTACCGCAAGGCGAACGGCTGCGTGCTGATTGGAGCAACGATCCGGCGGCGATGCTCGAGCAACGCAGCGAGTGCGAGCGCGTCGGCGCCGCCGTGGACGCGTTGCCCGATCGTCAACGGCAGGTTATTCGCGAGCACTACTTCGGTGAATGGTCGCTGCGCGATGTCGGACGGCGCATGCGGATCTCGCCTCAGCGCGCCTCGCAACTTCACATCGCGGCGATGAAGAAGTTGCGCCGGAGTTTGCATGCTGCGGCGTCTTGACGGCGAGGAGTCGCGTTCAGCGCTCGCGGCGCCGCATGCCCCGGCAATCGCCCCCGAAGCCGCGGTTCCCGCGATCGGCGAAAGTGAAGCGGAGACCTCGCTCTTACCGCGCGATCATCCCAAGTGGGCCCGCGACGCCGTTACCGTCTCGCAGCGAGCGCGCGAGATCATCGCGCGCCTGCGCCCCGTGGCGATAAAGATCCTGACCTTCTGGGACCACCGCATCCGCAGCGCGTTCATTGGCGGAGCGCGCGTGTCGATCGATCCGTCCGGCAGCTATCGCGTAGAATAACTCAGGCGTACTGCGCGATGCCGTTGCCGAAGGACCAGTTTTCTTTTTTGACCTCGACGAGACTGATGAATACGTCCTCGCGGCGCTGCGCTCGATACCAAGATAGCTCGGATCGATGATCAGGCGCTCTTTCGGATGATCGGTGACGATCTGGAAGCGATCGTCGGCGGGAGCGTTGAGCGTGGCGAGCATCGCTTCGTAGACGACGTCGGCGATGGCGCGTGCGTATTCCGGCGGCTTGCCGGCGGGGATATCGATACGGGCGTGGGGCATCGGCAGGTTCTCCTTGGGCTGACGACTTCTTGGACCGCCAACACTTCGGGGGAGTTGCCGCCTCTGTTCTGAAGAGATGGCCACAATGGGGTCGTGGGAATCACACGCGCCGACGATCGAGGCGGCGCGTGCCGGCGAAGGCGCTGCGCTCGAAACGTTGATCGCGGTCATCTGGCCGCACGCGTTTCGTATTGCGCTTTCGATTCTGCGCCACCCCGCGGCGGCGGAAGATGCGGCACAAGAGGCATGCGCCCGCGTCGTCGTTTCGATCGGCGGATTACGCAATAGTGCGGCCTTTGGCGTATGGTTCTATCGCCTGGTTGTTCGCGAAGCGCTGCGGATCGAGCGGCGCGCACGCGGCGCAGGAACCACTGGATCCGCACCTCCTTGCGTCCGCGTCTTCGCTGACCGACGCACTCGTACGCGTCGACGTTCTTCGTGCGCTCGGCGCATTGCCGCCCCGGCATCGTGTCGTCGTCGCGCTGCATCACTACGCCGATCTCAATAGCCGCGAGATCGCCGAGATTCTCGGAATCCCCGACGGGACGGTCCGCTATCTCCTTTCGCTCGCGCGCCGGCAGCTAGAATCGCTGCTGGCATCGCATCGGCCCACGCCGCTTTCCGAGGTACTGTTTGATGCCGGTTGACCTTCGCGGCGCGCTGCGCACCGCGCTCGACGTCGATACACCGCCGTTTCGCTTCGAACGTATCGTCGAGCGCGCGGCGTGCCGTTTGCGTGCGGCACAGCGACGGCGCTCGCGCACGATGTTGAGCGCAGCGGCGCTGGTCGCGCTCATCGCCGTGTTCGCCGGCGAGCAAGCCGGGCCGGCGTTCTACCCGGCAGTCGCCGTTGCTCCCGCGCCCGCTCCCTCCCCGCTCGCGACGTGATCGCGCGCGCGGAACGCCTGCGCGATGCTGCGATCGCGGCGTCGCTCGGCATAGCTTCCTTTATTCTGCTGTTCATCCGGTATTGGGTGCCGCCGGGTAAAATCTTCGACGAAGTCTACTTCGCGCGCGCGGCCGAGGAGTATCTGCAACGCCGCTATATCTACGAGAATACGCATCCGCCGGTAACCAAGCTCTTAATCACGCTCTCGGTGATGCTCTTCGGCGGCCTGCAACATGGCGACACGGCGTATGGTTGGCGCTTTCTCAATGTTGTGGCCGGCGCGGTCGCGATTCCGCTCTGCTTTGTCTTGGCAAAACGCATCACGCGTTCGACGCTTTTTGCAACCTACGCGACGCTGCTCTTCGGCCTCGACGGGATGCACTACGTGCAATCGCGCATCGCCACGCCCGAAGCCTTCGTCGTCTGCTTTTCGCTGGCGACGCTGTATGCGTTCTGCCGCTACTGGGACGCAGTCGTCGCGGCGCCTAGGCAACCGCTCGGCCATCGCTCGTGGCAAGAACGCGCGCTCGAGCTACTGGCGAGCCTCGTTCTCGCCGGGGGCATCGTGCTGCTGCGCTTTGGGCACGAGACCGAGGCGGCGCGCGTCGTGCTCGTCGTCATCATCGCGGCCGTGCTCTACGCGGTCTGGCGGTTGTGGCGCGAACGTCCGCCGGGCGCAGCCTGGCTGATCGCCTTCGCCTTCGCCGGCGCGCTGTTGGTGGCGAGTAAGTGGTACGGCGTTATGGCCTACGGCGTCGCGGCCGTCATTGTCGGCTACGTCTCGATTCGTGCCTGGATCGCGCGGCGCGCGTCGCCCTTTCCAATCGATCTCGTCACCGCCTGCGTCGTCGGCGGCGTCGGTATCGTGTATGCGCTGGCATACATCCCGCATTTCATCGGGCTACGCGACTTGCAAACGCTGCCGCCACGGCCGTACACCGTCAGCGACATCGTCACGATGCAGGTCAACGCGTTTCTCTATCACGATCATTTACGCGCCACGCATCCATACGCGTCGCTGTGGTGGACGTGGCCGCTCGATTTGCGGCCGCTACTCTACAGCGCGATCTACGCCGGCACGTGTCCGAACTGCACCGCCGCGATGATCTACTCGTTTCCAAACCCGATCCTCATGTGGCTGGGCCTGGTGTCCGTGCCCTTCGTCGGCGTGCTCGCGTTCGTGCGCCGCAACCGCGGCTACGCACTCATCGTGCTGGCGTACTTGTTGCAGTGGCTACCGTGGATGTTCTCGCCACGCATCGCATTCTTGTATCACTTCTACGTCGACATCCCGCTGATCGCGATCTGCACGGCGGTGCTGATGCAGTGGATCCTGGAAACGTTCGGGTCCAAAGACGCCGTGGCGGCACGCTCGGTTGTGGCCGGATATCTGCTCCTGGTCGCACTCGCGTTCGTCTACTTCTTTCCGATTCTCTCGTCGATACCGATATCGCAAAGCGCGTGGCAACAGCGCCTCTGGCTCAATTCATGGAAAGACTGATCTTTGTCATCCCTAGCGTAGTCGAGGGACGGTCGAGGGACCGCGTCGCTCCCGTTTTGCAGCCGAGGAAAGTTCGCGATGCGCCGGAGCCGGGAGGGCGAGAGGCGCTTCGCGTACCCGCACGCGCGACACGATGTCGCGCATCCCTTTTCGAGGCGCGGAACGGGAGTGAGGCGGTCCCTCGACTACGGCGCTACGCGCCTACGCTCGGGATGACAGGTGGCTGGTCTAGTGCTCGTAGAGGGAGCCGGTGCCGAACGACTGGCGGAACATGAAGCGCAACGTGAACGGCACGAGGCCGTATTGCGAGACGGGCGCGTAAAGCGGCACGCGGTTCGCGAGGGCGTCGGTCAAATTCTGGGCTGAGAACTGCAGCTTCGCGCGGCCGCCGAGCGAGAGCTCGAGATTGCTGTTGAGGGTCGCGAATGCCGGCGCATCGTAGGCGTTGTTCGAGCCGACGTAGAGGGCGCCGATCGACGCGCGCGAGCCGCGGGGCCACTTATAGCTGATCTCGGTGTAGCCCTGCGCATACGGAATGCGAAACGGCGCTATCGCGCCGTAGCCGATATTTTGGTCGCCGTAGAGCTGGGTTCCGGTCGCACCCCACACATAAGTGCGCGGAAGCGAGAGCGCCGCGATGAAGCCCATGCCGACGCGCTTAAACTGCTGGAGAGTGAATTCGACGCCGCTCTCGACCATCGGCGGCCCGTTGCTCCAGCTATCGTTGTCAAACGCGTACACGCCTTGGGTCGCGTTCCGGTACACGTCGGCGGAGAAGGTGGTCGAACCGCCGTGCATGCGCCACTCCACACCGGCATCGCCACCGGTCGCGCGCTCGATCGAATCGACCGTACTCGTCGTCACCACCGGCAGCGAAAGGACCGGTACAATCGCTTCGAGCGGCGGCAGGACACCGCTCGTGCCATAGGACGCGCGCAGCGCCAGCCCGCTGCGCAGATCGTACGAATACCCGATCCGGGCTTGCGGTGCGTGCAGAGAAGCCGCCGTGCTGGTGTCGTTGATCCATCCGCCCGAGAGGTCGAGTTCGCTGCGCGTGTCGGGCTTATAGGTGATGCTCTCATTGGCAGAGGTGCGTGATTCGGTTTCGCTCGTGTCGGCGAGTGTGGCCCAAATCGTGCGGCCGCTCGTGTCGAACGAGAGCTTGCCGGTCGTGTGCTGCCAGGCTAGCGTCGCGCCGGTTTCGTCTTCGGTTGCTGCGGGCAGTGAATTGGGCGAGACGTCGTTGGTTTGCACTTGCGCGGTGTAGATGCGCAGCGAGTAGGCGTCGTCGCCGCGATCGACCGAGCCGGCGAGGTCGGCGAAGCCGAGTTGCTCGTAGCCGTTCCCCGGATAGCCGTAGACGGCGTCAAGCGAACGTTCGAGCGTAACGTCCATCGCCGTGCCGGTGATAACGACGCCGTCGGGCTGCGTCAGCCGCAGCTTGGCGAGCAGCGCTTTACGCGTGTAGTCGAGCGCGTCTGCGTCGCAACATGGCGAGCCGTCGACCGACAGCATGGTGGCGTACGAAAGCGCACCGCCGGGCTCGGTCCCGTCGTAGGCGAGATCGCTAAACGATCCGCCGTGCGAATCGCCTTCGATTTCGAACGTGCCGCGTTGCCCCAAGGTCGGCTCCGCGGTGCGGAAGTTGATCCCACCGCCGACTCCGCTGCCCGCACCGGTGGGATCGCCCGCGCCTTTGACGACCTCGACTTCTTGCAAAACGTACGTCGGCAGCAAGCTCAAGTCTAGCGCGCCGCTTGGCGTGAGAATCGGCTCGCCATCGATCGAGACGGGTGTCTCGAACGGGAGCGCGTTGCGCACCGAGGCAAACGCCGGCGAGAGCGGCGTCGCGCTGTTGGTATTGGTGCTGGTCAGCGCGAGCGCACCGGGCGTCTGGTTCAGCACGCTATCGACATCCGGTTGTCCTTGATCGCGATAGGCTTCGCGCGGGTAGACGCGCTGTGCCACCGGCGTGGCGTTGAACGGCGTGCGTGCGTGTCCGGTGACCGAGCCAATGACGTGCAGCGCGCCCGCGGACGGCGCGAGTGTCAGTGTGAGCGATTTTTGATTGCGAAGCGAAAGGGATTCTGAGAGCGTGCGGAAACCGTTCGCGCTAAGACGCAGAGCGTAGACGCCCGGCGCTGGGAGCGGCAAGCGCGCCACCCCGCGCGCGTCGGTCGTTCCGGTCTCCGGCGGGCTCGCTTGGAGTTCGATCTTCGCTCCGCTAATGGGCTGCCGATTTTGATCGGTGACGGTTACGACAAGAGTCGTAGCCGCATTTGCATAGTACGGAACGCTCGCGACGACGAGAAGGGCGAGACACCAGCGCATGAACACGAAGCATCTAGTGCGGCTTCTGCTGATCGTTACCTTTCTGATCAATGGCACGATTCCAGCACAAGCGCAAGGCGCCGCTACGATTACCGGGACCGTTCGCGACGCGGGCGGGAAGCCGATCGCGGGTGCGACCGTGACCCTACGTCCGGCGCGTGCCGCAGAAGTTCGAACCGATGCGCACGGCGCGTTCAGCATCGCAACCGTGCCGCCGGGAACCTATGACATCGCGGTGTTCAAGGGCGGCTTCGTGCCCCTTACGTATGCCGGCATTGTCGTTCCGGCGAGTGCGCCGCTCGCCTTCACCTTGACCGCCGCGTCGCTCGATACGATGCGCCAAATCGCGTCGGTGCAGACCAGCGCCGGTTCGTCGTTCAACACCAGCTCAACGGCAATTCAAACGCTCTCGCAACAGAATTTCGTCGATCAGGGGCAAGTGCAGGTCGCGCACGTGCTCGACGAGATCCCCGGCGTCGTCTCGAACCGTCCCGACTCCGGCAACGGCGGCGCGCCCGGTTCGATCACCTCGCCGAACTTGCGCGGCGCCTTTGACTGGGAGAAGTCGAACCTCATCGACGGCTTTCCGCTCATTGCCGGTAAGAGCGGCGACTATGATACGCCGCTCGTGAACTCATTGCTCTTCCAGGACGTGGAAATTGTCAAAGGGCCGACCGCGTACGCCAACGAGATCAACTATGGCATCGGCGGTACGATCAATTTCGTCACCGGTGAGCCGTCGTTGACGCCCCGCGGCACGCTGATCGCCGGATTCGACAACCAGCAAGGTGCGTTTGGCGAACTGCGCCTCTCCGACACGATCGGACGGTTCGGCTACGTCATCGCACTCGTGCGCAGCGGCACCAACGGTGCGCTCGACGACTACCCGACGTACGTTACGCTTCCGAGCGGGACCAAGATCAACGGTGCAACCGCGGCCACGACGATCAGTTCAACGCCGCCGACGGGCTACAGCGGCCCTTATCCAGTGCCCGGGTCGATCAAAGGCAGCAATCCTTCCGCCGCCTACACGACACTCGCCGCGTGTTGCCAAGACGTTACCTCGACCTACCAGAGCAACGGCGAGCTCGTCAAACTCGCGTATCACTTCTCGAATACGACCTCGCTCACGTTTGGATACGTCGGCATTCAAGGGAATTACGACGGTCCGGCGGCGAGCCTGACCCAGATCTACTCGACCTTCACACCGGGTCTATCGTACGATGCGGCCGGAACGCCGTTCGCGAATGGCGGACAGTTCTTGTTGAACCAAACGACCACGCTCCCGAATCAAAACCTCGAAGACAACGAGCCGATGTTCGAGGGGCAGTTCCGTACCGCGATCGGCAACGACACGTTCCTCGCGCGTTGGTACAGCGCGGTTCTCGAGCGACCGACGTACTCGGATTCTCCGAACCCTGCGGATTCGTACACCACGCCTCTGCAACTGTGGGGTACCGTCAAGGTTGCCGGCGTGCCGACGACCTTCAACGGGCAGACCGCAGGGGTCACGATCCCCGATTCGAGCGCCTATGTCAACAGCATGGGCGATTTCGACCGCCTGCACGGCAGTTCGTTCGAGTGGTCTCACCCGCTCGAGAGCGAAGATTTCGTGACGCTTGCCTACGACGCGGACACGAGCTTGACCCAATCGTACAAAGTCGCGCCGGGCACCGGGGCGACGCAGTACTCGATTGCGCCGGGGACGCGCCAAGACATGGACAACTGGCTTGCGCGCGGCGTCTTTCAATTTGGCGATAAGGCGCAGCTTACGCTCGCCAACTACTACAACATCTACCGCTCGACGTTTGCGCCGACCGCGCCGACCGACACGTCGTTCGACTTCTCGACGGTAACGTCGACACACGACGACCCGCGCCTGGGCTTCGTCTACCGCCCGGATCAGGATCTCTCGCTGCGCTTCTCGGCGGGCTCCTCGATCGCGCCGCCGTATCCATCACTGATCGACAACAACACCGAGACGGCCGAAGAGGTCTTGGCGGGAGGCGGGGCAGTCGGCACGACGGTGACCGTTCCGGTCAACTCAGGCACGCTCAAACCGGAGACCGCGTTTGCCTACGACGTCGGCGGCGATGCGCGCTTGGGTCACGGGAACATTCTGTCAGTAGACCTCTACCTGACCAATATCTGGAATCAATTCCTGACGAAGATCACGGATACGGGAACGACCTACACCTACAACGGCACGCCGTATGAAGTCTACACGAGCACCAACGGAAATCTCGCGCAAAGCCGCGACCAAGGTGTCGAGGTTGCGCTGCACCGCGATCCTGCGGTCGGGTATGGCTACACGGTCTCGGGCGATCTCGCGCGCGCCTATGCGTACAACCTTCCCCCGGGCTTTTATTCGACGGCTGCCGGCGGCCTCGCGACGAACCTGGGCGTGATCCCGGGCATCAATTACATTTCGAACGGCTCGGGCTACAACAACATCTCGAACAAGAGCGAGCCCTACTCGATGGGCTACGCGGAGATTCATCGCCGCGGCAGCTGGGGGCAGTACGCTTCGCTTGGACTCACGTACTACGGCTCGAACAATATGTTCAACATCCCCGCGTACCTCGTTGGCCATGCGACGATACGCCAGCCGGTCGCACCGCACACGGCATTGCAGGTCTCGGTCGATAACCTCTTCGGTTCGAACGACCTGCGGTACGTGCTCTACGGGGTGAACTCGGGGGCGCTCTATGCGCCGCTGATCACCGGACAGGTTGGGCTCAAGGCGGATGTGCCGTACGGGCCGTCGACGGTGCGCGTCATGCTGGTGCGCTCGTACGGGGCAGCGCCGTAGCGCGGGCTAGCGTATAAGGGCGGTCGCGAGCGTCGCGCCCAGCGTCAAGGTGCCGATAAACACGAAGTAGATCAGGGCCTCGGCCAGGATCATCTCATCGGACGCCGTTCGCAGGTTCTTGAACATCGTGCCGCTCCTCTTTGGCACGAGTATGACGGGGTTTCCTGACAACGTCCTTGACGCTTTATGAGATTGCGCTTAATTAGATCTTTTTGAGAAATGCGGCGATCAGCTCGGCTAGGTGCGGGCCGGTCTGCGCCCCTTGGTCGGTTACGTCACCGTGGCTCGTTCCGGCGGCTGCGACCATGTTGGTAATCATGCTGAACCCCAGCACGCCCATGCTCAGAAACCGGGCGAAGATTGCCTCGAGGACGGTCGACATACCAACAGCATCGGCACCGATGGTGCGAAGATATTGCGCCTCGGCCGGGGTCTCGTAGTTGGGACCCAGGAGTCCCGCGTAGATGCCTTCACGCAAACGATGCTCGGGCTTTGCTACGGACTTTGCAATCGCCCGCAGCCGCGCTGAATACGCATCCGCCATATCGACGAAAGGATTGTCGTGTGGCCAGCCGATCAGCGGATTGCGCCCGGTCAAGTTGATATGGTCAGAGATCATCATGATGTCGCCGGGGTGCAAATCGTCGCGCAACGACCCGGCCGCATTCGTAAGGATCACCATGCGCGCTCCGGCGGCATGCGCAAGGCGCACGCCGGTCGTGACTTGGACCGGAGAAAAGCCCTGATAAAGGTGCACGCGACCGGCGAACGCGGCAACGCGTTTGCCCTGCCACGTTCCCACCAGCACTTCGCCCGCGTGACCGCGCAACGTAGCGACCGGCATTCCCAACATGATGTCGTAGGGAATCGAGACGTGAGCGAATGCATCGCGCAGTGCCGACGAGAGCCCGCTGCCCAGAATGATCGCCAGATCGATCGGACCGCCGGCGCTGTCTTCGACGCGCGACGCGTCGACGGCGAGAAGTTTATCGTTGGGCGATCGGCGATCGATCATACAAATTCTTTCCTGTCATAGCCGGCGGCACCGGTAATCCCTCGAGCGCGAGGATGGTTGGCGCGATGTCGCCGAGCTTGCCGCCCGGGGCCAAGGTGCCGTGCACGTCGTTTGAGATGAGGATCAGCGGTACCGGATTGGTGGTGTGGGCGGTGAGCGGATTGCCGTCCTTGTCGATCTTGTCTTCGGCATTTCCGTGATCGGCCGTGATAACCAGCAGTCCATTCGCCGCAAGTACGGCATCCGCGAGCCGCTGGAGGCAGCCGTCGAGAATCTCCACCGCCTGCACCGTCGGCCCCCACTTGCCGGTGTGGCCGACCATGTCGGCGTTGGCGTAGTTCATGATGATGACGTCGTGGCGATGATGCTCGATGTCGTCCGCCGCGACGTCGGTGATCTCCGCTGCGCGCATCGCCGGCGCCAAGTCGTACGTGGCTACACTGCGGTCGGAGGGGACGAGCTTGCGATCTTCGCCGGGGAAGACCTCCTCACGGCCGCCATTGAAAAAATAGGTGACGTGCGCGTACTTCTCCGTTTCGGCGAGTCGCAGCTGCGTCAATCCGGCGCGCGAGATCACTTCACCAAACGTATCGAACTGCGGGCGCGACCCGAAGAGCACCGGGTTGGGAAAGGTCTCGTCGTACTTGGTCATCGTTGCAAAGATGCCGTTCTTCCAACCGTACTCGTTAAAGCGCGCGGTGAGCTGTCGCGCGCGATCGGGCCGGAAGTTGAAGAAGATGCAGGCGTCGCCGTCGCCGATGGTGCGTGCCGGGTCCACGATCGTTGGGACGGCGAATTCGTCGCTTTCATCGCGCGCGTACGCGGCGTGCAACGCCGCGATTGCCGTCGGCGCGTGGTAGGCGGCCTCGCCGCGCACCAGCATGGTAAAGGCTGCATCGGTTCGTTCCGTGCGCTTGTCGCGATCCATCGCATAAAAACGGCCGCTGACCGAAGCGATCGATCCCGGCCGTCCGACCGCGTCGAGTTTTTCTTCGAGCGCTTCGATGTATATTTGCGCCGAGCGCGGCGGTACGTCGCGTCCGTCGAGAAAGGCGTGGACTGCAAGCGGTACGTCCGCCATAACGGCAGCATCGATCAACGCGAAGAGATGCGCGATCGAGCTGTGAACTTGTCCGTCGGAGAGCAGGCCGAGCAGATGCAGCGTCGAGCGATAGCGCTTGACGTGCTCTAGGCACTCGAGCAGCGTGCGGTTGACCGCGAATGCGCCTGAAGCGATGTCGGCGTCGATGAGCACGACACCCTGCGGCACCACGCGTCCGCTGCCGATGTTCATGTGTCCCACTTCGCTATTGCCCATGATGCCCTTCGGCAACCCGACGGCTTCGCCCGATGCTTCGAGCGTCGTCCACGGATAGCGATCGAAAAATGCGCGCCAGTGCGGCAGTGCAGCGGCAGCAATGGCGTTGCCGTGCGTCGCGTCGCTACAGCCCCAGCCGTCGAGCACGGCAAGCACCAGCGGCTTATGCATGACGTTCTGCCGCGTCAATCAGCGTTGCAAAGTCGTCGGGGTCGAGCGATGCGCCGCCGACGAGTCCGCCGTTGATTTCTGGTTGTTCTGCGTACGAGGCCACGTTCTCGGGCTTCATGCTGCCGCCGTAGAGAATCGGCACGTCGCTCAAACCTTGCACGCTGCCGCGAATCTCGCCCATGACGCGATTGGCTTCGACGGGGTCGCAATTCGCCCCGGTGCCGATCGCCCAGATCGGTTCGTAGGCCATTACGACGCGGGCAACGTCGGTTGCGTCTAGTCCGTCGAGCGCGGCTATGGTCTGCGAGACCACGCGTTGGTCGGTATGTCCCGCTTGACGTTCTTGCGATGTTTCGCCGACCGCGACGATCGGCGTCATGTCGTGCGCGAGCAAGGTTTTCACTTTGAGATTGACGGTGCGATCGAGCTCATTGAAGAAGGTGCGGCGCTCCGAGTGCCCGACGATGACGTAGCGCACACCGAACTCTTGCAACATCGGCACCGAGATTTCGCCGGTAAATGCGCCTTGCAGTTCCCAGTGAACGTTCTGCGCGCCGAGGGCGACGCGCGTGTGCCCGCGCAGAACCTCGTGCGCGGCGCAGAGCGCGGTGAATGGCGGCGCGATGACGATGTCGATCCGGGAGGGAACGTGCGCGGCAAGCGGGAGAAATGCTTCGAGGAAGGTCCGCGTCTGCGCCGCGGTCTTGTGCATTTTCCAATTGCCTGCGACGATCGTGCGCGGCATCTATCGTTGCTCGAGTGCGGCGACGCCGGGAAGCGTACGTCCCTCGAGAAACTCGAGCGTCGCACCCCCGCCCGTGGAAACGTGGGTCATCGCGTCGGCAAACCCGAGCATGTGTGCCGCTGCAGCCGCATCGCCGCCGCCTACGACGCTGGTTGCGCCGCGCCGCGTCGCTGCCGCGATCGCGTCGCCGACGACTTTGGTGCCCGCGCGATAGGCGGGTTTTTCGTACACACCCATCGGACCGTTGAAGACGATTTCCTTGGCGAGCGCGATCGCGGCGGCGTAGGCAGCGCCGGTGCGGGGGCCAATGTCGAGAATCATCTCGTTGCCGACGTCTTCGATGTCGACCGTGTGCGCCCGATCGTCGGCATCGAACGAAGGCGATACGATAACATCGATCGGCAGGTGCAACGTGATGTCTTGATGCGCCGCGAGCGTGAGAATCCGGCGCGCTGGTTCGAGATCGTCGTCGCGCAGCGAGGTTCCCACGTTGGTCCCGCGCGCGGCCAGAAAGGTGTTGGCCATGCCGCCGCCGACGCAGAAGGCATCGACCTTGTTCATCAAGTGCGTGAAGACGTCGACTTTATCTTTGACTTTCGCGCCACCGATCACGCAGACGTAAGGATGGGCGGGATCGTCGGTAAGGCGCGCGAGCGCGGCGAGTTCGGCTTGCATCAAGAGTCCCGCAGCGTTCGGTAACAGATGCGCGAGTGCTTCGGTGGAGGCGTGCGCACGATGGGCCGTGCCGAAGGCATCGTTGACATAGATATCGCCGAGCGATGCGAGCTCGCGCGCAAAGGCGGGATCGTTGGCCTCTTCACCGCGATGGAAGCGCACGTTTTCGAGCAGCAGCACGTCGCCGTCGGTCAGCTTCGCCACCGCGTCGCGCGCCGCGGGCCCCACGCTGTCATCGGCAAAGGCGACAGGCAAGCCGAGGCGCTGCGCGAGCGCTGCGGCTACGGGGCGGAGCGAAAGTTTTGCATTGGCAGGGTCATCCTGAGGTGCGCCGGAGGCGCCTCGAAGGACGGGGCGGCCCAAGTGCGAGAGCACGATCACGCGTGCCCCGCGATCGTGCAACCGGCGCAGCGTCGGCAGCGCCGCATCGATGCGCGTAAAATCAGCCACGCTAGCCTGCCCTGAGCCGCTCGAAGGGGTCATGGGCACGTTGAGATCCTCGCGCACCAGCACCCGCTTGCCGCGCACGTCGAGGTCGTCGATGGTGTGGACGTTCAGCGCCTACACCTTGCTGGGCAGTTTGTCGAGCACCATGGCCGTCAGATCGCCCAGACGGCATGAGTACCCCCACTCGTTGTCATACCACGCGCAGATCTGCACCATGTCGTCGACCGCTTGTGTCAACTTCGAGTCGATGATCGAGCTATATGGCGAGCGCTTGAAGTCGCTCGACACCAGCTCTTCCTCGGTGTACTGCACGTACTTTTTGAGCGGTCCTTCCGCGTCGGCCCGCAAGATCGCGTTGATCTCATCGCGCGTCGTCGCTTTCTTGACTTGTGCAACGAGATAGACCATCGAGACGGTCGGAGTCGGCACGCGCAGTGCGAAGCCCTCGAACGTGCCCTTGACTTCCGGAATCGTCAGGTACAACGCTTTGGCGGCACCCGAGCTGGTCGGCACGATGTTCGTTGCCGCGTTGCGTCCGCGGCGGATATCCTTGTGCGGCGCGTCGAGGATGACTTGATCGTTGGTATACGAGTGGACCGTGGTCATGAACCCTTTGACCCAGCCTAAGTGATCGACCAGCGGCTTCACCGCGGTCGCAAGGCAGTTGGTCGTGCACGACGCGTTCGAGATGATATTGTGCTTCTCGGGGTCATACATGTGCTCGTTGACCCCGAGCACGAGCGTGACATCTTCGCCCTTGGCAGGCGCGGAGATGATCACCTTTTTGGCGCCGCCGCCGGTGATGTGGGCGCGCGCCTTATCCGCGTCGGTAAAGAGGCCGGTCGATTCGATCACGACGTCGACGCCCAGATCTTTCCACGGCAGTTTCGCCGGATCGCGTTCGGCTAGAACCTTGATGCGCTTGCCGTTGACCACGATAGCGTCACCATCGACGGTGACCTCGCCGTCGAACGTTCCGTAGTTACTATCGTATTTGAAGAGGTGCGCGCATTCGGTGGCGCTGGTGAGATCGTTGACGGCGACGATCTGGATGTCCGGATGGCGCTCGAGTAGCGCCTTGGCAAAGTTCCGTCCGATGCGGCCAAAGCCGTTGATCCCAATTCGCATAGCTCTCGCATCTACCGGGCCCAGCTCAAGAGGCCCTGCCGGTGCGCAGCCGTGCGGCAAGCCGGCTCAGCGCGCTCAGGCGGCTCGAGACCGTCGGTTTGGCAATGGGCGGATTGCAGCGCGCGCCGAGTTCCGCCAGCGATTCATCGGGATAGGCCAAGCGCAGCTCGGCGATTTCGCGCAGCGGCGGCGAAAGTTGACCGAGGCCGCAGGCGTTTTCCAGGTACTCGATGACGCGGCGCTGGGCCGCAGCCGCAGCTGCCGCGCGCTCGAGATTCGCCGCCTCGGTATTGACCAAGCGGTGGATGCGGTTCTTCGTCTCGCGCAGCGCGCGCACGTCCTCGAGATGCAATACCGCGCCGAATGCGCCGATAATCGTGAGCACGTCGACGATCGCTTCGAAGTCTTTGTAATAGAGCACCTCGCGTCGCTTGCGCACCGTGCGCTTGGGTGCGCGACCGGTGCTGCGCAGCATCCAGACCAAGCGCTCGGCTAGCTCGCGATCGGGCAACACGAATTCGAGGTGGTAACCGTGTGCCCCGGCGGCAAGCGACCCGCAGGCGAGAAACGCCGCGCGAATCTCCATGAGCCGATCGCATTTGAGCGTCGGTTTGGGCGGCATTCCATTGCGCGGCGCCGGGAGCGCGATTGCAAACGTCGGAAGCCGCGCAAGCCGCGTCACCGCGCGGCTCTCGATCGGGTGCGACTTGCGATCTTCGAGCAGCGACCAGAAGAGGCGCGCAACCGAATTGCGGTGCGTGATGAAGACCGTGCACGCAGCGTTGGCACCGTAGAGCCCTAGGCCCGTCAGAAGCGCGGCTTTGCAGTGCGCGGCGCTCGGCATCTCGCGCGCTAGCGCGTCTTTGGTGTCGGCCGAGATCGATGATGCGGCCAATGCACTAGATCCATTCGGCCGGATCGTCTTTGCGTGAGTCGACGATCTCGTAGAGTTCGGCGGCCTTTACGCCCGGCGTCATGCGTAACGGAACCTCACGTACCCGTACGGTAACGTAGCGCGTGGCGTAGTGAATCTCGAGCACGTCGCCGGGCTTCACGTTGTACGCGGGCTTGAGCGGCTTTCCGTCTTTGGTGATGCGGCCATGTTCGAGCGCTTCGTGCGCCTCACTGCGTCGTTTCGAAAGACGCGCTATCTTCATGAATTTATCCAATCGCATCAAGGTGTCCTAGCGGGAGTTTTCAGGTGGTGCGCCGAGAGGAGAAGGGCGTATGGCGCAGGCGACTCCGGCCCGTCGGATGGGCGTGAATATCTTCGACGATAGCAAACCCATGTGGCAGATCATGCTGATCTTTCTGATCCCGTTGATGATCAGCAACATCCTGCAGTCGGCCTCGCAGACCTTTGCCTCGATTTTCCTCGGACGCATGATCGGTGTCAACGCATTGGCCGCAGTGTCGGCAGTCTTTCCGGTGGTCTTTCTGCTGTTCTCGTTCTTGATCGGCATCGCCAGCGGCAGCACCGTGTTGATCGGCCAAGCCTACGGCGCAAAAGACGAGCATCGCGTGAAGAAAGTTGCCGGTACCGTGCTCGGCGCCACGCTGCTCTTCGCGATCTTTACCTCCGTCGTCGGTACGCTGATCGCGCCGTGGATGCTCGATCGGCTCGGCACGCCGCCGGCTATTTTGTCACAGGCCGACGCCTACACGCGCGTCGTGTTCCTTACCGCGCCGCTGCTCTTCCCGTATTTGGTGTACACGACGTTTCTCCGCGGCGTCGGCGACTCGCAGACGCCGCTGTGGTTTCTGATCGTCAGCACCGTGCTTTCCGTATTCTTCACGCCGGCATTCATCCAGGGCTGGTTCGGCTTGCCGCACCTCGGCGTCGTTAGTGCCGCCGTGTCGGGAACGATCGCGAACGGTATCGGCCTCATCGGGCTGCTGGTGCTGCTCGCGCGCCGGAACAGTCCTCTCAAATTCGATCGCGAGATGGCGCGCGATATGATCATCGATCCGCATATCCTGTGGAACGTCATTCGTATCGGCGTGGCGACCGGCATCCAAGTCGTGATGGTTTCGCTGGCGGAGATCGCCATCATCAGTTTTGTCAATCACTACGGCCCGCGCGCGACCGCGGCCTACGGTGCCGTCAACCAAATCGTGGCTTACGTGCAGTTCCCGGCAATTTCGATCGGCATCGCCGCCTCGATCTTCGGCGCGCAGTGTATCGGCGCGCGACGCGAGGACAAGCTCGGCAGCGTGATCCGCTCCGCGGTCATGCTCAACTACGCGGTCGGCGGTATCCTGATCACGGCCTGCTATTTTCTCGCGTATGCGCTGTTACGGCTGTTCATCACGGACGAGCCGACGGTGCACATCGCTCACCAACTCTTGATGATTACGCTCTGGTCGTACCTAGTGTTCGGCAACAGCGCGATCATCGCCGGCGTGATGCGCAGCAGCGGCACGGTGCTGGTGCCCACGCTCTACATGCTGGTCGGAATCTGGCTCGTCGAATTGCCGATTGCCTATTTCGGCATGCAGCGTTTCGGATTGCCCGGCGTGTGGCTGGGCTACCCGGCGTACTATATCTGGATGTTGTGCTCGAACTTCATCTACTACGAGCTGTTCTGGAAGAAGAAAACGCACGCACGTCTAGTCTAAATTCCCCCAAGGGGGCTATTTGCGTTTCTTGTCCTTCGGCGTGACGCACGTGCCGCTTGCGCGGCACACGATAATGGGTTCGGGCAGAACGTCGGCGCCGCTGGCGCTGATATCGGTGCGTGCGGCGATGACCTTGCGGGCTTCGAATTCCATCGCGCGCGAGGTATTGCCGATCTTCGTGATCCGTCCGTGCGCTTCGATGTAGTCGCCGGCGTAGACCGGCGCGAGAAATTCCACGCAGTCGTAAGCGACGAAGAGCCCTTCGTCGCCATCGAGTTGGATCAGCAACTCGGTTGCAACGTCGCCGAAGAGCGCGAGCATGCGGGCGCCGTCGACGAGGTCTCCGCCATAGTGCGCGTCGTGCGCGCTCATCCGCAAACGGATGAGCGCGGTTAGGCTGCTTGGGTCTTTGCCAGTTGCCACAGTTCCTCGAGTTCGTCGAGCGAGAGATCGGAGAGCGTCTTTCCGCCGGCGGCTGCCCGCTCTTCCATGAATGCAAAGCGGCGGTAGAACTTCTCGTTGGCCTCGCGCATCGCGGTCTCCGCATCGATCCCGAGCGCGCGCGAAAGATTCACTACGGTAAAGAGCACGTCGCCGAGTTCTTCGCGCACGTGCGGATCGTCTTGCCCCAGTCGCTGCGCCTCGGCAAGCTCGGTGAGTTCCTCGTGCAGTTTGTCGAGCACGCCGCTGATGTTGCGCCAATCGAAACCGACGCGCGAGGCCTTTTCTTGCATCCGCTGCCCGCGCTGCAGCGCTCCGAGCGCTTTGGGGATGCCTTCGAGCCGGCTCTTGCGCTTTTGTCCGGTGGCCTCTTGCGCCTTGAGCGTCTCCCAACTGCGCCACTGCGAATCGACGTCTTCGATCACCGCATCGCTGAAGACGTGTGGATGGCGGCGCACCATCTTATTGGAGAGCGCGTCGACCACGTCGGCAACGGTGAACTTCCCGGTCTCGGCACCGAGCTGCGCGTGGAAGACGATTTGCAAGAGCAGGTCGCCCAGCTCGTCGCACAGCGCATTCAAATCCTCGGCTTCGATCGCTTCGACGACTTCGTAGGTCTCTTCGATCAGATACGGCACCAGCGTGCGGTGCGTTTGCTCGCGATCCCACGGGCAACCGTCGCGCAAGCGTGCCATGATCTCGATCAAATCGTCCCACGAATAGTGTTGCGATTGCGGCGGCAGCGGCACGAGCGGCATCGCAATCGACGCGGAGAGCGTTGCGTGCGGCATACCGGGCGTGAGACGCGTGGTGTGCCCCGCCGCTTCGAGCGCGCGCAACAGCGGCGGAAGTCCGCCTAGGTCGGAGAGCGGATTGCCGAGCACGCCCAGACCGAACGATTCAATCTGTAGCCTGTGCAACGTGGCGACGAAGTGCGCGACGGCCTCGGCGCTTCCGTACGCGAGGGCGCCGGCGTCGGGAACGAGCGCGCGATCGATCGTGACGCCGCTGCGTTCGAGCGCGCGGACCAGATCGGGAGGCGCCAGCAGCGCCACCGCGACCGTGCTTTCGTGCAGGGCTTCGAGACTTCCGACTGTCAGGTAGCCGGGATCACCGGGACCGAGGCCGACGATACGAACGAGCATATTTGGTTGAGTATTTCGAGAAATAGCGATGGGCCCCCATGTGGGGGCCCATCGACGGCTTTAGACGGCAAAGGTTCACCTTTGACGGATAAAGCCTATTGCGATGGGCTCGCGGCCGGTGAAACCGCGCCGTTGGGCGCTGCGCCGGCGGGCGGCGCCGCTTGCGCCGGGGGCGGTGTCGGTTCCGGTGACGGGAAGGCCGCTTGGAAGCGCGGATCGCTGATCTGGATGTTCGCCTTGGTTTGCAGATCGGCGAGGAACGGCTGGATCAGCGGCGCCTCTTGCTGCTGGCGCAGCAAATCGGCGATCTTATCCTTGGTGTTCGCAAGCGTGGCTTTCTGTCCGGGCGTCCGGCTCTCGACCTGGATGATGTGATAGCCGAACGGCGACTTCACCGGAGCGCTGATCACGTTGACCGGCAACGAGAAGACTGCGGCATCGAACGCCGGTACCATCTGACCGTGGCGGATCTCGCCGAGTTCGCCGCCTTTGTCTTTGCTGCCCGGATCGATCGAGTACTCTTTCGCTTCGGCCGCGAAGTCTTTGCCCGCTTTCAAATCGGCTTCGACTTTTTGCGCGGTCTTGAGATCGGCCACGAGGATGTGGCGCGCATCGACCTGCGCCGGCTTGTCGAACGCGGCGTGATTCTTGTCGAAGTAGGCTTTGATCTGCGCGTCGGAGATGGCGACGTTCTTGCCGACCGCTTTGTCGATGATGATCTGATCGCTGATCAGTTTGTGCACGTCGTCCTCGGTGAGACCGCGCGACTTGAGCATTTCGTCCCACTGTCCCGGCGGGAAGTTCGCCTTGTACTGATCTTCGCGCGCGGCGATGTCTGCGTCGCTCACCGTGATGTTGTTCTTCTGCGCGTATTGCTGGAGCAGAATCTCACGGACCATCTGCTGCAGCGTCGAGATCGCCGCGGGACTCGACTCGAGCTTGGTATCGAAATCGGATTTGCTAATCGTCTGCCCGTTGACGGTCGCGAGTGCACCGCCGCCCGAACAGGCGCACAGCCCGGCGGCCAAGAGCAGCGTGGCAAGACCCGCGACGGCGCGGGAGAGATTCGGCATGGTCACTCCAGGTTAGGAAAACTCAGTGCGTAGGAAAGCGGAGCATTGTGGGCTCCGCCGACGGCCTTGGGTTCTTCGGCCGCGCGTGAGGCCCTCTTCAAAAATTGCTCAGAGCGCCTCGAGCAGCTTACGCAGCAGCGGCATCCAGCCCGCCTCAGAGGCTTGCCCAGCAGGGACGGCCGGGAGGTCGACGACGACCTTCCCCTCACCGAAGCGAAAGCGATTCTTGGTAAGTGACTGGAGCTTGGGAATCGCCGCCGGATCGAGCTCGAAGCCTGAGCCGACACCAAGCGTAAGGCGCCGCTCATCGACCACCACCCGTGTGATCCGGCGCTCGAGCGCAATCGCGCGCAGCTTGGTCAGCTCGACCAGCCGCTCGAGGGGAACGGGCAGCGGCCCGAAGCGGTCGCGCACGCCGGCGGCAATCTCTTCGACCTCGATTTGCGAGCGGGCTTTGGCAAGTTGCTGGTAGACGGCGATCTTCTGGGAGACCTGTGGGATGTAATCGCTCGGAATGAACGCACTGATCTTGACATCGATGACCGCTTCGCGCCGGTCGTCGAGCGAGGGCGCCATGCCGCGCCGCTCGGCGATGGCGTCGGCCAGCATTTGACAGTAGGTATCGAAACCGACCGAACCGATGAAGCCCGATTGGGCCGCGCCGAGCAGGTTGCCCGCACCCCGAATTTCGAGGTCGCGCATCGCGATTTGCAAACCCGACCCGAGGTGGGTGAACTCGCGAATCGCTTCGAGCCGCGCCTTCGCCTCTTCGGTAAGCGCCTTGTGCCCTTGATAGAGCAGGTAGCAATACGCCTGATGATTCGAGCGGCCGACGCGGCCGCGCAGTTGATAGAGCTGCGCGAGCCCGAATTTATCGGCGTCGCCCACAATCATCGTGTTCACGTTGGGGATGTCGATGCCGTTCTCGATAATCGTGGTGGCGACGAGAACGTCCGTCTCTCCATCGATGAAGGCTTGCATGACCGGCTCGAGTTCGTTCTCGTGCATCTGTCCGTGACCGACGGCGATGCGCGCGCGCGGCACCAGACGTTGCAGGGCGTTACGCACCGCAAAGATCGATTCGATGCGGTTGTGCAGATAGTAGACTTGGCCGCCGCGATCGAGTTCGGCGGTGATGGCGCGTTGCACGATCGCATCGCTGGCCGGTACGACGACGGTCTTGACCGACATGCGGTTCTTCGGCGCGGTCTGAATCAGCGAGAGATCGCGTACGCCCATCAACGACATGTGCAGCGTGCGCGGAATCGGCGTGGCCGAGAGCGTCATCACGTCGACCGAGGTCTTGTACTCCTTGAGACGCTCCTTATGCATGACGCCGAAGCGCTGCTCTTCGTCGATGACGATCAAACCGAGATCGGCGAAGGCGACGTCTTTCTGTAGCAAGCGGTGCGTGCCGATGACGACGTCGACTTTGCCTAGTGCGAGGTCGGCAAGAATGGCGCGCGCCTCGGCTTTGGTTTTGAAGCGCGAGAGCTCTTCGATGCGTAACGGAAAACCGGCGAAGCGCGCACTGAAGGTGCGGTAGTGCTGATCCGCGAGCAGTGTCGTCGGCACCAGCACGGCGACTTGCTTCTTTTCAGCCACGGCTTTGAACGCGGCGCGCATCGCCACTTCGGTCTTGCCGTAGCCGACGTCGCCGCAGACGAGCCGGTCCATCGGCTGCGCCTTTTCCATGTCGAGTTTGACCGCTTCGATCGCTTTGCGCTGATCGGGCGTCGGCTCGTAGGGGAACGCCTCTTCCATCTCGGCTTGCCACGGCGTGTCTGGCCCGAATTGAAAGCCCCGGCTCAATTCGCGTTCGGCGTAGAGCGCCACCAAGCCGTCGGCGATTTTGGCGAGCGACTCGGAGACGCGCGACTTGGTGCGCGCCCAATCGGCGCCGCCCATCTTTGAAAGGCGCGGCGATTGCCCTTCCGCGGCGGAATATCGCGTGACCTGATGCATCTGCGTGACCGGTACCAGCATGCGATCGGAACCCGCGTAGGCGAGATCGAGATAGTCTTGCGTCGCGCCGAGAATCGTCTCGGTGCGTAAGCCTAAGTACTGGCCGATGCCGTGCACCGCGTGCACGACGTAGTCGCCGACGCGCAGGTCAGCCAGCGTAACCGGGATGCCTTCCTTGACCGCGCGCAGTTTGACGCGCTTGGGCGGCGCGCCGAAGATTTCGCGATCGCCCAGCACGCGCAAGCGCAGATCGGGCAGCGCAAATCCGGCCTCGATCGAACCGTGATCGATGACGATGCGGTCCGGCGCGATGCCCGCGGCGCGCAACAGGTCGGCCGTGCGTGAGACCGCACCGCTGACGATGTGCAGCGATTCGCCGGCCGCGACCCACTCGCGTACGCTGGCCGAGAAAAGTTCGATCTGACGGTTGAAGTGCTCGACCGGGCGGCAGTCGACGACGTGGGTCTTGTTCGCGCGTGGAACCCACTCCATGTCGTCGTGGCGTTCGATCGCACCGGGGAAGATCAGCACGGGATGCGCGCGTATTGCCGGCGCGAGTTCGGCCAAACGCGGATGCGGCGCAGCGATCTCGGCCAAGAGCGCATCGTCGACCTCGGAATCGCTGACCGAGAATTCGCCGGATTCAACGCCGGCCAACAGCACGCTCTGCTCGCGCGAGCGCTCTTCTTCGAGCGCGCTCTCGATGGTGGCGAGCATCCCGGGCTCGTCGAGCACGACGATCGCGTCGTCGCGCAGATAGTCGAGCAGCGTGGTGCGCTCGTCGTACGCTAGCGGAAGCCACGAGGCCGGCAACTCGTTGCCGCTCTCGATGTAGGTCGCAAGCGAACTGCGAACGGCGTCGGGGCCCTCGAAGCGCTCGAGCACGCGCGTGCGGTAATGCGCGTCGCGCGGTATCTCGCTCCATGGCGCGATCTCGATCGACGCGCGTTCGCCCTCGCTACGCTGCGACGCTAGGTCGAATGGCCGCATGCTCTCGATCGCGTCGCCGAAAAACTCGATGCGGATCGGCGCATCCTCGCTCGACGCAAAGAGGTCGAGAATGCCGCCGCGCACCGCGTACTCGCCCACCGCGCTGACCACGTCGGCGCGCACGTAGCCCAGCGCGAAGAGCTGCTCTTGCAGCCGCTCGAAGCCGGGTTCGTCGCCGTTGCGCAACGTCAGGCACGATGCCTCGAAGATCGCGCGCGGCATCAGGTACTGCCGCAGCGCGGCGACCGGCGCCAGAACGAGGCGCGACCTACCCGAGGCGAGGTCGGCCAGTAGCGTCATCCGCGCGCTGCGTTCGGAGGGGCTTTCGATGGCGCCCAGCGCTTCGTCGCGCGAGCGCAGCAACGCCACGTGCTCGGGCTCGTCTTCGGCCAAGTAATAAAGGAGGTCGGCGAAGGCGCGTTCCGCGACGTCGGGCGTCGGCACGATGACCAGCATTGGCCGCTCGAGCGCGCGGTAGAGCGAAGCGAGCAGGGCCGGACGCGCGGCGGCAATCGTTTCGTGCGCGGCATACACGCCGGCGCCGGTGCGCAGCTCGTCGACGATCGGCGCGAGCGCGCGCGGCGACGTGGCGATTGTGCGAAGCAGGGCGTCGTGTGATGCGAGGTTGGGTATTGCGGTTTGGGCGGTCACGGGCCGTCGATTATAGCACGCCGCACAACCGGATCGGCAACTCCAAGCGCTACCAGCGCGATCCACGCTTCGGCAACTTTCGGATAAAAGACCAGATCGTCGACGAAGCCGTGCAGTATGAACGCGCAAGTTGCAGCAAAGCCGGCAAGCGCCCATGGCGAGCCGCGCAGAGATCCATAGAGCGCGTGCAGGATCGCTGCGAGCCACGCCAGGGTTGCCGCGAGCAGTACGATGCCGCCCTCGGCCGCCGCTTGCAGGTACCAGCTGTTGGCCTGCGTGCGTACGCCCGGCAAGCCGGCCTGCGCCAGTTCGAACTGATAGTTCCCGGCGCCGATGCCGAGCAGCGGATGATGCATGAAGAAGAATCGTGCTGCGCGCCAGAGCTCGGTGCGATCGCCCACGCCGCCGGAAAGGGTTGCGTCGATGTCACTCCCGCGGAGGAAGATGTCGGTGAGCGGTACATGTGCGCGCAGCGCCCATGCGATGTCATTGACGCACCCGGCAGCAAGTCCGCACACCAGCGGCCACAGCGCGAGCGAGCGCCGGCGCTCGACAATTGCGAGGACTGCCACCACCACCAGCGTTCCGAGAAATGCGGCGCGCGAAAGGGTCAATGCGAGAACCACGCCCGCGATGACGAGCAGCGCAAACGATACGCGTCGCGGGTCGCGTATCTGCCACGCGCCGATCGCGGCGATCGTCGCTTCGAGATAGCCGCCGAGTTGGTTTGGGCCTTCGAGCACGCCGGCAATGCGCGGAACGACGGTTGCGCCGAGCGCCAGTCCCGAGGCGGCGCCAACGGCGAGTTCGAGCAACGCGCTACACGCCACGATGAAAAATGAAACAAAGAGCGCGCCCCGCACGAGGCGCGGCATCGGATCGAGCCGGTAGGCGACATAGATCGCGCAAAACAGGCCGAGGTACTCAATCCATTTCAAGGCTTCGCGGGCGACTTCGAGACGATACTGCGCCCCGAAGGCGGTGAGCGCATTGGCGACGATGACGGCGCCGAACGCTATGACGACGGCAATGGCGGGCGCACGGCGCAATGCCGGCCAGGCAGTGCGTGTGCCGAGCAGCCCGACGATGACGCCGACGAGCACCGCCTTGGGTGCGGTGACCGTGGTTCCAAAAAGCGCATGCGCGCCGGCAAAGGGTGTCACGAAGACAAGTGCCGCCGCACCCAAACCCGGGCGGCGAAGCGTCAGTAGCGCAGATCCGGCAAAAAGTGCGACAAACGCGAGCAACCAGCGCGGATCGAGCGCCGGGAGGATTGGAAAACGCTCGACAATCGAGTGGTAGGGCACGCAGCGCTTTTCGGGGCTGTAGCGAAGACCAACTGCAATGGATGATGTCTCTATGCGACGCGCGATCGAGCAAAAGCGCGATGGTGAGGCGTTGGAAAGCTCGGTGTGGGAAGGCATCGTCGGTGCGTACGTAAGCGGCGATATCGACGATGCACAAATGGCGGCGCTCGGCATGGCCTGCGTGTGGCGTGGCTTAACCACTACCGAGGCTGCCGCATTGACGCGCGCGATGGTGGCAAGCGGCGCAACACTATCGTATCCCGACTGGAATGTTCGTAGTCGACAAGCATTCCAGCGGCGGTGTGAGCGATATCGTTTCGCTCGTTGCCGTGCCGCTGGTCGCGGCCTGCGGCGTGTACGTTGCCAAACTTTCGGGACGGGCGCTCGGGCACACCGGCGGCACGATCGACAAACTCGAAGCGATCGACGGATTCAACGCAACGTTGCCGATGGACGCCTTCGTCCGTCAGGTCGAACGCATCGGGTGCGCGATCGCCGCGCAGAGCGACGCGTTCGTTCCAGCCGACAAGCGGCTCTATCATCTACGCGATCACACGGCGACCATTCCCAGCATCGGATTGATCGCGTCTTCGATCGTCTCCAAGAAGATCGCCGGCGGCGCCAACGCCTTCGTGTTCGACGTCAAGTGCGGAAGCGCGGCCTTTATGCGCGACGTCACGCAAGCCGAGGCGTTGGCGGCTATGCTCGTTGGGATATCGGAGCAATTCGGCCGGAAGGCGCGCGCGATCGTTAGCGATATGAACGAACCGCTGGGGCGGTTTATCGGAACCGGCCTCGAGGTCATCGAGGCGCGCGAGTTGCTGCGCGGCGTAGCGGCCGACGAGCGGGCGCGTGCGGGTTGTCTGCGGATCGCCGTAGCGATGTTGGAGTTGGGTGGGATTAAGGATGCGACCGTTCGCGCAGAGCATGCGCTCGCGGACGGATCGGCGTACGAAAAGTTCGTCGCGATGATCGAAGCCCAGGGCGGAACGCGCGCCGCACTCGAGACTCTCGCCCCCGATCCGCGCGTCGAGTTGATTCACGCGAGTGCGGACGGTGTCGTTAGCGCGATCGATGCCGTTGCGTTGGGCAATGTTGCACGCAGGCTGACCGATGCTAACTCGCGTGCCGGTATTCGCTTACATGCGCGCATCGGCGACGCGGTTACGTCCGGTGACGTCCTGGCTGAGATCTATGGCGACGGCGTCAATGCAGAGTCGATTGCCGGCGCCTTTGCGCTGCTCTCGACGTCGCTTATCAGGTAGAGCGGCCGGCCCTTGACCTCGTCATAGATGCGGCCGATGTACTCGCCCAAAATGCCGAGGCTAATCAACTGCACGCCGCCTAAGAAGAGCACGGCGACGATCGTCGATGCCCAGCCCGGTGTGTAGCCGGGCGGGTGCAAACTGAACAGCTTGTAGCCGATGACGATCAAGGCGTAGACAAACGCGACGGCGCTCGAGATGAAGCCGAGGTACGACGCAAAGCGTAATGGTACGTCTGAGAACGAGGTGATGCCGTCGATCGCAAAGCGGAACATCTTCGGCAATGGATACTTGGTGGTACCCGAGTGCCGTTCGTCGCGGTCGTACTCGACGCCGACTTGATTGTAGCCGACCCAACTGACCATGCCGCGCAAGAAACGATGACGTTCGGGCGAACGCTTGAGTGCCTCGACTACGCGGCGGCTCATCAGGCGAAAGTCGCCGGTGTCGACCGGGATCGAAACTTTCGTAAGGCGTTTGATGACGCGGTAGAACAGGCGTGCGGTGAAGAGCTTGAATGGACTCTCGCCTTTGCGCGTACGGCGTACCGCGTAGACGACGTCGTAGCCTTGGCGCCACTTCGCGACGAATTGCTCGATGAGCTCGGGTGGATCTTGAAGATCGCCGTCCATGAGCACCACCGCATCGCCGCGTGCGATGTCCATGCCGGCGGTCGCCGCGACCTGGTGACCGAAATTGCGCGAGAGGCTCACCAAGACGATGTGCTCGCGCCGCGCCAGCTCCTCGCGGATGCGCTCGAGCGTTCGATCGGTGCTGCCGTCGTTGACCAGCACGATCTCATACGAGGGCGCGCCTTCCAAGCGTTCAACGATCGCGACGATGCGCTCCACGAGTGGGGCGACGTTACCTTCCTCGTTGTATAGGGGAACAACGATGCTGAGAACCGGCATGACCGGAGAGATTCGACGAAAGCGAGAATGACCCTTAGAATGCAGCGACTCCAGGCTTTTGCAGCCATGACCTTGTTGCTGGCCTCGGCCGCATGCGCACATCGCCCCAGCGCGTCGCAAGGCACCGCATCACCAACACCAGCACCGACGCCGACCCCGGCACTGGTGCGTAGCGCTACGCCGTCAGCGGCTCCGAGCACTCCGCCGCCCACGGCGTCGCCGACGCCGACACCAATGCCGGTGCCGGTTGTGCGGTTGGCGCCGAATGCGCCGCCCCGAATCGTTGCCGTCCACATAAGCAATCAGACGGTGCATGCGGGCGACACCGTTGTCGGGCACCGTCGAAACGACGTCGAACGTGGCGAGCGTCGAAGCGCGCATCGCGACGTTCTCCGTGGGTGTCCCCAAAATCGGTGTTGGCCGCTTCGCCCTGAAATACGTCGTACCGAACGTCCCGTTCTTCTTTCACGGCACGTATCAGATGACGCTAATCGCGCGCAACACGGCGGGGATAAAAGTGCAGCGCGTGATTCCGATTACGGTTCAGTAGAGAACGTCACGGATGCGGCGTGCGTACGCCGTTGGGCAGGTTCGGGAACGGCGCGGGGTTATAGGGCGTTGGGAAGACCGACGGTTGCGAGAGGATCCTGTTATCATTGCTATCGGCCCACGACGCAACGACGCTATTCGTCGAATTCGTGTCGGCATCGCTGACGATCAACTCGCGCGGGCGAACCGAGAGACCGTTGGGTCCACCGTTCGACGTTCTGCATCGAGCCGCGTGTATAGAGGAAGTGCAGAATCGTGCCTGAGGCCATCCGCCGTATGACGACAAAGTGCAAGGCGTCGATCCGATCCATCAGAATTGCCTGCGGGTTCCAGTCAGAGACGTCGGTCGTAATATAGATTTGTGCGCTAATCGGCGTGGTTGGCGGTACCTGCACCTGGAATTTGACTAACACGAGCTTCCCGGTAAAGGTCTCGGGTACGCCGTTCGACGTGGTTTGGGCCGGTGCGCCCAACTCCGGATTGGGATACGGCGATGATGCGGTAACGGCGAAAGCTTGGGCCGCGTCGGGCAACGGTCCTACCGGGTACGGCTTGTCCGAGAGGTCGATTTCAACGACTTGACCCGCGTCGTTGAAGACGGCGCGCGCATAGTCGCGCGCCTGCGGCGCGCGTTTCGCCGGCTGCTTCGTGTGCTCGTCGAGAATTGCAACGTTCGGCGCGAGCCGGAAGCCGTCACCAGTGGTGAAAAAGACGAACCCGTCCTGATAGGCGAGCAACTGACCAGTCACCGTGACCGGTGCGGATGCTGCGATGAGTATGAGTGCGGCGAGCAATGCTCCCAGACGATGTCGCAAATTCGTCATTCCGTCAACTGTACCACGAAGGACGGGCTCCAAATCTGGTTCCCAAAGTGGAAGTAATACGTGCGTTGCACGTCGACCGATAGATGCGGGAGAATGTGCGCGCGTACTTCAGCGCCGAGTTGCCACGGCGGCTGCCCAAGGTAATTGCTGTACGTGTACTGACCGATCGCGTTGAGCGGCGGCAGCGGAAATAGCCCGGGATAGGGCGCCGGAAAATCATCGTGATGTGCAAAGGTCACCGTCGTTACCAAATTTGGTGAAGCGGAATACGTTGTGCCGAGCGTCGCTGGTGCGTAACGAAGCCGCGCCGCGAAAGGATTCGAACGGCGTATACGGAGTGCCGTCGGGCAAGAGCGGTGCGGATGGGGCGTATCCGCCCGACCAGATACAGATCGCTCGTGTTCTGGACGTTGTAGGCAAGATAGCTATTGACAAATCGCGAGAACTGTCGGCTCAGACTGAGCGTTGTGTTCTGCTCGTTAACGTGGTGCGGCACGGTCGTTCCACGCCGCAACGAATCAGCCGACGCGTTGAAGTAGTACATCGAATACGGCTTCTCGCGATCACCTATCTTGACGTTGGGCAGTGAGACCGTGAAGCCCAGAACCTGATCCCAAATCGTCGTGTAGAGAACCCCGCCATAATCTTGTAAACCGTATGCATCATGGTTATACCCCATGCCTCGCGAGGTACTGAAGGTACAACGGCGTCTTGAAGATTTGGTTGTTGTACGAGTCCACGTCAGCGTCAACGAGTTCGGGTGATTTGGCGACGCCGCGGCGAAGGGCCGATCATGTTGTAGTTCGTTTGGTTGAAGAAGACGTGAGGTACGAGCGATGAAAAGCCTGGACCAACGTGACGTACGTCGTTTGCGCCGATGCCAGGGCTCGGCAAACCAATTCTGATCGGTGTACAACTGCGTGAAGGTGGAGACCTCAAACTTCGAACCGATGCGTTCTCCGGTGACGAGGTTCCAATACTTGTCGTCTTTCGTCAGCGGGTTGATCGAGAAGACAGCGTATTCGTTTGGTCCGTTCCCCGCTAGGTGCTGCTCGACCGCCGAGATACGCGTGATTGAAAGCGTCGTACCGCACGTGCGTGCGAGATAGAGTTCGCATTACCGGTCGCATTCCAGGTTGCGTCGGAGTTCGCTCCGGAGAGCGAGTTTTGCGCGAGATCCTGGCCCGTTCCGAAGTACACGTAGTAGGACGGAAGGGGAACGCCTTGATGTAAGAAGTAGGCTCGAACATTCGAAAAGCGCGCGAATTGCTTTGATTCGATGAATGCTGATTTCGGCGGAGAGGCTGACGTCAGTCGCGCTCATCGTCCGGGAAAATAAAACACGTCTCCGGGCATCTGCCTGCCTTTGAGCGGATGAAGAAAGTCGCCGTTCTCATAGGTCCAGCGATCGGGCTTGCTGATGACCGGTACAAAGTAGATGCGATCGAAATCCAAGAGGTCGGCAATTGCGGCGCCGTCGAGGTTTCCGCCGCTGCTCCGAAATGCACGTGGCTCGCTACCAGAAAGCGATTGAGCCGAGATCCATCGAGAAGGCGTCGCCGCGTGATCGTCATGCCGTTGCTCGTCTGCACCTGCACGTGCCCGTCAGCCTCGATGACGTAGCGATCGTAGTAGAAGTCGATATGATCGGCACTAAGGCGAATGACCGTAGCGGCGGTGTGGGCGTTGCCGGGAGCCCGTCGGTGTTGCAGCGGTGTCGCTGTAGGTATTGCCGGCGGTGTCGGTGTTGCAGCCGAGGGCGTGCCTAGGGTCTGCGCCATGCCCGGTGCGCACAATACCAGAATTAAGGCAACAATAAGAACGGTAGATATCGCAAGCCTAACCGTTTGCACACGGGTGGCAGACTCTCATCCTCGTATAACGCTGGCAATGGTCATTTGTTCCTATACTCATGGAGCAAGACTGCGTTTCTGATAAGCCGAAACGCCTTTCTTGGCTTTATGCGATTTTTAACCGTTGTTTTGGATTCCGGCGGTGTCGGTGCGCTTCCTGATTTTTCTGAATACGGGGATGCGAGCGGCGCCAACACTCTTGGAAACGTTGCTCGCCAGGTTGGAGGTTTAAATTGCCGTCGTTCGAGCGATTGGGTCTGGGTCATCTTACCGCTATGCCGGGCGTTTCGGCTATCGAGCACCCGAAAGCGCGTGTGGCCCGGTTACGCGAGCGCAGTCGCGGGAAAGGACACGATCACGGGACACTGGGAAATGGCCGGGAATTATTACGCGTCGTTCCCTTCCCTACCTATCCCGAAGGCTTTCCCGATGACGTGGTTGAGGAGTTTACGCGCATCACCGGCAAGGCGCCGCTCGGGAAATATTCCCGCCTCCGGCACCGAGATCATCGAGCATCTCGGGCGCGAGCATTTGGAACTGGCCGGCCCATCCTCTACACCTCGGCGGACTCGGTATTTCAGGTGGCGGCGCACGAAGAGGTAATCCCTCTTGCGGCGCTGTACGATTGGTGCGAACGGGCGCGTGCGATGCTGGTTGAACCAAATAACGTGAATCGGGTGATCGCCCGGCCGTTTGTGGGTGAACCGGGGGCCTTTGCTCGAACGCCGAACCGTCGCGACTACGCGATCGAACCGCCACCAAGCGTGCTCGATCGGCTGGCCGAGGCCGGCGTCGGGGTGCATGCGGTTGGCAAGATCTGCGACATCTACTGCGGACACGGGATCGTATCATCGGTGCGAGTGAGCGACAATCGTGATGCGATGGAGAAGACCTTCGATCTACTCGAGCGAGTCGACCATGGATTTATCTTCACCAACCTCAACGATTTCGATTCGAAATACGGTCACCGGCGCAACGTCCGCGGCTATGCCGATGCGCTCGAATCGCTCGACGCTATGCTTCCGAGGCTCGAGCAACTGCTTCGACCGGGGGATCAGGTGATCTTTACCGCCGATCACGGCTGCGATCCGACCGCGCCGGGCACTGACCACACGCGTGAGTACGTTCCATTCGTGCACGTCGGACCGCACCCAGGTGCGTTTCTCGGCGAACTCGAGGGGCTCGACACCGTCGGCAAGGCCGTGCTCGAAGCATTCAAGGTGACGTACTAGTGCAGGCGGCGATACGCGTGGCGGAACGCGAGGTTCCGCAATCGTGGTGGACGTCCAAACGTGTGATCGATGCCGCGTTGGGTTCGGTGTTGCTGATTCTCGCATCGCCGATCATGCTGGTAGCTGCGATCGGCATCGTGCTGGTCACGGGAGGCTCGCCGATCTACGCGCAGGAGCGCGTCGGCCAGCATGGGCGCCGCTTCAAGATGCTCAAGTTACGAACGATGGTCAAGAACGCGCATGAGCTGCGCGATCAACTGATGCACCTCAACGAAGTTGACGGGCCGGTTTTCAAGATTCGTAAAGATCCTCGGCTTCATCCGCTGGGCGGTTTCTTGCGGCGCTCGAGCATCGACGAGCTGCCCAATCTCTTCAACGTCATTCGCGGTGACATGTCGCTCGTCGGTCCCCGTCCCGCTCTACCGTGCGAGATCGAGCATTATGACGCGGCAGCCCGCCGGCGTCTGTGGTGCCGCAAGGCGTGACATGCCTCTGGCAGATCAACGGCCGCAGTGAAGTCTCGTTCGAACACTGGATGCAGCTCGACAACGCGTACATTGATACGTGGACACCGCTCGGTGATCTCGTTATCGTCGCCAAGACGATTCCCGCCGTCTTGCGAAAGGACGGAGCGCATTAAAGCACGGCTTCGCGTCGTCCCGCCGGTCCGTCGCGCCACCGCCGAATGTCGGTTGCGCTCTCCACGCTCTTCGTCATGGGTGCGACCCTTGCCTCAACGATTCTCGGGTTTCTTCGCGAGGTCGTCAATGCCAAGTACTACGGCACGCAGTGGGAGATGGACACGTTTCTGGCGGCGGCGACGATCCCCACGATTTTGTTCGGCGTGTTCAACGGGGCTCTGGTGAGCGCGCTCGTTCCGACGTTCTCGGAATATATCGCGCACGGGCGAGAAGACGAAGCGTGGACGCTCTGCAACACTATCGTGAATTCGCTTGCCATCGTGCTGACGATTGGCGCGGCGATTGGGTATTTTGCCGCGCCATGGTATGTGCCGATCATCGCGCATGGTTTTCCGGGCCCGCAGATGGGCGTGGCGATCCACATGACGCGCTCACTCATGCCGAGCATCATTGCGGTGAGCCTCTCGGGTGTTCTCTCGGCAATGTTGAACGCTTATCACCGTTTTCGGTCAGCAGCGCTGACCGGGATCGCGCTCAACGTCGTTACAATCGGCTGCGTGGTCGCATTGAACGCCAAGTACGGGATCTTCGCGCTGGTTCTCGGAACCTTCTGGGGCCTCCTCGCGCAAATGCTCGTGCAGCTCCCGGCCTTCTTGGCGATCGGCAAATACCGCTTCACTATCGACCTGGCACCACCGGGCCTGCTCGAAGATGTGGACTGCTGCTTGGCCCCATCGCGTCGGTAGCGCCGCAGGACAGCTTGCGTTGTTCTTCGATCGCTTCTTCGCCTCGACGCTTGCGCCGGGCTACATGCCGGTATGAACTACGTGACGAAGCTCGTCAATTTCCCGCAGCAGATATTCGCCGCCGCGATCGCGACGGTGATTTTCCCGTTGCTCGCCGCGCAGTTTGCGCGCAAGAATCGCGCCGGCGTTGCGCGCAGCGCCGTGACCGGCCTGCGCCTCGTCAACTTCATCACAATCCCCTCGGTCTGCGCGCTGATCGTGCTCGCACATCCGATGGTGCAGACGCTCTTCGAACGCGGTGCGTTCGGGCCAGCGCACCGAACCTTACGCGCCGGCCTGCTGCCCTACGCCGCGATCGGCTGGTCGCGCTAGCCGCAAACGTCGTCCTGACGCGCTGCTGTTCGCCTGCCGGGAGACGGCGATTCCGTTGCGATCTCGATCATGACCGTCCTCTTCAACGTGCTGCTATCGATGTTGTGGCTGCCGACACTCGGAGCGAAAGGGCTGCTGCTCGCCAACAGCTTGAGCCAGATGCTGCAGGCCGTGCTGTTACTTGGGCTCGTTGCGCGCCTGGTGCGCGGCATCGATTGGGGCGCGCTCTTCACGTCGATGGCCAAGGTGCTTGTCGCGTCACTCGCGATGTACGCCTCGCTGCACTGGATCGATGCCCTGGGAGTACACACGGAAGCAACGCTCTCGTCGCGTGCGTGGTATCTGTTCGGTCAGATCGCCATCGGCGGTGCGGTTTTTATCGCAGTGTCGCGTGCGATCGGGGTGGAGGAATTAGACCTAGCTTGGCGCACGATTATCGCCAAGTTTGAGAAGCACATCATCGCTCCGCCGGAGAATCGCGATGTGCCCATCGCATAGTTTCCCTATCTATTGCAAAGGTCGCAATTTCCATGGCTAAGACATTGCCCTCCGCGATGCGGATCCCGTACCTCGACCTGACCGCGCAGCATGCGCCGATCAGGGATGAACTGATGAATGCAATCGGCGCGATCATCGATAGGAACGCCTTTGTCCTCGGCCCCGGTGTCGATGCCTTCGAGTACCGATTCGCGGAGTTCTGTGGCGCAAAGCATTGCGTTGCGGTAAACACGGGAACGGCTGCGCTCCACTTGGCGCTGCTTGCCGCCGGCGTCGGCTCCGGCGACGAAGTCATCACGCAGGCTGATACGTTTATCGCAACCGTCGCTGCGATCATGTATACCGGCGCTCGCCCGGTGCTCGTCGATGTTTTACCGCCGACTTATACGATCGACATCGCCGCGGTGGAGGCCGCGATTACGCCGAGGACCAAGGCAATTTTGCCGGTGCATCTTTTCGGTCAGCCGTGCGACCTCGACGCCTTACGCGCGCTTGCGGAGAAGAACGCTTTGTTGCTCATCGAGGATGCGTCGCAGGCTCACGGCGCACGCTACAAGGGCAATATGATCGGCGCGACCGGAACGGCGACGTTTAGCTTCTATCCCGGAAAGAATTTAGGCGCATGCGGAGAGGGCGGCGCGGTGGTTACCGACGACTCGGGGCTAGCGGATCAAGTGCGTCTGTTGCGCAACCACGGCAGCAAGGAAAAGTACCGCCATGACGTCCTCGGCTTCAATTTCGGCTCGAGGGGATTCAAGGCGCCGTGCTCGACGTGAAGACGAAGTATCTCGCCGGCTGGACGCGCGAGCGCCGGCGGGTCGCCGCGCAGTATGACGCGCTGTTGGGCGGGATCGAGCGCCCGGTACTATTGCCGCAGACTGAGTCGGCCTATCACATCCACCCGGTATTCGTGCAGAACCGCGACGCGATTCGTGCGACGCTAAGCCAAGCCGGCGTCGAGACGAACGTGCATTATCCGATTCCATGCCACCTGCAGCCCGGATATAGCTCGCTGGGGTACGCCGAGGGAGCGTTTCCACAATCCGAGCGCATCGCGCGCGAAGAACTGTCGCTGCCCATTTTCCCCGAGATGACGAGCGAGCAAGTGGAATACGTTGCGTCGCATCTGCGCAAGGCGATCGGGTAGTGGCTGCTCCGGTCGTCACCGTCGGCGTCGTCGGGTACGGATATTGGGGGCCCGACCTCGTCCGAAACTTTATGGCGCTGCCGTCGGACAAAGCGCAAGTCAAAATGGTTTGCGACATGCGCACCGAGCGGCTGGCGGGCGTAACCCGCGTTTACCCGTCGATTGCCACCACGACCGACTACGAGGCGATGATCGCGGATCCCGATGTCGATCTCATCGCGGTTGCCACACCCGTGTCCTCGCACTTCTCCCTTGCCGAAAAGGCGCTTCGTGCGGGTAAACACGTCCTCGTCGAGAAGCCGCTCGCAGCCAGCGTGACGGAGGCCGAGAACTGGTCGCGCTCGCCGCGGCTATGAAGCGTCAGCTTTTTGTCGATCACACCTTCGTCTTCACGCCGGCAGTGCGCAAGATGCGCGAGATGGTCGAGGGCGGGAGCATCGGCGAGCTCCTCTATTACGACTCGACACGAATCAATCTGGGGATCTTTCAACACGACGTCGACGTCGTCTGGGATCTCGTGCCCCACGACCTCTCGATTCTAGACTTTTTGCTTGGCGGTAAGGTCCCGCTCAGCGTCTCTTGTACGGGTGTAGCGCACTACGGCGAGCTCGCCGATTTGGCGTACGTCACGCTGAACTATGAGAATGGGTTCGTTGCGCACTTCAACGTGAATTGGCTCGCGCCGGTGAAGATTCGACAGATCTTGCTCTGTGGTGACAAGCAAATGATGGTCTACGACGAGCATACCGTGCAGGAGAAAGTGCGCATTTACGACCGCGGCGTGCGAGTGAAGAGCAGCGAAGATGTCTATGAGAAGCTGGTCGAGCTTCGCGACGGCGACATGTTCGCGCCGCGTCTTCCGAATATTGAAGCGCTCGCCGCCGAGGTTGAGAATGTCGTGGCAAGTATCCGGGGCGAAGCCATAGCGGTGGTGGACGGCGCCGCTGGGCTGCGCGTCGTGCGGACGCTCGAAGCCGCCACCCAATCGATGCAAGAGCAAGGCCGCCCGGTCGAGATCGACGTCGCCGCTGCTGCGCGATGAACGATCTGGAGCCGATCAAGGACCACTATCGCCGACAGATTGCCGAGTACGACGATCCAGCGCGTGCCTGTTCTTGGCGCAGTGAGGACGTCGCGCGGCGGAATTTGCGGCCGTCTCCCAGGTGTTTGCGCACGAGACGCAGCCGTTCTCCGTGTACGAGGTCGGCTGCGGTTTGCGACCTTGCGGGATTTTCTCGCAGAGCACTTCCCCCTCGCCACCTACAGCGGCAGCGATCTCTTGCCCGAGATGATCGAACACGCCAAGGCGCGCAACCCGGCCGCGGACGTCGAGCAACGAGACATCCTCGTCGACCGCCGGCGAAGCGATTGACTACGTCGTTATCTCGGGATTGTTCAATCTACGGATGAACAACGAGGACTCAGTGTGGTTCGAGTTTGTCAAGAAGATGCTTAAAGGTGCATATGCGCTCGCCGAAAGGGGCTTAGCAAGTAACTTTTTGACGAGCTACGTCGACTTCAAACGTGAACTCGGATACTATCAGGACCCGAGCGCGGTTTTTGATTTTGCGCAGCGCGAGCTTTCGCGTTTCAGCGAGATCAGGCAATCTTACTACCCGTGGGAATTCACGCTCTTCGTCTACAGCAAACCCAAGCCGCTGCCGTTTGCGCCCCCGCCGATTGCGTGGCCCGCGCCACCGCAAGAGCCCGGCGAACGTACTTTCTGATCTACGTAAAGAAACGATAGAGAATCTCGCCGCCGCGCTTCGCGTAGGCTAGCGGCACGTCTTGTGCCGTCAACGCGTTCGTGATCTCGCCAAAGGCACGTTCGACCTCCGCGATTGCCTTGGTCTTCTCACGAGGGTTGTAAACCGCGGAGTAGACGTCCGAGGCGCGACCGCCGATGCGTTCCTTGAAGCCGATCAGCCCCTCGGTATCGGAGATGCCGAGATCGAGTTTCTTGTAGCCGCGCTCGATCGCCATCTCGATAACTTTGGTAATCAAGAGATTGTTAGGCCGCAGCGAGAGCGACGACAGCGACGACGCACTGAACTTATAATAGAGCGTCGATCCGTAAGAGAGAAAGAACATCGCCGCGACCGGTGCTCCCTGGTGCTCGGCGATCAGGAGAAACCCATTCTCAGGGAAGAAGTGCCGGTGAACGGCCTCAAAGAAGACAAATGGCTGTGGCATCAGTCCGTGTTTGAATTTGCGTGTCTCCGCGTGGAGCTCGTAGAAGACGCGTAACCCGTCAAGTGACGTGTCGACTCGATGTGTAACGCCGGCTCGCATCGACTGTCGCCACTTCTGCTTGTGCTTGATGTTGAAGGCCGCTTCGGCTTCCGCGAAGGTTGACGGTAAGTGGACCGCGTGGTGCTGTGCGACGACCTTGCTCGCTTGCGAGGCGTCGGAGGGTTCGCAAAGCGTGCGGATGGTCCAGGGCAAGCTATCTGCGGCGAGATACGGCTCAAACTCGGGCCAGAGATTTACAGGCAGGGGTTCCACGTTATCGGCGAATGCGAGCGCTACGCGCCGGGGGCCGCGAAAGTCCTCGATATGCGCAAACGGCAGGCCGCCGACAACCGTGCCGTTCTGCGTTGCCAGCAGAACCCTAAGAGAAAAGTCATACGTCTCGCGAACGATCTCCGACCATTCAGGCGACTGGAAAAGCGTCGTTTCGGGGTTCTCCGCGCAAAAGCTAACCCACCGTTCGTTTGAAGCTGAAAGTTCCTCGATGGCTACCATATCGGCCGGTTCATAGCTCCTTCTCGCGCAAGCCCTCGAAACACGGAGAAGGCGAAACGAACCGCCGAAGTCGAAAACGCTGGACGGTCAAGGAGAACTTAAAGCGTGGATCCCCGCTTACTCGTCATCGGTCTCGACTGCGCAGCCGGCGAATTAATTTTTGAGCGAACCGACTGGCATCTGCCGACGCTGCGCGGCCTAATGGCGCGCGGCTCCTATGGCCGTCTCCAAACGGTCATGCCGGCGATCACGATCCCTGCATGGGCTTGTATGGTAACAGGAAAGGACCCGGGCGAGCTCGGCATTTATGGTTTTCGGAATCGCTCGGACCATACGTATTCGGGTCTCGCGCTAACGACCTCACTGTCGGTAAAGGAGCCGGCGGTATGGGATCATCTCAGCCGCGCCGGAAAAACGGTGATCACGGTGGGCGTGCCCCCGTCATTTCCGCCTAAGCCCGTCAACGGCGTTCAAGTTGGCTGCTTTCTGACGCCGACTGCGCAGAGTGACTATACGTTCCCGTCGAACCGCGCGAGGAAATTGCGCAGTTGCTGCATGGGCGTGAATATCTTACGGATTGCACGAACTTTCGGACCGAAGACAAGGATGACTTGCTGCGACAGATTTACGACATGACGGAGCGAAGATTCGCGATTCTCAACAATTGGATCGAGAAGAAGCCCTGGGACTTCTTCATGTTCGTAGAGATCGGTACGGATCGCTTGCATCACGGGTTCTGGAAGTTTTTCGATCCCAGGCATCGTGCGTACGAGGCGGGGAATCGTTTCGAAGGGGCCATCCAAAAATACTACGAGGATCTCGATGTCATGCTCGGGCAGCTGCTCGAGAAAGTCGACCAAGCTCGCACGAACGTCTATGTCGTTTCCGATCACGGAGCGAAGCGAATGGACGGCGGCGTAGCGATTGCGCAGTGGCTAATCCAGGAAGGGTATCTCGCGGTCAAATCCTATCCCGATAAGATTACGCCGCTCAACAAGCTCGAAATCGATTGGCCGAACACCTCGGTGTGGGCAGAGGGCGGATATTACTCGCGCGTTTTCCTGAACATCGCAGGGCGCGAACCGCAGGGAACGTACCACCCTCCGAAGTCGAGTCGTTTATTGCGCAACTTTCACGGAAGATTCGCGCGATTCCGCGGCCCGACGGATCGCCGATGGCGACGCAGATATTTCGTCCGGAAGAGATCTACCGAACGGTGCGCGGCGTAGCGCCCGATCTCATGGTGTATTTCGACGATTTGCTCTGGCGTGCGGTGGGAACCGTTGGCTACGACGGCATCTACACGTACGAGAACGATACCGGCCCCGACGATGCGAATCACGCCCAGAAAGGCATCTTTATCGAGGCGCTCGCCGGTAACCCCGGACGGGGCTTAATCGACGATTGGGATATTCTCGACATGGCCTCACGGTTCATGAATGCCGCGGGAGTTAGCGTTCCAGAACATGCTGGTTGACCTTCATCTTCACACGACATGCTCTGACGGTGTGTGGCCGCCGGATCGGCTTTATGAAGAAATTCGTGCGCGAGAGCTCGAGTGGTTCTGCATCAGCGATCATGATAATCTCGACGCATACCCCGTGCCACCCGATCTGGTGAAGCGTTCTATCCCGGGCCTGGAGGTTGATTCGCACTATGCGGGGCATACGGCGCACTTGCTTGCCTATGGCGTTTCGGATGCGGGTTCGCCGCTTCTGCGTGCGTTGACGGAACAATTGCAGGCACGCTGCGAACGCATGGAGGCAATGATTATTCGTTGCAAACAGCTTGGGCTCGAGGTCTGTATGGCCGACGTGAAGGCGCAGTCGGTCGGCGCCGCCAGCCTGGGGCGTCCGCATCTCGCGCGAGCGTTGCTTGCAAAAGGACTGGTCGATTCCGTCCAGGATGCGTTCGATCGCTTTTTGTCCGACGACGGCACGGGATACGTGGCGCTCGAGCGGTTATCCGCGGCGACGGCGATCGCACTGATTCATGCGTCCGGCGGCGTCGCTGTTATCGCGCATCCCAAACGCTTACGGCAGCCGGAGCACCTCGATGAGCTTGTTGCGCTGGGCGCCGACGGCGTTGAGATTTTTCACCCCACAGCGGACGACGCAGGTCGGGCGCGCCTGTCGCGCTTTGCCGCCGAACGTGACCTCCTGACGACGGGCGGGACGGATTTTCACGCGCCCGTTGCGGGTCGGCAGTTAGGGAGTCGAGATCGATCCGAGCGCCATAGAACGATTGATCGAAAAGATCCGCGTGGCCAAATCTCGACCCGCAGCGTAATAAGAGAGGAAGCAAATGTCAGACACGATTCGCACGTCGAAGCGAATAGTAGCCCGAAGAAATCAAGATGCAGAAGCGGAATTGTCTCGAATTGCGCGCGACGCTCCTATTCCAAATGCGGAGCTATGCCAAAACCTCGGGCTTTATATGCCGCCGCGCTCACTGAAACGATTGATGTTTCTGAATCACCTCTACTGCGAGGCTCTGCCGGTTCACGGAATCATCATCCAATTTGGCGTCCGTTGGGGGCGAGATCTGGCGATTTTCGACAGCCTCCGCACGATCTACGAGCCATTTAACATTTCTCGAAAGATCGTCGGCTTCGACACCTTTCAGGGCTTCCCGTCGATCGATGAAAAGGACGGTACGGACCCGATGCTTACCGTCGGAGGTTTGACGACCGCTCCCGATTACTATTCGCAACTCTCCGGGATCATGTCGCTTCGGCAGCAGCTGGATCCATTGCCCGAACTCAAACGCTTTGAAATACGCCAAGGCGAAGGTAGCGAGCAGCTGAGAAAATATCTCGACGAACACCCTGAAACTATTGTCGCGCTCGCATATTTTGATTTCGATCTCTACGAACCGACGAAAGCCTGTTTGGAACTCTTGGAATCGCACGTGACGAAGGGCAGCGTGCTTGCATTCGACGAACTCAGCTTCTTCAAAGCTCCCGGTGAAACCATCGCGCTACGCGAGGTCTACCCGCTCAATTCCATCCGCATCAGAAGGTCTCCGCAGTTTTCTGGGCAGACGAGCTATTTCGTCGTTGAGTAGTCAGAGGTAGCCGAGGTCCTCGAGTCGCTTCCGAACAATCGCTTCTTCCTCGGCGGAATACGCCGACGCGCCCGCACCGACAACGGTTTTGCTGGGTGAACGATTGATTCCGTCGGCGTCGGGGGAAACTGGCACATCAAGCAGCGCGTACACGGTAGGCGCTAGATCTTCGACGCGCAGCCCTGTACCCTCAATCGTAAAGGACGAGCCCCACAGTCCATCATCCAGATGGGAGTTGAACGAACCGCTATGCACGATGCCCGGCTCGATCTCGAATCCGTCGTCGGTGCGGCGGCGCTTCGCGACATATGCTGTGATGTCCGCAGCCGTCTCGAGAAAAATCTCCGGAAACTCAGTCGTGTACGGGCCCCAAAAGAGTTGCTCTCGGCGCATCGCCTCGGTAATGACCGGTTCGCCCGCGTCCGTCGTTGCGCGCAGCTCGTCGATGAGCGTGCCGGCGAGTCCAAAGGCCTCGCGCGGGTCGACGATACCGGCGGGATACTGCCCGCGCGTATTCAACGCGATGGCTGCATGACGCCCGACCGCGTCCCAACAAAAAGCGCGCGTTTTCGACCAGTCGATCACTCCGTCACTTAAATCCATGAACTCGATGCCCGGAATTCCACCCGAGGCGCTGTTGCGAAAAGAGCGCGAGCGCAGCACCAGGTAGCCTTTTTCCTCGAGCCACTGCGTCACGGAAAAACTCCGTGAGAATGAACCGAAGCCGTGGTCGGAGCAGACGATAAACGCGGTATCGTCCGGCAGCGTAGCAGCGAGCCCTCCGAGCTCCGCATCGGTGCGTTCGAGCAATGCCTGCGTCGATTGATTTCCGAAGCCCAAACGATGCCCTAATCCGTCGATGAATCCGAGATAGAGCATCACACAATCCCAATCGGCATCCTTCATGAGTTCGCGGACGATCGCAAAGCGTGTCGCAATGCCGTTGTCGAGAATGGCGGCTTCGCTCGAGAACTCGTCGTCGATGCGATATCCCATGCTTCGAGGATCGACGTTACTCGAGCGGTGTTCGCGAGCGGAACGGAGGGTGGTGCATCCCACCCCGAGACGATCACCGCACCGGCGGCCTCCGGCGGAGGCGACATCATCGGAAACCCAACGCTGATCACCGTCTTGCCCGCCACTGCGAGACGCGTGTGGAATCCGTTATCCCCAACGTCCGCCGCGTTGACGATTCGCCCGCGATATGTGTTGGGTATGCGGCGTTGAAAGGTCAACACGCCCGTCTTACCGGGATTGTAGCCGGTGTAGGCCGACGTCCATGCGGCCGGCGTAATCGGGAGCGGCGTAGAGCGCAGCGGAACCAGTGTGTTCTTGACGAGGCGCGCAAGGTTCGGCATTTTCCCCGACCGCACTGCAACGCCGACACTCGACTCATCTGCGCCGTCGAGGCCGAGGATAAAGACGCGGGGTTTCATCGAGTGGATATTGTCTCCGGAGCTTGTTCTGCCGGCTTACCGCCGACGTGAACCTGTAAGTCTTCGTAACTGCGCCGAACCGGATCCATGCGATCGTAATACTTGATAATCCGCGAACGATAAAAAATTGCAAGCGTATCGAGGAACACCGTGTACACATCATCCAGCGCTACGCGCCCGAAGCTTCGGCCGAAATGCAGCGTTACCGGCGCATCAACGATCTTGAACCCGAGCCGATGCGCATTGACGAGCACCTCGACGTCGAACGCGTAGCGCTTGGCGAGTATCCTCGGAAAGACCTGTCGGAGTACCTCGGCCCGGAATACCTTGAGACCGGTTTGCGTGTCGCGCAGCGGCAAGCCGAAGAGCAGGCGCACTAAAAGATAGTACCCAATGCTCCACAATCGGCGCACTAACGGATAGTTGATCACGGAGTCTCGATGCCATTTGCTTCCGATCACGACGTCGGCCTTGCGCGCATCGAGCGTCTCGATCATTCCGCGGATCTGTTCCGGATGCAGGTCCATGTCCGCGTCGAGAAACGCAACCAAGTCTCCGCGGGTATGGTAGAAGCCGCAAATCAAAGCATTGCCTTTGCCGACGTTGCGCGCATAGCGAACGACCCGTATGTTGTCGCCGAGCTCAGCAAGCGCGTGGATCGCGGGAAGAAATGTGCCGTCCGGGCTACCGTCGTCGACGACAACGATTTCGAAGCTTGGGCAGAACTCCGACAAAGTCTCGATAGTCTCGAGCATATTCTCGACGATGTGCGATGCTTCGTTATAGGCGGGCATCACGACCGAAAGTTTCGGGCGTGCCGGAACGCCGTGTTCACTCATGAGCGGCCGTCCATGCTGTCCCGGAGGAACCGCTCGACGAAGGTGGTCGTACCCTCCCACGTCAGCCCCCGGGCGTCATTTTGAGCGGCCTGCGCCATGCGCGCGTAGCGCGCTTCATCATCCAGCATGTAATGCATTCCTTGCGCGAGCGCCGATGGCGTTTCCTCGGTCAAGAGACCAGTTAAGCCGTCCTTAATGGAGTCCTTTAATCCCAAAATGCCGTATCCGACAGCTGGTGTGCCCGCGAGGTTGGCTTCACTTACGGCGAGTCCCCACCCCTCACGCACCGAGGTCATCAAAAGCAACTTGGCCGTTGCGAGCAAGCGACGCTTTTCCGTTTCGCTTACAAACCCCATCCACTCGACGCGATCTTCGACGCCCAGGCGTTGGGCGAGTGCGCGCAGTGATTCGCGCATGCCGTTCGTGCAGCCACCGATGATCTGAAGCCGAAGTCGGTCGTATGGCGGTGTATGCAGCAACGCAAGCGCTTCGATCTGTTGGTCGAGCCGTTTCGAGCGCGTCACGCGTCCGAGCGAAACGATCGTGTCATCTCGTTCGTGGGGCGGAAGCGGTGATTGCGCTGGGTATTGGTCGATTGCCAGGGGCATGATGCCGATTCTGCCGGTGAAGCCCATCTCGTTGCGCAGCGACGATTCGGATGACGCAGAAGGCGTCAACGTTGGTACGCGTCGATAGGGCCGCAGATACAACGGCTCCATCGCGTACCCAATCTGCGCGATACCGGGGGGTGCTTCGTAAAACCAGACCTCGCGTGCGAGCTGGTGAATAAAGGCGACGACGGGCGTATGAGAATAAACTGGCGTCATGAATGGGAGCGTGTTCACCTCGTCGACGACGAGGTCGAGATCGCTCGTCTTTCGATAGTACGCGTACGCGTGTGCTCGTACCGTAAGTGCCGTGCCTCGGCGAACGACGTTCACTCTGTCGATGACCTCGCTATCTGCGCCGCCCGGAAAAGCGCCGGTGAACCACGTAACGCGATGTCCTCGATCGACGAGCCCTTTGAAAATACCGAAGGTGAGAACCTCGGCTCCGCCCTTTCGTGGGTGTTTGATGTCGCGCCAGTTCATCCACAGGATGTTCATCCCGCTTATTCTTTTGACGTTTGCGAAGAATCGAGCCGGTTACGGCCGCGTAGCAGCAGATCGATCGCATCGGGCAAATTGCGCAGCGCCTCACCGGCTGCTATCCACGCAAACGCAAGCGTCATTACGGGATGGTAGAGCCACAATGGCTCGCGATCGCGAAGCGTGCGATAGAGTGCGACGGCGCATGGTGCCAACACACTCGCCGCGTACAAGGGCCATAGGCGCCGGCGCGCGATGCGTACTCCCGGAACGTATTGGTCACGCCAACGCAGCGCCGAGGATTTTTTTAGGCTCTTTGCGATGATGCCCCGGAACTTTCGCATGACGTCGCCGAGACCCGTCGCCGTGTAATGATCGACCAGCGGTGCTTCGACAGCCGCGACCAGACTGCCGGATTGCAGGAGCTGGAAGATCAGGCCGATATCGTCGGCGTAGCCCTCTCGCATGCGAAAGGGACCGCGCAGTACTGCGCCCTGAGCAAACGCCAAGAGCGGCGGGAACGCGGGCGGAAATTCATAGAGCGAAAAGCCGTCGCCATGCGCTACCGGGGCGTAGACGCGTGCGAGGTCGCGCGGATTGGATGCGTCACCGTATATAAAATGGTTGAACGGATCGGTAAAACGGTTGATGTAGCGAACCGCTAGCGGATAATCGGCATTGTCGCACGTAACGTACGGAAAGGCAAAACGGACGCGTTGATCGCTGAACGCTGCGGCCATTCGATTGCAGTATTCCGGATGCACGGGATTGTCGGCAGCGATGCCCGCGATTAGGTCGCCCGTGGCCTCGGCGAACGCGGCCGGCAAGCTGTGGATTGCCCGTTGCGCCGGATTGCGCATGATCAGCACGTTGTAGCGAGCGGCGCGCTCCCGCGTATCGTCCTCCGAACCCTGATCGGGCACGATGATGTCTACCAGCTCTTGCGGATAATTCTGCGAACGAATAGACCGCAAGCAACGATCGATTCTGCGGCTTTCGTTTCGAACGGGGACAATAAATGTGAATGTGGGTAAGCCCGACACGGTTATTTCAATTGTGACCCTTGACGATGGAGTGCACTAGGCGTGCTCCGCTCCAGCGCCAGAATTGCCAAAGGATCGAATCAAGAGTGCGACGATCGCGACCGTGTTTACTTGTTCGGAAGCCGTAGCATCGCCTTCCGGGGCCCAGAAGCGCCGCAGCCCGGCAAGGGCCGCGAGTAACCACCGGCGGGGAACGCGAAGCGAATCGTTCGCGGGGCAAGCATGACGGCCGCGATAAGCGGCAGCGCCATGAGCGCGAGGAACTGCGCCGTGCGAATCGACCGCGCCTACCGCAAGGTCGCCGCTGGCCTGCTGGAAGGCCGCCGGCATGCTGTGGATCGCGCGTTGCGCTGGATTGCGCGTAATCTTTGCACCATAACGCTCGGCGCGTTCAGGCATGTCGCCCCCAGACGCCTGGTCGGGCACGATGATCTCGGTCAGCTCTTGCGGACAGTTTTGCGTGCAAATCGATTGTAAGCACGCGTAGATTCGCCGGCTTTCGTTACGCACGGGAATGATGAATGAAAATCGCGGTGTCGTCGCCACAGCGCCTAGTCACCCGCCTTAACGAGTGCCCCGCGAACGAGTGCCGTGAGGCCGGTAAGCGTTGCCAGCGTCAGCGACACGAGGGCCGCCGTGCTGAGTTGATTGGCCAGCGTCGTGTCGGCTGCGGCGTTGAAGAGCCCGTGCAAGCCGCAGCCGGCTGCGTAGAGCGCAGCGCAGTAGAGCGCGAACTGCGGCCAACGGCGATAGGCGAAGGCGAGCGCGATCGGCGGCAGGAGTAGCATCGTCAAGAAGAATGCAAGATTTGGCGGCGAGGGACTTGTCGCTGCAAAAACCGCATAGACACATCCAAGGAACGCCGCACCGGCGAGCTGCCACGACCGTATCAATGTTGTGCATCCCATCTGCGCGCGAAGGGGATGATGATCGCGAGCCAGAGCAGGCTCACGCTGATCCAGACGATCGCGGCGAGTTCGGAAAACGCCTGTAAGCGCATGAGCATGAAAACATGGAGATTGCCTTTTGGTAGCCACCAACCGTTGAAGACGTCGTTGACACGGTAGTGATCCGTTGCGGGAAGCGCGAATCGCCGCGTGCGCACGAAATCGACAAGCGCTGATCCGGAAGGCTTGAAATCGCGAGGGACGATGGCCAGCGTCCAGTCCGAATCCCATGCTTCGTCGAAGACCAGCAAGCCGCTTGGCGAGTCGATATCGCCGATATACTCTTCCGGCGTTACGCGCTCTCCGTCCTTGATCGACGCCGATGGAAAGGTGTGGAGCTTCCCCTGCGTGATTGCCAGCGAAAGCGGGCGCAGCGGATAGACCGGTACGGTGGCGATACGATGCGACGAACGATTGCTCAAGCTGGCAGCTCCGCCGACCACCTGATAGCCGAGCTCCTTGATCGTGCGTTCGCGCGAGAAGTGCAGCGGCCCGTCGTCGAGCAAGGTGGCCGGCACGATGCCGCGCGCCATCGCCGCTTCGCCGTCGCGTGTGCTGACGGCAAAGCGCGAGTAGGCCGGATTCTGGCCGCCGATCTGATCGAGCTCAAAGGTCACCGTAATCGGACGGTTCGACAGGTCGTAGGGGGAGGCGTCCAACTGGAATTGCTTCCAGTTCCCGTTCCAGGGCGCGGGAGTCGCCGCTCCGGTGCACGGTTCCGGCACGCAGTGCGGCGGCCCGACGGGCCACGCTTTGGCAGTGGCATCGATCACCGTCGTCGATCCGTAAGGGTAGCTGCTGCCGTTCGGCGGCGTCAACACCTCGGAGAAAGCGGGGCCCTTGGGACCGCGCAACGCGAGCTTCAAAATATATCCCGCAGGTTGATAGAAGGCGAAGTCGAGGTTCGAATTTAGGCCCGCCGGGATGCGGGCGACGAACGTTGCGGTCCGCTTGTTTGCGCGGAGCGGATCGAGCGCAAAGGCGACGTATCCTGGCAGCGGCTTCAGTGGCGTGGCGCGCACGCCGCTCCCGAACGCGAATGCGAGTGAGACCGGCACGCGAACGCGGCGCGGTCGGCGCGCGTCCTCGCTTGCGAGTTGGGGCCACGATGGCGTTTGCAGGAAGACGATCCGTTTTGGCACGATGGTCGCATTCGATCGCACCGCGACAGCGGTAATGTCGTAAAGTCCTGCGCCGTCCGGTTCGTCCGCCAGCCGATACCTCGCCAGCCACGAGTAGTCGCCGCGATGGCGGGCAAGGAGCCGTTCGAACCTCGCGTGAAGTGCGTCGTTCACGTAAAACTGCAGCTGCTGCGTGTACGCACCCGTGGACGGGAGATCGTCCGCATACCAAACGATCGATCCGTCATCATCCGACCGCAGCCGGAAGTAGATCGTCGCCCGTACGTTTGGCGGCAGCTTATTGTAATGGAAATCAACGTACGGCCGCAGGGTGAGCGGGATCCTGACCTGCGACAACAACGTGTCCACCTTGGAATCTGCCAGATCGAGCGGACGACGAATGGTCAGGGCAGCGTCAAATGCCGCCCCGCGCAGCCCCTTCACTTGCGCACTCGATAGATTGAAGTGCAAAGCCACCATATTGACGCCCGGCTTCCAATCGACGTCGTGCAGAACGCAATCGTTCGGGCAGTGCGAGGTCGCACCGCCGATCGACGCTGTGAAGCCGCCGGGCACCGTCAGTCGACTAAGGTCGAGATCGGCGATGACGCCGGCGCCCATGGTGTCGTCGAGCTCGACGGTGCCGCTCTTCCCATCGGGAGCGATGGTCGTTACGGTCGCGTGCGCGGTCGAAGCCGGGGCGAACAAGATGTCGTTGCCGTTATAGCCGAAGGTCGCGCGACGGTGTTCAAAGGCGGTCGTCTCGAATATCGTATCGTTGAGACTCGAGATGTCGTTTAGATTAGCGCTGAAGGTGATCGGCCCCGCGCGCGGCACGCTAAAGCGAGTATCGAAGAGCAGCGGGCCGTCACCCGAATAGAGATTGGGAATCCCCGACGCGGTGCTTTCCGCTGCCGCGGTAAATGCGAAGCGTCCGTTCGCCGCAGCTTGCGCGAGCGTGGCGCCGGCCGAGACGTCCTTGATGGCCGCGGGTGACGTGTTGAGATTCGTGTCGATCGGCCATGCTCCGCCGACATAGTTTGGGATGCGCTCCCAGATACGCCCGAGCGGTTGATCGGGCATCAACAGCGCAGTCCGATCGTTGAAGAGCGGTGTACCAACGAGCGCGGCAAGCGTCGCGCCGCCGCCGTTCATCACAAATGGCGCGGGCGCAATGAATGCCTTCGCGTCCATCGTGCCGCGTAGTGTAAAGACGTAGCTTCGACCGATCCTTCGATCGAATTCGAGCCATGGCCGCGATTGCACGAACTGCAGCGCGTCGTAGAACGTCCAATTCGAGATTGCGCCTTGATAAATGACTTTGTCGTAATCGTACGGCACCACCACGTACTTGATGTTCATCTCGCGCAAAAAGTCGGGAGCTATCGGCGACGCAAGAAAAACCCGTAGAGGCTGTCCCACTCGAGGTTCAGGTGCCGAAGCCCATCAGGGGCGCTGCTATTCTCGATCTGCAGCCCCTCGACATACGGATGCGACGCGATCGCGCGCATCGGTTCGATGTCGCGCGGGAAGATGAGACTTCGCGCGTGACCTGGCCGTGATTGCAGGTATTTTTCGAGCGCCACGACGTCGGGATGCATGTTATACGTATAAAAAACGCGGTAGTGAGTGACGTTGTATGCGTCGTTCATCATGAACGCGTAACATGCTGCGATGGCGATAGTCACCAATGGCGCCCAGAGCCGAACGGCCCGGTCGGTCCGCTTTAGGCGGATGAACGCCAAGCCTCGCGCAATGCCGAGCCCAATAACGGTCGCGTAGGAGATAATCAGCAGCGACATCCCATTGTCACGTCGCGGAAGAGTATCATTCCCGGAACGTGAGTGAAGATCCAGATATTTACCTTGTTGACCGGCCAGCTCGGGCCGCAGAGCAACAGGAACGAAACGGTGCTCGCCACGCAGAGTGACCAAACCCGACGGCGATCCCGATCGAAGCGCGAACGAGACGAAAGCAGCGACGGGGATCAGAAATAACGACCAATCCGGGTTCGACGGCGTGAACGGATCGTTCGAGGCTACCCAATGGTAGAAGACGGCAAATGAAGAGAGCGCGTGCTGTGGCGTGGTAAAATGCGAGTTTAGGATATAGTCGAGATAACGCTGCCGTATCCGGCACCGGGACTCGATACTTTAAAGAACTGCGGGATGATCCAATAGAGATTGAATGCGAGCGTCGTAATCGTCGTAACGGCAATCGAAGGGACCGCCGAGCGGAGGCGCCGCCAGGACCGGTCGCGGAGTAGTTGCTCCTGGTCGCGAGCACCCCGGCAAAGAAGAGCGCAATGTAGACGTACCGTAGGTCGTAGAGCAGGATGGCCGAGATGAGGATGGCGAGCATCAGTGCCCGCTTCATCGTCGCCTTGTCGATCAGTCTGAGCACAAAAACGTAAAAGAGCGGCATCAACGACGCGGCAACGAGGGAGGGAATCGCGCCTCGCTCCGCCGCCATGATGATCCACGTGTTGACGTACCACACGCACGTGGCGACCGCCGAAGCCCACGTCGACCGCGTTATCCGAAGGACGAAGACGTACGGACAGAGGACCGAGGCGATAACATATGGCCAAAGGAAGAACACGCGCTCGATGACGTTCCACGAGACATGGAGCCGCGAGCACAAACCGATGATCGAGAAGAGTGGAAGGTAGTTGAAGTCATACGAGTCGTTCTCACCGAGCTGCTGCGCATCGTTCCAGACGTGTGGCCAGGGGGAAAAGGTGTTCAGCTCGCCTGGAACGCGGCGGACCCAATCGGCGCCGAGGATAAGTCCGGGAACGAACCACGCGTGAAAGACGCTTATGACAAGAACGGCTGGAATGAGGATCGGCCAATGACGATATATCGAGCGAATAGGCGTGCGGCGCGACAAGAAAACCTCGTTAATCGTCACTTGCGGAACGGCACGACGATCATCAGCATGCAGACGAGCCCGGCAAGAACGGCGGTTGCCCAGAGTAGACCGATTGGAGGGCCGCTCGGGACGAGCGCGAGTCGCCATTGTCCGGGGCGCAGAACCCAGCCGGTGGCAAATCCATCGGCGAGAACAGACTTTGGCGCACGTTCTCCGTTAGCAATCAGGCTCCATCCTGCATCGCGCCCATAGTGCGCGACGATAAGGCTTGATTTGCGTAGTACAAAAGTCCCACGCACAAACGGCTTTGACATCGCACTGGTAGTGACGGTACTCTTCGCCCGGCGCACGCTCCCGTGGCAGCGTCCGAGTTTCCACACCGCGAGCCCTCCCGGCAAGAGCTGATTCGCTCGCTGTGGCGGCATCCACGTATAGGGCGTGTTAGCGGGGGCGGCAAGGGCCCATGTGGCGAGGCGCTGCGAAACATCTCGCGTAACGAACATGCTCTCGTCGAAGGCGCCGTCATATTTCAGAAAGAGTCGGTCCAATGCGGAGAGCGGAACCCACTCACGCGAGATGTCGGTCGATTCGTACTTGGCTGCATCAAATGGCTCAACGGTACAGCCCCTCGGGGGTGGCGGTTCATTCGTGACCTCGTCTGTTGCGCCGAGCCGGCGGGCGATCGCCACGATCGATGACCAGTCCCCGGCAAGCGCCGCATCGCCGCCTGTGGTAAACCGGCCGCGATAGCAGGGCACGGCATACAGATGGTATCCTGCACGCGTCGCGATTTCGCGAAGACCGGCGCGCTGCAGCGTCCGCGCACCTGGAGCCGCGAGCGAGGAGAATGCCGCGCCGGGCGGCACGGTCGTATCGTCTCGGATTACCACGCCTTGCACGCCCAAGTCGGCAAGAAGTCCGCACGCAGCGCGGTCGCCAGCGGCGAGGGTAACGATCGCTTGGGCGAGCGCGGCGGTCGGGCGATACTCCTGATACGGCGCGTGCCGGCCGGTGACGAACGCTTCGCTATCGACGCCGCCGCGCGATCCGCCCAACGAGATTGGCGCTAAACCAGGCCCCAAAGGATTTGGCCGGAGCGCAGCAGAGCCCGCACGTCCTGTACTATTGCTTCGCGGTCCGGCGAGAACCCGATTGGAGGCGTCGTCCGTGTTATTGCACCGGAAAGCGCGGCAAACGTGAGCGGCAGCAGCATCGTAAACGTAATTGCCGGCCCCGCCCACGTTGGCGAGTTTGCGGCCCGCGCGATCGCTGCCGCACCAAGCGCCGCCAGAATAGCGAATATCGGCGCGGTAACGGCTTGCGCGTGCGTGAACTCGCGCAATGCAATTGCATCGGGTACGTGGGTGAACAGCCAAGCGATCGGCCAGCGCAGGGGACCGTCTAGTCCGCTGCTCCAAATTGCAGAAAGCAACCAGACCGCAGCCAATGCGCGCGTAACCGCGTTGCGGAAGGCACCGATCGAGACCAGGATCAAACCACCGAACGCCAAGGCGAACCCGACGCCGTTTTGCCAATGAGCGAAATAGTGAGCGGCGTCCGCGCCGGAAACGAGCGCAAGCGCGAGTGGGTCGCTTTGCGCGGATTGCCAGGCAAGGTTCGTCCGTTGCTGCGCAAAGGCGTTAAGACGTGCTGCATAGGCCATCGCGGCGAACGCGGGGATCTGCAGGCCGATCGCCAGAACGAAGGCAATGCCTGCCGCGGCCTGTGTGCGCGCACGCACGACGAATGGAAGCGCTGCAAGCGGGAAGAACAACAAGAATTGCGCCTGTCCTCCCGCAACGCCCCAAAGCGCGCCAAGGCCGCCGGCCGCGCGAAGAGTGCTACCGGTACGTATCGCTAACGCAAGCATCCCCGGGAAGAGTGCGTATCCGAGCAGCCATTGCAGATGTCCGGCATTGAGGCGGTTGAACCACACCGGCATTGCGACGATCGTGAGAGCCAAAACGGCTTGATACGGTTTCCCGAGACCGATGCGTGCGGCGAGCATCCCTGTTCCCAGACCGGCGGCCGCCCCGATGAGTGCAAGCAACGCGAGCAACGCGAGATTGCTCGGTAACACGTAGCAGAGCGCCCATCCGAGCACTGTGATTGGATAGGTGCCAAGCGCCTGCACCGCGGGGGCGCCGCTTCCCCACAACTGCCAGATTGATGCCAGAGTTGCGAGCTGATCGTGCGACTGGGCCGCATCGAGCGGCCATTTCCAATCGTGCGCGAACCCCGGAGATCCGTGTAACCATCCGAGCGCACCGACGATCGCGCCGGATGCGGCGAGGGAGGCGGTCGCGAGTGGGCTCAATGCGGCAACTGCCTCGGCCTGCGCTTCGTTCGACGGACGAATCAGCAAGAGCGCAAAGCATAGTGCGACCGCGATCAGTTGAATTACAGTAGCGAGAAACGGCAGGTAGTCGAATCGGTCTGCCATCGCCATCGCCACGATGGCCGCGGCAAATAGCGCAGGCTTAGTCCGGACTGACGTCATCAAAGCGGTTGCCGCGCAACTGGAGTGTGCGAATGCCATACGGATCCAGTTTCGCGTCGAAGGGCGATGGGCCGATATGCCCGGAAGCGTTGATCGGATCTCCGGTAAGATTGTGGAGCCGCGTCTCGATCGTGCCGCCTGTGCGCCTGGTTGAAGCCAGCGTCAGGCCGTCGGGAACGACGGCATATCCGGCGCGCGACGGTGCGCTCCCGCCGTGAACCCCGCTCCAGAGTACGGGGAAAGTGCGTTCGAATGCGTCCGCCGTGCGCCGCATTTCAGCCATATCGTCGCACAGCGCAATCATCAGCGAAAGGCGTCGCCGCCCCGTGTCTTGCAGATCGGCGACACCATAGTCGACGGTATCCAACGCCGAATATGCGGTCGAGCGCGCCAGCGTAACACCCATCGTGGTTGGCGAAGCCCAAAAGCCATGGCTTCCGCAGCCAACGATCCCGATCATTCCGCTCGGCTTGCGAGCCCGCGCGGCGAAGGATATTGCCGGCTGAATCCCTTGGGCCGACGTTCGTTCGACGACGCCGAAAGGGATGTCGTAATACGCGTGCTCGCCCGGAAGCTCGAATGCCAATGCGAGCCGCATGAATCGTTCGTTCCAATCGGCATCGATCGAAAAGCGGACGGTGCGTTCCCCGTTGCGCAGCTCCATGCGCGTCACTAGAACCGACGTGCGAAACGCGTACGTGCCCTGCACGATGGTCCGAACCGGTCCGCGTTCGACGACCTGCAGTGAACGCAAATCGAACGAGCCGAATTCTGGGTAGGTAGAAAGTCCCGCTGAACCCCACGTGTCCTCACGATCGGTAAATACGGCGAAGCGTGGGCGCGCGATGGCGACGGGGCCACTCGCGTCGTGTAAGACTGACGGGAGCCCCGAGTGCTCGTCCAGCTGAACGGCAAGCGTTGCGCTCTCGATGTGCGACGGTGATTTTTCGAAGGCGACCGGTGCCGTGGCGCTGGATCCGTTTACGCGGTAAACGGTGTATCCGAAGGCCGGAAGCTCCGCAGCAAAACATGTCGGCGCGCTCCGGCCGCGATAGATTGGATCGTCTTCGACGACGATTTGGGCCGCGACCGCGGCGCCGCCGGCATCAAAGATGTTTGGTACCTGGCCGGGAGTTACGGAGAGCGGATACACGACCGCCGTGCGAACGGCATGCGGAAGCGGATTGAAGACCACGAGCACCGCGTCATCATTCGGCATATGAGGAACCCGGTCGACGATGCCTTCCAGATACACACGCGACGTGTCTGACGCACGGACAGCAACGGAACGGTTTTGCGCGATTGCGGCCTCGACGTTCGTGCGAAGACCGGTTGCGGAGATCGTGTCGTGATGTTGGTTGAGCAGCAGGGTCTCCCACAGACTGTCGAGGTCGGGTTGAGGCAGCTCGATTCCGCACAACGCGGCGAGCACGTCGAAGCGCTCGCAATCGATTAACGCGCGCTCGGCGTCGATCATCGAACGTTTCATGTCGTAGCAATTCGTGTAGGCGCCGGGGAAAACGCCCTCGATCTCGCCTGTTTTACTGATAAGCGGCGTGCTTAGAGAGTGCAAATACGGTTCCATCAGCGTGAACGTCACGGTCGGCGCGGCGGGCGTTTTGAGATAGTTGGTCAGAGCGGCGACGGATTCCAACGTGGGGCCGCCACCGTGGTCGCCGAGGCCGAACCAGACGAGCAAGCCGCTTCCAAATTTGCCGGCATCTTCGAGGGTCTGGATAGCGTCATCCCTGCCGCCACTCACGGGATTGTAGTAGGTCAAGATCGACGACTCACCGAGCGACTGCCAGGTAAACGCGCCGCGCGGAACGGTTTCGTCGGCGAACGTGCCGCGGCCCATAATATAGAACGAGAAGCCTTGCGCTCGCAGGATTGCTGGAAGGTTGGCCGATGAACCGAAGCTATCTGGAAGAAAGGCTGTGCGCGTCACGGTCCCGAGGTAGTCGCGAAATTCGCGCTCACCAAACCAGGCTTGGCGCATGAGCGACTCGCCCGAAATGATGTTGACGTCGGCCTCGGTCCACCACCCACCTATCGGTTCCCAGCGCCCCTGCTTCACCATGTCGGCGATGCGCGCAAACGTCGGCGGATCGGTGACGCGAATCCACGCGTAATAGGATGCGCTCGTCTCGGAAAATTTCAAGCGCGGAAATGCATCGAGCACCCGCAAAACAGAACGGAAAGTCGAGTCACTCTGCTGCAGTCCCTCTTGGAGCGGCCAGCGCCACGCGACGTCGATGTGCGAGTATGACGCCAGATAGACTCGGCTAGTTTGCCCCCGCGCGATGCTCGGCGAAGCCAGCGCGGCGATTAATGCGGTGATAAAGCCCCGACGTTTGCTAATCATGCCGAGGTCGCTGAAAAGTCGCGCAATTGTCCCGAGCCTAGGGTTAGGGGTTGCTCAGCATCGACGCCGGGTTCTGGTTGAAGAAATTCGGGTCGCTCAAGACCTGAACCAGCGGCGATGCGCCGGCCTGGACGGCGCGATTGCGTGCCTCGCGAAGAGCCCCGCGCGCGTCGGCGTCTCGGTTCAATTGCCAATAAGCGTACGCTTCACGGGCTTCGTAAAAAGCCGCCTTGGAGGCCTCTCCCGCACCCCAAGCTTCCTTCTGGGCGTCGTGGCAATGGATGACGGTACGCTGCCAGTTCTGATGTGACCAACCGTTGTTGCAGGCGCTCGGGTCGTCCGAGTGGCCCGCGGCGGACGCCGCGCCGAACGCGGTGGCAAAAATCAAAGCCATCAAGGCAAGTTTCGTCATGATTTTCCGTCCCTTTGCTACGGCCTTGCGCCAGCGCGCTGGGCGACTCCTCGGTCAAACGCCCGGTCAAACACCGTCAATGATCGAATCGCGCCGCGGGGGCACCGGCGGAAATCTGAGCGTTTGCCGGGAGGATTGCCATTAACATTCTTAAGAAGTGCGTTTCGTGAGATCATTGGTTCGAGCGCTTTCCTTCGCGTTAGTTGCCGTCATTTTCTGCGCTTGCGGAGGAGGCGGTTCGTCGTCGATTCCAACTGGCAAGTCCGGCCTCGTCTCGCCTGCAGTTGGAAATTCGAGCCCGAACATCGACCCGGCGGACGACGCCGCAGATTGGACCAACTCGCGCTACGATCCCAGCGGCAGCGGCGACAACGCGTTGCAAACCTCGATCACCGAGGCAAACGTCGGAACGCTCGGGCCCGTGTGGGAATTCAACGGCACGGTCGGTTCCTATTCGTCCGTTGCCGTCTCCAGCGGCGACGTGTATCGAACGGAGCAGGGCGGCAACACGTATGCTATCAATGAGGCGACCGGCGCGCAGATTTGGAACTTTGCCCCTCCTGTGAACGAGGCATTCGTGCCCTCTCCACTCGTTGCCGGTGGATTGGTTTATTTTCCGAGTGGAACGGGCGACTTTTACGTCGTCGGTGCGCAAACAGGCCAACAGGTGTTCTCGTATCCGGCCCAGAGCGCGTGGGGACCGCTGATTACGGGGTCACTTCAAACGGGTCAGTACCGTGGCCACTATCGAGGCTCGCCAGTGATCGAAGGCGGCACCCTTTTCATCGGCGCATCGAATCATCTGGAGCCGAGCGAGTGCATCCAAGGTGGTCAGGTCCTCGCGCTCGACCCGCTTTCGGCGACAACGCTTGCGACCGCGACGCTCACGCCGAACCAAACAAATGGTGTCGGTGTGTGGAGTACGCCGGTATTCGATGCTTCGGGTAATATGTACGTAGCAACCGGGAACTCGTGTAGCGTTACGGATGCTCCCTACGGCGACAGCATGTTACGCATGAACCCGACGACGCTCTCAATCGTCTGGAATACCCCTGGACCTGTGGACGCACACGATTGGGATTTTGGGTCGACGCCGGTGGTAGTTGATGGCGAAGTGATCGACGGCGCAAAGGACAGCTACGTCTACGCGTACGACACGTCGAGCGGGCAATTGCTGTGGAGGCAATCTGCCTTCCCCGACGGTTCGGTGCTCAACGGAGTCGCGAGCGACGGGAAGTATGTCGCGGTGCCCTACGCGCTCAGCACGGATAAGAGTCACGGCGGGATCGCTGTATTCGACCTGCATGGGAACCTGGTGTGGTCGCTCGTGACGGGAATCGATCCGAACTACACCAAGGGCGTGCTCTCGCCGCCGGCAATCTCGCAGGGCATGCTTTTCATCGGCTACACGCGAGCGAATTGCACGTCAAGCTGTGACGGATTGGGGGCGTTCGACTTGGCGACGGGGAAGCAGTTGTGGTGGTATTCGACCGCCACGCCGATTTTCGGCGGCATCGTGGTCGTGAGCGGCGGTGTCTTTGCGAGCGAGGTCGGCAACGCAAAGCTCTACTGTTTCCAGCCAACTGGATCGAGCAGCCAAACCGCGCGCCGCCCGGTGCAGACCTACGGTACGCACCGCGCTCCATTTGCGTACTTCCACGATCCCTGGCTGACGAATCGCGACTACGAAGGCGATAACGTGGGGTCAATTCACTAAGGAGAACGTGCGACGACATGATTGGGCCACGCTCAGCCCTCAGCGCGCTCGTAACGCTCGTGCTTGTGGCGTCGCCCGCCGCCGCCGCTCCCGCCAATCCCGTCCAGGCGCTTGCGACGATTCCACAGCCCGCATTCGATGGCGCTTTCGCAACGGGATCTCCAATGAGCCACGGATTGAATGGGTTCAATCGTAAGGGTTGGATTGACGTCGGCGAGCAGTACGGCGCGATGGTTCCGATCGACTACGGCGCGATTCGTGGGGACGCGACGCTGGTGAACCGCTACTGGCCCGCAATTTTGGTTGCCTTCGAGCATCAAAACAGCGACGGCAGCTTCGCGTTCGCGCCGTATGTAAATGGTCGCGTCAACGATCCGCGTGGGGAACCCACCGCCGAGGGGTTCTTCATCGGCGAGAGCTCCTTCGCGTTGCTCCTTCTGCAGTCGTCGTCGCTTGCGTCGCGTTACTCTGCCCAAATACAAGCGCTCGTTCCCCGATACCGGGCGAACCTGCTTTGGCTCTCGCAACCGCGACAGGTCCAAGAGATGTACGACGTCGATTCCATCGCCACCAATCGCATCCTTGCCGATGCCAAGGCGCTGCTACTCGGCGATCGCCTCGCGTCAGTGCCGCAGGCACGCGAGGCCGGCGAACGTTTTCTGTCAAGTGCGTTGGCGGCGCAAGCGCCGGCGGGCTACTTCCCGGAGCACGGCGGCACCGACACGTCGTACAACGCGGTGTCGTGTCTGCATGTCGCAGAAATCACGCTGTTTGTCGACGACCCTCGCTTGCGCCCCGCGCTCGCGCGATGTGAGGCCTGGGAGCTTTCACGTATTGAGCCCGACGGCCACGTGAGCGAAACGGGGAACACGCGCACGGGCCAGGGGAAATTCACGGCTTTGGGCGGAGCCTATACGGTGGATTATCCTCACGTCATACGCATGTTCGCGGTCTACGGAGCCTTGACGGGCGACGATGCTGCGATGGATGCCGCGAATCGCATCGCGGCGTATCACCTCGCGAACAAATAGTCTTACGGCTGCTTCAGCCCTTAAACGTCTTCACGTGCATGAGCCCGGCTGTATGGAATGCCGCCGTGACGCCGGCTGTATCACCGTCTACCGGATACGCGACGACGGTGCGTCCGTCGTCGATCGCGTCGTTGTAATTGTCGGCTTCGTCCTCGGGGATCGGCAAGTTCCCGCAATGTTGCACGACGTGCGGATGACCAAGGTATCCGAGCTGTATCGTGCCCGGCTTGTTGATGTCGGGAACGCCGGTCCCGCCACCATCGAGGATCAGGTTATTCGTACCTTCGACTTCGGCCGCGTGCGCAAATTCGAGGAACGAGTCGTCGTGCTCGTCGGTCCGTTCGCATTTCGTGATGACGACGAACTTCGAGTGATCTAAACCGGACATACTGCCCAGCATCTTTTCGAGTTCATCTACGTCCTGGGTCGGGGCAATACCGGTCACGAAAGCGGCCACGAAATACTCCTTAAGCGGTGGTGAGTTACGATTTGAAGGCGCGTACTGCGGCGCCGAGGCGACCGATGCCTTCTCGGATCTTCTCCTCGCCGGCATTCGAGAAATTCAGACGCATGCCGTCGTGCACGTCGCGCTCGGGATAGAAGCTCACACCCGGCACGAACACGACCTTTTGCTCGGCCGAAAGCTTGAGCAGCTCGCTGGTGTCGACGCCGTCGACCGTTGCCCACAAGAACATCCCGCCACTCGGGCGATTGAAGTGCGCTCCCGCCGGCATGTGCTCGCGCAGCGCCTCTACCATTACATCGCGCCGGCGCCGGTAGGTTGTGACAATCTGCGCGACGTGGGCTTCGAAGGCCTCGGCCTTGGACACGTATCGATGGAACACGTACTGGGCGAATGACCCGGTCTGCAGGTCGGTGCCCTGCTTGGCAAGGGCGATCTTGTCCCGCATCTCGTGATCGCGCACGGCAAGCCACGCGACGCGCATGCCGGGCGCCATGATCTTGCTGCCGGTGCCCGAGTAGATCACACAGCCTTGCGTGTCATACGATGCGAGCGACCGAAGATCGGAGCCCTCGAAGCGCAGCTCGCCGTAGGGATCGTCTTCGACGACCGGCAGATCGAAGCGTTCGCAGATGCGCACGATCGTTTCGCGCCGGTCGGCCGAGAGCGTGCGCCCGGTGGGATTTTGAAAATTCGGAATGATGTAGAGAAATTTCGGAAACGGATCCGCGCGCTCGAGCACGCGTTCGAGCGAATGCGGCACGATGCCGTCTTCGTCGGTTTCCACCGCGAGATAGCGCGCCTGATACGCGTCGAACGCTTGAATCGCGCCGAGATACGTTGGGTGCTCGCACACTACATGATCGCCCGGATCGAGGAAGATTTTCCCGATGAGATCGAGCCCTTGTTGCGATCCGTTGACGATGAGAATCTCCGCGGGCTCGTACGACGTATGCAGCCGATGGGTGAGGCGCTGCGCGACCCACGCGCGCATCTCCGGAATCCCTTCGGTCACCCCGTACTGCAGCGCCGCCGCGCCGGTCGAGGCCATGACTTCGGCGGTACACTCGGCGATTTCGCGCGTCGGGAAAAGCTCGGGCGCGGGCAATCCGCCGCCAAACGAAATCACGTCAGGTTGCTGGGTAACCTTCAGCATCTCACGGATTGTCGACGCGCGGAGACGAGCAGTGCGCTGCGCGAACTTCGCGCCGCGTGAGATGTGGGTCCTCATAGCGTCGAGCTATATTAGCCGACGGGCATGGGCGGTCCGCCTATGGCGCTACGCGGTGGGGCGCCCGGCGTGCCCGGTACGTTCCAGTCCGGCACAAAGGTCAGCAGCACGGCGCCGAGGCCGACGAGCATGATGAGCAGTGTCACCATCACCCCGAGGACTGGAACCAATTCGGCGGCGGTCAAGAGGACGAGGCCGATGATCAGTGCGAGCAGCGGCGCGGGCGTGGCTTTGGGTTGCAAGAGCTCGTAGAATCGGCGACCCACGAGTAGTGCGAGCGAGGCCTTGCCGACGGACACCGCCACCGCCAGCAGGACGAACTCGACCGGAATCAGCGGAATCAAGACGAGCGTAAAGACCAAGAGGATCGCCACCGGAAGCGCGGCGACCCACCCGCACAGCCCGGCCAGTGTTGCCATCGCCGGATGCTGTTCGAGACGATCGAGCGCCATGCGCGCGCGGAGCGGAAAGATAAGGAACAGTACGAACGCGATCACGTCCCAGGTGATCGGCCACCACACCCGATGATCCGACGAGTAGCTGCCGTAACTCTCCCCGCTCGAAGCCCACGGGACAAAGTCTTGCACGACGCTACCGCCAATGACGTGCGGCTGACCGGTCAGGTGGCCACCGCGAAAGATGACGTTGCCACCGACGACATTGACGTTGCCGTCGACGGTGCCCTCGATGGTCGCGTCGCCGAGCACGACGTCTAAATCGCCGTCCACCACTTGTCCGGGTTCCACCACCACCGAGCCGACATAGGTGCCGCCATGATCGACACTCTTGGCGTCGGCTAGCGCGGGGCTCGCCATTGCGAGCACTGCAACCAAAAACAGCAGCGCCGGAGCGACCCAGGCGAGGTAACGGGTGTTCATACGGCCTCCGAACGATTGATGTGGGCTGCGAGCCGCGCGCGCACCGCGCGATAGAGTACGATCGCTCCGATGACGAGCAAGGAGTCGAGCAACAAGACGCCCACGGCGCCGCCGAGCACGAGCGGCGTCACCGGACTCACACTCTGCACGATGGCCGAGAGCGCGCCGTAACTTTGTGCGCCCGCAACAGCGAGGGCGCGTCCGGCGGCGCCGAGATGCGAGAGCCCGCTGCCAAAGAGGGCGTAGACACCGCACAGCGCGATCCACGCGCCAACGACGTAAAACGTCAGCACTGCCCACACCGAAAGCTTGCGCACCTGGTGAACCGGGGTCGTTCGCGTTTCGGCCATCAGCGCGAAGGTGAAGTTCGGCGCGAGTTCGACCGGCGCGGTCGTAGCAAGCAAACCATCGACCACGCGCAGCTCGGTGAGCAATGCGTCGCAGTGCGCACAGGTGCGCAGATGCGCGCCGACGCGCGTCATCTCTCGCGGTGTCAGCGTGCCTTCGACGTAACGATCGAGCAACGGCTCACACGAGGAGCAGCGCACGCGTACCTCCTTTTTGAGGAGCTTCACCGCGCAGGCGAGCGTCGCGCTCGAGCATCTTGCGCGCGAGCGCGATCTTGCCGCGATGAATCAGCGTCTTGACGTTGCCCAGCGAGAGTCCGAGCGTGCTTGCGATCGTGTGATACTCCATGTTGTCGAAATAACGTAAGGCCAGCACCGTCCGCGTGCGTTCCGGTAGTTCAGCGAGCGCCTCGCGTAGTTCACGCTCCGCCTCCGCGCGCAGAATGCCGCCGGCAGGATCGGATTCATTAGAAGGATCGGGCAAGGTATTTTCAAGTGTGTGCTCTTCGGGCAGCTCTTGCGTGGGTGGACGGCGCAGCGATTTGCCCAAGTGCGTGCGCACCACGTTACGCGCGATTTGATAGATCCAGGTCGAGAATCGACCCAGTTGCGGGTTAAAGGTGTCCAGGTGCGCGTAGGCTCGCAAGAACGTCTCCTGCGAGAGGTCGGACACATCCGGTGCGCAGCGGACGCTCGCCCCGATGAAGTTTGCGATCCCGCGCTTGTACCGGTCGACCAGCACGGCGAACAGGTCCCGTTCACCGTCGCGGATGCGCCGGACCAGAGCTTCGTCGCTCTGCGCCTCGATGGCCATCCCTCTCTTTTCTTCCAGTGGCTCTGGCGAGTGCTACTTCCGGCCTACCTCTTTGTTACAGCAGACCGCGTTCCCGTAGGGTCGGGTTTGCCGCGTCCTTTGGGCTCAGGACGGGGACGGCTCCGCCGAGAGGCCAGTCGATCGCTAGATCCGGGTCGTTCCAGGCGACCCCGAACTCCATCGCCGGATCGTACTCCGCGCTTTGTTTATAGAAGAGCAGCGTTTCGTCTTCGAGCGCAAGGAAGCCGTGCAGGCAGCCCGGAGGAATGAAAAGCTGCGTATGTTCGTGCGCCCGAAGCGTGCCGCCATACCACCGGCGGAAGGTCCGGCTCGCCGGACGCGCGTCGACGATCACATCGTAGGCGCTGCCGCGTAACACCTGCACGAGTTTTGCCATGCGTGGATCGCCATGTAGACCTCGCAGCACGTACCGATGCGATAGCGAGAGGTTGTCCTGCACGAAAATCGCATCAACCCCGGCGTTGCGGTAGCGTGTCGAGGCAAAGAGTTCTTTGAACCAACCGCGCTCGTCCGCGTACGCGTTTGGAACGATTGCAAACGCGCCGTCGATCGGTAGTGGCGTGACCTCCATGGAAACCGCTCTTCGGTGTCGTAACCCAAATGCCCGTGAGGATTGCCAAGCAAGCCCCAGCGTTATTTGGCTCGCGTGCTCTCGTGAATGCCGGCGTTCTGGTCTTTATTGCGAGCATGGCCCTGAGCATCGGTGGATTCGCATTTCATGCGATTGCAACCCGCGAACTCGGCGTTGATGCGTACGGAACACTCTACGCGCTGATCTCGCTCTACGGTCTTGCGTCACTGCCCGTTTCAATCTTTACCCCGGTTGTCACGAGGTACTCGGCCGAGTTCGGCGCCTTGCACGACGACGCGCACGTGCGAGGCTTGATCGGCTTTATCATGCGGGTATTCGTCATACTAGGCGCGGTGTATGTCATCGCCGGCTTTGCGCTCGCCGTCCCGCTGGCGTCATTCCTCCACGTGGCTCCTTGGGAGGTTCCTATCGTGGGCGTCATGTGCGCGGTCGGCACGCTTTCAGGCACGATGCGCGCGATCGGTCAAGGCGTTCACGCATACGGTGCTTACGCGTGGTCGATGGCGAGCGAAGGCGTTTTTAAGGTACTTGCGCTGGTGCTCTTTGCGTTGGTTGGGATGACGACCTTCGGCGCAACAGGGGCGTTCTTGTGCGGGATGAGCGCGGGCGCGGCATTCATCGCGCTGCCGCTTTTTGCGAAATACCGCGGCATCGCGCCGTCCGCGGTGCTGTTGGATTGGCGCCGGATCTTTGCAACCACAGCCGGCGCGGCGGTGCTCACCCTGACAATGGCGGCGATGGGGTTTGCCGACGTCCTGATCGTCAAGCACGTTTTCCCCGCAGTAGACGCAGGACTCTATTCTGCGGCGTCACTGTGCGGAAAGACCCTGTTGTACTTCGTCGGCTTCTTACCGGCCGTGTTGATTCCACAAGTGACTCATCGGCATGCTCGCGGCGAACAGACGCGCAAAATTTTGTGGGCGGCGATCTTCTTTATTGCGATCGTGTCGGCGACCGGCGTCCTGGTCTTTCATTATGCCGGGTTTCTGCTGTTGCACATCCTGACTGGGCATGCTTTCGATGCGGCGCTCCCGCTCCTTCCGATCTACGCCGCGGCGATGGCGGCGCTTGCGATGACCTACAGCTTGGGTTCGTACGGCATCGCAACGCATCGGCTCGCATTCGTCATTCCGCTGCTGTTAGCAACGCTCGGTACGCTCGTCCTTATAGCACTCGTTCATCCGACGCTGCTAGCGGTCGTCAACGAACTGCTGGCCGGCAATGCGGTCATGGCGCTCCTGGTGATCGTCTCGCTTGCGGTTCAGGGCCTGCGCGGGAACCGCGCATGAGGGTGTTGTTGATCGGAGGAAGCGGACAACTCGGATCGGCGATACGCTTGCGATGGACGTCGGACGAGCTGGTCGCGCCGACGCACGAGCAACTCGACTTCGCCGATACGGCGAACATCGAACGCGCGGTCGACGCATCCGGTCCCGAATTGGTCCTCAACTGTACGGCGTTTCATAATGTCGATCTTTGCGAGACGCAGCCCGATCGTGCCTTTGCGGTCAACGCGCTCGCCGTCGACCGCGCGGCAGCGCTGTGCGCGGCCCGTGACATCGCCTTCCTGACGATCAGCACCGACTACGTTTTCGACGGTATCGCATCCGTACCGTACGTAGAAGAAGATTGTCCGGGTCCAATTTGCGCTTACGGATCGTCGAAACTCGCCGGCGAGCAACTCGTCTTGCGCCGCGCGATGAAGGCGTACGTCGTGCGTACCTGCGGCGTCTACGGCCTGCATGCCGCGAAAAGCAAGGGCACCTTCATCGACCGGATCATTAGCCAAGCGCGCTCGGGCGAGACGCCCAAAGTCGTGAGCGACGTCGTCGCGTCGCCGACCTATGCCGGCGATTTAGCAATCGCGCTGCGCGCGCTCGTCGAGCGCGGCGCGCCCGGCCTGTATCACGCGTGCAACGCGGGCGCGGTGACGTGGTACGACTTTGCGCGCGCGGCGCTCGACCTTGCGGGCCTAGCGCAGCCGGTCGAGCCGATCTCCGCATCGCAGTGGAAGGCGCCGGCGCGCCGTCCCGCGTTCTCGGCGCTCGCGAACGGCAAACTCGAGCGGCTCGGCATCACGATGCCGTCGTGGCGTGAGGGGATCGCCGCCTACCTGCGCGATAAGTAAGCGTCGTGGAACTGCGCATCGACCGTGCCCTCGTCGACCGTTGCCGGGAATTGGCGGCTACCATCGCTGCGCCGGTGAGCGACTTCATTGCCGCGCACTCCACCGTGGCGGTCGAGCGTTCGGTCTTGCGTCTGCTTGGTGTGGACGGCGTCGGCGCTAACGAGGTCCCCGTGCCCAACCTCATCGTCGATGCATTGACGCTCGAAGAGCGAGCGCGCGGCGTCGCGCTTTCCTTTGGAAAAGCGCTGGCCGAGACGGGTCTCGATCCGCAGGCGCTCGGTGAGGCGATTTCCTCGGGCACTGCGACGCTTGCGCAGTTTGCTGGTACGCCGGACGAAGCGGCACGCGGAGTGCTGCGGCCGTTCGTCGAGAAGGCGCTGGCGCGCGTGCGCGCACATCGTGCCGAGCGCGAACAACGGCTGGTCGAGCTGCCGCAGTTGCCGCCGCCGCTCCTCTACGTCATCGTGGCCAGCGGCAACATCTACGAGGATCGCACCGCCGCAGTCGCTGCCGCGCAGGCCGGCGCGCAGATCATCGCGGTCATTCGTTCGACCGGACAATCGCTGCTCGATTTCGTGCCCTACGGTCCGACCACCGAAGGTTTCGGCGGCACCTATGCGACCCAAGAAAACTTTCGCATCATGCGCGCAGCGCTCGACGAGGTCTCCGAACGGCTCGGGCGCTACGTCATGCTCACCAATTACGCAAGTGGTTTGTGCATGCCCGAGATCGCGACGATGGCGGCACTCGAGCGGCTCGACATGTTACTCAACGACTCGATGTATGGCATCTTGTTTCGCGACATCAATATGAAGCGCACGTTCGTCGATCAGCACTTCAGCCGCATGCTCAACGCGTACTCGGGCATCATCATCAACACCGGTGAGGACAACTACCTCACCACCGCCGATGCGGTGGAACAAGCGCCGGCGGTGCTGGCCTCGCAATTCATCAACGAGGAGTTTGCGCATCGCGCGGGCATGCCCGACCGCCAAATTGGGCTGGGCGACGCGTACGAGATCAACCCGGATCTGGAAGATGGGTTCCTCTATCAAGTCGCGCAAGCGCAGCTCGCGCGCCAGATCTTTTCCGATGCGCCGCTCAAGTACATGCCGCCGACCAAACACATGACCGGCGACATCTTCAAAGGGCATCTCATCGACGCGATGTTCAATCTGACGTCGGTGATGACGCATCAGACCATTCACCTTTGCGGCATGCTGACCGAGGCGATTCATACGCCGTTTCTCGCCGACCGCGCGCTCGCGCTCGAGAACGCCCGTTATGTGATGAATACGGCCCGTCACTTCGGCGACGAAATCAGCGCGAAGCCCAACGGCATCATCGAACGGCGCGCACAGTCGGTGCTCGCCGATTGCGCGGCGTTGCTCGAACGCGTCGCCGATCTGGGGCTCATGCACGCAATCGAAGCCAAAGTCTTCGCCGACGTCTCGCGTCCGCCCGACGGCGGGCGCGGCTTCGACGGGGTCTTCGCGCGTGCGGGCGACTACTGGAATCCCTTCGAGGAACCCTTCGAGGCAGCCCTACGGGCTGCACCTCAGGGTGACGTATACGCTTGACTCGTTCGATTAAGCCGTACGGCGACACGATGAACGACGGCAAAGTGCAGTTGTCATTCGCACTACCCGTCGAGTGGAGCGAAGCGGCCGACGAAGCCGCACGCCAGCTGGTGGCCAAGATGGGCTTCGTCGACGTGCAGGTCGTTGAAGGGCGCCCGATCGCGTCGGGCTTCTCAACCTTTGTGGTGTACGCGAGCACGCCGCAGTCGATCGATGCTGACGCGGTGAAGGCCCCGTCGGTAAAAACGCACGCGATGTCGATGGATGAAATCGACGCCTATGTGAAAGACAACCTCGGCCGCAAGATCCGCATCGCGGGTGCCTGCATCGGGACCGACGCGCACACGGTGGGCATCGACGCGATTTTGAACATGAAGGGCTACAAAGGCGATTACGGCCTCGAGCGCTACGCGATGTTCGAAACGTTCAATCTAGGAAGCCAGGTCGCCGTCGAGGATCTCGTGCGGTTCGCGAAGGAGCATGCTGTCGACGCGCTCCTGGCGTCGCAAGTCGTCACGCAAAAGGGTAGCGATGTTAAGAATTTTACGTCTTTGGTTGAATTACTCGAAGCCGAAGGCGTGCGCGATCGCATCGTCCTGATTTGCGGCGGCCCGCGTGTCACCAACCTGATGGCAAGCGAGCTTGGCTACGATGCGGGATTCGGGCGCGGGACCGTTCCCAGCGAGGTGGCCGCGTTCGTCGCCACCTCCTTGGCCGGCATGGTTCGCTCGGGGCGGTAGCCAATACGACCGGGGCAGTGTTCAGCGACCTTCTGGGCTGGTTCACCGGTAAGGATGCCAACCGCCGCAAGTATCCCCGAAAGCGGAAGCCGTATCGGGCGACGGTCTCTGTAGACGGCGGACTCACGCAGAAACCCGCGATCGGTTTAGATATAAGCGGGGGTGGTTTGTGCGTCCTTACACAAGAACCGGTCGGCCGCGACGAGTTCGAGATACGCGCGACAATCGAAACGCGCGTCATTCGCATGCGCGCCAAGGCGGTCTGGCAAGACACCGTATCGCACCAGGGTAAATCGGTCTGGCGTTACGGGATGCGGTTTACCGGCATCTCCGCCGACGACTGGGACGCGATCATCCGCTACACCACCGACAAGCCGGTGGCCGAGGCGAGCAAAGCACAAGAAGAGCTGGTTACCGTTCGCATGACGCCCGACGACGCGAACCGCCTGCTTCCGCTTGCGCTGCAAGAGCGTTTGCTCGGGATGCTGGTCGAACGCCGCCGTCTTTCGCCGCTGCAAGAAAACGTCACGCCGCTCGTGCAGTACTTCTACTCCGGTGTCGTGCGTCACAACAACGCGCTCGTCCACCGGCTCACGATTCAATCCAAGGTCGTGGGCCCCGAGGGCGCCGAGATCTACGAAACGCGCTTCGTGTTCGACGACCAAGGAACGACCATACAAGTCCTCAATTAGGGGCTTGTGAAGAAGACCGCGCTCATCACCGGGATCACCGGCCAAGACGGCTCGTATCTCGCGGAACTCCTGCTCGATCGGGGTTATCGCGTCGTAGGCATGACGCGCCGCACCTCGACCGACGTCCACGAACGCATCGCACACATCGTCGATGACATCGAATTCGTCTCCGGCGATCTGCTCGATCAATCGTCGATAACGTCGATCGTGCGTGACGTGCAGCCGAGCGAGGTCTACAATCTTGCGGCCCAATCGTTCGTGCCGACCTCGTGGCAGCAGCCGGTGCTCACCGGCGAGTTCACCGCGCTCGGCGTCACGCGCGTGCTCGAAGCCATCCGCGCTACCGATCCTTCGATTCGCTTCTATCAAGCCTCGAGTTCCGAGATGTTCGGTAAAGTGGTCGAGACGCCGCAGCGCGAGAGCACGCCGTTCTATCCCCGCAGTCCCTACGGCGTTGCGAAAGTCTACGGCCATTGGATCACCGTGAACTATCGCGAGTCGTACAACATCTTCGCGGTGAGCGGTATACTCTTCAACCACGAGTCAAGCCGTCGAGGCAAGGAGTTCGTCACGCGCAAGATCACCGACGGCGTCGCACGGATCAAGCTCGGCCTGGCAAACGAATTACGGCTCGGCAATCTCGACGCACAGCGCGATTGGGGATTCGCCGGCGACTACGTGCGCGCGATGTGGCTGATGCTCCAACACGCGCAGCCGGATGACTACGTGATTGCGACTGGGCGCACGCATAGCGTGCGGGACTTCGTGCGGATCGCGTTCGACGCTGCGGGCCTGGGATCGTACGAACCCTACGTCGTCACCGACGAGCGCTTCGTCCGTCCGGCCGAAGTCGATCTGCTCATCGGCGACCCATCGAAGGCCAAGCGCGTGCTGGGCTGGGAGCCGAAGGTCAGCTTTGAGGAACTGGTCGAGATGATGGTACGCGCCGATATCGATCGGCTTTCCACGCTCGCTCCGCACTAAATCGGTGCTCCCGTAATGCGCGCGCTCGTTACCGGCGCGACCGGCTTTGTCGGTGGGTATCTGCTCGAGGCGTTGCGCGAAGCCGGCTACGAAACGCTGGCCTGCGGGGGACCGCACGACACCGCCGCGCTGCCGATCGATCTGCTCGATCTTGCCGCCTTGCGAGCGGCGCTCGACCTCGGCCAACCCGACGTTGTCTTTCATCTCGCGGCAGCGACGTTTGTGCCCGAGGCGATCGCCTCGCCGATGGCCACGTACGTTACCAACATCCGCGGAACGGCCAACGTCGCGCAGGCGGTGCGCGACTACGCGCGCGAGAGCGGCGCTGCGGTGCGGCTGCTCTTCACTAGTTCCGCCGAAGTCTACGGCTTACAGCCGCCCGAGAACTTTCCGCTGCGCGAAACGTGCGCGCTCAATCCGGCCAATCCGTACGCGGCCAGCAAAGCGGCCGGCGAGCTGCTCTTGCTCGGCGAGATGCACACCTTCGGGCTCGACGTGGTCATCGCGCGTGCGTTCAATCATATCGGTCCGGGCCAGAGCGAGCGCTTCGTGGTGGCGAGCTTCGCCGCGCAGCTTGCGAAGATCGCTGCCGGCGGCGCGCCCCAGCTCCTCGTCGGTAACCTCGACGCGAAGCGCGATTTTCTTGACGTTCGCGACGTTGTGCGCGCCTATGTGGCGCTCGCTCACGACGGGAAGGCGGGCGAGATCTACAACGTCTGCAGCGGCAGCGCGCGCTCAATCCGCGACGTTTTGCGCGAATTGATCATTGCGGCGCACGTTCCGGTCGAAGTCCGCGACGATCCGCAACGCTTGCGCCCATCGGACGTGCCGCTCTTCGTCGGTGACGCATCCAAGCTGCGCGCAGCGACGGATTGGGAGCCGCGCATTGCGTTTACGGCCTCGATACGGGATATCTATCGCGCCGCCGCCAAGAGCTAAGTATCCATGGACGACACGAACAACGACGAACTCCAAGCGCTCGTCTTCAAGAACCGCGGCTTGCTGCTCGCGATACCGGCGGCGTTACTCGCAGCGTTCGGGCGGCCGAGTGCGACCGGCGTCGCGCTCGGGCTGCCGCTCGCGATTGCGGGCGAGCTGCTCCGTTGCTGGGCCGTTGGATATTCGGGCGTGACGACGCGCGGGGACGCCGTTGAGGCACCACAGCTCGTCACCGCCGGTCCCTACGCCTACGTGCGCAATCCCCTCTACGTCGGGAATTTCATCACCGCGCTGGGCTTCGCGGTCGCGTTCACCGGGCGCAACCGCGCGAGCGCAAAACTCGCGTTGATCGGCGGATCGCTCGCCGCGATGGCTGCAGTGTACGCAACGATCGTCCCGCACGAGGAGAAGTTTCTGCGTTCGCAATTCGGCGCTGCATTCGATCGGTATTGCGAGCAGGTTCCGCCGGTGATTCCGCGCTTGGCGCCGGCCGAAGGCGGCGAGGGGCACTGGAATCCGAGTGTGATTCGCGAAGCCGAGAGCCGCACGTTTGCGACTTTCGCCGCGATGCTCGGCGTCCTCGTGCTCAAGACGCTTCGCGACTAACGGCGTGCCGTGTCATCGCGTGGGCGCCTCACTCTTGCGTTAATCCTCTCCGCCGCAGTTGCGGCGCTCGAGTTCTGGGGCGGCGCCGCCGCGCGCAGTCTTGCGCTCACCACCGATGCCGTTCACGTCTGCATGGACGTGCTTGCGCTCGGCGTTGCGCTGCTCGCGGCGATCGGCGCGACGCGGCGCGCGAACCGGCGTAAAACGTTCGGCTACGGCCGCGTCGAGGTATTAGGCGCGCTGGTCAACAGCGCGCTCTTGCTCGGGGCGACGGCGATTCTCGCGTACCAAGCCGTGCTGCGTCTGCGCGCACCGCTCGAGCCGCACGGTATCATCATGACGGTGGTCGCCGCGATCGGCCTGATCGTCAACCTAACGATCGGGCTGGTGCTGCTCGACCATCATCACGACAATCACAACGTTCGTGCGGTGCTTGCGCACGTTGCGGGCGATGCACTCGGCGCGCTTGCCGTCATCGTCGGCGGCGTCGTCATCATCTTTACCGGCGCGGCGTGGATCGATCCGGCGCTCTCGCTCTTCGTGGCGGCGATCATCGTCGTCGGCGTTGCGGGCGTGTTGCGCGATGCCTCTGATGTCTTGCTCGAAGGTGCGCCGCCCGGTGTCGACGCCGGCGAAGTCGAGTCGCGCATTCGCCGGATCGGCGGCATTGCGGGGGTGCACGATTTGCACGTGTGGACGATCGGCAGCGGTTCGCGCGCGCTATCGGCGCATTTGCTGCTCGAGGAAGGCCAGCTCATGCAGGGCCCGCGCATTTTGGAACAGCTGCGCGCGGTGCTGCAAGAGTGCTACGCAATCGGGCACGTGACGATCCAGGTTGAAAGCGAGCACTGCGATCCGGGCGGCATCATCATCTGCCGCTCCGACCAGCCGTAGGCGCAAAAAGGAAAGAAAGCCCGCACCTCTCCCGAACCTTGGGCGGGTTATGGGCCGTATGGAATCGCAAGCCGTCGTTCTCTCCTTCGCACGCACGCCGTTCGGTAAACTTGGTGGCGCCCTCGCGTCGCTCGATGCCACCACCCTCGGAGCTGCGGCTTTAGTCGCAGCGCTGCAACGCTCCGGACTCGATCCGACCGAAATCGAACACGTGACCTTCGGCGAGGTGTTGCAGGCCGGCGTCGGTCAGAATCCAGCTCGGCAAGTGCTGTTTAAATCCGGTCTGGCTAAAACCGTGACCGCGGAAACGTTGAACAAAGTTTGCGCGTCGGGCTTACTGGCGGTTGCTACCGCGATGCGTTTGATCAACGCGGGAGCCAATCGCGTTGTTGCCGCCGGCGGTATGGAATCGATGTCGAACGCGCCGTATCTGCTCAAAGACGCGCGGAGCGGCTATCGCTTCGGCGACGGCACGTTGATCGACGACATGATCTACGACGGCTTGTGGGATCAGTATTTTCCGATGACGATGGCGACGCAGGGCAGCATCGTTGCCGGCGAGCTTGGATTGTCGCGCGAAAGTCAAGACCGGTTCGCGTACGAGAGTCATCGCCGCGCGCACGCTGCGCACGAGTCGGGCGCGTTTGCCGACGAGATCGTGCCGATTCGGGTTGCCACCAAAGCCAAAGGCAAGATCGTCGTCGATGCACTGCCGCGTCGCGGCGAAGTCCGCGTGCCGGCTGCGGTGGGTGCTCGCAGCGAGATATGGAGCCACGAGCCTTCGCAGCGCTTTACACTCGACTATGCGTCGTGGGCACCGTTCGTCGTCCTTAGCTCGTCGAAGGATGACGCGCCGTTTACGCTGGTCGATCGCGACGAACCGGTTCGCGCCGACGCCAGTCTCGAAGCGATGGCGAAGCTGCGGCCGCTGGAGAAAGACGGCACCGTGACTGCGGCCAACGCGCCGGGCGTCAACGACGGCGCCGCGGCACTGGTGCTCGCCGATGCTACCTATGCGCGCGACCACGGCTACACGCCACTTGCGACCATCGTGGATCACGCGACGGTCGGCTGGGATTCGCCCTATCTCTGCTACACGCCGGCGATGTCGTCGCAGAAGCTGATGGAAGCGAACGGACTGCGCGCGAGCGATATTGCCGTCTGGGAAATCAACGAAGCCTTTGCCAACGTCGCGATCACCTCGGCGCGCAGCCTCGGCGTCGGCGAAGCGAACATCAATCTGCTCGGCGGCGCGGTCGCGATGGGGCATCCGATCGGCGCGTCGGGCGCACGACTGGTGGCGACGGTCATCAATCAGCTTCGTCGACGCGGCGGCGGTTACGGCATTGCGTCGCTGTGCTCGGGCGGCGGCCAGGGCGACGCGCTCCTGATCAAGGTCGGCTAGCTCCGCACTCGCATGATTGATTCAGGTGCTCGCGCGCAGTTCGACCTGACCGACGAGCAGCGGCAAATCGCCGCGCTCGCGGCGGAGATCGCGCAGCGCGAGATCGCGCCGAACATCGCGCGCTGGGATCGCGAGCACTATTTCCCGCGCGAACTTTTCACCAAACTCAACGCTGCCGGCATCATGGGCATCGTCGTTCCCGAAGCGTACGGCGGCGTCGATGCGGGCTATGTCGCGTACGCGCTCGCGGTCGAGGAAGTCGCGCGGGTCGACGCGGGTAGCGCAACGACGCTCTCGGTGCACTCGATGATCGCCTCGGTAATCGCGCGCTTGGGCAACGAGGAACAAAAGCGCGCCTGGCTTCCCAAACTCTCCGCCGGCGATACGATCGCCGCATTTGCGCTCACCGAGCCCGACTACGGTTCCGACGCCGCGTCGATTCGATCGACCGCCAAGCGCGACGGCGAGCAGTTCGTGCTCAACGGCCGCAAGCAGTGGTGTACGAACGGCAGCGTTGCCGGTGTGACGATGGCGATGTTTCGCACGGCCGGCGGCGGCGCGCGCGGCGTGAGCGCCTTTCTGGTCGACAATGCGATCGCCGGCATCGCGGTAGAAAAGATCACGGAAAAGCTCGGGATCCGTACCAGCAATACATGCGATCTTGCCTTCGACGACGTGCGCGTACCCCAGGGTGCGCTGCTCGGCAACGAGGGCGACGGCTTCGGCTCGGCAATGAACGCGCTCGCCGGCGGTCGCATCGGCATCGCCGCGCAGGCTACCGGCATTCTGGCCGCCTGTCTCGATCATTCGGTCGCCTTTGCCAAAGACCGCGTCGCCTTCGGCCGCGCGATCGGCGCATTCGAAGGGATCTCGTTCAAAATCGCGCAGATGGCGATGGATCTCGATGCTGCGCGCCTACTAGTGTACCGGGCGGCGGCGCTCGCCGACGCTGGGCGGCCGTTCGTGATCGAAGCCAGCAAAGCCAAACTCTTCGCCTCGACCGCCGCCCGTAAGCACGCGGCCGAAGCGGTACAGATTCACGGCGGGTACGGGTACACGACGGAGTTTCCCGTCGAACGCTTTTACCGCGACGCCAAGATCACCGAGATCTACGAAGGTACCTCGGAGGTCCAACAGATCATCATCGCACGATCGCTACTCGGAAAACTAGATTAGGAGATAATACAAACACGCCATGGATCTCATGGAGTATCAAGGCAAGGAGCTCTTCCGGCGCTCCGGGATTCCGGTGCCGCGCTCGCAGCATTGCACGACGCCCGACGAAGTCGCCGCGTTCATCGAGAAGAACCCCGGCAAGTGGGTGATCAAGGCGCAAGTGCTGATGGGCGGTCGCGGCAAGGCCGGCAAGATCAAGTTTGCGTCGACGCAGGACGAAGGCCGCAAGGCCGCGACAGAGATCATGGCGACGCCGATGCCGCCGAACCGTCAAAATCCTAACGGTGAACCGATACATTCGCTGCTGGTCGAAGAGACGCTCGACGTCGCGCTGGAATCATATTGCGCGATCAGCGTCGATCGCACGACCAAGAAACCCGCGATCATCGTGACGCGCTACGGCGGCATGGACGTCGAAGAAGTGCACGAGAAGCATCCCGAGTCGTTCCACACGTTCTACGTGGATACGGCGATTGGGTACTCGCCCTTCATCGGCCGTGAACTCGCGTTCAAGGCCGACCTCGATCCGGGCTATCGCAAGCAGTTCCCCGCCGTCGTTGCCGGTATGTACAATTTGTTTTTCACCTACGGCGCGACGCTGGTGGAGATCAATCCCTTGATCCTCGCCAAAGACGGGCGCGTGATCGCCGCCGACGCCAAGGTCTCGCTTGATGACGATGCGATCTTTCGCCATCCTGAGTTCAAAGAGTGGCAGAAGACGCTACCGCTCGACGCCGACGAAACGCTCGCGGCACAAGCCGGCTTGGGCATCCGGAACTTCCGTAGATTTCCGGGCAACGTCGGCACGATGGCAAACGGCGCGGGGCTTGCGATGGCCACGATGGACGCGGTCAAAAATGCCGGTGGTGAAATTGCCGACTTCCTCGACGTCGGCGGCGGTGCTAACGCCGAGCGCGTGCGCAATTGTTACGAGCTGGTCGTCAATCACACCGGCGCGAAGGTGTTCTTCATCAATATCTTCGGCGGGATCACCCGCGGCGACGAAGTCGCCAAAGGTATCGTCGAAGCGCTCAACACGACCAAGGCGCGCAAGATTCCGCTGGTGATTAGACTCACCGGCACCAACGAGGCCGAAGGACGGCGGATTCTCAAAGAGGCCGGCATGACGCCGGTTGAAACGATGGATGAAGGCGCGGCACGCGCTGTGGAGTTGGCGCGATGAGTATCTTCTTAGACAAGAACACCAAGGTCTTCGTGCAAGGCATCACCGGCTCGGAAGGCTCCTATCACACCGGCCGCATGCTTGGCTATGGCACCAACGTGGTTGGCGGAGTCACGCCGGGCAAAGGCGGCCAGAAGACCGAGCACGGCCTGCCCGTCTTCAATACCGTTCAAGAGTGCATCGACGCGACCGGCGCGACGATGCAGTGTATCTTCGTCCCGCCGCCGGGCGCCGCGGACGCGCTCTTCGAGGCGTACGAAGCGGGGGTCCGCTTCTCGGTCTGCATCACCGAGGGGGTCCCGGTCGACGACATGCTGCGCGTGGTCGGTACGACGCCGGGGATGCGCATCATCGGTCCCAACTGTCCCGGGCTGATCTCGCCCGGAAAGTCGTCGGTCGGCATCATGCCGGGGCACGTCTTCAAGGAAGGCAACGTCGGCTTGATCTCGCGTTCGGGCACCTTGACCTATGAAGTAGTCGACGGCCTCACACGTGCGGGCCTTGGCCAATCGACCTGCGTGGGGATCGGCGGGGACCCGATCATCGGGACCACCTTCGTCGACTGCCTGCGCGAATTCAGGAACGACCCCCAAACCCGCGCCATCGTGATCTGTGGTGAGATCGGCGGGTCGGACGAAGAAGATGCCGCGGCCTTCGTTAAGGAGCATCTGGCCGGGATGCCGATCGTGGCATTCATCGGCGGACGCAATGCCCCGCCCGGAAAATCGCTCGGCCACGCCGGCGCCATCATCTCGGGCGGATTCGGCACCCCGCAGAGCAAAATCGCCGCCTTCCAGGCGGCCGGCGTACCGGTCGCGGACCGGCCTTCGCAGATCCCGGCAATGCTTGCCGAGCGGATGGCGAGCGTCGTCTAAAACCTGAGAAAAGAGCTTAAGAATTGGAGGGGCTCGCTGTTCACAGCGGCCCCCTATTTTTTAAGCTCCCTTAAAGGATGCGACCTTAGTCGAGTAAAAAGCGAGCCTCACGTCAGCTGAGATTCGTTTGAGATGCCGCGATAGTGGCGCTTGAAACAATCGCATGTTGGCGCTCCGCATTTGCGGACGGAAATGTCACTCACCTAACAATTGAGGGCTATCAATGACAAGCAAACGGACCATCCGTCAGGTGGCCGTAACGCTGTTTCTTCTAGCCGCTTTCCTGCTCCAGGGAACATGGGCACTGGCAGGTACGACTGGCGGACTCGGCGGTTACGTGACAGACGACCAAGGCAAAGCCGTTGCCGGAGCGAGCGTAAAAGTTCTCTCCGCATCGCAAGCCGCGTCTGCGACCACCGACGCCTCGGGACACTTCACGTTCCTTTCGCTCGCACCGGATACGTATACGGTTTCGGTCGTCAAGGACGGATTTGCCCCCTTCTCAGAAGCTGGTATTACGGTATTTGCCGACCAGCAGCAAGCACTCACCTTCCAGTTGCAGCGGCAGCTGAAAACCATCGCCAACGTTACATCTACCGCAGCCGGTGCGCTCGTCAAGACGGGCGTCGGCAGCGACATTTATAACGTGAACTCGGCAGCGATCCAAGCGTCGTCGTCGCTTGGCGGTGGCGCGAACCTCAACTCCGCGTATTCGGCAATCTCGTCGGTTCCCGGCGTGGCTGTCACAATCGGCGGCATGGGCTGGAACCAGAACGTATTCGTTCGCGGTTCCCAGTCATTCTTTACCGGTTACGAATACGACGGCGTTCCCGTCAACCGCGCGTTCGATAACTACAACGCGTCGACGGAATCCAGCCTTGGCTTGCAAGAACTGCAAGTCTACACGGGCGGCGGTCCGGCCTCGAACTCGAGCTCGGGCACGTCCGGCTTCATCAATCAGGTCATCAAGACGGGAACGTATCCCGGCTATGCCACCGCAAGCGGCGGCATTGCCTCGAGCGCGTTCTATCACCAGGCCAAGATTGAAGTCGGCGGTGCTTCGCCCGACCGTAACTTCAGCTACTACGTCGGCCTCAGCGGATACGATCAAGCTTTCCGTTTGGTCGACAACAACAACGGCGTCGGGCTGATGGGCCCGGGCGGAATCTTCTCCGACTACTCATACGCAAACGCCGAGCTCCCGATAGCGAGCGGCGCGGGCGCGTGGTCGCAGTGCAACACCGCGACGGGCGCGACGCCGGCTGCGGCGCTGGCCGCGGCAAATTCCAACCCGGGTCCGACGGGCATCATCAATCCAAATCTCGTGAGCCCGTCCAATCCGACCGGCGCGATCTCGGCTTTCTGCCTCGGGTCCTATACGGGGCTTTCGGCGGAAACCAGCGGGCTCTCGGATCGCGAGAACGTCATCAATTTCCACTTTGGCATTCCGCGCAAAGACGGACAGCGTGACGACGTTCAAGTGCTCTGGAACGTGTCGCTGATCAAGACCCAGTTCTACAGCACGATCAACGACCTGGGTGGTTATAACGCGTTCATGCTCGCGGAAGACGGCGCACCGTACAGCCCTCCTGGCTCGGCGGCTCCGAACTACCCGTTCTATGTTGACACGTACACCTTCAATGCGCCGTTCGGCACAGCAGCGACCGGTCTGACTCCGTCACTCTACTACGAGCCGGATTCGCCGACCGATCGCGCCGCGTACTCGCAATTGCCGGACGACTCAACGGACTCGGTCTACAACAACCAGGCAATCATGAAAGTGCAGTACACGCACTCGATCGGCGATAACGCCTACGCTCGTTTGATGGGCTACACGTTTTTCTCCGATTGGAACCTGGCGGGGCCGACAACCTCGCTGAACTACCTCTACGGCGCGCCCGTTGGGTGCTGCGCGAACAACTATTTGCTCGGCACGCACACCTACGGCGGCGAATTCCAGTTCAGCGATCAGATCAACGACAAAAACCTACTCCAGTTCACGGTCAACGAGACCAACGCCAACGTGCTGCGCGACAACAACGAAACGAACATCACCGGCGGCGACCCGTTCGGGATCGTTTCGAAGGCTTCAAACGGACAGTACACATGTTGGGACGACGCAGCGGGCGACGCCGCGGGCACGCCAGACGCGGCGATCCCGTGCTACGACGTCACGCTGGGCAACGCGTCGTCGGTGCAAGGCGGCACCCCGGCCTCGTCCTATGTGGTCGGGCCGCATGCGGCCGCTGCGGGCGCGCAGCTCGAAACCCTCTGGGACGGCCCGGAATATGCCTCATATAACACCGTGAATCCGAAGTTCACCAACATTTCACTCAGCGATCAGTGGCGCCCAAGCGACCGCTGGCTCGTGAATGCGGCGGTGCGCTACGAGAGCTACGTCTACGACCTCCCCGACAGCACGACGTCGGGCGATCAGTTCTACGCACAAGAGGCGGCGAACTATTTCTGCTACGCAACGTCGAGCGCCAGCATCGGCGGCACCGCGGTCGGTGCAGGGACGTACTCGTTGCCATTGCTTCCTGGCCAGTTTCCGCCGGCAGAGCCCGTGGAAACGAACCAAGACTGCAACGCGTACATCTCTGGACAGACGAGCGAAACCGCAACCGGTTTCGTGCACCCGAACGGCACGACGCAGGACGGCGTAGCCGCTCCAGCGTTCACGGCTGGCTCGCCCAACTCGTATAACCTCAACTACTGGTCGGCGCGCTACTCGGCGACCTACACCGAATCGCCCGACACGGTCTGGCGTTTCTCGGGCGGGCGCTTCATCGAACCGCCGATCTCGGCTTCGGTGCAATACCTCAACAGCTCAGGCGACAATCTCGGCCAATGGGCCAACTTCATGAGCCTGGGCTTCTTCACACCGTTCCACAACGTGCCGGCCCAGACGTCGGGTCAATATGACGTCTCACTCGAGCGGCATATCCGCGGAACGGACATGAGCTTCAAGGTCACGCCGTTCTACAACCTCACCAATGGCTACCAAGAGCAGTCCTTCATCGGTCCCGGCTACGTGACGCAGGTACCGGTGGGGCAGTTCCGCAGCATGGGTGTGGAAGGCGCGTTCACCAAGGGTGACTTCTCGAAGAACGGTCTCTCAGGATCGTTCGCAGTGACGTACACCGACGCCAGGGTGCGATTCCAATCGGGCTTGGTGAACAATTTCGGTGAGAACCAGATCAGCTACTACAACACCGCGATCCAGAACTACAACGCGTTGGCCAAGGGTGGAGCGCAGAACTACAACTGCTTCACGCTTGCATCCGGCGGTACGGCTGGATCCGGCGTCGGCACGCCGGGCGTGGCGACGACCTGCGCAGCTGGTCAAGTCACCAACCCGTACTTCAGCGCACCAGCGCAGGGGTTGCTCGATCCCAACGGCTGGTACGCACCGGCGGGCCTCGTCGCACTTCCCGGTGTCAATAACAACGACATCGGTTTGTACGACATCCCGTGGGTATCGTCACTGATCCTCAACTGGCGTCACGACAAGTTCGCGGTAACGCCGAGCTTGCAACTGTCGACGGGATCTTCGTACGGTTCGCCGTTCACGGTGCAGGGCGTGGATCCACGCCTCTGCTCCGCGGTCGACACGTCGGCAGGCGCAGGGAACCAGCAATGCGCGTACACGTCCCTGATCGGTCAAGGTGACACGGCCACCGGTCAGTTGTTCATCCCGAATCCGGAAACCGGCGCCTTCGATACGATGGGCGCGTATCACAACCCGAACATCCTGGTAGCGAACATCGCATTCAGCTATGACCTCTCGCCGCGAATCACGGTGAATCTCACAGTTGCTAACTTGTTCCATACCTGCTTCGGCGGTTCGAAGGAACCATGGACAACGGCGTATCCGCCGAGCACGGACATCTGCTCGTACGGAGCGAACGGCGCGTACGTGTCCAACTACCAGCTCGGTTCGGGCTATGCGACGCCGGGGAACCCGTCGTCGTACAGCGCGGTTGCCAACGGAACCTCGGTAGAGCCGTGGCAATTGCAACCGTACTCCCCGGGTCTGGGAACGTTCGCCGGCGTTCTTCCGCCGCCGCTCAACGCCTATCTCACGTTCAACGTCAAGCTCTAGTCGACACGCGACTCGAGTACGACACGGCGAGGGTCCCCGCGAAAGCGGGGGCCCTCTTCTTTTCGCGCGAAAACGCTCGCGCGATGCAGTACGGATATAAGTGCGAAGATTGCGAGGTCGCGATCTTCCCGACGACGACGCGCTCTGAGCTTGCGTGGCTACGCGATCGCGTGCACGTCGTGCGCGAGGTTGCGAAGCATTCCACGAATGGTCTCGACACCTGGATGATGGAAGGGCTGGAGTTCCTCAACGACCATACCGGCCACTCGATCGTTCTCGTAAATCGTCGCTGATATTGTCATCCCCAGCGTAGTCGAGGGACGGGTAGCCACACCTGGGCAAGCGCGTGATAGAATGGCGTGAGGCTTTTATGGCAATCGACTATCGTACCGAGCCCGAGTACTGGGAATATCTCGATGGCGAGGTTTACCCCAAAGTGAGCCCCCGGCAACGGCATGCTGTCGTGCAGGGCACACTGTATGCGATCATTCGAACGCAAGGGGCCGGACGCGGTCAGTGCGGCACCGAGTGGGATGTGGGACTGCCAGGTCGCGCCGAGATCGCGAAATTTATTCCCGATGTGTCATTCTTCTCGTTTGAGCGGCTGCGCGCGATGAGCGAGGAGGACCGCGAGTTTCCGCCGTGCGCGCCGGACGTTGCGGTTGAGGTGATCTCGCCGGGCGACAAGCGCGCGTATCTGGAACGCAAAATTGCGTTGTATCTGTCGCACGGTTCGATCATCGTGCTCGATGTCGACCCGCTCGAGCGCACGATTCGCGTCTACGACCGCGATGGTGCGGCGCTGCTACGCGAAGGCGATCGGTTCGAGCATGCGGCCGTTCCTTGGCTGCGCTTCGACGTCCGCGAAGCGTTCGGAGATCTCGACATCCCAGAAAAACAAAAACGAGGGATAAACTCCGCGGAAGCGTAGTCGAGGGAAGCGCGTCTAGATATGGCTGACCGAGTACGTGATAGTGTTATGTGAGGCAGCTATGGCAATCGAATATCGCACCGAACGCGCCTATTGGGAATACCTCGATGGTAAGCCTCACCCCAAAGTGAGTCCGAGGGATATTCACGCCGTCGTACAGCTTACACTAGCGTCGATCATTCGATCGCAGGGTCACGCCCGCGGCAGAACGGGCACCGAATGGGACATTCGACTTCCAGATCGGAAACGGTTCACGAAGTTCATTCCCGACGTCTCGTTCTTTTCGTTCGAGCGGCTGCGCGCAATGACGGAGAAGCAGCGCACTTTTCCGCCGTGTGCGCCCGACGTTGCGGTTGAGGTGCTCTCGCCCGGCGACAAGCGCGCGTATCTCGAGCGGAAGATTGAACTTTATCTATCGCACGGAGGGCTCATCGTGTTTGATGCCGATCCGAGCAAGCGCACGATCCGCGTCCACGATCGCGACGGAGCGTCGCTGCTACGCGAAGGCGACCGCTTCGAACATGCAGCCGTTCCGTGGCTGCGATTCAAGGTCCGCGAAGCGTTCGAAGACCTCGACATCCCAGACCCTTCGACAAGCTCAGGGTGACATAAAAAAGACCGCATGATGCGGTCCTTTTGTCACCCTAAGCTTGTCGAAGGGTCATCGAAGGACAGGGATGCGGAGTCGTTCGCCGGGCTGCAGCATCGAGGCTTGCAGATGATTGGCAGCGCTGATTTGATCGATCGTTTCTTGGATGTCGCCGCTTGCGTTCGTATGCGCCGAAGCAATCGACCATAGCGTGTCACCGGGTTGCACCGTCACCGTCGCATATCGCTGTGCCGTTGCGGCGTAGAGATGCATGCTCGAAAGTGCAGGCACCGTCACCATCAAACTCAGCGCAACGAGCGCGATTGCAGGCATGAGCGTGAACCGTTTCCGCGTAACCACCAGCTCCTCCATATCTTGTGCCAAACGAGTGTTCGGCCACCAACCGGTCTACATCTTGGGCCAAACAACTGTTCGTCCCCTAGATTTTAGCACACGCGTTGCCTGCACTGTCAAGGGTGATCCGAACGTATGTTTGCCTTTCCGGAGATCCTGTGCTAGGGTTGTAAGGCAAACCCATGCCATACGGGTGGCATTGCGCTGCAAATCCGGAGGGAGCCTTGACCGAAAAACCAGCGACGGAACGACAGCAGCGGATCCTCGACGTGATCCGCGCCTTCACGGTAGAGCGCGGCTATCCACCCTCGGTTCGCGAGATCGGCGAACGCGTCGGCCTCTCATCCTCCTCAACCATTCACGCCCACCTCAAAGCCCTCGAGCGCCGCGGCCTCATCTCGCGCGATCCAACCAAACCGCGTGCGCTGCGTTCCGACCTTGGAATGACCCCGGTGCCCGAGAGCATCGTGATGCCGATCGTCGGCAAGGTCGCGGCCGGGATGCCGATCACCGCGCAGGAGCATCTGGAGGGCGAGTTCGTTCTCCCCGCATCCTTTGTGCCGCGGGTGAGCGATGCGTTCATGCTGCGCGTTCAAGGCGATTCGATGGTCGAAGCGGCGATTCTCGACGGTGATTTGATTATGGTGCGCCCGCAGCGCGTGGCGCGCGACGGCGAGATCGTGGTCGCTATGCTCGATGGCGAGGCCACGGTGAAACGCTACTACCGCGAGGATGGGCGTATTCGGTTGCAGCCGGAGAATCGCAGCATGGCGCCAATCTACGCGAGCGATGTCGAGATCATCGGTCGCGTCGAGGCCGTCGTCCGCCGCCTCTAGCCGCTTCGCTGCCCTGCAGCGGTTCGCGGAGCTTCCCTACTTAGCCGCGATCCGCGAAGCCCTGCCGTGGAGCTTCATCGGTCTGATCGCTGCGTTCGTGGCGATCGTGCCCTTCGTCCATCTACCCGGTCCCTTCTTTGGGCCTTCGCTCGGCTTGCGCGTCTCGGCGGCGCTGCTGCCCTCGTTCGGCATCATGGGATTGGTCCTCGCTCCGACCCTTGGATGGTTTTACGCCCGCCGCGCGCGCATCGATCCCGTCGCGACGGTCGCCGGATGCCTGCTGGCATTCTTGATCGCGCTGCCGCCGCTGGGCGGACCACTACTAGTGTATCTGCGTACGGTTGGCCCGAGCGGCCTGTTCTTGGCGTTCGCGGCCGGCGGTGTCGTCGCGCTGGCGGCGCGGGCCGGGCGCAACGCCTGGATCGGAGCTCTCGTTGCGATCGCGATCGCCGCAGGATTGCGCATGCTGCATGTCCCGATTTTCGGCGCAATCACGGCGGCAATCGAGCCGCTTGGCCGGCTCGGTGATACCTATCTTGCGTTGCTCGTAATCGTCGTCACGCAAACGCTGCTGTGGGTGATCGGCATGCACGGGCCCGTGCTGTTGGCGGCGGTCGTCACGCCGGTGTATCTCACGCTGCAGATGCAAAATACGCTCGCCTACGAGCATCATGCGCCGCTGCCGCACATCGTCGTGGTCTCACTCTTCCTCTTTATCTTTCCGGGCGGCGCCGGCTCGACGCTTCCGCTGGCCGGTCTGCTCGCACTCTCGCGCGTCGCGCGTCTGCGAACCGTCGGGCGCGCGACGATCGTGCCCGCACTCTTCAACGCGAACGAGCCGCTGCTCTTCGCCGTTCCGGTCGTGCTCAATCCGTTTCTCGTTCCGCCGTTCATCATCGCGCCGATCGTCCTCGCCACGACGACCTACCTCGCGGTGAGTTTTGGCTGGGTCGGGCGCGCGATCTATTATGTGCCCTCGTCGATACCGACGCTCATCTCCACGTACCTGGCAACGTTGGACGTGCGCGCGATCGGGCTCGTAGCGCTCAACGTTACACTGGCAACGCTGATCTATGTGCCGTTCGTGCGCGCGTTCGAGCGGCATGTCGAAACGGAGCGCGCGGCGGCAGCATGATCGAATTGTTGTGCGACTCCTTCGGGATCGATGCGCGCGTTCGCGCCGCGGCGATGCTTGCGCACGAGCAAACGCGCGCGCTGACGTATCCCCCCCAAGCGCGCGTGAAGGCGCGCGTCCTGCGCGCGTTCTTCGAGGAAGGCGTGAACGAAAGCGACCTTGCCGGGACAAGCGGCTACGGCTACGACGACGTGGCCCGCGAGCGCTACGAGGCGCTGCTGGCGCGGGTGCTCGGTGCCGAGCACGTGTTGGCACGCCTTTCGATCGTGAGCGGCACGCAGGCCATCGTGACCGCGCTCGGTGCCTGCGTTCCCCCCGGCAGCCGGCTGATTGCCGCGGCGGGCCGTCCCTACGACACGCTGCGCAACGCCATCTGCGAGGCCGACTATTCGCTGGTTTCGCAAGGAGTAATCTACCAGGAAATCGCGCTTCGCGACGATGGCGCGCCGGATCTGGAAGCGATTGCAGCGGCCGCCGCGCAGCGCGACGCGGCCGCCGTCTTCGTGCAGCGCTCGCGCGGCTACGCACCGCGACCCTCGCTCGACGTCGACGCGTGCGGGAAAATCGTTGCCTGCGTGAAACGCGTGGCGCCGCACGTCTCGGTTATGGTCGATAATTGCTACGGCGAGCTGGTCGAGGAGCGCGAACCGACGCACGCCGGCGCCGATCTCATCATGGGGTCCCTGATCAAGAATCTCGGTGGTGCTCTCGCACCGGGCGGCGGCTACATTGCCGGCCGCGCTGATTTGATCCAGCGTGTGGCCGCACGCTTATATGCTCCTGGGTTGCGCGGCGGCATCGGTCCGACGTTCGGCTTTGGCCGCGCGATGATTCAAGGGCTCTTTATCGCGCCGATGATCGTCGAGCAAACGCTGCGAGGGCTCGATTTTGCCGCGGCGCTCTTCGCGCAGCTGGGCTTTAACGTCGATCCGCTACCGGGCTCGGTCCGTACCGATATCGTGCAGGCGATTCGTCTGGGCGATTCCAAGCGGCTGCTGCGCTTTACAGCTGGTTTACAAACCGCTATGCCGCTTAACGCAAGGTTTCGTCCGGAGCCCGGACCGGTGCCCGGCTACGTCGATCCCGTCGTGATGTCGAGCGGGGCATTCGTGGGCGGAGCGACGATCGAGCTATCGTGCGATGCGCCGCTACGCGCGCCGTTCGAGGTGTATCTCCAAGGCGGTATCGTCGCCGAGCACGCGATGCTCGGCGCGCTGCTTGCCGCTGCCGCCGTTATGGCAGAATGAAGGCGGCGCCGCCGGAGCAGAGAAGAACGTATACCGGTGAGTACTCAAGAAGATCGCTCGCACGAGCGCCAATTCTTTCGCGCGATCGTTGATTTCCCGGTAACGATCATCGTCCCGGGGCACGAATTAGTGCTGACCGGAGCAGCTGTCGACCTCAGTCGCGGCGGGATGCGCATCACCACCACCACCGATCTCCCGGCCGGTCAGCCGATCGTCTTGCGCTTCACGCTTCCGGAACACGATCGCGAAATGCTGGTCCGCGCAAAAATCGCGCTAACGTTCTTTGACGCGTCGACCAAACGCTATGCGCACGGAGTTGCGTTTACGCAATACACATCCGGCGATCATGAAAAGATCGCGGCCTTCGTGGCTTCAAAGCAACCCGCTAAATAGCGTCAGCTGCTCCGCGCCTCCCCCATGAAACCGTAGAAAAAGTAACGGTTCCCGTCGTCAGTCGTGATAACGATGCGCGTGTCTTGGATCTCGGCGGCCGTAATGGTTTTTCCCGCCAGAGTCTCGAGGATCGCCTGCGCTTGCAGGAATTCCGCCTCTCGCAGGGCATCCGGCTCCACTTCAATGAGCTCTAGGAGCTCGTCGATCCGGTCGTTCATCGTCACCCTATGACTATCGTCCGGAAGGCCCGTTTTGTTAGCGCTGCCTTAACACCCGGCGGCCGGCCGACCAGGAGCCGGGCGGCCGCACCAGAGAAGGGCTCGCCGCCATGTACCTGCTCGAGGTCCTCAGCGGACCGCTCGATGGAAAAAGCTGGACGTTTGAAAGCGAAATCACGATCGGCCGCGACGATTCGGTGGCGCAAGCCTGCATAGCGCTCGACCGCTACGTGTCGCGCAAGCATGCCCACGTTCGTATCGACGGCGAGAACTTGCACCTTACGGATCTCGAGAGCCGGAACGGGACGAAGGTTAATGGAGAGCTCGTCACGGGCGACGCTACGATCGAGATCGGCGTTCCGTTCATGGTCGGTCGAACGGTGCTGCGCGTAACGCGAATGTAGCGGATCGTGCAAGTTGCTTCGACCATCCCGCAGGCGCGCGCACTGTTTGACGTCTTGCCGCGACCGCTTGGTTTCGTGCCGACGATGGGCGCGCTGCACGAGGGACATCTCGCGCTGGTGCGTCGCGCGCGCGCCGATTCGGTGGCGGTGGGGGCGTCGGTCTTCGTCAATCCATTGCAGTTCGCGGAGAATGAGGATTACGGGCGTTACCCGCGCGACGCGCAGGGCGATGAGGTCAAGCTCGCCCAGGCCGGTGTCGACGTGCTCTTTGCGCCCAGTCCGGCCGCGATGTATCCGCCGAACTTCAGCACCTCGGTCGATACCGGGACGGTCGGCGAGCTGTTCGAAGGCGCGATCCGGCCGGGTCATTTTCGCGGCGTCGCCACCGTCGTCTGCAAGCTGCTCAACATCGTACGTCCGGACACGCTCTACCTCGGTCAGAAAGACGCGCAGCAGACCGCCGTGCTGCGCCACATGATTCGCGATCTAGAGATACCCACTAACGTGGTAATCGTACCGACCGAGCGCGAAGCAGATGGGCTGGCCATGTCCAGCCGCAACGCCTATCTCTCGCCGCAGGAGCGCGAAGCCGCGCCGTCGCTGCACCATGCCCTGCAAGCGGTGCGGCTGGCGATGTCCAGCGGACGGTCCAAAGCCGACGCGATCGCGGCCGGGCGAACCCGGTTGCACCCGCTCGCCCAACTGGACTACCTCGACGTGGTCGACGCCAACACGTTCAGCCCCATCGAAACCCTCTCGCCGCCGGCATTCGTCATCGGCGCGGCGCGGTTCGGCGTGACGCGGCTGCTGGATAATCTATGGATCGAATGACGGACGCGCGGATCCTGATCGGCGTCTGCGGCGGCATCGCTGCCTACAAGGTCGCCGGGCTAACCAGCACGCTCGTGCAGCGCGGCGCTACCGTCGACGTCATCATGACGGCGCAGGCCGAGCGCTTCGTCGGCGCGTTGACCTTCGCGTCGCTCACCGCGCGCCCGGTCTACACCTCGCTCTGGGATGCTCCGGAGCGAATCCCGCACATTCGCCTGGTGCGCGAAGCGCAGGTGATGCTCATCGCGCCGGCAACCGCCAACACTATCGCTAAGCTCGCGCAAGGTTTTGCCGACGATCTGGTCACGGCAGCGGCGCTCGCGGCGCGCATTCCCTTGATCGTTGCGCCGGCAATGAATGCCGCAATGTACGAGCACGAAGCGACGCAAGCGCACCTGCGAACGCTACGCGAACGCGGATGCGAGATCGTCGATCCCGAGCGCGGCTTCCTGGCCGAGCGCGAGAGCGGCGTCGGACGTCTTGCAAGCGAAGAGATGCTGCTCGAAGCGCTCGATCGCGTGCTCGCGCGCACGCGCAGTTTGACGGGTACGCGCGTGCTAATCACGGGGGGCCCGACGCGCGAAGCCTTCGATCCGATTCGTTTCGTGAGCAACGCGTCGACCGGTGCGACGGGTATCGCGATCGCGCGTGAAGCGGCCATGCGCGGCGCGGAGGTCACGCTATTGCTCGGGCCGACCTTGCTCGAGCCGCCGCCGGGCGTCACGACCCATCGCTTTACCACCGCAAACGAATTGCTCGAGTTGGCGCGCACGCACGGGGCGCGTGCGGATCTCGTCATCGCAACCGCGGCGGTTGCGGATTGGCGGCCGGCACAGCGCGCTGCGTCGAAGTTGAAGAAAGGCGACGACGACTTGGTGGTGGAGATGGTGCGCAATCCCGACGTCCTGGCCGAACTCGCGGAACGTAACGACGACGCGTTCCTGGTGGGATTTGCGGCCGAGACCGACGATCACGAAACCAACGCGCGCGGAAAGCTCGAGCGCAAGGGCCTGAACGCCATCGTCGTCAACGACGTGCGCGACGAACGCGGTTTCGGTCTGGGCGACAACGCGCTTACCGTGCTTTGGAAGGACGGGCGCAAGGAGCTTGGCAGCGGCAGCAAAGCCGCGCTCGCAGCTCGTCTGCTCGATACGATCGAGGAACTGCGCTGATGTTACTGACCATTGACGTCGGCAATACCGAAACCAAGCTCGGCACGTTTGAAGACGGCGCCGATGAGCTGTCGCACCACTGGCGGGTGACCACCGAATCGCGCCGGACGGCCGATGAGTACGGCGTCTTCTTCACGCAACTCTTCGCGACCGCGGGCGTACGTTCGCGCGACATCGACGCAGTAGCGATCGCGAGCGTCGTGCCGCGGCTGGACCATACGCTCGCTGAAGTATCGCAAAAGTTTTTCGGTGTTGAGCCATTGGTGTTGGAAGCCGACCGACAGCGGCTCATACCGGTGAAGACCGATCGTCCCGCTGAAGTGGGTGCGGACTTGGTTGCCTGCGCCATCGGCGGCAAGGAGCGTTACGGCGTTCCGCTGATTCTCGTGAGTTACGGAACGGCGACCGTGTTCATGGCGCTTTCGGCGGCGGGCGATTATCTCGGCGTCGCGATTGCGCCCGGCATCAACATCTCGATCGACGCGCTGATCGGACGAACGGCAAAGCTGCCGCAAATTGCACTCGACGCGCCGGCACATGCGATCGGTCGCAATACGATCGAGGCGTTGCAGGCGGGCATCATCTTCGGATTCGTCGGCCAAACCGAAGCGCTGATTGCGCGTCTGCGACGTGAAATGGGCGTCGACGCGCGGGTGGTCGCGACCGGCGGCTTAGCGCACGTCATGGCGAAACATTCCGGGGTCATCGAGGCGGTCGACCCGCATCTTAGCCTGTACGGCTTGCGCGCGTTTGCGCGCCGTTGAAGTAGCAAACGTTTATCACAGCTTAACTTCGAAGCGATAGACTGGAAGCGTTTGTTCCCAGTCTCTTTTTTTGGAGGAAGCTTTGCACAAGCGTGTATTTGCAGCGGGTGTGCTCGTTGCGCTTGCCGTTTCCGCCTGTGGTGGTAGCGGTAGCACCAGTGTTACGCCGAACATGGCAAACTCGGCACAAGACGTGACGAAGTCCGTCGCGCGGGTCGCGGCAACGACCGCGCCGGCGAACGCGATCGTCAATCCCGGATTCGAAACCGGCTCGCTCTCACCGTGGACCTCGTGCGGAAGCGTCAACGACGTTTCGGTAACTACCGCGCAGGGGCACAGCGGCTCGTACAGTGCGCTAATCGGCACGACGTCAAAGCCGGAAGTCGACGGAACCGCGGCCGTTTGTCAAACCGTGACCGTCCCAGCGAGTGGCACATTGACGTTCTGGGTTTACGAAGGCACGACCGACACGATCGAATACGTCGATCAAGAGGCCGACGTCTTGAGCACGAGCGGTACGAAGCTCGCGCAGTTGTACTCCGAGGCCGATACGACCAATGGTTGGGAAGAAAAGTCGTTCAGTCTGAGCAGCTACGCGGGAGAGACCGTGCAGCTCTATTTCGGCGTCAAAGGCAATGGCTATTCGAAGGACTACGTCTACGAATATCTCGATGACGTTTCGCTGACCGGCTCGGCACCGGCGTCACCGACGTCGTCACCGACGGGGACGCCCACCGTGGCACCGACGGCCACGCCGACGCCGGCTTACGCCTGTAACGATACCGGATTCGTGACCGATCAGTCGGAATTCGGCAGCGGCGAAATATCGGCCGACCAACTCGTCGATGTCTGCGGTCAAGTTACGCAAGTGCTTGCGGCAAAGACGACGAGCAGTGGGAAGCACGGGTACTTCTACGTCTCGATTCCGGGCTCGGCTAGCCCCGGAACGATCGAGATCGTCTCGAACCTCGACGCAATGGGCAAGGATCCCAATCCGCCGCCGACCACGTGGCCGTGGGTCGCCGTCGGCGATTACGTCTACGTGCAGGGCCGCTACTACTACGACAGTTCCAGCAGCCAGGGTATCGACTGGACCGAGGACGACACCGATAGCAACTGGGAGCACACCGGTTACGTCGTCGTCTGCAATTCGGCCGGCGCGAGCTGTAACTTGTACGAATAGACCTCTGTGGTATAGTAGGGGGCGCCATGCCCCCTACCGTGCCCGCGCTGCGGATCGGCAGCCATGCGATCTGGCCGCCCCTGGTGCTCGCGCCCATGTCCGGCGTTACCAACCGGACGATGCGGGCGCTCTATAAGCCCTTTGGCCTCGGCCTGACCGTGACCGAGTTCGTGTCGTCCAACGCGCTCAAGTATGGCAGCAAACGCACGATGGAGATGATCGATCAGCACGGCTTGGAGAAGCCGGTCTCAACGCAGCTTTGGGGCGACGATCCGGCAACGATGGCCGCGGCCGCGAAAGTCGTGCGCGAGTGCGGTGCCGACATCGTCGATATCAATTTTGGCTGTCCTGCGCCGAAGGTCACCAAAACCAACGGCGGTTCCGCGTGCCTGCGCGACGTCGATCGCTGCGAGGCGATCATGCGCGCCGTCGTCGAGGCGGTCGATTGTCCGGTGACGATGAAGATGCGTCTGGGCTGGAGCGAGAACGATCTCGTGTACATCGACGTTGCCAAGCGCGCGCAAGCGGTCGGGGTGCAAGCGGTCACGCTGCATGCGCGCACGGCACGGCAGTTCTACAAGGGCAACGCCGATTGGGAGCACATCGCGCGGTTAAAAAAAGCGATCGACATTCCGGTCATCGGTAACGGCGACCTCGACGATGCGCACGTCGCGATGGAGCGCATGCGCCAAAGCGGTGTCGATGCCATCATGCTCGGACGAGGCACGCTCGGCAACCCCTGGCTGATCGCGCAAATCGCCGATTTGATGGAAGGGCGCGAGATGCGTCCGATGCCGCCGGCCGCGGATCGTTTGCGGTATTGCATCGTACACTATCGCGCGATGGTCGACGAATGGGGCGAAGCTCGCGCGGTGCCGCAAATGCGCAAGCACGTCGCGCTCTACCTCAAGGGCATTCCCGGCGCGGCCGTGTTGCGCGAACGCATGATGCGCATCGACTCGGCGCAGGAAGCCATTGCGACGATCGAAGCAACGATCGCGCGCATCGAAGCCTCGCCGATGGTGGCGGCGTGACGTGGTCGCCGTCGAGCTGTTTCGCTGCCTGACGAAAGTGCGGGAGCTGTATCAGCTACCGCGCACGTTCGAGCGCTTTCAAAGTTATCTCAACCTCGTCAAGACCGATACCGGAACCGAGGCACTTCCGCTCTCCACGCTGAACCCGATGGCGAAGGCGCATGCGCTCGACCGCGTCGAGCAACTATTGGCGATCGCCGCCGAAGATCGCGCACTTGCTGCGGCGCGTGACGCTGCCGCGCGTATGAGCGACCTGGATGATTCCGTGCGCATCATCGTCCTCCTGATCGACGACGCGATGGGCGGTTGGACGAACCGTGCCTTTGCCGAGTTCTCGCATCGCTACGAGCGCAAATACGAAGTGCCGCGCGGCTGGGCCAGCGTTGTGATCTGGACCACTGAAGATCCGGCGCCGGAGTTGATCGAGCAACGGACATACGAGACGCTCTACCGCACGATCGACGAGCGCAAGCGCGGTCCGGTTCGCACACTGCGCGAGATCATGGATCGCGAGGGTCGCACGATGCGCTTTGCCGGCTACGAACCCCGATACGACGATGCGACCTTGCGATCGATTCGCGCAACGATCGAGCCGCATTTGGACTCGCATGCGGCGCCGGTCGTGTTTGCGGCATTGTACGGCGATGCCGTCGCGCGATCGTTGGGCTATCCGCCGCTCGGTGTTCCCGGCCGCGGCGGCTACGAACAGGCGTTTGCGGATGCCCTGGAAAGCGAAAGAGGATCACTTGCGCGATCCCCTTTCGTGTAGCTTACGGAAGTAAGCACCGCCCTGACTAAGCACCTTGACTCTAACGCGGGTGACTGGACCGCGTCAAGATGCTAGCCAGGTGGGTGGCGCGCGGTGGGACTCGAACCCACATCTACCGCGCGTACGATCACGCGGAGGGAACGCGTTGACAAGAGGAACCATCGAGGACCTAGCTGCCGAGGCATTCGAGAATTATAAGAACTTCATCAACCCGCCGCTGGCGCGGGTGATGAAGTTGTCCGGTTCGCCGGTTGAAGTGCGCGCCTCGGGTACGACGATCTGGGATCAGAACGGCAAAGCGTATCTCGATTTCGCCGGAGGCTACGGCGTGTTCACGCTTGGCCATTCGCATCCGCGCGTGCTGGCCGCAGTGCGCGAGCAGATGGAGCGTATGTCGCTCTCCGGCAAAACGATGTTCAACGTCGTGCTCGGCCGCGCGGCGAAGCGGCTGGCCGAACTTGCGCCGGGTGATCTGCAGTATTCGTTCTGGTGCAACAGCGGCACCGAAGCGCTCGAAGGCGCAATTAAACTTGCGCGCGCCGCCACCGGCCGCGCGAAAATCGTAGCGACGCAGGATGCGTTCCATGGCAAGACGCTTGGCGCTCTGTCGATCAGCGGACGCAAAACCTTTCAGGAGCCGTTCGCGCCGTTGCTAGCCGACGTCGCACACGTGCCCTTCGGCAACACGTCGGTGCTCGATGCGGCCCTGCGCGACGCGGCAGCGTTCGTCGTCGAGCCGGTGCAGGGCGAAGGCGGCGTCAACGTGCCGCCGGCCGGATATTTGCGCGCGGTGCGCGCGGCGTGCGATCGCGCCGGCGCGCTCTTCATCGCCGACGAAGTCCAGACCGGGCTTGGCCGTTGCGGTTATCTTTTCGCGTGCGAGCGCGACGGCGTCGTGCCCGACGTGATGACCTTGGCGAAGGGCCTCTCCGGCGGGGTGATTCCGGTCGGCGCGTTTATTGCGCGGGCCGGCGCGTGGAATCGCGCCTACGCGAAACAGCCGCTGGTGCACACCTCGACCTTTGGTGGCAGCGAGATCGCCTGCGCCGCGGCACTCGCCGCGATGGAGGTGCTGATCGAGGACGATCTAGTCGCGAACGCGCGCGCTCGCGGGCAGCAGCTGCTCGACGGTTGCCGTACGATTGCGCTGGAGTATCCGCAGGTGATTCGCGAGGCGCGTGGCCTGGGGTTGCTCGTCGGCGTCGAGTTGACGAACGAAGGCTACGGCGGCTGGATCATTCCGGAGATGCTCAAGGCCGGGGTCACCGCCGCCTGGACGCTCAATCAGCAGCGCGTCATTCGTCTTGAGCCGCCGCTTATCGTAAGCGAAGGCGAGGTCGACATCGCGCTCGCCGCGTTTTCCGCAGGGGTGGCGGCTGCCGCCGAGAAGCTCGGGCGCTTGTGAGTGCCCGGCACTAAATGCCCTACGTCGAATCTCGGATCGCGATCGCCGCTTGCGCACGCGCGGTCTACGAGCTTGCCAAAGACCAAGAACGCTTCCCCGAGTTCATGCCCGACGTCGAGACCGTCAAAGTGCTCGAGCGTCATCCGGACCGGGTCATTTCGCGTTGGAAAACCTTGGTGGAGGAGGCCCCCATCGAGTGGACCGAGGAGGATCGCTTCGACGACAGTTCGTTGCGAATTGATTACACATTGCTCGAGGGCGATCTGGATACGTTTCAAGGTGCCTGGACCTTCGAAGAGCGCGACGGCTTGACGCATGTGCTGCTGACCGTGGAGTATGATTTCGGAGTGCCGACGCTCGCCGAGCTGATCGGCCCGACGTTGCAGAAGAAGGTGCTCGAGAACAGCGAGATGATGCTCCAGGCGCTCAAAGCCCAGGCGGAAGCATGAAATTCTGTTTTGTGATTCATCCGCTTTCGCTCGAAGACGTGGCGCGCTACGAACCGGGCGCCGCCGGTAAAGGCGCGCCGATCATCCGCAAGATCATGGAGTGGATGCCGCCGTGGGCCACGGTGCACGTGACCGGCGTGCGCACGCCCGACGGCCGCGAAACCGAAGGCTGGTTCGTCACGGCGCCGCTCTTGCCCGAACAGATGATGGAATTTCCGCGCGAAGAGGTCTACAAACGCATCGTGCGTGCGATCGAGATCGGTGCGGAACTTGGTGCAGAAGTGGCAGGCCTGGGGGCATTTACCGGCGTTGTCGGCGACGGCGGGATCACCGTGGCGGAACGCTCGCCCATTCCGGTGACGACCGGCAACTCGTTGACCATCGCGGCGGGTATTCAAAGCTTCTTTCGCGGCGCGCGCGAGATGGGTGTCGATCCCGCGACGGCTACCGTAGCCGTCGTCGGCGCGACCGGCTCGATCGGCGGCGCATGCGTCAAGCTCATCGCCCCGCACGTCAAGCACATCGTGCTCGTCGCGCGTAACAACACGCGCCTGGCGAAATTCTACGAACAGATGAAGGCCGAGTTGCCGTGCGAACTCTCGTACACGATCGATATCTCGCAAGCAGTACGCCGTTCGCAGCTGATTCTCACCGCGACCTCGTCGACACAAGACATCATTCAGCCTGAAGATCTGCTGCCCGGCGCGGTCGTGTGCGAACTCTCACTCCCGCACGACGTCAGCCGGCGCGTGGCGCTCGAGCGTCCCGACGTGCTGGTGACCGAGGGCGGCAACATGGTCGTGCCGGGAAATCCGGTCTTCGATCGCGTGCGCGAGCCGGGTCTCGAATTCGATTTGAATCTTCCGCCGCGCACCGCGCTTGCGTGCATGAGCGAGACGATGGTACTTGCGCTCGAGCACCGCGCCGAGTGTTACACGCTCGGCCGCGGCATCGACGTAAACAAGGTGATCGAAATCGAAGCGCTGGCAAAGCGCGCCGGGTTCACGCTCGCCGATATGCGCGCCTTCGACACCGCGATCACGCCGGAGAAGATTGCTGCAACCAGAGCGGCGGCAGAAATGTTAATTGGGCGCGCCCTAGGGGAATCACACGCCGAAGGCAATCTTGAGCGCGCCCTCGTGCGGGGGCCCCACGAAGTGGGGGGCGCGGAGCCTCGGGCGGAGCGCCTTTCAAATTGAAGCACATCGTCTCCGTTTCGCTAGGCTCGTCGACGCGCGATCATCGTGCGACGGTCGACCTACTTGGCGAAACCTTTGAGATCTCGCGCGAAGGGGTGGACGGCAAACTCGATCGGGCGATTGCGCGCGTACAGGAACTCGACGGCACCGTCGATGCGATCGGGCTGGGTGGCATCGACGTCTATCTCTATGCGGGGTCGAAGCGCTACGCGTTACGCGACGGTCTGCGCCTGCTGCAAGCGGCGAAGGTGACGCCCGTCGTTGACGGCAGCGGGTTGAAGAATACGCTCGAGCGCGAAGCGGTGCGCTACATGCAGGACGATCTCGGGATCGACCTTCGCGGCAAGCACGTCCTGATGGTCAGCGCTCTCGATCGCTTCGGGATGGCGCAAGCGTTGGTCGATGCCGGCGCCGACGTGCTCTTCGGCGATTTCATCTTTGCGCTCGATAAGGACATGGCGGTGCGCGATCTCCATACCTTCGAGCAAATGGCGGAAAAGTATTTGCCGGACGCGTGTAAACTGCCGTTCCAGTTCTTTTATCCGACCGGAAAGAAACAAGAGAAGCCGCCTGAGCCCAAATATCCGCAGTACTACGAGGAAGCCGACATCATCGCGGGCGACTTTCACTTCATGCGCCAGTTCATGCCGGCGCGCCTCGACGGCAAGATCGTACTCACCAACACCGTTACCGCGCAAAACGTCGACGAGCTGCGCGATCGCGGCGTTCAAACGTTAATTACGACGACGCCGGATTTCGGGGGCCGCTCGTTTGGGACCAACGTCGTCGAAGCGGCGCTGCTCGCACTGCTCGGAAAAAAGTGGGAGGACGTCACGGCCGCCGATTACGAGCGCGTGCTGCACGAACTGCATTTGCATCCGCGGGTAATCGCGCTGCGTTGACGCGCCGTCTGCCGCGCGTCCTGCGTTTCTTCGACATCTCGGTGCTCGCATCGGCATCGATGGGTCCGGCCTATTCGCTTGCCTCGACAATGGGCCCGATGCTGGCCGCCGCCGGATTTGCCGCGCCGCTTGCCCTCGTGGTGCTCTGTGCGATCATGCTTTGCATCGCGGTCTCGTTTGCGTATCTGACCCGCATTGCGCCAAACGCGGGCTCGTCGTATTCGTGGATACGCAGCGCCTTCGGACCGTTCGCGGGCGGCTACGGCGCGTGGTTACTGTTGCTTTCGAACTTCTTTGCGACGATGGCGATTGCCGTGCCGGCCGGGATCTACACGCTGGCACTAGTGGCGCCGGCGCACGCGCAAGAGCCGGTGTGGGCGGCGATCGTGGGCGCGGTGTGGATTCTCGCCAGCGGCGCGCTGCTCTATGCGGGCGTGCGTCCGACCGCGCACGTCACGCTCCTCGCGCTAGCGTTTGAGATTTGCGTGCTGGTAGTTGCTGCGCTCGTCGCAGCGCTGCACGCACCGGCCGCCGCGCACGTCGTGGCACCAGCGACGCCGCTGCCGCCGGCATTCGGCTTTGCCGGATTTGTCACCGCGATGACGCTTGCCGTGTGGATGAGCGACGGCTGGGAGGTCAGCGCCTCAACGAGCGAAGAGGTCGATGACGCGGCAACCGCGTCCGGACGCGGCGGCATCACCGGCCTCGTGCTCACCGCCGTACTGCTCGTCGCGTGCATGTACGCATTCCAGCATCTCGGGACGCTGCAGGGCTTTACCGACAATCAAGCCGACGCGCTCGCGTACGTCGGGTCGCTGCTCGGCGGCCCATGGTGGCGCCTTGCGATTGTGCTGACCGTGCTGCTCTCGACGCTTTCGACGCTGTGGACGACGATTCTGTACCTCTCGCGTTCGGTGTACGCGATGGGTCGCGACGGCGTGTTGCCGCGGGCGCTCGGCCGCTTGGACGCGCGCAATGAACCACTCGTGTCGATGGGCGCGGTCTGCGTGCTCGTGACGATCTGTGAGCTGGTCACCGGTTTCTCGAAGAGCGCGGCCGACCAGCTGACGCTTGTCCTCAACGCCAGCGCCGTTTTTCTGGGCCTCTTGTTCGTACTTTCTGCAGCCGCCGCGGCGAAGCGCTTTTTCGCGGAGCCGGCAGCGCGCCTGGGCGGCGTTTTGGTGCCGCTCGCCGGCGGCGCCGCGTTGCTCGGCGTGCTGGCGGCAACGGTGGCGGTCGAGGATCACAAACTTTCGCTCTACGCTTGCGCCGGAGTCGTGTTGGGTATACCATTTGCGCTCTGGCGCGGCCGGGCCCCACGAGGGTAGGGCTCGCGGAGGAGGGGAACGGTTGGGGTCCCCCAAACAAACCGCGCCAGCGTCCTCACCGGGCGCCAAAATTATGTGCTACGGGGTCGCTGGGTCTATCCTTGAACGACAAAGAAATCATCCTGACCGCCGAGGGGCTGCAGAAGCTCCAGGAAGAGCTCGACGAGCTCAAGACGGTCCATCGCAAAGAAGTCAACGATCGAATTCGCCAGGCCAAAGAGTATGGCGACCTGAGTGAAAATGCCGAATACGAGGACGCTAAGCAAGAGCAAGCGTTCATCGAAGGGCGGATCCTCAAGCTCGAGGGCATGATTCGCAATTCGAAGATTCTCGACGAGTCGGAATACGCAACCGATGAAGTTCACATCGGGGCGACGGTCAAGGTCAAGGATCTCAAGAACAACGAGAACTACGAGTTTCACATCGTGGGCTCGGCAGAAGCCGATCCGACCGCCAAGCGTATCTCCAACGAATCGCCGCTGGGCCGCGCCTTGATCGGCCACAAGAAAGGCGAGACCGTCGACGTCTCCACGCCGCGTGGCGTGGTCAAGTACAAGATCGACGGGATCCGCAACGGCAACGGCGCCGCCGCCGCCTCGGCAAAGAAGACCACGAAGAAAGCGTCGTAAGACGGATTCCGATCTCGGCAAGACCGAAGCAGCGCTGATAGCGGCCAGACGCGAACATCTGGCCGCTCTGCGTTCCCGCGGTTACGATCCCTTCGCTCCTACGCGCTACGACATCGAAGCGACGGCGAGCGAACTCAACGAACGCTACGGCTTCCTCGAACCGGCCCAGCACGCGGAAGCTGAAGGCTGGAGCATCGCCGGCCGCATCATGTCGATCCGTACCGCCGGCAAGACGCTCTTCGCCGATCTGCACGACCGCACGGGTCGACTGCAGATCTACCTCAAGAAAGATGACCTCGGCGACGATCGCTTTGCCGAATGGAACGATATCGAGCGTGGTGACATCGTCGGCGTGCGCGGCTTCATGTTTCGTTCGAAAAAGGGCGAGCTTACGCTGCACGTCACCTCGTTCGAATTGCTGAGCAAGTCGCTGATGCCGCTGCCGGACAAGTGGCACGGGTTGCAAGACGTCGAGAAACGCTACCGCCAGCGCTACGTCGATCTCATCGTCAATCCCGACGTCCGCGATGCGATGATCATGCGCAGCCGCATCCTTGCCGAGACGCGCCGCTACATCGACGGCAACGGCTTTTACGAAGTCGAAACGCCGACGCTGCTGCACGTGGCCGGCGGCGCTTCAGCGCGTCCGTTCATCACCCACGTCAACGCGCTCTCCGGTGAAGAGATGCAATTGCGCATCGCGACCGAGCTCAATCTCAAGCGCTTGATCGTCGGCGGGATGGAGCGTGTCTACGAGATCGGCCGCATCTTTCGCAACGAAGGCATCGACACGACGCACAATCCGGAGTTCACCATGCTCGAGCTTTATGCCGCCTACTGGGACGTGCACGACATGATGGACTTCAACGAGGGCTTGATCGCGCATCTGGCAAGCGTTGCAACCGGCGGCCGCGAGGATCTGCAGATCGGCGAGCAACTGATCTCGTTCAAGCGCCCGTTCGAAAAGGTTACCTACCTCGATGGGATCTCGATCTACTCGCACGGCAAGTACGCGCGCGATCGACTGCTCGATCCCAAAGGTGCCGCGGAGATCCTCACCGATCTGGGTTTGCCGCCCTCGCCGACACACGGTCACGCACTCGACAAGATCTTCGAACGCGTGCTCGAGCCGCATCTGGTTCAGCCGACCTTCGTCACCGATTACCCGGTCATTATTTCGCCGCTAGCCAAGCGCAAAGCCGGCGATCCGGAGCTGGTCGACCGTTACGAGCTGTTCTGCAATCGCATGGAGATCTCGAACGCCTTTACCGAGCTCAACGACCCCGACGATCAACGCGCGCGCTTCGAGGCGCAGGTGCGCGAGCGCGCCCAAGGCGATGAGGAGATCCCGCAGCCGGATTGGGATTTCGTGCGTGCGCTCGAGTACGGCATGCCGCCGACGGCCGGCATCGGGATTGGGATGGATCGGCTCGTCATGCTCCTTACCAACAACACCTCGATCCGCGACGTCCTGCTCTTCCCGCTCCAGCGCCAGCACGGCTAGTTCATAAGTCCCAAGGCGGGACTTTGGTCACGGGCGAAGGCCGTCCGATGCGTAACGCCCGTTTCGTCACCGCATTGATCTGTGCTGGAGCGCTTGTCGCCTGTGGCGGCGGGGGTGGAGGCGGCGGAAGCGTAACCCCGCAAGCGACCCCGCAGACGAATATCTCGCAGACGAGCGTGCAGCGCAGCGATGCGCAGAGCGCGCTCGCGGGCGTGCAAGCGTACGAAGAGTATAGCGGCGGCGGATCGATTTCCACGCTCACTGCCGTTCGCGCCGTGCACACGCTGCTCACGAAGATCAATCCAAAAACTCTGCTGTCTTCGCCACCGCGCCACGTGCTGACATGCAATTATGGGCCTGGCGTGAACGAGAGCGTCGTGGCCAATGCAAACGGCACGGACACGGTCACGATCGAGGACTACTACGATGACAACTGCATGGACCCCGAAGCAGAGATCGTGTGGACTGTTACGTCGTCAGGTACGACCGTCAGTGGCCCTGCGCTGTTCACGGAGTACTCGACAAGCGGAGCGCAAACAGGGTCGGCCAACGTGCAGATCACGTTCGTCTACAACAGCGCGGGCACGGAACTCACCGGATTTTCCTTCCTCCTGAGCAATGTCGTTGACAACGGGACGCCGGTCAGCGGCGAAATCGGGCTCGCGTGCAGCGCCGGCACGTCAACAACGTGCGGCGTTGCGGCCGTTGCCAACGTCGCTGCGCTCGACCTTGAAGACGGGGCATCGGTGGTCGCGTCCTTCGGGACCTCTTCGGTCAGCATGCAGATTGCGGCTTATCAGGGTGCCGAGAACGCGCTCTCGGTCGCGGCGGGCACGATCCCGAACTGGACGATCTCGCCGAGCTCCGATCTCGTCTCGTCCGTTTCGATTTCGGGCCAGGCGACGGCAAGCGGGTTCACCCTGACGCTGACCGATAGCACGAACGGCGGCACGTTGGCAATGACTGGGACGTCGACCGGGGTGACCGGGACGCTCACGAACAACGCGACGGGGGCGACCGTGGCAAGCTTCACCGTGAACGCGAGTGGCAACGGGACGCTCACGTATAGCAACGGGACGCAGGTAACGATCGTAGACGACATCGTACAAGGGTAGCCATGGACGGTCAGAAGTGCGATCACACGCAGTGCACGTGCTACGTGGATCTTGGAGCATTCTATTGCAGCGATCGCTGTCGCGAACAGGCGGTAGCAGACCCCGACGCAGCGCCGCACGATCATTGCAACTGTCGCCACGCCGAATGTGAAAACGCCGCGTAGCGGCGCGTTAGCTACGTGCCGTAGTTGGCGAAGGCCACGTAGAAAATCACGGCAAGGCTAGCGAATGCATAACTGACGAGGCCGACGGCATTGATGATGATCAGTGCGCGCATCGCGCCGCTGGAGAGCCGCCGCGCGCCGGCTGCCGCCGCGCCGTCAACGAGCGCCGGCGCTAGCAACGTCCAGGCAGGGATCGCCGCTACCGCAAGCAGCCAGGCCGGAACGTAGGCACCGACCTGCGCGCCATGGATGCCCGTGTCACTGGCGTAGACCTGCAGGCCCGCAGCGCCTAACCAGCACAGGGCAAAGATACCGAGCCGAAACCGGCGCCCGCTCACGGGTGTCACGGGGTACGTTATCAACCAGCTGGCTTAGGAGAACCTCCATGGACCTGACGACTTCCTATCCGCGCAGCGTGCGCGACAAGCTGTTCGGATTAGTGCAGATCGGCCGCACGATCGACAAAGGCAAAGCGACGGCCGAGGGCAAGAACGGCGAATACCACTACAACTGTCCGATGGACCAGGCGGTCTTTGCGTTCCTTGGCATCGATCACGACGCACTGCTCGACGTGATCAAGAACGTCAAGAACGACGAGGCGATCGAATCGTACGTGAAGACCTTCATCGACAAGAAGTCGCCGCAAGAGATCGAAGCCTGGAACAAAGAATGGCTTCTACACGAACCCGACAATGACGATTCGCGCAAGTACTTCGTGGAACTGCGTAATGAAGTCGCGCCTGACCGGACCGACGTAACCACATGGGCCGACATCCTGGATCTGGACGAGAAGCGCAACGTACCGAAGCGCCAACCGGTGAGCGCGTAGCGCAGACCCTACGCTGCGCCGTCGAGTATGACGGCACGGCGTTCTTCGGGTTTCAGGTGCAGGCCGCGGGCCGCACCGTGGCCGGCGAAATCGAACGGAGCTTGAGCCAGCTCTTCGAAGAGCCGGTCAAGATCACCGGCGCGGGCCGGACCGATACCGGCGTTCACGCGAGCGGGCAAGTGATATCGTTTATCACCGCCCGCTCGTTTCCGTTCGAGCGCTTGGGGATCGCGCTCAATAGCACGTTGCCCACCGACATCAGCGTGCGCGACGTGGCGATCGCCCCCGACGGATTCTCGGCGCGGTTTTCGGCACGCGAGCGCACGTACGTGTACGCGATCTTCAATCGGCCGGACCGTAGCGCACTTTTGGCGCACCGCGCGTTTCATGTGTATCGCCGCCCGCTCGATCTCGAGGCTATGCGCGCGGCGGCAGCGCAGCTGATCGGCGAACGTGATTTTCGCTCGTTCTGCGGCGTCTTGCCGGAGAGCGGCGTCACCGTTCGCAACGTCCGTTCGCTAGCGATTGAGGCGCGTGACGAATTCGTGCGCATCGAGATCCGCGCCGACGGCTTCCTTCATCGCATGGTGCGCACGATCGTCGGAACGCTGGTGGAGTGCGGCCTCGGGCGACGCGATCCGGCGTCGATGGCGGCGACGCTGGCCGCGCGCGATCGCCGTGCCGCGGGACTCACCGCGCCGGCACACGGCCTCTACCTCGCCGGCGTGCGCTATGACGACCACGATTCGTACCGCGACCCGCTTGCGTTCCTCTAGCGCCCCACTTCATCGAGCAGCCGCTGCAGTTGCTTTTGCTGGCCGACGTTGAGCCGGCGCAAGAGGCGCGTCGCGCGTTCCCCCGCCTCCTCCAGTGCTTCGTCGAGCAGTTCGCGCCCGGCACGAGTGAGTACGGCGAGCGAGGCGCGCGCGTCGTTCGAATCACGCCGGCGCTCGACGATGCCGCGCCGTTCGAGCGGCAACAGCGCGCGGGTCACGCCCGACGCGGTGAGGTGCAGCTCGTGCGCGAGCTCGGTTGGGCGGCGCCCAGTTTCGGCCGAGCGTAGCGGCACGAGCAGACGGACCTCGGCAAAGCTCAGGCCGCGCACCTCGAGCACGCGGACGGCTCGCGCGTGGGCGGCGGATAGGGCCAGGAGGGTCTCGACGGCATCAGTAGGCACCCCGGCAGTATAGTTGAGTAGTCAAGTAGTAGTCAAGTAAAAACAATCCCCGAAAATCGCTTGACGCCGTGCCTGGCGCCGGGTAAGATGCGGAAGTTCCACGCGGGACATTTTCTTTGTAGGGATTTTTGTATGCGAACCACTTTGCAGAAGACGCAAGAGACGAAGGCCGACTGGTATATCGTCGACGCAGCCGGGCAGCGCCTAGGCACGCTCGCCGTGCGTATTGCGCGCGCGCTTTCGGGCAAACACAAACCGACCTGGACACCGCATGTCGATGATGGCGATCACGTGGTCGTGATCAACGCGGCAAAGGTCGAGTTGAGCGGGCGCAAGTGGGACGCGAAGATCTATCGCCGCCACAGTGGATTCCCCGGCGGGCTCAGAGAGCAGAGCGCGCGCGAAGTGCACGACAAACATCCCGAGCGTTTGATCGAACAGGCCGTTCGCGGCATGCTTCCGACGAACAAGATGCGCGACGTGCAATTGACCCGTCTCAAAGTTTACGCCGGCGCGGAACATCCGCACGAGCCGCAAAAGCCGCAGCCGCTGTTTTAGGAGCCATTGTGGATAGTTCGCAGATTCAAGCCACCGGTCGTCGTAAGCGCGCCATCGCGCGCGTGAAGCTCGTCCTCGGTCAGGGCGTCATCACCGTCAACAAGAAGCCGATCGAAGAATATTTTCCGCGACCGCAGCTGCAGCAGATCGTGCGCCAACCGTTCGAAGCGACGCAGAGCGGCGGCCGGTACGACGTGATCGTCAAAGCGCAGGGCGGCGGCGTAACGGGGCAAGCCGGCGCGGTGCGCCACGGTATTGCGCGCGCGCTCGTTGAGATGGACGCGTCATTCAAAGATGTGCTGCGCAAGAGCGGCTTCTTGACGCGCGACCCGCGTGAAAAAGAATCCAAGAAGTACGGCCGCAAGCGCGCACGCAAGCGCTTCCAGTTCAGCAAACGCTAAGACCCGCCACACTCCTCAAGTTGGCCGCCATAGCGCTCGGCATTGCCGCGCTGCTATGGCGGCCTTCTTCGTCCTGGGTTGAGAGCGTCTACGTCAACGGTATCTATCCGCATTGGGAACATACGCTCTTCCCGATAAGCTCGGCGTTGCCGTGGTCGCTCGGCGACGTCGTCGTGATCGCCGGCGTTGCAATCTTTGTGTGGCGCGTGCTGCGCCGCGATTGGCTGGGGGCGGTTGCGACGATTGCTGTGTACGCGCTGTGGTTCGAAGCGGGCTGGGGGTGGAATTACGACCGCGCGCCGATCGAAGCGCGTACCGCCTACGACCAATCTCGCATTACGCCGCGCGCCGTCGACGCCTTACGGGCGCGAGCGATCGCGCAGATGAATCGCCTTGCCCCGCTCGCGCACGCGCAGGCGTCCGCGCCGCTCGATATTGGCGGGCTTTACGCTGCGTGGCTTCCGGTGGTGCAAGCCGGTGGCGACGGGTGGACGCCGCTGGCCGGAGCGCCCAAACCGACGCTGGCCGATCCGTTCATGAACGCCACCGGGACCAGCGGGTACATCAATCCCCTGGCGCTCGACGTTCATCTGGCAAGCGACTTATTGTGGTTCGAACGCCCCTTTGACTTGGCCCACGAGTGGAGCCACGTCGCCGGGTATGCTCGTGAAGATGAAGCGAATTTTCTGGCAATTGTCAGCTGCGGCCGCTCTAATAGTCCGGTGGTCCAGTACTCGGGCTGGGTCGAGCTCTTCCTTTATCTTCCGCCGGAGGCTCGGTATTCCAAGAAAACATTCAACCCGCTGGTGTGGGCGGACTTCGCGGCCCTCCGCGAACGCAACCGGCGGCACATCAACATTTCTCTGGCAAATCTCTCATGGCGAACCTACAATACCTATCTCAAATCCAATCATGTCGCATCGGGAATACAGAACTACGACGAAGTCACGCGGCTCTATCTGGGAATCGCGCGCGACCCGGAGGGTCTCCCTGTGCCGCGCGTAGCCGGAGGCGTGCGCTAGCGTGAAACGGATGCTCACGTACCTCGCGCTGGCCGCACTTGTTACCGGTTGTGCCAAACATGCGGCGCAGCCCGCTGCGCCGTTTGTCGAAACTGCAATTGCCTCGACGGGCACCGTCGTGCCCTCATCGGCGATGTCGGGACTGATCGCCCCCTACGAGAACGTTGCGATCCAATCGACGCTCACCGAACCGGCCGATACCGTCAACGTTCAGGAGGGCGATCACGTCACCAAGGGCGAGTTGCTCGCTCAGCTGGACACTGCGGATCTGCAAGCGCAGTTGCAGTCTGACATCGCAACCGCACAGAGCGATGCAGCCAACACTAGCCACACCGTGTATTCAGGCAACGAGACGATCACGCAGGGCAGCCAATCGCTCAGCGCGGCGCAAGCCAGCCTCGCGCGCGACTCGGCCGTCATGGAACGCGATGGCGAGCTCTATCGTCAGGGCTACGTTTCGTTGCAGCAATACCAGTCCGATCAGGCGACGGTACGTAACGACGAAGCAACGCTCAAGAGCGACATCGCCACGGTGCAGGCCAACGGCCCGAGCCTCAATGCGCCGGGGCTTCAACAGTCTTCGGTCGCGCAGGCAGAAGCGGAAGAGAAAGTCGCCCTCGCGCAAGCGCAACAGATCCGCGTCTCGATTTCCAAAGCTACGATCACCTCGCCGATCAACGGCGTGGTGGTGAATCGTAATCTCAATCCCGGCGAGTATCCTGGAACGCGCGAGATCTTTACGCTGCAGCAGATCTCACCGATCTACGCGGTCTTGCGCGGTTCGGCGGATCAAATCGCCGGAATTCGTGCCGGCGCACCGACGACGATTCAGACCGACGGCGCCACCGGGACCCGCAAATTTACCGGCACCGTCGTTGGCGTCCTCGATGAAATCCAGCCGGGCTCGACCCAGTTTCAAGTGAAGATCGTGCTACCGAACGTGCACGAGACCCTGCGTCCTGGCATGGCCGTCAGCGGTGGCGTGACACTGCCGTCGGTGCACGGTGTAATCGTGCCGACAACGGCTTTTACCGACGATAACCACGATGCAGTACAAATCGTGCAAACCGACGATACGGCCAAGACTGTGGCGGTGACCGAAGTCGCGAGCGACGGCACGCACAGTGTCGTAACCGGCTTGAATGCGGGCTCGCGTGTGCTCAGCAATGGTCAAGCCAGTGTCGGCGACGGCGAAAAGGTATCCTACAAGCAGTGAAATTCAGCTTGACGCGGCTCTTCATCAATCGGCCGACGCTGGTCTTTGTGATCATCTCGATCATGATGTTCGCCGGCCTCATGAGCACGATCACGATCGTCAAGGAGCTTTACCCCGACGTCAGCCAGCCGACCGTCACGATCTCGGTGCAGTACAACGGCGCTTCGGTCACCGAGATGCGCGACGAGATCGTGCAACCGATCGAGCAGAATTTGGCGGGTACGCAAGATCTGCAAACGATCAACTCGGTCGTGCAGCAAGGCCAGGCGTCGATTAGTGCCATCTTCGACATCAAGTCCGACACGGCGACCGATCTTGCGCTCTCGAATAAGGCCGTACAGGCGGCTGAGAAGTTCCTGCCGACGAATATCACCCCGCCGACCGTTAACCTGTACGATCCGACCGAATCAACCGTCGTCGTACTCGCGCTTTATTCGCAGAAACTACCGCTCAGTCGACTTGCGCTCTACGCACAAAACACGATCGCGCCGGCGCTCGAACAAGTGCCCGGAATCTCCTTTGCAAACGTCGGCGGACTGGTCACGCCGGCGTACGAGATTCAAGTCGACCCAGTCAAGCTGGCTGCCAACAATCTGACGCTCGACGACGTCATCAACACGGTTTCGGCCGACAATAATCGCGTTCCGGGCGGCTTTGCCTACGAGCCGAACCGGCAGACGACGATCGATGTGCGCGGCGACATCACGACGCTCGAAAACGTGCGTAACCTTCCGATCCTCGTATCCGGATCGACGTCGCAGAGCAACGCGCTGCCCGGCCAAGTCGAGAATTACAACGGCGGCCTCTCGAGTCTGCCGGGCCAAGTCAACCCGTGGACGGCGAGCGATTCGATCGTGCGCGTCGGCGACGTTGCGACCGTCACTGCGGGTTATGAGCCGCGCTTGCAAATCGCACATATCAGCGGCAAGCCCGGCCTCTTCTTGCAAATGCAGAAGACCTCGCAAGCGAGCGAAGTCGACGCGTCTAACGCGGTGATCGCCGCGCTGCCTGCCGTCGAGCGTGAATTTCCCGAGATCTCATTCCGCGTCATCCACGTGCAGTCCGAGTTTACCGAACAGCAGATCGATATCGTCGTCCGGACGCTCTCCGAGGCGATATTGCTTACCGGTCTTGCGATGGTGTTCTTCTTGCGAAGCTGGCGCAGCGCCATCGTCGTCTGCGTCTCGATTCCACTCTCGCTCGCCATCGCGATGACCGCCATGAAGCTGATGGGGCTCACGCTGGATACCGATTCGCTCTTGGGCATGTCGCTCGTGATCGGCATTTTAGTCGACGACTCGACGGTGGTGCTCGAAAACATCGAGCGCCACTTCACCGAGCTCAAGCAGCCGCCTGAAGAAGCGGCCGTTAGCGGCCGAGAAGAGATCGGTGCCGCAGCCGTGGTCATCACGCTCGTCGACGTCGTGGTGTTCTTTCCGATTGCGTTCATCCAAGGCCAAGTCGGGCGGCAGCTCTCCGAGTTCGCGATCGTGGTCGTAATCTCGACCTTGACGTCGCTCTTTGTTTCGTTCACGGTTACGCCGACGCTGGCCGGCCTCTGGGCGCTCAAGTCGCATTGGGAACCATGGAAACCGGTAGACTGGTTCGGCGGGCGCTTCGACGCCTTGCGCACCTGGTACACGCAGCGCGCCCTGCCGTGGGGGATGCAACACGGAAAGTTGGTTGCAGTTTTCTGTCTGGCAACGTTCGTGGTTGCCATCTCGATGATTCCGCTCGGCATCGTCGGTGAAGAATTCATTCCGGCAACGGATCGCGGCGAACTCTACATTCAGGTTGCGTATCCGATCGGCACGCCGCTGACCACCGTCGAAACCGGCATCTTTGCCTTTGAGAAGACCATACTCGGTTATCAAGATATCTTTGCGAATACAGCGGTGGCCGGCGCGTACGCGGCGTCGTTCGGTGGTTTCGTTTCGCAGCAGAACGTCGGCCAAGTTCACGTTTGGCTCAAGGACAATCGCAAGCATTCGACGGCGTACTGGGTCACGGAGTTTCAGAAGCTCTCAAAGAACGCATTTCCCGCCGGCGTCACCGTCGTCGTTGTCCCGTCGACGGGCACGGGCGGCGGCAATGCGCAGCCGGTGGACATGCTCGTAACGGATCTCACCGGCGGTGACCCAACACCGTACGCCGTAAAGGTGCTCAATGCGCTCAAGACCGTCAAGGGCGCAACCAGCGTCAACAGCAGCGGCACGGCGCTTACGCCGGAGATCTCGATCATCTTCAACCGCGAGAAGGCGGAAGCGCTCGGCGTCGACGTTGGACAAGCGGCCGAAGCAGCAGGTGCCGCCTTCGGCGGAAATGTCGCAACGCAGTTCGAAACGACGGCGGGGCTCGAGCAAGTTCAGGTGATCTATCCACCCCAGGATCAGACCAACCTCGACGTCTTGCGCAACGTCACGGTTCGTTCGTCGAGCGGTTCGATTGTCTATCTCAGCGATATCGCGACGTTCGAGTCTACGCCGACGCCGCCGCTGATGACGCGCACGAATCGCAACACCGTGATCCACGTCGATGCGAACGTCGCCCCGGATTCGTCGCTTTCAGCCGTCGAAAACGCGCTGATGAAGAAGGTCCCATCGTTGCACCTGCCGCCGAATATTGCCGTCCGCCCGGCGCCACTCGGACAACAGGACTTCATGCATCAAGCGCTCGTCGGCATCGGTACGTCGATGATCATCTCGGTGATTCTGGTGTATCTGTTGATGGTTGCGCTCTACAACGACTATCTTGCACCGTTCATCATCATCTTCTCGGTGCCGGTCGCTGCGATCGGCGCGATCGGTGCGCTGGTGGTTACCCACCGCACCCTGAACTTGTTCTCGTTGATCGGCACCATCTTGCTCATCGGCATCTCGACTAAAAACGGCATTCTACTGGTCGATTATGCCAATACCTTACGGGAGCGCGGCAAGAAGAAGCTCGATGCGATCCTGGAAAGCGCGCACACCCGTTTCCGGCCAATCATTATGACCAGCTTCTCGGTGGTGGCCGGCAACATACCGCTCGCGCTCGCGCTCGATCCGGGTTCGATCTCACGGTCGAGTCTGGGCATCGTGGTCATCGGCGGTGTTGTCAGCTCGCTCGTGCTGACGTTGTTGCTGATCCCCAACGTATACATGTGGGTCTCGCCGTCGGACGAGAAGTTCAGCCGCGAGTTCCACTTAAATCAACAGAAGAACGGGAAACCCGGCGTCCCCGAGCCGGCTACTGCACCGAGCCACTAGCCTTGCCCTACGTTCGCCCTGTCGCGGACGCGATGTAGAAGGCGTAGTATTGCACGAGCGCCCACCCAATCGTGACACCCACGACGATGGCGGCGGTGAGCAGGCCGAGGACCATTTGCAACGTCCACACGCCGTTACGATGGTCGCGCACCCACTGATTCCCGATCGCTAGGGCCATGGCGAGTGCAATCGCCAGTCCAAATCCGTAGAAGAACGTTGTCACTAGTTCATATTCTCGCAACACCGCAGATGCGACTCGGCCATCGGCGATCCCTACGCTCGGCATATGTTCGACGTAGCCGAATCCCTTCGCGGCGGACTCGAGTCCGCGCAAACGCGTCTGCAGCAAGCCCAAGGTATTGTGGCGCGCGCCAACGCGGGCGCCGGCGGCCGCACTGCCGACGCGGCAATGGCGCAGACCGCGCAAGCCGCTCTTTTCGATGAAGCACTTCTGAGCGCGACGCACGATCGGCTCGAAGAAGTCAAGGCGGTAACCAAGTGATCGATCTGCTCGCAACTGCCGCAGGCGCGATGGATGCGCAGCGCGCGGCGCTCGACGTCTGCGCCCGCAATGTCGCAGCGGCCGAAGCCGCGGGTCCGAATGGGAGCTATGCGCGCCTGATCCCGGATTTTCGCCTGCGCGACGACGGCGGCGGAACGACCGTGCAATTCGCCGGGACGCACGAAGAACGAGGAACCAACGTCGACGTCATCACCGAGATGATTGCAGTCATGAACGCGTCGCGGGCCTACGAGTCGGATGCATCGTTGTTCGACGTAGGCAAGACGCTCGAAGAACGCACGATCGATATGGGGCGCCTTGCATGAAGGTGGAACTGCTCGTGCCCGACACGGTTCCGCAAACTCCAAGCGTGCCGGTTGACGCGTCGGGATTCAGCCACGCACTCGACGTGATTGGGCAGGTTCTTGGGGATGCCACGCAGGCGGAAGATGCCTACGCGAATGGTAGCGGCTCGTTGCAGGACGCGGTGTACCGGCGTGCGCAGGCCGACGTGGCTCTCTCCGTAGCGACTGCGGCGGCGCAACGCGCTGCACAGGCCGTTCAAACGCTGATGAACTTGCAGATCTAAGGGCCACGAGCATGGTGCAGCTGCACTCAGCGGTCGCTCGCGTGCGCGCACTGCCGCCGCCGCTTCGGATCGCGGCGATAGCCGTTTTCGCATTGCTGACCGGTTTTGCGGTCGTCGCAATCGTAATCGGTCATCCCGATCGCGTCGCGCTCTTTGCTGCACCGCTGCATAGCGAGCAGCTGAGCGAGGTCGAGGAGGAGCTCGCCGCGTGGAACGCGCCGTTTTCGCCGACGGGCGACAACGTGGTCGTCGATGCGTCGCGGCGTAACGACTTGCTGCTGCGCCTCTCTCTCGCCGGCGTCCCGCATGCGCATGTCGAGACGACCGGTGAGGCATTGGCGAACGTCGGCGTTCTCACGCCCCAAGCGGTGATCGACGCGCAGACGCGCAGCGGTCTCGCCGGAGACATCGCGGTCGCATTGCGCAGCGTTGACGGCGTCGACGACGCCCACGTCATCGTCGCGCCGGCGCAGACTGCCGAGTTCGCTGACCAGAACCCGCGCCCCGCGACCGCCAGCGTGCGGCTGCAACTTCATCCAGGCACCGGTCTCGATCGTAACGCTGTCACCGGCATCCGCCGGTTCGTCGCGGCATCCGTACCCGATCTGGATCCGGCCAACGTCACCATTCTCGACGATCGTGGTATCGCGCTCGGCGAGGCCGGCGCGGGCGATGACGGACCAGGTGCGCTGGAACGTTCGTTGCAGTCGGCACTGGATGCCGCGCTTGGTGCCGGTGTCGCGATCGTGCGGGTGCATGCCGACTATACGCAGACGGCATCCGAGGAAAGCGACCGGCGGCAAACGCCCGTTGGCGGCGATCCGATCGAACGCAACGCACAGAGCGAGTCGTACGACGGCAGCGGTAAGAGATATGCCCGGAACGAGGAACACGACAATCGCGGAAGTGAGACGCACGAGCGCGTAACGCATGCGCAAGCAGGCGGGATAGCGCGTCTATCGACCGCGGTGTTCGTTGACGCCGGGCGTAGCGTTGACCTCGCGAGCGTGCGCGAGCTGGCGGCCGCAACGGTCGGCTTCGATCCGCACCGCGGCGACGAGCTGACGGTAGCAGCCGTACCGTTTCACCGTAGCTTGCAACAAAAGCACGACGTCTGGTTTCTGCTCTACGGCGCGATCGTGCCGGTCTTGCCGGCGATAGCGATCGTCGCCGGGTTGTTGATCTTCAGCCGATATCTGCTGCCAAGCGTCCATGCATTGCTCAAGGACGCACTCGAACGTGACGCGATCGCGCGGACATCGCAGACCGTAGCGGGGTACGCACCGGCCCGCGTTCGCGGGGCGCTAGCCGGCGAACCGCCGCATGCGGCCGCGGCGATCATCAGCGCGCTTCCAACAGCCACGGCGGCAGCGGTTCTCGAACTCTATCCGCCGCACGAGCGCGAAGCGATCGTCAAGCGCATGCAGCGCGCACACAGTTCGGTGATTCCAAACGCCGAGGAGCTGCTGGCGCGTCATGCCTGAGTTCATCGCGCTCGCAGCGTGGCTGCGTCCTCAAACGCCCGCGATCGATCCGCCCGGGTGTGTCGACGAAGCGGAGCTCGATCCGCCGCCGGCTCCGGCTCCTTTAGATGAAGCGGCGATTGCCGACGTCGTGTCGCGGGCGCGCCGCTTCCGCGCGATGCTCGCTGAGGCATTGGACCGGACGGTGGCCGACCTTCTACGCGACATCGCTGCCGAGGTGATCGGGCGCGAGCTGCACACCGCACCGGCGGAGTTGCAGCGCATCGTGCAACGCGCGCTCGAGCGAGCAGCGCACGAGCTGCCGGTTGCGGTGCGCGCGCATCCCTCGCAGCTTGGGCTTTTGCGCCTCGACGTGCCGCTGATCGCCGATGCGAGCTTGCGCAGCAACGACGTGTGTATCGACCTACGCAGCGGAACGATCGACGCGACGCTCGGCGTGCGCCTCGAGCACGTACTCGCGGCCTACGGCGCATGATCGAACGCGCGATGCTCGGTACCGCAGCCCTGGGGCGAGCACTCGACGCCGACGCGAATCCGCTCGATGGTCAGGCCCGCGTCGACGGCTTCCGCGTGCGCCTCGGCGCGCCAGCGGTCCCGCCTGCGCAGCGCTGCCCGATCGTCGAGCCGCTGTGGACCGGGGTACGTTGCATCGATGCGTTGCTCACCATTGGACGGGGTGCGCGCATCGGTCTCTTCGGCGCGCCAGGAGCCGGGAAATCGACCTTGCTCGAAGCGATTGTCCGCGGCACGTGCGCCGATGCCGTCGTTGTCGGACTCATCGGCGAGCGCGGCCGCGAAGCTCAGCGCTGGATTGGCGCGTGCGACGAACGCACGACGGTGATCTGCGCGACCGGTGACCGGCCCGCATCCGAGCGCATCCGCGCCGCCGAAGTGTTTATCGCGCAAGCGCAAGCATTAGCCTCGCGCGGCTTGCACGTGCTCGCTGTACTGGATAGTTTCGCGCGTTACGCCAACGCACTGCGCGAGGTCGGCGTCGCCTGCGGCGAAAGCGTCGGACGGGGCGGTTATCCCCCCAGCATCTTCACCGCAAACGCGCAGTTGGTCGAACGCGCCGGCGCGTTTGCGTGCGGATCGATCACGATGATCGCCACCGTCCTCAACGACGGTGACGACCACGATCCGGTTAGCGAAAACGCGCGCTCGCTGCTCGACGGTCACGTGCAGCTCTCGCTGCGGCTGGCGCACGCCGGACGCTTTCCCGCAATCGACGTGCTCGCGAGTACGAGCCGTACGATGGACTCAGTGGTAACGCCCGAACATCGTCGCTGGGCCGCGCGGGTGCGCGCGGCACTGGACCTCTTGGCACGCTGCGAGGAGGGCCGCGCGCTGGGCATCGAGCCGGTCGATCCGGCGACCGTGGCGGCCATCACCGCCGAGCCCGCGCTCGAGGCCTTGCTTCGCCAGGGGCACGAGCGGGCGGCCCCGATCCGCACCCTAGAGGCCTTGCGCCAAACCGCCGATATGTTGGAAGTAGCCCATGGACATCAGTACTGAACTTTCCGCCGTCGCGACGCGAATCGAACAAATCACTGGCGCACCCGTACAGCTCCCCGGTTTGCCGCAAGCGGCGCCGGACGGCTCGAGCTCTTTTGCGTCCGTGCTCCAATCGCAAATGGCCGCTCAGGGAGACGAGACAGGCGAGGGCGGCGCGCCGGGCGCTCCGGCGATGGTCCCTCCGGCGCAGATCGATGCGCTCGTCGGCGAGAATGCACAGTCGCAAGACGTCGATCCCGCGCTGATCAAGGCCATCATTGCCAACGAGTCGGGTTTTAACGCGAACGCTACGTCAAACGTGGGCGCGCAGGGTCTCATGCAGCTGATGCCCGGGACGGCGGCAGGTCTTGGTGTCACAGATGCCTACGATCCCGCGCAGAACGTAGCAGGTGGGACGAAATACATCAAAGGTTTGCTCCAGCGTTTCAACGGCGACGTTCGCCTCGCCGTCGCCGCGTACAATGCTGGGCCGGGCGCGGTGGAGAAGTACGACGGCGTACCACCGTATGCCGAAACGCAGAACTACGTGCAGAACGTCCTCTCGAGCTACGCGAAATACCGCGGAAATTCTTCGCCGTAGCGCATTGCTCGCGGCCTGCGCTGTGCTGCTTTGCGGGCTTACGAAGGCTCCCGATCCTCCACTCTCCACGATCCTTTCCAATCACGCTGCGGCGCTCGTTGCGCTGCGCGTGCACGAACCCCAGACGCAAGAGACCACGGGTACGCTACTCGGTGTAGGTATTTCCGGAACCTTTCATGAGTGGAAGGAAGGCTCGAGCGAGCGCAACGACATCTCCTTTGGGATCCGGACCGAGCGAACGCTGCGCTTGGGCGACCGCGTCTGGGTTCAGGACCCAAACGGCGAGATCCGTCAGTTGCAGGGTATCGTCGCCCGCCGTTTGGTGACCGAAGACTTCATCGATAGCGATAGTTTTGCCGCGCATCCCGAGTCGGTGCATTTCGTCGGCCGGGAAACGCTGGCGGACGGTCGCGACGTGTACGTGCTCCAGATCGCACCGCCGAACGGCGAAGTCTACCAGATCGGCATCGACACCAAGAACTGGTTGATCGATTCGTCCTCGTACGTCGACCACGATACCACGCGAATGTCGACGTTCAGCGACTATCGAGTCATCGATGGGCTGCTGATCCCCTTCACTGAAGTCGACTCCGACGGGAAGCACAATTTTGATGTCACGTCCCAGGTTACCAATGTAACGGTCGATCAACCGATCGGCGCTAACGTCTTTACGCCGTTTGCGGTTGCTGCGGTGGAGAACGCGGCGCCGGTTACCGTTCCATATCTGGAACGCGGCGGACATATCTTTGCGAAGGTGTCGATCGACGGTAAGAGCTACCTGTTCTTGATCGATTCGGGCGCACAAGCCGACGTGTTCGACACGACGCTGGTTGCGAAGCTCGGTTTGCAGCCCGAAGGCCGCGTCGAGGTAACGGGCGCGGGCCAAGTGTCGAGTCCGGGTATCGTCCATGCGCCGCCGATCTCACTCGGTGGCGTGACCTTTCCGATGCGCGTCGCCACCGTGATACACTTGCCGCCATTCCCGGCAACTAGCGTGGACGGGATCCTCGGCTATCCGTTTTTTGCCGCCGCCGAGCTGCGCTTCGATCCGACCGAAGATACGCTCACGATCGCGCAGCCCGGTGCGCTCCAACCCGACGGTGCTCGTCTGAACGTCGATACCGATCGCGAGCTCCCTGAGGTCGTTGCGAAGATTCAAGATGCCTCGACACGGGTGATCGTCGATACCGGCGATGCGCGCGAATTGCTGCTCTTCAAGAGCTTTATGGACCAGCATCCCGGGCTCGTCTCGCTTGCGCAAGTGGGTCCGCGGCTCAACAGTGGGATCGGCGGATCGGTCGATGCGGTGGGCGCGATCGTGAACGTGCTCCAACTTGGGCCCTACCATCTGTTCAACCGCTACACCGACGTCGTGCTCGGCACGACCGGCGCCTTCGCCGATCAGAACGATGGTGGTAACGTCGGCTATGCCTCGCTGCGTAACTTCGTCGTCACCTTCGATCTAGCCAATCACGGGCTCTTCTTGCAGCCCGCGCAGGGGTTCGACGACGGTCACGACCGCAAAATCCCGCAGTAAAGAACAATTCGGTAATGAATTGGCGACGCTGCGTTGACGCGGGGACGCGACGATGCGGGCATGATCACGCAGCAAATCGGCTACAGTATTCTCAGCGCACCGCTCGCTGCAATCGACCGGCGCGCGCTTTCACAGGCGTGGTATTCGGCGCTGCATCTCGCGCGCGAGCAACGCGCGCCGCAAGCGACGGTACCGCCGTATCTTTCGAAACCGCGTGACGCCGAGGCGATGCGGCAGACGCGCGATAAGGCTGCAAGCCCGCGCAGCACCGCGACGGCCCTAACGGCCGCCCGCGCAAGCGGCACGCCCCGGACGGCGGTTGAAGCGTACGAACGGCGTGCCGGACGCTGCGCGCTCGCGCGGCGAATCGAGCGTTCCTTTCTCGATCCCGTCCGTAAGACTCGGCGCGCGACCTTTACCTTCGAGGGAACGCGCGACGGCATGCGAGCCCGCGTGCACGTCGCCTTGCGATCCGCCGCATCCGGGACGTATCTGGTAGCGGTGTGCGCGCCATCGCTGCGAGCGGGCGTGGCGCGCGCGCTCGATCAGGCGCGTTACGCACTTGCAGCACGCGGCATCAAGCTCACCGGTGCCGTGCAATGATGGTCAACGCCGCGACCGAAGATGCGCTCGAACGTATCACACAGCGGGCGGCAGACGTGCAGCACGCGTTCATGCCCGGAGCAAGTTCGTCGTTTGGCGATGTCGTTACCGAAGCGGCCGCCTCGCAGGCGACGTTGGATCCGCTCTCTGTTGCCGCGCCGGCCGACGCGTATTTCATCACGACCGACGAACGCGGACGCACGGTTTATACGCGCGACGGTGGATTTGTGCTCGCCGGCGGAACGCTCGCCGGCGCGAACGGTAGCGCGATTTTGGGATTTCGTTCGTCCGCAGGTGCAACCAGCGAGTTGCACGTCGATGACGTCGATGCCGCGCTCGGTCGCGTCAACGGCCTGCGTATCGAACCCGACGGCACGCTGACGTACGATCGCGCGGTCATCGACCCGCGCACCGGCGCCCGGGAACGTGAGCGCGTGGCCGTCGGACGGGTAGCGCTCGCGCGGTTTCCTGCCGCAACCAAGCTTGCCGCTTCCGACGCCAATCACTTTCTCGCGCCGGCCGGCATTCCGCCGCACGTCGGTCGCGCCGGCGACGGCAATTTCGCGCGGGTCGCGCCGATGCAGCGAGAGACGAGCCGTATCGATTTCGATCGAAGTCTTGACCGTCTAGAGGAGGCCTACGTGGCGTTCGATGCCGTGCAGGCCGCGCACAAGGTCCAAGGCGGAATCGGCAAAACGGCGATGGACTTGTTGAAATGAAGACGCTGACATTCAGCCGGTCGTGCGACGCGCGCGGCGGACGGCGCATTCGTTCCGTCGCGTTCGAGGAGCGGTCGATGTTGCCGGTCAGCGCGGCGTGCGTGGTGGCAAGTTCGGTTCGCGAGATGCTCGCCACGCTCTTCGGTGAACCAGTCGCGTTAAAACTTTACGAACCCGTGATTCCAACACCCGCGGCATGGCGCGCAATCGGACGCGATGCGACGGTCTACCGGGTGCGGACCGCCGCAGCCGATGCAGCCGTGATCGTTCGTCCGGCCGACGCCTGGGCGCTTGCAGCCGCGGCCTTTGGCGAACGAGAGCGCGGCGCCGTCGAGCTCTCGGTGATCGAACGGACCGTGCTTGCGCGAACCGTGCAAGCAATCGCTCTACAGTTCGGGCCGATCTGTGGGAGCGGAGCGCACGAGGCGGTGCTCGAGGCCGAACCCGATCTTTGCGGATTCGCGACGTTCTTCGAGTTGCAAATTGAACGCCCGGTCGGCGCACGTGTGGGGATAGCGCTGCGCCGGGATCCTGTGCCCGAGCCGCTCCCCGGCGTCGGTTTCGAAGATGTGATGGATCTTCCGATCGAGCTCCGCGTGTGTATCGATGTAGGCCGTTTTCCCGCGGCCGACGTCGGCGCACTCGAACCGGGCGCGGTCCTCCCCGTGCCGGCGGGAGCGCTTCGCGGAGTGCTCCTGCTTGCCGGGAGGACGCTTGCGACTGGCGAATGCGGAGTGTACGGTCAGCACTACGCTTTGGCGGTTGACCGCACTCCGACCGGAAGGGACCTACCGGCACAATGACTACCATCGACGCGAAGAAGCTCAAAGACCGCGGGAATCTCGACGTGCTGTTGCACGTGCCGCTGAGTGTGACCGCGGAACTCGGCACCTGCCACATGTCCGTGGCCGAGGTGCTCAAGCTCGGCGCCGGCTCGATCATCGAGCTCGATCGTCTTGCGGGCGGTCCGATCGATCTAATGGTCAACAACAAGTTGATCGCGCGCGGCGAAGTCGTGGCGGTCGACGAAAACTTCGGGGTGCGCGTGACCGAACTGATCTCGCGGCCGCCGATCGGCAACGCGTAAACCGTTCATCTCTCCGCAATTATTTTTCCACGAAACGGTGATGCAAATGCGTCACCGTTTTTTTTATGGATGGGTTTCTCAACATCGCCGGCCACGGCCATGCGTCCCTCCCGCTCGACGTACTCGCCGGTCTCACGGTCCTTGCAGTCGTGCCGTTTCTGCTGATGATGTGTACCTCGTTCGTGCGGATCGTCGTGGTGCTTTCGCTCGTGCGCTCGGCGATCGGCGCTTCGGCGTTGCCGCCGAATGCGGTACTCTCCGGTCTCGCGCTGGTGCTTACGTTAGTCGTGATGACGCCAACGCTGCAACGGATCAGCCGCGAGGCGCTCGACCCGTACGCGCACGGCGCGCTCACACAGTCGCAGGCACTTGACCGCGCCGCGCAGCCGCTGCGTGGTTTCATGCTGCGCCAAACGCGCGTCGCCGATATTGCGCTTTTCGAGCGTGTCGCCCGGCGAAGCGGTGAATCTTCGGGCAGCGTACCCCTCACCGTACTGGTGCCCGCGTTCGTCGTCGGTGAACTGCGCGGCGCATTTGCGATTGGGTTCGCGCTCTATCTGCCGTTCGTCGCGATTGACTTGGCCGTCGCGGCCATGTTGATGGGGCTGGGGATGATGATGCTTTCGCCGCCGGTCGTATCGCTGCCGGTGAAGCTGCTGCTCTTCGTCATGGTCGACGGCTGGGCACTGATCTGCGGCGGCGTTGCGGCCTCGTTTCGATAGCGTGCCGGCCTGTCTGCGGAGGCGTTGCCGCAGGCTTTAGATAACGCAACACCTATCGTGCGTATCTCAGACGCCCTCGCGACGCAACGGCCATTCTTCTCGTTCGAGTTCTTTCCGCCCAAGGACGATGAAGGATCGCGTGCGCTCTTGGCCACGATCGAACTGCTTGCTCCGCTACGGCCTGCGTTCGTTTCGATTACCTACGGCGCCGGCGGCTCCTCGCGCGAGCGCACGGTCGCGCTTGCGAAAGCGATTCAGCGCGACATCGGCCTAACCGTGATGGCGCACGTGACGTGCGTCGGCTCGACGCGAGCCGAATTGCGCGCGCTCTTTGACGACTTGGCGCGGGGCGGCATCGAAAACGTGTTGGCGCTGCGCGGCGATCCCCCCAAAGGTGCGGCTGGGTTCCAAGCGCCGGCAGGCGGATTCGCTTATGCAAGCGATCTGATCGCAATGCTGCGCCGCAACTATGATTTCTGCATCGGCGCGGCGTGCTATCCGGAGACGCATGCGGAGGCCGAGAGCGCGCAGGCCGACCTGCGCCATCTCAGAACGAAAGTCGATGCCGGCGCCGACTTCCTGATCACCCAGCTGTTCTTCGATAACGATCGCTTCGCCGAGTTCAGCGTGCAGGCGCGCGCACTGGGGGTCGACGTGCCGATCGTTCCGGGACTTATGCCGATCACCAACGCGTCGCAGGTTGCGCGTTTCACATCGAGCATCGGCGCGTCGATTCCGCCCAAGCTCCTGCGCGAACTCGAACTGCGCCGCGAGGATCCCAAGGCCGTCGAGGACCTCGGCGTCGCGTATGCGGCGCTGCAGGCGACCGAGCTGCTCGGCCGCGGCGCGCCGGGCATTCATTTCTACACCCTGAATCGATCGCCGGCGACGCGAGCGATCGTCTCCGCGCTCATCGCCGGAAGTGCCTGGCGTCCGAGCTTTGCACTGTGATGGACTTCGATCGTAGCGACCGCGTCGACGAGTACTTTGCCGGACTCTTCGTCGGCGACGATCCGGCGCTCGAGCGCGCGCTTGCGGCCAGTGCAGCCGCCGGTCTACCGCCGATCGCGGTCTCAGCGGTGCAAGGTAAGCTCTTGTATTTGCTCGCGCAAAGCGCCGGCGCGCGCCGCGTGCTCGAAGTCGGAACGCTCGGCGGGTACAGCGCGATTTGGTTCGGACGCGCGGTCGGCGAGCACGGCAGCGTCGTCTCGCTGGAAATCGATCCGGAGCACGCAGCGGTCGCGCGCAAGAACATCGAGGCGGCGGGGCTGGGAAGCATCGTCAGCGTCGAGGTTGCGCCGGCGTTGCAAACGCTCGACCGCCTGGTAGCGGCCCGCACCGAGCCGTTCGACATGATTTTCATCGACGCCGACAAGCGGAACAATCCGAACTACCTCACCCGCGGGCTCGAGCTCGCGCACTCGGGCACGATCGTCGTTGTCGACAACGTAGTGCGCGACGGCGCGGTGACCGATGCCCGTAGCCGCGATCCGGACATCGTCGGAACGCGGCGTTGCTTGGAGATGATGGCGTCGGATCCGCGATTGCAGGCCACGGCGATACAGACGGTCGGAGCGAAAGGCTACGACGGCTTCGCCATCGCGCTGGTCCGCTGACGCCGTCTTTGCCGCGGCAACACTGACGTAACACGCCGCGCCTACCGTCGGCGCATGGACGCATTCGATGCGCTCTTGCGCGAAACGATGGTGCTGGCCGCACTCCTCTGCGTTCCGGTGCTACTCATTGCAGCCGCAGTGGGCACGTCTATTGCGATCGTCCAAGCCGCAACGCAGGTGCAAGAGCAGACGCTTACGCTCTTGCCCAAAGTCATCGCGGTCGGGCTGACGGTTGCGCTCTTCGGTGCGTTTGGGATGCGCGCGTGCGCGCAACTCTTCCACGACGCGCTTGCGGCGATTCCGGCGCTCGTGTACGGATCGTGACCGCAACGGCATGGTTGGTCTTTGCGCGCTGCGCCGGATTCGCGTCGCGTGCGCCGGGATTCTCGCACCCGAGCGTACCGCACGCGGTGCGTGCGGGCATTGCGCTCCTCTTGACGGTAGCGATCGCGCCGGGCGTACGCGCTGCCCATGCCGGCGGCACCGCATTGCTCCTTGCATTCCTCATCGAGTTCGTGCTGGGTAGCGCCATCGGCATGGGCGCATCACTTCTCTACGACGGCGCCTACGCGGGCGGGCGTATGTTGGACGACTACGTTGGGGTCAAGGCGATTGCACCGAGCGTCGCGCTCGTCGCTCCGAGCGGCTTCGGGCGCATCTGGTCGATCGCGTTCACCGGCGGATACTTTCTGTTCGGCGCGTATCGCGTCACCGTGCTCGCGTTCTCCGAAAGTTTCACGCGCATACCGCCCGGCACGCCGTTCGATCCGCACGCGTGGCTTGCGTTTGCGGCGACGCTCGCCGCGACGATCGTCCTCGTCGCGGTCGCGGTGGCGGCGCCGGCGATTGCGCTCGCCTTCGTCGTACAAATCGCACTTGCGGCACTGTCGCGCACGATTCCGCGCTTCGTTGGCTTTTCGCTATCCTTTCCACTGGTGTTCGCAGCGGTTTTGCTGGTTACGATGCTGTCGATCCCACTGCTTGCGGCGCGTGCGGCGCATCCACTCCTCTTCTACCCCGGAAGTCCGCCGTGAGCGAAAGCAGCGAGAAGACGTTCGATGCGCCGCCGTCGCGCATCGCAAAAGCCCGGCGCGAAGGCAATCTGCCGCGCGCGCAAGAGTTCAGCGGGAACCTCGCGTTCGTTGCCGCAGCGCTCGCGATCCTCGCGATCGTCGCACCGCTCGGCGCGTTCGCGCGCGCCGCCCTTTCGCGAGCTGCCGAAGGCAACTCCGCGCTTCCGCTCACGCTTGCGATGGTCGCTCTCGGGCTCGTGCCGATGTTCGTCGCCGCACTGAGCGGCCTTTGCGGCGGCATCGTGCAAAACGGTGGTCTAGTGCTGGTTACGCCGGCGTTAAAGTTCGAGCGACTGCAACCGGTCGAGGGCATCAAACGGATGTTCTCGCGCGAGGCCGCGCTGCACGGAGCCCGCGCGACCGTTGCGTTTCTCCTCGCCGCCGCGGCAATGGTGCCGACGTTCGAGGCATTACTCGGGGCAAGTGCCGTCAGGCTGACGCCGAGCAGCATCGCATCGATCGCCTGGAGCGGCGCGGCACACGTCGTTTTCGCCGCTGCAGTCATTGGTATGCTCTTTGCGATCGCGGAATTTGCCGTTGCGCGCCGGGCGTGGCTGCGCAAGCTGCGCATGAGTCTGGCCGAACTTAAACGCGAGCTCAAAGAGAGTGACGGTGATCCCCTGGCGCGCGGCCGCCGCAAAGCGCTGCATCGTCATTTGATACGCGGAGCGATCGAGCGCGTTGCGGATGCAGCTTTCGTGGTAGTCAATCCGACGCACGTGGCGGTTGCCCTCGAGTACCGGCCACCGGAGGTCCCGGTGCCGACCATTTTGGTGCGCGCGGCCGACGAGATGGCGTTTCGGGTTCGCGAACGCGCGGCCGAGCATCACGTACCGGTGATCGAAAACGTGAGCCTCGCGCGCGCGTTGTATCGCGACGGTGCGGTGGGTGAACCGATCGCTCACGAACACTACCTCGCAGTCGCCGAAGTGGTCATCGCGTTGATGCGCTGCGGCGTGCTAGGGAGCCCTACGTGAGCCGCGTCCCGGTGTACGCGTTCGCGGGCGTATTGTTGGCAATCGTTGGGATTCTCATCGTACCCCTGCCGCCGGCGCTACTCGACCTGCTGCTCGGCGTCAATATGTTCGGTTCGGCCCTCGTCTTGTTGTTGGCGGTGACGATCGAGGACCCGCTCGAATTTTCGGCGTTCGCACCGGCACTCTTGGTTGCAACCCTGTTCCGGCTCTCGCTCGATGTGTCGGCGACGCGCCTGATTCTCACGCAAGGTGCCGTGCCGGGCGCGGTCGGTGCAATCATTCCGGCCTTTGGCGCGTTCGTCGTGCACGGCAATTTGGTCGTCGGCCTTATCGTCTTTGCGATTCTGATTACGATTCAATTCATCGTTATCGCCAGCGGCTCGCAACGCGTCGCGGAGGTCGCGGCGCGCTTCACGCTCGACGCAATGCCGGGCAAGCAAATGGCCATCGACGCCGACGTCCACGCCGGCGCGCTCGATGTCGAAGGCGCGCGACGCAAGCGCGCCGCCGTCCAGCGCGAAGCCGATTTCTACGGCGCGATGGACGGCGCGGGCAAGTTCGTCAAAGGCGATGCCGTGGCGGCGCTAGTGATCGTCGCGCTGAATCTCGTGGGCGGCGTGGTCGTGGGTATCGCCTATCATGGGCTCTCGCCGATCGATGCGATCGATACGTACGCGCTGCTATCGATCGGGAACGCGCTGGTGACCACGCTACCCGCATTCTTGATTTCGACGGCGATGGGCATGATGGTAACGCGCGTGGCGTCGGACGGTGCGCTTGGTGCCGATCTCGCCGCGCAACTCTTTGCGCGGCCCGACGTGCTGCGCAGCGCCGGCGCGCTGCTGCTTGCGCTATCGTTCGTACCGGCGTTGCCGCGCCCGGTTTTTCTCGCGCTTGCTGCCGGCGCATTCGTGTTGGCGCAGATCGCGGTGCGCAAAAAGCAGTGGCTCGAAGCGGAGTCGCGCGCCGCGAGCGAGCGTGCAAAGCGCCAGGCCCTGCGCCGGCCCGAACTCGCGCTCAGCCTGGTCGGCGTGGACGCGATGTCGGTCGACGTCGGTGCCGAGCTCGCCCATTTGCTCGCGCCGCCGCTATCCGATGCGCTGCTCGACCGGGTCGGCGAGGTGCGCCGCGCGCTAGCGGGAGAGATCGGGCTGGTGCTTCCCGGCGTCCGTCTGCGCGACGATTTGAGCCGCGAACCCGACAGCTATGCAATTCGCGTGCGAGACCGAGTCGTGGCGTACGGCCGACTCGACCTCGCGCGGGTGATGGCCGTAGGCGACGTCGAGGTCCTAACGCGCCTGGGCCTGCGGCTGGACACCGAGCCGGTCTATGGACTGCCCGCCGCGTGGATCGAACCGAACGATCGCGAGCGCGTGGCCTCCGCCGGCGCGTTGGTTTTCGATCCGATCTCCATCATCGGTTCGCACGTTGCCGAAACCGTGCGCCGGCACGCGAGCGAACTGCTTGGGCGTCAAGAACTGCAAACGCTGCTCGAGCACTTGCGGGCGACGATGCCCGCGCTGGTGCGCGAGATCGCGACCGATGCGTTTCCACTTGGCACGCTGCATAAAGCGTTTTGCCATCTCCTGCGCGAGGGCGCATGGCCGCGCGATCCGGTTACCGTGCTACAAGCGATGCTCGAGTCGCCGTCGCGCGACGCGCGCGAACTTGCCGAGACGGCGCGGCGTGCGATTCTTCCCGATCTGCTGCGGCGCCGCGGCGTCGAACGCTTGGAACCACTGGTGATCGATGCCGATTACGATCGCGAACTCGTGCGCCGGTGGGCTGGGTTCGACGCCGACGTCGCGCCCGATCCGCAGCAAGCGATCGCGCTCCGCGACGAGGTCGCCGCCTATGCCGCACGCGTTCCGCGGGATCGAGCGGCGGTGCTATGCAGCGCGGCGCTGCGTCCTATCCTCGCCGATCTGCTGCTGCGCTGGGAAATCCGTGTCGAGGTGTTGAGCTATGCCGAGCTGCCGCCGGAACTGCCGCTTGCACCCGCCGGCTTGGCGGCTACCAATCGTAGCCTTGAGGCCGTTTGACGAGGGCGGGGGAGGCTGATACAGTCTCTAGGTTAAAGACCTCCCGGCCCCGGCGCCCTGCCGTGGCTCTTTCTTTGGTCCGACTGCCGAAAGCCGCATGAGCTGGAATACTTTTAAACCGTTTGTCAAAGCGCTGGTCCTCGCCGGCATCGTCGCCTACTCACTCTGGGCGTGCCTGCCGATTGATCAAAAGATTCACCTGGGCCTCGATCTGCAAGGCGGCTCGCGGCTGCTGCTTCAGCTCTCGCCGACCGCCGAATCAGGGCCCATTACGTCGGAGATCCAAGCGCAAACGCGTCAGGTCATCGATCAACGCATCAACTCGCTCGGCGTCACGGAACCGCAGATCAGTAACGTCGGCCAGACGCGTATTCTCGTCGAGCTGCCCAACGTGAAGAATCCCGACCAGGCCGAGCAGCTGCTCAAGCAGGTCGCGGTGCTCGAGTACAAGATCATGCCGCCCGAGGTCAATGCGAAAGCCGAACAGGCGCTACAGATCGTCGACAACCCCACGCTGGGTGGCTTCAGCGCGAAACAGCGAGCGCAGGCGCTCGCCTACGTACAGCAAGGCGCGTATGCTGCGAGCGGTAAGGTCGTCTACACCGGCAAGGAATTGGCGTCGGCCTCGCCCGGCTACGATCAGTCCGGCAATCCCGACATTACCTTCGTCACGAAGAATCCGTCGAAGTTTTACGCGCTGACCAGAACCAATATGTACAAGTTGCTCGCGATCTTCCTCGATCATCGGTACGTGTCGGCGGCGACGATTCAGGGCGCGATCTCGACGCAGGGGCAAATCACCGGCCAATTCACCCAAGAGCAAACGACCACACTCGCCAACGAACTCAACGCCGGCGCGTTACCCGCCACCATCACGATCATCGAAAAGGAGTCGATCGGCCCGACGCTCGGCAAAATCGATTTGCTTCAATCGTTGCGCGCGTCGATGCTCGGTCTGGGCCTGGTGCTGCTCTTCATGATTGCGGTCTACCGTCTGCCCGGACTCCTCGCGGACCTGGCGTTGATCATCTACGTCGTCATCATGCTGGGCATTCTCGCGCTCTCGCATGCGACGCTCACGCTGCCCGGCATCGCCGGTTTCGTGCTCTCGATTGGTATGGCGGTCGATGCCAACGTGCTGATCTTCGAGCGTATCAAGGAAGAGTTGTGGAACGGGAAGACGATGCGCGCATCGGTGCGCGTCGGCTTTTCGCGCGCTTTCTCGGCGGTCTTCGATAGCCACTTCACGACGATCGTCGGCGCGGGCGTGCTCTTCATGCTCGGCACCGGTACCGTGAAGGGCTTCGCCTTTACGCTCTTCTGGGGCACCGTGGTTTCGCTGTTTACGGCGGTCTTCATCACGCGCTTCTTCGTCGATGTCCTGGTCGACAACAACATTCTCTCCGCCCCCGAATTCTACGGCGTGAAAGCCGACGACGTCGGCATCTTTGCCAAGGCGGGGGCGCAGGCGTAAACGATGTTTTTCCGCAGACTTAACTGGAATATCGTCGGCTGGTTCCGCACCGTTTCGGCGATCTCGTACATCATTATCGCGCTCGGCCTGGGGGCCATGGTCTATCACGGCTTCGAGGGCGGCCACGGTTTCCAACCTTCGCACATGCTGCGCTTGGGCCTCACCTTCACCGGCGGCACCGAAGTCGACGTGACGTACGATGCGCCGACCACGACCGACGCGGTTAAAGCGGCGCTCGCGCCGCTCCATCTCGCCGACGAGCAGATCAACACCGAAGGCACCAGCGGAACGCAGTTTTCGATCGAGTCGCAGACCTCATTCGCCAACGACTCGGTCCCGCTGAAAACGGCATTGAGCAAAGCCGGGCCGTTCGACGCAAGCAAACTGAGTATCACCGCCGTCGGGCCGACGCTGGGCAGCGAATATCTGCGCGATGCGCTCTGGGCACTGGTCATTGCGCTGAGCATCCAGTTCATCTACATCGCGTTCCGGTTCGGCTGGAACTACATCTTTGGCTTGGTCACCGTTGTAGCGCTGGTCCGCGACGCGTTGGTAATGATCGGTATCTATGCGATTGCCGACCGCCCGGCCGACGATGCGTTCTTGGCCGCGGTGCTGACCGTTATCGGTTACTCGGTCATGGACACGATTGTCATTCTCGACCGAATCCGTGAGAACACCAAGCTCATGGTCGGCGTGTCCTACGACACGATCGTCAACGAATCGATCAAGCAGACGATGACGCGTTCGTTCAACACGATCGCGACCGTGGTGATCACGCTGGTAGCGCTGCTCGCCCTGGGCGGTGCCAGTCTGAAGAACTTTGCCTTCGCGCTGCTCGTGGGCATTCTCTCGGGCGGCTACCACTCGATCTTCTTCTCAGCACCGCTCGTGCTCGTGTTCCGCAAGCGGCAACTCGAGGCGGCCGCGCGCAGGCGCCGGTCCTTGAGCGGCGCACCCGGCCAAGCGCCGGCTCGTGTAGATGCAAGCGGCCGTGCCGCACGCGAAGACATCGTCGCCGCGCGCCGCGCGCGCCGCGAGAAGCAGAAGTCGTCGGGGCGCGCACCGCAGACCTCGCCCGCGCGCTACAAGCGAAAGCGCGAAGAGAGCGCGGCGCCGGTCGACACGATGGAGCCGATCGATCCGCTCGATGCGCAAACCAGCGGACTGCACGATGCGGCGTTCGACGCCGGACACGAAGAGATCACCTTGAATCTCGAGGGGTTCGACGTTTCCGCGCCGGAGCATGAACCGGACGGCGCGCACCAAGAGTAAATCGCCGCTTCCGCCGCCGACTGCGTCGGAGGCGGCCTTTGAGCGCGCCTTTGCGTCCTTCGAGGCACCGCTTCGCGGTGCACCTCAGGATGACGGGACCGGTATTCACTATTTCGTCGAGCGCGCGTTTGCACGTGCGAAAGAGTACGCCGAAGATCGCTATGCGACGATCGGCGGTGCGTCCCAGTTTCACACTAAACTCGTCGGCGTGTCGTTTGAAGGCCGGCAAGATACGATCGCCGGCTTGCGCGTCGATACGGAACTCGTGCTCGAGCGCCAGCCGGCCAACGAATTCGACCCAAATGCGATCGCGGTGCGCTATGGCACGCTGCAGCTCGGATTCGTACGCAAGCAGATCGCCAAGCATCTCGCGCCGTTGATCGATGGCGGCGCGCGCTATCGCGCACGGATCGAGTCACTCACCGGCGGGGGTGAGAAGCACCGCGGCGTCAACATTTACATGTGGCGCGACGCGTCCTTCGAGGTGCGAACGCTCCGCGTTCGCACACCTCAGGATGACGGTAGCGCCAGCGGCATTACCGAAGACACCGTCCGGCGTGCGCTGATCGGGGAGGCGGCACCGCATCCGTCGCAGTTGCAGGCGCTCGAGCGCATCGAGGCGGGGCGCAACACGCTCCTCGTGCTCGGAACCGGGCGCGGCAAATCGTTTTGCTTTCAATATCCTGCGGCGCTGCGCGCGCTCGAGAGCGGCGGCAAGACGCTGGTGATCTACCCGCTGCGCGCGCTTGCCAACGACCAATATGAGGCGCTGATCCGCAAGCTCGATCCGTTGGGCTTGCGCATTTACCGCGCCAACGGCTCGATCTCACACGATGAGCGTGAAGAGCTCTTCGCGGCGTTGCGCGAGGGCGCGTGGGACATCGTGCTTGCTACACCAGAATTTCTGGAATTCCACCGTGGCGAGTTCGCCGGTGTAAGCGTACCGGCGTTCGTCGTGGTCGATGAGGCGCATCACATATACGAATCGCGCCACCGCGCGGCCTACGGCCGGCTCGGAGCGACGATCGCAGGGCTGGGCTCACCGCAAGTCCTTGCGCTCACCGCCACCGCCAATGACCAGGCATTCGCGGAGGTCGTACGCGAGCTGCGCATTGACGCGTGGGTGATCGATCCCACGGTACGCGAGAACCTGCGCGTGATCGACGCGCGTGAGACCAAAGACAAGTTGGGCTACCTCACCGGCCTTTTCGCGGCACCCGAAAAAGGCATCATCTACTGCAACTCGCGCAAAGAGGCGACGAAGCTTGCGCAGACGTTGCGCAAGAAGCTCGGCGACGAGGTGATGTTCTACCACGCCGGGATGCCGACGCCGGAGCGACAGGAAGTCGAACGATACTTTCGCGAGGGGGCACTGCGCGTGATCGTCGCGACCTCGGCATTTGGCGAGGGTATCGATCTTCCTGACGTGCGCCACGTCGTGCTCTATCATCTCAACTTCGATTTTACCGAGTTCAACCAGCAAGCCGGCCGCGCCGGCCGCGACGGTGCTCCCGCGGAGATCCATCTGCTCTTCGGCCAGAGCGATCGCACGATCAACGAATTCATCATCGATCGTGAGGCTCCGACCCTCAACGTGTTGCGCGCGCTGTATCGCGGCATTCGGGGTCTGGCCGGCGCCGGCGTGGTTCGTATGACGTTCGCCGACATTGCGCGCACGCTCGAGCTTGATAAGGTCAACGAACGTACGGTGGCCAGCGCGGTGCACATCTTCGATGACGAGGGCCTTGTCGAGCTCGGTGAAGACGACGACGGACGCTATATCCGCTTTCTGCGCGTCGACGGCAAGGTCGATCTCGAACGCAACGAGCGTTTTGCCGAAGGCGAGGCCGAGCGCGAAAGCTTCAAGCGCTTCTGCGAGCTGGTGCTCAGCGCGCGCGCCGACGACCTCGAGCGCATCATCAACCGGCCGATCTATCCGCAGCGCGTCGAGCTGTTGCGATGAGGCGCCCGGCCGCGGTGGTCCTGGGCATCGTCGAAGCGCCGCCGTACGGCGTCATCTTCATCGAGCGCGCGGCGCACCTGCGCAATCACGCTGGACAAATCGGTCTTCCCGGCGGCGGCATGGACCCCGGCGACGACGGCAGCCTGCGTGCGACGGCGTTGCGCGAAATGGGCGAAGAAGTGGGGGTCGCGCCCGAGCGCGTCACGATCGTCGGCGAACTGCCCGTCATTAACGCGCGCGTCAACAACTACGCCGTCACGCCGTTTGTCGCGACGGTAACGCCGGGCGACCTCCGAATCGACGCGACGGAAACGGTTGGCGTTTTTACGGTGCCGCTCGAACGCGTGGTTGCGGACTTGCGACAAGACATGGTCTCGGTGGGCGCCTTCAAGATCGAGTCGCCGGTGCTCGATCACGCCGAGAAGCGCATTTGGGGGCTGACCGGCCACATCTTGCGCGCCTTTGTTGCGGCGTGGAATGACTCGGACGACGACCTTCGCCGGCGCATTGAGGCGCGGCTACGTACCTAACCTGATGACGGTAGTCATCATCGGAACTCTCGACGTAGCGAAGGCGTTGAATTCTGAGGTACGGTGAACGTATACATGCTATGGAATTGCGCGCGGCGCGTTGGCGCTGCCGGTCTTGCTTGCCTGTTGCTTTTCGGCGCGGCCGAGCCCGCAGCGAAGCAAACGTCGGCGTTCGACATACTGGGCACGAGCGTCAGCGTTAACGTCACGCGCGACGGCGCGACACTGCCCGCCACGGTGGTCCCGGCGCTTCGAACCGGTGATACGATCCAACTATCGTTTCCCAAGGGTGTACAATTCAGCCGCGCGCCACGCTGGCATCTCGTCGTCGCGAACATGTACGGCGACTACTTGCAGCACCCGCCGACCTTCCCAATCGCCGATGCAGATCTCAGCCGAGCAAAGGCCGGAAAAGTCTGGAGCGTCTCCGTGCAACCGGATGCAACGCCGCTCGTCTTTCTCGTGCCCGAGGACGGCAGCCGGTACGGACACGGTTTGCCGGATGCTCGTGCGGCAATTAGCGACCTCTCGAACCGGTCGTTGCTCTTGAAGGCCGCGGATCTTTCCGCGAGCGCGCAGGCAAAGGCATCCACGATGGACTCGTTCCTGGGGTCGATGGCGGCCATACAACCCAACCAAATGTCCGATGGGCGCGCGCGGATATCGGCGGCGACGCAGTCGCTTTTCGGATCGAACTTGGGCGATTCGGCGTGTTTTGCGACGGGAACCGCACAAAGTGCGCAGGACGCGTGCGTTGCAAATGCTGTGGCTTCGGGTTACGGGAAAACGCCGGCGGTGGGCATCGGTGCCGTGGTCGGTGACGAGTTCCCGATCACTACGTCAACCTATGGCATGCTCATCGGTACGCTCTACGCGCTTCTCGCTAAGCGGCGCGTCGCAGCCCATTACACGTTCGTACCAGGCGTAATCAAACCGGGCGCGAGTACGACGGACGTCTACGTAGCCCAACATCTTCAATACGATGCAACCGCTGCCAAGCCCTCAACGATCGTCTACTTCACCGTCGGCTCGCACGCCACGAATCCGAAGACGCCGGCTTTCGGCGCGGCATCCTCGCTACCGGTGTGCGCGGCGAAACCGTCAATCGACCTGCACGTGCCGTTCTCAGGATTGCCGATCTATTTTCGATCGCATACGGTGACGTTTAAAAATGCCGCCGGGTCGTTCGACGTGGGAGCGACGTACGATCCAGTCCTGGGATATCGCGCGGATCTTACAAAGCAGCAGTTTGCACAAGTCGCTGCCGGAGCTACCGCGACGTTGACGAGCAGGTGGGGATTCGAAACGTTCCAAAGTGCGCCGCTCCAAATCATCGAGCCGCATGCTACCGTATGGACGTTGAAGACTGACGCCGGCGATCGCGTGGTCTCCGGCGACAAGGCATCGACGCTAACTTTTACGGACGCCGGCGCGGGCCAGGGCAGCTGCGTGGATTCGGTCAGCGTGCTCGACGGACTTGGGCACGCCGTTGCGGTGACCAAACTCGAGCGCGCGAAAGATACCGTAACCGTGACGCTCGACGTATCGCAAGCGCGCGGACCAAACGGTAGCGCAATCGTCAAAGAAGGCGGTGGTATCGCAACGGCGCCGATTGCGTACGCGATGCTCCCGGCTTTGCCGTCGATCACCAGCGCGATTGCCTATCTCCCCAAAGGTGTGCTGGTGCTCCGCGGGACGGGGCTCAAGTACCTCAACACGTTGACCATCGAGCATACCGGCATTACCTTCGGGACAGGAACCCCGAATGCAGATGGCTCGTGGATCTTCGTGGCACAAAGCGGTGCGACGTATAAGGCGGCGTGGGAACACGAGACGATGGCGGTCGAGTTCACGCTGCAGCCGCCAGACACGCGGACCGACGCCGTCGAGGTCGACGTCGAATACGCGCCGGCCCCATCCCCTTCGCCGTCTCCGCCGGCCACCGCTGTGCCGCGTCTGTAGCACAATAATGGAGATCTCGCTAAAATATTGGCGGGAGAAACCGGTCGCCCCGTCGCACCACCCTCGAGCACACGGAGGACCACGATGCGCAGAATTCTTGCGGCGACGCTACTTGTTGCCTTAATCGGCGCTTCCACGACGGCGATGGCCAAAGCCTACGACGTCGCAGACGTGCTGAGCGCCCCGTTCCCGGATAATCTCACCGCATCACCTGACGGCAGCCTGCTGGTGTGGAAAGTCGACGCGAGCGGCGTCAAGAATCTTTATACGAACGCGGGCGGGAGCGTCCATGCGATCACGCATTACACCGCCGACGACGGCCAAGATATCGATACGCCGCAGGTCCTTCCGGGCAATGACGGCGTCGTCTATCTATGGGGCGGCGTCGAAGACCAAGCCGCGGGCGAGAATCCCAATCCGCTTCAAAAAGTGCCTCCGCCGCAGCGTGCGATCTTCGTCGTGCCGATCGCGGGGGGCGATCCGGTGCAGGTCGCCGCGGGTAACGGGGTATTTCTTTCGCCCAAGGGCGATACGGTAGCGTTCACGACGGTGCAAGGTCAGCTCGGCTTCGTGTCGCTCAGCCAGAGCGGTGGGACATTTACTGTAGGAAAGCCGGAGATGCTGCCGATTCGCGGCAGCGTGTCGAGCCCGATATGGTCGCCCGACGGTACCAAGATCGCATTTACCAGTTCCCGCGGCGATCACTCGTTTATCGTGATCTACTCGCCGTCGAAGAAAAAGTACGTCTACGCGACGCCGGACTTCACGCAGGACGACGCTGCGGCATGGTCTCCGGATAGTTCGCGTGTCGCGTTTGTAAGGATGCCGGGGCAGAAGATCGGCGAAACCGTCTACGACTATTCTACCTTCGAGTCGGACGACTCGTCGAAAACGCCGTGGTCGATTTGGGTCGCAAACGCCGCGAGCGGTAACGCGCGTCGAATTTGGACCGCGCGTACGGGCATGGGCCACGCGTTCTATCCCTCATCGAGCACCGCGCAATTGTGGTGGATGGCGGGTAATCGTGTGGCGTTTACCTGGGAAGGTGACGGTTGGGCCCATATCTACGCGGTTTCCGCGAACGGCGGACCCGCAACACGCCTTACCGCCGGTGCCTTTGAGGTCGAAACGGTTGTTCCGTCGCTCGATCACTCCCGCTTGCTGTATGCGACGAACGAAGGTGCAATCGACGAGCGGCACATCTGGAGCGTCGGCGCTGACGGGAAGCCGATACAGCGCACGCATGGACCGGACAATCAGTGGTTCCCAACTGCGCTCGCGAGGGGCGGTTTGGCTTACGTTGATGCATGGTACGCGGCGCCGCCGGTGGTAACGATCGCCGGCAATCCACCTAAGACGCTGGTCGCCGTGCAAACGCCGGCAAACTATCCCGCATCGCAGATGATTCGTCCTCGGCTGATCACCTACAAAGCGCCGGACGGCCTGACGATTCACGCGCAGCTCCTCGTCCCACGCGGTGCGGTAGGCAAGTTGCCGGCGATCGTGTTCGACCACGGCGGCCCTCCGCGGCAAATGCTCGGCGGCTTTCATTATATGGAGCCGTATACGCATCTCTATGAGATGAACCAATACCTTGCCAACCGTGGCTTCGTCGTGCTCTCGATCAACTATCGCCTGGGCATCATGTACGGCTACAAATTCCGTAACCCGGCGCACGGCGGATGGCATGGCGGCTCGGAATATCAAGACGTGCTCGCCGGCGCAAAGTGGCTGCAAAAGCAGCCGTATATCAACGCGAACCGGATCGGTATCTACGGCCTCTCCTACGGCGGCCTTTTGACGGCCCTCGCGCTCGCGCGCAATTCAGATGTCTTCAAAGTCGGCGCGGACTTTGCGGGCGTCCACGATTGGCCAACGACCTTCGATCACGATTACGGTCATCAGGTGGGTACGCCCGAACAGCGCAAGATCGCCCACATGTCGACGGCCGAAGGGTATCTCGACACTTGGAAGTCACCGGTCTTCATCGAGCAAGGTGACGACGACCGCAACGTACCGTTCTCACAGGGCGTCGACCTGGCTACCAAGCTGCGCTCTCGAGGCGTCACGGTACAGACGCAAGTCTTCCCGGATGAAGCGCACGAGAATCTGGTTTGGGCGCACTTGGTCGAGCAGTATACTGCGGCCGAGGCATTTATTGCGCGGTATTTGCAACCTTAGCGACACTCAGCGCAACGTGGATGAGCGTATTCGCTTGATTCCCCATCTCGCGAAAACGCTCGTCGTGCGTTTGACCGGCGTCGTACCGCTTGTAAATCTGCTGAATGATTGCAGCAAAGCGGAAGAAGTTGAACACGTGATACCAGGCAGCCTGTGAAACGTCGATACCGGTAAGCTTGCCGTAATACTCGACCACTTCGTCGCGCGTCATGAAGCCGTTGTGCCATGTCGGCATGCCCCATAGATGAAAGATCGGCGGATCGCTCGCCTGCGGCCAGAGCGCAAGCATGTAGCCGACGTCCATCATCGGATCGCCGTACGTGCACATGTCCCAGTCGAGGAGCGCGACGATGTGCGATGGATCGTCGGGATCGAGCAGCATGTTGTCGAGTTTGTAGTCGTTGTGCACGAGCGTCGCGACCTTCGACTGCGGCATGCGCTCGCGCAGCCAGTCGATCAACGGCGAGGCATCGGTGGTGTGCGCGGTGCGCGCCGCGTCCCAGCGTCCCGTCCAGCCCTCGACTTGCCGGCGCACGTAGCCCTCAGGATGACCCAACTCTGCCAGTCCGGCGGCGACGACGTCGACCTGGTGCAATTCGGCCAGCCGGTCGACGATCGCCGAGCTCATGCGCCGTGCGAGCCCGACGTCCCCAACGTAGCGTTCGGGAAGCTCACGGCGAATCGCGATCCCGTGCTTGCGCTCCTCGATCACGAAGTCGCTGCCGATGATGGTCTGATCCGTGCACAGGTGAAAACTGCGCGGTGCGTTCGGATAGAAGGCGTAGAGCTTCGAGAGCACCGCGTGTTCGCGTTTCATGTCGTGCGAGCGTTCGGCGACCGGGCCAAGCGGTGGACGGCGCAACACGTATTCATGTTCGCCGAAACGCACCAGATAGGTGAGGTTCGCATGGCCGCCGCCGAATTGGCGTAGCATAAACGCGCCCACGGCCTGCGGCAGATGCTCGCGCAGATACGGTTCGAGACGGGTTACGTCGAGCTGCTCCTCGGGCCGTACGTCGATGACTTCAGGATCGTCGATCATGCCGGCCGTTCGAGATGCGCGATGTCGTTGAGCGAAACCAGCAAACGGCGCTCGTCGCGCGCTCGCACGATCGAGATCGACGTGTTGCCGGTGGGGAAGAAGAAGTCGCTCTGCAAGCCCAGCAGACTCGCGACGTAGGCGTTGATTGCGCCGGCGTGACTGACGACCGCGACGCGTGCTCCTGCATTCGCAGCGACGATGGCGTCGATCGCGGCGCGCATGCGCGTGCGGATCGCTTCCGAGGATTCCGTTCCAGGTAAATGCGACCAGCCGCCGTGCGCGATGGCAATCTCGGCGAGATCGTGCATCGCCACCGGACCCACGCCCGCGATCTCGACTTCGCGCAAGCGGGCGTCTTCGGTCACGGGAAGTTCGGTGGTTGCAGCAAGCGCGTCGGCGGTTTCGCGGGTGCGCCGCAGCGGACTACTATAGATGGCGCCGATTCCGCGGTGCCCAAGACGCATCGCCATTGCGGTTGCTTGCTGCCGGCCACGCTCCGAGAGCGGCATGTCGACGTCTTTGGGATGCAGGGCTTCGCTGGGTGCGATTGCTTGCGCTTCACCGTGCCGGATCAGCAATATTTCCGTGGCGCCGTGTGCGACGCGAAAGTCACGCATCGTACTTGGCGAGCTCGGCCTTGGCGATGCTGCGTAGATGCACTTCGTCCGGACCGTCGGCGATGCGCAGGGAGCGCGCGTTGACCCATGCGTGCGCGAGCCCCGTATCGTCGAGCATGCCTTCGGCGCCGAACGCTTGGATCGCGCGATCGACGATCGCCTGGGCGATGCGCGGCGCGGCGACCTTCGCCATGGCGAGTGCCGGTGCGGCGCGCTTGTTGCCGTGCCGGTCAAGTTGTTCGGCCGCGTCGTAGACGAGGTGTCGCGTGCTATCGATATCAATGCGCGACTGCGCGATCCACTCACGAATCACGCCTTGCTCGGCCAGCGGACGACCGAACGTCACGCGATCGCGCACGCGCAGACACATCATACGCAGCACCCGCTCGGAAAGCCCGAGCAAGCGACAGCAGTGATGCAGTCGCCCGGGCCCCAGGCGCCCCTGGGCGATCTCAAAGCCACGCCCTTCGCCGAGCAACAGATTACCGGCCGGCACGCGGACGTTCTCGAAAGCGATTTCGGCGTGACCGAACGGTGCGTCGTCGTACCCGAAGACCGGCAAATGCCGCACGATGCGCACGCCGGGTTCGCGAATCGGCACCAAAATCATCGACTGCTGTAAATGCGTCTTGGCTTTCGGGTCGGTCTTGCCCATGAAGATGAGCACCTGCGTGTGGGGATGCATCGCTCCGGTCGTCCACCACTTGCGCCCGTTGACCACGTAGTGCTCGCCGTCGCGCACGATCGACGCCGAGATGTTCGTAGCGTCCGACGAGCCGGTTCCGGGTTCGGTCATCGCAAAGCCGCTGCGAATCTCGCCGCGCAAGAGCGGGGTGAGCCACCGCTCGCGCTGTTCGGGCGAGCCGTAACGGGCCAACACTTCCATATTGCCCGTATCCGGTGCGTTGCAGTTGAAGACTTCGGGTCCAATGCGCGATGTGCCCATCAGCTCGCACAGCGGCGCGTACTCGCGATTGGTCAGTCCCGCGCCGTACTCGGGCTCGGGCAGAAAGAGGTTCCAGAGCTCTTCTGCCTGCGCACGCGACTTGAGCTCTTCCATGATGCCGGGTTGCGTCCAGTGTGAGGCGCCTGCGTGAACTTCCGCAAAATAGCGGCCTTCGTTCGGATAAACATGCGCATCCATGAAGGCGCGAAGACGATCGTATAACGACTGTGCCATGACGTCGCACTTCCCGCCGAGCCGGAAAAGTGCCTTGCCCGCTCAATTCGACAAACGCTCGCCGCGCTAGGCGGGCCAAACAAAAATACGTTCATTTGGGTGTGTCGCCGCGTCCGGAAAAACCCGCAAAATGCTATGAGGGGGTGACCATTATGGCATTGCGATCGTTTCTGATCTTCTGCATGCTTGCGGCATTTGTCGCGTGTAGCGGTGGCGAAAATCAACTACCGCCCGGTTCAACCGGCGTAGCATCGAAGGCTAAACTTCGGCCCGATGCGACCTCGAGCGTGGTAACGCTCGGAAGCTACAACATCAATCCGGCTCACGTCTACGTTGCGGGCATCTCGTCGGGAGGCTTTATGGCGGTGCAACTGCACTTCGCCTACTCCGGGACGTTCAAAGGCGCGGCGATTTACGCCGGCGGTCCCGACTACTGCGCGCAAGACAGCGAAGCCACTGCGATCGACGACTGCGGCGGCGCGGGTCTTTACGGCAGCGAGCTGTCAGCGTCGGAGAGTTACATCAGCTCCAATCAAAATACATCCGGGATGGATCCCGTCAGCAATATCAACGGGCAACACGTCTACCTTTGGTCCGGAACGGGCGACACGATCGTCAACCCTAAGACCATGAACGACCTCGAGACCGAGTATCAGCACTATGGTGCGACCGTCAAATACGACAACACGTTTGACGCCGAGCACGGTTGGGAGTCGCCGTACGGCACGGTTGCGTGCGATACGGCCGAGAGCCCGTACATGATCCTGTGCGATCAAGGCAGCACGGCGTACGACTCGGAAGACACCTGGCTCTCGCTCTTCCTCGGAACGCTGACTGCGAAGAATACCGGCACGCTGACCGGATCGTTGCTCAACTTCAATCAAGATCCGTTCGGCGGCGGTTCGAACGACCTCGATACGAACGGCTGGGTCTTCGTTCCGAAGAGTTGTGCGAGCGGAACGCAGTGCTCGCTGGTCGTGGCGCTTGCCGGATGCGCAATGTATCAGGCGGTTATCGGTACCGATTTCGTAACTGAATCGGGTCTTGACCAATGGGCGGACACGAACAACATCATCGTGCTCTATCCCTATCAAACGACCGGTGGCACGAATTCCAACGGTTGCTGGGACTGGTGGGGCTACAACAACTCGAGCTATGCCTTAAAGTCGGGCCCGCAGATGGTTGCGATTTACGACATGGTCAAGCAGCTCGAGGGCGGCATCGCGACGACGTCGCCGTCGCCGACGGCGTCGCCGACTGCTGCTCCCACGGCGTCGCCAACGACATCGCCGACGGCGTCGCCGACCGCAAAGCCGACGGCAACGCCGACGCCGTCACCAACGCCGACGGCAACGCCGCCATATTCACAAAAGGAGACGAACACGGTCGTCGAGTTCTATTCGATGGGCTATATCACGCTCAACGAGTATCTAGAACTCGGCCAGGCCTACGGCTACGACAGCGAGATCACGCTGTATGACTGCAGCGGGACGTGGACCGACTCGTCGACGTGTGGACCAATGACCTACTGATCGCACGTTAGGCAACAGCGCGGACGAACTTCGCCTGATCGACGCTGTCGTAAAAGGCGTTGTTCGTCTCGCTGATGCCGTTCGATGCCCAGGGATCGATCTGCTTAGCCGAGAGCGGCGCGTGAACCGTCGGACCGGCCGCGTCGGCGTAACTCGAACCGTCGAAGGGCCCGAAGCTGCGCGATTCCTTATGCGCCATCACGAGCGCGCGCGTTGCCTGGGCTGCCGAGCGCGCGTCGGCGCGCAGTTGGGCAGGCAAGCGCGCATCGGAAGCGATCGCTGAGTACAGCGCAATCGCCGGACGGTCGGCATGCCAGGGCATATCCGGCGTCGCGCCCTCGAAACGCACCATACCCTCGACCGACGCGACGTCGCGCCGAATGTCGGTGCGGTCCGCTGCATCGCTTGCAACTGCATCGTTGAAGGCTTTAATCGCCCCTTCGGCGTTCGCGATTTTAGCCGGCGAACAATCGAGCACATCGAAGGCCGCCGCGGTACCGAACGACTCGCCATAAGGCGTTTGGAAGCGCGTGCGCATCACCGTGTCGACGATGCCGGTCGCCATCGCGCTGGGGTCATCGAGGTTCTTGGCAACTGCATCGGCGACGCCGGTGGGCACGCCCGGTGAAAGCATCGTCTCAGGGGATGCGGCAAGATACTTCACGCCCACGCGCGAGAGCGCATCGGCAAATCCCATTGTCGACATCAAACATTGATTCGCAACGACGCCGTCAATCGTCCGATTTGCATCTTCGGGGTGTTCCTTGGCGTGTAGCGCAATACCGTCGGCGATGGCCTTCGCCATATCGGGCATCGCCATCACTGCGCCCGTGTGCGTCTCGAGGCCACCGCCATCGCCGCCGCCGTGATCGACCAGATCGATCCAGGTCTGCGTCGCGCCCGACTTCTGGGCATCGTCGAGCGCGCGCGCGACGAATGCGGCGAGATTCGACTCGCTCGCCATGTTACGCGCCTTGCCGGTCTGCGAATCGCCGACCTTGCCGTCGGCGATCGTAAAGTCGTCGGTGCGTTTGCGGCCGTCAACGACATTGCCGTCATCGACGCGTAGACCGGTGGTATCTTCGACGGTGTATTGCACGGCAGAATCGGTTCGGCTCGACTCTAGGGCCTGCGCGATAGTAAGTGACTGCGACATGTCCAAATTGTTATCGCCGTCGCGGTAGATACCGAACTCCAGCGCGCGGCTGCGTTGGGCAGTAGGAATAGAGACCTGCACTGCGGATCCTCCTCAACGATAGGTCGTGGTGCGTCTCTACTGCGTCAATGCAGTGATTCGGAGATGCGTGAAAACACCTGGTTTCGCAGGAAGCGGCGCACGCCACGTGTGAACGTCATCCGGCCGTGGAACTCGTGCGCTTTTCCAACCTCGATTGCCATTACGGCGCTCGCGAAATCTTCGCCGGCTTGAATGGCGCTTTGCAGGACGGCGAGCGGATCGGCCTCGTCGGGCCGAATGGCGCGGGAAAGTCATCGCTTTTGCGGTTGCTCGCCGGCGTCGACTTACCGTTCGGTGGCACCGTCGTGCGCGCGCGTGACGCCACCTTCGCCTATCTTGCGCAAAGTGTCGCCGACGAAACGGAAGCGACGCTGCAAGAACTCGTCGACGCGGCGCTGGCCCGAGCTACGCACGAAGCGTACGGCATGCGCAGCAAGACGTTGCGGATCATGCTCGCCACCTTTGGATTCCGCGAAGAGGCATTTTCGCGCCCGCTACGCGAATTTTCGGGCGGTCAACGCGCAAAGGCCGCGCTCGCGCACGTGTTGATCGACCAACCCGATTACTGCATCTTCGACGAACCGACCAATCATCTGGACATCGAGACGGTGCGTTGGCTCGAATCGTACATCGCCTCGGATAAGCGCGCCTACCTTATCGTTTCCCACGATCGTTACTTTCTGAATCGGGTGGCGACACGCATTTGGGAGATCGAAGCCGGCCGGCTGCATGTCTACCCGCCGGCCCCCAACGCCTACGACGCGTTCGTCGCGGAGCGGGCTTCACGGCACGCCGAGGAGCGCCGAGCGTACGAGGCGTTTGTCGCTGAGCGGGAGAAGCGCCGCGCGACGATCGCGGGTCTGCGCGCGACCCACACCTCATCGGATTACAGCCAGGTGCGCAGTCGCGAGAAGCAGCTGGCACGCGCCGAAGCGCGACTTGCGGCGGACGCGCCCGTGGCGTCGCCGGCGGCCATTGCGGTGAATTTGCAATCGACGCGACGAGCGGCCAATGCGTTTGCGCTGGAGCTGAGTGGATTATCTAAAGCCTATGCGGTTCCGCTTTTTGAAGATCTGGACGTCGACGTGTTACGCGGGGAGCGCTTAGCCATAGTCGGGCCGAACGGTTCGGGAAAATCCACACTCCTGAAAATTGTGAGCGGCGAACTTGCCGCGGATAGTGGAACCGTTCGGCTGAATCCCGCGTCGCAGATCGCGTATTTTGCGCAGAATTCGCACGAACAGCTCGATCCGGGGGCCAGCGCGGTCGAGGCAGTGCGTGCGGCCGCCGGCATTTCAGATGAGAAGGCCCGCAATCTGTTGGGACGCATGCGCATTAGCGGCGAGGCTGCCGACAAGGCCGTGCGGACATTTTCCGGCGGGGAACGACGGCGGATCATGCTCGCGTCGCTGATGGCCAAGGCGGCCGACGTCCTACTCCTCGACGAACCCACCAACGATCTCGACATCGAGAGCCGCGAAGCGCTCGAATCCGTGCTCGGTGAGTACGAAGGCGCGATCCTTATCGTGTCGCACGATCGTTATCTGCTCTCGCGTCTATGCGATCGGGTCCTTTGGATCGACGGCGGTGCCTGGGGGACGGTCGAGGGCGGCTACGACGCCTTCGAAGCGAGCCAGGCGCAGCGCGAGCGATTGGCGCTCGAAGCGCAAGCAGTAGCTACCGGCCGGTCGAAAACGACGCGCCGGACGCCCCTGAAGATCCGTTCACAACTCGAGACGCGGATCGCCGGCATCGAACGCGAGATCGCTACCCTTGACGCGCGCAAGTCCGAGATCGATCGGCTGTTTACATTAACCCAGACCTACGACGATCGCACGCGCGTCGCGGCCTTGGAGTCGGAACGTGCGCTTGTCGCCGCGCAGAGCGCAGAACGCCTTGCCACGTGGGAAAATCTGCACGCGCAACTCGATGCACTGAAATAGTAACCAGGGTGGGACCTTAATATTAAGCCCGCCGTCCGCTGCGCGTTCTTTACGCCCGCTTTACGTTGGCCATACACAAACTATGCGCTTTACCGCGGCTTGACCGAGGCCTAAACGTCGCCTTTACACCATAATGAGGGAGGGTGTGACGCGCTCTTTTTTTGAGCGGCGTTCACTGCTGTTGTTTGGAGGCCATAAATGAATCGCATCAGCCCGGTCGGCGTGATCCTCGCGCTGATCGTCGCGTTGAGCGGATGCTCCGGCTCGTCAGGGGGCACGCTCCCGTCGGCCACGGTAGGCTCCGTCGCGCAGACTACTTCGGGGGCAGCACCCGCCTCCGCCACCGGTGCGACCGGTGCGAAGCATGCCGCCAACACGCTCGGCGGCGGGGGCATGTTGCTGGCGGCCGTGCTTAACATTTTGCTTGGCGACGCTCCGCCCGTGATCGGCAGCCTTAACGTGACCTCAGTCAATCTAGGCATCGACGCCGTCAACGTGGTGTATCAAGGTCAAGTGATGACCCTCGCCACCTACTCGACGCCGTATGTCGTCAATGTCATGGCGAACGGCGGCCAACCGTCGTCGATGGGCATCGGTCAACTCTACTCGGGCAACTACGATCACATTCAGTTCGTCGTCGATACCGCAACGAGCAACATCGTTGCCAACGGCACGACCATGCCGATCGACTTCCAGGTCGGGGCGGCGACGCAGAGCTCGGCCGGCGCCGGCAACGGCACCACGACGACTGGTAACTCCACGACGATCACGATGACGGTCGGCGGCGCGTTCATGATCGGCGGCAACCCCGCCGCGGCGGTGATGGCCGACTTCAATGCGGTCGAATCGCTGAACCAGAACGGCCAGGGTCAGATCGTTGCTGTCCCGACGCTCTACGCGGTGGCGACGGCCAACGCGGGTCAGGTCGACGGTCAGATTCTCAACGCGAACGGTCAGCCGGTAACCAACGCGATCGTCGTTGCGCTCAACGGGCGCGGTAAGGTCGCGAACACCGTGAACACCGACGCGAACGGCAACTTCAATCTCCACACGATCAACGCCGGTTCCTATCAGCTGGTGATCTACAACAACTACACCACCGCGAGCGGGCAGAACATTCGCGCTTCCGGTGCCGATGCGTCGCAAGGCGCATCCTTCCAAGGGCCGACCGTTACCGTTACGGCCGGGCAAACGACACAAGCCGGAACGCTGAACGACTAAGCGATTCGCATAATAATGGCACAACAGCAGCAACTCAACGAGGCACGCGAACTGCTTCGTACCGGACGGTACGATGCGGCTCTTGCGTGCCTCGCCGGGTTTGAGGGCTGGCCCTCGCCGCAGCACGAGCGTGCCCATTTGCTGCGCGCCGAAATCCTGACCTATCGCGATCCTGTCGACGCGCTCGAAGCCCTCGCTCGTTCGAGCGACGTGCTTCGCACCGGCGAGACGTGCTTCCAGTATTACGTTTTATCCGGACGCGCCTATGCGAATATCCGCAATTTCGACGGTGCGGCCGAGATGTTTACCAAAGCCGAAAGTGTCGCTGAGAACGATCCGTCGCTTCTCGCCACGATCGCGCACCAGCGCGCACGTTTGCGCTGCATGCAAGGCGACTTCGATCCGAACGATCCAAATTTTGCCGTCGCCCTTGCGCACCCGGACCCGGGCTCGCGCATGCTCACCCTTATTTGGCGATCGTGGATGTATGCGGGTCAAAGGAATTACCGGGCGCAGATTGCTGACCTGCGGGCGGCCCTCGCGCTCGCTCGCGAGCATCCCGCGGCGGTCGAATACTTCTCGCTCGCACGTGCCCTGCACGCGCTGATCCGTGTCGCTTCGGAACTTGGCGACAACGAGGCCTCCGATGATGCGCGCGCGCTCTATGAGTCGCTCGGCTGGACGCCGGAACTTGCCGGAGAGCAATTCCTCAGCCTGCGCGCCATGGCATGGGATGCCTTTATGCGCGGCGACTCGGCTCGCGCGCAGTGGCTGCTTCGCGATTCCAAAGAGATCGCTCCCTCCGACGCCTGGCGTGTGATGGGGCATGTCGACCGTGCTTTTGTTGCCCGCATGAACCGCAACGAGGCGTGGGCAACCGACGAACTGATGCAGGCGCAAGCCATTGCGCGGACCGTGGCGTGGGCCGAGACCACCGGCGAAGAGCGCCAGGGCTTGGTTATGCTCGCCACCCTTTTTGCCCCAGTCGACATGGGCCAAGCCCAGCGCTACGTGTCGAATTACATGCGCATGGGCAAAGATAGCGTCGACGCCACGCTCGCCATCGCGCATGACCGGCGCGCGACCGGCTTCACGCAGTACGCCTCAGGTTGCGTCAACCAGGTGCTCGGCAATACCGAGAGCGCGACCTTGGCTTTTGAGACCGCGTACAAGATCTTCGACGAAGCCGAGCATCATTTTCATGCCGCACTGTCTGCCCAGGGTCTCGCCGAGATCACCGGTGCTGCGGTGTGGATCGAGCGGGCGCGCAGTCACGCCGGCCACTTCCCCAAGAGCGCCTTCTACCGCTTCATGAACGAGCGGATCTCGCGTCCGGTCACCCCGTGGATCGAAGGCTTGAGCCCGATGCAGCGCCAGCTTGCGCTCTCGGTCTGCGAAGGCCTGGACACGCCCCAGCTTTCCCGGCGCTTCAGCCGCAGCGAGTTCACGATCAAACGGGAAGTGCAAAAGCTCTACGACCTGTTTAACGTCCGCTCAAAGAACGCGCTACGCGCGGTCCTCGAGGAGCGCGGCGCCCTTTAGCCCCTGGTCCACGCGGTACCCCGCTCCCCAGGCGACCGTCCGCCTGGCGCTGCACCCATGGGGCTTTCGGCCCACGCTCGGCGTCTGGGTAGCGGTCTTTACGTCCGCTTGACATTGGCCATACACAAACTATGCGCTTTACCCCGACTTGACCAGCCCGTAAGGGACCGGTTTAGACCATAATTGGGGTGTGGGTGTGGCGCAGCTTTTAGGAGCTGTGTCCTCTGCTGCTGTTTAGGAGGCCATTCTTAGTATGAAACGCTACACGTCGATTTGCGCGGTACTCGCGCTGATCGTCATCGCGAGCGGATGCTCCGGGTCGTCGGGTTCGGCCGTCCCGTCGACTAGCGGATCCCTCGCATCGAAAACGTCCCCGACCTCACCCGGAAGCAAGCATGCCGCCAACACGCTCGGCGGCGGCGGCAACAGGCTGAACGTCCTGCTGGGTGACGCCCCGCCGGTTATCGGCGGCTTGATCCCGACCTCGATCAACATTGGCATCGACGCCGTGAATGTGATCTACCAGGGTCAGATCATCAATATTGCCACGTACTCGACGCCCGACGTTGTCAACATCATGGCCAATGCCGGCCAGCCGTCAAACGTTGGCATCGGCAACGTGTACACCGGCAACTACGATCACATTCAATTCGTCGTTGACGTCGCAACCAGCAATCTCGTTGCCAACGGCACGACCTACCCGATTCAGTTCTTGACCGGCCAAGCGACGCAGAGCAGCGTCGGGTTCGGCACCGGAACCACGACGGTGGTCGGCAACGCGTATACGATGGCGAACTCGGCGGCGGCGGCCGCGGCCGCACCGACCCCCAACCCGAATCAGATCACGATGACGGTCGGCGGCGACTTCCTAATCCAGGGAAGTCCGGCTGCGCAGATCCAGGCTGATTTCAACGCACTGGAATCGCTGAACATGAACAGCTCGGGCCAGATCGTCGCGGTGCCCACCCTCGTGGCCGACGCTTCGGTCAACGTGGGGAACGTCTCGGGCACCGTCCTCAACCAGGCCGGAGCTCCGGTCGCGAGCGCGGTGATCGTTGCACTCGACGCGAGCGGCAAAGTCGCCAACACGACCAACACCGATGCGAACGGCAACTTCAGCCTGCACACGCTCGACGTGAACGACGGCGGCGGAGTGTACCAGCTGGTGATCTACAACAACTACACGACCGCAAGCGGGCAGAACCTCACCGCTTCGGGTGCCGACGCGTCCACGGGCGCGTTCATCCAAGGACCCTCCGTCACTGTGACGGCGCAACAAACAATTGCACTAGGAAACTTGGCAGACTAAGAGGTCGATAATGGCCCAGCAGCAGCAACTCGACGAGGCGCGCGAACTGGTTCGTACCGGACGGTACGATGCAGCGATCGCGCGCCTCGAAGGGTTTGAAGGGTGGCCCTCGCCGCAGCACGAGCGTGCACACCTTCTACGTGCGGAAATCCTAAGTTATCGCGATCCCGTCGACGCGCTCGAAGCGCTCGCTCGTTCGAGCGACGTGCTTCGCACCGGCGAGACATGCTTCCAGTATTACGTTTTATCCGGACGCGCCTACGCGAATATCCGCAATTTCGACGGCGCGGCCGAGATGTTTACCAAAGCCGAGAGTGTCGCTGAGAGCGATCCGTCGCTCCTCGCCACAGTCGCGCACCAGCGCGCACGTTTGCGCTGCCTGCAAGGCGACTTCGATCCGAACGATCCAAATTTTGCCGTCGCCCTTAGGCACCCGGACCCGGGCTCACGCATGCTCACCCTCACCTGGCGGGCGTGGATGTATGCGGGTCAAAGGAATTACCGGGCGCAGATTGCTGACCTGCGGGCGGCCCTCGCGCTCGCTCGCGAGCATCCCGCGGCGGTCGAATACTTCTCGCTTGCACGCGCCCTGCACGCGCTGATCCGTGTCGCTTCGGAACTTGGCGACAACGAGGCCTCCGACGATGCGCGCGCGCTCTATGAGTCGCTCGGCTGGACGCCGGAACTTGCCGGAGAGCAATTCCTCAGCCTGCGCGCCATGGCATGGGATGCCTTTATGCGCGGCGACTCGGCTCGCGCGCAGTGGCTGCTTCGCGATTCCAAAGAGATCGCTCCCTCCGACGCCTGGCGCGTGATGTCGCATGTCGACCGTGCTTTTGTTGCCCGCATGAACCGCAACGAGGCGTGGGCAACCGACGAACTGATGCAGGCGCAAGCCATTGCGCGGACCGTGGCGTGGGCCGAGACCACCGGCGAAGAGCGCCAGGCTTTGGTCACCCTCGCGGCGCTCTTTGCGCCGGTGGATATGGGTCAAGCCCAGCGCTACGTGTCGAATTACATGCGCATGGGCAAAGATAGCGTCGATGCCACGAACGCCATCACCTACGACCGGCGGGCAACCGGGTACACGCAGTACGCCTCAGGTTGCGTCAATCAGGTGCTCGGCAATACCGAGAGCGCGACCTTGGCTTTTGAGACCGCGTACCAGATCTTCGACGAAGCCGAGCATCATTTTCATGCCGCACTGTCTGCCCAGGGTCTCGCCGAGATCACCGGTGCTGCGGTGTGGATCGAGCGGGCGCGCAGTCACGCCGGCCACTTCCCCAAGAGCGCCTTCTACCGCTTCATGAACGAGCGGATCTCGCGTCCGGTCACCCCGTGGATCGAAGGCTTGAGCCCGATGCAGCGCCAGCTTGCGCTCTCGGTCTGCGAAGGCCTGGACACGCCCCAGCTTTCCCGGCGCTTCAGCCGCAGCGAGTTCACGATCAAACGGGAAGTGCAAAAGCTCTACGAGCTGTTTAACGTCCGCTCAAAGGGCGCCCTACGCGACATGCTCGAGGAGCGCGGCGTGCTGTGATCGCGGCGCTCGCCGTCGTGCTTGCGGTTAGCACGATCGGTATCGCAGCGGTCTTGGTCTCGGTCGTTTACGGGCGGACGCTTTCACGGCGACGGTCCGACGAGCGGCGTTATAGCATCCTGGAAAGCGTTCAAGACGGCATCTTTATTGTAGATGACCGCTGGCGCTTTTCGCACGTCAATGAAAAGGCCGAAGAGCTGCTGCACCAAACGGCGGCCGATCTCGTAGGCCGCCGCGTTGACAAGATCCTCGATCCGCTAGCGTCCGATCTGCTTCCCGAAATGCGCCGCACGCGCAACACCGGGATGCCAATCGAGCGAACGCAATTTTTCCCCGGCGCCAACATGTGGGTCGAACTGCGCATTCAGCCCGCCGCGCACGAGGTGCTCGTCTATCTCCGCGACGTGAGCGATCGCAAGCGCGCTGAGATCGCGTTGCGGGATTCCGAACGGCGGCTGCGCCTCTTGCTCGAACAAGTACCGGCCTTGGTGTGGACCGTCGATCTCGACATGTGCTTCACGTCGTTCGTCGGCACGGCACCGTCGGCGAAAGGCTTCACGCAGAAAGAACTCGGCGAGGCGCAGGTCGAACAAATTCACCGCGTCTTCGGCGGGGACTCGCAACGCTTTGAGTCGCTGCACAGCGGACGCTGGATGCAGCATCACGTCGAACCGCTGCGTGGACCGAATGGCCAGATCATCGGCGCGATCGGCGTGGCGCTCGACATCACGGAGATGAAGGAGACGGCCGACCATCTCGCGCGGCTCGCGCGATTGGATGCGCTCACCCAACTTCCCAACCGCTTTGCGCTTGAAGAACAGATGGTCGAACTCGTTGCCCGTGCCGAGGCCGAAGACCAGCGCATCGGCGTGCTCTTCGTCGATCTCGACCGTTTCAAGACGATCAACGATACGCTCGGTCACCGTGCCGGCGACGAGCTTCTGCGTCAATTTGCCGTGCGGTTGCGCCGTGCGGTCGATTCCAACGCCAGCGTCTTTCGCAGCGGTGGCGATGAGTTCATCGTGACGCTCATGCTCGGACCAACGATGAGCGTCCCAATGATCACTGCCGATATCCAGCTCGCCCTTGCAGAGCCGTTCTTTATCACCGAGCGACAGCTGTTCGTGAGCGCGAGCATCGGCGCGAGCACCTTTCCCGACGACGGTGCCACCGCCGAAGAGCTGCTCTCCCGCGCCGACTCGGCGATGTATCGCGCGAAGTACAGCGGTCGCACGCGGATCGGCTTCTTTGATGTTGGCAGCGACGAGCTTGCGCCGTATCGGTTGCGGCTGGAACAGGATTTGCACTACGCGATTCCGCGCGGCGAATTTCGCTTGCTGTATCAACCGATCGTCGATGCGGTTACGTCGGAAATCGTCGGCGCCGAAGCGCTACTGCGCTGGGAGCACAACAAGCACGGCGAGATCATGCCTGAGGAGTTCATCGCGATTGCGGAAGAGACCGGCCTGATCGTGCCGATCTCGCGTTGGGTGCTGCAGGAAGCCTGCGGCGAAGCCGCGCGGATTCGCGAGCTGGGATATCCGGACTTCCGCGTGGCGGTGAACCTCTCGGCGCGCGACTTCGGCGAAGTCGATCTCGCCGACACGATTCGGGAGGTCCTACGGCAAACCGGTCTGCCGGCGAGCGGTCTCGAGGTCGAAATCACCGAGAACATGAAGATCGATGACGTCGCGCTGATGACGATGCGAACGCTCAACGGATTGGGCGTACGGATCGTCGTTGATGATTTCGGCGTCGCGTACAGTGCGCTCGGGTATTTGAAGCGATTGCCGATCAGCGCAGTCAAGATCGACCGCACGTTCATTCGCGACGCCGGTGACGACCCCCAGGATCGTGCGATCGTCCGCGCGATTGTTGCGCTTGCACGTTCGCTGGGGTTGGAGATCATCGCTGAAGGTGTCGAAACCAAAGAACAGCTCGCATTCATCAACGAGCTCGCCTGCGAGCGCGTGCAAGGCTTTCACTTCAGCCGCCCGATTCCCGCGACGCAAATTCCGGGACTACAACTAGGGCTGCGGGCTGGCTGACGCCGGCGGCGGCGGAATGTTCGGGCAGTTACCGTTCAGTCGCGTCCTGCCGTCGGCGGTCGTGTGCGCCATGATGTATTGGACGACCGACGGCTCACTGACACGTTGCACCTTTGGCGGAAATTGAAAAAGTAGCGGGACGCTCGACGCAAACGGATCGACGTCCTCGCTCTTATAGCGCCAGATCCAATCGAGGGGAATCCGCTCCGACGAGCCGTCGGCGTAATAGACGGTTGCAATGATGTTGCTTCGCTCGTAGTCGTCGTTCTGCGGATCGTACCTTGCTAAGCCGGTCGATTCAAAATCGACGGCACCGCAGATCGCAGAGCCGTCGCCATGCCCATTATTTCCGGTGCCGCTCCCGTTCCCGTTGACGCTGGAGAGACTTCCCACGTCCTGGCCATTTTGTGCGCCGGCAGCTTGGCCGCCGGTCGGGATCGGCGCGTCCGGCGTTGCGTAGACGACCTTCGGCGGCGTCGGCCGCTTCGCGCCGGCATGCTTGACCGGTTCCACGCGCGCGCGTAAACCGGCCGTAGTCTGGGAAACTGCCCGGGTGTGAAGCGGCGCCGGTGTCGGGGTCGGCGCCGGCGTGCGGATCATGCGCGCGATCGTGACGTGCGCGATAAGCGGCTCTTCCTGGTCCTCGATCGGTCGCTGCAGGGGAATGAAGGCAACCGCGATTTCGTGGAGCGCGACCGCGCATGCGAAGGCGATCGCGAGCCGCCGAAGGTCTTGGTATTTCACTGGTGAATGCCGGTCGGTCGTGAAGGCACAAGATCTGATTCGCGCGATTCCCGACTTTCCGCTTCCCGGGATCCTGTTCCGCGACATTACACCGCTGCTCAAGGACAAGGCCGGGTTCAAGGAGGCGATCGACCTTTTTGTCGATCGGTTCAAGAACAGCAAGGTCGACTATGTCGTCGGCATCGAGGCGCGCGGATATATGTTGGGTGCGCCGTTAGCGTACGCGATCGGCGCAGGCTTCGTTCCCGTGCGCAAGCCCGGAAAGTTGCCTTACAGCAAACTCTCCGAGTCGTATGCGCTCGAATACGGCACCAATTCGCTCGAGATCCACGCTGACGCGCTTGGTAACGGCGAACATGTCGTGGTCGTCGACGATTTGCTCGCGACCGGCGGCACGGCAGCGGCGACGCGTCGTTTGCTCGAGCGGCTTGGCGCACACATCGATGCATTTGCTTTCTTGATCGAGCTCGACGCACTCAAGGGTCGCGAGGTACTTCCGGGGGTCGATGTTGTTTCGTTTATTCATTATTAGTGCCGCGCTCGTTTTGACGCTTGTCGCCGCGAGACCGACGCCAAGCCCCTCGCCTACCCCGCTTCCGCCTGAAGACCCGGCGATCACCGCACTTGCGCGCCACGAATTCGTTTCGTGGCAGGCCGGCGTCATCGACAAGAATCACTACGTCCCCGCCGCGAGCGACACGCTCACCGATGCCGCGATCCAAAATATGTCGAGTGCGCTCAGCGGCCTTGGCGCGCTCGTCCGCGTCGAGTGGCTCGGCCACTTCAACATCATCGGCGGTCCACCGGGGACGATCGGCTACACCTATCGCATGGATTGCACCAACGATGCGATTTTCGAGCAGCTGATGATCGGGCCCGACGGCAAGATAGACAGCATCAACTTCCTGAAGAAACTGCCCCAGTAGGGGGTCCGACCCTTTCGTTTGCTACCCCGGAGCCGATATGAGAGTATAGGCAGATACTCCCATGACGATTTCGGAACTGATCGGCGCCGTCGAGTCCTACGACCCCTCCCTCGATAGGGAGTGGCTGCGGCGGGTCTATGAGGTCGCGGACCGTGCCCACGACGGGCAGCGGCGCGCCTCGGGCGAGTCCTACATCGAACACCCGCTTGCTGTCGCCGGCATCCTGGCCGAGCTCGAAATGGACCGCCAGACCATCGCGGCGGCGTTGCTCCACGATGTCGTCGAAGACACCTCGATCACCAGCGAGCAAGTCAGCGCGGAGTTCGGGGAGGAGATCGCAGCCCTGGTCGACGGGGTCACCAAGCTAACTCGCATCCCGTACCAATCGAAAGAAGACGCGCAAGTCGAAAACCTGCGCAAGATGTTCATGGCGATGGCACGCGACATTCGCGTGATCATCATCAAACTCGCCGACCGGCTGCACAACATGCGGACGCTGGAGAGCCTGCCCCCGGCCAAACGCCTCTCGATCGCGCGCGAGACGATCGACATTTATGCGCCGATCGCGCACCGGCTCGGCATTTGGAAGATCAAGTGGGAGATCGAGGACGAGTGCCTGCGCTACCTCGATCCCGAGGGCTATCGCGAGATCGTCGAACGCGTGGCCAAGACGCGGCGCGAGCGCGAGAACGACGTGCAAGAGGCAATCGCGCGACTGCGCGCTGATTTCACGAGCATGGACGTCAACGCCGAGATCCAGGGTCGCCCCAAGCACTTCTATTCGATCTACTCCAAGATCAAGAAGGGCCGTGATTTCTCGACCATCTACGATCTCACCGCGATCCGCATCATCGTCGATTCGGTAAAGGACTGCTACGCGGCATTGGGGGCGGTACACGCGATGTGGACGCCGCTTCCGGGGCGTTTCAAAGATTACATCGCGATGCCCAAGCCGAACATGTATCAATCGCTGCATACGACGGTGGTGGGACCGCAGGGCGAACCGCTCGAGATTCAGATCCGCACGTGGGAGATGCATCGTACGAGCGAGTACGGCATCGCCGCGCACTGGCGGTATAAAGAAGGCAGCAAGGCCGATCAGTTCGAGAACAAGCTTTCGTGGCTGCGCGCGCTGCTCGAGTGGCAGAAGGACATGCGCGATTCGCGCATGTTCATGGAGAATCTCAAGCTCGACCTCTTCGACTCGCAGGCATTCGTTTTCTCTCCGCGCGGCGACGTCTTCTCGATTCCCGCCGGTGGTACGCCGCTCGATTTTGCCTATCAGGTGCATACCGACGTCGGCAACCACTGCGTGGGGGCCAAGGTCAACGGCCGGATCGTGCCGCTCGATAGTTCGCTGCAGAACGGCGACATCTGCGAGATTCTGGTCAACAAATCCAGCGGGCGTCCCTCGCTCGACTGGCTTTCTATTGTCAAAACCGGCGGGGCGAAGCACAAGATCAAGCAGTGGTTCCGCAAGGAGCAGCGCGAGGAAAATGTGCTCGCTGGGCAAGAGGCGGTTGAGGCCGAACTTGCACGCGAGCGGCTGCGTCCGGATCTTGCGCGCGGCGAGTTGATCGAGCGGATCGCGCATCGGATGAACTATCCGACGCCGACCGATCTGTTCGCGGCGATCGGCTTTGGCGATGCCTCGGCGCAATCGGTAGTCAACCGCATTCGCGACGAGATCAAGGCCGACAACGTCGTCGATCTCACGCAGATTCGCAAGCCGGCGGCCAAGAAGACGACGCGACGCTCGAGCGGCGTGCGTATCGCCGGCGTCGACGACGTGCTCGTGCGGCTCTCGAAGTGTTGCTCGCCGGTGCCCGGCGATCCGATCATCGGCTATGTGACGATCGGCCGGGGGGTGAGCGTCCACCGCGCGGATTGTCCCAACGTCGCCTACATGAGCGCGACGCCCGAGCGCATCTTGCAAGCCCAGTGGGTTGCAAGCCCCGACATGATACACTCGGTCGACATCGAGGTCGAGGCCGAGGATCGCGCGCAGCTGCTGCAAGACATCATGGCGGTTTTTGCCGAACTCAAGACCACGGTCAGCTCGGTGACCGCGCGCGTTCGCAAGGACGGCATGGCCGTAACCAGCCTCACCGTACAAATTCGCGACCTCGACCATCTGCACAAGATTCTGACCAAGCTGGAGAGCTTGCGCAACGTGCGCCGCGTGTACCGCGTCACGAAACGCGAGAAGAGCGCTGCCGGCTCCTAGTATCGAGCTGCTTCCGATCGGAGCAGCTTTTTTTGCGGGCGCTATGAATAGCATCGCCGGCGGCGGCAGCTTCTTGAGTTTTCCCGCGCTGGTCCTCGCCGGCGTTCCGTCGATTCCCGCCAACGCGACGAACAACACTGCCATGTGGGTCGGCATGTTTGGCGGCACGCGCGCGTACTGGGGTGATGTCCAGCCGCACAAGCGCATGCTCACCGTGATGCTCGCGATCAGCATCGTCGGAGCGCTGCTCGGCGCGTCGCTATTGCTGCTTACACCGCCGGCGGCCTTCAACCGGCTGATCCCGTGGCTCTTGCTGTTTGCGACGGTGACGTTCGCGGCGAGTCCGTATCTTATGAAGCCGCACCACGGCCCTCCCACGCATCAGTGGTGGCAATACCTGGCGCAGTTCGCGGTCGCGATCTACGGCGGCTATTTCACGGCTGGTATCGGGATCCTGATGCTCGCGCTGCTCGCCTTTTCCGGCCTGCCGAACTTCAATGCCACCAACGGCATGAAGAACGTCCTGTCACTCGCGATCAACGGTTTCTCGATCGTGCCGTTCTTGATCGCGCGGGTGATCGATTGGCGCTACGCGATTCCGATGGCAGTCGTTGCGCTGCTCGGCGGCTACGTCGGCGCGCGCCTGTTTCGGCGCGTGCCCGCGGTCTACGGTCGCTGGTCGGTGATCGCGATCGGCACGATCATGACGATCGTCTTCTTCGTGCGGTAGTACGCGCTACGGCGCGATGATCACCGACCAGACGCTACCGAACTGCGAGAAGTTGCTTGACGCGGTGAGGCTACCGCCAGTCTGGGTGAAGGAGAACAGACCGTTGAGCGATCCGGGGCCGCCGATCCATCCGGTACCTTGCGCCGTGACGCCTAGCTGATTCGAGCCGATGTAGGATCCGTACGGAGGGTCGATTCCGCCCAGCGAAGGCGAGACGGCGATGCGCGAGAGGTGTGCACTAGTTGCGTTTCCGCTGACCGAGTACGCCGAGATGACGCCGCCAAGCTCATCGTAGACCCACAAATGTCCAGATGAATCGAAGGCGAGGCCGGCGGCAACCGAGAGCGTGCCGTCGGTACTGAGCGTGATTGGCGTCGGCGTCGTGCCGGCATAAGACGTGTACGCGCAGATGTTCGTCGAACATCCCACCCAGATCGAACCGACGAGCGCGGAGGGTACGCTTGGCGCACTTGGTGCGATCGCGACACCGGTCGGGCTTAGCAGGCCGGTGATCGACGCGAGCGACGACCCGGATGCGTTGTAGATCGAAACGGAACTGCTTGATGAGTCTGAGACGTAGACGTTCGCATTCGTGTCGATCGCGACGCCTTGAGGAGACGAGCCGAGCGGAACGGGTGCCACGCCGCTCGGTGCGATAAGGCCCTGGGACCCCGCGCCTTGCTTGAACACGTAGAGCGCATCCGGCGAGCCCTCGCCTTCGACCCACAGATCGCCGTTGGGCGCTATGGCGCTCCATGCCCAATTGCAGGGTGAGCCGCAATCGGGGAAGGACGGATTCGCAGAATCGAGCGGCGTGCTGCCTGGATCGTACGAGTTGTTTGGATAGAGCGGAAAGCCGTCGATCGCGTTCACGGGGCCGGCCGATTCCATCGCCCACAATTCCTGGACCGGTGTCACGGTAACGGCGTTCGTCACCGCCGAAAGTCCGGTGCCGCCCGGTGTTGCAACCGCATCGATCGTTGCGTTCGCGGTCGCGTTGATCGCGGTGAGCGTGTATTCGTTGCTGCCCGGGGACGCAACGGTGAAGTGCTGCGGCGCGTCGCTTGACGACTCGGCAACGGTGACGGCCGGTGCCGTGCCATCGGTGCTCGAGATGACGAAGCCGTCAGCGTCCTCGGCCTGTGCGTAAAACGTCTGCGGCGCATTTCCGATCACGGCGAGATTGCCGCCATACGTCACGACGTGCGATTGCGCGGGGCCCGGAACGAAGCTGACGGTTGCGGGAACGCCATAGAATGTAAGCGCCGGAATCGCGTTGGTCGTGCCCGCGACGATCACCACCGGCGCGGCGAGCTGTCCTTGCGCCAGCACGTTGCCGGTAAACGTTCCTCCACTCGGCTGCGTGTCGAAGGTGGTCACGTTAAAGTTCGGATAGGTACCGGCCGGGATTTGCAGCTGGAACGTGTAGTCGGTATTGCCTTGCCCATCGATCGTGCACGCAGTGACGCCGGCCGGCAGCGTTGCGGGACAGACGGCGGAAATCGTGGCGGCGTAGTCGGGGACGTTCGGATGCGTTGAGAGCCAATCGATGGCGACGCCTTGGGTCGCTTGCGATTGGTAGTACGGTCGCCGTACGCGCGTCATTGTGTTCTTGCCCGGAATCCCGAACGAGAACGTCGCCGTTCCAGTCTTTTTCGCTTGCGGTCCACTGCTCGCCGGTGGTAATGAGCCACCTTTGCCACCGCCCCCACCGCAGGCCGTAAGCAGGGCGAGCGGTACCAATAATGCAAATGCACGGCGGATCATTGCAGCACCACCTTGCCGATCTTGTTGGTCGAGCTGTCGGTGAACCAGATGTCACCGTCCGGGCCCGCGGTGATCCCCCAGGGCGAACCGCCGACGTGGTATTCAAAGGCTTTGCAGCCGCTCGCGCACGTGTTGAGGGCGATAAAGCCGACATAGCCGGTGCTATCGGTGAACCACACGTTACCGTCGGGCCCGATGATGAGGTTTTGCGGGAGCGCGCTTGCGTTTGGAAGCGTTATCGACGTATAAACGCAGCTTTCGCCGATGCAACTCTCCCAGACCGACGGACTTAGCCGGTCGATTTCATTCGCACCGGCTTCCGCGACATAGAGGTCGCCGTCGGGCGCTGCAACGATGCCGTTGAGCGCGGCGAAGGGATTGCCGCAACACTGCAGGCGATGTGCCGGCGGATGGACGTTTGGATGCGGCAAGGGACGATGCCGCGCGCCGCAGTCTTGGCACCACGTGTTGCCCGAAGGAAGCTCGGTCACGGTGCAGCTGCCGTTGCAGGGTATCGGGAAGAACCCTACGTTTCCGGACGCGGAGTCGGTGAACCACAGCGTCTGTCCGCTCGCGTCCACGGTCATGCCGTTTACCGAGCTTGGTCCGCTGAGAGCAACCTCGATATTGCTGAAGCCGCTCGAGCAGCAGCCGGCGACTGGGGCAACAAAGATCGAGCCGCCCTCATACGGATTGTCGTATTGCGATGAGAAGTAAATGTTGCCGTCAGGCGCCGCGAGCACATCGCCCGGTGCCGGCGTCGACACGCCAAATGCGCTCAACAAACCACCGGTGGTGCACCCATCCGCTGCCACACTGCACGTGACTTGATATGCACTTCCGAGATCGCTGCCGCCGTTGCCCACGTTGGTAATGTACATGTTCCCGTCGGGAGCCGAGGTGATCGCCTGTGCGGCCGTGGGCCACTCCTCGACGGGAATCTGCGGCGGGTAGGGCGTTTCGGCAATCGCGGGGCTGCATGTCGCGCTACAGCCCGCAGGATTCGCAACCCATCCGATACCCTCGCCCGCTTGATCGATGAACCACAGAGACTGCCCGTCGGGACCTACCGTGATCCCGTAGTTCTTTCCGCCCGCCGCGTACTCGTAGATCGAGTATGGCGGCGCAACCAGTGCGCCGCCCCCGCCGGCACCGGTTACGGTGATCGGCAGATTCGCGAAGCCGCCGTTCGCGTCGATGATGCTCACGGTTTCCGCGCCGGCTCCCCCGGGCGCAACATTGACGACGATGCTACCGCCGGCGCTGGCGGGCGTGCAGTTCGCCGGAACGCAGGTAACCGTGGCAACTGAACCGGAGCCCGGAACGGTGAACGCGCCGCCGTAACCGGCTTCGCTCACGGTGACGCTTTGCGTCGAGCCGCCCACGGTTAGTGATGGGAGCGAGGTCGGCGAAAAGACGATCGGCGCGAAGGTTACCGACGCAGTGCTCGAGCCGGATGTCGCCGCGATGGTCGCTTGCGTGATGGCGATGGCGGAATTGTAATTCAACGTGACCGCAGTTGCGCCGTTGTTTGGACCCGGCGATGCCACGCTGGTGATTGGAAGCGAGAGCGCGCCGTTGATGTCCCCCGAAATCGAGAGCGCGATCGGATTGGGATAGGTGCCTGGTTGAATGATCGTGTTCCCCGACGCGTCGAGCGCGGCGACGCCGAAGGTGATGCTATGCGTTTGTCCGTCGTTGCCTGCAGAAAGGCCGCTCGGCGTGAACACGATCGTCGCGGGCACGCCCCCAATCGAAACGGATTGCGTCGGAATGTTCGCGAGCGTCGTGTTGATCGGTCCAAGCAGCCCTTGCCCGAGCAGAGCGCCGGTTGCGTCGTAGCTGGAGATTTGCAGCACGACCGCGGTTGCTACCGGTACGGTCACCGTAATAGTGCAGCTGACACCGTTCGCGCCGGTCGTGCAGTCGGAACTCGAGGCGATCGTAATGGACACCGGCGCGCTCGTTGGGCTCGGTGTTGCACCGTTGACCGTATATACCGCGATTGTGATCGTCGTGGTGCTCGGCGAGATAAACGCCGGCTTGCGACTACTCGACGACGCGCTGCTATTCGGAACGAAAACTTTGACGGTCGCCGCAGCGGTCCGGGCAATCGATAAGCCGCTGTGGGGCAGCGAACTGGAGCCGCCACCGCCGCAGGCTGCAACGATTGCGGCAAAGGCAACCGAAGCGGCGGCAAAAAGCACGCGATGGTGACGAAGCATCCGGACCCCTACCCGAAACGAGAGAGAGCGCCTGCTCGGTGCTTCGCGGTGGCTGGCGGGTTAGACCTCGCTTGGCATCCCTTCCGGCGTGGGCATTATGGCTCGGGGCGTTGCGCCGCGGTGGAAGCCGCCCAAGCGCGGTTCGACATGCTGCGCCACCCAGAGGTAGAGCGTCGGCACGACGATCAGCGAGAGTGTGGTCGAGAAGAGCAAGCCGCCGATGACGACGGTGCCGAGCGGCGCTTGGGTCTGACTGCCGGCCTCGATTCCCAGCGCGATCGGCAACATGCCGCCAACCGACGCCAGCGTCGTCATCAGAATCGGACGCAAGCGTAGCGGTGCGGCGTGCAGCACCGCGTCCTTTACCGTATATCCGCGCTCGCGCAATTGATTGGTGAACTCCACCACGAGGATCGCGTTCTTGACCACGATGCCGACCAGCATCAGCACCCCGATGAATGCGGTCAAACCGAACGCGCGGTGCGTAAGCCAGAGCGAGAGCACGACGCCGGTCGAGGCAAGCGGCACCGAGACCATGATGACCAGCGGGTGCAGCAGTGATTCGAACTGGGCGGCAAGTAACATATAGATGAGGACGATCGCAAGCAGCACGATCAACCCGAGGCTGCCGAAGGTGTCGTTCTGCTGCGTGACGGTTTGGCCGAATTGCCAATAGTAGCCGGGCGGCAGCGCGATGCCGTTCATGATCTTCGTCGTGGCTTCGACTACTTGGCCAAGTGGTGCGGTATCCAAGCCGGCGGTAACGTCGATCTCACGCAGTTTGTCTTGCCGCGTTATCTGTGACGGGCCAGCGCCGAAGCTGATCTTGGCGAGCTCACTCAAGGACATTACCGGCAGCGTGTTGCTCGCGCCCAGATCGGTTGAGTTTTGCACGATCGATCCGCCGAGCGATCCGCTAGCCGTGCCATTCGCGACGCTTCCCGTCGTCGCACCCGGCAGGCTTGCGACTGGGACCTGGAGCGAAAGCACGCTTTGCAATGATCGGCGTTGATTCGGCGGAAGTTGTACGATGATTGGGTACTGCGTGCCGTTGATCTGCATGTAGGATGCGATCGTGCCGGAGGTCGCGGTATCAATCGTGTTTGAGATCGCCTGCGTCGAGATGCCGAGCTGCGCCGCTTTCGCGCGATCGACGTCGATGTCGAGCTCGGGCTGCGATGCAGAGATGCTGCTCTGCGGCGTTTGGATCCCGGGGATGCGTGATAGGTCGGGTACGACGGTGTACTGCGCGAGATTGTACAGCGTGGTGATGTCGGGACCAAAGATTTGCACGTCGAGGGCGTCTTGGCCGCGTGAGATGATGTTCTGCACGATGTCGACCGTGCGGCCGAAGGGCCGCATGCCCGGGATCTTGTTCAGCTTCGTCGTCCAGTCACGCACGTAGGTCGCGGCATCGTTGCCGCTGTACTGCGGCTTGAGCTCGACTGAAAGATTCCCTTGATTGGTGACCTGGGTGCCGTTGCCCACGTAACCTTCTTGACCGACCGAGGAGCCGACGTAGAGCACGCGCGGATCCTTGAGCATCGCCTGCTCGATCGCGTTGAAGGTCGCATTGGTGATGCTGACCGCCGTGCCTGTCGGCATCTGCAAATTGAAGCGCACGAAGACCGAATTGGATGCCGGAAAGATCTCGGTGGCCACCGCGCCGAGTTTTGCGGCCGCAATTGTGACCACCAACAGTCCTACGGCGATCGCCGCGACGAGCCCGGGTCGCATCACTGCGCGCTCGAGCATGCGTCGGTACCAACGCTCGAACCGGTCGTAGACGCGATCGAACCCGCGCGCGAAGCGCGTGTACGCTCCCCCGGCGTGCGTGCCACCGTTCCCATTGGCATGACCGTTGGACGCGTCGTATTTATTGCGGATCAAGAGCGACGAGAGCATCGGCACGGTGGTGACCGCGACGACGAACGAGAGCGCAACGGCCGCCATCACCATCACCGCGAACGGCGTGAAGATCAGCCCCTGCAAGCCCGGAATGAGCACCAGCGGAATGAACACGGTCACCACCGTGACCGATGATGCCAGGACGGCACTGAAAATCTCCGACGTAGCGCTCTCCGCGGCGTTGCGCGGAGACTGCCCAAGCGCCATGTGGCGGTAGATGTTTTCGATCACGACGATCGCGTCGTCGACGATGAGCCCGACCGCGAGCGCAAGCCCCCCCAGCGTCATGATGTTGAGTGAATAACCGAACACGTAGGCGATGAAAAGCGTACCGAGCACGGAGATCGGTAACGAAATCGCGACGATCAACGTGGTGCGCCACGAGTGAAGGAAGAGCAGAATGATGACGACGGCCAGGATCGCGCCGTAAATTGCCGTGTGCTCGAGCGCATTGATCGCTTCCAGAATGAAGCTCTGCTGATCGAAGACGACGCCAATTGTCATGCCGGCGTATCGCTTGCTGATCTGGTCGATCTTGCGGTAGGTGCCGATCGCCGTCGCGACGATGTTGGCATTTGGCTGCGCGTCGATCACGACACCGATTGCCGCCTTGCCGTTGAGCCGCTCGTAGGTGCGCTGCTCCTCGATCGAATCGGCGACCTTCGCGACCGTGCCGATACGCACGACGTTGCCGTTCTTTACTGCCAGCACGAGATTGGAAATCTGCTGCGCGTTCGACAGAAGCGCGTTGGCCCGAACTTGGTATTCGTTCGCTCCGACTTGAATGATGCCGGCGGGAAGATTGAGGTTCTCTTGCTGCACGCGTCCGATGATTTGATTGAGCGTCATGCCGTAGGCCGCGAGCTTGTTCGTATCGGGCTCGATCATGAACGCGCGCTGCTGATCCTGACCGACGACGACGTTGGCGACGCCGTCGACGGAGGCAAACTCGTCGGAGAGCTGATTGGAGAAGAGGTCGCCCAGGTCGCGCAACGGGATGTTCGGATCGGTGACGTAAAAGCGCACCACCGGCAGTGAATTGGAATCCCATTTCGCAATCGCCGGCTGCTGCAGGTTGGGATCGTTGGGGAGCTGGCTGCGAATCTGATCGACCTGCTGCTGCACGTCGACTGCGGCGGTATCCAGATTGGTGCCGTAGTAGAATTGCGCCGTGACCGTACTCTGCCCAAGCTGGGAGTTGGAGTTGATGAGCTCGATGCCATTGACCCGGCTGACCGCGTTCTCGATCGGGCGGGTGACCAGCGCTTCCATCTGCTCGGGCCCCACGTTCGGGTAGGTGACCGAGACGGTGACGACCGGCGGGGTAAAGTTGGGGAGCAAGGCAACCGGCAACCGCGGGAGAGCAAAAATGCCGAGCACCACGATCGCGAGCGCGAGCATGGAAACGGCCACCCGGCGGTTGACGGCGAAGCGGGCGATGGACATCGCCCCCCATCTTAGCATTGCCGCCGACCGCCCACATTGCGCGAATCGGTAGGCTAGTGTAAGATTCGAGAGTTTTGGGAGACTTTTGATCCCGCACCACCTGCCCCGCTAAGAAGGGGCCGCTGTCATCCTGAGGTTCGCGAAGCGTCTCGAAGGGCGGCGTCCATAGATGGAACGAGCCATGAACGACTACGAAGTTACCTATATTTTGCGGCCCAATTTAGAAGAGGCCGACGTCGATGCGCGGGCGACCGCGATCGGCGACATCATTAAGAACCAGGGCGGCACGGTGGTCAACATCGAGAAGCTCGGGCGCAAGCGCCTGGCCTACGAGATCGCGGACTTGCGCGAGGGCAACTACGTGGCGATGCAATTCCGCAGCAGCGGCGAAGCGTCGCGCGAGCTCGAGCGCTTGCTCAAGCTTCAGGAAGACGTCCTGCGCGCGCTGGTGATCCACCTCGACAAGAAGGCGCTGGCCGCGATGGCGCACGCCGCCGCCAACCCGCCGCCGCCGATACCGGCCGGCCCCGTGCCGCTCACGCCGCCGATGCACCCCGCCGATCGGGAACGGGCCCAGGTCGCTCCCGACCGGGTCTAAAACTCTCTCGCATTCGACTCGAAGGCTTGTGCCGGACGTCTGGCACAAGCCTTCGGTATTTCTAGATGAGGTCAGACGTGGGTGGGATGGATGACCGTAGCACAGCGACATAGCGAAAGAGAGTAAAGCACGATGGCAGGTTCATACAATCGAGTTATTTTGGTCGGCAATCTCACACGCGACCCCGAGATCCGCTACACGCAATCCGGCAAAGCCGTAACCAAGTTCACGCTTGCCGTAAACAATCCGCGCAATAAGGAAGAGACCACGTTCGTCGACATCGTCGCATGGGATCGCCTCGGCGAGACCTGCAACACCTATTTGAAGAAGGGTTCGAACACCCTGATCGAGGGCCGTTTGGTCATCCGTTCGTACGACGATAAGGATGGCAACAAACGTAAGGCGACCGAAGTGGTGATCGACAACATGCAGATGCTGGGCTCACGTCCGGGCGGCGGTGAAAGCGGCGGCGACTTCGGTGGCGGCGCTGCATATGCCGGCGCGCGCAGCGGTGCTGCCAACGGCGCATCCGCGGGCGACGCGTTCGGCGACGAGTTGGACGACGAAATCCCGTTCTGACGTTCTAGCATTCTGATTTGTCATCCCGAGCGTAGCGCGCTACCTTGTCATCCCGAGCGTAGGCGCTCCACTGGTCATCCCGAGCGTAGGCGCGAAGCGCCGTAGTCGAGGGACCGACGAACACAAAGAGCCCGGCGAGAAATCGTCGGGGTTTTTGTTGCGCGTGCCTCGCCGGGACTTTTGACCTACTTGCGATCTGTCTGTGGGATTACTATGGCCGTCCGCAGTAGTGGTGCTCGATGGCAGACCGTTCGCTGAACGTGATGTGGTTTGACCCGCAACGAAGCGTCGTCTTGAGAGTTTACGCGATCCTGCTGCTGCTTTTTGCAGGCGGCACGTACATGTACGTTTGGTGCGAACTGTATACCCCGCGCTGGTACAACGGACCGTTTCGTAGTCGGTATGGGCTGCTGATCTCCAACGGCGACTATAATGTACAGGGGTTGGAGGCACCTTGAAACGAACCGGATTCATTGGCTCGAGCGCTGCTACGGTCGCTGCAGCGTTCTTGCGGGACGTCTCCCTCGCGGCGGAAACCGATGCGACGGATCTTGAACTGAAGACGCTCGTCGAAACGGTGCTGCCATTTGGGACGCCGGCGTTCCCGGCGATCCCAAGTAACGCAATTGTTGAACGACTCAACGGACACTTCAAACTTAATAACAGCCCGGTATTCCAGGCGTCACTCCGGGGATTCTCCTCGCTGGCGCTGTTTTCGGCGGGACAGGAGCAGCTCTTCGCGGCTGAACGAGTAGTCTCGGCAGGTGCCGATCCGCGCGAGCTTGTTATACGCGATGCTGCGGCGTTCGCAGCGACCGGCCTTCCGCAGCTCGCGAACTTTCAAGATCTTAGGCCAGATGAAAGGAAGACATATCTTAGCCTTTGGTCCCACAGTGCGTTCAGTGTGCGTCGCCGATTCTACGGTTCGGTTCGCGCGGTGACGTTTGTTGCGTTTTACTCGCTACCGGAAGCTTGGGCCGCTATCGGTTATGCCGGCCCGATACTCAAGGGTACCCGCACATGACAGACATTACGTGCGATGTCCTGATCATCGGATCTGGCGCCGCAGGGGCAACGATTGCCGCAACGCTTGCCGAGAACACGAAGCTCTCCGTTGTTCTTAATGATGGTGACCTATCTCCAAGATGCGCTCCACGCCGGTGTTCGCCTGATTCACCACTGCTCGATCGATCGAATTCGTTTCGAATCCGCCGGAGACCAGTTGCGGGCGGTCGGTGCTTCGGGAACTGTGGCCCCTACGAAGACGGGCTCGCGACCAAATAGCGTGCAGAGCGGGGGCGTTGCGATTGGCGCGAGGCTCGTCATCGCCAGTGCAGGCGCAATCGAGAGCCCAGCTCTCTTGCAACGGTCGCGCGTGCCCGACCCCTTCGATCGAATCGGAAGAGGTCTGGTTCTTCATCCGAGCCTCCCGATTGCCGGTGTGTTCGATCGCGAGATCGTCAATTATCGTGGAATCACGGGGAGCTACTACAGCGATTATTTCTATGCTGAACATGGCTTCATGCTGGAATGCCTGTTCGACCACCCGATCGACGCTGCTGTTGCCCTTCCCGGATTTGGGGTCGAGCATTTTAACCTGATGCGCGACTATAGCAGGCTGGCGGGATTTGGCGCGATGCTGGTAGACACGCCGTCGGATAGCAATCGCGTGTCGTGGAGCGCAGCAAGCGGGACGCCACAGATCGCGTACCGGTTAAGTGATCCCGACAAGGCGCGCCTTCGTTTCGCGGCTGCGCGCATGGTCGAGATCATGTTTGCTTCCGGCGCCAGGGAAGCGATCCTGACGTCTCACGAGCCGCTGACGCCACGAGGAAACGCAATCTTTCGGTCGGCGTCGGAAGCCGGGCTTTGCGAGAACCTCGCCTTTGCGCCAAACGAAACGCTTGTTTCGTCCGCGCACGCTCAAGCGTCGGTCAAGATGAGCGAGAATCCGCAGCTCGGCATGGCCAACTCGCGCGGCGAGGTGCACGGCGTCGGCGGGCTCATCGTCTGCGATTCTTCGGCGTTCCCAACCTCGTGTGGTGCAAACCCGATGATCGCGATCATGTCGTTAGCTCGATATCAGGGCCGAAGGATCGCCGGCGAACAGGGCTGCTATTTTGGTTAATCACTGGCGATCATTTAAAGAGAGGTCGCAGAAGAAGAAATGACCAGTAAGAAGCGCCTCGCTGGGCGCGAACGAGACCTGAGGCACGCCGAGGCAACGTATGAGGAGCGCTGCCTGGGCTTTCAGCGGGCGGAGATGTGCCCCACGATGCCGCCGAAGCGTCGAATGGTACTCTTGCTCTAGGGCGATGACCAATAACGCCTAAGCCGCGCCTGGCTATCCTGAGAGCTGTGACTGACCGAAGGCTCGGCAATGATCACGCCGGCCCGTGTCCGCCCTCGCTGGCGATGGGTGTCGGCGGGCGTAGACAGCTCTTTACTTTGTGGGACAAAATTAACATGCGATCCCTGTTGGCCATCGCTGCCGCCGCTCTCGTCTGCGCCACGATCGAACTCATTCTCGCGGTAGTGGGTAATGAAAGCCCGGACCTTGGCTTTGGAGTCGCCTATTATGCAGGCGTTCCACTTTTGCTCGCTTGGTTTTGCGTCTTCGTGTGGTCGATCATCACGATGGTGCGGCTACTCCGGCTAAAACGATGGGCGCCGGCTATGTTATCGCCGCCCATTCCCGTTTGTACGTTTATCAGCGCTTACTGGGCGCTCCCATACGTTCAATTTCCCCAAGACTATAATCACTTTCGCGCGATGCGCCGGGTTTACGACGCGGACGTTTCGCGGTTGCCGAGGGACGGGCACCGATTTGCGGAGTTTAATTGGGGAGGCATCACGTTTTCCTCAAAGGGCGTCGTCTACGATGAGACGGACGAAGTTGGGCTTCCATACGGCCATCAATCGGCGGATTGGAAAAGACGGATGGGAAGCACCGATCTCACCTGCGGTGGCGATGGCCCCGTCGGTGAGGTGCTGCCATTGGGACAGCACTACTATGTCGTGGCTTTTGGCTGCTAATTGAGTTAGGGTGAAATGGCATTATATTTGCGTTTTGGCACTATGGGCAGAACAATTGTTGGCCCTGACTGAGTTAGGGTGAAACGTCGCCAAATTGGGAAATGCCTCCGAAACGTCAGTAATTCTGCGCAAAACGCCCATAATTTTACGGGCGTTTTCGCATCTCCGTACGATCGCATCGATTTCATCTATGCGGTCACGGGAACGCCCAATTTCCAAGTATCTCTCACGATGGGATTACTGAGACTCCATTGACCTCGAAAACCAGAAGAGGACGAGACGTACTGTCCGGGCCTCTTCGTGTCTGTGGCGGAACCGCCGCTAGGCAGCGCGGCTGCTGAGGAGTGGTTCATCGGGGCTTGGGAATCGGCGTGAAGGTATGAGAGAAAGTTTGCCGGACTTTTGATTTACCGATACCTGTGGGCATTTCGAGCTACAAGTGCAGGAAAATAGAATTAGCGACGGGAGATTTTGATTCGATGAAAAGGCTCGTTGGGACGATACTTGCCGCATCTGCTGCAATCAGCGTCGCCGCGTGCAGCTTTAACTTCCGGCATGCGGACGCAGTGCAAGGGAGGGCTGTGCAACAGAAGATCGACGAAACGGTTGCGCCGCTTCTCAAGAGCTACTATCCCAACTTGAATATCGCGCCCTCCGAGTGCGATCCGATCATCGAGATATCGCAAGGAACGATGGGAACCTGTACACTCCCCGTTAACAGCGTCCCTTTGGAGATCCGAGTTGCAAGTGCCGGGCCGCCAGATATGTTCAAGGTTGATTTTGGCGGAGCGTTTTTCTTCGATATGTCGGGGGTCGAGAAGGTCATCGAAAACACACTAGTCCAAAACTATCAAATAAACGCGGTTGCGCACTGTGGCGATCCGCGCGAGCGGCTCTTGCAGCCGGGAACGTACTGGACTTGTGCGGTTGAGGGTTCTCCACGGGTGCGCTCGATTCGAGTGAAAGCTGCCTCAAATGGCCAGGTCTTTGTGTTTAACGTTGCGGGCCTCAAGGTTGCATCGGTGATTCCCGACTATCTCTTGACGCTTCACAAAGAAGGCAGGGCCGCCGTTGTGCGGGGTACCGCGGTTGAGGCCTACATCCAACAGGCGCAGGCGTTTAATCCAAATTCGAATTCAGCGCACCTCGCCGTAACATGCCCAAGCCAGATGGATCTGACCGGTAGCAAGCATGGTGTATGCACCGTGAAGATCCCGAACGTAAATACTCCGCAGCGAATTGGTGTTTGGATCAACGATGCGGTGGGCTTCGGTGTTCGTCCTATCGACGCAGTTATTGATAGAAAAAAAGCGCAGACGATGGCGCAGGATGACTTCAATCGAAGGCTTACCGACAATGGCGATACAGCCGATGCCGTCGTTGCCTGCCAAACTGGTATTATTGTTATCCAGCCGCCGGGGACGTTTGACTGTCGCGTTACAGCCGGCGGGAAGCGGTACAAGCTCGTATTTACGGTAGAAGACTATAAGGGGACCGTCAGTTGGAAGGGCATCCCGCTCGACGGAGGCCCTTGAAGTCTTATGAAGATCTGGATGTCGACATGTACCCGGACAGCGGTGAATCCAGTTAGCGTGAAATGCGGCCGGAAAACCCCAGTTAGGGTGAAATGCGCCTAAAACGTGAGACAACGCCGTTTTGATGCTGTCTCACCCTATCTGACCGAAAAATGGCAGTTAGGTGGAAATGGCTCTAAAAGTGGAAATGTCTTCGCGACATCAATAAACACAAGCAAAAACGCCAAACACAAGCAAAAGCGCCCTGTCCGACGGGGCGCTTTTTGCATCATTTCGGGGCCGATGCAAACAGGTGCGGGTAGAGCCCGACGAACTTCGCCGGGCTCTTTGCTTGGTCGTCAGTATAGTTTCAACCCGAACTCAAGTGATCATCAAGAAGTGTGGTTACCATCTCGATAATGTTTAGCAGGATAGGCGTGGCTGCAACCATCGCGTCCATTTGCATGACGCTCAATCCATCGGGCGCTCTTGCAGTCGATACGATGGGACCGGTGGCTCTTCAGATTCCGGCATCAAAAATCCAAATAGGCCGCGTCTCCAGAGGCATAAGAACGGATTCCGAGTTCAATTTACCGCAACAATGCGTGGCGTTTACGAACGAATCGCAATCCCCCGTGGCGCAAGTAACGTTCGATTTTTCGTTCTTACCACCGCCCGGCGTCCGTGAAGGGGGGCCGCCTCTCGCGCACCACGGCAGCGAAGAAGTGGACGACGTATTGCCATTTTATTTACCCCGGCATCCCCTCCCAACCGGCGTTCCGATAGGTTTTGATAGCGATCCGAACTTGGCTGACGTATGCGCGTACGGCGACGCCGGCGCCGTCATTGGAAGTTATCCTGGACCATCGCGTTTCTTGGTATTTGTCTTGAACGTCCGTTATCAGAGCGGCGACTACTGGCAACTCGTCCCGAACGTCGTCGGCAAAGCCAACGGACCAGTAGACGCTCCGATGAAGCTCGCGAACGTAGAAACCTACATCTACTCTTGGTCGAGACCACCCCTAACCGGTGAATATGCGCCGTTTCAGCTCTGTTCCGATTTACAGAACTTGTCATCGAAGACGATAACGCACGTACAGATCGTGTTTCAACACTTGGCTGGGGACGGCAGCGATCTCGGCGATGATGACCTCGACGTCCGCACCAAGATTCCAGCCGGCGCAGTGGTAAGCGATAGTTGCCGCGCATCCCACGAGGACATGGACCCGAGCGTTCGCACCTACGCGCAAATGGCATCGAACGGAAACAGTCTGCCGCCGCCCACAATTCTGTATAAGAGTCAAGCTTCGGACCTTTCGGCGCAGATCAGCCGGGTCGACTTTGCCGACGGCACCTCCTGGCTCGCTCCGTGAGCAGAACTCTGGTTAGGGTGAAATGGCGCTCCAAAACCTCAGTTAGGGCGAAATGAGCCTATAACGTGAGACAACGCCGTTTTGAGGCGCAGAATGCATCCCGTGGGCTCGGACCTGAATCGGGAGCCAGGAAATACTGTGGACTTCCGCCCATGAGGGCAGATAGGGAGATCCACGATGCGAAAGAGTCGTTTTACCGAGTCCCAGATCGTCCAGATTCTCGCGGAGCATGACGCGGGAGCGCCGATGGAGGAGCTTGCGCGTCGACACGGCGTGCATGCGAACACGATCCGACTGTGGCGATCCAAATACGCCGGCATGAGTGCAAGCGATCTCGCTCGATTGAAACAGCTCGAGGCGGAGAATGCGCAGATGCATCGGATTATTGCTCGGCAAACGGTCAAGATCGATGCGATCGAAGAGCTAATGCGAAAAAACTCATGGAGCCTTCCCGGCGAGCCGAAGCCGTGAAGGCCTTGCAGCAGCTCGGCCTTTCTCAACGCGAAGCCTGCAAGAGTGTTCGAGCGCGACGTCGTTCTTCGCGAGAATCGCCCAGCACAAAGGCGCAGCATGATGCATTGCTCGCGCTGCGTTTGACCGAAGTTGCGCAAGCACACGCCGAGCACGGTTGCCGGCGGCTCTACAACGATTACGAGCGCGATGCCACCGACGGCGATGAGTACATGAACTACAAGCGGTTTCGCCGGATTTATCGCCTTGCGGGGCTGCAGATGGGCCGTCGCCGCCGCCGCGGTCGAGCGAAACTGGTTCGTGGGCGCTGCCTGCGCCGCGCGACGCGACCGTTTGAAGGATGGACGCTCGATTTCATTCACGACCGGCTCTTCAACGGGCGCGCGTTTCGCGGCCTGACGATCATGGATGAATTCAGCCGGTCCGGTTTGGCCCTTGAGCTTGCATTTTCGTTCCCAAGCCGTTCGGTCACCGCAACGCTCGACGATCTCGCCGAAACGTACGGCTATCCGAAATATCTGCGGATCGACAATGGCACGGAACTGACGTCGAAAATCATGCAGCAATGGTCAGAGGATCACTGCGTCGAGCTCCTCTTCATTCAGCCCGGCAAACCAACGCAGAATGCTTACATCGAATCGTTCAACTCACGTGTCCGATCGGAGTTCTTAAACGCGCATTGGTTTCGATCGCTTCTCGAAGCACGAACCGCCGCCGACGCATGGAAGCATTCCTACAACACCACGCACGCGCACAGCGCGCTCGACTACCGTACACCCGAGGAGTTCCTCGCAACCTACGAAACTACGCCAATCCCACAGGAATCACTGGCAGCGTAACGGGTCCGAGCCCACCGAGCGTAGCGAAGCGTAGTCGAGGGAAGCGGACAAAAAGAGCCCGGCGAAATTCGTCGGGCTCTTTCTCATGAAGAGTCGCGAAACGTCGATGTGGAATTCTAGGTGTTAGCGTGGTCGTTCATCTTATCGACGGAACCTACGAGCTCTTTCGGCACTTTTACGGACTCCAGCGCCGCGGCGGCAGCGCGGGGCGTCGGTTCGGCGCCGTTGTCGGCGTGCTCAATACCGTACTGCGCATGATCGCGGATGGAGCGACCCATGTTGGCGTCGCTACCGACCATGTTATCGAATCATTTCGGAACGAGCTTTGGAGCGATTATAAAACGGGAGACGGGATCGACCCTGCGCTCCTTGCACAGTTCACGCCTCTCGAGGACTCGCTGCGCGCAATGGGCGTCGCGGTGTGGCCGATGATCGAGCTTGAGGCAGACGATGCGCTGGCTTCGGCTGCAGAAATCGCATCGAAGGATGCTCGCGTCGAACAGATTTGCATCTGGACGCCGGACAAAGATCTCGCTCAATGCGTGCGCGGCGATCGCATCGTGCAGGTGGACAGACGAACCAACGTCGTTCGAGACGCAAGCGGCGTACACGCGAAGTTTGGCGTCGATCCGGAGCTGATTCCCGACTATCTTGCCCTCGTCGGTGACGCTTCGGACGGCTATCCCGGCATCAAGGGCATCGGCGCGAAGGGCGCGGCGGCGCTGCTAACGCGCTACGGAAGGATCGAGCAGTTCCCGCAAAACGTGCTCGGTGAGAATGGCGATCGCGCCCTCCTCTTCAAGCGCCTTGCAACCCTTCGAACGGACGCGAAGCTTTTCGAGAACCTCGATGAGCTGAAATGGCGCGAGCCAACCGCTGCGTTTGACGGGATTTGCGAGCAGCTGGGCGCTCCGGGACTTTATCGAAAGGCGCTAGACGTCACGTAGGCGATAGCCGATACCGGAAATCGTTTCGATGAGGTCGGCGCGTTCGCCCAGCTTCTTACGGAGCGAGCGCACAACCACGTCGACGACGTTGCTCGCAACGTCTGTGCTGTCGCCCCAAACGTCGCTGAGAATATCTTCGCGGTTCACCGCATTGCCCGCATGCTGGAGGAGATAGTGCAGCGTATCGAATTCGCGTCGTGTCAACGACGTACGCCGGGAACCGATGACCAGTTCGCGCGCGCCGAAATCGAGAAGATTGCTCGTCGCGATACCGAGTTCGGCAGCAACGAGTCTTGCAAGCCAACCGTCGACGGATTCGGGTCCAAAGTCGAGCATCGCGGTAAAATAGGTCTGATCAGCGAGGACCGCGGTGCAAGCGTCGAGGACGACGAAGCCGAGCTGCGTCGCCGCGGCAGCGTACGGTTCGATATCGCGGAGCGTTAGATACACGCGTCGCAAGTGCGGGCGGTGCGTCATATAGGCGCGCTTGATGTCGAGCCAGCATGCTGCCTGAGCGGCGCACGGTACTTCGCCGTCAGCATTTGACAACCAGCGACGCAAGAAGAGCACGCGTTCGCCGGGCGCAACCGGATCCGCGGCTAAATGCGCTTGCCACTGCGCGAGTACCGGGTCGTCGAGAGCGGCGGCGCCCTCGAGGCTTGCGGCTTCGGAGAGGATGTAGTAACCGGCGACAACGCCTTCGCGGTCGCGGGCGACGCTGAATCCGTGCGGGCCTTGGCCCCACCATGCCGCCGTCAGCTGCGCGGCTTCGGAACCGTCGTGTCGTTCGGCAATCGCCAGGATCGCCGCTTCATCGGCGACTCGAGCGGGCTCGACTGCAAAGCGCTGCGCGCCGGTCGGAAAAAATGCTTCACGCACGACCGGATTCTCTAGGAGGTACAAGAGGTCAGCAGTCGATCGCCACAGTTCCGATGACGGAGCCGTTCGCAGTTCCCGAATCAAGTGGCCCCAGCACGCGCGGCGCAGGTTGAGGTAGCGCTTTGGATCCGAAGAGTGTAGCTCGCCGGCGATTGCGTCGCGCACGGTATCGTGCAGTTGCAAACCGTCGCGTGAGAGCCGCATCAACGGCAGCGATCGCAGTCGTTCGTAGACGTCGCTTGGAGCGACGTCGGGGAGCATGGCGCCGAGCAGCGGTGCAGTAACGGTTCGCAGCAGCGCGGCCGCCTCAACCGCTCGGCGTGTAATCGGGTCGCGAATCTCGGCTAAATGCCGTCGCGCCAGCTCGCCGACAATGCGATGAAAGGCCAGCTCTTCGAGCTCGGGATCGTCGACGCTCTGTAGCGTAATCGCAGCAAGTGTCAGCGCCAGCGGATGGCCGCGCGCAACTCGATTGACGCGCGCAGCTTGCGCGGTTTCGATCCCCGCGGCGGTTAAAAGCGTCATTGCAGCGCTATCGGTAAGTGGCCGAAGTTCGAGTGTTCGGAATGCGCCGCGCCACGGCATCTGCAGCCACGCCGAAAGTGGCGGTTCACGGCCGCCGAAGACGACGTGCACGTTCGGCGGCAAAGCGGTGACGAACGACCGCCGCAGCCACGTGTCGAGTAAGCGCAATGCATCGATGTCGTCAAGAACGAGCGCAACGCTTCCGAGCTCGCCGAGCCGCTGCGATGCATCGCCGAGCGTGGCAATGTCGCCGCCCGCCGCAAGGCTGAGCTTACGCAGGAACGCGGCCTCGGTTGGCTCGACGAGCCGGCCATCGATGCGCACGACCGCTGCGCCGGTAGAACGCCGACGCTGCGCGAACGCATCGAGAAGGCGCGACTTTCCTATTCCACCGATCCCATTCACAAAGGTGATCGACGGTATCGGTGCGGTCGTAAGGCGTTCGAGCAGTGCCAGCTCGTCGTCGCGCCCGACGAACGGAAGTTCGTCGTGGCGCGACTCAATCGCGATCACCCTACGGAGGCGGGCGCTTTTCCGGCGGCAACGGCCTTTACGGCCTCGGTCGTTAGGGCTTGACCACCGATTCCCCAATCACCGCTATCGATTTCGTCGACTTTCACCCAGGTAAGGCCGCGCATGTTTTCGCCCTCGATCGTCACCATGGCATCGGTCAAACGGGAAATCATCTGTTGCTTTTGCTCGGACGTGAATACGCCCTTAACTACGCTCACCTGAATCAGTGGCATCGTCTTGTTCTCCTTTTGAAGCGAACGTCCGACACGATTGCCGGGACTTCCACGAGCATACGCGTTAACAAGGCGGTCTTCATGACGGAGTTATGAAGCGCCTGGCCAGGGGAGCCAGCAAGCGGTTGCCTTAGGTGTTCAAATCGTCGATGGCACTGAACGTCAGGAAGTAGATGATCATCACCCAGTAAATTAAATATGACACGATTGGCAAGAAGAACGCCAAGATGAGGCCGACGACGCGGATGTAGAGCGAGAACCGGATACGGCGATAAGTCACACGCGCATATTCGGGCGGGGCGTCCATCTTATACGCGCCGCTTTGGATGAGGTGACGAACCATGAAGAAACCGATAAGCGCACCGGCCAGCAGCACGATGGAGTACAAAACCGCGGCTGCCGGCAGCGTCGGATATGTTCCCGCCACGTTGGTTGCGTATGGCATGAAGGCGGCGACGACGAGGAATGCCGCGTTCAAAAGGATCGTCGTATGGTCGAGGACGCGTACGTCGTGGAACATCGCGCTGTGCAGTCGCCAATAGTTCAAGATGATGAAAAAGCTCAAGAGAAAGGCCAGCAGCCGCGGCCACTGGGACGTCAATGCGTGCACGAGCGCCCCGTTGCTCGCATCGCCAAGGACCGGCACGGCGAAGTTCAAAATGAGCAGCGTCGCCGAAATGGCGAAGATTCCGTCCGCGAACTGCTCGAGGCGTGCCGGCGTCATGGACGCCTCACGAATCTCGCATAGAACGCTGCGAACACCAAGACGATTCCGATATTCACTACCAGGCGTTCCCAAAAGCGGCTTCTGAAGAATATGAAATCTACACCGACTATGACGGCTACCATCGCGACCACGTAAAGTACTACAAGTATCGGCTTGCCCATTTCACCCCCGAGGCGACGGCACGCACCGTCACCACGTCGATGCCTGTCTCGTCGAGTACCGACCCGCAACTAGATTCCCCTGTACCCGCGGGGCTTTTCTCGATGACTGGATAATCGGGCTTCATGCACCTTACGCTCGCGCTGATCCTCGGTGTCGTTATGAACGCCTGGCATTCAATCGACCCGGCCAACGCGCTCGTGGTCGACACGACGAAAGGACGCATCATCGTCGCGCTCGAGCCTCGGCTTGCACCGCATGCGGTCGAACGCGTAAAGCGCCTTGCCCGCATGCATGTCTACGACGGACTGCTGATGTGGCGCGTGGTCGACAAGCCCGGATTCAACTTCGTGCAGACCGGCGATCCAAACAATCACGACGGCGACCGGTCGTCGCTGCCCGACTTGCTTGCTGAATTCTCCGCAAATATTCCGGCATCGCAGATTCGCTTCGTCCGAAGGGGTCTCGCGCCGGAGGGTTTTCTCGGCGTAATTCCCGTCGGGGCCTCATACGCAAGCGGGACGCCCCGAGTCTGGGGCGCCTACTGTGACGGCGTGATGGGGATGGGGCGCGAGCGCGACGTAGATTCAGCCAATGCCGAGATTTTCTTCATGCGCGGCACGACGCGAGATTTCGATCACGACTACACGGTCGTTGGGCGCATCCTCGTCGGCCTCGACGTGATCCGGGCAGCGGCGGTCGGCGTGCCGCCGAAACGTCCTGATCGTATGCTGCGCGTCCGCGTATTGAGCGATCTACCGTCATCGCAACGCCCGTCCGTCGAGGTGCTCGACACCCGCTCTGCGGAATTCGATCAACTCGTGGCGGCCGCACGGCGCGCGCATGGTGCCGACTTCTCCGTGTGCGACATCTCCCTGCCGGTGAGAACATTTACACCGTAATCTTTGACCTCGACGGCACGCTTATCGAGAGCGAACAGATCTGGCGGGATGTGCGCCACGCATTCGTCGTCGAACACGGTGGCCACTGGGTAGACGGCGCGCAAGATCAAATGATCGGCATGCGCACGACAGAGTGGTCCCGCTATATGCATGACGACCTTGGTGTTGCACTCCCACCCCAAGCAATTGGCGAGCAAGTCGTTCGTACTGTCGCTCAGCAGCTAGCAAGGGACGCACCGGTCCTGCCAGGCGCAGCGCAAGCGCTCGAACGTCTTGCCACGGCGTTTCCACTCGGTCTCGCGACCGCGGCAGCGCGCGCCGTAGCGGAAACGGTGCTTGCAAAGACCGGCTGGACGAAGTATTTCGACGTCGTCGTGTCCGCCGACGACGTTGCGCGCGGCAAGCCCGCGCCCGACGTCTATCTGCGCGCCTTGCAACTGATGGGCGCCGATCCGCGCCGCACGGCAGCGGTCGAAGACTCCGCGAACGGCATTCGCTCGGCGCACGCGGCGAAGCTTGCGGTGATTGCGATTCCCAACCGCGCCTTTCCACCGGATCGCGAGGCACTCGCGCTCGCAGACCGCGTCCTCGCAACGATCGGCGCGCTCGATGTCGCGACGATTAACGATGTGCTTGCTGGTCGCTGAAATTTATGCAGCTTTTGACGCTGGGGTACGGGACGGCGAGCGAGGTTGACCTCGCGGCGGAAGTGCAACATATCATGCATACGGGTCAACTGCGTCCGCACGTCCTCACCGAAGGCGGCGACGTAGAATGGCGACGGTACCGGCGTGGCTACAGGTCCTCGCGATTGCTTCGCTGCTCGTTGGGTTTGCGTCCGCCGTTGCGATCGCCGTCGACCTCGTGCGGCGACCCCAGCCCATGGCGATCATGAACGCGGTGTGGCCGATCACCGGGCTCTACTTCGGTCCCGTTGCGGTCTGGTGGTATGTGAAGCTCGGACGAGCCGGCACGCGCCGTAACGTTTCGTTCTGGCAATCGATCATCGTCGAAGCGACCCATTGCGGTGCGGGTTGCACGCTGGGTGACGTCGTTGCGGAATTCGCAATCTTCTTTACGGGACTTTCGATAGCCGGGTCTGCGCTGCTCACCGATTACATCGGCGATTTTATCCTCGCCTATGCCTTTGGGATCGTGTTTCAATACTTCGCGATCGCTCCGATGCGCGGGTTGACGTTTCTCCCGGGCATCTGGGCCGCGATACAAGCCGATACGCTGTCGTTGATCGCGTTTGAAATTGGGCTCTTCGCTTGGATGGCCGTGATGAGCCACTTGCCGTTCGGTCCGATGCTCAACCCGCTACAGCCGGCTTATTGGTTCTTGATGCAGATTGGCATGGCCATCGGCTTTGCGACGTCGTATCCGGCGAACTGGTTCCTCGTGCGCAAGGGAATCAAGGAACCGATGTAAGCTTTTCCCCTCTCTCAAAGGGTCTCACCGCCCGTGTCGGTAAGCCGGAACAGTTCCGATGCTTTTTGATACTGCCGCCCTCGAGCGTTCGTTCGATCCGCAGACAATAGCGCGTGCCCGCGGCTACGTTGCGGGGAATCGCGTAACGAATGTGCGCCTTTCCGAACAGGGCGAAGCCGCAAGCGCGAACGTCCAAGGCTCGGCCACGCGGCCCTACGCCGTGGGCATCGCCGCGCGTGAGCGCGACGGCGTGCAGACGATCGAAAGCGATTGTTCGTGTCCCGATGGCCATGCGTGCAAACACGGCGCGGCGCTGGCACTCAAGCTCCTGGACCGCGATGCGGGAGCAAGTGGCGCCTCCGACGGCGCCGTCGATGCGTGGACACGGCGTATGCTCGAGACGTTCGGCGATTCAACCGCGGTGCAGAAGAAGGAGCGACTGCTCTACGTGATCGACGCCCCGGAATCGCATGGGCTGCGCTCGGTGCAGCTCGTGCCGTACGTCATACCTGCTGCGGGAAACACCGCACAGCCGCGCGAGTTTTCGTTCCACAATTTCAAGAATTCGCAGGCGCGCTTTATCACCGGCATCGACGTCGTTGCGGGCAGGCTCGCGAGCGCGAGCGGGCTGCTGGGGCTCGGGCAAGATCTCTCGCCGGCGATTTTCGCCATGCTGCTCGAGTTGCTGGTGACGCACGGGCTGCTGCGATGGCACGATCCGTCCTCCCCGCCGCTCGAGCGCGTTCCGATTCCCGAAGCAGCGCTGGTGTGGGAGACGGGGAATGACGGTCTCGTACGCGTGCGTCTCGCGCAGCACGCGGACGCTATACTGCTTCCCACGTCGCCGTTGTGGTACGTCGATCCGCCGGCGAATCATGGCGGTCCGGTTGGGCTCGACCTCGCGCCGGAGCTTGCGGCAACGATCGCACGTGCGCCGGCATTTTCACCCGCGCAGGCGCAACGTGCGCAGATCGCGCTCCATCGCCTCTTGCGCCGCACCCGGATCGACGGTCCTGCGCAGAATGCAGCGCTGCATATCGACGAGCGCGAGCCGCAGCCGGTCTTGCGTCTTTTGGCGGTCGAAGGTGGGCGCGCATCGGGGAGCGTCCTCTTCGCGTATGGCGACCAGCTCGTACCGCCCGGCGATCCGCGTGATTCAATTCGCGTTGCCAACGGCGAAAACACGACGGTATGGCCGCGCGATCGCGCCTACGAACGCTCCGCGCAGGAACAGCTCGCGCGACTCGACTTCCCTCCATATGGTGAAGACGCATGGCTGCAATTCCTCGAGCGCGATGCCCCGCAGCTGCGACGCGACGGCTGGCGCATCGAAACGATGCCGTCCTTCCCGTTTCGCCTCGTCGAGGCGGGCGACGAATGGAGCGCCGAAGTCTACGACAGCGGTGCTGCGCAGTGGTTCGAACTCGAACTAGGCATCGACGTCGACGGCACGCGCGTCTCGCTCTTACCGGTACTGATCGATGCGCTCGGGCGCAGTGGACTCGATCTCGACGCAGACCCGGCGGCGCTTGCGCGGCGCCAGGCACCTTTCGTCGGGCGCATTCCGGGCGGCGGCTACGTCGCGCTGCCGGTCGATCGTGTCGCGCGCGTGCTGGCGACGCTCGGCGGCCTCTTCGATGACCGTCGCAGCGGATCGAAAGCGCGCGTGCGGATTCCCGTCTTGCAGGCAGCTTCGCTGGCGGCGGCGGGCGGGATCGCGACACGCTGGAGCAATGCGCCGTCGATTCGTGCGATGCTCGACGATCTCGCAGCGTACGCGCAGCGGAGCATCGAGATTCCGGCCGCGTTCGTCGGCGAGCTGCGGCCCTATCAGCGCGACGGCGTCGCCTGGTTGCAGACGTTGCGCGAACATCGCGCGGGCGGGATTCTGGCTGATGATATGGGCCTTGGCAAAACGGTCGAGGTGCTGGCGCACGTTGCCATAGAACGCGCGGCCGGCCGCTTGAATCATCCGGTGCTCGTCGTTTCACCCACCAGCGTCGCACCGAACTGGCGCGCCGAGATCGCTCGTTTTTTGCCTGACGCTCGCGTAGTCGCACTCACCGGTGCGGATCGTGCCGATCGCTTCGCGCAGGTCGGCGACGCGACGTTCGTGCTCACGACATACGCGTTGCTCTTGCGCGACGTCGATGCGCTGGCCGGGTTCGAATGGTCGATCGCGGTCCTCGATGAAGCGCAAGCGATCAAGAATCCGCGCTCGAAAGTGGCGCTCGCCGCGTCGCGATTGCAGGCCGCGCAGCGCCTCGCCCTCACCGGCACGCCGATCGAAAACCATCTCGAGGAGCTGTGGTCGATCTTCGCCTTTGCCGTGCCTGGTTTGCTCCCTGAACGTTCGCGCTTCAATAGACTCTTCGGCACGCCGATTGAAAAGCGCGGTGACGCCGATCGCCGCGCCGCGCTCGGTGCGCGCATCAAGCCGTTTCTACTCCGCCGCACGAAAGAGGGCGTGGCGCAAGAACTCCCCGAGAAGACCGAGATCGTCCAGCGCGTATCGCTCATCGGGCGCCAGCGCGATCTTTACGAAACAATCCGGCTGACCATGCACAAGCGGGTGCGCGACGAAGTCGAGCGCCGGGGCCTCGCGCGCAGCCGCATAGTCGTACTCGATGCTTTGCTCAAACTGCGTCAGGTATGTTGCGATCCGCGCCTCCTCAAACTCGATGCGGCGGCCGGCGTCGACGAGTCGCAGAAGCTCGACGCACTGCTCGAGATGCTCGAGAGCCTCGTTGAGGATGGGCGCCGCGTCCTGCTCTTTTCGCAGTTCACCTCGATGCTCGATTTGATCGTGCCGGAGCTCGGAAAGCGCAATCTGCCTTTCGTCGAGCTGCGCGGTGACACGCGCGACCGCGAAACGCCGGTCGAGCGCTTTCAAAACGGCGAGGTGCCGCTCTTCCTTATTAGTCTTAAAGCCGGCGGAACCGGGCTCAATCTCACCGCCGCCGATACGGTCATCCACTACGATCCGTGGTGGAACCCTGCCGTCGAACGACAGGCGACCGATCGTGCGCATCGCATCGGCCAAGACCAACATGTCTTCGTCTACAAGCTGATCGCCGAAGATACGGTCGAGGAGCGTATCCTCGAGCTGCAAGAACGCAAAGCTGCTTTAGCAGCAACGCTGTTCGATGAAGCTGCACACCCCACCGTCGATCTCGACCTTGCCGACATCGACCGTCTCTTTACTTAGAGGTTCGCGTGCCAACGGAGTACGCGAAGCGCGCGGAGTGTGTTACAGCGGCTCGGTTCACCCACCGATTCGTCGAGCGAAAGTCCCAGCGCTTCATCGTACGCGCGATCGAGGAGCCATCGGCCGTCGCTGTGCCGCTTGCTCTCGATCACACGCACGGCGGCATTTATGCGCGCGTCTTCAACGTCGGCGCCTCGAAAGTAGTCGAGGCCCCGCAGCACGTCGTAATGGTAGCGCGGGGGAAAGGCGAGTTCGAGAAACTCGGGATTGGCGCTCGTACTCGAGCAGACCCTCGAGCACGCAAATCGTGGTGTGGAACGATGAACGCGAACTCGCAGGCGCATCGCAATTCCAGCCGCCGTCACTGAGCTGCTCGCCGACGAGACGGCGCGCGAGACGCTCGGACGGACGCCCGAAGAATGCTCCCAGCGCGAGCACGCCGCCATTGATGCACGGCTCTACTTCGCCGTCGAAGAACGGCGAACCCGATTTTACCGCGCGTAAGTCCCACCGGCCCGTCTGATTGTCCCAGCGCAAGGTCACAGCAGCGTGAACAGCGTCGGCAACCAGGCCGGCGCATCAGAACGGCGCCAGGAACCATCCGCGTGCTGGGCGGCGAGAATTGCCGCGCCGACTCCTTCGCGTGGTCGGTAAGATCGCGCATGACCTGCCAACGTACGGCCGGGTCCGAGTCAAGCAGCCAACCTAGTAGCATTGGTTCTGTGGATACGCGCCTAAGCCCATGCGAATGGCGTAATTGCCGTTTGTCTTGGTGATCGTCGCCTTGCGCGCGCCGTATTCCCAGTTGCCGTTCATTTTGACCTTCTGCACATCTTCGTTCACGCGGACGTCGGCAACCGTCGGTGCAGCCTTACACGGGATCGTATTCATTACTTCGGCGCGCGCGCCGATCTGCGGCCCTAGCTCCGGATAGTTGTACTTCACGAGTGACATCCATTCGCCGCCGTTCGGTGGAACTTCGTGGGCCCGTTCGATTTTCCAACCAGCTTGCATGACGTAGGAATAGTAAATCGTAGCCCAGACACACTTATCGGAATCGTTGCGAAACGTTAGCCAGACGCCCTGACGGCACCCGGCGTGCGCGGGTTGTACTGCAGCGAAGAAAACTGAAATGGCTGCCAGCATAGCAAAGGTGCGAATCGCACGCGTCGATATCATCGCATGAATCATGCATTTCCCGTTGCCTTTCCGTTCGCTTCGCACCTGTAAGTAATGACCGCAGCCATAATTCAGTAAAGCTGTGGCGTCTAAGGAAGGCGGGTATCCCCTGTCTCGCAAAGCTACTACGGAATGGTGCGCTTTCGCGGTATTGTCGTATTCACTATGGCGTTGGTGCTTTGTGCGCAGGGCGCGGCCCGCAGCGCAGAACCCGAGCTGGTAGCCTACGACGCCGTACCTGCCGCCGACGGCAGCGTGGAACTCATACTGGACTTCGACACCTTCGCGCCCTCGGCTGAGATCGTTCATACGGTACGCAACGACGTGAAGGTCGTCGTCGCCGGCGTCGAGCGTGGGAAGAATCTTCCGGGAATCATTGGCCAGGTCGGCGCGATCAAATCCGGCACAATTGCGCCTTTCCTCAACCTGGGGCTCGTCGTCGACTTACACCTGGTTGCCGACGTGCGCGTGCGGACGGAGACCGACGGCACGCGGATCGTCGTGCATATCCCGGCGAAGAACAGCGATGAAGAGTCGCATCTGACGGCAGTGACCCAAACGCAAGCGCAAGGTGTCGAGATCATCCCGCTCTCGTTTGCCGATGTCGGCGAGGTCGCCGGGTTGCTGAAATCGACCGCGTTGGTGCCGAGCGTCGACAATTTTACGGCACAGTCGCCGTTCGCGCAGCCTACGCCGAATCCCAACATCGGCGGCAGTTCGTCGTCCTCGCAGCAGACGATCACCTCGCCGAGTTATGTGACGCTGCCAACCTATGCGCTCGTTCCCAAGGATTCGCCTCAAGGCGTGTACATCAACGAACATGTGTCGGTCGACCGGCGCCTCAATGCGATAATCTTGCGGGGAACGAAAGAAGAGATTGCGCCGTACGAGCGATTGATCGCGCTGGTCGATACACCGCGCCGCGAGGTCCTTCTGGAAACGAAGATCCTCGAACTGACCGAGACCGCGGCGTATGATCTCGGCTTCAACTTTTCACCAAATGGGCAACTTGCATCGGGGTCGATCACGATTGGGAACCAGGGAAGCGGCAGCACCGGCGGACCGATTCAGGCGCCGGGAAGTAACGTTCCCCGCACCTATGCAACCTTTAGCGCGCAGTTGAGCGCACTTGCGACAACGGGACAAGCAAAGATTCTAGCGCAGCCACGGATTCTTGCCGCAGATAACCGCATGGCCGCAATCCTCTCGGGCGAGGCCGTGCCGATCTTCACGAATGTTCTTGTGCCGTCGGGCGGAACGACCATCCTTCAGCAGCAGTTGCAATACATCAATGTGGGCGTAAGTCTTGAGATCCTCCCGCGTATTTCGGCCAACGGCGTGGTGACTGCCGATGTGTTTTCCGAAGTCTCGAGCATTTTGAGTTACGTGCAAACCGCCCCCACCATCGCGGTGCGCCAAGAACTTACCGCGGTTTCGGTCGCCGACGGCGACTCGGTGCTGATCGGCGGCCTCCTCCAAGATCAAGAGATTCGCTCGTACAACAAAGTTCCCGGACTCGGCGACATTCCGCTCATCGGCGAGCTCTTCAAACAAGCGAACAGCACCGGCCAAAAGACCAACCTCTATCTCGTGATCACGCCGCACGTCTTGACCAAGAACGCGAAGACGATCCCGACGCCGCCTCCCGGAAATTAGCGCGGTACCAACGGCGGTGGTCCGTTGAGCGAAGGTGGATTCCCCAATGCGCGCACGACCTCGGGCGCCGGCGCATAGTTTCGCAAAATCAGGTAGAACGGTCCCGACGGTGCCGGCAGCCAATTGGATTCTTCGGTCCCGCCGGGATCGTCGTGTTGCACGTAGAGCGTGAACGAGCCGTCCGCGTTGCGTTTGAGATCGTCGGCGCTCCCTAGTGAGTAGCGGCCGATCGGATTGGCAACCGTAAAGCCCGAGAGGTCATATATCGTGAGCGACCAGAATCCCGGCGGGACGTCTTTGCGCCGCTGAGCGCCGCGCCGCTCGCGTCACGGAAGCCCGAATAGTAGATTGCTTCCTTCGGTGTGTTTGCCGTTAGTCCAAGGACTGCCACGATCGCGCGTACGACGTAGTCGCTACCTGCGTTCCCCCACATCGGCAGGCGGAATGGTCCACCCATTGATGGACCTCACCGCGAGCGACATCGAGCGCATGGTCGAGCCGATTTTCTGAGCCGCGAGCTTCATCTGCGCGAGAATGACCGGATTCACGTCTTCTCGCTTCCACTGTTTCCCGAGGACGATTCCCAAAAACTTGAACTGCGGAAGAACCGCGGCGATTTGGTCGCGTGGCGGCGGGTTTTCGTTCATCGCTGCCGAGAAGATCTCCCAGAACTGCAGAGGATCATCGAACTGCATTTGGCTGCCGGCAACGCTCAGGTTGATTTTTGGAACAGCGTAACTGGTCACGGGCTCTGCCGGCGCCGGCTTGCCGTTATATTGCGCAAGCCCGGTCACCGTGATGGCTCGCAAAACGCGCTCGGCATTGGGCAGATCGGCCTGATTCTTCACGTACACGCGGGGCTGCAACTCTATCCAGCGCGTCGGGGCGTCGATGCGTTTGACGCTCGCAGGAAGCGTACCATGCCATTTCGGACCCACCACCGCATAGGTCCCTCCGGATGAGCGTCCCGGACGAATTTACCGGCTCGATAGTTGAGACGACGAATGGCGCTGTGACGCTTGGCGTCCCCGTCGGCGAGGGCACCGCCGGCGTACTCGAACCACCGCCGCATGCTGCGAGAAGGGCCGCAATGCCAAGGCCAAGCAGCGAGGGACCGAAAATCGTTGCTCGGCCTGTGCTGACATGGGCACTCTTACGCGAAAAGAGCGAAGCTACAAACCGAAATTTGCGATTCGCATTTGCTATGTTGACTTGATTGTGCAGATCGCGATCTGCCACTCGATCGAACGCGGCCGTTCCATAATAAGCACGGCGTTCTTTGTGTTGATCGCAAGCGCAAACTTCGGCGACCGTGTCCGAGCCTCGGTCCTTGCCCCGCGGCTCTCCTAGGAGCATCTTCATTCCTTACGACAGCCCCATTTTATCCGGAATCGTTCCGTCGATCACAGGCACGCACTTCTGGAACGCCTGGGCCTGGCGGCTGGAAAACTGACGCCTGCAGCAGCGGTTGAGCGACCCGCCCCATCACGACGAGTTGAGGTCACTACGGTGTCAGAACGAGCGCGTAGGGTTCGATCACGCCGTTGCTGATGGTCGTCGGCGTGCCGCTGTACGGCGGGGCAAATTCGGTTACCGTGCTGAGGCCATGGTTTGCAACGAACAGATCGCCGGCCCCATCCAGCGCGAGCGCGTAGGGCTGGTACACGCCTTTGCTGATGGTCGCCGGCGTGCCGGTGTAGGGCGGGGCGTACTCGGTCACCGTGAAGCCCACGAATTGCGTCAAGCCGGCGTTTCCAACGAACAGATCGCCGGCCGCATCCAGCGCGAGCGCGATGGGTAGGTTCACGCCGTTACTGATGGTCGTCGGCGTGCCGCTGTACGGCGGGGCGTACTCGGTCACCGTGCTGCCTTCTTCGTTTGCAACGAACAGATCGCCGGCCGCATCCAGCGCGAGCGCGTAGGGCTGGTTCACGCCGGTGCTGATGGTCGTCGGCGTGCCGCTGTACGGCGGGGCGTACTCGGTCACCGTGTTGCCGCCTGTGTTTGCAACGAACAGATCGCCGGCCGCATCCAGCGCGAGCGCGAAGGGCTTGTTCACGCCGTTGCTGATGGTCGTCGGCGTGCCGCTGTACGGCGGGGCATACTCGGTCACCGTGCTGCCGCCTGTGTTTGCAACGAACAGATCGCCGGCCGCATCCAGCGCGAGCGCGAAGGGCTCGTTCACGCCGTTGCTGATGGTCGTCGGCGTGCCGCTGTACGGCGGGGCGTACTCGGTCACCGTGCTGCCGCCTTCTTCGTTTGCAACGAACAGATTGCCGTACGCATCCAGCACGAGCGCGAAGGGCAGGTACACGCCGTTGCTGATGGTCGTCGGCGTACCGGTGTAGGGAGGGGCGTACTCCGTCACCGTGTTGCCGCCCTCCGGACTTGCCTGGTTTGCAATGAAGAGCGTTTGGATGTCGTTCTTCACCGAGAAGGTCGCGCTGCACACCGCACCCGCTCGCGTGCAGGTCGCATCGCTATAGGTCGCGGTCACGCGCAGGAGCGCACCGGCACCGTTGGTCCCCGGAGGAGTGAGTGTAAAAACATTCGGCGCGGTCGAGGAAGGAGCGGCCGGCGTCCAACCGCTGCCACTCAGCACGCTCACCGAATACGTCGGCGAACCGGGACCCACGATGATGTTGCCGTCGACGTCACGCACGTTAACGATGAAGGGCTGCGGCGACGATCCATACAGCACCAGGCCCGCGCTCTGCGAGCCGTGCACCGCGCGCGCTCCCGGAGCAATATCCATTTCTTGCGGGATCCCAGAGAGCGTGATCGCCACGGTATTGTTGCTGCCGACAACGACCGTGAAGGCGACGCTTTGCGCCGCGGAGAGCGCTTGGGCGCTGGCGTCTTGGGCGGTGAGCGTGGCGCTGTAGCTGCCCGGCGCAAGCGAGAAGCTCAACTGACACGACGTATTCGCGAGGGTGCTCGTGCAGCCGCCCGAGGTCGGAGTGAGCGAGACCGTGACCGGGTAGCCGCTCACCGAACTGCCGTTCTGTTGGATGTTGACGACCATTTGCGTCGTCGCGGGAGAGATATATTGGGGACGCCGCCGGCTGGCGGCCGTTGTCGATTGCGCGGGAACGTCGATCAGAAAGGTCACGCGGTACTGCGCAGGGCTTTGGCCCGAAGGCGCAGGCGCAGGAACCGCGCCGCCCTGCCTACCGCCGGAACAACCGGCGGCGGCACCGAGCACCGCAAGAGCGACAAGCGGAACGAGCGCACGCATCAGTTTGCTCCCTCAGAGTCAACGTGCAACTTCCAGGACCAGCGAACCGACCACCGTCGTCGTGAAGGGCGTCGCGCCATCTCCTCCGCGACCCGGGCTCCTTGGGCGGGATCCGGGGCTGCTCCTGCAGAGGCCTTCACGTGCGCCCTCGCTGTCCTCGGGCTTATCCGCGCACGTCAGCGAGATCTCTCGGCTGAGCTCTAAGCGCTGATCTCGGCCGGGGCGGTGGCGTCCGTTCGCGAGCCACGAAGCACAATGCCGGTCAGATGCAGCGGGTCGTGGCGCTGACCTCGCTAAGAGCGGTGTCGTCGTTGCTTCGGCGTGATGCGCGCAGCGCGTCGATGGCATCGGGCAGGGCGAATTGTTCGCCGACGAATCCATGGACGAAACACGAGACGATGGCGATATCATTTACGCTGCAACCGCCCGACTCACGCACGGACGCGGTTGAAGCCGACGTTGAATATGCGCCGGCGCAATCGTCGCCGGCTCCGCGTTAGGCGCTGATCTCCGACCCGCGCTATTTGCGAAGATTCAAGGTATAATCCGACGTTTTCTCACCCAGCTGTTGGACACCTTGAAGGCCCGAGTGTTATGGGCATTTTGAGCGGTGCTTTATAGATGATCCCTTTCCACCCTGGTGGAAATGCGCGCCGCGTTGCGTTGTAGAAAGCTTGGTTCTCGGGCGTGATCGTGAACTCATAACCAGCGGCACAAGCTATTCGGGAGCTCCCCAAACCGGCTATCTTGGAAAGATCAAGGCAGATGTCTTCTGCTGTTGCAATATCGAGCGCGCGCTCCGCTGCAGGCAACGAAAACACGGTCGTTGCATAGCGAGACGTACTATAGGGAGATATGCACGCATGAAACGCGCTTATCTTTTGGTCTGCCGCATCGGGGGTTAAACTAAGGCTCCACAAAGGAGATAGTGTCCCTCCGACAGCAACGCCGATCAAGCCGGCGCACATTAACGCTAGTTTCGCTTTCATGGTTCCCTCAGTGCGAGGCAAGGATGGTGCCGTCTTCAAGACTCACGTATGTTCGGATGCCGGTCGTACTTGAATAGTATTGTTCACATGGTATCGCGTTGGTTGATGTCGAGCCTATCTTCGGGGCGCAGTAGCCCGTCGTTACGGCCGTCGACGTAGGATCCGATCGCAGGGTAGTTGATAGTAGCAAGGAGCTTCGCACTTCGTAGTATGTTCTGACACCCGTGAATCCTTGCTTTTGTATGGGAAGATGTATCCTGCGGGACCTTTAGCCTATGCCAACAGATCCGAGAATACCCGCGGGCACCTAGCCGCTCATAACATGGTTTCGCAGTTTCATGTAACAGCGAGTGCCCGCGACACGGAACTATGGGACAACCAGAGGGCTCCGCGAGGACTATTTATAGCCCGTCGTAGCGCCACCGACGTACGCGAACGAGTTGGTCCACATGTCGACCATTTGGACAACGTAATAGCGACCGTGGGAATCTTGGTACGCGCAAAATAATCGGCTGCGCTTGGAGATCCATGAACCCGAAGCCGTAGACGACGTTGACGTTTGGCGAGACGTAGCCGAGCTGCTTTGCGACTGTCGGGGTGGTGATAGGAGCGCAGTGACGAGGAGCATCGAAAAGGCGGCGGCGATGATTCTTCGCGCGGAGTACATATACGAAGCTTAATGGAAGAGCAGGCGCAACCCTTGGCGCGAAACGCCGATTACGGCCAGTATGAAGATTTTGGTTGTTGGTGCGAATGGCACCATCGGCAAGGCCGCAGTCGACGAGCTCAAGCAGCGCCATCAGATCGTAAGCGCCGGGCGCACGCACGGCGACCATAAGGTCGACATTAGTAATCTTGCGAGCATTCAAAAGCTCTTCAAAGAGGTAGGTAGCGTCGATGCGGTGATTGGTGCGGCCGGCGACGTGCACTTCGGGCCGCTGCTCGATATGACGCCCGAGCAGCTTCAGGTCGGTATTTCTTACAAGTTGATGGGCCAGGTGCAGCTAGCGTTGGAGGCGACGAAGTACCTTAATCCCGGCGGCTCGGTGACGCTTACCGCAGGCACGCTCAGCCAAGACCCGATCCGTTTTGGCGCCAGCGCGTCACTGGTGAATAGCGCGATCGAAGGGTTCGTGCGCGCAGCGGCGATTGAGTTCCCTCCCGGAATGCGGATCAACGCGGTGAGCCCGACGATTCTACGCGAATCGTTCGCTGCATTCGGCTCATTTTTCCCGGGGACGGAAGGCGTCCCGGCCAAACTTGTAGCGCTCGCGTATAGCAGGAGCGTCGAAGGCGCGCAAACCGGCCAGGTCTATTTCGTCGAATAGCTTTATGGCGTATGGTTACCGAGATGAGTTAGCCGCGGCCGAACGCCAAGGCAAAGCCGCATACGATGCGATGGAGGCCTGGCTCAGCCGGCCGCTCGACGCGCCCGACGTTCCCGGCGCGGTGTTAGAAGCGCATGCCAAGGATTTGCGCGCGAGCCGCGAGCACTTGCAGCGCCTTCTCGGTGAACAAGGCGTGCGCGATGACATCGAAGCTGCGCTCGCGAGGAACGAGGAATATCATCGCTCGCTGGGCTTGAGTATCAGGGATAAGCCGGATCCGGACGACCAAGCGATCTGAGCGCGGGAATCGCGACCAGCGCGCCGGCGAAGGCCACGCACGCGGCGCACAGGCCGAGCCACTGCAACGGAAGACCCTGCGCAATGACCACAGCCCCGAGCGCGGCTCCCAGCGCGTTGCCGATGTTGAACGCACTGATATTTGCCGAGGACGCGAGATTTGGCGCGCGGCTCGCCGTGCGAATGACGAGGAGCTGCAGCGGCGTTGCGGTTGCAAAGCCGAAGAAGCCGACGACAAAGATCGCGATCACCGCGAGTGTGCCGACGCCGAACAGCACCAGTAACGCGGCGACGACATGCGGCGCAAATCCGGTGACTTCTTCGAGCAACGGCGAGATGTAAGTGAAGAGCACGAACACGCCGCCGAATCCGAGCAGCGTCGTGAGCAGCGAAAGCACCACCGGGCCGCTTCCCAGCGTGCGCAGCTCTGCGGTGAGGTTCGGATTCTTCGACTCGATGCTGGGCACGAGGAGCCACACGCCCGCGAGTGCTAGAATGCCGATCAGCGCGATCAGTGCGAACGGCGCGTGCCAACCAAAGCGCTGTCCAACGAACGCGCCAAAGGGAACGCCCATTACCAAGGCTACGGTCAACCCGAGGAACATCGTGGCGATCGCCGACGCGCTGCGTTCTTTCGGGACTAGCGCTTCCGCGACGATCGCGCCGACGCCGAAGAACGTTCCATGATTGAACGCGGTAATGATGCGCGCAAGCAAAAGCACGCTATAGTCATTCGCAACCGCAGCTACGCCGTTGCCCACGATAAAAAATAGCAGCATGAGCATCAAGACGGTTTTGCGGTTCACGCGGTTCAGCGCAATAGTAAACAGTGGTGCGCCGACAGCCACGCCGAGCGCATACCCGGAGACCAAGAAGCCGGCCGCCGAGATTGAAACGTGTAGATCGCGTGCGATTTCCGGCAGCAGCCCGACCGGCACGAACTCGGTCGAGCCGATCGCAAAAGCGCCGAGGGTCAGCGCATAGAGGCCGAGAGGTGAGCGGACCTGGCTCATCTCGCTAGTATGCCCGGGATGAGCCTTTCTTGGCTAGATAGTCGGCGACGATCCAGGCAGCGCCGGCGATACTAAAGTTGGAAGCGATCTCAGTCCAGTTGGAAAGCTTGTGCGGATGCGTAACACACGCCGGCACCCAGACCAATAGACCGAAGCCGACGATCATCGCGGTGAGTAGGCGCGATGCGAGCAGTGCGGCGCGGCCGGTAAGCAACGCGGTTGCGGCCAGCGCAAAGAAGATCGTCGTCGCGTTTGTCCAAAAGATTTGCCCCGGAGGGATCCACTTCGGAACTAGACTCGCGGTGTATTGAAGATAGACGACCTGGGCGAGCGCGAAGAATAGCACGCAGATGCCGAAGCCGTAGTAGCCGATTCGCGAGAATTTTCCGTTATAGACGATCAGTGCAGCGAAGACCAGCGAAAGCTGCTCGGTGATCGCGGGCACGTAGTCGAAAGCAAGCGGTTTTTGTATATAGTGCGGGAGCGCCAGAAGTACAAAGAAGAGATAGAGCGCGCCGAGTGTAACCGCGCCGCCGCGCACGGTGCGCGGCGATTGAATAAGCAGCCCTCCGGCGATCGCGATTGCGGACGTAAGGTAGAGCAGGATCTCGGCGTGCGGAATGTTCCCGAATAGGTCGATCGATGTCCAAAGGGTGACGTCTGGCCAGACAAATCCGCAAATGCCAAAGCCGATGGCCGCCAGACCGAAGAGGTTTCGTCCGAACACGAAAACGCAACGCGGCTCTTAGTGCAACTGTGACTGCCAGTTAGGTGGAACGTGGCCGGCTGGTCCGGGAACGGGTTGATCTTCAGGGTGCCACCGCGGTGGCGCTATGTGCGGACCGTTGACGAACTCTTCGGTGGTATAGCTGTAGAACCACGCCTCACCCGGCTCGAAGCTCGCGATGATCGGATGGTGCGTCGCGTGAAAATGGGCTGTCGCGTGGCGCTGGGGAGAGCTGTCGCAACAGCCGACGTGCCCGCACTCCGCGCATCGGCGAAGATGCAACCACCAGCCGCCGTCGGCGAGGCATTCAACGCAACCGGTTCCTGATGGCGCAGCCTTCGGATTTATTCCGTCCATGCGACCATGGTACCATTCGGCCCAACGTCGCTCCCGCTCGACTCAACCACTTTTTTGCACGCATTGGCGTGTCGAGAATGGTGGTAATGATCACGCATGCCGTTGCGCCCGTTCCTCGCTCTTCTGGTCGCACTCGCGATTCCGATTCAAGTGTTTGCCCAGCCGCAAACGCTCTCGTATGCGCAGCTGACCGAAGGTTCGCTGCTTGGCCAGATCCAGTCGACGGCGCAACTGCAGCAAGAGTTCGACGCTCACCGCGCCTTGATCGCGCAGGCAACGGAGGATCTTGGACTTACGCAGGCCGATTTCGTCGCCGTGCGCCGCGCGATCGACCTTGGGCAAGCCCGCTATGTGACGTTGCCACGGCACCTCGACGGTATGTCGGGGCAGTACAACGGCAAACCGTTCATCGACCGCGACGTGATCATTCCGGCCGGCGTGCACGGCTGGGAGGTCGATCTTCCCAAGAACGACGGCATGGTGCGCGTCTTCGTTCCGAATGCATGCGGTAACGTCTCTTACCTTCGAACCAAGAAGCGCTATCGGGTCGCCGCCGCGCGCTTTGCGCCAACGGGTGTAACCCCCATTGCGGCTGTGACGCCTGCGGCCGCGCCGCCGGTGGTTGCGCCCTTCGCGCCGGCGCCCGCAGCCGCCGCAACTCCGGTTCCGGTGGCGATGGCCGGGCCGATTGTTCCGCCGGCCGCCGCGACGCCGCACCTCGCGTGGCTGGGCCTGTTACTCGTACCAATTATCATCGGACTCAGTGGTCACGGCGGCGCTTCGGTCTCCACACCCATCGCCCCAAAGATCGCGCCGCCTGCACCGCTTCCGCCGACACCGATTCCGATTCACACGATTTGTCCAACTGCCGTGCATCGCGTCCCCTGAGAATGCCCGCTAGTCGGTAAAATCTTCGACGATGATTTCCGTTCCGTCGGGACGGATGGAGGCACCAATCCCGACCCGGCGGTAGTGCGCATCGAGCGTATTGCGTCGATGCTCCGGGCTGTTCCATAACTCGGTGACGGCGAAGAGCGGGTCGGGCGCTTCGGCGATATTTTCGCCCGCATAATGAAATGGACAGCCATCCGCCCGCATGTAATCGATCGGCAGGCGTCCGTCCGGCGTGACGTGCGAGAAATACTTGCGCTTGAGCATATCGTCGGCGCGCGCGTTCGCAATCGCGGTCAGGCAGTCGTCGAGCGCGAGTAAGGGAACACCGTCGCCGCGACGCTCTTCATTGATCTGCGTGAAGACCGTCTGCGCAGGCGAACGTTGCATTGAAATCGCCCCCGGATGTACCGCGAGCGCAAAAAGCAGGGGCACAAGCATACTGCCCTTTGGTTATCGGCCCAAATTTTAATCGGTTTACAAGCGAGCGCTCTGTTGGTGTTGGAATCCGCGCGTTCGATCGCGCGTGGCTGCATCACCGAATACGTAAGACGATTTTCCCTTCGACATGACCTTGCTCGATGCGGCGGTGCGCATCGACCACGCGATCGAGCGGGAACTCCTCGATGTGCAACGGGATCGTCTGCGTTCCGATTGCCTCGTTCAGGCGCACGAAAGCTTCGCGCGACATCGAGCCGTCGAACGGCACCGGCGGGTGCCCGTCGAACTTTGGTTCGGGCTCGACGCCGTTTGGATACGCGATCGGCGCCTGCGGCTTTGCACGCGCTACGAACCCCGCGAGATCGTTGCCGTTTGCGGTGGCAAGGATGGCGTCGAATCCCTGGGATGAATCACCGACCGGTGTGCCGCCGAGCGCGCGCAGATAGTCTTGTGCTTGCGGGCGCGCCGTTCCCAATACCGTCTCGTTCTCGTGCGCCGCGAGCCACACGACGAACGACCCGACGCCGCCGGTCGCGCCGAAGACCAGCAGCGTTTGACCGCGCTTTAGCTTGAGCGCGTGCAAACCCGAGTGTGCCGTTATGCCAACGCACGGCATCGCGCCTGCCACCTTTTGATCGAGCTGATCCGGAACGCGTTCGACTCGATCGGCTACGACGCTAATGTATTCGGCGTAAAACCCACCGCCGGGATTCCCGTAGCTGTACGAATAGACGCGTTCGCCGACGCGCAAACGCGTAACGTCCGGCGCAACTGCCACGACGGTTCCGCTACCGTCGGCACCCGGAATTGTGCCTGGCTTGACCGCGCCCCACTCGCCCGAGCGTTGCTTCGCGTCCCAGATCCCCACGCTCGCGTAGTCCAGCGCAATGAGAACGTGGCCGTGCGTAACCTGCGGTACCGGAACCGAGCGCAGCTGCAACACTTCGGGCGGGCCGGCCTTCTCTTGAACGGCAGCCTTCATCGTCGTCGGAAGATTGGACGTCATACAAACCTCTCTAGAAAAGGCGCGGGTCAGGCGGCGCGATCGCACCTTCCAGTTCGAGCAGCGCACGTTTCAACGGAAGGCCACCGCCGAAGCCGGTGAGCGTTCCGTCTGCGCCGATCACGCGGTGACACGGAATGATGATCGGAATTGGGTTGGCGCCGTTGGCGCGTCCGACGGCACGCGCCGCGTTGGTTAGGCCGAACTCTTGGGCGATCGCACCATATGACGTCGTTGCACCGTACGGAATTTCACGCAGCCGCGACCATACGCGCCGTTCGAACGGCGTTCCGTGCGGATCTAAAGCCAGATCAAACGTACGGCGCGTACCCGCAAAGTACTCGCGCAACTGCGCTTGCACGTCGCACATGCCGTCGCTTGCCAGATGCGAGGGAGACGCTGCCGATTGTACCGCTCTGCTACAGTTGGGAAGCCAAAGCTCAACGAGCGTCCCGCCGGCGTCCACGGCCAGTTCGAGCCGGCCGACCGGCGTTTCGAGCGTCGAGCGAAAGAGGCTGATGTCCCGGTCGACCTGCTGCATGCTCCAACCTCAGACACGTCGCCGGCGCGAGGAGTTACGCCGACCGAGCCTCTGTTTGGCGGCTAGCGAAATTCGGGTATGAGATGCGGGATGAAAACACTGGCTTGGTTCGCGATTCCCGTCCTTGTCGCCGCATTTGCCGGCTGCACCCCCCAACAGCAACAACAGACGCAAACGAGCGCGCAACAAGCGACGCAAGTGACGCGCAAAGATGCGTCCGTTGCCGCGAAAGACGCAACCGATGCCGCGCTGGCCGTGCGCGTTTCCGCCGCCCTCGCCGCGGAAACCGGCGTCAATGCGTTTCACGTCAAGTCGTCTGCCAATGACGGCGTTGTGACGTTGACCGGCACCGCGCCCAATCCCACGATCGATCGCACGATTCTCGCCACGGTTCGCGCCGTGCCCGGCGTCAAGCGCATCGTAAATCAAATCACGGTGCAGCATTAGAGGCCGTAGAAGAAGCGCACCACGTGTTCAGGTGGGTCAGCGCACGCGCCAGCGCCTGCGCCCACGTCGTTTGTCGCGCTGCGAGCGGCCGGCGCGGTGGCTGCACTAATCGTAACTTTCGCGAACCGTTTCGAGCAGTGTCTGCCCGTACTCCACGATCTGCCCGTCACCGTCGAGAATCTCGACGTCGAAGCCGGGATAGACGCTGCGAAAGCGCTCCTGCTTCCAGCGCGCGACCGACCAGCTGTCGCGCGCGGCCTTCTCCCAATTCCAGGGCGGCATGCCCTCGCGATCGGACCGCACGTTGCGGCCATCGGGCGTGGATACACGGACCGCAAAGCCCTCGACCCGAGCGATCTTCATCTCTAGCGTGCCGATCTTCACGCTAGGAATGGTTCGCGCTTATGCCGTCGAGCCTTGCCGTGGGTTCAGCCAATCGAAAGCCCGGCGGAATACCAGCACCGAGACAATCAGCATCACGATGGCGAGTACCAAGCGCCGCGCCGCGTCGAACCGCGCGTCGCCTTGCGCGCGTGCGCGCATCGCCGTAACGTCGGGCGGATTCGGCAAAGCCATCGGTCCGGGACCCTCGCCGGTCCGCTGGCCGCTTCTGCTTCTTCTAAAGAAGAAATTGCCGCCCCCGGGACCGTGTCCGGGCAGCATCCGCGCGGCGAATATGCGCGGGCCTGCCGTCGGGTTGACGACCCGGAAGGCGCTGTTCACGACGCCGGCAACGCTCATGAAGAAGACGATAACAGCGATGAGGCAGACGAGATAGCCGAAGATTTCGGCGACGGTAGAAGTGCGCACGGTGTCCTCCTGACGTTAGGACCTTAGCGTGCGCCTCCAGCCTTGGAAATCTCTTAGCGCGCTAGCATTTGCGGGTGAAGCTGTACCCACTGCCCGAGAGGTGCTTGCCGTCGGCAGAAAGCGTCATGTTGTGGTTGCCGTAGTAGGTGATGATCGCTTTATTGCCGTTGAGGATCCAGCTCCCAATGACGTCGTCACTGTCGGTCAGCTCGCCGCTCGGGTCCAGCTTGAGCGTGCTCTTGCTGTCGTTGTCATTCTGCCAGGTGCCGATGAGGTTAGCCGTCGTACAGCCGGTCGGCATCGGCGTCGGCGTCGTGAGCGCCGTCTGTGGGCCACCGTTGAAATTATGGCTGACGTCGGTGCAGAGTGCGCTTGCGTCGTACGGGTTGTTCGGCGTCTCGACGAAGCACGAGAACGTGACCACGTAGCCGTTTTGGTACGAATAACAGTGGACGGTCGCCGACGCGGTGGTGTCGGGCCGTCCCACTTGGACGACCGGGCCGGTCGCGATCCAATCGTTGGGCGAGGCCTGGGTCGCGTTTTGCAAGTAGGCATCGAGCGCGGTCTTCGCCTTGGCATTGCACTCGTCGAGCGTCCCCGTGGGGATCACGTAACGGATGCCGGTCGAGAGGTCGACCGCCGCCGGCGCGAGCGCGCTGGTGAGGAGGATCGCGATCCCGAGCGCCGCTGCGAAAAGGTTGCGGCGCCGGACTACCACCCCGCACCTCCCGTTGCGGCCGTCGACGCGGCTCCGAAGGCCGCCATTAACTTCGTGCACAGCGCCGCCGCGGCATCCGGGCTCGGCGGTACTTGCACGCTGCAAGTGAAACTCACCGCGTAACCGTCACCCTGCGGATGGCACTCGACAATGGCGATTTCCGATGGGGCTCCCCCGGTGCTCACGGCGCCGAACCAATTGCCCGAACCGGGCCCGGCTTCGGTTGCATTCTGCATGACGCTCGTCAAAGCGTGGTCGGCCTTTGAGCTACAGTCGCTAAACGGCTTATCCGGAACGACGCTGCGTTGACCAATCGCAGTGTCCAACGTCGCGCTCGCCGGCGCGCTGACCAAGAGCGCGCACAGCACAGATGCGGCGGCAATACCGGTAACGCGTAACCAGATCATCCTGAGTACGAGCCTCCTTCGGGCAGCGGTTCTGGTTGGACCTTGGAACGGTTTTCCCCCGCCTCCAGTGACCGGAATTGGGCGCCCGGATTGCGAAGTCGAGAGGCATGTGCCGCAACATCAAAACGCTGCACAATTTCGCGCCGCCTGCGACGGAAGACGAGATTCGCGCGTCCGCCATTCAGTTCGTGCGCAAATTGAGCGGCTTCACTCACCCGTCGAAGGCCAACGAAGCGGCCTTCGAGCATGCCGTCGATCACGTTACCGAAGCCGCGCGCGAATTGCTGCAGTCGCTCGTCACCAATGCCGCGCCGCGAGATCGCGACGAGGAAGCGCGAAAAGCGAAGGAACGCTCGAAACTTCGTTTTGCTTAGATGTTTTGCTTCAAAAACAATATACGGTCGGTGTAATCGAAATACACTTGGTAGACTGAGAGCACGTTGCGGCCGATGATGCCGTCGTAGTCGGTGATGTCGAACGTCGACCCGAGCGGTTCGATGAATTCCGCCGCGCGAAAGAGGATGCCGCCGAAAGAGAAATCGCTCAGGTGCAGAACCATCGCGGGCATTTCCCCGCCCACCGTCTCGATTGAAGTGGTCTTTGTGTCGCGCGGTGCCGAGGGCAACCTTGCGACGAAATCCCTGTAGGCGAGCATGGTGAACGCGCCGGTGTCCACCAGGAAGTTGCCGGGCACCCCCTCGACTGAAGCGCTCACCCGCGGAATCCCGTCGTCAAGCTGCAATTGCATCGGGTGCAGCCCCGGCGCATTCGCCATGTTCTTGATGAAGTAGCTGCGAGGATAGAGCGTCAGCGTCTTCGCCTTTATATCGATTTCGACGATTGCGCTTGCCAGAAAATCAAAGCCCATCAGCCCGACGAGACGCGCGTCCTTGTCGGTGGTTTGATCGAATGGAACGGTATCAAAGGCAACGTCGTGCAGTTGCAGCGAGCCGATGCTCATTTGCGGAATCCTCACGTTACCGATGTCGACGTCACCGCCTCCGATGGTCGCGCTCGCCCGCCCAACCGGCGCTAAACCAAGCTCGTGCGCGACACCGGGATCGATGGTGAGTCCGCTGGCGCCGCTATCCAGAAGAAAGTCGTAGCCGCGGCCGTTGATTTGGGCGCGGATCACGATGCCGCTCGCTGAAAACGTCGCCGGCAGCACGATCGGCGCGTTCCCGTCTAGCGTAAACAGCGGCTTGGAGTCCGGAATCGCCAGATCAGCGGTGTCCCCGCCCCGCTCGTAGGAAACCAGGGTTTCCAGATCGTCGTTTTGCGGGCGGCCGTCGTGGCTGAAGATGCGCTGCGCGACCTGCACGCCGAATTCGTCGTGATAGCCCACGTACTCCGTGACGTGTTGGTACCGGTCGCGCTCGAAACGTACTACGCGGTCGAGCAGAAAGGTGTGAGCATCGTAGTAAAGATGCTCGTCGATGCCATCAGGCGGATTGACGTCGAGCACGTACTCTTGCGGCTGGCTCTGCGTGAGTCCCAAAACCGTGACACGGTATTTAGGATCGTCGGCATGCCGAATTGCCAGCACGTTGGGATCGCTTTGCTCGCGGAATTCGGTGCGCAAGGTGACGACGCCGTTTTCGTCGCTGTTCCAGTGTTGGCCGTGGTAGACGCCGTATGCCCGCGAAAAGCCGGCGCCCGTGATCGTTGTGCGAAAGTCGTCGCCGCTGGCGAGTGTCGTCTCGGTGTAATCGACCCCGCCGTCGTGATCGGCCCACGTCTCCATGTACGATCCGGGGGCACGGGCACCGCGCGCGTCGTGCGCTTTGGCGAGAAGCGCGACCGCGGTCATCGGCGTCGGATCGTACGCTTGCGCAAAGGCCGCCGTCGGACAAAGCACAACGAGAGCCGCCATTGATAAGGAAAAGCGCCGATGCATGAGGCTCCGTTTCGACGGCCTTCTCAACCAACCCCCAGGTCGAAAGTCCTACGAACCTGTATACTCGACAGGTGTTCCTCCGGGCTTTACTCGCCGTCGTATCCGTATGCGCGCTTCCGCACGCCACGCACTGCGTGACCAAAAGACATCAGGTGTCGGTCTCGACATTGTATTATCAGAATGCGTCGAGAGTCGGCGGTACCGCGCTCGCCGGATATCCACTGCTGCGCACCGGCTACGGTGTCACGTCAAACCTCGAGGCGTTTACGACGCCCCGAGCGAGCTGGCGCTCTCGGCGCACGGCGCCCACTATGAGATGGCGCATTCGGGCCTCGGTGTAACCGGCTCGGTAGCGCAGGACGGAAACGTCGACTTCCTCCTCAGCGCCGAGAGCCGTCCGCCGCTGAGCCCGCTCGCGAATCTCTACGTGCTCCCGCTTTCCGGATTTGCCGCGCAGGTCGGCACCTTGAACTTTATCGCCACCAATCGCGGCCATCGTCGCTCCTCGGTGTTTGACGATCTCACGGCCTCGACGCCGGTCGGGACCGGAACGTGGTTTAGCGGCGACCTGGGCCAGCAATCGAACGCGACGTATGGATCGGCGGGTGAAACGCGCGGGATCGCATCGCTCAAGCGGGCCATCGGCGCAGACACATTGTTCAACGTCGACCTTGGTACCGCGTTCAACGCCGGCGGAAACAGCAAACCGCACTATCTCGGAGCGGGGTTCACGTTCTTGCACTAGCGAAAGAGCTTCGCGTGCGCAAGATCAACACCAACGACGTCCACGAAGAAGAGTATTGGTCGCCCAAGCGGACGATGGGTGGCTTTGGTCGCGACATCTCCATCGCGCTTGGACGCAAACCCGACTCGACCGACTTGCTCGAGCGCCATCCGTTCGACGTCGAGATCCAGCGAATTCGCGCGGGACTTCCCGGCTACCCGTACCATTCGCACAGCGCACAGTGGGAATTTTACTACGTACTTTCGGGCAGCGGGATCGTTCGCGACGAAGCCGGCAAAACGCCGGTTGAGCGAGGTGACGCATTCTACTTCAAGCCCGGCGAAGCGCATCAGCTCATTGGTGGCGACGGCGAGGATCTGGTCGTGATGTGCATTGCCGACAACCCGACCGGCGAGTCGTGCCACTATCCGGACAGTGCGAAATGGCTCGTGCGCTCGCCCGAGCGCGCGCTAATTCGCGCGGCAGCGCTCGACTACTGGGACGGTGAGGAATGATCAGCTACACGCACGGCGCGAGCGACGTTCCACTGATCGGCGAGACGATCGGCGAGTTGCTCGATCACATTGCGCACGAGCACGCCAGTCGCGAGGCGGTGGTCAGCGTGCATCAGGGCGTGCGCATGACCTATGGCCAACTCGCCAAGGCGTGCAACGAAGTTGCACGCGGTTTGATGGCATTGGGCGTCGGACATGGGGATCGCGTCGGCATTTGGTCGACAAATAACGCCGAGTGGGTCATCGTGCAGTTCGCGACGGCGAAGATCGGTGCGATTCTCGTCAATGTCAATCCGGCATATCGCACGGTCGAGCTCGAATACGCGCTGCGCCAGAGCGGCGTGAGCGTCCTGTTCTCGCAAGCTGAGTATAAGACCAGCGACTATCTCGGGATGATCGAGGAAGTCCGCGATCGGCTGCCCGAGCTTCGCAGCGTTATTGTGATCGACGGGAACGCGCGGCGCGACGAAGATCTGCGTTGGGGCGAGTTGCGTACGCTTGCCGAAGCAATCGCCCCCGAGCAATTGGCGCTGCGCCAGCAGGTAACGCAATTCGACGAGGCTATCAACATTCAATACACGTCGGGCACGACGGGATTTCCAAAGGGCGCGACGCTTTCGCACCACAACATTCTCAACAACGGATTTTTCATCGGCGAGGGCTGCCGCTACACTGCGGCCGATCGCGTCTGCATCCCGGTGCCGTTCTACCACTGCTTCGGCATGGTATTGGGGAATCTCGCGTGCATTACGCATGGCGCCGCTATCGTTATTCCCTCGCCTACCTTCGAACCGGAGGCGGCGCTTGCCGCAGTGGAGTGGGAGCGCTGTACCTCGCTTTACGGCGTCCCAACCATGTTCATTGCCGAGCTTGCGCTCGCGAATTTTGCGAACTTCAATCTCTCGTCGCTGCGCACCGGCATCATGGCCGGCGCGCCATGCCCCGTCGAAGTGATGAAGCGCGTCCGTACCGAGATGCACATGGAGGAAGTAACGATCTGCTACGGCATGACCGAGACGTCACCGGTGTCGACTCAAACCGCGGTGGACGATCCGGTCGAAAAGCGTGTCGGCACAGTTGGCCGCGTGCATCCGCATATTGAAGTGAAGATCATCGACGAACACGGCCGCATCGTGCCGCGCAACGTCCCGGGTGAGCTGTGCACGCGGGGCTACAGCGTTATGCTCGGCTATTGGAACGACCCGGAGAATACCGCTGCGTCGATCGATGCCGCCCGCTACATGCACACGGGTGACATCGCGGTCATGGACGACGAGGGCTACGTGATGATTTCCGGCCGCGTCAAGGACATGGTGATTCGCGGCGGCGAGAACATCTATCCGCGCGAAGTCGAAGAGTTTCTCTTTAGGCATCCGGCGATTCGCGACGTAAGTGTCGTCGGCGTCCCCGACGAGCGCTACGGCGAGCAACTCTGCGCGTGGGTGATTCTGCACCAAGACGCGACGGTGGGCGAGGACGATATCAAAGCCTATTGTCAGGGGAAGATCGCCCACTTCAAGGTGCCGCACTACGTGCGTTTCACGGACGCCTTCCCGATGACGGTCACCGGAAAAATTCAGAAATACAAGCTACGCGAGATGTTTGCCGAGCCGTTGGTCACTTAGCTGATCGTCACCAGACCTTCGAGCACTAATAGCCTGACGAGCAGCGTGCGGTGCTCGGCCGAGAGCGCCGGATCCATCTCGGCGACCGTCGTCGGCCCTTTTTGCAGGTGCTCGAACGCCGTTTTGCACAGCGGAGGAAAGGCGACGACCTTGCCGGCGATGAGCAGTTCGATCCCTTCGCCGCGCTGACGCACCATGTAGGGCACGGTCTCGTCGATGCGCACGTGCGTCGTAGGCTTGATGTCGAAGGTTTGCAGCGCCTGTTCGAATGCACCGTTGACATTTGGGCGCGTCAGGCGGAAGAGTTCGTTGAGCGCGATATCGACCGCAACTTGCATGCGCGGCGCCTGGAATGTCTGCGCCAAACGTGACTCGAAGAACTGACCGAGGCGGCTGGCGAGATTTTCCTGCGCGAGGACGGCCGGCGGCAGGGCGTGCCGCAGCTCGACGTCTTGATCGCCTGCGATGCGCAGTGCGAGGTCCATGACATCGGTGAGACGCACCGGCGCAAGCGCGAAGGTGCAGTGCAGCGACATCGATGCCGACGTCTTCGCCTCGTGGGGAAAGCCGCGCGGAATGTAGAGCGTGTCGCCGGGGAGTAGCCGCACTTCGTCGACCAGTTTGAGCCCCTCGACCTTGGTGCCGCTATGAAACGGCTGCGACTCGAGCGGAAGCGCAATGATCGGTTCGTAGATACGCCAAGTCTTTTCGCCGGCGATCTGCGCGGTCAGGGTGTCGTGCGTGTCGTGGTGAACTTCGAAGCCCTGAGCGGCCGGCGGCGTGATATACACGTTCGGTTGCGCGAACGCCATCAGGTCGCGCTGCAAGTGGTTGCAAAAGCGTTGCAGGCGCGCGCTAAAGAGAGCAGCATCCTTGATGATCAACGTGTAGCCGTCGGCGAAATAGTTGACGGCTTTGCGCGCATCGATCCAGCGGCGCGGGCCCTTGCCGGTGAGCCGCCAGCGCACGCTTGGGCGCTCGTAGGTGAAGTCGTCCTCGACGATCTCCGGGCTGCCGCCCTTGACCAGCGCAAAGTTCTCGGGTTCGCGCGCGCCGACGACCAGCGAGTCCTCGACGTCGGCGATACCGTACACCTCGACAAAATACCCCGGGTCGTTGCGCTTGACGTGCAGGGGCAGCTTTTCGAAGTGCCGCTCGAAGAAGTCGGCGGCGCTGCTCGGCGCGAGCATGAACTCGAGCGCGGGGCGGCTGGCGGTGACGGACTCCACTTTTGGTGGTATCGACCGGCGGCTCGGACGGACTTAGCGGTTCTGGGAGGTCGAACGCTTTTTGCGTTAAACCGTCGAGCCAATTATCCGGATTAGGCCCAAGGAGTACGAGAGATGCCCGAGATGCGCGATTTCCTCGAGTTGTCCTATGGCGAACTCGAAGACTTGAATCTTGCCGCTAAGCAGCAGCGGAAGGACCGCGTGCCGATCGAGCGGATCCAGCAAGATCGGCTGAGTTACCTCGAAAAGGAGAAGCGGATCAAAGCGGTCACGGTGCTCTTCTCCGATCTCGAAGGCCGCCTGCACATGCTCGATTACGACAAGAAGTTTTTGCTCAAGTCGCATGACAACCTGACGTTCGACGGCTCGTCCATTCGCGGGTTCACCGCGCAGCGCGAAAGCGATCTGCGCCTCAACTGCGATTGGTCGTCGTTCTATTGGGCACCGGCCGACGTATTTGGCGCCGGAAAAGTGCTCGTCTTCGGCGACGTGCTCAATCGCGACGGCTCGCCTTTTAGCGGCGATATTCGCGGCGTGCTCAAGCAATTTGCCAACGAGCAGTTCGCCAAAAACGGCTATACGCTCAACGCGGCCAACGAGATCGAGGGCTTTCTTTTCGGCGGTGTCGACGCAGAGCAGCGCTTCTATCAGACCGGCGAGTTCGAATATGTCAACACCGGCGGATATTATCATTCGCTGCCCGGCGATCCGTTGCGCACCTTCATCGATACCGTTGCCGAGGTCCAGCGTGCGATGGGTTTCGAGAATGAAAAAGACCATCCCGAGGTCGCGCCGTCGCAGTTCGAGATCAACTACAACTACGGCGACGTCGTCGCGGCGGCCGATCGCATCGCCATGTACAAATTAATTTGCCGCCAGGTCGCGACCAGCATGGACATGACGGCAAGCTTCCTGCCCAAGCCGGTCGTCGGCGTCAACGGGAACGGCATGCACACGAACGTGTCGGTGAGCAAGGACGGCAAGAACCTGTTTTGGGACCCCAAGGGCCAAGAAAATATGAGCGCGCTCGCCTTATCGTTTACCGACCGCATCCTCAGCGCTGGTTCGGACATCTGCCTGATGCTCAATTCGTCGGTGAACGCGTACCGTCGGCTCGATCCCCACTTCGAAGCGCCAAACCAAATCAAAGCTTCGGCGGTCGATCGCGGTTCGATGATTCGCTTCCCGATCGGCAACGAGCGCAGCGTGCGCATCGAAGTGCGCTCGGTCGCACCGGACGCAAATCCCTACTTGGTCATGCTTGGCGTCTTCAAGACCGGCCTCGAAGGCGAGCTCTCGAGCACGCCCAACCTGCGTCAAGCCGAGCGATATCTGCCCGACAACATCTACGACGCGCTCACGGCCTTCCGCGAGTCGAAGTGGACCGGCGCCATGCTGGGTGAGGACGTGAAGGGGCGCTACGCCGATCTCAAGCAGGCGGCGGCCGACCGTTGCCCGCGCGCACTCGGCACCTTCGTCAAGGCACCCGAGGTGCAGTTCCATCACGAAGTGTACAACCAGTACCTTTGGAACCAGTTCTAATCCCTACGGGGTAACGTCGGATGCTTGTGTCCCTTCTGCTAGCTGCGGCCTTGCCGGCAACGGCGTCGCCGCTCGCCGGGCTGCAGTATCTTATCGGTACGTGGAATTGCACGTACCGCGCGGGAGCGGTCCGCTTTGCCTACCAGGCTACCTATGCGTACGATCGCGATGCCCACACACTGCGCGAGGTTGCTTCGTGGCCGGGCGGCGGCGACGAAGAGTTACTCGCCTACGACGTGCAGCACCACGGTTGGACGGCGGTCGTCCTCGACCAAGAAGCCGCTACGATCCTACGCGTCTCGGGAACGGAGTACGCGCTGCACGCGACGGTGCGCTCGGGCGGGAAAACGATCCACTCCGTCGATACGTGCTTGCGCAGCGCGGGTTAGGCGCCGCGCGTTCACGTGTAATCCATCGTCTGGCCTAAAGCCGGCCCCCCAGATTCGCCAATTGGCTAAAGCCCCGGGCAGCGGTTTCGTATAACTGGTGCCCATGTTCGTATTGGCCGACGTAAATCCGTACCTCGAGGCCCCTAAGTGGCTCAACGCGGGTGACACCTCGTGGCAGCTGACCGCCGCCACGTTCGTCGGCATGCAAAGCATCCCGGGCCTCGCGATTCTTTATGCCGGTCTGGTGAAGAAGAAATGGGCGCTCAACTCGGCGGTTATGGTGTTTTACGCGTTTGCCGTCGTGCTGCTCACCTGGACGCTCGGCGGCTACAATCTGAGCTTCGGACACGCGGCCAAACTCGGGCCGGGCATCCTTTCCGCCTTCATCGGCATCCCGGGTCCGGCGCTTTCACCGATGTACGAGATCGGGCAATCCGTCGTTCCGCTCGCAGCGAGCAGTATGCCGGACCTGCATTTCTCGGGCTCCGCGATGATCTATTTTCAGTTCGTGTTTGCCGCGATCACGCCGATCCTCATCGCGGGGTCGCTCTTCGGACGCATGAACTTCAAGGCGTGGATGCTCTTCGTCCCGATTTGGAGCGTGATCGTCTACTCGATCGGTGCGTTCGCGATGTGGGGCGGCGGTTGGCTCGCGCAGATGGGCGCGGTCGATTATTCCGGCGGCTATGTCATTCATTTAGCGGCGGGTGTTTCGGGCTTTGTTGCGGCGGCGGTCGTCGGTCCACGGCTGCTCGCGGATCAGCGCGACTTCGAACCAAACAACTTGATCATGGCCTTCGCCGGCGCCGGTATCTTGTGGCTGGGTTGGAACGGCTTTAACGGCGGCGATCCGTACTTCGCCAATGCCGATGCGGGCGCGGCGGTGCTCAACACCAATCTCGCGACCGCAACCGCGTTGCTCGTGTGGCTCGTTGCCGACATGCTCAAGACCGGCAAACCCAATGCGGTTTCGATGATCAACGGCATGATCGCCGGCCTCGTAGCGATTACGCCGTGCGCAGGGTTCGTCAACGGCTACGGCGCGATCGTCCTGGGCGTGGTAACGATCATCCCCTGGCTCTCGCTGAATTATTTGAGCAGCTGGTCGGTCCTCAAGAAAGTCGACGATACCTTCTCGGTACTGCACACGCACGGGGTCGCCGGTTTGATCGGTGGTCTGATGGCCGGCATCGCTGCCGATCCGAAGATGCTTGAGTACGTGGCCAATCCGGCCGCCGGCAAAAACGGCGCGAACGTCTCCGTGCAAGGCTGGTGGTACGGCAACCCAATGCAGTTCGTGCATCAGCTCGAAGCGGCAGCCTTCATCATCGCGGTCAACGTCGTCGGCACGTTCGTCATCCTCAAGGCGATCGGCTTGGTCGTCCCGCTGCGCGCAACCGAGGATCATATGGAGGCCGGAGACCTCGCCATTCACGGGATCGACCCGATGCCGGGGATCGGCGGTGCGCGCCGCGCGGCGGCGCCCGCCTCAAGCACGAAGCACAGTGCCCAAGGAAAACACATCCTTTGGTCGCGCTACCGCTGGTCGGCCGGGGTGCCCGCAGGAACGCAAACGCAGACACCGAACACACGTTCGCATAAATAGGCACTTTGACGCGCGGGACCGGTATGGTAAGATGTGCCGTCCGGTCCCCGCTTGCGGTGCCCGGTAGTGCCCCGGATCAGCCGGGTCACTTGGCTAGAACGCGGCCGCATGGCCCGTTTCACCCACCTAGTCGAAAGGACAATGAACGTGGCTACCAAGCCGAAGCGCGCGGTGAAAGATCGCCGCCCGAAGCGCAAATCGTGTAATTTCTGCGCCGATAAGGCGCTGGACATCAGCTATCGCGATGTCAATCGCCTCAAGAAGTATGTGTCGGAGCGCGGGAAGATCGTTCCGCGCCGCATCTCAGGCAACTGCGCCAAGCATCAGCGTTTGCTGACGACCGCCGTCAAGCGCGCGCGCATCATCGCGTTTCTTCCTTACGTTTCCGAATAGCCACGGGGTTTAGCACATGAAAGTCATTCTTCTGAGCGATGTAAAGGCGCTCGGGAAGAAGGGTGATGTCGTCGACGTCGCCGAGGGTTACGCACGCAACTTTTTGCTGCCGCGCAATTTGGTGTCCGAGGCGAACAAAGGCGCCCTTGCCGTGCACGCAGATCAGAAACGTGCCCAGGAAAAGCGCGAAGCGCAGACACTCGCCGACGCCAAAGAGCTTGCAACCAAGATCGAAAACACACCGCTCGCCGTCAAGGCGAAAGCTGGTGGTAACGGCAAGCTCTTCGGCGCGGTCACCAACGCCGACGTCGCTCATGCGATCGCAAACACGCTCGCAGTCGACGTCGATAAGCATAAGATCGAGATCAAGAGCCAGATCAAGGCCCTTGGCTCGTACCCGGTGGAGATAAAACTTCACCGCAATGTTGTCGCGAAGGCGACGATCAACGTCGTCTCGTCGTAGGACGCGCTGCTTCAACGATGGCCGCGACGAACGGTGAATACGCTTCGCGCCTGCGCCGCAAATATGGCGTCGAGGACGAGCTAAATCGTTACGTCTCGGCCCTCTATGAAATGCTGGCGGGAGCAATCGGGCAAGACAAGCTCGTGCTGCGCGCCGGCAAGGTGAGCGCCTTGAAGATGATGCGCTCGCAGCATCTTCCCGACCGGTTGTGCGCGCTCGCGCGCTTGGTCTTCGAAGATCCGACGATCGAGCGCACGACGACGCGCGCGCAGCAGCGCAAGACGATCGCCGACATCGAAGAAGCGATGGCCGATCTGCTCGCGCATAAGAGCGTTGGCGATGCGATCGATCGCAAAGTCTCCGAGAAGATGAACGAGCGCCACCAAGAGTATCTCAAGGACCTCAAGTTGGAAGCGCTGCGCGAAGATACCGGTCCCGAAACGCCGGCTACGCAAGCGAAACTCGAAGAACTCGAAGCGCTCTCGCAGCGCAGTCTTGCGGCCTCGGCGCTCCAACAGTTGCGCCCGCAGCGCCTCGCGGAGATCGTCGGCCAGGAGAGCGCGATCAAAGCCCTGCTCGCCAAGATCAGCTCGCCCTATCCGCAGCACGTCATTCTGTACGGTCCGCCGGGCGTAGGCAAAACGACGGCGGCGCGTCTCGTCCTCGAGCTCGCGAAGACGCGCGCGTACACGCCGTTTGCCAAAGACGCGCCGTTCGTCGAAACCAGCGGCACGACGCTGCGCTGGGATCCGCGCGAGACGACCAATCCGCTACTCGGCAGCGTGCACGACCCAATCTATCAGGGAAGCCGGCGTGAGTTTGCGGAAGCCGGGATCCCCGAACCGAAACTGGGTCTGGTAACGCGGGCGCATGGCGGCGTGCTGTTCATCGACGAGATCGGCGAACTCGATCCGCTTTTGCAAACCCGGCTGCTCAAAGTCCTCGAAGACAAACGCGTAACCTTCGAATCGTCGTACTACGACGAGAGCGCGCCCAACGTCCCGGCCTACATAAAACGCCTCTTCAAAGAGGGTGCGCCGGCGGATTTCGTGCTGATCGGCGCAACCACGCGCGATCCCGAGGAAATCGATGCGGCGATTCGTTCGCGCGCCTCGGAGATTTTCTTTTCGCCGCTGACTCAGCATCAGGTCGTCTCGATCGTGCAAGGCGCGATAAAGCGCCTCGGCGCGAAGGCCGCGCGCGGCGTGCCGCAGTTGATCGCCTCATACACGATCGAAGGCCGCAAGGCGGTGCAGATCGTTGCCGATGCGTACAGCCAGGCGCTGTATCGCGTCGATCCCAAGCGCAGCAACGCGCCGGTGACGCTGACCGAGGATGACGTGCGTGTCGTCGTGCAAACCAGCCGCCTCGTGCCGCACACGCTAGTCAGAGCACGTTCGACGCGCGAAGTCGGCAAAACATTCGGCTTGGGCGTGCTCAACTATCTCGGCAGCATCATCGAGATCGAAGCGGTGGCGTTTCCGGCGGCGCAGCCCGGCAAGGGTACGATCCGGTTCAACGATACCGCCGGCTCGATGGCTAAGGACTCGGTTTTCAACGCCACGAGCGTGCTGCGCGCCCAGACCGGCATCGACGTCTCCGATTTCGACTTGCACATTAACATCGTGGGGGGCGGCAACATCGACGGTCCTTCGGCAGGCTTGGCGATCTTTCTCGCGCTGTATTCGGCCACGACCAAGACCCCGCTACCGCAGGACGTGGCAATTACCGGCGAGCTCTCGATTCAGGGCAAGATCCGCGCAGTGGGAGGCGTAGTGGAAAAACTCTACGCTGCGCGCCAAGCAGGCATGCGCGCAATGCTCCTGCCCAAAGAAAACGCTCGCGAGATCGACGTCGCGCTCTCGGGCGTCCAAGTCGTGCCGGTCGCCACCGTCGATCAGGCGTTGCGCGAGTTGCGCGTCCACAAGTTATCCACCCGTCGTTCGCAAGGTCGCTCACAGAGCACGCGTCGCAAGACTCGCACGTGAGCGTCTCGCATCTGCATGGCGGTTCGATCGACCGCATCCCGCCGCACAATCTCGAAGCCGAGATGGCACTTATCGGTTCGGTGCTCGTCGATCGCGAAATCATGGGCGTCGTCGGCGAGATCGTGCACGCGTCGGACTTTTACGCGCACGTGCACGAGACGATCTTCGCCGCGCTCTACGACTTGTTCTATCGCGGCGAACCGCTCGACAAGATCACGGTCGCTGAAGCGCTGCGCACGCGCGATCAACTCGAGAAGGTCGGCGGTCTTTCGTATCTGAGCTCGCTCATGGACACGGTGCAAACCGCCGCATCGGCAACCTACTACGCGAAAATCGTACGCGAAAAGGCGACGCTACGGTCCCTGATCCACGCCGGCACGAAGATCACGCAGCTCGGCTACGAGGCCGAAGAAGACGTCGACGCGGCGCTCGATCAATCCGAGCAGATGGTGTATTCGATCGGCGAACGGTCGATGCACGGCGATTTCGTGGCCGTCAACAGTCTGATGAAGGATGCCTTCGAGCACATCGACCGGCTCTTCCATGCGCGCGGCGATCGCACGGGCGTCACCTCCGGGTTCCGCGACATCGATAACATGACCACCGGCTTCCAGCCCGGAAACTTTGTCATCGTCGCGGCGCGTCCCGGCATGGGTAAAACCTCGTTCGCGCTCAACATGGCCGTCGCGGCGGCACGCGAGTCGAAGGAGCCGATCGCGTTCTTCTCGCTCGAAATGTCAAATAACGAACTGATCCAGCGGTTGATTTGTTCCGAGGCCCAGCTCTCGATGCACGATCTCCGGCGCGGGAACATCAAGAATCATCAGTGGGAAGAGATTTCGCGCGCGATGGGCGCGCTCAACGAGCTCCCGATCTATCTCGACGACACCGGCGGCCTGTCGGTGACCGAGGTTCGCAGTCGCTGCCGCCGTTTGAAATCGACCGGGGGGCTCGGCGCCGTGTTCGTCGACTACTTGCAGCTCCTGCGTCCCGGCATCTTGCAGAAGAACATGAACCGCAACGAAGAGCTTTCGGAAATCTGCCGTACGATGAAGGTGACGGCGAAAGATCTCGGCGTGCCGATCATCGCACTCGCGCAACTCAATCGTGCGGTCGAAACGCGCGGCGACAAACGCCCGATGCTCGCTGACCTACGCGACTCGGGATCACTCGAACAAGAATCGGATTTGGTGGCGTTTCTCTTCCGCGACGGCTACTACAATCCGGAGGGCCCCGAGCCCGACGTGACCGAGTTCATCATTGCCAAACACCGCAACGGTCCTACCGGTACCGTGCGCCTGCGTTTCCAAAAGGAATATACGCTGTTCGTCCCCTACGCGGACGAATCTCATTTCCCGGCTCCGTAGCTTAAGGCGGTGGGCTCTCGTCTTCGCGGAGCTGATCGAAAAATTCGGTCGCGGTGTCGCGCAGGACGTTGAGCAGACGGCTGAAGTGCGGCCGGACCTCGACGGTCGTGTTGACGCACAACTCGACGGTGAAGAGCACGTCGCTTTCTTCTTCCCAGAGCGCAGTCTTCACGAATTTTTTTCGCACATTGAGCCGGTTGGCGACGTCGATCGCATCGATCGGTTCGACGCCTCCGGGAAGCGCCCAGCCCGAGCCGATCATCACAAAGGTCGGATCGTCGCGATAGGAGACGACGAAATAGCGGTCACCTTCGCTCTTGAAGGCAACGCGATAGGCATCCTCGTCGTCGTCACGCGTGAAATACAAGCCTTCGTCCGCAAGCGCCAGTTCGATGGGCCGCAGCGGATCGATCACTGGCCACCACCCATCATAAATGAGTTGATGAACTTCTCCGCCGCGACTTTGCTCTCGGTGCGGTCGACGATGTCTTCAATGGCCTGAGCACCGGCGTCGCGCAGCCGTGCCACGAGGGTCCAAAAGCCGTTGATCAAGTCTTGCGACGATTGCGCGCGTTCGTCCAGCGTCGCGACGAAGAGGCTGCCATCGTGCGCAAGCGTGAAGACGACATTTGGGTGCTCGGCGTGCACGCGATCGAGGGCCTCGGTATTTTGCGTGGGTTCGCGCGCCCAATCGGGAATCTCGTACGCGGTTGAGATGCTAAAGGCGGTATCGTCACCCTCGGCAGTCGTCACCGAAAAGACTTGTCCGCGTGTGCGAAAGAGCAGCTCGCTGACTCCGGCGTCGTCGGGCGGGGCCGCGTCGACTTTGTGGCCTTCACTCTCGATGAAGCGTTTGATCAGTTCACGGGCGGTGGGCATCGATACCTTCGGCGATATACGAGCGCGAGAGATGCACGTATTCCTCGGACGCGATCTCAATCCAGCGCGCTGCCTCGCCTTCTATCGCTTTCTTTACTTTCGCGGGGACGCCCGCTGCAAGTACGCGATCGGGAATCTCGACGCGTTCGCCGACCACGCTGCCGGCGGCGACCAGCGCGCCCTCGCCGATCACGCAGCCGTTGAGCAGGACGGCGTTGCTGCCGATCAACGCGTAGCGTTTGACGTGGCAGTCTTCCATGACGGCGCAGTGACCGATCGTGACATCGTCGTCGATCTGCGTGAGCGTCATCACGTGAAGGACCGCGTTGTCCTGCACTGAGGTGCGAGCCCCGACGCGAATGGGACCGTTGTCCCCGCGCAGGACGGCGCCAAACCAAATACTCGATTCCTCGCCAACCTCGACATCCCCGATGAGGACCGCCGTTGGCGCCACGAACGCACTTGGGTGGATTTTGGGGGTTTTGCCACGGTACGTGATGATCATTGGTCGAAGTAGTACGCTATGCATCGCCACAACACCCCGCTCCGCGGCGTCAAGGCCATACCCCGGCCGAAGGCGGGAGACCCGGGGTACTCCGAAGTGAACTACCGCTACGCAGGGCGTGAAGGACACATCCACGAGGTCGTGGAGATCAACGGACGCGCCCTTGCAAAGGTGGGATTCGACGACCGCAAGATCGTGTACTATTTTTTGGATGATCTCGAGCTCGATCGCACCGCAAAGCGTGGAACATTCCACGACCAAGACGTTCAATCCAAAGGATAACTTGTGCCGATTGTTGCCGTGACGCAGCCCGTTCCAGTCAACCCGGGTGGCGGGTTTGACTATGTGATCGTCGATTCCGAGCGCGGGCGCGTGTACGCCGCGCATCCCGGCGGCGGCGGATTGCTGATCGCTGACGCCGATACCGGTAACCAGATCGGTGTCGTGCCGGTCGGTCCGATGCACGGCCTTGCGCTCGATCCTGCGACCGGTCACGTGTTTACCGGAAACGGCGACACGCGCAGCGTGAGCGAAGTGGATCCCGACTCGCAACAGATTCTGCGCACCGCAATCGTTGATGGACCAGTCGACGCAATCGCGTACGATCCGGATCTCGGACGTATCTACGCCGACGAAAACGATGGTAATCGAATCTTTGTGATCGATACGAAGACCTTCCGGCAAATCGCCGTCGTAAAATTACCCGGTCACAAGCCCGAATATCTGCAAGTCGATCCGCAGACCCACGACGTCTATCAAAACATCGCAACCGACAACGAGATTGCGGTGATCGATCCCAAGACGCTCAAGGTCAAACGTTTGATCGCGACGCCGCAGCTCAAAAACAACCATCCGCTGCAGTACGACGCCGACCACCACGTGCTCATCGCGGGCGGTGAGAATAACGTCCTGGCCGTCTACGATCGCTCGGGTAAGCTCCTGCACCAAGTCAACCTTCCGATGAAAGTCGATCAGTGTGCGTGGGAGCCGCAGCACGAATGGCTCGCCTGCGCCGGCGGCGGCATCACGCTCTACTCCTTTGACGGCACGAGCGACCCAAAGTTGCTCGACAGTCAGAAACTGGAAGGCGGCGTGCACACGACGGCCATCGATCCCAAGACTGGAACGATCTGGGTCGTCTGGGGCGACGCGAGCACCGGCGAAGGGTTCATTCAGGGCTTCACGTACCGCTAAGCAGACGATCCAGCGCAAGAAATCCGAGATCGTACGGCGGCGCTTCGTCGAGTAAGAGCTGTACGACGATCTCGCCGATTACCGGCGCGAACTTGAAGCCATGACCCGAGAAGCCGGCAGCGACCACAATCTTCGAGTGTTCCGGGTCACGGCCGATCGCAAAGTTCTCATCCGGCGTCATCGTGTACATGCACGCCTTCGCCGAACGTAGCTGCGGTTTCAAACCCGGCATCAATTGCTGCAACGTTTCCCGCATCAGTTCTGCTTCATCGTCGTGGATCTCGCGGTCCAGCTCGTCCGCGCGCGTGGTCGCGCCGTAGCCGTGGAACGCGACCTTCAAACCGTTGCCAAGATCGGGCATGCCGTAGAGCCGCGCGGGCAACGTTGCGCGCTCGAGGAAGAACGCCGGCAAGTCGGCGGGACCGTAAACCGGCTGGGACGTCGTGAACCAATACTGCACGTTGCGCTGCACGCGTAGCGGCAACGCCATGCCAAGGAGCATCTCGGCCGTCCATGCGCCGGTGCAAATCGCGAGTCGCGTGGCCTTGACGCGCTCGTCGCTCTCGAACGTCACGCTGATGCCGTCGCCGTCCGGTTCGTACCCGCGCACGCGCGCTCGATCGTAGAGGTGGGCACCGTGATCGCGCGCGAGCTTGAGATGTGCGGCGATCGCGCGTTCGGGGAAGACGACGCCGGCGTCGGGTTCGAAGAGGCCGACCTCGTCGCGTTCCAAGGCAAGCTGTGGGAAACGCGCGCGAAGTTGCGCAGCATCCAAATGCTCGATTGGTATCTCGAAGGCGCGCGCAGCGCCGTCCATTCCGCGAATCGTGGCTGAATCCGGCGGTCCGATCATCAACACGCCGAACAAGTCGAGCAGCGCGTCTTGCGAGTGTTCCTCGAGTTCACGCCACAGCGTGTACGCGCGATCGAGAAGCGGCACGTAGGCGGGGTCTTCGAAGTAGGCGCGACGGATGATGCGCGTGCGCCCGGCCGACGAACCGAGGTCGTGTACGAGACCGAAGCGCTCGAAGCCGGCGACGCGCAGACCGCGTCGCGCAGCGTGCGCAGCGACTGCGCTTCCCATGCCGCCCAATCCTAGTACCGCCAGATCGTAATCCATGCAGGCGGGGGTTCTGCGCGCGTGCAAGTCTCCCGCCCCGAGATCAATCGAGGGAGAACGAGGACACGATGGACCCCAGAACAACGGCGGTCGTCTTGATCGAGTACCAGAACGATTTCACCAGCCCCGGCGGAACGCTGCACGATGCGGTCAAGCCGGTGATGGAGAGCACGAACATGCTCGATAACACGCGCGATACGGTCGAACGCGCGCGCGAACTCGGTGCCACGATCGTGCACGCACCGATCACCTTCACGCCGGACTATCACGAGCTTACCTCGGAGCCGTACGGCATACTCAAAGGCGTAGTCGATAGCCAATCGTTTCGTAAGGGAACGTGGGGCGCGGAGATCGTGGATACGTTATCGCCCGAAGAAAGCGACATCGTGATCGAAGGCAAGCGCGGTTTGGACGCATTCGCCAGCACGAATTTGGATTTCATCCTGCGCAGCCGCGGCATCACGAATGTCGTGCTCGGCGGATTCTTGACGAACTGCTGCGTCGAGTCGACGATGCGTACCGCCTATGAGAAGGGCTACAACGTCGTGACACTGACCGACTGCACCGCGACGCTCAGTGACGACGAGCAGCGTCTGGCCGTCGAGAAGAACTACCCGATGTTCTCCCGACCCATGAAGCACGACGAGTTCCTCGGAACGCTCGAGGGCGCCGAGGTGGTCGGCGCCGGCCGAGGCTACTCAAACTAAACTGGTACACTCGGGGAGCAGGGGGAGCGGTCGAGCCGCAGAACCAGGCTCCCCGGCGGTGGCCACGGGCCACCCATTTTTGCCGACGTAGCTCAGTTGGTAGAGCAATAGTTTCGTAAACTATAGGTCGCCGGTTCGAGTCCGGCCGTCGGCTCCATTCTGATTCATGCTCTGAATGTTACGTGCCATACATATGGCGCTAGCGCGGCGTTTCATATGAGCATGCGAAAAGCACTTCGGTCTGAATGCCTTGCCGGCTGTGGAAATCGGGTCAAAAGCAACGTCGCGAAATATTGTTCGCTGCGATGTCAACACGACTATCAATATCGCACGTTTGTGCTTCGACGTCCCATCCCATCATATTCGTCGATACTTGATCGAGAAATACGGCGAACGATGTCAAATGTGCACATCTCCAGGGCCAACGACAAAGTGATCGACGACAAGACAGGACAAGAACTATCGTTCCTGCTTGTTCCTAACTTCGATCAAATATTTTCGGAGGATGGCAGAACGCGATATCAGATGAGCGCGCTCCACCGCGACCAATTAATCAGGGTCTTCTATGACCAGAAATATCCCGGCCAGCGGCACGCCGATCGAATCGAGGTTCTGAATCGCCGACAGATGCTTCCTCGTCAGCCATAGTTGCCCAAAAGGCGTTCTGCATTATCGTGGAGCACCGCGCGGAGCGTTGACGCGCTCAACCCCAGCGATTCGAGACCGCGTGACTCAGCCGCGTAATCGTGTGACACGTTCGGAAAGTCCGTTCCGTACAGTACGCGGTCGGCGTGCCGTTCGATCGCATCGACGGCAGGCACGTTCGCGCGCATCGGCGACGATGGCGCAAAGACCATCGTGGTGTCAAGATACAGCCCCTTGTGTTTCGACATCAACTCGAAATAATCGAGCGTATCGGGCACGCCGAAATGCGCAACGATCACGCTAAGGTTCGGATGCCGCGCGAGCACGTGTTCGACGCGGGCCAGACCCTCGCGCTTTTTATATACCCACGGTATCGGTCCGACGTGGACGAGCAGGAACCCGTTGCGCGCTGCAAGTTCGTCGTAAGCCGCGTCGAGGCGCGCGTCGTCGCAGGCAACCTTTTGGACGTCCTCGTGCAGCTTGAGCCCGGCGCAGCCTTCGTCGAGCGCCGTGCGGAGATCGTCGAGATACGTCGGGTCGTCCGGATGAATCGTTGCGAGCGGAACACCATAGCCATCAAGCGCCCGCGCTGTCTGCACCAGCCACGCGTTCAATTCGCGCGCCATCGCGGGGCGATGCGCGTAGCTACAGAAGACGAAGCGCTCCACCCCGGCGTTGCGTAGTACCGCCGCTACCTCGTGCGGCTCTTGCGGCTGTGCAGCAATGTCCCACGAGCTATTGCTTGCAAACCAGCGGCGGATCGCGGCGAAGAGCCGCGGCGGATGGAGGTGCGTATGAATGTCGATCATAAAACGATCCCATGACTCCACTCGATCTGCGTGAAACACCGCCCCGAGGTGTCCGCGAGACGCTCCTCGGGTGCTATTTCTTGCCGCGCACAATCGATAAGTTGCGCGCGGAGTTGCCCGGCGGTGAGCTGGGTCCCTTTCTCAATCACGATACCGGCTTCAGCGCCTACACCGTACGCCGCCTCGGCCTCGACATGAACGAATTTCGTGACGTCGTCGCCGCTGCGCCCGACGAAGAAGCCGTTGTCGCATGGCTGACGAGTCGTATCGACCCCGCGGCTGTCCCTGCCCTCAATGCCAAGCTGGAGAGCTTTGTCATCGACCGCATGACCCCCGAAGACCAGCAGTTGGTCCGGGAGCGGCACCCGATCGCCGCCCAACGGCCGGAGCTCCAGAAACTGCTCGACATCATCGACGCCGACGACGAGGTTTGGTCCCCACACTGACCGCGCAACCCTGCGCAATCGCGCTCCCCTCTTGGGGGCACCAGCGGCATTCCCTTTGGAGGTATGGACGTGGTATCACTCACTATCAACGGAGAGAAGCACGATCTCGACGTCCCCGACGAGATGCCCCTGCTGTGGGCGATTCGTGACGTCGTCGGGCTGACCGGAACGAAATTTGGATGCGGCGTCGCGCAGTGCGGCTGTTGCACCGTGCACCTCGACGATGCAGCCGTGCGCTCGTGCGTGACGCCGGTGAGCGCGGCAGCCGGCAAGTCGATTACCACGATCGAAGCGCTCGGCACGCCCGAGCAGCCGCACGTGCTGCAGACGGCATGGATCGACGAGCAAGTCCCGCAGTGCGGGTACTGCCAGTCGGGTCAACTGATGGCGATCTCAGGCTTGCTCAAAACCAACCCGCATCCTACCGATGCGGACCTCGCGTCAAACATCACCAACATCTGCCGCTGTGGTACCTACGGCCGGATTCGCAAGGCGGTTGCGCGCGCGACCGGCGGAGGGCAGACATCATGACGACGATCAATCGGGCGGACTTCGTTCGCCTCGGGTCGATGTTCGCCGGAAGCCTCGTGCTCGGCGTCAGCGCGAGCGGGTGCGCGAATCGGAGTCAGGGCACCCCGTCGGGTTCAGCTTCGCTTGAGACGACGGGATTCAAACCGAACGCGTGGCTGATCGTCCATCCTGACGAGAAGGTGACGATCTTCGTCAATAAATCGGAAATGGGTCAGGGCGTCGCAACGGGTATGCCGACGATCGTCGCCGACGAGCTCGATATTCCGATGGAAAGCGTCATTCTGGCATTCGCGCCCGCCGCGGCGGCATACGCCGACCCCGGTTTCCACATGCAGATCACCGGCGGCAGCACCAGCACGGCATCGATGTGGATGCCGCTGCGTACCGCCGGCGCGAGCGCGCGCGCGATGCTCGTCGCTGCGGCAGCGAAACAGTGGAACGTCGATCCCTCGACGTTGACCACCAAGAGCGGCACCGTCGTCGACGCCAAGAACAATCGCACGGCAACTTACGGCAGCCTCGCCAGCGCGGCGGCCTCGATGCCGGTTCCGGCCAAACCAACGCTGAAATCGCCCGACCAATTCACGCTTATCGGCAAGGTCAATCAGCGTATCGACACGCCGCTCAAAGTCAACGGCACGGCGAAATACGGCATCGATGTCCGGGTGCCGGGCATGAAGTTTGCCTCAGTCCTCTACCCGCCGGTCTTCGGCGCAAAAGTCAAATCGTTCGACGCCACCAAAGCCAAGCAAGTCAAAGGCGTCATTGAAGTCGTGCAGATTCCCAGCGGCATTGCAGTCGTCGCCACGAACTCGTGGGCGGCGTTTCAGGGGAAGGCCGCGCTCAACGTCCAGTACGACAATGGTCCGTTTGCGGATCAGAGCACCGAAACGCTCAAGGCGCGCTACCTCAAACTTGCAAGCGACGGAACCGGCGCGATTCCTGCGGTAGAGCGCGGCTCGAAGAGCGTCAGCGGAAAAACATTGGAAGCAACCTACTTCGGTAATCTCGCGGCGCACGCGGCGATGGAGCCGATGAACGCGACGGCGTCAGTAACCAGTGACGGCGTCGAGATTTGGGCGCCGACACAGGTGCAAACGATTGCGCAGGCCTCGGCAGCGAAGATCGCCGGCGTTCCCGTCGATAAAGTGCAGATTCACACGACCTATCTGGGCGGCGGATTCGGCCGGCGGCTCTATGCCGACTTCACCAACGACGCAGTGTGGGTGAGCAAAGCCATCAAGGCGCCCGTCCAAGTCATTTGGCAGCGCGAAGACGACACCCAGCACGATTGGTACAAGCCGATGGGCGCCAACAGTGTGAGCGGCGTGCTCGACGCGCACGGCAACCTGGTCGCGATGCAGCACACGGTGGTGATGGACTCGATCTTAAAGGGCCTGGGCTTCCCTTTGCCGCCGAGCGGGCTGGATTCGGTCTCGATGGATACGGTCGTAAATTCGCAATATGAGTTCCCGAATTACCACGCGTATTACATCAACCCGGACAGCGGGGTACCGCCCGGCAGCTTACGCGCACCGGGTGCGAACTGGAACACCTTCGTGGTGGAAACGTTCATGGACGAACTCGCGCACGCAGCCGGCAAGGATCCCCTCGAGTTCCGCCTCGCGCTCTTGAAAAAGAATCCGCGTGCTCAAAACGTGTTGCGTACTGTCGCCAAGAATGCGTCGTGGGGTTCGCCCGCGGCCGGTACGAAGCAAGGCATCGCGTCCGGCTTCTGGAACGGCACCTCGGTGGCAACGGTTGCCGAGGTCTCGATGAACGGCAACACGCCCGTCGTGCATCGCGCCTTCGTAGTCGCCGACGTAGGGCGCGCGGTCAACCCGAACATCGTGTTGGCGCAGATGGAAGGCGCGACGAATTACGGGCTCTCGATGGCGCTGGCAAGCATCATCACGATCAAGAATGGCGCGGTACAGCAGCACAATTTCTACGATTATCTCGTCATGCGCATGGACCAAGCTCCGGAAATACACGCCGAGATCGTGAGTAGCTCCGAGAATCCTACCGGCATTGGTGAGCCGGCCGCGGTTACGATCGCGCCGGCCGTCGCTAGTGCGGTGTTTGCGATCAACGGCAAGCGCGCGCGTGTGCTTCCATTTAGCGAGGCGTACACATGACCCGTCAGATGACATTCGCGTCGTAGATGATGCGGACGTTACCGTGGCGGCGCCCGCGGACGTAGAGACCGACGATGATCTCGTTGCACGCGACCCCGGTATCGCGCGCGTAGACCCACGACTCCCACGCACGGCGTCCGTCCGCCGGAAGCGTGAGCGTGCAGCCGGCATCGATAAAAGCTTGATAGGGTGCGCGCTTGGGCAGCGTTTGCGCCGCCGGCCCCAAACCGTGACGGGCGTACTTGAGCGATGCGGGATCTTCGAACAGCCGCTTGATGCGGTTGCCCGGGACGTCCAGTGCAGGATCGCCGGTCCAGTCTCCGATCTGGCGCCGTGGATACGCGTAGACGAACGAATTGAGATCGCCTACCACGATCGTCGTGATGCCGAAGGGCAGAAGCTCCTCGTACGCTTGTTCCAGGATGTCGATGATGGGTTCTTCGATAATCGAATCCCAGCGTGTCGAGTACTTCTCGGGAGCGAACCCGTTCGCGGGAACGCGTGAAACGTCGAACAAGTGCGCGAGCTTCTTAATCCGATCTCCGCTAATCGGAACATAGTCCGAATGGAGCAGGGCGTCGCGCGTGAGTTTCTTTGACGCGATGGCATCTTGGATGACGCTCTCGATACGCTCGGCATATTGCATGCCAAGCGCGCGCGCGCGCTCCGCTGCCGTACCGATCGAACGTCGCGCCGCAATAGCGTGCGAACGGCTTCCCAACGTGATCAATTCGAGCCGGCGTTCGTCAGTCGTGCGAGCGGCCGCGTAGTCGAGTGAGGTCGCGCCCGCGTTCACTCGCTGTAATACGGCGTCGAGTGCGCGCGATTGCTCTTCGGCAGTCGCCGAGACGTCGAGCGCGCATTGAACCGTCGCCTCGAAGGCCTCTTGCAGCTTCGTAAGCGCGACGCGCGCGAGGTCGGCGCTGTGATTGACCGCTCGCGTTTCCTCGGCCACGCCATCGCCGGACTCGCGAATGGCGCTCGATGTCGGGCCGACTTGTGCGATCGATTCCGCAACGACGCGGGTGGAATCGTGGGTCGATCGGGCCAGTGCGCGAATCTCTTTCGCGATTACCGCGAAACCGCGTCCGCGATCGCCGGCATGCGCCGATTCGATTGCCGCGTTGAGCGCGAGCAGGTTCGTAGCGGCAGAGATGGACTCGAGCAGCACCAGCATGCGCTCGACGCCTCCTGCCGCCGTCTCCATCGCATCAACCAGCCGGCCAACTTCCTCCACCCCGCCGACGATAATTCCGATACGTTGTAGAGCTTGCGCGAGCGCAGTGGTCACGCCGCTGTACGCTCGGCGCATTTCTTCGACGAGGAGACGCATGCTCGCTGAGGTGTCGGCGGCAGTGCGAGCCGCCTTCACCGACTGGTCGACCGCCGACGCGACGTTGCCGATCTCGCTACGCAGCGCCTCGAGCGACGACGTGATCGATTGCCACGAAAAGCCGTTGCGAGCGGCTGCGACGTTGGCGCGTACGATCTGCGCCAAGGTTGCGCGTTCATCGCGATTCACGGCCTCAAGGAAGGCGCGTAGCGATCGCGCGGCTTGAGGATATTGCGCTTCTCCTTCAAACGATTCGGCCGGATCACGCCCGCCATGCAGGGTGGTGAGCCAACGTGAGAGTGCCGTACTTTCACCCGGCCGGGCATGTGAGGTTTGCAGCAGGCGCCACGTGCGCGCGTTGCGCTCGGCCTCTTGGAGCAGCCCGAAGAGATCGAGCGCGGCGGCCTGCGCAGAAGCTTGCGAGACACCGCTCGCGTGGCGCGAGATCTCTTCGATGCTCGCCACGACGTTATGCAGCGAGGTCGACTGTTGGGTTGCGATGCTTGCGATGCTCTCGACAATTTCTTCCACACGCTCGAGCGAACCACGCCCTTGAAGCAGATTCGCCGACGCGGCGTCGATGCGCAGCGAGGCTTCATCGGTCGCCCCTTGGGCCTCGCGTGTTGCCGTGGTGAGCCGGTCGGTCGCTCGGGCAAGCTCGCCGATCAGCCGGTTGATGTCGTCGCACGAGGCGCGCGTCGAGCCGGCCAGCTTACGCACCTCGGATGCGACGATAGCGAAACGTGCGCCGGCCTCGCCGATATGCGAAGCCTCAACGGATGCATTCACGCCGAGCAGCTGCGCTTGGCGCGACATTTTCTTGAGCGCGGCGAGAAAGACGGCGACGCCACGCACCGCATCATCCATCGTCTCGAGCGGCGTCACGCCGGCTTCGAGCCCCTGGCCGAGGGCGGCCAGTGAGCTGCGAATCGCCTCGAACTCTGCTGCGGCTTCTTCGGTCGCCGTGAACGCGCCGGACACGACGTTTCGTAACGCCTCGTCGGTCTGAGCGACATGCGTTGCGCTGATTGCTGCCTCGTTGATCGCCGAAGCGGTTTCGCGGATTCCGCGCTCGTGCTCCGAAGTCGACGACACGATCGCCGAAAGCGACTCGGCGTCGCGGCTGGCCGCGCCAAGCGCCCCGTTGACTACCGACGCGAGATCGCTCAGTTCGGTGGAGAGGATGTAGAAGAATCCGAGCAGAGCTTCGGCGTCAGGCGAACCCGGCGGGGGTAAGGTTAAATCGCGGCTCGCCGTAACACGCTCGAGCCAGGCCGCAAGTTTCGCGTCATCGAGCGCGTCCTGCGGTTGGTAGTTCTCAACCGGGCGAGCCGTCACGAAGGCTCACTATTCGGCGGCCATGCGCGTCATTGCTGCACGGTCAACGCAGCGAGAGCGTCAAGCTTTAGCTATGAACTGTAATGCCAAGCCGTCGATGCAGTAGCGAAGGTGCGTTGGCGCCGGACCGTCGTCGAAGATGTGTCCCAGGTGGCTGCCACAACGACGGCAGTGCACTTCGGTGCGCTCCTCGCCGGGAATATCGTAATCGGATTGGGTTAACGTCGTGTGCGGCAGGACCGTCCAAAATGAGGGCCAGCCGTCGCCGCTGTCATACTTCATTTCCGACGTGAAGAGTTCGAGATTGCAGCCGGCACAAAGATACATGCCGGCACGGTGCTCGCCGTTGAGCGAACTCGAGAAAGCCGGCTCCGTACCGTTTTCGCGCAGGATCACGTACCGATCGGGGCCGAGAAGTGCTTTCCACTCGGCGTCGCTATGCGTCACGGCATACTTGCTTGCTGCTGCGCGAGCGAACGCCGGCGCAAGGACGACTGCTCCGGCAAGGCTACCGATAAACTGTGATCGCCGCATCATATATCTTAGGAACGCCGCTCGGGCGACCTTGGATTCATGGGCGGCCTAGGCCAGCACGTCGCTGCGGACCTTGCGCACGCTCGTGGTCGCCGTTAACCCCATCGTAATGTCGAGCTCGCCGCGGATGATGTCGACCGCGCGTTTGACGCCTTCCTGGCCGGCTGCGCCCAAGCCATAGACGTAGGCGCGCCCGAGAAGACACGATTGTGCGCCGAGCGCGAGCGCCCGCAAGACGTCCTGCCCGCTGCGAATACCGCTGTCGACGATCACTTCGATCTCGCCCCCGACCGCGTCGACGATCGCCGGCAGTGCGGAAATGCTCGATGGCGCGCCGTCGAGCTGACGTCCGCCGTGATTCGAAACAACCAGCGCGGTCACGCCGGTCTTCGCCGCGATCCGCGCGTCCTGCGGATCCATAAGCCCTTTGATGATGATGCGCCCGGGCCACAGCTCGCGGATCCACTCGAGATCGCGCCAGTTCAGCGTCGGATCGAATTGCTTCGAGACCCACGCGGCGAGCTTGGTGACGTCGTTCATGCCGGCGATGTGCCCGGCGAGGTTGCCGAACGTCTTGCGCTTGGCGCGCAAGATCGAAAGCGCCCATGCGGGTTTGGTCGCGATGTCGAGCAGATTTGCGACGGTAAGCTCGGGCGGGACGGATAGACCGTTCTTGATGTCGCAGTGACGCTGTCCGAGCATGGTGAGGTCCATCGTCACCATCAGCGCACTGCACTTTGCAGCCGCAGCGCGAGCGATGAGATCGCGAACGAACCCGCGGTCGCGCATCACGTAAAGTTGGAACCAGAACGGTTTCTCCACGGCTGCCGCGACGTCTTCGATCGAGCAAATCGACATCGTGCTCAGCGTGAATTGTATGCCGGCGGCATGTGCGGCGCGACATGCCAGAATCTCGCCATCGCCGTGCTGCATGCCGCACAACCCGATCGGAGCGAACGCAAAGGGCAGCGCGGAGGATTCGCCCGCAATCGTCGTCGAGAGATCGCGCGCGGCCATATCGATGCCGATCCGTTGGCGCAGATGCAGCGCTTGCAGATCGTCGTGGTTGGCGCGCAGCGTCTGCTGCGTGTACGAGCCGTGATCGGCGTACTGAAAAAACGCGCGCGGGACGCGCCCTTCGGCAAGCGTGCGAAGGTCGTCGATCGAGGTGGCTTTGCGCAACGACCGGCTCATTCGAAGAACGACGCCAAAAAGGTCGACTGGAAGGCGCGCAAATTCGCCGAGGCCGTGGGCGTATCGTCCATCCAGTTGTTCACCATGAGCGCGAAGATGAGCGTGCCGTGCGGCGTTTCCATATACCCGGCGAGCGTGTGAGTGTGATTGACCGTGCCGGTTTTCGCGACGATCTTTCCCTCGAGCGGAGGGAATTTGAAGGCGTGCGCGAGCGTGCCGCGCTGACCGGCGATGGGGAGCGCACCCATCACGATGTCGCGATTGGGTCCGTTGTAGTCATGCGCGAGAATCGTCACCAGATCGCGCGCAGTTATGCGGTCGTAACTCGAGAGGCCGCTGCCGTCGGAAAGTGTCGTCGTTGCCGGGTCGATACCGATGGAGCGAAGCCACGTGCGCTCGCGGTCGAGTGCGGCATCGCGCGTCGGAGCAAGCGTGTCAAGCAACGATTCCGCGAGCAGATTGTCGCTCGGCAACCACATATCGCTGAGCAGTCGGGAGAGTGGCGACGAGTGGTGCGTCCACAGCACGCGGGTTCCTGACGGCGTCGTCGCCAGCCGCGCCGGATTCGCAAACGCGATGCCGCCTTGCGTGAGCGCATCGCGGGCAAACGCGAGCGTGGCACGCGCCGGATCGAGGATCGCGGTGTGGACGTCGCCGTCGGTTTCGTCCGCCGGTACGTTTCCGGTGAGGATCAAGGTGTCGGGTTGATCCCACGACAGCGTGAGCCACGTCGTGTCGTCCGAGTGCGCCGGTCCGGTCGTCGCCTCGTTGACGATCACGACGGGGGCGGCCGGTTCGACCGTTAGGGTCGGTGGCGCGCCGACCGCGGCCGGATGCACGAGCACGTGCATGGCGTTATCGTCGATTGAAAGCGGGCTCGGCGGCGCCGAATAGTAGAACGGAAGATCGTCGACCGACCAGCCGCCAGGATACCGCTCGACGCGCGGCGGCCCGTCATCGCCGACGAGCGCATCGAAATGTGTCGCTCCAAGAACCGTCAACGCGCGCGCCGCGTCGTTGAAGTCGCTCGGACGCAACAGCGGATCGCCGCCGCCGCGCAGATAGAGCGTCGTTCCGTCGGTCTCGAGCGTGGTCGTAAAGCTGAAGTCCGCGCCGAGTTGATCGAGCGTCGCCGAACCGACCAACAGTTTGAGCGTTGATGCAGGTACTACATCGGCGTCGGCGTTGCGTTCGTACACGACTTGACCGGTCTGCGCCGAGATCACGTATGCGCTCACCAGGGCGCCGCGTAATGTCGGCGCATCAAAAAGCGGGGCGGGAAGAAGAAGTGCGAAGAGCGCCAGCATGGCCGCTCCATTCGCGCGCTCCGACCGCTTCCCCCACGCGCGGGCGTCCAGACTTGCTAGCTCCGGATATACCGGATATACTTAGCACATGGCTAAGGTGCTCGTTTCGATCGACGACCGGCTGTTGCGGCGGATCGACCGCATCGCCGCCTCACGCGGCTTGTCACGTAGCGCGTATCTCGCTGAACTCGCGGAGCGCGATGCAGCGCGCGCACTTGGCTCGGGTGCGACGCCGTCCGCGCGTGCTGCCTTGCGTCGGATCGATCGCCTTTTTTCCGATAGCCCGCCGGGCGATTCTACCAAGGCGATACGCTCCGAACGCGACGCTCGATGACCGAAGTCGTTCTTGACGCATCGGTAATATTCAAGTGGTTTCATACCGAGGGCGAACCCCACCTTGATGCGGCAACTTCGCTGCGCACGCAATTCGAGTCGGGTGAACTTATCGTATTTGTGCCCCGCCTACTCGCACTAGAGATCCTGAATGTTGCCGGGCGACGTTGGAAATGGGCGGAATCCGCGCTTAAGACGCTGGCAGAGGCACTTGGAGTCTCGGGGCTTCAGTTTCGTGAGCCCGAACTCGAGTACGTAGCGAAGTGGACGGCTCGCGGTCTAACCGCCTATGACGCCTCCTATGTCGCCCTAGCGGAAAGCGAAGGAATGCAACTCATTACCGATGACGCCTTCATCTGCGCGACGGCTCCCGGCACCGCGATATCGCTGGCGAGCGTCCGTGCTTGACTGGCTCCAGCGTCTAGCGGCGAAATCGCCGCTTGGTGTGCGACTCGCGGTTGCGTTGCGCAATCAATGCCGCTGCGTCATCAAGTATCATCTCGCCGAGAGTCCAGATGCGCTTGATACGGGTGAACGTTGGCTCGTTGAGCGCGTTGCAAGTTACGGCGATCGGTTCATAGACGTCGGTGCGAACGTCGGCGATTGGCTTGGCATGGCGCGCGACAGCATGCACGGTCGCACGTTTGCGGCGCTCGCGTTTGAACCATCGCGCAGCGCATTCGACGCCCTCGAGTGCCGGTTTCGCAGCGAATTTCGCATTACGCCGTTCAATGTCGCGCTCGGCAGTGAGCCGGGCTCGCTGGCATTTTTCGAGGAGCCGGATGCGGGGCGAGGGAGCACCTTGGTTCCGGATTTTATGCGTACGCCGGGCACCACGCGCACCGTGACGGTGACGACGCTCGATGCTGCGCTGCGCGAAGCCGGCTGGGATCGCGTCGATTTATTGAAGATCGATGCCGAAGGCTACGATCTGCAGGTGATGCGCGGCGGGAGCCAAGCGCTGTCGTCGCGATCGATCGGGGTCGTGCAATTCGAGTACAACCGCCCTTGGCAACTCGCCGGAGACACGCTCCGCGCTGCCTATACGCTGCTAGAGTCGCGTGGCTATCGCGTCTTCGTGCTCAAGCGCGACGGCCTCTACACGCTGAATTATCTTCGCTACGAAGAGTATTTCGAGTACACGAACTTCGTCGCGATCGCACCGGGCGTCATCGGGCACTTCGAGGACCGCCTTCGCGGCGTCATATAGCCTCGGCTACGAAACGTATGGTAAGAAGAGACTACTTTACACTTCCTTGATGGTTCTGGTACGCTCGGTCCATAGTTCCAATTGCCTGGACTATCACCCTTAGTTGTTTGCATGGCAATGGATGCCGGTGAGCGGGTTCACGAACGGGTGTTTGTCACATGGACGTGATCAGACGCAAACTGTAGTGAACCCCGACCCTGACACAGAAAGTTGAGCTTGCCTGCCTGCTTTGGAGGTAACTCATGCCCCGTGTCTACCGGCGCTTCAGCCGCGAATTCAAGATGACGATCGTCGATGCCGTTTTGAAGGGCGGCGCGGTCAGCCAGATCGCCAAGAGCAACGAGCTTCATCCGGAAGTCGTGCGCAAGTGGGTGCGCGATTTCAAAACATACCAGAAAGATGCGTTTGCCGGCCGCGGCAAAGCGTACACCGATAACGCGAAGATCGGTGAATTGGAAAGGCAGCTGGGCCAGCTCGCTGCCGAAAACCTGATCTTAAAAAAAGCCTTGCGGCGCATCAAGGAACTCGCCCGCGAGAAAAGCGAGTAGCGCTTCTCGCGTTGGCGTCGGAACTGCACGGTGCTGTTGTTCCGACGCCATATGGTATGGTGCGCCTCACCCGAACCGCGTTCTCTCGTGCGTGGGATTTCCCGCGAGCGGCGTTCTATCGCCCTTTTGCTCCCGAGCCGCGCAAGGGCGATGCGCGGCTCGTTACCGCGATCAAGGAAGTGTTGATCAAGCATCCGCGCTACGGCTATCGGCAAGTGACCAATCGCCTTCGCAAGCGGGAAACGGTGAATTCCAAGCGCGTGATGCAGTTGATGCGCGTGCACAATTTGCTCGCAAAGCCACTGCGACGCCCGAAATGGCGCGGTGCTCGCGGAGCGTATGGAGATCTTCCAAACTTGTCTCGGTTCGTTCCAAGCGCTCCGAACCACCTGTGGTTGACCGACATCACGTTCGTGCCGCTGCGATCCCGTTGGGCATACCTCGCGGTGATCGTCGACGCATTCAGTCGCCGCTGTGTTGGTTGGGCGATCGGAACGAACATCACCCCCGACTTGACGATCGAGGCATTGCGAATGGCGCTGGTTTCGCGCCGACCGAAAGCTGCGCTCGTGCATCACTCGGATCGCGGCAGCCAATACTACGCTTCTCGCTACCAAGACCTGTTGCTCGAAAATGGTGCACTGCAGAGCTTTAGCCGACCGGGAACGCCGACCGACAATCCGATCTGTGAACGTTTCATCGGAACCCTGAAACGTGAAGAAATTTGGCTCCGCGCGTACGTTGATCTCGATGACGCCGAGCAATCGATCGCCGCGCACATCGCAGACTACAACTTGCATCGAGCCCACAGCTCACTCGGAAAGCGGTCTCCGATCGAGTTCGAACGAATGTATCATCAGGCTGCTTTAGGCCACACTTTGCAAGCCGAACTGAGTGTTCCATAAGCGGGGTTCACTACATTGCTGGATGAAAATGGGACGATGAGCGGGCGCGTTTGGCTCGTGGACGCATTGCTAGTGGTAACGCTGGCATCCGCAACACCATTCAACGCGATGGCGCAGACGCAGAACGACGGCTCGGTGCTCCTGCAGGCGCCATCTTCAGAAATTCGGATAGACCGGTTCGACCTTCATCCGAGTGGCCGTGGTTCGCCGGTGTGGGGGAGCGCGTGCGTCGCGATCACCAATGTTGGCGATGTTCCGTTGAGTCAAGTTACGCTGGACTTCGCGTGGACGCAACCAAACGGGTCGAATGAATATGACGAAATAGAGGTACTGAACGGACCGCTCGCGCCTGGCGCGACGATGGGCTCGTTAACAGGCACCGTGCAGTCGGTCAACGTGTGTCGGCCGACCACTCACGGCAACGCGACGGGTTCGCTCAACGCACAAGCGCACGTATTCGCCACGAATATCATCTACGCAAACGGGACGACGTGGAGTCTGGTTCCACCGGTCGCCGGGCTCACCATCAACGATCGGGGTTCCCCAGCAAAGCTGTCCGCGGTCAACACCTACGACTATGCCACGCCGACGATGCTGACCGCCTGGCACGTCCCTGCGAACCTTCTGCCATTGGCTTGTTCAACAATCACGAGTCAGAGCGCGAAAACCATAAAGGACGTGCGCATCGCCTACCGCCACCTGGCACTTGCTGGCGCAGACGTCGGCAACGATGTGCTTAACGTGCATTCCACTATTCTCCCCCACGGGCAGAATGCCAGTAACTGCCGCGCCTTTGGCGCTACGGCACAACCGGGGCTGCTCGTGTACGCTGAGCGCGCCGCAAACGGCAGCGCCGTTCAAACGCCGGAGTTTCTTTACAAGGGGGTGCCGTCCGTCGTCTCGGCAGAGATTACGGGCGCGACGTTTGCCGACGGCACCTCGTGGCCGTCATCGGATCCAACAGCGCCGGTAAGCTCCTTAGCGCAGACTCAGAGCGACGGTACGATTTTGTTGCCGTTGCCGTCCTCGGGAATTCGCATCAACAGCGTCGCCTTTCGTGAAGACAAGGATGTAGAGACCGGCATTTGGGGCGCCGAGTGTGCCGTGATTACCAATGTGGGCGATTCCCCGATGCTGCAACTACTGTTGGACTTCGCCTGGACGCGGCCATACGGCGGAGCGATCGTTGACGAAACGCGTCTCTTTGACGATCCCGTCGTGGCTGCGTCAACATTGATCTCCGGAAACGAACCGCTTGCGCCGGGGGGAAGGCTGAGCGTCTGCGGCCCGACCTATCATGGCGGCTTGAACTATGCATCCGACGCGCAGGCGCAGGTCTTCGTTCTGAGCGTCATCGATCAAAATGGCACGTCGTGGAGCCTGGTTCCGCCCGTTGCCGGGGCGGCGGTTAACATCCCGGGATCGCCCGTGACGTTATCGTCGGTTACCACCTACGGGGACTCTGCGCCGATGGTTATCGACCTGCGGGCCGAACGACAGTATCCGATTCCGCTCGCGTGCGCGACGATCGAGAACGAAAGGTCGAAGACGATTACCGATGTGCGCATCGCGTACCGGCACCTCTCTACAGATGGAACGGACATCGGTGACGATCAGCTGGACGTCCACGCCAACATTCCAGCGAATGCGACACGAAAAAATGACTGCGTCGGTTTTTATGCGACGATGCTACCGAGCGTCTTAGCATACGCGCAAATGTCTCAGGAGGGATCGGGACTCGAACCGCCGGTCTATCTTTACAAGGGTGTGCCGTCCGTGATTTCAGCCGAGGTCACGAGCGTCGCTTTCGCCGACGGTACATCGTGGAAGCTGCCGTGAGAGCTAGAGGGTTTCGCGGCTTGCCCAGATCTGCGGTTCACCCGCGCCGACGGCAATGACCGGTGGCCGTGGAAACCAATTGTAATTACTCGACATGCTGTAGGTGTAGGCGCCGGTCGTGCGCATCGCGACCAGATCGCCGGCGTGTAGATCTTCCGGCATCACCGCTTCGCCCAACTCGTCAGCTTCGCACGAACGGCCGCAGACCATCGCCGGCGCGAGCGGCGTGCGTGGATCGGCGGCTTCAAAATGATGATAGGCGCCGTAGAGGGCCGGGCGCGGGTTATCCGCCATGCTGCCGTCGACGATCACGAAGCGCCGTCCCTCGAAGCGCTTGATCGCCATGGCGAGATAGAGCGACGTCCCGGCCGCCGCGATCAAGGCGCGTCCGGGCTCGATCTCGACCCGAATGCCGGAGGGCACGACGCGTGCGACGGCATCCAGAGTTCCCGCAATATCGATCGTTTCGTCTCGCGCATCGGGGCGCATCTGGACGCCGAACCCGCCGCCGACGATAATGGTATCCGCGCGGTCGAATCCCGCGGCGCGCATACGCCCGAGCAGATCCACCAAGCGCCGCGCGTTTTCGACGTACGGCAGCGCGTCGTAGATCTGCGAGCCGATGTGACCGTGCACACCGTGCACCCGCAGCGACGGGGCTTCGCGTAGCAGCGCGAACGCCTCGTCGGCCTCGCTCGGCGCGAAGCCGAATTTGCTCCGGTCACCCGCCGTGCGAATGAAATCGTGGGTATGCGCCTCGATGCCGGTGTTAAAACGCAGGAGCACATCGGCAGCGCGGCCACTCGCGCGCGCGATAAACGTGCGCAGCTCGTCGATACCGTCGATCACAATGCGGCCGGCACGGCCATCTAGGACGGCATCGAATTCTTCGGACTTCTTCCCGGCGCCGTGCAGGGTCAAGCGTGAGGGTTCGAACCCACCGCGCAGCGCGACCTCAAGTTCTCCGATCGACGCCGTGTCGATCCCAACCGGCCGCGGATGCAAATAGCGAACCAGCCCAGGTAGTAGAAGCGCCTTCGCCGCATACGACACCGCGATGTTGTGCGGGGATGCTGCTGCGAGCATCCCGTCGAGCGCCCTATCGAGCGCGCGCAGATCGATGACCAGCAGCGGCGTGCCGAAACGTTCGGCCAGCGCATCCGCGCGCTCGCCGCCGAGTGTCATCACGTGAACTGCGCCATGAAACGATCGATGCGATCTTGCTCGATGCCCGCGGCCAGCAACCGCACGGTCATTGTTTCGGTGCTTTTTGGCGGCGCCACCAGCATAAACGGCGACGTAGCGCCATCGACCGCCGAGACGGTGTACCACTGCGCGGCGGCGGGCACGAGCGCCGTCTGATAGCGTTCGAGCGAGAGCGCCGTGTCACCGGCACGCAGCGTCATCGGGCGCTCGAGTGTCATTACGATCGCCGGTCGTCCGTCAGTATCGAGCGAGGCGGCCTCGTCGGTCGCAGTGACGTGCTCGACGAAGAAGTTGCGGCTTGCGACCAGTGCGACGCGTTCCAACCCTTCGTAGTGATACGGGATTGTCGCGACGGCGTTGCGATTGCCCTGGTGATAGTCGAGCACGTCGCCCGCCTTTTGCACGTGGAGTTCGCGCGGCTTGCCGTCTTTGTCCACGCGGTTCCAGTCGAAGATGCGATAGGTCAGGTCGCTAGCCTGCTGGGTTTCGAAGAGCACGATACCCGCGCCGATCGCGTGCAGTGTGCCGGCAGGCAGATAGTACGTTTGTCCGGGCTTCACCGGCACGCGCCGCAGGATGTCGCCCAGGGTCCCGTCGGCCACGCGCTGCTCGTACTCTTTGCGCGTCGTGTCGTGCGCCCAACCATAGACTAATTCAGCGCCGTCGTCAGCCGAAAGAATGTACCAGCACTCGGTTTTGCCGTTGTGCTGGTGCTCCACCCGCCGTGCGTAGGCGTCATCCGGATGCACTTGCACCGAAAGCGCGTCGCGCGCGTCAATGATCTTGGTGAGGATCGGGAAGAGCAGGCTCGGATCGAGGTCGCCGAGCAGCGTTGCGCCGAGTTCAGTGCGCAACTGCGCGATCGTCTTGCCCGCGAGCGGTCCGTTGAGCACGCGATTCTCGTCCCAGCACTCCCACGACTCACCGATTTTCTCGTTGGGGTCGGCCTTCTTGCCGAAGTGCTTGACCAAGGCGTCGCCGCCCCAGATGGCGGGGGTCTCTTTGGGCTCGAGGGAATAAGGGTAGATCGCCTCGTTGCTCACGCTGGCTCCATCTTCATCCGTGCACCGGTGACCCGGCGTACTCTGCATATGTTCAAACTACTTGCACTCGTGCTCCTTGCGAGCACCACGACGCTTCAACCGATCCTCGCGGCAAAAGATTGGATCGGCGGTCGTGTTGCAGCCGCCGAACTGGCCGGCAAGGTCGTCATCGTCGACGTGTTCACGGTCGATTGCTACAATTGCCGCAACGTCGTACCCACGCTGCGTTCCCTTTATGCCGGCGATCGCGCCAAGGGGTTGGCCATCGTTGGGATCCACACGCCGGAAACGCCGGCTGAGAAGGAGCGGCCCTACGTGACGCAGAGTCTGCGCCAACTGGGCATCACCTGGCCGGTCGCCGTCGACAATGGCTTCTCGCTCTGGGATGCCTACGGCGTCAACGCCTGGCCGACGCAACTCTTCTTCGATCGCCACGGTCGCTTACGAAAGGTCATTGTCGGCGATTCGCAGGACGACGAAGTGCGAGCGACGGTGGAGTCCCTGCTACAAGAACGGTAAGCGTGCACGTCTATATCGGAATCGGTTCAAATCTCGGCGATCGGCAAGCGAACATCCTCGCTGCGCTACAGCGGTTGCGCGCCTACGCCCGCATCGAGCGCGTGTCCTCGTTCTATGAGAGCGAGCCGGCCGACGGCGCCGGCGGACCGGCGTTCCTGAACGTCGCAGCGCAGATCGACACCGCGCTCGGGCGGGAAGCGTTCGAACGCATCGCGCGTGAGGTCGAGCTCGCGGTCGGCCGCATCTCGAATGCGCGCTTGCAGGCGCGTCCGATCGACATCGACTTGTTGGTCTTCGGGGGTTGGACCCATCCGCAGCTGGCGCAACGCCCGTACAATGCCGTGCCACTTACCGAGATCGCCTCGCAGTTCGCGCACTTCGCTCCGAGCAACGGCAGCACCGCGCCGCGGCGGCTTACGCGCAGCCTCCATTTTCTCGCCAATCGCCAGGAGGAGACGCCCGACGTTCGGCTTTCGCTCAATCGGGTCGGTGTCTCGCGCGTGCGGCGTATCGTGCAACTCGAAATCGATGGGCAGCCGCGCGTCTTCAACGGCGAATTCACCATGGTCGCCGACCTTGCGCCGGATAAAGCCGGCGTGCATATGTCGCGCTTTTCCGAGATTTTGGAAGAGGCGACGCTGGACGTGCTGGACGCGTCGCCGGAGCCGGCGCGCATCGAACGGCTGGTCGAGGCCATCGCTCACCAGATCGTGCGCAGTCAGCGCGCGATTCGCGCCGACGTGCGCTTACGTGCCGACTTCGGGCTCGAGCGCTGGACGCCGGTCTCGGGCAAGCGCGGCGAAGAAATCTATACGTTGGTCGGTATCGCGCACGCCGACGAACGCGGCACGCGCCGCGTCGTAGGCGTCGAAGCCGAGGGTATGACGGCGTGCCCGTGCGCACAGCAGATGGTGCGCGAACACTCGATGCGCGAATTGATCGAGGCGGGGTTTTCGGAGGCCGACGCGCAGCGCGCGCTCGACGCGCTGCCGGTAGCCACCCACAATCAGCGCGGCCGCGGTGCCGTACTGCTCGGGGTCGGCGACCGCGATGCGGATGTCGTTCGCGCCGAGGACTTGGTCGAAATCGTCGAAGGGTCGATGTCGAGCGAGACGTACGATCTGCTCAAGCGGCCCGACGAGTTCTTCATCGTCAACAAGGCGCATCATAATCCAAAATTCGTCGAGGACGTCGTACGCGGGATTCTCGCGCGCTCGCTCGACATGTATGCCGATCTGCCGGACGATACGTTTGTCTTCGCCAGCCAAATCAACTACGAATCGATTCACAAGCACGATGCTTTCGCCGAGGCGTTCGGGCTCTTCGGTGAGTTCCGCGAAGAATTGAATACCGGGAACTATGTGACGGCCAAAACCGATCTGGCGTCGTGGCTGGGAACGCGCCCGTCTCCGGTCCTGTCACCGTAAGCGCGGTGGGGCGTTCGTCTCCGCGCGCGACGCGCCCTCCCGGTACGTGCTTCGCTGCCGACGGGGGATGCAAACCGGTGACGCAACACGTCGTCTGCTTCGCGCAAACTAACGCATGCCCAACCCCCGGTGCGCACAACGTTTTGCCCCGCCCGACAGCTAGGAGCGCAAGTCCAGCTCTACGGTGAGCTGCTCGATCTCGTCGTCGAACGAAGCGAGCAGAGCGCGCGCCTCGGGCTCGACGACGGCCTTGTTTGGCACGTCGCCGGCGAATGCCCGGATCGATTCGGCCGACTCCCAAAATGTTAGAACCGTGATCTCGACGTTTGCGTTGCCCGTTTGGCTCAGAACTAAGGCGCCGCGGTGGCCGGAGATTTGTTTGAGCTGCGGGGTGAGCTCATCGCGAAAGAAGGCATAGTATCTCGGCGCATTTGCCGCCGTGGCGCGGGCCGTGAAGCGTCGTACAAGCATCCCGGCACCTTTATCGGCATGCATGGCTCCCCCTTGGGGCTTGACCAATATATCGTATACCGATATAGTGTGAGGCGATAGAGTCACGCTTACGTGAGGTACCGTTTGCCCAACGACGTCGAATCGCTGATCCCCTTAAATCCACGCGTTTTCTATATTCTACTCTCGCTAGCCGAAGAAGAACGGCACGGCTACGCGATTGCAAAGGCAATCGAGTCGATCACCGGTGGAACCGTGCACCTTACGCCCGGCACCCTCTATCCGTTGATCCGCCAACTGCTGCTTGACGGCTGGATCGTCGAGCTCGGCGAAGACGCGCACGATCCGCGTCGTCGCCGCTATCGCCTCTCGGCCCTCGGCAGGCGCGTCGCACAGGCCGAAGCGCGGCGGCTCGACGCGCTGGTGCGAGCGGCTCGTTCGTTCGATCTATTGCCGGCTGGATCGCGCTCGTGAGTGTCGCCGGCCTCATGGCTCGCGCGGTCTTGCTCACCTATCCGGCCGACTTTCGCGCGCGCCATCGCGACGAGATCCTCGCCGATATGGACGACGACCCGTCGCGTGCCGCGCACCAACTCTTGGATCTGGTCAAAGGAGCCGTGCTTATGCACCTCGATGCGATCGCCCGCGACTTCTCGTACGCGCTGCGGCGCTTGCGCAGCGCGCCGCTCTTCGTTGCGATCGTTGTCCTCGCGTTCGCGCTGGGCATAGGTGCGAATGTCGCGGTCTTCAGCGTGCTCAATGCGGTCGTCCTGCGTCCGCTGCCGTTCGCAAACCCGTCGTCACTGGGCGTGCTCACGTCGATCGGTCCCCGCGGCGATGTGTTTCCAGTAATCTCAGCAGTCGATGCGCTCGACATCGCGTCCCGAGCACATACACTGCAGGGGGTGGCGGCAAGCGGCTCGTTTGGCCATCCGACGCTACTGCTGCGCGGCAAACCGTTTGCTTTGCACGGCCTGCGCGTTTCGACGAACTATCTCAGCCTGCTCGGCGTCACTCCGCGACTGGGGCGCGGTTTTACTGCCGCCGACGGTAGACCCGGTGTGCGCGCCGCGATCATCTCAGATGAACTCTGGCGCAAGCACTTCGCCGCCGATCCCGCCGTTATCGGCAGTTCCATCATGCTCGACGGCAAGCCATATCGCGTAATCGGCGTCCTGGCGCCCGGCCAACGACTTGCCGATCCCAACGGGGAACGGGTTACGAGCGAAGATTTGCTCGAGGCGTTGCCGGCGAATCCGCCGGCCTCGCAGCGTGGAGCCCGCATGGTGGGTGGAATCGTGCGGCTCGCACCAGGCGTCACGATCGAACGTGCCAACGCCGAACTCAAAGAAATATCGGCGAATCTGACACAAGCCTTTCCCGAAACGAACAAGGGCTTCTCGTTCTTCGTGCAGCCGCTATCAACGCTCGTGTTGGGCAAGGCATCATCGTCGTTGTGGATCGTTTTTGCGGCGGTGGTCGGCATTCTGTTGATCGCGTGCGCCAACGTCGGGAACATGCTCGCCGCGCGGTGGTCGGCGCGCGACCGCGAACTCGCTGTACGCCGCGCCCTGGGTGCTTCCTCGCGCCGGATCGCCGGCCAGCTGTTCATCGAGACGGGACTGCTGGCATCGATTGGAGCAGTCTTCGGCGTTGGGTTCGCGTATGGTGCGCTGCAACTTCTCGGCGGCATCCTCACGCGCGCGTTGCCGCGCGCCCAATCGATTGCTATCGACGGCGGGAGCTTGCTCTACGCGATTGCGATCGTGATCCTGGCGACGCTACTTGCAGGGCTTGCACCGATCGCGTCTCTTCGATCGAACGACCTGCAATCAGTGCTTAAGTCAGCGGGTCGCGGCGGCGACGGCTCAACCCGTCACCGCTTGCGCTCGGCCTTCGTTATCGTCGAGGTCGCACTGGCAATCGCACTCGTGATTGTCTCGGGTCTGATGCTGCGCAGCTTTCTCGAAACGATCAACGCACCGCTCGGCATCGACGCGAACGGCGTTGTCGTGAGCGAGCCGGTCGAGCTTCCACAGACCCAAGCGCCGGATGCAGTACTATCGACGCAACGGGAATTGCTGCGGCGGCTTCGCGCGCTGCCCGGGGTGCAATCCGCGGCGCTGGCACTCTTCTATCCGATCGCCGACATAGAGTTAGAGTCGAACACCGGGGTCTTCGGGCGTACCTACGCGCGCGGGCAGGAACCGCTCGCGCTGGCAAACGCCGTATCCTCCCAATACTTCGGCGCGTTCGGCGTGCGGCTGCTGCGCGGCCGCGCATTCACCGACGATGACACCATCGGATCCGCGCCGGTCGCGATCGTCAGCGCGCGTTTCGTCCAGGAGTATCTCGCCGGAATGGATCCGCTCAAAGCGCGGATCCGTATTCAAACCGGACCGGCCCAGTACCACTGGGCGACGATTGTCGGCGTGGTTCCCGACCAGCGCGTCAATATCGTCGCCGACGCCTTTGGCGTCGTGGGCGGAATCCCCGAGTACTACGCACCGCTCGCGCAACTGCCGCAGCCTTTCTTCGCGGCGATCGTTCGCGCACCGGGCCTCGATCCAACCGCCGCCGGCCGCGAAGTCCAGTCCGCATTCGCCGCGGTGATGCCGTCGCAGCCGCCTCCGGAAGTCTCAACGATTTCGCAGCGGATCGCTAATGACACCGTGAAGATTCGTCTCACGACGATCCTGCTCGGCGCCCTGGGAGCGATCGCGCTCGTGCTCGCGCTCTCCGGGATCTTCGGCGTCGTCTCGTTTTCGGTGACGCAGCGTGTGCGCGAGTTCGGCGTGCGCATCGCGCTTGGCGCGACCGCGCGCACGATAGTTGCCGACGTACTTCGCCGCGCGCTCGCGACCACGGCGATCGGCGTCGCTTTCGGCGTGGTCATCACGGCCTTCGCCGCGCGCGCGATCGCGCCGCAACTGCAAAGCATTTCGCCCTTCGATCCGGCGACATTTGCAACGGTTGTCGTGCTCGTGTTCCTTGCCGCGCTGCTCGCGTCGCTTCAGCCGGCTTTGCGGGCGACCCGCGTCGAGCCGGCCGAATCGCTCCGCTATGAGTAGCCCTTGACAGTCGCTCCATAGTTGATATATCTATTATGGATATAGAGGAGGTCCGATAATGGACGGAGGCGGCGATCCGCGCGAGTTCTTACCGCTCAGCCCGAGTGGCTTTTACATCTTACTTGCGCTCGCCGCCGAGGAGCGGCACGGCTACAGCATTGCGAAAGAAGTCGAAGATGCGACCGGTGGTTCGGTGCGGCTTGGGCCTGGCACACTCTATCGTCTGATCAAACAAATGGTGACCGACGGATGGATCGTCGAAGTCGATCGCGTCGATTCCGAGGATCCGCGGCGCCGTTACTATCGCCTCACGCCGTGGGGACGCAAGGTGGCGCGAGCTGAAGCGTCGCGCATGGCCGACGCGGTGCGGACGGCAATGGACCGGCGGCTACTCTCCGCGAGCGCGTTTGCATGATGCGGTTCTGGCTGCGCCTGGTTTTGCTACTTGCGCCGCGCGAATTTCGCGACCATTACGGCGCGCAGATCGATGCGTCGGCTGAGCATAACCCACACCTGAGCGATCTCTTCGACCTCGCGATCACCGGCCTGCGCTTGCGCCTTGAGGATTTCGTTCGCGATGCATCCTATGCGCTGCGGCGCTTGGCGAAGGCGCCGCTCTTCGTCACGATCGTAGTGATCACGTTCGCGCTCGGTATTGGCGCCAACGTCGCCGTCTTCAGCGTGCTCAACGCGGTCGTACTCAAGCCGTTGCCCTTCAAAGATCCTAACGGCATCGTGATCATAGACGGAACGCCGAAGGACGGAGCGCCCGCATCGCACATCTCCCTGGGCGATGTGCTCGACGTGCGTGACGCGCGCGCACTGTCCGCTTCCGCCGGCATTGAGGAGGACGGCGGAACGATGCTGGCGCACGGGCGCCCGTTCGCCATCTCGGGCTACGACGTGAGCCCGGACTACTTTAGTATTTTGGGAATCACGCCGGAACTCGGCCGCGTGCTGGTTCCGAGCGACGGCGCCTCGGGCGTGAACGACATCGTTGTCTCCGACAAGGTTTGGCGTACCGATTTGGCGGCGGATCCCAACGCCGTCGGGAAGACTGTTACGCTCAACGGTGTGCCAGAACGCATCGTCGGCATTTTAAAACCCGGGCAAGCTTCACTCGAGCCAGACGGCGCCGATACCGCCTTTGAGCCGCAGGACTACTACGGCGCGCTCCCCGAGCACGTGACGCTGGCGGAGCGCGGTGACCGCTTCCTAGGCGGACTCGCCCGCTTAGCGCCCGGCGCCACCATCGCGAGTGCCAACGCCGAACTCTCCTTGCTTTCGACGCGCTTACAGAAGCAGTATCCGAAGGACGATTATGGCTGGAGACTCTCGATTGTGTCCGGCCGCGTCGCGCTGCTCGGCAGCGCGAGTTCGGTCCTGTGGCTGATCTTTGCAGCCGTCGTCGGGATCTTGCTGATCGCCTGTGCGAACGTCGGGAACATGCTCGGTGCTCGCTGGTCGACGCGTGATCGTGAACTCGCGGTGCGTCGCGCGCTGGGCGCATCCTCTGGCCGGATCGGCGCGCAGCTGCTCATCGAAGCGGGCTTACTTGCCCTGATCGGTGCGCTCTGCGGCGTCGTCATCGCCTACTGCGGCCTGCATGTGCTCTCCGCGTTGCTTGCAAGCGCGTTGCCGCGCGCTTCGACCGTGCATATTGACGGCGTAAGCCTGCTTTACGCCGCCGGAGCGGTGATCGCTGCGACGCTACTGGCCGGCGTCGCACCGATGCTTTCGTTGCGAGGGATCGATCTGCAAACGGTGCTCAAATCCGCCGGTCGCGGCGGCGATGCCTCAACCCGTCACCGCTTACGCTCAGCGCTCGTGGTGATCGAGATCGCCCTTGCGCTCGCGCTGGTCGTCGTTTCCGGGTTGACCGTACGCAGCTTCATCAACCTGGTCAACACGCCACTTGGCATCCGTCCGGACGGTGTCATGACCAGCGACCTCACCATGCTGCCCGATAAGGATCTGGGTACGCTTGCGGAACGGGCTTCGATGCAGCGCAACCTGCTCGCGCGGCTGCAAGCGCTGCCCGGCGTCGAGGCCGCGGCCCTCACGGTCGAGTATCCGCTCGGCGACATCGGTATTCGCACTGACGCCCCGGTGTTCGGCCGAACCTATCCGCTCGGCGCCGCTCCGCACGCGAGTGCCAACAACATCACGCCAGACTATTTCCGCGTGCTCGGCATCCCGCTCGTGCGCGGCCGCGCATTTACCGCTGCCGATGCGATGGGTGCGGCGCCGGTGACGATCGTCGACGAAGCGTTCGTCTCGCGTTACTTGAACGGCATGAATCCGATCGGCGCGCGCATCCGCTTCGGCGGGTGGAACGGCACGAGGTCCCAGTGGACAGCGATCGTGGGCGTGGTCGGCAACGAACGCGATCATCTTACCCAGCCGCCCTATCCGGAATTCTACGTGCCGATGGCGCAGGCGCCGGCGGCGTACACGACTGCGGTGGTCTACGCACCGAGTGTGGATCCTGGGACGATCGGCCATGAGATGCAGGATGCGTTCGTGCTCACGATGCCGCTCGTTCAGCCGCCGCCGATGTATACGGTCTCGCAACTCGTCGCACGACAGACCGGGCAGGCGCGGCTCGTGACGATTCTGCTCGGTGCACTTGCAGTGATCGCCCTCGTCTTAGCGCTCTCCGGCATCTTCGGCGTCGTCTCTTTCTCGGTGACGCAGCGCTCGCGCGAGTTCGGTGTTCGGATCGCGCACGGCGCGACCACGCGCAACATCGTGGCTGACGTGTTGCGTCGCACCTTGGCAACGACCGCGGTCGGCGCGGCAATCGGGCTGGTCATTGCGGCGCTGGCCGCGCGCGCGATTGCTTCGCAGCTCGGCGCCGTATCCCCGTTCGACCCGCTGACGTTCGCAACGGTCGTCGCGCTGATCTTCCTCGCCGCCATACTAGCCTCGCTGCATCCGGCGCTGCGCGCCACGCGCGTGCAGCCGGTCGAAGCGTTGAGGTACGAATGAGACCGGTTGCCGTCAACGAGATGGACGTCGTGCGGGCCAAGCCGCGCGGCCTTCCGCGCAGCGCGACGATTGCCCTCACGATCGCGCTGCTTGCTATTGCCGCCGTCGCTGCGGTGATCTCACTCACCCGCACCGGCGGCGGAATCGCCGTCGACCGCGCGAGCGTGGTAACCGATACTGCGCAACGCGGAACGCTACAGCGCTCAATCTCCGCCGCCGGTGCGCTCGCTCCCCAAGAAGTTCACGTCGTCGCCGCAGTGCAGCCCGGCGTGGTCGAGACCGTCTTCGTCAAGCCCGGAGCCTACGTCGGCGATGGAACGCCGATCGCAAGCTTGAGCAACGCGGATCTCGACGCCGACGTCGTCACCGCGCGCTCAGCCGTCGATGTGGCGCGCGCCGATCTGGCCAGCGCGCAGCAACAAGCCAAAGCCGCCGCGCTGGCGCAACGTTCGGCGTACACCACCGCGCAGGCGCAAGCCGAGATGGACACGACCAATGTTTCGGGCGAGGCGGAGTTGCATCGCGAGGGCTTCGTTGCCGATCAAACCTATCGCATCGCGCAGATCAAGGCGACGCAGTCGCGGGCACAGCTTGGCGTCGCACATTCGCAAATCGGCGTGGACGCGGCAGAACAAGAAGCCAAAGTCGCGGCGGCAAATGCCGAGCTTGCGCAAGCCGTCGCGCAGCTGCAAGCTAAAGAGGCCGAAGTCAACGCGCTCACGGTGCGCGCGCGCTCGGCCGGTGTCGTGCAGTCGGTCGCGGTGGATCCCGGCGTGCGTGTCGACGTTGGCACGGAACTCGCACGCGTCGCCGACCAGCGGGCGCTCAAGGCCGTGTTGCAGGTTCCCGAAGGACAGGTGCATTCGGTAGAAATAGGGATGCCGGCACGCGTCGACACCGGAAACGGTGTCGTAACTGGGCGCATCGTGCGCATTGCGCCGTTGGCGCAAGACGGCAGCGTCGCGATTGACGTCTCGTTTAGCGGCGCGCTTCCGCCCGGTGCGCGGCCTGACCTCAACGTCGACGGCACGATCGATCTGCAGACGCTGCGCGACGTCCTCTCGATCGCGCGTCCGGCTGGTGCCGCCGATGATACGAGCATTGGCCTCTATAAAATCGAGCCGCGCACCTCGCTGGCGCGGCTCGTGCAAGTTCGCCTCGGCGTCGGCTCGACCGACCGCATCGAGGTGCTCTCCGGCCTAGCTGCCGGCGAGACGGTCATCGTCTCGGACACCTCGGCGTACGGTGGTGCGCCGCTCCTCCGGCTGCACTAGAAAGGGACACCATGCTTCTCGAATTGCACGACATCTGCAAGATCTATCACACCGATGAGATCGAGACGCGCGCGCTGCGCGACATCGACCTTGGCATCGAACGCGGCGAGTACGTCTCGATCGAAGGCCCGTCCGGCTGCGGCAAATCGACGCTGCTCTCGATCATCGGCTTGCTCGACGCGCCGACCAGCGGCTCGTACGCGCTCAACGGACGAGCGGTCGCGTCGCTCTCGGCCGGGGAACGCGCGGCAATTCGCAATCGTGAGATCGGGTTCATCTTCCAGAACTTCAATCTCATCGGCGATCTCACGGTTGAAGAAAACGTCGAGCTTCCGCTGACGTATCGTGGTGTCTCGAAGGCCGAGCGGCGGCGGCGCGTTCACGAGGTGTTAGAGCGGGTGAACGTGGCGCATCGTGCACGGCATTATCCCGCGCAGCTCTCCGGCGGTCAACAGCAGCGCGTCGCCGTCGCGCGTGCGCTTGCCGGCAATCCGTCGGTGCTGCTCGCCGACGAGCCGACCGGCAACCTCGATTCCGAGCACGGCGAAGCGGTGATGGAGCTGCTCGGCGAACTGCACGCCGGTGGATCGACCATCGTCATGGTCACACACGACCGTCGCTTCGCAAAATACGCTCAGCGCACGGTGGGGCTCCTCGACGGCTGTCTGGCCGAATCGCCCGAACTCGCCGAAGCGCGCCTCTAGCGCTCCGCCGAGGGCGAGTTGGCAAAGTGATTGCGCCACAAGCGCCGTAACTGCCGAGCATCGGCGAAGCCACAGCGCTCGGCCACCGACTGCACGGAGAGCCTGCGATCGCGCAAAAGCGTCCGCGCATGTTCCAAACGGAGTTTGGTCGCGTAGGATTTCACGCTGGCGCCGGTCGCCGCGCGAAACTGGCGCGTCAGCGTGCGTTCGCTGACGCCTGCAACTGATGCGAGCGACGCAAGCGTAAACGGCTCGCCGGCGTGTTCGACCAGCCAATCCTGCGCCTTGTGAACTTCGGCAAACGTGTGGTCGCGTAAGGTGAAGAACGGGCTGAGCTGTTCGTGGGTACCACGCCGGCGTACGGTAACGACTAGCTCGCGGGCCGCAGCGGCCGCGATACGCGGGCCGCAGTCGCGTTCCACCAGCGCAAGCGCCAAGTCGACGCCTGACGCGATGCCGGCGCTGGTAGCGATGCGGCCGTCGATGACGTAGAGTCGATTCGGCTCGACGCGAACGCGAGGAAAGGCGCGCTGCAGCTCCTCGACGCGCTTCCAATGGGTGGTGGCGGTGCGGCCGTCGAGCAATCCCGCGGCGGCAAGCGCGAACGCGCCGACGCAGACCGATGTCACTGTCGCGCCTGCATCGTACGCTGTGCGCAGCCACGCCGCCAGCGGCCGAATCGCTCGGTCGCGCGCGAGCACGCTGCGGCGTAGTGCCGAGCTGCCCGGGACGACGATCACGTCGCCGGATCCGACGTCGCTCGGAAGCGGCTGCAATCCGCACAGCCCAATGCCCTGCTCGCTCTCGACGCGCTCGGCGTCGGCCACGAGGCGCACGCGATACGGCGCGCCCGCTGCCGCGGCCTCGTGAAACGCCTGCAGCGGTCCGGCGAGATCGAGCATCTCGACACCGGCCGGAACGGCAAAGATAATGCGCTTCACGCGTGGGCGTGTGTCGCGAGTCGATCGAGCACGTCTGCAATCGAACAAATCCGCGCGAAGCGCCGGCGCAGCGCGTATTCGGTACGTTCGACCACTGCGTCGGCAGGCAAGACCTCACTATCGGGATCGAGCGTCTTGGCAATCGGAAACGTCAACGTCGCCGCGGTTACGAAATCGACGTCGAAGCCCAGATCGGCTGCAACGCGCGCGGTCGTCTCGCAGCATTGTTCGGTTTGGATCCCGCTGACGGTTACGCGCCCAACGTGTCGCGTCAGCAAGTGTTGCAGCAGGTTCGTGCTGGTGAAGCAGTTGCGAGACGTCTTGTGAATGAGCGGCTCGTTCTCGCGCGGCGCCAAGAAATCCATCAGCCGGTAATAGGGACTATTCACCGAGAAGTGTTCGTCTGTGTCGCTGTGCAGGAAATAGAAGACCGGTTCGTGCGCAGCGCGGAAGGCGTCGATCAATTGCAGCACGTTGACTTCGAAGTCCGGATTGTTGCGGTGCTGCCAGCGCGGCGGGGCCTTGAACGACTCCTGAACGTCGATGACCAGCAATGCATTGGGACTATGGTCGGAACCAGCCATGATAAGCGCCTCCCTTTCCTGTTCATAATAGGCGTAAACGTGCGCCCGAGCTAGATCGGCGGGGGTCGTTTAGCGGACAAATCCGGCCAGATGCAGGCCCCGCAGGGTCCGGTCCACGATATCCCGGCATGGAGTTGGGCGTCCACTTCGAGCGCGAGATTCGCGAACAGCCGGAAGCGTGGGTGCGCATCGCGCACTCCGATGCCCCGGCACGATTGGTCGCGGCGCTTGAGGGTGAGATCGTGCTCGTCGGCAGCGGAAGCTCGCTCTTTGCCGCGCAACTCGGCGCCATCGCGCTGCGCCGGCGCGGCGTTACCGCACACGCCGTCGCCGCGACCGAAGCACTAGGTGATGCGAAAGCTTATCAGCATCGCGTCGTGGTGGCAATATCGCAAAGCGGCCGTTCCAGCGACGTACTCCGCGCGCTCGACGCGCTGCAACCGTCGCGAACCATCGCGTTGACGAACACGACGGATTCGCCGCTCGCCGCGCGCGCCGACACCACCATCGACGTTGACGCAGGACCAGAAGAAGCCATCCCGGCCACCAAGAGCGTGTCGTGTACGATCGCCATTTTGCTCTCGGCGGCATCGCTGGTTGCGGGCGAACACTCGCGTGACGCTGACGTGCTGATTCACACCGCGCAGACGATCGGCGCATGGCTCGACGGTTCGGGCGTGGACCCGGTCGTGCGCGCGTCGGTCGCGATCGCCGCACGGCACGACGTGATCGTCCTTGGCACCGACTATGGCGCGCCGATTGCGCGCGAAGCCGCATTGAAGTTTAAAGAGGCAACCTACCTGCACGCGGAGGGATTTGCCGCGGGCGAGTTTCGCCACGGCAGCGCTGCGATGATCGATGCGTCCAGCGTCGTGCTGGGCATTATGGATCGCGACGCGCTCGAGATCGTCGGACGTCCCTTGCGCGAAGCGCGTAAGAGCGGCGCGCTGCGCTACGTGGTCGGTTCCACGACCGTGGACGGGATCACGATGCTCGGGCCCACGGTTGAGGATGCTTACAATACCCTCGGATGGTTGGTAACGGTGCAACTGCTCGCGCTCTATGTTGCGCGCGCCCGCGGCATCAATAGCGATAATCCGCGCGGTCTGCGCAAGGCCATCGTCAGCGAATGAAGGCAGACCGGCCGGCGCTCGTTCGCGGGGTCGGCTTGCTCGGCGCCGTCGCGGTGAACGTCATCTCGATGATCGGTATCGGCCCGCTGATCACGATACCGCTCGTGCTCGGCGCGCTGCACGGTCCGCTCTCACTCATCGGATGGTTCTTGGGTGCGCTGCTGGCGCTCTGCGACGGCTTGGTGTGGGCCGAACTTGGCTCGGCGTACCCACGCTCCGGTGGAACGTACGGCTACCTGCTTGCGATTCTGGAACGAACGCCGCTGGGAGCGCTTCCGGCCTTTCTCTTTGTCTGGGGAACGATCTTCATCGTTCCGCTCACGCTGGCCAGCGGCTACATCGGGTTTGCGAATTACACAGGCTACTTGCTGCCGCAACTCGCTGCTTCACCGTTTGCACTCAAGCTGCTTGCCGTTGCGGTCGGAATTGTCACGCTGTTCGCGCTCTATCGCGGCATCAAGACGATCGAACGGGTAAGCGTGGTGCTCGGCGCCGTCTCGGTGGTGACGCTGGTGTGCGTCGCCGGCGCGGCATTCGTCCACTGGTCGCCGCAGGTGGCGTTTACGCTAGCGCCCGGCGATTCGTTATGGAGCGGCCTGCGCGCGGGTCTCGGCTCGGCGCTGGTGATCGCGATGTACGACTACATCGGCTATAACGCAGCAAATACGATCGGCGACGAAGTGATCGAGCCACAGCGGACGCTGCCGCGTTCGATCGTGATCGCGATTGGCCTGGTAGCCGTGTTGTATATCACTACCCAGACCGGCGTACTCGGCGCGATTCCCTGGCAGCAGTTCGTTCCGCTCGCGGATGGGACGCTGCCGCCACTCGGCCAGCATCTCGCTTCGGCGATCGTTGAGCGCGCCTTCGGTGCGCCCGCTGCCATCGGTGTTACGTTGCTCATCCTCGTCACGGCCTTCGCGTCGGTCTACGGCGTGCTGCTCGCAGCCTCGCGCATCCCGTACGCGGCCGCCACCGATGGCCTCTTTCTGCGACCCTTCGCGCACGTGCACGTGCGTCACCGGTTTCCCGACGTGTCGCTGCTCGTGATGGGCGGCATCGCGCTCATCGCTTGCCTCTTCACGCTCGACCAGGTGATCAGCGCGCTTACCGCATTCATCGTGCTCGTGCAATCGATCGCCCAGATCGTCGCTCTCTTTGTCATGCGTGCGACCGGGTTGCGCGCGCCGTACCGGATGTGGCTCTATCCACTTCCGGCGCTGGTCGCGCTCGCGGGGTGGATCTATATCTTTTGCAGCGCCGGCTGGCTGGCGATCGGGATCAGCGCAGCTGTCGTCGCGCTCGGCGCCGCGGTATATTTTGCTACACGCAGAAACAGCGTTTATGGCGCACCTTGAGATCGATCGCGCAGCGTCCCCCGCGTTTATGGACCTGATCGCGGAGTACGAAACGAGCCTGCCGCAAGATTTGCGGCACGGGTCGCTCGAGCCGTTTCGTGTCGCCTTCGTGGCGTCGGTCGACGGGCAACCGTGCGGTTGCGTGGCACTCGACGAGCGCGATTCCGGCACCGGCATCATCAAGCGGCTGTACGTGCGCCCGGCGTTTCGCCAGCACGGCGTCGCGCGCGCGTTGATCGACGATCTGGTCGCGGCTGCACGCGAGCGCGGTTATTTAAGGATTGTGCTGGATACCGATCGTGAGCGGCTCGCCGCGGCGTATAAATGTTATCTCGCGTATGGCTTTACGGAGTGCGCGCCATACGTTGAGGCGGTGTCGTACGTGTGCGCGACGTTTATGGATTTACCATTGTAGTGCCAGAAAACCATGTTGACCATCCCCCATTTGGCGAGTACGCTGAGGGTCCGTAAAAACAGGGGAGATTATCATGCCAACGATTACCCTACGCGACAAGACAGAACTTTATTACAAAGATTGGGGTAAGGGGCAACCGATTGTATTCAGTCACGGTTGGCCGCTCGACGCGGATGCTTGGGAAGATCAAATGTTTTTTCTCGCATCCAAGGGCTATCGCTGCATCGCGCACGATCGCCGCGGCCACGGACGCTCGAGTCAGCCGGACGACGGCAACGATATGGACACGTATGCCGACGACCTCGCGGAACTAACGGAGAAGCTCGGCATCAAGAACGCCGTATTCGTTGGACACTCAACCGGCGGCGGTGAGGTGACGCGATACATCCTCCGGCACGGCAACGCGCGCGTAGCCGGCGCGGTACTGGTAAGTGCGGTACCGCCGTTGATGCTCAAAACCGCGAACAATCCGGACGGGACGCCGATCGAGGTGTTCAATCAACTGCGCGCTGGCGTGCACGCGGATCGCTCGCAGTTTTTCAAAGACCTTTCCGCACCGTTCTACGGGGCCAACCGTCCCGGCTCGAAAGTTTCCCAGGGCCTGCGCGATTCATTCTGGCTCGAAGGGATGCTCGCCGGCATGCCGGCCGCGTACGATTGCATCAAAGCGTTTTCCGAGACCGACTTTACGCCGGATCTGAAAAAAATGAGCGAGCTTGAAGTCCCGACGCTGATCGTGCAAGGTGACGACGATCAAATCGTGCCGATCAAAGCCTCCGGCCTTGCGAGCGCCAAGATCGTCAAGGGCTCGATCCTGAAAATCTACGAAGGTGCTCCCCACGGATTGCCCTCGACGATGAAGGATCGGCTCAACACGGATCTGCTCGAATTCGTCACCACGTCGGTCAAAAAGCCGGTTCACGCGAACTAACGCCGGCGGATTCAAGCGCACCGATGCGCTTGCCCAAACTGGGATGTGACGCAAAGAGGAACTCGTACCACGCGGGCGGTTCCTCTTCTGCCATATTCTGATCGCGTAAACGGCGGAAAGCCGCAGCACCGCTGCCCGGATCTGCGGTTGTGGTAAGCGCGAAACGATCGGCGGCCCACTCGCGCGAGCGCGAATAGGCGTTGATCGCCGGGCGGATTGCCATCGTCCCTGCCCCGAGCCAGGCCGCGATGCGCAGCAAGAACACGCTGTCGTGCGAGCGATCGCCGCGAAGGCCTACGCCGACCGCGGCCAGCAGCGCTGCAGTCACGCCCTCGGCGAGCGCGATCATGCGCCAGGTGTCGCGCGTGACGTAGTGCCCCAGCTCGTGTGCGACGACGAAGGCAATCTCGTCGGATTCAAACGCGTCGATGAGCGTGTCGCCAAGTACGATACGATGGGTCGAGCCGAGGCCGGTGACAAAGGCGTTGGCCTTCTTGGTTTGACGGCTCATGTCCATGCGCAAAATCTCCGCGTCGCCAACGCCGAAACGTTCGGCGAGCGCGCGCAAACGTGCTTCGAGCGGTCCGCGCAACGGTTCGAAACGGTTGAAGAGCGGCAGGATGTAGAGCGGCACGATGAGCGTGGCAAGGATGAATAGCGGCAGCATGCCGAGCGCCGCGACAATTGGCCATGTCGCGCGAAAGCGTCGAACCGCAACACCGCCTAACAGCGCCAGGCCGCCGGCCAGCACCACCGAGATCGCCGTGCCCTTGCTCCAATCGGCGAGAAATGCAGATGCCGATTGTTCGCTCAAACCGTAGCGGCGTTCAACGGCATAATCTTCCACGAAGGTGACCGGCAACTCGAGCACGCTCGACGCCAGGGTCAGCGCGGCAAAGTAGACGCCGGGTTGCGCCCAGCGCGGCAACGGATCGAGCGTCCGTTCGATTCGCGGTGCGAACGGTCCGTAGGCGAATGCGAACGTCGAAAGCGTCGAGCGCAGCATGCCGGCAACGGCCAAAGCGCGACGCTCGCGTCCGTACGCAGCGGAATCGCTCGAAATCGCGCGCGGCGCGTGTCGCGCAAGGGCCACGGCCTGGAGCGCGCGAGCCGCGATGTAGCCTGCACCCGCGCCGGCGATCAGGCCGATAAGGAACTTTCGCACCTGCGGGTGTTCGCGTTAGTGTGCGCCCGCGACCTCGCACGACTCGAAGTCCACATCGTAGATGCCCAGTCCGTAGCCTTGGGGCGACAGATGCAGATCGTGCGTCCCAAACGCCTTGTTCTCCACAATGTGATACGAGCGAGATGCATCGACGTCGATGTATGACATCCCGCTTGTATCGTAGTGTACGTCGGAACCCGCATCCGCTTGCGCCAGCGGCTTGCCGTCTTGTGTGACCGCCACACGAGTCGAACCGCCTCTCCCCGGTCTCATCACCGCGGTAACCTCGATCGCATGATAGGTCATGGCGAAATAGCCGCTACCGCCGCCGAATTCCACCGCTTCCTGCGTCGTGTGCCAATAGCCATCCAGGTAGATCGCGCCGTCGCGATGCGATCCCGGATCGTGATACTGGATATCCGGGACCGACGGATCGCTGAACGTCGGTTTGTCGGCGATCGGCTGGTGCCCGACCAGTACTTCGGCGGTCTGGGGATAACACACGGCGCCCGGCTTGTCGTAACTGTCCTGCGGAAGCAGTGCCATCACCGGCGGAAGTGAAAGCGAGGGATTCGCCGCTTTGAGCAACGTCTGAATCTTCGATTCGGTGTAGGGATAGTTTCCTTCGCCGATTTGCGACTCGACGAGACGGCCGCTTTGATCGTAGAGCAGTTCGGTCGGCCATACGTTTATGCCGTAGTGATTCCAGATGGTACGGCTATCGTCGAGCGCGATCGGCCACGTTACGTCGAGGCGCTTGGCGTTACTCTCGACTTCGGACGGCTGTCCGGAAAATCCGAACTCGGGCGTATGCACGCCGATGATGACAAAGCCGTCGTTGTGGTAGCGCTTATACCACTCGCGCAGATAGGGAAGCGTGCGCAGACAGTTCAGGCACGTGTACTCCCAGAAGTCGACCAACACGACTTTGCCGCGTAGATCGGCCGGTGTCAGTGCGGGACTATTGAGCCATTGCGTTGCACCGTCAAAGCTCGTCATCGCCGCGCCGGCTGTAAATCCGCACAGCGCGAGTGCCAGCCCGAGCATCACCAAGCGTCGCATCATGCGCCGAACCCCCTCCACACCAGGGGTTCGACGCGCGAGCGCAAGGCTCTGTGACCGCTACTGGGCGCTCTGGACGGCCTGCAGATCCTTTTCGAGGATCGGAAGCGACTGCCCGGCAAACGCGCGCAGCTGCGCACCGCCGCCGCCGTCTTTCTCTTGCTGGAAAATGACGATCAGCGTCTGCAGCTGATGGGCTTGGTCGGTCGCGTAGCCCGATCCATCAGTGGTTGGCTTCGGGGCATTGGTCGAGAGCGCGATGCCGTAGTATGAGGCCAGTGACGCGAGTTGGCTGCCGATCGCGATCTCGTCGTTTTGGACGCTCGACGCGACCGCTTTGACGTGGTCGCTTCCAGACGATTCCGCGGCGTTCGCGTTCGAAACGCTCTGCAGCAGTACGCCCATCGCCGAGTGCGCGAATTGTGTGTCTGCCGGTGAAGTGGCATCGCCGAGGTCGGCGCCAAGCAACGTGACTCCCAAGGTCGCGCAGAGTGCGATCGTTCCAATCGGCCGTAATATATGTGGGTTTCGCATAGCGATTCCAGCGTGCGCTTGCACCGTCGAGCGGGGTGCGACTTTAGCGACAGCGTTCGACCAAATCTCGCTCAAAACGACATCAACGATCGCTAAATTGTCCTATAATTGCGCCTATGCTGCTAAGCGTTTTCATCTATCTCTTGCTCGGTGTTGTTTTTGGATACTTAGGTGGCCTTTTCGGAATTGGGGGCGGCTTAATCGCGATTCCGGTGCTTGGGGTCTTCTTTGGCTATTCAGAACAAGTGGCGCAGGGCACAGCACTGGTCATGATCGTTCCGAACGTGCTGCTGGGATTATGGCACTACATCAAAAGAGTTGGGATGGACACGCGCTTAGCGCTGACGCTGGCGATTAGCGCTGTACCGTTCACGTATCTTGGCGCGCACGTGGCAACCCATCTGCCTAGCGCACCGCTGCGGGTCGGGTTCGCAATCTTCGTCATCGCCATCGCGGCACAGATGGCGTGGCGTACCTTTGGACCTAAAGGGCTGCAGGCGCCGCGCCCGGCACCGTGGCCCATCGCGGGCGTGGTCGGGGCAATCGGCGGTACGCTCTCGGGATTTTTCAGCGTCGGCGGTGCGGTCTTCGCCGTTCCGGCGATGTCCGCGCTGTTTGATCTCTCGCACGTCGCTGCCCAGGGCATGGGGCTGGCCCTGGTTGCTCCTGGAACAATCGTAAGTGTCATCACCTATGCGGGCGCCCATGACGTCGACTGGATCCCCGGCATTGCGCTTGCCGCAGGGGGCGCGGTGGCCGTCCCGCACGGCGTTACGCTAGCAAAGCGGTTGCCCGAGCGCGTGCTGCGCAGTCTGTTTATCGTATTGATGCTTGCGTCGGCGACCGGATTGTTGCTACGACGCTAAGAAAGAGGGCGCCGGATAAAATCCGGCGCCCCGTGCTGCTCTAAATGCTTAGAGCTTGATGTTGAACGTGAGGTACGCGTTGATCGGCGGTGGGATAACGCCCGCGGCCGTTCCGCCCAGACTCGGGGTATATGGTTGTAGCTGCCACGGCTGGACATTCGTGCCGTTTGCTGCAGCGCTGTATGATGCCGGATTGCCCGGCGTCGCAAAGCCCGCACCGAATTGGTAGTTCGAGACATAGAACGGATTCGGTGCATACGAGCACGTGTTGTTGCTCGGCGGATAGGCCGTGGTCCACGGTTCCTTTGAGCCGCCAAAGCAGTCGTGGAAGATGTTGGCCACCGTGAGATTCACCGTAATTCGCGGAGAGAGGTCGTAGCTGAACGCAATGTTCGCCACCATGATGTTTGGATTGTGGTATTGCCCGACCGAATCAAACGAACCGGTCTCCGGATTGGGGATGTACAGCAAGCCTGATGCCGTATCGCCTTGCCCGATGACCGAGGTGTAGGCGCATTGGTCGTTCCCGGCACCCACCGATTGATCGATGGCAGTGCAAAGGCGCGGATCCACGCCCTGCACCGTGAATGGCTCGCCGTATGACGAACCTTCCGCAAGTTGCAGGCTTGGTGTCACCGCGAACTTGTCGTGACGGTAGTTGAGGATGAGTGCCGTGTTCCACGGCACGTCGTAGAGCGCGAGGGTGGTGTTGACGCCCGGCAGCGCAACATTACTCGCCGGCTCGTACCAGCCGTTCGGGTTCATCAGCCCTTGCGCCGGTGAGCTGAAGTACGGATTGGAGACCTCATTCGCTCCGCACGTCGCGGCTACGCCTGGTGTGCCAACGCCCGTGCCGGCCGTGAGCGCCGCGCCGTTCGCGAGCGTGAAACACGGATAGTTCTGTGTTCCACCCTTGGCGAGTGCGTTGTAGTTCTGAATCGCCTGGTTGTAGTAGCCAATTTGGTTGGCGCCCAGATTGTTCACTAAGCCAGATTGGTACTGCACTTTGGCGTTCGTGTAGGTGAGTGCGAGCGAGCCCGAAAAGCCGTTCTTCGAGAAATCGCCCTTGGTGAAGGCGCCCTCTACACCCATGCTGCGGAACCGTCCGACCGGAACCTGCGTAACGTACCCGGGTCCGATGAACGATTGTTCCTGGTAGCCGTTGGTGAGGTTGTAGAACGGCGAGATCTTGAAGCTCATGTCCGTTCCTCGGATATGACGCTCGAGGGACAGGTCGTACTGTCCCGACGTCATCGCCGGCGTGTTGTGGAAGGGCGAGAAGAAACCAAGGTCCATGAAGTTCGCCCACTGAGAAGTGTTATCGCCCGATTTATTCGTGTACTGTACCGAGGCCGAAATCGGCGGCTCGATAAAGCGTCCGCCCGAAACGCGCCAGACCGTGTCCGGCGATTCCGTATAGGTAGCGGAGTAGCGTGCCGACACGTAGTTGAGGTTGTACGAGGTCGGCGAGTTGTACGTGAACGTGGGAGCGGCTACGCCGTCCTGCGTTGTGCCGTTGGGATGCACGAATCCGCTCGCCGTCTGCGACGTCTGCGAGCCGATGTAGCTGTTGCAATCCTGGTTCGTCTCAACCGGACTGGCCGGCGGATTTTCGCCTGGAAGCAGCGGTAGGGTGTACGTGCCCTGGGTTTGTGGAACGCCGCCGATCATGGCGCCCGCCGTCGCATAGCAGAAATAGTTCGCTGCGATCGACGAGTAGAATTGGTCGCCAGGCGTATTCGTTTGTGGCATGTCGTACGTATAGCTCTCGTAGCGAACGGCGGCGTTGACCAGCCACCGGTCGCTCGGACGCCATTGATCCGAGAGCGAGATGTCGGTGAATTTCGGATTTACCGTGTTGTATGACGCGTATTCGGGACCGTCCCAAAGGGTGACTTCCTGCGCGCCTGCGGTGCAGGCCGCTGAGGGACAGGGAACGCCGGTCGGGCCCGCACCGAATTGCGCGCCGGCGGCACTTCCGAGTCCATAGCCTGCGCAGCCGTTCGGCGCTACGGCGCCGCCGGCCGTGTAGCAGGTGTAACCGTTTGCGTAGTTGCCGGAGATGATGCCAAACGGATCGCCGCCAGTGACGTTCGTCTCGTTGTTATCGCGCATCACGTTGGCGTTCGTTTGGTTGATCGTGAATTGCAGCAAGTTCTTGTCGTTGACCTGATCGCTGAACTGGAACTCGCCGCCGTAGGTGTGGGTGCCGAGCAGATAATTATTCGCACAGCATCCACCGATGGTTGGATACGCATAGTCGCCGATCGTCGTCGACGGGCCCGCTAGATTCCAGTCGGAGAAGAACGTATATCCGAAGATGCGGGCATACGCGTTATCGCCGATCGAATGCGTGTACTGGACCTTCGCGATTGCTTGGTTGTTGTAGATCGTATCCGGCGAGTTGTACGGCAACTGCGAATCGAACGCACGATCCGTCGGCGAGTTGGGCTCATAGTAGAGCGACGGTGTGAGCCCGGCTACGGGTGTCCCGAACGGTGCGTTGTAGGTATAAGTGTCGACGTACCCGAGGCAATTCCCGGTTCCGTTGGGGTTGAGCCCTTCGAAGCTGTTACACTGCCCGTTTGTCGGCGCCGCGTACGGCGAACCGGTGACCGCCAGTTGCATCGCATTATAGCCACCGAGATCGCCAACCGTGCTATAGAAGTACGTCTTGATGAGCGAGACGTTCCAGAGAACCTGGAGGTCGTCACGCTGACCGTCCTTACGCGGAATGCCGAAGTGGAGATTGATGATGTTCTCGCGGTCCGCGAGGGCGCTGGTGTCGGCATAGATGTTGTTATAGGAAGAGAGGCAGAAGGCCGACGGTTGGCCGCCCAAGATGGGGCTACCCGCCGGATTTGCCACCTGGATCGCACCGGTACCCGCGCCGTTGACCACCGACGACGGCGTCGCACCGGTAGCCGTGTTGCACTGCGACCACGCACCCGAACCGGTCGCGATCGGCAACTGCGCATTGATGAACGAGTAGCCGGAATAAATTCCGCCGGGACCCATGAATGAGACGCCGTTGTTGTTGTCGATCAAGCGGAAGGCTTGATCGTACCCGCTGAGGCCGACGTAGTAGCTGAAGTTGCGGTCCGGCGAAGCGCCGCCGGCTTCAAGTTTGGCCTGGTGGTAAAACGCCGTCGAGGCCACGCCTAGGCTTGCATTCGCGTAGCCCGGGTAGGTGCCCGTTTTGATGACTTGATTGATGAACCCCGAGGTGCCGGAGCTCGAGTTGGAGACCGGGGCGCCTCCGGTATAGACTTGCAACTCTTGCAGACCGAGGCTCGACTCGGTCGAGGCGTTGTAGTTGTCGAACGCACGATTGACCGGAACGCCGTCGAATTCGTAGCCGGTGAAGTACGTTTGTGAACCACGAACGTAGGTCGCCTGATTCCAGCCCATATTCCCGATCTGCACCGATATGCCGGGAACCATGGCCATCGCCGAATAGGCGGAATTGAGATTCGAACCGCCACCAAGCGCTGCTGACGCTTGAATGGCCGCGGAGTTGACGTTGTACACGTCACTTCCGACGCCCGTCTTGACGAGCGCGCCAGCCGCGGTCGACGTCGTGCTTGCGATGATCTTCATCGGCCGTTGCAACTGGAAGGTGAGCGCGAGTGTGTTATCGGCGAATACCGAGACTCCCGCTTCCGAAAAGGGAGCGAATCCTTCCTTGACGATCGACACCGAATACGTATCCGGCGCGAGCGCGAGAAAGACGAAATGCCCCGAAGCGTCAGTGGTGGACGTCGCGGCTTGCGAAGGGGAGAGAACTTTTACGCTCGCTCCGGGAACCGGCTTGCCTTGATCGTCTTGCACGTAACCGCCGAGTCCTCCAGTCACCCCTGCCAGTGCCCACGTTTCCTGGAGCAGGAATGAGGCTAGAAGAAACAGCGCTACGGCCACCCGACGGATGGTCCGTTTGCTTATCATTGTAGTCCTCAATTATTCAGTAGTGAGACCTAAGTGCGAAAACGCCGGATCGGCGCTCCCACATGTTTCACAGCGTGCCATAAGCACGTCATAAGGTCTCAACAATTCCTAACAACGGAAATCGGGCGCTCCGCTATCAAAAGAGCGCCCGACGATGTCACGCACGACACTATCTGCGAGTATCGTTTATGGGTGAGCGCGTGTCTTCACAGCGCATAACAGTGTTATCATTTGTTATGCGCGTAGGCTGCTAGATGCGTCTCTCCGGATCGGTGCTCAGAACGAGTTCACGCACCGGGCGGATCTCGATGCCGCCTAGGTATGCGCACGGCATGATCGAGGCGAGTTGAATCGCCTCATTGAGATCGCGGGCTTCGATCAACAAGAAACCGCCGACCTGTTCGTACGTCTGGGCGTACGGACCGTGGGTGACGATGGCTTTGCCGTTCTGCACGCGCACTGTCGTGGCGGAGCGCGTTGCTTCAAGCGCACTGGCGGCCAGCAGGTGGCCGCCGCTTCGCAGCATCTCGCCGTACTCGATGGTAGCATCGTCGAGTACTTGCAGATCGCTGCCGGAGAACGAAGCGTACTTCGTTTCGTCGAGGACTATGAGGCAAAGGTATTTCATCACATCCTGTGCTGCTGGGAGAACCGTTACGCAAGCGCCAGGCATTCGGGCGCACGGTCACGAGGGTGACACCGTGCGCATAACGAGCACTCCGCAATCTCGCGCGCATCGCTGGGGTGTAACGGCGCTCCGCACTTGTCACACTGATCCGGTTTTGCGCGTTGCAACGAAAATACGAGCTCCGTGTGCTTCTCGCGAAGCAGCCTATACAGTGGGTCAACTGCAAGGAGGAAGAGGCCCGGTTCTCGCGTCCGCTGAGCGCGCGCGATTGCGGCAGTAGCCCCATGGAAATCGCCCCGCGCCGTTAACAGGGTTGAAACTGCGATATCGGTGGCCTCCGGCGAACGTGAGAGCGCTGCTCGTGCGGCGTCAAATCCCTCGTCCTCACCGCGCTTGGCGGCAATTACGCCGCGTATCGCAATCACGCGCGCGCGTAGATCTGTTCCTGTGATTGCTCCAAGTTGCTCCTGTGCGCCGTCATAGTCGCCGCGCATGACTTGCGTGCACGCGCCATAGAAGAGCGCGGTGGAGCTGCGTGGCCCAAGAGCACGCGCAGTTTCGAAACACCGGTGTGCGTCGTTGTAGCGCTCAGAGAAATAGAGCACGATGCCAAGCAGCGATGTGGACTGTTGTGAGGCAGGGCCCGAACGCACGGCAACGTCCGCGTGGGTGAGTGCGCCCGCAAAGTCGCCACGCGATAGCCGTTCCCACACCGCCGCCTTATGGGCAGCAGGCGAATACGGCGCGATGAGCAGGGCACGTTCGGCCATCGCATGCGCACGATCGCGATCGCTATTAAAGAAGAGCAGCAGCGTGGCAAGGGTCGAGAAGGCATCGGCAGACGTGGGGTCGCGATCGATGACGAGTCGCAATGTGCGACGGGCATGCCAATAGGCGTGCTGTGGCGGAAGGATTCCGCGTGTGCCAGCTGCCGTATAGGCTTTTGCGAGCACGAGCAGCGCGGGTACGTACTGCGGATCCTCGGCGCTAATGCTCTCGAGCAATCGAATCGCCACAAGCGTTGATGCTTCGGTGTGACGGCGATATTGAGAGACGGCGCGCTGATAGAGTGAAAACGCCGGCCGCAGCGCGTCCAGGTCATCGCTGCGCACTTCGATGGGCGATCCTCCGGCGAAGCGGAAGCCGATGCCGGGAATGGTGTGGATATAGTCGCGTTCGCTTGCGTAGCGCCCGAGTGTCTGGCGGAGCCGATAGACGGTTTGCGTTAGCGCAGCGTCGCTCGCTGCGCCACCGTGCCAGAGCCGCTCGATGATCTCGTCCTTGGTGATAGTGCGTGGCTGCCGCTCAGCAAGCAGCGCCAAGAGTTCGGCTTCTTTGGGTTTGAGCGCCACGCGCGAACCGACGTGCCACAGTCGGCGTTGTGCAAGGCTGAGCACGAATGGCCCAAACGTCACTTCGTTACCCACACAATCATTGACGCGGTACGTCAGAAATTGTGACTGCGGGAATACATGACGTCGTGGGGGAAGGGCCGGGGAATGAAACCGCTGCTGGCCGTAATCCTGGCGGCATCCGTGCTCGCGCCATCCGGCATTCTCGCGTCGCCCGCGATGTACGAGCGCAAGCAGGTTACCGTGCTCGGAATCGTCGAGGGGATCGTCGTGCGACCAATCTCCGGCGGTTACGTCACGCAGTTCGCGCTCTGCGATAGTCGTTGTATCAATGTGGTGGAATTTTCGAAGCCGTCGTTTGCTCTCGGACAGTCGCTCACGGTAGCCGGCACGTTTCACACGGTCTTTTCGAACGGCCTCGTTCAGGCACGCAACGTCGTCGTTGTGACCGAGCCGACGACCAAAGTTTGAAGAGCCAGGCCGAAAAGGCGGCGTTGTTTCGAGCGCTGCACGCGCGCAATCGCGCCTTTATCATTCCCAATCCCTGGGATACCGGTACGGCGAAGATGTTGGAGGCGCTTGGGTTCGAGGCGCTCGCCACCACGAGCGCGGGCTTCGCGCAATCGATCGGTAAAGACGACGGGGCGGTCGACCGCGACACGATGCTCGCCCACGCCGCGCAGCTCGTCGCGGCTACCGATCTGCCGGTCAGCGCCGATCTCGAGAACGGGTATGCCGACGACCCGGCCGGCGTCGCCGAGACGGTGCAACGCGCCGGTGAAGCCGGACTTGCCGGTTGTTCGATCGAGGATTTGCCGGCTGGTCGCGACGGCGAACCTTACGCGATCGATTTTGCCGCCGAGCGAATCGCAGCCGCGGCCAAAGCTGCGCGCGCGCTGCCGTTTCCATTCGTCTTGACTGCGCGCGCCGAAAATTACATTGCGGGTCATCCGGATCTGGCCGACACGATTGCGCGGCTGCAAGCGTATGAAGCGGCGGGCGCCGACGTGCTCTACGCGCCCGGTCTACGTACCCCAGGCGATATCGCGGCCGTCGTGCGCGCCGTCGGTCGTCCGGTCAACGTGCTGATGGGGCTGCCCGGCGTTAGTTTTACGCTCGCCGAGCTTTCGACGCTGGGCGTGCGGCGGGTAAGCATCGGCAGCGGACTCTCGCGACTGGCGTACACGACCGCAGAGCGGGCGGCGAAAGAGATGCTCGATCGGGGCGATTTTAGCGCGCTAACGCACGAGTAATTTTGGCGCAGCGAGCCAGCGCAGTCGCCCCTGCAACGGCGCAAGGCTGCTGATCTCGACGCAGGCGAGCGCGCCTTTTTTGAAATCGATGACCCCGCCGCCGATCACTTCCTCGATTACGCCGGTCATCGATGGATCGTGTCCGACCAGCATGATCGCCTTTGCATCGCGATACTCGCCCAACACGCTCCCGAGACGCTCGCTAGAAAATCCGAGATCGATCCGCGGATCCTCAAAAAGCGCGTCTTTGAGATCGAGTTCAGCGGCGACGATCTCGGCCGTCTGCCGCGCGCGTACGAGCGGGCTCGTGATCACGCGCTCGATGCCGAGTTTCAAATCGGCAACGGTGCGCGCTTCGCGCGCGATACGCTTACGGCCGTCGGGCGTTAGCGGGCGCTGCGAATCGGGGCCTTCCCACTTCTCGCGGTCGCCGGCCGGTCCGTGGCGCAGAAAATAGCACATCATACGAGCGAGATCATTTCTTTGGGCTTCGGATGTGCCGCGAGCGACGCAAGCAGCGCATCGGCGAGTTGATCGCATACCGGATCGTCGATCTCCTCGACCCGGCCTTCGTCGGCGAGCGCCGCTTTGCGCGGATCGATCGGAATGCGCGCAAAGACCGGCGCCTGTGCAAGTTCGGCAACGCGATCGGCATACGATGGCCCGAAGACCTCGTGCTTCGTACCGGTGTCGGGCGCGATGAAGTACGACATGTTCTCGACGACGCCGAGGATCGGCTTCTTGAGCTGGTGCACGAGGTTCGCAGCCTTGCGTACGATCATCGTCGCGAGTGCTTGCGGCATCGTAACCAGCACGACGCCGTCGACCGAAAGCGACTGCAACACGGTCAGCGGCGCATCCGAGGTACCCGGCGGAAGATCGATCAGCAGCACGTCGAGATCGCTCCACAAGACCTGTTCGTAAAATTGCCGGATCACCCCGGAGAGAATCGGGCCGCGCCAGATCATCGCGGTGTCTTCTTTGTCGGTGAGCAGGTTGGAGCTTACGACCTCGATTGCGCTGCGCGAAACCGCCGGCACCATCAACGGCTGCGGATTACCTTGGGGCGTCTTGGGCGCACTCGGGTCGGCTTCGATCGCGAGCGGTGTGTGCAATCCGAAAAGCTTTGGGATCGACGGACCGGTGATATCGCCGTCGAGAATGCCGACCGAAAGGTGCTTGCGACGCAGCCCGAGCGCCAAGAGTGCGGTGATGAGCGACTTGCCGACGCCGCCCTTGCCCGACATGATGGGCACGACGTGCTTGATCTTCGCGCGTCCGGTAAAGGCGCCCGGCGCGCGACGTGCCGGCGTGCGGTCCTCGTTAGAGATGAGCGGCACGAACCCGGAGAGGCGTGCCTGTCCAAGCGCGGCGATGATCGGCTCGACGCGCAGCCCGTGAGCTTTTGCGCCTTGCTCGATGGTCTCGGACTTGCTCACGCCGCAGCCCGAACAGCCCAGGCCGAACTGCGTCAGTACGTCGGCCGCGAGGGGGAACGCGCCGACGAGGTCTTTGATATTGCTCTGCGCGGTGATCTCGATCTCAAGGTGGGGCATACGGCTCTCCTATTCTCCCATAACAAAAAGGCGCCCCCGCAGGGACGCGCTCTCCGTTGCTATTTGCGACCGAAGCCGCTAGCGATATGCTTGCCGTGAGGCAAAGCAGTCCCGGCAATAAACCGGGCGATCCGTGCGCGGCTGGAACGGAAGTTCCGCCCGCTGCCCGCACTGACTGCACGTTGCCTGGAACATCTCGCGACGGGTATGGCTGCTGCTCACGGTTTGCGGCTGGCGCGCTTTGCGCACCGCTCGGCAATCCGGGCAACGGCTGGGCTTATTGGTAAAGCCCTTCATCGCGAAGAATTCTTGTTCGCCGGTCGTAAATGCGAACTCGCGTCCGCAATCAACACAACCGAGCGTTTCATCTCTGTACATGAATGAGTCTCCTATCTCTATATTTGTCTTAGGTTCGACTCGCTCGTGGACTTAGATAAAGCTCGATTACTGAATTCGAAAACCTGGAACGCACCCTATAACCGCAGCTCTGCTCCAATGGTTGCACCCAGTGCCCCGCGAAGGGCGCCCCCATGGAGCAAGCTACTATACCCGTCACCCTGAGCTTGTCGAAGGGCGAACGCGCCGCGGCGGTGCTGGCCGGAGGCTGCGACTCCCCGGTTCGCTCGGGCTGGGGCGTTGGCGGCCCAATGTTCGTCCAAGGGAGCGCTGCCGGCGCCTATGCCTACGACGAAGAAGGGCGGCGGTACATCGACTATGTCATGGCCTACGGACCGTTGCTCTTCGGGCATACCCATCCGGCGCTGACGACCGGCCTCGACGAGCTCGCGCAGCACGGCTTCGTGTGGGGTACGACGCATCCGCAGGAGATTCGTCTGGCGGAACGGATCCGCGCCTATCTGCCCTCGATGGAGCGCATGCGCTTCGTGACGACCGGTACCGAAGCGATGATGAGTGCGATTCGCGTCGCGCGCGCGTACACCAAACGTTCGTTGATTCTGAAGTTTGCCGGCAACTATCACGGCCACTTCGACCTTGCGCTGCTCAATGCCGGCGCATCCGCGCACACGTCGGACGCGAGCGCGAGTGGAATTCCCGACGGCGTGATGCGCGACGTCGTGGTTGCGCGCTACAATGATCTGGCGAGCGTGGATGCATTTCTGCGCGGGCGCGAAAGCGAGTTGGCGGCGATCGTTGTCGAGCCGATCGTCGGCAATATGGGCTACGTGACGCCGGTTGCCGGATTCTTAGAAGGCTTGCGCGAGCGCACGCAGCGTTACGGTGCGTTGCTGATCTTCGACGAAGTCATCACCTGGCTGCGCTTCGGCCTGGGCGGCGCGCAGGCGTGCGTGGACGTCACGCCCGACATGACGGCGATCGGCAAGATCATGGGTGGCGGTGCACCGATCGCCGCCTTCGGTGGACGCGAGGACGTGATGAATGTGCTCGCGCCGGTCGGCGGGACGTTCACTGGGGGCACGCACGGCGGCAATCCGTTCAGCGTCGGCATGGCGCACCGCGTTCTCGACCTGCTCGAAGCCCATCCCGAGTACTACGACCAGATGCGTGACGTTGCCGAGCGATTGGCTGACGGCGTCCGCGCGATCTTTCGCGAACGCGAGCTGCCCTACGCGGTAGTGCAACACGAATCGATCGTCGACTTCAAATTCCGCGCCGGGCCGCCGAATCGGAACTACGACGACGCGCTGGCAGCGGACAAGCAGAAGTACGCCGACTATTGGCACGCGATGCTCGATCTCGGTATCTTACTGCCACCAAGCCAAAATGAGGTGATGTTCGTTTCGACCGCGCACCAAGCCGACGACATCGATGCGACGATCGCGGCGATCCAAACATTTCTGCAGGATTAAAATTCGGCGAGAAGGGCTCGAATGTGGCACCGCTGGTAAATGCGGGTACGTTTCTGAGCTGTATGCACACAAAAATTCTCGCCGCCTTTGCGGCACTCGCCTTCTTCGTCCCGATTGCAGCGGCCGCTCAGGACGCGCCATCCTACGCGCAACCGAACGTCCAGCCGGTTGCTCAGGACGAACAGATCCAAGGCCGTATCTCGAATTTCGACGGCGGTTACAATCTGACGGTTGCGGACGATCGTGGCTTCGTCGATAACGTGCAACTGCACGACGGCACGATCATCAATCCTACGGGCCTGACGCTCGCGCCGGGCATGGTCGTCAGCATCCTCGGTTACAACGCGGGTCCCTACTTTGCCGCCAATGAGGTCGACACGCCGTATACCTTCGCCTATGGCGTGCCGTACTACGCGGGACATCCGTGGAACTATTACGGGCCGTCGATCAGCCTCGGCTTTTTCTTCGGCAACACCGGCTGGTGGCACGGGGGTTACTTTGGCCCCGGCCGCTACCACTACGTCGGCAATGCCCGCGTGTACGATAACGTCCGCGTGAACAACGTCTATCGCGGCGGAACCTACCGGGGACGCGCGTATGTTGCGCCGCCCTCACGCGGCGGCTACTATCCGCACGGATCGTCACACCGCGACGGACGCCCACCGCGCTTCTAAACAAAAAGGCCGGCTCGATTCTCGAGCCGGCCCTTAAGGTCCGCTAAGGCCGCGCGTACCGCGCGTACCGCGCCGTTGGCCGTGTGCGCATCAGGCGCAGCGAAAGGCCGCGACCGTGGGCGAGATTATAGGTCATTGCGGTGAGCGCTTGCGCCGCCGCGGGTGCGGCCTTCGTGAAATCGCGGACGCGCGCATTCGCCGCGGTAAGCGACGTTTGTGTGATATAGGTGTACGTATCCACGAAGTACGAGTCGTAATTAGTGTCAACTCCTGCGTACCACGAAATCGCACCGCCGAGCTGATAGTTGTACGATGTGAACCAATTGTAGTAGTAGGTATCGCCATCGAAATAATCGGCGACGACCTGGTTCTCGTTGCATACCTCGCCGACGCCGTTGAGATAGTAGTGCTTGATCATTTCCGTCGTGTAGAACGGAAGGAAACTGTTCATCGGATCGGCTGCCGTGACGCTCTCGTCGGCCTCGCTCAGCGGTGGGTTGGTCGTAGGTACGAGACCTGCTGGAACTGCGCACATTGCCGGCAGCGATGCGATCGGGCCTTTGTACGTCATGGTGTCCTGCAACAGGGGATTCGGGATGGTGCCATTCGCGAGCCCGATGGCTGCCCAGGGATTGGGCACGGCCGTAGGAGCGGGCGTGGGAACGATCGGATCCGAACCGGGGAACGTCCACGTCACCGGGATCATCGAAGCCCCAGGACTGGGCGCCGGAACCGCGAGCGCACCTTCGCCGAATTCGTTGTTCATCGTGTATGTAGCATCGCCCGCGCTGTCGACCGTGGTCGATGCCGTTCCCGGTGGCCAATCGTATCCAGACTCGCTGGTGCTGTCGTTGTAGGAGCCGTTTGCTGCGTATGCGTAGGTGTCGACGTCCCCCTCGCCGTCATTAAACACCGTCGTGCAGACGCCCGATCCGCTCATCACGTTCCAGCTCGACGGCATCGGTATGACAAGCAGTTGAGCATAGGGCTCCGCGCACGTTTGCTGCAGAGTGCCGCTAGTTTCGAAGAGATAGCCGTAAAATCCGTTATCGGGATCCGTGAAGCCGAGGGGACTCAGTGTCGCGCTGCCGTTCGCGGCGGACCACACAAAGTACGAGGTGGATGCAGGTGAGAGGTCCGAAGCATACGAGATCGCGTCGGTATATCCAAGACCGGTCGCGCCAATAGCATTGCTCACGCCGTCGAAGGTTTGTCCGGTTGCAATCGGGATCGGCGTACTGGTAGACGTGTTCCAGCTCGGTGACGGTTGGGCCGTGGCCGGCGTGTCGTAGTTATTCGTGCCGTAACTGGTGTAGCCGAGAGTAATCGAACCCGATTGCGCGAGGTAGTTGGTCGTCGGTAGGAAACTCGCGTTCGTGACGTTCGAGGCGCTCACACCGGATGCGCTTGCGCCGATCGTCGCGGCGGCCGACATCGCGCCACCGGCGTAGGTCAGTGTTGCGCTGTCACCGGACGAAAGCAATTCGCCGGCGGGCGGACTGTCGGTGCCGGAGGTCGCGATAGAGGTCTGCCCCGACGCATCGGTATCGCTCAGTGTGATCGGGCTCGTGTACGTCCCGAGAATCGTGTTACCGTTGGTATCTTCGGCCTGCACGGTCACTGGATAGGTTGCGTTCACGCCCTCGATACCCGATGCGACGGAAAGGACGATTTTTGTGACCGTTCCGCTCAGCGTGACCGGTGCGCTCACCGTGCCGCCGGCGGTCGTCGTGACTGAGACGTTCCCCTCGGCGATCACGCTCGTCCCGTTGTACACGGTAACCGTGTAGATGAGGGTTCCTACCGGAGCGCTGAGATTGAAAGCGCACGAGAGCTGGCCGCTCACGACTTGACAGGCACTGTTCGACGAGGCGAGCGTCTCCGTCGTTGGGGTCCCGGTATATGCCGTGCCGTTCACAGAGTCGATCGTGAATTTCACGGAGGTTGCATTAGACGGTACGACGACGTTTGGGCGCGTTCGTGACGCGCCCACTGGCGCCGGCACTATCACCAGGAACGACACCGTAGAGTTCGCAGCCCCGGTGGGCGCAGCAGTTGGGCCCACGTATTGGGTCTGCGTTCCCGAACACGCCGCAAATGCCAAAATGACTAGGGTTACAAACGCAAGCTGAATCTGTCGCACAACCATATCCTCGAATGAAAACTCGGCTACGCGGCAGATTCAGCAACGAGGCAGGCGCTACCTACATTGCATCACCGACGTCAACAAGCCCGACTGTGCCGCTGATGACGTTGTTGTCCTCAGGCACGGTATCGATGGTGACGTACTCCATCGGATCGCCGGCCATCGGCGGTTGCAGCGACCAACCGAAAACGTCGGCGTAGAATTTGCTAAGTGCCGCTGGATCGCGGCCCATGATTTCAAAGTGAATGACCGGATGTTTGACTCCGATCGACGTTGAGGAAGTCATGCGCTGTAAACCCTCCGCAATTCGTTGATGTCGAGTTTCTGCATTTGCAGCATGGCCTGCATCGCGCGTTGAGCGCGCTGCGGGTCCGGGCCGCTGAGCACTTTTCCGACCCCTTCGGGTACGATGTTCCATGAGAAGCCGTACTTGTCGCGAAGCCACCCGCACTGGCTCTGCTCGCCGCCGGCGGAAAGTTTGTCCCACAGTTCGTCGACGACGGCTTGCGTTTCGCAGCTGATGAACAGCGCGATCTTGCCCTGTTGAAAATCGTCGTTGCGCTGTTTGGACTCCGGTGAAGGAGCGTTGAGCGCCATCACGTCGTGACCGTCGAGCGTGAATTCGACCATCATCGCGGCACCTTCGGGGCCCGGGCCGGCCTCGCGGTAGCGTGAGACGTTCGTGATCGTGGAATTCTTGAAAATCGAGACGTAGAACTGTGCGGCCTCCTCGGCGTCCGCATCGAACCACATCACGGGCGTAACATCCGGCATGGCATTTCCCTCCCTACAAGGTTATTGTAGGAGATCAAGCGTCGCTTCCCGCGGGCCCAGCTCCTGAGGAAAGGGTCATGGCGGTTGGTCGCTGAGGCTGCCGGATAGGTTTGTGCGGATTTCAGGATCTAGGGGTATAATCGCGCGGTGAAGCGTGGTTTGATTCGATTCTGGTTCTGCATAGCAGCGGCGGTGCTCGCCGCGGCGATTGCCGATCCGCTCGTCGAGTCGGTCTCGAATGCGGGCTGGTTCGGCCCCGGCGCCTTCACCGATCACTCGAACCTCGACGTGTTCCCGGCGCTGTTTTGCGGGGCGGTATTCGTCGTATGTTATCTTGCGCTGCGTGTCCGGCGCGAGCTCTTACGAGCCTCGGGCGAAGCTCTGCGCGCGCGCGTCGCTCGGTTGCTGCCCTTCATCGTGACGGCGCAGCTCTGCGTCCTCTACGCCATGGAGACGCTCGAACAAGTCGTCGTCGCCGGTCACGTGCTGGGCGGGACCGTATGGCTCGGCGGTCCGATTTGGTTTAGCCTTTGCGCGCACGCGCTCGTCGGGGTCACGGTCGCCTATGGCCTCGCGCGCGTCGCATCGACGTGCACGCACACGACGCTGCGCGTCATTCGCCGGTGGCGCGCGCTTGCAACGCGCGCGCTGCACGCGCCGCCCCCGCTCGCGATGCGCGGCCGCGGCATGGCCTGGATACGCGCCAATTCGCCGGTCCTATGCCGGATCGGCAATCGTGCTCCTCCGTTTATGTTCGCGTGAATCCGCGCCCCTGAAGCGGGCGCACTTGCGAACACCGCCCATGAGGAGTTTCAATGTTTCTAACCATCCGTCCGAAGCGCGTTGCGCTCGTGGCGATCGCCGGCATCGCGGCAGTTGTCGCCGGATTCTTTCTCTTCGGAAGACACGTCGGAGACGATGTCCGTCACCAGGTGGCCGTGCAAACCTCGCATCGTGCCTTCGGTTCGAGCAAGCTGAATCTGCTGGTGCTGGGCTATCAGGACGACGAAGCGACGACCGATACGGTTATCCTTGCGCACCTCGACGTCGATCGGCGCACGGCGACGCTCGTCTCGATCCCGCGCGACAGCTGGGTCCCGATTCCGAATCACGGCCACGATAAGATCAATGCGGCCTACGCGTACGGTGGCGCAAAGATGAGTGCGCGCGTGGTGAGCACATTGCTAGGCGGCGTGCCGGTCGACGCAATCGTAGCGTTGCAGCCGGAAGGCGCGGCGCAGATCGTGGATGCGATGGGCGGCCTTAACGTCAACGTGAACGAGTCAATGGACTACGACGACAATAACGGCGAATTGCACGTCCACCTCAAGAAGGGCGAGCAGTACCTCAACGGCGCGCAAGTTGCGGGCTATCTGCGTTTTCGCCACGATGCGTCGTCAGATTACGGGCGGATGAAACGTCAACAGCAAGTGCTCAAGCTCATGCTGGCTCAGATTAGCCAGCCGCAGAACTGGGCGAAGTTGCCGCGCATCATGAAGTTCGTGCGTAAGGATTTGCACAGCTCGCTTTCCGACCAGCAACTTCTGGCCTTGCTCGAAATCTATCGCGACGTTCCCGAGGACAACATTCGCACGTTCACACTGCCGAGCAAAGCCGGCTGGGTCGGGGATGCGTCGGTCGTGTTCGTCGACGACCGCTGGGCAAAGCTGATCGGCAAGTTGCTCTTCACGAAGGGGGAGCCGCCGCAGGACCGGGTCGTGGTGGCAAATGCAACCGGAAACAGCGAATTCGACAAGACGATCGTCGGCGCGCTGCGTGGCGGCGGCTGGAACGTGCAAACGTCGATCGATCAGCCGACCAAATCCAGAAGCTTGGTCGTCGGCAACTCGCCGGCCGCGCAAGCACTGGCGCAAGTCTTTGCGGCCCCGTTACGTCCGGGGACGAGCTCGACGCTGTTGCTCGGCAGCGATCTCGCCCCGCAAACGGAGTAACTAGGGCTTTTCGCGCACGGGCGTCGGATAGCTGGCAACGCTGCGATGCCCCTGCGCGTCGATCGCGCGCACGCCGAGGATGTAGTCGTCTTTGCTCACGGGGACCGTGGCTTCGGTGACGTTGCCGACGTTCTGTGCGTACTGCCAATCCGTCGCGGTCGTCGCGCGCCAGACGATTTCGTACGAGGCGGCGCCGATTGCCGGTTTCCAGCGCAGTTGTGAATCGTAGCCGAGGCGCTTGAGCACCAACTGCGCGCCGGGCGGCGCTTGCGGGCCGAGCGCGAGCGCGGCGAGCGCCGCGATGTTGGCCTGCGTGGCCTTGGCCATGTAGTCGAAGTCGATGAATTGCAACAAATCGCCGAATTGCACGTCGTTATCGACGCGCACGTCTTGATGCTGATGGGTGAAGTTCTCGTTGGCTTCCACGAAGCGCGTCGCGGGATAGCCGTCGTCTTGGAACGACTGCTGATCGCCGCCGCGTAAGAAGCGGTCAGCGCGCCAAATCTGGCGCACCGTGAAGTCCGGCATGTACTGCGGTACCGTTTCGCCGATGAAGCGCGCAAGTTCGCGCGAGGGTGAATCGTTCTCGGAACCGACCAGATTCACGCGCGCGAGATCTGCGCCGGCCGGCAACGCTTGGCTAAAGACGCGAATCACGTCGGGCTCGTGCACGCCGTTCCCGCCGGTCGAATTGCCGATGATGTCGTTGTTGAGGTCGGCGGCGATGGGGACGTCTTTGGCTTTGAGCTCGTCGGCAAAGTGCTTCGATCCCCACAATCCCAACTCTTCACCGTCGAAGACGGCGAAGATGATCGTGCCACGAAAATGATGCGGCGACATGATGCGCGCAGCCTCGAGGACGGCCGAGGTGCCCGAGCCGTTATCGTCGGCGCCCGGCGCTTCACGCGTACCGTTCGTGCAGTCGCCGTTACAGTCGTCGTAGTGGCTCGACATAACGTAGATGAGGCCCGGCTCGTCGCCGCGCAGCGTCGCAATGATACTCGATTCGGCGACTGCGCGCGGCGTGCGGTCGTTCTTGGGCTGTTCGAAGTTGTCCAGCGCGACGCTCATGCGTCCACCGCTGGTCTTGGCGATCGCTTCGAAGCGCGCGCGAATCCAATCCCGGGCGCCGAAGACCCCGCGCGTCGCGCTCGAACTCGTCTCGGAAAAATCGTTGCGCGTGAAGAAGCCGACGAGTTTGGTATCGGTGGCGCGAAGGTTATCCGCGCGCACCTGCGCCACCATCGCGCCGATCTGCGGATCGAGGGGGGCCGGGCTGGGGGCAGCATATGAAAGCACCGTCGCGAGTATGGCGACGAGACAGGCATGAAGACTCATGCGCGCCAGGTTTTACGGGCAGGTCACGTGTTCCTGATCGGTGGGCGAAGCGTCGCGCCGAAAGCGCCCGAGTGTTACCACCGTCCCCTTCCCGGGGCCGGTCTCGACGTCGCAGCGATCGACAAGACGCTGCATCATCGGAATGCCGCGACCGCGCTCCTCATACGTGTCGGGCAGTGGGGTGTAGCGCGACGGCACGCTGCCGAAGCCCTGACCGCGATCGACGATACGCGCCGAAATCCGGTCCGCCTCGATCTCGATGGTGATTTCGATGTCGCCTGCGGCGGCGCCGTGTTCGATCGCGTTCGCTAACGCCTCCCCGATCCCGAAAAGCAGGGCGTCGCGATCGGCTTCCTTGACGTTGTGGAGCGCAGCAAAGGCCAGAAATGCGCCGCGGACACTGTGCGCGTGGCGGGGGTCGGGGGGGATCCGTACGCGGAGGGTGGGTTTCTCGACCATACCGGACCCATTCTTACCGCAAGGCACAGGGCACGAAACCCGCGCAGTGCAAGAGAGCGGCATGCCGAATGCTGCTCCGACAACCGACGAAGTCAAGACGTATAGCGAGCGTGCGCATGAATCGCAGGTTCGTATTGCCACCGACAAAGGCGACATCGTCTTCACGTTTTTTCCCGAAGATGCGCCCATACATACGGCTGCTTTCATGAAGCTTGCCGAAGAGGGATTTTACGATGGCCTCGCGTTTCACCGCGTTGAGCCGGGTTTCGTTATCCAAGGCGGGGACCCCGACGGCGACGGTACGGGTGGTCCGGGTTATCGCCTCAAGGCGGAATTCAATAAGCAACCGCACGTGCGCGGCACCGTAGCGATGGCGCGCTCGTCCTCGCCCGATTCAGCCGGTTCGCAGTTCTACATTTGTCTGGCCGACGCGCGCTTTCTGGACAACAATTACACCGTCTTTGGACAAATGACCGAAGGCTTCGAAACGCTCGATGCGATTCGCAAGGGCGACAAAATGAACTTGGTGACAGTCGAAGCTACGGAATAACGCGAGCGATATTCCCGACGGCATATTCGGTGAGCCACAGGCTCCCGTCCGAACCGACGGTGATTTCTCGCGGTTGCGCGCCCGCTGAAATGAGCGGGTATTCCGTCACCGCGTACGAGGATAGCGTGATTTCGCCGACAGCGTTATTGCCGGAATCGACAAACCACATCGCGTTGTCCTTCCCCGCGACGACACCGTTTGGATGTGTGCCGGCCGGTAGGGTGATCTGATGCAAGATCGTGTCGGTTGCCGGATCGATCACGAGCATCAGCGGTGTCGTGCCGCCCGACGCGGAGACCCACACGTTCCCATCGGGTCCATAGGCGATGTACGTCGCGCTATCGCCGCCCGGCACGCTGATCTCGCTCGTCAACGTGTTATTGTTCAAGCTGAAGTCGCCGACGTACGGTCCCTCCGCGAACCATGCGTCGCCGCTCGTACCGCCTGGAACCCACGTCACCTCCGCGGGTGTGCCCGATGGCGAGAAGGGAAGAATCGTAAACAGTCCGCCGGCATCGAGCGTCCAAACGCCGCCGCTCGTGTTATCGGCGATGAGCATCAGCCCGTTGGGCCCGGGTGCGATACCCTGCGGCGTTCCGCCGAATGGATATTGCGTCTCGAGGCCGCCGGTGGTCACGCGTAACGCGCCGCCGTTGCTTTGATCGGCCACCCACAGCGCGCCGTCCGAACCGGTTGCAAGATCCCAAAGACTTGCGCCGGTCGCGTACTGTGCCTGGATCGTCTGCGAGGCGGGACTGAATGCCTCAACCTCCTGCGTTGCCTGATCGGTGAACCAGATGTTGCCGTCGGGACCCTTGGTAATGCCGAACGGTGCCCTATAGCCGCCGTACTCGGTAATCTGCGTTCCATTGACCGTGACGCTCGCACTGACGGGCGTATTGGTAATCGGTAACACGAGTGCGACGCTTCCCGAATCGGTGATCGTCAACGTGCAGCCGCTTGCGCTCGCCGCCGCTCCGCCGCTCACCGGAAGCGTCGCCGAGGCGCCGCTCCCCGAAAGCGCACCGATCGTGGCGATGTTGGTGCAAGTTGCGAGCGCCGGCGTATAGGTGCGCGAGCTTCCCGCTTCGCCGACCGCGAGGGCAACGTTCGAAATCGTGCCGTTGAGTCCGATGCTCGTGACGGCTGAACCGCCAATCGCGGCGATAAGCGGGGCAATCGTCGCCGACTGCGACGCGACACCACTCGCGCTCAGCGTTATGGTAAACGAATAGCCCGGCGCGCCGCCGCCGGTGTAGTTGAGCGTCACCGAATCGGTCGACTTCGTCACTTGCACGCTGCTGCTCGCGGCGCCGCCGTTGAGCGACAAGCTCGCGTACCCGCCGCCGCCGCTTTCCGTAACCGCGACGGTAATGGGGTTCGCGTAGGGATCGTTCGCTCCGGCGGTGATCGCATTGTCGCCGAAATCAGTCGGAGCGATTACCAGCACGGCGCTCTGGGCATGGCCGTTGGCGGGCAAGGATCCCGACGGCAGCGTTGCACCGAGGTTCGCGATCTCGCCACCAACGTAGACGGACACGCTCGTGGTCGAACCGGCGATGACGTCGACCGTGCTCGTGCCGACGCCAAGGATTGCGGCGCCTGCGGGAATCGCGTTGTTTGATGGTGCCTCGTTATAGATCTTGACGGCGAAGACATCGTTTCCGGTCGGTACCGTCACCGTCGTCGTGCACGTACGCGAACTCCCGCTGCCGGTACAGGCGCTCGACGAGGAAGAAAGATCGAGCGTCGCACTGACCGTCGTCGAGCCTTGCGTCACCACGATGGCCGCGCCTTGCGCGGACGCCGAGATGTAGGCAGGCCGCCGCGCGGTGCCGGGCGTGGCAGGATTCACGGGCACGACCAAGGAGATCGTGACGCCTTGCATCTTCGAACCCGATGGGTTCGCGGGCGCGCTCGGCGTGACGCTGCTCCCGCCACCGCCGCAGGCAGCGAGGGCGAGCATAGAGCTAATTGCAACGAGGCGCTGCGCGTTCATCGCTGCACCTGCACGAGCGTCGACGTATTGTCGAAGACCATATACACCAGGCCGTTCGAAGCGGCGCCGATTGCGCCGGCTTGCGAGCCGTACGGTCCGTTGAGATCGGTCGCCATCACGAACGTCGCCGGGTTCACGTTGGTGTCCATACGCCCGATCCCGATCTGTCCGTATTGCAGATAGTCGAACCAGACAATGCCGGGCTGCGCGTTGTCCGGCATCATGTACCACGGGACCGCGCCGTCAGGCACCGAGATCGTATTGACGATATTGCCGCTGCTATTGAGCTCGATGATGGCCGGGCTCGGTCCGTGATCGGTGACAAAGACGCCATTGCCGTTGACGAGGACGTCCCAGGGCTGACCGCCGGCCTGCAGCGGATTGTTGGGTCCGGGATACTCGATGATGCGATCGTTGACGTTGTCGACGACCCACACGTTCGATGACGAATCCACCGCGACACCGGCTGCGGCGTTGACGCCCAGCGAAACGATGTTTGGCGACCCGCTCAAAAGCGGATAAAAGACCACCGCCGAGCCGCTCGTGTACCAAATCCCGCTGGTGTTCGGGTCGTAGGCGAGCGCGCTGCCGTTCGGCACCGGCATCAGGGCGCTATTCGGCCCAGGGCCCGCCGTACTGCTCGGCGGAGCGCTGAACGTCATTTCTTGATTCCCGGCGATTGCGTACAACGTCCCGCTTCCGTTTACGATGCTGCCGAGGATTGGAGCGGGTGCGCTCGCGGCGTAATTACTGTTGATGCTCGTGCCGCTGCCGCCGTAGTACGAGATGCCACCAGAGTTGAGCGGTGTCGTGTAATACACACCGCCGGCGGTGTCGAAAACGATGCCACCGTGATGCGTGTTGTTCACGTTGAGATTGGGGTCGTTGATCGAGACGAAACTCGGATAGAGCGCTTGCAACGCCGCGCCGCTGGTGGTGACTGCGCCATACGAGGAACTCACCGAGAACTTCACGGTTTGATTGCCGGAGGTTTCGAGCACGCCGTTTTGCGGCGCATACAGGTACTGTACGCCGGTGGAGCTCGGGGCGCTGATGGAACTTTCGGCAAAGTAGAGCGTGCCGTTGAGGTTGTTGTCCATGTTGAAACTCAGCGTGATCGGGTTGCCGTTGGGATCGACAAAGCCGTTGCTCACGATCACGTCGTTGTCGGCGTCGAGTGCGTAAACACCGACCGTGCCGGTCGTCGGAATGATTTGATGCAGCGTCGCGGGCGTGAGATCGAGGGAGACCGACGCGAGCACGCTCGAGAGGGTTACATTCACGCCGGCGGCCGCACCGGCAACGATCGATACCGACGGATCGAGGCCCCAGCCGAGTTCGTTGGCTCCTACCGGGATTGTATTGCCGGCCGGTGCTTGGTCCCAGGTGGTGATCGCGAAATCGTTGGTGCCGACCGGCGCCAAGATATCGAAAGTGCACGAACGGTTGCCGTAGGCGTCGGAGGCTGAGCACGTTGAGCCCGCCGAGGTCGAGGGTTCGATATTCGCTGCCGTCGTTGCGAGCGGCGTTGCGCTGTCGTTGCCTGCGGTGAAGACGCTCACCATCGCGCCGGCGGTATTCTGCGCGATCGTAAACCGTCGCCGCAGCGCCGCATTGCGAGCACTGGCCGCACCCGGTACGCGCATGGTGATCGAGACCTGTACCTTGGCTTTTGACGTCGTGCCCGAAGAGGTCTTCGGGAGCGCGCTCGAGCCGCCGCCGCCACAAGCGGCGAGCAGCGACCCCATGAGGATAACCCCGAGCCAACGCGGCATGAGACGGCCTCCACACCGGCCGCAAAGCGACCAGCGTCCCTAAGATGTTAGCAGTTTAGGGGCCGCCTCCTTCGTCCAATTTTCCCTACGGACTGGGCGTGGGATTCCTGCGTACTTAAAGGTCCGTTTGTCCTACGAGTCCATACGAGAGCTGCGCGAAGCGGTGAAACGCATCGTATACCGGCGGATATTCCTGCAGCCATTTGCTGTAAACCGTTAAGATATACGGCGAATCACCGAACGGCTCGATGATGGCGACGTCGCTGCGGCTCCCGTCGAGTTCACCGGTCTTGTTTGCCACCCGGATGCCGCGCGGAAGACCGGCTGGGATCTTGTCGCGATCCGTCTGACGTAGCATAATCTCGATCATCGCGCGGCAATGCTCGGGCGAGACGATCGTCGGCGTTCCCTCCCGGGCACCGCTCGCGATCGCGTAGAGCAGCTTCGACATGTCGGCCGGCGTGGTCACGTTGTCGTTATGGTGCACGATCGCCGCAAAGTCGAGAAAGTGTCGCGCAAGTCGCGTGTGAGCCATATGCAAACGCGCGCCGACGGCATTGATCGCCGGCATGCCGAAGAAGCTGATGAGATAGTTACTCGCGGTGTTGTCGCTGAGCGTAATCATCGGAACGATCAGCTCGCGCACGGTAAAGCGCGCGCCGTCGGGCTGTTGCGACATGAAGTCCGAGCCGCCGATTAGCTCGCTGCGATGTGTCGTGATACGCCCGTCGAGCGTGCCGGGGCGGCGCTCCTCTTCCACGAACGCAGTGGTCATGATCAGGACCTTGATCGTCGAGGCGGTCGGAAAGACGACGTGCTCGTTGAATGCAAAGACCGGCGGTCCGTCGGCAAGCGTGCGGCAGTAGGTCCCGACCACGCCGGGCACCGCGCGCGCGATGGCCTCAACGTGCGTGTACGACGACGCGCCGCCCCGCAGCGGGAAGGCGGCAAAGGCGCTGCTCGCCACGATGAATGCGCGCCGGTTCACGATCCCGTTCCTTGATAGTGGCGCAATCCCGTCTTCCAGAAGAGATAGGCGATCGAGACCCAAACCAGGCCGATCGCGGGCGTCAGTAAGCCGACCGCGGGATTGAGATGCAGTCCGGTGTCCGCCTTCTGCAAGAAGTACGTCGCCGGAAAGTAGTTCATGAAGGCAAACGGGAGGAGGAAGGCCAGCACGATTTGCACGCCGCGGGTGTAGATGCTGATCGGATAGCGGGTGAAGTCTTGTTCGAGCGACATCACCACCCAGCGCAGCGTGTCGACCCGCACGAACCAGAAAGCGATCGTCGCGACCACGAGCGAGATGCCAAGGTCGATCAACGAGCCGCCGATGACCACCAGCGGCACGAACAGGAGAAAGATCCAGTCGACATGGACCTGGGCGACCCGCGTGGCCACGGCAAGGGTCACGATGGCAATCGCGATTCCGTCGGGCGAGAGCTGCGCCGGGACCGTCAACACCTGAAACAGCGTATCGAGGGGGCGGACCAGAAACCGGTCGAAGCGCCCTTCCCGCACGTAGTCAGGCACCGCAACGACGTTGAAGAAGAGCACGTTGTGCAGTTCATGACCGGTCATCCACAGTGCGTAGAGGAAGAACATCTGCCGAAAGTCCCAGCCGTTCATCGACGGGAACTGCTGCATCGTTACGTAGAGTGCGGCCAGCGCGACGCCGTGGTATACGATCGTGAACACAAACCACATGATGAAGTTGGCGCGATACTCCAGCATCGTCAGAACGTTTACGCGCCAATATTGGACGTACGCGGCGATCATCGGTGAAAGTATTCCCACATCGCGAACATCTCCCCGTTCGCGCGCCGTTTCGGCTCGATCTCACGGCCGATGCGCTGCGCCGGCTTGCGACCAACAGTGTCGACGTCGTGACGCCCGACGGTGCCTATCTCCGCGCCTTCGACGGGCACGGCGAGATTGTCGCGGTGCGCGTAACGCAGGTCGACGGCGCGACGCTCTGTGTGGAGCATACCGGTGCCACGAGCGAGGGCACGCTTGCCCTCGTAGCACGCACGCTCGGGACGACGGTCGACTTGCGGCCCTGGACGCGAAACGCGGGCCGCGTGGCGTGGCTGGCGCCGCTCGAGCGCGCTTTGCGCGGGGTAAAGCCGCCGCGCTACCCATCCTTGTGGGAGGCCTGCGCTCATGCAATCGTATTTCAGCAAATCAGCATCCATGCGGCGGCGTCGATCATGCGCCGGCTCATCACGGCCATTGGTACGCCTATTTCCGTGGCGGGCGTCACGCTGACGCCGTTCCCTTCGCCCGCGTCGTTGCTCGCCGCAAGCGATGCGACGTTACGTTCCGCGGGTTTGTCGACGAACAAGGTTGCACATCTACGCGCAGTCGCGGATGCGCTTGCGCGCGATGAGATACGTGAAGAAGAGATCGAGAGGCTTGCAACCGTCGATGCTGCGGAACGACTCACGCAACTGCGCGGGATTGGCCCGTGGAGCGCAGCCGTCGTCCTGCTACGGGGCTTCGGCAGGCTCGACACGTTTCCGCTGCGTGATTCGGGTGTGGCCCGCAGCGCCGCCCTTCTTTCCGGTGACTCCGAACTTAATCTTGACAGCGTGCTAGAGATACTTGGGCCGGTTCGGGGTATGCTCTATTATCATCTCTTGCTGGGTCGACTACGCAACCTTTCCTCCCCCCAGCCGGATTGAAGGTGACGCTATGAAAACGCTCGTTGCCCCTGCCTTTACGATCCAACCGGCAAAGGATCGTGCATTCTTCGATCACGGTTGGCTGCGGACGTATCATTCGTTCAGCTTCGCCGACTACTACGATCCGAAGAACGAGAACTGGGGCGCGTTGCGCGTCTTCAATGACGACACAGTTGCAGGCGGTGCCGGATTTCCGACGCATCCGCATCGCGACATGGAGATCGTCACGTACGTGCTCAGCGGAAAGCTCGCGCACAAAGATTCGATGGGTAATGAAGGCATCGTCGGACCCGGCGGCGTGCAATTCATGAGCGCCGGCACCGGCGTTCGACACAGCGAATATAACGCCGACCCCAACGAACCGCTGCACTTCGTACAGATGTGGGTGATGCCGGGAAAACCCGGCGAAGCACCAACCTACGGCCAGATGGACTTCACCCCGGAAGAGCGCACCAACACCTGGCTGCAGGTGGTCAGCGGCGACCCGGCGGTAGAAGCACCGATCCGAATCACCCAGGACGCGACCCTTGCGGTCTCGCGCGTCGAGGACGCTACCGTCGTGTACGAGTTTGCACCGCAGCGCTACGGCTTTGCCTTCGTCGCCGACGGGAAGGTCGAGGCCAACGGTGAGACGCTACACAAGGGTGATGCGATCCGGTTGTACGACGTGCCTCGCCTGGCGGTCAAAGGCCACGGCGAACTCGTCCTGTGGGACGTTCCCGGGGTCGACTAGCCGCCCTGGATCACCACTCGCCGGGCCGCGGCTTGCCATACCACCGCTGAGAGCCCGCTAAAGAGCAGCAGCCACGCAGCTTGCACGCCGAGTGCGAGCATCCATTGCGCAGGCGTAATCACCCCGACGTAGATCAGAAGCGGCGTCGAATAGACCGCCGCAAACGGCAGCGCGAAGACGATCGTTCCGAAGACGCCGGGAAAGAACGTGAGCGGGATGATTTGTCCGGAGAGCAAGTCCGAGACCCAGCGCACGATGAGCTGAATCGCGAAGGTCTCAAGCGTCCAGAACGCCACCGAATTCATCAAGAAATTGATGAAGAAATTCACGCAGTAGCCGAGCAAGAATGAGATCGCGAAAACCGCGAGCGTCGCTGGGGGAGCTACGTCGATGTGCACTAGCAGCAGCGCAAAGAGCAGCGACGGAATGACCAGCACCGCATGCAGTATCGTCTGACCGACACCATCGGAGAAGAAGTATAGCGGCACGCTGATCGGTTTCATCAGGTCAGTCGCGATCGTGCCTTCGCGCAGTTTCTCGCGAATCAATCGCGTCCCGTCGACTTCGAGAATCAAGGACATCAAGAGCGCGATCGTCGCGTAGGTGATCATGCTGTGCAACGGCAGGTTGAGCGGCATAGCATTCTGCGAGTAGAGTGCCGTCCACAGCGAGCGCAGCAGATAGACGCGCAGGACCAGCGAGCCAACCTCGGTCAAAACCTCGAGGCGGTAGGTGGATTCCCGCGCGAACGCCTTTTTTGCAAACTCGATGTACGGCTCTAGGTTCATTCACGTCACCGTTTAGGCTTTTTCTTGAGCGCCTCCTGACGCTTGAGCTCCATCTCTTGCAGTTCGAGCATCATCGCGTCCACGACGGTGTCGACCTCGGTCGTCTGCTGCTTCGGCGGCTCCTCGCCCGCGCTGCGGCGCGTAGGCGCCTTATTCGCGTGAGCGTCGAGCACGGTATCCTGGGCATGTGTCTTGCGAAGGAACTGCGCGTAGGCTAGGGCGGCTTTCGCTCCCGCGCCGGGATTTTGTTCGACGTTGAAGATCGTTTCGACAAAGTCACCCGCCGGCAGTCGCGCTTCACCATCGCGCAGGCGCGTATGAGCCTTGAGCGTGACGCCGTTGTAGACGGCCGCGCTACTGCCGATCATGCAACCGGTCTCGATCGTTGCGCCGACTACATAGGCGTGTGGGCCGATGATGCAGCGTTCGCCGACCTTGACCGGAAATTGTGTTGCGCCGCCGCCGCTAGCCTTGACCACGGCGTTTTCCATGACGACGGTGTCGGCATCGATCGTGATCGGTGCACCTTCAGCCGTGACGATCGCGCCGTGCAGCACGGCACATCCCTGCCCGATCGTGACGTCGCCGCTGATCGTCGCGGTCGGCGCGACGTAGGCGCTCGGATGGATCTTCGGCTTCTTCGTTCCGCTCGAAAGTATCATTGGACGGTCTCCTGTACGCGGTTATCATATCCCTCGACGTAGATACGGCGGATGATCGATTCGAGGTCGGGCTCTTCGAGGGTGACGTCCTCGAGACTGTACCGTTCGCTCGCCTGACGGATCAATAAATCGGCCCGCTCGAGGTTCCGATCGAAGCGGAAGCGGGCGGTGAGCCCGTCGCTGCTCTCGAGTTCGGCACCGTCGAGCTGCGGTTCGAGCGTCGGACGGTCGAATCGCACGACCAACGTCCGGTAGCGACCGTACTCGCCCTTGATCCGCTCCACGTCGCCGTCATAGATGATCGACCCGTGGTCGATGAGCACGATGCGGCGGCATAGCCGTTCGACGTCGGCAAGGTCGTGGGTGGTGAGGATGACGGTCGTTCCGCGCTCGGCGTTGATGCGTGCGATGAATTCGCGGATCGCCTCTTTCGCCACGACGTCGAGGCCGATCGTCGGCTCGTCGAGGTAGACAATCCTTGGGTCGTGCAGCATGGCCGCTGCGAAATCGCCGCGCATGCGCTGACCGAGTGATAGCTGGCGAACCGGCGTGCGCAGAAACTCGTCCATCTGCAAGAGTCCGATGAATTCGTCGAGATTACGCCGGTAGATCGCAGGCGGAATACTGTAGATGGCGCGCAGGAGCTCGAAGGACTCGACGAGCGGCAGATCCCAATAGAGCTGGCTGCGCTGACCGAACACGACGCCGATGTTGCGGGCGTTCACGCTGCGCGACTCGTACGGCACCACACCCGCGACGCGGACCTCGCCGGACGTCGGGACCAGGATCCCGGTAAGCATCTTGATCGTCGTCGATTTGCCGGCACCGTTGGGACCGATGTAGCCTACCAGCTCGCCGGGCTCCAGCGACATCGTCACCCCGCCGACGGCGACGCGATCCTCGTAGGTATGCGAAAACAGCGTGCGCAAGGCGCCTAAGGGGCCCGGCACGCGCTTAACGCTGCGAAAGACCTTGCGAAGGTCGCGGGTTTCGATGATGGGCATCGCGTAACTCTTCGTCGTGATCGTTACGATCTCCAACCTGTACGGAAGCGGAGCGGTTGCCGTCGCCACGCGCGTTGCGACGGATTTGCGTTATGACCTGATCGACAGCCAGCTGCCGGTCGTCGTAGCCAAGCGGATGCAGATAACGCCCGTGCAGGCGCAGGCCGTCGATGAAACGGGCCGATCGCTGGGCGCGCGGCTCCTTTCCAGTCTGGAACTCGCCACGCCCGAAGTTGCGGTGAGCGGTTTCGGTCAGACGTTCGACGAGGAGTACGTACGCGAAGTGCAGGAGGCTGTGCGCGAGTTCGCGGCGCGCGGCAACGTGATTATCGTGGGCCGCGCCGGCGGTGCGATCCTCGGGCGCCGGCCCGACGTCGTGCGCATGTTCATGCACGGCCCGCGCGAATGGCGGATCGAGCGCGTCGTCGCGGAGCGGGGCCTCGACTATAAGGGCGCCGCGGCGGAAGTCGATCGCATCGATCGTGCGCGTAGAGCGCATCTGCGAGACTGGTACAACGTCGAGATTGGTTCGCCCGAGATCGTGGATCTTGCGATCGATACCTCGACCTTCGGCGCGGAAGGCGCGGCTGCACTCATCGTCGCCGCCGTACACGCTCGCGAATAAAAAAAGGCGAGCCGCTAATCGCGACTCGCTAAAGGCCATAAAAAGAGCCGGGAAGTTATGCTGCTGCGGGAGCGGCTTTCTTCCGGCGTGCTTTGCGGCGGGTTTTCTTGCGAGGGGCCGCCTTACGAACGGCCTTCTTGCGGGTAGCTTTCTTGCGAGAAGCTTTCTTGCGCGTGGCTTTCTTGCGGGTAGCCTTCTTGCGCGTCGCCTTCTTGCGGGTGGTCTTCTTGCGGCCGGCGGCCTTCTTACGAGAGGTCTTCTTGCGGGTCGCTTTACGCTTCGGCGCAGCCTTCTTCGCCGTCGCTTTTCTCTTACGTTTGACTGCCATGTGCGTGGAGTCATCCTTTCTTTGGCTACGCGATGTAGCCAAGGGTAGTTGCCTACCTTATACAGTATTCTCGGCTGCAATGCAAGTTTTGAATAGTGACGCGCGCATCGACGTCGAGGTCGCGGGTGATGGTGACGCCGTCGTTCTGCTCCACGGATTCCCACTTACGCGCCAGATTTGGGACGCGCAGGTGCGCGCGCTATCGCAACAGCATCGTGTGGTCGCAATGGACCTGCGCGGCATGGGCGCATCGAGTGTACCCGATGGTCCGTACTTGATGGAGTCGCTTGCGGGCGATGTCGCGGCGGTGCTCGACGCGCTCGGCATCGAGCGCGCGACACTGGTCGGTCACTCACTCGGCGGGTATGTTGCGCTCGCGTTTGCGCGGATGTATGTGGAGCGTCTCGATCGGCTCGTACTCGTTGCTTCGCGCATCACCGCCGACACGCCGGAGCGCGCGACGCACCGATTTGAGTTGGCCGACGACGCTGAACGCAGCGCGTCGAGTGCGCGCATCATCGCCGAAATGCTCGAAGTAACACTCGGTGCGACAACGCGGCGCAAACAGCCCGAAATCGCCGAAAAATTCAAGAAAATTGCGGAAAACAACGATCCGCGCGGACTCGCCGCAATGCTCCGCGGAATGGCGCTGCGCGACGGCGCGGAAGACATCGCGGGCGATCTAACGGTGCCGGTTCTGGTGGTTGCCGGCGTGGAGGATCCGGGAATGCCGGCGCAAGAGGCCGAGCAGACGGCGGCTTCCTTCCCGGGCGGGGCGCTGCTGCGGCTCGATGCTTCCGGGCACGTTCCGATGTTGGAAGTACCCGACCAACTAAACGCTACCTTGCTAAGCTGGTTAGCCCAGCCGTTTAGCGGCGGGTGACCGGAACGCCGGAGCGGCGCCGGACCATGTTATATAGGAAGAGCGCGCCGACGACCACGGCGGCGATGACCGCGGCAATGACGATCAGGTGGAAGGCCCAACCGAGCAGGACGATCGCGACTAGCGCGATGGCGATGATCACGGTCAATCGGATGAAGGTAGACAGGATCGGGCGCATGGGGAGCCTCGTGAGGGGGCGGAGGGTGCTCACCAGAATGTACCCAGTACCACATGGGAGGTTTCACGATGCGGGGCGTTCTCATCATTATCGCCGCGGTCGCCTTTACCGGCGTCGCCGTACCGGCTTTTGCGCAGCAACAAGTCCAGCGGCACCTGGTCTACGATTTCAGCGTTGGCGTGCAGAACGACGCCCACGACACCGATACGTCTTCGAAGATGTCGAATACGAACGGGGGCGCCAACATCAATGGCACCGGCGACACGTCCTACGCCTCACTCGTGTCCGATAATGGGACGATCGACGTCGACGTCTTCGGCGTCGAGCCCGACGGCGGGCTGATCGTCAAGGTCGACGAGCATGCCCTGCGGACCAATCGAACGCTCAAGCCGGTGGAGTGCGTCGTGTACCCGACGACCAATACCGTTTGCGGGGCGGGCGACGTGAACCCCGAGGAAATGGCCGTCCTCAAGACGCTCTCGCCCAAGTTCTTCGACCCCGGGGCGCTCGACGCGAAACACCATTGGCACGAGGGCAACGATGCCGCCGGCATTTCGCTCGACTTTGTCGCGGGCACGCCGAGCGGGAACGTCGTGCCGATCAGCCTGGACGACAACGAGAAAATCGGCGGCGGCAGCGGGGGCAGTACGCTCCACGGCAACGACTCCTACAGTTACGACATGGTCAAGACGGTAGCGACGCAACTCAAGGAGTACGATACGATCCGCAAACAAACTGGAGCGGGACAATACACCAACGTGGTCATCGATATCACGGCTACGCTTGCCACTGACAGTAGCGTAGCGGCAAAGAATTAGCAGCTTCCAACTTTGTCATCACGCGCCTAACGCGTCCAACGCCCGATACGCGACGGCGACACACGACACCGCCCCAAATTCGTCCTTGCGCAACATCGGGCGAATCGCCTCGAGCGGTACGGTGAACGGTTCGATCGCTTCGGTCATGTCGAGATTCTGGGGATGCGTTAGCATAGCGTCGAACGCCAGGAACGCGTGCAGGTAGCTGTTCGAGCGCACGGGCTCGGCGGGCACCACCGAGAGCGCCTGCCAGCGCGCAGCGGTGTAGCCGGTCTCTTCGAGCAGCTCGCGCTGCGCGCACACCAGCGGGTCCTCGCCGCGATCGATGCTGCCGGCCGGAAGCTCGACGATCACCGCATCGATTCCATAGCGATATTGCCGAACCAGGACGACCTCGCGCGCGGGCGTGAGCGCAAAGACCATCACAAATCCCAAGGACTCGCGCACGTAGTAATGCGGTAGTATCACGCCGTTGGGCAGTTCGATTTCGTCGCTGCGAATACGTAGGTGCTCCGACTCGACTAGATAGGTCGAGGATAGGCGGCGCCAGAGCGGTTTTTCCATGCCCTCGCGAAGTACACCACTCGTGCAAGATCTCATTTTGGTCGTGGGCGCCGGTACGATGGGCGCGGGCATTGCCTACGTTGCCGCGCGCGGCGGCTACAATGTCGAACTCATCGATTCCGATCCGGCCGCACTCGAGCGGGCGCTCGCGCGCATCGCCAAGGATGCCGCACGCGCCGGCGACGACGCGGTGCTATCGCGCATCGTGACCCGCCAATCGGTGCCGGAGAGCACGGCGGCAGCGCTCGCTATCGAAGCGGTCCCCGAGCGGCTCGATCTCAAGCGTACGGTCTTTGCGGCGCTCGATCGCGCGCTTGCGCCCGACGCTTTGCTTGCGTCTAACACGTCATCGCTGAGTATCACCGACCTCGCACGCAACACCTCGGCGCCGGAGCGCGTCCTTGGACTGCATTTCTTCAATCCCCCGGCCGCGATGAAGCTCATCGAGATCGTGGAGACCGAGGTGAGTTCCGATGCGGCGTTCGACCGCGCGAACGCGTTCGTCGAGCGTATCGGCAAGGTCGGCGTGGCCTGTGCGGATACACCCGGCTTCATCGTCAACCGGGTCGCGCGGCCGTTCTATTTGCAAGCGATGCGCGCACTCGAACGCGAGGTCTCCTCCATCGAGGAACTCGACGCGCTTGCACGCGGCGTGGGCTTTCGGATGGGACCGTTCGAGCTGATGGATCTTATCGGGATCGACGTGAATCTGGCCGTGAGTGAATCGGTGTACGAGCGATTGGGCGCGGCGCGCTTGGAGCCGCGCCCGATGCAGCGGGAACTCGTTGCCGCAGGACGCCTCGGGCGCAAGACCGGTTCGGGTTTCTACGCCTACGAGAACGGCAAGTACGCGAGGTTGGATCTTTCCGCCGGCGCGTCCGCGAGCTTCGAGGAGTATACCGCGGTAATCGGCTTCGGCGTGCTCGCCGATGAATTGGCACTCGCCCTCGAGCCGGTGTGTAAGCGGCTTGTGCGCGTGTTGAACGATGAGATGCTCGACGATCTCGATGCCGATGCAACGGTCGTGATCGATGCGGGCGACGGCTTCAGCGATCGCGCGGACGTCCTGGTCGAATTGGATCGGCGGCTGGACCGCGCTACCGTGATTTTCGCCGATGCGTACGTCACCGATATCGCGGGGTTAACGCCCCGTTTGAGATATCCCGAGCGCATCGTGGGGTATGGCGTGCTCGGCCCGCTCGACATGCAGCACGTTGTCGAAGTGGCCGGTACCGAGGTCAGCGACGACGAAGCGCTCGCACTCGCACAAGAGTGTTTCGAAGCGATCGGCAAAGCGGTGGTTATCGTCGAGGATCGCCCGGGGCTCTTTCTCGGGCGGCTCGTTGGTGGGATCGTCAACGAAGCGTCGCATGCGGTGGCGGAAAACGTGGCGCTGCCGGATGACATCGATCGAGCGATGGAACTCGGCGTGAACTATCCGCGTGGCCCGATTGCATGGGGACGTGAAATCGGCGGCGCGCGCATCATGCGGATTCTGCAACGGCTGGCGCTGGCTGAGGGCAAGGAATTTGGGCCGCATCGTGCGCTGCGCATGCTCGACGCAGACGACGAGGCGCCCAATCCCGTCGAGGAAGCCGGGCGCGATTCCATGAACCTTCCGACCTGACGAGGAGACCAACGATCGAGCAACTGAAAGTCGGCCAGCACTACGACACGACCTATGGAACCTTATGGAAGGATGGAACCTACTTCCCGCGTGGGACGCGCGTGATGGTCGTGGGCGTGCACGTCGAGCAAGGTTTTTGCGTGCGCTTTCCTGCCGAGATCGACGGCGAACCGCTCGAAACGTGGGAAGACTGGAGCGAAGCGGATTTTCTAGCCGCGGAAGACTCGGTTGCGCCGCCGGACGAACCGCTTTCGAGCAACGTCCTCAGCGAAGCGCGCGACGTGTTGTCGGATGCCGAAGACGGCTGCCATCTTCATTTACATGAAGATGAAGACTAATTGTTGATGTAGAGATTTACGCCGTCGAACCAGAGAAAACCACACTGTGAGGGATGTTGCATGAGGCTGCCCGACGGCGTGTAGCTGGTTGAAAAGCAGTAGTTCGCCCCGGGTGCAAGATTGCTGAACGTGGTGGTGCCGGTCGAATCCGTCACTTGCGACAAGATCGTGGAACCGATGGAACCGTTGACGTCCGTCGACATCACGACCGTCTGATTCGGAAGCGGCGAACTCGAAACCCAAACCGTGACAACCGCAGTACTCACGGTTGGATTGGGCGTCGCAGTCGAGGTGGTGGCCGTCGGTGCCGGCGTTCCGTAGAGGTCGTTCGGGTTGTAACCGTTGTCGCACGCAGCGAGGGCGATCGCCACTGCGGCGAACGCAATCAAAAGGATCCGTTTGGGCATGGCGCCGTGGCTTCGACGCCTGTCCGGCGGCCGCCTTGCCCCTTGAGCCTCAGGAAATGGCTCGGTTGCCTTGCCCTTGGCGAATGCCCACAGAACGCGGAGAATCCATACTATGCGAATCTCGACGTTCGACGATTGGGTCGACCTCCTCAAAGACTGGCAAGACGAGATTGGGCTCGACCAAGAACTCGTTGCACGCTACATGCCCGGCTATACCTGTCAGGCGAAGTACGGCGAACTGCCGACACCGGAGATCTACTTCGGCGATTTCAAAGGCGAGCGCCGCTGGGAACGCGTGCGCGAGATTCCAGACCAACGCGTGCGCGACGCGCTCTTAAATATGATTGTCTATCAGGGCGATACCGAGTTTGCCTCAAACGAGCAGCAGCGCTTTCTAGTCAATAACGCGCCCTCGGAGTACGATCTCGCTGCGCTCGTACGAATCATGCTCGAAGAGACGCGCCATGGCTATCAGATGTGTCATTTGCTCGTGCACCATTTTGGCAGCGAGGGCAAGATTGAAGCGCAGAAGTTGCTCGAGCGGCGTGCGTTCGGCAAGCGCAATCGGCTGCTCAATGCGTTCAACGACGACGTGACACACTGGATGGACTTCTTTGCCTACACCAACTTCATGGATCGCGATGGAAAGTTCCAGCTCACGATGCTCTCGCATTCGGGCTTCGCGCCGCTGGCCGCGTCGGTCGGACCGATGTTGCGCGAAGAGTCGTTTCACATGGGCACCGGGATCACCGGATTGCGCCGTATCGCAAGCACCGGTGTGATTCCGGTCGAGATTCAGCAGAAGTATTACAACAAGTGGATCTCGGGATCGCTCGATTTATTCGGCACCGATCGTTCGGGTTCGGCGCAATGGGCATATGCCTGGGGGATCAAGGGCCGCGTCGACGAGGACAAAGCGGGCGATGGCGTCGATCGGGAGCATCTCAACGAGCGCGCCCGCGAGCAATTTTATGCCGAGGTGCAAGCGACTGTCGATCGCGTCAACGAGGTCAACGCGAGCGGGACCGCGTTCTACGTGCCGGACATGCGCTTCAATCGACGGATCGGCGCATTCGCGAGCAAACGCTATGCCGTCGATGGCCGCGAGCTCACTGCAGACGAGTGGGAGGCGTACGCGCCCACCGTATTGCCGAGCGAGGCGGATGAAATCGCGCTCAAGGAATACTTCAAGAATCCGGACTGGATCGCTCCGAAAGGCAAGAACGCATGACATCCACTAACGGTAAAGCCGAGGTCACCGCTTTCGGGCGCGAAGCGCGTGCGTTTGACGGCAAGTGCGTCATCAACGCGTGGAAGGACGGCCACGTGGGGTTCATCGAGATGGACGATCCGCCGGCTAACACCTATACCCACGAGATGATGCGCCAGCTCGACGAAGCGATTCTCGACGCGCGCTTCGATGACGCGATCGAAGTTATCGTGATCACGGGTAAGGGCGAGAAGTTCTTCTCAGCCGGCGCAAACGTGGCGATGCTCGGCGCGGTCAGTCCGCAGTTCAAGTATAATTTTTGCCTGCACGCCAACGAGACGCTCAACCGCCTGGAACAGACGCCGAAGCTTGTCGTCGCTGCGCTCAACGGCCACTGTGTCGGAGGCGGCATGGAGATTGCGATGGGCGCGGACATTCGCATCGCGCGCAAGGACGCCGGCAAGATCGGTTTGCCTGAAGTTTCGCTTGGCGTGCTGCCCGGGACCGGCGGAACGCAACGCCTGGCGCGACTCGTCGGTAAAGCGCGCGCCATCGAGCTGATGACGCTGGGCAAGACCTTCAGCTACGAACAGGCACTGGACTGGGGCATCGTCAGCGACATCTACGAAGGTTCGGCCGATGAGTTCCGCGAGCAGATCCTCGACTACGCGCGGCAATTCACGACGCCGAACAAAGCACCGATGGCGGTCGGATTCATCAAGCGCAGCGTGCAGACGGGCTGGGAGCTTCCGCTGCAAGATGCACTCGCGCTCGAGCGCGAACTACAGGCGCAGCTCTTTAAGAGCGACGACGCCAAAGAGGGCATCGGCGCCTACACCGAAAAACGCGTCGCCCGCTTCAAGAACAAATAGTGCGCCGCTGGGAAACGCTCACGTCGCTGGCTGCGGTCATTCTGGCGAGCGTCTCGGGCTTTCCCGTTCCGGGCCGGCTGTGGTACGCCGGCTTCGCTATCGCGCTCATCGCCGTGGTTAGCGGCGCGCAGGTGCATCGAACGCTCACCGGGCAGCGGCAAACGCCGAGCGGTCCCACGCCCGAAGAGCTAGCGCGCCGCATCCGCGAGCAGCGCAACCGCCGATAGCGCGCTAACCGCCCTTTTCGCGTTCGAGCATCGCGGCGTAGATGGCATCGACGTTGGCGAGGGTATCGATCTCCTCAACGGGTTTGTCGTCGCGGATGCGGACGATGCGCGGAAAGCGAAGCGCGTAGCCGCTCTGATGTAGCGCGCTCTTCTGGACGATGTCGAACGCGACTTCCAGTACGATGCGCGGCTCGACGGCGAAGGCGTGACCGTAGCGTCCCTCGATGCGATGCTCGAGAAACCACGGTGTCAGCGTGGCGATCTCGACATCGGTCAACCCGGAGTAGGCCTTGCCGATCGTGAGGAGCTCGTTACCAGGGCCGCGCACGGCGAAGGTGTAGTCGGAAAGGACTTTCGCGCGCTTGCCGTGCCCCCACTCGACCGCCACCACCACCACGTCCAATGTCGAGAGCTCACGCTTGAGCTTGAGCCACCACTTGCCGCGCCGGCCCGGCACGTAGGGTGAATCGGCGCGCTTGAACATCGCGCCTTCGTGCCCACGAACGCGCGCCGCTTCGAAGCGCGCGTTGATCCGTTCAGCGCTTGCGTCGAGTTCGATTCGCTCGAATGGTGCGAGGAGCAGATGCTCGTTCGGTACGAGCGCCTCCGCCAACCGCGTGCGGCGCTCGTGTAGCGGAAGGTCGATAAGGAGCGCATCCCCGATCGTCATCGCATCGAAGATGACGTACTGCAATGGAACGTCGGCCAGCAGTTGCGCGTCGATCTCCTTGCGTTGCAGCCGCGCCTGCAGCGTGCGAAACGGTAACACCTTGCCGTCGCGCGAGGCGACGATCTCGCCGTCGAGCATCATGCGCTGTGGTTGGTCGCGTAGCGCGGCGGCGATCTCCGGATACGAGCGCGTCACATCGTTGAGCGTGCGCGAGAAGAGCGCGACCTGCGCGCCGTCAACGTGCGCTTGGGCGCGAATACCGTCGTATTTGTCTTCGGCGAACCACGCATGGGCCGTCAAATCCGGATACTGCTCGCCGTACGCGACGGGTGACGCAAGCATGAAGCCGATCGGCGACCCGAGCCGTATACGGAGCGCGTCTAGTTCGCCATGCTTTGCCGCGACGGCGACCGCACCGACGTCGCCCGCAACCATCACTGCGCGCCGGATCCGTTCGGGCATCTCGTCGAATGCGGCGGCGATGGCGTCGAGCACGAGTCCCTCGCGCAAACCGATACGCAGGTCGCCGGTCATGATCTTGATCACGTAGGTGGCTTCGAGCGAATCACGGCAGGCACTCAAGATGCGCTCGCACAAGTGGAGGCGCCGCCCTCCCGCGGCGCGCCCCGATGCGGCGGCGATCTCTTCGAAGATCCCGGACAGCGATGCCGGCGTCAGCCGGTCGTCGCGAAAGAGCCCAAGCGCGGCCGGCTCGCGCACAAGCGGACCGAGCGCGTCGCCGAGGTCACCGTGTTCGCGATACCCCGCGCGTAATTGGGTGTCGGTAACGCTCCACACGTGCTCGGCGGCCTCGACGATCGTTCGGCCGCCGATCGAGAGCTGTTTCTGCTCGCGCGCGGCAAATGGGTTTCCGGTGAAAAACCGCGCCGCCGGCGCCAGATCGATGTCGTCGCGCTCGCGTAGATACGCCGCGAGGATGGCGATCTTCTCGAGCTTTCCGCTGGTGGCGGCCACCGCGGCGCAGGTGCGGGCAAAGACGATCATCTCGTGAAGCTTCTCGGGACCTTCGCGAGCCCTTCTCGTTCGGTAGAGAACCCGCGCGTGCGTACCGAATCTCGCTGCGATGATCGAACCGGAGGATCTGCGCAAGGGCGCGCTCGCCGACGGGCGCTTCAGCTTGGACTTCGGGGTGCTCTCGCTCGCCTCGGCCGCGATTGCCACCTTTGGCTTGCTGGAGAACAGCGTGGCGGTTATCATCGGCGCGATGATTGTCGCGCCGCTCACGCGGCCGATTGGCGCGCTTGCGTTTTCCGCGATTGAAGGAGATCCGCGCGGGTTGCGACGCGCCGCGGTGACATTGGCTGTAGGTAGCGGGATGGCGATCGCGTTTGCTGCAGTCGTCACCGCCATAGTCGCGCTGCCGACGCTTGGCAGCGAGGTCATGTCGCGCTCGCAACCCGGCTTGCTCGACCTCGGCGTGGCGCTCGCGGCCGGAGCGGTCGCCGCTTTTGCGCGCATCCGCCCGAGCATCGCCGGCGCCGTGGCGGGAACGGCGGTTGCCGTCGCGTTGATGCCCCCACTGTGCGTGGTCGGAATTGGCATTGCCCACTTGAACGGAACGCTTGCGCTCGGGTCGCTGCTGCTATTCGTGACGAATCTCTTCGGCATCATGCTGGCGTCGATGATCGTTTTCGTCGTTGCCGGGTACGCGCGCTTCCTTCACGCGCGCAGCGGACTCTTGTGGACGGCGCTGGCCGTCGCGGTTATCGTCGTACCGCTGGCGCTGAGCACCGATCGGTTGCTGCGTCAGGCACGGGTAGAGTCCGAATTGCGCTCCGCCCTGCTCAACGGTACGGTTACATTTCACCGCGCCGACTTGCTCGGGGCGAGCTTCGACTGGGTCGCCTCACCGCCGCAGGCGCATCTATTGGTGCGATCGCAAGAGGCTATCTCGCCTGGGCAGGTCCGGGCGCTCGAGGCCTTCGCGAAAGCGCGTACGGGTACAGATTTCAAGCTGGTACTCGACGTAACGCCGATTACTCAGGTCGAGGATGAATCGAGTCCGACGCCGACGCCTAGTCCAAGTCCGACTCCCAGCCCGAGTCTGACGGGTTCTGCATAGGCGAAGCCCCGCGCAGTTTCGAAGCGGAGGTCATGGTAACGGCCTTCATCCTGATGAACGTCTCCCGCACGCACCTCCGGTCGATTGCCGACGATCTGCTCGCGATCGACGGGATCACCGAAGTCTACTCGGTTGCCGGTCCGTTCGACATCGTCGCCGTGGCACGCGTGCGAGCCCACGACGATCTCAACGACCTGGTGACCGAACACGTTGCGGCGCTCGAAGGCATCGAAAACACCGAGACGCTGATCGCGTTTAAGACCTTCGCCAAGAAAGATCTCGGGCTGCTCTGGGATATCGGCGTCGACTAGCGCTCGTCGCGCTCTTCGTCGTTTGCGCCGCGACGAATGCGCGAGCGCAGTCGAATGGTGAGAACCTCGACGCCGCAACCGCGCGTTTTCAATCGGCAATTGCGCGGATGAACGCCCTTCCGTCGCCGCCGGCCCTGCGCTACCAGGCGCAGATCGGTACGACCGGCGGAACGGTAAGCGCAACCACCGCGCAAATCGAGTTCTTTCCGGGTGCCAGTTGGAGCACCAGTGCCAGCTACGAAGCGCAGCTCACCTTAACGTCAACCAGCGCGCCGTCGCCGATCGTGAATCCAACGTGGGCTTCGGCCTTTGCGTGGATGCAACACCGCAGCTTACTCGTGCGAGCCGCGCCGTCTCCGGCGCCGCCGGTCGACGTTCGCCTGCCCACGATCGCCATCGTTGCCGCTGCGGCCGGAGCAGCGTACCGCGTGGCGGGCGAACGCGACGACGGTTGTCCGGACGGTGAGCCTGGGCTACGGCAGCAGATCGTTGCACTGCGTGACTCCGATTCGCATCCGCTGATTGGAACGGTCATCAACCAGCGCACGGGACTCTTTTGCGCGCTCGACCATCAGGAATCGGTCGCGGGCAAGGGCGTGGTCGAAGCGCAAGGCTCGGCCGAACTGCACTTTGCGTCGACCGGGCCGTACTACCTCATGACGAGTGCGCAGTTCAGCATACACGCGGAGAGCTATCGCGGACCGGCAAGCATGAGCACGACAATTTCGCTTGGCGGATTCAGCCCACTCGCGCCACCGGCGGCGGCGCCCACGAGCCGTCGAGCACATTGTCCTTCGGCCAATACAGACGCATGTTCATCGTGAAGCCGCCTCTTCGGCGCCGGCAGCCAATTCGTTTCTTTGTCCTTACCGGGCGTAGCGCGCGATCGGGTTCTCCGCAAACAGTTGACGGCCATCGTACATCGTTAGCGACCAAAATGCTCGTACCGGCGGCAGCTGGCCTTTTGCGAAGTGGATCGTGTAGCGCGCATCGCTACTCAACGGTTGCCGTCTGCGTCCGCGAACGGATATACGGCGTCTTCGATCGTGTTGGCACCGAGCCCGGCCCCTGCGCAGGCGCCGTGCTCATTAAAAAAATCCCCCGGCACGGAGCGTACCAGGGGAGGCTTAAGAGCAGAACTGAGTTGTCCTAGACGTGCGCTAGGGTAACTCGATGCGATAGAGATCGGCGCCGTCAAGCCAGAGCCGCTGCATCTTGCCTTCGAAGAGTGTGTCGAAGCGTACCGTTGAATCGCCGAGCGCATAGGTCCCGTTGGCATTGGTCCGCAGCGGATTGAGGCCGTCGGTCGTCAGCTTGCCCTTTACGATGACGACGCGCATCACGACCGGCGAACCAAAGATCGAGTTTTCGTAGCGACCGATCAGCCGATCCCACGCGGCGGGATGCGCGAAGGTGGTCGGGCCCGTGTGCTTGTCATTCACATAGTACGCGCTACCGTTGGTAAAGCCGTCGACGGCCTTAGCCTTGTTGCGTTCGAACGCAACATAGAAGACCGTAAAGCGCGGATCGTCGGTCCAGAAGACGTCCCGATCCGCGGCCACGAGTTGATAGCTCTTCGCGCCGTCGTGCAGCGCGGGCGTGCCGTTGTCGTCGGCAACGACGACGCCGGTACCATCCGGGCTGTGGTACGTGCCGATGTATTCGCTGGCGGTGATTTTCGGTGGGGCGATCGGCGGTCCGGCCGGTGGCGGCGGCAACGGTTGTCCGAGACTCTGTGCGCGCAGCACTTCCATCGCATACTTCACGATCGCGCACGGGTGCAGCGGTGCTTCGACCAGATTCGAGAGCCCAATCACACCGAAACCACGCGTCAGATTGGCTTGGAAGCATGCCGTGTAGCCGGAAACGCCACCGGTGTGGCCGACGAGGCGGTCGCCGTTGGTATTGAAAACCGAAAGCCCATAGCCATATTCGTGGTAGAAGGCAGGCCACTCTGCCAGTTCCACATGCTTCGCCGCGTCGGGTGCGCCGTTGTTGAAATGGTCGGCGCTGGTCATTGCCGCAAAGGTCGCCGGCTTGAGTAACTGTGTGCCGTTCGCGGCTTTCCCGCCGTTCAAGTAGAAGCGGATATATGCGGCCATGTCCCCAGGCGTTGAGATCACGGAGCCTGCCGGATCCACGAAGTCGACGAACGGAGAGGGTATGAGCGCAGGGTGCGGGGGCGCGGCAACGTAGTCGGCGTCGCGGAATTGGTAGCCGGTCGCGGTCGGAGCCGAGAGCGTGCGATCGTTGAAGACGGCATAGCTATCGCTCATGCCGAGCGGCGCAAATACGTGATCCTCAACGTTGCTTTCCCAGCTGTTGCGCGAGACGGCCGCGACGATCGCGCCGACCGTGCCAAAACCGTCGTTCGAATACGACCACGCGGTACCAGGCGGAAAGAGCGTGTGCGCGTCACGTAGCGCCGCGATCGCGAAGCCGTACTGTTGGAACGTGTAGTCGTCGGGGAGGCCGGCGGTGTGCGAGAGGAGCTGGTGTACCAGAATCGGCGCGCCGTTCGAGTGGATCGACCACGACGGCAAGTACTGTTGCACGCGCGCATTGAGGTCGATCAAGCCGCGATCGTGCAGTTGCAAGAGCGCAACCGTGGTCATCGATTTCGAAATCGAGCCGATTGGGAAGCGCGTGTCCGGGGTGACCGGCGTTTTGCTGGCGATGTCGGCCATGCCCTGCGTGATGATCGCGATCGTGTGGGTGCGATCGGTGATCGCAACCGACATGCCGGGCGCGCCTTGCTGCTCGAGTGCCTTCGGCGCGTACGCACGAATCGCGGCGATTGCATCGTCCATTGTCGGCGCCGGTGACGCCGTCTGCGCGGGTGCCGGGGCGATCTGCGCGGCAAACCCCAGAGCTAGAAGAAGACTAAAAAAGCGAGAGTTGCGCATGGTCCTCCATATATTCGGCATCGACGCCGAGCGCGCGCAGCCGATAGACGAAATCGCGCCGGCCGTGATTGAGAAGCACTTTGCGCGGCTGGGCGCGTTCCACATATTGCAGCAGCGCGGGATAATCAGCGTGATCGGAGAGCGCGAAGCCGCGCTCCGTTCCATAACGGAAGAGCGCGCCGCGATCGAGCGACCAGCCGGTCAGCACGGCCGTGCGTACCGGCTTGTTGCGCAGCGCTTTGGGCAACGCCTTTCCGCCGGGCGGCCAAATCAAAACGCTGCGCGTATCGAAGCTCTCGGCATTGAAGCGCGCGTAGGGCGGCAGCGCAACTTCACACGCGGCATAGACCTGTGCCAACATATCGACCGCGCTATGCACGGTCAGTGCCAACCCGGCGCCGCCCAGAATCGCCATTGCCTCCTGGGCCTTCCCAAGCGCATAGGCAAAGAATACGGGTACCGCGTCGCCTTCGAGTGTTTCGCGCGCGAAGGCGATCATTTGCGCGGCCACTTCTTCGTGCAGCGGAAAGACGTAGTGCGGCTGCCCATAGGTGCATTCCATCAAGACGACGTCGCAGCGCTTGACTTCAGGCGGCTCAACCGTGAGGGACTCGCGCAGCTTGAAGTCGCCGGTATAGACGAAACTGCCACCCTCGCCCTCGATCATCAACTGCGCGCTGCCAAGCACGTGGCCGGCCGAAAAAAGGGTCAGCCGGTGATCGCGCTCCATCCAGGGCTCGTTGAACCCATGTTCCTCAAACGCGACCGGCGGACGCTCGGCGCGCCGCGCAAACCGTGCTCGGCAAATGCGCGCCGTGTTCGGCGTCGTGACAACCGTGCGGTGTTCGCGCGCGTGATCGCTGTGACCGTGTGAGACGTAGCAGCGCTGCTGCGAGCGCAGGCTGTCGATCCACAGATCGAGCGCTTCGACGTAGAGCGACTTCTGGGTGAGGCAGAACACGCCCCGAACATTCGTTCGAGACGGCGAGATTCACTTCAGCCTGCGCAACAGTACCGCGATGGCACGAGGTTAAAGAAGAAACTATGGCACGCATCTATGAGAATCTCGCCGATACGTTCGGCAACACGCCGCTGGTCAAGATCCCGCGGCTCAACAAAGGGCTCGGCGGCACCGTGCTCGTCAAAATGGAGTCCCTTAACCCCGCCGGGTCGGTCAAGGACCGCATCGGCGTCTCGATGATCGAGGCCGCCGAGCGCGATGGCCGCTTGCTTCCCGGAATGAAGATCCTGGAGCCGACGAGCGGCAACACCGGGATCGCCCTCGCCTTTGTGGCGGCGGCCAAAGGCTATCAATGCATTCTCGTGATGCCCGACACGATGACGATCGAGCGGCGGAGTCTGCTGAAAGCCTACGGTGCGCAGGTCATTCTGACGCCGGGCGCCGACGGCATGAAGGGCGCGATCGCGCTTGCAACCCAGATCTATAACGATACGCCCAACAAATACTTCATGCCGCAACAGTTCGAGAATCCGGCAAATCCCGAGATTCATCGGCGGACGACGGCTGAGGAGATTTGGCGTGACACCGACGGTGCCGTCGACATCTTTATCGCAATGGTCGGCACCGGCGGCACGATCACGGGCGTCGGTGAAGTGCTCAAGCAACGCAAGAAGAGTATTCAGATCATTGCAGGTGAGCCCGACGCGTCGCCGGTCCTGAGCGGCGGTGCGCCCGGCCCGCACAAGATCCAGGGTACAGGCACGGGGTTCGTTCCGAAGATTCTCGACCAAAACGTCTATGACGAAGTGATTCGCGTAACAGACGCCGAGGCGATCGCGATGGCGCGGCTCCTTGCCCGTGAGGAAGGCATGCTGGTCGGTATCTCCGCCGGCGCGAATGTCTGGGCCGCGTTGGAAGTTGCTGCGCGCGACGAAAACAAGGGCAAGCTCATTGTGACGATCGGCTGCGATACCGGCGAGCGCTACTTGAGCAATCCGGTCTTTGCCGATCAAGAAGCGGTCGTCGTGGAAGCCGCGCTCCTTCCTGGATGATGGTCGAGGTTACACGCGGCGATCTGGTCGAGTCCGTCCACCACGTCGCCGCCTGCGCGGCAACTCCGCGCGGCGACGTGATTCTGAAGGCCGGCGATATCGAATCGCCGGTCTTTCTGCGTTCGAGCGCCAAGCCGTTCATCGCCGGGGCGGCGATCGAAGCCAGGGTTCGTGAAGCCTTTGATCTCGACATGCGCGAGATCGCCATTATGAGCGCCTCGCACGTCGGCGAGCCGTTTCACATCGCGGCGGTGCGTTCGATCTTGCGCAAGATCGGGCTCGACGAATCGGCACTGCAATGTGGTGCGCATCTGCCCTACGACGAAGCGGTGGCGCATGACATGCTCCGTCACGGTAGAGCGCCGAGCGCGGTCGACAATAACTGTTCGGGCAAGCACGCCGGTATTCTCGCGCTCTGTCGCGTGCTCGGCAGCGACGTTGCGACGTATATGGACGCGAACAACCCTGCGCAGCAGCACATCTTAGCATTCTGCGCACGGCTTTCCGACGACGATCCCGCAACGTGGCCAGTCGCCGTCGACGGCTGCGGAATTCCGGTCTATGCGACCGGACTGCGCAAAGCGGCCATGGCCTTCGCGCGATTCGGCTCGCTCACGAATCTTGCCGCGCGCGACGCGCAGGCGTTGCTGGTGGTTCGCGATGCGATGATCTCGCATCCCGAGTACGTCTCGGGAACGGGACAATTTGACACGCGCGTGATGGGTGCCGGCGCCGGGGCGATCGCGTGTAAATCGGGGGCCGAGGGAGTCCACGGTTTGACGCTGATTGCGCAGGGAATCGGCTTGGTCAGCAAGGTCCTCGACGGCACCGCCCGGGCACGCGGCCCGGCAACCATGGCATTGCTTCGGGCTTTGGGCAGTCCGGTGGCGCATGCGACCGAGCTGGCGGGCTTTGTCGAGCCAATCGTGTATAATCGGGCAGGGCATGCGGTCGGAGCCATCCGCGCCGTACCCGACTTCGCCGTCGAACAAGCGAGTACGTAAACACCAAATTGCGTGACTATCTGCGCCTGCTGCAAGAGCGGGTATTGATTTACGACGGCGCCATGGGCACAGAGCTCATGGCGCTTGAGCTGTCCGCCAAAGATTTTGGCGGCGATCGGTATTTGGGCTGCTACGAAGCGCTCGTACTGACGCGCCCTGAAGCAATTCGCGCAATCCATACCGCGTATCTCGAGGCCGGCGCCGACGTGGTCGAAACCGACTCGTTCACCGCCTCGCGGCTCAAACTCGACGAATTCGGGCTCGGTGAAAAAACGCGCGAGATCAATGTGCGTGCTGCCCAACTCGCCCGCGAAGCCTGCGACGCGATTGCGACCCCGGATCACCCGCGCTTTGTCGCGGGGGCGATGGGGCCGACCGGGATGCTAATATCGTCATCGGATCCGGCGCTCTCGAAGATCACCTTTGAACAGCTTGCCGACATCTACGGTGAACAAGCACGCGCGCTGGTCGAAGGCGGGGTCGACCTGCTGTTGCTCGAGACCATGCAAGATCTGCTCGAGCTCAAAGCGGCGATCGCCGGCATCACCCGCGAGTTCGATCGCGGTCTGCGCCGCGTCCCGATTCAAGCGCAGCCGACGTTGATCACTGAAGGCCGCATGTTGCTGGGCACCGACATTCGCGCGATCACCGCGACGCTCGACGCGTTGCCGATCGATGTGATCGGACTCAACTGCTCGACCGGCCCGTCGCAAATGCGCGATGCCGTGCGCTACCTGGCGGAAAACTCCCGCTGCTTCGTGAGCGTCATTCCCAACGCCGGTCTGCCGCTCATGGGCCCCAAAGGCGAAACTATCTATCCCGAAACCCCCGACGAACTTGCACGAGAGCTCAGCGATTTCGTGCGCGAGTTCGGCGTAAACATCGTGGGCGGCTGTTGCGGATCGACGCCGGAGCATATCACCGCGCTTCGCAACGCGATCGACGCCGAAGCGGCGAAGGCGGCACGGATTCGCGCAGCGAGCGTAAACCAACAAAGCGAGCGTAGCGAACCCGTCCCGCAAGACGTCGCCTCAGCAATGACCGCGACACCACTCCAGCAAGAGCCCAGACCGCTCTTGGTCGGCGAGCGCATCAACAGCCAGGGATCGCGCAAGATCAAGCGCCTCTTGCTCGAGGACAACTACGACGAGATCATGCTCGTCGCGCGCGAGCAGGTTGCGGGCGGCGCGCACGTGCTCGACGTGTGCTGCGCGTTGACCGAACGAACCGACGAAGACGCGCAGATGCGCGAACTCGTGCGGCGGCTGGCGCAGTCGGTCGAGGCGCCGATCATGATCGACTCGACCGAGCCTAAAGTCATGCAAACGGCGCTCGAAAATTACCCGGGCCGCGCGATCCTCAACTCGGTGCACCTCGAAGCTGGACGCGCCAAAATGGACATCGTCTTGCCGTTGGCCAAGGAGCACGGCGCGGCAGTCGTAGCGCTCACGATCGACGAGAGCGGCATGGCCAAGACCGCGCAGCGCAAGCTCGAGGTCGCCCAACGCATCTACGGTATCGTGGTCGACGAATATGGCGTGCCGCCGGGCGCGCTGATCTTCGACGATTTGACCTTTACGCTGGCGACGGGCGATCCGGAGTTTGCGGCGTCGGCGATCGAAACGATCGAGGGCATCCGCCTGATCAAGCGCGAGCTTCCCGGCGTGCTGACCTCGCTCGGCGTTTCGAATGTGTCGTTCGGCTTAAAACCGGCGGCTCGTGCGGCGCTCAACTCGGTGTTTCTGCATCACTGCGTCGAGGCGGGTCTCGACGCCGCCCTGGTGCATGCCAAAGAGATCAGCCCCTATGCCGAGGTCGAGCCGGACGTGCGCGAAATGTGCGACGACCTCGTCTTCAATCGCCGTCCCGATGCGCTGCAGCGCTTGATCGAACACTTTGAGAGCGCGACGACAACGGCGACGGCAAGCGAGCAGACCGACAGCGACGCCGACCTTCCTATCGCGCAGCAGATTCACAACGCGATTCTGCGCCGGCGCAAGGACGGGATCGAGGCCAAGATCGATCGCGCGCTCGAAGAACGCCATCCGGTAGCGGTGCTCAACGAGATCCTGCTGCCGGCGATGAAAGAGGTCGGCGATAAATTCGGATCGGGCGAACTGATTTTACCGTTCGTGCTGCAGTCCGCAGAAGTGATGAAGAAGGCGGTCGCCCATCTCGAACAATTCCTCGAGAAGAAGGAAGGCTCGACCAAAGGGACGGTCGTGCTCGCCACGGTCTTCGGCGACGTGCACGACATCGGCAAGAACCTCGTCAACACGATTCTGACCAACAACGGCTACACCGTGTTCGATCTTGGCAAGCAGGTGCCGATGAACACGATTCTCGAGAAGGCTGTCGAGGTGCGGGCCGACGCGATCGGGCTCTCGGCGCTCTTGGTCTCCACCAGCAAGCAGATGCCGATCTGCGTGCAAGAGCAGGATGCGCGCGGACTGCACTTTCCGGTCATCGTCGGCGGCGCAGCGATCAACCGCGACTTCGGGCGACGCATCTCGTTGCTCGACGAGGGCAAACGCTACTTCGAACCGGGGCTATTCTATGCGAAGGACGCCTTTGAGGGTTTAGAGATCATGGATCGCTTGACCAGCGACGGCACCGCGCGCGAAGCGTTCGTCGAACGGATGCGCACCGAGGCCTTCGCGCAGCGCGATCGTTCGCGCGACGGCGCGGCGCCGCACGCGTCGGCTGCGACGATCTCGGCAGTGAAGCGCGAGCACGTCGAGATTCCCATACCTCCGTTTTGGGGTGCGGAGACGATCGATGATATCGATCTGCGCGAACTGTGGCCGTGCTTCGACCTCAAGAGTCTCTACCGGCTTTCGTGGGGCGCGAGCAACACCAAGGGCGAGGCCTTCGATGCGCTGGTGCGTGATGAGTTCGATCCGCGCTTGCGCCGCTATCAGCATGAAGCGCAAGGCGGCGGGCTGCTCCATCCGAAGGTCGCCTACGGCTACTATCCCGCGGCGGGCATCGGCAACGACGTCGTGCTCTACGATCCGAATGACGCTTCACGCGAGATCGCACGTTTCGCCTTCGCGCGACAGGTGGGCGGTGACCACCTTTGCCTGGCCGACTATCTGCGCGAACCACAGGGCGGACGGGCCATCGACGTCGTCGCGCTACAAGTCGTGACCGTCGGCACGCATGCCTCCGAGATGACCGAAGCATTGCAGGCGCGCGACGATTACAGCGAGTCATACTTCTTACACGGCTTCACCGTGCAATCGGCCGAAGCGCTGGCGGAATGGACGCATCGGCGCATTCGCACCGAATTGCGCTTGGCGCAGGAGCGCGGCAAGCGCTACTCGTGGGGCTATGGTGCGTGTCCGGATCTTTCGCAGCACGCGATCGCCTTCGGCGTGCTCGACGCGCAAAAGCGCATCGGCGTCCAGCTTACCGAGGCGTTCCAAATCGTACCGGAACAATCGACCGCGGCCATCGTGATCCACCACCCACGCGCTTCGTACTTCAATGCCGCAGCAGTACGTTAGCCCTCCGGCAGCGAACGGCGCTGACCCATGAGCGTTATCCCCGTTCTTCTGACGTTGCTATGGATTATCGGCATCGGCTTTGCGATATTTTGGGGCGTCGAGGTGGCGCGCCGGCGCGAGTTCACGTGGCCAACGTTGCTCGGCGTTGCGGTGGGATTCGTCACCAATTTTTTCGATACGCTCGGCATCGGCTCGTTTGCGCCGACGACGTCGCTCTTCAAGTTTTTCCGGATGGCGCCGGATGAGAAGATTCCCGGTACGCTCAACGTCGGCCACGCGCTCCCCACAATTACCGAGGCGCTCATCTACATCACGGTCATCGGCGTCGATCCGGTCACGCTCGTACTGCTGATCGCGGCATCGGTCGTCGGTGCGTGGCTCGGCGCCGGGATGGTTGCACGCTGGCCGCGACGGAACGTGCAGATCGGCATGGGCGGCGCACTTACGGTTGCCGCCATCATCTTCTTGATGCAGAACCTCAAGATTCTTCCCGCCGGGGGCGATGCGCTCGGCCTCTCCGGCTGGTTGCTGGTCACCGGCGTCGTGATCAATTTTTGCCTAGGTGCTCTCATGACCATCGGTATTGGCCTCTACGCGCCGGCGATCATTATGATCAGTTTGCTCGGCATGAATCCGCGCGGCGCGTTTCCCATCATGATGGGCTCGTGTGCGTTCTTGATGCCGATCGCGAGCGTGCGCTTCGTGAAGTTCGACGCCTATGCGTTCAAAACGGCAATCGGTCTCACGCTCGGCGGCATCCCGGGCGTCGTGATCGCCGCATACATCGTCAAATCGATGCCGCTCGAAGCGGTCAAATGGCTGGTGATCGCCATCGTCGCCTATGCCGCGTTCACCATGCTCCGCTCGGCGTATATCGAGAGAACCAAGCCTGACACCCCATTATCCTACGAAGCATAGTCGAGGGGAAGCAGCACAAGGTCGTTGCTAAGCGAAGGCTCTCGCTGCAGCAGGAGCGGCACAGGACGTGCCGCGACGAGCGTCTTCGCGAGCAATGACCTCGTGGTGCGTCTCTCGACGACGCTTCGTTACACTCCGCTACGCTCGGGATGACAAATATAAATCGCGGCGCGTCGCCGGAATCGTAACCGAGCCATCCGAATCGGGGCGCGCGAGGAGCGACTGATAGATGCCGATCGAGGCGTTGTCGAACGAGACGGCGCTGCCGGCCATGTAGAGGCGCCAGACGCGATACGCCGCTTCGCCCGCTTGCGCAATCGCCTCCTCGCGGTTGCGCTCGAGATTGCTGACCCAGGCGCGCAGCGTGCGCGCGTAGTGCTCGCGCAGATTCTCGACGTCGCGCACCTCGAAACCGCTGCGCTCGGCGATCGCCAGACTATCGCCGACGGCGACCAGATCGCCGTCGGGGAAAACGTACCGTTCGATGAACGGATTGGGCGGCGGTTTGCGGCCGGGGCTTTGCTCGGCAATACCGTGATTCAAGAAGAGGCCGCCGGGCCGCAGCGCTGCGTAGGCGCTGCTGTAGTACGTCGGCAGCATCGTACGGCCCACGTGCTCGACCATCCCGATGCTCGCGATGCGGTCGAACGTGAGCCCGCGCAGGTCGCGGTAGTCACGGAATTCGACTTTTGCGCGATCGGCGAGCCCCAATTCTTCGATACGCCGGTTGGCTTCGTCATATTGCACGCGGCTGAGCGTAATGCCCAGCGATTCTGCGCCGCGTTTGGCGGCGGCGATGACCAGCGATCCCCAGCCGCACCCGATGTCGAGAAACGACATGCCCGGCTCGAGCCGCAGTTTGCGCAGTGTGTAGTCGAGCTTGGCCTGCTGCGCACCGTCGATATCGTTAATGCCGTCATCGTAGTACGCACACGAATACACCATATCCCGATCGAGAAAGGCACGATAGAACGCCACTGGATGATCGTAGTGATACGAGATTGCGGCGCGGTCGCGTGCGCGCGAGTGACGCTTGCCGTGGAGCTGGGCAGCCGGGGGCTCCGGCCGCGCTTCACGCGGAAGGCGCCGCAGGCCGAGCAGGATACGTGCTTTTTGCAGCGCCGAGCGCGCGTTCGTTGCGGCGTTGATCTGCGCAATTGCTACGGGAAGATCGCCGTCTATGTCGATGATGCCGGAGATAAACGCGGCACCCGCATGTTTCTCGAGAGGCGGCGCAAACGCGCTGCGCAGCGCGCCCGGCGTATTGACCACGAAGGTGAAATCCGCTTGTCCGGTTGTGCTTGGGAGCGTGGTTCCGTCCCACAGGCGCACGGCGAAGTCGCGGCGGAACGAGTCGCCGAAAATCGCTTCCAGGAGCGCTGTCGCTTGCGCCGTCACGAGGCCAGGGTTTTCGGCCCCGTGCGAAGGCCGTGAACGAGCGTGCCACCGACCATCGTACCGGTGACGCCGTACTCCGCATCCCAAAATGAGAGATCCGCGCGCATGCCCGGTGCGATGCGTCCCATTTCGCCTTCGAGACCGATCAGTTTCGCGGGCGCGTGGGTTGCCGCCATCACCGCTTCGGCAAACGAGATGTCGGCGTAGGACATGAAGTTGCGCACGGCTTGATCGATGCGCAGCGCGCTGCCCGCAATCGTTCCATCGCTCGCGCGCATCACCCCGCCGACGATGTGATACGTTGGATCGGGCGGCGGCATCAAGTCGCTGGCAAGCACGACGCGATCGCCGACCGTGCGGTAAAGGATATCGACCATCACCGGTGCGACGTGGTAGCCGTCGCTGATCACCTGGACCATCGTGCGCCGGTCTTGAATGAATGCCGCAAGGATCGAGGGATCGCGGTGAATCAGCGGAGGCATCCCGTTAAATGCGTGCGTGAGCGCGCGAAACCCTAGTCCGATCGCCAGCAAACCGTCGCCGTAGCGCGAGCTGGTGTGCCCGGCGGAACACACGACGCCGTGTTGCAAGAAGACCCGCATGGCATCCGCGGCGCCCTCGATTTCCGGGGCCATCGTCACCAGCAGACACGCCCCTTTGCAGGCGTCGACCATCTCTTTAGCGCGTTCAGCCGAGGCCGACATCAGCCACTCGCCGCGATGCACGCCGCGAAACTTCGGATTGAGAAACGGACCTTCGAAATGGACGCCGAGGCAGCGGGCGCCATGCGGGTCGTCTTCTTCGAGATCGTGTGCGGAATCGACGACTTCGGAAGCGATGTGCAGCATCGATTCGAACGGGGCGGTCATGACGCTGGCGACGAAGCCGGTCGCTCCCATGCGCGCGTATTCGCTCGCCGCTGCCGTCACGGCGTTGCCTTGATCGCGATTGAAGAGCATATCGCCCGCGCCGTTGGTATGAACGTCGATCAGCCCGGGTGCAATGCGGCTGCCTTCCGGGAGCGGATGATCTGAGGGGCCGTCGGCGGGAAGAATCGCTGCGATGCGCCCGTTTTCGATGGCAATGCGGCCGACCGTCGACGTTCCGTCGCCGATCGCGAGAAACGCCGGCCCTAGCGTAGTGCTCATAACCGGTTGAAGCGCGTTCGACGCCACATTGCTCAGCGCCCCTTGCCGAACATACGTGCGAAAAGGCCCGGCGCCCGCTCCGCGCTCGGCGCTTGCGCGCCGGTCGACACCTGAGTTTTCGTAGCCGCGCGCGCCAACCGCTCCAAGCGGGCCATATGGCTCTCGGCCTGCGCTTCGAGCGTCGACCGCAGCGCTCCCAACTCGTTCCAACCGGCCGGCGCGCGCCCGGCGCGCCGCGCTTCGTCGTACTCGTGGGCGGAAACGACGAAAATGCGATCGGCCGGGATATTCCGCGTGCGCAAATAGGCTTGCGCCAGCTCGACGACGTGCCGCCGTTCGCTCGCTGCTTCGTTATCCGCGATCGTGTGAGCGAAGAGCATCGGCTTATTGAATTCAGCAATCCGTTCGTAGAGTGCGAGCTCGCGATCGGAAAGCTGCCGCGAAAACAAGCACAGCACTTCGCTTGCATGCGAGGCGACGACCACGTTGACGTCTTCGGCCTCGGGATCACCGGAGTCAAAGGCGGGTGCGTGGACCAGCACGAGCTCGCGCGGCAGCGACCACGGCACGAGCACGAGCACCGGCGCGGTTACGGCCGCCTGCATCGCGCTCTCAAACGGGATTTCGTGCCATTGCGCGTCGTCGCCGAGGGTGAAGGCCGCTTCGTGCTCGCCGTAGCGCACGTGAATCGGAAATCTCGCGCTCCCCGCCACGTCGTCGGTGAGCACGGTCTTGCCCGCGATCGCATTGATCAAACTCGTCTTGCCGCGCCGCAGCGCCCCGAGGACGGCAACGCGCCATCGCGACGGGCGAAGGCCGCCCTCGTAGCTGCCGGGATCGAACGAGGCCTCCGTGTGTGAACGCCGGACGATCTCGGATCCAGGGTCGGCGGGAGCGATCTCCTCCTCGCGATCCATGAAGCCGTCGACTAACGTCCGCACCGCATCCATTTCACGCGCGAGCGTTTCGCGGCGCGTTTCCAATCGGTCGCGCGTCGGCTCGACGCGGTCTTCACGGTGCGCGCTAATCGATCGATCGATGCTACCCAAATCCGCGTCGCGGCGTTCGAGCAGAGCGCCCGCGATTGCCTGTGCGAGTTCGTCGTAGATGTGTTCCAGACGCGCGCCGACGCGATCGCTGAAGGCCACGACGTCGGTAGCGAAACGCGGAAAGATTTCAGCGCGCAGATCGGCCAGCAGTTCCCGTTTCATGTAGCTGCCGGTTTGCTGCGCAGCAAATCGCGTCGCGATGTCGTGCACCAAGCCAATTGCCGGGCCGCCGATCGCCTCCAACACGATCGTTGCAGCAATTGCAGTGCGAACGTTCCCGCTCCAAAGGCTCGTGCCCGGCTCGGCGCCGAAGGCGCGGGCCGCAGCGTCGTTCTGTGCGAAGCGCAGCGGCACGATCGCTCCGGCCTGCTCAACCGCCGCGTCGAGCTGGTCGCCGACCGTACCTGCAGTTTGACCGGCGAACTCCGCGACGACATTTGCGACAACGCGATCGATGATGATGTTCAACCGCTCGCGATCGCGCAAACGGCTGATATCGGCGGTGTCGAAGGCCTGCGAAAGCGCTCGCTCGAGATCGGCGCTGAGCTCGTCGCCACGTAACGTCATGGCGGAGCGCGTTGCTAGACCGGCTTGCAACAGCGCGTCGCGCTGTACCCGAGCGCGCTCGTCGAGCGACTGCAGCGCCGGCAGCACGGCTGCTCGCCGCGCGTCGAGCGCTTCGCGGTCGAGCGCCAGCATCGCGACGTCTTGCTCGATCTGCGTTTGCTCGTCGGCCACGGCTGCGGCGACGCGATCGCGTGCGCGCGTAAGCCGCGCGCGGCCGGTGCGACGAATCAACGAGGCGTCGAGTGCGGCAAGGAACCGGGGAAACCGGCTTTCCTCGACTTTGCGCGGGTCGTGCTCGAGCTCGCCGTCAACGTATTCGCGTGCGGAGAGGGCATAGACGTACGTTCCCGGGGCGTGCACCGCGGCAAGAGCTGCGATCCGCTCGTACGCGTGTTCCCACGCCGGGCGTCCGTCGCTTTGCGGCTGCTGCCAAAGATCGATCTTCGTCTGCACGATGAAGATCGAGTCGATGTGCTGACGGATGATGCCCAGAAACGCCGCATCCCCTTCGGTAAACGGCTGCTGCGTGTCGATCAGATAAAGCACCGCGTCGGCGGTGGGCAAAAATTGCAGCGTCGCGCGGCGATGTGCGGGATTGATCGACGCGAGCCCGGGTGTGTCCGCCACGACGAATCCACGCTCGAGAAACGGCGAATTCGTCTTGACGACCACGCGCGTCGGCGCGTCGCTGGCCTGCCCTGAGCCTGTCGAAGGGTCTTTGGTCGCGTCGTGGAGCCGCCCCGCTTCCTCGCTGCCGACGGCGATGAAGCGGTTCAGACGATCGAGCGGAATGCGCTCGCGATGGCCGTCCTCGAAAATCGCGGTCGCTTCGTCGGCATTTCCCGCTTCGAGTTCGGTGATCGTCGCGGTCGAGGGATTGATGTCGACCGCCAGAAGCCCAACCAGGCGTTTACCGGCCGGACTCTCTTCGTAGCGGAACTTTCCGAGCAGCGCGTTGAGCAGGAACGACTTCCCGCTCGAGAACTCGCCGACCACCGCGAGCACGAACTTCCCGCGCTGCAAACGCGAGCGAACGCCGGCGACGGACTTGCGCCGATTCTCGCCGATCGACGCCTCAATGACGAGCAATCGTGCGACGAGATCGTCGCGCGTCTGCTCGTAGCGCCGCATCGCATCCGTATCGACCCTAGACAACGCTAGTGCCTTATGATTGCTAGGGCTTCGTCGCGGTGCTGCTCCATCAGCGCCTTGGTGTCACCCTCGACGTTGAGCCGTAAGAGCGGCTCGGTATTCGAGGGACGCACGTTCAGCCACCAGTTCGGATAGTCGATCGTCACGCCGTCCAGACGATCGATCTGTGCACCCTTGAAGTGGTTCTGCAGCTCGCGCAATTTCGCTGCGCTGTCCTTGACCGTGCTGTTGATTTCGCCCGACCGGAACCGGGTGTCGATCGGCGCGATCACCTCGCTGACCGGTTTGCCCGCTTCGCTGAAGACTTCGAGACATTGCATCAGCGCGATCATCCCCGAGTCGGCGTACCAGTTATCCTTGAAATAGAAGTGCCCGGAATGCTCGCCGCCAAAGACAATGTCTTGCTCGCGCATCAGCTTCTTGATGATCGAGTGACCGACTTGCGAGCGGATCGGCATGCCGCCGGCCTTCTCGACGAGCTCCGGTACGCTTCGCGAGCAGATTAAGTTGAAAAGAATTCTCGCGCCGGGATGCTTCTTGAGTGTGTTGAGTGCAACCAGCGCCGTGACCGTGCTGCCGTCGATCAGGTCTCCTTTTTCGTCGACGATGAACATGCGGTCGGCGTCGCCGTCGAATGCGACGCCGAGATCGGCGCCTGACGTACGCACGAGGGCTTGCAGGTCGATCATGTTCTCCGGTTCGATCGGGCTAGCCGGGTGATTCGGAAACGTGCCGTCGAGTTCAAAGTACAGCGGAATCACTTCGCACGGGAGATGCTTGAAAACGTGCGGGACCGTCTCACCCGCCATTCCGTTTCCTGCGTCGATGGCGATTTTGAACGGCTTGATGCGCGTGCGATCGACGAAGGAAAGGCAATGCTCAGCGAACGCGTCGAGCACGTTGCGTTCCGTGATGGCTCCCGGGGTCGCCGCGGCAGGCGGCAGGTTGCCTGAGATGACCGCGTCGCGAATCTGTGCGAGCCCCGTTTCCAGCGAGATCGCTTCGGCTTGTGCGCGCGTGAACTTCATGCCGTTGTATTGCGCAGGATTATGCGACGCAGTGATCATCACACCGCCGTCAAATCCATACGCGCCTACCGCGAAATAGAGCGCGTCGGTCGAAACCATGCCGATCGAGGTCACATCGGCGCCGGATTCGGTTGCTCCGCGCGCAAATGCCGCGAAAAGTCGCTCCCCGGTGGGTCGCATATCGCGCCCTACCACGATCCGCCGGCCGCCTACGAGTGCTACGAACGCGCGTCCGATGCGGTAGGCGATATCGTCGTTGAGCTCTGACGGATAAATTCCGCGAACGTCGTACGACTTGAAGAGACCCGGGGCAATCTGCATTTGCATGACTAAACTGATTTCGGAACGCACAATGATCCTACCCTCCGGTGGTTTTGCCACGCGGTGAAATCCCGGACGCCGTTCCTGCGTGTGCCTGGGGCCCTGGTCTGGACCGTCTTTTTGGCCCTGGTCCTGATCATTGCGGTTCAGGGCGCCTTTGCAACGCGAGCGAACATTGCGCGGACCTTTGATGCGCAGTCGCGCATCGTCCAAGCTCAGCTCGCCCTCGAAGAACTCCTACGTCTGCAGATCGACGAAGAGAACTCTGTTCGCGGCTACGTGCTCACGCGCGATCCATTCTACACGCAGCAGTACGCTTCGGCATCGCAGGCGTTCGACGGAAAGGTCTCCGCCGTTGCTTCGGTCCTCGCTGCGCAGCAACTCAACCCCGCCGCGCGTACTTTGGAAGATTACGTCTCTTTGCAAAATAACTGGCGGCGGAAGATCGCTCAACCACTACTAGCGTCGCCGGGACGTGACGTCACCGAGATCGATAAGGAAAACAAGGCGTTCTCGGACTACGAGAACCGGACTGCCGACTTCATCCGCAACGCGCTCGCGCAACGTAACGACGAGCTCGCACGCTCGACGCAGGAACAGATCAATCGCGACACTTGGGCGCGTACGTTTTGGCTCGCCCTCTTCGGTTTGCTGGCGATTCTCTTCAATGGGTTTCGCTCACGGCTCGTGAGCGAGCTGGAAGAAGAGCGGACGACGACCGAGATTCTTCAACGCGCGTTTCGCAGCGAGCACGTGCCGCTGCCCAATTGTGAGGTGGGTAGCGCCTATCTCTCGGCCAGCAGTCATCTCGCCGTAGGCGGTGACGTCTTCGACGTCTATCGGCTCTCCGATACGCTGGCGATGGTGTTCATCGCGGACGTAAGCGGTAAGGGTGTCGATGCCGCCGTTTTGACGGCGTTCATCAAGTTCACGATTCGCGGCATCGCATTACGTCGCCGGGATCCCGGAGCGATGTTGGCGGAATTCAATACCGCGTTCGCGCAGACCGTCGAGAACCCGTATCTGTTCGTGTCGATGTTCGTCGGCGTGCTGGATACGCAGACGTTGCAGTTTCGATATGCCAGCGCCGGGCACGACTCGGCGTATGTGCGCCGCGCCGACGACGTGCAGCAGCTGGCCGTTACCGGGCCCGTGCTCGGTGTGATGGAAGAGCCGTTCGAAACCAAGACGCTCTACTTGGAAGATGGCGACACGGTTGTCTTAGCGACGGATGGGCTCACCGAAGCGCGCAATCGCGCCGGCGAGCAAGTACAAGAACGCGGCGCGATGGAACTGATCGCCGCGAGCAATCCGCAACCACAGTTGCTCGCTGACGAGGTCGTTGCGAAAATCAAAGCGATGGAAGGCAACCGCACGCGTGACGATCTCGCCGTGTTGGCGATTCGCGTGCACGAGCCGGGAGGTACCGATGCGAACGCTTAGCGCCTTCGCCGTGCTCCTCTTCTTGCTTGTACCGCAAGTGGCGCTGGCGGATTGCCGCGTGCATCCCAGCGACCGGGTCGTGCTCTACGGTACGACCGACGATCCCGACGTCTTCGTTTGGGATTCGCGCTTCCGGCTGCGTGACTACGAAGGCGGAACGTTCGATCAGATGCGAGCGCTGCTGCCGCACGCGACGCTGGTGCGCCCGGGTACGCGCGCAACGGTGGAAAGCTGCGTTTCGGATTTCGTACAGTCGAAATACGTGCCGGAGCCGGACGACGCGGTCGGCATCGTCATTACGGCCGGTCCGTTGCGCGGCCAGCGCGGCTGGGTCAGCGGCTCGGCGATTCGGCAGATCAGGCCCGCAGCGCCGCAAAAACCCGCGGCCCATCCGGAGTCTCCACGCGGGAAACCGCGATTCCATAAGCGCGCTCGATAAGCGCGGGCGCAAGCACGCGATCCGGGACGTCGAACGCGAGCATGCGTTCGCAACCCAGTAACATCAGCCGGTCGGCATAGGCTGCCGCGTCGTTGAGATCGTGGAGGACGCAGAGCACCGTGCGCCCCTCGCGCGCGAGCTCCCGCAGCAGCGCGAGAATTTCATGTGCGACACGCACGTCGAGATGGCTCGTCGGCTCATCCAGGAGCAGCACCGGCGTGTCCTGCGCGAGACCCATGGCGATCCACACGCGTTGCCGTTCGCCGCTCGAAAGCGTGGTGAAGAGCCGCAACGCCTCGGCTTCGAGATGCACGGCACGGAGCGCTCGTTCGATCGCCGTGTCGTCATCGGCGTTTTCGCGCCATTCCCACCATGGATGATGCGGATACCGGCCGATGGCGACGACGTCCCGCACGCGCAGCGTTTCGATCATCGCATCGTCGCTGGTGACAAAAGCGATTGCCCGCGCTCGCGCGATGGGCGAGAGCGCGCGCAGCGGGGCGCCGTCGAGGGCGATCGTTCCGTGCAGCACCGGGCGCATGCCGCAAATCGCTCGCAGCAAGGTCGTCTTACCGACACCGTTGGGACCCAAGATTGCAACGAACGCCCCGGGCTCGATGCGTGCGTCGATATCGCTCACGAGGGTGCGCTGCGCAACGCCGATGGCGACGCCATCGAGCGCGATCACGCCGGTCGCTCCTGATGCAGGTAGAGGTAGAGAAACGCCGGTACCCCGATGAACGCCAGCAGTACGCCGATCGGCAACTCCGACGGTGCGACAATGCTACGCGCAACGGCGTCGGCTAGCGCGCACAGCGCGGCGCCGCACAGCGCAGACGCCGGTAAGAGCACTCGCGCACTCGACCCGACGATCCGCCGCGCGACGTGCGGAACGATCAGTCCGATAAAGCCGATCATTCCGGCGAGGGCGACCGCCGCAGCGGTCAGAAACGAGGTCGAAGCGAGGATGATCCACTGTGCGCGATCGACGTTGACGCCGACGGCGCGCGCGCGCACATCGCCGACGCGCATCGCGTCGAGCGCCGGTACCGCCAGCAGCGCAAGCGCAAGGCCAATCGCGAGATACGGGAGCGCGAAGAGCAGATCGCGCCAGCCGTGCCCGGCGATCGAACCTGCCAGCCACGCGAGAATCGATTGCGCCGCGCCGATCGAACTCGAGCGCACGATCGCAAAGGTGATGACTGCTGAGAATAGGGCCGACACAGAGATGCCGGCCAAGATCAAACGGTTGGAATCGAGTCCGCTTCCGCGTCGCGCAAGCGCGGCGACGAGCACGGCGGTGAGCAATCCCGCGACGAAGCCCAGCGCGGGAAGATAGGGCGCCGCGATCCCGGCGAGCACCGCGATCGCGATCGCCGCCGCGGCCCCGGCGCTGACGCCGGTGAGATAAGGATCGACGAGCGGATTGCGCAACATGCCTTGAAGCAGCGCGCCGCCGATCGCTAGCGCCGCGCCGACGACCGCGGCGATCGCGACCCGCGGCATGCGTAACTGCCAGACGATCGTGCCGATGTCGTCATGCGCATGTGGATGCAACAGCGCCTCGACGATCGAGCCGGGAGCGATGGCGCTCCCGCCGGCGAGGAGGCTTGCGCCGCACGCCAGCAGCGTGAACGCAAGGATCGCCGGCAGTCGCCATCCGGTCATGCTATTTGGCCGTCAACTCGACCGCAAGCGTACGCCCAGGCATCGGGTAGCCGCCGACTTGCGCATAGCGCTCGTTGCCAAGATTGTAGCCGCGTAGCGTCAGCAGCAGCTTGGATGTGAGGCGAAAGCTCGAGTAGGCCGTCAAATCGCTGTACGCCGCGGGCTGATAGAATAGCGGTTGCGTTGGATCGACCATACCGCGCGCGCCGACAGCACGCTCGCTGATCCCGGCTTCGCTCAGCCACGCGCGTGCGCCGCCGTGAAAGACGAGCCCGAGATTGACGCTGAACACCGGATCGTCCGGGAGGCGCGTTTGCGCATCGAGATCTTGCGCGAGATAGAGATCGGTGGCGTTCAACGTAGCACTGATCCCGTGTAACGGCAGGGTGCGCGCATCAAAGGTCAGGCCTTCGATGTGTGCGTGATCGACGTTTTCCGGCAGATAGTTGTCGGCCGGCTCGGCGACGATGAGCTCGCGGGTGTAGTTGTCAAACCATCCCAGTGCGACGCCGCCGAGTACCCGATCGTCGCTCAGCGTCAGATCGCCGACCTTCGCGCGTTCCGGCACCAGATCGGGATTGCCGTAGAAGGGGAAGTAGAGTTCGCTCGCATTCGGGGCACGAAACGCCGTCGCGGCATTAGCTCGCAGCGTAAGCGCGCTCGAGAGATCCAAGCGCGCGCCGATCGAGGGTGAGAACTCGCCGCCCAGCGCGCCGTCGCGTTCGCCGCGCAGACCGGCATAGAACTCGTCGTGGGCGCCGATCCAGGTTTGCTGAACGTAGCCGGCGCTCTGCACGAGCGCGTTGGTAGAAATGTCCCCGTCGCCATCATCGCCGCGCACGACGCCACGCGAAAAATCGGCGCCGTAAATCGTCCGCTCGTTGCTTGCGCCGACGACGTCGCGCAGACTCACGCCTGAGCGCACCTCGGTGTCGAGCGACGCCGTGCTCTGATAGCAGTTCACGTCGATCGCCGTATCGCAGTTGAAGACGATCTGCTGGCGCGCGCCGTCGAGCGTGAGGCTGGCACGGGATTGCGCCCGACGCAGCGCCAGCGTCAGCACGCCGTCCTCGTTGACGTCGTCCTCGTAGCTGGTTGAAGAGAAGTCCGGATAGGGCCCGTCGACGCCGACGTGGTCGCTCTCGAGCGAGGTGCGCAAGGATACGCTAATTGCGCCGAGCACGTGATCGAAGCCGTAACGCGCGGTCGTCCCTTGATACGGGCTGTTGCGCACGGTCGGATTGTCCATGTATGACGGGAGTCCGTAGTCTTCGGTGGCAACGACGCGATCGAACGTGAATCCGGCGCCTTGCGCGTGCAGCTCGGTGTCATCGAACGTGCCGTAACGCAGTGTCGCGGTCGCCGGCGATGCACCGTCGGTGATCACGTTGATGATGCCGCCTACCGCGCCGGTACCGTAGAGGGTTGAGCCGCCGCCCTCGACGACTTCGATGCGCGCGACGCCGGCCGTCGAGAGGGTGCCAAGCTCCACCGAGTTGGCGAATCCGCCCGGCGCCGGTTGCCCATCGATGAGCACGAGCACTTGCGCCGAGCTCGTGCCGCGAATGCCGTAGTCGACCTGCGTCCCGATCGGGCCGTAGTTGGCAATTTCGACGCCGGGGATGTTTTCTAGCGCGTCGGCAACGGTGCGATAGCCGATGCGCGCGATATCGCCGGCGGTGACGATATACGTGCTGCGCACGCTGTTTCGCAACGTTTCGTCGGTGCGATCGGACGTGACGACGTGCGCGATTTGCGGTAAGGACGACGGGGTGGGCGTAGGTGAAGGAGAGAGCGTAACGGTTGCGGCTGCGAGCACGCGCAGCGCGGCAAATGCGAACATGGCAAGCCTTCCTTTTCGCGAGGAATGGATGATGCAAAGGGCTTGCGGCGATATCCTGACTCGCGGATCGTAGCAATGTCTCGGGCCTTCCCACCGCTTTAGCGGGCAAAGCTTTAGCTTTGACCGATAAAGTTGCAGTGGCGGCGAAACGGCTCCCCGCTTACAGTGGCGCGACCGTGCCGGCATCTCACCGGCTTCCCGCGCGCAAACCTCAAGGCGCCGGTGTTAGAGAGGCGCGCGCCATCACCTGCCGCGAAAAGAGCCGCTCATGCTTTTGCATCTCGTCCTTGCGCTGCGCATCGTCACGCTTATGCCGTCGTTTGCCGAAGACGTGTGCGCGATCGGCGCGTGCTCCCAGTTGGTCGGGATTTTGAAGTTTTCCGGTGACGTGCCCGGCGCGAGCAGCAAGGTCGTCGTCGGCGATTTCGCGAGCATCGATTCCGAACGCATCCTCGCACTGCATCCCGACGTCGTGGTCGGAATTCCGTCGCAAATGCGCTTGGTTGCTCCGCTCCAGCGCGCGGGAGTCCGAGTGGTGTTCATCAAGGACGACACGTACGGCGACATTTTTACCGATCTCCAAACGCTGGGGCAACTGACCGGGCACGCCGCGCAAGCGCGCGCCGAGATCGCATCGCTCGAGCGTGAGACGGCGCGGCTGCATGCGACCGTCGCGCACCGTGCGTATCACCCCTCGGTGTTCGTCGCGCTCGGCACCGGGCCGATCTGGACCGTCGGGCCGTCGTCGTACATCGGCCGGTTGATCGAGCTGGCCGGCGGGCGCAATGCGGCCTCCGATTTGCCGTCGCCATGGGGCGAATACAGCGACGAGGCCTTGATTCGGGCACAACCCGATGTAATTGTCGCCGGAGAGGACACGAATATTACGCCGGTGCAGACGCGAGAGCCGTGGCGGAGCTTACGCGCGGTGCGCGAAGGACACGTGTTCGCTATCAGCGACCCGCGCGTCGAGAACGCACTCTTTCGCCCGGGACCACATTACAACGAGGGACTCCGCTGGCTAATCGAACGATTGTCGTCGCTGTCGACACCAACGACCCCGAGCGACCACTCGAACCCGAACTGATAGAACTCGAAGCGCTCGCGCACGCCGCCGGCGCGCAGATCGTTGCGCGCCTCGTGCAGCAGCGCAATCAAGTCGATCCGGCGACACTGGTCGGCAGCGGCAAAGCCCGCGAGATTGCCGAGGTGGTACGCGAACTCGACGCGCAGCTCGTGCTCGTCCTCAACGATCTGCGGCCGCGCCAGCGCAAGAATCTCGAGAAGGTCATTCCGGTGCCGATCGTCGATCGCACGATGCTGATCCTCGACGTCTTCGCGCGTCATGCGCGCAGCCGCGAAGGCAAGCTTCAAGTGGAGCTGGCGCAGTTGCGCTATCGCCAATCGAACCTGATCGGCGTCGGCGCGGATCTCTCGCGGCTGGGCGGCGGTATCGGCACACGCGGCCCCGGTGAAACCAAGCTCGAAGTCGATCGGCGACGCATCCAGAGCCGCATCAGCGTGCTACGGCGGCAACTCGAAGAAGTTCGTCGCCAACGCTTGACGCGGCGAAGCGCGCCGCATCGCGAGCCGCTCGTTGCGCTCGTCGGCTACACCAACGTCGGCAAGTCGTCGCTGCTCAATGCGCTTGCCCGCAGCGACGTCCTCGTAGCGGATCAGCCGTTCGCAACGCTCGATCCCACCGTGCGGCGCGTCTATCTTCGTCCGGGCGAGTACGTGCGCATCGTCGATACGGTTGGGTTTATCACCGATTTGCCCAAGGATCTGGTCAACGCGTTTCGGGCAACGCTCGAAGAGCTGCGCGAGGCCGACCTCTTGGTTCACGTGCTCGATGCCTCGAATCCGGATTGGCCGCGCCAGCAGTCCGCGGTCGACGCGCAGTTGCACGATCTCGAACTGGACGCCAAACCACGCATTCTCGTCTTCAATAAGATCGACGCGGCCGGCGGCGAACGTCACAATGGATCGATTTCAGTGTCGGCCTTCACCGGCGCGGGACTCGACGCACTGCGAGAGGCGATCGCCCAATGCGCCTGATCGCCGCCATGCTCGTCACCCTTGTGCTTGCCGCGTGCGCGTCGGATTATCCCGACGATCGCTTTGTCGCGCTCGTGCGTGCGATGAAGCCGTCAGTCGTGCTGCTTACGATGCGCGTTCCGCCGGAGAAGAAGAAGGAGGGCTACAACGATGCGTACGGGACGGGTCTGGTCATTGCGAGCGGGGGATGGGGAAGCGACATCCTCACCGTCGCGCACGTGGTCGACGGAGCTTGGGATATCCACGCAACCGTCGGAAACCATGCCAAAGTCCCGGCGCACGTGGTCGCGGTCAACAACGACACCGACGTAGCGCTCCTACGCACGCCGCGTGCGAATCTGCCGGTAGCGCATTTGGGTGACATCGCCGATCTGCGCGATCAAGTCGGACGCGATGTCGGCCTACTCGGCTATCCGATCCCGGATGAATTCCAAGACGAGCAGCTTGGGCTCGCCACGTCGCTCGATACCGGGCGCCTCTCGTCGATTCGCAACGATGCGCTCGAGGTAACGCTGCAAATCGTGCCGGGAGAGAGCGGCGGCCCGATCTTTTTGATCGACACGGGTCAGATCATCGGGCTGGCCGATTCACGCTTCGACGACGAACGCTCGATCGGCTTCGCCGTTCCGCTTGGCGACGTGTTGCACTTTCTGCACAAGATCGATCGCGATCACGGGTTCTGAAGGCGATCGATTCGTTCGAGTATGTCCGGCGACATCTGTCCGCGCATGTGCTCGCTCTCGAGGATCGAGTGCTTCCCGAGCCACTGTAAGCTAGGGATCTGGAACCACCCTGCGAGGGCACTGAGATGCGAAGCGTAGGCGCGGCGAAATGCGGAGAACTGCTCCCAGGCCTTATCGCGATCGTGCAGCGTAAGTCCGGCGGTCTCGAGCCGCGCGCAGGCTTCGTCGAAGTCTGCACGCGTGATGCCGACCTCGTGCTCGTTGCCGTCGAGCCTGAAGTAGGCCGCTAGGTCGTGCGTCGCATGCCGCCCGATGTTGTAGAGAATCCGAGACTCGCCGGCATCGCATTGGACGGTAGTCATCGACAACACGGCCGTGTCCAGCAGGGCGCCGAGTGTGCCGACCCACGACTCATAATCGTGACTCGAGCGAAAGTAGGCGAGGATGGGATAGGCGAGGTGCGTCTCCATCAGCGACGCACACCACATCTCGGCGCTGCGCATCAGCGCCGGGAGATCTTTTATGACGCCGGCGTGCGCCGCGATCGTGAGCAGACCTACCCCGCTCGGCGGCGATCCGGCGCGCGCTCCCACCATTACCACGAATTGCTCGCGATTCTGGAACGCCCCGAAAACCGCAAACAAGTACGCGGTGGTGGTCGAAATGATCCCGAAGCCCGAGGCTCCGGCGGCGAGGGAGAAGAAACGCGTCAGCCCGGTGCTGCCGGCGAAGTCGCCAAACCCGATCGTGAAAAAGGACGTGCCCGCGAAGTAGACCGCTTCGCCGAAGGTCTGCAGCGTCGGGTGCATCTCATCGCGCAGTGCATAAAAGATCGCGCCGTAGCCGAGCAGCAGCAGCAGCGACCACGTCATCAAGTTGAGGATGAGGTTGAAGGGAGCGAAGGCCGCGAGAAAATCCTCACGGCGCTCTTCGTTGTTCGGGTGGATCCGGTAGGCTATACGCGGCCAGATCGGCCATAGCGTACGCGTCTGATAGTAGCTGGGCCGCAGCCGGCGCCCGACCGCGCGCGGGACGATGACCGACTGGAAGACGTCGTTGAGTGCGGCCGCGATCAGCAGCATTCCAAGGACGATCAGCGTCGCGCGTACCAGCATTCGCGAGTGATTCAATGGAGGCGCGGAGAAGGCTTGCCCATGGGCGTGACGCTCGTTACCGGCCCCGTCCGTTCGGGCAAGAGCCGCTATGTGATCGAGATCGCGCAGCGTTCCGGCCGGCGCGTCCGCTATGTCGCGACTGCGATACGCGACGCCGGTGATGGCGAGTGGGATGCTCGCTTGACGCGGCACGTGCACGACCGCCCGTCGACGTGGGATTCGATCGAAAGTGCTTCGCTGGGGCACGGCGCGTTGCTCGCGCTATTTCGGGACGGCCTGGACGAACAATGTATCGTGGTCGATGCGCTTGGAACGTGGCTTGCCGCCCGGATCGCTACGCACATCGATGCGCTCGAGCGCGACTTTGCCGCATTCGAAGCGCAGATGGATAGCGAAGCCGCCGAGCTCGCACAGGCGATGCTGGATTCTGCAGCGCAGGTTGTCGTGGTCGCCGAGGAAGTGGGGTGGGACATCGTCCCGGTGGCGGCCTCCGCCCGGCTCTTTCGCGACGTGCTCGGGCGGATGAAGCAGCGGCTTGCCGCCGACGCCGACGCCGTGTTTCTCGTCGTGTGCGGATTCGCGTTGGATCTGCGCACGCTCGGCTCGACGATTTAGTGCACGGGACAGGGCACTAGCGCGTGAATCAAGCACTGCTCCTAGTCGCATTGTTCGGCGGCGTGATCGTGTCGGCGATCGTGGCGCGGCGCTTGCGCATCCCCTATCCGATCGCGTTCGTCGTCATCGGCTTAGCCTTCGCATTCATCCCCGGCGTGCCGGCGCGCGAATTGAACCCGCAGTTGCTCTTCTTAGTCGTGCTCCCACCGCTGCTCTTTTCGGGCGGATGGAATACCGATTGGTATGAGTTCAAGCGCAACTTCGGCGCAATCTCGACGCTGGCCGTTGGCCTCGTGCTGTTTACGACGGTCGTCGTGGCGGTGCTCGCACGCAAGATCGGCGGATTCGACTGGTCGACGGCCTTTGTGCTCGGCGCGATCGTTTCGCCGCCCGACGCGGTGGCAGCGGAGGCGATCTTCGAACGCATGGCCGTCCCACGGCGCATCGTAGCGATCGTGACGGGCGAAGGGCTCGTCAACGACGGCACCGCGCTCGTGATCTATCGCTTCGCAGTCGCCGCCGCGGTTTCGGGCGTGTTCTCGTTGCTGCACGCGTCGATCGCCTTCGTCCTCAACGTCGTTCTGGGGATCGCTTTCGGACTTTTGGTCGCCGTGATACTCGAGTTTTTACTGAACTTGCTGACGCGCTTTGACGTCGACGATCCAAGCGTCGCGATCGTAGTCAGCCTGTTAGCGCCGTACGCTGCCTATTTGCCTGCCGATGCACTCGGCGTCTCGGGCGTGCTTGCCGCGGTCGCCGCGGGCATCTACTCCAGTCGCCGCTCGCAAGCGATTTTCACGCCGGAGCAGCGCGTGATTGCAAGTGCGGTGTGGCGTGTCATGCTGCTCTTGCTCAACGGCGTGGTTTTTCTGCAGATTGGGTTGATTCTGCCCCGCATCGTGCGTTCGCTCGGCGCGTCCATCGGCACGTACCTGTGGTTAGCTACGGCCGTGAGCGTCGCGGTGATTGCCGTGCGTTTTGCGTGGGCCGGTCCGGTCGGATGGCTGCGGCGCAAGATCCCCGGCGTTGCCAAAAACGATCCAATGCCGTCGTGGCAACAGGTGCTCGTGATCGACTGGAGCGGGATGCGTGGAATCGTGTCGCTCGCGGCGGCGCTGGCATTGCCGTTTCGCAACGCGGCAGGCGCGCCGCTCGGGGGACGCTCTGAAGTTATCTTTATCACGCTGTGCGTCATCGTCGTCACCTTGCTTCTGCACGGGCTGACGCTTGGACCGCTCATCGCGTGGCTCGGCATCAGCGAAACGAGTACGCGTCAAGGGCAAGAGATGGTCATTCGCGTCAAAGCGCTGCAAGAAGGCCTGGATTACTTAAAGTCGATCGAGCCGTCGCTCACGACGCCGGGAGAGTTAGAGGCCGCAGGCCGTCTGCTCAGCGAGTACCAGCGCCGGATCGAGCATCTCCAAGGACACCTTGATGATAAAGAGGAGATGCGCGAAGCCGAAGACGACCGTGAAGCCGATCGGCGTCTCGAACTTGCGGCGCTCGACGCGGAGCGGCGCGAGATCGCGCGACTTCGCAGCCGCGGCGAAATCCCCGACGACATCTACCAATCGATCGAGTACGACTTAGATTTAGCTGGACTGCAGTTACATTGAGGGACTCGCCGAGGGACTCGCCGCAGGGGCGGGCGCCGAGGGCGAGGCCGCCGGCGAGGGCGAGAATCCGGGTGGAACGTAGGTCGGGATCACGGTGGCTTCGGGCGTCGGCGTTGCGGGCGGCTGCAGGGTAGGCACTGCGTCGGGCTTACTGAGCGGAACGAGACGAAGATAGCCGACTTGTGCGGTCGTGTCTTTCTTCACACGCAGGGTCGTTGCGTCAGTCGTGTATCCGGCCATCCGCGCGGTGACACTTTGTAGCCCGACCGGTACGTGCGGCAGCGTGAATGCGCCCTCGGCGTCGGCCGTCACCACGAAGAGCGACCCGACCGAGACAAGCGCGTTGGCGATTGGATGGTTCGTCGTTGCATCGAGCACACGGCCGGTAACGCTGCCGTAGTCCTGCACGCCGACGACACCGTTGTTGCAACTGTCGCCCATGGCGAGCAGAACGACCAAACCGAGAACCAGGTTTCGCATGCTGCCTCCTACGCTTGCATGAACGTCGGAGCCTTCGGCGGGGTTCCCAAAGGTCCAACTGGCTGCGATGGTCCGGCCAAATGGAGGCGATTGGCAGGGCTTGTGAAAAAAATCACAAGCCATGAATCCGTACGGACCGGTTGCGATCTACCTCTGCGTTGCGCTTGCCGCCGCCTTGCTTTTTACCTTCTTACCCGGCCTGCTCGGACGGGCCAAGCCCAACCCGCAGAAGCAGGAGGCCTACGAATGCGGCGTCGAGCCGACCTCCGCAGTGAGCGGCCGCTTTCCGGTCCGCTTTTACTTGACGGCGATGCTCTTCGTCATCTTTGACGTGGAGGCGGCTTCGTTCTATCCATGGGCGGTGAAGATGCACGCGTTGCGCGTGTTCGGTTTGCTTGAGATGATCGTCTTCGTGATCGTGCTCGCGATCGGCTACGCCTATGTATGGAAGAAGGGAGGCTTCGCGTGGAGATAGGTCCGGGCCAATTCCTTCTCGCGCGCCTCGACGACGTGGCGCGCTGGGCGCAGAGTTCGTCGGTGTGGCCGCTTACGATGGGCCTGGCGTGCTGCGCGATCGAGATGATGAGCGTCACCTCGGCCGAGTACGATATCGCCCGCTTAGGGTCGGAGGTCTTTCGCAGCTCGCCGCGCCAGGCCGATCTGATGATCGTTTCGGGCCGCGTCGCGCAAAAGATGGCTCCGGTCGTTAAACGGCTCTACGACCAGATGGCCGATCCGAAGTGGGTGATTTCGATGGGAGCCTGCGCCAGTTCGGGCGGCGTCTTCGATAACTACGCGGTCGTACAAGGCGTCGACACCATCATCCCGGTCGACGTCTACGTTCCGGGCTGTCCACCAACCCCCGACGGCTTGTTGTACGCCGTCAACCTGATCCAGCAACAGATTCGCGAAGGGGGCCGCGGCGGTATCTTAGCCCGGTCTTAAGGAGCACACTTGCCTAGCACTCAGACACCGCCGATTGCGGGAACCGCGATCGATCCGCCCGGCGTGCGTTCGGCCATCGACGACGCGACGATTGAGGTCGTCGCGCCACAGGCGTTACGCGCACGTCTCGAGGCATTGCGTAGCGATGGGTACACGATGTTGCTCGACCTCGGCGCCGTGGACTATCTCGAACGCGCGCCGCGCTTCGAGGTCGTCTATCATCTATTGAAGATGCCGGTCGCACCGGCGACGGTAGCGCAAGTCGGGACGCCCGCGCGGTTGCGGCTGCGCTGCGGGATCAACGACGGTGAGCATCTGCCGACGGTGAGCGATCTATGGAAGGCCGCCGATTGGGCCGAGCGCGAGGTCTTCGACCTCTTCGGCATCGTCTTCGACGGGCACCCGGATTTGCGCCGCATTCAAATGCCGCACGACTGGGAGGGCCATCCGCTGCGCAAGGACTATCCGCTGCGCGGTCCGGCGCGCGAACGGTCGCCGCGTCCGGCGTTCGGTCTCAAGAGCAACGTGCAGGCCGGCACCCCACCGAGTGGACGCACACTCGAAGCTCTCCAGCAGCAGATAAAGACTGCTAGAGAAGCGGATCGGCCGAAGGCCGAACGCGAAGGATTCACCGAAGGTGAATCCACGTGAGTAGTTTGTCGGCCACTCCGCTGACACCGGAGATCGTCTCGCAAGAAGGCAACTCGATGGTGCTCTCGATGGGTCCGCAACACCCATCGACGCACGGCGTGCTGCAGATCATGCTCGAGATCGAGGGCGAATCGGTCGTCAAGGCGGATTGCGAGATCGGCTACCTGCACACCGGCATCGAAAAGAACATGGAAAACCTGTTCTGGTCGCACGGGCAGACCAACGCCGAACGCATGGACTACCTCGCGCCCTCGTCCAACGCGCTGTGCTACGTGCTCGGCGTCGAGAAGTTACTCGGCATCACCGATCGCATCCCCGAGCGCGCGAAGCATATTCGCGTGATGGCCGCTGAGTTGACGCGCATCGCGTCGCACTGTGTCTGGCTGGGTACGCACGCGATCGATCTCGGCGCGATCTCGGTCTTTTTCTACTGCTTCGATCTGCGCGAGAACATCCTCGACCTTTCGGAAGCGACCGGCGGCGCGCGCATGCATCCCAACTACTTGCGCGTCGGCGGCGTCAACGGCGACGTGCCGGCGGGGTATCTGGAAAAGATCGAAGCGCTGATCGAAAAATTCCCGGGCCGCATACGCGACCTGCGCGGCCTCTTGCAAGCCAATCCGATCTTTCAAGATCGCACGATCGACGTTGGAATTCTCAACGCGGAAGAAGCGGTCCAGTGGGGCGTCACCGGTCCCGCGCTGCGCGGCTGCGGCATCGCCTACGACGTGCGCAAAGCCTTCCCGTATACGGGCTACGAGCAGTACACGTTCGACATTCCAACCCGCACCGAGGGCGATGCTTACGCGCGCTTTCTCGTGCGTCTCGATGAGATGGAACAATCGATGCGGATCGTCGAACAAGCGCTCGAGAAGCTCCGCACCCCGGGACCGTATGCGATCGACGATCCCAAGATCTTTCCGGTGCCCAAAGAGACGATCGCGCTGTCGATGGAGGCGCTCATCCATCACTTCAAGATCGTGAGCGAAGGCTTTCGCGTGCCGCCGGGTGACGTTTACCAGTCGGTCGAGGGTCCGCGCGGCGAGCTTGGCTACTATCTGGTGAGCAACGGTGAGAACCGTCCGTATCGCGTGCGCACGCGCCCGCCAAGTTTGTACAACTTGCAGTGCCTCAAGGGCATCGCCCCGGGCAACCTGATCGCCGACCTGGTCGTCATGATCGGCTCGCTCGATCCCGTGTTTGGTGAGGTGGATCGCTAATGACCTTGCGATCACGTCTTGTATTTGTCACGGGAGCCGCTCACGATTTTTCCGTCCGTGGAAAAATCGCTGCTGCCTTTCTCGCGCCTCTCGCCATCCTGGCTCCGGCGCTCGTACAGAGCCTCCCTCGCCAAACACAAGACGCGAATCGCGAGGTCAAACGCGATCCACGCTTTGTATTGGGTGCTCCTGCGCTGTTCGCTAAGCGAGGGCTCGAAGTTTTGCGCCATTCGCAGGATGCGAACTTCCCTTGGAAGTGGCGCAAAACTCGCGCAGCAGGAGCGGCACAGGATGTGACGCGAGGAGCGTCCTCGCGAGAGAACAGCGCAGGAGCAGCCAATGGATAAGACGATGGAAACAGCGTTTGACTTTGGCGCATTGGCGGCGAAGCTCACGCCGAAGTGTGAGGCGCTGATCGCGCAGTACGAGCGGCCGCGCTCGGCGCTCTTGCCGATGATGCATCTCTTCCAAGACGAGCAAGGCTACGTTTCGCAAGAGGCGATGCAGTTTACCGCCGAGATGCTCGACATTACCACGGCCGAGGTCGAATCGACCGTGTCGTTCTACTCGCTATTTTTCCGCCGGCCGGTCGGCAAGTACATGCTGCAGGTCTGTCGCGGACTGATGTGTGAGCTGCGCGGAGCCGAATCGATCATGGCCTACATGCGCGAGAAGCTGGGCATCGGTCACCTCGAAACGACGCAGGATGGCGTGTTCTCCTACGAAGAGGTCGAGTGTTTGGCTGCGTGCGATCGCGCGACGTGCATGCAGGTCAATCTGGAATTCGTCTACTCGCTCACGCCGTCGATGATCGACGACATGCTTGCCGCAATGCGTGCCGGTACCTACGCGACCAAGCCGCTGCCGCAGACCGAGAGGCCCGGGCCTACCTGGAAAGTCAAACAAGATACGAGCGTCGGCACCGGTAGGAAATCGCCGGGCACGCGGACCTCGAGCGATCCCAACAACGCCGGCGGCGTCGGCGATCCGAGCGGCGTCATCATGCTCGATAGCTTCGTGCTCAAGGACAGCTCGTTCACCGGGCGTTCGCGCGAGCGTTTGGTGCGCGATGCGACCGGTGTCGCCGAGATCATCAATGAAGAAGGCGGGGTACTCAATGCCGGTCACTAAGGTCTTGACGGCCGGCATCGGGGAAGCCGATCTGCGCGACATCAACGTGTATCGCGAGCGCGGCGGTTACAAGCAGTGGGAGCGCGCCGTGCGCGAACTCACGCCGAACGACGTCTTCGAGGCCTGCGATAAATCCGGGCTGCGCGGCCGCGGCGGCGCGGGCTTCCCGACCGGGCGCAAATGGAGCTTTCTCCCCAAAGACTTGTTCCCGCGCTATCTCGTGTGCAATTGTGACGAGGCCGAGCCCGGCACGTTCAAAGATCACATGCTGCTCGAAGAGACGCCGCATCTCGTACTCGAAGGCATCTTGCTTGGCGCCTACGGCATCAACTGTCATCACGCATTCATTTATATTCGCGGCGAGTTCAAGCGCGGTCATGCGATTTTCGTAAAGGCGCTGGCGGAGGCGCGCGCCGCGGGCCTCGTCGGCAAGAATCTCTTCGGCAAGGGCTACGATCTCGAGGTGACGGTGCATCGCGGCGCGGGTGCGTATATCTGCGGCGAAGAGACCGGACTGCTCAATTCGCTCGAGGGCAAGCGCGGCGAACCGCGGCTCAAGCCGCCGTTTCCGGCCATCGCCGGTCTGTACAGTGCACCGACCGTGGTTAACAACGTCGAGACGCTGGCCTATCTCGTGCCGATACTCGAGCGGGGCCCGGAGTGGTTCGCAGCAGCCGGAACCGAGCGCAGCAAAGGATACAAGATCGTCTCGATCTCGGGCCACGTGCAAAAGCCGGGCAACTACGAAGTGCCGCTCGGCACAACGATTCGCGAGTTGATCGAAATCGGCGGCGGCTTAATTCCCGGGCGAACATTCATGGCGGTGCAGCCCGGTGGCGGATCGTCGGCCGCGATCTTCGAGGAACATCTCGATTATCCGTACGATTACGAATCGATGGCAAAAGCCGGCTCGATGCTGGGCTCGGGTGCGTTCACCGTCTTTGACAACACCACCGATTTCGTGAAAGCGACCTTCAACCTGATCCGCTTTTACACGCACGAGTCATGCGGGCAATGTACGCCGTGCCGCGAGGGCGGCACTTGGCTCGAACGCGTGCTGCACCGTCTGGTCGAAGGGCGCGGTTTGCGCAGCGACCTCGCGATGATCAAGCGCATCGGCCATACGATTACGGGTTTGAATCTTTGCGCGCTCGGCGATTCGATCGAGCCGTTCCTCTTGTCGGTGGTCAATAGATTCCCCGAGCAATTCGAAGCGCGGCTGATCCGCGAGGAGCTACCGGCGTGAGCGACGCGACGCAAACGGTGAAACTCACGATTGACGGCGTGCCGATGGAAGTGCCGAAAGGGACGTTGCTGGTCGAGGCTGCCAAGACGGTCAAGCAAGAGATTCCCGTCTATTGCTATCATCCCAAACTCGGACCGGCCGGACTCTGTCGCGTCTGTTTGGTCGAGATCGAAGGCACGCCCAAGTTGCAGATCGCCTGCAATACGCCGGTGGCGGAAGGCATGGTCGTCCACACGCGCAACGAGAAAGTCGATGCCGGGCGCGGCGTGATCCTCGAACTGCTGCTGGTAAATCATCCGCTCGATTGTCCGATCTGCGACAAGGGCGGCGAGTGCGATCTGCAAGACTACGCGATGGCCTACGGACGCGGCAGCTCCGACGTCGCCGATCCGAAGCAGAGCAAACCCAAAGGGGTCGATCTCGGGCCCACGATCGTGCTCGACGAAGAACGCTGCGTCGTTTGCCAACGCTGCGTGCGGTTTGACGACATCATCGCCAACGAGCGGCAACTCATCGTCAAGGATCGTGGCCACAACGATATCATCGCGACCGCGACGGATGCCCCCTATCAGCATCACTTTACCGGGAACGTGACGGAGATTTGTCCGGTCGGCGCGCTGACGTCGAAGGCGTATCGCTTCAAGTCGCGCCCCTGGGATCTGCGCCGCACGCAGACGACCTGCACGCAGTGCCCGGCCGGCTGTCAACAGTTCTCGGACGTGCGGCACGGCGACGTGTTGCGCACGATGCTGGTCGAGCACGACGATCGCTATTCCGACGGCTGGTTGTGCGACCGCGGACGCTACAACGTCGGCTTCTATTCTTCGTCCGAACGGATCACGCAACCGCTCTACCGCCGCGACGGCATCTTTACGCAGATCGGCTGGGACGACGCCTTCAACATTTGGGCACGCGAACTGCGTGACGCCGGGACGAACGCCGGCGCAATTGGCGGCGGACGCTTGCTCAACGAAGAAGCGTATCTTTTGCAACACGTATTCCGCGCCATCGGGGTGCGAAATCTCGACTGGCGCGGTGGGCGCCAACGTCAAGCCTCGCCGGGAAAAAGCGGCGGCGACTACGCCGCGCTGGAACGAGCGAACGCTATCGTGGTTGCGGGCCACTCCTCGCCCGCCGAACTGGCGCCGGTGATGTGGCTGCGCGCGATCAAGGCGCAGCGCAAAGGTGCGACGATTCACCAGGTGACGGCGAACGATGCGGCGGCTACGATTGGGGCGATTCGGGCGGACGCGCGCATTGCCGTCGTTTGGGACGGCGTCGATTTGGAGCTGGGCAAAGCGCTCGCCGATGCTGCAAACGGCCGCAACGCCGTGACCTACATCGCGAGCGAACAGCCTAACGCGCGCGGCGCCGAAGCCATGGGCATGCTGCCGATCGACGGCGGGATGGACGCGGCGCTGATGTTCGATGCGGCGCGTGCCGGCAAGCTCGCCGCGCTTTCGCTCTTCGGCGTCAATCCGGTGCGCAACGGCGGCGATCCCGACGGCGTGCGCGCGGCCTTGAACGGCGTGCCGTTCGTCGTGGTCAGCGACCTGTTCATGACCGAAACGGCGCAACTCGCGCAGCTCGTGCTGCCCGCCAAAGGCGCGTTCGAGAAGAGCGGCACGACGATCAACCTCACCGGCGATCTGCTCCCGGTCAACCTCTCGCTCGAAGCACCGGTCGGTCCGCTTTCGGATCTCGAAATGCTCATCGGGCTCGCGCAGCAGTTCGACTTGACGCTGCCGACGATCGAAGAACTCGATGCCGCGGTGATTGCGCGCAGCCAAAGCGCTTTCTCCGGAACGTTCGGTGATGCGCTCTACCACAGCGGCGCGTCGCGGCGTGCCGACGGCCCGGGTGCGCCGCAAGCGCGAACACTGTGGGACGGCGGCGGTACCGCAGCCCACGATCCGCGCGTCGCGCCCCTTCGAGGCGCCTTCGGCGCACCTCAGGATGACATGGTGACGGCGTGAGCGTCGATACAATACCCGATTGGGTCGTGATCCTCATCAAATCGGCGATCCTGTTGCTGGTCGTCGTAACGACGTTCGCGTACGCGATGCTGGCCGAACGCAAGGTGCTGGGCTGGATGCAGTTGCGCCCCGGTCCCAACCGCGTCGGCCCGTGGGGATTGATGCAGCCGGCCGCTGATGCCGCCAAACTCATCTTAAAAGAAGATCTCACCCCAAAGACCGCCGATCCACTGATCTATCGACTGGCGCCGTTCATTTCGCTGCTCACCGCGTTTTCGGTCTATGCCATCATTCCGTTCGGCGCCGGATCGTCGGGCTCGCCTTGGGCGATCGGCGACGTCAATGCCGGGATCTTGTTTCTGCTCGCGATCACGTCGCTCGGCGTCTACGGTATCTCGCTGGGCGGCTGGGCATCGGGCTCAAAGTATCCGCTGCTCGGCAGCGTGCGTTCGACCGCGCAGATGATCAGCTACGAGTTGGGCATGTCGCTTTCGTTGATCGGCGTGTTGATCATCGCCGGCACCACGTCGCTCGACGGCATCGTCAACGCGCAGTACAAATGGTGGTTCGTCGGACCGCAGCTCGTCGGATTCATCATCTACGTGATTACAGCGGTCGCAGAAACCAATCGCGTACCCTTCGATTTGGTCGAAGCCGAGACCGAGCTCGTCGCGGGATTCCATACCGAGTACTCGGGCCTGCGGTTCGGACTGTTCTTCATCGCCGAGTACGTGAACATGCTCACCGTCTCGTGCATCGCGGCATTGCTCTTTCTGGGCGGATGGAACGCACCGGTGGGCCTGGGCTCGGCCCCGATTCCGGGCATCGTCTGGTTCATCATCAAGGTCGCAGCGTTCATGTTCTTCTATATGTGGCTGCGGGCAACGCTGCCGCGCTTTCGCTACGACCGCCTGATGGCGTTCGGTTGGAAAGTGCTCTTGCCGATCGCCACGTTAAATCTCGTCGTCACCGCGATCGTCGTCGCGCTGAAGGGTTAATCCATGCGCAAACAACTGTACAACGTCGGGGCGATTCTGCGGGGGCTTGGCATTACGTTCAAGTTCATGTTTGCCAAGCGCCCGACGATCGAGTATCCGACCATCAAGAAGCAGCATTCACCGCGCTTTCACGGTTTGCACGAGTTGCGCCGTTATGAGGACGGGAAGGAGCGGTGCATCGGCTGCGAACTGTGCTCCAGCGCCTGTCCGGCCAACGCGATCACGGTCATCGGTGCGGAGAACTCGCCCGACAACCGCGTCTCGCCCGCCGAGCGCTATGCGGCGCGCTACGAGATCGACGAGCTGCGCTGTATCTTCTGCGGCATGTGCGAAGAGGCGTGTCCAACCGATGCGATCGTGCTCACGCCGCGCTTCGAGATGTCCGACTACCGTCGCGGCGCGTTGATCTACAGCAAAGACCGCTTGCTGGTACCGGCCGATGCGGGTGTCGGGGTCGCGCCCGACGAGCGCCCCAACGGCATTCCGGCCGACTTGGGCCGTGTCGCCGACGTGAAATCGACCGTCGACATCACCGCGGGCTACGAGGCGACGCATCGCGGGCAGATCCTCAAGACGCAGCGGCGAGGGCTGGCTGGATGATCGCGTTCTGGGCGCTCGCGATCCTGATGCTGCTCTCGGCGATTTGGTGCGTTACCGCAACGCGTCCGATCTACAGCGTGGTCGCGCTGCTGGGCAACTTCCTCATGCTGGCGATCATGTATCTGACGCTCAACGCCGAATTCTTGGCGGTCATTCAAATGATCGTCTACTCGGGCGCGATTTTGATTCTCTTCTTGTTCGTGATCGCGTTGCTTTCGAGCGGCGTCGCGCCGTTTTCTGTCGGACCGGATCGCTTACCGAGGATCGCCATTCCGGCGCTCGCGCTCGCCCTGATCGCGCTGGGATTCCTGGCCTGGTCGCTCGCGCACACGGCGGTGGCGACACCGGGCGTGACGGCAAACGGTGCGCCGCTCGGACCGGTCGGCACGCCCGACGTCTTCGGCTCGGTCGGCGATTTCGGCACCGCGCTCTTCACGACGTACCTGCTGCCCTTCGAAATCACGGCGCTGATTCTGATGGTTGCGGTCATCGGTGTCGTGTTGCTCGCCGGGGATCAAGCGCCGTACGTCGCGACGAAGAAGCGTGAGGCCCAAGTCAAGCGCGATATGCGCGAGGCGATCTTGCGGGAGGGCGGTCAATGACGCTGATGGCCGTGCCGCTCGTCAATTACATCACCCTCTCGGCGGTGATCTTTTTCATCGGCGTCGCCGGCGTCGTCACGCGCCGCAATCCGCTGATCATGCTGATGTCGATCGAATTGATGTTCAATGCGGCGAACCTGCTCTTTGCGGCGTTTGCCCGCGCTTGGCTCAACAACGCCGGGCATATCTTCGTGTTTTTGGTGATCACCGTAGCCGCGGCGGAAGCGGCGATCGGCCTGGCCATCGTGGTGACCGTGTTCCGGAGTGCGCGTACCGTCGACGCCGACGAAGTCGCGCTGATGAAAGGCTAGCATGCACCACGTCATGGGAGTCGACGGCTACTATCCGACGCTGATTGCGCTGTGGCTGTTGCCGCTCGCCGGCGCGATCGTGCTGTGGGCGTTCGGTCCGCAGTTACGGCGTTCGGCCGGCCCACTCGGCTCGGCCGTCATTCTCGGCTCGTTCGTCGGGACGCTGATGCTTTGGAGCTCGGCAACGCAACATCTTTCCAGTGGCGGCGTCGATCTGGTCGGCGCGCATCAAACGCTCTTTAGCTGGATCCCCGGTTTCGACTTCGGGCTCTTTATCGACCCGCTCTCGCTACTGTGGGCGTTGATCATTACCGGCGTCGGCTTTCTGATCCACGTCTACTCGATCGGCTACATGGACGGCGATCGTGCTTTCGCGCGCTTCTTTGCCTATATGAATTTCTTCGTCTTCGCGATGCTGACGCTGGTCCTCTCCGACAACTTCGTGGGACTGCTGGTGGGCTGGGGCCTCGTCGGCCTGGCGTCGTACTTCTTGATCGGCTTTTGGTTCTTCAAACCGACGGCCGTGGCCGCCGCGCGCAAGGCGTTCGTCATCAACGTCGTGGGCGACGTCGCGATCATGTTCGCGATTTTCGCGATCTTTTCATCGGTACATTCGCTTTCGTTTGCCGATGCGTTTGCGTATGCGGGTTCCTACAGTACGCCGTGGCTGTTCGTGATTTGCTTGGCGCTCTTCATCGGTGCCGCAGCAAAGTCGGCGCAGATTCCGCTGCATACGTGGCTTCCCGACGCCATGGAAGGCCCGACCCCGGTCTCGGCATTGATTCACGCCGCTACGATGGTCACCGCCGGCGTGTATCTCGTGGCGCGATGTGCGCCGCTGTGGAGTCAAAATAGCGATGCGCAAGTCTTGGTCGGAACGATCGGCGGGCTCACCGCGTTGGTGGGTGCGATCCTTGGTTGTGCGCAGTGGGATATCAAACGCATTCTCGCCTACTCGACGATGTCGCAAATCGGCTACATGATTATGGGTGTGGGTGTCGGCGCGTACGAAGGCGGCGTGGCGCATTTCTTCACCCACGCGTTCTTCAAGGCACAGCTCTTCTTGGGTTCGGGCATCATCATTCACGCCTTGCACGACGAGCAGGACGTGCGCCGGATGGGCGGTCTGCTCAAACGGTTGCCGTTCGCCGCGGTAGCAATTGGTACGGGTGTACTGGCAATCTCCGGCATCCCGGGTTTCAGCGGCTTCTTCAGTAAGGATCAGGTGATCTACGGCACGCTCGCGCACGGCTATGCGTGGCTCTATGTCCTTGGCATCCTCACCGCCGGAATCACGGCGTACTACATGTGCCGGTTGTTCTTCGTCACGTTTTTAGGCTCGTATCGCGGTGCGGTCGATCCTTCGGACCTCGGAATGCGGCATCCCGAGTTGGCGGGGACGTCGCACCACGAAACCGAGCCGCACGAGGCGCATTCGGCGAACGCCGAGTGGTTCATGATCGTGCCGGTCGCGATCTTGATTCCGTTCTCCGTGCTGATCGGCTGGATCATGTTCGGCGGTGAGAACTCGCCGTGGGCGCGATTCTTCATCGAGCAGTTCCCGCATCCGGCCCTTGCGGCGACCGCGATCAGCGAAGGCGTGACCGGATTGATCACCTTCGTCGTGGTCCTCGCCGGCATCGGCATCGCCTACCTGCGTTATGCGACGGCCGGCGCGCAGAGCAACGCGGTTGCGCGGCTGCGCAGCGAGTCGGTGCATATGCCGGCGATTCTCACCAACGCGTTCTACTTTGATGCGGCGCTCGATCTGCTGTTCGTGCGCACCTCGGAGGCGCTGGGCCGGTTCTTCGGCCGCTATCTCGATCCGCACGTGATCGACGGCGCGGTCCGGGAGACGGCGATCTCGGCGGAGTGGCTGGGCACGTTGGTTCGTTCGTTCCAGACCGGCCTGGTACGCGCATACGCGTTCATCCTCGTCTTCGGAGCCGCGTGCTTCGTCGTCTACTATGCGATCGTCGCCGGAGGGCTTCACTAGTGCCCCACTCCGCAAGTACCGGTACATTCGCTGGAGCCGCCGTTGGCCGAAATCGAGGCGCGAGGAAGGAGCATAGCCGTAGTTCTGTGACTGACGAGCAACGAAGAGTCCGGCCAACGGCGGTCCAGCCCTTCGGGTTGCGTCATCGGCACCCCGCGGACGTCGTTGCTCTTCGCTCGCAGAGCGCTGCTTTTGTCGCTCATCACGCCTCGTCCGCGGATGCCGATGACCGCAACGAATGTATTGCTACTTACGGGGTGGGACACTGATGTTGGTCCTGTTGCTCATCCTCGTGCCGGTCGTAGCCGGTCTCGTCATGCTTGTGCTGCGCGGCGAGAACCCGATCGCGTTCAAAGCGGCCGGTGCAATCGTGGCTGCTGCGACCTTCGCCGGTGCGCTGCTGGTGCGCAGCGGCGGCTCGGAATTCAGCTTCCGCTGGCTTTCGCGACCGTTCGAATCGGCCTTCCATTTCGGCGCAACCGGCGTATCGATCTGGCTCGTGCTCCTGCTCACCGTGTGCACCTTCTGTGCGGTGCTTGCCACGAACGTGTCGCGTACGCGCGCCTTTGTCGCGCAGTTGCTTTTACTCGAGGGCACGATGCTCGGGCTGTTCCTCGCGCGCGATCTCTTGGTGTTTGCGCTGTTCTGGGACTTGATGCTGCTACCGGTGTTCTTCGTGCTCATCGGTTGGGGCCAGCATCATGCGACGGCCTGGCGCTACTTCATCTACAATTTCGCCGGCGGCTTGACGTTGCTGCTGGCGACGGCGGCATTCGGCGTGCTCTACGGCTCGACCGATGTGATCGGGCGCGAAGGCGTGCACCTCATCGGCGCTTGGGTGCCGTGGATCTTCGCCGGCTTCGCCTTTGCCTTCTTGGTGAAGACCCCGGTGTGGCCGCTGCACACCTGGATGCCGCTCACGTACGCCGATACGCCCGCGCCGATGGTTGCGGTCGTCAGCGCGGTGCAGTCGAAGGCCGGGCTCTACGGCTTGATCGTGATCGGCATGGCCTTCATGCCCGACTATCTACGTGGCGCGACGGTGCTGTTCGTCGCGCTGGGTGTGATCTCGCTGCTCTACGGTGCGTTCACCGCGCTGGTGCAAACCGACAGCAAACGCGTCGTCGCCTATTCCTCGCTCTCGCACCTCGGGCTGATCCTCATAGCCATCGTCTCGTTCAATCCCATCGCCTTGCAAGGTGCGGTGATCTACATCGTCGGGCACGGGCTCTTCTCGGCTGCGCTCTTTTTGATCCTGGGCTACGTCGAATCGCGCGAGGAAACGCGATCGCTGGCGAGGCTTGGCGGTCTGGGCGCGCAGAATCCGCGTCTGGCTGGAGCGCTGTGCATCGCAACGCTCGCGGCACTCGGTTTACCCGGACTCGCCGGCTTCGTCGGGGAGATCATCATTCTGACCGGCGTCTTCCAGGCCGGTTGGACCTGGGTCGTGATTGCGGCGCTGATTCCAATCGTGCTCGCCTCGGCCTACATGCTGCGGCTCTACCAAGGCATCATGAACGGCCCGGAGATCGCCGATCTCCCGGTGCGCGCGGATCTCTCGTGGATCGAGGGTTTCGCGGTTGCGCCGCTCGTGCTCGCCTTGGTGCTGATCGGCGTCAATCCGCACGCGCTCACGACGTTCGATCCGACGCTCTACAGCATTGCGGCGACGCAAGGAGTGAGCCGATGAACATTACGGTCACCGGCGCCGACTGGAGCGCGCTTGCGCCACTGACGATCGTCGCGGTGACGGGACTCGTCGTCCTGCTCGCCGATTTGCTCTCGCCGAAGAACGCCAATCGCTACGTTGCAATCGGCATCGCCCTCGCCGGATTGATCGTGGCTGCGGCCGATTGTGCGCGCGCCTACTACGGTCATGACTATGCCGCTTTCGGCGGGGCATTCATCCTCGGCGGATTCAGCGTGGTCTTCCAGGAGATCATTCTGATTTGCGCCTTCGGGTCGGTCTTGCTCTACGGCACCACCGGAAAAGAGGCACAGATTCCCGGAGCGATTGCGTTGATGTTGTGGTCGACGTGCGGCGCCATGCTGATGGCCGGTGCCGGAAGCTTGATGACGATTTTCCTCGGCCTCGAGCTGCTCTCGCTCGCGCTCTACTGTCTGTGCGGTCTGTCAGATCGCCGCACGGCGCGTGAAGCCGCGTTCAAGTACTTGATTCTCAGCTCGACTGCGTCGGGCTTTCTGCTGTACGGGATGGCGCTGCTCTTCGGCGCAAGTGGAAGCGTTGCACTGGCTGACCTCGTCTCGCCGGCGCTGGCGAGTAATCCGCTGCTATGGGTCGGCGGCGGGATGTTCTTGATCGGCATCGCGTTCAAACTGAGCTTGGTGCCGTTTCACACCTGGTCACCCGATGTCTACGAAGGCGCGCCGTTGCCGGTGACCGCGTTCATGAGCGTAGCGACCAAGGCGGGGACGCTCGCGGTCTTTGCACGGTTCATCTATGCGGCGCTGCCGGCGGGTGTCGATCGGCGCCTGTTGCTGCCGGTGTGGATCGTTGCGGCGATTTCGATGATCGCTGGTAACGTCGGCATGCTTGCGCAACGCGACCTCAAGCGGCTGATCGCCTACTCGGGCATCGCGCAAGTCGGGTACATCCTCACGGCACTCGCCGGTGGAACGCCGCTTGGCCTGCGGTATGCAATCTACTATATTGCGGCATATACATTCATGAACTTAGGTGCGTTCGCGGTGGCGAGTCTTCTCTCCGACGACGCCGAGCAAGGCTCGACGCTCGCAAACTACCGGGGCCTGGGCCACCGGCGACCGGTTGCCGCGGCGCTGATGACGTTCTTTCTCCTCGCGATGGCCGGTTTGCCGCCGACGGCCGGATTTCTCGGGAAGATTTTGATTCTTTCTACCAGCGTCGATGCCGGGTATGCGTGGCTGGGCGGTGTGCTGATCGCTGGTACCGCGATTTCGCTCTACGCCTACGCGAAAGTAATCTTCGCAATGTACGCGCGCGATGGACACGCGCACCCGCACGATGTGCGGCCCCTCGCACCGCTGGCTTGGATCAGCGCCGTTGCGTGTTTTGTGCTGGTGCTGCTCATGACGTTCTATCCACTGACCCCGAGTAACGTGCTGCCGCTCGTGCGATGAACACGAAGAGCGACGTCTTTCGCGCGCTAGGAAACGCGGTTCGTACGATCCGCGCCCGCGTTGATCGCACGTTGCAAGGCTCCGGGCTGCGTCTGGGGCAGTATCAAGTGCTACGGCATCTTTGGGAAGAGGACGGCCTGACGCCGCGCGAAATCGCGGATCGTCTTGACGTCGAAATGCCGACCGTGACGCGCACGGTGCAGCGGATGGTCCGCGATGGCCTGGTTCAGCGTCGCGCCCACCCGGCCGATGCCCGCTCGGTCCGGATCTATCTGAGCAAGCGCGGGTCCGATCTACGCCCGGTCCTCACGGAAATCGTCGGCGAGCAGACCGAGCGCGCGCTGCGCGGGTTTTCGACGGCGGAGCGCGCGGAATTCGCCGAGTTGCTCGAGCGCCTGGCCGAAAACTGCCACGACGAGGAGGACGGGCGTCACAACCGGCGCACCTAGCGCGTCGAATCGGAGTAGAATGGGATTCTGGAGCGGGGAGGGCCGGGGATGAAGTACCGGGTCTTGGCAGCCGTAGTTGCGCTGGCGCTGTTTGCGGCGCTGACGAGCGCGCCGATACTGGCGCAGGCGAGCGACCAGCCAAAGGTCTACATCGACCCGAATATGGACGACACCACCCTGAGCGGTTTTCCTTCCGATCCGAAAGGCGCTATTCAGGCGACGCGCGAGCACATTGCGGCGGGCGATATGCCCGGCGCGATTCGTCTGCTCTCGCTCTACGTCGCAGCCCATCCGGGTGAAGTTGCACCGCGGCGATTCCTCGGCGATCTCTATTTCCGTACCGGGCAGATCCAGCGCGCGCAGTTCGCCTATGAAGAGATCTTGAAATTCGCGCCGGGAGATAAAGAGACGCACAACCGGCTCGGCACGGTGTACGCCGAGGAGAATCGTATCGACGATGCGATCGCACAGTTCAACGCCGCGCTGCCCGGCACCGATTCAGTGAACGACCTCGTCGAATTGCACGTGCGCAAAGGCGACCTCGCAACGTATGAGATCGACGTCGAGAAGCTGGCGCGCGACTATCCCAACGATCCGGGCGTACAAGGCGAGCTCGGACAGGTCTATTACGCGATTCATCAACCGGCCCAAGCCGAGGTGTATTACGATCGCGCACTCGACGAGGACCCAGCGAACCTTACCGCGCTCAACGGCCTGGGGCTCGCGTTGCTCGAGCTGCATCGCTACGACGGTGCGGCCAAGATGTTTGAGCGCTGCCTGACGATCGAGCCGTCCTTTCAATGTGAGAATAATCTCGGCGCGACGTACCTGCAAGCAAACGAACTCAGTCTTGCAAAAGTCGCTCTCGACAAGGCGTTCAAAGACGCACCCGAACGTGCTGAGACGTTTGTAAATTACGGTTACATGGCGGACGCGCAGGACAACTGGCAGCAAGCAGTCGCGCAATATGCCAAAGCCATCGAGCTTTATCCGTATCTACGCGAAGCCTACATCGATCTCGCGCTCGACTACGAACGCCATCAGCTCTACGTACTCGCTCAAGCGGTCTTGATCAAAGGTATCGCGTCGGTGCACGACGATGGACGGCTCCACGTGCTTCTCGGTGACGCCTACGAGGCGCAAGGCGACCGCTCGGACGCGCTCGCGCAGTTCGTGCTGGGCGAAAAAGGAAGCGATGCAACCGCGATCGGTATTGCGACACAGCGCGTGAGCCTGCTTAGCGCCACCACGCCCGCGGCAGCATCCACGCCCTGAACGAACCGCGCTTAGGGTTTGACCGCCGAAAGCAAGTCACTGACCAGGAATGGTTTGGGAAGCGTAGCGTCCCAGCCGTTCGTGGTAGACGCGCCGATGCCGATGATGCGTGCGGCGATCGCACCCAGCGCGGCGCGCGTCTCCTCGGGTCCCGCGGTCTGCACGTCGACGACGATCACGTCGCCCGGGCGCGCACCGGCGGCGGCATCTGGAACCGCGTTCACTTCGCGTACCCGGAAACCGCGCGCGCGCAGCTCGAACGCGGTAAAACGCGAGAGCCGTCCGTCGTTGGTCACGATCGCCACGCGGCCGGGACCGTCGCCTTGGGCGCGCTCCATTGCCGGTAACGCGATGGTGAACGTGCTCCCCGATCCGAGCGTGCTTTGGATGGCGACGGTGCCGCCGTGACCCTCGACGATCGTCTTGACGATGAAGAGTCCGACGCCCGTACCGGCAATCTTTGCCTTGCGTGCGTTGGAAGCGCGCGCGAAACGGTTGAAGAGCTTGGAGATCTCGTCGGGTGGTACGCCGATGCCGCGATCTTCGACGGCGATGGTGAAGTTCAAGCCGCTTTCTTCCAGCCGCACGCGCAGCGGCTCGCCGCCGGGTGAATACTTGATCGCGTTGCGTAAGAGGTTGTCGAAGACTTGACGCAGCCGCTCGGCGTCGCCGCGCACGTATGCGTTTTCGAGCGCGAGGGTCTTCTCGATCTCGCGCTCGGTCGCCACGGATTCTATCGCATTGCGCAAGATGTCGACGACGTCAACGCGATCGTCGGCGATCTCGAGCTCTCCGTACTCGACGCGAGAGAGCGCGAGCATGTCGTTGGCGAGCGTGGCGAGCCGCTGGGCGTTGGTGCGGATCGTACGTGCCGCGTCGGTCGCATCGTCGCCTTCGAGAAAGCCCTCTTCGAGCAGCTCCGCGAAGCCGACGATCGAGGTGAGCGGACCTTTGATGTCGTGCGCGAGCGTGGCAACCAGATCGTGCTTGAGCTGACTGATCTGCAGGACGGCGCTGCGCTGCGATTCCAGCTCGTCGAGGGCGGCCGCAAGCGACGCTCGTAACCAGGCCCGGTCGGCGGCAGCGAAGATCGTGCGCGCGGGCGATTCCTCATCGCCGAGCACCACCAGCGGAACCGGCGCGATCGATTGCGCAAGTTTCGTCACCGCCTCGTTGCCGGCATCGATGCGGCGGCGGTCGACTACGACGACGTCCACCGAGTGCGGATTCCCCAGCGCCTCGTCAATCGATGCCGCGACTTCGAGCTGGAGCGCATCACCTTCGGGCAAGGTGCGCAGCCCTTCGGCGACGTCGCTGCCGACGGCGAGCACGCGAAGCGGCGTCATCGCGGGATCCTCACGGCGTGTTGCTGCAAGATCGCCCAGGCGGCTTCGACGTCGCTGCGGGTGGTGCGCAGATTTCCGATCGCAAGGCGCAGTACGTAACGGCCGTCGATCTTGGTGTGCGAGATGAACATCTCGCCCGTCGCGTTGACCGCGTCGAGCAGCTGCGCGTTGATGCGCTCCAGCGCCTCGTCGTCGTCGACGTCGCGCGGGTGGTAGCGGAAGCAGACCAGCGAAAGCGGGTGCGGCGCCATCGTTTCCCACTCGGGCGTCTCGTCGACCCATTGGGCGAATCGCTGCGCGAGTTCGATATGCCCGCGTAGCCGCATGCGAATCTGCTCGGCGCCCAAGTGGCGCAGCACGAACCATAGCTTGAGCGCGCGGAAGCGCCGCCCGAGCTGAATGCCGTAGTCCATATAATTGCGTACGTCGCCGTCGGACGTCGTGAGATATTCGGGTACCAAACTGAACGCCCGGCGAACGGTGGCCTCATCGCGCAAGAACAAGACGGAGAGATCCATTGGCGTGAAGAGCCATTTGTGCGGGTTGACGACCAGCGAATCGGCGCGTTCCACGCCATCCATCAGGTAAGCGAATTCGGGAAGCATCGCGGCGACGCCGGCGTAGGCTGCGTCAACGTGCAGCCAGATGCGCTCGCGCCGCGCGATCTCGGCGATAGCCGGGACCGGATCGATCGACGTCGTCGAGGTGGTGCCGACGGTCGCGACGATCGCGAGCGGCTGCATGCCGGCCGCGCGATCGGCGGCGATTGCGCGTGCGAGCGCGGCGGGATCCATCCGATAGGCGCTGTCGCTCTGCACCGGTACGACGTTGCGCCGCCCGATGCCCAGCGCAATGGCCGCTTTCTCGATGTGCGAATGGGTGTGCACCGTCGCGTACACGCGCAGCGCCGGCAGGTTGCGGCCGCTCATCCCATCTTCGCGAATCTGCAGGCCGAGCGACTCGCGCGCGGCGGCAAGCGCGGTAAAGCCCGCGACCGAGGCCGTATCGTAAATGATGCCGGTCCACGAATCGGGCATCCCGATCAAGCGGCCGAGCCAGCGCATGACGACCGACTCGAGTTCAGCCGCCGACGGCGAGGTGCGCCAGAGCATGACCTTGACGTCAAGCGCCGCGGACAGCGCCTCGGCGGCAATCGCAGCGGGGGCGGCACTGGTTGCGAAGTACGCAAAAAAGCGCGGGTGATTCCAGTGCGTGATCCCCGGGACGATGATGCGCTCGAAATCCGCCATGATCTGCTCGAACGACTCACCCGCTTCGGGCGCGTGGTCCGGGAGGGAGGCGGCGATCTGGCCGGGTGCGACGGGGGGAAGGACTGGAAAGCGGCCCGGCTCGCTGAGATACTCTTCGATCCAGCGACCAACCCGCGCAAAGTCTTTTTCGAAAGTGCGCTCTCCGACCATTATGGTGAGGGTTGGCGCCGGGCATGCGAGAAGCCCGCCTAAGCTACGCCAATTTTACAGGGAGCCCGCAGCGCATGAAGTACCGCACGTACCCCAACTCCGACGTCACCGTCAGTGAGGTCGGATTTGGTATGTGGACCACGTCGACCGGCTGGTGGGGCGAGAAGACCGACGATGAAGCGGTGAGGATGCTGCACGAAGCGCTCGGCCTCGGCGTCACGCTGTACGACGCCGCCGACACGTACGGCAACGGTCGCAGCGAAGAGCAACTGGCGAAAGCGTTTTCCGATCGCCGCGACCAGGTGGTGATCGCTACCAAGTTTGGTTACGACATTTACTCCAACACCGGCGAGCGGCGTGGACAAATGGAGCTGCCGCAGGACGTGTCACCCGCATTCATCCGCAAAGCGTTGGATGAATCGCTGCGCCGGCTGCAGACCGACTATATCGATATCTATCAGCTGCACAACGCCAAGATGGATCACGTGCACGACGAGGCGATGTGGGCCACGCTCGAAGAACTCAAGCAGAGCGGTAAGATTCGGATGTACGGCATCGCGCTCGGTCCGGCCATCGGCTTTCTCTACGAAGGCGTCGACGCGATCAAAGCGCACAATGTGGCAACGCTGCAAGTGATCTGGAACATCCTCGAGCAGTATCCCGGCCGTCCGCAAATCGATGCGGCCAACGACGTGAACGCCGACACCGGGTTCATGATCCGCGTACCGCATGCCAGCGGGATGCTCGAAGGCCACTACACCGAAGACACGGTATTTCCGGAGAACGACCACCGTCGTCACCGCCCGCACTCCTGGCTGATTAACGGCATCAAAAAAGTCGACCAGTTGCGCTTTCTCGAACAACCGGGACGGACGCTCGGTCAAGCGGCCGTGCAGTGGCTCTTGCACGAGCCGCGCGTGATGACCGTGCTCCCGAACATCTACGACGCGCAGCAGCTGCGCGAATTCGCGCTGGCGCCCGAGTCGCCCGAGCTTACCCAAAGCGAACTCGACGCGATCGACGCGCTATATCGCAGCAATTTTGGCCTCGAAGAAGAGCCGATGAAGTTCAAAGGCACGATGACCCGTGAATCGGTTTCGGCCTGATGTCGCACGCGAGCATCACAAGCGATAGCGCTCCGGCGCCCATCGGTCCGTATAGCCAGGCCGTTCGTAGCGGCAAGACGTTGTATTGTTCGGGACAGATTGCGCTCGATCCAACCAGCGGCAATCTGATCGAAGGCGACGTCTCGGCGCAAGCCGAGCAGGTCATGAAGAATCTCGGCGCCGTGCTCGACGCCGCCGGCTACGATTACGGCGACGTGGTGAAAACGACGATCTTCCTCGTCGACATGAGCGACTTCGCCGCGGTCAACGCGGTGTACGGAAAGTATTTCGACGCATCCAAACCCGCCCGTTCAACTGTTGCCGTCGCCGGCTTACCCCGCAACGCTCGCGTCGAAATCGACTGCATCGCAAGAAAATAACTCCCTAGAACGCAGAAGCTGGACTGGAGTTTGCGCTCGGGCCTCTTGCGGCTTAGCGAAGGCTCGAAGTTTTGCGCCATTCGCAGGATGCGAACTTCCTTTGGACGTGGCGCAAAACTCGCGCAGCAGGAGCGGCGCAGGACGCGCCGCGAGGAGCGTCTTCGCGGGCCGCAAGAGGCCCGAGCAAAAACGACTAGTACAGCTTCAAGTACGCCTTATGTTCCCATGGATGAACAGCGCGGCGATAACTCTCATACTCGGCGAGCTTCGCGTCGCGGAAGGCGTGATACACGTGGTCGCCAAGGGCCGCGCGCACGACGGAGTCTTTGTCCAGTTCGGTGATTGCCTGGCGTAGCGACTTCGGCAGCGTGCCGATACCGCGTTCGCGGCGCTCGCGTTCGCCCAAGTCGTAAGTCGATCCGGCGAGTGCCGCGCCGGGCAGCACGCTGCGTGCGATGCCGTCGGTTGCCGCACCTAGGAGCACCGCGAGCGCGAGATACGGATTGCAGGCGGGATCGGGACTGCGCATCTCGATCTGTCGCGGACGGCTCGCGGGCGGCACGCGCACCAGCGCGTTCACGCTGCGTTCCGACCAGACCGTGTAGATCGGCGCGTCCCACGCCGCAACCAATCGTTTGTAAGAGTTGACGGTGGGATTGCAGATCGCGGTGGTTGCGGCCGCGTGTTCGAGCAATCCGCCGACTACGTAGAGCATCGTTTCTTCGTCGGCGCCGTCGCCTAGCAGCAGTTCGACGTGCAGCCCGCTGCCGGCGCTCTCCTCGAGCGGTTTGGGCATGAAGGTCGCGTCCAATCCGAACCCCGCCGCAACGTGCTTGGCGATGGTGCGCAGCGTGAGGACGTTATCCGCTGCGGCCAGCGGATCGACGTACGCAAGATCGATCTCGTGCTGCCCGGCGCCGATCTCGTGATGCGCCGAGGCAACGCCGATGCCCATGTTCTGGAGCGCGGCGACGATCGCACTACGCGCCTCTTCGCCGCGATCGTTGGCGGAGAAATCGAAATAACTGCCGACGTCCGAGGTCTTGGTGCCGCCCTCAAACAGATAGAACTCGACCTCGAGGCCGATTGCCAGTCCCGGCAACGCGGATTTTGCGCCGTCGACCGCGCGGGCGAGCGTCGTGCGCGGGCAGCCTTCGAACGGCGCGCCGTCGGGCATCGCGATATCGCAAAGCAGCCGCGCTTCGGCGCCATCGGGGTTTGACCAGGGATACACCGCAAACGACGCGGGATCGGGTCGAAGCACCATGTCGAGCTCTTCGCCGCGCACGAAGCCGTCAATCGAGCCGCCGTCGAAGGTGACGCGCCCATCCAGCGCCGCTTCAAGCTCGCTCGCCGGAATCGAAACGTTCTTGCTTACGCCGAAGATGTCGGCAAAGACCAGCCGCACGAAGCGCACGTTGCGTTCTTTGGCAGCCTTGATGACGTCGCGTTTAGTGTTGGTTGTGGAGTGCATCAATCGCAATCGCTAGACGAAGAGTGAGTTGATCGTGCGGACTCTCGAGCGAGCGGCCGCAGATTTCGGTGATCTGGCGCAGACGATAGAACACCGTGTGGCGATGGACGTTGAGTTCGGACGCGGTGGTCTTCACGTTCTGCCCGGTAGAAAAGTATAGCGCGAGCGTGCGCTCGAGTTCGGTCTGATGTTTTTCGTCGTACACGCGCAGCGGCGCGAGCACAACCTGCGCGAGTTGCGCCAGATGCTCGGCGCTTGCGCCGCGATACAGAAGCGGATAGGCGCCCAACTCGTCGTACGAGGCTACGCGGCCGATGCCGTAGATGCGGCGCGCGATCGTTAGTGCTGCTTGCGCGGCGAGCACGCCGCGCTGCGCGTCCAGCGCCCCGACGCCGGCCGAGACGCCGCCCGCGATCCGCAACCCGGGTTTACGCTTTGCCGCACTCTTGGGCAGCAACGTCGCGGCGGTCTTTGCGTTTTCGGCGTCGACTTCGCGCGCCGCCGGCATCAGGACGATCAGCGTGACGCCGCGCTCGATGATGCCGACGTCGGCTTCGCTCGAACGAAATGTGTCGGCAGCAAGCGCGCGCAGCTCGGCGAGCGCCGGTGCGTGGTCTTCGTCTACGCCCGCTTCGGCTTCCAGCGCGACGCACACATACTGCGCCGCCAGTGCGATCCCGCGCGCGGCGGCGTCTTCACGGGCTGAGCTGACCTCCTGATACGCGCCGGCGATGAGGCGCTCCCAGAACGTCCGGCGCCGGCTTCGGCCGCCGTCGGCTTCGCGCGAAAGTTCGAGGGCAATCGCCGCCGCGGCCAGACGGACGACGCGCAGCAGGTCCTCGTCGATCCCGCCGGTTCCCGGAAAAACCGAGAGGTAGCCAAGCGCGGTCGATCCGGCGGCGATCGGGACGGTGTGGGCCCGGCCGTTGTTCAGGCCGCGGGCGCTGGCCGGAAGGCTCCCCTTCCCCGCGGTCGTGAGGTGGCGCCACTCGGCATCCTCGAGCAGCACGCCGACCCCGGCCGCCTCAGAAAGATGCGCGGCAAGCGCTTTCGCGCCGCCGCCGGCAGCGGCGATGCGGGCAAAATCTTCCGCAAACTCGACAATCCGGTCGGGGGTCATCCGCGGCTCATTCGTCGAAATTGACGATAGTTCTTGGAGATGGATCCACACGTTCTGCGCGAGGCCGTGGCCTCGATGTATCAAGACACCCCCGACGCCGTCGTACTCTATGACACGTCCGGGCATACTATTGCCGCCAATGAAGCCGCGCAGGCGCTGACCGGATACCGTCCCGAGGAGTTCGTGGGCTCGCCCTATCGCGTCCACATGGCCGACGAAACCGACCTCTCGCGCGTCGACCTCGCGATGAGGACGGCGCTTGCGGGCGGGACGGATCACTTCGACACCCATGCCAAGCACCGCGACGGAACGGTCATTCCGGTCGAGTGCTACGTTTTTCCGGCGCGCTTCAACGGCGAGATCGTCGGTGTCTTCGCGCAAGCCCGCGACATCGTCGCGCTGCGCACGGCCGAGTCGTCGCTGACGATCAACCAAGAGAAGTTCCGCTCGCTCTTCGAATATCACCCCGACGGCATCATGGAGCTCAAGAGCTCCGGTGCGATCTCGCGCGTCAACGTCGCGCTCGAGGGCGAGACCGGGTTCTTCGGCGAGCGCATCGTCGGCAAACCCTGGACGGAGTTAATCGCGCCCGAACGCCGCGAGGCGGCGCACGAGCTGTTGCGGGCGGCGATGCGCGGCGAAGCCGTCGAGGCCGACACGTTGCTGCTCGACCGGCTGGGCAATCGGCTCGACGTGCAACTCAAGCTCGTGCCGTTGCACGTCTCCGGACAAATCACCGGCGCGTACGCCATTTTCAAGAACGTTGCCGCGCAGCGTGCCGCCGAACGCGCCATCGCCGCGCAGAGCGAGCGCTTGCGCCAGTTGGTGATGGTCGCTGCCTCCGGTAATGAATCACACGAAGTGCAGATCGACGAAGCGCTGGCGCTGGGCGTGCAGATGTTCGGCTGGGACATCGGCTACGTCGCGCAGTATCAGCGCGATCGGGTGCTGCTGCGCAACGCGTCGGGCGAAGCGTTGATCACCAAGGGTACGATCTATCCCACGCGCGCCTCGTTCGCGCATCACGTCATGGAACGCCGCGGCCCGTGCTTCGTCCCCGACATGGATGCACCCGAGCATCGCGACGACCCGATTCGCGTGACGACGCCCTGGCGCTCGTACTTCGGCGTGCCGCTCACCGTCTTCAACGAATTCTATGGCGCGCTGGTCTTCGCCGGCCGCGCCCCGCGCGACGAGACGATCGATCCGAGCGAGCGCGATCTGGTGCAGCTCATCGGTCTGTTCGTTTCAGCGGCGCTCGAGCGCGCCGCACAGAACGAGCGCATCGAGCAGATGGCGTTTAACGATTCGCTCACCGGCCTGCCGAATCGCGTCCTCTTCAACGATCGTATCGAACAAACGATCGCCACTGCGCGCCGCTACGATCGCGGCTTTGCCGTGATGTATCTCGACGTCGACCATTTTAAGGCGATCAACGACAAGTACGGGCATGCGGTAGGTGATGCGGCGCTCCAAGAGGTTGCGCATCGTTTGCGGCTGGCCACCCGCGAGTCGGATACGCTGTCGCGTTTCGGCGGTGACGAATTCGTGATTCTGCAGCCGATCGTCGACGGGCCGAGCGACGCCGCCGATCTGGCGCGCAAACTCAACGTCGCCATGCAGGATCCGGTCGTCATCGACGGCGTGCCGCACAAGATTCGGCTCAGCATCGGGATCGCGCTCTACCCTAGCGACGGTTCGACCATCGATACCCTCATGGAGGCCTCGGATCGCGCGCTCTATCGTGCCAAGAAGGAAGGCCGTAACCGCTGGTGCTTCGCGGACGCGGAGTCGGCGCGCCGCACGCTGACCAAGCCGCGCGTCATGCGCCGAGAAGCTGCGGAATAAACTGCCCAATCACGTAGACGAGTGAGAGCAGACCGATCACCACGGCGGTGGTCCAGGCAATCGTATTGGCCAGCGGGCCGTTGGTGTGTTCGCCCATTACCGATTTGCGGTTGATGATGATCAGCATGAGCACCAGCTCGAAGGGGAGCAATACGCCCTGCAACAGCTGCGCAAATAGAATGAATTGCAGGAGCGGGAGGCCGGGGATGAGCACGAAGCCGGCTCCCAGCACCAAGCCCGCGGCAAAGAGAATGAAAAAGACCGGCGCTTCGGAGAAGCGGCGATCGATCGCCGCCTCGAAGCCCAGCGCTTCGCAGACGATGTAGCTGGTCGAGAGCGGTAACACCGTCGCGGTAAAAAGCCCGGCGTTGAGAATGCCGATCGCGAAGATGAGTGCGGCCGCTTCTCCGGCAAGCGGCTTGAGCGCGACCGCAAAATCCATCGCCGTTTGGGGATTGAGCTTGGCCCCGTGCTCATTCGCGATGAAGATCGTCGCCGCGTTAGCGATGATCATGAAGCCGGCCAGCGCGATGGCGAGCACGGATCCGTTTGTCACATCGATTCGCGTGAAGGTCAGATCCTCGGTGCGCGAGCCTTTTTCAACGACCTGCGACTGCAAGAAGAATTGCATGTACGGCGATATCGTTGTGCCGATAACCGTTACCACCATAGCGAGCCAACCCGCTTGATGGAATTCGAGGTGCGGGATAAACGTTCCGGTTACGACGCGGTGCCAATCGGGGTGCGCTAACACGGCAGAGACGATGTACGTGACGTAGATCAGGGAGAAAATGACGAAGACCCGCTCCACGATCTTACTGTTGAAACGTAGAACGAAGAAGAAGACCGCCAGCAGCGCCAAGGGCACGCCGATATAGCGGGAGATGCCGAAGTGTTCAGACGCCGCCGCGATGCCGGCAAATTCGGTCGACGTAATCAGCGTGTTGATCAGGAAGAGCACGAGCATTGCGAAGACCGAGATGCGAACGCCGAAGCCCTCGCGGATCAGCGCCGCCAGGCCCTTTCCAGTGACGCATCCCATGCGCGCGGACATCTCTTGGACGACGATCAGGGCAACCGCGAGCGGAATCATCAGCCACAGGATGTCGTAGCCGAATTGTGCGCCCGCCGACGAATACGTCGCGATGCCGCCGACATCGTTGCCGGCGGACGCCGTCACGAAACCGGGGCCCAGCACGGCAAAGAGCAGCAACAGCGAGCGCCACGGCGAGCGCCGGCGCGGCAGCTCGGGCGGCGCCGCGTCGCTAACCGGCGATGCCAGCATTTGGTTGATGCGAACGGCGGCGCGCGGTGAACTTGGGCAGTTTACGCGCGATGTCTTCGGGCATGATTGCGTCGATGGCGTCGTCGACCGTCACGATGCCGAGCATCTTGCCGCGATCGTCGACCACCGGCACGGCGAGCAAATCGTAGCGCGCGATCGTTGCGGCAACGTCCTCTGACGACATGTCGGGATGAATCGCTACCAGATCGGTGTCCATGATCGACTCGATCGGCGCAGCCGGCTCGGCTAAGAGCAGCGTGCGCAGCGAGAGCGCTCCGAGTAGCGTGTCTTCCTTATCGACCACGTAGAGGTAGTAGATGAACTCCGAGGTCGGCGCAATCTCGCGAATCTTGCGAATGGTCGCTTCGGCGGTGCGGTGCGGATAGATCCAAGTATAGTCGGTGGTCATGAGGCCACCCGCGCTATCTTCGGCGTACTTGACCAGCGCGCGCAGTTCGCTTGCGGTATACTCGTTCATCTCCGAGAGCAGCTCGTGTTGCTGCTCTTCGTCGAGCTCGGCGAGCAAGTCGGCGGCATCGTCGGCGTCCATCTCTTCGATGATGTCGGCGGCGCGCTCGGTGCCGATGTCTTCGATCAGCGATCGTTGCGTGTCGGCGTCGAGATGTTCGAACGCGTCGGCGGCGGTTTCGTCATCGAGCTGACTGACGACCGCGGCGGCTTCGCGCGCGGAGAGATCACTGATGATCTCGGCGAGTTCGGAGGGATGCAGCCGCGCAAGCTTGCTCTCGGTCACCGAGAGATTGACCTGCGTCGGATTGGCGTCGCGAATCGGCGCCACCGAATCCCACGCGATCATCGAGCGCGGAATCCGCCGGTAGATGCCGGGCGTGAAACGCTTCCCGAACGACTTGAGTCCGAGACGGCGGAGCAAGCCGGCCACGCCGACGTCGGCGGCGACGACCCGCAGTCCGTCGCCGGCGCGCGCGATCTCGAGGTCATTGATGCGCACGACCTTGCGACCGTCGACGTCGACGATCTGTTTGTCGAGGAGGTCGGCAATGAGGAACAGCGCGCTCTCTTCGGGCGGCGCCGGTTCCTTGGGCGTCATCGAGAGTTCGACGGTCCGGCCCTGCGGATCGATCTGGGCGACCGTATCGATCGGCGCAAAGCGCAGCCCCTGCGAGGTCTTAATGACCAGGCCGTCGATCCGGGGGAACACGTCATCAGGCTTATTGACGAGAAAGTCGCTGACCCGGCCGATCGGAATCTCGTTGACGGTCGCCCTCCGGCCAACGAGTTCGGAGATGAACCCCTCCGTAAACGCCATCATCCACCTCAATCGCAGTAGAGCTTTGGCACCACGGATCTTAGGGGCAAGCCCCAGCCGCGTTAGACACCGCCTTGTCTCGGCGCAGTCTGTTCTACCTCACTTGGCGTCTCTCGACGTTTCGGGGCAGCGGCATGTGTATCACGTGGACGCCTCACCTAGCGAGGTATCCTCGTATATAAGTATAGGTTGCGGGTCAACCCGTCCCGGTGGTGGCCCGCTCTTAGGCGATAAGCGCCTGGATGAGGAGCGCGGTCATGATCTTACCGTTGCTCTGGATCTGCGAGAGCACCTCGGTGCCCACGCTGGTCAGAATCTGTTCTTGGGTGTACTGCGTCGTCGCTTGGCCGACGTTGAGATCGGTGATATCGCTCACGGACGATTGCAAGTTAACGATCGCGGTGTTGTCGTCGCTGTTGTCATCGTTCATAGCGATGATCTGCGCGCCGATCTGCGCTTCGTTGGTCGTGACGGTCGTAAGCGCTTGTCCTACAAGAACCTGCGATACTGATGCAGTCATATTGTTACTGGAGTTTTGGCCCGTCACTGTGGGAACGTTAAATGAGCCGGGCACGATTCCGACGGTCTGTGGATAGAGCACCGAGATGCCGGAAATGCCGAGGGCGTTGGTACTTACCGTGGGAAGCGAGAAGTTCAACGTCTGACCCTCGTCGCCGCCGTCGTTGATCGCTAACGGCGTGCCGGTTGACGGCGCCGCTCCCTCTTGAGAGATAAATGCGATCGACGAACCCACATCAGCTGCGGTGAGATTTGAAAGGTTGAAGTTTAAGAGTAGACCGGTGCCTGCCGGGGTGACGTAATCGGTGACGCCGGTTTGGCCGCTGTTGACGGGCACAGCCGAGACGTCCTGATACAACTGTGCTCCCAACAGGTAGCTTCCATTGTTTGCACTTGATAGGCTGTACGCGTCGAACTGAACGTACACGCCCGGTCCGACGCTGGTGCCTGTATCGGGATCGACAGCGCTATTGCTGTAGCTGGTTACCGTGAAGACCATCAGGGCGGGGACGAACGCGCCGTTGACCAGTGGAACGCCGGCTTGCGTCACGAGCGGCCCGGGTTGAGGTGTGAACGAGTTGTTGTAATTGGAGACCGTCGTGGTCCCACCGTATGGCGATGCTACTTGCGTAAAAGACGGGTCGGTTCCCTGGGAGCTATCGAATGCACCATCGAGTAGGTTCAATCCGTTGAAGTTGGTCTTCTCACCGATTGTATTGATTTCGGTCAACAGCGAATTGATCTCGGTTTGGATATCTTGGAGATCTTCGCTTGAGTTGATGTCGCTGTTGGCTTCGACGAGAAGGTTGTTGATGCGCACGAGGATGTTCTGAACCGATACGAGCGCACCGTTGGCAACGTTGAGCGCATTGATGCCATTCTGCACGTTGTTGACGGCTTGCTGGAGACCGCCAACTTTTGACGTGAGATTGGTTGCGATCGCGTTGCCGCTGGGATCGTCCGCTGCATTATTGATCCGCAAACCCGATGAGAGTTGCGAAACCGTCTTTTCGAAGGCTTGTTGATTGCGGTCGAGGTTCAGCAGGACGACATCCGCTCCGGTTAACACGTTCATGCGCGCACTCCCATCCTATGGAGTGAGCGGCGAACGGTGAGCCGGCAGCGGCCGCGCGGACGTGCGAAGCCGATCGAGCGGGTGTGCTGGATACACTCGATGCGGTGCAACGTGCTGGCGGCCGTGACGGAAGCGGATGGGGAACCGGTGCTGGGCACACAAACAAAAACTGCACGAGAGACTCCGTCTTTCGCGCGCACTAACCGTCCGTGTTTTTTTCGAGCCGGCGAACCGTTCCGAAGAACGAAATCGCAGCCCCCCAGCACATCCATGAACGAGGTCGTTTCCTCCCTGAAACTTCCCTGCACTATACCTATCGGCAGGGCGGCCGGAAAAGTTTGGGCCAAAGGCCATAAGGAAGGTTAAGCGGGGGCGCCCGGTTTTCCGAAAGACAAGGAGAACCATGGGTCGCCTTCTTCAGATACTCGGTTGCGCGCTAATGTTCGCGGCGATCGGCCTTGCCGCGGGTGGCAGCCGGGCGGATGCCGAGATTTTGGCACCCATCGCGCGAGCGGTTCAGGCGGCCGTGCAGGCGGCTACCGGGACGACCGGCAGCGCAAGCGTTGCGCCGAGCCCGACGCCGATCCCGACGCCCAAGGCGAAAATCGAGCGGCGCGGCGGGCCACTCATGTTTAGCATCAGCGGTAGCCTCTCGCTCGGCGAGACCTCCACCAGCACCTCATTTGGCCAGACCGGGTTCTTCTCGCCGACCCCAGGACCGAACGCCACCCCGACCCCTGGGCCCTTTCCGTTCCAGCAAGCCTCGACGTCGGCGCAGACTCAGTCCGAGGTCGGCGCCGGCTTCACGGCGGACGTCTCCCGCCGGACGGCGACAACCTCGACCGACCTGAAAATTCCGTTTGGCTTCTCGGCCAACGGGCAGTCCGTCGCGGGCGTCCCGCAGTTCTTGTACTCCACCCCCAAGTATTCGCTGGGCTACGGCGCGCAGCAGCTGCTCGCGCTCGGGCAGCTTCAACTTGGCACGATCCTGCGCGGATTCTCATTAATAGTGCCGCAACGCTACGGGCAGGCGACCTTCTACGAAGGGCCGGCGCTCGGTCCGGACCAGGAGACCGACAAAGTTCTCGGCGTGCTCGACCAGCAGGTGCGCGGACGGACGCTTTTTGAGAGCGGATTCACCTATGCCGACGGCCCGCTAGCCGGGAAATTTAAGATGTTCGAGTTCGGCGCGGCGACCGCGGCGCGCAATTTGAGTCTCATCGCCGAGGGTGCCTGGCAGTCGCGATCCGGCGGAGACGGTTCACCGCACGGAATCGCCGCGCAAGTCCGTGTAGACGATCTCGGAAACAGCGGCGAATGTTCGACCACGCTGCGGGGCGTTCCCGATCAGTTCGTTACGTTTAGCGCCGGCGAGATCTACAGCGACCGGTACGCCGACTTTACCTGCCACTCGGCGCGCGCACCGGTCTTCTTTGACGCAAATTACGAAAAGACCGGCGACGCGATCTTCGGCGTGACGGAACAGCACGTAGAAACCCTCACGTATTCGCCGACACCAAAGTTCGGGGGATTGTCGTACTCATTCACGCGCCAAGATGCGAGCAGCCAAGGTGAAGATCTTTGGTCGAACTTGGGTAGTGTATCGCTCGCAACACAATTCCTACACACTTCGGCACTCATCGGTGGGCAGTTTCAGCACTCCATCGACGATGGCTCGACGAGTAACACGGAATCCATTTTGGCAAGTCTGCGCCGTCCGATTACTCACTCCCTCAGCGTTGGACTCACCGGGCAAATTCAGAAGTCCACGCAGCTTTCGGTGGCGTTGCCGTCACCGGATGCCTCCCCAACGCCATTTGGCGTGCCGACCCCGAGCGCCGGATTGCAGAAAGGTTTTTCCTTCGACATTGCGCAGCAGTGGAAGAAGACGACGGTGCAGATCGGGGAAACGATTACCCGAACCACGTCGGCCACGAGCGACGCAATTCAGCGCACCCCGCTCGTCAATGTGACGCGGCGCATCTCGCCGGTGATTTCGATCACCACGTCGCTCGGTTACCAAATATTGCACGATCAGCTCAATCCGGCATCGGATGGGCGCAGCCGCGTATTCGCCATCGCGCTGACCGCGCCGTTTACCTACGGCAACACCAGCGTCGCCGGTCGTGTCGATCCGCGGCTTCCGGCAACGATCTCCGGGAGGGTCACGATCGCCGGCTCCAATGCGACGGGGTCAGGGGCGAATTCGAACTTCGCGACGTTTGGAAATTCCAGCGGCGGCGTCGGCAATGTGCTCGTTACGCTCGACAACAAATACGTCCAGCGCACCGACGTGAGCGGCGCATTCCAGTTCGCCTTCATCTCGCCGGGGCAGCATCAGGTTACGATCGACAATTCGTCGATTCCGCCGGGATTTACGGCGAGCAATCCGGTCCAAACGATCAACGTTCAGGGCGGTCAGGCGGCAACCGTGTCGTTCATGATCGGCACGTTCGGCGGGATACTCGGGCACGTCTACGGGACCGATTCTAACGGCAATCCTATCCCACTTTCAAACGTCCAATTGCGCGTCGACGGCGGAACGTATGCGCAGACCGATCAGAGCGGCGCCTTTGGCTTCGGCGGCTTGAGCGCGGGACAGCACGTGGTTACCGTGATTCCCCAGTCCATTCCGGCGAGCGCCGACTTTGCGCCCGAGGATCTTACGCGAAAAGTTTCGGTTAGCGACGGTCGATACACATCGCTCGACTTCCGCGCGCAATTGCTGGGTTCGATCGCCGGTACGATCATCTACGCGAAGGATATGGACAAACAAGCCGGACTCGGCGTCCTCAATGCTTATGTCGTCGCCGAGCCCGGCGAGCACGCAGCTATCGATGAGGACGACGGCAGCTTCATCATCGACAATCTTCCGGCGGGGGATTACGCGATTTCGGTGGATCCCGAAACGATCAAAGAGAGCCTTGGCGCCGCTCCCGACAGCGTGACGGTACACTTAGCGCCCGGCGAGCATTATAGTGGCGTTCAGTTCCTCGTCGGACGGTTTGAAAAGAAGGTCGTCTTCTCACTGCTTTCCGGCGGGAGTACCCCTGCGCCGGTCGCGCCGGCCATCCGTTTGAGCGAGACGCGGCTGCCGCCACACGGGACGACCACGGTTGCGATTAGTGCGCCGGCCGACGCCAAGGACGTCGCCGCCTCCGCGTTCGGCAAGCGCGTCGAACTTGCGTATGACAAAGAACTCGAGAAGTGGCTTGGCGAGGTCGAGGTTCCCCAACGCACAGCCGCAGGACAATATCCGGTCGCCGGAAGCGTCGCGGGAACTCCGATATCGCCGGCGGCGATGCTCACCGTCGATCCAAAATTGCCGCTCGTCATCCTGCAGTTTTTGTCGCACAACAATGCCGTCGGCCAGATCGCCACGGTCCGGGCGCGCTTCCTTGTCGACGTCCACGCCGGCGACAAGATCACGTGGGAGGACGGGACGCAAACCGTGCTTGGGAAGCCCATCAGTGGACGAGTCTTTACGTTCCAAAAACAGCTAACTTTACTTCCCCTACACGGACTCTTATTAACTCCCAAGGGAGCGATACCGATAGAACTGTTGTAACTCGCTTCCTCGCTCTAGCAACGGATGGCACCCTCGCGCATGGTGACAAGGACAACGCATCGTGATTTTCCCTCTCGCGTGGACTTGCGCTTAATCGGGGCGTACCGGTAATGACGCGGAAAGCACCAGGTTTTCGTCGCTGGACCGCCGCCATAGCAGCCATCGTCGCATCGATGGCGGTTGCGACCGCGGCTTTCGCGGGCGGCAATGCCGTCGGGACGCGGCTTACCCCAAACCCGTTGCCGGCCCTTACGGCACGACCGCTGGCCACCGTCCATCCGATGCCGACCTACGGTGCACGCCGCGCCCTGCCCGGCCGATGCCCTGGCGTCAATCTTGCGAAACTCAAGGCGGGGCAGAAGGTGGCCCTTTCGTGCTTGCCGGCGCTTCCGCTAAAATCGAGCGTCAACACTGCCACGCCAAAGGCCACGCTCAAGGGTGGCCGCTACCATCCGCTGGCCGCGACCGGCGCGACGATCGATCTCACCGCGGCGGCAAACTGCGGCTCGACCGGAGCGCTGTATTCTGTCGGCTGCTCGCTGACGTGGAAAGCGACCAACAACGGCGATTGGAGCACCAGCGACCAATATGAGGACTATTACGTCCCGCCGACCGCGACGACGGCGACCTTGGTGAGTGCCGGCCCGTATGCTTACAACGCGGCAACGGCGCACACGACGACGCTCAGCGCCGCGGGCACCTACGCATTCTTTGTCTACGACACGACGGCGCAAGTCATCATCTCGATCGTCTACGTCAACGCGGGACAGTCGTTCACGATCGGGATCTATCAAGATCCGTACCATACGCAGGCGTCGTATCAGTACAACGTCAACACGAGTTCCGCCGCATATATCTATCTTCCAAACGTTTCGACCAATGACACGTATGTCGTGTACATCATGTCGACATCGGTCAACTCGTTCTGCGTGTACGTCACGCCCAATTCCACCCCTGCGCCCGCGTCGCCGAGTCCGTATCCGAGCGGCGCGCCCAATTCGCTGATCTGTAACCCCGCGAACTCTCCGGGCATCAGCGCGCCAAGCGGGCAACTGTCGTTGACGTGGCAACTGAGCGAGAGCTATCCCGCCGGCACCTACTCGGTGGTCGTGTACGACAAGACGGCCGGTCAAACGCTCGGTCAGGTGCAAGTCTCGCTGACCGGTTTCCAGCAGTATGGCTTCCTGCTCTATGGCACGCCGGCGCCGGCTCCCTCGCCTGCCAACCCGACGGTGTCAACAGCAACGCTCTTTGCGTGGGACAGCGCGAACGATCAGTCAACCGGCGGTATCGTCGCCGATGTTCCCAACCAAGTCGGCGGAACGTATCGCATGACGGCGAGCGATCCCGACGGCCAAGTCGTCTACGTCGCGACGACGAACACGATCCCGGGCACCTGTACGCTCACGAACAATAATTCCTCAACGTGCACGGCAACCGGCACCTTCCAGTTCTCAGCCGCAAGCCCGACGCTGAACTCACCCGGCACGTATCCCAATAATATTTGGACGATGCAGCTCTACAATACGGGGACGAATACCGTTGAGGCGTCGCAGGCGTTCGAGCTCATGGGATATAGCATGCAGACGCAGTTCGTGCTCAATGGCGTCGACACGAATACGCTGACGTTCAACTTGGGCACTCCGTCCGCTGCCGTACCCGCCAGCATGATCTTCACCAACACGGCGAATTTGAACTACCCGAATGCCCCAGATCCGATTGAGGGCATCGAGTATACGAGCGGACCGGCCGCAACGCTCGCGGGCACCTTCACGCCGCCCGGCAATACCGGCTACGGCGTCACGATGACGCTCGGTTCGTGCACCGGCGCGTACAACAGCGCGGGCGGGTGTTCGGAGACCGTCACCGATAGCAGTGGAAATAGTTGGACACTTACCGATCATTGCAACACCGCAACGCCGCAGACCGCCACGCTGACCGGCCAGTGCGTACTCAAGTTCGTTCCGTCCAACAATGTCACGCTGCTTCCGGGGGGCTCGATCACCGTTTCCGGCATGAACTTCTACGCCGACGGCGGGAGCGGTACATGGTCCTGTTACGACATCCCCTGTAACACGGCCACCTCAATTCTTCCGGCCGACGGTCTCGCGTGGTCGAGCACCGGCGCAACGTCGCCGGCATGGACGCCCGTGTACTACGGAAGCTCGGGTTCCGCCCTCGTCGGCACGTCAAACGCGCATTATATCGGCTCGGCGACATTCCCGGGCAACACGTCCCGCAACGCGGTGGCGGAAGCAACTAACCCGCCGACGGTTCCGTGGATCAACACCCATTTCTATCCGGCGGAATTCGCGCAGGGCGAATACCAGAACAGTTCGCCCTTTGCAATCGCCACCGGTCGCGAAGACATTCTCGTGATCAACCTGAGCGCGTGCAGCGGGACGGCAGCACCTGCGCCGTCGTGCGGCGGGGCGAGCGGACAGGGACTCGGCGAAATCGCCATCACCTTCCCGACGAATATCGATGCCACGCAGATCACGGTCGATCCCAGTGAACCCAAGACCCCGACGGGCGGCGGCGCGACCCAGGGCTACTACACCATTTCGTCGACCGGCAACAATGCGTGCTGGGATACGCTCGGCACGAACGCGCTGTGTTTCAATCCGGCCGGTGGGACGTATAACGGCACCGGCAACCGCGGTGACGTCGGTATCGGCGTCGGCAACCAAGGTCAGATTTGGCTCGACGTGCCGGCGTCGCAAGCGTCGTACATCGCACAGGAGCTGCAAGTCGAGTCTTGGTCGACGAGCGAGCTGACGTGGACCACGTTGCCCGCGGACGGTCACACCGAAACCGCGGTCGTCGGCGGCGCGGTTGCCGGCACGCCGGTGGACAGTCTGTCGATCCAGGGGCTCTCGCTCAATAGCAATTTGATGGCGGCGCAGTTCGATCCGTCGACGGTCTCGCCGGGTGCGACGACCACGAGCTATTCGCTCGCCTACACGAACACCACGTTCGCTGCTGACGCCAATCCGGATCCGGTCGATGCGATCGTGCTCGAACAGGCCACGAGCAGTGGATGGAACCTTACGGCACCGACGTTCACCGGCACCGGTTCGGGTGGATGGGCGAATCTTTCCGGAACCGGTTATAATGTCGCGGGCAACGACTTGGAGTACTGGTTCGGCGTATGTACCAATGAGTACACCAACCACACGACCGCGGGTCCGCCGCAGCCGCCGACCGGGCCAACGAATCCGACCGCGGCGCAAACCGCGCTTGGGGCCGCGTGCACCGCAGCGCAGGAACAAGACGCAATCGCTGCAGGCGGATCGCTGACGATCAATTTCACGTTGGCCAATACCACGACCGGGACGCAGACGTTCTACCTGTACGCGCACGGCGCCAACGGCGGCGGCTGGTCAGCGCCGAAGACGGTCACCGTGACCTCGTCGAGCAAGACGGCGAGCGTGAAGTTCTATTCGGTTGCGTCCGGCGCTACCGATGCGAGCTGCGACACGACCTCAAACGTCGCGACGAACACGGTCGCGCAAGTATCGAAGTCGCCCAACTGCTTCATCTACGAAGTGAGCAACACGAGCGCGACCGGTACCGACATCGGCACGGTCGATATCTCTTTGCCCGCATTCGATATCAATGGCTTGGCCACAGACTCGGGCGATTGGAATCTCGTGGGCAGCCCGGTCACGCAGTACGTGGTCCTGGGGACGATCAGCGGCGGCCTGTTCAAGACGACGGGTATTCCCGCCGGTTGCGCGATCAGTGTAGCAAACACGTACGATCCGGTCTCCGGCAGCACGCCGGGGCAGATCCAGGTCAGTGGCTGCACCGGATTCGCGCCGACCGGCAACATCGCGGTGGAATTCGTGGCGGACACGCCGAGTACCGAAAGCGACAGCTATCTCTTCCCGTCGACGATCGACGGCGTGACCGCGGGCCTCGCCTGGACCGGATCCGACGAGGTATCGGTGGCCTTCTCGCTGGGTCTCGCGATCAGCGTTGACCCATCGAACCCGGGGCCCGGCAACTCGCATCCAAACGTGGTCTGCAACCCCGCCCAGTGCACGTTCTCGGGCGAGACGGTGAACTTCGGTGAGTTTGCGGCCAACACGACGATTACAGGCACCGACGTGGTACGCGCCACGGTGGTGTACGAGGGGTCGACGGTGGCGGCAAGCTGCCCCGCCGGCGCCGGTACCGTGGCCAATACGTGGCAGCTGCAGGTGGCGGCCAGCGCCAACGCCACGACCGAGCTCTCGACGTCGGTCGACGAAACGAACTCAACCAGCGGGCTCACCTACGGCACCGGGGTGGGCACGTACTTCAGTCCGACTGCCGCGGTCACGACCCTAGCCTGCGGCAACTACACGGCCAACTCGGACTTCGACGTGCTGCAAAACTTCGAGGTTCAGAACGGGGCCGACGTGACGGGCCACCAGGTGACCATCACCTACACGCTCATCGGCAACTAGTGCCAAAGCCGGCGGCTTTTGTCGCAATCGAGGCGCCCCGGGGATCCGCGGCGCCTCTTCTTATGCGCAAAAATGGGCCTCCGAGGCATCTTTACGGTCAGGCGTGGCATTTCTTAACGCCCCCTGCACGGACTGCTACTAACCAGGGGCTTGAGGCTGCCGATAAGTTCTATGTACCTACCAATACCCGCCACGGATGGCACTCTCGCGCATGGTGAAAGGAAAATGAACATTAAACGCCTTGCAGCGCTCGTAACCCTGGGCGCTCTTCTCTCAACCGCGGCTCCGGCTCTCGCCGTTGTCCAGAACCAGAACGTTAACGTCGAATGGAACTACGCCATTACGGCGACCCTCACGATGTACACCCAAACGACGGCATCGAAAACGCACACGACGCCGGCTGCGACCGATATCTACTGGAACGGCAACGGCAGCACGTCCAGCGGTTGCAACGGCACGACCGACGTGGCCAATGCAAGCTACGACGGCAACGGCGGTAACGGCGCGAACGCGAACGGCACCGTCAACTTCGGCGACGTGGTCGCCGACGGCACCGACTACACCAACTGCCTCGAAGTCAACGCGATCGACGCCTACGTCGTCACCAACGACAGCCTTGGCGCCAACCTGACCGTGCAAGCCACGGCCGGCGTGCCTTCGGCGTACGACACGGCCACCAACGGCTCGCTGCTCTGCATCCTGCCCGACGGCGTGTGGAGCACGACCGGAAACACGGCCTGGACCGCATCAGCCCGCGCGGCTGCCGTCTCGATGACCAGCACGACCGCGTGCTCGAGCGGCACCCTCGTCCCGACCGCGGCGCCCGCGACACTTCTGGCGCTGACCAAGTCGACGACGGGTTCGGATCTCAACTCCGACGTCCAGCTCAACATGGGACCCGCCATGCAGAGCGGCGCCCAAACGGTAGTCCTGACCTACACCCTGACGACCAACTAGGATAGAGGAAGAGCGCCCTTCGTCGCGGGACCAGACAGGTTTCCGCGGCGAAGGGAAACGGGATATGCAGCAGTTGAATCGACTCGGCTCGTTACTCGTCGCTCTCCTCGTCCTCTTTGGCGGGATGACGGCGCCCGGGGACACCCTCGGCCTCGGGATCACGGTAACTCCAGGGAAGTTCGAAGCATCGATCCCGCTCGGAACTACCTACAACGTGCCGGTAACGGTTTCTAACACCACGACAAACTCGATCCATATCCTGGCGTCGTTATCGGACTTCACGCTCTCGCAGAGCGGTAACTACGAGTTCGAAAAGCTCGGAGCCAGCGAGTACTCGTTACTTCGCTGGGCGTCGATCCGGCCGCGCGAGTTCGACATCCCGCCCGGGACGTCGCAGCAAGTGCAGCTCACGATCGCGATGCCGTCTGACGACAAACTCTCGGGAGAGTACGCGGGTGTCGTGTTCTTCCAAACCAGGCCGGAGCGGCGCCAAGGCGGCGTCGCGTTCTCGGCCCGGGTCGCATCGAAGTTCTACATCACCGTGCCGAACACGGTGCAAGTGAACGGCGCGATTACCAAGATGACGAGTGCGAAGGCACCGGGACGTCAAGTCTACCGAGTGCTCTTCAAAAACGTCGGCAATGCCCACGAATACTTGCGCGGTCAGGTGACCGTGCAAAAGGGCGGATCGGTCTTATATCAGGTGCCGATGCCTGACAACATGCTCGTCGAGCGCGGCGGAGTCCGACTGATCGAACTCTCCGGCAAACCGCTCGAACCCGGCACGTATCAGGCGATCGCCACCATCGACTACGGCGGAAAAACGGAAACCGGCGGCGAGATCAACTTCGAAGTTCACTAGCCGGCGGGACTAAAGGCAAGCACAGGGAGCGTGTTGGACACTGCGATGAAACGGTATCTTCTGGGACTGATGGGAGCGATCTTCGCCGCAACGGCGATGATGCTGGTCTTGTCTCCAGCCGATGCGGTAACCGCGACCGGCAATGCTAAAGTCGAGTGGCACGTGCTGCCCGTCATCAACTTCACGCTGACGCCGAACTACTACACCGGCTATGGCTCGGTGCTCGCGACCTTCGGGACGCAGCCGGCGCCGACCCACGGACCGGGCGCAACCGGCGTTGGTGCGGGAACGGTCGACTTCGGCACGACGATCTCCGGCGACACGTACCTCTACAAGTACGCCGCGCACCTTCACGTTACGACCAACGACACCAACGGGTTCTTGGTCTATGGCGAAGCGGCCGCGGTGCTCACCAACAACACCGACAGTTCACAGTATCCGGGGCAGTATCTCTACTATGTCCCGAGCGGCGCCAGCTCGGACTCGAACACCGGATTCACGCCCGGATTACCGTTTTCAACGACGTCCGGTGCGGTTTCGGGCGGTACCGATTCGATCGCCAATCCGGCCACGATCACGTACACAACGTATCCCAATCCGGTAGCCCAGAGTAGTCTCGCGAACAACGACTACTATTATGACTATCAGTTCAAGGTGCCGGGCACGGCCACCGATGGCAACTTCTACCTTTGGATCGTGTATACGGTGGTCGGCCAATGAAGCGCTTTCAATTTTTCCTGATCGTTGCCGGGTTCGCGATTCTCGCGCTCGTGCTGGCGCAGCCGGTAAAAGCGACGATCGCGACGCAGCAGGCGCAGATTGGCTTCACGATCATCGTCAACGTCACGCCGTCACCGATGCCCACGGGCACCGGATTGGCCTATGCTCCGCAGCAGGCAACGGCCACGAGCGAAAGGCCCTCGATCGGCTCCCTCTCGCTGCGGCGGATAATGCCGGATCTTGCGCGCGGCTTTCGCGCCGAGAACCTGCAGTTCGACGGCGGCTCGACGCTGGTCGCGCAGGCGCAGGTGCAGCACTCGGTATTGATGCAAGCTGAAGTGACGCCCAATCCGAAAGCGACGATTCTCTACACGGACGTCGGCGGAAGCGGCGGCAGCAGCGTGACGCTCAACCAAACAGCCGGAACCACGGCGCAATATCCGTGCGCGTTCACGGTAACGGTCGACATGACCACCGCCTGGTCGCTCGAACAGGGACTGGCGGCTGATTTCGCCGCAGGCTTCCCCGGCAAAGATCTGGCGAACGACACGTACAAGAATTCCGCGACTCCGCTGCCGACGTCGACGCCGTACGTTGTATACCCCGACGACGGTAGCGAATGGTCCCTCATGGCAACCGGAAGTTCGATGACGACCTATTGCGTCACGCTGACGCTCACGGTGCCCGGCACGACCGACGAAGGTACCTACAGCACCAACGCCATTTATACGCTCTTCAACTAACCGCTGAGCTACTGCGGCTCGGTGCCGTTGAATTTACCAGGTGAATAGACCGCGATGGCCGTCAGATCGGCATCCGATCCAACGTCAACGTTCGCGACTAATCGTGCCGAGGCCCATCGCGTGGCCACGGTGAGATGATGTGATTCCAGAGCTTGGAATTGCATGCGACGCTCCACCACCGCTACATTCGACCAAGGAAGTTGCGGCGAGGAGAACGAGAAAGCTTCGCATCATGCGTGATACGCTCATTGATTCCTCCAAAGAAAATGGCCGCTGGGCCACGCGCCCAGCGTGGCATAGGAACGCCCACACCGCAGAAAAGCTTCTTGTCGCGAATTGCGCACCCTGTCGCAATAAAGAAAGCTTAATTTCTGTGCACGTAAAGTTATTGTAAATGGGACTTACAGACTATTGTATTTTCCCGCGTTGCCGGATGAGCGCATCTGCATCGACAACGTCCTGTGGCCGCCCGGTAGCACGTTTGTTTTTGATCAGCGCTTCTTTCCCGATCACCGGCACCTGAATATCGCCGTACGCTGTCTGCACGCGCTGGGGCCACGCCTCTTCGAAGTCGACGCCGGTAATCGAGACCAGAATGTCGGCACGCACGGGCGCAACGCCTATCTGAAAGACCACATCCGGATCGGTAAGATCGTCCACCGAAAGGTCCTGGAGCGGAGCTCCGAAGGCCGCGAGAGCCGCGTGAGTACGCTGCGCATTGTCAGGAGTCGCGTCGATCCAAATATCGAGGTCCTTGGTATAGCGGGGCAGGTCGTGAACGGCCATCGCATAGCCGCCGACGATCAGGTACCTAACGCCCGCGTCGTTGAACGCTAGTAACAGTTCGCTGAAGTCTGAGTTGAGATCCATCGAGCCCTTTCCAGCGAAGCGATTCGACCACGAGTTCATTCACGGCAGCAAGTCGTTCGGCCGGGCTCTTGGCTCCCCAGTACTCGTAGTCCAGGGCGGCTTGATCGTCGCTCAATCGAATCTTTCGGGCGATGCGCTGCATGTGTGATATCTTCGTGAAATGGCCTCGAAAGACCCGTTAGCCGCCGCGCGCCGATATCGTGACCGTGGCTGATCGCGCGAGCGAACGCGCGGTCATTGCGCGTCTGCGCGCGGACTTCCCGAACACTGCAATCCTCGCCGAAGAGAGCGGCAGCGCGCCGGGTACGAGCGACGAGCGCTGGATCATCGATCCGCTCGACGGCACCACCAATTACGCGCACGGCTATCCGCTGTATTGCGTCTCGATCGCCTACGAACGCGCAGGCGAGTTGCTGGCTGGTGTCGTCTACGCGCCTGCGCTTGACGAATGGTACGCTGCCGAACGCGGGGGCGGCACGACGGTTCGGCGGCAGTCCGGCGCAGCTCGATGCGCGCAGCATCCATGCAACCAACGGCCGAATCCACCACGAATTGCAGGGCGTCCTCGCGGGCGAAGATAAGCAGGCGCCATGAACGCACCGCTGATCGCGCGCATCCTGGGGTTCGTCTTCCTGGTAGCCGGCGTCGCCGGCTTCGTACCGTGGATTGCGCCGGCCGCGCCGTTCGACGCGCCGGTTGTGACGCTCGACGTGGCGTACCGCCTGCTCTTTGGCCTCTTCGCGCTCAACGTCGCCCACGACGTGCTGCACCTGTTCTTCGGCATCTGGGGCGTCGTTGCGAGTCTGCGCTTCAAGTCCGCGGTGGGGTATTTGCGTATCGTCACGTGGGTCTACTTGATCGTCGTGCTGCTCGGTGTCATTCCGATCACCAACACGCTCTTCGGCGTTGCGCCGATCTACGGTTGGGATATCGCACTGCACCTCATCGTGGTGCTGCTCGCGGCCTACGGCGGCTACGGGCGCGGATCGATCGTGCCCGAGGCCCAGGCGCCCGCCGCATAGTGTAGCTTGAGCGCGGTGAGGGCGGCGCGCACGCTCCACGCGATGATCCACGCGACGGGCACGGCGAAGAGTCCGATGTGCAGCCGCTCGATCGAGAACCACGCGATCGGGAGCACCAGGACGCCGCACGCCAGACCCACCAGCATCGAGAATTTCGTATCCCCCGCCGCGCGGATGGGCGCGAGCGCGACCATCGCCCAGCCCTTGAGCGGCATCGTTACCATGTGCAGGGCGAGCGGCAGCGCCGCGACCGATGCGACGGCCGCGTTCATCGTGAACAAAAACGCCAGCGGCCAAGAGAAGATCGCGACCAGCACGCCGGCGATCGTGGTGACGATCAGCGTCGTGCGCAATGCGCGGCGCAGAAACATCTGCGCGCCCTGCGGATCGCCCGCGCCGATGCGCTGACCGATCACCGTTTGCGTCGCGCTCTGCAGCGGGCTCGGCACGATGAAGGTGAGATCGGAGACCACGTTAAGCGCGCGAAATGCGGCGACCAGCGTCGAGCCCAGCGGCGCCAGCATCGCAACGATGGCGACGTCGGGCGCGACGATCGCAAAACCGAAAACACTCTCCGGTAACCCAAGCCAGGCGCAGCGCAATGCGAGCGCCATATCGACACCCCGCTGCGCGAAGATGCGGTAGATCGGTTTGCGCGCAACATAGATCAACGCAAAAAGCGCGGCAATGGTCTCCGACGCAAGCGTCGAGATGCCGGCGCCGGCAATGCCGAAGGGATGATGGGTGAGCCATCCGAGCGCGAGCATCGCCAGCAACGGAATGTGAATGAGATTGATGATGCCCAGCAGATAGACGCCGAGCTTGCGATTCCCGGCCGCCCCGAGCCCGACGATGAGCGTGGCCGAGATATTGATCGGGATCAGCGACGCGCAGCGCAGGATCAAGTAGAGCGCGCTGGCGTGCACGCTCGGCAGATTGCCGAGCATCGCGTGCAGCAACGGCTGCGCGCCGAAGAGGCTGGCGCCGGTCAGGGCAACCGCGGCAATCGCCGGCACAACGAACCCGGCGCGGACGGTTCGCGCGAACCCGTCGACGTCGTGCGCGCCGATGCGTTGCGCGGCGATGATACCAAGGCCGCTCCACAGTCCGCCGAGCAGCATGATCAAGGTGAAGAAGACCGTGGTCGCCGCGGTGACGCCCGCCAGCGCACCGGTGCCGATATAGCCGATCGCGATCGTGTCGACGACGCCCAGCAGTTGATCGCCGAGCATTTGGACGGCAAGAGGCAGCGATAGGCGCCGCAGTGCGGCGCCTATCTTGGTGTGATCGACGATCATGGATTGCGCGTCGGTCATCGTTTTCGAATGGCGTCCAGCTCGTTGAAGAAGTGTTCGATCTCGTCGTCGCTCGTATAAAAGTGCGGGCTCACGCGCAGGCCGCATCCGGGCCGGTGATCGACGAAGACGCGCCGCCCGACCAACTCGTTGCAGACGCGATCTGAGCCGTCAAAGTCGATGCCGATCCAGCCGGTGCGCTGCCGCGGCTCGAGCGGCGTGTTGACGCGCAAGCCGCGCCGCTGCGCCATCTCCGCAATCATCGTGGTCAGGCGCACGTTGTGCTCGCGAATGCGCGCGATGCCGACCTCGGCGATCAGCTTGTGGCCCGGCTGCGCGACGACGTACCCGGGAATCGTCGGCGTGCCGTTCCCGAAACGATACATCGACCCGGCATAGCGGATCGGTGCGTCTTCGAAATTGAACGGCTGCGCGTGCGCCATCCATCCGGTGACTGCAGGGCGCATCTGCTCGCGTAGCGCGGGCTTGAGGTAGATCCAACCGCAGCCCGGGCCGCCGAGCAGCCACTTGTGCGATCCGCCCGTAACAATGTCGAGATCCCATTCCCGCACGTCGTACGGATAAACGCCCGTCGTTTGATAGGCGTCGACGCAAAGCACCGCGCCGACCTTGCGGCAGTGCGCGGCGATCGCGCGTACGTCGGCAATCGCGCCGGAGACGTAGTAGGCGTGCGAGAGCACAGCAATCGCGGTGCGCTTGGTGATCGCCTCGGTGATTTGCTTGGTCGGAATCGTACGGCCGTCGGGCGAGTCGACGATGCGCACGCGCGCGCCGTAGCGCTCCCACGCCCGCCACACGTAGGTGAGCGACGGAAACTGCAACGCTTCGTAGACGACCTCGTTGCGGTCTTGCGTGAAATCGAAGCAGGTGGCCAATGCGGCTTGGAGCAGCGACACGTTGGGTCCCAAAAAGACGCTGCCGGGTGCAGCGCCGATTAACGCGCCGATGCCGTCGGCAATCGCGCCGATACGCGGCAGCCACGCTTCCCAGGCCTCGGGCCCGTTAGCCGCCCACTCGTCCCAGTAGGCGTCGAGCGCGGCTTTGGCGCCCAGCGGCGCCGCGCCCATTGAATGACTGACCAAGTACGTGGCATTCGCGAGGATCGGAAACTGGTCGCGATGCAGCGCCTGCGAAGTCGTTGCGCTCATGCGTAGGCCCCTGTGCCCAGATGCGAACGCACCTCCCAAAGCTCGGGGAAGAAGCGCTGCTCGAGCGTGCCCTGCAAATACTTCGCGCCCGAGGAGCCGCCGGTGCCGGTCCGTTGTCCGATCATGCGCTCGACCATGCGCACGTGACGGCCGCGCCAGAGCAAGAACCGCTCGTCGAATTCGATGAGATCTTCGAGCAAAAGGTAGAGATCGTAGTTCTCGTCGGCGTGCACGTAGATCGTGCGCAGGCTCTCGATCAGCGGCGCCCCCGCTTCGCTTGCGAATCCCCGGCGGGCGAGCAACGCTTTGACGTGGTCGTAGAGCGACGGTGCTTCCAGCCGTGCGTCAAGGCGCGCGCGCTGCGCGTCGTCCATCTGGATGTGCGCGAGCGTCTCGGTGCGGCGCACGCCGGCAAGAAACTCGATCTCGCGAAACTGGATCGATTGAAAGCCGCTGGCCGGATTGAGGTTATCGCGGAAGGTGTTGAACTCTTGCGGCGTCATCGTTTCGAGGATGTCGACTTGGGATTCGAGCAGACGCTGAATGGTGTGTATGCGGCGAAAGTATTTTGTCACGCGCAAGAGCTCGTTGCGGTCCAGCGCCTCAATCGCTGCGTCGAGTTCGTGCAGCAATTGCTTGAACCACAGTTCGTAGACCTGGTGAATGATGATGAAGAGCATCTCGTCGTGATGCTCGGGGCGCGAGAGCCGGCGCTGAAGGCCGAGCAAGTCGTCGACCTTCAGATACGAGCCGTAGGTGAGCCGGTCGTCCACGCTATTGTACGGTGACGGTATAGGTCAGCGTCTTCGCCGGTGGAGCGTCGGGTTCGAATGCGCGCGTGTAGTTGAGTACGATCGTCGCCGTTCCACTGCGATTGGCGTGGTAGATGAAGATCTGCTGCCCGGGTGCGCCGGGTACGGCCTGCGGCGCCGGTTCGGTGACGTTGCCTTCATAGGCAACGATGAGGTCGCCGCCGGGAAGCGCTTGGGTCCAACTGTAGCCAGTCGACGTGTTCGACTGGAGCGCGATGAAGAAGTCCTCCCCGGGTCGCACGGTGACGCCCGAGGCGGCGTCGGTCTCGACGAACACCGGCGAATGCGGGTTCATCGCGCCGGCCGGCGCAACAGCGAGAATCAGCGCGGCAACCAATCCAAATGCAAATCGTTTCACGATACGTGCGCTCCTTGGGTGCGCGCTATCTCATCGTCGATCGATCCGCGCAGGATGTGCCAGGCCATCAGATAGTCGCCGCGCAGCGAGGCAAAGGGCGCGCGCAACGTCTCGGGCTTGTTGTGCTCGATGAAGGCGTGTGAGAACCACGCCGGACCGTATCCGGCGACCAGACCGATCGCCGCAAGCCAAGGCTTGCGCAGCGCAACCGCGCCGAGCACGAGTGTCGTGCCGGCAATCGTTCCGGCGACATGATATGCGCGCGTTCGCGGATTGCTATGCGCCTGCAGATACCGCGGCCAAAATTCTTGGAAACTCATAGGGCTTCGGATACGGGGCCCGGGCGGCTTCTCCTCGAAGCGGCGTGCATGAAACGAGCCATAGGCGCGGTCGCGCTGCTTCTATGTATCGCCGGCTGTTCGCAGTCTGCCCAATCGACGTCATCGTCCTCCTCCGCGCCCTCACCCCAGGCCACCAATCCGATCGACTTTCCTTTGTATAATGGAAGCACGGTGCTGAGCGCACGGGATTGGCGCGGAAGCAACGGCTCGGGCGCGTCGGTTTCGGGCCGTGAAGTCCTGGCTGAATCGAGCGCATCGCTCGAAACGCTCGAGGGCTGGCTGCACGACGTGAGCGTGAAACCTCCGGCGGGTTACACCGTTGCCGTCAGCGGAAGCGCGAGCGACGCGGCCCATCGTCGCGCGCAAGCGATGGGCTTGCAATTCCAAGTCTTTTCCCATCAAGAAGGTGGAAAGACACGCGGGCTCGTGGTCGTCGTGCTCGATCCAGCGACGTTCGAAACCAAAGCCGGGCCGGTGCTGAGCCTGCTTAACAGCTATTCACTTTTGCCGCAAAGTATGCGCGACCCAATCGACCAGCAGGTCAAAGAGCGCACCGGGTTTACCGTTAGCCAAGCGCTCGATCCGTCGCAACCGATCGGCGCGGCGCTAGCCGCAGCGAAGGCCTTACGCGATTCCGGCGAGCGCGGCGTGGTGTTGGTCGATGCTGCAAAGAATTGATCTTCGGGGACGCCGCCTGCTCGCGGCGCTTCTGATGTTTTTTGCGACGGCCGCGACGCCGGATTATTCGTACGTCGGCATTCAGGGACTGGCGCTCGTTGGCGAGCATCGCGACGTCGCCGGTACCGAGTACGGCATTGGTGCGGGTCCGCTGCTGCAACTGCACGTCGGTGGTCCGCGGCTTGCGGTGCATATGGAGGGCATTCCGGTGGTGAGCATTCCCGGCGTTAGCCCTTCGGTGACGTACGGACAAGCGACGCCGGCGCTGGGGATATTCAACGGTGACGCCGAGTATGCGATCGATCCGCGCTCGCACGTGTGGCTTGGATTCGGCGAAACGATCTACAACCAGCGCACGCCGTTGCCGGCACAAGCGCAAACCGTCTCGTCGCGCCTGGCCGGCGCGCGCTACACACTACGCCTTCGCCATCCGTTCGGCAGCGCGCACTTCGTCGAAGCATTTGTCGGCACCGCGCCGTACTTGACCGGATCGGACGTCTACGTCTATCTCGACGGCGCGCCCAATACGGTCAAGCCGGAACGCGCCTCAGAAGTCGACGCATCGCTCGAGTGGGGCTACACGCGCAATCGTTCGCAATGGCTGATCGGGATACGCACGCTGAACTTTACCGCGATGTATCCACTGACCGGCGAAGCCGCCGACCGCAACGTGGGCATCGGCCCCATAATCGAGTGGAGAACGAAAATTTAGTGCAGTACGATGCCTTCGAAGGCGAGGAGGCGGCGGCGTATCGAGTTCGGGCCCGCGCCTTTGATGCGCCCATCGGCGCCGATGACGCGATGTGCCGGGATCAGCAGATCGTACGGCGTGCGCTTCATCGCCGCCGCGACGCCGCGATGCGCGCGCGGTGCGCCGAGCGCGCGCGCAACGTCCCCGTAGGAGATGAGTTCGCCGGCTTCGAGCCCCGCGACCAATTCCCACACCGCACACTGAAACGGCGTGCCCGCGAGCGCGAGCGGCAGATCGAAACGCCGCAGCCGCTTGCGAAAGTACGCCTGCAGTTGCGCGCGCGCTTCGCGCAGAAGCGGGTCGCGCGGTGGTCTCGTGCTGCCTCGCATGCGGGCGTGGAACGTGCAGGCGACGATCTGGCCGCCCGCGGCCCGCACCTGCAGTACTGCGCCGATGGGCGTGGAAAGCGTCAGTTCGGCTTGAGACATACTGCACGCCCTTTGAGGAGCTCCGATAAAGACCTTGTCGTTAAAAGGGAAGACGTTATTCATTAGCGGCGGAAGTCGTGGAATCGGATTGGCCATCGCGTTGCGCGCTGCGCGCGAGGGTGCGAACGTCGCGATTGCCGCCAAGACCGTCGATCCGAATCCCAAATTGCCGGGCACGATCTTTACCGCTGCAGCCGAGATCGAGGCGGCCGGCGGAAAGGCGCTCCCGTTGGCGTGCGATATTCGCTTCGAGGACCAGGTGCTGGACGCCGTCGCCAAAACGGTCGAGCGCTTCGGCGGGATCGACGTGTGCATCAACAACGCAAGCGCGATCTCACTCACCCCGACGACGCAGACCGACATGAAGCGTTACGACCTGATGCAGCAGATCAATGCGCGCGGCACGTTCGTCTGTTCCAAGGCGACGATTCCTCATCTGGCCCGCGCGGAGAATCCGCACATTCTCAACCTTGCACCCCCACTCGACATGCAGGCGCGCTGGTTCAAGAGCCATGTCGCCTACACCATGGCGAAGTTTGGGATGTCGATGTGTACGCTGGGCATGTCGGCCGAACTGGCGGACGAGGGGATCGCGGTCAATTCGCTTTGGCCGCTGACGACGATCGATACCGCCGCGGTGCGTAACGTGCTCGGCGGCGAGGCCCTGGCCAAGGTCTCGCGCAAACCCGAGATCGTCGCCGATGCCGCGGCCGCCATCCTGCGCCGTTCGGCTAAGACCTGCACCGGGAACTTCTTCATCGATGAAGAGGTCTTGCTGGCCGAAGGCGTCACTGATTTTTCATCCTACGCCTACGATCCAACCGGGCCGTTGATGCCGGACTTCTTCGTGCCCGATGCTTCGATCGCGCGATCGAAAACCAACTTGCTTCCGATGCGGTATCGATGAAGATGAGCGAACACATAGTCTACAGCAAGGACGGCGCGGTCGCGTCGCTGCGTTTCAACCGTCCCGAGAAAAAGAACGCGATCACGGTCGCGATGTATCAGGCGTTATTCGATGGTCTCGAGGATGCGGCGCACGATGACGCGATCCGCGCGGTCGGGATCTTTGGTGGCGACGTCTTCACCGCGGGCAACGATCTTGGTGATTTTCTTGCCGCGGGCGCACTGAGCCATAACGAAGAACTGCCGGTCATCAAACTCATCCGCGCGATGATCGCGTTTCCTAAGCCCCTGCTCGCCGGCGTCAAGGGCGTAGCGATCGGCTTTGGAACCACCATGCTCATGCACTGCGACGCGGTCGTCGCGGGGCGCTCGGCGCGCTTTGCGTTGCCGTTCGTGCGGCTCGGACTGGTGCCCGAGGCCGCCTCGAGCGTGCTCTTTCCGCTGATTGCCGGACCCACGCGCGCATCTTGGCTAATGCTCTCCGGCGAGCAGTTCGGCGCCGACGAGGCGCAGCAGATCGGTTTGGTGACGCGCGTAACCGACGACCAAGACGTCGACGGTGCGGTTGCAATGATGTGCGGTGCGCTCGCCGAGCTGCCGCCTAAGGCGGTCGCGAGTACGAAGCGGTTGCTCAAGGCGCGCTTCGCCGATTTGGTCGAACGCGCGGTGAGCGACGAGACGGAGACGTTCGGCGCGGCACTGCAGTCTGACGAAGCTCGCGCCGCGTTTATGAAGTTCCTGGCGCGCTAACGATCGGGGGCGGCGTCCACACGCCGCTCAGCGCTGCCGGCGACGGCCAATACAGACGCAGCGCCAAGGTGAATTCCGTGGCCGGGCACGGCAACCAGTTGCCCGTTCCGTCGTGGGGCTCATCGTGAGTAACGTAGAGATCGAGCGAGCGATTGGAGCGGCGCATCAGCGGCTGCCGGCTCTCGAGCACGCGGGGACCGTAGCCGCCCGTCGGAAAGCGACGTTGCTCGTCGAAAGCGCAGAGCGACCAGAAGGCTCGCGCCGGTGGTTCGTCCCACGGATCGAAGTGCAGCACGTAGCTCTTGCCGCCCCACAAGGGCGTGTGCTCCGCGTCAACGCGGGCTTGTGCGCAAAGCGTATCCGCAACGGTATTCGCAAGTAAGTCATAACGCGCCGCCCGCGCGCGGCGCACGTAGTCGCTGCCGTAGTCCCCTGCGTCCGCGTTGACCGTCCATCCATTCGATTCGTCAGCATCGAACGTGTCGTCAATCGTCGCACGCGCGTTCGTGACGGCAGTCGCTATTGCGTCGTCGCCTTCGTGCCCGGCGAGCGCTGCCAGCGCCTCGACGGCGCCATGGTCGGCGCGCGCCGGCGGATTGTCGACCATCAGCTCCCGGATACGCGTGAAGGCCTCCTCCGTACCCAGGCTATCGACGTCGCGCAATACCGAAGCGGGATCGAGATGGAGCCTTTCGTCGCGCATCGGGTCGAGTCGATAGTGGTCATGGAGCGTCGCCAGTGCGTGGGTTTGCGAAACGTCGTCGAGTGAGGTCTGCGCGACGATGCAGGCCAAGTTTGTCGGCGACACGATGTGCGTGCAATGCGCTGGAAGCGCGCCGGTCCAATGCGGTCCGGTGATCACATATTGATGCTCCGCATTTCCCGTCGCGCGCGTGCCGAGCGTCGCAAAGACATTCGTCCATGCGTCGATCAGCGACGTCACGTAGTAGTTCTCGGTTTGCAGCGACGTAAACACGACCGGTCCGCGGCGCAGGTCGAGCCACGCGATCGAAAAGACGAGATCGCGGTTGGGAAGCACGATGCCGCGTAGCCACGTTTCCGCCAGATCGAAGCGATGGAGGAAGCGGTTGAATCCGACCGCGTTGGTTGCGTGCCGGGCCGCCGTGCTCATGACGAGGAGCGGAAAGCCAAAGAGGTATGCTTCCACCGCCGCAGCATCGAGGTTCGCTACGCTAAACCGCGCTTTTCGTGCCGGAACCATTGGCGCATGATAGCAAGGATGCGGCGGTGTGAACGCGCCGCATCCTGGACGATCTTGCTATTTACGGATTGGTCGGTGTCTGCGGGTTCCCGGCTTCCGGGCCGAACGGATCGAAGTCGTACTGCGCGCCGTACGGCGTCCCGTTTCCTACGACGTAATTATAGCCGCGCGTCGACGGATAGCCGTTGTTGCCCGGGATGTCGTTATGGAATACGGGGCCGTGCCCGACCGTGCCCAGCGCCGCAAGCGCATAGAGCAAATAGTTCACGTTCCCGGTGCGGCTACCGAGCAGTTGATCTTGAATCGCTTGCAGGCCCGCGAATTCGGGAGAGGAGGCGCTCGTGCCGATCAGCAGATAGAAGTTCCCGCCGAGCGCGGTGACGTCGGAGCTGCGATCGGGTCCGCAGGGCGTGACCGCGCCGACCGGACAGCCGCCCATGTGCATGGCGACGTCGGGTACGGTGCGCGTCGAAGCGCCGTTGTTCACGAGATACTGATAGAGCGGCTTTTGGAAGTAGACGCTCTTGCCGCCGCCCGATCCCCATACCTCACCAGCCGGCTCGCCCGAACCCGGCGCGAAGAGGTCGTCGTAGGCATTCTCCGAGACGTAGGCGGAGCGCAGCGAACCGCTGTTATAGCTCGTGACGAGATTGGTCCCACCCACGCCGGTGACGTCGGTATCGTCGGCCGCCCAGTTTACGCCAAGTGTCGCAACCGCGCCGCTCACGTCGGTGCAGTTCAGCGCCCCGTTGTCGCCGGACGACTGTACGAACGTGATTCCTTGTGCGTTCCCTTGACGGTAGAGATCGTGGAACGTGCTCAACAGGTACGTAAAATCCTCGCCGCCGTTGTAGGCCGCCGCGAAGTAGAGTTCGCACAGCCCGAACGAGGTGCTAACAACGTCGGCTTTGTTGTCTTCGACGACCGCGGTGTACATGTCGAGGAACGACGGAACGATTGACGCGTCCGGAGCCTCGTAGACCATGACCGTAGCACCCGGCGCCGAGCCGCCGGATTGCTGCACGTCGAGGGACACCTCGTCGCAGTCGCCGTTATTGATATCGAAGGCTGGGCTGCCGCCATCGACCGGACGGCGAACGACGCGCGGCGTCGGGGCATGTTCGTAGCCGAAGTAGAGCGAGACGTCGCTATCGAGGTAGTCGCAGGCGGCGATGATCCCGATCGTGCGTCCGCTGCCGTTGGCGGTGGTGTACGACGGATATTGATAGGCCTGTTTGAGGTCGTCGAACCAGTAGGGCCCGGCGTTACCGTAGCGATTGTCGCTAAATGCGGCAGTACTGACCTTCATGAAATCGGGCCGCATCGCCGGAAGCGGTGCGAACGCGGCCACCTGCGCGCCGACGCTCGCTAGCGCCGCGGGTACGGTCGGCGGTTTGTCGGCCTGCAGCAGCGTTACCGGCGTCCCGCGCGAAAGCGCGGCGGCGCGATTGGTCAGGTGCACGTTGAACACCCGCTCGACCGTCGCTTGCGGCGCGTCGGCGACGACGCCTTGCGAGGTGATTGCGGTGGTAAAGCCTTGCGCGTTCAGTGCCGAGGCGACGCCGGCAAGAGCGCTCGCGCTCGGCCCGTAGTCGGCGCGAAACTGCGCGGGCGTTAGCCACTGATGATACTGCGGAGAATCCTTGCTGCTCTGTTGCGAAATCAGCTGATCGAGCTGCGCGCTGTTTCGCAGCGGGAGATGGACGTAGATGCGTACTCCCGCCGGTGCCGTTGCGGGATAGGCGTAGCTTTGCCCCGGCAGACTATTCGCGGGATTCGTTTGACTGGATTGCTGCATTGCCGTGGGAATCGAGTTCGAAGGAGTGCCACCGCCACCACATGCGGACAACGCGAATATCGCCGCGGCAGCAAACCCGATGGATGCACGTTTCGCCATTGCTTTTACTCCTAAAGTAGCGTTACACGACCTGAATGGAGATCATAGACGCCGCCCGCGATCTTGGCGTTGCCGCCGGCGACCGCGTCGGCAACGATTTTCGATTGTGCGTGGATGTTGTGCATCGTCGCGCGAACGTTTGCGACGACAGCATCGTGGAGCGACGCCGTGTTGCCTTTGATGCCCGGCGCAATACTCGTGACGATGTATTGAATCAATCCTGGTTGCGTTTCCGCCGGGTTCTTGACAAAAGCGAGTGAGGCTTTCACGGCGCCGCAATCGCTGTGTCCGAGGACGAGGATCAGCGGTGCTTTGAGCGCGGCGACCCCGTATTCGATCGAGCCCAGGCCGGCGCGTTCGACGAAATTGCCGGCGACGCGGATGCCGAAGACGTTCCCCGGAATCTGATCGAAGACCGTTTCGACGGGAACGCGCGAGTCCGAGCAGCTCACGATGATGGCAAACGGACTTTGCCCTTCGGCGAGCTCCAGGCGCCGAGCGGTGAGCGGTGGGCAGACGGCTTTGTCGGCGACAAAACGGGCGTTTCCCGTCGTCAGGGCGGCGAGCGCACCGTTCGCGTCGAGTGATGGTGCCGAGACCGGGGCTGCTGAAGCGGAAGCTGTTGCAGCAAGCGTGAGACCGGCGGCGCTTTGAAGTAGAAAAGCCCGGCGATCGTAGTTCATGTGGCCTCCTTATTTAATCGGCGTACGAAGGATCGATTCGGTCTAGTTTCCGTAAGAGCCCCGGCCACGCAAGCGCGCCGCCGCCGGCGCCGCGGGTCACCGCTCTGGCTTGTGCTTGTGCGCCGGCGATAATTCTTGGATCGACGGTGATGAGTTTGTCGCCGCAGCTCTGCGCGCGGACTTGAATATTGCAGGTGGTTTCGAAAATGTAGAGCGCGAGAAATGCTTCGGGGATCGTTTCGGACACCGTCAGCAAACCGTGGTTGCGCAGCATGAGGAAGTTCTTATCACCGAGATCCGCGACCAGGCGCGGCTTCTCTTCGTCGCGCAGCGCCACGCCTTCGTAATCGTGATAGGCAAGTGACGACAGCACGAAGATCGACTGCTGCGAGATCGGCAGGACGCCGTGCTCTTGCGCCGAGACGGCAATGCCGTTGAGGCTGTGCACGTGGAAGATGGCCTTCGCGTCGTCACGCGCTGCGTGAATAGCGCTGTGAATGGTGAAGCCGGCCGGATTGATCTCGTACGGCGATTCCATCACCTTGTTGCCGGCGAGATCTACTTTGACTAAGCTCGAGGCGGTGATCTCATCGAACATCATCCCGTAGGGATTGATCAGGAAGTGATGCTCGGGCCCGGGCACGCGGGCCGAGAGATGGGTGAAAATCAGGTCGTCCCAGTGGAAATAGGCGACCAGCCGATAGGCCGCGGCAAGGGCGACCCGCGCATCCCATTCTTGCGGAGAAACGTGGCCGCGAACGCCGGCTGGTGAGGTCGATAGTGCGCTCATGGCGGAGGCTTCCCGGAGGTGTGGGACGCGACCTGGTCAAGAGGCCCTGTATGGACGACATCATCGATCCAACGCGCGATCAACTGCAGGCGCTCGCCGCAAGCCCGGACGACGGGCCGGTGACGATGCTGAACCTGCTTGCCTTTCGCGAGGGTGGGCGCGAGCACTACCGCGTGTACATGGCCGTCGCGCAGCGTGCCGTGGCAGAAGTCGGCGGATCGGTCTTGCTCTTTGGCCGGGCCTCGCCGCCCTTGATTGGACCGCCGGACGAACGTTGGGACGAGGTGCTGATCGTGACCTACCCCAACCGTGCAGCGTTCTTACGGATGCTCTCGTTCGATTACTACCGCGAAGCGCTGATGCTGCGTCGTAACGCCCTTGCGCGCACCCGCATCTATCCGCTCGCGGTCTTTGTGTCGAAAACGACCTGATCCCATTGCCAGAGCTGCTCGAAGAATCTGCGCGCGCGTTCGTGGTCGCTGGTAGCGGCACCGATCTGCCCGGTCGTACGTACGCCGTCGATACGGCTCAGCCATTGGTCTTGCGTGGCATCGATCGGTAAGTAGAGATCGGTGAAGGTGTGGCTGCGGTTGATCAATACGGCTGCCGCTCCGTCGGGAAGACGCTCGCGCACGGTGAGAGCCTCGGGCACACGAATCGGCACATAGTCGAGCCACGCGTCACTTTCGAATTCGATGCGACGCGTCGTTTCCCGATCGCGTCGATAGGCGACGGCAGCGTGGCGCACCATGGTTCCGCGGAAGAGTTCGATCGCAGCATATTGTTCGATAGGGGGAAGCGCCTCGAGTTTCACGGCGTGCGGCGTGGATGCTATCGCGCCGCACTGCGGCAGGTACGGCGCTTGCCGAATCCAGCGCCCGAACGTCAGGTCGCCGCTCGCGAGAAAATCCATGAATTGCGGAACCGAGTACGCACGGTCTTGGGGATGGAGCAACGCGTCGGCCATGCCTGCGGTGCTCGCAAAGTCCGGCGAATTTCGGAGCAGCGGCACCAGCGGATGGTCCGGTGGCAACGCCCGCAGCGCCGCGGCGAGATCGTGGATGTCATCATCGCCCGCGCTCAGCCCGATCCGGCGACAATAGTCTTGTAGCATGAAGACGCCGGCGCGGCCGTAGGGCGCGTACACCATGAGGTGCAGGGCGCCGTTTTGCGCGAGCACCTCGTGTAGCGCGCGCAGGCCGGCGTCGGGATCGCTGAGGTGATGCAAGACGCCGGTGCAGACGACGGAATCGAAGCGCCGCCCGAGTTCGGGTGCGCGTTCGATCGGGAGTTGGTAGAGTTCGAGATTGTCGAGCGCGTGGGCACGCTTGAGTTCGCGCGAGGATTCGAGGCTCGTGGCGCTTACGTCGATGCCGGTAACATGTGCGTGCGGCCACCGCGCCGCATAGTGCGCGGCTTGGGTCGTGCCGCAGCCCGCGACGAGAATGCTGCGGTCGTCGCGATACGGTTCGTGCGGCCAGAATAAATGCGAGTCCGCACGCCGCCGCGTGTCATCCCAAAACCGGCGGTAGACGACCAAGTCGTCTACCGCCGGCGGATACGGATGCATCTCGTAAAACGCACTCACTTCATCGCGCATGAGTGCTCTGCTAATGCTAGCCGTGCGGGGTCTTGACCTGTTCCATCACCGAGTCGAGATTGAACGAAGCGGGTTTTTGGCGCGGCGGGAACTTGACGAAGTCCTCGATCTGTCCCGCGATCACCGCCTGCATCAGATACAACTGCGGCACGTGATCGACCATCCAGTCAAAGTACGTGTTCGAGTTGAAGTCGGCCCGTTCAAAGGGATCGCGCCGCAAGCTCACGATGTGCGGTAAGCGAAGCTTTATGAACGGCTCAGCCCACTGTTCCATCGTGTTGGCGCGCTGCACCGACAGATTGAACTTATAGTCGCCGACCCGCACCGCGATGACGTCACCGTCGTCGCTGAAGTACACGATCGCGTTTCGCGGGCTTTCCTTTACTTGCCCGCTAAGATACGGGATCTGGTTGTAGCCGTCGAGGTGGACGTTGTACTTCTGGCCATTGATCGTGGTGCCCTTAAGTAATTGCTCGGTGATGTCTGGATTACCGGCCGCAGCGAGCAACGTTGGGAACATATCGATGTGCGAGACGATGCCGTTGTAGACCGATCCCGGCTTGATCGTGCCGGGCCAGCGAATGAAGCACGGTACGCGCCAGCCGCCTTCCCAGTTGGAGTCCTTTTGGCCGCGGAACGGCGTGTTGGCTCCGTCGGGCCACGTGTCGTTCTCAGGACCGTTGTCGGTCGAGTACATCACGATCGTGTTGTCCTCGAGCCCGAGTTCCTTGAGCTTGTCGAGCATCATCCCGATTTGTTCGTCGTGCACGACCATGCGGTCGCTGTACGGGTCCTGACCGCTCTTGCCGAGGTTCTTTTCGGCAACGTGCGTGCGGAAGTGCATCGCGGTCGAGTTGTACCACAGGAAGAACGGCTGGTCGGCTTTGGCCTGCTTTTCCATCCAGGCGAGCGCAGCCGAGGTGATCTCCTCGTCGATCGTCTCCATGCGCTTCTTGGTGAGCGGACCGGTGTCGACGATGGTCTGCTTTCCGACCTTTCCGAAGCGCGGGTCGACCGTTGCGTCGTCTTTATCCGTCGCCTTGCAATGCAGGACGCCGCGCGGCCCGAACATCGCTTTGAACTTCGGATCTTTGGGATAGTCGGGAAGCTCGGGTTCTTCCTCGGCGTTGAGGTGATACAAGTTGCCGAAAAATTCATCAAAGCCGTGCACGGTCGGTAGAAACTCGTTGCGGTCGCCGAGGTGGTTCTTGCCGAACTGCCCCGTCGCGTAGCCGAGCGGCTTTAAGGCCTCGGCGATCGTGGGATCTTCCTTTTGTAAGCCGACGGTGGCACCGGGCATGCCAACTTTGGTAAGGCCGGTCCGGATCGGGTTTTGACCGGTGATGAAGCAGGCGCGGCCGGCGGTGCAGCTCTGCTGCGAATAGTAGTCGGTGAAGAGGCCGCCTTCGTTGGCTACCCGGTCGATGTTGGGCGTCCGGTAGCCCATCATGCCGTTGCTAAACTTGCTGATATTCCAGATGCCGATATCGTCGCCCCAGAGTATCAGAATGTTGGGTTTTTTCGCTGGCATTATAATGTCGTCTCCCCTTCGAAGTGTTCACTCATCCTATCGCCGCAAGCAGCGGCCCCGGCATCCCAAAATGCTACGATTCTTCGAGCCTTGTCCAGGACAGCACAGCGCTCGAAGCCAGGTCGGACGGGGCTCCTCACCAAATACGGGTTTGCGAATCGGGGAGAGGTGGCAGAGCGGTTTAATGCAGCGGTCTTGAAAACCGCAGGACGCGAAAGCGTTCCGTGGGTTCGAAACCCACCCTCTCCTTGGAATATTTGGTAGCTCGCGAGCGGAGGCGGCGCATGCAAGACGCCCAGGAGTTTCGAGACGGTCGGCTGTTGCGAATCTTCGTCGATGAAGCTGACCGGCGCGGGCTGCAGCCGACCTACACCGCGATCGTAGAGTTTCTAAGGAAGCGCGGCGTCGCGGGTGCGACCGTCTTTCGCGGAATCGAAGGCTTCGGCGGCCACGGCGAAGTGCACATGGCCAAGGTCTTCGCATGGCTTCCGAACCTGCCGATCCTCATCGAGGTCGTCGACGACTGGTCGGTCCTCGAACCGTTGATCGGGGAACTCGAGACGTTGATGGGCGAGGGTCTGCTCACGGTCGAAGCCGCGCAATACTTACGGCTCACCAAGCCCAAGCCCTCAGTTCATCGCTGAGACGATTACGCCAACAACGAGCAGCGTCGCGAGCGCATACCCGACGTAGGCCGAGAGCCTTCCGTGATGCATTCGTGCCAGGAACGACGCGGCGCGGCGTACCGTCGCTGCGATCGGGGCGCTTAGCAGTCGATCCGCGAGAAACACATCCTCGCGTTGGCGAAGAATGGCCGACCGGAAATGTTCGTGGATCGTCTCGCGCCGGTTCTCTACCTCGGTTGGATTGAAGATCGCGTCAAAGATAACGCGAACCGGGTTCGAAAAGCCGGTTGCGGTGTACGTCATCTCCGCCGGCAGCGATGTTTGTCCGCCGGCCCACACCTTCGAACGCTCGGCGCGCCGGTTGCGCGTGACGAACCGAACGACGCCGTAGGTGGCGAGCAATAAGACAATGATAATCAGGCACAGATAGGTGGTCGACATTGCGAAAACCACCGGGTTCGCAGCGCCGCCGCGCAGCATGACGACGAGACCGCGCCCGGGAAGCCAGTGCCCGATCTGCGCGCCGAGCGCCGTGAATGTAGCAACGAAGTCTGCCGGGAGCGGATTGGGCAGAGCGTCCGGTTTAAAGAACGGCGGAACGAGGGTGCCGGTGACGACGTCTGAACCGAACGCGGCCGTCGACGCGCGCCCGACAACCGGCAACACGTAGGTCGGCAAGACGCCCAGCAGTACGCACTCGAGTGCGAGCATGCCCATGCCAAGCAGCATGCTGCGCGAGGCTTCGGCGGGTTTGGGTCGCGCGGTACGGGGCTGTCCGAGAAACGACATACCGAACGCCTTGACGAAGCACGTGACCGTGAGCGCTGCGGTAAGCGCCAGCGTCGCGCCGCAGAGCGCAAAGATCACTCGAAACGTCAAGGGACCGAGTTCCGCGCTACGCAGCAATGCCTGGAAGGTCATCCACTCACTGACGAAACCGTTGAGCGGCGGAATAGCCGATATTGCGAAAACGCCGACGAAGAAGAGTGCCGTCGTCATCGGCAGCACCCGGATGATGCCGCCCAGCGCGTTCATCGATCGCGTGCCAAGCTTCGCATCCACGGTCGCGGCGCCGAGAAAGAGCAGTCCTTTGTACGCGGAGTGATTCGCGAGATGATACATTCCGGCAGCGAAGCCGATTCCCGCCAAGAGCGGCTGATGGACGGCAGCGAACACAAAGGCGGCACCAAATCCGGTCAAGACGATTCCGATGTTCTCGATCGAACTGTAGGCCAGCATCGCCTTGAGATCGTCATCGATCGTGGCGTAGAGGATGCCGACTAGCGCTGACGCTGCGCCGACGACCATGACGACGAGGCCCTGAGCCGGAATGTGCGAGGGGGCAAGCACCATGTTGACGAGGACGATTCCGTACACGCCGACGTTGAGAATCACGCCGGAAAGCAATGCGGATACGTTGCCCGGTGCGAGCGGATGCGCGCGGGGCAGCCACGAGTTGATCGGCAGAAGCCCCGCCTTCACCCCGAATCCAAAGAATGCGAGCAGAAACACCGCCCACGACAACGGCGCGCTCAGCGCCTGCGCGGGCGCGGCGAACGAGAGCGAGTCCCCTCGCGCGAGCAAGACGCCAAGGAGCGCGGCCATCGTGCCGGCTTCGCTCATGCCGAGCATGACGAACGCCGCGCGTGCGTTGCCGGCGCGACGCCACTCGAACGCTACGAGCAACGCGCTTGCGATCGCGATGATCTCCCAGACGATGAAGAACGATGTCACGTCGCGACATACGAACAGCCCGATGATCCCGGCGAGTAAGACGCAGTACCACACGGCGAAAGCGCGCAGCGAGTATTCCCCGGCGTATCGCTCGAGGTAGCGAACGGTGAAGAGTGACGTCGGCACGTAGACGAGCGATGCCACACATTCGAACCACGCGCCGAGCGTCGTCGTGCCGATCGTGATCGAACCGACGATCGGTAGCGACCACAGGACGACGTCGCCGCTGGGCCCCGCGGCTAGAGACATCGCGCCGCCGATGAACGAGAGGGTCGCGGCCGTGCAGCAGGTGAGAGCAAGAACACGCGACGCGTAGCGCTCGTCCAGCACGAACGCGGCGACGGCGCCGATGGGGCACAGCGCGATTGCGACGATCGTCAAGGCGAGCGAGGTCATGGGCGCGAGACCCGAGCCGACTGGCCGCACACGAACCGCAGCGCTTCGATAATCGCCAGCGGCGGCGGAGGACAACCGGGAACCACGAGGTCGACCGGAATCACCTCGGCGATGCCTCCCGACGACATGAGCGAGGGACCGAACACGCCGCCGCTCGCAGCGCACGCGCCGACCGCCACGACACGTTTGGGTTCCGGCATGGCTTCGTAGGTTGTTCGCAACGCGTCGTGCATCTGGTGTGTCCCCGGGCCGACGACAAGCAACACGTCCGCCTGGCGGGGCGTCGGCGTGATAAAGATGCCGAATCGATGAAGATTGTACGACGGCCCATTCATCTGCGCGAGCTCGTTTAAACAGGAGCCACAGTCGCCAGCGTCAACGATGCGTACGTTTATCGAGCGCGTAAAGCGGCCGCCCAGTGGTTCTCGCGCGTAGCGATCGGGCAAATGCGCCCACCTCACGTCGTGCCGCCAGTCTTGACCGTCATCACCTTTACAGCGCATACAGTACACGCAGCGACCTTCGTCGACGCGTGCGACCGCCGCGGAAGCTTCGATGGCTCCAGTCGGGCACATAGCCGCTAGCGCAAGCGCGCGCGCTTCGGTACTATGGGCGGTTGTCTTCGGCAACCCGGACGAAAGCGCTATGGCGACGTCGTCGCCGCTGGGCAGTGCTTCGGTGCGAATGCCCGCCAGGAGCCCGCGTAGGAACCAGTTCTTCATCGATCGTTCTCCGCGACGGAAAGATCGAGCGTGGCAAGCACGATTGGGAAATCCTGAAATGCGAAGTCTTCCGTCGCGACGTGGAACGCGTGCCAGTTTCTAAACGACGGCGGCGTCAAGCGATACCGCGCGACGGTTTCATCCCCGTGTAGTTCGACCCATTGCACCGAGGCGCCGCGCGGTGCCTCGCTCCAGCCGATCGCGTGGCCTTCGCGGGCACCAACCTCTACCGCCACAAGACCTTCGGGAAGATCTTCCAGGAGCGCGCGCATGATGCGCAACGACTGTGTCATTTCCGCGAAGAGCACACGCAGTCGCGCGTACCCGTCGCCGTCCTGCGCGGTCGGTACGTCGAACCGAACGCCGCCGTATGCACCGTAGGGCTGCACCGTACGCATGTCCAAGGCAACCCCGCTTGCGCGGGCAAACGGCCCAACGATTTCGAAGGCGCGCGCGGCATTCTCCGAAACGATGCCGACTTGCTCGATACGATCGAGGAAGCTGCTCGAGCTCTGTAGCGCCGCACGGAGCGAACCGATCTTGTGTTCGAGCGCCTCGGCCGCGGTCAATGCAGCGAGAAGTGTACTCCGATCGTGGTCACGCGTCAGGCCGCCGATCGCTAGCACGCCGAAGAGATAGCGGTGTCCGGCGACGGAACCGCTGATGCGCAGAAGTTGCTCTTCCAACCAGAGGGCCTGACTCTCGGCGACCGTCAGCGCGGTCGATGCGCAGATCTCGCGAATCGACGTCATGTGGTGACGCAGGCGCTCCAACTCGGCGAAGAAGGCGCGCAGCATTGATGCGCGTGCCGGAACCACTACGCCGAGTGCGCGTTCTACGGCGTGACAGTAGGCAAGGCCGTTCCCGATCGCCGACGTTCCGTTGCAACGCTCCGCGAGCAGCAGGACGTCGTGCATAGTGCGGCCCTCGGCGATCTTCTCGATCGCGCGGTACTTGAAGAACAGCCGCGGAACGGCACGCACCACGTCTTCGCCTACGGTCTCCAGAAGAAACAGCGCTGATTCCGCTTCACCCGAATAGACCGGTCCAACCGTCATCACGAAGGCCCCCTCTTCTTCGAGGACGCGTTTGGGGTGCCACTCGCGCCGATCGTCGTGCAGCACGAAATCGCCGAGCCGCGGATGCTCGAGAAAGCGAATCGAAAACAAATCTTCGATCTCTCGCTCGAACCAGTCGGATGCGATGGCAATGCTCGTAAGGCTCGGGAGGGTCCGCTCAGCCGGATCGACGACGACGAGCAATTCGGCCCACCCGGGATGCTGCGTTGCGTAGAGACAGTAGCGGACGTCCAACCCGCGTTCGTTCTCTCGCGCGACGATGGTCCCGATTTGCCACTGCTGCGCGCGAAAGAAGTTCACTAAAGCGCGCAGGTAGCGTGGGTCGACGTCCGCGCAGATCGTTTGATCGACGACGCGCCAGTCGATCGTCGGCCAGACTGAGCGCATCAGCTCCGCGAATTCACTCAGCACCGGTCTACGCCCCCAAAACTTTCGCAGCGCTTTCGAGCGCCTGCCACAGACCGGTCGGGATCCAGACGCCGAGCACGAAGACGGGAACGGCTGCCACGGCGAGGGCTAGCGTGCAGGCGAGCGGCACACGACGGCGGGTCGGAAGGCTTGGCGGTCCGGCGACCATCGACGTGACCTGCCACATGACGCCGAAGAACGCGATAACGATGAACAGTGCGAGCAGCGCTGCCACGATGTAGCCATGGGTTTGCAACGCTGCGCGCAGAATCGCAAGCTCGCTCGGAAAGACGGCAAAAGGGGGAGCGCCGCCGATCGCAAGACCTCCGACAAGTAGGCCGGCACTTGCGATGCGGCTCATTCCTAGCAATCCCCGGACGTCGGCGATGTTGCGCGTCCCCGTGAGAATGAGGGCAATCCCAGCGGCATAGAAGCAGAACGACTTGGTGACGGCGTGCGCGAGCATTTGCCAAAGCGTGGCCGTGTCTCCGAAAGGCGTGAGCATGCTCGCCGCGGTGAGCATGATCCCCATGTGCTCTACCGTTGAAAACGCAAACAAGCGCTTATAGTCGTGCGCTTGGACGATCAGCAGGGCGGCGACCCCGACCGAAATCAATCCGGCGACTGCGAACCAAGTACCGACGTGGAGCGACGGATCGCCGGCAAACACATTGCGAAGACGCAGCAGCACGTAAAGTACCGCGCTGGTCTCGATGCCGGAGAGCATCGCACAAACCGGCGACGGCGCTTGACTATGCGCATCGGGGAGCCAGGTGTGCAGCGGTACGAGACCAATCTTCGCGCCGTATCCGACCAGCAAGAGGATGAAGGCCGCACCGAGCAGTGCGTGCGGCATGTGCGGTGCGGCAGCTCTCAGACCGTTCCACGTAAAGTCGGTGCTGCCGGTCGAGTGCAGCGACCAAAACAGGACGAGTATCCCGAGCACGGCGGTCGTTGCGCCCAGCAGCGTGAGAATCATGTACTTCCACGCGGCCTCCACGGCCTCGGATGTAAGCGCGTAGCTCACGAGCAGCACCGAAAGCAGCGTGGTTAGCTCCACGAAAATCCAGACGAGACCGAGTTCGCTAACGAGTGGGATGCATAGCATCGAGAACGCAAACAGGTTGAAGTTCGCATGGTAGAGGCGGACCCGACGCTGCGGAGTTTCCTCCGCATGCAGATAACCCCACGAGTAGAGCGCAGCCGTCAAGTAGACGAATGCGATCAGCACAAGCAAAAATGCCCCCAGCGGATCCGTTTCAACCCAGCCGCGCACCAGGCTGACGGTTGCTCCCAGACGCAGCGTCCATAGCACGTGCGCCGACAATGCAAACACGAGAAGCCCGGCGGCGAACGTAACTGCCGGTGCCGCGCGACCGCTTCGGGGAAGCGCGCACCATAGCGCTGCGAGGAGCGCGATCGCGGGAATCACGAGCATCGTCATTGGCGTTCCTTCAATGACGCAAGCCCACCAATTTCAGTTGTGCCCACGCTGCGGTACGCGATCCGCGCGAGCAGAGCGACGATGAAGGCGAGCAGCGGAACGTCGAATGCGATGGCGAGCTCGGCGATCAGCGGGAAGTCCGGCGCGATGGCGATGCCCGCTAGGAACGCCGCGTTCTCCATCGCGAGAAGGCCGAGCAGCTGCGGTACCGCTTCGGTGCGCACCGCGAGCAGCAACAGGCCCACGAGCAGCGCCGCGAAGCCCATCGAGATGTTTCCCGCCGAGAGGTTTGGAGCGGCGTGAACGAGGTGCTGTGCAAACGCGTACCCGGCAAATGTCAGGCCGAGAGCGATGAGGAGCGTGGTGGGAACGTCGAGCGCCTGTGAGAGCTCGCGGCGACGGTCGATTTCGCCCGGTACCATCACGCGCAGCAACCACGGAATGAGGATCGCCTTTGACAGCACGGTCACGCATCCGAGCGCAAACAGGTGCCACGAGAAGGGCGCGGCTCCCAAGAGAAATGCCGAAGCCGCGAGCAGCAGTGACTGCACGATAAAGATCTGCATGCATGCGCCGATTTGCCGCGTCACGGTCATCGCGATCGTGCTGATAATAAAGAGGCCAAGCACCAGCGCGTTGAGCTCTACGAGTAACGTCATAGGTGGAGTATTTCCGTGATCATCGCCGTGACGGAGACGACGAACGCTGCAGCCAGGAACTCAGAGATTCGGAAGAGCCGGAGTTTCGCGAAGGATGACTCAACCGCGACGATGACGGCAACCAGCGCAAGAATCTTGATCGTCACCAGGACGATCGCGATCGCGACGTGCGCCGGAGCGCCGTCGCTCGAAAGTCCCCACGGCGTCGTCAAGACGTTGAGAAATACGATCGAAAGAACGACGAACTTCATATAGCCGCCGTACTTGATCAGCGCCGCGGAGCGCCCGGAGAACTCGAGCACCTTCGATTCGTCGACCATCGCGAGTTCGAAGTGTCCGCTCGGATTGTCGACCGGCAGCCGTCCGGTCTCCGCGAGGAGTACCATGAAGAAGGCGATGAGCAGTAGCACGTGCGAAGGCGCAAAGAAGTTTGCTATGGGATGCACCCAGTGTTGCTGCACGATGTACGGGATCGTCGAGCTCGCGACGAACGACACGGTGAAGAGCACGATGATGATAACGGGCTCTGCGAGGAATCCGACCATGCGCGTGCGGCTCGCACCCATCGCTCCGTAGGGGTTGCCACTGTCGATTGCTGCAAGGGTAAGAAACATTCCGGAGATCGCGAAGATGAAGCCCGCACCCAGCATATCGCCGGCGAACGCGAAGAACAGCGGGAAATTCGTCAGCACTGGAATGAGCAGCGTGACGATAAGCGGTACGATGAAGACAAAATACGGAGCGGCACGGAACAGCCAGCTGCTGTCCTCGGAGATGCGTTCGTCCTTGCCAAACAATTTGCGGAGATCGCGGTACGGCTGAAAGATGCTCGGCCCGCGTTTCGACTGCACGAGCTCCTTGCACCGGGCCAGAATGCCGGCGAACAGCGGCGAGAGGAGCAGAACAAAGGCAAGCTGGACGACGTTGAGGGCGATCGACTGCGTCATCGCTACCACAGAAAAGCGGCTCCCATACTAAAAAAAGTAGTGAGTAGGAGCCATCAGCCCGCTAGGGCGATAAGCGAGCTCCATCGCTGACGTGGTACGTCTTTTGCTTCCCTTCTCACGCCTTCGAGCGGGCACCTTCCATGCTGCGTGGTACGCGAAGGGGCGTCTCGGGCGGCATAAGAATCTAAGCGCGACGGGGATGGAGCACACACAAGCCCTCTTCGCGGCGCTGCGAAGCGCCGAGCGCAGGGCGCGCACACGGCTGATCGCGGGATGCGCGGACGACGCCGCCAAAATCGACCGGTTCTTTGAGCGGCCATTGGCCGCAGCGAGACGTGATGCGCGCGACGCTCTAGCCGCGAATCTGCGCTGCGACGCCTTCGAGCGCATCAGCACGACCTGTGCGCAGAAGGTGCGAGCCAACGCCGGGCTGCGCGCGCGCGCGCGATTTAGGATGTACACGAATGAACTCGCGCAAGCCGAGGCGCCCATCGCCGATGCCATCGCGGCTACCGGTCGCGTAGCCGCCAAACGGCTTCTGCCGCGCATGTTCTCGGTCGGCCGCATCGAGATCGGTGAACCGCGGACTCCCCACCCACCCGAGCGGCAATCGGATATCGACGGCTGGATCAAAGAGCTGCGCGCCTGCATCTGCGATGAAATCAGCGCCGGCGCAAAGGTGGCGCGCGAACGCGTTCTCTCGCACGGCTTCGACCGTCTCGCAATCGTCAAGGCCCGCGTTGAGCTAGCGCTCCGTGAACCGGCGTAACGAGGTCGACGACCCGAACACGCGCCGATAGACGTCCTCGCCGTAGCTCGTCGGCAACGGCTCGCCTTCGATAAGTCTAAACGTGCGTTTTCCATGCTGCCCACGTTCGGCGCGCAGAAACCGTGTCTGTGCGGCACGCTCTTTCCAAACGTAATGGGCGAAATCGTAGAGGTGGGTCACAAAGTAAACGCGGACCCCGGAATCCACCAGCGCTTCGGAGATTTGGCGGGCAATTTCCGAGCCTTCGCGGTCATTCGTTGCGGCAAACGACTCGTTAAAGAGCACAAGCGCGTTCGGGCGCAAATGTTCGGCCAGGTCGCTCATGCGACGCAGCTCTTCGTTGAATTTGCCGCTTTTCATCTCCACATCTTCCTCGCGCTTGTAGTGGGTACAAAGCCCATTGCACAAGCTCGCGCGCAATGAGGTGGCCGGTACGAACATGCCGCATTCCATCATCAGTTGCGACAAGCCGAGACTGCGTAAAAAGGTCGACTTACCGCCTTGATTGGCCCCGGTAACGAGAACCATCGCTTTACCGCCGGCATTGCAGTCGTTCCCGACGACGCGCTGCTGGGTCGAAAGCGATAGGCCCACGTCATACAGGCCGACGAAATTGCATTCGCGCGCGTCGGCGTCCGATGGCAGGGGAAAGCAGAGGGGCTCGTTCTTGAGAGCAAGTTCCTCGCGTAAATTGATGCATGCAACGTAGAAGCCGATTTCGTAGCGGAGCGTCGTAAAGAAGGCGAGGATGTGGTCAGCCGACTGAGCGAGCGCGTCGGCGACCAGATTCACGCCGCGGTCTCCCAGTTCCGATAGCGCCCGGGCGCCGCTCTCGTCGCGCGGGTGAAGCCAATAAGTATAGCCGTGCTCCTTCATTGGAAAGAGCCGCTCGAACCAGCGCGGCAAGCGCGGGTCGTAGTCGCGAAGGGTGTAATCGTGGCCGCGGTTTCCTTGCCCGAGCCGTGCGCTCATCAAGATGCCGGCGCGAAACTCCACGCGCCGCAGTTGGTCGCTTGCACGCGCCAGATATTCGTCGTCGAGCTCGCTGCGCAGCATCGAGAAGAATCGCACGAAGCCTTCGGACGCAAAGTCGCTCTGATGCCGCTCCGCGATGATCCGCACTTCCTTGAGGATCCCGAGAAACATCTTCACTAACTCGCTGGCCCGGCGCAAGATCGTGTCGGCGTGTTGGGTGCGCAACCCCCAGAAGTAGTGGCCTTCGTTTTTGATCGCCTCTTCCGCGAGCGCATAGATCTTTCTGATGACATCGGGATTAGCAAGACAGTCGCGCAACACGTTCTGGCGGTAGAGGATGGAATTCACATCACGCAGCCCGCAAAGGATGGACCGCGGCACCACGTCCTGCAGAAAACGATCGCCACCAGTCATGGATGCAAACACGCGACTAAGTCCGAGGTCTTGGACGAGATCGTCGGCATTCCACGGCAGGGGCTGCTGCATGTCGACGTCGTGGTCGCGATGCATGAGGAACGTCTTCATGCTCGCTGGGGGTTTGTCAAGCGGCGTGTGAGTTGGTCGTAGGTGAGGGAATATTTTTCAGCCAGCGACACCGCATAAGCGAGACCATCGGCCGGCCGCCGCGCCAATCGGTACGTGCGCAGGTCCGGATTCGCCGGGTCCACTAAGCTGACGATGCTCACCGTCTTCTCGCTGAGCGATGCTAATTCGTCGATAAACGTGACGCAGACGCTCAATACGTCGAGCTCGAGAATCTTTTCCATGATCCGCCGCGCCAGCGTGCTTGCATCCTGCGCGGTCGTTGAGGCGAAGATTTCGTTGAGGATAATGATGCTGCGGGGAGTGGCGCGTTCGAGAATCGCGTGTATTCGGATCACGTCGTCTTCGAGCTTCCCGCGCAACGCGCGCGGATCTTCCTCGCGTTCGAAGTGCGTGAAGAGCGAGTCGAAGAGAAACGCCTGAGCGCCTCTTCCCGCGACGCAATAACCTAGCGCGGCGAGATAGTGCATCTGACCGAACGTGCGGGCAAACGTCGTCTTGCCTCCCTGGTTCGGGCCGGACACGACAAAAACGCGCTCCGGCCCATTCAAGCGGAAGTCGTTGCGCACGACCGGCGCATCCGCGTCGAGCAGGCGCTGCGCCAGCGCGAGGTCAAAGCCGTCCTCTACGAATACCGCTTTGTCGTCGGTATCCACCCGCGGGTAGCACGTCGGCAGGCCCGCGCGCTCGAACCTGCGCCGATAATCGATACACGCGACGTAAAACTGGATATCGCGATCGAATCGACGGATGGATTCATCGACGAAGTCCTCGTGTGCTTCGCCGAACCGGTCTAGCTCGGAGAACACGTCCGGATGTAAACGTGCGACAAAGTCTAGGACCTTCGCCTCGATATGGTTCAGGGCTGTGCGTTGCGGGAATGTCAGCAGATAACTCTTGGTCGCGCCCTCGCGAAAGCGCTCGAATGTCGCTTGGATGGAAGATACCAGATCGTCCTCATGATCGCCGGCGCGCACGGTGACACTGCCGCTTCCGATTAATACGCGGTAATCGATCGACGTGAGCTTCGCAAGCAGCGAGGTCGCGTCGTTCGCTAGGGTCCGGAGCTCCTCGGACGTCAAGTGCGCGCGAAGATGTTGGCGCAATGCGAGCAGTCCCGAAGACTCGACGTTCAAGCGATCGAGGCCGTCGGCAAGGCGGCGCAGCTCTTCGCAGTAGAGTCCCGCGGCGTCAAGCAGCCAGCGGGCCCGCTCGTAGCTGTACGAAGATTTCTTCGCGCCGGCGACCATTTGTCGTACCGTATTCATCGTCATGGCGAACGCTGCGATAAGCTCGTATATGCTCGACTTCTCAAGGTCGCGCATCACCTCGTGCCGGTAGCCGATCGCCTCGGCGCTTTTGAGGGGAGCGTAAAAAAGCGGCTTTAGGTCGTACTGCTCCCTTCCGGAAAGGGCGGCGTCAACGATCTGATCGAGATTCAGATCGATAAAGAATGCGGGCTCCTTGGAATCATCGCTAGGCTCATCACCGGCGCAGCGAAACAGGATGCTGTGGAACATCAATCGTTGTGGTCGGCCAGAATAGGTGCGTCGTCGAATTCCTCATCTTCGACCTGCTCATAGCGACGGAGACGACTCTTGAGATCGGCGATTCTCGATTGCAGCGCGCGAGCACGCCCCATTGTCCACTCGAGCTGCGCGTACGCACCCGCGTTGCGCATGCGCTCGATCTTCAGGTTGCGAAGGCTTTCTGCAAGAGCGAAGTGCTCGGACGAATAATGCTGCTGCAATTCGTACAGGCGTTGTGCGATTTCATCACTCATGACGTGCTCGGGCAGCTGCGGCAGCCTGGTTGATGTAGCGCCCCCGTCTGGTGGCCGCGAAGAGACTCGTGTGAGGCATGTGCTGCCGGACCTCCGGATCATCCAAGGGAAGCCACTCGACCGCTTGCATACCGTCGCCGGGAAGCGGCTCGCGCGGCGTTTGCGAAACGATCCGCGCGTAGAAGCAAATCTCTAGGACCGATGAGGAATATGGATCGCTTCGCCGTTCGGCAACGAACGCAATTTCCGCCGGGACGACTTCGTATCCGGTTTCTTCGAGCACCTCGCGCGTTACCGCGCTCTCTAACGTTTCGCCTAGCTGTGGTGCGCCGCCCGGAAGGTTGACGACGGTGAGCGCCAAACGCGACTCACGTACGACGAGCAATTCGTCACCCGGCCGAAGGACGGCCGCGGAAACGCGCACACGATATGGATCCGCAGTATTCATGGCTTTGCATCCTCATTCGAACGCTATTTCGAATAGGAGCCATCAGCCGCAGGGCGGCGGTCCAAGGCGGTGCTCCATCGCCTATTGCCTGCAGACGTTCGCACGGGCGGGTGGCGATCCTGTTTTTGGAAAATAAGCCGAACGTGCCCGAGTCAACCACAGGAAAACTGCTGCGCATCTTCGTCGACGAAGACGATCGCCACGGCGGTAAGCCCCTCTACATGGCCATCGTCGAGGCGCTCAAGACGGCGGGATTTACCGGCGCCACGGTGCTCAAAGGCATCGAAGGCTTCGGCGCTCACAAGACCGTGCACGCGGCGCGAACCTTCGATCAATCGACGAACCTCCCGATCCTCATCGAAGTGATCGAAGAGGAAGCGAAGATCCTCGCCTTTCTCCCGACCTTGCGCTCGATGATCAGCGAAGGGTTGATCACGCTAGAAAAGCTGGAGCTCATGCGCATTTCGCGAGGTACGTCGTGATCGAGTGGCGCGCCGTCGTTGCGGTCGCGATCGGCGCCGCGATTGGTGGGGTGCTGCGTTACGTCGTCGGCCAGCTTTTCTTGCAGCGCTTCGGTCCGGGCTTCCCGTACGGCACGCTCTTCATTAACGTCAGCGGGAGCCTGTGCATCGGCATCGTAGCGGAGCTGGGCCTCACCCGTGCGCTCGGCATGACGCCGCTGCTGCGCGTGCTGCTTGCCACCGGCGTTCTCGGGGGTTACACGACCTTCTCGACCTTTTCACTGGATGCCGTCACGCTGCTCGGCGAAGGGTTGCTGCCGGCCTTCATCTATACTGCGGCGTCCGTGGCGCTGGGCTTCGCCGGCGCAGCGGCCGGGGTCGTGCTCGCGCGCCTCGCCGCGCGATGATTCTAAGAAGCCGCCAGATGTTCGCGTCCGGCCGGCATCTCGAGGTACTGGAGTGGGCCGATCGGGACGATGCGCGTCGGATTGATGTCGTCGTGCGTGTAATAGTAGTGCCGCTTGATGTGATCGAAATCAACCGTCTGCGCGACACCCGGATACTGATAGAGGTCGCGTAAGTAGCCGTAGAGATTCGGGTAATCGACGATGCGGCGTAAATTACACTTGAAGTGACCGTAGTATACCGGGTCGAAACGGATCAGGGTTACGAACGCGCGCCAATCGGTTTCGACCGGTTTCTTCCCGAAGAGAAAGCGCCGCGTCGCTAGGCGCTCTTCCAGCCGGTCGAGCATCGCGAAGACGCGATAGGCCGCTTCTTCGTAGGCGGCTTGGCTGGTGGCAAAGCCGGCTTGATAAACGCCGTCGTTGAGCTCGCGGAAGATCTCTTCGTTGAGGGCGTCGATCTCGGTGCGATATTCGAGCGGGTAGAAGTCGGGCTCGGGGTCACCGATGCCGTTAAACTCGGTTTCGAACATGCGCAAGATGTCGTCGTCCGAATTGCTCACGATACGTTTGGTCTGCATGTCCCACAACACCGGCACGGTAATGCGGCCGCGATAGGTCGGATCGCTGTGCGCATAGAGTTCCCTCAAAAAATGCGTGCCGTAGCGCCAGCCGCGGTCGTCGCGAATCGGATCGACCACCGTCATGGGGATAGCCGCTTCGAGTCGTTTGAGCTTGCGCATGATGATCGTGCGATGCGCCCAGGGGCAGGCCAGGGAGACGAAGAGCTGATAACGGCCGGCGACGGCCGGGAAGCCGGTGTGGCCGTCGGCGCAAACCCAGCCGCGGAAACGGTCTTCCTGCCGCACGAATCGGCCGTCGGCTGACTGCTCGTCGGGGAACTGTGCTTTGACCTGCGAATCCATACGGCTCTCAAAAGGAGGTCGAGTGTTCAAAGGATTCATCTTCGGTGTGTTGGCGACGATTGTGGTCGGGGTAGCCGTGGCCTATGTCGGGATCACCCAAGGTTTGCTGATTCCGGCCAATGCGGACGCGCGCCCGTCGAAGATGGAGCGCTGGGCCGCGTCGCGAGCGCTCGATGCGACAATCGCTCGCGAGATGCCGGCGCGGCCGGACCCAATCGCGCCGACCGGCGCCAATTATCTGGCCGCTGTCAAGCTTTATGGCGAAAATTGCTCGGTCTGTCACGGCGTCCCCGGCGAGCGGCCGTCGGCCATTGCAATTGGACTTTACCAGCATGCGCCGCAGCTCGCGCGCCACGGGGTCGAGGACGATCCGGACGGCGAGACCTATTGGAAGATCAAACACGGAATTCGGCTTACGGGCATGCCGGCGTTCACGCGGACGCTCTCGGACGAGCAGATTTGGACGCTTGCACTGTTCCTCAAGCACATGGACAAATTGCCGGTAGCACCCGAGCGGGCCTGGAAGTCACTCCATGCTCCGGTCGCGCTGGCCCCGCTTTCCGCGCTTCCTTCGCCGCAACCAGGCAGTAGTTCCACCCGCTAAAGAGAAAGCGTTTGCTAAATGGACGTTATCACGCGTGTCGATCTGCGCACTCTTCCAGTCTGGGAGCGGCCAGGAAAAATAGCTGAAGTCTTCGATCATCTTCCTGTCGGTGGCTCGGTCACCGTCATAACCGACAACGAGCCGCGCGGACTAGCCTTTCGGGTCGAACAGATTCGGCCGCACGAAGTACTTTTCGATCACCGTCGTACCGGGGATCGCGAATGGATCGTTCGGCTCACGCGCGTTGCGGTCGAACACGACGCGCCCTCCCCAGCGGGCGTCCTGCGGCGCGCGGCCGTGTTCTCAACGCTCGATGACGACACGCGCACCGAGCTGGCTGCGCAGGCGAGTTTGCACACCATGCGCCGCGGACAGACGATCGTTACCGAGAACAGCGAGTGGCCTTACCTCGGGATCGTCTTCGAGGGCGTAATCGCGCTGACAACCGGTAACGGCAATGGCCGGCCACGCATCTTTCTCGAAATGTTTCCCTACGAGCTGATCGGCGAGCTCGAGCTCTTCGACGAAGCGCCGGCGAGCGGCCGCGTAATCGTGCTTTCGAAGGTTGCGCGTTATCTGCGCCTGCCTCGGCGCGTCGTGCTCGACGTCGCCGAACGTAATCCGTCGTTGCTGGTGGCCATCGGCCGGGTAAACGCGCAGCGCCGGCGCGATCACATGCAGGCGCTCGCGACGCAGTCCACGATGCCGATCATCGCGCGCATCGCGCACGTGCTCGTGCCCTACGCTATGCCCGAACGCGGGCTCAGTCCGGCACGTTCGCCGCTACCGAACCTCACACAGGCGCAGATCGCCGCTGCCGCCGGCACGGTGAAGGAGGTCGCGGCGCGGGCGATCGCGGAGTTGGAGCAGCGTGACCTGCTCAAACGCGAGCGCGGCCATATCCGCTTTCTCGATCGTCAGGGCTTGCTGGATATGATCAAAGACGCTGGATGATCGCTGCGTTCCTACGCCATGGAAGCAACGGCATTCTCGCGCTTGGAATCGTGGCCGCAATCGGTGCATTTGGTTTTGGTGCTGCGCCCTTCTCGCTCGCAGGAGCGCTGATCGGCGCGGCGATCTTTTTCGTCTCCGAATATACCACGCACCGATTTCTCTTTCACGCGCAGCCCTCAAAGATTCCGTTCGTGCTCAAGCTGCAGCACAAGCTACACTACGATCATCACATCGATCCGCCCAAGATCGAGTTGCTCTTCCTGCCGTGGTGGTTCGTCGTGCCGACGGTCCTCGTGTACTACGGTATCTACCTCGCAGTCGTTCGTAGTCCGGCGCTTGCGTTCTCGCTCGCGTTCGGTAGCGTGTGCGCACTGTTTTACTACGAGTGGGTCCACTACATCGCGCACATTCCGTTCAATCCGGTCACGCCGCTGGGACGCTACGTAAAGAAGTACCATCTGTGGCATCACTTCAAGAACGAGCACTTTTGGTACGGCGTCACCAATCCGTCGATGGATTTTGTCGGCGCGACCTATCGTGACGTCGAGAGCGTCGATCGCAGCACGACCGTGCGCGAAATCTGGCGCGGCATGTGAACTACGCCGTCCTCCTCGCGCTCTCGCTCTTCTTCGGGTTTGCGTTCGAGGAATTTTTCGGTGGTGAGGAGCCGGCGGTGCCCGGCGGCATTCGCACCTTTCCGCTCATCTCGCTTGCCGGAGCCGCGCTTTACCTCGTCGAGCCCCACTACGCGCTCGCGTTTATCGCGGGTCTCCTGGTACTCGGATGGTGGGTCTCCCTTTACATTCGCGCCGTGCTCGAGGGTAAGCGCAAATCCGCGGACGGGCCGTTGATCATTCCGGCCTGCACGCTGATCGCGTACATTCTCGGACCGCTTGCGCTCACGCAGCCGCTATGGATCCCGTTTGCCCTGATCGTGGGCACCGTGCTACTGGTGGGCTCGCGCGCGTGGCTGCATGCGCTCGTCGCGCGCATACCCGAATCGGAAGCCGTCACACTGGGTCAATTCTTGCTGCTCGTCGGCGTCGTCTTGCCGCTGCTCTACGGCGCGCCGCCGATCGCGCACACGCAGATCACACCGTTCAACGTCTGGCTCGCGGTCGTCGCCGTGTCGTCGCTCTCATATTTCAGCTATCTGTTGCAGCGTTACGTGTTGCCGGGAAGAGGCGTGCTGGTCGCCGCGGCGCTCGGGGGCTTGTATTCGTCGACGGCAACGACCGTCGTCCTGTCGCGCACCGCGCGCGACCAAGGCGTAACGCCGAACATCACCGCCGGGGTGGTGGCCGCGACCGCCATGATGTACGTACGCATAATTGTCGTCGTCGCGATATTCAACGTCGCGTTGGCGCACGCGGTTCTCATACCGATGCTCGTTCTCGCGGCGATCTCAATCAGCGTTGCTGCCGCATTTGCGGATCGTGGTAACGGCACGAAGCCCGCCGACATAGTCCCGGGCAATCCGTTGCGTCTAGGCACGGCGTTGATCTTCGCAACGCTGTTGATCGTAATCTCGCTGCTCTCGAAGTGGGTGCAGGCGCACGCCGGCGCCCACGGCGTTCTGGCACTTGCGGCAGTCGTGGGCGTTACCGATATCGATCCGTTCGTCGTAAGTCTTGCACAAGGCGGTGCCACGAGCATCGGCATCGGCCTTTCGGCGGTAGCAATCGTCATCGCTTCGTCATCCAACAATTTGCTCAAAGCCGTCTATACGATTGCATTTACCCGGCGGCGCGCAAGCCTCATCCCGGCATCGGCACTCGGCGCGCTTTGTTTGCTCGGTCTGGTCGCCGCGTGGATCATGGCGCGGTGAGTTCGTTCTTCGCCGGTCTGCTCGAATCGATCGGCTTACGCAAGCGCCAAATCCCGAGGGTCGGCTTGCGTCCGCATCGCACGGTGAGCGTACCTCTCGGGGTCGACGCCGCCTACGAGCGCGTCCTTGATGCGTTCGCTCGGGTGCTCGGCGCGAACATCTACGTCGACGATCGCGTCGCCGCCACGATCGAAGGCGGGTTCGGCACGGTGAACCAAGAGCGCGTGCGAGTGACATTCCACCCTGAGAGCGCGGTTCAAACCAGCGTCTCGATCGAGGCACTGTATCCCGCCGGCGTAGAGCGACCGGAACATTCACCCGCCGTCGACGCGCTCGCCGACGCCTTGTCATCCCGAGCGTAGCGAGCGCAGTGAGCGAAGTCGAGGGACCGACTACCTTCGCGGCTTTCGCTTTGGATTGCTTCCTCTCGAAGACGCTCGTCGCGGCACATCCTGCGCCGCTCCTGCTGCGCGAGTTTTGCGCCACTACCAAAGGAAGTTCGCATCCCGCGAAGGGCGCAAAACTTCGACCCTTCGTTCGAAAGCGATCCAAAGCGTCGTCCGAGAAGATGCGGTCCCTCGACTTCGGCGCTACGCGCCTACGCTCGGGATGACAAAGGCTAGGCGATGCGCTCGAAGCCGGTGTAGGGAACTAAGACGCGAGGAATCACGATCGAACCGTCGGCTTGTTGACCGTTCTCCAGGATCGCGAGCAGCGTACGACCGACCGCGAGCGCCGAACCGTTGAGCGTGTGCACGTGCTCGGGTTTGGCCGTAGGATCTCGGCGCATGCGAATCGACGCGCGACGCGCTTGAAAATCCGTGCAGTTCGAACACGAGCTGATCTCGCGATAGGTATTCGCGCTCGGCAACCAGACTTCGAGATCGTAGGTCTTTGCGCTGTTGAATCCGACGTCACCGGCACAGAGCAGCATCGTGCGATACGGTAGCTCGAGGTCTTGCAAGAGCGCTTCTGCATCGGCGGTCAGTCGCTCGAGGGCATCGAAAGATTGCTCCGGCGTGCTTAGCCAGACGAGCTCGACCTTCTCGAATTGATGCTGGCGCATCAGCCCGCGCGTGTCTTTTCCCGCCGCGCCGGCCTCTTTGCGAAAGCATGGCGTGTGCGCCGTGAGTTTGACCGGCAGCGCCGCCGCCTCGAGAATCTCGCCGCTGTGCAATGCCGTCAACGGCACTTCGGCGGTTGGAATCATGAACAGATCGGCATCGGGATCCATAAACATCGCGTCGGAAAATTTGCTGAGGTGACCGGTGCTCCACATCGTTTCGCGCGTCACCAATACGGGCGGCGCCACTTCTTCGTAGCCGGCGGCGGCCGCACGGTCGAGAAAGAAGCGCGCGAGCGCACGCTGCAGTTGCGCGCCTTTGCCGCGCAGCACGCAGAAGCGGCTGCCCGAGAGCTTGGCCGCACGTTCGAAATCGAGAATGCCGAGGGCTTCCCCCAGCTCGTAGTGAGGTTTCGGCTCGAACGACAGAGCCGGGGGCGTGCCCCAGGCTCGCACCAGGACGTTCTCATCCGAACCGCTTCCGTCGGGCACGGAGTCATCGAGGACGTTTGGCGTGTTTTCGAGCAGCGCACGCAGCGGCGATCCGGCCGCATCGGGCGCAAGCGCCTTGGACTGTTCGTCGCCAACCGCGATCGAGGCGGCAATCGCATCGAGTTGCGGGCGCAATTCCTGCGCGGCGGCCGCCTTATCGGCTGCTTTGCCGATTTGCGCCGAAAGCCGATTCTTGTCAGCCCGCAACCGCTCGGCTTCGGCAAGCGTGGAGCGGTACTGTGCATCGAGACGCAGAATCTCGTCGACGAACGAAACGTCGATCCCACGGCGTTGTGCCGATTGGCGCACACGATCCGGATCGCGTCGAACAAGAGCGATATCGAGCATGGAACAGCGCGGCTTCGTCTTCATCGAAGAAAATCTTTTGTCGCCTGCGCAGGCGGTTGCGACATTCCTCGCTCGCGTGGCGGTGTCGCCACGCGCGCCCGAACGCATCCGGCTTGAAGATTCCTTCGGCCGGATTCTTGCCGAACGCGTCGTGGCGGATGCCGACTATCCCAGCGTACCGCGGTCCGCGATGGACGGTTTTGCAATCGATGCCGCGCACGCGCCAGGAACGTTCGCGATCGTCGGGGCGATCGCTATGGGGCGGCCGTGGGGCGCGCAGTTACTCCCCGGCGAAACCGTGCGTATTCCGACCGGCGGCGTCGTTCCTGACGGTGCCGACAGCGTCGTAGCCATCGAAGACGTACGCCAGGCGAGTCAAAGCGTTGCCATCGAAACCGCGATCGATGCCGGAACCAACGTAAATCCGCGTGCCGGTGACATGCGCGCGGGAACCGCGGCGCTCGAGCCGGGCACCCGGATCGGCGGCCCGCAAATGGGCGTGCTCGCAACGCTCGGCGTCACGGCCGTTCCCGTCTTCCCGCGCCCGCGTATCGCAGTGATCTCGAGCGGGGACGAACTCGTGCCGCCGGCTATGCATCCCGCCGCCGGTCAAGTGCGCGATTCGAACCGTCACGCCATCGCCGGTGCGTTGCAGGCAATGGGAGCGCAACCCGTTCACGGCGCAACCGTCGCCGACGTCCCCGGCGCGCTCGAACGCGCCCTGCGCCGAGCACTCTCCGAAGCCGACGCGGCGATCGTCACCGGCGGGTCGTCGGTCGGCGAGTTGGACCGTACGCCCGCGGCGATTGCGGCGCTCGGACCGCCGGGCGTCCTCGTGCACGGGCTGCGCGTCAAGCCCGGCAAGCCCACCGTTCTGGCGGCCGTGGGGACCAAACCGGTCATCGGTCTGCCTGGGAATCCCACTTCCGCCCTGGTCATTTTGGAAGCGGTGGTGGCGCCGATCGTAGGGGCGCTCGCCGGCGCCCCGGTGCCGGTCGTGACCGTCGTCGCCCGTTTGGGCTCCCGGGCACGCTCACGCCGGGGGTGGACGTGGTTCGTTCCGGTGCGCCTCGAGGCGCAGGACGACGAATGGTCGGCCTGGCCGCTGCCGATCCGCTCGTCGCTAGTGAGCCTTACGGCCCATGCTGATGGATACATTGTCGTCCCTGAAGAAACCGAAGACTTGGAGATGGGGTCGCGTGTTACCGTACACCGATTCGTCTAGTTCGTTGGGGGCCCGTGTCGCGAAGTCGACACGGGGGCGCGAAGCGCCAAAGCACTGCGCGAAGTGCAGTGCGTTTTTAATGGAGGTAAAGAAGCAGCGGTGATCCGCCCAGTGCCCTTAGTTGAGGCGATCGCGCCAATGACGCCGTTCATCGGTCCCGAGCAGCTCATGCGTGAAACGGGCCGGTCTTCGCTTGTTCGGCTTGGCGCCAACGAGAGCGCCTTTGGCCCGTCACCTCGCGCCGTCGCCGCGATGGCCGCTGAGTTGGAGCGCATCTGGTGGTACGGCGACCCCGAATCCTACGAATTGCGCGAGGCGCTCGCGCGCAAGCACGGCGTTGGAGTGGACGAAGTCCTGGTAGGCGCCGGCATTGACGACCTCATGGGGCTCGTGGTCCGGGCATTCGTTGCGCCGGGTGCCGCGGCGCTGACTACGCGCGGCTCGTATCCGACCTTCAACTATCATGTCCACGGCTACGGCGGGCGCCTGGTGTTCGCACACTATCGCGACGACGGCACCCTCGACCTCGATGAGCTTGCAGCGGTCGCGGCGCGCGAATCGGCGGCAGTGATCTATCTCTCCAATCCCGACAACCCGAGCGGCACGTTCATCGGGCGCGACGAGATGCGGCGATTCTTCGACGCGATCCCGCACAACGCGGTCTTTCTGCTCGATGAGGCCTACGCCGACTTCGTCGAGGAGTCGTCACTGCTGCCGATGCACTTAGAAGACCGGATCGTTCGCACCCGCACCTTTTCAAAGGCGTACGGTCTGGCCGGCGCGCGCATCGGCTACGCGATAGCCACCGAACGCGTCATCGGTATCCTGCAAAAAATCCGGCTGCAGTACGGCGTTAACCGCAACGCGCAGATCGGTGCGCTGGCGTCGCTTGCCGACGAGCCGTTCCGCCGTCAGGTTGTCGAGGCGGTCGCGCAAGCGCGCGAGGACTACTATGCGCTGGCGCGCGAACTGGGACTTAGCTCGATCCCCTCGCAAACCAACTTCGTGTGCATCGATCTTGGCGGCGCTGCACGCGCGACCGCGGTCATGAACGAATTGCTCGCGCGCCACGGCGTGTGGATTCGCAAGCCCGGCTTGCCGCCGCTCGACCGGTACGTGCGGGTCAGCGCAGGAACGCCGCCGATGCGCGAAGCATTTGCCGCGGCATTTCGCGACGTCGTCGCAGCGGTGCCGAGCCTGAGCGCATGAGATACGCGATCATCTCCGATATTCACGGCAACATCGAGTCGCTCGAACGCGCGTTCTCGTTGATGGACCCAGCCGATCAGATCCTCTGCCTTGGCGATGTCGTCGGCTACGGTCCGAACCCCAACGAATGCATCGAGCTCTTGCGCACGCGTCTCAAACACGCCGTGCTGGGCAACCACGATTTAGCCGCGCTGGAAAATTTCGGCGTCGAATATTTCAATGATGCGGCGCGTGCGGCGATTGCTTGGACCCAACGAGTGCTCAACGACGAAAGCCGCGCCTGGCTTAACGGACTCTCGTACGAGATTCGTTATCCGGAGTTCCTGATGGTGCACGGCGCGCCGGTCAACTACTTCGAATATATTTTGGACAAGCGGACTGCGGCCAAGGCGTTTGCGCTGACCGATGCACCGCTGGTCTTTATCGGCCATACTCATATCGCCGAGTATTGGGTGCAGGAGCCCGACGGCAGCGTCGGTCACCGGCACATGCAGCAAGGCGGCGTCCTCGAATTCGAGGAAGGCCGGCGCTACATCGTCGACGTCGGCAGCATCGGGCAGCCGCGTGATCTCAATCCCGAGGCGTCGTTCGTCTTCTACGAACCGCAGAAGCGCACGGTCGAATGGGTGCGCTATCCGTATCCAATTCAAGAGGTGCAAGAGAAAATCCACGAAGCGCACCTGCCTGAATATCTGGCGATGCGGTTGGAGTCGGGCCGGTGAGCATCCCGGTCGACGACGGCTATTGCTTTGCTTGCGGTCCCGAAAACCCGATCGGTTTGCGTCTGCAGTTCGAACCTGAAGGCGACGGCGTTCGCGCGGAGACGACCTTAGCGGCGGAATTCCAAGGCTGGAAATCGGTCGCGCACGGCGGCATCGTAATGTCGTTGATGGACGAGGCGATGGCGCACGCCGCCGGCGCTGCCGGCCATCGCGGCGTCACCGCGAGCATCAACGTGCGCTTTCGCAAGCCCGTGCCGATCGGCGCCCCGATCACGATCACCGGACACATCGCTTGGCAGCGTCGAAATGTGCTGGGTCTCGAGGCGCAACTCAGCGATGCATCGGGCATGGTACTGGCTGACGGTGAAGGTAAATTCGTCTCAAGAGGCCCGGTCGACGCGATCGATGATTATCGGGTCGGTCGCCGGTCGGAGTAATGGCTAAATCTAAGCAAACCCGCGTTCAAATCAAAGAGCAAGCCAAGAAACAGAACGAACCGGCGATCGACAACCGGCGTGCGCGGCATGAGTATCACATCCTCGATTCGCTCGAGGCCGGTCTCGCGCTCACCGGCACCGAGGTGAAGTCGATTCGCGCCGGCGGCGTAAGTTTGAACGAAGCCTACGCGCGCTTTCGCGACGGTGAGGCATGGCTCATGAGCATGCACATCCCGCCCTACAAGCAGGGCAGCTTCTCGAACGTCGATCCGAACCGTCCACGCAAACTGCTACTGCACAAGGACCAGATCGCTGATTTGCAGTCGCGGGTGAAGGAGAAGGGCCTCACGATCGTGCCGTTGCGCATGTATTTCACACGCGGCAAAGTGAAGGTGCAACTCGGCGTCGCGCGCGGCAAGAAGCTTTGGGACAAGCGCGCCGACGTCGCCAAACGCGAAGTCGAACGCGAGATCGCCCGCAATGTTCGCTAATGCGCGGCGCTAAACCGCAGGCATCGATCGAGCAGAGCATCGAGCGTGACGGTGTGATCCGGCGCGGCGACCGGATCGCGATTGCATGTAGCGGAGGAGCCGACTCGGTCGCGCTCGTGCAGGTGCTCGCGGCGCTGCGTAAACCGATGAGCCTCGAGTTGACGCTCGCGTACGTCAATCACGGCACGCGCGAATCGGCATGGCAGGACGAGTGCGTGGTCTTGCGCGTTGCAGCTACGTTCGGCTTGCCAGTTCGCGTCGTCGCGTTAGACGGTGGGAGTCGCGACGAGGCGGCCTTGCGCGACGCGCGCTACGAGGCGCTTGCGCGCATCGCGCAGGCGAGCGGCGCGGACGTGGTTGCAACCGCGCATCATCAAGAGGACCAGAGTGAAACGGTGCTGCTCGCGCTGCTGCGCGGCGCGGGGCCGGAGGGTTTGGCAGGCATGCGGGCGCGGCGGTCGCTGTGCCACGGCGTCGACCTCGCGCGACCGCTCTTGCACGCTGCCGCCGACGACTTGCGCCGGCTCTGCCACCTGCACGCGCTTCCCTACGCCGTCGACCCCAGCAATGCGGATCGTGGACTGCGCCGCAACGCGTTGCGAACGGCGCTGGGGGCACTGCGCCCGCTCTTCCCGGGACTCGACGCGGCGGTGGCGCGGACCGCCGATCTGGTATCGCAGGAACGCGACGGCACGCAGCGCGCCGGCCTGCGCCGCGAGGTGCGCGCGGTGTTAGCGGCGCAGGAAGATTTGCGCGACGTCGATTTCGCGCACGTCGAAGCGGCGGTGCGCGCGATCGAGCGCGGTGGATCCGGCCGCTTTCATATGAAGACCGGCGTCGAGCTGCGAATCGACCGGGGGATGATCATCAGGAACGACGAGTTGCCGTGACAAAAACGATGCATAACTATGACGCCGCGATCGCCCGCGAGCTGTTCTCGGCGGCTGAAATCGGGGCAGCAATCGAGCGGCTCGCCGCCGCGATCGCACACGACCACCGTCGCCGGCCGCTCACGCTGGTAGGCGTTCTCAAAGGTGCGCTTTATGTCGCAGCGGATCTGTCGCGTGCTATCTCCAGGCTGCCGGACGGGCCGAGTGAGATTTACGTCGACTACATTTGCGTTTCCAGTTACGGCAATGCCGCGCGCTCGTCGGGTGAAGTCCGGCTGCTCAAGGACCTCAGCGATCCGGTCGGCGGGCGGAACGTCGTAATCGTGGAGGACATTATCGACAACGGCCTCACGCTCGAGTATCTGCGAGCGTTACTGGGAGAGCGCAACCCGGCGCGATTGCGTGCCTGCGTACTCTTCGACAAGCCCTATCACCGGTTGGTCGAGGTACCGGTCGAGTACGTCGGGCTGGTGGCGCCCGACGAGTTCGTCGTAGGTTACGGCCTCGACTACCAGGAACTGTTTAGGAACCTGCCGTACCTGGCGCAGCTTCGACCAGAGGTCTTTACCGAGGGTTAAGCCTGTGTGAGACCGGTACCGATTAAGGAAACGATAGCCCAGGAAGCGTTGTTTAATGTAACGACACTTCCGAGGCCGAAAGCAAAAATTACGTGAGCAAACACCTTCGATCCATTCTCCTCATCGTCGCTGCCGTGCTGATCGTCTTCTTCGTCGTGGAGAAGCTCATGCAGCCGGGCGAGGGCGTGACGCGCCTCGACTACGGCGTCTTCTATCAGAAGCTCGAAGCGAACGACGTCCGCTCGTTCCATGCCGTGGGACTCGAAGCGTCGGGCGAACTCGCCGACGGGACCAAGTACACGGTCACGCTTCCCAACACGGACAGCTCGTTCTCCCAGCAGCTCTCGAAGCACATCAAGAACGGCGAGTACGGTTTCGAACAGCCGACGAATAGTGGTCTGGTTTCGAGTCTGGTGAGCATCGCGCCGCTGCTGTTGATCGCGGCGCTGTTCTTCTTTATACTTCGTCAGGCGCAGAGCGGTGGGAGCCAGGCACTCTCATTCGGCCGCTCGCGCGCCAAGATGATGAGCGAAAATCGCCCGAAGGTCACCTTCGCCGACGTCGCCGGCGTCGACGAAGCCAAAGAGGAGCTCGGCGAGATCGTCGACTTCCTTAAATATCCCAAGAAGTATCAGGCGCTGGGCGCGCGCATCCCCAAGGGTGTGCTGCTGCTCGGACCGCCGGGCTCCGGCAAGACGTTGCTCGCGCGCGCGATCGCGGGCGAAGCCGGCGTGCCGTTTTTCTCGATCTCGGGTTCGGACTTCGTCGAGATGTTCGTCGGCGTCGGCGCCTCGCGCGTACGCGACCTCTTCGATCAAGCCAAGAAATCGGCACCGTGTATCGTCTTCATCGACGAGATCGATGCCGTGGGGCGCCAGCGCGGCGCGGGTCTCGGCGGCGGCCACGACGAGCGCGAGCAAACCTTGAACCAGTTGCTGGTCGAGATGGACGGTTTCGATCAGAACACCGGCGTGATCTTGATCGCAGCGACCAATCGCCCCGACGTGCTCGATCCGGCGCTGCTGCGCCCGGGCCGTTTCGACCGGCAAATCGTCGTCGATCGCGCGGATTTCCGCGGCCGCGAGAAGATCCTCGAAGTACACGCCCGCAATAAACCGCTTTCAAAGGAAGTCTCACTCGAAGTGCTGGCCAAGCGCACGCCCGGATTCTCCGGTGCGGATCTCGAGAACTTGCTCAACGAAGCGGCGCTGCTTGCGGCTCGCAAGAACAAGAACATCATCGAGATGAACGACTGCGATGAGGCGATCGATCGCGTGATGGTCGGTCCCGAGCGCAAGTCGACGGTGATGAGCGCCAAGGAGAAAGAGAACACCGCCTACCACGAGTCCGGTCACGCGATTCTGGGCGGCATGCTCGACAAAGCCGATCCGGTGCACAAGGTGACGATTATTCCGCGCGGCATGGCGCTGGGCATCACCTGGTCGCTGCCCGAAGACGATCGGCATCAGATGACGCGCGAAGAGATTCTCGCGCAGATTACCATGGCGCTGGGTGGACGTCTCTCGGAAGAAATTCAGTTCGGCGACGTTACGACCGGGGCAAGCAACGACTTCCAGAAAGCAACCGAGCTAGCGCGCCGGATGGTGACGCAGTACGGTATGAGCGAGCTGGGCCCGATTCAGTTCGGACGCGGGAATCACCAGGTCTTTCTGGGACGTGACTTCGGCGAGGAGCGTAACTACTCCGAAGAGGTTGCCAGCAAAATCGACGGCGAGGTGCGCCGGATCATCGAGAGCTGCTACGAACGCGGTCGCACGATGCTCACAGAAAATTGGGATAAAGTCGAGCGTATGGTCAAATCGCTGCTCGAATACGAGACCGTCGACGCCGAGGAAGTGCGCGCGATTCTCGATGGTAAACCCTACGATCGCAACGACAAGGGCGGACCCGCCGTCGTTGCCGACGCTGAGCCCGAGCGCCCTCCAGCGGAAGAGCCTGCGCGCGAGAAACCGTCGCGTATTCCCCCAACGATACGGCCGGAGCCGGCCTAGTGCGTAGCTCCGTCTTGACCGCAGTGGCGCTTGCAGCAATGCTGGCGCCGCTTGGCGCTATTGCAGCCGGCGAGCCCACGGCCGGCACCTTGCCGCACGGCGGCAGCTACACGATGGTTCCCGATCCTACGCTAGCATCGGCGGCGGTCGACCTGTGGTTCCGCGCGCCCGCCGCGGGTTATGACAACGCGACGCCCGGCATCTCTCGTTTAGCGGCGACGGCCGCTGCCGCCGCAACGCTTGAGAGCGGAAAGTCGCTGGTGAGTTTGGTTCGCGGCGTGGGCGGCCGGCTTGCGATCAACGTGTATCCCGATTTGGTCGACGTTAGCGCGAGCGTTCCCGCGAGCGCGGCGCGCCGCGTCGTTGCAGCGATGAGCGCCGCCTACTTCGCCCCTGCTCTCGACGATGATTCGCTCAAGATCGCACGCACCGACGTTGCGGTGCTCTCAGCACAGGAGCACTACTCGCCCGACGATCTGTTGCACGATGCGCTCTTCGCGCAGCTCTTCTCGTCGGGACCGGCGCACTTTGCGCCGATCCCGGGCGACCTCGGCGATCTCAGAGGCATCACGCTTGCGCAGATCAACGCTTTTGCAAAGCGCGCCTTTCGTTCGGCGAATGCGACCTTTGCGCTCGCGGGCAACGTCGATCCGTCGTTGTTCGCGGCGGTGACGGCGGGAACGCCAGGGACGCCCGATGCGCCGATCGTTTCGGCAACGGCCGCGGCGCCGTCGGATAGGACGCTGACCGCAGCGGTAACCGGCGAGGGCCTTGCCTGGACGGGGCCGCCGATTGCCGACGAACGTGCCGCGACCGCGCTGGATTTCGTCGCCGACTATCTCTTCCGCGACGAAACCGGTCTGGTGAGCAAGGCCCTCGATCCGACCGGCGACGCGTACGTGAACGGCCAGTTCATTACGCTCCACGATCCCGGCGTCATGTTAGTCACGATCGGCGGCAGTAAACCGGGGCTGGTCGAAACGCAGGTTCTTGCCGCGGTCTCGGGCTTGGCGCAACCGCTTGACCCAGCCGCGTTTGCGGCGGCCCGTGAGGCGTTCTTGTACCATCTCGCCGCGGACTCGCAATCGCCGACCGAACAGGCCGACAACCTCGGCTGGTACTCATCCGAGGGCAACGGCGCCTACGCGCCGAGCGATGCACAAAGCACCTACTGGAAAGCAGCGCGTTCGCTCGATCCGCAATATGTCGCCTCGATCGTCAAAAAATATCTCGCTCATCCGGTCGTCGTGCGTCTGATCACCGCGACCTCGAAGGAACCGACCTCGTGAAGCTCCGTATCGCCGCCATCGCTGCGTTTTTGTTGATCGCGGCCGTCCCGTCGCTCGCGCAAGCGGCCGGGGCGGTGCCGGTCGTGACGCGCAGCGGCGGGGTCACGCTTATTACGCAACAGGATGCGGCCGCACCCCTGCTGCACGTCGTCTACGTCGTGCGCGCCGGACTCAACCGCCAGTCGCTCGCGCAGAACGGCCTTGCCGCGCTGACCGCGCAGACGATCATTGCGACGCCGGTCAACGGCGTGGCGCTCGACGATGCGATCGCGGCTGCGGGCGGATCGATCAGCTTCACCGTCGATCCGGACGACGTCCGTTTCGAAATCGAAGCGTTACCGGACGACTCGGCTAAGGTGCTCGCGCTCGCGCGGAGCGGGCTCTCGGCGCCGGCGTTCAGCGCCACGACCGTACGTACGGCGCGCGGCAAACTCATCGCACGCATCGCGGAAAATCAGCAAGTCGCGTTGCAAGTCGGTCTGGACATGCTCAACTCGACGGTGGCGACCTCTGCGAACGCCGGTCTTCCACAATTTGGCCTCCCGGCTGCGCTCGAGCAGCTTGGACCGGATGACGTCAAGGCGTTCTACGCCACGTACTATTTGCGCGGCGGATCCTACGTCAGCGCCGCGGGGCGGATCGATGCATTGCCGGCCGGTACGCTCGCGGCGTTCGGTGAAACGTTACCGGACGGCAACACGACGGCGATCAACGTGAAGCTGCCGAAGCTGAGCGGGTCGTCACGGCAACTCGTCGCCGAACGCGACATCTCCGCACCCTGGCTGATCGCGCAGTATCCGGCGCCGCTGGTCGGAAGCAAGGATTTCGGGCCGATGCTGGTGCTGGCGTCGTTCATGCAGCGCACGCTTGCCGACATGGCCGATGTGCCCGGGGTCGTATCGGAGACCTACGCATCGCGCGCCGTCGGCGCGGTCTATCAGTACGAGAACGCTCAGCCGGACTTGGTTCTCTATGTCAACGGCGGCATCGGTAATCCAAACCGTTCGTTCTCGACGGCGCTTTCGATCGCAAGCATTCTGGCAACGACCAAGCTCGAAGGCTCGATCGACGACTTCAAGGCGATGGCGTCCGGCGATTTCATCAGCAGCACGAACTCGCTCGAGGAACGGGCGTGGCTTGCCGTGATCTACGATGAGAATGGGCAGCAACCCGACTATCTGACGCGCACGCTCGACGCGATTTCGCAGACGAGCGCCGCCGATCTCCAGCGCGTCGCACGCGAGTACTTGAGCAATCCGACAATCGCGCTGGTTCTCCCGCGCGAAAACTCGTAGCGCCATTCGCGTTGCGCTTGTCCACGATTACCTAAACCAGCGCGGGGGTGCCGAGCGCGTCTTCGCGCACATCGCGCGCGCCTGGCCGCAGGCGCCGATCTTCACAGCGCTCTACGACGAAGGCGCCGTCGGCGATTTGTTCCCGCGCGAGCGCGTGCGCGCCTCGCTGCTCGCACGCATTCCGGGCGCGAATCGCAGCTTCCGTTACCTCGCCCCACTGTATCCGCGCGCGTTCGAAGCCTTTGATCTGCGCGACTACGATCTAGTCGTCAGCTCGACCAGCGCATGGGCAAAAGGCGTGCGCGTCCGCGCCGACGCCGTGCACGTGTGTTTTATCCACACCGTGAGCCGCTTTCTCTTTGACTACGAACGGTATCTGGGAGGGTTTGGCCTCTCGCAGCTCGCCCGTCCGATGGTGCGCGCATTGGTGCGCTGGGATCTCGAGGCCGCAAAGCGGCCGACGCGCTACGTCGCCAACAGTCGCACGGTCCAAGATCGCGTGCGCGAATTTTATCACCGCGATGCCGACGTGCTGCACTCCCCGGCCGACGTCGATCGCTTTACGATCGGTAGCGGCGGCGGCGATTATTTCTTTATTGCATCGCGGCTCTTGCCGTACAAGCGGATCGATCGTGCCATCGACGCGGCGCAGCTCGCCGGCGTGAAATTACTTGTCGCCGGCGACGGTCCGGCCATGGCGCAGCTGCGCGAGCGCGCGCGTGCGAGCACGACGACGCTTCTCGGCTTCGTCGACGACGCGACGATCAACCAACTCCTCGGCAACGCGATCGCCGCGATCCTCCCGGGAGAAGAAGATTTGGGACTCGTACCGATCGAGGCGGCGGCGACCGGGCGTCCGACGATAGCCTATCGTGGCGGGGGTGCGCGCGAGACGGTCGTTGAGGGCGAGACGGGCGTCTTCTTCAACGAACCGACGGCCGAGTCGCTCGCCGGCGTGTTGCGCCGATTCGATCCGAGCCGCTACGACGCGCGGCACTTGCGCGCGCACGCCGAGGGCTTTTCGCCGCAGCAGTTCATCGAGCGCTTTCGAGCGCTCGTTGCAGCAACGCTAGGGTAAGGCGCGCCGGTTCGGAGCGATCGATCCGCGCGGCGCGCGCGAGCGACCGCTCGCGCATGCTCTCGCGCAGCCTGGCGTCATCCGCGATCTCACGCAACGTGAGCGCCCACGCGTTCACATCGAATGGCGGTACCAGCTTGGCTGCGCCGTCGCAGGCTTCGGGTAGCGCGGAGGCATCGCTAGCGATGACCGGCGCACCGCACGCCATCGCCTCGACCGCCATCAAACCGTAGCCCTCGGCGCTCGAAGGCACGGCGACTCCGAGCGCGCCGCTGTAAAGCGCGCGCAGCTCCGTATCGTCGGGATGAATGTTCGCGTACGGTGAATTGCCCGCGATGAGCAGCGAACAGTCGCGCGCCGGAAAGGCGCGTGCGAACGCGTTGCGCAGCGTTGGGATGTTCTTACGTTCTTCGGGCCCGGCGACCGCCAGGATGAACGGCGTATGCTGTTTCGGTTCGACGGGCTGCCACCACGGATCGGGCACTGGATGAATGACCGCAAACGATCCTGCATCGATGCCGAAGAGCCGGGCGAACTCGCGCGCCGTCCAAGCCGAATTCGCGGAACGATGATTCGCGCGTGCGAGCGCGCGGCGAATCGGCGACTGTTCGCGCCAGCGCGCGATCACATTCGAATGCTGGTACGTAAATGCGAACGGATCGTGGAAGAGGGCGACGCTGCGTGCACCGCGGATCGCGAAGCGCATCGCGTTCCATGGGTACCAAACGACGTCGTAGGATCCGCCGGTGTCCGTGCGCGCGTGATACGGAAATTCCTGGGTCAAGAGCGTTGCGTGCCGAGCCTTGCGAACGAGGAGTGTCACCTCGAGATCCGGTTCGCGCTCCCAATCGGTCAAAACGCGCCGCACGTAGCGCCCCATGCCGCGGCGATCGTCGACGAGGTTCCACGCGTCGACGGCAACGCGTATCACTTGACGAGTTGCGGCGTGAGCACCAGCGCGAGGATCGTGTACGAGTTGAAGAGCCCGTGCGTGATCATCGATGCGAACGCGTTGTGCGTCCGGTAGTAGACGAAGGCGAGCACGACGCCGCCGAGCGCAAGCGGGAGCGCGGCGATCGGGTCGCCGTGCGCGAAGCCGAAGCACAGCCCGCTCACGATCGCTCCGGACCAAAAACCGAAGTAGCGGCGTAGCGCATTGAAGAGAAAGACCCGGAAGATCGTCTCTTCCATCAGCGGTGCGAGCACGCAGGCGAAGAGCGCGAAGGCGATCAAGAGCCGCGGATCGTGCAGTTGGCGTAGCATTGCAACGGATTGCTGATCCTGGTTGCTGTGAAGCAGTGATTGCATCAGCGACGCACCGCCGTTTGCGACGACGGCCATCACCAGCGAGCCCAAGAAGGCCACCAGTACGTCGCGCGCACGCGGCAGGCGGTAGCCAAGCTCGCGGAACGAAAGCCGCGACGCCCAGGGTAGGAGAGCGACCAAGATCAGGGTGAGCGTCCCTTCCGCTGCCAGCGTCAGGGCCAATGTCAATATGACTAAGAGCGGGTTCCCCAGCGCCTTTGTGTCGAGCGGCGCTGATCCTACGAGGATCGCTTCCCAGATGCCGTAGATGCCGTAGCCCACGAGCGGAGCGACGACAAAAAGCAGCAACAGCAGCAGCGGGAAGGTGCGGAAGCTACCGCTCGGCCATGACGTCGGCCAGTCGACAAAACGCTTCGAGGTCGAGTTGTTCACCACGTGACTCCGCCGGCAGATCGCTCGCTGCTATTGCGCGCGCGACTGCATCCCGTTCGAGGTGCAGCGCAAGCGCCAAGCTGTTGGCGAGCGTCTTGCGCCGGTACGCGAATGCACCGCGCACGACCTTCCGAAAGAGTTCGAGGTCGCGGGGTTGCACTGCCGGCTCGCTGCGGCGGAGCAGGCGCAGCACCGTCGAGTCGACTTTGGGCGATGGATAAAATGCGCGCGGCCCGAGCGTAAACGCGCGTTCGACGTGCATTGCGTACTGCACCGCGATCGACAGACTACCGTAGGCGGCGGTACCGGGCTTTGCAGCGATCCGCTCGGCCACGTCCTTTTGAACCATCGCGACGATGCACTGCGGCCCGTCGTCCATTTCCACCAATTGCAGTAGCAGCGGCGTCGCCACGTTATACGGAAGGTTCCCGGCGACACGCCACGGACGGTCGCGCGCAAACGCACGATAATCGTACGTCATCGCGTCGGCGAGCACGATCGTTGCGCCCGCAAGGTCGGCGCGATTACCGAGAATGCTGACGAGGTCGGGATCGATCTCCAGCGCCGTCACGGCCGCGCCCGCTTCGAGCAGCGCCGCGGTCAACGTACCCGTGCCGGCACCGATTTCGACTGCACGCGTCCCGGCCGGCGCATCATCGGTGGCGAGGCGTGCGATGCGACGCGCCGACGCGCCGTCCACCAAGAAGTTCTGCCCGAATTTCTTCTTCGGGCGTGCACCCCACTGCGCGAGGAGCGTGCGTGGATTTACTTCAGACGGTATACCGTCACCGCCCGGCGCCCGAATTGCATGGCATCACGATAGGAAGTGTAACCGAGATCGATGCGATAGCCAACGATCGCGCCGCCGGTGTCTCCCGCGATCGCGTAGCCGTATCCGGGAATATAGAGGCGCGTACCGAGAGGAATCACTCGCGGATCGACGGCGACGATGCCGTGACCGGCCGGACGTCCGGTGGCCGTGATACCGCTGCAGCCGCTGCAATACGGCGTATATGCGGTCGCTACCATTTGCATTGCTTGTTCTGCGCCGGTATCGACGATACGCGGACGCGCTTTGCGCACGACCCGCGAGCCGATGACCCGTGCCTTGACGTTGCCGTCGGCACTTTGCGTGAACGATACCAGCACGTCAATCATCCCGACTTCGCCTTTGCTAACGACTCTTGCGGCGCCGGGACGCAGCCCGACGTCGACGCGTCGAAGCGTTGCGACAGCAATCGTACGATGTTCGATGCGTTGCCAGGTCAAGAAGTGATCGATGCGCACGACGCCACTCGGTGGAACGGGGGCATCGAGCGCCGGCCTCACGCTATCGAATTTTCCGAGATGAATGTTTTGCGATTGCAAGAGCGCCGCAACGCTTGGCGCACTCGAGATAACACTCACACGATGCTTACCGGTGACGATTGCAACCGATACCGCCGGACGATATTCGATCGACATGCGGTCGGAAAGCGGCGTGTCGAGTGCCGGAGAGATGTAGTCGTTTGCGCTTACGGCGATGCCGTGTTCGCGCAAGAACGAACCGACCGTCGTCGCGTTCGTCGGCTGTTCGGTCGTCGATCCTTGCGCGGTGAAAATCACCGTGTGGGCGACGCTGTCCATAACGGCCGCCGATCCGGCATACGCCGGCGACGGGTAGGTTACAAATCCGGCCCAAACGAGGCCGGCGGTCAAGACGCTGACGGCAAGCACGTGGCTACGCCGCAGGGGGCCGCGTCCTATCAAGACCGAGGTCCTTTCTGTCCCAACTCCGGTACCGGCGCACCGCACACCCGCAGTGGCGAACGGATACCCGCAAGTTGAACCAACAGTAGGTAAAAAGTCGGCGATAGCGCCCCAAACATGATTTTTGGGGACAGGTCCCTGATAGTGAGAGAAAACGCCGTTGGTGGCGGATCAAGGCTCGCATAGGGGGAGCCGGCAATGCGGATCCGCACGGTGGTCGCCTGTTGGACGGGCGACTGACCCCGGCACTATACCATGCCCATTTCGCGTCGAGAATATGCCGAAAGTCGGAATGATGGCAGGAGCACCCTCTTTTAAAGCGGAGTTTCGCGGCGCCGCCGAAAGCATTGCGCATGCACCTGCGCGTCGGGTTCTTTACCGAAATCTACCGGCCGGTGGTCAACGGCGTCGTCACCTCGGTCGACACGCTGGCCGAGGGTTTGCGCGCGCGCGGAAACGAGGTGTACTGCTTTGCGCCCAGCATGCCGGGCGGAACGCGAAGCGACGGCGACGTGTTTCGTCTCCCCTCGCTGCCGCTGCCGACCGCGACGCCGTACCGGCTGACGTTGCCGCTGGTCGGACGGCGCAACGTCAATAACGTGATCAAGCGCTTGGGCCTGATCCACGTGCACTCGCTCTTTGTCACCGGCTGGGCCGGCCTGCGCTACGCGCGCCGCTACGGAATGCCGATCGTCTACACCTATCACACGCAACTCGAAGCGTATGCGCACTACGTGCCCTTCGAACCGAAAGCCACGCGCTTCGCGGCGGCGCAGCTGACGCGCACGTTTTGCAACCTCGTGGATGCGGTGGTCGTGCCGACACCGGCGGTGGCGAGCCATCTGCGGCAGCTCGGCGTCGAGGCGCGCATCGAGGTCGTGCCGACCGGCATCGACGTGGAACGATTCGGCACGGGTACGCGCGATGCGAGTTTACGCCGGCGGCTTGGCGTCGCGCCCAATGGCCGTCTGGTGCTCTTCGTGTCGCGGTTGGCGCGGGAGAAGAACGTCAACGTGCTGTTGCAGGCGTTGGCGGACGCGAACGATCCGTCCCTTACCGTCGTCATCGCAGGTGACGGCCCGCAACGCGAAGAGCTCGAGCGCCTAGCGATCGAGCTCGGTGTCGGCGATCGCGTCCGGTTTCTGGGCGTCGTCACGCGTGACGAGTTGCCCGATCTCTATGCCAGCGCCGACGCCTTCGTCTTTCCGAGTACGACCGAGACACAGGGATTGGTCCAAGCCGAAGCCCTGGCGGCTGGTGCCCTGGTGATCGCCGCCGACACCCAGCCCAATCGCGAGGTGCTGGGCGATGCCGCGCGCATCGTCGCGCCGGATCGAAGCGCGTTCGCGCGGGCCTTGCGCGAGATTCCCGATGTTCCGGATCCGCGTGTGCGCGCGCGGGCGAAAATCGCCGCCCTTCGTTTTTCCGCCGGGCGTCAGGTCGATGCGATGATCGAACTCTACGAAACCTTGGTCGGCCCTGTTGACGTATCGAACGTACGTTCGGTATCATAGAAGCATGGTACAGGCACAGCTAGGGTACGCCGCCGACGGTCTCGGAGAGGGAGTCGCCTATGCCCGCCTGGCAACGCGGACGGGAGAGCGGCTTGTGCGAGTCGCCTTCCGCGTCCAGCGTTTCGACGGACTGGGCGGACGGGAGATCGGCTACGCAGCGCTGACCGCGCTTGCGACGATGCTGTGCGAGCGCGGCATCGAGCGCGCGTCGTTTGCACTCGCCGATGCGGATCTCGTTGCCGATTGCAACCAGCGTCGCGATGTGCCGCCGCCGCTCGTGCTTCCCTACGTGCGATTGCGCTGCGCACTCAACCGCTTTGCCGCCTACGCCCTGCGTGCCGGCGGCGATCCCGACCTCGAAGCGCGCGCCCGCGCCGAACTGGTCCTCCATACCGCTGCCTAAGCCCACGGCGCTTCCGGTCGAGACGCGCGCGCTGGCGCGGGCTTTAATCGGGTGGCGGCTTGTCCGGAACTCCGATCGAGGAGCTGCCGCTGGCCGCATTGTCGAGACCGAGGCCTATCTGCTCGACGATCCCGCCTCGCATGCCTATCGCGGAATATCCGGGCGCAATCGTGCGATGTTCGGGCCGCCCTTTCACGCGTACGTCTACCTCATTTACGGGCAGCATTGGTGCGTCAACGTTACCAGCGAATCCGACGGCCACGGTGCAGCGGTGCTGATTCGCGCGCTCGAACCACAGGATGGCATCGCGCTCATGCGTGCCCGGCGCGGACTCGACGATCTTCGGCTGCTTTGCCGCGGGCCCGCACGACTTTGCCAGGCGCTCGACATCGACCGGGGTTTCGATGGCGCGGACCTGTTGCACGGGTCGCAGCTGCAACTGCTACCGCCGCAGCGGCCGGCGAGCAAGATTCGGGCAAGCCGGCGGATCGGGATCAGCGCTGCAGCGCACCGGCTCCTGCGCTTCTACGAGAGCGGCAGCGCCTTCGTCTCCGGGCCGAAGAGGCTATCGCCATAGCCCGCTCGGGGTGACAAGAGGCGGGCGCTGTGATATAGTGTCCACGTTTAATTCCCCCGTACTCATGACCCGACGCTCGCGAGGCAGCCTCGCCCGTGATAGCGTCGCGTTGTTCATGCGTACGACTCTACGAGAGAGAACACTCCTCTGCAAACGGAACATCGCCCCCCAAACAACAATAACGGGCAGCAAGGTGGCGGACGTCGCCGCCGTTCGCGCCGCCGGCACGGGTTCAACCCGCAATTTCAACAACACAACGAACAGTTTCCTCAAGCGGAAGCTGGGCCGCCGCTTTTGACCGCAGCCGATCTCGAAGACAAGAAGAAAGCTGAACTGGTCGAGATCGCCGAGCAGAATGAAATCGCGCTCGGCAATCCGACGACCATGAAGAAGGACGAGATCATCGCCGCCATTATCGCTGCGCAGCAGCAGCGTTCGGGCATCGAGATGGCAAGCGGTATTCTCGACATCCTCCCCGAGGGCTACGGCTTCTTGCGGCGCGGTGGTTACGTAATCGGCAACGACGACATCTATGTCAGTCAGTCGCAGATCCGCCGGTTCGAATTACGGCGCGGCGACATGGTCGAAGGCCAAGTTCGCCGGCCGAAAGAGAGCGAAAAGTATTACGGTCTCATTCGCGTCGATCGCGTCAACGATCTCGACCCCGAAGCCATCAAAGGCCGGCGCACCTATGAAAAAGGCACGCCGATCTATCCGAACGAGCGCTTCAAGCTCGAGGTGCGCTCGACGCAGTTGTCGACTCGCGTCATCGATCTGTTCTGCCCGATCGGTAAAGGTCAGCGCGCGCTGATCGTCTCGCCGCCAAAAGCCGGCAAAACGACGCTGCTGAAGAATATCGCGAACTCGATTTCGATCAATCATCCCGACGCGCACATCATCGCGCTGCTCGTGGATGAACGGCCTGAAGAAGTCACCGACATGCAGCGCACGGTCGACGGCGAAGTCGTCGCCTCGACGTTCGACGAGCATCCCGAGAATCACACTGCGGTAGCCGAGCTTACGATGGAGCGCGCGAAGCGTTTGGTCGAACTCGGCAAGGACGTCGTGATCCTCCTGGACTCGATCACGCGTCTGGCGCGCGCCTACAACCAGGTTGTCGCGAGTTCAGGACGCACGCTCTCCGGCGGTCTCGACACGGCGTCGCTGCACAAGCCGAAACGCTTCTTCGGTGCGGCGCGTAAAATCGAGGAAGGCGGATCGCTCACGATCATCGCTACCGCGCTCATCGAAACCGGATCCAAGATGGATGACGTGATCTTCGAGGAGTTCAAGGGCACGGGCAACATGGAACTCAACCTCACGCGTAAGCTTGCCGAGTCGCGCGTCTTCCCGGCGATCGACATCAAGCGCTCGGGCACGCGTCACGAGGAGCTGTTGCTCACCACCGAAGAGATGCGTAAGATCTGGATGCTCCGCCGCGCGACGTCGGTCCTGAACACCGGCGACATCACCGAGATTATCCTCGACAAGATGGCGCAGACACGCACGAACGACGAGTTTTTGCAGTCGGTCACTAAAGAGGCGCTCTCGATGTCGCGCGGGTATGACGAAAACAACGGCAGCAGTAAGTACTAAGCAAAGCCTATCGTGATCGTTCTGATTGCTCTCGCAATCATTTGCCTAGCACTCGTGGTTTATCTTCGTCAGGGCTCGAACCGGCCGTCCGCCGGTTCGAGTTCTCTGCTTTGGCGAGGCCGTTCGCTGAGCGAAGAAGATGCGGCGAAAATGGTTAGGGATAGGCTGCGCGCCGATCAGGGACTCCGTGACGATGACTGACGGGACGCGGTTGAACAAGTACATTGCTCAGGCCGGCGTCGCGTCGCGGCGCCGCGCGGACGAGCTGATTGCCTACGGCAAGGTGCGCATTAACGGCAAGGTCGTGCGCGAGCTTGGCACGATCGTCGCTCCCGGCGACAAAGTCGATGTGAGCGGAACGCCGATCACGCCGATCGCCGACAAGGCGTATCTCGTCGTTCACAAGCCGATGGGCGTTCTGACGACTTTGCGCGATCCGCAAGGCCGGCGCACGATCGGCGAGCTCTTGCCCAAGCGGGCACCACGCGTGGTTCCGGTCGGCCGCCTCGATTACGACACCGCGGGCGTACTGCTCATGACCAACGACGGTGACCTTGCCAACCGTCTGTTGCATCCACGCTACGGGGTGGAGAAGATCTATCGCGCGACGATCGCAGGCCGTCTATCCGTCGAGGAGGTCAAACGCTTGAACGACGGCGTATTGCTCGACGGCGGCGAACACGCGGCCGGGGCGAAGCTCCGCGTCGTCTCCGTCCGCGCCGGCAGTTCGGTTATCGACATCACCGTCCACGAAGGCCGGAACCGGCAAGTCCGCCGCATGTTTGAGGCGGTCGGACATCCGGTACAAGCACTCGTGCGGTTACGATTCGGCCCGATCGCGCTCGGCGATCTGCCGGTTGGCCACTCGCGTTCACTTACGCCCAAGGAACTTTCTGCGCTCCGGCGCGTTGCTTCCCAGGATGAGAAGCATAGCTCTACGTAGTCGAGGTACCTCATGAAACGAATCTTTCGAATTGCGGCCGGTGTGTGCGCGCTCGGCATTGCCGCTACTGCTGTTCCCGTGCTGGCCCAATCTGCAAATTTCAGTTTGGCCAAGGTGACCAGGCAAGGCCCGCCGTCGCATGACATTGCCGGCAGCGGCACGGTGGAGGTTCAGGTCGAAGTCCACGCCGACGGCTCGCACAAAGCGATCAAGGTGCTCAACTCGACCAATCCCGGCGACAACGCGGCGGCGATGGACATCGCGCAGAACTCAACGTACTCGCCGGCGCATCGAGGCTCAACCCCAGTTACTTCGTTCTATACGTTCCATCTGCGCTTCAACGGCAAGGCGGTCGTGCAGTCCGAAGAAGAGCAGGCGATCTCGAGCCAGTCCGGCGGGGTCGACACTGCCTCGATCGACGCCCTCGTTCGAGCCGGCAAGTATAAGGACGCGATTGCCAAGGCAAACGCGTCATTGCTTTCTTCGCCTGGCAACCCGGCGGTTTTGCAGTTGCTGGGTGTCGCGCAGTACTACGACAACGATTTCGTGGATGCGGCGACAACCTTTAGCCGCGTCGGTGAGATCAAGAAGCCGTTCCAGCCGATCGCGGCGCAGGCATTCGCCACCGGCGCGGTGCGGGTATCGCAATCGAACCCGGCCCAGTCGTTGGAGTTCGCGCAGAAGGCGGTCGCGCTCGCGCCCGACCCGACCGAGCGCTTCGCGCTCGGTGTCGCACAGCTCTCGAACAAGCAGTACGCGGACGCCGTCACCACGCTCAAGGGCGTGCACGATCAGCTCACCGGCAACGATCCCAAGGCGAAACTCAACATCGATCAGGAGTTGCTTCAAGCCTACCTCGCCACCAACGACTCGGCCGATGCCGATACGATCGCGGCCGAAATGAAGGGGCTCGATCCCTCCGGCAGCGGCCCGGCACGGGCGATCGCTCAGCATTACCTGCAGGCCGGCAGCGACGCGATGCAGGCGAACGACTACGCCACGGCGCTCAAAGACTTCGACCAGGCCGCGTCGGCAGGCAGTGCGCCCGAAGCGGTCACGGCCAATACGTTTGCGGCGTTTGCAATCATGAAAACGGACAAGCCCGATTACGGTAAGGCGAAGGATTACGCGGCCAAGGCTGTCGCCGGCGCGCCGCAGGACGCGCAAGCGAACTACGCCCTAGGGATCGCCTATGCCGGAATCTACAACTCGAGCAAAAAGAGCGACGACAAGACGCAGGCGCTCAACTACCTCAAAAAGTCGGATGAACTTGCGAAGGCCGCCGGCAACGAGGGGCTCGCTTTACAGATCGAAAACCAGATTAAGAACATTCCCCAGTAATAAAACGTTTGGAGATGGCTGGAATGCTCAGTGCTGAAAGCACCAGGATTTCCAGGGACGGTGGGCCAATGGTCCGCCCTCACGGGGCGGCGCACCGCCCGTGTTTCCCATTGTCTAGTGCACTTTACATGAACGCCCGGGAGGGTTTCGAAACTCGTGTTTGACGGATTTTTCAGCGTGATGGATCGCGGCGGCCCCGTTATGTGGATGCTGCTCATCGCGTCAGTCATCGTGGTCGCTATCGTGATCGAGCGGCTGATCTTCTTTGCGTCGCAACACAGCGACACGAAAGGACTCCTGCGCCAGATCGGCGCCAAGATCGCTGCCGATGACCTCGACGGCGCGATCAAGATTTGCCAGGCCAACAAGGGCATGCTTCCGCGGATCCTCGAGTTCGGTCTTCGCCGCGGTGAAAAGAATCGTGCCGACATTACCGACGCGCTTTCTATCGCGCTCATGGAACACCTCAACTCACTGGAGCGCTTCCTCGGTGTCATCGGTACGATCGCGGTCGTCGCGCCGTTTATCGGTCTCTCCGGTACGGTGCTCGGCATCATCCGCGCCTTCAACGACATCGCCCTAAAAGGAAACTCGACGCCCGCAGTGGTCGCCGGCGGCGTCTCGGAAGCGCTGATCACCACGTTCGCCGGCCTCGTGGTCGCAATCGTGGCCGTGATCTTCTTCAACTACTTCAAGTCGCGCATCAAGGCGTACAACCAAGAGATGATTGTTGCGGCAAATCAGCTGGCCGAGATGCTGCACTTCCACAACACCGGTGCACCGATTCCCACCGAACTCTATCAGCCGTCTAAGACCGGCGCGAAGTAAGCACGGAGCATCGCCGTGTCACTGCTCTCAGCACAGCAAGAGGCCGACGTCATGGCGGAGATCAACATCACGCCGTTCACCGACGTGCTCTTGGTGTTGCTCATCATCTTCATGATTCTCGCTGCACTCGTGACGCCGCCCGGTTTCGAAAAAGAGCTTCCGAACCACAGCAACAATACCAGCCAACAGAACAATCCGAAGAACGACATCGAAGTGATCGTCAACAATAAAGGCGTGATCTACGTTGACGGTACGCGGACCGATGCCCAGGGGATCTACCGCGTGATGACCATTACGGCCATCAAGCGTCCTCACAAGCACGTGTCGATCACCGCCGATACGAAAGCACCCTACGGCGTGATCATTCGGATTCTGGATGCTGCTAAGGAAGCCGGTCTCGAAGACGTCGGTTTCGTCACGTCCTAGGTGGAGGTTTAGACAAGACTCGTGGCCGTTTCGACAGGTGGGGGAGAAGATGATGTGATGTCGACCATCAACATCACGCCGTTCACGGACGTGCTGTTGGTGCTCCTCATTATCTTCATCATTCTCGCCTCGGTAACGAAGGAGCCGAAGCTGCCCGACGCCCGTAACAAGGACAAGGTGCAGCCTTCGCAGATCGTCGTCATCATCGACGAAAAGAACAACATCCAGATCGGATCCAACACGGTCACGATCCAGCAGGCGCATGACGCATTCGAGACTCTGCAGGATCAAACCGGACATCATTTCCGCAGTGTGATCATCAAAGCCGATCCGAGGTCGAGCTATGGCACTATCCTGCAAGTGATGGATGCCGCCAAGTCGTCAGGCCTGATCGATTTCGGCCTGGCGAACCACATCGAGGGCACCCCGGAGGGGCAGAGTTCGTAACGGATGGCGAAGGAAAAAACATACATCACGACCGGCGAACGGATACGGAATTATGTCGGCTTGGCTTTTGTGCTGTCCGTTTTGGTGAACTTGATATTTGCGCCGTTCTATCCGAACCTCAAGTCGCATCACGAGGATTCGGAAGTTGAGAAGGTGAGCGTAACCAAGAAGGTGCAGGTGCGCGTTCCAACGCCTCCGCCACCGACCCCGACTCCCCCGCCGACTCCGACGCCGCCGCCGCAGCGGACGCCGCCGCCGCATCACGTGCAGCCGCAAACGCAGCTCAAGGTCAACGTTCCGAAGACCCACAACGAGTCGTCGACGACGTCGAACGAGCAGCAGTACAACGTGAAGACGGGAAGCGAAACGGGTGTACCGAAGGGTCAAGGCACGGGGCCGCCGGCTCCCGCAACACCCGCGCCGACGCAAGCGCCCGCGTGCGCGAATCCAAATGCGGAAGCGACCGTATCGAACATCGTTGCGCCCGACTATCCCGATTCGGCGCGCGATTTGGGTCTAGGACCGGTGACGGTCTTGGTCACGGTCACGATCGACGAAAAGGGTAATCTTGTCGACGAGAAGATCAGCCAGTCGTCGAACAACTCGGCGATCGATCAGGCGGCACTTCGTTCCGCACGCCAGTCGTCGTACGTGCCCAAAATGGTGAATTGCGTTCCGACTACCGGCTCGTATATCTTCCGCGCGGTATTTAATCCAGACTAGCCGAACAAGGCGCACATGGACAATAAGCGGACGCGACGGTTTCTTATCGTCGCGTTCGCTTTATCATTGCTGCTCCACCTCATTCTCACCGGCATCATCCGCTGGCCGTTTGCGCCCGAGAGCGACGAGGTGCAGGTCGTGCGCATCGAACACTTGCACGCCACCCGCATCGCGCGCGCTCCGCCGCCGCCCCGTCGCACGCCCCCGCCGCCGCGGCAGGTGCCCGTGCATGTTGCCAGGGCAACTGCGGTCAGTCCCAACTCGTCGCCGGGCGAGGGTCGCGTCGTGACCGCCGCAACCGAGCCACCCGCATCGCTGACGCCGGCGCCCACAGCCACGCCGAATTGCGCGGCAAACGACACGCCGGTGCAGATGATTGGCTCGCCGCCGCCGCCTGACATTGCCCCCGCTGCGCGCGGCGATCAAAAGAGCGGCATTGCAAGCGTGCGCGTCATCGTCAATCCGCAAGGTGCGATCGAAAGCGCAATGGTGATTGCATCGAGCGGTAGCACGTCGTTGGATCAGGTCGCGGTGTCGATGGCGCGAAGCGCTCAGTACGCGCCGGCAACACATGCGTGTAAAGCCGTGGCCGCCGACTATACCTATTCCGTGAAGTTCGCGGCTTGGTAGATGCTTAGAGCATCCCCATATCTCTAAGAAGGTGCAGCGTGTCGATGTAGCGTTGCAGGTGCGCCCGCGTATGTTCGTCGACCTCGAGAAACGCGATACCGGTGCGGTAGCGCTGGAGCATAGGATCGTAACGCGACCAGCGGACGACGCCGCGAACGCGCAAGACCGGTTCGGGATCGCTACGCAGTTCGATCTGCACGTCTATCGGGTCTTCACGGTTCAGCTCGGCATTCGTGAGCATCGCCATTCCGCCGAGCGCGATGTCGTACGTCTCGGTGAACTCAGGAGCAAAATCGTCGCCGATGCTGTATGAAACCAGCAACGTGTCGCCAACACGAGCAAACTTGCGCTCTTGCGGCTCCATGGCACGGGTGCCTTCGTGCTGATCCACTGTCCAGGCGCCTTAGGCTGCTTACATAGGCAATCCTTCCCATTGCGGCGTACCTGACTGCTCCGTGACCGATTTCCAAGCGCTGATACTCGCGTTGCTTCAAGGCGTCAGTGAGCTCTTTCCGGTGTCGAGCCTCGGCCATACGATCTTGGTGCCGGCGCTCTTGCACTGGACGAACATCGATCGCGCTAATCCGACGTTTCTTGCGTTCGTTGTGGTGCTGCATTTAGGCACGGCGCTCGCGCTGATCGTGTATTATCGTGCACGGTGGTCGGCCATCGTGCGAGCGCTCGTCGCCAGCATCATTCGCGGGCGCCTCTCCGATAATCGAGACGAACGGATCGGCTGGCTTCTGGTCGTGGGAACGATCCCGGTTGGCGTGCTGGGCGTGCTCTTCGAAGAGCCGGTACGAGCGCTGTTCGCTTCGCCCGCCCCGGCCGCGCTCTTTCTCGCGCTCAACGGGCTGGTAATGTTCGCCGGTGAGGCACTGCGCCGGCGCCAGCTTGCCGACCCGTCGCGCGGCGATCGCCCGATCGAAGCCTTGAGTTTTGCGCAAAGCGTCCTGGTTGGCTTCGCGCAGAGCTTTGCACTGCTGCCGGGCATTTCGCGCTCCGGCGCATCGATGGTCGCTGCGCTCCTCTGCGACCTGGATCACGAGGATGCGGCCGAATTCTCGTTTCTGCTCGCTACGCCGGTCATTTTCGCGGCCGCTCTGCTCGAGATGCGCTATTTGTTCGCGCCCGGCGCCCACGTCGTGCTGCTGCAGGCCGCGCTGGGCGGGGTCGTGGCGGCGATTGCCGCATACCTCTCGGTCGCATTCTTGATGCGGTATTTCAAGTCGAACGACTTACGCCCGTTCGGCTGGTATTGTTTGATCGCCGGCGTATGCTGCTTCATCTTGAGTAAACGAGGACTCTTATCGTGAAACCACTCGCTCTGTTGCTGGCGCTCGTCTTCTTTGTCCTAGGCGCACTGTACGGTCTGGGCACGATCAATTTCATGACCAAGTCGGGCACCGAGCACGCGCATCACGTCTCACACCTCGTGGTCTGCTGGGTGCTGGCACTGCTCGCGCTGGTTTGGTACCGCTTTCAGAGCTCGTCGGACGGGGTACGCCGTTAGGCCGAAAGCCCCCACGCAGCCTAACCCTTCGCATCGAGAACTGCGCCGCGCAACTCGCTACCATCGTCGTAGATGCGTCGCTGGCTCGCGGTCTTTGCGGTTGTGGCTCTATTCGTCGGGTGCGGTGGCGGCGGCGGTGGCGGCGGCGCGCCCGCCGTTCCGCCCACAGCGCTTCCGCCGTCGAGTGTAAGCGCGAGTCCAACGGCGCACGCCTCGCCGTCCCCAACCGCGGATCCCTCGCCGGTGACGACCGTTCCGCCGGCGACGACCGCTCCGCCCACGCCGACGCCCACGCCGGTACCGACGCCGACACCAACGGCCAACGTGTGCTTTGGCATCGACGGCGCCACTTGTCCGCCCACCTCGACGCCCTAGGAGCACACGATGCGCTACCTATTTGCCTTCGCCATCGTCTTCGGTGCTCTGCTCGCAGCGTGCAACGGCAGTGGCGGTTCCTCGCTTCCGGCGGCGGATGCAAGCCCGGCCGCTTCGCAGCGCTCAAGCGGATCGGCAACCTTTGCAATCTTCATTCCAACTTCAAATGCGATGAAGAAGGCGCGCCCCGACTACGTCTCGCCCAACACGCAATTCGCCGGAATCACGCTTACGCAAGAGTCCGGCTCGCCGGTGCCGTCGCCCACGCCGTTGGTGGTGAATCTCGCGCCGGGTTCGCCGAATTGCAGCACGACGTTAAACGGCACCACCTGCACCGTCAGCGCTACATATCTCGTCGGCGCAGATGCCTGGACGATCGCATTGTACGGTTCGAACGGCGTTACGAGTACGCCACTTTCCATCAATAGCGTCGCGCAGACCGTCGTTGCGGGACAAAACACCGTCAACCTCACGATGAACCCGGTGGTCGCGTCCTTGACCTTTTCACCGAGCAGCGGTACCTGTGCGTCCAATAACACGACATGCGTGCAATACGGCACGTTGGAGGCGCTCGACGCAACCAATGCGGTCATCGTCGGGCCGGGCAACTATGTCAACGCATCGCAGGCGCCGGTGACCGTTAACGTTGCGGCGCCCCCATCGGGAGTGACGCTCGATACGTCATCCGGTTCCGCGGCGGCAACCAGCGCGACGGGCCCCGCGCAAATGAATCTCGCGCAGATTGCCTACGACGGCACCGGCAGCGCTGGTACATTAACGATCGCTGCCTCTGATACCAACGGCGATAATGCATCGTACACGCTCGACCTGTCGGCTCCGACACCGACACCGACGGCATCAGCGACGCCGGTTTCATCGCCGCAGAGCGTGCCGGGGTGGAACGGGAAGACCCTCTACACGAATTACTCAACGCCGCCTTCGGTGAACGGCACCGATGGCGAGTTCGATCCGCCCTATTACGACACGCCGAGCGGGGGCCAGGGGCCGCTGGGTTCGACCTTCGACAATCAGACGTGCGCCGCGACGATGTCGAACAACTACCACATCCACGTTTTCATCGGCATCTACGTTGACGGGACGGAGCTCGCGTTGCCGCGTGGGCTCGGCATCTACGGCGGCGGCAACCCGCCGCCGGACGAGATCGTCTATGCGTCGTGCTTCTACTCGACCCACACGCACGATTCGACCGGCGTCTTCCACGTGGAGGATCCCAATCCGAACAACGTACCGATCACGCAGCCGATTTACGCGACCGGCGACCTCTTCACCATCTGGGGCATCACGGTGAATGCGACCCAGTTCGGACAGTTCGCGGGCCCGGTGACCGTGTACACCAGCGGACAGGTTTTCCGCGGCGGAGGCGATTGCAGCGGAACCATCCCGCCAGCCGGAACCGTTCTGGGCGGTCCGATCATTCCGGAATCGGATCTCTCGCTGTGGACCGGCGACCCCAACGCCATTCCGCTCTACTCGCACGAGGTGATCTGGTATCTCGTCGGCCCGAACGACCCGACGTCGCTGCCCCAGATCAACTTCGACGAAGAATGTTAGTCGCTATTTCGTTGCGACGAGATAAATTTCATAGGGATGTGGAGCGATCGTGGTCACGTTTGGGCGCGCGTTGCGGACGATCGGCTCGAGTTCGGTGATGCGCTGCTCGGTGGTTTGCATGATGACGACCGGATAGGCATCCGCGCTCGCGAGAATGCTCGCGACGGCGCGCGCATATGATGGCGCGTCCGCGGCACGAGCCCCGAGTAGTGAGTCGCGATAGGCGTGCTCGATGGTGAAGTACGGATTGCCCTGCCACCACGCTTCCCACATCCAGATGCGCGCATCCGCGCTGCGGAACGAGTTGCGGGGCGGCGGCGAAAGAAACAGCGCGTCCGCGGACCGTGCCTCGATCGTTGCGAGCACGTCGCCTTGCCGCACCGTGTTGCGCCGCATGTTCGAGGTGACCCACTGCTCTGTTTGACGGATGTACGACCAGGCAAGTTCGCTAGGCGGCGTATCCTGCATGTCGTCGGGTGACTGCGTTTTTTGCATCCAGTAGCAAAATGCTCGCCACAGCCCGAGAATCGCAAGCCCGGTCTGCTGGTCGCTGCGCAAGCTCCGCACGTTGTCGTGCCAAACGCCGAGATACATGCACTGCTCTTCGCTGAAGAAGACGCCTTCCCAGGCTTTGAACAGATCGACCGAATAGATGCGGCCCGGCAACATCTCAACGATCTCCGCGACTTCGGCGTCGCGCAGATACGTGAGATCGTTGACGATCAAACCTTCGCCGACACGTACGAACCATTCGAGGAGGTCACCGCCGTGCACCGCTATGCCGTGCCGTTTCAAATAGTTCAAATGCGTAGGAAGACCCATGAACGGATCGACCAAACTCTTGCATTCGTGCTCGAGCAAGATCTCGTGAAGGCGCGAAGGAGAGATGCGGCGGGTGCGTTCGGGAAGTTCGATCATGCGCGCAGCTTTGCAGCCTCCATAACGGCGCGAACGACCGCGGGCGGGAATTGCGTGCCGGCCGCCGTGTCGATGCGTTCGCCGCGATCGAGCCGGTCGTAGGCGATCGCCGCCGCCAAGATGCCGGACGTCACCGGAATTTCTGCGCGCGCGCGTCCGCGCGGCTTGCCCGATCCGTCAAACCATTCGCCGCGATCGCCGACGATGCGCGACGCCTCGCGCAAGGTCGCAAACGGCTCGGCAAGTTCGGCGGCCGCCGTTGCGTTGCGTGCACGATCCTCGACACCTAAGCGCGCGAGTGGATCGAATGAATCGTCTTCGACCGTCTTTTCGGTGATCTCGCCCGCGCCGAATATGCGGCATGCAAGCGCCAGGTCACGCCGCTCCTCGTTCCCGACGCCGAGCGCGACGGCAGTTCCCATCGCGGTCGCGACAACACGGCGCCAGCGTCCGGCGACGCCGTTGTGGGTGTCGATGCGGTCGGCGAAACGCTCGAGCAGCACTTGGGCACCGGTACCTGCGTCGCGCAGCGCGTCGACGGGCGTCTCGACGAGGTCGATCTCGCCGCCGCTCAAATGGAACCACATCGTAAACGTACGCACCGTTTCGGGATTGAACGCGCGACCGCTCTCCAGGCCGATATGGCTGAGCGTCTCCTCGGGGTCATCGGCACCCACGAAGCGGTCAGCCATATGCAAAAATTGCGCCGGCCGGGGAATCCCGGTCCAGCGCAGTAGGTCAGGGTAACCGGTGCCGTCCCACGCCTCGTGCTGCCAGCGCACGATGTCGGCGGTTTCGGACGGCAACGCCGGGATCGCTTCGCAAATTTGTGCGCCCTGCGCGGGAGCGTCCCAGGCCTCCATCCGCGCGATGCGCTCGGAAAGCTCTTGGCCCTTGCTATACGCCGGGTTCCCGATCGCGCCGATTGCATGCAGCAGGCCGGCGAAGTACATTGCGTGCCAGTCAGGCTCCGGAAGCGCGGCGGTCTTTGCAAGTGCAACGGCGAGCGAGGCTTTTCGACGGGCAAAGCCCGGTGCGTTCCCCATGGCGGCATCGCCCACGGCGCCAAACCACGCAAGCACATCGGCCACGAACGCGCGAGCCGCCCGAGGATCGCCGCTGGTGTCCTGGAATAGCGTCATTCCCTACGCCGTTTACATATAGCCGTGCAGAAACCCTCACATATCCTGGCCGACGGCCGCATTTCCATGGTCGATGTTTCCGCGAAACCGGCGACCGTACGTTCCGCACGTGCGCAGGCGCTTGTGCGCATGAGTCCGCAGGCGGCCCAAGCGCTGCGCGACGCGACGCTGCCGAAGGGCGATGCGTTCGTGGCCGCGCAACTTGCGGGCATTATGGCTGCAAAGCAGACCGGCGGACTGATACCGCTCGCGCACCCGCTGCCGCTGGCGCACGTGGACGTCGCCTTCTCGTGGCGCGACGATGCCGTGTTGCGCGTCGAGGCGACTGCCACCACGACCGCGCAAACCGGCGTGGAGATGGAAGCGATGGTAGCGGTAAGCATTGCGGCGCTTACGATCTACGACATGACCAAAGCGATCGATAAAGGCATCGTCGTCGAGAGCGTCCGGCTGCTTTCGAAGAGCGGTGGAAAGAGCGGCGAGTGGGTTTGCGCACAGCCCTGATCGTGCTCTCCGACCGTGCTGCGGACGGCAGCCGCGCGGATGGATGCCTTCCGGTCATGCGCGAGCAGCTCGGCAGCGCGTATGAGATCGTTCACGAGGTGATTCTGCCCGACGATCCGGGCACGCTGCAGGCGGAGCTGATCGATCTGGCGGACAGCGGCCGCGCGGCGCTGATTCTCACCAGCGGCGGGACGGGTCTCGCGCCGCGCGATCGCACGCCGCAGGCTACCGCTGCCGTTCTCGATTACGAAGTGCCCGGCATTGCTGAGGCCATTCGTGCGGCTAGCATCCCGCTCGTACGCACCGCGATGCTGTCGCGCGCGGTCGCGGGAGTGCGGCATCGCACGCTGATCGTGAATCTTCCGGGTAGCCCCAAGGCGGTAGCGGAGTCGCTCGGCGTGATTGTGACGGTTTTGCCGCATGCGCTCGAGCTGCTGGCCGATCGCGTCACCGAAAGCCACTAAAATGGATTTTGAAGCGGCGCAAGCCTATCTGCTCGCGACGATCAACGAGACGGTGTCGCGCCGCATGCCCTACCGGCTCGAACGGATGCGCGCCTTCATGCACGAGCTAGGCGATCCGCAAACGCAGTATCCGACCGTACACGTGGGCGGCACCAGCGGCAAGGGATCGACCTCGACGATGATTGCGGCCGCGCTGCAGCGTGCCGGCAAGCGCACCGGCCTGCACACCAAGCCACATCTGCGCTCGATGACCGAGCGCGCGCGCATCGACGGCGTCGCCATAAGTGAAGAGCGCTTTGGCGCCTTGCTCGAAGAGATGATGCCCGCCATCGAACGAACAGCGCAAGATCATGGGCGCCCGACCTACTACGAGACGCTGCTCGCACTCACGCTGCTCTATTTCGCGCAAGAGAAGGTCGACGTTGCGGTGGTCGAGGTGGGCCTGGGCGGACGGCTCGACGGAACCAACGTGATCGTCCCGGTCGTTGCCGCAATTACGTCGGTCGGCCTCGATCATACCGACGTCCTCGGCGAAACGCTGGTGGATATTGCGCGCGAGAAGGCCGGCATCGCCAAGCCCGGCGTTCCGCTGGTCGTCGCGGTTGAAGACGAGGGCGCGTTCGAGATCATCGCGGATGAGGCGCGTCGCGTGGGCGCACCGCTCGTCGACGCGCGGGCGGAGGCGATACCGATCGCCGGCGTGCGCATCGAGCGTGAAGCCCAGCACTTCGAGGTCGTAACGCCAAATGCGCGCTACGCGATCGAGACGCGCATGCTCGGCGCGTTTCAGCGCCGCAATGCGGCGACCGCGATCGTGACGATGGAGACCCTGCCCGAAGCGCTGCGGCCGGCCCGCGAGCACATCGAAGCCGCGCTCGCCGATCTGCTGATTCCCGGGCGCATGGAAGTCTACCCGGGGCATCCAACGCTGGTCTTCGATATCGCGCACAATGTGGAGAAAGCCGATCAGCTCGTGCAATCATTGCGCGAGCGGTACGACGACCGGCATTTCACCTTCGTCGTTGCGATTGGCGCGAGTAAAGACGCAGCCGCGATCTTGAGGACGTTTGCGGCGCTGCCGGCGAACTTCGTGTTCACGTCGTTTGATATTGCCGGACGTGAGGCGACCAAGCCGATGCGACTGCTGCGTATTGCCGAGTCGATCGGCGAGTGGGGACGCTGCGTCAGCGACCCGGTCGAAGCGCTCTCGGTCGCGCGCCGGAGTGCTGCGGCAAACGACGTGATCGTGGTGACCGGCTCGACCTTTCTGGTTGCGATGCTGCGGGAATGGTGGCTGGTCGCGGCGTGATGCGCCTTCGCGGGCGCAGCTTTGCTTGGGGTGAGCGAACGTATCTCATGGCGATCGTGAACGTAACCCCGGATTCGTTTTCGGGCGACGGGCAGACACAGATCGACGCGGCGATCGACTATGCCGTGCGCCAGTGGACCGCCGGCGCCGACATGGTCGACATCGGCGGAGAGTCCACCCGCCCCGGCCATGAGCCGGTCGACGAGGCGACCGAGCTGGCGCGGGTCGTACCGGTGATTGCCGGCGTGCGCGAGCGTTTGCGCAACGCGGTCATTTCCGTCGACACGTATAAAGCACCGGTCGCGCGCGCCGCGCACGCGGCGGGTGCCGACATGATCAACTCCGTGTGGGGCGCGCCCGACGATCTGCTCGCGGTCGCTGCCGACCTCGAAATGCCGGTCGCGGTGATGCACAATCAGCGGGGCACGCATTACGACGGCGACGTGGTGGATGCGGTTATCCGCTTCCTGCGGGAATGCGCCGAGCGAGCGTTGCTTTGCGGCATCGGACCCGAACGGATCATGCTCGATCCGGGGATCGGATTCGGCAAGGGCCCCAATCACAATATTCGCCTCTTGCGAAGTCTCGACCGGATCTGCGAGCTGGGCTTTCCCACCCTGCTCGGAACGTCGCGAAAATCCACGATCGGCAAGTTGACCGGGCGCGAGGCCCACGAGCGCATTTACGGTACTGCAGCGACGACGGCGCTCGGCATCGCGGCCGGGATCGACATCGTGCGCGTGCACGATGTGGCACAAAACCGCGACGTGATCAGTGTCTCGGATGCAATCGTGCGGGATTGGAGGCCCAGCGGATGGACCGGATAGTTCTCCACGACATCATGGCGCAGGGGCGGCACGGCGTGCACGCCGCCGAGCGTGAGACGCCACAGCCATTCCGAATCGATCTCGTACTGCAACTCGACCTATCGCGCGCCGCCGCGAGCGACGACCTGCGTGACACGATCGACTACGCGCACGTGCATAGCCAGATCGTCGATATCGTGCAGACGCACTCGTATGCACTCCTCGAGCGTTTGGCAAGCGTGATTCTTGATGCCGTCGCAAGCGACGAGCGTGTCGTGGTGGCCGATATCTCGATCGCCAAGCCCGGCCTGCTCGACGGCGCGACGCCGTCGGTACGTTTGGTCCGGCAGCGCGAACCCTGGCCGTGATCCGCGCCTACATCGGCATCGGCTCGAATCTCGACGAGCCGGTGCAGCAGGTTCGCAGCGCGATCGTCGCGTTGCGCGCGCTAGGCGACGTCGCCGCGGTTTCTTCGCTCTACCATACTGCGCCGTGGGGAAAGACCGATCAACCCGGGTTCGTCAACGCCGTCGTCGCGCTCGACACCAAACTCGATCCTCGCCCGCTGCTTCATGGGCTCAAATGGCTCGAACGCGAACTCGGCCGGAAGGAGGACGGCGAACGCTGGGGTCCGCGAACGATCGACTTCGACGTCTTGCTCTATGGTGACCAAGAGATCGACGACGGGGATTTGATCGTTCCGCATCCGCATTTGCATGAGCGCGCCTTCGCGCTCGTCCCGCTGGTCGAGATCGCGCCGCAATACCTGACGCTGCTGGAGAATCTATCGCCGGTCGATCGCGCCGGCGTCGTAGCCATTTCGTGAGATTAAGGAACCGTCGCGATGTAACCGGTTGACGATGTGCCGTTCGGCACCACGCCCACGACCGTATTTTCGTAGACGGAGTTGGCGCTGACCGCGCCGAGTACGATCGGCGTACCGAAGACCCAATTGCGAACCGGCAACCAGAAGCCATAGACGGTCGCGCCGGGCGTCGCACTGCTGTAGTTGCCGGCGAGGTTGTAGTTGCCAGCACCGCCGGCGCCGGTGATGCCTTCGAAGTGCGTGATTCCGGCGCCCGGATAGTCGTACGCGATGATCGTGTTGCTCGCCAAACCGCGAACGTAGCCGTGTGTGCCCTTTGCATCGGTGAAGCCGCCGGCCACCGCGGTGTCGGTATCGATCCAAATGCCATAGGCTGTGGTACTGATCGCATTGGGCATGTCGATCAACGAATAGGTACCGCTTGCGGGGATATACAAAAATGCGTGCGCCGTCGCCGGATAAGCGAGAGGCACCGGCGCGATCGCTGCGAACGTGTTCGACGCCGAATCGTAATAGAACGCGCTATCGTAGATCGCCCCCGGCAGCTTGTAGCTCCCGACCACGCGATACCCGGATGCGGTGATTGCGGGCCCGTACGCTGCCGTTGAAGCCGCTGCTGGATACGCGACCGCCGTCCAGGCGCCCGTGCTCTGATTGTAGAGGGCGCCGAGCGTCGCGCCGCCGGTCTCCACGTCGGTCGCGGTGATGTAGTTCGCCACGATGCCGGTTGGCAGCGTGATACCGGCGGGGAATTGCGGCGTGGGCACGCCGAGCGAAGCAAAGAAGACGCTCGGCGCCGGCGCGGGTGTGAACGACCCGGAACCGCAAGCCGCGAGAAGTAACGTCAGCGCTACCCACACCCAGGAGCGCATACGTTACGAAACGTGTTTGATGAGCGGGTTATTCTCTTCGCGGTTCGTGACTTCGTAGAGTCGCTTGTGAATGAAGACGTCGAGCAGCAGCGAGTCGACTTTGCCGCGCTGCGCAAACTCTTTGGACAGGATGTCTAGCGCGCGCTCGGCCGACATGCCCTTCTTGTAGGGCCGATCGGAGGCCGTTAACGCGTCGAACACGTCGCTGATCGTCATCATGCGCACTTGCGGCTTGATCGCTTCGCCCTTGAGCTTGCGCGGGTAGCCGGTTCCATCGAGATGTTCGTGGTGCCCGTACGCCAGATCGGCGACGTCGCGCCACGGCGTCTCCTGCCATGGGATCTCGCGTAAAAACAGGAACGATTGCGTGACGTGCTCCTGCATGCGGTTGCGCTCGTCGTCCGAGAGTGAACCGCGCGCAATGGTGAGATAGCTGTACTCCGCCTGATCGAGTAGCGGACGCGGACCGTCGACGTCGCGGTAGCGGCGCTCCATCGCGCGCAACAGCGTTTCGTCGCTCGCATCGGCCACGACGTTGGGCTCGTTGGCGCCCTCGACTTTGGTGAGCAGCTCGCGCAAAAGCTCTTTGTCGTCTTTGTTGCGGGCCTGTTCGAGCGCCAGCAAGAAGCGCAGGCGGATCGTGTCGAGGCGTCCGTCGGGCAGTTTCTTGGCTTTGGCGAAGATGTATTCGGGCACGGCGACTTTGCCGAAGTCGTGCAGCAGCGACGCATACCGGACTTCGCGGATCTGTTCGATCGAAAAATGCATGCCGGCGAGCGGGCCCGAGTCGATCGTGTTGATCGCCTCGGCTTGTGCGACGGTCAATGCGGCGACGCGCTCCGAGTGGCCCTGCGTCGACTTATCGCGAACTTCGATCGCCTTCACCGATGCGTGCACGAAACGTTCGAAGAGATTCTGAATTGCGTCGACCAACCGGGCGTTTTCCATGGCGACTGCGGCTTGCGAGGCCAGTGCCGTCAACAAGCGCTCGTCGTGCGGATCGTACTCTCGAACGATCTCCTCGGTATGCGCCGGCGACTCGAGTTCGGTCTGAAAACTCGGCTTGTGATTGATCAGCTGAATCGCGCCGATTACGTCGCCATGCAGATTGCGCATCGGCACGCACAGGATCGACTTGGTACGGTAGTTGTTCTTGTCGTCGAAGCCGCGATTGAACTGATATGGCGAGGACTCCGGAATGGTGTAGGCATCCTCGATGCGCAGGGATTCGCCGGTGACCGCGACGTAACCGACGATCGAGGTCGTGGAAAGCGGCAAGAGCGCATTCATCAGCACGCCGTCGTCTTTCGGACCGGTTTGCGCAACCGCAAATCGTAAGCGCTTCTGCCCGTCGTGCTCTTCGACGACGAACAAGCTTCCCGCATCGGAGAAGGTCAGTTCGCGCGCCTTGCGCACGATCAAACGCTGCAGCGTCGGCAGGTCGCGTTCGGATGAGAGCGATCGCCCAATCTCGAGCAGTTCCTCACCTTCGCGAGCGGTCCGTGTTAGCGTGCGCGCCGTCTCGACTTTGGCGGCGGTGCGCAACGAGGCCAGCAGCGACGCGCCCGTAACCGGCGGGTGCATGATCGCGACGACCTCGGGGTCATCGGCAATCCACGCCAGGGCGAAATGCTGCGGCGGCAATACGACGATTGCGGTTGCCGGCGGGGCACCTAGCGTTTTGAGACCGCCGCGTTCGCGCAACCGTTTGAAGTCGACCGCATGCACCGAAACGCCGACGTTCCCCAGCAATAGCGGGAGCTCGCCCAGGTCGAGGTCATGCGGATAGAGGACCAGTGTGGCCATCCTCTCTATCATCGGTCCAAATCGCGAATTGCGCCAGAGCCGGAGGGAGTGCGGGGCAGGGCGAAAGCCTAGCGCCGATGTCCGACGAGCACCCCCTCTCCCCGGTGGCCCGGCGCGTTCGAGCCTTGGCCCAGCTCTTGGCGGGAACCGACCTCTTGCGTCTGCGCATCGAGCGGGAAGGCGAAGAGATCGAACTCGGCCGGCGGGCCCTGCACCGGGACCTGGTGCCGGATATCCCGCACGACCTGGGCGCGATCGAAACCAAGCCGGTGCGGGCCGATCTCATCCGCGCCGACCTCGTAGGAATCTTCCACTTGAGCCGGCCGGCGCCGGCGGAAGGGGACCTGCTCGAGAGCGACCGGGAACTCGCCTTCATTGAGGCGCTCGGCATTCGCAATCCGGTGCGCAGCCGCGGGCCGGGTCGAATTGTGACGGTCAAACGTGGCGAGGGCGAGCCCGTCGAATATGGGGCAGTGCTCTTTGAAATCGACCGAGGATGATCGGTCGAGGATAGGACGTAGAACATTTTCACCAAGGTTCTCATTGCCAATCGCGGCGAGATCGCGCTGCGCATCAATCGCGCCTGCCAAGAGTTGGGCGTGCGCACCGTCGCGATCTTTTCCGAAGCGGACCGTGAGTCGCTGCACGTGCGTCAAGCGGACGAGGCATTTTGCGTCGGGCCGGGTCCGGTGCCGCGTTCCTACCTCAATATCCCGAATATCATTTCGACCGCGCTGATTACCGGCTGCGACGCGATCCACCCCGGCTACGGCTTTCTGGCCGAGAACGCGCGCTTCGCGCAGATTTGCGCGGACCACGGACTCACGTTCATCGGGCCCAAACCTGGAGTGATTGCCGCGATGGGCGATAAGGCGACGGCCAAGCGCGTGATGCGCGAAGCCGGCGTGGCGACGACCCCGGGTACCGACATCTTGGAATCCGTTGACGATGCGCTGCACGCCGGCGAGGAGATCGGGTATCCGGTCCTGCTCAAAGCGACGGCGGGCGGCGGCGGCAAAGGCATGCGCGCGGTCGAGAATCCGCACGAGATGGAACGCGCGTTTGCAAGCGCAACCGCGGAAGCCGAAGCGAGTTTCAAAGACGGCCGCGTCTACATGGAAAAGCTCATCATCGATCCGCGGCACATCGAAGTCCAAGTGCTCGGCGACGAGTTCGGTAGTGTCGTGACTTTTGGCGAGCGCGATTGCTCGGTGCAAAAGCCCTCGCATCAAAAGCTGATCGAGGAATCTCCCGCGCCCCACCTCTCCGATGCCGCACGCTCGACGCTCCTGGATATGGCCGTGCGTGCTTGCAAGCACGTCCACTACAGCAATGCCGGCACGCTCGAGTTCCTCGTCAGCGGACACGACGTGTACTTCATGGAGATGAACACCCGCATTCAGGTCGAGCATCCGGTGACTGAGATGGTGTACAGCGTCGACTTGGTCAAGGAGCAGATTCGGATTGCCGCCGGCGAGCCGCTCGGCTATGCGCAGCACGATCTACAACTGCGCGGGCACGCAATCGAGTGCCGCATCAACGCTGAAGACGCCTACAACAATTTCGCGCCCCAGGCGGGCACCTTGACGAAGGTCGTATTCCCCGGCGGCCCGGGCGTGCGCGTCGATACGCACGTCTTCTCAGGCGCGGTCGTGCCGCCGTACTACGATTCGATGATCGCCAAAGTCATCGCGTTCGGTGCGTCGCGCGAAGCCGCGATCGCGCGGATGGAGCGCGCGCTGCGCGAGACCGTAGTCGAAGGCGTCAGCACGACCATCGACTATTGCTTGGAAATTCTCGCCACTCCGCAATTTCGCGAGGGCCGCTACGACATCGGATTCCTGCCGAGAATGCTTGCCCATGCCCTCACGTAGGCAGGGGCGCGAAGCGGCGCTGCAGGCGCTTTACGCCATCGCAGTCGGGCATCGCGAGCCCGGCGATGCGCTGACCGAGATGGTCGGCGAGGGTGAGGAAACCGAGTATCGCGCCTTCGTGAAAGACCTGGTGATCGGCACGCTCGACCACGCAATCGAGGCGGACGTCTTGTTGGCGCCGCTGTTGGAGGGATGGACGATCGAACGATTGCCGACCATCGATCGTTTGCTCTTGGAGATGGGAACGTTTGAGCTGCGCCACCGGCCCCTTACACCTCGCGCGGTCGTCATTAACGAGGCGGTCGAGTTGGCGAAGAAATTCTCAACCGAAGATTCCAATCGATTTGTCAACGGCGTATTGAATGCTATCGCGAAAGAAACAACGCAAGCGTAAGCGGGCGCCCGGTCCGCCGCGAGGTTGGATGCGCGGCTTCCTGATCGGCGCTCTCCTGGTCGTCCTTTTTGGGGCGGGTCTCATCGGTGGGATGGTCGCGGCATATTCGCGTAACCTGCCCGACATCAGCCGCCTTGCCGACTATCAACCGGAAAGTTCGACGCGCATCTTTGCGCGCGACGGAACCCTGCTCGCGTCGGTCTATAAAGAGAATCGTACCTACGTGCCGCTAGCGCGTATTCCGCTCGTGGTGCGCGAGGCAGTGATCGCAAACGAAGATCACAACTTTTACTATCACCACGGCGTCGACTTCGGCGGCATCATGCGGGCCGGATTTGCCGATCTCACTCATCAAGAATTTCAGGGCGCTTCGACGATCACGCAGCAACTCGCGCGTAAACTATTCCTCAACGATCAGGTCTCGATCTCGCGCAAGATTCAGGAAGCGCTGCTCGCCATCGAGATCGAGCGCTACTACACCAAAGACGAGATTCTCGAACGCTATTTGAATATCGTTTACCTGGGCTCGGGCGCGTATGGCGTCGATGCTGCGGCACATACGTATTTCGGCGAGAGCGTCGATAAGCTCGACCTCGCGCAATCAGCGATGATCGCCGGCGTGATCGCCGCACCGTCGGACTACTCGCCGTTCGTCAATTTGAGTCTTGCGCGCGACCGTCAGCACCACGTGCTCGATCGTATGGTGGAAAGCGGCTACATCACGCAAGCGCAAGCCGATAGTGCGGTCAATGCGCCGCTGGGTTTGGCCAAAGAGCGCGCGCCGGGGTTGCAGGGGTACCTCTATCCGTACTACACGACGTACGTCATCGCACAACTCGAGAAGCTCTTCGGTAAGCAGGCAGTCGAGGAGGGCGGCTTGCAGGTCTACACGGCGCTCGATCCGCGCATGCAAGAGGAAGCGCAGGACGCAATCGATTGGGGCTTGCAGCGTGCGAAAAGTTGGGGGATCCACGCCGGCGAAGCGGCGTTGGTTTCGATTCGGCCGTCGACCGGCGAAATCGTCGCGATGGTCGGCGGGAAGGGGTTCTCGCTCGACAATCAGTTCAACCGCGCGTGGCAAGCACGCCGCCAGCCGGGTTCGTCGTTCAAGCTCTATGTGTACACAGCGGCGATCGATTCGGGAATGCCGGCGAACACGCTGATCGATGATTCGCCGGTGAGTTACCCGATGGGCGACGGCACGATGTGGGCGCCGCAGGACGATGACAATCGCTTCATGGGTGAAATCACACTGCGCACCGCGCTCGAGCTGTCGCGGAACATCGTTGCGGTCAAGCTTGCCGATCGCGTCGGTCTGGATAAGATCATCGACTACGCGCATCGCATGGGCATAACGTCGCCGCTCGAGCCGAATCTCTCGCTTGCGCTTGGATCTTCCGTAGTGACGCCGCTCGACCAAGCGACGGGCTATGCGACGATCGCGAATCAAGGAATCCACATCGATCCCTCGGCGATTCGTTTGGTGAAGGACTCACTCGGTGATACGGTGCTCGACGATCAGTATCCGCAGGCGAACGAAGTAGTGAGCGCCGGTACGGCATTCATCATCACGACGATGCTCGAAGACGTGATCAATCACGGCACCGGCTATCCCAACGCGATCATTGGACGCCCGGCGGCGGGTAAGACCGGAACTACTTCGGATTTTCGCGACGCGTGGTTCGTGGGGTTCACGCCTGACCTCGTTACGGCGGTATGGTTCGGCAACGATGACTATTCGCGCATGACCGAAGCGTACGGGGGTGGTGTCCCGGCCATGACCTGGGCCCATTTCATGAAAGCAGCGCTCGCTGGTGTCGCCAAGCATGACTTCACGATGCCGGCCGATCAGGTCGTGCGTCTCGCCGGCTGCTCGGGCGGTTATGAGTACTACTTGATCAGTACGGAGCCGACATCGGGTGGCTGCGGCACGCGGGTTGACACCGCGCAAGATCCCGCCGTCACGACGGACGCGCCGGCGGCGACCGATCCACCGAACGCCTCAGCGACGCCGCCGCCCGACAGCGTGGGCGACGGTACGCATTACATCCCGCTCGATTCACCAGCGGTTTCGCCCAGCGTCAAACCTAGCGCGAAACCATGACGTCGCTTGCACCTGGAACCGTCGTTCGCACGGTCAGTGAATTCACCAACGGGTTGGCGCGGTGGTTTGCGAAACAAGACGCGTTCAAAGGGGCAGCGATTAGCGGCGAGATCTCCGGGCTCAAAGAGATCAACGGCGGTCATCTCACCTTCCTTTTGAAGGAGCGCGGAGCGGGGTTGAACTGCATCGCATGGCGCAGCACGATTCCTCGTTTGCCGCAGCTGCAAAACGGCGCAGCGATCATCGCTGTGGGCGATATCGAACTGCGCCAGGAGTACGGCTCCTACCAGATGGTGGTCGATGCCGCGCATCTGACCGGCATCGGCGAGCTCTACGCAAAGTTCAGCGCCCTCAAGGAAAAGTTACGGCTCGAAGGGCTGTTCGAGCCGGCGCGCAAGCGCGCGATCCCGGCGTACGTTCGGCGCGTCGCGCTGATTTCGGCGGAGGGGAGCAAAGCGTCCGAGGACTTCTTGTCGACTATTGCAGCGCAGGTTCCGTTCGTGAAGGTTGCCCCATTCTGGACGCGGGTTCAGGGAAGCGGGGCCGAGATCGACGTTCGTGAAGCCTTCGACCGAGCCGACAAGGTTGACGTCGACGTCATCGTGCTGACTCGCGGTGGAGGTTCGTACGAAGATCTCTTCACGTTCAACGAAGAGGTCGTGGTGCGCGCGATTGCGCGGTCACGTCATCCGGTGATTACAGCCATCGGCCATCAAACCGATCATCATCTTGCCGACGACGTCGCGGACGCGACCTATGGCACGCCGTCGAAAGCCGCTGAAGCTATTGCGGCGCCGTGGATCGCTACGCGCGAGCGCTTGGCGAGCGCTCATCGAAATCTGCGGCGAGCCGTCGTGCATGCGCTCGGGCGTAGCGCTCAGCGCCTTGAATTGGTCCGCTCGCAGCTCGAGGGCAGCACATATCTGCGGCTCGGCAACGCCGAACGCGCGCTTTCGTCGCTCGAACGCAGGCTTAATGCGCAGAACCCCGCCGCGCAGCTCTCGGTGCGAGCGCAGCGGCTCTCCGGCGTGCGCGAGCGGTTGCCCTCCGCGTGGAACCAGTACATCACGCGCCGCTCGACTCGGTTGCAAATCGCCGGAACCAAACTCGCGGCACTCGATCCCGAGCAGCCGTTGGCGCGCGGTTACGCGTTGATTTTCCGTGACGGATCGCTGGTGCGGTGTGCGCGTGACGTCGCCGTTGGGGACGGAATCGTCGCGCGGCTTGGGCACGGGACGCTCGATGCTCGCGTCGAAGCGGTGCGCGATGAGTAACGAAAAGCCCGCAAGCTTCGAGGAAAAGCTCGAGCGCATCGATGCGATCGTGCGCGAGCTCGAGTCGGGAAACGTCAAGCTCGACCGAGCGATCGAACTTTTCAAGGAAGGGAAGACGCTCGCTGCCGAGTGCGAGGCGCTGCTCAAGAGCTCGCAGGCTCAGATCGACGCCGCCATGGGTCCTTCGACCGGCTCGGGCTAAAGGTTGCGCCTGGACGAAGCGGTCGCCGCCCGCGCGGGTGTGACGCGCTCGCAAGCGCGCAGCTTGATCATGGAAGGCCGCGTCCGGATCGGCGGCGAGCCCGCCGGAAAAGCCGGCCAGCGCGTACGCGACGACGCGGACATTACGATCGAATCACCGCGCCGCTTCGTCAGCCGCGGCGGCGAGAAGCTCGAAGCCGCACTGGAAGCCTTTGCAATCGATGTGAGCGCGCTGCGCACACTCGACATCGGAGCATCGACCGGCGGATTTACCGACTGCCTGCTGCAGCGCGGCGCCGTGCACGTAACCGCGGTAGATGTCGGCTACGGTCAACTCGACTGGCGCTTGCGCAACGATCCGCGCGTGACCGTTCTCGAACGAACGAACTTTCGGCATTTGCCGGACGATGCGTTTACGCAACGCTTCGACCTCATCGTGATCGACACGTCGTTTATCTCCCTGCGAACGATCTTGGAGCGCGCCGCTGGGTATCTGACGCCATCGGGACGCATCGTCGCGCTCGTCAAGCCGCAGTTCGAAGCGGGGCGCGAACGGCTGGGCAGCGGAGGCGTCGTACGCGACCCCGCCGTGCATCGCGCCGTGCTGCGCGAAGTGCGCGACGGGGCCGCGGCTTTGGGGTTGCCGATAGGCGCGCTGATCGCATCGCCGCTGCTCGGGCCGGCCGGCAATCGCGAGTTTCTGATCGAATTGCGTGTTGGCGCCATGCCGATCGATGACGAGCGGATCGACCACGTCGTCGGCGAAGGCCCTCCCTCATGAGTAGGCTCGCATGATGAAGCTCGTCGTCGGCCGGAAGGTCATCGCGCTCTACGTGGACGTGGCGCGCGAGACGGCGCGCGCCCTTGCGCGCAACATCGCATCGAGTTTCCGGATGCACGGCTACGAGGTTGCGACCTGGAAGGGTCAGCAGGGCGTGGCTGACCTCGCCACCAACGGCGCGCAGGCCGAAGACGCCGCGCTCTTCATTACCGTCGGCGGCGACGGCACGCTACTGCGAGCCGCGCGGGTCGCGACCGCGATCGGCGCACCACTGCTCGGCATCAATAGCGGACGCCTCGGATTTCTGACCGAACTCGATGACGGCGACGCACGCATCGGCCAACTGCCGCAACTCGTCGACGACGGGCTGTTGATCGACGAGCGTACGGCGCTCGAAGCAGACTACTGCGAGCACACCTACTTCGCGCTCAACGATGTGGTGGTGCGCAAGGGCGACGTTTCGCGCGTCGTGCCGTTTGGCCTCAGTCTTGACAACGAGCACATTGCCGAGATTCCGGCTGACGGCATTTGCGTCGCGACGGCCACGGGATCGACCGCCTATTTTCTGTCCGCCGGCGGATCGATTATCTCGCCGCGCGTCGATGCGTTCGGCATCTCGCCGCTGCTGCCGCACACGCTCTTTTCGCGGCCGCTAATCGTTCCGGCGAGTTCGGAGATCGGCATCAGGTGCGACTCGGAGGTCGCGCACGCGCACTTAGAATGCGATGGCGACGTCCTGGCCGAGATTGGCCCCAACACCGTCGTCAACGTGCGCAGGAATCCCAACAAGGTGCGCTTTGCGCGACTCTCCCCGCTCCGCTTCTTCGAGCGGCTCGAAGAGAAATTGCGCTGGGGTGTTTCCATTCGAGCGGTCAATCGGTAAGGTTTCTCCATGTTGACGCGGCTGGAGATCGAGAACTACGGCTTGATCGCCCGCGGCGCGATCGAGTTCAGTTCGGGCGCGACGATCTTTACCGGCGAGACCGGCTCGGGCAAGACGATGATCTTGGGCGCACTCGGCTTTGCCTTGGGCGAACGCGCCAGCGCCGACGTCGTCGGCCGCAGCGCATCGCGAACGACGGTCACGCTCACTTTCGAGCCCGGCGACGTACTGCGCGATCGTCTGAGTGCCGACGGCTTTGAACTGGATCCCGGCGAGGACGCAACGATCGTACGCGAGGTGAGCGATGCGGGGAAATCGAGCGTGCGTGTCAACGGGCGTGCAGCGACCGCCGGCTACGTGCGCGAGATCGGCGAGCAGATTGCGGAGATCGTCGGTCAGCATGACGCGCAACGGTTATTGGCTCCCGCCTATCACGTCGAGCTGCTCGACCGTTTCGGCGGCGCACCCGCCATCGCAGCGCGGGAGACTGCCGTCGCGTCGCGCGAGCGCGTTGCCGCTTACACACAAGAACTGCAATCGATGCGCGGCGACGAGCGGCGCGCGCACGAGCGCTACGACGATGCGCGCTTTACCCTGGAAGAGATTGAGGACGCCGCGCCGGAGGCGGGCGAGGACGTGCGCCTGTCCGAGCGGCGCCGCTACTTGGACAACGTCGAGCGTATTGGCGCTGCTCTGCGCGCCGCGCACGATGCACTCGGTGCTGACGAAGCTAGCGCGACCGAAGCGCTTGGTGTTGCCGCGACGGCGTTGCACGGCATTGCTGACATCTCGACGCAGCTTAGCGCGATGGCCGGCGCCGCCGCGGCGTTGCAGAGCGAGACGACGGAGCTGGCGACGCAGATTGCGCGCGAACTTGATGCCACGGATTTTGATGCCGGCGAACTCGAGGCGATCAACGGCCGGCTCGATCTGCTCGATCGTCTCAAGCGTAAGCACGGCGGCTCGATTGCCACGGTGCTCGCAGCGGCGGAAGAGGCGCGCACCTTCGTCGAGGCGTTCGAAGGCCGTGACGAACGCGTGGCGCAGCTTGCCGCGACGCTCGGTGAGACGCAAGCACGCCTCGCCGCCGACGAAGCGCGCTTGCGCGCCATTCGCGAAGAGGCCGCCGGGCGTTTGACGACGGCGATGGGCAAGGAGCTCGGCGCACTTGCGCTTGGTTCCGCGCGCTTCGACGTTGCGTTCGAGCCGATCGAGTTCGTGTTTGCTGCGAACGCAGGTGAGCCGCTGCGCCCGCTTGCGCGCGTTGCGTCAGGTGGTGAGCTGTCGCGCGTACTGCTCGCATTGGTCGTGGTGCTCGCCGAGGCGCGCGATCGCACGGCTTTGATCTTCGACGAAATCGACACCGGCATCGGCGGCACGACGGCAACCGCGGTCGGCGCGCGCATCGGCCGGTTGGCAAGCGAAGGGCAAGTCGTCTGCGTCACGCATCTCGCGCAGCTAGCCACCTGGTCGGATCGCCACTACGTGCTCGAGAAGCGCGAGAAAGCGGGAACGACGACTATCTTGGTGCGCGAAATCTCCGGGGAGGAAGCGCGTGCCGGCGAACTCGCGCGGATGCTCTCGGGCGAATCGCACGAGGTCGCACTCGAGCACGCGCGCATGCTCCTGCGCGCACGATGACCATCCCGGACGACCAGGACGCTGCCACGATCCTGGCCGGCCGCACCCGCGTGCCGCTCACCAACCTCCGAAAGATCTTCTTTCCGGCGATCGGCGCGACCAAGGGCGACTTGCTGCAGTATTACGCCGATGTCTCGGGCGTGCTTCTCCCGCACATCGAGCAACGCCCGATGGTCATGAAGCGCTATCCGCACGGTGCGGCCGGTGAGTTCTTTTTCATGAAGCGCGTGCCGCAGCCGCACCCGGACTGGCTGCACACCTGTCGCATCGAGCACCGTTCGGGTAGCGTGATTGATTTTCCGATGGCCAACGATCTGGCCTCGCTGCTGTGGATCGTGAACCTCGGCTGCATCGACCTCAACCAATGGTATGCGCCGTGCGACGACATCGACCGGCCGACGTACCTGCACTTCGATCTCGATCCCGGCACAGCGCCGTTTTCACGCGTGCGCGAAACCGCGCTGCTCGTGCGCGACGGCCTGGGCGCGCTCGGCATGCGCTCGTACGCTAAGACATCGGGTTCCAAGGGGATGCACGTCTATGTGCCGATCGTGCGCGGCCCGGTACAGAAGCAGGTATGGGGCTTTGCCAAAGAGTTTGCGGTGGCTATCGCGCACCACGAACCGGCGCTCATGACTGCAGAGTACCGCAAAGAAAAGCGGCCCGCCGGTCGCGTGTTGGTCGACTACAACCAAAACCGTTGGGGGTCGACGCTCGCTTCGGTATACTCGGTTCGACCCACTGAGCGCGCGACCGTGTCGACGCCGGTGACGTGGGAAGAAGTCGAAGCAGGCGTCGAGATCGAGGACTTTCGTCTCGACAACGTGCGCGAGCGTTTCGAGAAACTCGGCGACTTGTGGAAGCCGCTGGTCGAAAAGCGCGGACGCTTTGATTTAGCTCCGCTTTTGCATTAGGACTTTTTGCCCCGCGCGTTTCCCTTTCCGGCAGTCTTGCCGCGCGTCGCGTATTGATACGCTGAACCCCCATGAGGTCGGCGCAGCTAGCGGTCTTCGCACTCCTTGCCCTCTCTTCCGTAGCGTGTGGAGGAGGCGGTGGCGGAAGCGCGGGTTCGGTTGCGGTAGTTCCGACGGCGTTGCCGCCGACCGTTGGGCCTTCGGGATCACCAGCACCGCACGCTTCTCCGTCACCGAGCACCGCGCCATCGGCGACGCCGGTGCCGACACCAAAGCCGACACTGGCGCCCACGCCGACACCGGCGCCCACGTCAACGCCAACACCGGCGCCCACGGCAACACCAACACCGGCGCCCACGGCAACACCAACACCGGCGCCCACGGCAACACCAACGGCTAGCGTGTGCTTCGGCATCGACGGCGCCTCGTGTCCACCCACCCCGACGCCAACGCCCTAGGAGAACGCGATGCGCTACGTATTTGCCATGGCCATCGTTTTCGGCGCGCTTCTCGCAGCGTGCAGCGGGGGCGGTAGTTCGATTCCATCCGCCGGCACAAGCGCCGTCCCACCTGGGCAGAGTTCGCCGTCGAAGGCCACCGGAACGGCAACCTTCGCTATCTTTATTCCTGCCGCCGGTGAGATGAAGAGAGTGCGTCCCAATTACGTCTCGCCGAACACGCAATACGCCGGAATCACGCTTACGCAAGTGTCCGGCTCGCCGGTACCGTCGCCGACGCCGCTCGTCGTCAGTCTTACGCCGGGCTCGCCGAATTGCAGCACCTCGCCTAGCGGTACGACGTGTACGCTCACGGCAACGTATCGCGTGGGTTCGGACGCGTGGACGATCGCGCTGTATGGGCAGGGTGGCGTTACGAGTACGCCGCTTTCCATCAATAGCGTCGGACAGAACCTGGTTGCTGGGCAGAACACCGTCAACCTCACGATGAATCCGGTCGTCGCGTCGCTCGTCTTCTCGCCAAGCAGCGGCACGTGTGTGTCCAACGACGCGACGTGTACGCAGCCGGCAGTGCTCGAGGCGCTCGATGCAACGAACGCGGTGATTGTCGGGCCGGGCAACTATGTCAACGCGTCGCAAACGACGGTAACCATCAACGTTTCGCCGGCGCCTCCGGGCGTCACGTTGGAAACGTCGTCCGGTTCGTCGGCGGCAACGAGCGCGACCGGCCCCGCGCAGATGAACCTCGCGCAGATCGCTTACAACGGCTCGGGCTCAGCCGGCCAGCTGTCGATCGGCGCCTCCGATACCAATGGCGACCGGGCGTCGTACACGCTCGACGTAACGGCTTCCGCGGCGCCGACACCGACCGGTTATCCGTCCGATCCGCCCTCGAAAATTCGCAGCACCTACGGGCGCATCGGTCTGGCGCAGATTTTCGATTATTTCCCGAGCACCAACACCTCGATGAGCGCCTCGCAGATCACCGCCGACGCAAGCCGTTACGACATGGTGTGGGGTTCGTTCGATCCCCAGCCGTGGCGCTCGAGCAATCCGCAAGCGCTCGTGTCGCGCTATTACATCATCGAAGAAGACAACACCGCCACCTCCGGCTACAACCTGCAATGGTGGCAGCAGAATCATCCCGACTGGATCTTGTATGCGTGCACCTCCAGCGGGACACCGACGCACGACATCGCGTACTCGCCGGGCGACGGATTTGCCGACGTGCCGCTCAACTTCCATAACCCGGCCGTCGTGCAATATCAGGTCGGGAGCCTTATCAACTACATGCAGGCGAACGGCTACAATGCGATGGCGCTCGATCAGGTGATCTTCAACGACTTCATGGTCGGCGGAAATCCCGAACTCGGTCAGACCGAGAACACGAGCGAGTACGCGTGTGGAACCTGGAACGACGACGGCACCTTCAACACCGTCTATTCGTCCCCCACCGATCCGACCTGGACACAAGACGTGCTCAACTGGGTGAGCGCCGCCAAAGCGGCTGCCGCGGCAGCGTCACCGGCCTATGCGGTCTTCGTCAATCATCCGGCAATTAGCACCGTCAATGCCAACGAGCAGGCGTTGATGAAGATGGTCGATGGCGAGGTCGAGGAGCCGGGCTTCTCGGACTATGGCGACTACCAAACGCAGCCGGCCTATTTCCTCGAGATGTACAAGTACATGGAGTGGGTCGAGCAACAGGGCATTGCCTTTGTCGATATCGATCGCTACACACTGGGCGGAGAAACAAGTCCCACGAGCGATCAGGTCGAATACTCGATCGGCACCTACATGATGGGCAACGAGGGCAATGCAGACTTGTATGTCGACGCCAACAACGGGTCGGGGTACGGCTACGGCTCAGAACAGTACCATCCCGAATATGCGACGCAGCTCGGTTCGCCGTGTAGCGCGATGACCCAAGATCCGGCCAACGCCCAAATCTACTACCGGCGCTTCCAAAATGGGATGGTCGTGGTGAACTCGGGCGGCGACGGCACCGAAAACGCGACCTTACCCACCGACCACGTCTACACCGATATCGAGGGGAGAACGGTGACCAATCCCCTGCCGGTGAGCGCGTACGATGCGTGGGTGCTAACGACTGGCGGTGGGAACGGCTGCTCGTGACGTTGCCGATAGGGCCCCCGTACGAACCGATGGAATTGCAGCAGGCCGAAGCGATCCCCAGCGGATCGCAGTGGCAGTACGAACCAAAATGGGACGGCTTTCGCTGCGTGGCGTTCCGTGACGGTAACGAGATCTATCTTCAATCCAAAGCCGGAGAGCCGCTGGCGCGGTACTTTCCGGAAATCGTCGACGAGCTGCGCGCACTTCGGGCGCGCAGCTTTGTTTTGGACGGGGAATTGATGGTGCAGCTCGGCGATGCGCTCTCGTTCGATGCACTACTGCAACGGATTCATCCCGCGGCGAGCCGCGTGGAGCGACTGGCGAAAGAAACGCCGGCGCGGTACGTCCTCTTCGACATGCTCGTCGACACCGACGGAAGCGATCTAACCGGAACACCGCTCGAGCAGCGGCGCTCCGCGCTCGAACGCTTTTCCAAACGCTATCTGCAAAGCACGCAGATCGCACTCTCGCCCGCGACCATCGAGCGCGCGCAGGTCGACGCGTGGTTTGCGCGCGTCGGAAACGCACTCGACGGCGTGGTAGCCAAGCGGCGCGACCGTAGCTATGCGTCGGGCTCGCGCGATGCGGGCGTGAAGGTCAAGCATTTGCGTACCGCCGACTGCGTGATCGGCGGTTACCGTCTCAACAAAGAAAAGAACGGCGTCGGCTCGTTGCTCCTCGGCCTCTACGACGATCGCGGGAAACTCAATCACGTCGGTTTCACCTCGGGCTTCCGCGCCGACGAACGCGGCCCGCTCCTCGAGCGCCTGCGTGAAATCGAGAAGCCGCCCGGGTTTACCGGCTCCGCACCCGGCGGCCCAAGCCGCTGGCAAAAGGCCGAGGAACCGTGGTTTCCACTCGAGCCGAAGCTGGTCGTCGAGGTGCGTTACGATCACGTGACCGGCGAGCGCTTTCGCCACGGCACGAAGATCCTACGCTGGCGTCCTGACAAGAAACCAAAGCAATGCACGATGGATCAGCTCGAAGCCGCCGACGCCGCCTCGCTGCTGGATCTTTTATCACCCGCTTCGGTACGCTCGGGATGACAAAGAGGAGCCACGCCGCTTCCGCGTGCCGGGTTCTTGTTGCGGCATGGTTTGCACACTGGGAACGTCGGGGCGCGGCAGCGTGAGAATTTCTTTTTCTACTTCGAGCAACATCTGCGCTGTCTGCGGTAATTGTGGAACGCTGGTGTCCGCAACCTCGCCAAAGCCGAAGGCGCGCGTCATGTCGCCACACGTTTCGCGCCGCCAAGCCGATAGGTTCGGAACTTCGACGCCGAAGCGCGTCTCGAGCAGACGCAGCGTGGAGGTGTGATCGAACGTGTCGCCGCAAACGTAGCCGCCGCGCGAGAACGGTGAGATGATTACCGCGGGAACGCGGAATCCGAGGCCAATCGGCTGACCTTGTATCCATTCATCCGGCGTATTGAGCGGCGGCGTCGGCGGCAGCACGTGATCGAACAGGCCGTCGTTTTCGTCATAGACGATGATGAACGCAGTACGCGCCCAAGTCGACGGATTCGACATCAGCGCCTCGACGATGTGACGCACGTAGTTTTCGCCCGCAGCGGGCAACTCGTCGGGATGTTCGCAAAACGCATAGGGCGGAATGATCCAGCTCACCTGCGGCAGGTTTCCCGTCCGCATATCGTCGAGCAGGGCGTCGACGCCGCGCGTTTTGACCGCGTACTCGTACAGCGACGACGTGGGCCGCAACTTCGCGTCTTGGAACGCCGCGAAGTTCATGATAACGTTCAGGCCGACCGACTCGTTTCGATCGGGATCGTCGTGATAGATGCGCCACGAAACGCCGGCGCGATCCAGGCGCTCGGGGTACGTCTCCCAGGTGAAACGCGCCGCCCCATTCTTGATCGCCGGGCCGCCGTGCATGCCGCCGGGATCGTTGCTCGCGCTCATCCAGTAGTAGCGATTCGGATAGGTTGGACCCATCACCGAACAGTGATACCCGTCGCAGATCGTAAACGCGTCGGCCAACGCGTAGTAAAACGGGAGGTCGTCGCGTGTGTAGTAGCCCATCGTCAGCGGACCGCTCGCGCCGTCGGTCACGCGGTGCGTGCTCACGAAGCCGTCGAGCCGCCCGCGATTCCACGACGCATGCAACGCGTTCCACGCATGACTGAGATCGCGCAGGCGCTGAGCGTCGGTCGTCTTGGTGTCGAGATGGAACGGTAGTACGTAGCCGTCTCGGCGGCTGCCGTCGGGTTGAAAGAATACGGGCTTGCCGTCGAGCAGGATCCCGGCGGACGGATCGCTATAGCCGCGCACGCCCGAGAGCGTGCCGAAGTAGTGATCGAACGAACGGTTCTCTTGCATCAAGATCACGAAGTGCTCGATGTCGGAGAGTTTGGCCGGAGCACCCTGTGCCAATGCCGGGCGCACCCACTCGACATAGGGGAGTGCCGCCGCGCCGGCAAGACCGGCAATGAATTGCGAGCGCTTAAGGGATTTCATGGATCTTGAGCAGATTCGTGCCACCGGCGCCGACCGGCATGCCGGTCGTAAAGGCGATCAGATCTTTCGAGCGCACGATGCCCGCTTGCGTCATCCGTTGTTCGGTCATGTAGAGTAATACGTCAAACGAATTATAACGCTCGATCATTAGCGCCTCGGTGCCCCACAAGAGCGCCAGGCGCTGCGCGACCTCAAGGGACGGTGTAAGTGCGATGATCCGCGCGCGCGGGCGAAACGCCGCAATGTGATGCGCCGTGTTGCCGGTCGTGGTGCCGGTGGCGATGAACGGAATGAACAGCTCGTCGGCGGCACGCGTCGCTGCCTCGGCAATCGAGGTCGCAATCGTCGGGCTCATGCCGGCGAGCCGCCGCTCGCGCAGCATGTTGTGGGGGTAATTCTTTTCGACTTCGCGGGCGATATCGGCCATCGTGCGCACGGCCTCGGTGGGAAATTGCCCGCGAGCCGTTTCGCCCGAGAGCATTACAGCATCGGTGCCGTCGAGTATCGCGTTGGCGACGTCGGCGACTTCGGCGCGCGTCGGTTTCGAGGCGGACGTCATTGATTCGAGCATCTGCGTGGCCGTGATTACCGGTTTGCTCGCGCGGTTGCACTTGGCGATGATCGCCTTCTGCACGAGCGGCACTTGTTCGAGCGGAATCTCGATGCCGAGATCGCCGCGAGCGACCATGATGCTATCGGCAGCATCGATGATATTGTCGAGATCTTCGAGCGCCTCGTGCTTTTCAATCTTTGCAACGACCGGCACGTCGTGCGCACGTTGCGCCATGAAGTCTTTGACGCGTGCGATGTCCTCAGCCGAGCGGACGAACGAGACCGCGACGTAGTCGACATGTTGCTCGAGTCCGAAGGCTAAGTATTCAAAATCGCGCTCGGTGACCGACGGAATGTTGAGCGTGCCGTCGGGATAGTTGATCCCCTGAGTCGAGCGCAAGTCGCCGCCGTACTCGACCGACGTGTCGATATCGGTCGCAGTCTTCCCGTTGATACGCAGCGTGATCTGGCCGTCCTGAAGATAGATGCGATTCCCGACGGCGACGTCGTTGGGCAGATCCTTATACTGCACGCTGATGCGCGAGTCGTCCCCTTCGACGTCCTGCGTTGTCAACACGAAGGGCTTACCGCGCTCGAGCCGCACGGTGGTCAAGCCTTCACGCAACTTCCCGGTGCGTACCTTCGGTCCGGGAAGATCCTGTAAAATCGCGATGTGGATGTCGAGTTCTTGCGCGAGCCGGCGGGCGGTGGCAATAACTTCGGCGTGATCGTCCGGGGTGCCGTGCGAGAAGTTGAGACGGATCACGTTTGCGCCCGCAACGAACAACGAACGCATAACCGCAGGATCGCGCGACGCGGGACCAATGGTGGCAACGATCTTCGTACGCTTCTGCAAGAGGTGTTCCATGAAAGCGAGCAGATGCGCGGGCACGCTTGCAGGCTCCTGCGCTCGGTTAAGCGCATAATCTCGGCGCATGCTCAAACGCGATCCGCGTGACCCACGCCGGCGCGAGCGACTCGCGGGGAGCTACCTCGTGTCGCTTATCATGCATGCGATCCTTGCTGCGCTGCTGTTCTCATTATTGTCGAGCTCATCAGAGGAAGGCGCGAGCGAGTCGGTATCCGGCGGAACGCTGGTAACCCTCGAACAACAGCGTGCACCCGCGGTTGCCGCGGTCGCGGCACCCGCGCGACAAGCTGCACCGGTTCCAAACGTCCCGCGCGTCGCGCCGGTCTTGCAGCACGCACCGCTGATACAGCCCAAGACGCAGCCGTTGCCACCGCAGCGTCACGAGCTTTCGAACTTTGCACCGACCGCGCCACCGAACCCCACGCCGGCCCCGCAAGCCTCGGTCCAACCCAATCCGCAGCCGACGACGCCGGTGTACGAACCACAGCCGCAAAATCAGTTACCTGCCGTGCCGACGGCGATGCCGTCGGTTGCGATGCAGGCCGTCGCGGTCAAGATTCCTCCGACCGCTGCACCGAGTCCGGTTCCATCGATCGCGCCGACGGCCAGGCCGACGCCCCGGCCGCCGGCTCCAACCGCAGCGCCGACCGCAAAACCGGCAACGCCCGCGCCAACCGCGGCGCCGACTGTTGCCCCGACGGCCGTCGCCGTCGCGGCGGTCAAGGCGACCGTTCCGCCGAGCGCGCCGCCGCAGCCGGTGAGCCGGCCGAGCGCGGCACCGGCAGCTAATGCCGGTGTCCCGAGCCCAAGCCCGACGCAAGGCGCGAAAAACACGATCACGAACGGCATCGCGCCCTCACCCGGTCCGAAGAGTGAAGGCTCGCCGGGACCGCGGCCCGGAAACGGTCCGCCCAAGGCCGGTCCAGCGCGGCCGATCGCCGTGCCGCCATCGCCGCGACCCGCCTCCAGGCCGAGGACCGGGGCGGGCAGCAGCGGCGCCGGCATCCACAACAACTTGAACGACCTGCTGGGCAAGATGATCCCGCACAATGCAGTCAACCCAACCCAAAGCAGCACGCACTTTCAGGTCGCGCTGAATGCTTCTATGGACCCCACGCCGCCGCCCGAAGTCGTCGCGATGACGAAATATACGTACGAAGAGAAAGGCGCCGGCAGCGATGCGCGGGTGAAAATGTGGGTTACGAGTACGCACCGCGAAGGGCCGGTCCTGATCTGCGACGGCTGGCTCGTGCGGTACCCGCAAAACTCGCAGCCGTCGCCCAAAGAGGGAACGATGGCGCATCCCGTGTCAGGCGGGATTGTCATTAGCTCTGCCGTCGGCGGGTCGGCCGCGGGCGGCGTGCTGCCGCCGATCGTCGAGGCGCAAGCACACGTTTCATGTACGGCGCGCGGTTTAGCGCCGTTCACTCGCCCGTCTCCTCCGTCGCCGTAGTAGTGGCGATTCCCGCTTGAAGTGCGACTTTCATCGGACTAGAATGAGCTGGCAACGCTAAAGATTCCGGCGCAGCCGGAATCCACGGGAGGGGCGGTTTGGAGCCGCAGGATCCACCGGGCCATATGGCTCGCGAATACGCGCACCAATAGCGGCGCCACTGACCGCGCCGACGCAAGCCGGACGTACTCGGCTACCGCGCAAAAAATTCGCATAGGACGTTCTTGAACGGGGGGCCGGAAGCCACGTGGGCTTGCGGCCCGTCGTCATTTTGGGTACTATAGATACCGGTTTGATCGAGTAAGCGTGGGCAGGTCCCGCGCTTCTTTGTTGGGGGGACTGGCGTTGTCGGAGCTCACGGACTTATTCGAGCGAGAGATCGACGCGATCGCGCACGAGCAAGTATCGTCGGGCGTCGAGATCGTGACGCACACGGCGCAGTCGCGTCGCGGCACGACCGCTCTGACCGTCACCATCGATAAAGATGGCGGCGTCGATCTAGCCACCTGCGAACGCATTGCAGCGCGCATCAATCACGCGCTCGAAGCGATCGAACTGCCGTACTCGCTCGAGGTCGAGTCGGCGGGACTTGAGCGGCCGTTGCTTCGGCCGCACGATTACGAGCGCTTTTCCGGCAAGCGCGCGCGTATCGTCACCTCACTGAAGATCGCCGGCGGCAAGACGCATCGCGGCACCTTGGTTGGGCTGCGCGGCGAAACGGTCATACTAGCAACGGAGAACGGCGAGCTGCCGCTCCCGATTGCAACCATCAAATCAGCGAATTTGGAATACGACCCGCGCGCGGATCTCCAGCGCGATAAACGTGAACGGAAAGCACATGGCAGAATCAGCGGCTGACGAAAAACTCATCGACGTCCTCCAATTCATCTCGAAGGAACGCAACATTCCGTTTGAAATGCTGCTCGAGGCGCTCGAAGCAGCGTTGCTAACCGCCTATAAGCGGCACTACGGCAGCGAGGCCAATGCGATCGTCATGGTCGATCGACAGACGGGCGAGTACCGGGTGTACCATCGGCGCACCGTTGCCGAGACCGTCGAAGATCCCAAGCTCGAGATTTCGGTGAAAAAGGCCGGCGAGCCGTATCAACCGGGTGATTTCTACGACGAAGAGGTCACGCCGAAAGAATTCGGACGTATCGCGGCACAGACCGCCAAGCAAGTGATCGTGCAGCGTATCCGCGAAGCCGAGCGCGACACGGTCTTCAACAAGTATGCGCGCAAGTTGAATGACCTCGTTACCGGAACCGTGCAGCGCTACGAGCAGCGCAACATGTACGTGCTGCTCGAAGGTCGCGATGAAGCGATTCTCCCCCTCTCCGAGCAAGTGCCGGGTGAGACGTTTCGCATCAACGATTTCATTCGCGCATACGTCGTTGACGTACGCAAGTCGCCGAAAGGTCCGCAAGTTGTGCTGTCGCGCGCAGCTGAGGGTCTGGTGCAGCGTCTGCTCGAGCTCGAAGTCCCCGAGATCGCCGACGGCATCGTCGAGATCATGGCGATCGCACGCGAAGCCGGCAGCCGCTCGAAAGTCGCAGTACGCAGCTTGCGCGCCGAAGTCGACCCGATCGGCGCGTGCCTCGGGCCAAAATCGAGCCGCATCGCGAATGTCTCCGATAATTTGCGCGGCGAGAAAATCGACGTAATTCGCTACGACACCGATCCGCAAACCTTCATTATGAACGCGCTTGCGCCGGCGAAGGTGATAAGCGTCGAGCTCTTCGAAGACGACGGCGTGTCGCTAGTTGTCGTGCCCGACTACCAACTTTCACTTGCGATCGGTCGCGACGGACAGAACGTGCGGCTTGCCGCGCGGCTCACCGGTTGGCGGCTCGACATCGCAAGCGAAGGTGAGGCCGACGAAGCGCGCGAGCGCTACTTGGCCGAGCGTGCCGAGCGCGCCGGCGGCGAGGAGGCCGTCGTCGAGGCGGTCGAATTGCAAGCCGGCGAGGAAGAGCCCGAAGCTGCCGGCGTCGACGAAGAACTGCTCCGCAAGCTCGAGGAATTCCGTCGCGAGCGGCTAGGAGAATAGCACGTCCAACGTTCCGCTGCGAACCTGCGTCGGCTGCCGCCAGGTGCTTGCACAGGCCGCGATGACGCGGTTCGTGCGCTGTCCGGGTGGCTGGTTGCCCGACCCCTCGGGCGGCAAGCGGCGAGCGGGGCGGGGCGCCTACTTGTGCTCGGCCGCGTGCGCGCAACGGGCAGCGAAGAACCGCCGGTACCCGGGGCTTGCATCTGCGGCGGCAGAATATGGTTTAATAAGTAGTTCGATGGACAGAAATTTGTGATGTTCGATAGCGACAATGCTCTCATTTAGCCACATGACGTGGCGTGGGGGCGGATTCTTGGTGACTTAACGCTGTGGTTCCCACGTGGGGACCACGTGGGGATACATGGCAGCAGCAACGACTGGTAGTAAGGTACGCATTTTCGAGCTCGCCAAAGAGGTGGGGCTCACATCTAAGGAGCTAATTGCGCTCTTTAACGACCGCTTAGGCGGCGTTTTCGAAGCCAAAAATCAGCTCAGCGTCGTTCCCGAGAACATCGCGGATCTCGTTCGCAGCGTGCTAAAACCGGCGCCTGCGCCCAAAGCTGCCGCGCCGGCTGCCTCTGTCGCTCCGCCCAAAGAAGCCGCGCCCGCAAAGAAAGCGCCCCCGAAGGTTGCGGCCGCGCCGGTAGAAGCTGCGCCCGTTCCCCGGTTGCGCCCGGTCGCGCCGAGCTCGACTCCTCGCGTTCCGAAGCCGCCCGCGCAAGCGCCCAGCCCTGAAGAGACGACGGTCGCGCCTGCTGCGGCGGCCCCGCCGAGCGAACCGACAGTACCGAGCGCGCCGGAACCGGACGCGCCGCGTCCGGCACGGCCGCGCCCGCCTGCTCCCGACGTGCCGATTCCGCGCTTGCAGCCCGTCCCGCACGGCCAAGATTCAATCGTCCGCCGCCCCCCGCCGCCGACCACCTCGGCTTCGGCCTCGCCGGGGCCGTCAACCGGTGTGCCGGGCCGCCCCGGGGTAGCGCCACGTCCAGGTCAAGCGCTGCCCGGCCAAGGCGGTAAAGGCCCTGTCGCGCCCGCGCCTCGTGGTAACGGTCCGCTCAGCCCGCCCGGCCAACGCCGCCCCGCGGGTAACGGTCCTTTCCGTCCGCTCGCTCCCGGCGCGCGCCCGATTGGACCGCGTCCCGGCGCGCCGGCAAACCCTAACGATGCGCCCGCGCCATCGAGCGGCCGCCCCGGCGACCGTCCGCGCAGCCACGAAGACAAGGCGGCAGCCAAAAAAGACCGCGAGAAAGAGCTGCTGCTCGAAAAGGAGCGCCAGCGTAAGAAGAAGGGCGGCGTCGAGGCTTCGCCCGCGACACCCGCGCGCGCGCTCGAAACGATCGAGATTCCCGACTTGCTGACGGTTCAGGAACTGGCCACGTCGATGATCATTCCCGTCAAAGACGTGATCACCGAATTGATCAAGACGGGCACGATGGCAACGATCAATCAGAACATTCCGAGCGACGTCGCGATCTCGGTTGCGAAGAAGTTCGGCTTCAACGCGGTCGTCAAAGAGGCTGGTGAAGAAGTCACCGTCGAGCAAGAAGAGGACAAGCCCGAGATGATGACCGCGCGTCCGCCGGTTGTCACCGTGCTCGGCCACGTCGATCATGGGAAGACCTCGCTGCTCGACAAGATTCGCAGCGCCAACGTTGCCGCAGGCGAGGCCGGCGGTATCACGCAGAAAATCGGCGCGTACACGGTTGAGCGCAACGATCGCAAGATCACGTTCATCGATACGCCCGGTCACGAAGCGTTCACCGCGATGCGTGCCCGCGGCGCGAAGGTCACCGATGTTGCGATCCTCGTGGTCGCGGCCGATGACGGCGTGATGCCGCAAACGAAGGAAGCGATCGCGCACGTTCGGGCGGCGAACGTTCCGATCGTCGTTGCAGTCAACAAAATGGACAAGCCCGACGCGCAACCCGATCGCGTCAAGCAACAGCTTGCCGAAGAGGGGCTGCAGGCGGTGGACTGGGGCGGCACGATCGAAATGGTCCCGGTCTCGGCAAAGGCCGGTACGGGCATCGACGCGTTGCTCGACACCGTATTGCTGGAAGCCGATATCAAGGAACTCAAGGCGAACAAGAATCGCCGCGCGAGCGGTGTCGTGATCGAATCACAACTCTCCCGCGGCCGCGGTGCCGTGGCGACGGTGCTGGTGCAAAACGGCACGCTTCGCGTGGGCGACATCGTGGTAGTCGGAGGCACCTTCGGTAAGGTGCGCGCCTTGATCGACGACAAGGGCAAACAAGTCAAGAAGGCCGGACCCTCGATCCCAGTTGAGGTCATGGGTTTGCAAGACGTGCCCGCGGCCGGCGACACGCTGATGGTTGTCAGTGACGAGCGCGTAGCGCGCGAAACTGCCGAGAAGCGAGCGGTACGCCGGCGCGACGTGCGCATTGCCGGTGCAGGCTCGCAGCGCGTTTCGCTCGAGACGTTCATGCAGATGCCGACCGAAGGCAAGAAAACGCTCAACCTCATCATCAAGGCCGACGGGCAGGGCTCGCTCGAGGCGCTGCGCGCGCGGATGGAATCGCTCTCGACGAACGATGTCGAGGTGCGCGTCATTCATGGCGGCGTCGGTGCGATCTCACCCAACGACGTCAATCTCGCAAGTGCGTCGGGTGCCGTGTTGATCGGTTTCAACATCCGCCCGGACGAAACGGCGAAGCGATTGGCCGAGAACGAAGGCGTCGACTTGCGCTTCTACGAGGTCATCTACGAGATCGAAGACGATCTGCGCAAGGCGATGACCGGCATGTTGGCACCGGTTGAACGTGAAGTCACGCTCGGTCATGCCGAAGTCCGCGAGGTCTTCAAGGTCAGCAAGGTCGGGACGATCGTCGGTTGCTATGTCAAGGACGGCAAGATCACGCGCGGTTCGAAGGTTCGCGTCTTGCGTGACTCGGCCGTTGTCTTCAGCGGCGAGCTCGAGAGCCTGCGGCGTTTCAAGGACGACGTGCGCGAAGTCGCGGAAGGCTTCGAGTGCGGTATCCAGGTCGCGCGATTCCAGGATCTCAAGGTCGGCGACGTCATCGAAGCCTACACGACGGAACAGGTGGCCGCGGAGCTGGTCACCGCGTGAAGTCGCAACGGCTCGCGCGTATCGACCACGAAATTCAGCGCATCCTCGGCACACTGATTACGCAGGAGCTCAAGGATCCGCGCTTGGGCTTCGTGACGGTCATGCGCGTCGAAGTCAGCGACGATCTACAACACTGCAAGGTCTTCGTCTCCGTCATCGGCGATCGCCACCAGGCGCGTCAATCGCTCGAGGCGCTGGACTCGGCCGCGCGCTTCCTGCGCGGCGAACTCGGCCATCGTATCGATCTGCGCCACACGCCGCAGCTGATCTTCGTCGAAGACCGCTCAACCGAACGGGCAATCGCACTGGCCAAGACGTTGCGTGAGGATGCCGAGCGGCACCAGCCTCAACCTCCGGAGGTAGAGTGAATGATCGAAAATCAACTGCGCTCGTCGACCGAAGCGGAGGTCGTTGCCGAATTGCGGCGGCGGCCTGCTTTTGTGATGGTCAGTCACGTGAAGCCCGACGGCGACACGCTCGGCGCCGGTCTCGCGCTCGGCCTCGCGCTCAAGCGTCTGGGGAAGCGCGTTGCGTATTTCAATCAGGATCCGGTCCCGCGCAATCTGCGCTTCCTTCCCGATGCGCAGTTCGTCGCGCGCGAGATCCCGGCTGATTTTCCGCCCGACACGCTCTATATCTTTGGCGACATGAGCGACCCGGCGCGGGCAGGCGAATTTTTGCCGAAGGTCGATCGCGCAAACATGCTCGATATCGACCATCACCTCGGCAATGCGCATTTTGGCGCGCTGAATTTCGTGATCCCGAGCGAGACCTCGACCGGCACCGCAGTAATGCGGCTCTTCCGCGAGATGAAGACGGACATCGATCCGAAGATCGCAACCTGTCTTCTCACCACGATCATGACCGACACGGGCGGCTTCATGCACTCGAACACAACGTCCGAGACGCTTGAGCTTGCCGCCGAGCTGATGCGCGCCGGCGCCGACAAAGAGCAAATTACCGAGGAGATCTTCGGCAACAAGCGCGTTGCCGCGACGCGGCTGCTGGGTCGAATCATCGACGAGATGCAATTCGCGCACGATGGAAAGTATTGTTATTCGTACGTTGACGACGAGATGCTCGCGCAAACCGGCGCCGACGGCGAAGACACCGAAGATATGGTCAACGTGCTGCGCGGGCAGGAAGGCGTCGAGGTTGCGGCGCTCTTCAAGTTCATCGATGGCGAGATTCGCGTCAGCCTGCGTTCGAGCGGACGCGTGAACGTGCAAGCTGCCGCGGCCCGCCTGGGCGGCGGCGGACATTTCCGCGCGTCGGGACTGACGCTGCACGGCTCGCTCGCCGAGGCTTTCGCCGCGGTTGATGCAGCGCTCTCCGCTGAAGGACTCTGAAGACGTTGGCCGTCCACACATCGTGGAAATAGGTTTCGTCAATGTCTTCAAACCCGCGGGCTATAGCTCGGCGCAGATCGTCGCCCGCGTCAAGCGTATCTACGGCGTCTACGGCCGCGATCGCAAAATAGCCGCAGGTCACTTAGGTACACTCGATCCGCAAGCCGCCGGCGTGCTGCCGGTCGCGATCGGCAAGGCGACGCGCCTCATCCCCCTGCTCGAGGATCAACGCAAGGCCTACACGGCATTGCTCGTACTCGGCCGATCCACCACAACGCAGGATGCACTGGGCGAGACCGTGGCGCAAGCGGCACTCCCGCACCACTGGGATCGCAAGCTCGAGGGTGTGCTGCCGCAGTTCATCGGCAAGATTGCGCAGACCCCCCCGATGTTTTCGGCGCTGCATCACGAGGGCAAGCGGCTCTACGAACTGGCGCGCGAGGGAAAATCGGTCGAGCGCAAAGTGCGCAGCGTCACGATTTATGGCCTCTCGCTGCTGGGTATCGAAGCGCCGAATAAGGCGCGGATTCGCGTCGCATGTAGTGAAGGCACGTACGTGCGCACTCTCTGCGAAGATCTCGGTGCGGCGATCGGCGTGCCCGCATACATGGGCGCGCTCGTGCGCGAAGCCTCAGGCCCGTTCGTCCTCTACGAGTCGCGCACGCTCGAAGAGATCGCCAACGATCCGCAAGGGTCGGTAACGCCGCCCGAACACATCATTCCGTTCCCTACGATCGTGCTCGACTTGCGCGGTTCGGCCGACTTTCGCGCTGGCCGGGTGGTGCCGCTTCCCGAGGGTGCTCCCGCGTCTCGCGTCTTCGTGCGCGACCACTCCCGGACGTTGGTCGGAGTTGGCGAAGCGCATGGGGCGCTTCTTGCGCCGCGCAAAGTCTTCGTGTGACGTTTGCTTCTCGGTGTCGTGTTCCGGGTCGCTCGTCGCGCGACGTCGTGTCGCGCTCCTGCTACGCTGCGCCCGCGCCACCTACCAACGGAATAAATGGCCTCCTGTCAATGGCGCGGGCGTCAGAGTCCCCGTCACACGAACACCAAGAAGACAACGTCACCGTGAAGATTTACCACGAGTTGTTTCGGGAAAACGACAGGCCGTTGGTTTTGGCGGTTGGGTTTTTCGACGGGATGCACCGAGGCCATCAGGAGATTGCTAAAGCTGCTCGGCGCATGCGCAAGCCTGGGTATCGGGTCGGCGTCTTGACCTTTGCGAATCATCCCTCGTCATTTTTACGTCCGGGCAACGAGCCGGCGATGGTTACGACGACCGCCGAGCGCGTTGATCTCTTCGCGCAGGCTGGATTCGAAGAGTGCTTTCTCATCCCGTTTAACGAGTCGATCGCTAAGCTGACGCCGCGGGAGTTTCTCGAAAAGCTCACGGCCATGGGCGTGCAGGGCGCGGCGGTCGGCGCTACCTTTCGCTTCGGCCACAAACGGGCCGGCGACGCATCGACGATGGCCGCCTACTTTGCCGATCGTCATCTGCCGTTTGTAGCGCTTGAGAACGTTACGCACGACGGCGAGCGTATCTCCAGTACGCGAATTCGCTCTTTGCTTGCCGAAGGCAACCTCGAACTCGCCGATTACTTGCTTGGTCACAGCTACGAATTGCGGGGCGTGGTGGAGGTGGGCTTTGGCCGCGGGCACGACTTGGACTTTCCAACGGCCAATATCACGGTACCGAACAAGCTGCTGCCCAAGGACGGCGTCTACGCCGCGGTCGCGCGCTACGACGGGCGCGATCACGCCGCGCTGGTCTCGATCGGCACAAATCCGCAATTCGGCGGAAAGCAGCGGACGATAGAAGCGTGGCTGCGGGACTTTCACGAAACGATCTACGGGCACGAGTTGGCCTTGCGCGACTTAAGGTACTTGCGCGAGCAGCGTCTGTTCGCGTCGGTTGACGAACTGGTGGCGCAAATGCGAACCGATCTGGAGGCGGTGGCGTATCCGAGTTATGGCTAAGTGTATAATAACGGTCGCGGCAGCGGCGCTGCTCGCGTCCTGCAGCGGCAACGGCGTTGGCGCAACGGCGCGCATCGGTCAGGCCGCGCCCGACTGGCAAGATCCGCTGGTGAGCGGCGGCTCGTTGTCGATGGCGCAGCTGCGCGGCAAGCCGGTCTTCATGGATTTCTTCGCGACCTGGTGCCCGCCGTGCAACGACGAAGCGCCCGAAGTCAATGCCGCGTACGAACAATATAAAGCGCAGGGGTTGCAAGTGATCGGCGTCGATGTCCAAGAGAACGCGCAGAAGGCCAAGCAGTTTGTTGCAGCTCACTCGCTGAAATACCCTGCGGTAGTCGACTCCGGTACGCTGAGCGATATCTTCTCGATCAACGGCATGCCGGTCGGCGTCTTCATCGACAAGAGCGGCGTCGTTCGCAAAATCGAGATCGGTCAGCTGTCGAGCGCCCAACTCAACGCCGACATCAAGTCGATTTTATAACCGCCGCTAGTTAATTACGCCGCCCGTACGATCAGCGTGTCGCCGTCCAAGGTAACCGTGGCGGTGCCGCCGTCGCGCAGTTCGCCGCGCAGGATCGCAGTAGAAAGCGGCGTCGAGATGTAGTGCGAAACGGTGCGCTGGACATAGCGCGCGCCGCTCCCCGCGCCGATCGAGACCTTGGCGAGGTACACTTTGGCCTCGTCGCTCAAGCGCAGATGCAAGTTGCGCGCACCCATCCGTTGGACGAGCGCGTCGACGTGAATCTCAACGATTGCTTCGATGTCGGCAAGTTGCAGCTCGTTGAAGCGTACGCGGTCGTCGATGCGATTGAGAAACTCGGGCCGCAGGTAGTCGGCGACTTGGTCGTCTTCGAGATTGGTTGTGAGCACGATCAGCGCGTGACGAAAATCGATCGTGCGGCCCTTCGCGTCGGTCACGCGACCGTCGTCCAGGATCTGCAGCAGCACATTGGCCACATCGGAGTGCGCCTTTTCCAGCTCGTCGAAGAGAATCACGCAATACGGCCGGCGCCGCACGGGTTCGGTCAGTTGCCCGGCCTCGTCGTGGCCGGCATATCCCGGCGGGGCGCCAAGCAACCGCGAGACGGTGTGCGGCTCGGTGAACTCGGAAAGATCGATGCGTACCAGCGCCTCTTCGGTGCCGAACAGCGCGGCGGCGAGTGCCTTCGCGAGTTCGGTTTTGCCAACCCCGCTCGGTCCGGCGAAGAGAAAGCTGCCGAGCGGTTTGCGCGGATCGTGCAGGCCGGCACGTGCGCGCCGAATCGCTTCGGAGACTTTGGCGATCGCGTGCGCTTGCCCGATCACGCGGCGGCCTAGCGTCTGCTCGAGTTCAAGCAGGGCGTTGGCCTGCGATTCGGAGAGCGTCTGCTGCGGAATGCCGGTCCACTTGGTGACGACGGCAGCCACGTGTTCGGCGGTGACCGTGGGACGATCCACGGCACCTTTATTGGCGAGAGCGACGTTGGCCGCGGCTTCGTCGATGAGATCGATCGCCTTATCGGGCAAGAAGCGGTCGGCGATGTAGCGGGCCGAGAGATTTGCGGCTGCATCGATGGCCTCCGGCGCGATCGTCACCTTATGGTGCTCCGCGTAGCGCGCACGTAATCCGCGCAGAATCGCGATCGTCGCGTCGATCGTCGGCTCGTCTACCATGACCGGCTGGAAACGCCGTTCGAGTGCCGCATCCGATTCGATGTACTTGCGGTACTCGTCGAAGGTGGTCGCGCCGATGCACTGCAGGTCGCCGCGCGCGAGTTCCGGCTTGATCATCGAGGAAAGGTCCAGCGCGCCTTCGGCTGCGCCGGCGCCGACCAGCGTGTGCAGCTCGTCGATAAACAGTACAACGTCGCGCGCGCTACGTTTGACTTCATCGAGAATGCGCTTCACGCGGCTCTCGAATTCGCCGCGATACTTCGTTCCGGCGACCAGCGGCCCAAGCGAGAGCGCCAGCACGCGTTTGTTGCGCAGTGAGGTCGGGACGTTGCCGGCGACGATGCGCTGCGCGAGCCCTTCGACGATCGCGGTCTTCCCGACGCCGGGCTCGCCGACGAGCACCGGATTGTTCTTGCTGCGCCGCGCCAGGATCGAGACCAATCGTTCGATCTCGTCCTCACGCCCAACAACCGGATCGAGTTTGCCGGCGCGAGCGAGTTCGGTGAGGTCGCGCGAGAACGACTGCAGCGTCGGCGTACCGCTCGTGATCGAAAGCCGGCGCGAGATCTCGTCGCGGTTCTCGATGAGCATCGCGCCGCCGGCGATCAATCCGGCCGCTGCGATGGCCGCACCAAGATACGGCAGCGCGCCGGTCGCGGCACTGCGCTGCGCACAGCTGGTACAGAGCGCGCGCCGTCCGACGATCGACGTGGACGGCCGGCGGCCGCAGGACTCGCAGGTGGTAGTCATGCCTTCCTTTACTCCCGGGGCGGCGTTTCGTTTCGGATGGTCACGGCTGCGCGAGGAAAACGACCGTCAGATCGGCGATCACGTTCACGTTGCCGCTATCGAAGACGGTGGGTGCTGCGGGGGCACTCATGGCCATCGTTCGCATCATTGGAACCGGCATCCGAATGCCGCCGCCGGATGAGATCTGCTCGATCCCGACGATGTGAAGCCCGGCGGCGCGCGCGATCTCGTCGGCTTTGGTGCGCGCATCGGTCATCGCCTTCGCGGTGGCGGTCCCGAGTGCGCGCGACGGATCGGCTACACCGAAGTTCACACTTTCAACGTTGGTCACACCGGCTCTGGTGAGCGCGTCGACGACGGCGCCGGCTTTTACGACGCTGCGCACTTTCACGTCGAACGAGCGCGAGACGACGTAGCCAAACTGTCCCGTCGGCGCAACTTCACCCGGCGCGACCTTCGGCCGCGGGTTGTAGCTAATGTTGTAGTACGCGAGGGCGATATCGTCGCGTGCGACGCCGGCTGCAACGGCAGCATCGACCAGATGTGCGTAGATCGTATTGTTCTGCGACACGGCGCTTTCCGCACTATCCGCGTTGGTAACGACGGATGCGCGAACGGTGGCTTCGTCGGGAACGAGCGCGACCGTGCCCTCACCACTGACTGAAATGTGCGTGACGGTTGCCGCCTGTGCGGCGGACATCGTCGTGGCCAAGATGATGGCGAGCAGTGCGAGCGTGTTCTTCATGATGCTCCTAACGTCGGTCGGTAGGGTTTCGTAATGATCGACCCGGGGAACCTGTGAGGAGGGTAAGGAGGCAGCAATGGGCATTCTACTCTGGATTATCTTCGGTATCATCGTCGGCTTCGTGGCGCGCTGGGTGGTTCCGGGCGAGGGCCCGGGCGGGATTCTCGGCGACCTGGTTGTCGGAATTGTCGGAGCGCTCATCGGCGGTTGGCTCTTCTCGCTCTTTGGCCATGCCGGTATAACAGGCTTCAATCTCGGGAGTTTCGTGTGTGCGCTGATCGGCGCGGTGGTGCTCCTTTGGATCATGCGCGCGCTCGCCGGACGGCGCTCGCCCGTATAGCAGGCGCCGGCTCCGGGGGTTGCCAAATATCCCGCTGTTATGGCGTATATCATCACCGAGCCGTGCATCGGAACCAAGGACAAGTCGTGCGTTGACGTCTGCCCGGTGGACTGCATCCACGGCAGCGACAGCGACGAAATGCTCTTCATCGATCCCGAAGTGTGCATCGACTGCGGAGCCTGCGTTTCGGCGTGCCCGGTTGAGGCGATCTTCGCCGATTCCGACATCCCCGAGAAGTGGCAAAACTTCGTCGCGATCAACGCGGACTATTTCAAGAAGCCCGCGTAAGCGCAAACATCGTATGCGGGCGCGCAACCACCGCATCCGCCCCCTCCAATAGCGATGCATCAGCATTGAGCCGCTCGACCGCGACGACGTCGAGCGGCGTCGTTGCTCCTGGTTCTCGCTCGTAGCGCGCACCGCGCGTTCGAAAGAACATCTCGGGGTCGTGCTCGTTCTTTTCGCCTCGTAGCTCGACGAAGGCGCATGCGTACGAGCCGACGCTGTGTAAGCGATCGCCTTCGCGCACGAAACCGATTGCGCGCTCGCCGCCGTAGCCAATATCGAGTGGTACGACAATGCGCCCGCCCGGCGCAAGCAGTCGCCACCAGTCGGGTTCGATGTCATTCGAGCGCGCGGTTACGATGATGCGATCGAATACCCGCTGCATCTGCGCAAGGTCCTCGGCGTGGACGAGTGCCACGCGCTGACAGCCTTGTTCGTCGAGCGCGGCCCGTGCGTGCTCGATCAAATCACGTTCGATCTCAACGCTCACCACGCTCCCCGTGCCGGCGAGCTGTGCAAGCAGTGCTGCATTGTAACCGCTGCCGGTTCCGATTTCGAGCACCTGATCGCCGGGGCGGACGTCGAGCAACGCGAGCATGTGCACGATCATCGAGGGCTGCGAAATCGACGAGATCACCGCGCCGTTGCGCTCCTTGATGGCGAGCGCCTTATCTTCATATGCCTCCTCCGGCACGATCGTGGGCACGAAGCGGTGGCGGTCGACGGCGCGCAGTGCCGCCGTGATGCGCGGATCGCGCAAGACGCGGGTGCGCTCGAGATGCGCGATGAGCCCCTCGCGCAGCGACCCCTCTCGGTTCATTGCATGAGCTTCTTTCCCGGTTCCGAGGGCTCTTGCGCCAATCGTGCGAATGAAGGGAATCCGTTATGAATCCAGTGCTTTCGCAAGACGCGCTCCGGGACTTCTTTGCATGGGCTCCGCTCGTGCTCGGTATCGTCATCTACCTTGCGGTCTGGCTCGCCAAACGGCACGAGCGGGAGACCGTTCCCGCGATTGGCGCGACCTATTCGTGCGCTAGTTGCGGACGGCGTGGCTCGCGCGAGCACATGGTCCCGCAAGTACACGACGGCGCCGTGAGCTACTACTGCAACCACTGCGCTAAGTAGCTCGGGCGGCGGATCAGACTTGTAGGACTTCGGTAACTTCCGGAACGTCGGCCGTGACAACGGCCTCGATCGCGCCCTTGAGCGTCGAGTTAGAGGCCGGACAGCCCCCGCAGGCGCCGAGCATCTGGACGTAGGCGGTCGACCCGTCAACCCGGATCAGCCAAACCTCGCCACCATCGCGCTGAATCAACGGCCGAACCTTATCGATAGCCCGGTTAACTCGAACCTCAACGGACTCGTCACTTGCCGCCTGGATCATTGCAATTCCCATCCTACCTGATTGGCGCGAGCGGGCCTACGACGTTGCCCCGAGCGGGTTAGCCGAAGCGGCCACCTACTCGGGTTGGCCGTAACTGTCCATCAGGTCGTGCATGCGCGAGCTCATCGAAAGAGCGTCGTCCCACTTTCTTTGCCACATGTTGCGGCCGAATATGAGGCCTACACAGCCGGCTTCCATGGCGGCGCGCGCTTTGGTGATCGTGTCCTCGTCGCCCATCTTGCTGCCGCCCGAAACTAATACCAGCGTGCGGCCGGCGGACTTCACGACCTTGCGCAGCCCTTCGACGTCAGTGAATTGTAGCGTGTTGTACGGCTTGGGCAGTTTGTCGGCGCCGGCTGGAGCCCATTTCGGCTCGTTGAGCTTGACGATGTCGCAACCCATCTCGCACGCGACGCGTGCGGCGTAGTCGACCGCGTAGAGCGAGTCGATACCGCCTTTGGCTTTCATCGCCGAGCCCCGCGGATACGCCCAAATGATCAGCGGCATGCCGTAGCGCTCGCACTCGCGGCGCACTTCGTTGCACTGCGCGATGTCGACGTCTTGCGACGGGCTGCCGACGAACAGCGTATATCCCACCCCGTCGGCGCCTAGGCGCACGGCGTCTTCGACCGATGACGTCAGCGATGAGAAAGCCTCGTCATCGGGCGGGATGTTGGTCTTTCCGTTGATCTTGAGCACCAGTGGGACACGGCCGGCATATTGCTTGTGATACTTCTCTGCCAGTCCGATGTGCAGCGCAATGCCCGAGAAGTTACCTTCCACCGCGAGTCGATAGATCCAATCGGTGTCGATCGAGTCGGGATTGTCGAAGAAATCGATCGGTCCGTGCTCCAGGCCCTGATCGATCGGCAAAATCATCAGTGTGCCGTTAGCCGGGCCGTGTTCGTACATCAAACGATGTAAACGCACGCGCTTGCCCGTTGAAAGATTGAGTTGATCGTACGTCGGGCGCCGGACGGCCGGAGTTGCAATGCTCATGGCAAGCGCTTCGGCCAGGAGCGAGGCCGTGCCTGTACAACTAGCCGCGGGGTGGATGCACATCCTTCGTTAGGGTTTCTCGGTCTGGGCGCGATGGGTGAGCCAATGGTTCGCTCGCTGCTCAAAGCCGGATTCCCCGTGACCGTTGCCGCGCATCGGAACCGCGCGCCGCTCGAGCGGCTCGTCACCGAGGGCGCAAAGGAGGCGGCGGATCCGCAGGCCGTTGCCGCCGCAAGCGAGATCCTCATCACGTGTGTGCCTGATGCGCCGCAAGTCGAAGAGGTGCTCTTCGGCGAGCACGGCGCAGCATCGGGCCTGCGGTCCGGCAGCGTCGCGATAGATATGTCGACGATCTCTCCCATCGCCTCGCAACGCTTCGCCGAGCGGTTGGCCGGCTTGGGCGCCGACTTCGTCGATGCACCGGTCAGCGGTGGCCCGACGCGAGCCGCCACCGGCACCCTGACCATCATGGTCGGCGCGAAGCCCACGGTATTCGAACGGGTCGAACCGGTACTCAAGGCAATGGGGACGCCCACGCTCCTTGGCGGTATCGGGATGGGGGAAACGGTCAAGCTCGTCAACCAGACGATCATCGCGAGCGTCATGATCGCAAACGTGGAAGCCCTGGTCTTCGCTCGGCGAGCGGGTGCCGACTTGGATCAGGTTCGAAAAGTTCTTGCAACGGCGACGGGTTCCAACTATCTGCTTGACCAATGGCTGCCGAAGACGTGGCTAGGCGGAACCTTTACGGGGGGCTTTGCCATGGATCTGCTGCGCAAAGACGTCGCGGCAGCTCTGGACGCGGCGCGTGCTACCAAATTTGCCATGCCGCTCACGGGACTCGCCTACCAGCTATATACTGCCAGGTCGGCAGAAGGAGACGGCGCGCTCGACTACAGCGCGATCGCCAAATTGTATGAACGGATCGGTGGAGACTAAGCCGTCGCGCGGAACGTTCGTCAAGAGTCCGGACTTCAACAAGAAGATTCTGGTCGTTGACGACGAGTCCGCGATCCTGCAGACGTTGCGCTTCAATTTAGAACGCAGCGGCTACACGGTGGTAACGGCAAGCGACGGGCGTAGCGCCGTCGCCATGGCGCAGCGCGAGTCACCCGATCTGGTGGTGCTCGATATCATGCTGCCGGTGCTCGACGGCGTCGAGGCGTGCAAAGAGATTCGCAAGTTCTCGTCGGTCCCGATCATCATGCTCACCGCGAAAGACCAAGAGATCGATAAGGTGCTCGCGCTTGAACTGGGCGCTGACGACTACGTCACGAAGCCGTTCGCGCTCCATGAATTTCTCGCGCGCGTCAAAGCCCGCTTGCGCCGTCAAGCTCCGATCCAGGGCGGACACGAAGAAGCCATCTCGCTCGGCCAGATCGTGCTCGACCCCTCGCGTCAGCAGTTGACCGTTCGCGGCAAAGACGTCGCGCTTGCGCCCAAGGAGTTCGCACTGCTGCGCGTCTTGATGGAAAATAATGGGCGGGTCGTCACCCGCCAAACGCTGCTCGACAAGGTGTGGGGTTACGACTTCGAGGGCGAGCAACAAACGGTCAGCGTGCACATTCGCTGGCTGCGCGAAAAGATCGAAGAAGATTCGCGTAATCCGCGCCACATCATTACGGTGCGTTCGCGCGGCTACATGTTCAAGTCGTAGAGCCATGGTCAGCGTCGTTCTGCTGGTCGCAGCAGCGCTCGTCGCCGGGACGCTGATCGGGTTCGCTTTGGCGCGCGCACGGCGCTCTCCCGAGCCGGCACCGAGCCAGCCCGACGAGTCTGAAGCGCACTCACAAATTCAAGCCGATTTTGCGCGGCTCGTCGCGGCACTCCCGCTCGGCGTGGTGTTCGTCGATCGTCACGCGCGCATCCGCTTTGCCAATCCCGCGGCGGGGACGATCTTCGACTTCGACCCCGGCCGCGCGATCGGATCGCACGTCATTACGTCGATTCCCAACGTCGAGCTGGAGCGCCGCATCGACGAGGCGCTGATCGGCGAGGCGTCGGTGGCACCGATTACCATCGCCAGCGCCACGCAGCGGCGAACCTACGGCGTGTCGATCTATCCCATCGAAGGCGACAGCGGAGGCGTTGCGGTCTTTGCCGACGATCAGACCGACGTCGCGCGTCTGCTGCGGGCAAGCCGCGAGTTCCTGACCAACATCTCCCACGAGCTGCGCACGCCGCTTTCGTCGATCAAGTTGATGCTCGAAACGGTCGTCGAGTCGCCCGACGACGAAGCTGCCGATTTATTTCTGCCACAGGTGCTGGCGCAGGTCGATCGTCTCGCGTCCCTCGTGCAACAGTTGCTCGAGCAAGCCCGGGCCGAATCGGGTCAGCTGCGTTTGAACCTGCGTGAGATCGACCTCGAAGTAGTCGCCCATCCTATCGTAGCTTCGTTCGAACCACAGGCGGTGAACAAGGGTGTGCGCCTCGAGCTGCGCGCGATGCGGCCGGTTTCGGTTGAGGCCGACCCGGATCGTCTCTCGCAAGTGTTCGTCAACCTCATTGACAACGCAATCCGGCACACGCCCTCGGGTGGCATCGTCACCGTCGAGCTCGACGCCAACGGTAACGACGCGATCATGCGCGTGCGCGACACCGGGGTGGGCATCCCGTATCGCGATATCCCGCACATCTTCGAACGCTTCTACGTGGTCGATCGCTCGCGTACGCGCGAGAGTGGGGGCGCCGGGCTTGGGCTTGCGATCGTCAAGGGCATCATCGACGCACACGGCGGAACGGTGGCGACCGAGTCGATGCTGGGGAGCGGCACGCTGTTCACGGTGCGGTTGCCGATCATGCGGGTTGGTCCACGCCCTTAAAGACTCGATAAGCACCGCCTAATCTGCGTGCCCTACCGTAGAACCATGTCGCGTTCGAAGTGTCCTGAGCTTGACGAGCACACGATGCGCCGTCAAATCCTGGCGTTTCTCGACGAGCACTGCCGCAGCCTCACGCTGCAGGACGTCCGAGAGTGGTACGTCGACGCATTTCCCGATGTCACGCCCGCGGCGCCCTTTGCCGAGGGCGTTTGTCTTAATGCGCCTTAATCAACAGTTAAGGAGTGTCGGGTGGGAGCCTGGACGAACATACAACGCGCATGATCGCCACAAATCCAGAATTGACTAGCGCTCCGGCTTCGACCAAGCTCGAGGCGCGCGATGTCGACGTCTACTACGGCAACTTTCACGCGATCAAGGACGCCAACCTGAGCGTTCCGGAGCATTGCGTGCAGGCGCTGATCGGGCCGTCGGGCTGCGGGAAGTCGACGTTCCTTCGCGCGCTCAACCGCATGCACGACCTCACGCCCGACGCGCGGGTTGACGGAAGCGTGCTGCTCGACGGCGAGAATATCTACGCGAGCAATATCGATCCGGTTACGGTTCGCCACCGCATCGGCATGGTGTTCCAGCGACCAAATCCGTTCCCGAAGACGATTTTCGAAAATGTCGTGTACGGGCCGAAGATTCACGGTGAGCGCAATCGCAAGACGTTGATCGATATTTGTGAGAAGGGCTTGCGCGGCGCAGCGCTCTGGGACGAGGTCAAGGACCGTCTCGATCGTTCGGCGCTCGATCTTTCCGGCGGTCAGCAACAGCGCCTGTGCATCGCGCGCTGCCTCGCCGTCGATCCCGAAGTCATCTTGATGGACGAGCCGGCCTCGGCGCTCGATCCGATCGCAACGAGCAAGATCGAAGATCTCATCGACGAGCTCAAGAAGGACTACACGGTTATCATCGTCACGCACTCGATGCAGCAAGCCGCGCGCATCAGCGACTTCACGACGTTTTTCCTGATGGGCGAGCTCATCGAGTCTGAAGCGACCTCGACGATCTTCACCAAGCCGCGCGATAAGCGCACCGAGGATTATATTACGGGCCGCTATGGTTAGGTCGCAAAGGCGGTCCTTTCCGAGCCCCTGAGAGCACTTAAGGCCATGTTAAATGGGCCTTAATTTCGCCAAGGTAGCATGGGGCCGTTACCCCTGTACCACTCTTTTGATAGGGAGTACTTCTTACGTGTTTACCAAACTCACGCGCGTCGGTCTGACCGTAGCGGCGTTGGCTTTGGGGGCGACGACGTTCGCACTGGCGGAAACAACGGCAACACCAGTGCTAACGTTACCGACCGTGGCTCAGGAGGCGTCAACGCCTAAACCGAAGCCTTCCCCAGATCCATTTACGTATCACGGTTACGTCCGCGCCTATGACTTTACGCGTCAAAACGCTTACAGCGCGTACGGCGGTCCTGGCCCCGGCAGCAAAGCCAACCAGGCGTCCGAAAACAATGCGCTGAGCGTCTCGGCGGCATATTCGTTCCTCGGTTCGGGCTTCAGCGTCGGCGGTTCGTACCTCTATGCGAATCCCTTCAACAACTGCTCGAATCCGAGTACGGCCAGCTCGGCGCTGCCGGGTCCCTGCGGTACGAAAAGCGTTCCGCCGGGCCTCAATCCCGACACCACGCTGCCGCAATTCGAGATGAGCACGCTCTATGAGGCGTATGCCAAGTACAGCGGCAACGGCCTGAACTTTGAGGGCGGCCAAATGGCCTACGGTACGCCGTGGACGCCGACCTCGGATTCGCGTCTCAAGCCGGTTTCCTATCAGGGCGCTGATCTTTCCTACAAGATCAACCCGAATTGGACCGTCGAGGCGATGGACTTCTGGCAGTGGGAATGCCGTACGTGTTCCGACTTCGATCAAGGCACGCTGCTGACCGCAGTGGCGCCCGGCGGCTACACCTATTCGGGCGCAACCGCATATTCGAGCCTATACTACGATCCGACGGAAACAACGTCCAAGACCAACGGCACGTTCTACGCGCGCCTTGGCTACAGCGGTCCGAAGGATCTTCCGCTTAGCGCCAACCTTTACTACTACGACTTCCAGAACATCGCCAGCATGTTCTGGTTGGATGCGAAGTTGCCGCTGGGCACCAGCAAACTCAGGCCGTACGCGTCGCTCCAAACCGGCACGGAAACCGCGCCGAGCGGCGATCTACTCGGCAAGATCCAGTCGACGATTTTCGGCATGCAAGTTGGCTTCTATCCGATGTCCAACGTGCTCCTGAGCGCTTCGTTCGACTCGATTCCGTGGAAGACCGATACGGTCACTCTACCGGCCGGCATTACGTGTAATGCCAACACGCACCAACTCGCGACGGCGAAAGCGTACAACTACAACATGCCCTACTTCTTGCCGACCGGTGGTTCCGCGCAGTGTTCACCGACCGGTACGCCGGGAGTCGCGAACGTTTACTACGGCGGCTGGGCAAGCCCGTATACCGACTCGTACGTGACCGACCCGACCTACGTGGCCAGCGGCACGACCGGTCTCATCGATCGCCGTGGCGGTGGTAACGGCGTGAAGATCCAGGCCACGTTCACCTCAGACAACAAGCAGTTCTGGATGCAAGTCGGCCAAACGTGGTACGACTTTTCCAACTCGGGCTATGCGACGTCAACGAATGCGACGGACTTCGACACGCAATACTTCTTCATGAAGTATCCGAAGACGGGACTGTACAAAGGTCTCTCGCTGCGCGTGCGCTTGTTCAGTCGCTCGGCGACGAACTTCCCGGCGCCGGGAAATGCGATCGCCGGTCTGTTCAAGTATAGCCGCTTCCAAGCCGAATACGACTTTTAGTCGAACCTCGGTTTAGACCAAGCAGGACGGGGCTCGCGCAAGGCGCGGGCCCCGTTTTCGTACAATAGGTTGGGCCGACATGGCATCCATGATGAAGGCGCTCGCGAAACTTCGCCCCGAGCCGGGGTTCACGCTCACCGACGTTCCGATCCCAACGATCGGCGCCACCGACGTACTCATCCGCGTCGAGAAGGCCGGCGTTTGCGGTACCGACCACCACATCTATGCGTGGGACCACTGGGCGCAGCAACGCGTCCGCCCGCCGGTCGTAATCGGGCACGAATTTATGGGCACGGTCGAAGCCGTCGGCGATGCGGTGCGAGCTGTGCAGCCGGGCGATCGCGTTTCCGCTGAAGGGCATATCGCCGATCTGACCTGTGTCCTCTGTCGCACCGGTCAAGCGCACATCTGCGAACATGTGAAGATCATCGGCGTCGATTGCGACGGTGCGTTCGCGGAGTTCATCGCGATGCCGGAATACAACCTATGGAAACTCGACCCGGCGATTCCGGATGAGTTTGCCGCCGTGTTCGATCCGCTTGGGAACGCGGTACACACGGTAATGAGCGCAGGGGTAAGCACCAAGAGCGTGGTGATTACCGGCGTGGGGTCGATCGGTCTGATGGCGATCCCGGTCGCGCGCGCCGCCGGCGCGGCGTCGGTCTACGCTATCGACGTCAACCCGTCCAAGCTCGAGCTTGCCAAGCGGCTTGGCGCCGATGAAACCTTCGACGCGCGCTCGCCGGATCTGGTCGACGAAATCAGGCGCCGCACGAACGGCGACGGGGTTGAGGTGTTGCTCGAAATGTCGGGTAGCGGCAGCGCCATCGATCTCGGCCTGCAAATGGTACGCAACGGAGGCACCGCTGCGTTGCTCGGCATTCCGGGCGACAACATCAATCTCAATCTCGCCGAACGCATCATCTTCAAAGGTCTCACGGTGCTTGGCATCAATGGGCGCAAGATGTTCGAGACGTGGTATCAGACGCAAGCGTTGGTGAAGAGCGGCCGCATCGATCTTCGTCCGATCATCACGCACGTATTGCCGTTCCGCGAGTACGATCGCGCCTTCGAACTGATGCGTAATGGCGAGGCGGCGAAGATCGTGCTCGACCTCAAAGGGGATATCGCAAAGTGAATTCGGCGTTTGATACGCAACTGCGAAGCGAAATCGACGCGCTCAAAGCAGCTGGCACCTACAAGCACCTGCGGCACTTGACCACGCCGATGGCACCCGAAGTCCACATGGAAGAGGCGGGAGACGTTATCGTGCTCTCGAGCAACAATTACCTCGGTCTTTCGGATCAGCCCGAGGTGATCGAAGCTGGAATCGAGGGACTTCGCAAGTATGGCGCGGGCACGGCTTCGGTGCGCTTCATATGCGGAACCTTCGATATTCACCGCACGCTCGAGCAGCGAATCGCCCAATTTCTCGGTACACAAGCGTCGTTGACCTACGTCTCGTGCTGGAACGCCAACACCGGGTTGTTTGCCACGGTGTGCGGCGAGGGCTCAGCGATCATCTCCGACGAGCTCAACCACGCCTCGATCATCGACGGCGTGCGGTTGGCAAGCAAGGCCAAGCGCGCGGTGTACAAGCACGGCGACATGGCCGACCTCGAAGCCAAGCTCAAAGTCGCGCACGGCTGTGCGCCGATCTTGGTGGTGACGGATGGCGTGTTCTCGATGGAAGGCTCACTCGCGAAGCTTCCCGAGATCGTGGCACTTTGTAAGAAGTACGGCGCCGTCAGCGTCGTCGACGATTCGCACGGTACCGGCGTGATGGGCACGACCGGCCGCGGGACGATCGAGCATTTCGGACTTACCGGCCAGGTCGACATCATCACCGGCACGCTCGGCAAGGCGCTCGGCGGCGCGGCCGGCGGCTTCGTAGCCGGCAGCGACGCGCTCGTCGACATCTTGATCCAGCGCTCGCGTCCGCAGCTTTTTTCGAATGCGTTGCCGGCTACAGTGGCGTGCAGTTCCCTCGCCGCAATCGACTATCTGGACGCGCATCCCGAACTGGTGGAGCGGCTCCGCGAAAACATCGCGTACTTCCGTGCGGGCTTGACGCGCCTTGGTTACAAACCGCTCGACGGTCCAAGCGCCATCGTGCCGATCATCGTCGGCGAGACGGCCAAAGCGATTGCGATGAGCGACAAGCTGCTCCAACGCGGCGTGTTCGTAACCGGCTTCGGCTTTCCAGTCGTTCCGGAGGGGACGGCGCGGATCCGCACGCAGCTTTCGGCGGCGCTGACGAAAAACGAAATGGATCGAGCTTTGGCGGCTTTCGAAGCCTTGCGTTAAGTGGCCAAGCTCTATTTCCGTTACTCGGCGATGAACGCCGGCAAATCGACGGCGCTGATTCAGGTTTCCCATAATTACGAAGAGAATGGCCGGCACGTAGCACTCTTTACGTCGGCAATCGATCATCGTTTCGGCGAAGGGATCATCACGTCGCGCATCGGTCCACAGCGCGCGGCCGCGACGTTCGATGAATCGTTTGATTTCTTCGCTGCGATGTCGGCGATGCAAGACATCGCCTGCGTCCTCGTTGATGAGGCGCAGTTTCTTACGCCGGTGCAGGTACGGCAACTGCATCGCGGCGCGCACTTACTCGGGATTCCCGTGATCTGCTACGGCATTCGTAGCGATTTTATGGGCGAGCCCTTTCCTGGTTCCGCCTACCTGCTTACCCTTGCAGACAGCGTCGAGGAGCTAAAAAACGTCTGTGCGTGCGGACGCAAGGCGACGATGAACCCACGATTCGTCGATGGGAAGCGCTTGTTTGCCGGCGCGCAGGTCGCGATCGAAGGCAATGTGGAGTACCGGCCGATGTGCGCTCGCTGCTTCTACGAGGGGGAGAAATGAAAGTCTGGTGAGTTTGGGACTACCCTGAGTACGGGCATCGTTATAGAACCATGAAACGTCTTATTAGCATCCTCGGCACGCTGGCGGTCGCCTGCATGCTTCTTATTGGAACGGCTCCGCAGCCCGCGAGCGCGCAGGTTTCGCTTGGCATTTCGGTGTCCTTCGGGCCGCCGGCGATTCCGTATTACGTGCAACCGGCTCCGCCGGGACCAAACTGGATTTGGCAGCCCGGCTATTGGGCCTGGGATCCGTCTGACGGTTACTACTGGGTGCCTGGCACGTGGGTGCAAGCGCCCTCGGTCGGGCTCTACTGGACGCCCGGTTACTGGGGCTGGAACAACGGCGTCTACGCGTGGAACGCCGGTTACTGGGGCCCAGTCGTCGGCTTCTACGGCGGCGTCAACTATGGGTACGGCTACTACGGCAACGGTTACTACGGCGGACGTTGGCAGGGCAATCGTTTCTATTACAACAGCGCGGTGACCAACGTCAACTCGAGTTACGTGCGTAACTACACCTACGCTGATCGCAGCCACTACCATAGCTGGCACGGTGGCGTCGTCGCCTACAACGGTGGCCCGCATGGTGTCAACGCGCGTCCGACCGCGTACGAGCAGCGCGCCTATAGCGAACGGCGCTATGGGATGACGACAACGCAAATACAACATGCGAACTACGCAAAGAGCGATCCGGTCTACCGCTACAATAGCAATCACGGACGCATAGCGCCGACCGTTGCGGCGGTTTCACGTCCGTTCAGCGCATCGCATGCGCCGCCTGCCTATCATGCTGCTCCGGCACACGCGGCTGCGCATGCTGCTCCGGCACATGCTGCTCCCGCACACGCTGCTCCGGCACACGCTGCTCCGGCACACGCCGCTCCGGCACACGCCGCTCCGGCAGAACATCACGCAGCCCCCGCGCCCGCGCATCATGCTGCTCCGGCACATGCTGCTCCGGCACACGCGGCTCCGGCGCATGCTGCCCCGGCACATGCTGCCCCGGTAGAGCATCACGCGGCGCCGGCCCCGGTGAATCACGCGGCTCCGGCCCCCGTGCATCACGCTGCACCGGCCCCGCGTCCGCCGCAGGCCTATCACCCGCAGCCGGCCGCACATGCCGCGCCCGCACATGCCGCGCCCGCACATGCCGCGCCGGCGCATGCTGCGCCCGCGCACGCTGCGCCCGCAGGACATCCGGCTCCGCGTCCGTCAGGACATCCGCGCTAACGCTGCATCGCGGTGAGCCGCTAGGCCCTCCGCTTGGGCCAATATCGCCGCATCGTTCGCGATGCGGCGATCGCTTTTCCCGAGCGACCGTTCGTAGGTGCGCAGCGTGACGAAGTTCATGACCGAGAGGCCCGAAGCAAAGCGCGCAGTGCCATTGGTCGGCAACACGTGATTGGGCCCGCTGCCGTAGTCACCGAATACCTCGGCAGCGCTCGCGCCGATGAACATCGTTCCGTACGCCGTGCAGCGAAGCGCTAACGCTTCGGCGCGCCCCCCTTGCAGCGAAAGATGCTCGGGTGCAAGCCGGTTGCAAAGTGCCGGCGCATCGTCGAGCGATACCACTATGAAGCCGCCGCGCCGCTCGAGCGACCGGCGCGCGGTGGGCGCGGTTGCAAGGGTCGCAAGTCGTGATTCGACGCGTTCCTCGACCGCGCGGGCGAAGGCGCGGTCATCGGTGATCAGCAGCGCGCGCGCATCGTCATCGTGCTCGGCCTGCGCCAACAAATCGGCGGCGACCAGATCGGCGTCGGCATCGCCGGAGGCGACGATCGCGATCTCCGATGGTCCGGCAAGCGCATCGATGCCGCATGCGCCGAACACGGCGCGTTTTGCAGCCGTCACGTAGGCGTTCCCGGGTCCGACGATCAGGTCGACGCGCGGAACGCTTTGCGTTCCGAAGGCGAGCGCGGCGATCGCCTGTGCGCCCCCGATCTCGAAGACGCGCTCGATACCGGCGACATGCGCGGCAGCCAGGACTTCGCGGGCCGCTCGCGGCGTGCAGACGATCCGTTCGCGCACGCCCGCTACCTGCGCCGGGATCGCTCCCATCAAAAGCGACGACGGCAGCGGGTGGCGTCCGGCCGGAACGTAAATCCCAACGCGCTCGATGGGCATCACGCGATGGCCGAGTTCCAGATTCCCCACGCGGATCGTAACGTCGGTGATTGCATCGCGCTGCGCGCAGGCGAAGCGCGCAATGCGCTGAGCCGCGCCGGCGAGTGCATTACGCAGCGCCTTGCTCGTCGCGTCAAAGGCGGCGACAATTTCGGCGCGTGGAATTTCACGCGGCGACGGATCGCCGAAGCGCTGCGCGTAGTCGCGGACGGCGGCATCGCCGTGCGCACGCACCGCAGCGAGAATCGGCTGTACGTCGAGTTCGGCCGAGGGCGCACGCTCGAGCACTTGATCGAGAGATCGTTCGATCATAGCGCTCGCGCCGCGAGTTGCGCCATGACGTCGTCGATACGAATGCCGGCTTGCTGCATGCGGACCGAGAGAAAGTAGAGAAGGTCCGCGCACTCCCAAGCGACCTCGTCGTGCGTTACCGCGTCGGCGACCTCTTCGGCTTCTTCGAGGAGCTTCGCACGTAACAACGAGGGGTCGGCCAGCAGCCTGCGCGTATACGATCGCTCGTCGCCGTTGCGAGCGCGACGCTCGATGCGCCCAAGCAGTGTGCTCCATGAAAACGGCGGTGCACCGAAGCAGCGCTCGGCGCCGGTGTGGCACGTCGGGCCAGACTGATTGACGAAAAACGTCAGCGCATCGCGGTCGCAATCGACTTCGACGCGCAGCAGCCGTTGCGTCGCTCCCGACGTTTCGCCTTTGCGCCAGAGCTCCGCGCGGCGCCGGCTCCAGAAGGCGCCGACACCTTCGCGCAGTGCAATGGCCAGTGACTCGGCGTTCGAGTATGCCAGCATGCGCACGCTGCGGTCGGCGGCATCGCAGACGATCGTTGGAACCAGCCCGCCGCCCCGCGCAAAGTCGATGGTAGCGACGAATGCGTCGACCGGATCGATGCTCCCGGTGTAGAGCGCCATCCCCACCTGCGCATCGATATCAAGACGGTCGAGCGCGACGATTTCATCGATCGCGGTGACGCCGCCCGCAAGCGTCAGCGAACCCTCAACTCGTTCGCGCAGCTTCGCCGCGCCCTCGAGATCGATGCCGCCGAGCAAGCCTTCGCGCTCGATATCGGTATAAAGGAAGCCGGCGCAATAGTTCTGGAGTCGTGCGGCGCGCTCGAACGGGCTTTCGCCGGTCGTGGCGCGCCAGCCGTCGACGGCAACCTGCCCGTTGCGCGTATCGAGCGCGACGAGCACGCGTTCGCGCGGCAGTTGAGCCAGGAAGTCTTCACTGGCGGCGGTCCCGATGATCACGGACGCGGCGCCGCCGCGCAGATAGCGCTGCGCACGCTCGACGTCGCGAATCCCACCGCCCACGCGGCATTGTGCCAGCCGGCAAAGCCGCAGAATCAGCTCGGTATTGTCGCCTTCGCCCAACGCAGCGTCGAGATCGATGACAGCAATCTCACCGAGCCGGCCAAAGCGCGTGGCGAGATCGACGACGTCATCGCGTTCGAGGACGAAATCGCGACCTTGTTGCAACTGCACGGCTTTGCCACCGCGCAGATCGATGCTGGCAACGATCACGGCCGCACGACGATGCCGCTCGCGCGACAGGCCGCTTTGATGTCGCGCGCGGTTGCGTCGGCGTCGTGAAAGATCGATGCACCGAGCGCGGCGTCTGCACCCGCGAGCAAGACCTCGGCGAAGCTTTGCGCGGTGGACGCGCCACCGGATGCGACCACCGGGACGCCGACCGCCTGGCGAACGGCGCGCACCAAGTCGAGATCGAAGCCTTCACGTCCGCCGTCACGATCGATCGAGGTGAGCAGCACTTCGCCGGCTCCGCATTCCACCGCTTCGCGCGACCATGCGACCGGATCGCGTTCGAGTGGCCGGCTGGCGCTGTGCGTGGCGATTGCGTAGCCGTCGCCCGCACGCCGCGCGTCGACCGAGATGACGATGCACTGCGAACCGAAGCGCGCAGCGGCTTCACCGAGAAGCTGCGGACGCTCGAGCGCCGCGCTGTTGATCGCAACTTTGTCGGCGCCGGCGTCGAGCAGGCGCGCGACGTCATCGATCGTGCGAACGCCGCCGCCCACGGTAAGCGGCACGTCGAGCGACGCGGCGATGGCTTCGATCGTACGCCGGTTTGCCAGACGCGATTCGAGCGTTGCCGAGACGTCGAGCACGACGATCTCGTCGATGCCCTCGTCCCGGTAGCGCAGCGCCCGGCGCACGGGGTCGCCCGCGTCACGCAACTCGACGAACTGCCGCCCCTTGACCACGCGCCCATCGCGCACGTCGAGGCACGCGATGATGCGCTTAGCGAGCATACGTGACTGCGGCGGACTGCACGAATGAGGCGATCAGCGCGGCGCCGTACGCGCCGCTGCGTTCGGGATGAAACTGCACGCCGCGCACGTTGCCGCGTGCAGCCGCGCTGGCAAAAGTATCGTCGCCGTCGTTCGTGGTCGCCACGGCGTCGGAGACGGAGGCGTCGGGTGCGAAGGCGTTGGCGAAATATGCCCATCCGCGCGAAAGCGTCGCGTCGCGCGGTTCGACGAGATTCCAACCCATGTGGGGAACGCGAGGCGTACGCAGGCGGCGCACGGTTCCGGCAAAGACGCCGAGCCCGCGCGATCGCGGGGCCTCGTCGCTGCCCTCGAAGAGCAGCTGAAAGCCAACGCAAATGCCGAGCAGCGGAATGCCGAAGCGTATGGCTTCGATCAGCGCCGGACGCAACTCGGTGCGATCCAGTTCCTGCGCAACGAAGCCGAAGTTTGCGACGCCCGGTAGGACGAGTGCGTCGCAGGTGCCCACTTCGCTTGGCTTTTGGACGAAGCGCGTCGCCGCGCCGGCGCGCCGCAGCGCGGCTTCGATGCTATGCCGGTTGGCGGCGCCGAGCGCCACGATGCCGACCATACCCTTCATGCCATCACGCCCTTGGTAGATGCCACACCGTCGAAACGCGGGTCGAGCGACCAGGCGCGCGCGCACGCGCGGCCCAGCGCCTTGAATGCCGCTTCGGCAAGGTGATGCGGGTCGTCGCCTGCCAGCCGGTCAACGTGAATCGTCGCGCGCGCATTGGCCGCAAAGCTGCCGATTACATGCGGAATCATCACGGTTTCGAGATCTTCGATGCGTTCGACGCGCAGGTCGAGCGCGGTGCGCGCGTAGATCCGACCGCCCAGATCGAGCGCGACGCGAACCAGGGCATCGTCCATCGGTAGCGTGACTTCGCCGTAGCGCGCGATCTTCGAGCGATCGCCCAGCGCATCGTCGAGCACGCCGCCCAGTACGATCGCCACGTCCTCGATCAGGTGGTGGCGGATCGCGTCGAGCGAACGGGCTTCGATCTCGAGCCCGGCGCGCGCGTGAAACGCGAACTGCCCGAGCAGATGATCGAGCATGACGATCCCGGTCTCGATGCGGACGTTGGGTTCGCCGTCGAGCGCGAGGGCGACGCGCACGCTGGTTTCGGTGGTTTGGCGGACCCGCGTTGCGCTACGCATAGCTCGTCAGCTCGTTCGCGATCGTGCGCAGCGCGGCGACGACAGTGGCAGTGTCCGCGTCGTTCGTCGCCGAAATGCGCAGCATCCCGGCGAGCATCGGGTCGTCGAACGTGCGCACGGCGATGCCGCGTGCAAGCAGCGCGCGAGCGATGGGCGCCGCGCCGGCGCCGCAGTCGACCAGTAAGAAGTTCGCCGGCCCGCGCCAGATGTCGCTCGCGAACGGCGCGAAGGCGCTTTCGAATGCATCGAGACTACGCGTAACCTGCGCCTCGAGCTGCGTTTCGAAGCTGCGCGTGCGCGACGGATCGCGCAAGTAGGCGAGGGCCGCCACCAAGCTCAACGCTCCGGTGGGATACGGGCCGAGCGATCGCCGCAGTGCGGAGGCGACCGGTGTGCTGGCCAGCGCATAGCCCAAACGCGCGCCCGCAAGCGAGGCGCATTTCGAGAACGAGCCGACGATCGCGACGTTCTCGAGACTCGTGACGTCGCGCGCAAGCGAGCGGTCCGAAAACGCCAAGTAGACTTCGTCGACGAGAATCAGCGCGTCGGGAAGCGCGCGCGCCACCGCGGCGAGATCGCCGATGCGCAGCAGGTCGGTGGTCGGATTGTTGGGGTGGCCGAGTATCACCAGCCGCGTGCGTTCATCCGCGGCTTGGATGAGCTCGAGCGGCTCGAAACGCCAGCGTGTGGCGTACGGCACGCGCCGTAGCGTTGCGCCGGCAAGCGCGACGACGCGCGCGTACATCCCGAATGTCGGCGTGAGCGTCAGCGCGACGTCACCGGGATCGAGTGTGACGCGTGCGCACGCAGCGAGGATCTCGTCGGCCCCGTTGGCGACGGCCACGTTGGTCGCTTCGCGCGCAAAACGTGCGGCGAGGCGGGACTGGACATCGGGTTGCAAGGCGGTGGGATAGGTGCGCAAGGTTTCGGCATCGACCGTCCGGATCGCATCGAGCACGAAGTCGGGCGGGGGAAGCGCGCCCTCGTTTCGATGCAGGCGAATGGTGATGCCGTCATCGGTGAGATCGCGCGGATCGTAGTCCGAGACAATCTCAATGGCCGGTCGGAATCGCACGCTCATCGTCCGGACTCCAGCAGCGCGAGGTCACTTTTCATGACGATGGTTTGTACCTCGAGGTCCAGCGCGTCGATCGTCTTACCTGAGACCACGATGTCGATCATGAAATCGGCGATGTCGTGAAGAATCGCGGCCTCGACGGTGCCGGCGATTGCGACCGGCTCGATGTGTAACTCGGGGCGTTCGAGCGTGCGCAGGAACCGGCGGGCGAGGTTTTCGTATTTTGCGCACACCGCGACGCGCAGCTCACCGCGCTGCGGAAGCGCGACGCCGCGCGGGCCGATCAAGCACAGCGCCGGTTTCCCGTAGCGCGCCTGCGGATCGTTCCACGCAATCGTGCTGCGCGTAAGGCGACCGTCGAGCTTGCGGTCGCCGGCGAGCCATTCCTCGAGTAGATCTTCGCCGGTTAACGCGATCACCGGCCGGCCGCTGCGCGCGACCTCGCTGGCCAAGAGCGGCACGTCTTCGCCGCGCACAAAGGTTCGTTCGAACGCTCCGGGCGGCATACACGTACGAAGCGCGTAGTCCGCCATTGCGGCAAGACCACGATTTTTGGGGATCAGAATGACGGCAGACGGGGCGAGCGTTGGGGTTTCCACGGAGCATCCTTTCAAGTCGAACACAAAAGAAAAAAGAAGAGGCCGCGGGCGGACCGCGACCTCTTCCTGAAACTCTTGTACAGGTTTACGTCAAACAGTCATCGCACGCGACTCGCGAGTCCGTGATGATGGTGGTGATGAACGTGCGCCTGAAATACCGACATGGTGTTGTAGCTTTATATCAGAAAGGACGGGCCAATGCAACGGGAGGTCATCGAGGTCCCCGCGATCTCCGTGGTCAGCCGCGCTCACGGGGTGCCAATCTCGGCCGCGGTGCGGGCCAATGGGATGATCTTCGTCTCGGGGGACGCGCCCCCGATCGACCCCGAGAGCGGTACCTTCGTCCGCGACAGCATCGCTGCCCAGACCGAGCGCTGCCTGCATAACCTCCAGCACATCCTGGAGACCGCCGGGTCGAGCGGCGACCACTACCGGGTGATCAACGAGGTTTATGCCCGATTCTTTCCGGCCGATCCGCCGGCCCGAACGTTCGTTCCCATCGGCGGCTGGCCGCTGGATTTCGATATCGAGATCGACTGCATTGCGCTTGCCTAAAGTTGAAGTTGACAGCGTCGCGCGTCGGGCTGCACGAAATGCGGGACCACCTGCGTTACGGTGGCAAAAACCAGAATGCTACCGGCCAGAACCCGGCGATGATGAGCGCCGAAAAGAATACGGCGCCACTGAGTCCGCAACGCGCAAACATCGTGCTCGCTACAAGCGCGGCCACGCGGTAGCGCGCATCCACATATAGGGGATCCTCCGGTGCAGCCAATCGCCGCCCGGTGTGGTTGGAGAGCGATATGGAATCTCCCGTCGTCCTCATCACCGGTGCGCTGGCCGGAATCGGCCGCGCAACGGCCGTGGCTTTTGCGCAGGAGGGCGCTCGCGTCGCTATCTCAGGACGGCGTGATGACGCAGGCACGGCGCTCGTCGCCGAACTGCGCGCGCTGGGTGCCGAAGCAGAATTCTTTCGCGTTGACGTTCGCAACGACGACGAGGTGCGCGCCTTCGTCGACGCTGTCGTCGCGCGCTTCGGCCGCCTCGATGCGGCGGTAAACAGCGCCGGGACCGAAGGCCAAACCGGCCCGATCACCGGGCAAACAGCAGAAAATTACACCGCGACGTTTGATGCCAATGTGCTGGGCACGCTGCTTTGCCTCAAACACGAGTTGCGCGTGATGGAGCCGCAAGGTTCAGGGAGCATCATCAATCTCTCGTCAACGTTGGGGCATCGGGGCGGAGCGGGCGCATCAGTCTATACGGCGAGCAAACACGCCGTCGAAGGGCTCACCAGAGCGGCGGCGCTTGAAGCGGCGACGTTCGGCGTGCGCGTCAACGCGATCGCTCCGGGACCGGTCGATACCGAGATGCTCACGCGATTCACCGGCAGCCCGGAGCGCAAAGCCGCACTGATCGCCGGCGTTCCGTTCAAGCGCGCGGGCAAGCCCGAAGAGATCGCCGACGCCATAGTCTATCTCGCGTCGGATAAAGCATCGTTCATCACCGGTCAGATCATCGACGTCAACGGGGGAAAAACCGCACTATGAAGACCATGAAAATTCCCAATGCCGAGCATCCGATTACCGTCGAGCCAAGCACGTCGCGCGTACGCGTGCTCGTCGACGGACACGTGGTCGCCGACACCCGTGCAGCGCTTACGCTTCGCGAGAGCGATTACCCGGCGGTGCTCTACGTTCCGCGCGCAGACGCCGATATGTCGTTGCTCGAGCGCACCGACCACGCGACCTACTGCCCGTACAAGGGCGAAGCATCGTACTACAGCATACCGAGCGGCGGGGAGCGCAGTGTGAATGCGATCTGGACCTACGAAACGCCGTATGACGCCGTTTCGCCGATTAAAGACTATCTCGCGTTTTATCCCGATCGTGTAGACCGGATCGACGAACTTCCTCTCACGTAGGCGTCGTACTTTCAGCACAGGCTATGGAGCGCATCGCGTGTCCTCGGGTTCTCGGCTTCGTCGAGCGTGCGCACGTAGGTCGCGCGGTAGATGCTGTTGTGCGCGATGAGCAACATATCGTCGATGTGGATCTTGGGATCGCCGTCGCGCTTGTCGTACGAGAGGAACCATCCCGGATAGCGGCCGCCGCAAACTCGTTCGGGCCGGTTAGCATAGAAGATGACGCTGCCCTCGTTGTTGAGCTGACTCACGATGCCGTTAACCGCGTCGCGGAGCGTGACCTCGCGGGGATCGAGCGCATCGATCGTGCGATGCCAAAGGTAGATGCGCGGCACGAACTCGGCGCTCTGATGCGACCAGTCTAGCCACAGTCGGACGTCGCGATCGTTGACGCCGGCGCTGCCCATGTAGGTTGTCTGCCAGTTGCGCGGGAGTGAAAGGGTCGGGCGAATCGGCGGCGTGATGGGTTTTAAGGCGACTGCGTTGCGCTGCGGGCGATAGCGCGGTGTCGGCTTCGGTGCGGGAGTTGGTCGTGGCGTTGGCGGTGCAGCGCGTTCCATGCGAACGCGCGTCGTCCGGGTCGCGATGACTTCTGCCGGTACGTAGGTGCGAATCGGGTTGCCCAGCCATATCGCAACCGTCCACGCGAGCAGATTCAGCGCGAGCGAGGCAAGGAATGAACCGAGCAGCCGCGCGCTCCCGCCGCGTTCGGCAACTGACAGCATGAGGCAAACTGCTGTGACGTCGACCCTTGGGGGCCCTCTTTCGCGTTGGAAAAATAATCCTGATTACTTAAACGAAATCACACCATGAGTCGAACGGACTATTTCCCTCGCGACCGATGCATCAATCGCCGATACGTATCACATGAAGCCGCTGCGCGTTTGCGTCGCGGCCACACGTCCATGCTACATGGAGGCACGAGCCCGTGAAACGCCTAGGTCTACTAGCGGTCCTTGCTCTCATACCAATGCCTGTGGCAGCAAATGCGGCGCCAACGATCGAATCGTCGCCAGCCGTGATAACGTCCCCGGCGCCCGCGTCGACGCCGACAACGATTCTCTTGCCGGCCGGCACGTCCATATCGGTATCATTCGTGCAGTCAGTGTCGTCGGATAGTGAAACAGAAGGCACCCAAGTGCCCGTGGTCGCAGCGAAAGAAATCGATATCGACGGCATGATGATCATCGCCAAGGGCGCGCAAGGACAGGCGACACTGACCAAGGTGCTCCACTCGGGCGGGAATGGAAGCGGCGGCAAGATTTTATTCAACGTCGATTGGATCGATAGCGTCGACGGCGGTAAGGTCGCCCTGTCGCCGGTCGACAACACGACGCCAAACGCCGATCGTAAGGGCGAGGCATCGACGTTGGGCATCCTCGGATATGCGACGTTCGGTCTCCTCGGGCTGTTTTCGCACAACCTCGCGCATGGCAATGCTGCGATCCTCAAGCCTGATACCGTGTATACCGTCTTTGTAGACCACACCGTTCACGTCGACACGAACACCGTCGCAACTGCCGCGCCAGGCTTCGATCACTAACGATAATACTTAGCGCCACTGCTGTTGGCGATAAAACTCCCGATAGCGGCCGGAGAATCGCATCCACACGACCCAGCCGGCCTTGAGCAGAACCAAAGATGCGAACGCTGCGGCAGAAGCTGTAACCCACCAGATATGCGAGAACGACGCGAGCAACACGATGCCCAGAGCGGTTATCGGAATCATCGCCGTACTGGTGATCCACAACCGACGGGCGCGCGGCGACGTAAGGTACTCGTCAACGGTGTATTCGCGCATCAACTTCATGATGCAGTTGAAGCGAACGATCGCGGCAGCGAAGATTGCTGCAAGCGTCAACACGAAAAGCACGATATCAAGCATATAACATGCTAGTGGCCGTCGTACCAGCGGTCGAGAGCGGCTTTGAGTTTCGCCAGGCTGGTCGGGTCGATGTAGATCATGTGTCCTGACTCGTAGCGTTCGATCGTGACGTTCCCGCGCAGGGCTGCCGGCAGATGCAGGTGGGCGAAGTCATACTCCTGTTGGAAGTACGGCGTCGACATGTCGTAGTAGCCCATCGCCGCGAAGACGCGCATGCTGGGATTCTCTACCATGGCTTCGGCAAGGTCGACGATCGTGTTAGGCGGCTTGATCAGCGCGGCGTCGCCACCGAGGTCGGTGGCGTGATGCCAGTCCCACCCGGCTAAGACGTCGTAGAGCGAGCGATATTCGAGCTGGGTGTGATAGCCGAGCGTGTTGCGCACGTAGTCGTTGAAGACGGCGACGACGGCCGGCGTGGTGGCGAGATCGGAGTTGTCCCACATCGGCGATTGGCGATTGCCGACGACGTCGTAGCCGGAGTAGCGCGTGTCCATGTAGCCCACGACCTTCCCTTGCGAACGCAGCAGATCGCTGCGAAAGTCGTTGGGCGCGATGCGCAGGTTGGCTTCGCGAATCACCGTCTTCGAGAGGCCCGTGTACGCGGCGAGTTTGTCAATGGTGTCTTCGCGCGTGGCGGCCGAGGCGTTATCGCCTTGCGCAAGCGTGGTGAGATATTCGCCGAGCGCGAAGTGCTCGACGGTGGCGAGAAAGGTGGGCAAATCGGCGGGGCGATTCGGCACGAGGTGGTAGTACCAGGCGGTCGCCGCTTCGGTCGGGAGAAACAAGACAAAGGGCCAGTCGTTCCCGCCGACGTTTTCGTCGTCCCAGATCAGATCGGTGTTCAATGCGTTCGACTGGAGCACGACACCGTTGAGCTGAATTGCTTGTCCGAAGCCGTTCTCGAGCAGACGCGCGACCGCGGCCGAGCGAATCGTGCCGTAGCTCTCGCCGAAGAGATATTTTGGCGAGTTCCAGCGCCCGAAGTCGGAAAGATAGCTACGGATAAACTGCGCGAATGCGGCCGCGTCCTCGTCGATCCCGAAAACCTGCGAGCCTTTCCCGGCGGCGAGCATGCGGCTAAATCCGGTTGCCGGCGCGTCGACGTAGACCTCATCGGTTTTGTCGAGCAACGAGTACTGGTTGTCGACCACGGTGTACGGCGCGCTGGGCGTTTCACCCGGCTTGCCGCCGATGACGCGAACGGGTCCGAACGCGGCCATGCGTTGCCACACGCTCGATCCGCCCGGTCCGCCATTGTAGAAGAAGGTGACCGGTCGTTTGGCCGGATCCACGCCGTCCTTGGTGTAGGCGGTGTAAAACATCGTATCGATCGGCGTGTGCTTCTCGTCGTAGAGCGTGATCGTGCCGGCGCGCGCGGTGTAATGGATGATGGTCCCGTTCATCGTGAGCGTATGTTGTGTCACCGCATCCTCGGCAAGACAACGAATCGGCAGCAGCGCGAGGGCGAGCGCGAACAAGAGCGGTTTCATGTGAGGTGGATTCCTTTCGTTTCGGGCGCCCAGCGCCAGGCAATACCAAGACCGAAGAGTGAGAGCAGCAGCGCACCCGCGACGATGCTCGTGATGCCGAATCGCGCGAGCAGCGATGGCAGTGCAAAGGTGCCAATGAAGGCGCCGATCCGGCTCACACCGGCGGCGAATCCCGTGGCGGTCGCGCGAATCGCGGTGGGGAAGAGTTCGCTTGGATAGGTGAGCTCGAGTCCCGCCGCGGCGCCGATGCCGAGGGCGTAAGCGAGAAAACAGATCACGACGATGGCGGCGTTGCCGACGAGCAGCAACGCGAACGCAACGACGGCGATCGCGAATCCGGCGATGCAGAGCGGACGGCGTCCCCACCGCTCGACGAGCGGCAGCGACAGCAACGAACCGACCAGAAACGCGGCCGTCACCGCGACGCTCCCGGCCGGCGACGATGCACTGTTCAGGCCAAGCGCGCCGAGCACCGCCGGCGCGAAGGTGTAAATGGCGAAGAGCGGCACGACTTGCAGTAGCCACATCGCCGAGACGAAGGCGAGTGCACCGCGAAACTGCGGGCCAAACATCGTGGAAAACGATGCCGCGCGTATGTCACCGGCCGCGCGCGCCGTCAGCCAGAGCGGCGACTCGGGTGCACTTGCGCGCAGTAATAAGCCGATCGCAGCGAAGAATGCGGGGCTCGCGACAATCCATTTCCAGCTCTGCGGACCGGTCGCGAGCAGCGCGTAGCCCGCGACATACGCGACGGCGGCACCGAGGAACCACGCGACCTGCATGCTGTTGACCGCTGCGCCGCGCACGCGCGCCGGTACGGATTCGGCAATCAGCGAGCCGGCAATCGGATAATCGGCGCCGATCGCAAGGCCGAGCGCGAAGCGCAACGCGACGAGTTCCCACGCGTTGGTCGCAAAGATCTGCACGAGCGAGACGACCACGAAGAACGCGAGGTCGGCGATCATCAAGAAGCGCCGGCCGATCCGGTCGGTGATGTAGCCAACGACCGGCGCACCGATGAAGATGCCGACGAGCGTGGCAGCTCCGAGCAATCCGGTCATTGCGGGATTCAGGCCGAAGTGCGGCTGCAAGGTGACGAGCGCAAGGCCGACGCTGCTCAGGATGTAGCCGTCGCAAAAAAGACCGACGTTCGCATAGAGCAGAAGCCGCAGCATTACGCTAGGTATTAGGTGGCTCTGCATCCGTACCTACTCTGAAAACAGGAACGCCCGGTGAAGCGCATAAGGCCCGATCCTATGATCAGAGCCGCCCCGGGGCTCGGTCGCCGCGCGGTCGTCTACGCGTATACGGCGGTCACCACCGCAATCGTCCTCCTCCTTGCCCTTGCCGAATGGGCCACCGAGAAGTTGGTCTCCGACCATTCAAGAACCGCCGGCATCGCCATTGAGATAGGTATTGTGCTTGTTGGCACGCTGGTGTTTCGCCCCATTCATCGGCGGGTCGAGGCAACAGTCGAAGCCGCGTTCAACCGGCGTAAGCACCACGCGCTCTCTGTCTTGTCCAAGTTCCGCCTAGAGCTCTCGTCGTTCAGCGATCCAAAACAGCTTTTGCGCCGCGTTGTCGAGGCCGTGGATCACCATATGGAAGCGCGCGCGACCGCCGTATACGTACGGCGCGATGCCTTTCGCGCTGAGGCGTCTTCGTACGACGTGCCTGCCGAGGACCTTACGCCTGAAGATCCGCTGCTGGTGCGGTTGCGGTCGAGCGGCGCGCCGGCGAAACTGCAGATCCTGAAATCCCGCGCGCCGGGGACGCACGCGTTTCCGATGACGGTCGCGGGGGAGCTCATGGGATTTCTGTCGGTCGACGCCAAGCACGGCGAGTACGAGAAGGACGAAACGCAAATGCTCTCCGGCCTCGCCGAAGATCTGGCAGGCGCACTCGTGAAGCTCGATCCGCGGCTGCGCCCGCAGAACGTCCGGGCTCCCAACAATCTTCCCGCCAACCTTTCTCCGCTCATCGGCCGAGAGCGCGAGCTAGCCGAGATCAATACGGCGCTTGTGCAATCCCATCTGATAACGATCACCGGATCCGGCGGCGTCGGAAAGACCCGCGTTGCGTTACAGTGCGCAACCGATGCCATCGACCACTACGAGCACGGCGCGTGGTTCATCGACCTGGCGCCGATTTCGAACGCTTCGTTGATTCCCGCGACCATCCTCAGCGCGCTCGATGCCGGACCTGTCGAGGAGGGGAGCGAGGCAGCGCGCCTTTTGGAGCACCTCTGGCCGCGCCAGATCCTTCTCGTCGTCGACAATTGCGAGCACCTCGTAGCCGAGGTAGCTGCGCTCGTCGCGCGTATCCGCGCTGGGTGTCCGCGCGTCACGATCGTGACCACCAGCCGCGAATTGCTGCACCTCGAGGGCGAGCAGGTCTACCGTCTTGGGCCGCTCCCGCCAACGGCGGCCGTTGAGCTTTTCACGGCCCGCGCGGCTTTGCTGTCGGCGGAGTTCGACGCTCGCTCGCAGGTTGAAGTCATCCGCAAAATCTGCGACCAACTCGACGGAATTCCACTTGCCATCGAGCTTGCGGCCGCGCGTTCGCGGGCATTGGGTCTCGACGAAATCTTGGAGCGCTTGCACGAACGCTTTCGCTTGCTCGCCAGTGGCCCGCATACGGCGGTGCTTCGACAGCAGACACTGGCTGCAACGATCGAGTGGAGCTACGACCTGCTCACGCCCCACGAACAGTCGCTTTTGGAGCGACTTGCGGTGTTTCGCGGCAGCTTCGCCCTCGCTGCTGCTTCGGCCGTCTGCGGGGAGGGTGACGCGTGCGACGAGTTTCACGTTCTCGACGTTCTGACGTCGCTCGCCGATAAATCGTTATTGACCGTGACGCTGGCACTCACCACGCGCTACCGTCTCTTGGAGACGATTCGTGCGTTCGCCGGGGCAAAACGGGTCGAGCATCAGGGCGCCGCGATCGCGATGCAACAGCATGCGGCGTACTTTGCCACGCTTGCCGCGCAAGCGTACTACGAGTTCGACTCGCGGCTGCCACCGGGATGGCTCGAGCGGCTCGCGCCCGATATCGATAACTTTCGCGCAGCCCTTGCCTACCTGCTCGAAGGCCCCGGCGATCGGAACGCGGGAGCGCAACTCGCCGCCGACTGCGGCCCAATCTTCTTGCGCATGGATTTGCTCGGCGAAGGCTTACATTGGTGTGAGGTCGCGCGCGGCGTGCCGGCCATCTCGTCTGCCACCAGCGGCCGAATCGAGTACGTCACCTCGATGATGCAGAACAATCTTGGGCAGAACGATGCCGCGCTTGCATCCGTGCGGCGCGCGACAGCTCTGTATCGCGGGTCTTCCGATGCGCGTGGCCTCGTGCGCGCACTTTCGCAAGAAGCGCAGCTTTTTGCCAAAGCGCATCGCTTTGAAGAAGCGCAAGCGCCGGCGGATGAGGCGATCCGCGAAGCCCGGCGGTTGGGGGAACCGCGGGTCGTGGCCGGGGTGCTGCGGCGTTGCGCATCGTCGCTGCCCACGACGCAGATCGAGCGCGCGCGCCTGCTGTTCGACGAAGCCTTACAGGCCGCGCGATCGGCACACGATCGCGATGAGACGTGCCGCGTACTCGAGTGGTGGGCTGCTCGCGAATCGGGCGATCGGGCAATCGAGTTGGCGGCGCAGGCGCTCGAGTGTGCCGATCACAGCGCGCGCCCCTATCTCGAAGTGAACATCTCGGGTTACGCACTCGCCGCCGGGCGGCTCGACATCGCGCGAGCGCACTCGCGCGAGGCCGTGGCACTTGCGGTGGAGACGAACTCACCGCTCCTCCGCGCGCTCGCGATTACCTACTGGGGTCCGTTCCTGGCGGAGCGGCTTCCGGAAGAGGCAGCGGTGCTCTTCGGCTATGCTCGCGAGCAACTGCGCGCATTGGCGTGGGAGGGGGAGGAAGACGATCGACTCGCCCTCCAAACAGCATCACGCTTGATAACCGACGCGCTCGGCGAAATCAAACTCGAGCCGCTCGCGCGCCGCGGTTCCGGATTGCGATATGAAGAAGCGCTTGCGATGCTCGCGCCGTTGCTAACAGGCGGTGATGCCGCCGACCATTCTTCGACGAACGCCACTGGTGATGGTGTCGGTACACTGTTGCGTTAGTGAGTAGGTTCCCGTATCTCCCGCGCAATTCGTCACGGCGGTATAGGAGCCGCTGAGCACGTTCGTACTGGCGTTGTAGGTCCCGGTGGTACTAAACGTGCAGGTCGGCCCATTACTCGGATAGTCGATAACCATCGCCCCACTAAGGGCGTTGGACGAGCTAATCGTGAGCGAGAGCTGCGCGGTGAGCGTCGCCTTTGTTAGCTGCGCGGAGATTGCGCCGCCGGCCGTGGCACCATGCTGCGCGAGCGTCGTGGTCGCCGTGCCGCTCCCGCTCTGCGCGTCTTGCATCGTGCCGCTGTAGTCGCCCGAGATGTTCGACGGCTGCGGCGTCGACGTGGCAGGCGCGGTCGACCCCGAGCAGCCCGAAAGCGCAATGACCGCGATCAATAACGGAGCGACGTGAATGGAGACGTTGCGCATCGTGCTGTTGCCTCACTGTCCCGGCTGTTTGCTTTACGACGGCAAGTTACGGACGAGTAGCAATGGTACCTGTCTGATGCGGGCGCGTGAGCAACAGGGAGTAAAGGTGCTCTGCCACCTGATGCGGTGCTTCAATCATCGGCGAGGATCTGGCCGCCGCCAACACGATACCCCCAATTCGTTTGCTCGCCTTGAGGTCCATTCGGCCGTTCCCGAAGAGCGTCACGCCATCGAAACGTTCAAATGCGTTCGTGGGCGTCAGTATGGTAAGGAGCGTCTCCGCCGTGCTCGTGCAGAATGCTTCCATACGTGGGTCTGCAACTCGCTCGTGCGCCTCTTGCAGAAGTTCGGGGGTAATAGCGTCTTCTCGGACGACAAAACCAAGCTGCTTTCGAAGATAGCCGGCGTCGTTGAGAAGCTTGCGGCGCTTAGACGTCGCCACGGAGGCGAGGATGTTTCCTATTGGGCCTCGCAGCAGCGCGCGAAAGAAGCGCAGTTTAAGTGAATCTTTTGTTATTGGTATTGGGGAAAGGAGCAGCACGGGAACGGTAAGGCTGAAGTCGTTTACCGTCTCAAGGACGATGGCTGCTACCGCGCCATGAGCGACGATAGCAGCGGCGCCTTCAGCGGCCGTTTTGATGACCTGCTTCATTGCCGTCGTCGATGCGCCACCCGGCGGAAGCTCGAGCAAATCGAGATCGCGAAATTCCAGGTCTTGTGCTGCGTCGCGGAGCGGCTTCCACGTGCTTGCTCCGCCCAAGTACGGCGCGCTGCCGGTCAGCAGAAGAATATGGCCGCGTTGCGGTTGCCCCACGTCATTCACCTCGCGCCTAGATAATAGAACAGCAGGTCTGGAAATCTTTCGATTTCCAGACCTGCTGCACATTGGTTGCGGGGGCAAGATTTGAACTTGCGACCTTCGGGTTATGAGCCCGACGAGCTACCGGACTGCTCCACCCCGCGATGGACTGCGTTTGATACGGCGGGTCGAACGCCTTTCCTTCCGAACCTTCGGGAAGCATGGAATCGATCGCGCCGGCCGTCGCAAGTCTACCAAAGATTCACCTCCACTGCCACCTCGAGGGAAGCCTGCGGGCGCAGACTTTTGTCGAGTTAACCCGGCGCTACGGCCTCTCGACGCGCTATCAGCCGGGCCAAGCCGAGGTCGCGGGGCCGACCGATCCCGCGCAGGTCTACGAATTTTCGACGTTTCCCGAGTTCTTGTTGATCTTTGCCGCGGTGAGCCGGGCGCTTGCCTCGCCCGACGACTACGCGCGTCTGGCGCGCGAGTTCGTGGCCGATGCGCTCGCGCAAAAGGTGGTCTACGGCGAGCTTTTCATCTCGCCGTCGGTCTGGGCGTTCTTTCATCGTGAGCTGGATATTGCCGCAACGATTCGTGCGATCGTCGCCGAGCTGCGCGTGGCCCGGGCGCAAGGCGTCGAGTTCTCGCTCATCGTCGACGTGACGCGTAACTTCGGCGCCGACTCGGCGATGCGCACCACGCAGCTTGCGTCGTCCCTTGTAGGCGACGGCGTGATCGGCATCGGCCTCGGCGGCGACGAGGCGCGTTTCCCCGCCGAGTTGTTTGCGGACGTCTTCGCGTATGCGCGCGCACAAGGGTTGCATACCGTTGCCCACGCGGGCGAAGCGGCCGGCGCGCGCAGCGTCGCGGCCGCCATCGAGATCGGTGCCGAGCGCATCGGCCACGGCGTGCGCGCCATTGAAGATCCGGCGGTCGTCGCGCTCTTGCGCGATCGCGGGATTGCGCTCGAGATTTCGCCAACGTCGAACGCGTGCACCGGCGTCGTGCCGGCCGGTGTCGAGCATCCGCTGCATCAACTCGACGCTAGCGGCGTGCGCGTTACCATCGATGCCGACGATCCGGCGATCTTCGGCACCTCGATCTCGCGGGAGTACGCGCTGGTCGCAGAGCGTGCCGGCATCGAAACGCTGCGTCGTTTCATCGCCAACGCCGCCGACGCGTCGTTTCTGCCGCCGGCAGCGAAGTCGGCGCTGCATCGCGAAGTTCTAAGGAACCATGTCCGGTCATAGCCACTTCGCCGAATCGGTCGAGGAGTATCTCGAAGCGGTGTATCGCCTTGAACGCGAGGGTCCCGGGGTCACCACCTCGGGGCTCGCTTCGTCGCTCGGCGTCGCGCCCGCATCGGTCTCCGGCATGCTGAAGAAGCTGGCCAAAGACGGATACCTCGAGCAGGTCTCGCGCGGCGAAGTCAAACTGACCGAAAAGGGGCTGGCCGTTGGCGTGCGCGTGTTGCGGCGTCATCGCCTGGCCGAACGGCTGCTGACCGATGTGCTGGGCATGCCGTGGGATCAAGTCCACGATGAAGCCTGCATGCTCGAGCATGCGATTTCAGCCAACGTCGAAGCGCAGCTGCTCAAGCTGCTCAAAGATCCCACGACCTGTCCGCACGGTCAACCGATTCCGCCGAGCGATTTGAGCAATCCGGTGCAGACAGGCGAGCCGCTTGCGCAAGTGCCCGAAGGAACGCGTGGCCGCGTCGAAAGCGTCACCGAAGAATTTCCGGAGATCTTGCGCTATCTCGCCGAGATCGGCGTGCGCCCGGGCGTCGAGATCACGCTGGTGCAAAAAGCGCCGCTAGGGGGACCGTTAACGATTGCCGTCGACGGCAAACGCCACGCGATCTCGCTCGAGCTCGCCGGATTGGTCACGGTGCTCGCAGCGTGATCACGCGGGTTCTCATCGTCCTCAACGTGCTCGCATTCGGGTGGGAAGTCGTGGTCGCAGGCCCGGGCTTCCTCTCATTGATGGGCGGCGGCAACGAAGAGCGCGTGCTCCAGCTCGGCGCGCTGTGGCCCAACTCCGTGCTGGTCGATCATCAGTATTGGCGCATCGTCACGTCGGCGTTTCTGCACGGCGGTCTGTTGCATATCGGCGTCAACATGTTTTCGCTCTGGGTGCTTGGACGATTCATCGAAGCGGCCGCCGGTTCGCCGCGCATGCTGGCGATCTATGTCGTTTCGATGATTGCGTCGGGACTTGGCGTCGTGTACCTGAGTCCAGCGACTAACGCGATGATTCCCACCTTGGGCGCGAGCGGCGCGATCTTCGGGCTCTTCGGCGCACTCTTTGCGATCGGATTCAAACTCGGACCGCCGGGCATGCAGCTCGTGCGCGCCAACATCGGCATCCTCGTGCTCAATCTGCTCTTCACGTTCTTCGTGCCGGGCATTGCGTGGGAAGCGCACGTGGCCGGACTCATCGTGGGCTTCTTGTTCACCCTCTTGATCTACACGCCGCCGCGCCGCATCGCGCCGGTGGTCGTCGATGCCAATACCGGTGCGCACTACGAAACCGAGTATCAGACGCCCCAACCACCGCACCAATGAATAGCCTCACCACCGAGGAGCTCTTCGCGTCGGGCGGCCCGATCGCGCGCGCGCTGCCCGGATTTGAAGCCCGTGCCGGGCAAGTGCAGATGGCGCAGTCGATCGAGCGCGGCGTGCTCGAAGGCATGCACACGATCGTCGAAGCGGGCACCGGCGTCGGCAAATCGCTCGCCTACCTCGTGCCGACGGTGCGCAGCGGCAAGAAGATCGTGCTGTCCACCGGCACGATCGCCTTGCAAGAACAGCTCGTGCGCAAAGACATTCCGCTGGTCGAACGCGCGCTGGGCGTGCCGCTGCGGGTGACGCTGCTCAAGGGCCGTGGGCACTACCTTTGCAAGCAGAAGTACGAGCGCATGCGCGCCGAGCGGCTGATCGCGTCGTCGCGGACGATGGAGCAGATGTGGGACTGGGCGACGCGCACGCAGACCGGCGATCGCGCCGAGTTGCCGTTCTTGCCGCCGGGCGACGAGTGGGAGACGCTCGACGCCGATGCGGATGACTGCACCGGCGAATTCTGCGAGCATTTCCGCGACTGCTGGTTCTTCAAAAAACGCGATGAGGCAAAATATGCCGACATCGTGGTGGTCAATCACGCGCTGTTCTTTCTCGACCTTGCGGTGGGCGGCGGCCTCTTGCCGCCCTACGACGTCGCGATTCTCGACGAAGCGCATCAATGCGAGCGTTGGGCGACCGACGCGCTGACCTCGACGATCTCCCGCGGCACGCTCGGGCGCATGATGCGCAAGCTGCATCGGACCTACACTGTGCCGGCCTCCTTCGACGGGGACTTCGACGACGGGATGCGCGCGCTCGAATCCGCGCTCGCGAGCGTGCCGGGCGATCGCTATCCGCTCGGCGCCAATGAGGAGGCGTGGCCTGCGCTCGAGACATTGCGCGCGACGCTCTATAAGCTGGAGAACTGGCTTTATGCGAATTGGCACGGCGCGCTGAAGAAACGCGTCGACAACGACGCGGAAGCTGAGCGCCGTCGCGATCTTGCGATGCGCGCGATTCTAGCGCATCAAGGCGCGATCGATCGCGCGCAGTTGCCGGCCGACGAAGCGATCGCATGGGTCGAGCGCGGCGACCGCGACGGCCGCTATGAGGTCAACAGCGCGCCCTTCGACGTGGCCGAGTTCCTGCGCGCTGCGCTCTTCGCGCGCACGTCGAGCGTGGTCCTCACCAGCGCAACGATCTCGATCGACGGGAGCTTCGACTTTCTCAAACGTTCGCTCGGCGTTGACGAGGCGCAAGAACTGATCGCCCCCTCGCCGTTCGACTACGCGCGACAAGCGCGGCTCTATCTCGCGCCGCCCGATCTCAATCCCAAAGCTAACGATTTTGCCCGAAAAGCGGCGCCGATTGTCGAAGAGTGTCTGGATCGTTGCCGTGGCCGCGCCTTCGTGCTGTTCACCTCGTATGCGCGTCTCCGCGAAGTCTATGCGTTGCTGCGGGAGCGTCTGCCGTTTCCGGTCAAGCTGCAAGGCGAAATGCCGCGCGCGCATCTCTTGCAGTGGTTTCGCACCACGCCTAACGCCGTGCTTTTTGCGACCGGCACGTTCTGGGAAGGGATCGACGTCGTCGGCGACGCGCTCTCGTGCGTGATCATCGATCGCTTGCCCTTCCCCTCGCCCGCCGATCCGCTGGTTGCGGCGCGCGTTCGCGATTTGGAAGCGCGCGGGATGGACGGATTCGAAGAGTACATGATTCCCGCCGCGATCGTGCGCCTCAAGCAGGGCTTCGGGCGTTTGATTCGCAGTACCACCGACACCGGGGTTGTCGCGTTGCTCGACGGCCGCGCGGCATCGACTCGCTACGGTGAAACGATTCTGCGAGCGCTGCCGCCGGCACGCCGTATCACCCACCTCGATGAGCTTACGGAGTTCTTTGCTTGAAGCGATTTCTTACGATCGTGGCGCTGCTCTCATTGATGCCCGCGAATGCCTTGGCTTGGGGCGAGGTTGGCCACGCGATGATCAGCCGGCTTGGCGCCCAAACGTTGCCCGGAACCGTGCCCGCGTTCTTGCGTACACCTGCCGCCGTCGACGAAATCTCGTACCTTGGTCCCGAAGAAGATCGGCTCAAAGGTGCGGGCGCGTCGTACGATGGGGACTGGGACGAGGGCCACTTCTTGGACCTGGGCGATGACGGAACCGTCGCCGGCGTCGTGCACATGGATGCGCTGCCGAAAAACATGGCAGCCTATGCGGAGGCGCTCGCCAAAGCCGGCACGACGCCGTACAAAGTGGGATTCATACCCTATACGATCATGGACGGATTCGAACGCGTGCGGATGGATCTCGCGTATTGGCGCGTCTTCGATTATCTGGCGACGCACGCAACGACCGCCTCGGCGCGCGAGCAATTCACGTGGCAGCGGTCGATGCGTGAGACGCTGACGCTGCGCGATATCGGCGACTGGAGCCACTTCGTGGGCGACGGCAGCCAGCCGCTTCACATCTCGATTCATTACAACGGCTGGGGCGAGTATCCCAACCCGCACAACTACACCACCAATCACATCCACTCGTACTTCGAAACGGTCTTCGTGGGCAAGTACGCAAGGATCGACGACGTGCGCGCGCTCATTCCCGCGATGCAAGCGCCGGTTCCCGATCACTTGCTGACGCAGGACGAGATCGGCGCGCTGGTCGGGAGCTACCTCGCGGGCACGGCAAAAGAAGTGGATCCGCTCTACCAGCTCTACGCGGCGGGCGACTTCGAGAACGGCACGCCGAAAGCCGTTACGTTTACTGATACGCAACTCGCGCGCGGCGCCGCGGAGCTACGCAACTTGACCGTGCTCGCCTGGGAAGACAGCCTCAATGCGAGCGTCGGCTACCCGGCGGTTGCGGTTCGCGATGTGCTCGCCGGCAAGGTGGCGCCAACCGGCATCGGCGACTAATCCGGCCGGAATCGTGCGGCGTAGTACAGGTATGCGTTACTTCATTACGATCCTGGCCGCCGCGTTTATCACGGCCGCCCCTGCGATGGCTGACTCGATGTCGTCGCCAAAGCCCAGTCCGTCGGCCATGCACTCGATGAAGAGTTCATCGTCGATGAAAAGCCACCACATGATGGCTTCGCCCAAGCCCAGTCACTCGATGTCCAGCGACCACATGATGGGCTCACCGAAACCCAAGTCAACGACGAAACCCTAGCACCGAGGTGCGAGAAGACGCTAGTCTTCTCGCACTTCGACTTTCGCGCGTTCTTGCAACTCGGCGACGATGTTCGAGTCGGCGAGTGTGGTCGTGTCGCCGAGGGTGCGTCCTTCGGCGATGTCGCGCAGCAGGCGGCGCATGATCTTGCCGCTGCGCGTCTTGGGCAGTTCCTGCGTGAACGTGATGTACTTCGGTCGCGTGAATTTGCCTAGTTTGTTCGCGACGTGCTCGCGCAACACGTCGGCGAATTCCGTCGAGCCCTTGTTGTCGCTGCCCTTGAGCGAGACGAAGGCGTAGATCGCCTGTCCGGTCATGTCATCGCTCCTGCCGCATACGGCAGCTTCGGCGACCTTGGGATGATCGACCAGCGCACTCTCGATCTCGGTCGTTGAAATGCGATGTCCGCTGACGTTCATCACGTCGTCGATGCGACCCATGAACCAGAAGTTGCCGTCCTTGTCGCGTTTGCATCCGTCGCCGGCTAGGAACTTGCCGGGGAACTTCGACCAGTACGTTTTCTTGTAGCGCTCGTCGTCGCCCCAGATGCCGCGCAGCATGCCCGGCCACGGCCGCGTGATTACCGCGTACCCACCGCCGCCGAGCGGCACCGAATTGCCCTGCTCGTCGACGACATCGGCCGCAATCCCCGGGAACGGCCGCGTCGCCGAACCGGGTAGCAGCGTCGTGATGCCGGGAAGTGGCGTGATCATGATGCCGCCGGTTTCCGTCATCCACCAGGTGTCGCATACCGGCGTCTGATTGCCGCCGATCCATTCGCGGTACCAGATCCACGCTTCCGGATTGATTGGTTCGCCCACCGAGCCCAACAGCCGTAGCGACGAGAGGTCGCGTCCGGCCGGAAACTCCGTGCCCCACTTCATGAAGGTGCGGATCGCGGTCGGTGCGGTGTAGAAGATCGAGACTTTGTAACGCTCGATGATCTGCCAGAGCCGATCCTTTTCGGGAAAGTCCGGCGTGCCCTCGTAGATGACGCTGGTGGCGCCGTTGGCGAGCGGCCCGTAGACGATGTAGGTGTGGCCGGTCACCCACCCGATGTCGGCGCCGCACCAGAACACGTCCTTATCTTCCTTGAGATCGAAGATGAGTTTGTGCGTTGCGGTTGCGTGCGTGAGATAACCGCCGGTCGTGTGTTTGATGCCTTTGGGCTTGGCCGTCGTGCCGCTCGTATAAAGGAGAAAGAGCAGGTCCTCGGCGTTCATGCGTTCGGGCTCGCACGTGGTCGGTTGATTTGCCATGACCTCGCTGAACCAGTGGTCGCGCTTCTCGTGCATGAAGACCTCGTCGCCAACGCGTTTGGCCACGAGACAGTGCTTCACCGACGGCGTTTTCTCCATCGCGGTGTCGCAGGTGCGCTTGAGCGGAACTTTCTGGCCGCGCCGCCAGCCGTAATCGGCTGTAATGATCGCGACGCACTCCGAGTCGTTGACGCGATCGATGATCGAGTCGGCCGAGAATCCACCGAAGATCACCGAGTGCACGGCGCCGATGCGCGCACAGGCGAGCATCGCGACCGGCAGTTCGGGAATCATCGGCATGTAGATCGCGACGCGGTCGCCTTTCTTGATGCCGAGTTTGCGCATACCGTTGGCGAACTTACAGACGTCGTCGAGCAATTGCTGGTATGTGATCGTCCAGCGATCGCCGGGCTCGCCTTCGTAATAGTAGGCAATCTTGTTGCCCTTGCCGGCGCGTACGTGGCGGTCGAGACAGTTGACCGACACGTTGAGTTCGCCGTCGTAAAACCATTTGGCGAACGGCTCGTTCCACTCAAGAGTCTTGGTGAACGGCTTCATCCATTCGAGCTTGCGGGCCCAACCCGCCCAGAACGCGAGGTAATCTTTTTCGGCCTCTTCGTAGATCCCGGGCTGCGCGTTGGCTTGGGCCGAGAAATCCGCGGGCGGTGGAAAACGGCGGCTCTCTTCAAATAGAGCCTCGATTGCTTGCGTGCTCATGGGCCCGACTTCACCGGGGGTCATCGCAAATGCCTGCCGGAAAAGTCGACCTCAGGCGCTGGCACTCCGGGCCCAGGAGTGCTAAGATAGCCCGCAGTGAAGAGCGAGGGCGGACTGGATAAGCGCAAGGCCTACATTCTGGCGACGGTCGTGTACGAATACATTGCGACTGCCGAGCCGGTGGGCTCGAACACGCTCACGCAAAAGTACAATTTGGGCGTCAGTTCTGCCACCGTACGCAACGAGATGGCCGAACTCGAAGCGGGCGGATACTTGGTCCAGCCGCACACCTCGGCGGGTCGCGTGCCGTCGGATGCCGGCTATCGCACCTACGTCGATCAACTCATGCAGCCCGAGACGCTGGGCACCGACGACCGGCGCCGGATCCGCGAAGATCTGCGTGAAGCCAGCCGCGAGCTCGACGAGGTCATCGAAAGCGCCACGCATTTGCTCGGTCGACTTTCGAACAACCTCGCCTTCGTGACCAAGCCGCAGCCCGACACCCAGAGCTTCAAGCACATTCAATTGATTTGGCTCTCGCCGCGCACCGGGGTTGCCGTCGTCGTGACGTCGCTCGGCGTGGCGGCGCAAACGCTGTTCGAGGTCACCAGCGATCTCGAAGCCGATGCCCTCACCCAGCTCTCCAGCGCGCTCAACGCACGCTTGGGCAACCGCCTCTTGCGCGACATCGCCGACCGCGACGTCCAGAATGTGGTAGAGGAACTCGGCCTCCCTGACGAGCTGCGCGGCGCGGTTCTCGCGGCATTACGCAGCGCGCGTAGCGCACAGGCGCCGTCGATCGCGGCGTCGGGCGCGCAACATCTGCTCGACCAGCCTGAGTTTCAGGACCTGCGCAAGCTGCGCTCGATCTTGCGCATCGTCGAGGAGCAAAAGACGCTCTACGACATGGTTGCCGACGCAATTGGGAACGATAGCGCCAGCGTGAAAATCGGCGCCGAATTTGGTAGCGACGAACTTGCGGATCTCTCGGTCGTTACTGTGCCGTACCGCGTTGGCCCCAATGCGGTCGGGATGCTCTCGATCCTCGGTCCGCGCCGTATGCCGTACGCCCGTCTCGTGGCGCTCGCCTCGGGAACTGCCGATACCCTTTCCGAACGACTTTCCGATATAGAGTAAGATGCCCACCAACTACTACGAAGTGCTCGGCGTTGCGCGAGACGCATCGCCGGATGAGATCAAGCGCGCCTATCGCGGTCTCGCGCGCCGCCACCACCCCGACGTCTCGCACGACAAGGCCGGCGCCGAACATCTTTTTAAAGAGATCAACGAAGCGTACGAGGTGCTCTCCGATCCGCAGAAGCGCGCGCAATACGATCGCTTCGGAACGGTGAACGGGGCCCCGGGCGGCGGCGACTTCGGCTTCTCGGGATTCGGGCCGAACGGCTTTGGCGACATTTTCGACATGTTCTTCGGTGAGGCTCGCGCGCAGGCGCAGCCGCGCCGTAGCGGCCCGCAGCGCGGTTCGGATTTACGCTACGATCTCGAGATCACCCTCGACGAGGCATTCAGCGGCACAACCAAAGAGATTCAATTCTCGCACCTCGCACAATGCGAGACGTGCAAGGGCTCCGGCGCACAACCGGGCTCGCTGATCGCCGGGTGCGAACGCTGTCACGGCTCGGGTGTGATGCGCACAGTGCGCCAGACACCGCTCGGACAATTCGTCACCCAAACCACGTGCTCGACCTGCGGCGGCGAAGGCCATGTGATCGTGCAACCGTGTGCAGCCTGCAGCGGCCGCGGCCGGCATGAGGTCGAGCGCAAGCTCAACGTGCGTGTGCCCGCGGGCGTCGACGACGGATCGCGCATCCGCATAGCCGGCAACGGCGAGGCCGGCATTCGCGGCGGTCCGGCCGGCGATCTATACGTCTATTTGAGCGTTGCGGCGCACCCGCTCTTCCGGCGCGATGGCCTCGAGACGTTCATCGACGTTCCGATAAGCTTTCCGCTTGCAGCCTTAGGTACGACCATCGATGTTCCGTCGCTGGAAGGACCGTTGCAGCTCGGCATTCCGCCCGGCACGCAAAGTGGAACCCAGCTGCGTCTACGCGGATACGGCATGCCGTCGGTTCGCGGATCGCAACGCGGCGATCATCACGTTACGGTTCACGTCGTCGTGCCGACGAAGCTCAACAAACGTCAGCGCGAACTGTTAGAAGAATACGCGCGCGCCGGCGGCGACTCGGTCGAAGAGAAGAGCTTCCTCGACCGGGTAAAGGACGCGTTCCGGCCGGAGTGAGTCAGGCAGTGTAGTGCCGGCACGGCGATTTTTTGTTCGGGATGCGCATCACGCCGGCGAAGTGGTCGCGATCCACGGCAGCGACGCGCACAAGATCGTCAACGTGCTGCGTTTGCGCAACGGCGACGTCATCGAAGTCGTCGATTCGCGAGGCACGATTTTCGGCGCCACGCTCGAGTCGAAGGACGGTGCGTTGCACGCGCGTCTGACGCAAGCCCGCGACGCGTCCCCCGGGCCGGGCGTCCTAATCGACGTCGCGCAAGGGATTCCCAAGGGACAGAAGATGGACTTCGTGGTCGAGAAACTCGGTGAACTCGGGGTGCGCGCGCTGCTGCCGCTGCGCAGTGAACGAACGATCGTGACCGACGTCGGTCCAGCGAAACTCGAACGGTGGCGACGCCTTGCACGCAGCGCTGCGCAGCAAAGTGGGCGTCCCGATCTCCTTACCGTTACCGAACCATTACGATTCGCACAGCTGAGCCTGCAATTTTCGGAGTACGACGCAGTCATCGTGCCGTGGGAGATCGCCGAGCCGGAGCCGCTGCGCGCCGTACTGCCCAAAATCGTGCGTGGCGCGCGCACGATCCTCGTGGTGATCGGTCCTGAAGGCGGTTTCTCGCATGCGGAAGCCGAGTCGGCCCAGGCGGCCGGTGCGCATCTCGTCTCGCTGGGTTCGCGCATTTTGCGCACCGAAACGGCGGCTCTGGCGGTGGTAGCCATCCTCGCCTACGAACTCGGCATGTAGAGGCCGTTCGGCTCACGGACGATAACCGTAGTGAATGCTTGAGCGCCGGACTGTACGCCGGCTGCGCAATGCCGGTACGGTGGGCGCGCTGGCGATTATCGGTGTCCTGGTATTACAGGCCGCCATTCTCATCGTGCTTTCGATCACCACGCTGCCGCCCTCGCGCTCGGTGAATGCTAGCGGTTTGCGCCGCTCCTATACGATGCGCATCCTCTACGACGCGACCGTGCACAACGAAGCCGATCTGCACCAAAGCATATCCACGCTCAGTGCCGCGCAGGCGCGTTTCGCGGACTTCTCGCCCGATGAGAGCGCGCTCTTTGCTCGCTACGTCGCCAAGCCGACGCAAGCCGATGCACTGGCACTGTTCAGACTCTTTGACGCCAAGACCAAGGCCTATGAATCGAACGCACGAGCGCGGCGTTCGGCCTTTCGCATGGCGGCGATCGGTACCGGACTGATCGCGATCGTGCTGGTCGCGATATTGTACTACCGCCTGGCGCGGCCGGCTGAAGCGCGCTGGGCGCACATGGTAGGGCGCCTCGAAGAGAGCCAAGAGCGGCTCAGTTCGATGTTCGATTTCCACCCCGATGCCGTCGCACTCATCGATGCCCAGAGTCGAATCGTTCGCGCTAATAGCGAACTCGAACGCTTAACCCTATATCGGTCCAATGAATTGATTGGGGTTCCGATCGACACGCTGGCGCCGGCGCAGGACGCCATCGAGCGTGCGGGTCTTGCCGGCGCGCTCTTTTCGGAGACATCGATGCGATTCGATGCGGCGCTGCGCGCGAAGAACGGCTCAGCGGTCGTGGTGCGGGTAGACACCGTGCCGATGCGGGCCGGCGGCGCATTGGAGGGCGTTTACGTGATTGCGCGCGACGTCACGCGCGAGCGCGAGATCGAGTTTCGCGAGGGCTTGCAGCGCGAACGGCTGCGCGCGCTTTCACGGATCGCGTCGGTGCACGCGGGCTCGGTCGAACGGCAGATCGCCGAAACGCTGCAGTACGCCGTGCGCGCTCTCGAAATGGAAGGCGCCGGCGTTTCGCGCGTATACGACGACGAAGTAACGATCACTCACTCGGTCGGCGACGGGCTCCAAGCCGGCGATTCGTTCCCTTTCGCGGAATCGTATACGCGTCATATCTTCGGTACCAACAAGATGATCGCGTTTTGGAATTACGAGAGCAACGAATGGGAAACCGATCCGGCGCAGGCGCGCTTTGGCTGGGGCGCGATGATCATCACTACCGCATTTGCCGACGGCGTGCCGGTGGGTGCGCTGGGATTCATGTCCCGCAAGCAGCGAAGCCGTCCGTTCGAAGAAGCGGACCTCGATTTTGCGCGCGTGGTTGCCGCCATGATCGGTGCGGCACTCGCGCGCGAGCGCCGCGAAGAAGAGCTCGAAGAGATTGCCTACGTCGACTCGCTTACGCGCTTGCCGAATCGGCGCTACGCGATGGATCAACTGCGGCTTGCGATCGCGCGCGCCGACCGGAACGGCGATCAGATCGTGGCGTATTTCATCGACCTCGACGGCTTCAAAGCCGTCAACGATGCGTTTGGGCATGCAGTCGGTGATGATTTTTTGGCGATCACCGCCGCGCGGCTACGGGCCGTGCTTCGCGAAGGCGACATCCTCGCACGCGTGGGGGGTGATGAGTTCCTCGCGCTGCAGACTGGTGTCGCTCCGGTCGATGGCGAGGCGCTGCGTTTAGGCGAGCGTTTGATCCAAGCGGCGTCGGAGCGTGCGATCTTCGAGGGGCGCGCGGTCGCGGTCGGCGCCAGTGTGGGCATCGCGGCGTATCCACGCGATGCGGCGACGGCGGAAGTATTGCTCGAACGGGCCGACCAGGCGATGTATGCGTCGAAGCGCGCCGGCAAAGGCGTAGCGACCTCGACTTCGTAGGCGGAAACCCCCCTCGCCCCGTCGTATGGCCTCGGGCTAGACTATGGCCAAGCTCCCATTTTCCATCGTAGTTCCCACCTACAACGAAGCCGGCGGCATCGAGCGTTTGCTTCGGGCCGTTAGCGAGGTTTTCAAGCAGCACGACCTCGATGGCGAGATCATCGTTGTCGACGACAACTCACCCGATGGAACCGGCGCGATCGTCGATCGCCTCGCGGGCGAGTTGCCGGTGCGGTGCTTGCATCGGCCGGGCAAGCTCGGCCTGTCGAGCGGCGTTATCGACGGATGGGCGTTGGCGCGCCCCCAATCGCAAGCGCTGGGCGCAATGGATGCGGACTTCAGTCACGATATCAACATTCTACCGTTGATGGTCGCGGCACTGGAATCTGGCGAGTATGGTCTGGCGATTGGAAGCCGCTACGTCAAGGGCGGCGGAATTGCGAACTGGCCACGCCGCCGCATCGTTACGTCACGCGTCGCGTGCGCGCTCGCCGCACCACTTACTCCGGTCAAAGACCTCACCAGCGGTTACTTCTTGGTCAAGCGCGAAGCGCTGGACGGCGTGCATCTCGATCCGATCGGTTTCAAGATCGGTTTGGAAGTGATCGCGAAAGCGCACTACGGACGCGCGCTCGAGATTCCATATGTCTTCACCGATCGGGTCGTGGGCGAGTCGAAGTTGAACCAGAACGAGATCTTCAATTACCTCAAGCAGCTGCGCAAGCTCTATGCTGCGCGCTTCTTCCCGGGGCGCAGTTAAGCCGTGTCGATTCCGGATTGGTTGTTGCGCCGCCGCGGAAAGAACGCCGATGGACGTGACGCGGCGTTGTGGACGAAATGTCCGGAATGCGGCGAGGTGCTGTACCGGCGCGATCTCTCGGCGAACTACGACGTCTGCACGAAGTGCGGCCATCACTTCCGGATGAACGCCTACGATCGCATAAATCTGCTCATCGACGGCGACTTCACCGAGATCGGGAGTGATATTCTGCCCGGCGATCCGCTCGGCTGGGTCGACAAGAAAACCTATCCGGTCAAGTTGGCCGGCGATCGCGAGAAGAGCGGCGTGTCCGAAGGCATCGTCTGCGGCATCGGCTCGATCGACGGATTTCAAATTGCGCTTGGCGTGATGGACTTTCACTTTCGCGGCGGGACGATGGGTACGGTGGTCGGCGAGCGTGTCACGCTGCTGCTCGAAGAGGCGCGCAAACGGAAGATTCCGTGCATCATCGTGACGGCATCGGGCGGCGCCCGGATGGAAGAGGGCATGTTTGCGCTGATGCAAATGGCCAAAACCACCGCCGCGGTCGCGCGCTTCAAGGACGACGGCAATTTCTTTATCACGGTGCTCACCGATCCAACCACCGGCGGCGTGTCGGCGTCGTTCGCATTTGAGTCCGACGTGATCATCGCCGAGCCCAAGGCGATGGTCGGCTTCGCCGGGCGGCGCGTGATCGAGCAGACGATCCGCCAGAAGCTTCCCGATCAGTTTCAAACGGCGGAGTTCTTGCTCGAGCGCGGCCAGATCGATATGGTGGTCGACCGGCACGACCTCAAGACAACGCTCGTGCGTTTGCTGCAGTACGCCGCCGGTGGCCTGGCGCGCGCGGGACAAGCTCGGTGAACGGCGGGAACGTCATCGTCGAGCGCGAGCGTGGACTGCTCGAGGTGGAGCGGCGCATTGCCGATTTGCGCGATGCCAACGTCAACCAGCCGGTCGATTTCTCCGCTGAGATCGCGGCGCTCGAACAGAAATACGAATCCCTGCAGCGCGAGCTCTTCGGTTCGCTCACGCCGTGGGAGAAGGTCAACATGGCGCGGCATCCCAGCCGCCCCACCAGCTTGGACTTCATCTCGCAGCTCGACCGCTTCGACGAGCTCCACGGCGATCGCGAGTTTCGCGACGATCCGGCCATCGTTGCCGGCTTTGCGCTGCTGCGGGGACGCGCGGTCATGGCCATCGGGCAGCAGCGCGGTCGCGATACCAAGGAAAACCTGCGGCGCAACTTCGGAATGGTCACGCCCGAAGGCTATCGCAAGGTCCGGCGCCTAGCACACACGGCCTCGCGTTTGGGTCTGCCGATCGTCACGTTCATCGATACCAAGGGCGCCGACCCCGGGATTTCGTCGGAAGAGCACGCGCAGTCGGAAGCCATCGCGATGTGCCTCTATGAGTTTACCGAGGCTCGCGTGCCCATCGTGGCGTCGATCATCGGCGAGGGCGGCTCGGGAGGCGCGCTTGCGCTCGGGATTGCCGATTACGTGATCATGCTCGAACACGCGGTATACTCGGTTGCATCGGCGGAGGGCTGTGCCGCGATACTCTGGGGCGACGCGAGCAAAGCGGAAGAAGCAGCATCGCGGCTGAAGTTGACCTCGGCAGATTTGCAGCAGTTTGGTATCATCGATGAGATCGTTGCCGAACCGCTGGGCGGCGCTCATCGCGATGCCGCGACCGTCGTTGCGAATGTGCTCGGGGCGGTATCGACGGCCGTGGAACGGCTCGCGCGTTTGTCGCCGCAGGAACTACAAGAGGCTCGCTATCGGAAGTATCGCCGGATAGGCGCATGGCAAAAGGAGCGCCAGGGGGACATCGGACCACCGGGACGGTGAAGCGACGCACGCGCGCTTCATTGATTTGGCGCTTCCTCGGACGCCTGGGTGCCGCCGCCGTCGCACTCTTGCTCTTCACCCTCGTGGCCATCCAGTTCGCTCGTGTGGTCGACGCCAACTTTGCGCTCGCTCACGAGCTTTCGACGACGCAGAGCGACATCACGCAACTGCAGGCGCGCCGCGAATGGCAGCTGCGCCAGTTGCGCCGCCTCGAGGACCCAGAGGGCGCCGTTCCCGAAATTCACGATCGCCTGCGTCTTGTGCGGCCCAACGAGGCCATCGTCTTGGTCAGCCCCATGCCCTCGCCCCCGCCGTCACCGACTCCGTGAACGAGCGCGTCTACGGCTACGTGATCAACGTGAATGCGTACGGCGCAGCCGTTCGTCTCGAGAGCGGCGAGCTTGCGAGCGCACCGGCCGGCGACGTGGAAACCCACCGCCTGGATTACGAGCGCGGCATGTCGGGTCGCGAAGCGGTGGCGTTTCTCTTGCATCCGGGTTCGCGCCGCCCGATGGTCACCATCGTGCCGCGGATCGACGAACCGGAACTCGACGCCCAAATCGCGCGCTACCTCGAGAGCACGGCGGACTGGGAGAACGACCCCGAGGGCGTTCCGGCGCACGAGCGGCATTTCTTACAAAAAAAGAAACGCGCCGCTCACTTTGAGTAAACGTTACGCCATCATCTCGATAGGGACCAACTCCACGCGCGTTGCGCTCGCCGATGTGGCGTCGCCGATCCCGCACGTCGAACTCGCCCGCTCGATCGGCACGCGCATCGGCGAAGGCCTGCGCGAGAGCGGCGCACTCGGCGAGGCGCCGATGCAGCGTACGCTGGATGCGGTCGCGTCGCATCTGCGCGCGGTGCGTGGGCATTACGTCAAGCTCTTCGCAATTGCGACAAGTGCGCTGCGCCGCGCAACCAATGGCGAGGCCTTTACGGCGCGGGTGGAAGCACTGCTCGGCGTGCCGGTGCACATACTCTCGGGCGATGAGGAAGCTGCGGCATCCTATCGCGGCGCGATCACCGTCTTCGGGCCGCTGCACAACGAAGAGCTGGGGGTCGTCGACGTCGGCGGCGGAAGTTCGGAGTATGCGACCGGCAACGGTCCGCTTCCCGGTCACACCGTCTCGTGCGAAATCGGCGCGGTACGGTTGACCGAGACGTTGCCGCTGCTCTGCGGCGATGACGGTGTGGTGGATCTCGACACGATCGAGAACGCGCGCGAGCTCGCACGCAAGGCGCTCGCGCCGATCGCAGCGTTACCGAAGGTGGGCCATATCGCATTCGTTGGCGGATCGGCGACCACCGTCGCTTCGATGATCCGCGGCAAACGCACGAAGTTCGATGAATACGAGCTTTCGCGCAGCGACCTGCAACGCGCGCTGGTCCGTTTGTGCGCGCTGCCGCTCAAGGACCGCAAGGCACTCGCCGGCATGAAGCCGCAGCGCGCCGACATTCTTCCCGCCGGCATCATCGTGCTGGAAACGGTGCTCGACCTGATCGGCCACGACCGCGCGACCGCAACGACCGCCGACCTGCTGCTGGGCTATCTGCTGCAGCACGTCGATGCGGCAGGACGACCGGGCCACGACCCCGGATGGAGTGCGCATGGAAGATCAGGATATACACCAGCATATTGAGTCGCTGGTCTCCGAGGAGCACACGTTGCTCGAACATGGGGATAGCGGGAAGCTGACGCCGCAGGATCGTTTGCGTTTGGAGGAAGTCCAAGTCCAGCTGGACCGCTACTTCGATCTGTTACGTCAGCGCCGCGCGCGTCGCGACGCGGGCCAAGATCCCGACGTCGTCCACATGCGCTCGGCCGACACCGTCGAACACTATCAACAGTAGATCGCAAAAGCCACCTGGGACGGTGGTGGAACTGGCAGACACAGCAGACTTGGGATAACCCCTGAGCCGCAGGATCGGAAACGCCCTGCGGGATGCGCTCAAAGTCGGCGAACTCTTCACTGACAACGCCGAGCCAAGCTTACTTGTATGAGTGAGAAGGTGTAGAGACTGGACGGGCGCGGCCTAAACACGTTCGAGACTTCGAACATGCATGGTCAAGGCACAGTCCGGACCACAAAGGAGATCCGAGCTCCGCTCGGATCCTGTAGCGAAAGCTATAGTGGTGCGAAAATTTGCCGCTCGAAAGAGCATGCGGGTTCGATTCCCGCCCGTCCCATAAAGCGCTTTCTATCTCGTTGCCGGAGCCATGTATGTCGAAGCCCGCGGCCATTCTACTTATTGCGATCGGCGCGCTTGCTATAGTTATTGGCGCTCCAGGTGTGTATCTCGCACTCTACGCGTACGCCAACGTAGGCGTCCTCAACGCGGGCAGTTTCCTCGTCACGGCCGGCGGCATCGCGATAGCTGCCGCGGTCGGCATCGTTGCCGCATACAACGCCGACCCCACCCGGAGTCGATTCCCGGCATGGGTCTTAAGCGTGATCATCCTCGTTGGAAGCGTGTTAGCGATCGGTTACGACACCGTGAACCGCATGCAATTGGAACATGACACCGCTGCTGCACTCAAGGCACAAGACGCCCTTCGCCAGGACAACGCGACATTACAGACTGAGAATGCGCGCATTCGGGAGACGGCGACCAAGACGTACGCATCGGCTCTCGCGCTCGACCGCAGCAGCTCCCAGGCGCTAGCAGCAATCCAACGCGAAACCGCAACCGCCGGGCTCATCAATCAAAGGACGATCGATGTGACCGCGCAAGCCGGTGCGCTGCAATCGTCGGCAAACGCGGCGCTGCTTCGCTTGGAACAGTTGCGAAAATCGAGTCCTTGCACGCCAAAGCCGAAGCCCTTAGCGCTTTGAAACGAGCATCCACGCCGACTCGAGCGCGTCGTGGAGCGTGGCTTTCTTCACCTTGGCGAGCTTGACCAAAGTGCTGCCCTTCGCGCCCCAGGCACCCGGTGCGGGCTCGAAGGCTTCGGGCTCGATCTTCATGTAAGCACGCTGCTCGTCGGGCGTCAGCTTGACCATGCCAAAGCCCGGGTCCGGGTAGCCGAGCGTCGCGAAGATCTTGCCCTTCACGCGAAAATCCGGATGCTGCTGATGCGCGCGCTCTTCCGCTTCCGCGAAGCTCAGCGCAATGTGCCGAAACGTATCAGGATTCACGGGCATCGAGATCCACTCTCATATAGGCAGCGATGGCGTTAGCGTCGGGGTTGTCGAGCATTTCGAGTCCCTTGATCACCCCGTCGACGTTTTCGGCTGGGTGGTGGCGATTGAGTTTGAAGAGTCCGATGAGTGAGTCAACGCGCATCTGCAAACCCACGATGGCTTTCAGCTGTGATTCCATGTAATCCGCCGGCGCTTCGTCGATCGTCCAGCCCGCGCCGACCCGCGTCTCTTGCGAGACGGTCAACCGGGCGACGAACTCGCGCAGCCAAGACGTATCCTCGATGAATTGTACCGGCCCGCGTGCTTCGATCGCGACGTAGTCGAAGGTGGGTACGACGCGGCCGTTGATGCGCTTCGTTGCGTACCAGGTCGGCGAGATGTAATGATCGGCAACGCGGAAGAGCGCAACGCCGCCGCCGTCGCCGCCGCGCCACTGATTGTTGGCGCGCGCAATGTGCCCCTCGAGGAAGAGCGTGCCGTCTTCCTCGCGCGCAAGCATCGGCACGTAGGTGACGACCGCCTCGCCGCCAGGCACGGTGATAAACGTCGCGAGCGGGTGGGCGGCGATAAGCGCGAGCAGCGGCGCGGGGTCGTCGGCACGGACGTGCGGGGGGCGGTAGGTCATGCGGGCGCAACCTCCCAGGAAATCATTGTGTAAGGGGATTTCGTGAGCAAGCTGTTCTCTCCCATGACCTTGCGCGGGACGACTTTTGAGAACCGGATCGTGGTCTCGCCCATGTGCCAGTATTCGTCGATCGACGGCAACGCGAACGACTGGCACGTCGTCAACCTCGGCCAGTTCGCACTCTGCGGCCCGGGGCTCGTCTTCTTCGAAGCAACACACGTTAGCCCGGAAGCGCGGATCACCGATGCGGATCTGGGCCTCTACTCCGACGACAACGAAGCCGCCATGGCGCGTGTCATCGCGTTCATCCGCCAATGGGCGCGCAGCAAGATCGGCGTACAGCTCGCGCACGCCGGACGCAAAGGCTCAACCGTTCCGCCGTGGAACGGCGGCGGCCCCGCGAGCGGCGAGCATGCGTATCAAACCGTTGCGCCGTCCGAAATACCCTATGCGGATTGGCCGGCGCCACAAGCACTCGATACCGAGGGCTTGCAAAAGGTTCGCAATGACTTTGTTGCCGCGGCAAAACGCGCGCAGCGTCTCGGCGTCGACGTGATCGAGCTGCACTTCGCGCACGGCTACCTTGCGCACGAGTTTCTCTCGCCGCTTTCGAATCAACGGACCGACCAGTACGGCGGCTCGCTCGAGAATCGTCTCCGCTTTCCGCTCGAGCTGTTTGAAGCCGTGCGGGCTGCGTGGCCGCAGGAGCAGCCATTGGGCGTGCGCATCTCGGCGAGCGACTGGGTTCCCGGCGGATGGGATGTCGAGCAGTCGATTGCGTTCGTCAAGGAACTCCAAAAGCGCGGCTGCGATTTCGTTGACGTCTCGAGCGGCGGAAACTCGCCGGAACAAAAGATTACGCTCGGTCCCGGCTACCAAGTGCCGTTTTCGCAAGCGATCAAGCAAGCGACCGGCATAACGACCTTCTCGGTCGGCATGATCACGCAGGCTGCGCAAGCCGAAGAGATCGTTGCGAACGGGCAATCGGATTTTGTGGCACTCGCGCGCGCGTTCATCCGAAACCCGCGCTGGGTGTGGGACGCCGCAGATCAGCTCGGTGGTGAGCCATTCGTACCACCGGAGTATCTTCGTGGCCGCAGATTAACGATGTAACGTTTGCGTTTCGGGCGCAAGAATCTCGTTGGAATCTCGTGCTACAAAGCCGATGATACATCCGGGAGGGCCGTGCCGTGAAAGCATTTCTCGCATTCATTTTCCGCGCTGCACCGGCCGCAACGCACGACGATTCGCTGCGCGCGAATCGCTTCGATGAAGCCACCGGTGTGAGCCCGTGGCTGGCGATGCTGCCGCGCCTTTAAATCACCCTTAAGCCAAAGGCCTAGCCGCTGGGCGGAAACAATCTAGGGCGCAAGTGGTAACGCTTGCGCTTTTGCTTGCCGCAGTGGCCGCGTCGGTTTCCCCGTCCCCGTCTCCAACGCCGGGCTTTTCGCTGCACGTCCAGGGCGCCAACGTTTTCGTGTCGCAGGGCGCGAGCGGTCCGGGACTCGCTCCGCCCGAAGCGCCTGCCTTCCAAGCCGGGCTTCCGCTTTCGCCGATGTCGCCCTACGACTGGTTCACCAGCGCACCGGAAACGCCGGGCAATGCGGGGATGCTTCAATATCTCGTCGACGGGAACGAGCGGATGCGCACGGTCACGCTCGACGCACAGATTCTCGTTGGTGCGTACGGCGGCGATCTGAACAATCTCATGTACTGGAGCGAACCGTGGCAAGGGCCGCTCGATCCACACGAAGGCCATTCGCCGATCGGCTACGCGATCAACTTTCCGCAGAGCGGCGGCGCCGGGATCGAAGGCGGATCTGCGCAGATCGTGCCTTATGCAGCATCGCTGGCAAGTAACGACGGCGCGTGGAAGATTAGCGGCGGTTACCTCAATCTCGCGCAAACCGATCGCTTTGTCTTCGCTCCGCCGGCGGTGACCAACGCAAATCCCTCGATCGGCGTGCCAACCGCCGAAACGCTTGGACCCGGCACACCGAACGTCGATGCGTGGAACGCTTCTCCGCAATCGCTGCCGCTGCTTGGTGCCGACCTCGTCTCGGCGCACGGGCAGTCGACGATCGAATTGACTGACGCGTTGCTGCCCGTCTTGCAAGGGACGCAGGCGCGCTTGGCAATGGGATCTTACGTTCTCGATCGCGGTGATTTCGGCCGTTTCTCCGCGCAGATCCTCAACATCTCGACCTCAGGCGCGCCGATTCTTACGACGACGTTCTTTGGCGCGGATCAAACGCTCTATCCCGGACCGCAAGGCCGGCTCTTCTCGAGCCTCCTCGCCAATCAAGTGCAAACGATCGCCGGGATACGCGGCTTTTTTCACCCGTTTCGCGGCGACGACGTGCTGATCGAACTAGGCGAGGGATGGTATCACGACGGCCTCTCCGCATTTGCGGGGACGCAATCGCCCGGGACCTACGAACACTTTAAATTTAGCCGGCACTTCGATGCGAACGCCGATGCCGGTGTTGAATACTACCGCTTCGATCCGCGCTACGCCGACATCATTTTGCCGTACGGCGTGCCCGAGAACGTGTGGAGCGTCGCGTGGTCGTGGCCGGGACAGTGGCTGAAGTCGACCTACCAAGCCGTGGACAATACGATCATCGGGATCAATCGCGAAGGCTATCGCGCGTATGCCAATTATTCGCGCGGACGGCTGCAAATGCACGCCGACGCCTATGTTTGGCGAGAGATCGAGCCCAACACGCTTGCCAACGCATCGCAGGAAGGCTGGATCGACGGTTACTTTCTACCGCAAGTCGATCCGGATGCAACGCTGGGGTGGCAGCGCCAAGCGGCGTTCTATGCGGTCTGGCACTGGCCCAACGACGACCTCGTCCTCGACTCGGTTTGGGATCGCTCGTATCGGCCGGCGATCGACCCGATCGATTTGGTGAGCATGAACTATCCGCAGGTCATCGGGACGTTGCAGCATCACTGGAGCAAGAAGATGGTAGCGGCGATCGGTTATGGACGCTACAGTGCCAACGGCTACTGGTCGACTACTCCGGTGCAGGGCATCTACGGCGAGGGCTTCGTCGGCGGCGAGTGGGACTTCACGAACGGGCAGCAGCTCTTAATACAGCTGCGGCGCTACGGCCTGACCGGGCTGCCCTCCGAACCAGGCGGTCCTCCGCCGACGATGCGCGGAACCGCGTTGGTCGTGGATCAAAGGATTCAGCTCTAACCAGCCCTAACAGCGCCGGGTTCTCCCCACACGTTCGAGGAGGTCTTGTTCTCCACGTGAAGATCGTGGTCACGGTCAAGCTCGTGCCGGATCCGAATGCCGATAAGCGGATCGATGCCGGCACGAAGCGTTTGGTTCGCACCGGCGTCGAGACGGTGCTCAACCCTTACGACGAGTACGCGCTTGAAGCGGCGCTGCAACTAAAAGAGAAGGCCGGCGGTGATACGACCGTCACGGTCTTTACAATGGCGCCCGAATCGCTCAAAGAAACGCTGCGCAAGGCCCTCGCGATGGGTGCCGATGACGCGGTGCTCCTTAGCGATGCAGGCTCTCGAGGGCAGCGACGTCTGGGCATCGTCGTACGCAATCTCGCGCGCGCTCAAGAAGATCGGTTTCGATCTTTTGATCGTCGGTGGGCTTTCCGATGACGGCTCAACCGGCGCGACACCGGGCGCGCTCGCCGAATATTTGCAGACACCACTAGTCACCAACGCGCGCAAGGCCGAGATCGCCGATGGAAAATTGAAGATCGAGCGCGAGACCGACACCGGCTATCAAGACGTGACGGCGCCGCTGCCATGCGTGATGACCACCGCGCTAACCTTCGGTGAGCCGCGGTACGCCTCGCTCAAAGGCATCATGGGCGCCAAGAAAAAGACGATCGCGGCGCTGACCGTTGCCGAGCTCGGGCTCGAGCACGCGGTCGGTCAAGGTGGGTCGAAGACGGCGCTGCTCTCATTCGCGCCGCCGCCGGTTCGCGGCAAGGGCCAAGTCATCGAGGCCGCCGACGGCGTCTCAGGTGCGAAAGCGATCTTCGATTTCCTCAAAGAGAGGAAGCTCGTCTGATGCAAAACGTTTTGGTTTACGTTCAGCATAAGAACGGGCAGACGCCCAAGGTCACGTTCGAGATGGCGACGCAGGCACACAAACTTGCCGGCCAACTCGGCGGCAAGGCCCACGCGCTCGTCGTTGGTGCGGGCTCGTCGCAACTCGCGCAAACGCTCACGACCTATCCGCTCGATGCCGTCCACGTCAACGACGACGCGGACGTCGATCGGTATTTGCTCGATCCGGTTATCGATTATCTCGAAGCGGCAGCCAAGGCGATCGGTCCGTCGCTCGTGTTGGTCGCCAACACCTTGACCGGCAAGGACGTTGCCGGACGCCTCGTCGCGCGCTTGAACGCGGGCATCTGCGCCGATGCCGTCGACTTCAAGCTCGAGGGTGGCAAGGTCGTCGCCGTGATGCCCAAGTTGGGCGGCGCGGCAATCACGAACTGCGAGTTGCTCGCGGGCGATTACGGCGTAGTGACGATTCGTCCGAACGCCTTTGCGGCCCAGGCCGGCGGTTCGGGGGCGACCGTGCAAGCAATCGAAAAACCGGCCGGCAAGAGCTACGCCGTGGTCGTCGAGAAAGACGTCGAAGAGAGTTCCGGAGAGCTTGCACTCGAAGAAGCACCCGTTGTAGTAGCAGGCGGTCGCGGTCTGGGAGGACCCGAACCGTTCGATACGCTGCTCAAGCCGCTTGCAAGCGCTCTCGGCGGGGCCGTGGGTGCCTCGCGTGCGGCGGCTGACGCGGGCTGGGTGCCGTACAGCTTACAAATCGGTCAGACGGGCAAGACGGTTAGCCCGCCACTCTACATCGCGGTCGGGATCTCGGGCGCGATACAACACAAGGTCGGCATGCGTTCTTCGGGTACGATTGTCGCCATCAATAAGGATGGACAGTCGCCGATCGCCGAATTTTCGGATCTGCTGGTCGTGGGCGACGCGTTCGCCATCGTGCCGGAACTCACGAAACTCGTGCAGGCCGCCAAGTCTTAAGCTAAGGATCTCGAACACGTTGAAACGCTTCACACTCCTGCTCACTATGCTCGTCGCGCTCGCCGCGGCCTTTGCTGTGACGCAGTCCAATGCTCAGGCCTCGCTCTTCGGCGGCAACAAGAGCGCCGCATCGCCGACGCCGTCTCCTTCGGCTTCGGCGTTGCCGACGGCGTCGCCCGAGCCGCCCTCGGTCGCGATTCCGAAGCTGCAAGCCAAGCTCAAGGCCAATCCAAACGACCAGGACGCGATGACGCAACTCGATGCGCAGTTCTTGGGAATCAACCGTCCCGATCTTGCCGCGCAGCTCTCGCAGCATCTGCTGCAAATGGGCGACAAGACCGCACAGGTGTACTACCTCGATGGGTACGCGATGGACACCCTCGGTCACGAGGACGTCGCGATTAGCGACATGGAACAGGCTGAGAATCTCGATCCGAGCAACCTCGGCGTACTCGAGCAACTCGTCGCGCTCTATCTCAAGGCCAATCGATTCACCGACGCCGAGCGGATCGCTAATCGCAGCATCGTGCTCAACAAGGGCGATGCGGAGTCATATTCGATGCTCGGATCCGTGTATGCGGCAGAGCAGAAGTTCGACGACGCGCGCACCCAGTTTCAGACGGCCGCGAGTAAAGATCCTAAGAATCCCGACCCGCTGATGCAAATCGCGCAGACCTACGCGCAGCAAGACAACATCCCGATGGCGCTGCAATGGACTACGAAAGCGATCGCGCTCGATCCGAAGAACGTTCAGTCGCTGGTCTTCAAGGCCGATCTGTATGCGCGCCAGCACGACGACCAGCAAACCGCCGCGGCGTTTGACGACGCGATCGTTGCTGCGCCCGACGACACGCAAAAAGTACAGATCCTCACGCGCAAAGCCGCCTACTTTGCCGAAGAGAAGAAGTATCCGCAAGCTGACGCCATCTACCAGCAAGGGATCGCACAGTATCCGAAAGTGCCGGCAATCTACGTTGCCTACGGCGACTTTTTTGCGTCGCAGAAGAATCTGGACAAGGCCAAGTCCGAGTGGCAAGCCGCGCTTGCGATCGACAACCAAGATCTCGATGCACTCAGCCGTCTGTCGGAATTAGCGATGTCGCAGCAGCACTACGCCGACGCGATCGGTTATCTCAAACAGGCGGTCGCCATTCAGCCGGATCCGCTGGCGTTTGCGGCGCTTGGTCAAGCCTACGCATTTCAACACGACTTCGCCGACTCGAAGGACGCGTGCAGCAAGGCATTCCAGCTGCAGCGCACGCCGCAGACGCTCGTCTGTATTGCCGGCGCTGATTATCAGCTCAAGAACTACAAAGAAGCCGCGCAGATCTTCGACGTGATCCAAGGCAACGCCAAGACCTTCTTGGATCAGAATCCGCAATTTCTGTACATTGCCGGGAAGAGCTACCAGGAGACGAACCAGCGTGCTAAGGCGCTCGACGCCTACAAGCGGCTGCTGTCGGTGATGAAAAAAGGCACCAAGGAGTACGCCCAGGTGCAAGGATACATCGCGGATTTGAGCAAGCCCCCGCCGGCGCCCAAGGCGCCCAAGAAGAAGCCCTAACCGGCCCTTCGCCCTTCGAGGCTCACTCCGTTCGCTCCTCAGGATGACGGTATGAGAATAGTCTACGACGCGCTCTATGGCGACCATCTCCGCGATCTCGGGCATCCCGAATCACCCGACCGCGTGGAGGTGGTTGCTGCGCGTTTAGCGCAGCGCGGTCTCGCCGCCGACCTGCATCGCGCACGTGACGCGGCAGATAATGAGATCGAGCGGGTGCACGAGCATACCTACGTCGAGCTGGTCAAGCACGAGATCGGCGACCTTTCCGGTCCACGGTATCTCTCGACCGGTGATGTCGTGGTCGACGCACGCACGCTCGACGTGGCGCGCCGCGCTGCCGGCGGCGCAATCGCCGCAGTCGAAGCCGCGGTGGAGAACAATGCTCCGGTCTTCGCACTCGTTCGACCACCCGGACATCACGCCGAATCGGCGCGTGGGATGGGCTTTTGTGTCTTTAACAACGCGGCGATCGCCGCGCGCGCGTATCAAGCGCGCGCAGGCGGGCGCGTGCTGTTGGTTGACTTCGACTACCACCATGGCAATGGCAGCGAGGATGCCGTCGGTGAAGGCCTGAGCTACGTCTCGACGCATGCTTCGCCGGCATATCCCGGCACCGGGTTTCAAAGCGCGGCAATCGGCGGCGACGCGCTGATCAACGTGCCATTGCCGGCGTCGGGGATTGCGACCGAAGCCTTCGTCGCGATCTGGGAACACCTGCTCGAGCGTGCGGCCGCGTTCGTGCGGCCGGATCTCATCGTCGCGAGTGCCGGATTCGATTACGTGTCCGGGGATCCGGTGGGCGATTTGGGCGTTGACGTCAGCGCGGCGTCGGCGTTAGCGCGAGCGATCAACCGTACTGCGGCGGCGTATTGCGGTGGCCGCGTGGCCTACGTTCTCGAAGGCGGTTACGACATCGATGCGCTTACGGAGTCGATCGCGCAGGTGATCGAGGTGACGAATCGCGGCGATACGCGTGGCAACGACGCGCAGAGCGCGGCGATCCCGGCCGCGCAGCGCGACCTTCTCAGAGCACTCGACGAGCGCTTTCGGCGCTAAGCTCCTCTAAAATACGGAGCGCTTCTTCGCCGCGGTCGATCGGCACGAAGAGATGATCGTGATAGAAGCCGCTTACGACATTCGTCGCAATGGTGTGCTTGGCAAGTGCTGCCGTGACCGCGGCGGTGAACCCGACCGACTCGAGATCTGATTCAACGCGCAACGTTATGCGCCGCGCGTGGAACGCGTAGTCCAAGCGGTGTTCGTCGGCTACGTGCCGTTCGATCACGATGGTGATGCCTTCGCTCTCGCGGAACGACAGGAGCGGACGCGCGCTCTCGGTGGGAAATGATCGGTCCACACAGCAAAAGACCCACTCGCGTGGGTCCAGCGCCGGTTTCATGGTAATAAGCAGCGTTGACAAATCGCGTTCGGGCACCCGCCTAGGGTAGCACACTTGCGCCAATCTTTTCCAGTTCCTCGAGGCTGAGTTCACCAACGAGTGCAAAATGATGGCTGCCATCTGCCCATGCAAGCAATACCGTTGGTCCCTCTTCAACATAGTGTGCCGGGTGATCCGCGACGGTGGTCGCGATTGCGCGATAGTGCGAAAGATCGACCGCAGCATCTTTCTCGTTTTGAAAAAGCGAGACGGTGCGAATGCCGTCGGAATAAATGAGGTGCAGGGTCGGTACGTTCTTAATCGAGACCACGTCACCGGCGATCGGACTAAAGCCTTCCGGTAAATATTTCGGCACGCGTGCAGCGAAGCCGGCGCTCGATATAACCTGCGGAACGTCGGTTGACTCTTGCCCGCGCGCGACGCCGTTGACGCGTGTCATAGCGGATGGAATCTCGAAAAGCGCCCCGGGGATCGCATTTGTGTAGCGAATCTGCTCCACCCGGGTCTGCGCGATCAAGGATCCGTTGGCAGCGTATTGCTGGCGCTCGAGGACCAGATGCGTCTGCGCGTCGATGTGCACGCGCATCGTCGTTTGTCCGGTGTACTTGTTGTTGAGCAGCACCACGTGGACGGCGCGGCCCGAAACGTTCTCGTCGGGTGCATAGACGGCATTGTAGTTGGCCATCAGTATGCCAAAGTTGCTGCGCGCGGCGATCTGCTCGTCGGCGTCTTCGTCCGTCGAGACGACCACGCGTTCGCGTTTGACGTCGATCGAATAGTTGGTCGAACCGCGGGTGATGACCGAATCACCATAGAGATCTTGCGGCGCCATATACCAACGCCGCGTCAGGTCTGGGGCACGATGCTCGATGCGATAAATCGTGGTGTCGGATCGTGCTGGGCCGATGCGCAGCACCTCAACTTCGCCGACATAAGAGACGCGACCGGGCGCGCCCATGGCATCGCGAAGGAGATCCGCGGGAGGAGGCGGCGCGTGGGTGCCGCCAATCAGCATCGCCGCCAGGAAAAGAACGCCGCTATTGCGAGCCATCCGCGTTCTCAGTTGTCAAGAGCGCGGTTGGTACGGTATTCCCTTCGTTGAACGGCACGGCGCTGGTGAGCGCCGCGTGGTCGTCGAGATAGTAGGCGGCGTCGATCGTCGTGCGTGCGCTGTGCAGAGTCGAGCCGTAACCGGCGAACACGGCGATCGCTACTGCAGCCGCAACTGGAATCGCTACCGCGGGACGCAGCCACCCCGTAATGCGAGCAGTCCAGCCGGGTTGGGACTGCAATGCTTCTATGGCGCCGAGAATGCTCGCGCGCACGCCGGCCGGAAGCTCGCGCTCGCTTGCACGGGCAAAGCTGCGTAATGACTCGGTTAGCCGGGCTTCTTCCTCGTACTGTGCGCGGCAGGGATCGCAGCCTTCGAGATGCAGCAAAACACCGGCGTCTTCGCCGGGCGCGAGTTCGCCGTGTAGGTAGTCGATGAGTTGTTCTTGGGTCAGATGCGGTTTCATGATGTTGGTTGTGACTCGATCAGACGGCGCAGTTGATGACGTGCACGATGCAGCCGCGAGCGCACCGTCCCGATCGAGCAGCCGACGATGTCGGCAATCTCCTGATAGCTATATTCCTCAACGTCCGCGAGGATCAGCACTTGCCGTTGCTCCAGCGACAGCGCCGCAAGCGCCTTCGACATGCGTTCGCTGAGCTGCCGTTCGACCAGGTCTTCGATCGGCTCGGTGGCCAGCGGACGCGCGCCGCCGAACTGTTGCGGGGCGTTGTCCTCGGGGATCTCCTCCTGATAACGGCCTTTACGGCGCCGAAGTTCATCCCGATAGAGATTCGTGACGATCCGGTAGATCCACGAGAGGAAGGAGGTCCCGGGCTGGAAGCTGCGCCAGGCGCGATAGACCCGAATGAAGGCCTCTTGGCTCAGGTCGCGGGCGTCGGCCTCGTTGCGCGTGAGACGCAGCGCGTAATTATAGGTCGCTTTGCCGTATTCGTTGACTGCCCGCTCGAGGAACGCGGTCTGCTGGGGACTCGGCGGGTCGAACGGCTTGCGCGGTGCGGCCATGCTCGGGCTTTACGCGGGTATGCGGTAAAGCCCCCGCCGTGGAGCTCCGGGCCCGTGCGCCGCTTCCTCATCCTCGCAGCGGCTTCTGCGTGCCATGCGCAATGTGCGGTTTCCTTACTTGTCTCAAGGGCGAATATCCGTTCGGCGCGTTGGAATCGATCTCGGTGTGGCACAATTTGCCGCCCTCTCTGACGGTACGTTTGTGAATAGCGCAAATGCATTCGAAACGCACAAGCGGCGCCTAGCGATCCCGCAGGGCGAATTCCGATGCGTGCGGTGCGGCCACGCGGCAAATGCGGATACTAACGCAGCTCGAAACAGGAAGCTCAGCTCGTTGCATGAGCACGAGTGGAAACGTCCTTTGCCTGCGGGCTTGGGAGCATGTCAAGCAGGCCGACCCCACAACACCCGCCCGACGATCCACAACCCGGTTACCGCTACGATGAGGATGATGAAGAAAAGGGCGGTTTCCAACATCACGATGCCGGCGAATTGGCTGCCGCCGCAGAGCGCGACGACGCTAGCGATGAGTGAAAGTTTGAAGCGTTCGAACGGGTTGCTAGCCATGCCGTCCACCGCGCGCGCCTCGGCGACCACGCCGCGCGGATCCCAGCCCGCCGTCTGGACTATGTAGGCAACGCGACCTTGCGGCTCCACGATAAAGAGCTTATCGGTGTGGATGTACGTATCGCTGTCCGTCTGCAGCGATGAGATGCCAAACTCGTTGAGCACGCGCTCGATCGTCGAGCCGGTCCCGGTGAGCAGCGTCCAGATTGCCGGATCGCCCCCGAACTGCTTTTGATAGGCGCGCAACACGGCCGGCGTATCGTACGTCGGGTCGAGCGTGATCTCGACCAGTGCGAAGTGCGCCGGATCCAACTCGTGCTGCAGTTGCGCGTATTTGGTGCTGATCGCAATGCAGACGTCCGTATCCGGACAGCGCGTAAAGATGAACGAAAGCAACATCGTCTTGCCGCGAAATGCGTCGCGCAAGTGCACGAGCTGCTCGCGCTGATCGATCAGCGTGGCACGCGGAAGCTGTTTACCCATGTCGACTAGGATCACGCGACCCGCGTTGGGTAGTCCCGCGACGAAGGGTGCCGCCGCCATAGGATCCCGCAGCGTCCACGGCCGGGTCGACCGATCGAGGAACGCGTCGATGCCTGTGCCCGGGCGCAATGCGACGCCGGGCGCGAGGCGATAGAGGCGTGTCTGCGCCGGCATCGTCCGCGGCATCGCTGCGCTTTGTACGACGGCGCGCGCATTCGAAAGCGGGGAGAGGACCACGCCATGAAACGGTAGCAAGCCCGCGAGCAAGAGCGCGATCACGACTGCAAGAGCTCCCGGACGTCGGCCAGGTAGTCGCGCTGCGCATCGTCGTCGTTGTGAATCACCCGCCAATTGCCCTCGCGGTCGATCAAGAAGGTGAAGGCGCTGTGCTCTTCGTCGTAGTCGGTGCCGCCGTGCGGATCGGGAACGGGCTTCGACCAAATGTTGTATTGGTGCTCGACCGCGGTGATCTGCGCCGGCGTTCCGGTGAGTCCCACGATCCTTGCGCCGCTCCACCGGCGAATGTATTTGTGCATCACCGCAGGCGTATCACGCTGCGGATCGATGGTGACAAACGCGATCTCGGCGCGCTCCCCGGCACTGTCACGGCGCAACACGGCGGCCAGCTTGGCGAGCGTATCGGGGCAAGTATCGGTGCAATGCGTGAAACCAAAGAACAACGCCACAATCTTACCGTGCTGGGCTGCCAGCGTCCACGGCATTCCGGTATCGCTCGTGAGCGTGAAGTTCGGCGCCGGTCCCGGCGGAAGGACCACGCCGGTAAAGTGCTGGGTGGAGGCTTGCGCGCAGCCGGTGAGCAGCGCGCCCGCTAAAACGAACGCGAGACGGGTGTTCATGCGTTAACTTCCGGGATGAAGAATGGTTGTTATGGTCATCCAGACGCCGAGCACGACGATGACCGCCGAGAGTGAGAAGGTGATCGCGTTGCCGAGCAGCGTGTTCCGGCGATCGCCGATAACGCGCTTGTCGTTGACGAGGACGAGCAAGAATCCGAGCACGATCGGCAGCACGAAGCCGTTGAACGCCTCAACGTATACGGTCATCTGGATCAGGGGCAGATTCGGAATCAGCACGATCGCCGCGGCGACGGCCACGCACCCGACGTAGAGTGCGGAAAAGCGTCGCGCGCGCAAGCCGTCGTTGAGCGAGCAGCGCCAACCGAAAGCTTCGCCGAACGCCCACGCAGTCGCGAGCGACACGACGAACGCACCGAGCATCGATGCGCCGATGAGGCCGACGCCGAAAGTCACGCCCGCGAACCGGCCCACCAGCGGTTGGAAGGCGAGCGCGGCATGCGCCGCATCGCTCACCGGAATGTGATGCACGAAGAGCGTTGCCGCGGTCGTAATGATGATGGCGATCATGATGCCTTGCGTGAGCACCGCCCCGAGCGCCGTGTCGAAACGCGCAAAGCCCATGTCTTTGACGGTCAGGCCTTTGTCGACGACCGCGCTTTGCTGATAGAAGATCATCCACGGCATGATGACCGCGCCGATGTTCGAAGCGATCAAGAGCAAGTAACTATAGTCGCTCAGTGGCTGCTTACCGAAGATGCCCTGCATCACGATGTCCCGCACGGGCGGATGGGCCGCAAACGCCGCGGGAATGAAGAGCAACTCCACCAGGCACAGCGCAAAGGCAAACATCTCGGCGCGCTTGTACGACGCGGTGAAGATGACAACGATCAGCAGCAGCGCAGCGACGATCACGAGCGGCGCGGCCGGCAGGCCAAAGATCAACGCAGCGCCCGCGATCCCGGCGAATTCGGTTACCAGCGCGGCGACGTTGGTGATGAGCATCGTACCGAGCGAAACCCATGCCCATCCCAGACCATAGAAGTCTCGAATCAACTTCGCATGGCCCTTGCCGGTCACGGTGCCCAGTCGCACCGTCATCTCTTGCACGACGAAGAGCGGTACGATCAACAGCAGCTGCAGAAGAATGAGTTTGTAACCGAACTGCGCGCCCGAGGTTGCTGCGGTCGTGACGCTACCGGCTTCGGTGTCGGCAAATGCCACGATCAGCCCGGGGCCGGTAACGGCCAAAAAGCGCAGAATGAGCTGCCAGGCGGAGCGGCGCGCGGGGGTAACCGCGACGGGCGTCTGGACGGTGGCCATGGTTGTTGTTAGGTTAGCCTAATTGGGGCTTCACCCTCTGCTGGAAAGGTATGGATTTGTGGTCACGGCGGTAGCGCGCTGGCTGCTTGGGGCGCTGTTGGTCTGGGCCGGGGCGCTCAAAATCGGTCATCCGGTCGACCTGGCGTCGGCGATCGGGGGATTCCGGTTGCTCCCAGCGGAGCTAGCCGCGCCGTTGGCAGTCATTCTGCCGTATTTTGAGGTGCTGCTTGGCTTGTATCTGCTCGCGGGGCTCTTCACGCGCGTTGCAGCGTGGGTAGCGGCCGCGCAGTTCCTGATCTACGCCGGGGCAATCGCCTCGGCAGTAGTGCGCGGAATTCCCGCGAACTGCGGCTGCTTTGGCCCGGGCGACGCGGCAGTCGCGGATTGGCCGCATGTCGCCTTCGATCTCGCCCTCGCCGCAGTCGCCATCTTTATCGCCTTGCGCGCCCCTGGCGCTTTTGCTCTCGACCGGAGACTACGCCCCCGATGAACCAACGCGTGCTCGCAATCGTCTCGCTGATCGTGCTCGTCTTGCTCGTTGCCGGCGGCATCCTGTATGTCAAGCTCAATGGCGCACAGCTCAAGAACGCGTCGACCGCTCCAATCAACGCTTCGGCCACGATGGGACAGAAGGCACCTGAATTCCAGTTGCCCACGACGGCCGGCGCGTTCGATCTGAACACGGTGAAGCAACCAGTGCTGCTGGAAATTTTCGCGACGTGGTGCCCCCATTGTCAGCGCGAAACGGTGGTGATGAACCAGCTTTACGCCGCCTATGGGAAGCGCGTGTCGTTTCTTGCAATACCCGGCAGCGACACCGGCATGGACGGCGCTTCGCCCGAGTCGCAACTCGACGTGCTGAACTTTCAAATTCGATTCCACGTGAAATATCCAATCGCCGAGTACGATCCGAATCTCACTGTCGCGAAGATGTATCTCAAGGGCGGCTACCCGACGATCGCGATCATCGATCGCAACAAGACGATCAGCTATATCAACGACGGCGAGGTCCCTTATAAGGAACTCGCCGCCGCACTGAATCAAGTGTTGAAGTAGCGTCCCTTGTCATCCCTCGACTACGCTCACTGCCTTCGCTACGCTCGGGATGGCAACGGTAGAACCTAATCGCCGGGGGGGAAGATGTAGATCGGCGGCGGCACCGTCGGTTTGCCGATCTCGAGCACGACTTGCTGGTGCGAGCGCAGCGGAATCGCGCGCAGATCGCCGTCGTACGGCGCGTTGTTCACGTAGGCGATCACCGGGCCTTGCAGGCCCGCGACGTTGTCGCGCGTCAGCGGTTGTCCCCACACGTCGAAGAACATGCCGAGTTGGAATCCGGGGCTGCCTTCGGGCGCGAGCACCGGCGATTCGACGTGAATGATCCCGTCCATCGAGTGCGTGTGCGTCCAATACAGGCAGCCCTGCGGCGGGACCGGCGCTGCGCCGACGAGCTTGGGAACCGCGACCTGCACCCCGTGATAGAAGATCGCGAGGTGCGTGTGCGTGTGGAGTGTGTCATACTCCATCCCGCCACAGGTCATGCCGTCGATCGGTTGACCCTGGCCCCCCGTCGGCGTGTCGGGCAAACCGCCCCGGTACAACTTGAACGTCGGCTTGCCGATCGTTTCGCCGTCGGCGAGTTGGATCGGTTTCGAGGTTGATGCCGTCGAAGGCGCTGGGGTCGGCGTCGCGTAGGCAGCGGCAATTTGGCGCTGCTGCATCCAGTTCCAAACCCCGAAGACCGCGATGACGACGACCACCAGCACACCGGCGCTGAGGTACACGATGGTCATCGGGTCGCGTTTGGGCGGAGGGGCGGAACCGCCGCGACCTTGACGGCGGCGTTCTGAGCGGGAGTTTGGCATCAATCCTCGTTATCGTACGGACAGCGCTTCGGCCTGCGCCGGGTCGAGCACGCGACCCGGCTCGAGATAATTCAAAACGTAGTCCGGCACCGCATCTGCGAGCCGGGTAATCGGCGCGGCATAGCCGCTTGCACGCAGCCGCTCGATTCGCGCCTGGGTAGAATACTGATACTTGGGACGCAAAAGTTCCGGCATCTCGACGAACTCGATTCGCTCGGGTAGCCCCAATGCGGCGAAGATCGGACGTACGAGGTCGATCCAGGTTTGTGCGACGCCCGAGCCGATATTGACCAGCCCGCTGGTCGCGCTCTGCGCAACCGCGAGCGTCATCTCCACCGCATCCTTGACATAGATGAAATCGCGGCGCTGTTCGCCGTCGCGGAATTCCGGCCGATAGCTCTTGAAGAGTTTCACGCTGCCGCCTGCGCGGATTTGTTCGAACGCTTTGCAGACGACACTGCGCATGTCGGCCTTGTGATCTTCGTTTGGCCCGAAAACGTTGAAGTACTTCAGCCCGACCATGTGCTCGCTCATCCCGCTGTGCTGCGCGTAGAGGTCGAAGAGCTGTTTGGAGTAGGCGTACATGTTGAGCGGCCGCAGAATCCGTAGGTCCGTCTCGTCGGAGAGGTCGTCCTCGAGCGCGCCGTACGTTGCCGCCGACGACGCATAGACGAAGCGCGTGTCCCGCTCGACCGCCCAATGCGCGAGCGCCTTTGTGTATTCGTAGTTGTTACGCATAAGATAGTCGGCGTCGCGCTCCGTCGTCGCCGAGCACGCGCCGAGGTGAAAAACGGTACCGACGTTCCCGAAGATGTCGGGATGGTCGCCAATCGCGTCGGCAAAATCGTCCGCGTCCACATAGTCGATGAAACGCAGCGGCACGAGGTGCCGCCACTTCTCAGATTCGTCGAGGCGATCGACCGCGATGATCTCGTCGATGCCGCGGCGGTTGAGCGCCCAAATCAAGGCGCTTCCGATGAGGCCGGCCGCGCCCGTAACGACGATTGGTCGGGCTGAGAAGTCGTGCATGCGAAGCCGCGTATTCACCCTCAGAAATCTGGGAGTCCTCCGCGCTCGCTGAAAAGGGTGCTCCTACCCCGCGCAGGCGGCGCAGGTCCCGTAGAAGGTCACGGCGTGATCCTTGACGCGGAATCGCGGCGGCACGAGTTTGCGAAGGCTATCGACGCAGCCGGCAATATCGAAGACGCGATCGCACTTTTCGCACTGAAAATGATGGTGATGTCCCTTGTCGGATCGCTCGTAGCGGACCGGCTCGCCAGGGATCTCAACCGCCGTGATCCACCCATCTTCGAGCAAAGCGTTGACTGCCCGGTAGACGGTCGCAACGCCGAGGCCCTTGATATCCTTCGAAGCAGATTCCAGAAGCTCGGCGACGCTCAGCGGACGCTCCGCGCGCTCAAGGACCGCGTGGACCGCGTCGCGTTGCTTGGTTTTCCGACTACCTTGAATCACCATACATCCTCATCAAGATCTCTCTTCACCTGAGCCTAGGTGCTCGGCCTTCCTATCCATAGCTGGTCTTGCCTGGGTTGACTCTGTGATAATGATAATATATTATCATCTAAAATTCTATAGCTGCCCGAGCGAAGGGAAATCTTTTTCATGGAGCCGTTCTTGCGGCGTTTTCCGAGCATCGCGCTCGTCGCTATTGCCCTTCTCGCGCTTTGTGCCGCACCATCGTTGGCGGGCAACCCAAGTGCCTTTATCACTGGAACGGTGACGCAGGACGGTAAGCCCGTTGCCGGCGCAGTTGTTAAGGCCGCCGGAAACAACCGCACCGTGGAAACGAAGACCGGCGCGGACGGTCACTTCCGTTTCCCGCCCCTCACGTTGGGATCGTACCTGCTTTCCGCCTCGTACGGAAAGGCCGGCGCAGAGGCACGCGTCGACTTGACCATCGGCGGGGCCGCGATAACGATTCCGCTTGGGACGCTCAAGCAAATCGCCACGGTCGCCGTTCGTTCCGCAAGTACCGTCCGCGGTAGCGGCGGCGACGTCGTCCTTAACAGCACGACGCTCACCGAGATGCCCTACAACAACAGCTTCCCGGAGATGATGATCCAACTGCCGGGCGCCGCGCGCGGTGCGAACGGCGTCGTGCACATGAACGGCGACCACGGCGTGATCGACTTTCAGCTCGACGGCGTCATGCTGCCCGAGGAGCTCAATCGCGACATCGGCGGCGAGATAAACCTGAACGACGTTTCGTACATCTCCCTCATGGAAGGCGCATATCCCGCGCAGTACGGGCTGAAATTCGGTTCGGTCTTCAATATCTCGACGCGCGCGGGGACGGGACCGGCCGGCTTCGACGGCAACGTCTCCTACGGATCGTACGCAACCGTCAACTCAACGCTCGGCTTCCATTCGCCGCTGGCCGGCGGCGGCGGTTACGACATCGCATTCAGCGGCATGGAGACGGACCGCGGTCTGGATCCACCCGATTTCAACTCACCGCACAACGACGCGAGCTCTGCGAATCAGTTCGCGCGCTTCACACTTCCCAGTGGTGGCGACAACTACACCAACGTGACATTCGTTCACAGCACGGCGACGTTCCAGATCCCCAACGACGTGCAAGGCGGCGAGCCGGCCGACACCGACGACAACGAGAACCAAGAAGACGTGTTCCTCTCGATGCAGTTCCACCATGCGATCGGTGACGTCGGCGCGTGGAACTTCGGGCCGGCGTTCAAATCGTCGAACATCCAGGATTTCGGCGATGCACCCGGCGACTTTGCCTACGGCGAAGCGGTCAACCTCACGCCGCCGCCCTACGGCAACGGCGGCACCCCGGCGGATTGCGCCATGAATCCAAATCCGAACTACCTGCCTACAACGTGTGCCGTTTCGCTGAACGACAATCGCACCGCGTTCGACTACATCCTGCAAAGCGACTTCACGCGAATCTACGGAAACCATACGTTCCAAGCCGGCGCGACCTACGATGGTACGCTCGTCGACAAATATTACGCGGTCACGCTGCAGCCCGGGAACTTCCTTGCGCCGCTCCTCACGCCGGGGACGCCCGACGCACCGGCGACGGTCATCGACGACACGCCGAATGTCGGCAACACCTACACGGCGTATGCGCAGGATAGCTGGCGCATCACGCCGTTGTGGGAAGCGGACTACGGCATGCGCTACGATTTCTTCACTATCAAATCGACGACGTTCTTCCAGGGCTTTGGTTCAACCAGCCCGCGTCTGAAGCTCACGCGCTTCTACGGAACGCGGGCGAGCGTCTACGCGTACATCGGCCGGTTCTTCGAACCGCCCTCGTTCGAGAACGTCGGCCCGGAGGCGGCATATCTGCTCAATATCCCGTTGCAGTGTCACCTGCCTACCGGTGCTCCTCTCTCTGACTGTCTCACGCAGCCGGCGGCGCAGTTCGATCTCAAACCCGAGCGCGACACGGATCTCGAACTCGGCGGCCACCTTCCAATCGGCAACGGCGACCTGGGTTTGCGCGTCTGGCAGAAAAACGCCAACGACCTCATCGACGATACGCAAGTCGGAGTGACGGCGCTGCACCAAGACATCAACTACGTGCTGGGGCGCATATCGCAAGAGGCGCTCAACTACACGCTGCCGCTTCCGCGCAACGGACGGGCATATGTGGCGTTCGCCCATCTCTTGTCGCTGAACGCCGGATGCGAAACGCAACTTCTCGCGCCGTGCTACGGTCAGCCCACGGGCTTCACGCCGGCCGATCACGAGCAGATATGGACCGTCAACAGCGGCGTACTGCTGCGCGACAAGCGCGGCGGCTGGTACTCGGTGGACGAGGAGTACGGCAGCGGACTATCGTCGGCGGTGTGCCCGTCGCAGATCCTGTTCTGCTCTCAGACGCCGCACCTCACGTTCAGTGCGGAAAAGGGTGTTGCGATCGGTCCGAAGACGGCTCTGACGTTCGACATCCAAAATCTTCTGAACGACCGCTATTACGTGACGCTACTGAACGCGCAGGGAAATCACTATGCCCCACCACGCACGTTCAGTATGGGCGTGAGATTCCAACCATGAGTGTAGACGAACGCGCGCGAGTGCCGGTCACCGTGTTGACCGGCTTCCTCGGCTCGGGCAAGACGACGCTGCTCAACCGTATCTTGAGCGAGCAGCACGGAAAACGCATCGCGGTCATCGAGAACGAATTCGGCGAGATCGGCATCGACCACGAACTGGTGGTTGGTGCCGACGAAGAGGTCTTCGAAATGAACAACGGATGCATCTGCTGCACCGTGCGCGGAGACCTCATTCGGATTCTGCCGAACCTGATGAAGCGGCGCGAGAAGTTCGATTACATCCTGATCGAAACGACGGGCATGGCCGACCCTGGTCCGGTCGCGCAGACGTTTTTCGTAGACGACGAAATCTCGTCGCAGCTACGCCTCGACAGCATCGTGACGATGGTCGACGCCAAGCACGTCTCCGAGCGCCTCAACGATAGCAGCGAGGCCAAGTCACAGATCGCGTTTGCCGATGTGGTGGTCTTGAATAAGACTGACTTGGTGGACGAGCCGTCGCTCGCGCAGCTCGAGGCGCGGATTCACGCGATGAACGGCGCCGCCCGGATTTTGCGCGCCCAGAACGCGGTCGTCGGAATGGATGACATCCTCGATCAGGGTGCGTTCACGCTCGAGCGAGCCGAACAGGTCAATCAACGGTTTCTCGAACCGGAATATCCGTTCGAATGGGCGGCAATCTACACGCTCGACGCCGGGGAGCATGCATTCGCCTTGCAGCCCGGTCCCGATGCGACGATGAACGTCGCGCTGCGTCGCGTGGAAGGCCCCGATGCAGCGTCGCTAAACGCCACGCTGCGTGACGTCACGCTGGCGTTTTCGTCAACGCGGCGCAGCGTTGTCCCGGGCGATGCTATTCCAGCCGACGGTTCGTGCGCGCAGTTGCAATTGGGCGATGAGCCGATGACGTTTGGCGTCACGATCGACGAGCCGGGGCACTACGCGCTTTACACCGAGCACCGCCCCGAAGAATATCGGGCGACGCTGACGCAGCCCGGCGGAGCGCCGGCAGCCGCACGATTCAGTCGCTATTTCAAGCCGGATCACGAGCACGATCGAAGCGTCGCCTCGGTTGGCATCGAGCATGCGCGGCCGGTCGACGCCGATCGCTTCAACGCGTGGCTGCGCGAGCTGGTCGCGACGCGGGGCCAGGATATCTTTCGCATGAAAGGTGTGCTCAATGTCGCGGGTCACGATCGCCGCTGGATATTTCACGGCGTGCACATGCTGGTAACCGGCGGTCCCGATCGCGAGTGGGGCGATCAGACGCGGGCGAGTTCGCTGATCTTCATCGGCCGCAACCTCGATCGCTACGAGCTGGTGTCCGGATTTGAGCAGTGCCTAGCGTAGGTGCGGGTCCCCAGTGTGAGATCTTCTGGAGTTTGGGCATCGGGGGGCACGTCGGCGATTTGCGCTGGACGCCCGATCGAGCGACGCTGGTGGCGGCGAGCATCGACGGCGAGATCGCGTGCATCGACGTGCGCGGCGGCGCCGTATCGCGACGTTGGAAAGCGCACGACTTCGGTCTGTCGTCGATTTCGATCGCGCCGTCCGGCGATCGCCTGGCAAGCTGCGGTCAGGACGGTGCGCTTCGTATTTGGAATCTTGCCGACGGTGCGTTGGTGGCCGAGCACACGCTCTCCGACTCGTGGGGTGTTCGGGCCGAATACAGCCCGCTCGGCGATGTAATCGCCGTTGCAGCGGGCAAATACGTCGCGTTCGTTTCTCCCAATGGGGTGCTTGTGCGTGCGCATCCCCCGCTTCCCAGTACGGTCAGTGACATCGCGTGGCATGATAGCACGCTCGCAACGAGCGGGTACGGCGGCGTCCAGTTATGGAGAACCGATCTCGACGCGCGCGCCGGCAAGCTCGAGTGGCGGGGCTCGTCGTTGGCGGTTGCGTGGAGTCCCAACGGGCGCTATCTTGCAACCGGCGATCAGGATCGCACGGTGCATTTCTGGATCGTTGCTCGCGGCAAGGACCTCGAGATGTCGGGATATCCGATCAAGGTCAAGGAACTCGCGTGGAGCGCCGACTCGCGGTTCCTAGCGACGGGTGGTGGTGCCGACGTGACGGTATGGAACTGCGGCGGAAAGGGCCCGCGCGGCACCGAGCCGCTCGTGCTCGAAGGGCACGAGGATCGCCTCAACGCGATTGCCTTTGCGCGAAACGGCACGCTTGCCAGCGGCTGCGAAGCGGGGGAGATTCGATTGTGGGAACCCGCGCGCGGCAGCCACAGTGCGTTGTTGACGTTTGCGATCCCGTCCGCCGTTACGAAGATCGCGTGGTCACCTGACGACGAGCTGCTCGCGATTGGGGATGCGGGCGGCGAGATTCACTGTACTGCCGTGCGATAGACGCGTGCGGCGAGATACGTCGATGCCGAGAGCATGGAGATGATGAAGCCGACCGGCAGCGTGGTGTAGTACGCAAGCGTGATGCCGCCCCAGCAACACGCCACGTTGAGCACCACCGCGAGCACCACCGCCTGCAGGGGGTTTTTCGCGAGCAATGTCGCTGCCGCGGGCGGCGCGACGAGAAGTGCAAACACGAGCAAGCTGCCGACGATCGGAATCGTCGCGGCCGCAGCCAGCGCCAAGCACACTAAGAACGCCGAATTCAGACGCGCTAAAGGAACGCCGCGCGCGCGCGCCCCTTCGACATTGACGGTGGCAAAGAGAAGCGGACGAAACACCGAGCCTAACATTGCCAGCGTCACCAGCGTAAGTATGGCCGTGCCTACGACGGCGGAACGGCTGATGCCGACGATCGACCCGAAGAGCAACGAGAATACCGAGGTCGCGTAGCTGTTGTTGAGTACTAGAAACAGGGCGCCCGTGCCAAGCGCAGCCGTCATCACTAGTGCCGTTGCGGCGTCGCGACGCGCTTCGGCAACGCTCAGCAGGCCGAGCCCAACCGCACCCCCGAGCGCAAATAAGATGAGCCCCGCCAGCGGCTCGAAACCCAGCAGTACGGCCCCGGCGGCACCCGCGAAGCTGATCTGAGCAAGTGCGTGCGCGGCAAAGCTGTTCGCGCGCAGCACCACGAAAACGCCGACGATTCCAGCCAGCACCGCGATCGCGCCGCTCGCGAGGAATGCATTTTGCATGTACGCCTCGCTCAGCACTAATCTTTTTCCTCGTCAACGAGCACGGAAAGCCGCCGTCTGCGCGCCTCGGCGCGTGCCGCGACAAACGCGGCGAGCGAGAGCGTGCCCACGAAAAAACTCACCGGCCAGCCCTTGCCGCCGGGCGGCCAGTAGTAGCTTTCATAGGCGAGAGCAATGCTTATGGTGACGACCACAAGCCCGATCGCCATCGAGAGCGCGATCGCGGTTGAGGTTCGCTTGGTCAAATACGTTGCGGCAGAAGCGGGACCGACGAGCAATGCGGTCGTCAACAACACGCCCACCAACTGTGCGGCCTCAGCCACCGTGGCTCCGAGCAGCACCAGAAAGGCGCCGCGGATGAAACCAAGCGAAACGCCGCGTGCCTCTGCGCTATCCGGACTCACCGTCGCATACAGAAGCGGCCGGTACAATATCGCGAGCGCGACCAGCGCTGCGCAGCCCAGGCCGATTGTCACATGCAGAACCGCGGGCGCAACCGCGAATATCGAACCGAACAACAGCGACGCGGGTTCGCTGACGTAGCGGGTCTGAATCCACAAGAAAAGGGATCCAAGCGCAAGTGCAATGGTCAGAACCGTGCCGGTCGCGATGTCGCGCTCGCGCACGCGATCGCCCAGGCGGCTAATGGTGAGACTTCCCAGCACCGAAAAGGCTAGGAGTCCTCCGAGCGGGCTCAGGCCTGCAAGCGGCGCCCCAGCGCCGCCGGTGAACCCTACATCGGTGATCGCGTGGCCGGCAAACGAGGCTCGGCGCATAACCACGAAAACGCCAATGGCCGCACAAAGCACCGCGACGACCGCACCGGCGAGCATCGCTTCGCGCACTTCGGGATCGGCGAGCATCTGCCCAATCACGGATGACTGCACGTTTCGTCGCCGGCGACGACGATGACGCGGTCGCCGACGCGCACGACGTCGACGTGATAGCCGTACAGGTCCGAAAGCACGTCTTCCCGCACGACGTCCGCAACCGTTCCCGACACGGCATGACCCGATGCGAGATAGATCACCCGCGACATCACGCCGATCAATGGATTCATGTCGTGCGTGACGAAGAGCACGGTCATGTCGCGCTCCCGCGCAAGGCGCGCGACGAGATTGACGATCTCCTGTGCGCTGCGCAGGTCCAGATTCGAGAGCGGTTCGTCGAGCAACAGAATCTTAGGCTGCTGCAGCAGCACCTGAGCGATGAAGAGCCTTTGTTGCTCGCCGCCCGAGAGACGTCCGATCGGTAACTCCGCGTAGTCGGTCGCGTCGACCGCCTCGATCGCTGCCGCGATCTGCGCGCGCCGCGCGCGCGACGGCAGCGCGAAGCCCCACTTCTCGCCGTCGAGCCCGAACGAGACATAATCCGATCCGCGCAGGGGCAGGTCGGGGTCCACGATCGTGCGCTGCGCGACGTAGCCGACCAACCGGCTTCCACGACGAACCGGCCGGCCGAAGATCGAGACCGTCCCGCTGCTCGGCCGGACGAGCCCGAGCAGCGTTCGCAGCAGCGTTGTCTTACCCGCTCCGTTGGAGCCGATGATGCCGACGAATTCACCCGGCTCGACATCGAAGGTAATGTCGTGAAGAACGACGCGATCGCCGAGACGCACGCTAAGCCGATCGACTGAGATCGGGTGATGGCTCAGTGCAAACGCTCCGTCGACTCACCGTCCTGAAGTGCTCTTTGAACCGCCTGGACTTCGGCGAGCATCCAGCTCTGGTAGGTCTGGCCCTGCGGCATCGTTTCATAGACGCCCACGACCGGCACGTGCGCGGTGTGCGCGGCCTCGAGCAAGTCGACCGTCGTCGGCTCGACCGTCTGCTGGTTGTACACGAACATGCGTACCTTTCGGCCGCTCAGCAACGTCCGCACCGTAGAGACGTCCTGCGGCGCAGGATCGTTCCCCTCTTCGATCGCCAATTGAAACGACTGCGGCGTCTTGATGTCCAGCCCGATTGCTTCGGCCGTGTAGTTGAATACCGGCTCGGTTACGGCAATCGGCGTATCGGCGTATCGTTTGCGCAGCGAAGCGATCTCTGTGAGCCACGGCTGCAGCGAGCGTACGAAGCGTGCCCGGTTCGCCTCGAAGATCGCACGATGCGCCGGATCCAGGTGCCCCAGTTCGGTTGCGATCGCACCCGCGACGTACGGCATCGTCTCGGGACGATACCAAAGGTGCGGGTTGTCCCCGGCATGCATGCCGAGCGACGCTCCGACGTCGATCACAGCGCGGTTCGAACGCGGCGACGCCGCTTCGAGCTTCTGCATGAACGCGTCGTATCCGACCCCATTCTGCACGATCAAATCCGCCGACGCGACGAGCGAGGCATCCCGCGTATCCGATTCATACGAGTGCGGATCCGTGTTCGGATTGTTCAGGATACTATACACGCGCACGTACGGACCGCCAATCTGCGCGATCACGTTCGCATAGAAATTCTCCGTGCCGACCGCCTCAAGCGGCTTGGCACTCGCGGCTGCCGTCGCAGCCCCAACCAAGATCGCGGCGGCAAAAAGCCGCCCAAAAAGCTTCCACATATTATATGATAATACGTTATCAATACTCCGAACGCAACCCGAGGCTTGAAAATGGCTTATTGATATGATATTATCAATAAGTATTATCGCCTAGCAAGGACGATTCCCGAATTTGCATTGCACGAGCAATGCTGCTTTGACTACGGGCGCATCGATTCAGTGCGTTCGTGTCTGCGAGAGCATCTGACCGCTTTGCGGCAGCGCGCGGAAGCTCTCGTGGCCATACTTGCGACGGACGATCCCGAACGGGCCGAGCAGCTTCTGCTCGACCCGCTCAGCGTGCTCGTCGCGGAAGTTGCGCTTCGACCCCGGAGCGAGCACGCCGCATTCGAGGTGCTCATGACGAGCGCATTTCGCCGCGAAGAGTCGGGGGGAGCCGAGTAGGCGGCTACATCTTCATCTTGCTCGACATCGCCATCACGGTGAACGTCGCCGTATTGCCATTAGCAGTGACGGTCACCGTGTAGTTTCCATCGGGAAGATAGAGATTGTTTCCGTAGTGAGTCGACTGCGGTCCCTTGCCGATTGCCTGCATTTCGACGATCGGCAGCTCGTGTGCGCCCCTTGAGGCGCTCGCGTAGCGAATCGTGACCGTTGCGTTCGTGTCGGCTTTTCCGCTGGCCGCATCGTAGACGTGAACGATCAGGTGATGGTTGGGATGCGACGGCGCATCGGGTGCGACCGGCGTTGCTCCGCCCATCACCAGCATCCCGTCTTTGGGATGTTCTTTGGCGTATTGATCTTGCGTGTAGAAGGGCTCGGCCGGCAAGAGCTGGAGCACGAGCTTATACGGGCCGGCGAGCTTCGTCATCGTAACGCCCGAGCCCATGTTCATTGCCGAAGCCGGAAGCGCGCCCGCGGCCATAGCCGCGAGCGCAAGAGCCGAAAGAAGACCTGTGAATCGCGCAATCATATGTAGCTCCTTTCTAGAACGGCGCCGTCAACTTCAACAGGAACGAACGCTCGTTGGCGATTTGCGTCGTGTTAAAGCCGTTAGCGATTTTGATCACGTACTGGTGATTGAGCAGGTTGAGCACGTCGAGCGTTACGCCGAGTCCTTGTGACTCGGGACCTTTGCCGGGGAGCACGATGCGACCGGCGCTCAGATCGAACGTGGTGTGCGCCGGAAGCGTTCCGTTCAGGCTCGCCCCGTTGACGTTTTGGAACTCGACCGGGAAGCCGCTGCCGTAGTTTGCCTGTAGCGTCGCGAACCAATCGCGCGCTGAGCCAAACCGTGCCGTGTAGCCGGCGGTTGAGTCTACGGTTTGTGAGTGATCCTCGATGCCGAGTTGCGCTGGTGACGAAATCGGCAGATCCCCATTCACGTCGGTTGGAAAGAGAAACGTTCCGCCCGAGATACCGCCGGCGTACGAGCCGGAGATCGTGGAGGTGAAGAACCAATCGCTGCCGTTGTTCGCGCGATCTTGCAACCGGATCTCTACGCCTTGATTGTGCCCGATCGCGTTGTTGTAGACCGCGAAGAGCGGCGTATTGAGGAGTTGCGTGGTGTCGAGCACGTTGACGACGTTCTTCTCGAAGATGTTCACCCAGCCGGTGAAGTTGCCGCTAAAGATGTGCTCTAGCCCGGTTTCGTAATAGCTGTCCATCTCGGGTTGCAGATCGTAGACCGGCGCGGTCGTCGCGCAGCCGCTCTGCGCTGCAAAGACCGCACATGCGTCTCGCACGTCCTCGAGCAACGGCGCGGCATAGAAGCGCCCATAGTAGACGTGGAAGATGTTCTTGCCGCCGTCGGAGATGTTGACGCCGATGCGCGGCTCGATCATGTATCCACTTGTGTACCCGGTTGAGTGGTCGTAGCGCACGCCGTAGTCAAACACGACGTTTTGCGCGGCTTGCCACTTGTCTTGGGCGTAAAGTCCGATCTGCGATCCCGCTTGCGCCTGCGGTGCCGGAGCGGATAGGAAGTAGCCGTTCGGGTAGCCGTTGGCGGGCGTCGCAGGCGTGGGCGTGATCACTGCGCCGCTGACCGGATCGAGCGTCCCCGGAAGCGCGCAATTGACGTAATAGCAGGCATACGACTGCGATCCGGTTGCGTTCTCGCGATCGGCATCCAGGCCGATCTTCCACGTGTGACGCTCGCTGGAATGCAGCTCCGAGACGCGCACGCCGAGGTAGTTCGCATACGTCGAGGATTGCAAGCCGACGTTATTGATGAAGTTCTGGGTAAAGCCGTCGACGTTGCAGTCAGGGTAGTTGTCCGAATCGCCATCGGGGGAGCAGCCGAAATTCGGGCCCATGCCCTGCACGTCGTTGGCAAGATCGCCGTCGTAATCGACGCGCGTCGAGCGGTACCACGGAATGAGCTGGAAGACGCTGTTGCCATCGCGTGAGACCTGCGTGTAGTTGATGTTCGCGAATCGGTCGTACTCGAGTTGGGTGTCGTCGGTGCCGGCGGGCGTATAGATCGGATCGTTGGGGTTATTGGGGTCGGTATTGATCGGAATCTGGAACTGTGAGAATTGGTTGGAGAAATCGGCCGCGATTGTGGCGCGGTCGCTGAGCTTGGAGATCCATCGTAGGAACTCGTCGCTCCCGGAACTTTGGTCGTGAATCGGTTGATAGGTCGGCGCGTCGAGGCCGCGATTCGTGCTCGAACTGTTCAAACTTAGGAAGAGCTCGTTGTTGCCGAAGCGCGAGACCGTGTCGAGCTCGCCCAGCGCCTGTGCTTGATTGCCGGCGCCGCCGGTGATCGTTCCGTACGTGCCCTCGGGGATGTTCTCGAAGCGGTCGGTCGAGATGTTGACCACCGCGCCGATACGATCGCCGCCGTACTCGGCCGGGATCGCGCCGGTCAGGATCTCAAGCGAGTTGATACTCTTGGGGTCCAGGATCTCGGCGAAGTTCGAGGTGGTCGCAAGCGGAAGCGGCGCGCCATCGACTTCGTAGGTGATCCCGTGGAAGCCGTTGGCCACCGGCTCGTTATATGAGAACTGCACGATGCCGGGAACCGTCTCGATCAAACGATTGAGGCTGTCGCTGACCGGCGACGTGCGGATCTGTGAGTTGTCGATGGTCGTTGCCGCGACCGGCGTGCCGCCTACGCCGGCGTTGGCGTTGACTGCGGTTACGACGATCGTTTTGAGCATGTCGAGATTGACCGTAGCGACCGCGTCGGTGTGGACGTCGATGTCGACCGTACGATCCGTCGCCCCATTCACGTGAACGGTCAGACGATAGTGCCCGAACGGGATTGCCGCGAACGAATATTCGCCGCGAGCGTTGGTGGTCGCGGTGAAGCGCGAACCTTCGCCGGCCAGCGTCAGTATCGCGCCGCTAGATGGTGTACCCGATTGGGTGATGACGCCGTGCACGATGCCGGTTTCGACGGCGAGCGCGGGGACGGCGGAAAGGATTATGCACGCGGCAACCAGCGCCGCGATCCATCGTGACATGAAAGCTCCTCTGAAAGAAATTGATGCTAAACGGGGACTAGCATCGAGCCGGGCGGAGGCCGAGCGAAGCGCCGGTAGATGAAATAGACGCGGCGCGCAGAGGAGCGGTGCGTGAAGCGGCGGCGGTAACAGGCCGGCCGGCGCGCAAACGGCGTGCGGACAATCGCGACCGCTATCTCAGCGATCGCGCGGACAAGCGCACGGCTTGCCATGTTTATTAGCAGCCCGGCGGCGATGAGGAACAGCGCCACCGTGACGAGGGAGGCATTCCAGCTGTGCTCAGATTCAAGACTCTCGATGGTCGCGAACCATACGCTCGAACTGGCCACCAATGCGGCAACCGGTGGTACGAACGGTCGCAGCGCAGAGGCCAGGATCGAGCCATCGGCGCGGCGGCGGGCCCCGAACCAAGCCAGAACGGCGATAGCGACGACGAAGCCGCCTACGCCCACGAGGGCGAGGACCATCAGCGAGCTATGGTAGGCGCCGCCGGCCACGTGGTCGCCGCCGTAAATCGCCGCATGGGCGAGAAGCGAGGCAAGCAACCCCAGGATAGCGACGGCTGGAAACTGCCGGAGTCTCACGATTGTTACCATTCTACGTGGGCCGCAGGGGGTGCCTGGAGCCCGTGTCGTATCAGGTGGGCCCAATCATGAATAGCCGACTTCCCTTAGAGAATGCTGACACGGTCAGCCTGGTGTGTGCGCTGCTGGTGCGCTTCCCCGAATTGGCGTCGATTCGCTCGATGCCGGCCGAGGGAAACGTGCGGCTGACGTTTGCGTTGCGCACCCGCCTCGACAAGCGCGGCCAGGCGGCACTGGCCGACGCAATCGAGGACCACGTCCACGGCTATCTCTTGTTTGCGAAGGATGAAGCACGGACACTTCGCATCGAGTGCGAGGGCGATCGCTCGACGACGTTCGTGCACGTGACCCGCGACAGCGAGACATTCTCGAAGGACGAGCTGGAGCTGCTGGTCTCGCTGTTGCGCGAGCGCTACCCCGAGGCGCTGGTGCATAACCCGCTGCCCGAGGATCATCTCGACGCGGATCCCGCGGCGCAGGACGAAGCCGCGCTCTACGCGATTGAAGCGCTGCGCGATCCGGCGCAATCCAAGAGTCTGGTCGGCTTTCGCGAAGAGGCGCGAGTGCTGGTGTACTTCTTGAAAACGCAACGGAAAGCAAAGGCCTCGTCTCGCCGCTAGAAACGCTTAACCTCTTATTGATCGGTGACGTGGTTGGCTCGCCTGGCCGCGACACGCTCAAGCGCTGCCTCGCCTTGGTGCGCGACCAGTATCAGATTCACGCCTGCATCGCCAATGGCGAAAACGTCGCGGGCGGTTTTGGTTTGACGGCGCAGACGGCCGAGGAACTCTTTGAAACCGGCGTCGACTTCATTACCAGCGGCAATCACATCTTCGATAAGCGCGATTTCAAGACGTACTTGGAGACGAGCGACCGGGTGCTGCGCCCGGCGAACTACCCGCCGGGGCTTCCCGGGAAGGGACACGGAACGTTCGTCGCCGACGGAACGACGGTCGGTGTGCTGAACGTCATGGGGCGTACGTTTATGCCGACGGTCGACGATCCGTTTCGCATCGCGGACGTGCTGGTCGATGAATTGCGTGCCGCAACGCCCATCGTGATCGTCGACGTGCACGCTGAAGCGACCTCGGAGAAGGTGGCGCTCGCGCGCTTCTTGGACGGCCGGGCCTCCGCCATCTATGGAACGCATACGCACGTACAAACCGCGGACGAACAGATTCTGCCGGGCGGGACGGCCTATATTACCGATCTCGGCATGACCGGACCGACCGAAGGCGTCATCGGCATGGAGCAGACGGCCGTGCTCGATCGTTTTCTCACCGGCCTCTCCGAGCGCTTTAGCGTACAGAAGAGCGGGACCAAACAGTTCTGTGCGGCGGTCGTGCGCATCGATCGCGCGAGCGGACGCGCGACCGAGATCAAGCGCGTCTTCCTGCGCGGCATTGCATGATCGTCGATTTTCATAGCCATACGAGCGAGAGCGACGGTACGCTCCGGCCGCAGGAGCTCGCCGATTTCATGGGCGAGCGCAAGGTCGAGGTCTTTTCGATCAGCGATCACGATACGATGAGCGCGTACGGCAAATTCGATCCGCCGGCAGGCGCACGTGTCGTCACCGGCGTCGAGATCAACACGACCTACCGCGGTAACGAGGTGCACGTGCTCGGTTACGGCATGCCGGCCGATTCGCCCGAATTGCACGCGATGATCGCGTATAATCGCGACGCGCGCCGGGTGCGCGCGCAACGGATGGTCGATCAGCTGCAGCGCGCCGGCTATAGGATTACGCTCGACGAGGTGCTGCGCGAGGCGCCCGACGCCAAGGCCATTGGCCGGCCGCACGTGGCCAAGGTGCTCATCGCCAAGGGGATGGCACCGGACATCGAGTGGGCGTTCCGCAATTTGCTGCGCAGCGGCATGCCGGGCTATGTCCCCTCGCTGCACATTACGCCAAAGGAAGCGATCGAACGAATCGGTGCCGCCGGCGGTGTCGCGGTGTTGGCACATCCTGGCCGTTTGAAAGATCGCAATTTGATCGACGAACTTGCGCCGGCCGGACTTCGCGGCCTCGAGGTCTTCTATCCGCTTCACGACGCCGATGACGTTCGCATCTTTCGCGACTTGGCGCAACGCTATGGGTTGGTCATGACCGCCGGCGCGGATTTCCACGACATTCGCTACCATACGCGCGGCGTCGGCATGGACGTCGACCGCGCCGATATCGCTCCGTTCCTCGATTTAGTGACCTAGGTTCAGCTTCGCTGAACCCTTGGCGTTCGGCCTTCGCCCGATCCGCTCTCTCGAGCAGAGGCAGCGACTAGTCAACAGTCAAAGCTGCGCGTATGTGGAGATATAAGAGCGTTGCACTGATCGCCGCATCGTTGGCGATTTTCGCGTTTCCGGCCGCCGCGCAAACGCCGGCCCCGTCAACCCAGACCGTATTGAGCGCACTGCGCTGGCGTAATATCGGTCCCGGCATCGGCGGCCGATCCGTAGCGGTCGATGCCGTACCCGGGAATCCGTTTACGTTCTACTTCGGTGGTGTCGACGGTGGCGTGTGGCGTTCGACGAACTACGGTACTACGTGGACGAATATTACCGACGGCCAGCTCAACGCTTCCAATAGCATCGGCGCCCTTGCCGTCGCCCCTTCGAATTCGAACGTGATTTATGCCGGCACGGGCGAGGCCGACATTCGCAACACGTTCATCACCGGCGACGGGATCTATAAGACGGCCGACGCGGGCAAGACCTGGCACTATACGGGTCTGAAGGACACACACACGATCGCCAAGATCGTCGTCGATCCGCGTAACGCGAACGTGGTCTATGCGGCCTCGATGGGCCACGTCTATGCGAGTAACAGCGAGCGTGGCATTTTCAAATCCACCGATGGCGGGGCCCACTGGAGCAAGGTGCTCTACATCGACGACAAGACCGGTGCGATCGATCTTGTGATGGACAATTCGCATCCAAGCACGCTGTACGCCTCGATGTGGCAGGCCTACCGCACCGCGTGGTCCCTAAACTCGGGCGGTCCGGGTAGCGCGCTCTACAAGACGATCGACGGCGGCGCGCACTGGACGAAGATCTCCACCAATCCGGGCTTCGCGACCGGCGTGCTCGGACGCATGGGCGTGAGCGTCGCGCAGAGCGATCCGAAGGTCGTCTATGCAATCGTGCAGGCGAAGGAGGGCGGGATCTTCCGCTCGGACGACGGCGGCGCGCATTGGAAGCGCGTCAACGCCAGCATGGAGATGCGCCAGCGCGCCTTCTATTATATGGCGATCTACGCCGACCCGACCGATCCCAACACGATCTACGTGCCCAACGCGCGCTTCTTCGTTTCGCACAACGGTGGGAGGAGCTTTGGTCTGCTGCGTCCGCCGCACGGCGACAACCACATCGTGTGGATCGACCCACACAATCCGAAGATCATCCTCGAAGGCAATGACGGCGGTGGCACCGTCTCCGTCGACCGTGGCGAAACCTGGAGCAGCGAGCATAACCAGCTTACCGCGCAACTCTATCACGTTGCGCTCGACGAAGCGTTTCCGTTCAACGTCTACGTCGCGCAGCAGGACGAAGGCTCGTTCGAGGGCCCAAGTGCTTCCTCGAACGGCGTGATTCTCACCACCGATTGGAAGCGTACCGCGCTCGGCGAGAGCACGTTCATCGCGCCCCAACCCGGCAATTTGAACGTCGACTACGGCAGCGGCTATTTCAGCATCATGATGCGGCACGATGCGGTGACCGACGAGTACAACAGCGTCAGTCCCTATCCGCTCTACCGCGAGGGCGCAAGCTCCGGCGAACTCGAGGACCGGCTCGCCTGGACGCATCCGATCATCTTCTCGCCGGTCAATCCAAAAGAGTTGCTGGTCGGCGCGCAGTTCGTGTTGAGCAGCACCGATGAGGGTCAGACGTGGAAGAAGATCAGCCCCGATCTCACCCGTAACAACAAGATGAGCGAAGCCCCGAGCGGTGGCCCGATCGATTACGACGCATCGAGTGCCGAGGTCTACCCGAATATCTCCGCGCTCGCGGTGTCGCCGCTCGACGGCGATGAGCTCTGGGCGGGATCGGTCGATGGCCTCGTGCATCTCACCACCGATCATGGCGCGACGTGGAGCGCGATCACGCCTCCGGCGCTGCCGCAGTGGGCGGAGATCACCTCGATCGAGCCGTCGCACACCGATAAGGGCACGGCGTACCTGACCGCCTCGCGCTATCAGTACGACGACTTTCATCCGTATATCTACAAGACGACGGATTTCGGGAAGACGTGGACATCACTGAGTGCCGGCCTTCCCTCCGACCAATATCTCTACACCGTTCGCCAGGATCCGGATGCGCCGAATCTCTTCTTTCTTACGACCAAGAGCACGGTGTACGTAAGCTTCGACGGTGCGGCGCACTGGCAGCCGCTCACGTTGAACCTGCCCAACGTGCAGGTACGCGACGTGGCAATCAACACGCGCGAAGGCAAGGTCGTCATCGCGACGCACGGACGCTCGATGTGGGTGCTTGACAACCTCGCGCTGCTCGAGCAGCTCACCGAACCGGCGCCGGCGAGCGCGAACGGCGCGATGCTCTATGCGCCGCAGCGCGCGTGGCTTACCCATGCGTACGGCGCGCCCGCGTATGGCGGCCCCGCGAACGCCACAGGCAACGGGGAGAATCCGCCGTTCGGTGCAAGCGTGATCTTCTACGTGCCGCGCTCCTACGACGGCCACACTCCCGTGACGCTCACGTTCAAAGACAACGCTGGGAACGTGGTGCGTACGTTCGCGCTTCATCTAAAGAGTGGCAGTAAACCCGAAGCGCCGAGCGAGCGATATCATCCAACCGAAGATAAGGCGCGCGCCTACGCGCGTCTCACCGGCATCGGGCCGGGCATGAACGTCTTCCAATGGGACCTGCGCTATCCCGATGCGCTCGAGGTTACCGGGTTCGAGCCGTCCGGTTCGGGCGGCGGCCTCGAAGATTCACTGCTCGGTCCGCAGATCGTGCCGGGCAGCTACACGGTGACGCTCGACTACGGCGGTGCGCAGAGCTCGCAGCCGCTCGTGCTTACGCTCGATCCGCGCAGCACCGCGACGCCGGCGGACCTCGCGGCCAGACGCGATCTCGGCCTGAAACTCCACGACGAGCTCAATACGCTCGATCGAGCGGTGAATGCGGCGATCGCCGCGCGCGCCAAGGTTGCTCCCGGCAGCGCGTCTGCAGCGAAGCTCGATGCGGCGATCGCGGCGGTGGTCGACATCGTGCATCCGCAGGCCGACGAAGGCTCACTGCTCTACGAGTCGCGACTCCGCAACTTCCTCGCGTATCTGAATGCCGAAGTCGATACCGGCTACGTGCGCCCGACGGCGGCGGAGTATACGGTGTTCGATAAGCTTAGCGCAGACGCAGCAAGCGCGGAAACGCAACTCAAGGCGGCAATGCCCTAAACGGCGAGCGTTTGGGCGACGGCGCGGCGGATACGCGCAAGCAGCGCAGCGCCCTCTCGTTCGTAGCGCTCGAGGGCATGGCGCTGGGCCTCGATGGCGGCGATGTCGCGCATGAACTTGTGATTGATGCGCACGTTGTAGGTGCACGCCATGAGCGCAGCGTGCGCAAATTCACCCGCACAGCCGACGTCGCTGATCAGGTTGGTATTGTGCAGATCCAGCGCGCTCTCCGTAAAGCGTAAGAGGTCGAGCGCATTTTGCGCAACGGCGAGGGGCTCGGCGGCAGCGTGCGCAAGCGCGAGGTCGAGGGCGGCGCGGCGCGCGTGTTTTTCCGAATCGGTCGCCTTGGGCATGGCTGTTGCCGCTACCACCCGATCGAATGCGGCCTCGTCGCGCTCACGGGAGCGCAGAAACTCTTCACGCAACGCATCGGCCTGGGCCACCAGCTCGAGGGCAAGATCGTGCTTCGCCGCATATTTCGGGTTGGTCGAGCAAATCCGCGCGACCATCGCGATCAGCGCGGCGCCCGCGGCTGCGACCAGTGTCGCAGCGCTGCCACCGCCCGGGGTCGGCCATTCGCTGGCGAGCTGTGTTAAGTACTCGGAGAGCGTTTCCACGCCGGGGGCTTTCAGCGCCGGGCTCGAAAAGCTCCCCCCACGACCGCCGCCTCCGGCGGCCATTCCTACTTTTTATTCGAGGAGTTCCATCGTGCCCGTCACGGAAAAGCTTGCTGGTGATGTCAAAGACCGCAGCTTGGCAGAAGCCGGCCGCTCGCGCATCGCGTGGGCCGGTGCCTATATGCCGGTACTTGCCCAAATTCGCGATCGGTTCGAGATCGAAAAGCCGCTGCGAGGCGTAAGGATCGGGGCGTGCCTGCACGTTACCACCGAAACCGCCAACCTGATGCTGGCGCTGCAAGCCGGAGGCGCGGAAATCGCGCTCTGCGCGAGCAACCCGCTGTCGACCCAAGACGACGTTGCCGCGGCGCTGTGCCAGTACGGCATTCCGACCTACGCGATCAAGGGCGAAGATAACGCGACGTACTATTCGCACATCGAATCGGTGATTGCGACCAAACCGCACATGTCGATGGACGACGGCTGCGACCTCGTGACGCAAATCTACACCAAGCACAATCATCTTTTAAAAGACATGATTGGCGGCTGCGAAGAGACGACGACCGGCGTAATTCGGTTGAAGGCGATGGAGAAGGACGGCGTGCTGCCCTACCCGGTGATCGCAGTGAACAACGCGCTGACCAAGCATATGTTCGACAATCGCTACGGCACCGGTCAGTCGACGCTTGACGGCATCATTCGCGCAACCAACGTCCTGCTCGCCGGACGCAACGTCGTCGTGGTGGGCTACGGCTGGTGCGGCCGCGGGGTTGCGTCGCGGGCGGCCGGCATGGGCGCGCACGTCATCGTGACCGAGATCGACCCGCGTAAGGCGATCGAAGCGGTGATGGACGGATACGCGGTGATGCCGATGAACGACGCCGCCAAGGCCGGCGACATCTTCGTTACCGTCACCGGAAACTATCACGTGATCGCCGAGAGCCACTTCAAACTCATGAAGGATGGCGCGATCGTTTGCAATTCTGGTCACTTCAACGACGAGTTGGACCTTGAGGGCATCAAGCGCCTCGCCAAAGGCATGACGGTACCGCGTCCGTTCGTCGAGCAGTATGAGTTCCACGACGGGCGCAAGGTGTGCATCCTTGCCGACGGACGCCTGGTGAATCTCGCTGCAGGCGAAGGCCACCCGGCGGCGGTGATGGATATGTCGTTCGCCAATCAAGCGATGGCAGCCGGACATCTTGCCAAGCATCATGCGAGCATGAAGAAGCATGTCTATGACGTCCCGGTCGAGATCGACGAGGAAGTCGCCAAACTCAAACTCTCGTCGATGAACGTCGAGATCGATACGCTGACGCCCGAGCAAGTGAAGTACATGGCGTCCTGGTCGGAGGGGACGTAAAAGATGAGCGACTACCGTCGATTGTTCACCTCCGAGTCGGTAACCGAGGGCCATCCCGATAAGGTCGCCGACCAAATCTCCGACGCGGTGCTCGACGCGCTGCTCAAAGACGATCCGTACTCGCGGGTTGCGGTCGAGACGTTTGCGATCACCGGTCAGATTCACATCGCCGGCGAGGTTACGACCAAGACCTACATCGATATCCCGCGTATCGTGCGCGAAACGATTGCCGACATCGGTTACACCAAGTCCGCGGTCGGATTCGACGCCGAGACTTGCGGCGTCAGCGTGTCGATCGACGAGCAGTCGCCCGACATCGCGATGGGGGTCGATAAGTCGCTGGAGGCCAAAGGCGGCCGCGACGACGAGTTCGAGCAGACCGGCGCCGGCGATCAAGGGATGATGTTTGGCTACGCCTGCCGCGACACACAGGAACTGATGCCGCTGCCCATCGTGCTTGCGCACAACCTCACGCGTCATCTTGCCGCGATGCGCAAGAACGGCGATATTCCGTACTTGCGTCCGGACGGTAAATCGCAGGTCACGGTCGAGTACGACGGCGATACGCCGGTGCGCGTCGATGCAGTCGTCATCTCGACGCAGCACGATCCGGATATTTCGCTTGAGGTTATCCGCAACGAAGTGACCAACAAGATCATCAGGCACGTCATTCCGAACGGAATGCTGGATAAGAATACGCGCGTGTTCGTCAACCCGACAGGACGTTTTGTCATAGGCGGACCCAAGGGCGACGCTGGTTTAACCGGACGCAAGATCATCGCCGACACCTACGGCGGGATGGCGCGTCACGGCGGCGGCGCGTTCTCGGGCAAGGATCCGACCAAGGTCGATCGCTCGGCGGCGTACGCCGCGCGCTGGGTCGCAAAGAATGTCGTTGCCGCCGGGCTTGCCGACCGCTGCGAGCTGCAGGTTGCGTACGCGATCGGCGTCGCAGAGCCGGTAAGCGTCCTCGTCGAGACATTCGGTACGGCGAAGATCGCCGAAGAGCTGATCGCTAAGGCGGTCAAGGAAGTCTTCGACTTGCGTCCGGCAGCGATCATTCACTACCTCAACCTGCGCCGTCCGATCTACAAGCAGACGGCGGCATACGGACACTTCGGACGGCCGGATCTCGATCTGCCGTGGGAACGGCTCGACAAGGTCGGCGCATTGCGCAGCGCGACCGGCTTCACCGGGGAGGCACTGCGCGTGCCGAACTTCGCACAATGAACGTCCTTGCCACGCTTGCGGCGTTCGTGCTAGCGGTCACCACGCTGCAGCAGCCGACAACGCTGAAGGCAGGCACGCGCATCGCCTGCGTGATGGTAACCGCCATCGACTCGAGCACGGCGCAAGCTGGCGACACGTTCAAGTTGCGCGTGACCGATCCGGCATATCCGTCGCTCGACGGATCCATCATTCACGGCCATATCACGCATGTCTATCAGCCGCGCGGCTTCGATCGTGCGGAGATCGCGTTCTTGTTTGACAACGTCGTCTTCCCCAGTAAGTCGCGCGAACCGATCCGGGCGTTCGTGGTCTCCAGAAACGTCGTGCAACGCACGGCTACGGGGCCAGGCGTTCCAGGGCCGCCGCCGGGTCCCGTCACCATGCCGAACACGGTTGGGCCGCCGAATCAATCGACGATGGTGTGGTCGATGAATCTCAATCTCCACGGTTCAACCGCGCCGTCGCAGACGGCGCAGACCGGCGGGTACGCGTATGCGCCGGAGGGTCATAGGCCGATCGTCGTGCAAGCAGGCACGCCGGTGACGCTCCAACTCGCAAGCGAGTTACAAACACCTTAGAAACGAGCTCGGCGGAACTCACCCGCGGGGTTCTTGCGTTCGGAGGTGAAAAGGAGGAGCTATGAGATTTCGAAATGGCTTGATGGCGCTCACCTTGCTCGCCGCCTTTGTCGGCTCGACAATCGTAACGTCTGCTCAGGAACAGTTGACGTTGTATCAGGGAGCGCAAATCAACGCGCGTATGCGCGGCACGATCGACACGGGAAAGGCCCACGTTGGCGATCGTTTCGTGATGGATGTCGTGCCGCCGTATCCTAGCGGCAACCCCGCGTTTCAGGGTGCGATCATCGCCGGTGAGATCACGAGCGTGACGTCGGCCGGTCAAGGGCGCAAACCATCGATCGGTTTACAGTTCGACTACTTGCGCTTGGCCGACGGCAGCACGGTCGACATCTCAGCCACGATGACGGCAGATCAGCGCAATCAAGAGCATAAGAACGGGCTCAAGGTTGCGCTCACGACGCTCGGCGGCATGCTGCTCGGCAACGCGATCGGCAAGACCATCTTTCACACCAGCGGCGGCGGCATTCTCGGTGCAGCCGGGGGCTTGCTCTACGGCATCAACGGGAAGGCCAACTTTCAGTTGCCGCAGGGCTCCAACGTGCAGATCACGTTGAACCAAACCGTCACCATTCGCCGCCAAGCACCGAACGCGCCGACCAACAATCAATAGATGCCGCTCGAAGCGCTGCTGGCGTGGTTTCACTTCGTGTGCATCTTCGCGCTGGTCGGCACGCTCGCGTCGGAAGTCGTACTGTACCGTCGCCGGATGGATGTCGCGCGCCTTACCACACTGCGGCGCGTCGATACCTGGTATGGAATTACGGCCGCGTTGGTCGTCGTGAGCGGCATTCTGCGCGTGAGCTTCGGCGTCAAGGGAGCGGCTTTTTACCTGCACAACCCCATCTTCTGGACGAAGATGGGGTTCTTCGTTGCGATCGCCTTGCTCTCGATTCCACCGACGATCCACTTTATTCGTCTGGCGAGCCGGGCGGACGCTGATGGTACGGTCACCGTCGACCAGGGCGGCTATCGGCGGATGTGGACGCTCCTAGGGGTCGAGATCGCGCTCTTGATATGCATTCCGTTCCTGGCGGCCCTGCTGGCCGCCGGCCTCTCCGCCTTCTAATTAATTCTTTAGTTGACAGCTCCCGGCGGCCGGAGTATCGTAGCGGTATCAACTAAATTCTTAGGAGTACCGAAAATGTTGGCCCGCTTCCTCGTCAGTCTTGTCGCCGCCGCGCTGGTCACCTTTGCAGGCACCGAGGCCCTGGGAGCCGCGATCGCGCCGGCTCCGCTCAAGATCATCGCGACGGTCGTCGTGCATCCGCACCCCATTTCGACCAGCGTCGCGCGTTCTTAGCACGAGCTTGCATCCGGCAGAGGGAACTCCGCTTGCGTCTGGGTAGCCCTATCCAGTAGAATCCCGCAGTACCCTCTGGTCCCGGTTAGCTCAGTTGGTAGAGCAATTGACTGTTAATCAATGGGTCGCTGGTTCGAGTCCAGCACCGGGAGCCATTTGGGGCCTCATTTTTGTGGGGCCCTTTGCATTATTCGCAAAGCGTCGAAGTAGGGACGCGCAAAACCGAAACGGCTAATGACGAGCCCGCGCAGCGATTGCGGGGTTGACTTCGCGGATGGCCTGCTCCACGAGGTTTATGGCCTTAGTGCGATGACCGGCTGTGTCGATCGCATGCGAAGGTCAAGGTGCGCGTACAGGAGACGGTCGCGCGCGTCGTTCAGGTAGTCTTTCGCCGACGCTACACTCGTGAAGCCCGCGCCGATGAGGAGTCCGAACGCGAACATCATCGCGGCAAGTCCGAAACGAGAAACGAGATCCTTCATTATGCCCTTCTCGTTCGCGTCGCGGCCTTATGCGACCCACGCCGGAATCTTCATCAGTCGCTCTCCTGAGCTACCTGTGCGTAGTTCAACATCGAAACAAGTAAGACGCCGCCAAGGCAGTTGCCGATAAAAACCGGGACGAGAAAATCGAGCAGATAGTCGCGGAATGAAACTGCGCCTTGCGCGACGGCATAGAGCCCTTCGACCGAGCCTGCGATCACGTGCGAGAGTCCCGCAGCGCCGACGATGTAGGTAATCAAGATGACCACCGCAAGGCGCGAGTGCTCGGCAGCCGGCAAGAGCCAAACCATGAGCGCGATCAGCCAGCCGGCGAAGACGCCCTTGACCAACGTGGTCGCGAACCCGTAGGAAAGCGCCGTTTTCCCAAGGTCGAGAAATGCCGCTTTAACCGGCGGCGCAAAGCTGCCGGTGTGCGCAACCAGCAAGGCGAAAAGCGTCGCACCAATGAGATTTGTCGCCAGCACGATCGACCACATGCGCGCCACCTTGCCGAAGATGCTCCACTTCCTTCGGCTGTCCAGCAGCGGAACGATCGCAGTCACGGTGTTCTCGGTGAAAAGCTGCTGCCGTCCCATCACAACGATCACGAAGCCGAGCGTGTAACCGAGATTTGCGACCAGCGGCGCCCACGGCGCCGTAGGCGGCAGCGCGGCAGCAATCACGCCGGTCGCGACGAGTGAGAACCCCATCGAGAGGCCCGCGGCCAAGCCGGAGAACGCAAGCGATATTGCCGGACGCTCGAGTTCTTGCTGCCCTTCGCGCCGCACCGTCTCAAAAACGATCGCTGCCCGCGGATTTGTACGGCGATCCGCTTCACGAACCTCGCGGGCGCTCAACGCCGCAGTATTTCCGCCCTCCTCGACGCTATCGGGGCGTTGCTGTGCCCGTTTGCGCTTGTCTATTGTCGAGCGCGCTTACGGCGTTGATTCGCCTGCTGCGCGGGCGAGATCGTGTCAAAAAAAGCCATGCGGCTATCGTGCCCGTACGCAGGGAGGGCTAATCGCGCTCCCTGCGGGCGCCGCCCTTATTCCCGCTGTGGTTTTGGTATGTACGTGACGTCTTCGGGCCGGAAGCGATGCTCGATCAATTCGCCATCGTCCTTTTTATAGCGAACGACGACCGAACGCGTGTCGACCTCGATGACCTCACCACGAACCCCGAGATTGTCTATCGTGACATGGTCGCCATATCGAAGCTTTGACATGATCACTCGGAATTCGAAAGGGCGCCGAGGAGTGCCTCCGGCGGACAATAGCGGGAAATCGCCCCGGCCCGCTAAAGAAGATGCCCGTGAGTGACGAGCGATTTCAGGTAGCCGCGTTCACCGGCGAGATCGATTTCACCGGGCGAGACGCCTTCCGCGGCGGCCTTGCCCCCTTGGCCGACGTCGAGATTCCCATCGTCGATCTTTCCGCGGTCACCTACATGGATTCGAGTGCGATGGCCGAGATTCTGTACCTGCAGCGCGGTCGCACGCGCAAAGGCCATACCGCGATGTGGATCGTCGTGAGCCCGCCCGTGCGCCGGCTCTTCGAAGTGGCAGGCTTGCAGAATGTCTTTCCGTTGGTCAAAACGGTCGACGAAGCAAAAGCTCAGCTGTGAAGCTGGGTCACCGCCTCACGGCGATATTTGGGTTCCTCTCGGCCGCCGCTGTCCTGGTGGTCTTTGTCACGGCCGCCTTTTTGATTCGCTCGGCCCTCGATCAAAATAGAGCGCTTCAGACGAATCTTCGCATCGCACAGGTCGATCGCTCGCGCTTGCTGCGCCTGCAAATCGACGAGGAGAGCGGCGTCCGCGGCTACGTCGACACGAAGATGGCAAGCTTTCTGCAATCGTATAACGCTGCCTTGAACGCCTTCGCGCCGACGGCGCAGTCACTCACGATGCGCCTGCGCCGGCTAGACCTCGATGCCTCGCCGGTCGGAGAGGAATCGTCGCTCAATCGGCAATGGCTGCAAACCGTCGCGCAGCCACTTATCCGCATCACCAGCGTTGACGGCATTCCACTGCAGGTTCGTGGGAAAACGCTCGTCGACCGGTTTCGCGCGATCGACTCGCAGCTGCTCTTGCAATTGAATCTTGCAGCCGATCAAGCCGAAGCTGCGACGTCGCGGCTTGTCGATAAAATACTTGCCGGTGCCATCGTTCTTGGGGCGATCGTCGCCTTGCTACTCGGCTGGTTCTCGAGTGCGCAACAACGGCTCGGCAACGAAGTCGAGCTGCAACGCTTAGCGTACTTGGAAGAGAAGCGAGTCGCTGACGCATTGCAGGAAGCGTTCCTTGTCAAGAGTCTGCCCGAGGTTGCCCAGGCGGACCTGCATGCCGTTTACGTACCGGCGGGTAGGGAATCGCGTGTAGGCGGCGATTGGTACGATGCATTCGAAGTTGCCGACGGGCGTATTTTGTTCTCTATAGGTGACGTGGCCGGTCACGGCGTCGAAGCCGCGGTGGTCATGAGCCGAGTGCGTCAAGCGATGCTTTCGATCGGTGTTGACGAGCCGGATCCTTCGATCGTGTTGACGCGCGCCAACGAGATCTTGTTGATGCAAGATGCAACGGTCGTTACCGCGATCTGCGGTGTCATTGATCTTACCCAAGGCGTGATCCGGCTCGCCAATGCCGGACATCCACCAGCGATCGTGCGCTTCAGTGATGGCGAGCTGGAGAAATTCGGCGCAACCGGACCGCCGCTCGGCGTGATGGACCGTCCGACCTACGGCGTTTCGTCGGTGCTGGTCTCGACCGGATCTCTCTTGACGCTATTCACCGATGGCTTGATTGAATATAGCCGCGATTGGGATAGCGGCGAGCAACGGGTCGTCGATGCGCTCAGGGCGCTTGACCCCGGCGCTGCCGACCCGGCGGCGGCTTTGCTGCAGCGGGTTCTCGAGGGAGCCGACCCGCTAGACGATGTGGCGATTCTTACCGTGAGTTTCCGGGAAAGCGTTGATAATGGCGAGCGTGCGCAGGCGAGCGAGGCAGCTCGCGCCCGCCCGATTATCGGGCGGTCGTTCCGGGCGCTCCTCGTGTCGGCTCCGCCGGCGACCGGGTTGGGCTGAGCTATGATACAACCCTGGAGCTGGCGGATCGCACAAGCCGATGGAAGAAACGTTGCTTCCTCGCGCCATGCGTTTGCGCAGGCGTTGCGCGACGCGGGCCACAGCGAAACGGACATCGAAACGGCCGTAATGATCTTTGGTGAGCTCGTCGCCAATGCATGCGAGCACGGGAGAGTTCCGGTTGACATCCAGCTACGCACGCGTCGCAATGCATTGATTCTCGACGTCCTCGATTCGGGACACGACATCGCCCGTCCGGCGCATCGCAATCCTGAGTCGCTGCGCGGCCGTGGGTTCGAGATCATCGAACGCCTCGGCGGCGTCATTGCGATCAATCCGCGACCGCGTTCGCGCGTCACGGTTACTTTGCCGTTGTAAGCAGCGTGTCGCGCCAACTCAGCTTCTTTCAGGCTGACGCCCGCGTCATCGTTGATGACGAAACCGGTTCGATCGTCTATTATCCCGACGTGCTGGCGCCGGAGCAGTCGATGCGGCTCTTCGACGCCTTGCGCGAGTCGACTCCATGGCGCAGCGAGCGGCGCATGATGTACGATCGCGAGGTCGACGTGCCGCGGCTCGTCGCGCGACTGCCGATCGACGCCGAGCTGCCGCGCCCCCTTGCCGATATCGTTCCTACGGTCGAGCGCCTTGCCGAAGCGCACTTCACGAGCATCGGCATGAATCTCTACCGCGACGGACGCGACAGCGTCGCGCCGCACAACGACCACATCTCCGAGCTGACCCGCGGCGAACCTATCGCGCTGGTTTCGCTTGGCGCATCACGGCGCATGACGATTCGCAGCAAGGCCAAACCGCGACGCGTCTTCGATCTCGATCTCGAGCCGGGAAGTCTCCTCGTGATGTCGTACGAGACCCAACGCACCTACGACCATGGGATCCCAAAGACGAGTAATGCGGTTGGACCGCGCATCAGCCTCGCGTTTCGGGTGCGCCCCTCGCTGGAGTAGAAGGAGCCTTCGATGAGCGATCAGGTGAGTCTGAGTTTTGCAAAAGACATCCGTCCGATGTTCACTGACACCGACGTTGCGCACATGAAACCGGCCGGTATGGATCTATCCGACCTCGCGAGCGTGAAAGCCCATGCAGACGCGATTTACCGCACCGTGAGCACGGGCGTAATGCCGCCGCCGAGTTCAGGCGAGGCGCGTTGGAGCGCGCAAATGTGCGAGACGTTCAAGCAGTGGCAACTTGCGGGCTGCCCTCCGTAGGCCTCTTGACCCCCCGCGCCAAGGCCGCGGCGAATTGACGCATCGATTCGCTCACCTGCACGCCTTTGACGAGGCGCATCCCGGCGCCGCCGACAAAGAGCGGTATCGCCGGCAGGGCGGCGGCAATCGACCCAATCATGCGGACCGTATCGTCGCGTTCGGTGCCCGCGTAAACGCCTACACCGCACGCCGAGAGGGTGTGGGTTAGCCGGATGATCTGATGCGGTGAAAGCTCCGTTCCTGCGAAGATGCCTTGATATCCGAATTCACTCGCGACGAGCGCGCCGAGCAGCGGCGGAATGGAGTGCTTCTCACCGGGCAACGTAACGAAGAGCATCACCGCGGTGGCGGATGGCTGCTCGTACTTTCCGAACAGTGTCGCAGCGACAAAGCGCAGCGATTCTTGGAGAAGTAGGCGCTGCTCCGCGCGTTCGTCGGCGTCGCGCGCACCCATCACGATTTCACTCACCAGCGGCGCGATCACGTCGTCGGCGAATTCGACCGCGCCGCGCGAGAGTGCACAAGCGCAGAGATCGTGCGCCAGCCCGCGCGCGTCCATTGCCTGTGCACGCCGCAAGAGGCGTTCGATGGCAGCATCGTCGGTGTCACCGACGAGCTGCTCGCTGCGCACAACCTGCAGTAACTGCGCATCGCTTAGCGGCGCGATGCGTGAGATCGGCTTACCCGACTCGACCGCGGCTTTGAGCAGTACCAGACGCGCAACGTCGTCGGGTGAAAATATCCGCTTCCCCCCGGCGGTGCGCGCCGGCTTGACCGCGCCGTATCGCTTCTCCCAAGCACGGATCGTGTCCACCGAGAGATTGGTAAGGTGCGAAACCGAGTGAATCGGCAATGCTGCGCGACACCCCGGCGATTGGGAGAGCCGCATAGCGGGAATCACCTCGGCGCCTGGAATTGGGGTCTCCTGAAATTCTACTGTGAAATGCGGCCAATTCCTAGACAAAAACAGGTACGGCAAGTATGTGGCACTCGCAGAGGCCCAAATCCGCTCGCGGCAAACTCCACGCGGCATGAGCGACGAGAAGATCGTCTCACGCGGCTTCGCGGGACGCCGCCCCGCGCAGACCGACAAGCTGCCGCCAGGGCAATACCTGACGCCGGATTTTCCCGTGCTCTCGGCCGGCCCGACGCCGCATATCCCGCTCGACCGTTGGGAGTTCACGGTGACAACCGAAGACGGCACGGTCGCGCGCCGCTGGAACTGGGAGGCGTTTCGTGCGCTGCCTAGTGCCCGGATTACTACGGACATTCACTGCGTCACCCGCTGGTCGAAGTTTGACACCGTCTGGGAGGGCGTGACGATCGACACACTGCTTGACGGCGTGCAGAGCTCGGCGCAGTTTGCGATGGCCCACTCGTATGGCGGCTACACCACCAACGTTCCGCTCGCCGATCTGCGCGACGGCAAAGCCTGGGTCGCGTTTCGCTACGGGAACAAAGATCTCGAACCCGAACACGGCGGCCCGGCACGACTGCTCGTACCGCATCTCTATTTTTGGAAGAGCGCCAAGTGGATCACCGGCTTGACCTTGATGCGCCAGGACGAACCCGGCTTTTGGGAACGGCTCGGCTATAACATGTACGGCGATCCGTGGCGGGAACAGCGATACACGGGGGACTGAGCTGGCGCGTCGCCACGCTCGTCGAACGGCGTCGCGAAACGTCGACTGCGCACACGCTCGTTCTTGCCGTTCCCGATTGGCCGGGGCACGATGCGGGTCAGCACGTCGACGTACGCCTCACCGCGCCGGACGGCTACAGTGCGGCCCGTTCGTATTCGATTGCGAACGCCGCGCAAGGAAGTCGTCTCGAGCTGACGATCGAGGAAATCGGCGACGGTGAAGTCTCGCCCTATCTTGCCGAGGCCGCCGCTCCCGGTGATCCGCTCGAGATTCGCGGACCAATCGGTGGATGGTTCGTTTGGCGGCCGATGCAGATCGAAGCGGTGCAATTGATCGCGGGTGGATCGGGCATCGTCCCGCTGATGGCGATGATCCGTGAGCGCGCCGCGGCAAAATCAACCGCCCCGTTTCGACTGCTCTATTCGGTGCGGTCGCCGCAAGCCATCATCTACGCGAGCGAGCTCGAGCAGCGTGCCCGAGACGAAGCCGGACTCGACGTCGCGTTCGCGTATACGCGCAGTGCGCCCGACGGCTGGCCGCGAGCGCCGCAACGTATCGATGCAACGTTCCTTATGGAGGCGACGTTCACTGCAGCCATGCAGCCGTCGTGCTACGTGTGCGGACCGACGCCGTTCGTTGAGGCCGCCGCCAATCTGTTGATTGCCGCCGGCCACGACGCGGACCGCATCAAGACCGAACGCTTCGGTCCCAGCGCCGGCGGATCTTAAGCCGCGTTAGCGGCGGCGACGGCGCGACTGGTAGACCACGCGCGGCTTGGGCGCAATGGCGGGAACGTCGGGAAAGAGCGGGTTAACTTCGCGGGCGAGCGTGCGGCCGATGATGTACTCGATCTTGCGAATGAGCGGCTCCTCGTCGGACGCGACGAAGGTGATTGCGTCGCCGGCCGTCTTGGCCCGCGCCGTCCGGCCGATGCGATGCACGTAGTCTTCGGCAACCAATGGCACGTCGTAATTTACCACATGTCCGAGTTTGGCGACGTCGATGCCGCGCGCTGCGATGTCGGTCGCCACGAGAACCCGGCATCTGCCCTTCTTGAGATTCTCGAGCGCGCGCGTCCGCTGTGCTTGCGTACGGTCGCCGTGAATCACGTCGGTTGGGATATTGCTCTTGGCGAGCGCAGCGGCAAGGCGATTGGCCCGGTGCTTCGTGCGCGTGAACGCGATCGCCGTATAGATGTTGTTGTCTTTGAGCAGTTCGAGGAACAGGTCCGTTTTGTGCTCTTGCGGGACCGCATAGAGACGCTGCGTGAGCAGTTCGATCGGCATGTGCTCGGCCGCGAGCTCAACGCGCACCGGGTCGTGCAGCATGTCGCGTACGAGCGCCGAGATCGCGGGCGGTAACGTGGCCGAGAAGAAGAGCGTCTGACGCTGCGTTGGAAGCTTTTCCAAAATGCGCCGTACGGCGGGCAGAAACCCCATGTCCAGCATGCGGTCTGCTTCGTCGAGCACGACGGTGGTAACATTGCCAAGGCGCGCGTTGCCGCTACGCATGTGATCCATCAACCGTCCGGGCGTTGCGACGATGATCTCGAATCCGCGCTTGAACGCGGTAACTTGTTGGCCAAAGCCGACGCCGCCGTATACCGCGGCCACGCGAACCGTCGTGTGACGGGCGAGTGCGGTCAGATGCTCGGCGATTTGTTCGGCGAGTTCACGGGTCGGAGCCAGTATCAATGCCTGGGTCTTGCCGCGCGGTTGATCCATCAGGCCATTGAGAATCGGAAGGCCGAAGGCGGCCGTCTTGCCGCTCCCGGTCTGGGCACTGGCGAGGACGTCGCGGCCTTGGAGCGCCGCGGGAATCGCGCGCTCTTGAATTGGGGTGGGTTCGGTGAAATGGAGGTCGCGCAAGGCGCGCAAAAGCTCGGGCTTCAAGCCGAGTTGTTCGAAATTTGAAATGGTAAAACGTCTTTCAGGTGTGCGCAATTCGATCGCTAACACCGAAAGATTCGCGCGGAGGGGGACGCCGCAGTATTGCATGCCAAGGGGGCAGCCGTCAAGCACCTAAGTAGACCACATGCCGAAAGAAGCGCTGCTACTCGTGTTTGCCGTGATCGCGGTCGGCATATTACATACGCTGGTACCGGATCACTGGGTCCCGATCACGCTCCTTGCGCGAGCGCGCGGATGGACACGCGCGCAAGCTGCGCGGGCCGCATTTGGCGCCGGCCTTGGGCACACGCTCTCGACGCTTGCCATCGGCGTCCTCGTCTGGGTTGCGGGCGTTGCCTTCGCGGCGCGCTTCGGCAATCTACTATCGATTCTTTCGGGCGTGGCGCTGATCGTTTTCGGCGGTTGGATCGCGATCGGCGGCTGGCGTGAACTGCACGCGCACGATAGCAACGACCGTCACGAACAACGCCACGATTCCTCGGGATCGCGAACCTCGCTGATGCTCATTTTGGGATCGTCACCTATGGTCGAGGGCATCCCGGCGTTTTTCGCTGCCGCGAAATTCGGACCGGGGCTGATCGCCTTGATGTCGGTGTGCTTCGCGATGAGCACGATCGCGACGTATGTGGCCCTATGCACGCTCTCGGGAGCCGCGCTCGAACGCCTGCACCTCGGGCCGCTGGAGCGCTATGGCGAGGTCCTGAGCGGCGCGATCATCGCGCTGGTGGGGATCGTCTTCATCCTGCCGAAAACGTAAGCGATGGCCTTAAATGCGGTGACCATTTCGGTTGCCTGGGCGCTCGATCAATACCGGCAAGTCCTGCGTACCGTCGGCTCAAGCCGCGGCATTGGCCCGGTGCGCCAGCCGCAGGATCCGCCCGACGTCGTTCGCTACTTTCGCGCGATTGGGGTCGGACGGAATGTCGACGTTTACGCTTAAAAAGTCTCGCTTGCGCCCAGGCCGTCGTTGCCAAGAGCCTCATGGTCCTTGAGACCACTTCGGCTCTCAGCGCCTAGGCCTGAACGAAAGCGAAGCTTTTTCGTTTTACTGCATCTTAGGCGTAGTCTGCGGCGGTTGTTGCGTCGGTTCCATGAGATGTGCTGCTTGCCGCGTTAAAGAGCGGCGTCGCGATCACCGTCACGATCAAGTTCAGCAATAGTGCATAGAACGGTCCGTAACCGACGAGCGTTCCGCCTCCGAGATGCAGGGGAAATGCGGCGGTGAAGTTTGTCTGCACGGCCATGTACGTTCCGGTTGCAATGCCGACGATCCAACCCAAGAGCAACGCTTTGGGATTGAACCAGCGGGTGTACAAGCCGAGGACGAACGCCGGGAACGTTTGCAGAATCCACGCGCCGCCTAGGAACTGGAAGCCGATTGCGTACTGCGGCTTGATGAAGAGCACGAAGAGCAGCGCGACGAGGCAAATCACCAGCGTGAGGATCTTCGCGGTGCGCGTCTCGACGGCGTCGCGATTGGCTGAGAACTGCCGGAAGATATTGCTGGCGAAGAGATTCGCGCCGCCGATTGCCATGATTGCCGCCGGTACCAGCGCGCCGATCACGATCGCCGCATAGGCGACGCCGACAAACCAATCGGGAAAGATCTTGGCAAAGAGCATCGGCACGATTAGCTGCGGATTCTTGACGCTGATGCCGGCAGCTAGTCCGGCGTAGCCAAGCAGGGCCAAGAACCCGAGCAAGAGCGAGTAGATCGGGAGCAGCGCCATGTTGCGCTGCACGACGACCCGGCTCTTGGCCGAGAGCATCGATGTGATCGAGTGCGGATAGATGAAGAGCGCGAGCGCCGAGCCGAACGCGAGCGTTCCATAGACGAAGTATTGCGGTTGCGCCAAGAGCAGCGTGGCAGGCTTGGGCTTGGCAGCGAGCGCCTTGCCCGCCGCGTCGAAGATGCCGGCCCACCCGCCGAACATGTGCGTGACCGCGACGATCGCGCAGATGATGGTGAGATAGATGAGCGTGTCCTTGACGAGCGCAATGAGCGCCGGCGCACGTAAGCCGCTGGTATACGTATAGGCGGCAAGAAGGATGAACGAAATGGCGAGTGCGACCGTGCCTCCGCCCAGCGCGAAGAATCCACCGAGCTGCGTGAACACGACCTCCATGCCGACGAGCTGCAGTGCGATATACGGCAGGATCGCAATGACGCCGGTGATCGCGATCACGACTTCGAGTGAACGATCGCCGAAGCGGTCGCGTACGAAGTCGGCGGCGGTGACGTAGCCGCGATTGCGTGCGACGCTCCAGAAACGCGTGAGTACGAGAATGCCGAACGGATAGGCAACGATCGTATAAGGTAACGCGAAGAACGCCATCGGACCGGCCGCGTATGCAAGCGCTGGGACGGCGATGAAGGTGTAGGCGGTGTAGAGATCGCCACCGATTAAGAACCAGGAGATGACCGTACCGAAATTGCGGCCGCCGAGCGCCCATTCGTGCATGTGATCGAGCGTGCCGGTTCGGCGCCAGTTGGCGGCGTAGAAGCCAAGCACCGTGACGGCAAGGACGAGAACGATGAGGATAATCGAACTAGCGGGCATTCGACTCTCCTCCGCGCACGATGGCGATGTAGATCGCGAGCAAGATGCCCGAGCCGATCGTCCACGCTAACTGGTACCAGTAGAAGAACGGCATGCCGAAGAGCGGCGGATCGAGCTGGTTATAGAACTGGGGAAAAAGCGTTGCAATAAACGGAATCAGTAAGAGAAGATTCCACCAAGCGGTTCGTTTCATTTGGGCACATTGCGCGCGTGGCGCTGCGCCTCCCTGGAAGGCCGACCGAACATCTGCTTGGTATCAATAAACGCGATGGAGACGACAGCTGAGGATTTAGCGCGCGAGGTCGAGCGGTTGCATCGAGCCGGAAGATCGGCCGATGCATTCAGCTTGGCACTCGAGGCCGTGCGCCGCTTCCCGCGCAGTTCGCTCGCGCACACGAACGCCGGCTACTTCTATATTCTGCGCGGCGAACCGGCGCTGGCGCTGCGGTCGTATGAGTCAGCATTGCGCGCCAACCCCGACAACCCCGAAGCGCGCCGGGGCCTCGCCGTCGCAAAGACGCAGTGCGGGATTGCCGCGCAGGGCGACTCGATCGCCACCGTGCCCTATCGCGGGTCGGGCACCCCCGTGCGCGTGCTCGTGCCGATCACCCTCGGCAGCGGTAACGTGGTCACCGAGCAGCTCTTCGACGACCGCTGCTTCGCGGTGAGCAAGCTGGCGGTCGAATTACATCCGCTCGATGCGCCGCTGCCCGAGCACGACGTGGTCTTCAATGCCATCGGCGAAGCCGACAGTTCGAGCGAAGCGCTGGTTCGGGCGAGCGCGCTACTGGCGGGCTCGCGTAAACGCGTGCTCAACGATCCGCGGACCGTCGCGCAGACCGGACGCGAGCAGGCTGGGCGTCTCGCCGATTTGACGGACGTACGTGTGCCTAAGATCGGCACGGTTACGCGAGACGGTGCGCGCGCACTCAAGGCGCCGGCTCTGCTGCGCGCACCCGGTTACCATGCCGGCGAACATTTCGAGCGTGCGCAGAGCGCGCAGGATATCGAACGTGCGCTCGATCACCTTCCCGGCGATTCATTTTTTGCGATCGAATTCTTGGACGTGCGCGATGCGGACGGGCTCTACACGAAGTATCGCGTGATGGCGGTCGACGGCGTGCTTTATCCGCTGCATTTGGCGATCTCGCGCGATTGGAAGGTACATTACTTCAGCGCGCAGATGGCGGCGCAACCGGAATTCCGCGAGCGCGAAGCAGCGTTTCTTCGTGACCCGCAGGCGGCGCTCGGCCGCCGCGCGTGGGACGCATTGCAACGCGTGGTCGATCGGCTGGGACTCGATTACGCCGGTATTGACTTCACGCTGGATGCCCAGGGGAACGTCGTCGTGTTCGAAACCAATGCAACGATGGCGGTGCGCTATCCGCCGGACGATCCGATGTGGTCGTATCGCCGGCCGGCAGTGGATGCCGTACTCGACGCAATGCGCGCGATGCTGCTGCGCTATTCGTCCATCGAGACGTTACCGCCCTGATCGTCGAAGAAGAAGCGGGTGTCATACGCCTTGACTTCGTTCGTTGCGGCGTCGCGCACGCGAGAATGAATCGAAAGACGGTGCAGCGCTTTGCCGTTGCGCTTGACCACGCCGCCATAGGAGTACTGCACGAGCGGCGTCTTCTCGTCGATCGGCGCGAGACGGCCCTTTTGGACGAGCAGCGAGAGCATCGTGTCCTGCAGCTTCTTGGGGATGAGGCGCGCGACGTCGTCGGCTTTGAGGCGCACCAGCTCCAGTTCTTTTTGCGCCTTGTTGTCTACGGCGACTTGATCGTTGTTGGAGAACCGAATTACCGCGTCCCAATCATCGGCGCTGATCCCGGTAAACGTCAGGCCATACCGCCAGGCGGGCTTGCCCTGCGCCGTGCCCGGCTGTTGCCATACGCGCTTGGCGCGGATGACGACGTTCTTGCCGTCAAGCTGGACGCGGAAATTCGCTTCCTCGGGAATCGCGGCCGGCGAGACGACGCCAAGGCCGCTACCGGAGATATCCAAACACGCGCAATTGGTCCATTGCGAGCCGATCGCCACCCACGCGGGGAACGGACCAGCGCGACGCGCGTATTTGCGCCGGTTCTGGGGAGCCCCGGTGAAAAAGGTGACGAGGTCGTTGAGCATCTACCTACCTATCATCGACGCGGGCGCCGCCATTTTTGAGATGAAGGACGTGCCAACCGAACGCTTTGAGGTTGCGGGGCAATCGCTCGACGTCCTGCGCCTTCCGGGTGAAGCGCAAAAGGCGCCGACGCTGGTAATGCTCCACGAGGGGCTTGGCTCGATCGGGCTCTGGCGCGACCTTCCCGCGCGCCTTGTGGACCGGACGGGCTGTAGCGTTCTGGCCTATTCACGTCATGGAAACGGTTTCTCGTCGGTCCTCGAACGGCCGCGCAACGCGAGCTACATGCACGATGAGGCGCTCACGGTCTTGCCGGCGTTGCTCGAGCACGCCGGCGTGGAGCGCCCGCTGATCCTTGGCCACAGCGACGGCGCCTCAATCGCGCTGATCTTCGCCGGTGCCTACCCGCAGCACGCCGCGGGGCTCGTGCTACTCGCTCCGCACGTCTTTGTCGAGGAGTGTTCGCTGCGCAGCATCGCGCAAATCGCACAGAATTATCGGGCTGGTCCACTGCGCGAACGGATGGCGCGCCATCATCGCGACGTCGATCGAACGTTCTTTGGCTGGAACGATATCTGGCTCGATCACTCATTTCGCGACTGGAACATCGAGGAGTATCTGCCGTCGATCGCCGCACCGGTGATCATGGTGCAAGGCCGCAACGACGAGTACGGAACGATGGCACAGCTGGACACGATCGAGCGTGGCCTTCGCGTGCGAGTTGACCGCATCGAACTCGACGATTGCGGGCACTCGCCGCAGCGCGACCGCCCCGGAGCGATTGAGTCGATCGTCGCGGCATTCGCGCAGGCGGGTTGGAAGTAGCGCAGAAGAAACATCGCCCATGGCCGACGCAGCACTGCGGCCTGATCTGTCGCTGGTGCTCGAGCGCATCACCGATGGGTTCTTTGCCCTCGACGCGCAGTGGCGCATCTCTTACATGAATGCCCAAGCGCGCAAGCTGTTGCATGCCCGCCAAGATATTATCGGCGAGTTCTGGCTCGACGTGTTTCCCAAAGCGCGCGGCCGCCTCTTCGAGCGCGAGTATCATCGCGCGATGCGCGATCAGCGCCCGGTGCAGTTCGTCGAATATTCCGCCACCGCCGAACTATGGTTCGAGGTCAAAGCGTATCCGTCGCCCGACGGGCTTTCGGTGTACTTTCGCGACGTATCTTCGCGGATCGAGGCCCAACGCGAAGTCGAGCGCACAACTCGCCGTCAACAGGCGCTGATCGACTTCGGACGTGCAGCGCTGGCCGGAGCGAGCTACGATCAAACGCTGCTCGACGGCGCCGAGCTGGTCCGCGATATGCTCGAAGCAAGCGTCGTCGACGTCTATCACTTCGACCGCCTTACCGGCACATTTAGGATCGCTCGAAGTTTGGGATGGGAAATGGGCGCAGCGCTGGATCCGGCGGCTCCGCCATTAGAACATCTCTCGTTCGTGCTGCGGACCGGTGAGCCGTTCGTTTCTTCGGATCTTCGTATCGATCCACGCGCTCGTTCCCTTGCCGTATTGGAGGGCTGCGGGGTGCTCTCGTGCGTAGCGACGCTTATCGGCACACTTCACGCGCCACAAGGGGCGATCGTCTGCTATCACGCCCACACGCGAACGTTCTCCGTCGGCGACGTACGCTTCGTACAGTCGCTTGCGCAATCGATTGCTGAATTCAGCTCGGCGCTTGAATCGAATCGCCTCATGTCGGAGGTGCTCGAAAGCATGCACGACGCCTTTGTCGCCGTCGACGGAGATTTGCGCATCACCTACGTCAACAACCGGATGGCGAATTATTGGGGGATGAGCGTCGCCGAAATCATCGGCACGCCGCTAAACACGTATACCACGACGTTCGAATCCGACGACCACGTGTTGGGGTTATACAAAGAAGTTTTGCGCGAGCGGCGTGCGTTGACGTTCGAGAATCAGAATCGCGGGCGCTGGCACGAGACGCGGCTGTATCCGTTCGGTGGCGGTGTGGCTGGATACGTACGCGACATCACCGCACGCAAGACCGAGCAACAACACGTGCTCGAGCTCAATGCCGAGCTCGAGCGGCGCGTCGAAGAGCGCACGAATCAGCTGGAACTCGCGAACAAGGAGCTCGAGTCGTTTTCGTATTCGGTTTCGCACGATTTGCGCGCGCCGCTGCGCGCTATTGACGGCTTTTCGCAAGCGCTGCTCGAGGACTACAGCGAAACGCTGGATCGCCGCGCACACGGCTATTTGGACCGCGTCCGCCAAGCCGCGCAGCGCATGGCCGACTTGATCGACGCCTTGCTCAGGCTTTCGAAGGTCGCCCGCTTCCCGATGGCTCACGTCGAGGTCGATCTAAGTGCAATCGCGGCGATCGTCGCTGCCGATCTAGCTGAAAGCGATGCGGCGCGCACGGTCGAGGTGACGATCGAACCAGGCCTGAAGACGCAGGGCGAGCCGCAGCTGATTCAAATCGTAGTAGCAAACCTGCTAGGCAATGCGTGGAAATTTACACGCCATACGGAGCGTCCGCAGGTTTGGGTCGGCAAAAATAGCGAAGGCGAATTCTATGTACGCGACAACGGGGCCGGGTTTGATATGTCGTATGGCAGTAAGCTCTTCGGGGCGTTTGCGCGCCTCCATTCGGCCGAAGAATATGAGGGCACGGGAATCGGCCTAGCAACCGTCGCGCGAATTATCCATCGTCACGGCGGAAGTATCCGCGCCGAAGGTGCTGTTGGCGAGGGCGCGACGTTTTACTTTACACTATGAGCAAACCCTACATCCTCTTGATCGAGGACAACGCCGACGACATCGACCTCACTCGTCGCGCGTTTGAAAAGAATCACATTGCCAACGACGTCGTAGTCGTGCGGGACGGTGCGCAGGCGTGTGAATTCCTCTTCGACGAGCAACGTTCGATCGCGAACGGGTATCCGGCGCTGATATTGCTCGACCTGAATCTTCCGAAGGTCAGCGGTTTGGAAGTGCTGCAACGCATCCGCGCGACTGAGGCCACCCGTCTGCTCCCTACCGTCATTCTGACTTCGAGCAAACAGGACGAAGATCTGATCGAAGGCTATCGGTTGGGTGTCAATAGCTACGTCCGCAAGCCGGTCGATTTCAACGAATTCGTCGAAGCCGTACGTCAAGTCGGTCTCTACTGGCTCGTGCTCAACGAACCTCCGCCCTCCGCCGGCGGGGGAGGCATGTAGTGACGCTGCGGGTTTTGTGTGTCGACGATTCTTGCGACGATGCGGCGCTCAACGTGCTCGCGCTCGAGCGATATGGCTTCATCGTCGAAAGCGTGCGTGTCGACGAGCCGCAGGCCGCGCGTGATGCCCTCGAAGATCAAACCTGGGACTTGATTCTCTGCGATTACTCGATGCCGCGCTTTAGCGCGCCGGCGATGCTTGACGTCCTTCGCGCGCACAACGCGGACATTCCGTGTCTGGTCGTGTCGGGGGCGATCGGCGAGGAGGCCGCGGTCGAAACGATCCGGCTGGGCGCGTACGACTACATCTTCAAGAACAATCTCAAACGTCTCGGGCCTGCCGCGGAGCGCGCCTTACGTGACGCCGAACTGCGCCGCGCTCGCGCGCTGATGGAGGTGCAACTACGCGAGCGGGAAACGCGCTTGCGGCTGCTCTTCGAACAACTGCCGGCGCTCGTCATATCGTGCGACACGAGCTTGACGGTCACGAGCGTGGAAGGCGCGCAGCTCGCGCAGGTCCCCGACGATCCTGATGCACTGATCGGCGCGCACGTCGCGGGCTCGGCGTTGCTAGCCGACGAGTCTCGTTTCCCGATCCGTCACGCTCATCTCCAAGCGCTGCAAGGCGGCGCGGCCGAGTATGAAATGATTTGGGGCGGCAAGACCTTTCGCGGGCACGTCGAGCCGTTACGCGACGTCGATGGCCGTATCGTCGGCACGATCGCCGTTGCATTCGATATCACGGAACGTAAGATTGCCGAACAACGCATCGCCTACTTTGCGCAGTACGATCCGCTGACGGATCTGCCCAATCGCGCGTTGCTCGAGGACCGGCTGACGCAGGCGATCGCCATGGCGCAGCGTCACCGCAATACCTTGCTGGTTATCACTACCGATCTCGACGCGTTTCGCGAGGTCAACGAGCTCTATGGGTCGAGTCATGGCGACGAGGCGTTGCGCCTGATCGCCGGCCGCATCCGCCGTCTGGTCGATTCCAGTGCAACGGTCTCGCGCGTCGGAGAAGACCAATTCGTCATTCTGCTGGTCGATGCAACGGATTCCACCGACGGGCGGTCGTTCATCGAGCGCTTGCACGCAACGTTCGAAGCCCCGTTCGTAATCGGAGACGTCGAGATCTACGTAAACGCGAGTTCGGGAATGGCGGCCTTCCCTGACGACGGAGCCGACACGCAGACGCTGTTGCGCTCGTCCGAAGCGGCGATGCAGGCGGCGAAGGCCTCCGGCGGACACGCCTTTCGGGTCTTCATCCCCAGTATGATCGCGTCGTCCGCCGAACGGCTCTCGCTCAAGCGCGATTTGCGGGGCGCCGCAGCCGCCGCGCAGTACGTCATCTACTATCAGCCGATCTTTCGCGCGTCGGATCTCTCCTTTACCGGATTTGAGGCGCTGGTGCGCTGGCAGCATCCGGACTTGGGCTTGCTTGCGCCCGAACATTTCATCCACCTCGCGGAGGAATCGGGCGCGATCGACGATTTGGGGACGTTCGTTCTGCACGAGGTCTGCCGGCAACTCACGGCGTGGGACGGAGCGGGCGTCGAAGTGCCGCGCGTGTGCGTCAACATTTCCGCCCGGCAATTCGAGCGGGCCGGCCTGCGCGATGTCATTGCGAGCACGCTGCGCGCGTCGGGGCTCGCGCCGGCGCGGTTGGAGCTCGAGTTGACCGAGAGTTCGGTGATGCGCGATATCTCCGGCGGGATCGCGATGCTCCACGAGCTCAAGGCCTTGGGCGTGCGACTCTCGGTTGACGATTTCGGCACCGGCTACACGTCGCTGAGCTATCTTCGCCGCTTTCCGATCGACGTGCTGAAGATCGACCGCAGCTTCCTGCGCGACATGCTGCCTGGCTCGCAAGACGAAGCGATCGTCAAAGCGATCGTCATTTTGGCAGAGAATCTCGGGCTGACGTCCGTTGCTGAAGGCATTGAGTCGCGGGTCACGCTCGAACAGATTCGCAGCATTGGGGCATACGAAGTGCAAGGATTCTTTTTGGGTGAGCCTGCACCGCCGCAGGACGCGCTCGACGCGGTCAGCGATTTGCAGACCAATAAGCGCCGTTAGCCGCGAATGCTTAGGGAGCGGGCGAACCTGACGGCTGCGCGAGCGGCACGAAGTGCAGTTCGCCTGCGGCGTAGTCGATGGTAACGTTGAAGCGCGAAAGCAGCCCCGCACCCAGATGTCCCAGAGCCGTACCTTGCAAATTCTGCGTTGCGCCGATTGCCGATTGCTGGATCGAATAGCCGCCGATCTGCACGAGTGGGATCGTGCCCAGCAACTCTATGCTCGACCCGCCCACCCCGCCGACGGCGCGTTCGCTGGTGGCATGAAAGATGTCGTCGTGAGCTTGGTAAAAATCGTAGGCGAGGTTGATGCTCGACTCGTCGCCGGTATCTAGCGCAAGGGCCGCCGGCAGCGTGCCAAGGCGCACGTCGAGCACCGGCACGAAGCTGTCGAACGCGATCGGCACGGTGAAGCCGCTTTGCGGGGTTGGTGCGCCGAAGACGATGCGATGTGTGGCATTATCCAGCTCGACGGTGGTCGCGCCCAAGACGTCGGCACCGAGCACGACCTGATAGCCGAAGCGATCGATGTCGTGCAGCACGACGTAATTCGCGGCGGGTAGCGTCATTGCGCCGACCTGCAATGCACCCGTGTGCACGACTTCGGTCGCGTAGTCGCCGAGGCCACTGACTTGAAACGATCCGACGACCGGCGCTTTTAACGCTTCAGCCAGTGCCAAGCTGATCGAAAGCCCCGAGTTGCCGCTGTCGAGTAAGCATTTCGTGACGATACCGCCGAGCGTGCAAGTAAAAACGGGCGTGGCCCGGTCGGGATCGGTCGCGACGGCCGCCGGGGACGACGAAAAGGTGGGAACCGGTCCATGCGGTGTTTCGAACGCGTCGGGAAGCGTGTCGCGCTGCTCGTACCGTTCGAAGAGCGCTCCGTTTTGGTAGACTTCAAGCGGCAGCTCATAGCGGCCGCCGACGGTTACGTAGTCGCGGTATTCAAGCGTCATGTCGCCGTTGACGTCGCGCATGTACTTCACGCTCCACGTCTTCGGATCGACGTACACCAGCATCGGAACTGCATCATTGTTGGCGACGAGCAGCGTGCGGTAGGGAACGCCGGAGATCATCGTAACGCCGTCGTCGAAGATATGTCCGCCATGCGCGCTAAAATCCGGGTCGAGAAACGTCAGCGATGCGACCGTGCGTTCGGCGCGAAGGAGCAGATCGGTGCCGTTCGACGCGGGGAGCGCCGTCCCGTTGATGTTGATCGAGAAGAGTCGTCCGCCGTCAAAGTACGTGCCCTCACAGATGCCTCCGTTGCAGCGATAGCTGGCGAAGCGCAGGCCCTGCGATTCGCTCTTGAGATCGACGGTCTCGCCGCTTTGCGTCAGGTGGGAGACCGAAGAGAGGTGCGCGCTCCATACCGGGCCGCTATACGCGCGCATGTGGGCGAGCACCGCGGCGAGCGAATCGTGCGGCGCAGCCGCCCCGGGCGTTGCCAGGCCCAGCGCGAGAAGCACGGCAAGCCGCTTGGCGAAGAGCATAGTCATGCATTTCGAGTCGATCGATGAGTATCTTCTGCGCGGAGCCGGGCGCAAGGCGGACCTTATCGCGAAGTTGCTCGCAGCGCGTAGTACGCTGCCGGCTGCTGCGCCGTTTTATGAAGGGATGCGCATGCTCGGCGCGCGCACCCCGGACTTGACCCTGGTCGCTTTGCGGCTGGTTCTGGCCGGCAAGCGGGCCGATGACGATAGCGTCGTCGCCCTGCGCGACCATGCCCAAGCCGTTCGCGCCGGGGGCGAGGCTGCAGCGACGGCGCTCCTGGCATATCGCAAGATGCTCGCACTTGTCGTCGTTGCCGCTGCGCTTGCGCTTGGCTTTGCGTCGCCGGTGCTCGCGCAAACGCCGTCGCCGACGCCCAACCTCTATCGCTCGCTCGAAACCGGACCCTCGGCGCACCCTGCGAACGAGATTCGCGGACGGATCGAGTCGGTCGACTATCCGGCCGGCACGTTTGTCGTGCGCAGCGGCTCGCACGAACAAATCGTCGCCGTCGTCCCTGCGACCACGTTCTACCAGAAACACGGCGGATACGCGACGTTCGCCGATTTACACCGCGGACAGCACGTCGACGTTTCGGTCTACGAAGTCGGCGATCGTCTCGTCGCGCAATCGATCCGCATTTGAACGCGCTGGAACTCGCCAGCGGCGTCCTCATTACGGGGTTCACGGGGGCGCGCCCGGATGTCGCTGAAATGGCGGCACTGCGGCGTGCGCCATTCGCGGGCTACATCCTCTTTGCGCGCAATCTCGAAAACGTCGTCCAAGCCCGCGAGCTGACCGATATCCTTCGCGGGCAGACGCAGCCGGCACCGATCGTTGCTATCGATCAAGAGGGCGGGCGCATCATGCGTTTGCGCGAGGGTGTCGAGCCGATGCCGCCGATGATGGCGGTCGGCGCGCTCGGCGACATGCAAGTTGCGTTTGACGCCGGTGAAACGCTGGCGCACGATCTGCGGCGTATCGGCTGCACCCTGGACTTTGCTCCGGTGCTCGATGTAGCTCTCGATAGGGCCAACACGGTAATCGGTACGCGCGCGTTGGGTACGTCGGTCCGGCTCGTGACCGAGCTGGGCGGTGCGCTCGCGCGCGGATTGAGTTTGCGCGGCATCACCCCGACGTTCAAGCATTTTCCCGGCCACGGTGCGACGTCGTTCGACACGCATCTGGGCCCGGCGCGCTTGGACGTCGATTCCGCGACGCTGCGCGTGCGCGACCTCGCACCTTTTGCGGCGTGCGTTCGGGACGACGCCGCGATCATGGCGGCGCACGTTGCGGTTCCGGCGATCGACGGGGACCGGCCGGCGTCGCTTTCGCGCGCATTTCTCACTGGAATTTTGCGCGAAGCCTGGGGCTTCAACGGCGTTTGCTTCACCGACTGCATGCAGATGGATGCTATCGCGCGCGGGATCGGCACCGTGCGCGGCGTGACGGATGCGATCGCAGCGGGCGCCGACTGCGCGCTCGTAAGCCACGATCCGCAGCTTGCCTTCGAAGCAGCGCAACACTTGGCATACGCAGTCGAACGCGGCGAAGTGCCGCACGAGCGACTCCAACAAGCCTACGATCGCGTGATGCTTTTACGCACGCACGCGCTCCCGCCCATCGATCTCGATGCGCTCGCGCCGCATCCGGGGATCGGCAGGCGGATCGCGCGCGAGGCCGTCACGTTGGTGCGCGGGCTCCCGCGCGCCGATGCGGCGGCCGACGTCGCCGTGATCTTCGGTGACGGCTCGCTTGCCGCGCACGCGCCGGCGCTGGAGGAATGCGCTGCCCCAGTCGACCCCGATGACGCGCAGATTGCAGAACTCGTGGCGGCGGTGCGAGCGACGCGTCGCCGTCCGCTCGTGCTGAGCTATCGAGCGCATCTCTATCCACGTCAAGCGCGAGCGATCGAAGCGATCTGCGAGCACGCACCCGATGCGATGATCGTTTCTACCGCCGAACCCTACGACGTGCCGATCTTTACGCAGGCGCGCCACGTAATCGCCTGCTACGGCAACGATTCGCTCAGCCTCGCCGGACTTGCCGACGTGATTTTTCTCGGTACAGCGTGCCAAGGAGTACTCCCGGTTGAAATCGCTTGAACGAGCGGAGGCGATCGACGACGTGCTCGTGGGCGCTCTCGACCGGCGTTTCACAGCTGCCGTGGCTCGCGTCGAACGCGGCGGAGATTTAGTGTACGAACGTGCGCTGGGACGGACGCGTCTCGATGCGTCCGGGCGTCCGATCTATGTGGACACGCGTTTCGACCTGGCGTCGCTCACCAAGTTGTTCGTTACGACTGCGGCGCTCGATCTGGTGGCGCGCGGCGCGGCCGATCTCGACGCACCGCTCTTTGCCCACATCCCGGAGTGGCGCGACGACGAGCACGCGACGATTACGATGCGCATGCTGCTCTCGCATACGTCGGGCATGGACTCCGGCGCGGACTATCGCTTGCTGCTCGATGCGCGCGTCAGTGATTTCGCACTGCGCCGTCCGCTCGTCGCGCAGCCGAGCGAGCGCGTCATCTATAGCGATCTCGGGCTGATCGCGCTCGGTGTCGCGATCGAGCGCCTTTCGGGGCGTGCCCTGCCCGCGGCGCTCGCCGCAGCGCTGCCCTCCGGAGCGGGGTTCAATCCTCGCGCGCTCGAGCGTGCCGCAATTCCGGCCACAGAAGAAGATGGGTGGCGCGGCCGGGTGCAGGGCAGCGTGCACGACGAAAAGTCGCATCTCATGCATGGCGTCAGTGGACATGCGGGGCTTTTTGGGAGCGCCGCCGATGTCGCCCGGCTAACCGAGATCTACCTCGCCGCCGCGTGCGGCAGGAGCGAGGGTGTGCTGCCCCCGGCGCTTGCGCGGGATGCGATTACGTGTGCTGCCGACGATCCCGTGCTGCGACGGGGGTTGGGCTGGGCCCTCAAGACGACCGATGAAAATTCATGCGGCGCAAGGTTCGGTCCGCGCAGCTTCGGGCACACCGGCTTCACCGGTACCTGCGTCTGGGCGGATCCGGACCGCGACCTGCAGGCGGTGCTGCTCACCAACGCCGTCTACTACGGGCGTGAGGATTCCCGTCCACTGCGGGCGGCGTTTTACGACGCCGTTATCGAAACGTTCGGCGTATGAATGCAGTCGGGCTCATGAGCGGGACCTCACTGGACGGCATCGACGCCGCGCTCGTGCGTATCGTCCCGCGCAACGGCGGGTATGCAATCGATCTGCTCAATTTTGTCACCGTACCGTTCGAGGACGATCTGGACCGGCAGCTGCGCGCGGCGCTCCCGCCGCACGATGCAACCGCAGCGGCGATCGTGGAGCTGCATCGCGGACTCGGCGCGGCATTTGCGCGCGCCGCACGCAGCGCCTGCGGTGCGCTCGCCGTGGATTATATCGCTTCCCACGGCCAAACGATCTTCCATGACGGCGCGGCGCACCGCACGATGCAAATCGGCGACCCGTTCGTGATTCGCGAGGCGCTGCGCGCTACGGTCTGCTACGACTTTCGCAGCGCTGATTGCGTGGTCGGCGGTTCGGGCGCGCCGCTCGTGCCGTATGCCGATGCGATCTTGCTTGGCGATCCCGGCGAGGATCGCGTCGCGCTGAATATCGGCGGCATCGCAAATCTCACCGCCCTTCCGCACGGGTGCTCGCCGCACGACATCATTGCGTTCGACTGCGGACCGGGTATGATGCTGATCGATGCCTTCGTGCAAATGCGAAGCGGCGGCAAAACGCGCTTTGACGCGGATGGCGCACTCGCAGGGGCGGGTGCCACGGATGAGACGGCACTGACGCTTATGCTTCGCGACCCCTACTTTGAACAAAGCCCGCCGAAGTCCACTGGCCGCGAACGATTCGGTGCACAGTTCTTGCTCGCGCACCGTCACGTGCTGGACCGCTTGTCGCTCGACGACGGTTGCGCAACACTGACCGAACTTACAGCGCGTACGGTAGCCGGCGCGGTGAGTGCGATCGGCATGACCGACAGCCGGGTGCTATGCAGTGGCGGCGGCGCACAAAACCGGACGTTGATGCGCCGCATTGCCGTCCATCTTCCGCAGGCGCGTGTCGAACGCAGCGATGCCGTCGGCCTGGACGCCGATGCGAAGGAAGCGATTGCGTTTGCAATGCTCGGATACGAGACGCTGCGGGAACGGGCGGCCAACGTTCCGCGCGTGACCGGCGCATCGCACGCGGTGCCGCTCGGCGCGATCGCACCGTTTGCGCTGCACCGTCTCATGACGGAGGTCGAGAACGAATGCCGATTATCGTAGGCGTCGACGCAGGCGGCACGTCGATCGAGTGCGCCGTCGCCTTTGGCGACGAAACGATCCTGCGAGCGGGCGACGCCGCCAACGTGCGCACCACCGGCATCGAAGGGGCGGCCGAACGCATCGCCGCGACCGTTCGCGCCGGTCTGCGCGGCGAGATGTTCGATGCGTTGACGGTTGGTGCCGCGGGCGCCGGCGATCCGCCGGTGGCCAGCGCCCTTGAAGCGGCGCTGCGGCGTTTCTTCCCGAGCGGTACGATCGCAGTGCGCGACGACGCCGAGATTGCGCTGCGCGCCGCGGTGCCGGATGGCGACGCCGTTGCGCTCATCGCGGGCACCGGCTCGATTGCGTATGCGCAAATCGGCGGGAAGACGCATCGCGCCGGGGGCTACGGCTACCTTCTTGGCGATGAGGGATCGGGATTCTCGATCGGCCGAGCTGCGCTTGGCGCAATGCTGCGCTGGTACGACGGCCGCGCTGCGCACGCGCAGCTCTTTGACGCCATCGCGGCGAAGATGCAAGTAGCGGACGCCCAAACGCTGCTCGGCCGCATTTACGGCGAAGTCGATCCGGTGCCCGCTATTGCGTCGATTGCGCCGCTCGTGCTGGATCGTGCAAGCGCAGGCGAGCGGCTCGCCACAAAGATCGTGCAAACGGCGGCGCTCGAACTGGTCGATCTTCTCAAGTCACTCGCGCAACGCGCGGAGTTGGGCGGACGCGAACTGCCGCTGGTCTTTTGCGGCGGCCTTTTCGGCGGAAATTCGTTGTTGTCGTATCTGGTCGAAACGCGCCTGCTCGCCGACTTGCCGCTCTTAGCGCCGCGCAAATCTCCGCCCGCCCCAGTGATGGGCGCGCTCGAACTCGCGCGACGGAGTTTGCGATGAGCGGTGTCCTTCCCCCGACGGAAGGACGCTCACCGGAGAGCGCGGGGCTCGATCTGCTTGCAACGCGCGATTTGGTCGAGCTGTTGGTGCGCGATCAAAGCGAAGCTGTGGCGGTCGTGCGAGCGCAGGTGGCGACGCTCACCCGTGTTGTTGAGGCGATCGTGGATCGGATCCGGCGCGGCGGGCGCGTGCACTACGTCGGTGCCGGGACGAGCGGGCGGCTGGGCGTGCTCGACGCTTCGGAAATGCCGCCGACGTTCGGCACACCGGTGGCGCTGGTATGTGCACACATCGCGGGCGGCGATCGAGCATTGCGTGAAGCGATCGAGGGCGCAGAAGATGACGCACAAGCCGGTGCGCGCGAGATGGTAGAGCATGTATTGCCCGACGACGTCGTGCTCGGCATATCGGCGAGTGGCGGCGCGCGTTACGTGATCGCGGCGCTCGAGCGGGCGCGAGACCTCGGCGCACTAACGGTCGCGATTAGCAGCAGCGATGCGTCGGCACTCGTTGCGGCGGCGGATTTGGCGATCGTGCTGCCGACCGGCGCCGAAGTCTTGAGCGGTTCGACCCGTCTGAAGGCGGGAACGGCACAGAAAATCACCCTCAATACCATCTCGACTGCCGTCATGGTGCGCTTGGGCAAAGTGCACGACAATTTGATGGTCGACGTCGTCGCGACCAACGAGAAGTTGCGCGGCCGCGCCGCGCGCCTCGTACGCGACCTCACCGGGGCCGGCGACGCGCGCGTGCGCGAGGCGCTCGACGCGGCGGGCGGCAGTGTCAAGGTCGCGGCGGTCATCATCGCGCGCGGCGTCGATGCGGCGCAGGCGCGCTCGCTGCTGCAATCGGAGACGCTGCGATCCTTGCTCTAAAAGCGCTATTGTTAGCCGCAGTCGTCTTCGTGCCGATGGACGATCGATCGGTGACATTGCGCCTGCCGATCATGCTCGGCCAGATTGCCGGACGTCCGGTGGTTGCGCCGCCGCGTACGCTCCTCGGCAACGATCTCGAACCCGGCGATCCCGACGGAATCATCACCTGGCTCAATGCGAGCGCGCCGCGCGCGCGGTCGTACGTGCTCTCGAGCGACATGCTCGCCTACGGTGGCCTGGTGCCGTCGCGCGTTCCGGGCCCGACCTATGCTGACGCCTACACGCGACTGCGCGAGATCGATGCACTCAAGAAGCGCTATCCCGGCGCGTGGGTCGGTGTCTTCGGCACAATCATGCGCTTGGCACCGACCGGCGTGCCGGCGGACACGCCGTACTTTGCCGCCTATCCCACGTGGTCGTATTTACAGCAGTACGCCAATCTCCACGACCCGCTCGAACCGTCGGAGGAAGCTGAGGCGGCACGCCTGCGCGGGCTGATCGGGGCGCCGGTGCTCGACGCCTACGTGCACACGCGGGCGCGCAACTACGGGATCGATCGCGTGCTGATCGATCGCACGCGTGCAGGATCGATCGATCGCCTCGTGCTCGGTCAGGACGATGCCAAGCCCTACGGCTTACACCTTCCCGAAGTGCTGGCGCTGCAGCAATATTTGGCGGCGAGCGATCTCGGTTCGCGCGCATCGATCGAACCTGGGGCCGACGAACTCGGCATGGCGCTGGTCGCACACGCGCTCGCGCGCGACGCCCACTGGACGCCGCGCGTCGCGGTGCGCTACTCGACACCTGCCGGCGCGACGTATCAGGATCCGCTCGAATTCGCGCCGATCGGCATGACGATCGACGAGCTCATTGCACTGTGCGGCGCGGTTCGCGACGACGCGGCGCCCGATCTCGTACTGTACGTCCACCTTCCCGCGAGCGGTCCGGCGCTCGACGACGCGTTTCTAAGCGCGATCCGCGCCGATCTCGATGGGGGCCGCCGCGTTGCCGTCGTCGATCTTTCGTTCGAGGCCGGCTACGACGAGCAGAAGGCCTTTGCGAATGCGCTTTTGACTTCCGGGCTCGCTCGCCGGCTGGATGCGTATTCCTCCTGGAATACCGATGCGAACACGACCGGCACGGCGCTAGCCGAAGCGATTGCCGCCGGCGCGGGACGGCGCATGCATTCCTACGATGGGCTGGCGCATCGCACGTTCACCTTTTTGCGCTTTGTCGACGATGTCGATTTTCACGACGACGTGCGCCCCGAACTCAACGATTGGCTCGCGGCACAAGGAATAGCTGATCACACGTTGCTGGCACCGGCCGTTGCGGCCGAAACCTCCGAGCGAAACCGCGCACTGCTCTGGTACGAAGCTCAAGCGACGCTCGTACAACTCTATCCGCAGTTGCATATCGCGGCCATGAAGCTCACGCTGCCGTGGGATCGTACTTTCGAAACCGATATCGACGTGCGCCTCGCGCCGAACCCATAGGGCTTTCCTCGCACTATTTTTCGCGCTCGCAAAGTTCGATCAGGACGCCGCCGGTCGATTTGGGATGAAGGAAGGCGATGCGGTTGCCGTGTGCGCCTTGGCGTGGGTGCTCGTCGATCAATCGCACGCCTTTGGCCTTATAGTCGGCGAGCGCGGTTTCGAGATCATCGACGCGATAGGCCGTGTGATGCAGTTTGGTGTCGGCGTCACCGCGGAAGCGCGCAATTGCGGAAGTCGGATCGAGCGGCAATAAGAGCTCGATGACCGAATCGCCGGCCTGCAGACCCACCGCTTCCACACCTTGATCGGCGATCGTTTCGCGATACACCGGCGCAAATCCGAGGGTCTGCGTGTAAAGTGCGATCGCTGCATCGAGGTCTTTGACGACGATCGCCACGTGATCGATCCTCACGCCACCACTTCCTTGGCACGGTAGACACCGAAAACGCCGCGCAGCACGTCGCAGATCTCGCCGAGGGTCGCGCCCGCATCGACCGCCTCGACCAAGTGCGGCATCAAATTGTCGCGGCTACCAGCAGCGCGCCGGACGTCCTCGAGCCGGGCTTCCGCGCGCGCGGCGTCGCGTGCGGTGCGGAAGGCAGCTAAACGCGCGACCTGTTCGCGCTCGATCGACTCGTCGATGCGCTGCAACGGAATCGTCGTTTCGTTATCCGCGGACTCGACGAACTTGTTCACCCCGACTACCACGCTGGTGCCGCGCTCGATCTGCTGCTGCGCGTCGTAGGCCGAATCGGCGATGCGCGCTTGCATCCACCCGCTCTCGATCGCGGCGATGCTGCCGCCAAGCTCGTCGACGTCGGAAATAAGCGCTTGCGCGCGTTCGATCAGCGCGTTGGTGAGCGACTCGACGTAATAGGAGCCGGCCATCGGGTCGACGACGTCGGCAACGCCGGATTCGTAGCCGATGATCTGCTGGGTTCGCAACGCGACCTTGGCGCTCTGCGCGGTGGGCAGCGCCAGCGCTTCGTCTTTGCCGTTGGTGTGCAAGGACTGCGTTCCGCCCAGAACTGCGGCGAGTGCCTGCAGGGTGACGCGCACGACGTTGTTGTCGGGCTCCTGCGCGGTCAGCGTCGAACCGCCGGTCTGGGTGTGAAAGCGCAGCATCTGCGAACGCGGATCACGGCAGCCGAATTCGTCGCGCGTTATGTGCGCCCACAGAAAGCGCGCGGCGCGGAATTTTGCAACCTCTTCGAAGAAGTCGTTGTGTGCGTTCCAGAAGAAGGAGATGCGCGGCGCGACGAGGTCGAGATCGATGCCGGCAGCGCGCGCGGCGCGCAGATACGCTTTTGCATTGGAAAGCGTAAAGGCCACTTCTTCGACGGCCGTTGAGCCCGCTTCACGAATGTGATAGCCGGAGATCGAGATCGTGTTCCACTGCGGCACTTCGCGCGCGCAATACGCCATCACGTCGGTGACCAGGCGCATCGACGGGCCCGGCGGATAGATGTAGGTGCCGCGGGCGACGTACTCCTTGAGGACGTCGTTTTGAGTCGTGCCGCCGAGCTTATCGAAGGCGATGCCGCGCCGGCGCGCGACGGCGAGCAACATCGCAAGCAAGATCGACGCGGGCGCATTGATCGTCATCGAGACCGTGACTTCGTCGAGCGGAATGCCGTCAAGCAGCGTCTCCATATCGGCGATCGAGTCGATCGCAACCCCGACTTTTCCGACCTCGCCGCGCGCGACGAGCGCGTCGGAATCGTAGCCGAGCTGCGTCGGCAGATCGAACGCGACGGAGAGGCCGGTGGTGCCGCGTTCGAGCAAATAGCGATAGCGCGCATTCGATTCGGCCGCGGTGGCAAAGCCGGCGTATTGACGCATCGTCCACAAGCGGCCGCGATACATGTCGGCGCGGATGCCGCGCCCATAGGGAAAGGCGCCGGGCTCACCGAGATCGTGAGCGGGCCCATCGACCTCGTCATAGTGCGGTTCGAGCGGAATGCCGCTGCCGTTAAACTCCCGTGCCATGCCCCTATTCTATCCGATCGTGACGAGCGGCGCCCGTGATTCAACGGTGTCGCCGGCTTTCGCGTGGACGGCGCTTGCCGTGCCGGCTTTGTGCGCGCGAATCTCGTTCATCATCTTCATCGCCTCGACGATCGCGACAACTTGCCCTTCGGCCACCGCGTCGCCCGCCGCGACTTTCATCTCGACGACCACGCCATGCATCGGCGAAACCACATCATCCCCACTCGCACCGGCAGCTTGTTTTTTCCCACCCGCCCGCGGCGGCGTCCGCTGCGCGCCGTTTCGCACCGGCGACGAGTCTCGATCCGGTAAATCGAAAACTCGCACACGATACAACTTGTCATTGACCTCAACGCGAAGGTCTTGCGGCGAAGAGGGTTGCGCGCCCCCTCCGGAGCCGAGCGTAACCATACTAAGCGAGGCGAAGGAGGGGGCCGCAGACCCCGGAGCCGCAAAAGCCGAAGCCGCAAAAGCCTCGAGCGTCGCGGTCCCATACGATGCATCGCGCACGTTCGGTTGGTCGCACAACGCGCGTAACAACGGCAACGTTGTCGGCACCCCTTCGATCTGATATTCGTCGATGGCGCGAGCGAGACGCGCGATCGCTTGTGCACGCGTCGGCGCCCAGACGATCAACTTGGCGATCATCGAATCGTAGTCAGGTGAAATCGTGTAACCCGGATAGGCAGCCGAATCGATGCGCACGCCAAGGCCGCCGGGTTCGCGATAGGCGCTGATCGTACCGGGTGCCGGGCGGAAATTATCGGCAGGATCCTCGGCGTTGACGCGCCCTTCGATTGCGACGCCGCGGAAAGCGACGTCGTCTTGCCCGAAGCCGAGCGCTTCGCCGGCGGCGACGCGTATCTGTTCGCGGATGAGATCGAGCCCGGAGATCTCTTCGGTGACCGTGTGCTCGACTTGAATGCGCGTGTTCATCTCGAGGAAGAAGAATTCGTCGCCTTTGACCAAGCACTCGATCGTGCCGACCGAGTCGTAGCCGATCGCCTGCGCGGCACGCACGCCGGCTTCACGCATCGCGCGGCGCACTTTGAGTGGAATCTGCGCCGGCGCTTCCTCCCACAGCTTTTGATGCCGGCGCTGCAGCGAGCAGTCGCGCTCGCCGACGTGCACGACATTGCCGTGCTTGTCGGCGAGAACTTGCAACTCGACGTGCTTGGGATTCTCAAGGTAGCGTTCGGCGTAGATCGTGCCGTTTTTGAAGTAGGCTTCGGCTTCGCGGCGCGCCGTGGTAAACGCTGACTCGATCTCGTCAAGCGTGCGCGCGACTTTGAGCCCTTTGCCACCGCCGCCGCCCGAGGCTTTGAGGGCGAGTGGAAGTCCGTACGCTTTCGCCGCTTCACGCGCGGCAGCAACGTCGTCGAGGGCTTCGGTTCCGCCGGGGACGTACGGCACGTCGGCCTTGGCCATCGCTTGGCGCGCGCGCAGTTTATCGCCCATCGCGTCGATCGCATCCGCGTGCGGCCCGATCCATACCAAGCCCGCAGCGACGACGCGCCGCGCAAGCGCGCTATTCTCGGCAAGAAAACCGTAGCCCGGGTGAATCGCTTGTGCGCCCGAGCGCTTCGCTACCTCGAGAATCGCATCGATGTTGAGGTAGCTGGCCGACGGCGCCGCCGGTCCGATCAAGTATGCCTCGTCGGCCATGCGTACGTGCATGCCGTCGCGATCGGCCTCAGAGTAGACGGCAACGGTTGCGATCGACATCTCGCGTGCCGTGCGTATAACTCGCACGGCGATCTCGCCGCGATTGGCAATCAGGACCTTATCGAACACGGCGATAGTCTTCAATTTCGAAATCCGGTTCTCGCGCGGCGAGCTTCCAGCGCGACCCTCCTCGTCCTTCGAGGCTCGCTCGCGCTCGCACCTCAGGATGACAGGACTCTGTGGTCAACATCGACAGGGCAGCGGTGATCGCCGCGAGTTCGTCGTCCGAAATCACGCGTGGAAGTCGGGCGGATACATCCCGACCGTATGATAGCCGGCATCGACGAAGTGCACGTCGGCCGTGACCGCGCTGGAAAGATCGGACGCGAGATAAACCGCCGTGTTGCCGACGTCCTCAGCCGAGACATTGCGCCGCAGCGGCGCGACTTGTGGGACGACGTCGAGCATCTTGGTTGCGCCTGCGACTTGCCGCATACTGGCGGTCTTGATCGGTCCGGCGGAGATCGCGTTGACGCGAATGCCGCGCGACCCCAAGTCGTAGGCGAGATAACGGACCGATGCCTCGAGTGCCGCTTTCGCGATACCCATAAGATTGTAGTTTGGGACGATCTGCGTCGCACCCAAATAGGTCATCGCCATTACCGAGGCATTGTCGTTGAAGGCGTCGCGCAGAATTGAGACAAGCGCGATCAGCGAGTAGGCCGAGATGTCGAGCGAGAGTGCGAAGCCCTTGCGCGAGGTGTCGTAGACGGTACCGCGCAGGTCGTCCTTATCCGCGAAGGCGATCGAATGTACCAGCGCGTCGAGCTTTCCGAAACCCGCGCCCAGCGCGTCGCGCAACGCCTCGAGCGACGCCTCGTTGGCCACGTCGCATTCGAGCACCGGGCCGCCGCCCAGTTCGGCGGCGAGTTTTGCGACTTCGTCGCGAACGCGTTCGCCCTGATAGGTAAAGGCGAGCGTCGCGCCATGCTCGTACATCTTGCGCGCGATACCGGTCGCGATCGACCAGCGATTGGCCACGCCCGTGACCAGGACGCGCTTTCCATCGAGTAGCTTCACGCCGGGTTACATACCATCGCAAGGGCCCTCGTCCTCTCGCGCGAACCGGTAGCGGCATGTTTGTGTTGCTTTCACGCTACCTCAAACCCCTCGACGAGGTCGATCGTCACCTCGCCGACCATCGCGCCTTTTTGGAGAAGCATTACGCGGCCCACCACCTGCTCACGTCGGGCCCGCAGAATCCACGTACCGGCGGCGTGATCGTCACGCACGACCTCACCCGCGAGCAAGCCGAGGCGATGATGGCCGAGGATCCGTTCGTGCGCGCGGGCATCGCTGAATATCAGTTCATCGAATTCAAGCCGACCCGCCCACTCAATCCTTAGTTACCGGTCGCGAGACAATGAGCAGGGGCGCGCGCTGGGCGATCGGCACCATGGTGGTGCTCGTTGCGCTGGTCCATCTCTCGGTGGCCGGCAAGTACGACCTCTTTCGCAACGAGCTTTACTTCATCGTGTGCGGACGACATCCGGCCTTTGGCTATGTCGATCAGCCCCCGCTCGTTCCGCTTCTTGCCGCGCTGATGCAAATCGGCAGGGTCAACGTCTGGCTCGAGCGCTTGCCGGCCGTGCTTACCGCGATTGCGATCGTTCCGCTTACGGTGATCTTCGCGCAACTGCTCGGCGCGAGCACGCGCGGCGCATGGCTGGCCGCGGTCGCGGCAGCAAGCTCGACGCTGGTAACCGCGATGTTCAGCTGGCTTTCCACCGGAACGTTCGAGCCGTTTGACTTCACCCTTGTCGCGTACCTGATCACCCGTGGATTCTTGCGCAACGAACCGCGCATGTACTGGTGGGCCGGCCTGGTCGGCGGTCTGGCCTTCGAAACCAAGTACACGATCCTGTTGTGGACGATCGGGCTTGCGCTCGGCATTGCGCTCTTTGGTCCGCGCTCGATCTTCCGTTCGCGCGATCTCTGGATCGGGGTCGGTATCGCTGCAGTGATCGCGCTGCCCAACGCCATCTGGCAAGCGGCGCACGGATTTCCGTTTCTCGAACTCGTGCGTAACGACAACAGCGGCAATCTCATCGGCCGGCCGATCGGGTTCGTGCTGCAACAGGTATTTATCGCGAACTTTTTGCTTGCGCCGCTCTGGCTGGCCGGCATCATCGCTCCGTTTGTTGCAAAGCGGCTTGCGCCGTTTCGTTTTCTCGCGGTCACCTTCGTCGCGATGGGCGTGTTGATCTACGTGACGCACGGCAAGGCGTATTACTATGCCGGTGCTTATCCGACGATCTTCGCCCTTGGTGCCGCAGCCTGCACGACGCTGCCGCGCGTGCTGGTCGGCATTTGGGCGGTCCTTGCTTATGCAAATGCCGTACTCGCACTGCCGTTTGTGCTGCCGATCCTTCCACCCGAACGGCTCAAGGTGATGTACTCCCATGCGTCGTTCAAGCCGATGGAACGCGCGGGCATCGGAGCGCCGATTCCACAGAATCTCGCCGACGAGTTCGGCTGGCGCGACGTCGCGCGTTCGGTCCAGAACGTCTACGCGTCGCTACCGCCGGCCGATCGGCAGAAAGCGGCGATCTTCGGTTCGAACTACGGCGAGGCGGCCGCCGTCGACGTGTACGGCCACGATCTTCCCCCGGCGATCAGTGGTAACAATAATTACTATCTGTGGGGGCCGCGCGGCTACGACGGCTCGGTGGTGATCGCAATCAACGTCGATCCGGCCCAGTGGGCGACGTTCTGCGACTCGGCGCGCGTCGTCGCGCATTTCGGCGATTCCCCATATGCGATGCCGTACGAAGTGAATCGACCGATCGTCCTCTGCCGCGGGATGCATCCGCCCCTCGCACAGCTCTGGCCGCAATTCAAGCATTACGGCATCGAGAACTTGGGTACCACGCCCTAGCGGAGCTTAGAGTAGGAAGAGCTCCGCGATCTTGCCGTCGGGCGTGCGATACAGTATCGCGCGCATCGACTTGGTCTTGAACGTGACCGTCAGGACGTTGACCACCAAGCCTCCGCGCAGTGCGGAGCGTGCATCCTCGACCTCGCGGCCTTCCAAGCGGGGCAAGCGACGCAGCCGCCTCCGCGACGCGCCGGGGCGTCATGAATGCGTTGAAGTCCGCGGTGAGCGACGATCGGTCGATCCGGCCTTGCGCGAGGTTCGCGAGCCACGTTTGCGTCAAAGCCGCTGCATCCGGAAGGCCGGCATCCGCGCGGCGCCGCACTCCCGTAGATGTATTCGGCGATCGCGTGCGCGATCGTTGAGCTGACGTCGCTGGGCGTAGCGTTAGCGAACACGATGATCGACGTATCGTCGTCCGGAAACATCGTTTCGGACGACTGGTAACCGACCAATTCACCGCCGTGCGCGACCTGCCGGTGGCCGTTGAAGGCGCCGAGCGAGAAGCCCAGACCATACCCGGGGTTTTCTTTGTCGGCGAGCAGCCGTGGCTGCCAAAGGATCGCCGTATCCGCGGCCGGGACAACGTGATGTTCCATCAGTGCGATCGTCCACGTCGCAAGGTCGTGCGCCGTCATCGAAAGGCTACCGGCGGCATTGAGCCACGCGGCTGCGGCGACCGGAGCAACCTCATAGGGTCCGAAGAAATACGACGTGTAGCCAAGGGCATCGGTCGGTCCGAACCCGCCGTCGATCCAATGCGCCGACGTCATGCCGAGCGGAGCAAAGAATCTGCGGCGATAGACGTCAAAAAGCGTCGCGCCCGCAAGACGTTGAGCGATGCGCCCGCGATCGTATACCCGCTATTGCTATACTGCCAGCGCGTTCCCGGTGCAAAGTCGAGCGGCAAGTGTCCATAGCGGTCCGCGAGCGCCTGCATGCTGATCGGATGGTAGGATTCGAGGGTCGGATAATCAGGGGATAGTAGTCGCGGATTCCGGCTTCGTGCGCGAGGAGTTCCGCGATCGTGATCTGAGAAGCGTCGGTATAACTCGGCTCGTATTTTGAGAGCGGATCGTCGAGCGAGAGCGTTCCTTCGCGGGCCATGGCGACCATCGTTGCCGCCAGGAACTGCTTACTGACCGATCCGATCGGAAACGTCGTCGACACGGTCGCCGGCAGCTTTTGCGCGACATCGCGGTACCCATACGCCTGTTCGTAGACGATCGTTCCATGCGCGCACGATCGCGAGCGACACCGCCGGCACGCCCGTGCTCGCCATTGCTTTGCGAACCACGGAGTCGACGTATGCCGGCGTCGGCTCCGCCGCCAGCGTTGCGAGAGCGAGAATCACGATCAGGGCATACCGCATCACCGGTTCCTACGATTTCGCCGGCGCGAGTGACGTCTGCAACAGCGTGAAGCGCTGCTCTTGAATGGCGTGCACGGCCCAGACACCGGCGGGGACCAGCATCGCGTTGGGCACCAGATGGTGGGCGAAATCACCGTACACGTCGTCGAACGGCTTGCCGAGCGTCGTCGCGGTCATGTGTGCGATGCCGAGCGCCGCGTTGTTACACACGAAGAAGCGCGCGCCCGCGTCGGCCACCAGCGATCGAATCGAGATGTCCCAATCGCCGCCTTGTTCGCGCAGACATGGGTTGCCGCCGCCGCCGTTCTTGCGAACCGACGCGATCTGCGCCGCGCCGTTCTCGTGCTTGAGTTTGGCGGCGAGCGGAATCACGTACCGGTTCCACACCAGATCGTCGAAGGCCAAGAGAATCGCAAAGCCGTGGTAGAGCACGGCGACCGGAAGCACGTCGCTCCAATCGACCCCGATGTCGCGATAAGCGTCGAGCGTGTTGCGCATCGCCGAGAACACCTCGCCGCCCTCGATCTGCACCGAGGCGAAGAGGTGCTTGTGGGCTTGTGCACCATCGAGCAGCGCATCGAATTCTTCGAGATCGAAATCTAGTTTGGGATTCTTGGGGCGGGCCGGCGCGGGCGCATCGGCGAGCGCGCTTGCCGGCATCGCCGCAACGATAGCTCCCGCGGCAAGAAAGTCTTTGCGGGTCGTCATTGGTGCTCGTGCTCCTTCACTTACAGGGGGATATTGCCGTGCTTTCGTTTGGGGCGTTCGACGCGCTTGTTCGCGAGCATTTCGAGCGCGGTCGCGATGGCGCCGCGCGTGCGGTGTGCCTCGATTACGTCATCCACGTAGCCGCGCTGCGCGGCAATATATGGATTAGCAAATCGCTCGGTGTATTCGTCGATCAGTTCCTTCGTCTTCGCCTCTTTGTCCTTGGCGCCCGCGATCTCGCGGCGGTTGATGACCTTGACCGCGCTCTCCGCGCCCATCACCGCAATCTGAGCCGTTGGCCACGCCAGATTGACGTCGGCACGGATATGTTTGGAAGACATGACATCGTAGGCGCCGCCGTACGCCTTGCGGGTGATTACGGTAATCTTCGGCACGGTCGCCTCGGCAAAGGCGTAAAGCAGCTTGGCGCCGTGGAGAATGATACCGCCATATTCTTGGCTTGTCCCGGGTAAGAAGCCGGGCACGTCGACGAAGGTGATCAGCGGGATGTTGAAGGCGTCGCAAAAACGCACGAAGCGCGCGGCTTTGATCGACGACGCGATGTCGAGTACGCCGGCGAGTACGCTCGGCTGATTAGCGACGACGCCGACGCTGGCACCCGCGATGCGCCCGAATCCGCAGATGATGTTTTGCGCATAGAGCGGCTGGATCTCGAAGAAGTCGCCGTAGTCGAGGACGCCTTCGATCACCGCGTGCATGTCGTAGGGCTTGTTGGGCGAGTCGGGGACGATCTCGTCGAGCGCTGGGCTCTCGCGCATGGGATCGTCGTCGCATGCGTAGCGCGGCGGATCGTCGAGATTGTTCTGCGGGATGTACGAGAAGAGCGTCCGTGTCTGCGCCGAGAGATCGTCTTCGTCAGCGGCGACGACATGCGCGACGCCGCTGCGCGTGGCGTGCGTCATCGCGCCGCCCAGCTCTTCGAAGGTGACGTCCTCGCCGGTGACCGTCTTGATGATCTCGGGCCCGGTGATGAACATCTGCGAGATCTTCTCGGTCATCAGGATGAAGTCGGTGATCGCCGGCGAGTAAACCGCGCCGCCCGCGCAGGGTCCGGCGATCAAACTCAACTGCGGAATCACGCCGCTGGCTTGGACGTTGCGCCAAAAGATCTCGGCGTACCCGCCGAGCGAGACCACACCTTCTTGAATGCGCGCGCCGCCGGAATCGTTGATGCCGATCATCGGCGAGCCGGTGCGCAGCGCCAAGTCCATCACCTTGCAGATCTTCTCGGCGTACGCTTCGCCCAGGGAGCCGCCGAGTACGGTGAAATCCTGCGAGAAGAGGAAGATCTGACGGCCGTCGATCGTGGCGCGGCCGGTCACGACGCCGTCGCCGAGAAACTCTTTCTCGTCTAAACCGAACGCGTTGGTGCGATGGGTGACGAATGCATCGAGCTCGGTGAACGAGCCCTCGTCGACGAGCGCGTCGATCCGCTCGCGCGCGGTGCGCTTTCCGCGCGCAAGCTGCTTCTCGATGGCCTCGGCGCCGGCCGGCGCGAGTGAAAGCTCGCGCTTGCGGGCGAGCTCGCGATATTTTTCGTCGTGCGTCCTCACCCGGTCCGCATTATTCTATCGCAATCGCATGCCCTGCGGGGACGGCCGTTGCAGCCTTCGGCGGACGCAGCAAGAGCACGAGTGGCAAGAATATCAGCGTTACCACGCCCAAGAAATAGAAGGCATCGGCGAACGACATCGTGGCTGCCTGCTGCGAAACGATTCCCGCGACCGCCGAGAGCGGCGCGTGCGCTTGCAGCGCATGCTGGACGGCGGGACTTGCGAGGTTGACCGAAGCGGCGAGGTGATCTTGATGGAATGCACCGCGCCGGTCGAGCAGCGTTACGAGCACCGCGGTCGAGATCGAGCCGCCGAGCTGTTGGCACAAGTTCATCAATGAGGTGGCCTTTTGCGTGTCAAAGCCTTTCACCGCGCTGAGCACGGTCACCGAGAGCGGAACGAAAATCATCCCGAAGCCAATGCCGCCGAAAACGAGTGGAAAGAGGAAGGTTTGGAAGACGCTATTCGTCGTGAGAACGCTCGCCGTTTGAAAGTTGGCGATCGCGACGATGATAAAGCCTAGCGCAAGAAAGATCTGCGGACGAATCTTAAAGCGATTCATCAGGAAGAGCGTCGCGAAGGTCATGACCATGATGCCCAGCGCGCGGCTGAGGATCGACAGCCCGGAAAGCGTGGCGGTGAAGTTCAGCAAGAGTTGTTGGAATTGCGGCGCAAGGATCACGCCGCCGAAGAGCGAGAAGGCCAGGAGCATCGCCAGCGCACAACCCGCGGCTACAACGGGCTTGCGCGCCAGAATCCCGATATCGACGATCGGGTTCTTGACGACGCGCAGCTCCCAATAGATGAACGTTGCCAGCGCCGCGACGGCCAGGATCGCGGTGAACAAGATATTGCCGTCGTTGAGCCAGTCGTAGCGCTCGCCCTCGTCCAGCACGTACTGCAGACAGCCCAGCCCGGTCGCCAGCAGCGCAAGGCCAACCCCGTCGAACGAGTTGCCGCCGGCGCGTTTGGGCGGATCCCGCAGTAGCATCGCGCACAGCAAGGCGGAGATCACGCCGGGCACGATGTTGACGTAGAAGATCCAATTCCAGGAAAGCGCGTCGGTCAAGACGCCGCCCAGCGTCGGTCCAATCGACGGACCCACCACGGCTCCGATGGAGGTCAGCGCTTGGCTCAATCCGAGCTGTCTGGCCGGAAACGTCTCGCGCATGATGGCCTGACCGGTCGCGATCAAACCGCCGCCGCACAACCCTTGCAGCACGCGATAGAAAATCAACGACCCCAGGCTCGTTGCCGTTCCACATAGCGCCGAGGTGATAGTGAAGCCGACGATTGCGCCGACGTAGTAATTGCGCCGGCCGAGCAACTGTTGGAGCCAGGGCGTGAGCGGGATGACGATCACGGCAGCGATGATGTAGCCGGTGACGATCCAGGCGCCGTCGTCGAAGTTTGCGCCGAGGTTGCCTTGGATGGTCGGCAGCGCGACGTTGACGATGGTCGCGTCGAGCACTTGCAAAAGGGTCGCCGACATAACGCCGACGACGATGAGCCAGCGTCGCGCCCCGTATTCGACCAGCTCTTCGTGGGACTGCATTTCGGCTATCAACGGCCTCAAGGATGGGAAAGGTTACAGACCGAACGGTCTGTTTTATGGAAGCTTCGAAGCGGCGCAAGGCGATCCTCGCATCGGCGGCTCCGATCTTCAATCGTCGCGGCTTTGCAGGGACGTCGATCGCCGACATTCTCGAAGCGACGTCGCTCGAAAAAGGTGGGCTCTACAACCACTTTGCGAGCAAAGAAGAACTTGCGGTCGAGACCTTCGACTTCGCCTACGCGCAGGTCGAGGCGTATTTCGGTAAGGCGCTCTCCGGCGTCGAACCTGGTCTCGCGCGCGTATTCGCGTACATCGACGCCTTCGAACGGTACTGCGAACGCCCGGTTATCGAGGGCGGTTGCCCGGTGATCAATGCCTGTATCGAAGCCGATGACGCCTTGCCGTTCCTGCGCGAGCGAGTTTCCAAAGCGTTTGCTGCGATGCGCGGCGTGATCCGGCGAAATTTGGAACGCGCGATCGGCGCCGGTGCGATTGACTCCGGTACCAATCTGGATCAGGCGACGGACTTTATCGTAGCCGCGCTCGAGGGCGCGGTACTGCTTGCCCGCGGGCTGCGCTCGCGCACGCATTCCCGCAACGTCTGCGCCGCGCTACGATCCTGGCTGAGCGATCGGGCCGTGTGATGAAGCGCGATCTAGCGATTGCGGCCCTCGACGGCGAGTTGCTGCGCGCGACGCTGTTCGAATCCGACCGGCAGCCAAGCGCGGCGATCGTTGTGAGCGGCGCGACCGCTGTGCCGCGCCGCTACTATACTGCCTTCGCGTCGTACCTTGCGAGTTGCGGCGCGGCCGTCGTGACCTATGATTACCGCGCCTGCGGCGAAGCGCCGGCTCTCTTGCGGCGCTCTCGCGCGCGCATGCGCGATTGGGGCGAGCTCGACGCGGCTGGAGTGATCGCGTGGCTGCGGACACGTTACCCCGAGCTTCCGCTTTGTCTGGTCGGTCACTCGTATGGCGGCCACGCGCTCTTGCTCGCGCCGAACAATCATCTAGTTTCGCGCGCCGTCACCGTCGCGTCGTTCTTGGGCTATTGGGGGAACTGCGCGTTCCCCGATAATTACCGCATCTACGCCCTCATGAAATTCGTCGTGCCGGTTGCAACGGCGCTCTTGCGGTACTCGCCCGGGTCGCGCATGGGATTCGGCGAGGATCTCGCTCCGGGAGTCGCGCTGGAGTGGCGCCGCTGGGTCCTGCGACCGCGCTACTTTCTCGACGATCCGACGTTGCTCTCGCTGCGCAACGGCGCAAACTATCGCGGCGACCTGGTCATGCTCGAGCTAACCGACGACCGTTGGGCTACACGAGCGGCGATCGAGGGGCTGGCGTCGGCGTTTACCGGCACGACGCCGCGCATCCTCACCGTCGATCCGCAGGCCTACGGTGCGAGCGCCGCCGGACATATGGGATTCTTCCGATCGGCCAATGGCTCCACGCTGTGGCCGATCGTTCGCGACGCACTTAACCTAGAAGGAGAACGCGATGGACACGCTGCGCAATTACACGTTCACGTGGACTGATCCGCGCGAACTGCAGCGATCGATGGCGGGCAAGCCACATCTCGAGTGGATGCGCGACATCATCGCGGGCGATGCGCCGGCCCCGCCGCTCGCGAGTGCCTTCGGCTTCGCGTTCGAAACGGCCGAACCCGGACGGGTGACGTTTTCAGTTGCAGCGCACGAGTGGACGGCCAATCCGGCCGGCGTCGTTCACGGCGGTTTCACCTCAACGCTGCTCGATACGGTGCTGACGCTCGCGGTCCAGACGCGTCTGCCGCAGGATCGCATGGCGACCACCGTCGACCTGCACGTGCATATGGTGCGCCCGGCACTGCCGGACGGCCGGCGGATCACCGCGCAAGCGAGCGCCGTTCACGTTGGCGCCAACCTTGCGACTGCTGAGGGACGGGTACTCAGTCCCGACGGCAAGCTCATCGCCCACGGCACCGGGACGTTCGCGATCATCGCCCTTGGCCCGTAAGCGCGGCTACCAGATTCCTAAGGCGGCCTTGACGTCGTCGGAAGCCATGGTCACCGGGTCCCAGGGCGGCGAGAAGGTAATGTCGACCGTCGCCGACTTGACGCCCTCGACCGCAAGGACATGGTCTTCGACCGACTTCTTGAACATGGGCCCGACCGGACACATCGGTGAGGTCAGGGTCATGACCACGGTCGCGTGCTCGCCGGCATCCCCTTCCACGCTTACGTCGTAGACAAGCCCGAGCTCGAGGATGCCGAGGTTGAGCTCAGGGTCCTTTACTTCGGCCAGGGCGGTGCGGATCTGTTCGCTGGTTGGCATAGCACCATCTTAACCCACCCGAGGCCCTGAGCGATGCGGCGGCGTACCGGCCGATACAAGAGCGTAAAGAGCGTCACGAAACCCATCGGGCGTGGGTAGCGTTAAGGTACAATACTCGCGCGGGGCGCGAGGGTCGTTGACCCCGGAGGGAAGAGCCAAGCCATGTCAATGTGGGAACCGTTCACCGAGCGCGCCAGACGCAGCATCGTGCTCGCTCAAGAAGAAGCGCAGCGCTTGGGGAACAACTACATCGGTACCGAGCATATTTTGCTCGGTATCATCTCGGAAGGCGAGAGCCTTGCCGCAAAAGTTCTGGAATCGCTTGGCGTCAATCTCGCCAAGGTACGCCAAGAGGTCGAGGCAATCGTCGGCCGCGGCGGTCAGACCGCGCAGCAAGAGATGGTCTTTACACCGCGCGCTAAGCGCGTGATCGAGCTTGCCTTCGAAGAAGCTCGTCAACTCAATCACAATTACATCGGCACGGAGCATTTGCTGCTCGGTCTCATCCGCGAGGGTGAAGGCGTGGCGGCTCGCGTGCTGACCAATCTCGGCGTCGATCCGGCGAAGGTCCGCGTACAGACCACCTCGTTGCTCGGTGCCGAAGGACAACCGCCCGCACCCAAAGGCAAGAGCAAGACGCCGACGCTCGATGCCTACGGCCGCGATCTCACCCAGCTCGCACGCGAGTCGAAGCTCGATCCGGTGATCGGGCGCAACAATGAGATCGAGCGCGTGATTCAGATTCTCTCGCGCCGCACCAAAAACAACCCGGCGCTCATCGGTGAACCCGGCGTCGGCAAGACGGCGATTGCCGAAGGTCTCGCGCAGCGCGTGATCAAGGGCGACATTCCTGAGCCGCTGCGCGATAAGCGCGTGATCACGCTTGATCTGGCCGGCCTCGTAGCCGGCACCAAGTACCGCGGTGAATTCGAAGAGCGCATGAAGCGCGTCATGGACGAAATCCGCGGCGCCGCCGGCGAGATCATCCTCTTTATCGACGAACTGCACACCTTGGTGGGCGCGGGCGCGGCCGAGGGCGCGATTGACGCCAGCAACATCATCAAGCCGGCGTTGGCACGCGGCGAACTGCAGTGCATCGGCGCGACCACGCTCAACGAGTTCCGCAAGCACATCGAAAAAGACTCGGCGCTCGAACGGCGCTTCCAGCCCGTCATGGTTGGTGAGCCCTCGGTCGAAGAGACGGTCGAAATTCTGATGGGCTTGCGCGATCGCTACGAAGCGCATCATAAAGTGCAAATCACCGACGACGCGCTGGCGGCCGCAGCGAAACTCTCCGACCGCTACATCACCGATCGCTTCCTCCCCGACAAGGCCGTGGACTTGATCGATGAGGCGAGCTCGCGCGTGCGCTTGCAGGCCACCCTGCCGCCGCCCGAAGTTCGCGAAGTCGATGCGCAACTGCGCCGCGTGATCGCAGAGAAAGAATCGGTCGTCAAGAACCAAGAGTTCGAGAAGGCCGCGTCGATTCGGGATCGCGAGGAGAAACTGCGTCTCGAGAAAGCGCGACTCGAAACGGAGTGGCAAGAGAAGAAGGCGCGCAACGCCGACAAGCCGCTCCAGGTCACGAGCGAAAACATTGCCGAGATCGTGTCCGCGTGGACAAAGATCCCGGTGAGCCGCCTCGCGCAAGCCGAAACCGAGAAGCTCCTCAACATGGGCGCCAAGCTCCACGAGCGCATCGTCGGTCAGGACGAAGGCATCAACGTCATCACGCGAGCGATCCGCCGCTCGCGCGCGGGCCTCAAGAATCCCAATCGCCCGATCGGCTCGTTCTTGTTCCTTGGCCCCACCGGCGTGGGCAAGACTGAGGTCGCGCGATCGCTGGCGGAGTTCATGTTCGATGACGAAGAGTCGATGATCCGCATCGACATGTCGGAGTACATGGAGAAGTATTCAGTCTCGCGATTGGTCGGCGCACCTCCGGGATACGTCGGCTATGAAGAAGGCGGCCAGCTCACTGAAGCGGTGCGCCGCCGTCCGTACTCGGTCGTACTGCTCGACGAAATCGAGAAGGCGCATCCGGATGTCTTCAACCTGCTGCTCCAAGTGCTCGACGACGGGCGCTTGACTGATTCGCAAGGTCGTCAGGTCGACTTCAAAAACACCGTCATCATCATGACTTCGAACGTCGGCGCCGCCGGCATGCAAACCACGACCGATATCGGCTTCCGCCCGCAAAAAGGCACGGAAGAAGACGCGACCAAAGGCTACGAGCGGATGAAGAATAAGGTGCTCGAAGAGATCAAGCACACGTTCCGTCCCGAGTTCCTCAACCGCGTCGACGAAGTGGTGGTGTTCCATCAGCTCAGTCGCGAGCAGATCGAGGAAATCGTCGGGCTCGAACTCGAGAAAGTCCTACGCGAAGTCCGCGCGCAAGACATGTTCCTCAAGGTCACCGATGCTGCAAAGGCCCTGCTCGCGAAGAAGGGCTGGGACCCGCAGTTCGGTGCGCGTCCGCTGCGTCGCGCAATTCAGCGCAACGTCGAGGACGAGCTGGCCGAGGAGATGCTTCGGGGTACCTTCGTTGCCGGCGACCACGTGCTCGCTGACGTCGACGCCAATGACCCCGAGAAGTTGGCCTTCTCGAAGATTCCGTCGATCGAACTACCGACGGAGCCTAGCGAACCCGCGCACGCATGACCACCGGCCTGGTGGCCGGCAAATTCGATCCACCGCACCGCGGGCACGCTTTGTTGATCGACACGGCGCGCGCGCGGTGCGACCGTTTGATCGTGTTGGTCTTCGACTACGAGGGGCAAAGGGTGTCGCCGGAGATGCGCGCAGCATGGCTGCGCGAGATTCATCCGGGGGTCGACGTGCGTGTCTTCTCGACCTTGAATTACGCCCGGCTTACCCCACAGGACGCGGCGCACGAAGCGCTGCGGGTGCGGGAGTTTCTCGGCGGCGCAGTTGACGTGTTCTTTAGCTCGGAGGATTACGGCAAGATGATCTCTGCCGGCCTTGGCGCTCGCCATTTTGACGTCGATCGCGAGCGCGCACTCGTGCCGATTACAGGGACGATGATTCGCCGCTCGCCGGCGGCGATGCTCGATTGGCTCGAGGCTCCGGTGCGCGCGTACTACGTGCCGCGCGTCTGCATCGTCGGCTCGGAATCGACCGGCAAGAGCACGCTGAGCGCGCGGCTTGCCGATCGGTACGGCACGGTCTGGGTGGGCGAATACGGCCGTGAATATTCGCTCGAGAAGTTACGTAATGGCTTGCAGGGGCAGTGGGTCGAGGATGAGTTCGTGCACATTGCCTTCGAGCAACAGCGGCGCGAAGACGACGCTGCGCGGCACGCGAACCGCGTGCTCATCTGCGATACGGACGCACTCGCCACGATGGTCTGGTCGGAGCGCTACCTCGATCGGGTGCCGATGCGCTGGCCGCTGCCGCCTTCGCGCATCGCGCTCTACCTGGTGCCCTATCCCGACGTGCCGTTCGTCGCGGATGCCATTCGCGACGGCGAGCACAAGCGCTACTGGATGTACGAGCGCCTTGTGGAGCTGTTCACGTCGCTCGATCGCGCGTTCGTCGTGCTACGTGGGACGTACGACGATCGCTACGAACAAGCGATCAAAGAGATCGATGCGCTGCTCAGCTCAGAGAATTAGCAACCCGGACATAAATTAACTAGGGTAGACTTTCGCCGCGTGCGCAGCAGATTCTCCGGGCACCAACGAAGTAGCGCTCCTTGCGACGGTCAACCCTAGAACGGGGGCTTCATGCCCTTGTTGCCATCGCACTTGCGTTGGCGTACGCGCTCTCGTTTGCAGCGCTGATTTTCTCCGGCGAGTTCCGGAGCGGATTTGGAATCGGCGTGTTTTCTGCGTTGGTGGCGGTGGCAATTGGTGGCCTGGTTATCGCCATCTTTAGCGGGTTTGCGATTGCGATGGCCGGCCCCGACAATAATCCGACCGCAGTGCTGGCGCTAGCGGCTTCTGGAATCTTGGCCGTCGCGCCGGGCGAACGCATCCCAACGTTGCTCACCGTGATTACGCTCGCCACACTTCTTACCGGCGTCGCGTTGATCGGGTTTGGAGCCGCTCGTGCATCGCGGGCCATTCGCTTCATCCCCGAGCCGATGATCGGCGGGTTCAATGCCGCATCAGGCGTTCTCGTGATGCTAGGCTCGGTGCGCGTGCTCACCGGACATTCGATCGGGCTTGCGGGATTGCAGGCTCTCACCCTGGAGCCGGTGTTGGTTCAGTTTGGGCTTGCGCTCGCACTTGCTGCAGCGCTGCTCGTGCTCTCGCGCAGATTTGGCGCGGTGGCGATACCCGTAACGTTTCTTGGATCGGTTGCCGCGTCGTTGGGCGCGGTGGCCGTGTTGCACGTGCCGTTCGCCGGATTGCGCGCGGCCGGTTGGTTTTTCAGCATGCCGCCGGCGACGCCGTGGACGGCATGGTCGCCTCACCCGCCGATCGACGTGCACGCCACCGTGATGAGCGTTCCGGCTATGCTGGTCGTGGCCATTGTGTCGGCAGTCACGCTCCTGTTTAACGAGTCGGGTCTCGAACTGCTGACCGGAAAAGACGTCGATCTCGATCGAGAATTGCGGCTCACCGGGTGGGCAAATATCGTTAGCGCACTGCTCGGCGGGATGGTCGCCTACACCTCGTTCGCGCGCACGTCGTTGAATCACCAACTCGGCGTGCGCGATCGCTGGGTCGGAGTCATCGTCGCACTCGCGACTCTGGCGGCTATTGCGGCCGGCCCCTGGCACCTCATTGACTTCGTGCCCGTCTTTGCCCCTGCGGGGATGTTGATGGCGCTCGGCGGCGGGGTCGCGTATCGCTGGCTCATCCGCCCGCACCGTGGGCAATCGCGCGGCGACTATGTAACGATTTGGGCGATCGTGATCGCCATCGTTTGGTTGGGATTCGTGCCCGGCATCCTTGTCGGCCTTGCCGTCTGCTGTATCACATTCGTCATTCGTTACGGACGCGTCGACGCGGTGGAGCGCCGTTGGTCAGGAGAACTGGTCCGCTCGAGCCTTGCGCGATCCCAGCGCGAATCCGACGTGCTCTCCAGACACGGCAAGCGCGTGCGCGTCTTTCGCTTGCGTGGTTTCATATTCTTCGGCATCGCCGATCGCCTGTACCGCGAGCTCTTTGCGTGCACGCGCGAGGTCGACGGCGTGATGTGGATCGTGGTGGACTTCGGCGCGGTCACCGGGATGGATTCATCTGCGGCCGCAGCCTTTGTCAAATTTGCGCGCAATGTCGATGCGGATCGTGTACAGTTCATGATTTGCGGTATGAATTCGCGCGTCATCATGCTCTGGAACGCGGCGATCGACGATCATCTTCGGCCGCTCGCGTTCGAGGATCGCGACCTCGCGCTCGAATATTGTGAGGCGCAGTTATTGCAGCTTTTCGGTTCTTTCGCGCAAGAGTCGACGAGCATCGACGCATGGCTGGCGGCTCGTTTCGGTGCGAGGCTCGCGCAGCTGATCGTTGATAGGCTCGAACGCATCGAGTTGACGACGGGTCTTGTCCTGTGCGCGGAGGGAGAACGTGCGGACCGCATGTTCTTCATCGATCGCGGGCGGCTTGCAGTTGTCATCGGACAGGGCGTTCGCGTCTCGAGCCTTGGGCCGCAGACAACCATCGGAGAGATGGGGCTCTATCGCCATATGCCGCGCGATGCGACCGTCGTAGCCGAGATGCCGACTGTCGTTTATGCGCTTAGCCGAGAGGCGCTCGAGGAGATCGAACGGGTCGATCCACCCGCGGCCATGGCTTTCCATGCCTCGATCGTGCGTTCGCTCGCTGATCGCGTCGACCATCAGAACGACTTCATTGCGTCGACGTTCGCATAGGCGCGATGCCGTTTGCAATGTAGGTCATCACGACAACGTCGTCCTGATTCATCGTCTCGTTGCGAAAGCGCACGACGCCGCGCGGTTTGCCGCCGGGCCACGGCGCTTTCTCGATGACTTCGCTGCGTACGCGCAGTTCGTCGCCGGGCACAACCGGAAACGTCCAGCGTAACTCGTCGATCCCGCTGCCGATGATGGGGCTGTCTTCGCCCGAGCGTGCATCGACGATCAAACGCATTGCGATCGCGGCAGTTAGCCAGCCGCTGATCACCAACTTGCCGAAGAAACTCGACTCGGCGGCTTTAGCGTCGAGGTGAAAGGACTGCGGATCGTAGGCTCGCGCAAATGCCAATGCCTCTTCCTCGGTCACCCGATAACGTGCGGTTTCGCGCACGTCGCCGATGTCAAAATCTTCGTAGTAGCGTTTGCTCATGTTGTCACCTCGAGCTCGTCGAACGATTCCACGCAGGCGTGGCGGGTGGTCGGCGTGGTCCCGTCCTGCGGACGCGCCAATTGCACGGTTTGCACGCCGGCGTCTTGCGCGGCGTCAAGCTCGGCTTCGCTGTCGGAAAAGAAAATCGCTTCGTTCGGCGCAACGTCGATCTCATCCAGGATGCGCTCGTATGAAGCCGTCTCCCGTTTCCCGCCGATTATCGTGTCGAAGAAGCCGGAGAAGAGCGGGAGCAAATCGCCGGCAATGCTGTTGCCGAAGAGCAGCTTCTGCGCAGCCACCGATCCCGATGAGTAGATGTATAGGGCGACGCCACCGTCGTGGAAGCGGCGCAACGCATCGATCGCGTCGGGATAGAGATGCCCGCGCAGACCGCTCGAGGCATAGCCCTCGACCCAGATGAGGCCCTGCAACTGCTTGAGCGGTGTGACCTTCACGTCGCGATCCGCCCAGTCGTGAAGCACTTCGAGAAGCGCGTCGAGATCCTCGCGCGGCAGACCGGCTTGCTCCGCGGTTTGATCGAGGATCTCGCCAACCATCGTCTCTTGCTGGTGCTCGCGCACGAACGCGTCCATGTGCGCTGAGGCAAACGGAAAGAGCACGTCGCGCACGAACGCAATCGAGCCCAGCGTGCCCTCGATATCGATTAGCGCCGCACGGGCGCGAAACTTCATTAATCCAGTTTGGGGAAGCCGCTTGCGATCGGGTCGCCGGTGAAGTTCGCGACCCAACCTTCCTGATTGTTGAACAAGCGGATGGCGGTGAACTCAGGGTCCGGGCCCATGTCGAACCAGTGCTTCGTTCCGGCCGGGACGCTGATCAGGTCGCCTTTCACGCAGACGGTTTGATACACGCGACCGTTGACGTGCAGATAGAATGCGCCGCGGCCTTCGACGAAGAAGCGCACTTCGTCTTCGGAGTGCTGATGCTCGTCTAGGAACTTCTTACGCATCGGCTCGGTGTTCGGCGTGCCGCGCTCGAGACGAATGACGTCCATCGTCGCGTAGCCGCACTCGTCGACCAACTTCTCGATCGAGCTCTTGTAAGCATCGAGTACCGCTTGCTGATCGGCGCCCTTGGGCAACTGTGCATCCGCCGCCCAGCGTTCGAAGCGTACGCCGATCGCCCGCAACTGTTCGGCAATGCGCTGGCCGTCGCTCGTGTCGACGAGGAGCGTGTCCGGCTCTTTTTCATCGTAGACGCGCAGACTGCTGGTCAACGTGGTGGTCATCGGCGTAATCTCCGTTCCTCTAATGAACACTGGAGCAAAAACTCTAGGCCCTCCAGGTGGCGCTGTGCATCCGCCATGGTAGCACCCCAGGCATATAACCCATGCCCTGCCAGCAAGTATCCAGGCGCGGGGGCCTTTGAACCGAGCACCCCTTCGATGCGTTCGGCAAGGCGTTCCGTGTCCTGGTCGTTGGCAAAGATCGGGAGGCGCACCGTGCTTTCGTGGCTAGTGACGCCTTCGAGGCTCTTGTGCATCTCGAAGCCTTCGAGCTCGACGTAGCCCCGGGCCGCGTCGCGCCGCGACAGAACAGTGGCGGCGACGGTGTGAACGTGAACGATCGCCCCGATTCCCGGGTCGTGGCGATAGCGAGCCACGTGCAGCGGCGTCTCGGCCGAGACGCCGGCCGGTAACGGACCGGTCAAGGGCACCGCGATCACGTCTTGCGGCCGAATGTTCCCCTTGTCGATTCCCGACCGGGTCACCGCCGCATGCGCGGCGTCAATCCGGCACGAGAAATTGCCGCTGGTCGCGGGCACCCAGCCGCGCGCCGAAGCGAAGCGTCCGATGGCCCCGAGGTCGAGCGCCACCGCCGAAGGGACGGTCAGATCGAGCATAGGCATCGATTCTAGCATGAGTCCCCCTCCTTCATGAATTGATTGAATTTTGAGCACAAGGCCTGCCAGCTGGCACACCACAGCGCCACGATCTGCGCTAGAGTATGAAATCAGTGGAACGCACAACCGAACCCAAGATCGTGCTCCTGGTCCGGCTGCTTTCAGCGATCGATGAGGGACGTCACTCGTTCGAGAGCCTCAAAGACCGGATCGCCGAGGGGGCCAAACGGCCCAGCACGCGGAGCTTACGCCGCTATCTGGCGGTCCTGGCAGACGCCGGATTTCCATGGTACTTCGATCGCGCCACCAACGCCTACCGCTTTGCTGCCGGCTACAGCCTGCGTCGCCTCGACCTCTCCAACGGCGAGCTGTTCGGCCTGGTCGCGTTGCGCTCATTCGGTGCCTCGATCGGTGGCGCGATCGGCGCCTCGATTGACGAGATCACCGATAAGCTGCTCGGCTCGGCGCGCAGCGCAGCGCGGGCGCACGTCGACGCGCCGTCGCCGGTCGCCTTTCGCCTTTCGGAGATCCAGCTCGACGAGCAGGGTGAGCGCGCGTTCAGCCTCTTTGCCGCCGCGGAGCGGTCATCGCGAACCGTGCAGTTCGTGTATCAAGACAAAGAGGGCAATCGCAGCACGCGCGAGGCGGATCCGTACGGCTTCATCGTGAGTTCAGGCCGCATCTACTGCGTGGCATACGATCACGCACGCCACGACAAGCGCGTCTTTGCGGTCGATAACGTCAGCGAGGTGCACGTCACGGTTCGTACGTTCACCAAGCCGAACGATTTTAATGTCGACGCCTTTGCCGCCGATTCAATCAGCGGCGTGATGCACGGTGCGGCGGCTACACCGGTACGCGTGCGCTTCGCTCCGCGTGTCGCCAAAGCCGCGATCGCCGCGCGCGTCGTCGCCGAGCGCCAACTCGAACGATTCGATGACGGTAGCGTGGAGATCGAATATCGCGTCAGCGACGCCGACGAGCTCGCGCGCTGGGTGCTCGGGTGGGGCGCGCAAGCCGAAGTGCTCGGGCCACCCGAAGTGCGCAACCGCGTTGCCGCACTCACCCGCGAAATCGCTGAGAAGTATTCGCAACGAGGCTCGGTAGCAGGCTTTCTCGATGAACAAAAGACGCTAGCGTAAAGCTAGCGTCTTCCGACGTATTCGCGCACCGGGGTCGCCTATCGAGCTCCCGGGTGGGAGAGCTCGACTGACGTCGACGGCGGTTCGATCGTCGCGGCGGTTGGCTACCAGCGCAGCCAACACGCGCATTGCTTCCGATCGCGACCGATACGTGCGTCGCCCTTCGATGAATTCGAAGTGAGGTGATGGTAGCACCGCGCCAAGGGCCCCTTCAAGTGCGCTCGCGCTCTCACCCACACGCTATCCACAAGTTTTTTGCGGTTATGCACGGCAGGCGTGGGGTTATCCACTTGGAAGAAGGTTTCATCCATGTCATCAACGCTGCATCAACAACCCGTCGAGCTCGACGGGCGTCATTTGAGCCTCGAAGCGATCGAGATGGTCGCGAACGGAGCGCCGGTCAGCATTGCCCCGGCCGCGCGCGAGCGTGTGGTGCGAGCGCGCGCATTTGTCGACGAACGCTTCGCGAGCGGCGACGCTATCTACGGCGTGACCACCGGTTTCGGGCGCTTAGCAAACGTGCAGATCGATCCGGCAGATGCGGCCGCGTTGCAGTTAAATTTGGTGCGGTCCCACGCGTCGGGAACCGGCGCGCCGCTCGATGCGCGTCTGGTGCGCGCGGCGGGCGTCTTGCGCGTGAACTCGCTTGCCGCGGGGCATTCGGGCGTAAAGCTCGAGACGCTGGATCTCCTTGCCGAGCTACTTAATCGCGGCGTTACACCAGTGGTGCCATGCCAAGGCTCGGTCGGTGCGAGCGGCGATCTCGCGCCGCTGGCGCATATGACGCTGACGCTGATCGGCGAAGGCGAGGCATTCTTCGAAGGCGAGCGGCTGCCGAGTGCGACGGCGCTCGAACGCGCGGGCTTGCACGCGGTGACGCTCGGTCCCAAAGAAGGCCTCGCGCTCATCAATGGTACGCAGGTGATGACCGGAATTGCGGCGCTGGGCATTCTGCGCGCCGAACGGCTTGCCGCCGCGGCCGATGTGATCGGTGCGATGTCGCTCGAATCGTTCTTAGGAACCGACCGCGTCTTCGACCGGCGCTTGAACGATTTGCGAGCACATCCTGGACAGGGCCGTGTCGCGGCCAATCTGCGCGTGCTGCTCGCCGGCTCGGAAATCATGCTCTCGCATCGTGAGTGCGGACGGGTGCAAGATCCATATTCGTTCCGCTGCATTCCAGTCGTGCACGGTGCGGTACGCGACGCGATCGCTTACGCGCGCAGCGTCACGCAGATCGAAGCGAATTCGGTGACCGACAATCCGCTGGTCTTTCCTGAAGACGGCGAGTTTCTCTCGGGCGGAAACTTTCACGGTCAACCAATTGCGCTCGCGATCGATTTTCTCAAGGTCGCGGTTCCCAGCCTCGCTTCGATCGGCGAGCGGCGCCTCTACCTTTTGCTCAATGCCGAAGACCGCGGCTTGCCGCTCTTCCTGACTGGTCGTTCGGGACTGCAATCCGGGCTGATGATCGTGCAGTACACCGCGGCCGCGCTGGTCAACGACAACAAGGGCTTGGCGTGGCCATCGAGCGTTGATTCGATCCCCACCTCGGCTGGGCAAGAGGATCACGTGAGCATGGGGATGACGTCGGCCAACAACCTTGTTCGCGTGCTCGATAATGTCGAGGGCGCGCTCGCCTGCGAACTGCTCGGCGCGCTTACCGCCACCGATTTTCGCCGCCCGCTGCGATCCGGTGCGGGCACCCATGCCGCCTACGACCGCGCACGCCAACGTATCGCTCCATGGAACGCAGATCGCGTGCCTGCCCCCGATATTCAAGCAGCGCGTGAACTTATTGCAAGCGGTGCGCTGGTGCAGGCGGCGCAAAGCGCGATCGGCGAGTCGCTGTAGCCGTTGCTGACCGTCGTCGTCCTCGCGGCGGGGCAGTCCACGCGATTCGGATCGCAAAAGTTGCTGCATAGGCTCGAAGAGAGCGACACATTGTTCGAGCGTGCCATTCGCGCCGGCGGCGCATTTGACACGGTGGTTGTCTGCAGCCAGGCTACATTGCCGGTCGCCCAGGCATTACATGCGCGCGCGATTCTCAATCGCGAGCCTGAACGCGGCATGGCTCACTCGTTGCGCCTGGCCAACAGCGCAATCGATGCCGAACGCCCAATTCTCGTGCTTCCCGCCGACCTGTTGTTGGTCGAGGCGCACCACGTGGCCGACCTCGCGGCGCTGGCGGAGCAGGCTGATGTCGTGCACCCAGTTCGAGCCGATGGGACCCCCGGTCACCCGGTCTATTTTTCGCCACGCGCTCGCGCGCTAATTGCGAAATTGGAGGACAACGAGCCGATTGCCAGACTGCGCGACCATCCTGAGTTGACACGGCGCACGGTGGCGATCGAGGAGGACTGGCCCTACCGGGACGTAGACGAACAATCCGACCTGCCGTAACGGTGATTGACGACCAAATCGGGGAAGAATGCCTGCGTGTCCGATAAGCAATCCGACCGGCTGAGTCGCCGATCGTTTATCGTTTCGGCGGGGGTGTCTGCCATGAGCGTTCCATTAGCGGGTACCGGCGTGGCGCAAGCGCAAGGACTTGCAATGAAGGGACCCCAGGCGACGGCCGTCACGCTGACGATCAACGGTGCGCCGCGCACGATAACCATCGAGCCGCGCGTCACGCTGCTCGACGCGATTCGCGATTATGCCGGGCTTACCGGAACCAAGAAGGGTTGCGACCAAGGGACGTGCGGGGCATGTACGGTCATGGTGAACGGCCGGCGCATCGATTCGTGCCTCACGCTTGCGATGATGCACGAGGGTGAGTCCATCACGACGATCGAGGGTGTCGCAAACGGCGACACGCTGCACCCCGTGCAGGCCGCATTCATCGAGCATGACGGATTTCAGTGCGGATTCTGCACGCCGGGACAGATCGTCTCGGCGGTCGCCATGCTCGCTGAAGGTCATGCGCTAAACGACGAGACGGTGCGCACGCAGATGAGTGGAAACATCTGCCGTTGCGGTTGCTACCCGCATATTGTCGACGCGATCATCCAAGCGGGTAATCCTTCATGAATCCGTTTGCTTTCGCGCGCGCCGACTCGCTCGCCGCGGCATTGGCGGCAGCGCACCAGTCGCCGCATGCGCAATTCATTGCGGGCGGCACGAACATCCTCGATCTGATGAAGGATGATGTAGAGCGTCCCCCGATCCTCATCGACATCAACGCACTGCCTTTACGGACGATCGAACAGCGCGCCGGCTACATCCACATCGGCGCGCTCACGCGGATGAGCGATATCGCCGCGCATCCGCTCGTTCGTGCAGCGTTTCCAATGATCGCCGTTGCGCTGGAGGAGAGCGCATCGCCGCAGTTGCGCAACATGGCATCGATCGGCGGAAACGTCCTTCAGCGTACGCGCTGTCCCTATTTCCGCGATACCGCGACGCCGTGCAATAAACGCAATCCCGGGAGCGGGTGCGGGGCCATTGGTGGGGTCAATCGCATGCAAGCGGTGCTAGGCACGAGCGAGCACTGTATTGCGACGCACGCCTCCGACGTTGCCGTTGCTTTTACCGCCCTCGATGCCGTGTTGCAGATTGCGCATGCCGGCGGCACGCGGGAGGTCCCGATCGACGCGTTCTACCGCGAACCCCAGGCAACGCCGCAGGTCGAGAACGTCCTCGCGCCCGGAGAGCTGATCGTCGGCATCGCGATTCCGGCGCTGGCCTATGGCGCGCACTCGACCTACGTGAAGGCGCGCGACCGCGCACAATATGAGTTTGCGCTGGCGTCGGCGGCGGTGGCGCTCGATGTGCAGGGCACCGCTATTCGCGCCGCTCGCATAGCGCTGGGCGGCGTCGGCACGGTACCGTGGCGCGCGCGTGAGGCGGAGCAGCTGCTCGTCGGCGCGTCCCCGACGCGTGCGAGCTACGAGCGGGCCGCGGAAGCGGCGCTGCGCGGCGCGCGCGGTCAAGGCCAGAACGACTTCAAGATTCCGCTCGCCAAGCGTGTCGTAGTTCGTGCGCTGGAAACGGTGAGTGCATGAGCATCCCGATTATCGGCGCGCCGCGTAGCCGCGTCGACGGCCCCGATAAAGTCGCGGGCACGGCAAAATACACCTGCGATCGTGCGCTGCCCGGGATGTTGCACGCCGTCGTGGTTCCCAGCACGATCGCGTACGGACGCGTGGTCTCGATCGACGATAGCCAGGCGCGAAGCGCGGAGGGCGTGGTGCTCGTGATGACGCATCGCAACGCGCCGGCCGTCGACCAGAACAAAGTCGGAGAACAAGACGCGAAACTGTTCTTGTTGCAAAGTGACGAAGTCGAGTTCGATCGCCAGCCGGTCGCGGTGGTCGTTGCGCGTACCTTCGAGCAGGCCGTGCACGGCGCAGATTTGGTGCGCGTTCGCTATGAGACGCTCGTGCCGCAGATGGATCTCGATACGGGTGCACGCTTCATTCCGAAGCAGATTTTCGGCGCTCCTGCAGCGCACGAGCGCGGTTCAGCCGAACCGGCGCTGGCGAGCGCGCATGGGAAAGTCGTCAACGTCTACCGGACGCCGACCGAACACCACAATCCGATGGAAACGCATGGCACGCTCGCCGCGTGGGAGGGCGACAAGCTGACCGTCTACGACTCGACGCAATGGGCCTTCGGCGTGCGAACCCGGCTTGCGGGCGTCTTCAAAATCGATCCGGCGAACATTCGCGTAATCGCTCCGTTTGTCGGCGGTGCCTTCGGCTGTAAAGGCACGGCGTGGTCGCACGTGCCACTCGCCGCCATGGCCGCGCGAGCCACCGGAAAACCGGTCAAACTCCTCGTTACCCGGCCGCAAATGTTTGGCTGGGTCGGTCATCGTCCGCAAACCGAGCAGCACGTCTCCGCCGGTGCCTCGGCTGACGGTGCATTGGTCGCGATGATCCACGACGTCAAGAACGAGACCAGCCTTTCGGACGAATTCGTCGAGCCGAGCGCCGTCTTTAGCCGCGATCTTTATGCGGTCCCGAATTACACGATGAATCAAGAGTTGCGTCGCCTCTCGATTAGCAAACCGACCTATCAGCGTGCGCCTGGCGAGTCGACCGGCGGCTTCGCGGTCGAATCCGCGATGGACGAGCTTGCCTACGAACTGGGTATCGATCCGCTCGCGCTTCGCCTGATCAACTACGCTGAGCGCAATCCCAACAACGGCAAGGAATATACGAGCAAGAAATTGCGCGAGTGTTATTCGCAGGCGGCGGAGCGGTTCGGCTGGTCGAAACGCACCGCAACGCCACGATCGATGCAGCGCGACGGCATGCTGGTCGGCTGGGGGATGGCAACGGCGTCGCGCGCGACGCACCGCGGCGAGTCCCACGCGCGCATCACGATGCATCCCGACGGCAGCGTCGTGCTGGCGGTCGGTACGATCGAACAAGGGACCGGGTCGCCGACGGTCTATCCGCAGCTCGCCGCCGAGGTCTTGGGCATCGCGCACGATCGCGTGCGCTTGGAATGGGGTGATACGAATTTGCCCGAGGCGCCGCTCGCGGCCGGTTCGCAAACTGCGGCAAGCGTCGGCTCTGCGACGGTGCTAGCCGCGCAGGCGCTTGCCGACCGCTTGGCGTCGCTCGGCGGTAAGATTCCAAACGACGGTATCACCATCGAGATCGACGCCAAGGTGGACGAGGCCGCGGAGAATCGCTATGCGCAGCAAGCGTTTGGCGCGCACTTTGCCGAGGTCGAAGTCGATCCCGATTTGCTTCACATTCGTGTTTCGCGCTTCGTCGGGGCCTATGACGTTGGGCGTGTGCTCAACGCAAAGACGGCTGGGAGTCAACTGGTCGGTGCGGTCGTGTGGGGCATCAGCATGGCGCTCTACGAAAAGACGCGCTTCGACCTGCGAACCGGGCGCATCATGAACGCGACGCTGGCGGACTACCTCGTGCCGACCAACGCCGACCTGCCCAACCCGGACGTGATTACGGTGGAGGATGACGACGAGCGCGTGAATCCTGCCGGCGTACGCGGGATGGGCGAGGTCGCAATGTGCGGCAGCGCCGCCGCCGTAGCCAATGCCGTTTATCACGCGACCGGCGTGCGTGTGCGCGAGTTGCCGATTACCGTGGAAGCGCTACTCTAAAGGACATGGAGTATCGCTATCTAGGTCGATCGGGATTGCAAGTCCCGGTCTTGAGTTTGGGCACCGGAACGTTCGGGGGACGCGGCGACTTCTTCGGCGCGTGGGGGTCGACTGACGTTGCTGAGGCAAAACGGCTGATCGACATCTGTCTCGACGCGGGCCTGACCATGTTCGATTCCGCCGACATTTACTCGCGCGGGCTGGCCGAAGAAGTTCTCGGCGAGGCCGTCAAAGGGCGCCGAGGTCAGGTGCTAATCTCGACCAAGGCGACGTCACCGATGGGGGACGGTCCAAACGACGCGGGCTCCTCGCGCTATCACCTCACCACGGCGATCGAGGCGTCGCTGCGGCGGCTGCAAACCGATTGGATCGATCTGTTTCAGTTGCACAACTTCGACGCGTTTACGCCGATCGAAGAGACGCTCTCGACGCTCGACGATTTCGTGCGCGCGGGAAAGATTCGCTACGTCGGGGTCTCGAATTTCTCTGGTTGGCACTTGATGAAGTCGCTAGCGATTGCCGATCGCTACAATCTTCCACGCTACGTCGCGCATCAGGCGCTGTATTCGCTGATCGCACGTGACTACGAATGGGAGTTGATGCCGCTCGGGCTCGATCAGGGTGTGGGCTGCATTGCGTGGAGTCCGCTTGGCTGGGGACGCCTCACCGGGAAACTTCGGCGCGGCGCGCCGTTGCCCAAAGTGAGCCGGCTGCACGCGACCGCGGATGACGGGCCACCGGTCGATGACGAGTATCTCTTTGCAGTCGTCGATGCGTTGGATGCCGTTGCGCGCGAAACCGGCAAGTCGGTGCCGCAGATCGCGATCAATTGGCTATTGCAGCGTCCGACGGTGTCTAACGTGATCGTCGGCGCACGCAACGAAGAGCAGTTACGCGCCAATCTCGGCTCGGTCGCCTGGAAGCTCAGTGCCGAGCAGATCGCGTTGCTCGACGCGGCCAGTAAGCGAACGCCGCCGTATCCGTATTGGCATCAGTACGGCAAAACGAAATTGAGTCCGCCGCCCGTGTGAGCGGCGGACTCATCCTTAGAAGTGGTCTGCGAGAATCTCGAAGAGTTCGCGCCGTGCTTTGTCGAGCACCTCGATCGCCTTCTTGTAGAGGTCGATATTGCCGCTTTTAGCGATCTGCTTGACGGCGTCTTTGATGCCGTGCACCTGTCGCATCGCATCCGCGACGGTGGCGTAGAAGGCCGGATTGCTCCACGGCATCTCTTCGCCGGCCGGCTCGCGCTGGGCGAACAGTTCGCGGCCCTTGTCGGTGATCTCATAGACGCGCTTGCCGTCGCGCTCGGAACTGCGCACGAAGTCGCCGTCCTCGAGCATTTGTAGTGCGGGATAGATCGAGCCGGGGCTAGGGCGCATTCCGCGCTTGCTTTCGATCGTCAGCATGATGTCGTAGCCGTGACGCGGGCCCTCGAGCAACGCTTCGAGGATCTCGAACTTGAGATCGCCGCGTCCGCGGCCGCCGCCGAAGCCGCCGCCCCAGCCGCCGCGATGCCGTCCGCGCCGCCCCATACCGAAGTGGCCTTCGAAGCCTTCGCGTCCGTGTCCAAAATGGAAGTCCATAAACATAGTCCTATGCGGTCGCGGCGTACGCCAAATAGAGCGAGCCGCGCTCCGCGAGTGAGTAAGGTGAATCGCCGCCGGGCCGTTCGATGAACCCAAACCGCTCGAATAGCCGTAGATAGCTATCAACCAGGGAAGGGCTGACGGCTCGTCCGGTCCGGTCGCACACAGCACCAACGAGCTCGGGAAGCGTCGCCGGCCCGTTCCAGAGGGTTGCCAGGATGGCGTAATCCATAGTGGAGGTCCTTTCGAATAGTCGCCGTGCTTACGAGTAAGTTACTCGATATATCGGCGATAGTCAATCCACCTCGGGAAGAAATCGCTGAGGGCCGCGTTTGGTCGCTCGGACGCTCCGGCGGCCTCAGCGCTTTGTTGCGCACGGGGGATGACAAAAATTGGGGTGGCCGGAAACCTGTCCGCATGGCAACCACCATCTCAGGGCCGCGTGTGGTTCGAGCGGCACGCGGTACGCAGTTAAGCGCACAAGGCTGGCCGCAAGAAGCGGCGTTGCGGATGCTCTGCAACAATCTCGATCCCGAGGTCGCCGAACGGCCAAACGACCTGGTCGTCTACGGCGGCAACGGCAAAGCCGCGCGCTCGTGGGCGGCGTTCGACGCGATGGTGCGCACCTTGCAGCGTTTGAAGAACGACGAGACGATGATCGTGCAGAGCGGCAAGCCCGTCGCCGTCTGGAAGACGCACGAACGCGCGCCGCGCGTATTGCTTGCCAATTCGAACTTAGTCCCGAAGTGGGCGGATTGGAAGATCTTCCGCGAACTCGAAGCGCAAGGTCTCACGATGTACGGACAAATGACGGCGGGTTCGTGGATCTACATCGGCACGCAAGGCATCGTGCAAGGGACCTATGAGACGTTTGCGGAGCTCGCGCGTCAGCATTTTGGCGGCACGCTCAAAGGCCGCGTGTGCCTGAGCGCGGGCGTCGGCGGTATGGGCGGCGCACAGCCGCTAGCGATCACGATGAACGAAGGCATTGCGCTCTTGGTCGACGTCGATCGGTCGCGTCTGGAACGCCGTCGCGAGCTGCGCTATCTCGACGTCGTCGCCGATTCGCGCGAAGCGGCGCTGCGCGAAGTCGAGCGCGCACGCGCACGCGGGGACGCGCTCTCCGTCGGGTACGAGGGCAATGCGGCGACTGAGTTTTGGGAACTGTACAGTGCGGGCTTTCGCCCGGACGCCGTGACCGATCAAACCTCGGCGCACGATCTTATCAACGGTTACGTCCCCGAGGGTCTGACGCTCGACGAAGCGGCGAGTTTGCGTGCAAACGCGCCGGACGAATACGAACGGCGCGCGCTCGAGAGTTGCGGTAAACACGTCGACTCGATGGTGCACTTTCTCGACGCCGGTGCGGTAGTCTTCGATTACGGAAACAATCTACGCGCGCAGGCGCAGCGCGCCGGATTTGCGCGCGCGTTTGCCTTCCCGGGTTTCGTGCCGGCGTTCATCCGGCCGCTCTTCTGCAAAGGCTCCGGGCCGTTTCGCTTCGCCGCTCTCTCCGGCGATCCGAGTGACATCCATCGTCTCGACCGCGAGCTGCTCGCGCTCTTCCCCCACGATGCCGGCCTGCAGCGCTGGATCGCACTCGCGCAGGAACGCATCGCGTTCCAAGGTTTGCCCGCGCGCATCTGCTGGCTTGGCTACGGCGACCGTGCGAAGGCCGGCCTGCGTTTCAACGAGCTCGTGCGTTCGGGCGAGATCAAAGCACCGATTGTGATCGGCCGCGACCATCTCGACACCGGCAGCGTCGCCTCGCCGTATCGTGAAACCGAAGCGATGAAGGACGGCAGTGACGCGATCGCCGATTGGCCGATCCTCAACGCGCTGCTCAACACCGCAGCTGGTGCGCACTGGGTGAGTTTCCATCACGGCGGTGGCGTCGGCATCGGGTATAGTTTGCACGCGGGCATGGTGGTCGTCGCCGACGGGTCGCAGGACGCGCAAGAACGTTTGCAATGCGTCTTGACGACTGATTGCGGTATGGGCGTCGTGAGGCACGCCGACGCGGGCTACGAACTTGCCGTCGAAACGGCCGACCAAGCGGGCATCGATTGGCGCTTGTAGCGTGCTGACGCTCGTCAGGGCGAAGACGGTCGTCCCATGCACGGGTGACGCTGCACAAAACGGCGTCACTTTTGCCGATCTGGGACGCGTCGACGACGCCGCGCTGCTGGTCGACGGAGAGCGTATCGCGGCGATGGGTCCGCGTGCGCAGGTCGAACGTGGGCTGCGCGGCAGCGTCGAGGAACTCGACCTCCGCGACTGTGTGATCGTGCCCGGCTTTATCGACGCGCACGCGCATCCGCTCTTCGCCGGGGACCGCGAACCCGATTTTGCCTCGCGTCTGCGAGGAGAGAAACCCGCGCTCGGGATGCTTTACACGGTTGAACGCACGCGCGAAGCGTTGCTCGATCCACCGCGCTTCTACGAGGACATCGTGGGGCCGCGATTGCGTACGATCCTGGCCCACGGAACGACGACACTGGAAGCCAAGACCGGCTACGCACTGCACAAACCCGGCGAGGATGCGCTGCTCGATCTGATCGCGCAGCATCGCCGCGACGCGGACGTTCCCGAGCTGATCGCAACCTTTCTCGGCGCCCACGCGCTGCCGCCGGAATTTGACAAAGAGGAAGCCTACATCGACTACCTGATCGATCAGGTCATTCCGACGGCCGTCGCGCACGGCGCGATTTACGCCGATGCATTTTGCGAACCCGGATTCTTTTCGCCGGAGCAAACGCGGCGCTATTTGCACGCCTGCGGGCAGGCCGGCATGCGGCTGCGCCTGCACTGCGACGAAATGGCGTACGGCGCCGCCGCCGCGATGGCCGTGCATGCCGGTGTCGATGCGGTCGACCATTGCAACTGCATCCGCGAGGACGACGTTGGCGCGATTGTCGAGGCCGGCATCGTCACCGTCGCCTGTCCGGCGACGATCGCGTACCTCGGTCTTTCCAGCAAGGCACCGGTGCGCGAGCTGCTCGAGCGCGATGGCCACGTCGCGCTCGCGAGCGACTACAATCCCGGCACCTCGCCGTGCTTCAACCTGCAGACGGTGGCCTACTTCGGCCGCGCGCTCTTCGGCATGACGTCGGCCGAAGCGCTTTTCGCCGTGACACGCGCCGCGGCGCGCTCCTTGCGAGTCGAGGCGGGTGTGCTGCAGCCCGGCGCAATCGCGGACTTCGTTGCGCTGCGGATCGACGCGCCCGATGAGTTCGGCTGGCAGTTCGGCGGCAATCTCGCCAAAGCCGTGATGCATCGCGGGTTGCTCGTCGAATGACGGCCCGCACATGAAGACGGGTGTATCGGAGTTCGTGCGCGCCGCGCGCGCGCTGGTCGGCGGGGAATTGCGCCGCGACTACGCCTTCATCGTGCGCGACGGCACGATCGAGTACGCCGGCGACCACGCGGTGATACGCGAGCATGCCGGCGACCTTTCGATACGATCGTTTCCCGCCGATCGTCTGATCGTGCCGGGTTTCGTGAACGGGCACAGCCACGCATACCAAATCCTCTTGCGCGGCTGGGCTGACGACTGGACGTTTGCGCGCTGGCGCAGCGACGCGCTCTACAAAGTGGTGCCGCAGCTCACACCGGACGACGTCTATTGGACGTTCATCGCTGCGTTTAGCGAGATGCTTGCGGCGGGCATCACCAGCGTAGCCGAATTCTTCTACCTTAACGGCGCAGGCAACGCGCATGCGCAGGCCGCGATCGCGGCAGCGGAAGAGACCGGCATTCGCTTGGTCTTCGCGCGCACGTGGATGGATGCGGAGTATGCGCCGGCACCGTTTCGCGAAAGCACCGAGCTCGCACAATCACGCACGCTCGAGTTGATGGAGCGCCATCCGTGGGCGAACGTGTGCGTCGCGCCACATTCGTTGCACGCCGCCTCGCAGGCGATGATTCGCGCCGCCGCGGATTTTGCGCAGTCGTACGATTGCGCGATGCACATCCACGTTGCGGAAGCGCCATACGAGGGAGAAGCGACGCTCGAGCGGTTCGGCGTGACGCCAATCGCGCTGCTCGAAGAGTTGGGCGCGCTCAACCGGCGAACGGTCGCGATTCATGCTATCCACATTACCGAAGAAGAGAAGCGGCTGCTCGCCGAACGCGGGGCGCGCGTCATACACAACCCGATGACCAATCAATACCTCGGCGATGGGATCTGCGATGCAAGCGGTCTTCAGGCGCTCGGTGTGACGATGGGTTTGGGCACCGATGCCGACGTGAAGCCGTCGCTGATCGACGAGATGCGCGCGGCGACGCTGTTGCAGAAGATCGCTCGGCTCGATGGAAGCGCGTTCGGCGCGCGCGCGGCGTTTGACTTGGGCACCGCACAAGGGGCGCGTGCGCTTGGGCTCTCGACGGGGGACCTCATCGCCGGCAACGCTGCCGATTACGCCGTGCTCGATGCAACGGCGATCGATCCGTGGACGCCTGAAGTGCAGGCGGTTGTTTACCGCGCGCAGGATGCATGGGTCCAAGCCGCGTTTGTCAACGGAGCTCGCGTCTACACCGGGGAACCTTCAACCGCAGCGCAAAACGCGCGCATAAAACTAAAGGAGATTGCGAATCGTGTTATTCCGTAAAACGCTTCCCTGCGCGCTCCTCATCACGCTCCTGGCCGCGTGCAGCGGCGGTAATCAAAACTCAAGTGCAAGCAGCGAACCGTCAGCGAGTGCCGGCGCGATGGCGACCGCGGGCGCAATGAACGCTGCGTCGCCGGGCGGCAACATGCAGGCGATCGAGTCACGGCCGCAAGCGGCAATTCCCGCGAGCTTGAATTGCGGTGCGGTGCAGCCCGTCTGGACCAACCCGCGTTCGCACACCTACTTTGAGCCAACCGCGCCATTCTACGGGCGTACCAAAAACGGCAGCTATATGTGTCCCTCGGCCGCGCTCGCAGCGGGCTACCACAAGGCATCCGGCCGGCATCACCATGGCGGCGGCATGGAAGGCGCAGGAGCCCCCTCCCCGGCCAGCACGTAGCCGGCAACCACCCTCCAACCTCGGCGACGGCTTTTCGCGGAGCGTTAGCGGAGCGAAAAACGTTAAGGCTCAGCGCCGCACCATGCGTGTAGGTACTTGCATGCGGTGCTGACCCATGGTATGGTTTGCGTGCAAGTACGTACTTGCACTCCTGAAGGACTGAAACAGCAGGATACCATGCAGACCCCGCCCACCATCGCCTATCGCCCCGATGCGCTCGAGCGCATCACCCGCGAAACCTTGGCCGCCTTCGAAGAGGGCGCGCCCCGGGTCGTTCTCGATCTCGACACTCTCGCGCGCCTCGACACCGATGGCGTGCGCGGGCTGATTCTGCTTTTGCGCCGTTCCCGTGAGGTCGGCGGCGAGGTCGCGCTCAAAGTAACGCGTCCCGAGCTGATTCGTTCGCTCTCGGTGATGGCGCTCGATCGTCTCTTCCCGATGGTGGGGATAGCGGCATGATGCTCCGGGCTTTTGCGCTGGCCGCGGCTGTGGCCGGCGCATCGGTAGGCGCGGTTAGCGCCCAAAGCGCACCGCCGGACGGGACGGTTCCAAGCGTATCGGCACCTGCGGCACCTACGGATGCGCAAACCGTTATCGACCGGATGCTGGCACGCAATGCCGGACTGGAGTCATACATGGCGCGTGTCCACGTTAATGCGCGCCCGTCGATTCCGCTGTGCCGGCTGCGTACGGACGGCACAGCCTACTACAAGCGCCCCGGAAGCTTTGCGGTGGTGCTCAATCCGATATCCGGTCTGTGCGCGAGCTCGCTGCGGGCCATTCAAAAGCTCTCCACCGACGTCGGCGACCCGACGAGTTGGGAAAAAGATTCGAACATCAGGCTCGACGGCATCCAGCCGCTTGACGGTCATCCGATGATCGTGCTCGTGCTCACCAAGAAGATTTACAGCGATCAGATCAAGGATACGACGGTGTACGTCGACCCCACCACCTACGAACTCGTCGAGATGGATTGGCACTACACGAACGGCGATGCCATCGTGATGAAGCAATACTACGGCAAGCAAGACGGTTTTAACGTCGTCGTACGCCAGCACTTCGAAGGCCACCGCCGCATCGGATTTACCGGCGATTCGACCTACGATTCCTACCAAACTAACGTCGCGCTAAGCGACTCGGTGTTCACACAACAGCCATGATTGAAGCACAAAAACACGCCGACAAAGTCACTCCAGAAGAGACGCGCGATCGCATCGTTCTCGCTGCTCGCGACGTCATCAAGCGCAAAGGCAAGCGCGGCGCAACGACCCGCGAGATCGCCGACGTTGCCGGCGTCAACGAAGCCACGTTGTTTCGCCACTTCGGCAACAAAGACGCGCTGATCATTGCGGTCGCCAAGCACTCGTGTCCGGATGGACAGCTGCGCGATTTGATCGCCACGCTGGAAGGCCCGCTCCAGGAGCAATTGCTCGCGATCGCGCGCTCGATGAACGACCACATGGAGTCGATGAGCGACATGATCCGCTGGTCGCTGGTCGAGACCGACTACGAGAACAGCGTCTTTGCGCGGGAGACCTGGCGTCCCCAGACCGCGGTCCGCTCGGCTGTGGTCGAGTTCATGGAAAAAAAGGTGGCCGAGGGCAGCCTGCGCGGCAACCCGGTGGACCTGGCTGAGTTTTTCATGGGTATGATCTTCGCGCGAGTAATGGCGCGTGGCAAGTTTCCCGATAGCCGCATGTACTCGGATTCCGAGTATGCACTTTCTTACATCATCGACGTCTTTCTCAACGGCGTAAGGAGCAAGTAAATGGACACGCGCGAGGCACCGCAAACCGGCCAAGGCCAAACGCACAATGGAGCGGGCGAACCGACGGCGATCGAAGAGCGTACTGGTCCACGCAGGCGCTACATCTTCGGCGCGATCGGCGTAATCGTCGCGATCCTTCTCATCTTCTGGGGTGTGAAGTGGTTCCTCTACGCCCGCGTTCACGAGGGGACGGACGACGCACGCGTCGACGCTGACGCCGTGGCCGTCACGAGCAAGATCAACGAGCGCATCGATCAGATTTTGGTCGATACGAACGACGAGGTCCACAAGGGTCAACTTTTGATCGTTCTCGATAACGCGGTTGAGCGTGACCAAGTGCGCAACGCGCAAGCGCAGTACGATCTCGCGGTCGCAAATCAACGCACCAACACGGTGCAAGGCCAGGGCGGCGTGACGCAGGCCGTGGCAAACACGCAGGACGCGTCGGCGCAGGTTCCGGTAGCGCAATCGGGCGTCGCGCAGGCGCAGGCACAACTCCGCTCTGCGGACGCCCAGCTGCCGGCAGCGCAAGCCGCATACGATAAGGCTAGCGCCGACTATAATCGTACGCTCTCGCTGGTGAGCACGGGCGACGTTGCGCGTCAAGAGCTCGACGCCGAACGGGCCAATTTAGCGGCGGCCTCGGCGCAGCTTCGCGCCGCGCGCGACCAAATCAATGTTGCGCAGGCCAATCTCGACGCTTCGGAGCAAAAAGTCACCGCCGCACAAGCCTCGGTCGCAGCCGCGCAGGGCGGCGTGACCACAGCGCAAGGTAAACTCGCCCAATCGTCCGATCCAAGCCAAGTTGAATCCGCCGCGGCACAGCTCGCAATTGCCAAGAAGAATCTCGGGTTCACGCACATCTACTCGCCGATCGGTGGATTCGTCGGCGAGAAGAGCGCGGAGGTCGGTCAAACGGTCTCGGCCGGAATGACCATCCTCACGCTGATCCCCGACGGTCCGGGACAGATCTATATCACGGCCAACTATAAAGAGACCCAGATGGGCAGCATGCACGTGGGTCAGCCGGTCGACATCAAGGTCGATGCCTACAGCGGAAAGACGTTCCACGGCCGCGTGATCTCGATCAATCCGGCATCACAGAACACTTACGCGCTCGTACCCGCACAAAATGCTACCGGCAACTTCGTCAAGGTGACGCAGCGTATTCCGGTGCGAATTTCGATCGACGATCAAGACCCCAGGCAGCCGCTTCGGCCGGGTATGAGCGTCGAAACCTACGTGAAAGTCCGCTAGCCCGAAAGCGTAAGCAACGATGATGGAACCAAGAAACGTAGCCGAATACGGCCTGCGTAGGGCCATTGTGAGCGTCGCGGTGATTGCCGCCACGCTGCTCGAGATCATCGACACGACGATCGTCAATGTGGCGTTGCCGAACATTCAAGGGAATTTCGGTGTGCCGGTCGATCAAGGCGCCTGGATCGTGACCGGATATATTATCGCCAATGTGGTGGTGATCCCGATCACGCCGTGGCTCGCGGCGCGCTTCGGGCGGCGGCAGTATTTTGTCGCATCGATCGTCATCTTCACGATCGCGTCGCTGATGTGCGGCCTCGCGCCGAACTTCAACTCGTTGGTTTTCTGGCGTATCATTCAAGGCCTCGGTGGCGGCGGATTGATTTCGACGTCGCAGGCGATTCTGCGCGATACGTATACGCTGCGCGAGCAAGGCAAGGCGCAGGGCATCTTTGCAATGGGCGTCATCGTCGGACCCGCGCTCGGCCCCGTGCTCGGCGGATGGATCACCGACAATTTGACGTGGCGCTGGGCGTTTTTCATCAACTTGCCGGTCGGCATCGTTGCCGCAACGCTCATTTGGAACTACCTGCGCAATCCGGTCAAGCCGCGCGCGCTGAAGCTCGACTGGATCGGCCTTGCGCTGCTGGCAATCGGCCTTGGGGCGATGCAATACGTGCTGGACCAAGGGCAGCAATACGATTGGTTCGACGATCCGAACATCCGGCTCTTCACCGCGCTCGCCGTGATCGGAATCGGCAGCTTTATCTGGTGGACGCTACGTTCGGGAATACCGGTAGTCGATCTTCACGTGTTGCGCTTGCGGCAAGTCGCCGCAGGAAGCATCCTCGGAGCGGTCCTTGGCGTCAGCCTCTATGGCTCGATTCTCGTCCTACCGCAGTACTTGCAAAACTCGCTCGGGTTCACCGCCACGCTCTCGGGGTTGACGATCTTGGTACGCGCGGGCGCCGTCATGCTCTTCACGCCGATCACGGCGATGCTGGCAAGCCGCGGCACAATCGACGTCCGTCTTTCAACGGCGATCGGCTTCGTGCTCCTGGGCATATCAAACTGGATTCTCGCCGGGGTCACAACACCGAACTCGCAGTTCAGTACCTTCATCCTCGCGCTGGTCGTGAGCGGCATTGGACTTTCGCAAATCTTCGTGCCGCTCTCGATTGCGGTGATCGGCGGCGTGCCCGATCGCGAGGTGCCCTCGACCTCGGCGTTCTTCAATCTCTCGCGTCAAGTCGGCGGCAGCATCGCAACGGCCATCCTCGTGACGCTGCTGGTTCGCGGCACGACCGCGCACCAAACCGAGCTCGCGGCCAGCATCAATCTGCATGCGCAGCCGACGGCAATCTATCTACAACAAAATGGCGGTGAGCACTCGACGTCGGCCCTAACCACACTGCAAGGATTGGTTGAAGGGCAAGCCCAGGTGCTCTCGTACGCGGACACCTCGCGCTGGACGGCGATTATAACGATCGCACTTTCGCCGCTCGTACTACTGCTTAACAAACCGCGACTCGGCGGACACGTCGCGGTCGAATAGGAGCGTTCCGTGAATACTCGCACAATTCTGACTCTGGCCCTCGGCGCAGTAATGGCCGCCGCGCCGTTCGCGGCATCGGCGAAACCGACGCTGCCGGCGGCGGCTGCGATTCCGACACCGGTGCCGACCCCGCTAACGCCGCCGGGGCCGACAGTTGCTCCCGGCTATAAAGCTCCCGACATTCCGCCCACCAACGCCGATATCGTTGGCGTCACGCAGCAGCCGTTCGTCGGTATCTCGCTCGAGAACGCCATCGGCATGGCCCTGCTTAAGAATCCCGACCTTTCGGTTGCTGCATCGAACACGCGCGTTGCGACGTATCAGGTGCAGGAGGCGAAGGGTGCGAACGACGTGCACTTCTTCGTTGAACCTTCGGTCAAGCACGACACGAACCCAGCGCTCAATGCCTTTTTCTCGGGCGGCACCGACTTTCAGCCGTACGTGCAAAATTACCAGACGCAGGAGGCCGGCGTTCAGGGCCAACTCGAGACCGGAACGCAATACAACATCAACGTTTCGCAAACCAAGGTCAACGACAGCACCTTTATCAACTCGTTCGATCCGTACTACTACGGCTCGTTCAATGTCTCGATCACGCAGCCGTTGCTCAAGAACTTCCTGATGAACGACGACAAGCGCCAGATCGAGCTTGCGGTCGTGAACAACGACGCCACGCAGGCGTCGACACTCGCGACCGTTTCGACGACGATCGCGAACGTGGAAGACGCCTATTGGGATCTGCTCGCCGCCTGGCGCAACGTCGCGATCCAAGAGGACGCGTTGCATCAGACCGTGTTGCAGCAGCAAAGCAACGTACGCCAAGCCAAGCGCGGCGCCGCCGCTCCGATCGATGCCGTCGAGTCGTCAACGCAGGTCGCGGTGTATCAGCAAAACGTGTTTTCCGCGCTGCAGACCGTCTCGGAACTGCAAAACCAGCTCAAGAGCCTGGTCGTCACCGATCCGGGCGATCCGATCTGGCGCGCGAACCTGGTGCCCACCTCGGACGTTCTCTCGCTCCCGCAGACGCCGTCGGTTGAATCTCTGCTGGCGTCGGCGATGCGGAATCGCCCGGAAGTTCGCCAGGCGATCGATGCGCAGAAGCAGGCCAGCGTCAACCGCGCGTACGCTAAGAACCAGCTGCTGCCGCAAGCCGACCTGCAGCTCACCTACAACGGCAACGGCTTCGCGGGAAATGCGCTACCGCCGCTGGGCGGGATCTTCGGAACCGCAACGCCGCCGCCGTATTACGACGGCACGTACGGCCAAGCGTTCGCGAACTCCAGCCGCTTCTCGGCCTACTCGGCGGGCATTGTGGTCTCGCTGCCCATCGGCAACAATACGGCAAGAGGCGCGCTGTCCGCGGCCGACGAGCAAGCACATATCGCCGCCGTCCAAAAGCTCGGCACGGCCGAGCGCATCCAGTACGAGGTTCGCAACGCCGTTCAGAACTACCAAGCCGCGCTCGCGCGGCTCTTCGCGGCGCGTCAGGCGCGCGAGGCGTCAGCCCAAGTGCTGGCCAGTGAAGAGCGCAAGTTCCTCAACGGCGAGTCCACCACGTTCTTGATCAATCAGCGCCAGGTCGAGTTCGTCCAGAACGAAGGGCTCGAGCTACAAGCGCAGACCGACCTGAATAAGGCGGTCGTCGAACTCCAGCGCGTCGATGGTTCTATTCTCAGCCAAAACGGTGTTTCGCTCGGTACGTTGGGACAAGGAGCGCTGCAACCATGATCGTTGTCAAGAAAACGGTTCGTCCGCGCCGCGTCTCGGCGCTGACCTACCGCAAACTCTCGGAACGGATGGCCGTACTGTACGGGCGAGAAATGAACCGCCTCAATTCTCGCTCGCGCTGATGTCGATTCTCTCGGTGGCGTAGGTCTCTCGGGGCCTCGCTTCGCTCACTTTTTTGTTTACGTTCGCTTTCGCGAGGCCCGCTCGGACCATCGCACCGAGAGAATCTGATCTAATTTAACGGGCATTGCCTTCGTGATGAATTCAACGTCGGGATTGGACGGTGGAATCCAAGGCGTCGGCGGAACATCGGTCGCCGCGCCGGAGATGGCGGCAATGTGGGCCGACGTGTTGAGTGCATGAAAGATGCATCAGGGATCCGGCATGTGTCCTGCGAGCGGCTATCGGCTCGGCAACGCGGCGCCGTATTTCTACGCGATCTATAAGAACACGCCAGTCGCCGGCAAGATGCCGTCGCTGCCTTACAACCAGGTGTTCTACGACATCGTCTACGGCGACAACCAAATGGCAGATCCAAACAACGCGCCCGCGACGCCCGTGCCGGGCTTCAGTGCCGGACCCGGCTACGATCAGGTAACCGGCGTCGGCGTACCGTTCGCGGGACACCTGATCCAAGCGATCACCGGAATCAGCGTTCCATAGTGTAGTTCTTTTTAAGACGTCTTCATCAATCTTGTCGAGGTCAAGAAAGAGAACTGGTCGTTCGGAAACGGCGAAGCGCAGTACGCGTCACCCTGAGCTTGAATCTGTCACCCTGAGCTTGAATCTGTCACCCTGAGCTTGTCGAAGGGTCCCAACCGTCCCCGTCAAAGTCTCAATAATGTATAAATCCTTGTTTGGCATCTTTTTTGCATTCTTCGCCGTCGTGGGGCTCTGCGCGGTTGCTGATGCTGACCAAGCCGGGATCAACTTCCGGAACGCGTCGACGAACTGCGCCTGGATCACCATATACGGAAGGGCAAGCGCAATTGGACCCTGGTCGATCGTCAGCGGCGATCGCCCAAGGAACGTAAAGCCCGGAGAATCCTTCCCGTTCAGATTCACCGCACGGAACGAAATCAAAGTTCGTGCGGAAGTCTACAAATCGGGTTGCAATCACCCGCTCGCGGCCGATTTCGAGCGGAGCTTTGGGAAAGTCGGCGGTATGGGAGTCCTGTTAAAAAACAACGGCAGCGGCTTCACCCTAGTTTCGGGTTACTAAGACGTATGAATTTAATCTAATCCAATCAAAAGCGAAGCAAGAAAGCTCCGGCGATTCATTTCTCGCTAAATTATTTGGATGGGGTTGAGGCGACGCGGGTGTCGCGCGGCGAGCGTAAACAAAAAAGCGAGTCCGCGCGACAGCCCTTCGCCGAAAACACCAGGAGAATAATCTAGCCTTTACCAGCCGCGGCTTTATCGCAGAGCCAGATGAGTTCGCCGTCCGGTGGGGCGATGATTTGCGCGGGATACTTGGTTGGATCGTAGGGCCCCTCGCGCACGGCAGCGAGAATCGCTGCTTTTTCGGCCCCGACCACGGCAAAACACACGGCTTGCGCGCTATTGAGGACGCTCGGCGTTAAGGTAATGCGCCACTGCGATTGCGACTCGGCGTACACGGCACGCACTTTTTGCTCGTCCTCGGTGAGTGGATTCTGGCCGGGAAAGAGCGAGGCGGTGTGTCCGTCCGGACCGAGGCCGAGCATCACTAAATCGAAAGACGGTTCCTCACCGAGCACGTCGACGAGTACCGCGCGATAGTCGATTGCCGCGTGCTGCGGATCGTCCTCACCGCGCATGCGGTGAACGTGCGCGTCCGGAATGTTGAGTGGCCCGATAAACGTGTCGTATGCCATCTTGTAGTTCGATTGGGCGTTGTCGGGCGGTACGCAGCGCTCGTCGCCAAAAAGGATCTCGACGGCACTCCAGTCGATCGCGTCGCAGTACGGCGCCTGAGCGAGCAGCGCGTACGCGGCCTTCGGCGTCGTTCCGCCCGCGAGCGAAATGACGAAGCGACCCCGGCCCTCGATTGCGCTCGCGCCGTACTCGACGATCAGGTCGGCGAGCGACTTGGCGGCCTCGGCCGGGGTTTCATAGATGTAGAGCATTCCGAGTTCGCGTGTCGTCATGCTACGTGCCTTTCGATGATTTGTCTTGCCATTGCTAGTGACTCGGCAAAGACGGGGTCGAGTGTCCGTGTCAGAATTGCGCGCTCGACCAGCGAGGCGAGGTCGACGGTGTGCAGCGGGGCAAAGCGCGATGGACACGCGGCCGAGCCGGTTACCTCGAGGGCGATCGCGCCTTGATCGTCGGGATGAATGCTGGCCTTAAATGTTGCCCCCTCTGAGGCAAGGACGACTTGCGAGACGCGGCGTGGCGGCCCGTCGTGGACCAGCGCGAACCGCACGTTACCGGTGGGTGTTGCGAACGTATCGGCGCTCACCGGCGTCCAGGCGAGGCGGCTTGCAAGCCATGCGAGCAGATAGTACATCTCGGCGTCGGATCCGGCGGTCACTTCCACGCTGCGCAACATATGCAATTCATGCCGGCATTCGGGTTCGTCAAAGAACTCGGCGATCAACTCTTGCCACGCTCCGAGCCGCAAATACGCCACGTCCTGAATCAAGATCTCGGGATGCTCGTCAACGAACTGCGCCAAGTCGCGCAAGGGGCGCTCGTCGGTGCGCGCAACCGAGGTGCTGCAAATCGTCGTGTTCGCGCGCCGTGCCAGCGCAAGAAACCGGTCGTCTTTCGAGAGCGCCTCGGCTATCCAAAGGAGCACCACCGGGGCTTCGGGGAGTTCGAGCATCGTGAGGGCCGCGTCGAGCTCGCCGGCGCTCGCATCGCGCACGCCGATCTCGATCCATTCGCCACGCGACTGTGACGGCTCGACGACACGCTCATCTTCGTTCTTTGCCGCATCGAAGATCACCACGCGCGAGGGATGCTTCTCGGCGAGCGCTCGCACGCGGCCGCGTACCCATTCGGCGCCGCTATCGTCACCGAAGAAAACGGCGAACGTCATTGTCGCGGTCTTCATCGCGCCTGGATCCTGCCGGGCCTTGGTGAGTGCGTCCATAACCGGATGGACGTCGAGACTCACAACGGGCGCCACTCCGGAAAGAGTGTGAAGGCCGACTGCGGACCCTGTGACCCGGACGCGTAATTCGGAAAGGTGAAGTCCTTGGTGTTTTGCCACACGTCGAGGACGGGCATCACGATCTCCCAGGCGCGTTCGACCGCGTCCCAGCGGGTAAAGAGCGTCTGATCGCCCCGCATCGCGTCGCCGATCAACCGTTCGTATGCGGGCGGTGAGTGCACGCCGAACCCGGTTCCGTAATTGAAGTCCATGAAGACGCTGCGAATGTGATTCTTCATGCCCGGGACTTTTGCGGAGAATCGCATCGCGACGCCCTCTTCGGGCTGGATCTTCATGACGAGGACGTTGGGTTCGATCGTGTCGGTGCGCTCGCCGTAGATTCGGTGCGGAATCGGCTTGAAGGTCACCGCGATCTCCGACATCTTCTTGGCGAGCCGCTTGCCCGAGCGCAAGTAGAACGGTACGCCCGCCCAGCGCCAGTTTTCGACGAAGAGACGCACCGATGCGAATGTCTCGGTATTCGATTGAGGATCGACGTCGGGTTCCTGGCGATAGGCAGGGACGGGTTTGCCGTTGATCGCGCCGGGTCCGTACTGACCTCGCGCCGACATATCGAGCACCCTTCCGTGCTCCGGCGGTTCGATCGATTCGAGCACCTTGAATTTCTCGTTGCGAATCGCGTTGGCGTCGGAACTCGACGGCGGCTCCATCGCGACCAGTGCCAGTAAGTTCATGACGTGATTCTGAATCATGTCGCGCAGCGCGCCGGCGTGGTCGTAATAGCCGCCGCGCAGCTCGACGCCGAGCTGCTCGGCCGCGGTGATCTGCACCGACTGGACGTAATTGCGATTCCATACCGGTTCGAAGATCGTGTTGGCAAAACGCAGCGCCATGATATCCTGCACCGGCTCTTTGCCCAAGTAGTGATCGATGCGATAAACTTCGCTCTCGCTAAAGACCTTTTCGACTTCGGTTTGCAGCGCTCGCGCCGACTCGAGATCCGTGCCGAACGGCTTCTCGACGATGATGCGCGCCCAGCCGTCGTGCTGCTGGTTGAGATCGGCCTCGCGCAGAAGCTCGATGATCGTGGGGAAGACCGAGGGCGGTGTCGAGAGATAGAAGAGCCGGTTTCCGCGCGTGCCGAGTTCTGCGTCGTCGTATGCGATGTGCTTGGCCAACTCGCCGTAGGTTTTGTGATCGTCGAACTCGCCCTCGACGTAACTCAGGCGTCGCGCGAAATCTTCCCACATCGCGCCTTGCGGTTTTTGATCGGCCGGCGCAAATTGTTCGAGCTGTTCCTTGCAATACGCTCGGAAGCTATCGTCAGTATACTCAGCGCGCGAAACGCCGACGACAGCGAAGTCGTTGGGTAGCGTGCCGTGCATCCGCAATGAGTACACGGCGGGCAGGAGCATGCGCTTGAACAGATCGCCGCTAGCACCGAAGAAGACGATGCTGCACGGATCGCTGATACGGTCGGTATGTAGTCCCGCTCTGAGCGGGTTTTCCGACTGTCCGTCGACCGAGACGCTCGCAACCGCTTCAGGCATGCGTCTCCGTCTTCACGGCGTGGCCGCCGAACTGGTTGCGCAGCGCCGCAATCACCTTGGCGCTGAACGATTCTTCCTGGCGCGAAACGAAGCGTTGCATAAGTGAGAGCGTAATGACGGGAGCAGGTACGTCCTGATCGATAGCGGCCTGCACGGTCCAGCGCCCCTCGCCCGTGTCCTCGACGTAGCCGCGAATATCTTTAAGCCCCGGATCGGCTTTGAAGGCGAGCACTGCAAGCTCGAGCAGCCACGAGCGCACCACACTGCCGTAACGCCAAATGCCCGCGACTTGTTCGAGATCGAAATCGAACGGCGACGTTTCGAGAATCTCGAAGCCCTCGCCGTAGGCTTGCATCATCCCGTACTCGATGCCATTGTGCACCATCTTCGAGTAGTGACCGGCGCCGGCGCGACCGACGTGAGCATAGCCGTTGGGCGGCGCGAGCGTTTTGAAGATGGGCTCGCACACCTTCACGGCTGCGTCGTCGCCCCCGACCATCAAGCAGTAGCCTTCCGTAAGCCCCCAGATGCCGCCGCTGGTGCCCGCATCAACGAGCGAGACGCCTTTAGCTTTGGACCGATCGTACGCGGCCAAGCCGTCTTTCCAATTGGTGTTGCCACCGTCGATGATGATGTCGCCCTTGCTCAAGATGGTACACAACTCATCGATCGTGTCGTCCGTCGGTTTGCCCGAGGGAACCATGATCCAGACAACCTTCGGCGAGACGAGCTTGGCACAGAGATCTTTTAGCCCCGTCGATGCGGTTGCTCCCCCGGATGCCGCCTGCGCTACCGCGTCGGCGCTGCGGTCGTAGACCACGACCTTGTGTCCGCCTTGGAGCAGACGCGTCGTCATATTTGCGCCCATTTTGCCGAGTCCAACCATCCCGATTTGCATGTGTTACTCCTGTGCCTGCAGGATGCAGGTGAAGGTGAGGAGCGCAGAGGCGCGACCGCCGTAAGGCGGCCGAACCGTCTAAGCGCGGGTCGAGAGTGCGTCGTCGACCGCGGCGACAAACGCTTGAAGTGCGGAATCGATGTCGCCTTTGAGGTGGATGCGAAGACCGCGCCGATGGCGGCTGTCGAGTGATTGCCAGTCGCCCAGTGCCTGCGCGGCAAGCAGCGTTCTGAATCCGACCTTCATGCCGGGAATCGGGGGATCAGTGGGCTCGTCGCCGACGATCTGCACCATAACGGCTGAATCGGGACCGCCTTTGTGCAGCTGACCCGTCGAGTGGAGGAAGCGCGGCCCGAAGCCAACGGTCGTCGCGACGTCGCCGGCATTGCGGATCATCAAGCGCAACTTGTCGAGCGTGTCGATATGCTTGGGATCGCGCGCAATGTAGGCGCAGATCGCGACGTAGTCGCCGGGCACGAGCTGCTTGAAGACGGCGCCCAACGCACCAGCGTCGCTGTGTGCGCCCGCGAAGTCCTTGCTTCCGGACAGATAGGTGATATCGAAGGCAGGGCCTTCGACATCGGGTGCCGGCTCGGGGATCGAGCCGGTGGTTTCGAACTGTGAAAGCAGTTTTACGGTGTTGTCTTTGGACTCTTGCACGTTAGGTTGATCGAACGCGTTGATGCCAAGAATGCTTCCCGCAGCCGCCGTAGCGATCTCCCACAGGTAGAATTGCTCGCCCAAGTCATATTCGTCGTTCATCGCGAGACGAATCACTGGATGCCCGGCGTCTTCCAACGCCTGCAGGGACTCTTTCACGCCGGCTTTTGGATCGGGTAGATTCGATCCAACGTAGACAAAGACGCGATCGTTACCATAGTCGCGCGGCATTCCGAGCGCCTCGCCTTCGATCGGGATGATGCCTTTGCCTTGCTTGCCGGTAGATTCGGCGATGAGTTGTTCCGCCCACGCGCCGAATGCCCATACGTCGGGGTGTGTGACGATGGTGAGTTTGTCGCGGCCATTCACCCCCCAGCCGCCGATTGCCGCACCGAAGCGTACGCCGGTTGCGACGCGCGGATCGACCGTCTTGTCATTAGCGTGCATCGCGCCGAGCGCTCGATCGAGAATCAGCCGCACGTTGACACCCGTAAGCGCCGCCGGCACCATGCCGAAGAACGACAGCGCCGAATATCGTCCGCCGATGTTCGGGTCGTTCTCGAAGATGCGCCGGAAGTCGTGCCCTTTGGCAACCTCGACCATGTGCGTGCCGGGATCCGTCACGGCGATGAACTGCCTACCGGCGTTACTCGTCCCCACTAGTTTGGCCACCTTGTCGTAGTAGTAGGCGAAGAACGCGTTGGGTTCGGTGGTCGATCCACTCTTGCTCGCAACGATGAACAAGGTCCGGTCGAGCGCGAGCTTCTCATCGAGCTCGGCGATTTGCGTGGGATCGGTCGAATCGAGCACATGCAACTGCGGCCATGGCACGTCCTCGATGGGGCCGTCATCAGGACTGCCGAACGTGTCGCCCAGCACGTCGGGCGCAAGCGAACTGCCGCCCATGCCGAGCACCACCACGTGATCGAAGTCACGCGCGATCTCCTTGGCAAACGCCTCGAGATCGGGCACGTGCTCCATGAGATGCTGCGGAATATCAAGCCAACCCAGCGCGTGTTTGATGATGTCCGCGGCTTTCGGATCGGTGGTCCACAGCGACGGATCTTTGGCCCACAGCTTCTTGAGAAAGTCCGCCTTGGCAAGCTGATCGAGTGCGCCGGCCGGAGCGCTCGAGATCGTTACCCGCTCGCTGCCGTCGGCAAGCTGTTTCTGCTTGTAGACAATCGCGCCCATCAGCGCGGCAAAGGAATCGGAGAAGAGCGAGACGCCTTCGACTTGCAACTGGTGCGTCACGTCGAAGAACGAGATCTTTGCATCTTGCAGCGCGTGCATCACGTCACGCGCCTCGTCGAGCCCCGACTCCACCGTATCCGGCGTGATCTTACCATGGTCGAGCAGCGCATCGAGCGTGTTCGGCGGCATCGTGTTTACGGTGTGCGGGCCGACGACCGTCTCGACGTACATCAGGTCGGGGTAGGCCGGGTTTTTCACCGAGGTGCTGGCCCATAGCGGGCGTTGCACCGCGCCGCCGGCTTTTCGCACGTCGGCGAAGGCTGTGCCTTCGAAGAGTTCCTTGAACTTTGCGTAGGTGAGTTTGAGGTTGGCGACGCCGGCCTTTCCGAGTAACGATTGCAGTTTCGTTTCGCCCTTGGCGATCTTGGCTTGCAACAGGTGATCGATGGCTGAGTCGATGCGGCTCACGAAAACGGAGTTGACCGAGCGAATCCGATCGATGGGTTTGCCCTCGGCCACGCGCCGGCGCAGCCCCGCGATATACGCGCTTGCCGTCTTCTCGTACATCTCGATCGAGAAGATCAGCGTGACGTTGATGTTGAGTCCCGTGTAGATGCACTCTTCGATAGCCGCGACGCCTTCGTTCGTGCCGGGAATCTTGACCATCAGGTTCGGGCGCCCGACTCGTGCCCAGAGCTGCTTAGCATTTTCGATCGTGCCCTGCGTGTCGTGCGCCAGCAGCGGCGACACCTCGAGGCTCACGAAGCCGTCGTTCCCGCCACACGAATCGTAGAGCGGGCGGAACGCATCGCATGCCTGTTGGATGTCGGCGATGGCCAGATCCCAGAACAGCGCGTCGGCGTCCGTCTCCTCGCCGATCAGCGTGCGGAGCTGGGCGTCGTAGTCGTCGCCGGTACCGATCGCTTTTTCGAAGATCGTCGGATTGCTCGTCATTCCACGCAGTCCCTGATCGATCAGGCGCTGCAGTTCGCCCGAGCCGAACATGCTGCGGCGCAGGTTATCGAGCCATACGCTTTGGCCGGCCTCGAGTAGTTGTTGCAATTGGTTACTCACGTGCCTCTCCTACAGAATGATGAGCGAACTTTAGCGGGATGCGAGTGCGAATGCGTCGAGCGCGACTTGCGCGATGCGTTCGGGAGTAAAGCCGAGGCTCTTGGCGATCGCCGCCATGGGCGCAGATTCGCCGAAGCGATCGATGCCGTAGGTTACGCCGCGATCGCCGACCCATTGCGTCCACCCGAAGGTCGACGCCGCTTCAATCGACATGCGCGCGGTCACACTGGGCGGCAGGACCTCGTCGTGATAGGACTGCGGCTGCAGTTCGAAAAGCTCCCAGCATGGCATCGAGACGACACGCGTGCGCACGCCCTTCTCTTCGAGTATCTTCTTGGCGTCGACGGCGAGCGAAACTTCCGAGCCGGTCGCAATCAGAATGAGGTCCGGCGTACCGGACGCGTCAGAAAGAATGTAGGCTCCGCGTCCGACGTGCGCATCGCGGTTGCCCAGGAACGGCAGCTTTTGGCGCGTGAGCACCAGCACCCACGGCGTGCCGCTCTCCGGATCGATTGCGAGCTTCCAAGCCTCGCACGTTTCGAGTGAATCGGCCGGACGTACGACGCGGACATTCGGCATCGCGCGCAGCATCGCAAGTTGCTCGATCGGCTGATGCGTCGGTCCGTCTTCGCCGAGAAAGACCGAGTCGTGCGTGAAGACGAAAATCTCGTGAATCTTGGTGAGCGCGGCCAAGCGCAACGACGGCTTCAAGTAGTCAACAAAGTTGAAGAAGGTTGCGCAAAACGGCATCAGGCCGCCGTGCAGTGCGATACCGTTGGTCGCCGCTGCCATGCCGTGCTCGCGCACGCCGTAGTGAATGTTGCGGCCGGCATAATTGTTCGGTTGGAAATCGCCCTGATCTTTGAGGTACGTCTTCGTCGAAGGGTCGAGGTCGGCGGAGCCGCCGACGAGCTCGGGCAGATCTTTGGCGATGGCGTTCATCACCGTGCCGCCCGCATCGCGCGTGGCAACGGAGCCGTTCTCGGCGTTGAACACCGGCCACGGTAAATTTGCCGGAAGCTTTCCGGCGAGCACGCGATCGAGTTGCGCGCCCAAATCCGGATTAGCGGACTTCCATGCGTCGTAGAGCTTTTGCCACGCCGCTTCCAGTGACGCGCCTTTTGCGCCGGAATCCCGGAAGAATTTCAGCGCCTCCTCGGGCACATAGAAGTCGGGCTCGAGCGGCCAGCCCAGCTCCTGTTTTGTCTTCTTGACGTTCTCGACACCGAGCGGTTCGCCATGTGCCTTGAACGTGTCTTGCAACGGCGAGCCAAAGCCGATGTGCGTACGGACCGCGATCATCGAGGGACGATCGGTGACGCCCTTGGCGACGCCGATCGCTTGATCGATGGTTGCCACGTCGTTGGAATGATCGACGTCGATGCGTTGCGTATGCCAGCCGCTTGCGTCGAAGCGCGCGCACGCATCGTCGGTGTAGGCCACGTCGGTTGGGCCGGCGAGCGAGACACGGTTGTCGTCGTAAAGCACGATCAGCTTGCCGAGCTGTAGATGTCCGGCAAGCGAGATCGCTTCCTGACTCACGCCCTCCATCAAATCGCCGTCGCCGGCGATGACGTAGGTATAATGATCCACGATCTTCGCAGCGGCCGTGTTGTAGACGGCGCCCAGATGCGCTTCGGCAATCGCGAAGCCTACGGCGTTCCCAAGACCCTGACCGAGCGGCCCGGTGGTTGCCTCGACACCCGGCGTATGGTTGGCTTCCGGGTGGCCCGGCGTCTTGCTGCCGAGCTGACGGAACGATTTGAGATCGTCGAGCGACAGATCGTAACCGGTTAAATACAGCAAGGCGTAGAGCAGCATCGAGCCGTGCCCGGCCGAGAGGATGAAGCGGTCGCGATCGAACCAATGCGGATCCTTCGGATTGAATTTGAGGTGCCGGGTCCACAGCGTGTAGGCCATGGCAGCAGCGCCCAGCGGCATCCCGGGGTGACCCGAATTGGCCTTTTGGACGGCGTCGACTGCCAGAAATCGAATGGTATTGATACGTTGCTCGTCGGCGGGCGCGTTCGGCACGACTTGCTCCTTGGCTCTAGCGAAGAGGCGGGAGCGTGTAATTCGCGTTCCCGTATCCATATCTTACCCGGAACATGAAGGCCGCGCCGCTTAACGGAGGATTATGGGATGAGGGTCCTATCCGGGACAGATAACCGCACGACCTTCGACCGCACCATCGTGGAGCGCTTGATAGGCCTCGGCAACGCGTTCGAGCGGATAGCGGGTAACGTGCGCCGCGATCCCGCCGCGCGCGGCGAGCGCGATCAACTCGCGCATTTCGCCCATGCCGCCGAAGTACGGCGTGAAGACGCGTGCGCCTACGGCGATCCGCCCTTGTCCGTAGCTCATCGTGCCGCCGCCGAGGCCGACGATGGTGAAATCGCCGCCGGGACGAACCAGTTTGCGACCGAGGTCGATCGTCGATTGCACGCCGACGAAATCCAACACGACGTCGGCTTGCTCGCCATGCAACAACTCCATCACTTCGCGCAACGCGTTCTCGCCTGCGCGCACGGTTGCATCCGCGCCCAGTTCTTTCGCCAGCACCAGTTTGTCCTCGGAGATGTCGATCGCGATCACACGAACGGCGCTGGTCGAGCGCAGAATCTGCAGCGCGAGGTGACCGAGGCCGCCGATGCCCATGACGACCACCGTTGCGTCGGGCGTCAGCAACGCGCGCGAGCGATTGATCGCATGATATGGCGTCATGCCCGCGTCAGTGAGCGGCGCGGCTTCAACGGGATCCAGATCGCCGAGCGGAATGAGATAGCGCTCTGCCGGTACGAGCAGGTATTTGGCCATGCCGCCGTCGATGCCGAGTCCTAAGGCGTTCACCGGGCGCGAGCGCATGCAGTAACTCTCGAACCCAGCCAGACACGTGCGGCACTTTCCGCAACCGATCGCGCAATACACTGCGACTTTGTCGCCGGGTTGGACGCGTTGCACGCCGGCGCCGACGGCGGCGACCCAGCCGGTGCTCTCGTGCCCAAGCGTATACGGTGGCTTGAAGAAGCAGTTGCCGGCTGCCGTCGCCGCGATCACGTGAAGATCGGAATGGCACGCGCCCGAGCCGGCAACTTTTACAAGCACCTGGCCCTCGCGCACGTCGGGCACCGGCGCGTCGTTGATCAAACGCGGTCCATCGTCAAAGAGTCGGTAAGCGAGCATGAAAGCCCCTTCGCCGAGGCGTAACCTTGGCCCGGCATGAAAACCGACAAACTACGAGTGCAGGTTGAAGCGCTCGCCGCTGGGGACGGCGACGTTCGCGGCCGTGCCGGCCGCGCAATCGATGACGTCATTGCGGCCCTCGATCGCGGCAAGCTGCGCGTTGCCGAACCAACCGGCGACGACTGGCTCGTGCACGCGTGGATCAAGCAGGCAATCCTCCTCTACTTCGCGCGCCGCGACGTCGCGCCGATCGGCGATGCGCGCGGTCTGCAATTCTTCGACAAACTTCCCGTCAAGCGGAACTACAAGGAACTCGGCGTGCGCTGCGTGCCACCGGGGGTCGCGCGCTACGGCAGCTTCCTCGGACGCAACGCGATCTTGATGCCTGGGTTCGTAAATATCGGTGCGTACGTCGACGAGGGCACGATGGTCGACACGTGGGCTACGGTCGGCTCGTGCGCGCAAATCGGCAAGGGCGTGCATCTCTCGGGCGGCGTCGGAATTGGGGGCGTTCTCGAACCGCCGCAAGCCGCCCCGGTCATCATCGAGGACGGCGCGTTCGTTGGTTCGCGTTCCATCGTGGTCGAGGGCGTACGCGTCGGGCGCGAAGCGGTGCTTGGCGCCGGCGTCGTGCTCACCGCGAGCACGCCGATCATCGATGTGCGCGCGCCGCTCGCATCGACGACCAAGGGCCGCATTCCCGAGCGAGCGATCGCGATTCCGGGGACGATTCCTAAGACGTTCCCCGCCGGCGAGTACGGCGTACCGTGCGTGCTCTTGATCGGCACGCGCAGCGAATCGACCGACCGCAAGACGTCGCTGAACGCGGCACTGCGCGATTTCGAGGTACCGGTGTGAATCCTCGCGTCGTAGAGATCGAAAGCTCCCTGATACGCGCGGTCGCGGCAAAACGTCGCGCGGGCACGATCGATCTCGGGCTCGGTGAGCCGTCGCTGAGTCCCAACCCCGAGCACTTCGCGCACGCGATGCGGTACATCGAAGAGCACGGGATCCGCTACACTGCCAATGCCGGCGACGTGAATCTTCGCGAAGCAATCGCGCGGCACTATGACTATCCGGGCATGCATGATGGCGCCAACGTCTGCGTCACGACCGGTTCGCAAGAGGCGATGTACGTAACGATCAAGACGCTGCTCGATCCCGCGACCGACGAACTGCTCATCGTTGAGCCCACGTTCCCGTCGTATGCGAAGATGGCGCGGCTCGAAGGTATCGCGGCGCGCGGAGCGATGATGAGCGAAGCGGATAATTTTGCTATCGAGGCCGATCGCATTCTCGCCGCGATCGGCGAACGTACGCGCGCGATCGTGATGTGTTCACCCAACAACCCGACGGGCCGGGTGTTGAATAACGCACAAGGCGAACAGCTCATACGTGGGCTCGAATCCCGCGCAGGTGAGCCGATTTGGATGATTCATGACGAGATCTACCGCGAGCAGAGCTTCGTCGACGACGAGGTGTTTCTCGGGGAGCGCTACCCGTACACCATCGTTACCAACTCGGTGAGCAAGAGCAACGCGCTTACCGGGTTGCGCTTGGGTTGGATCATCGGGCCGGAGCGCTTCGTCGAGAATGCGATCAAGACGCACGCCTGGCTGACTTCGTGCACCGATACTTTTGCGCAGCAAGTCGCGCTGCACATCTTCGGTCAGCTCGGCGCCATCAACGAGCACGTGTCGTGGTACCGGGCGCAATGGGCGGGGGTCGTCGAGGCGCTCGAAGCTAGTCGCTTGCGCTTTATCCGGCCCGAAGGAAGTTTCTACGCGTGCGTGCGACTGCCGGATGGCGTAGGGTCGTACGACGCGGCGATGACCCTCATCGACGAGTACGACGTCCTTGCAATTCCCGGTATTGCCTTTGGAGCGGGATTCGAAGGCTGGCTGCGCCTGAGCTGGGTGGCCCCGCTGGAAAAAGTGCGCGAAGGGATCAAGCGAGTCACAGCCTACGTCAAGGAATACGTTTAGATAAGAAGGCGCTTGGAGAGGGGGCTCCATGGTCTACGCGCTCGTTCTAGCCGTGACTGTTGCGCAGGCCGCACCGGCCCAGACGGCTACGCCCCTCAAGACGATTATCACCGTGAACGCAGCGCCGCTGTGCACGACGCTTACGACGACCGTCCTCTACACGATTCAGGGTTTGCAGATCAACGACAAGATCATCGCGCAGTCGAAACCGGTTCTCGTGAACATGGGCAAGGCGTGGATGCCGAATAGCCTTGCCGGCGAGAAGTTCGACCAGCTGCAGGCGCAGTGGGGCAACGCACCCGGTGGAACCCACAACGTCGACAATCCCGGCCTGATCTTGGCCGGACAGCAGCTCTACAAGATCTCCGCGGGGATCGTCCACAACCTGCAGATCATCGACGACATGCTCAACGATCCCAAACGCTTCCCGGCCGATCCGAAGACCGATCAGGATAAGGAAGCGCTGCAGCTCAAAGCGGAACTCCAAGCGGTTGCCGATCAACAGCGCAAGAATCTCAACGTGCTCAACGGACTTGCGGATACGTTCAACATGCAGGATCTGATCGCGCACGGCGACGGCACGCAGGGGGCCATCAACGCCGGCGGGGGCAACGGCGAAGTCAGCCACGGCGATCAGGACGTCAGTTTTCAAGACCCAGTCTATGGGCCGTCGCGCGGCCGTATCGGTAGTCCGAAAGACCCTACGGATGACACCGATCCAGCGATTTCCCAGAAAGCGATCGGCGAACTCGCCAACAATCCGATACTCCGCTTCTATGTCGGGGTGGAGCAGAATCAAGTGACGACGGCGCATGCTGAGGGGCAGCTCGCGCAGACCGTCGTGCAAGCGGTGAGCGAGTGTAAGAAGTAGAAAGCAACGTCCTCAGAGGAGGTGCCCGATGCTGCCTCTACTGCTAAGCGTCATGGTCGCGCAGGTCACACCGCTGTCTAGCGCGCCGCCGCTCAAGACGATCGTCACCGTCAAAGCGACGCCGCTCTGCCAGACGCTTACGAGCACGGTGTTTGACACGATTTCCGGACTGCAGAGCAACGATCGAATTATCGAATCGACCAAACCGGTGCTGGTGGACTTCGGCAAGGCGTGGGTCAACAACAGCATCGCCGGTCATCAATTCGATCAGATGCAGATTCACCAGAACCTCGCGCCGGCCGACGTGCACAACGACCAAAATCCCGCGTTGATCCTTCCCGCCCGGAAGCTGGCGCGGCTCGCCGAGGCCATCGTGCACAACCTGCAGGTGATCGACCAACTGCTCGCCGATCCGCGGCTCACGCCGGAGTTAAAAGCGCAATTACAAGCCGTCGCGGATCAGCAACGCCATAATCTCAACGTCATATACGGACTCGCCGACACATTTGAGCTGCAAGACCTCATCGCGCATGGGGACTCAACGCAAGGCGTCCTGAACGTGGGGTTCAAGGGGCACTCTCTGGACAGCAGCTTCAACGATCAAGATGTCAGCTTCCAGGACGTCGTCAGCGGCCCGCAACGCGTTGTTGCGCTCTATTCCGGGACGAGGGATCCAACGGTCGACACCGATCCGGCGATTTCACAGAAAGCCACCGGCGAATTCGCCAACAATCCGATCTTTCGGTTTTACCAGGGCATCGAGGCAAACCAAGTTGCAACGGCGCAGGTCGAGGATCAGCTCACGAAGACCGTACTCGCGCTCGTGAATCAGTGTAGGCCGTAGCGCCCTACACCGTCGTGACGGATTTCGTCACGAGATAGGATTCGAGCCCTTCGGTCCCACCTTCTGAACCGTAACCCGATTCTTTGACGCCGCCGAACGGAATCTCAGCAACCGAGACGCCGAAGTGGTTGACGCCGATCATCCCGGCCTCGATGCCGTTAGTCAGCGCGATATGCTCCGAGACGTCCTGGGTGAAAACGTAGGCAGCGAGTCCGTACGGCAGACGGTTGGCTTCGGCGATCGCGTCGCCGATCTCGCGGAACGTGCTAATTGCGGCAACCGGCCCGAACGGCTCCTCGTTGAGGATGCGCGCGTCGGCCGGTATGTCGGTGAGCACCGTCGGCGGATAGAAGAAGCCCGGCGTATCGTAGGGCGTTCCGCCGGTTTGCAGTTTTGCGCCGCGCTTGACCGCGTCTTCGACCATGCCGTGAATCGATTCGCGGCGGCGCTCGTTGGCGAGCGATCCCATCTGCGCGCCCTCTTCCAGTCCGGCAGCAACGCGCACTTCGGCTGCGGCGTGCACGAAGCGCGACGCGAACTCGTCGTAGATGCCTTCCTGCACGAGAAAGCGGGACGGTGAAACGCAGACCTGTCCCGCGTTGCGGTACTTGAATCCAACCGAAAGTTTCACCGCGCGATCGAGATCAGCTTTGTTCGTGATCACGACCGGCGCGTGACCACCCAGCTCGAGCGTTGCGCGCTTCACGCCGGCAGCGGCAAGGGTCGCAAGTTGCTTGCCGACCGCGGTCGATCCGGTGAATGAGATCTTGCGCACGACGGGCGAGGCGATGAGCGTCGACGAGATGTGGGCGGGATCACCGAAGACCATCTGGGCGGCGTCGCCGGGTAGTCCAGCGTCGAGCAAGGCTTGCATCAATGCAAGTGCCGTACCCGGCGTCTCTTCGGCCGGCTTGATGATGATCGCGCATCCCGCGCCGAGGGCTCCGGCGAGTTTGCGCGCGGGCGTGAGCGCCGGAAAATTCCACGGCGTAAAGGCCGCAACGACGCCGACCGGATCGCGTAGCACGATTTGGCGAATGGTGGCCGGCTGGCGCGACGGCACGACGCGGCCATACGCACGACGCCCTTCTTCGGCGGCCCAGTCGAAGATGTCGGCAGCGGCGCCGACTTCGAGTCGCGATTCGATGAGCACCTTGCCCTGTTCGAGCGTCATCGTGCGCGCAATTGCCTCGGTGCGTTCACGCATCAGCGCCGCGGCGCGATGCAAGATTACCGCACGGTCATATGCACTCACTGCGCGCCATTTCGCGAACCCTTTCGCCGCCGCGTCGAGTGCGCGCCGCAAGTCTTCATCGGTAGCGATCGGCAGTTCGGCCAGTGTGGCGCCCGTCGCCGGGTTGATCACGGGGCGTGTCTTGCGCAGCTTTGCGCCAATGCGCTCGCCGGCGATCAGCAGATGCAGTGCGTCATACGTTGGAAGTGTCGCAGTCATCATAAGGCCTTCCGCCAGGGTTCTCGATGACCTGCTACTGTATTCCTAGAGCTTTATAGTTGACGAGTTGCTGGACCGTAAGGTGGCGCAAACCGTGGTCGGCCAGGTGCTTGAGGTAGTCACTATCGACGCGCAGCGCCTTGAGCGTGACGTACTGCTGCGCGTTCAGATGCGCATAGCCACAGCCGGCGAGCATCTGGATGTAAGCCGCATCCACACGGAGCGCCTTTAGCGAGACGAGTTCGCGTGCGTCCGCATTCTGTAGCCCCTGCGCACGCAGGCTGTCGATATAGGCGCGATCGATACGAAGCGCGCGGAACGTGATCAAGTCATTCACGTCGAGGGTGTAGCCCGCGGCCCGCATGTCGGAAATATACTCGCGCGTGATATCGAGATCGGCGAAGATCAGCTGCTTCTCCGGCTCGTCTACCGTAAGTCCGGCTTTACGCAGATCGTCAAAGAACGTGGCGTTTGGCGTGAACATGTAGGTGCCGCCGCCCTTGCCGCCGCCGAGCCAACCATCCATTGCGTAGTCGCCCCCTTCGCGGTGCAGTCGAAAATGCACATCTTGGCCTCCCGACGCAAGCGCATTTGCAATACCGAGCGCGTTGACGTCGAGATCCTGTACGGTTGCGTTGTTGCTCGAGCCGCTCCCGTTGCTCCAGTTCAGTTCCAGTCGCGGCCCCGAGCCACCGTTCCAAATCGACCACGTGCCGTTGAGCGTTTCGGCGCGCGCAGCGGCCGCGGTCAGCGCAACGCAGACCAGCGCGAGGATGCAATACCAGCGTCTCATTGCGGCTCGACTCCAAGCGATTTGAAATTCTCTAGCTGCCTGACGGTGAGGTTGTTGAAACCGTGGCTGCGAAGCGTCCGGATATAAGCCGCGTCGACACCGAGTGCCTTGAGCGCCTCGTAGTCGCGTGAGTTCAGATGGGGATAGCCTGCAGTTGCTAGCGCTGAGATATACGCGCCGTCCACGCCGAGCGACTTCAGCCCCGCGAGCTGACGCGGGTCGAGATCGGCTAACCCGGCAGCGCGCATTTGCGAGACGTAGCTTTCGTCGACGTCAAGTGATTTGAGGGTCTCGAGGTCGAACGCGTCGAGATTCGATAATCCGGCGCTGCGCATTTGCGAAACGTAGCCGCCATCGACGCCGAGCGATTTGAGAGCCTCGAGGTCGTGAACGGTGAGATTCTTCAATCCGGCGTTCTGCAGCGCGCGGATGTACGTGCCGTTGACGCCGATGCTTTTGAGGGCAATAACGTCGACGGGGCTAAGATTCTTGTAGCCGGCGGCGGCGAGATCGTCGAGATAACTCGTCTCGGCAACGACTTGCGGCGAGGACGTATCGCTGGGCGCCGTCGTGCTCGCCACGGTGACCGCCACTTTCGGCGCCGCCTTGGGCACCAGGGTCGTCGCGATTTCGGAGATTGGGGAGGCAACGTACTGGGCTTTTGTCTGGACGTCATGGTGCCGCACCGCGGTATGCGCTCGCGGCTGAAGGACCTTACTGACGTTGCCGACGCTGCGTATCGAGTGTGTACGCGATCGTCGGTGAGACAAATCCGCCCGCGATCACGACCGCGACGATAAACACGAGCGAGAGCAGCGAGGGAACCAGCGCGAGGCGTACCCGGATGTCGCGTCCGCGCGCCAGTAGCCGCTCGATACGGATCGACATGCTTTTGCGCGTGACGAAGACACCCGGGGCCGCGGGAGCCGTATATGGCCACTGCGTCACCTCGACGATGCGCGCGAGACAGCGCGCGTACGGCACGTTCTCAGACGACTGCTCGAGAACCCAGTCGTCACACGCGACTTCGCGTTCCAAATCCATCTGTCGCGATATCCAGTAGATCCCGGGACTGAAGAAAAACAGCGCCTGCGCTACCCGCTCGAAAAGGTTTACCCAGTCGTCGGAACGGCGGACATGCGCCAACTCGTGGAGCAGCACGCGGTCCAGATCGTCGTAATCGAGTTCGTGCACCAGATCGGACGGGATCAGTATCATCGCATCGAAGATGCCGACCGCAATCGGCACGGTGATCTCACCGCTCACGCAGATGCGCACGTCGCGATCGCCCTTGTGTGCCCGATCGTAGCGAATAAGCGCGTGACGCGATTCGACTCCGAGCGGCAGGGCGTCGCGTTTGAGGCGCTCGAGATAAATGAAGCTAACCAGCAATCGGACAAGAATTCCAAGCACGACGGCTAGCCACACTGTCACCGCGATCAGCGCGACGGTCGGTTGAATCCGAAAGCTGGGCCGGCTCATCGCGAGAACGGGCGCTGCCGCCCCGCGAGTAATAGGAGTTTGTGTGCTTGCGGAATGTGTAGATCGCTGGACCGTTGCGACGGTTACGTTGTGCCCTTGCGGCATCACGATCGACAGCGCGCTGACAAACGGCACGATGAAGCTTCCTGCAAGCGCAAGCGACCATATTGCGTGACGCGTCGTTGCATTGCTGCAACGCGAGATTTTCAGTGCAACCCACGCGATCCCGGCGATCAACGCTGGCTGCCACAGGGCGTTGGCTAACGCCGTGACGATAAACAGCACGATCGTGTTCATTACGCGTCCTCCTCGTAGGCTTCGATCATCTTTTTGATGTGCGCGAGGTCGTCCCGATCCGGCTTCTCCTCGGAGATCAAGCGCATCGCGAGGGCCGTCTTGCTATTGGCAAAGAAGGATCGCACGACGTCGCCGACCGCCGTACCGGCAGCTTCGTCTTCCTCAAACGCCGGGAAGTAAATATGGGCTCGTCCGTCGAGCTCGCGCTTGACCGCGCCCTTCTGTTCGAGAATGCGCAACATCGTCAAGACGGTCGTGTAGGCGAGCGGCGGCTTCGGCATCGCGGCGACGACCTCGGCGACGGATGCGCGGCGCTTTTTCCAGAGCACTCGCATGATTCGTAATTCGGCCTTCGTTAACGACCGGGGCTTTTGACGCGGCACGGGTCCCTCACATCTACTAAGAGTTTAGTAGATGTTAACCCGTGGCAGGCGGCTTGTCAACTAAGAGTTTAGTAGATAGCTGCTACTCGCCTGACCATGGCCCGGTTGGCCCGGCGTAGATCTCGACCAACTGCGACGGATCGAGATACTTTTTGGCCACCCGCTCGACGTCGGCCGCAGTAATATTCGCGAAGCGCTCGTTGAGCGTACGGTAATAATCCAGCGGCAAATCGTTGGTGCCGATATCGAGCAGTTGCTGTACTTGACCGTCGGCCGACGCTTCGTCGAGCAACGCATCGCTAACGAGGCGCAGCTTGGCATCGTCGAGCTCGGTCTGCGTAACCGGTTGGGTCTGCAGCGTCTGCAGTTCGGTCCGCACAAAGTCCACGGCCTCAACCACACGGCCCGGCGGAGCGTTCATCTCGATGCGGAAGTCGCCGCGATCCGGGCCTGCCTCGACCGAGCTTTGGATGCTGTACACGAGACCGCGCTTTTGCCGCAGCTCTTGCCACAAGCGCGATTCGAACGCTCCACCCGCGCCCAGAATCTGATTGAGCACGAGGAAGGCGTCGTAGTCGGGGCTGTTGCGCCCGACGGCCGGCTGCCCCATGCGCACGTAGACCTGATTTGCGTCAGTGCCGATATAGTCGCGGCCCAGGTGCGCGGCGGGAAAGGCCATCGCGTGCGGGTCCGGTTTGGGACCGGTTGCGGTCCACGACCCGAACGCGCTCTCCAAGACGCCGCGCACTTGATCGGGCGTCACAGCGCCGACGACCGCGATGGTGGTGAGGTCGGGGCGCCAATACGTGCTCGTGTATTGCAGCAGGCCGGCTTGGGTGAGGCCGCTCACGCTGGCCTGGCTGGCATTGCGTAGTGACGGGTCCTGGGGCGCTGCGAGCAGGCGCAGATACGCGCGATCGATCATCACTCCCGAAATCGTCGCGGTCGATTGCAGGCTATTGGCTAATTGCTCGCGCTCGAGAGAGAACCACGGTTCGGCGAACGTAGGGTGCATCTCGCCGTCAGCGAGGATCGCTACGATCTTCGAGAAATCGCTCGCTAAGCCACGCGCCTCAAAGTTCTGCCCATTCTGCACCACCGCTCCCATCATGTCGATGTCCCTGCGGCGCTGCGCAAACGGATATTGCGCGCTCCCATAGTCGGCTAGCGTCGAAGCGAGATCGCCGATGCCTTCTTGACCGGCGGGCGCGAACGAAGGCGAGCCGGCGATATTGCCGCTAAGCACAAACGTCGAGCGATCCGGCTTGGGCTGCACCAGGATGCGAATCCCATTCGGCAGCGTGAAACTTGTCGGATTCAGCGTGCTGCGCGCGGTCGTTGGGGTGCGCACCGCTGCCTTGAGCGCGGCTGGTTCGATAATGGGTCCGTTTGGAACGCGCTTCGAGAAGTCGTCGGTTATCGTGGCGTTGCTCTTTTGCGAGTTGGCGCGTTCCGGTTGCGCGTTTGGATCCAGGTGGCCGATCACCGTCGGACGGCTCAAGTACTGCTTCGCTATCGCCAGCAGCGATGCGTCGGTGAGCGCGGCAAGACGATCGTCTTCGTCGCTTACGCGCTCGCCGACGATGCCGTACGTGTAGCCGGCCAAATCGCCCAATCCATCGACGGAATCGGCGGAGTACAGGCGATCGGCGATGGTCAGTCGCTTCGCAGCCTCGACGAGATCGGGCGAAAAGCCATTTGCCAGCGTCTTGGCCATCGTGTCTTGGAAGATGCGTACCGCTTCATCGGCGGTATGGCCCGGATTGAGGACGATGTAAACGTGCAGCAGGCCGCCCTTGAGTTGGGTGTCCTCGTTGGCTTCGAGCGCGAGCGCTATATTCGTCTGCACGAGCGCTGCGTAGAATGGCGAAAGCTGGTTTGGGATCAGCGCCGAGAGCGTGTCGATTGCGGGCTCGCCGGGCTCGGTATCGCCGGGAACGGCGTAGGCGAGGTCGACGATCCCGAAGGGGAAGGGCAAATCAGAGGTCACCGTTACGGTGTGCGCGACCGGTGTTGGATGGATCTCTGTACGCGCCGGCAGCGTTTTGCGCGGTATCGCGCCAAAATAACGCTGCGCCGCAGCGAAGATCGTGCCGTGTTCCACGTCGCCGGCGACCACCAGCGTCGCGTTGTTCGGCGCGTACCACTCGTGATAGTACTTGGCGATGTCGGCCGCTGTGGCGTGTTCGACATCGGTGATGTAGCCCGTCGGCGTACGGCCGTTCGGTTCGCCCGGATACGCGGCAGCGCGCACCTTCGACAAAAGGTTGAAGAACGGTGAGCTGTCGTCACCCTCGAGTTCGTTGAGCACCGCCCCGCGTTCGATGTTCCAGTTCGCTTGAAGCATCGTCGAATGTTGCATGCGATCGGCCTCGATCTGCAACCCAACGTTGACCTTGTCGGCGGGCATCATGAAGTAAAACTGGGTGTAGTCGTAACTGGTCTGGCCGTTCATCTGCGCCCCCAGCCGCGCGACGATGTCGTCCAAACCGCCCGCACTCATATCGGTCGTCCCGCGAAACATCATGTGTTCGGTCGCGTGCGCCAGACCGGTTTTGCCTTTGGTCTCGTCGAGCGAGCCGAAATGATACCAGACCGCCGTTTGCACGACCGGCGCCGCATGATCCTCGACAACCACCACGCGCAAACCGTTCTTCAACGTGGTGGTGTAGATGCCGGCGTCGCCGGGACCGCCGGTTTGCTGCGCGCGAACGCCGGAGCCCGCCAGCATGAAGAGGGCGCAAGCGATTAGGATGGCGAGTTGTTTCACAGTGTCCCCAAATAGTAGCGGGCCGATGTTTCGACCGCGGCGCGCGGAATCAGACCGATGAGTTCGCTTCGGCGAACCGCGACGCCGTTCTTAGCTGCCAGGCGCGCGACGAGCTCCACGATACGATAGAGCGGCGTCGCGTCGACGTCCGTGACATTGAGCGAGACTTGCACGGCCCCCTCGTTCAAGCGTAAGCCCAGCGCGCGCAGCCCGCGCAAGCCGCCCGAACGCTCGCGAATGCTCCGTGCGATTGCTTTGGCGACCGTCAGATCGTCCGTCTGGAGTTCAACGTTGAACGCGACAAGGACGTTCCGCGCGCCGATTGCAATCGCGCCGGCCCGCTCGTGTCTGGGAATCGCACCGACATCGGGCGGCAGCCGCTCGAAGCGCGCCTCGAGCCCCTCGAACTCACCGGCGCGCACCTCGGCCAGCAATTCGCGGTGTGGTGCCCGCGCCGCGGCACCGTAGAAGAAGGAAGGCACGCGATAGCGGTCCCAGATGCGGGCGCCCGCTTCGTGCGCGAGGGCGGCCGCGTCGGCCAGCGATGCATCGCGCAACGGGACAAACGGCAGCACGTCGAGTGCGCCGATGCGAGGATGAACGCCGCGGTGCGAGCGCAGGTCGATGCGTTCGACGGCAACGCCGGCAAGCGCCACGGCCGCATCGAGCACACGTGGGCCTTCGCCCGCAATCGTGAGCACGCTGCGATGATGGACCGGATCGCTCGTCCGGTGCAGTACGCACGCGCCGGTTGCATGCACGGCCTCGACTGCAGCGTCAATCGTCGTCTCGTCGCGTCCTTCAGAGAGATTCGGAACGATTTCGAACAGCGCCATAGCTACGAAAGTGCGGCGGCGATCGCGGACGCGACGTCGTGGTGCGCTTCCGGCGAGAAGATCGTGCGATAGCCGAGTTTGCGCGCCTCGGCTTCACGCCGTGCGCTTGCATTCACGCCGCGCAACTCTCCGGAAAGACCGAGTTCGCCGTATGCCGCCGCGTGCGGTGGTAACGGACGGTTGCGAAATGAGGAGGCGATTGCCAGTGCGATGCCCAGGTCCGCTGCCGGTTCGTTCACCCGCAACCCGCCCGCCACCGACGCGTATACGTCGTGCGCGCCCAGGTGCATGCCGACCCGCCGTTCGAGCACCGCGAGGATCATCGCGAGGCGGGCTTGGTCGAGGTTGTTGGCTAGCCGGCGCGGTGTACCGTAACTGCTCTCACCGACCAGTGCCTGCACTTCGATGAGCACGGGACGCGAGCCGACGATCGATGCCACGACGCACGAACCGCTCGGACGCTCTTCGCGACCCGCGAGAAACAGTTCCGACGGATTTTGCACTTCGTCCAAGCCGCGGTCGTGCATGGCGAAGACGCAGATCTCGTCGATCGAACCGAAACGATTCTTGTACGCGCGCAGGATGCGATACTCGCCCGTCGTCTCGCCTTCGAAGTAGAGCACCGTATCGACCAAATGCTCGAGCAGCCGCGGGCCGGCGATGGCGCCGTCTTTGGTGACGTGGCCGACGATGAACGTGGCGCAGCCCGAGCGTTTGGCGAATTCCATCAACGCTTGAGTGCAGTCGCGAATCTGTGTGACGCTGCCGGCGTACGATTCCGCATCGGGCAGCCACACGGTTTGAATCGAGTCGACGATGACCGCGATCGGATCGGCGCGTTCGAGCGCGTCGAGCACCGCGCGCAGATTCGTCTCGGCGTGTACGAGCAGAGGCGCGTCGATGCCCAGGCGTTGCGCGCGCAGTTTCACTTGTGCCGCCGACTCTTCGCCGCACACGTACACGACGCGCCCGCGCGCGCAAAGGCGTGCGGCAATTTGGAGCAGTAATGTCGATTTTCCGGCGCCCGGCGGCCCGCCGATGAGGGTAACGCTGCCCGGCACAACGCCGCCGCCCAGGACCGCGTCGAATTCGCTCATCCCGCTGTGCAGCCGCGCGATCTTCGTACTATCAATCGCATCGAGTTCGATCGGCGCCAGCGTCGTGCTCCGCGCGGCCTTTACGCTCCCGCGTGCCGGCACGGCGAACGGACGCTCATCGAAGGAGTTCCATGCCTCGCATTGCGGGCAGCGCCCGAGCCATCGCGTCGATTCGAAGCCGCAGGCATTACAGAAGAAGACCGACCGCGTTTTCGCCACGTTAGTGGTGTTTGCCGCGGGGTGGAAACCAACCCCTCGGCGAATCGGCCGCCTCGGCTATGAGCGTCCCGCCTCACCTGCAAATCGCGATCGACGGCCCCGCCGCGTCGGGGAAAACGACGGTCGCGTTCCGGCTCGCGCAAACGTTGGGGATCTTGTACTTAGATACGGGCGCGATGTATCGCGCGCTTGCGTTTCTAGCGCTGCGCAGCGGCATCGATGCCGACAATGAAAGTGCGCTCGTACGGCTTTGGACTGCCGCCAACGTGACGGTGACGCTGGATGCGAACGCTCCGCTGGGATTCCGTATCGTCGCGGGCGGTGCCGAGCTCGACGAAGCGACGCTGCAGTCGAATCAGGTCACCGCGATCGTTTCGACGATCGCCGCGCATCCTCGCGTGCGCGAAGCGATGGTGCGCAGCCAACGCGAGATCGCGCTCGAGGGGCCCGTCGTGATGGCGGGGCGCGATATCGGCACGGTCGTGTTGCCTTTCGCGCAAGTGAAGATTTTTCTCACCGCGTCAGTGCACGCACGGGTCGAACGCCGTCGTGCGCAGTTACTGGCGGCAGGCGACAACATCAGCGAGCATCAGCTTGCCCAGGAGATCGAGGAGCGCGACCGTCTGGACCGCGAGCGCGCAGTGTCGCCGCTGGTTCCGGCGCCCGACGCTCACGTCGTCGATTCAAGTGCGATTGGCATCGATGACGTGATCGGCGAAATCGCCGGCCTGGTGGACCGCGCACGGTGAGTCTCTACGGCCTTGCCAAGGCCTTGATCCGCATCGTCGGCGCGCCCCTATGGCGTCTGCGGGCCTACGGAAAACAGAACGTGCCGATGACCGGACCGCTCATCGTGGCCTGCAATCATATTTCCAATCTGGATCCGCCATTGCTGGGCGCGTGCTGTCCGCGCCGGATTAGCTATATGGCGAAGCGAGAGCTCTTTGAGATTCCGGTCTTGGGGCCGCTCATTGCCGCCGTCGGCGCGTATCCGGTCGATCGCGAAGGCAGCGCCAGGGCCGCAATCAAGCGCTCCGTCGAGATTCTGCACCAGGGCGGCTGCATCGGCATCTTCCCCGAAGGCGGCCGGAACGTCCACGGGGATAAGGAAATACGGACCGGCGTCGCGCTGCTGGCCTCGCTCGCCAAGGCGCCGGTAACCCCGGCCTACATCGACGGGAGCGCCAACGCCGGCCATCTGGGTCAGATCAAAGTCGTATTTGGCAAACCGATGTCATTACCGGCGGACCGGAAAGCAACCCGCGACGACTTGGCGAAGTTCACCGACGACGTAATGGGCGCAATTTGGGCCTTACGGGAAAGCATCGATGGAGATTCGCAAGGCTAAGGTTCAGGGATTCTGCTTCGGCGTCGCGATCACGGTGAAGAAAGCCGAAGAGGCGATCGCCCAGCGCAGCGACGTGACCACGCTTGGCCACGTCGTGCACAACCCGCAAACCGTCGCGACGCTCGAGGCGAGTGGCTTGCGTAATGCGGCGAACGTCGACGACGTCGCGAGCGGCGCGCTCTTCGTGCGCGCCCATGGCCTTCCCGTCGACGTCTTTGAAAAGGCACACCGCAAGGGTCTTGAAATCATCGATGCCACCTGCCCAATGGTCACCAAGATCCACGTGCAGGCAGAGAAGCTTAAAGCCGAAGGCTACAAGATCATTGTGATCGGCGATCCGAATCATCCCGAGGTCAAGGGCACGCTCAGTCACGTGCCGGGTGCCTGGTGCATCGAGACCGTCGAGGACGTCGCGAAGTTGCCGCGCGGTAGTCGTATGGGCGTGGTCGTGCAGTCGACCTATTCGCGCGAACGCTTCAGTGATATCGTCAAGGCGCTCAGCGAGAAGTATTACGAAGTGCGGGCGGTCAACACGATCTGCACCGACACCAACAATCGCCAGAGCGAGGCGCTCCGTCTGGCCGAAGAAGTCGAGGTGATGGTCGTAGTCGGTGGCAAGACGTCGGCCAATACCAAGCACCTCGCCGAACTTTCCGAAACGCACGGCGCGCGCTCGTATCATATCGAAGGGCCTGACGAGTTATTAGCGGAGTGGTTCGATGGCGTCAAAGTCGTCGGATTGATGTCCGGCGCATCGACCCCGGGATGGCTGGTCGATCAAGTGCAGGCGCGAATGGAGGAGTTCGCTCGTCAACCCGTCTGAGCGCTTCGAAGCCCACCTGAGCGAGTGCGTCCGCGAGTACGGCGGATCCGCCGCGATCGCAGACATGCTCGCGTACCACTTCGGCTATCCACCCCATGGGCCGGCGCGGCGCGGTAAGCGCTTGCGTCCCACGATGCTCATGCTCGTGTGCCAGTCCGAGGGCGGCGCGATCGAGCACGCGCTCGACGCCGCGGCTGCCGTCGAACTCTTACACAACTACTCGCTGGTGCACGACGACATCGAAGATCGCGATGAATTTCGCCATGGGCGCCGCACGCTGTGGAGTGTTTACGGCATCGCACAGGCCGTCAATACCGGCGACGCAATGTGCGCGCTGAGCTTTCTTACGCTGATGCGCGCGAAGTCGCTGCTCGGGGCGCCCCGCGCCCTCGACGTGATCGAGCGGCTGCACCGCGCACATCGTACGATGTGCGACGGGCAATCACTCGATCTGCAATTCGAAAGCGCAACGCACGTCGATCTCGCCGACTACGATGTGATGATCGCGTGTAAAACGGCCGCGCTCTTCGAGGCAGCATGTGCGCTGGGCGCGTGCTGCGCGGGGGTGGACGCCGAACGCGTCGAGGGGTACGCGCAGGTTGGCCGCGCCTACGGCATGGCGTTTCAAGTGCGCGACGATCTGCTGGGAATTTGGGCCTCAGCCGACCGCACCGGGAAGGCGGTTGCCGGTGATTTGCTGCGGCGCAAGTGGAGCTTTCCGGTCGCATGGGCACTGGCCCGGCCGCCCTCACCCGCGCGAGAGGTGGTCGCCGCCGCCTATCGCTCGCAGCACGCGCTCGATAGCGTAGAGGTGGCGCGCGTCGTCGACGCGCTCGAGGAGCTCGGTGCCCGAGAGGCCGCGACGCGTGCCGTTGCAGAACCTATGGCCGTCGTGGAACGCCACGCCAATCGCGCGCTGCGCGACTACCTGCTCGAAACCCTCGCCGAACCCGTCGGCTGACCGGAGGCCTGTCTTACCGTGAACGCCAGGACGAACGTCCAAACGTCCGTCTGGGAGCGCACGCTCCCGTACGCACTCCCGCTATTGCTCCTCGTGGGCTTCGCGTTGCGTATGCTGTTTATCGGATCGAGCGGATTCACCACCGACATCAATACCTTCGTCGCGTGGACGCTTTCGCTGCTCGCCAACGGCCTGTCGCACTTCTACGCGAAGACGGGCTTTGCCGACTACCCGCCGGGTTATTTCTATATTCTCGCGCTCTTCGGGCACTTGTGGGCGCCGTTCCGGGCGATGGATCCGCAGTTCAACGCGTTGCGAATCGTGGTGAAGCTCCCCGCCATTCTGGCTGATCTCGGTGTGGGCTGGCTGATCTACACCGTTGGGCGTCGCTTTGCCGCGCCGGCGATCGCGCTGGGCGCTGCAGCGGTGTATCTGTTCAGCCCGGCCACGATCATGAATTCGGCGGACTACGGCCAGGTCGACTCCGTCGCGGGCGGCTTTGCCCTGCTCGGCGCCTATCTTCTTCTAAAGAGCGATGATTCGCCGGCGGGTACCTTCTCGTGGCTGATTCCGGCGGCGTGGGTAAGCTTAGCGTACTCGCTGTTGATCAAACCGCAAGCCGCCGTGCTGATCGTGCTCTTTATCGCCTTCGCCTTTGCCGATGGAGCGCGCCGCCGCGAGCGCCTCTACGCCACCCTCGCCGGCATCCTTGCTGCGTTCGTCTTTTCGATTTTGCTGGTGCTGCCGTTCCATCCGACGGCAAATCCGATCGCTGCCTTGCAGTGGCTCTTGCATCAGTACGCGTTCGGCTCGAGTCAATATCCCGACAACACCGTCAACGCCTTCAACCTCTGGGCCATCCGAGGTGAGATGTGGGTGAGCGATAGCCAGCTGATTGGCTGGGGCCCGCTGCAGCTTCCGCAGTACGTCTGGGGGATCGCGTTGGTGGTGGCCTCGCTCGCACTCGTGGTGTGGCGGTATCTGCAAGAGCGCACGAGCGGAGCATTCATGGAATCCTGCACCATCGCGCTGCTCGGATTCTTCATTCTTTCGACGCGCATGCACGAGCGTTATAGCTTTGATGCAGTGCTCTTCTGCACGGCGTGCATTCCGATTGCGCGGCGCTACCTGTGGGGCACGATCGCATTGACCGTCGTGCTCTTCGCCAACCAGATTTACGCGCTGCAGTTTCTCTCGGTGGTGACGAATCACACGCCCAACGTCGACTCACGCGACCTATGGGGACCGCTGAACACGTTTTACGCGGTCATCGCGGTCGGCACGTTCTTTGCGCTCGGCTATGCATACCTCGGGTCAGCGCCCGAGGCGAGCGTTCCCACCCGCGCCGCGAAGTCGCCCGGCGCAACGGTGGAGAGTGAAGAAGAGGAAAGCGAGTCTAGACCCTGGTTCAAGCGCGTGCGTGACTACTTCACGCCGGGCGAGGGCCTAACGATCATGACGGCCGTTGATTACGTCGTGATGGGCGCGCTCGGCATTGTGAGCTTCGTACTCTCGTTCATCCGGTATTGGTATCCCTCGGACAAGATCTTCGACGAGATCTACTTCGCGCGCGCGGCGGAAGAGTATCTCAAGAACATGCGCATCTATGAGAATACCCACCCGCCGCTCACCAAGCTGCTGGTGACGCTCTCGGTGATGCTCTTTGGCGGACTCGGCCACGGCGACAATTCGTGGGGTTGGCGCTTCCTCGACGTTGTGTTCGGCGCGCTCGTCGTCATGCTGCTCTACGCCTTTGCCAAGCGCGTGACCGGCTCGACGCTCTTTTCCGCGATCGCGGCATTCTTCTTGTTGTGCGACGGCATGCACTTCGTGCAGTCGCGTATCGGCACGCCGGAAGGCTTCGTCGTCGTCTTCTCGCTTGGCGCGGTCTATGCGTTCTATCGTTTCTGGATCGCTTCGCAGGTCGAGTCGCGCACGCACACCGTGATTCCGCCGTGGGCCTACGGTGCGGCGGTTGCCGCGTCGCTCGTTGCGGGGGCGATCGTCGTCGGCCTGTGGGACCTGATCTGGACGCATATGGTGAACCCGTCGCATCTGGATACGGCCTCGAGCATCATCGTCGTGCTCTACGTCGCACTGGGCGTCTATCTCGCGCTGCGTTACTGGCTCTTCCGTTCGTGGTTCGCGGACGGTGCGCAAGAGTTCACCTTCCCCGACGGTGCGTACGCGCTCGTCGAGGGATCGAAGCGCTCGCTTTACGCCCCCGACGGCGGCACCATCGAAGGCACCAGCGGCAAGCCGCGTATCACGATCGGTGACAGGTCGGAGAATCGCGCCGGCGCGCTGGTCTATCCCGGGCCCGACTATGCGTTGACGTATCGCGTCGATCCGAGCGTCACCTACGAGACGCCGGGCGGTAACGCGACCTACGCGCAGAACGAAATTCGCACCGATGGTGCGCGCGAGCGAGGCTCGTCGGCCACGCTGTGGCTGATTACTTTTACGATCGCGCTCGGACTGCTGGTCAGCTCGAAATGGTACGGCGTCATGGGCTTCGGCGTGAGCTTCGTCGTGCTGATCTGCGTGTGGTTGCAGCGGTACTTTGCAAATCGTAAGCCGGCGCTGTGGGGCAATCCGCGGGGTTTCCGTCTCGACGGCGCACTGGCCACGATTCTGTTCATCAGCGCGACGGTCTACGCGCTTGCATGGGTGCCGGACCTGGTGCGCCAGTCACCGGACCCCAATGAGATCCACAACTTCAACGACGTGGTCTATCGTCAATACTCGATGTTCGAGTACCACGACAAGCTGGTGGCCAAGCACCCCTATTCGTCCTTCTGGTATCAATGGCCGATCGACTATATTCCGATCGCGTACTATTACCACGACGGTCGTACCGATAAGAACAATCCGGATAGCGGCCCAATCGAGGAGATCACCTCGATGCCTAATCCGCTGAATATGTGGCTTGGGCTCGTTGCGGTGCCGATCGTGGGCGTGCTCGCGTGGATGCGTAAGAACAAAGCCTACGCGCTGATCGTGCTCACCTACCTGCTGCAGTGGATCCCGTGGGCCAAATCGCCGCGCATCACGTTTGCCTACCATTTTTACGTGGACATCCCGCTGATCTGCTTGTGTAACGCGATCGTGTTGCAGCAGCTATGGGAGTGGGCAAAGCGGCGCGGCGATCCGGCTAGCCGCGCCTGGGTAATCGGCGCAACGATTGCGACAGTGGTCCTTATCGCCGGCGCGTTCGTGTTCTTCTATCCGGTTCTGGCTGCCGTTCCGCTCACGTGGGCGCAATGGCACCTGCGCATGTGGTTCCCGTACTGGATCGTTGGCCCGTACGGATAACGAATCGAGGCTTTCGTAACGAGGTATAGGCGAATAGAAAATGCTAGAGGTTATCTATGGGTCGTAAGTGGCAGAACATCAAACTCGATAAGGGCAAGACCGACGCGCAGCGCGGCGCGCTCTTTACGCGGCTGAGCCGTGAGATCACGCTCGCGGCAAGGTCCGGATCGCCCGATCCCGAGTCCAATCACCGCCTCAAGCTCGCGGTCGAGAAGGCGCGCGAGCACAACATGCCCTCCGACAATGTCAAGCGCGCGATCGCACGTGCCAGCGGCGCTGGCGAGAAAGAGATCGAAGAGCTGCGCTACGAGGGCTACGGCCCGCACGGGGTCGCCGTGGTGATCGACGCGGCCACCGACAACCGCAATCGCACCGCAGGCGAGCTGCGCTTCATGTTTACCAAAGGCGGCGGCCAATTGGGTGAGACCGGCACGGTAGGCTGGATGTTCGAGAGTGTTGGGATCGTCGAGGTCGACCCGCAAGGCAAATCCGAAGACGCGCTCACCGAAGCTGCGCTGGTCGACGGTGTCGTCGACGTGGATTACGGCGAAAACCGTGCGTACATCTATACTGAACCGGCGCAGCTTGCTGCGGCACGCGACGCACTGCGTACCGCCGGACTCAAGGTCGCCGATGTCTACCTCGGGGTGCGCCCCAAACAGACCGTTTCGCCCGAAGGGACCGAGCTGGCCGCTGCGCTCGCGTTCCTCGATGTGCTCGAGGAGCACGAAGACGTGCAACACGTCTTCAACAACCTCGACGTGAGTGAAGCGGCGCTGGAGGCGCTCACCTGAGCTCTAAAACGCGCCAGTTGCAAGAACTCGTCCATCAATACGTCCCGCGTGATTGGATTTTCCCGATCGTGCTCGCCGCCTTCGTCGGCGTACTGGTGTGGTTCGGTCACGATATCTATGAGTTCTTACTGCCGCCCGCCAATACGATAGCCGTCCCCTCGTTCGTCGGCCAAGCCGCGTCCGATGCGTCGGCCGCTGCGGCAGAGATGAACCTTTCCGCGGTAGTTATCGATCACGCCACCAGCGACCGTTACCCCAAAGGCGTCGTGATGAGCCAACGGCCCGACGCTGGGACGACCGTGCGCGCGGGGCGCCAAGTCGACTTCGTGATCAGCGACGGCATCGTGTCGCGCGTCATGCCCGATTTGCGCTATCAGTCGCTGCGCGAAGTCCAACTCGACTTGTCGCGCGCCAAGCTTGCACTGGGCACGGTCACGTATGTCAAGAACGATCTGGTGCCCGGCGGCCACGTCGTCGATCAAGATCCGCAGCCGCTCGTCAACGTGGTTGAGGGAGAGCAGGTCAACCTCGTGCTGAGCAAAGGCGGCCCGCCGCTCGTGCGCGTGCCCACCTTTACCGGTTTGATGATTGACGACGCGCGTAGTCTCGCGAGCAAGAGCAGCGTACGGATTGGGCAGATCGTGTGGACGCCGCTCGGGAAAGATGGTCCCAAGCACGGAATCGTCGCTCGCCAATCGATTCCGCCGAATGCCAAGATTTCGCCGTACGAGCCGGTCTCGCTCCAAGTCAGCGCCGGACCAAACGAGTCCGGCTACATCATTCGCCAGGTCCACGTGCTGGCGTCCATTCCGATTAGCGGCGATGCGCAGGCCAATGAGGCCGTTTCGGTGGTGCTTCGGGTGCGCGACGCAACCGGCGAATACGACGCGTATCGCGCCTTTGCGCAACCGGGGCAAAAGCTCGATTTCACCGTTACCGCGGTCGGCACGTCAGTGGTGTCGCTCTGGGTCAACGACGCGCTAGTGGGCGAGACACGCCTTGGCGACGAACCGCCGCGTATCTACGACGAGAAACCAACACCCTCTCCCTCACCAGGAGGCCAGTAACAGACTGATGTCAGTCGTGATTGCGCCGTCGCTGCTTTCGGCGGATTTTGCGCACATCGCCGATCAGATCGCGGCGGTTGAGGCCGGCGGTGCCGATTTCTTGCATCTCGACGTGATGGACGGCCGGTTCGTCCCCAACATCACTTGGGGACCAAAGATCATCGGCGATTTGCGCAAGCTCTCGAAGCTGACCTTCGACGCGCATCTGATGATTGTCGAGCCTGAGCGCTTCGTTGACGACTTTCGCGCGGCCGGCGCCGACATCATCACCTTTCATTACGAAGCGACGCCGCACGGCCAGCGTCTGCTCGCGCACATACGCTCGCTCGGCGCAAAGGCCGGCATCTCGATCTGTCCGCAAACACCGGTCGCGATGCTGCAAGACATCATCGGCGATTGCGACCTCGTACTCATCATGAGCGTTAACCCGGGCTTCGGTGGTCAGCGTTTTATTCCGCGTTCGATCGAGAAGCTGCGTGAGGCGCGCCGGCTCATCAATGCTCGCAATCCGCGCTGCATCCTCGAGGTTGACGGCGGCGTCGGCACCGAGAATATCCGCGCGGTCGTCGATGCCGGCGCGGATGCCATTGTCATGGGATCGAGCATTTTCGGAACGACCGATCCGGCGGCGACCGTGCGCGTCATGCGCCGTCTCGCATCCGAATGAATGAATGAAGACGAGCTCGTAGCCGCGATCGCCGCGCTGACCGGCAACGCGACGCACGTGTTGATCGGGATCGGCGATGATGCGGCCGTGTGGCAGCCGTCGCGTTCGCGGCGGAGCGTGATCTCGAGCGATATGCTCGTTGAGGACGTGCATTTTTCGCGCGCGTGGATGTCTCCCGACGATATCGGCTGGCGCGCGATGGCGGCCAACCTGAGCGATCTCGCCGCGATGGGCGCGCGTCCGCGCTTGGGCACGGTTGCGCTTGGGGTTTCGCCCGCGTGGACGACCGACGCGTTGCTCGCGTGTTATGCCGGTATGGCGCGCTGCGCGCGCGCATTCGGCTTGGACATTGCTGGCGGCGATCTCTCGCGCGCACCGGTCTTGACCATCGCGGTTAGCGTTGTCGGCGACGTTCGTGCGACCCAGTGTAAAACGCGCGCCGGCGCGCGCCCGGGTGACGTTTTTGCGACCACCGCGCCGCTCGGCGCGAGCCGCGCCGGGCTTGACGTCGCGCGCGGCGCTGTGAAGCTTGAGGAGCCGCTCGCGGCGCGAGCACTCGCGGCGCATCGCACGCCGCAGCCGCGTCTAGCTCAGGGCCGCTGGCTCGGCGCAAGCGCGCACGTCCGCGCGATGATGGATTGCTCCGACGGGCTCTCGACGGATCTTGCGCGCATGGCGCGGGCAAGCGGCGTCGGCGCGCACATCGAGCGCGTCCCGGTGGCCGAGACGGCGGCCGCGGCGGCTGCCGCGCTCGGTATCGATCCGGCCGCGTATGCCTTGGCGGGCGGTGAGGACTTCGAACTGCTGGTCGCCGTGGAGCCGCGGGCGTTCGAGCACGTGTCGCGCCGTTTCCGTGCGCGCTTCGGGCACCCGCTCGAGCGCCTGGGCACGGCTCGGGCGGACGAAAACCTCGTCATGGTGAACCAGGGGCGGGAAGAGCCGATCGCCCGCACCGGTTGGGATCACTTCTCGCAGTAGTAGGAAGCAACTTTGTTCGACGACGACGTTCAATCGTTTCCGCTTATCGGCAGCATTCAGAACAGCGTTGGGATGGGTTTTCTCGGCAACCAGGCCGCGTTTGCGGTGGCCAATGCCCTCGGGGCCCGTCTCGTTCACGCGCAGTCGCTGTTTGCCAGTGCCCCGAGCAGCGTGACCGGACGCACCAGCACGGTCGCCGACGTCAATCAATTTCGCCGCGACGTCGATTTCGTGATTCGCGCACGGCCGGCGATTCTGCACGTCGGCTTTCTTCCTAAGCCGATGCACGTCGACGTGGTCGCGGCGGCCCTGCACGAGTACAAGGGTGTTGTGTTGCTCGATCCGGTGATCGGTGAGTATAAGAAGGGCCTGTTCGTCTCGGAAGAAACGGCGCGCGCGATTCGCGAGCAACTCGTCCCGCTGGCACAAGTGGTCACCCCCAACCGGTTTGAAGCAGAAGTGCTGCTTGGCAGCGGTGACCGCACGCTCTCAGAGCATGCCTATCTCAACGGCGTCTTCGATCTTGGGCCCGAGGCGGTGATCATCACCTCGTTTGCGCGCGATCCCGAGAAGCACCGCACGACCAGTCTCTTCACCAACGGGTACTACTATCACCGGATCGAGGGCCCGTTCTTTCCGCGCTTTCCGGCGCACGGTGCGGGCGACGTATTTGCCGCGTCGATTGCTGCCTTCATGGCGCTGGGCGGCTCGCCGTTCGCATCGGCGCTGTTAGCCTCGGCGCTCACGTCGCGCGCCGTTGCCAACACCACCAACTATGCCGGCGCCAGCGTCGATCCGATTGCTGCGCTCGCCAAGTGGAATCCGCTCGGCTATCAGATCGACGACGATCGTACGATGCGCTTTTGCGAGCGCTCCAACGTCGATACGGAAGCGATCAAGACGACGGCTGCCGACGGACCGCGTCTGAAATTCGCGCCGCCCAAACACAAAATCATCTACGGCTGAGGCGCCCCGGGTACAAACGTCACGATGACCTCACATACCATTCGCATTGGCGAAAGCGATCCGCACGCGGAGATACAAGTCGCGGGCTACGTCCACCCTGAGGTCGCCGAACCCGAGGGCATGGATCTGCTCGACTGTTTCGTGCGCGCGGTTGCGCCGCCGGTCGACGCGACCTTCCCGGTCTCGATCCGCGTCGACGAATTGCGCGCGCTCGGCAACTATCTCGCGCAGATCAACTCGGGCAACGGCCCCGCCGGCAGCTTCGCGTTCGCCGGTGGCCTGTTCGAAATCTCGTTCGCACCAAGCCGAAGAGGACCAGTCCTTTGCGCCGTCGGCCTCAAGAGCATCGAAGCCTCACACGCTCGCCTCGAATACATGATCACGCTCGAACCGGAAGACATAACAAAATTACTCCAAGACTTAGCGGCCCTCGAACGAGCGACAGCTGATTAGGCCTGAGCAAAGAGAGCCCCTCGCAAGAAAATGTACAACTTTTTGCGCTTTGCCCGGAGGGCAACTTCCAAACTTCGTTCTGCGCAAAAAGTGTCCAAACAGAAACGCCGCATGGATGCGGCGTTTCGAGTGTTTTTCGAGCGAGGGGCTCTCTTTGCTCGGCCTCTTTTAGACCGCGCGAGTGACCTTCTTGGACCGCAGGCACTTCGCACACACGCGTGCCGTCCGATGGGTTCCGCCATCGTTAATCTTCACCGACTGCAAATTGGGCAGCCAGCGGCGGCGGGTTTTGTTCATGGCGTGGCTCACATTATTGCCCGTCATCGGGCCCTTGGAGCACACGTCGCAGCGCTTCGCCATCGGGGTCAGGTCCTTTCTACTTTGTCCACCTTCGGGACGAACTTACGGATGGTACCACGGGCCCCCCGGGCTTGACAAGGATTCGGGTGGCGGGGGCTCGCAGTCGGCTCCTCCGTGGACGTCACCAGCCTCGATGGCCGCGGCTACGCGAAGCTCCTCGCGGCCGGGACCTACTTTCTCAAGAAGTACCGCGGGGTCCTCAATGACCTCAACGTGTTCCCGGTCCCCGACGGGGACACCGGAACGAACATGTACCTGACGGTCCGCTCGGCCATGCTGGAGGCAGGCAAGCTCCACAGTGCGGATCTGGCCGAGGTTGCTGCCGCTGCCGCGGCCGGCAGTTTGATGGGTGCGCGAGGGAATTCTGGGGTGATTATCTCGCAGATGCTCCGCGGCTTCGCCCACCACGTGCGGCGGCGCAGCGAGATCGACACCTTCATGCTCGCGACGGCGATGCGCGAAGCCGTCGCCGCCGCGCGCCAGGCGCTCTTGCGCCCGGTCGAGGGGACCATCCTCTCGGTCGCCGATGCCGCCGCTGAAGCGGCCTACAAACTCGCGCTGCACGAACGCGATTTCTATCGCCTCGGTACCGGGATCGTGCGCGCTGCCAACGAGGCGTTGGAGCGGACGCCCGAGCAACTCCCGGTGCTCAAGGAGGCCGACGTGGTGGATGCCGGCGGTGCCGGCTTCGTCTACTTCATGGAAGGCATTCTGCGTTTTCTACCGGAGTCGCGCACGCGCGCAACCGCGTTTCCGCGCCGCCCGCTGCGGCAGCGCGTCTTTACCGCGACGCAGGCGGTCGGTGAGAACAAGTTCTGTACCGAGTTTCTGCTGGAGGACGCAACCTGCAGCGCAGTCGACCTGCGCCATTTGCTCGAGCCGCGTGGGGAATCGCTGATGGTCATCGGCGCGCCGCCGACGATAAAAGTGCACATTCATACCGATAATCCGGACCGCGTGCAGGATATCGCCGGGCGGCACGGCCGGCTGACGCGTGTCAAAGTCGACAACATGGAACGCCAGCATCAACTGCTTGTGGTCGAGCCGCCCACGGTGACGCGATCGACGGTCGCCGTCGTACCCGGGCCGGGCTTCGAGCGCATCGTGCGCGAACTGGGTGCAGAAGTCACCGTCAACGGCGAGCGCAACCCGAGCGTTCGCGATCTGCTGCTGGCGGTGAACAAAACGCTTGGCCACGATGTCTATCTTTTTGTTAACGATACGAACGTCGCGCTGGCGGCAAAAGAACTTCCGGCGATGACCGACAAGCAAATACATATTTTGCCCACGCGCGACATCGTCGAGGGCATTGCGGGACTTTTTGCCATGCGATCGGCGGGTGAAAACGTCCCGAGCGACGACACGATCGTCGCCGCTGCGCGCCGCACTGCACGCGCACAGCTCTTTTTGGCGGGGAAGGACTCGAGCGTCGGTGGCGTCCACGTCGAGCGCGGCAAGCCCGCGGCGACGCTCGACGGCCGGTTGATTGTGGCCCCGACCCTGAGCGAGACCGCCGCCGAGGTGTTGCGGGAAATGGGGGCCGGGGCTGGGGGCCTGGTGACGCTGTACTACGGCGGCGCTCAGCGTGAAAAGGATGCGCAACGGCTGAGCGAAGAGCTAAGTGCCCTCTACGCGAATACGGACGTCGAATACTATTACGGCGGCATGAAAAGCGCGGAGTACTGGATTTCGCTCGATGAATAAACCACGTATCGCGATCGACGCAATGGGCGGCGATCACGCACCCGAGGAGATCGTTGCCGGAGCGCTGCTCGCGGTGAACGAGTACCCTAGCGCGTCGCTAACCCTGTACGGCGACGAAGCGCGTGTGCGTGCACTCCTGCGCGGACCCGGCGCAGACCGGATTGCGGTCGTTCATTCCCCCGAGTCGGTTCCGATGGATCAGCATGCATCGCAAGCGCTGCGCAGTGCGGATCGCACGTCGCTCGGAATGGCGGTGAGTGCGATTAAAGCGGGAGAAGCGGACGCCGTGGTTTCGGCCGGGAACAGCGGCGCCTTTCTCGCGATCGCGTTAATTAAGCTTCGCACGATCGAGGGCATCGCGCGTCCGGCGATTGCAACTGTGCTGCCGGCGGTCAACGGATGGACGGTGTTGATCGACTCGGGAGCAAATGTCGATTGCCGTGCCGAGTGGCTCGAACAATTTGGCATCATGGGCTCCGCTTACGCGTCCGCCGTGCTCGGCATCGAGCGTCCCAAAGTAGCACTCCTCTCGATCGGTGAGGAACGCACCAAAGGCAACGCACTCGTGCTCGAGGCCGCGGCCTTGCTCGAACACGCGCCGGTCAACTTCATCGGCAACATCGAAGGCAAAGACATGTTCCACAGCGTGGCCGACGTGGTGGTTACCGACGGCTTCGTCGGCAACGTCGTGCTCAAGACCGGTGAGGGCCTGGTCGCGGCGATGAGCGAGGTGATCAAGGACACACTCTTGCGTCGCAACATTTTGAATCTGGTCGGCACCGCATTGCTCGCGCCGTCATTGCGCCGATTACGTCGCCGCTTCGACTACGAGACGTATGGCGGCGCGCCGTTGCTCGGCGTGCGCGGGAACTGCATCTACACGCACGGGCGCGTATCGCGCCGCGGCATCAAGGGCGCGATTCTCACCGCGATCAGCGAGGTCGAACACGATGTCGTCGGCCGCATCGGCGAGCTGGTGACGCCGCAACTCACGCGCGAACCGAGCTCGGTAGAAAGCGCGTAAGGATACTCTTTGTCGATCGCGGTCGTCACCGATAGCACCTCGGATATCGAGCCGCAGCGCGCGGCAGCACTTGGGATTATCATCGTTCCGCTCTTCGTCGTCTTTGGCGATCGAAGCTATCGCGATTATTTGGACTTGAGCCGCCGCGAGTTCTTCGCGAAGCTCTCGAGCGAAAAGGTCCTACCGACGACGTCGCAGCCGACCCCGCAAACGTTTGAAGAGGCGTTCCGTCCGCTGGTGGAAGCGGGCCACGATGTTCTCTGTCTTACGATCTCGTCGTATCTTTCCGGGACGATCAACGCGGCAAAAGCTGCCGCAGAACAATTCCCAGCCGCGAAGATCGTGGTCTACGATTCGGAAAGCGCCGCGGGCGGGCTCGGCATTATGGCCATGCACGCGCAGGAATTGATCGCGCAAGGCTGCGGCTGGGAGGACCTTCTGGCAGCGCTCGATCGCGAGCGCGCCGTGCAGCGCCTTTATGCGTGTATCTCGGATCTCTCGCACCTGCAGCGCACCGGACGAATTGGTAAGGCGCAACAAGTGCTTGGTACGCTTATGAAAATAGTTCCGGTGATCGCGCTCAAAGACGGTCAAGTTTCCGCTGAAGCGCAGGTTCGCACGTTCGCGCGCGCGCAATCGACCATGGTCGACCTGGCTTTGGCGGCCGTCACGGACGTTGCTAAAGCGCGGTTTCTAGTACTGCACACCGACGCACCGCCATTGGCGGATCGAGTAATCGAGCAGTTGCGAGCGCGCTTCGATGGCGTGCAGCCGCGCTTGCTCGATATTCTCGAAGCGGGTCCGGTGATCGCAACGCATGCCGGCCCGGGTGCCGTCGGCATTTGCGTTGCGCAAGACACATAGGGGGGACGCGGATGGCAACCACGATCGTAACCGACAGCGGATGCGATCTCTCGCGAAGCGAGGCGGACGCACTCGGCATCGAAATCGTGCCGGTGTGGATTCTTTTCGGTGACGAGCGTTATCGCGACGGCATCGACATCGATCGTAAGACGTTTTTCACGCGCATGAAAGCGGGTGAAATCCCAAAGACCGAGCCGGCGACCGAACAAGAGTTTCGCGAGACCTTCGCGCGCATCGTCGCGAAGGGCAACGAAGCGGTCGTGATCCCGCTCTCGTCACAAATTTCCGAAAACTACGCGCGCGCTTCGAATGCCGCCAAAGACTTCGGCGGCAAAGTGACGGTAGTGGATTCGCGGGGCGCATCCGGAATGGAAGCGTTGCTCGCGGTCTACGCCAAGGAACTCGCCGACGCGGGCGCAACGACGGCCGATATCGCGAAAAAGGTCGATCCACGCTCGCTCAAGTACGCGGTGTACTTTGCTGTCCCCGATCTCACCGTGCTCGGGCGCAGCGGGCGACTCCCCAAAGCGGTGGTTGCGCTCGGCTCGATGCTCAACGTCAGCCTGGTGCTAAAGATGAACGAACAAGGTGCGATCGGACCGGCCGGGCAGAGTTTCTCGTTTGAAAAGACCGTCGATATCATGGTCGATGCAGTTGTGCGCAGCGTCGAACGCTCGCCGAAGGCCCGCATCGCCTTCGGGCACATCGAAACGCCGGAGGTGCTTGCGAATGCGCGCAAATCGCTCGAGGCCAAACTCGGTCATCCGCCCGCGCAAGAGCTGGTGCACGAAGGCTCGCTCACGGTTGCCGCGCACATGGGGCCGGGCGCGATCGGAATTTTCGCCATCGTTCCGTGATGGGTCATGCAGCTAGGAATCTACGTCCATCTACCGTTCTGCCCGTACATTTGCCCGTACTGCGATTTCGCGAAATGGCCGATGCGCCGTTCGCGCGCTTCAGCCTACCTGGAGGCGCTGAACGCGGAGATTCTCAGCGCGCCCAGCGAACCGGCGGCGACGATCTTCTATGGCGGCGGGACGCCCAACGCATACGACCCTGACGAGATCGCCGCACTCACGCAATCGTTGCGAGATCGCTTCCCAAATCCCGATGGAGCGCACGAGATTTCGATCGAAATCAATCCGGAACTCGTCCGCGAAAGCGATTTCGAGCGCTACGTTTCCGGTGGCATCAATCGCGTCTCGATCGGCGTGCAGTCGTTTGTCGAGCCCGAAATCGCAACGCTCGGCCGCAAGCACACGCCGCAACAGGTCGAAGCGGTGGTCGCGCGGGCGCGCGCGGAAGCGATTGCATCCGTCTCGATCGATCTAATCTTTGCGATTCCGGGACAAACGTCGCGGAGCTGGGCGCGTTCGCTCGATGCGGCAATCGATCTCGGCGTCGATCACATATCTACCTACGGCCTCACGATCGAGGCGGGTACACCCTTCGAAGGCTGGTACGCGCGTGAGCCGGGTGCGTTCGCCGGTAATGACCTCGAAGGCGAACTGTACGGTATGGCAATCGATCGCTTGGAACATGCGGGGTACGAACAGTACGAGATCAGCAATTTCGCGCGTCCAGGGCACCATTGCGCACACAACGAGAATTATTGGCACAACGGCGAATACGTGGGTTTCGGTGTCGGCGCGGCATCGTATCGCGATGGCGAGCGCCGGGTCCATACCCGCGAGCTGGAAAGTTACCTGGCTGCGGCAGGCGCGGGCCTTCCGATCCCCGGTGAAGCCGAACGTCTGGGAGGAATTAAGGTCGTGGGCGAGGCTGTCATGATCGCGCTGCGCACCGCGCAAGGGGTTGTGTTGAGTGAGTTCAAAGAGCGATACGGCGTCGACGTCGCCGAGCGATACGCTCCCGTCGTCGCACAGTACGAAGGCGACGGGCTGCTGGAGCGCCGCGATGACCGCCTGGTACTGACGAGGCGAGGACGCTTTCTCGCTAACGACGTGTGCGGAGCCTTTGTAACCTTCGAATGAGTACTGGCAATCTGTCGACCACGGTGCTGCGCACGGTCTTCGCTATCGTGTTTTTCATCACAGGCTTTTTGCTCGGACGCGAACTCTACGTCAACGTCTTGTCTTTGCACTTCGCCAGTGAAGCGCTGCAGTGGACGATGCTCATCCTCTCACCGGTCGTCTGCGCGATCATCGGCGTCTTGCTCGCGCCGCTCGCACAGTCATTCTTCGAGGACGAGCTCAATCTGGTCGAGCGTGCGATCGAACGCCTTGCGCCGGCAGAACTCGCCGGCGGCGCCATCGGTCTGCTGGTTGGCCTAGGCACGGCGCTTCTGATCAAGAGCATTCTCTTCGAATTCATTTCGATCACCGGGCGTGCAGGCAGTTACCTGGCGATTCTTCTGTACTTGATCGTCGCGGTTTTCTTCGCGTACCTCGGCGCTCGCGTCGGCGCGAAGACGCGTTTCCTGCCGCTGGTTCCTAAGGATGGTGGCATGCAGGGTAGCGCGAAGGTCGTTGACACATCGGTCATCGTCGATGGGCGAATCGTCGAGATCGTCCAGAGTGGATTTGTCGAAGGTCCGTTGATCGTTCCGCGGTTTGTGCTGCGCGAATTGCAGGCTATCGCCGATTCTGAAGATCCGCAGCGGCGAACCCGCGGGCGGCGTGGTCTTGAAGCACTGACGAAGCTGCAAGAGGTTCGTGCGATTGTGATCAACGAACGCGAGTACGATGACCTTCCGCCGGGGAACGTCGATGCAAAGCTGGTGCGCCTGGCGCGCGAGCTGCAGGCTCGTCTGTTGACCAACGACTACAATCTCAATCGTGTCGCCCAAGTGGAGGGGGTTGAGGTACTGAACATCAACGAGCTGGCCAACGCCGTCAAGCCGGTGGTTCTGCCCGGTGAAGAATTGCACGTGCACGTTATCCGCGAGGGTAAAGAAGCGCATCAAGGTGTAGCGTATCTCGATGACGGCACGATGATCGTTATCGAGCAGGGGAAGCGATTGGTTGGAACGAGTGCTGACGTGGTCGTGACCAGCGTGTTGCAAACCGTCGCGGGGCGCATGATCTTTGCGCGTCCGAAGGCCGCAACCCCGGCGGCACGATGAACTGGGGCGCCGTCATCGTTGCAGCTGGACGCGGGACGCGGTTCGGCCGGCCGAAGCAGTTGATCGAAATTGCCGGCCGTCCCATGCTGGCGTGGTCGGTCGCGACCTTCGTAGCGATGCCGGAGATCGAGCCCATCGTCGTGGTGACGGAAGGCGAATGGCTCGACGAAGTTCGCGAAGCGATGAACGCGATTGCAGCGGCCCGCACGATTGCGGTTGTGCCGGGCGGCGTAACGCGCCAAGCCAGTGTGCGCCGTGGCCTGCAGGCACTGCCGGATTCGTGTGATGCGGTGCTCGTTCATGACGGCGCGCGGCCGCTGGTGCAAGCGCAAGACGTGCGTACGGGCATGCAAGAAGTAGGGCCGGGGCGTGCGGCGCTCTTGGCGGCGCCGGTCGTCGACACGATCAAGGTTGTGGATCCGGGAACGATGCTGGTGGATCGCACGCTCGATCGCGCGACCCTTTGGGCCGCGCAGACGCCGCAATTCGCGATGCGCGAGGAGTTCCTGCGCGCGCACGATGCGGCCACCGCTTCGTCGCTCGAAGCGACCGATGACGTCGCATTGCTGGAAGCGATCGGTATCGAGGTTGTCGTAGTCCCTGCGAGTGCGCAGAACTTCAAAGTAACGCATCTAAGCGATGCGGCGCATGCAGAATTGCTCCTCGGGGCTTCGCTTAAATGACGCGCGTTGGCCATGGGTTCGATGCGCATCGTCTCGTCGAAGGGCGACGGCTCGTGCTCGGCGGCATAGCCGTTCCGCACGACCGCGGCGCACTCGGCCACTCAGACGCTGACGTGCTCGCGCACGCGCTCTCGGATGCCTTGCTCGGCGCGGCGGCGCTTGGCGATTTAGGCGGACACTTTCCCGACAGCGATCCCCAGTGGAAGGATGCCGACTCCATCGTGCTCCTCGAAGCGTGCGCGGCTCGCGTGCGCGAGGCGGGCTTTCGCATCGTCAATCTCGATGCGACCATCGTCGTCGAGCGTCCGAAGCTGGCGCCGTATATTGGGGCCATGCGCGAGCATCTGGCCACGCGTCTGGGCCTACCGCTGGAATGTGTGAGCGTCAAAGCGAAGACCAGCGAAGGTATGGGCTATACGGGCGACGGCAGCGGCATCGCCGCGTTCGCGGTTGCATCGATCCTTCGAGGCGATTCTTCGGATCGCACCTCAGGATGACGGTGACGCCTGCCGCCCTGTTAACGGCGATGCAACGCTGGGGCTTTTTGGAGGACCCGGCGCCCGACGCCGCACTGCGCTGGATCGACACGTTTCTCGAAGCCTATGGCGGCCGGATCGCGCGCGTCGACGACGCGTTCTCGCAAATCGGGGATCTGCGAGCCGAATCATGTATCATTCCCGCACTGGAACTCGAGCGGCTGCGCACGCGCGCAGTGCTCTTTTTTCTCGATTCGGTCGGGCAGTACATCGACCACCAGCCGGAGTTACGCGGCCTGCCGCTGGCTCACGACCTCCCGGCCATTGCCGACGAATTCGGCATCGCAAGGGAAGACGCGTTCGCGGCGGTACGCATGGCGCTAACCGGTGAGAAGGAGGGTCCACCGCTCGAGCTGCTGTTTCCGTTGCTCGGACACGATCGCATGCTCGTCCGCATCGGTGCGGTGAGTTCGCGACTGCTGCACGGACGCGGTCTAGAGCCGATCAAATTTGGACCCGACGGAAAGCCCTTCGAAACCATCGACGCACAGAAGCCGTTGGATTAGAGCGATGGCCGGACCGTTTCAAACGTTCCTCAGCGACTTACGCGCACCGCTCGAGCGTGACCCTGCCGCTCGCGGGTGGATCGATGTGGTGTTCTCCTATCCGGGCTTTCATGCGCTTACCGCGTACCGCATGAATCATCGGCTCTGGCAATGGGGACTGCCGCATCTTTCCCGCTGGCTCTCGCACGTCGCGCGGTTTCTGACCGGCATCGAGATTCATCCCGCGGCGACTATCGGCCAGCGCGTCTTTATCGATCACGGTATGGGCGTGGTGATCGGTGAGACCGCACAAGTCGGCGACGGCTGCACGATCTACCAGGGCGTTACGCTTGGCGGTACCAGTTTGGCGCATACGAAGCGCCATCCGACGCTTGGAAAGAGCGTAACCGTCGGGGCAAGCGCAGTGATCCTCGGTGCAATTGTGGTTGGCGATAACGCGCGCGTCGGCAGCGGGTCGGTCGTGGTGCGCGATGTGCCGGCTAATGCGACGGTCGTTGGTATTCCGGCACACGTGGTTGCCCTCGACGGCAAGCCGGTGCGCGTGGTGTCCGATCGTCCGCAGGTCGAGATGCCCGACCCCAACGCCGGCGCCATCAACCACCTACAGCGCCGGTTGGCAGAACTCGAGGCGCGGATGGAACAGGTCGAACGCGACAACGGCGAAGAGACCTGGTCGTGGGTCATCTAAAGCTCTATAACACGCGCTCGCGCTCGCTCGAAACCTTCACGCCGCTTCGCGGCGACGAAGTGCGCGTGTATGTCTGCGGCCTTACGCCCTCCGCGCAGGCGCATCTCGGGCACGCCCGATCGTTTTTGTTCTTCGATCTGTTGCGTCGCTATCTCACCCACAAGAGCTATCGCGTCGTCTACGTCCAGAACGTCACGGACATCGACGACCGCAGCATCAATCGCGCCCGCGAGACCGGTGAAGATTGGCGCGCGATCGTCCGCGCCTACTACGATGAGTTTCACGAGTCGATGCGCCGGCTCGGCGTGCTCGAACCCGACGAGGAGCCGTACGCGACCGCGTATATTCCGCAGATCCAGACAATGATCGCCGAGCTGATTGCGACCGGGCACGCGTACGTCGTTCAAGACGGCATCTACTATAAGGTGCGCAGCTTTCCGCAGTACGGCGAACTCAGCAATCGTAAGGTCGATGAACTGGAAGCCGGCGCGCGTATCGAAGTCGGGGAGTTCAAGGAAGACCCGCTCGATTTTGCGTTGTGGAAATTCGCCAAGCCCGGCGAACCCAAGTGGCCGTTCGAGCTGTACGGTGACGGGCGTCCCGGCTGGCACATCGAGTGCTCGGCCATGTCGCACGTATTGCTCGATCCCGACGGCATGGGCTTCGACATTCACGGCGGGGGCGCCGATCTGATCTTTCCGCATCACGAAAACGAGATCGCGCAAAGCGAGCCGTTGATGCAGCATCCGCCGATGGCAAATTTCTGGATCCACGGCGGCTTGCTGAATTTCGAAGGGCGCAAGATGTCGAAGTCGCTCGGCAACTTTGAGCCGCTCGTCGAGTTGCTCGATCGCCACGATCCGCAGGCGATACGTCTTGCATTTCTGACGACCGGGTATCGCAAGGTTATGAATTTTACCGACGAATCGCTCGCCGCGTCGTATGCGACGCTCGATCGGCTGAGGAAGATGTTTCGCACGTTGCTCGCGTTGCCGGAAGCCCCGTCTGCACCAACCGGGCTTCTCGAACGAATCGAGCTGGCCCTCGACGATGACATGAATACCGCGGTTGCGCTTGCCGAGCTCTTGCAGTGGAACCCGAAGCCGGGCGCGCGCGAAGAGTTTACCCGCGTGCTCTGGCTAATCGGTATTGAGCCGAATGACAGCTGGCTGCACGAGTTCGAACGTCATCTGCCCGCGGATTTCCTCGAACGTCTGCGCGCGCAACTCGGCGGCGAACTGTCGCTCAACGGTGCGAACGCGGACGATGCTATCGCGGCGGTGATTGACGCGCGCACGAAGGCACGCGCGAATAAGGACTGGGCGGCATCGGATCGCTTGCGTGATGGGCTTGCCGCCTGCGGGATCGAGTTAAAAGACTCTAAAGACGGGACGACGTGGACCGTCGCCGGGTGAAGAGCGGACCGCCGCGTAAGGCGCGCCTCGATTTCGACGACGTAATGTACGGCATCCATGTCGTGGAAGAAGCGCTTGCCGCCGGCGAACCGCTGCGCGCGATTCATGTCTCCGAAGATCGCAAACGCGATCCGCTACTACGCAAGATCGTCGCGCAAGCGAAGGAACGGAACGTTCCGGTGCGGTTTGAGGGACGTCCGTTCTTCGCGCAGTTGCCGTTTAAAACGCACCAAGGTGTGATCGCCGTCGCGCCGCCCTTCGACTACGCGAGTCTCGAGGATGTGCTCGGCTCGCGGAAGACCGGCCACGCGTTGTTCGTGATCCTCGATCATCTGACCGATCCGCACAATGTCGGCGCGATCATCCGCACCGCCGAGTGTGTGGGAGCCGACGCGGCGATCTTGCCCGAGCGCCGCTCCGCCGGCGTCAACGCGACGGTGCGCAAGGCCGCTGCCGGCGCAGCCGGCTATCTGCCGATCGTGCGTGTCGCCAACGTCAACGAGGCGATCCGCAAGCTGAAGAAGGCGGGTGTATGGGTCGTGGGGGCGGCAGCAGGCGAAGGCACGGTCGCTATGGGCCAAGCGGACTTGGATCGGGACCTCGCGATCGTCATCGGCGCGGAGGGGTCGGGCCTTGCTCCGCTCGTCAGGCGAGAGTGCGACTACCTCGTCAGCATCCCAATGCGGGGGCGGACCGAGTCCCTTAACGCGTCCGTAGCAGCCGGCGTGCTACTTTTTGAGGCTCTCCGCCAGAGAAGCCATTGACGCCGGGAGGACCCCCTCCTATAATCACGTGGATGTGCCGCGCCCGATGAGGCTCCGGCCCGCGTTTTGCGGCGCATCGACCAACGAAGGCAAAAAGACTATGGCTATGACCCATCCCGCGACGGATGGTTTGGAATACAACGAGAGAGTAGACGAAGATCTCGTTGCCATCGCAAAATCGGGCGACAACCTGGCGATGGAATACCTGCTCAACAAATACAAGAACTTCGTCAGGATTAAGGCCAAGAGTTACTTCTTAATCGGTGCCGACCGCGAGGACATCATCCAAGAAGGTATGATCGGCCTCTACAAAGCCGTGCGCGATTTCAAGGCCGATAAGCTGTCGAGCTTCCGCGCATTCGCAGAGCTCTGCATTACTCGCCAGATCATCACGGCGATCAAAACCGCGACTCGTCAGAAACACATCCCGCTTAATCAATATATTTCATTGAACAAGCCCATCTACGACGAGGACAGCGAACGGACGCTGCTCGATGTGATGGCTTCGCAGAAAACTTCCGACCCCGAAGAACTCGTGGTCACACAGGAAGTTTCCGACGACATCCGTCAGCGCATCCGCCAGAATCTCTCCGAACTCGAATCGCAAGTGCTCGAATCCTACCTCGAAGGAAAGAGCTACCAGGAGATGGCGCGCGACCTCGGGCGCCACGTGAAATCGATCGACAACGCGCTTCAGCGCGTCAAGCGAAAGATAGAGAAAAACCTCGCCGAATTCGAATTCCAGTAAAGAGCATCGCGCGGATAAAAAAGCGGCCGGTCACATGACCGGCCGCCTTGTTTATGGCCTGAACGTTGGCTTTTTAGAAGACGCCGTTTTCGCGCAGTAGGGCCGTGTCGTTCTTGACGTATTGCACGAAGGCGGCGATAGCCGCATCCCCAGTCTTGAGCATATAGAGGTGCTCGTCGGTTGCGAAGGGGTAGGTGTGGTTGCGGATGTTGGCTTCCGTCGGTGCGACGCCTTCGTAATTGATGACCATGCTTTGATGTCCATCGATGAAGCCGGTCGCCGAGTAGCCGAGCGAGCCCGGCGTGGCCAGCACTTTGTTGATGACCGCCGTGGCGTTCTTCTCGGTGTCGATCGGAATCAGCGTCTTGGCGACCTTGTCTTCGAAGACGAAGCGCGTGCCGGTGCCGATTTGGCGGCCGATTAGCACGATCTTTTCGTCCTTCCCGCCAAGCTCTTTCCAGTTGGTGACCTTACCGGAATAGATCGCGACGGCATCTTTTTGCGTGAGGTTCTTGATGCCCACGTCGGGCGCCACAACGAACGCAAAGCCGACCACGCCTAAGATGGTGTCCGCAAAGTCGGGATCGTCGACCGCGACGTCGGACATAGCGATGTCGACTTGCTTGGCTTTGAGCGAGGCAATGCCGGCGCCCGAGCTGTTGCCCTTAACGCTGATGGTCACGCCTGGATTAGCCTTTTCGTAGGCCGAGGCAGCGGTCGAAACCAACGGCGCGAGGTTCGTCGTGCCGCCGACGTTGATCGTCTGGGCTGCCCCGGCCGGCACGACCAGGGAAGCAACGACCAGCAGTGCGCTCAACGGCGCGAGGAAACGAGAGGGAAGTCTCATGCAGAAGCTCCTTGGGTGAACCACCCTTTAAGTGTAATAGTTCTGTTAACGATATTAAGCCCTGCCTGGCGGTCGGCAGTATCCATTAGTAAATCCCTGAAGCCGCAAGCGCGGCCCGTTGGGTCGTGACAAAGGTTACAAACTCACGCGCCGCGGCCGGCCCGTCTTTGCGGGTGTACAGGTGCTCGTCAGTCGAGAAGGCGTACGCATGGCCGCGAATGTTCTGCGGGGTGGGGGCGACGCCGTCGTACTCGAGTACCAGCTCGGGTTGGTCGGCGATGAACTGCGTAGCGATATAACCGATCGCCCCGGGAGTGGTGGCGACGTCGTGGACCAGTTCGACAGGATTGACGGGGTCTTGGGTTGGGATCTCCACCTTGGCGACCTTCTGCTCGAAGAGCAAGCGGGTGCCGGTGCCGATCGCGCGGCCGAAGGCGACCACCGGCTGATCCTCACCTCCGATTTGCTTCCAGTTGGTGATCTTGCCGGAATACATCCCGATGAGTTGTGCGCGCGTGATGTTCTTGACGCCGGCGTGCGGCCCGGCGAGGATCGCGACGCCGAGCACGCCGATCGTCGTGTCGACGAAGTCCGGATAATCGACAGCAATGTCGGACGCGGCCACGTCAATCGTCCCGGCGCGCAGCGATGCGATGCCTTGACCGGAATTCGTGCCTTTTACGCCGACGGCTGCATCCGGATGCGATGCCTGATACGCCGTAGCGATCTTTTGCAGCGCCGCAGCTTGATTAAGCGTGCCTTGAACGCGCAGCGCCGTGGCGGCAGCAGCGTCGGCGCCCGTGAGGATCCCGAACGATTTGAGCGTCGCAGGTTGCGTTGCTACGAATGCCAAGAACGCCTTGCCTTCAGGCGAGATGCCGCTCGCGGTGTAGGCGTGCTCGTCGGTCGCGAATTTGTAGGTGTGGCTGACGATGTTGGCATCGGTGGGCGCGACACCCTCATACTTCACGACGAGATTCTGATGATCGCCGACGTAGTTGGTTGAACTATAGCCAATACCGCCGGGCGTTGCCGCTACCGCATGTACGACCGCGGTTGCGTCGGGCTCGACCGTCATCGGGATCAACGTTTTTGCGACGGTCATTTCGAAGATGAACCGCGTGCCGACGCCGATGGGCCGGCTGAACGGCACGATCGAAAGGTCGTTTCCCCCGATCTGCTTCCAGTTCGTGATTTTCCCGGAATAAATACCCTGCACGTCGGCGCGCGTAAGGTCACTCACGCCCGCGCCGCTTCCCACGACGAACACAAAGCCGACAACGCCGATCTTGGTGTCAGTGAAAGCCGGATCGTCGACTGCAACGTCGGAGCAGGCGATATCGATCGAGCCGGCGCGAAGCGCGGCGACGCCTTCGCCTGAACTGCTGCCGACGATCGAGAACGTCGCGCCCGGATGCGCGGTCTGATACGCACTCGCGATGGCCTTGAGGGCCGGCGTATCGTTGGTAGATCCGCCGATACGAATCGCAGCGCCGGCGCTCGCCGCCGGCGGTGTAGATGTTAGGAACGAAAGCAGAAACGCAGCAGCCAGTGCAGCTCTCCCGAAACGGCGGATGAATCCCACGAAAACAGCCCCCTGCCCATAAGAGCGGAAGTAGCGGGACACACCCAAAGCCCCTAATTTGCTTTTATAGGTCTTCGGTAGGAGAAGGCTGAGGGTTTACTGTGATCGCGACTTTTGCCCCATCGATTCAACTATGGTCACGTAAAGTTTGTCGCGTTCGTCGAGGGGATCGACGACCAGTACTTGAGCGGGATCGCCGTTTTTCGGATCGAGGCAAACGGTTACTTTACCCTTGGCACACACATCCATACAAGTGGTGGCAATAACACGAATCGGACCCCACTCGCCATTTTCTTTGAGTTCGGACTTCAGCCAGTCACGGAGATTGAAATCGCCGAGCCGTTCGGCGACGTCGGGCGCTTCATCGGGAATGCGTTCCTTGAAGCAACGCTCGCAGACTAACACGAGTCCGCTTTCGAGCCATTTGGGATTAACCGGTTGCATGTTTGTCGTTGTATCTTGAGGATGAAAGTAAATGGAGCCGGCGATGGGAGTCGAACCCATGGCCCTCTGCTTACAAGGCAGAAGCTCTACCGCTGAGCTACGCCGGCTCGTCCAAATGCGGCAACGTCGCGTCCCTGGCTTCAACGAGCTCCACAAGCCTCCTTGGCAATGGAAAAGGCGCCAGGGCCTGGATGGTTCTTTTGTTCTTCGGAATGTGTCCGCGTAGGGGATTCTTTCTCCCGCCAAGGCGATGAGCGCGCCCGCGCCCGCGATTGAGTCCTCGAAAGGTCGCCGTCAACGAGTGGCAATTCGGGCACAGCAACAAAAGATTCGCGGGTAAGTTATTCTGCGAATCGCCGTCGATGTGCTCGACCTCTACCGGTACTTTGTCCGTTACCGGATTGCGCTCCGACCATCCGCACCGCGCGCAGCACTCACCGAATTTCCAGATGAGATATCGTCTCAAGAACTTGCCATGTATAAACGGTGGGTAGTCGCCGGACTCAATTAAGATCGAATACGCCGACTTGGATTACGCGCCCCGGTCCTTGGGGTGTGTTGAAATAATCCATGAGGACGAGCAGCATCGCGTGGTGCGAATTGAGCGACTATGCGCCGACGATGCGCCGCACGGCGTATTCGAGCACCGGGTCACGTCCTGCACGTAAATCCGCTTCGCTCGGCACAATCCGCACGTCGGGCAGGACCCCCTGCCCGTCCGGATGCGGCTTCGGCGCCCAAAAGTACTTCGTCGTGAAGCCGAAGTCGAGACCGATACGCGGCGTCATCCCCGAGTACAACTCGCCGGTTGAGTTCGCAGGCTCGCCCGTCTCCTCGCCCACGAGCGTCGCAAGGCCATAGTCTTTGGCTGCGAGCGCGCACAACATTGCCGATGAAAATGTCGCTGCTCCGATCAGGAGATAGACCGGCCCGTTGTAGCGCACCGGATTCGCGCCCGGGATCGTGCTTGCAAAGCGCGTGAAATCGAGATCGAGCAACGCGCCGTTCGGGGCGAGCCATGATGGCGGTAGGTAGATTTCATTGTATTTTGCAAATCCGTACTCGCGCTTGAGTCGAGACGAAACTTTAATCGCGACCTTCCCGCCTGCCGAGAACGGCTTTGCTTGCGCGAACGACCACAGATCGCGGTTGAGAGACGAATCGCCTCCACCATTTTGACGGATGTCGATGACGAGGCCGTCAACGGGATGCGTTTTGATCGACGAAAACGTCGACTCTAGGAACGCGTGAAACGCCGCCGCGTCGACGCATCGCCGGTAGTCGATGTAGCCGATCCGACGATCTGCAATGCGCGTGAATGTATAGTTTGGTGCAGCGCGCTCCGCGTGCCTGTTTGTGGCAACATCGAGACGCTCGTACGTTATCGCTTCAATCTCGCACCTTATCGTTCGTCCATCCGGGAGCACGGCATCGATTCGATACACCGGCTTTGCGCCGTACGTCGCAAAACAGTAGGAAGCGATTCGATTGGCAGCAAACGCGCGTCGAAGACTCGGATGCTGGCCACCCGTTAGGGCGATCAACCGATCGAGCACGTCATCTCCGCTCACACCTTCGATCGCTACGACTTTACTTCCGCGCGGCAATCGCTCGTCGGTTTGCGCGGACACGAAGAGCCCGTGCTCGTTTGAAGTAAGGACCAAGGGGAAGATCGCTCCACCGCGATCCATGTAGAGACTAAAGACATTCCCTAGCAACAACCATGCGTGACCATCGTTAAGCGAGGCTATGAGCGGTGCGAATCGGAGATAGGCGGCGCGTGCATCGATCGGGTCTCGCAGAGAGTCGAGCGTGGCGCGGTAGCGTTTGTCGAACACCGCTTCGCTCGCATAAGCGAACGGTCGTGCGCCAACCTCGCGAAGAGTATCGACGAGCCAAGTCAGCTCGGCACGCTGCTCCGCCGGCGAAAACATCGTTCCGGGCGCAGCGACATCCGTCGCCGCCGGAATGCCGCCAAAGTACGTACGCGGCCCTCCACCTGGCAGCGAGAGGCCGAGCGCTCCCGCCACGAAAAGACCGCTGCTACCAAAGAGCCATGTTCTACGCGAAATGCCCATTACGCGGGTATTCCCCATATGACCGCGCCTCGATGCCAGATTGCCCGTTTCCGGCCTTGTGGGGCTCGGCGCGGCGATGTGATTCGGGGTCTTGGTCCCGTTGAGGACGCGCGAGACGGACTTCTGCGCCACCGAGCGATGAAAAAGCCGATTGGGTGCCCGAGAGGGCACAGCTCTCCCGTCGTTTTCCCGGCGTACATAGGCTCCGGCGTGCTCATGTTGCCGTTGCCATCGGGGGCGATCGCAAAGCAGCGATTCTCTGCATGATCGCAGCGAACAACGCTCGTGGGATCGCGACCTCGGCCATCTGGAACGTGACATAACGACCGTGGCTGACGACCTTGGCACCGATCTTGATCAGCTTCTCGCGCAGACTCGTGAGCGACCACTTTTCAATCGCTTCGGGTATTGCGAGCGTGCGAAGGAAGTTCCCGAGATCGTAGGCGATCGCGTGAAGCTGCAAGCGAACGGCGTTGGCGTTGAACGAGCTACACGAAAGGCGCGTCCACTTGACTGCCCCTTTACCCTCTTTATCCATTGCTCGCACGTCCCACGCTGGTTGTAAAACCCGACGATAGTTTTCGATGCGTAGCTCAAGTTGGTGACAATGAATCCGACGCGGGGGAACAACTCTCCGAGATGCCATTCCACTTTGGCGACGACCCGACGCGGATGAGACCAACTCGCCGCTTTGTAGTGAAAACTCTTGTAGAGTCGCTGAACATGATGCGGCGGTCGCCCGACGGGTCGTTTGAGTAAATGACCGATTTGCGCCTGGAGAATCTGATTTGCCGGAAGGCGGATCGCGTATTCGATACCCTCAGCTTCGAGGAACTCGTACATGTTCGGCTGTGCGAAGGCGGCATCGCCTCGGAAGGCGATAGTTTCCACCGTTCCTCGGTAGCGTGCGACGACCGGTTTGAGAACGTCTTCCCACCCAGCGGCGCTATGCACGTTGCCCGGCCTCAGCGCGCATCGCTCCAAATCCCCGAATTGGTTGAACACGAAGAGCGGATGGTAGCAGGTGCAACCGAAATGCCCGTTCCAGATGCTGCCCTCTTGATCGCCATGCGTCGGGCTTACGCTCGAATCCAGATCGAGCACGACGCGCTTACATGAACGGCGCTTCGCAACCCGGTCAATCCAATGACCGGAGAGATCGGTGAGCGTTGCGAGGTTTTCAGGCTTTGCCAGCCAGTTCGTTTCGAACCGACCCATCTGACTTGGCGACGCGCCAGAACCTTTCGCTGCTTTGCCACCGATGATCCAGCGCATGGCAGGGTCGTGGCGTAAGCGTAACGCATCGTTCACGTCCTCGTATCCCGCAAGTCTGCCGAAGACGGATTGGCGGAACATGCCGACAAGCGCATGCCGACCGTTCTTACCCGTGCGTGCATCGGCGAGACGTTCACCGGCTGCCGGCGTCAATCCAAGTGCATCATCGAGTTCGCGATACGCAAGCAGACCCGCATCCGACGTGACGATCGATCCGCGAAACTCAAGCATGATGCGACGGTCGAAATCGGGCCTGAGAATGCCGTCCTGAGTTTCACCCGTCGGGTTCGTCACTTTGGCGTCGCATCATCAGCGTAAATCACTTGCTAAGTATAGCGAAAGCGCCGCGAACGTGCAGCAACTTTACGCGTCCATCCGGTGAATGCGGGTTAAGCGAACGCGTAGAGCGAAGTCGTGGGTGAACTGGCAGCGCAGCGAGCAGTACCTTCCTTCGGTCCGTCCGCAGCGATCGCCACATCCATTTACGCAGAACGGCTTTATCGTTTTGTTCATGCTTATAGCATGAAGCAGCATTGTGCCACCAGTATGTCTCAATCAAAGCACGAAGTTAGAAATTCTTCCATCGTTGTTGCAAAGCGATCGAAATCGGTGCGGTGTAAGTTGTGTCCTTGATCCTTCAGTGTGACGATCTGCACGTCCGGTGCATGATGTGCTGCGATTTCATCCATCACCGGAACCGGCACGATCGAACCGTCGCGCCCGGCCATCACCATCAATAGCGGCTTGGGGTAGGTGGCGATGTCACCGCGCAAATCCCATCCGGTGCGATTCTGGTCGCGCAAGCCGGCAATCGGTGCCGTCGTCATCGAATGGACCGCGTGCACTTTCCCGTCAACGTCGGATGGATGCCAATCGGAGTAATCGACGCGGATCCGCCCGTCCCGCGCGTCGCCGTGCGAGGTGAACGTTTCTTCCAACTCATCGATGAACTCGGCGTACCAGTCATCGGCGACCTGAACGATCATCGGATCGATCGCCACAACCGCGCTCGCCGGGAGCATTAGTCCTGCGCGCACGACGACGGCGCCGCCCCACGAGTGTCCCACTAAAACGTCGGCGCCTGCCACCGCGGCCACGTCGCGTAGATCCTGGACGCCGCGCTCGAGCGTCATCGGGCCGGGGATCGCAACGCTATCGCCGTGCCCGCGTTGATCGTACGCCATGACTTGATACCGATCCGCGAACCGTTCCGCGAGCCGCTGCCACGCCTTGCGCGAACTGGTCATGCCGTGCACGCAGAGCATGACCGGTCCGCTGTCGCCCCAGCGTTCCAAGGTCGTGGTTGCACCGTCGTCGAGCACGATCGTACGCAGTATCGATTGCATACAAGCCTCCCCTTAGTCGCGCAGCATGACGCGCGCAGCGTTCCAACCCGGCGCACCCATCACGCCGCCGCCCGGATGTGTGGCAGATCCGCACATGTACAGATGCTTTACCGGCGTCTTGTAGTTCGCATAACCTGGTACGGGACGTAGCGCGTAGAGATTGTGCAGCGGCATCGTACCCTGGAAAATGTTTCCACCCGTTAAACCAAACGTTTCCTCGATGTCGACCGGGCTGAGGATTTGGCGATCGATGACCGACGCCGTAAAGCCGGGCGCGTAGCGTTCGACGATGGCAAAGCAACGATCGGCGAACTCGTCCTTGATCGCTTGCGCCCAGGGTCCATCTTTGAGTTTGTATGGCGCGTATTGCACGAACATCGACATCAGATGCTTGCCCGCGGGGGCGAGCGTCGAATCGAGCGACGACGGCAAACAGCATTCGACCACCGGCTCTTGCGACGGATGACCGTATTTGGCGTCGTCGTAGGCCCGTTCGATAAAATCTTGGTCGGGGCAGAAGTGCACGGTCCCGTGATGTTGCGGCCCGGGTTCGTGTCCGGGCAGCGCCGTGAAGCTCGGCAAGCATTCGAGCGCGACGTTGATCTTGACCGAAGCGGAGTCGTACGCGATGCGCGCGACCGCGTCGCGAAACGCCGGCGGCAGCGTCGTTGGTTCGAGGAAGCGCTCGAAGGTATGATGCATGTCGACACCGCTGGCGATTTTCTTCGCCCGAAACTCGTCGCCGTTCGCGAGCGCTACCCCGGTCGCTGCGCCGTCCTTGGTAAGAATCGACACGACCTCGGCATTCGTTTTGATCTCTACGCCGAGATCGATCGCCGCGCGCGCGAGCGCTTGCGTCAAGCCGCCCATGCCGCCGCGCATGTACGCCCACACACCGCGTTTGCCGTTCGTTTCGCCCATCACGTGATGAAAGAGCACGTACGCGGTGCCGGGCATCGACGGTGCCATGAACGCGCCGATGATTGCATCGGTCGCAAGCGTGCCCTTGAGTTCTTCGCTTTCGAACCAGCGATCGAGGATCGGCCGCGCCGCGCCGCTGAGCATTTCGATCGCCTCGTTCATATCGGGGCCCATTTTTTGCAGCGCGCGCGCCATCGCGCCCACCTGGATGAGGTCGCCGAGATTGGGATGCAGGACGTCCGGCGGAATCTGCGTGAGCGTCGGTTCGATGACCGCTGCAACGCGGGCGAGCATCGCCTCATAGTGCGGGTAGGCCGCCGCGTCGCGCCGGCTGAACTTGCCGATCTCTTCGACGTCGCGCCCGGTGCCGCGCCCCAGCATCAGGTACCGTCCGTCGAGGAACGGGGTGAACGACGCGGGGTCGCGCTCGATGGCTTCAAAGCCGTAACGCTTCAGGTCGAGATCGCGCACGATCTCCGGGCGGAACAGACTATTAACGTAGGCCGCGGTTGAGACTTTAAACCCTGGAAACGTCTCTTCGGTCACGCACGCGCCGCCAACGAGGTGGCGCCGCTCGAGTACGAGCACGCGGCGTTTCGCGCGCGCAAGGTAACACGCCGTCACCAGGCCGTTGTGGCCGCCGCCAATAACAATTGCATCGTAGGTCCTGGGCATAGCCGGGTCATTAGTCGGAGGGAAGGCTGCCCCTGTGAGCGGTAGTTTCACGTGCATGGACATCACCGTGCGTCGCGCGAGCGCGAGCGACACCGAAGCGCTCTTGCCGTTGGTGCGCGCGTACCGCGTGTTCTATGCGCAGACACCCGACGAAGCCGGCGAACGGAGACTCCTGCGCAAGCACCTGCGTGACAAGACGAGCACGCTATTCTTCGCAAGCAACGGCGAGTGCGCGGTGGGCTTCGTGCAGATCTTCGAATCGTGGAGCACGGTGCGCCTTGCGCCCGTGCTGATTCTCGAGGACCTCTTCGTCGATCCGTCCCACCGTGAGCGCGGCATCGGCCGCGCGCTTATCCATGCGGCGCTCGCATATGCGCGCGAGACCGGCGCGGCGGGGATGTTCCTCGAGACCGCCGTCGACAACGAGCGCGCGCAGCACGTCTACGAGCGCGAGGGCTGGCTGCCCGAGCGCGCCTTCGTTAAGTACAACGCGCCGCTGTAGCCGAGAAATGTCGGGTTGCGAGGAGCCGCCGCCCGTGGTATCGTACCGTCGTTAGCCGTGCCGGGATCTCCGTGGGTCGGTGGTCGAGTGGTTAATGGCACCGGACTGTAAATTCGGCTCGCGAAAGCGATACGCTGGTTCAAATCCAGCCCGGCCCATATTCTTCGTTCCCGGCGTGCGGGCGTTGCATAGTGGTAGTGCCTCTGCCTTCCAAGCAGATAGCGCGAGTTCGATTCTCGCCGCCCGCTCCAACATCGTGCCAACCAGGTGGACAGGTTACCATGCATACTCGTGTCGTGAAACGCGACACGAAGAAGATCGGCACTGTCTCCGAGCTCATGGTCATGGCTGCTCTTATGCGTGCTGGCTACCGTCTTGCAATCCCGTATGGCGAGAACTGCCGGTATGATGTGATCATCGAGGGAGCCGACGGAAGTCTCGCCAGAGTTCAGGTAAAGACAGGTCGCCTAAGGGGCGGCGTAATCTTGTTCAATACGTATAGCTCGCATTGGCATCGCGGTGGTACGTCAACTCGTCTTTATATGGGCGAGGTTGATTTTTTCGGAGTTTTCTGTCCGCAATCTGGCCAGTCGTTTCTTGTTCCGGTATCGCACGTCGCCGCCAGCGGAACGCTGCGAGTCGATCAGCCGAAGAACCGACAATTAAGAAAAATCCGCTGGGCCGGCGATTATGAATTAGAACGGTAGGGGTGCGACCACCAACGGTAGGTTTGGGAGCCCGATGTGGAGTACCGTTGGGTGGTTTCGGGCCGTTGTAGCTTAGTGGTAAAGCACCGCCTTGGTAAGACGGAGAGCGCGGGTTCAATCCCCGCCAACGGCTCCAGTTTTCAGAGTAGAGGTCTCGGATTAACGTCCGAGGCCTCGCTGTTTTGGACCACAAGGCCTAGGAAAATCGGGCCGCCTGCCTTTGGAGAGCTTCCGACACCCTGGGATACCATCCAGGGGATATGAAGACGCCGATTGTCTGCAGCGCCCTCGGGGCAGCCGCTGTCCTCGCCGCCCTCGTCGCGTGCGGAGGCGGAGGCGGCGGCAGCTCGCCGGTTCCGGGCGCGGGAACGACACCGCTCCCGCCTTCAAGCCAGCCAACGGCCGCCAGCGCCACACCAACGCCCCCCGTGGCGTCGGGGCAGACGACGCAGACGTCACAAGGCGCCGTGATCGGCGACCCCAACATGTTCACGCCGAACGAGGGCGATACGGCAAGCGGCGGCCAGGGATCACCGGTCGACGGCATCACTTGCGACCCGACGATGTCGAACAACTATCACATTCACGTTTTCCTCGGCGTGTACGTGAACGGAACGCAGCTGGCGTTACCGGTCGCCATCGGCATGCAGAATCCGGGCGCAGCCAGCGACGGCTTCATCAATAGTGCGTCGTGCTTCTATCACATCCACACGCACGACTCGAGCGGCCTGGTGCACGTCGAAGATCCCAACCCGAACGACATTCCGATCACCGGAACGATGTACACGCTGCAAAACGTGCTCGACGTATGGGGCATTACGGCCAGCGCAGATAACTTCGGGCAATTCAATGGGCCGGTCGAAGTCTTCACCTCGGGTCAGGTCTTCCGCGGCGATGATGCCAACAACGGCGTCGTGCCGGCGACCGATCTGACCTATTGGGGCAGTAACCCGAACACGGTTCCGCTCTATTCTCACGAGGTGATCATCGTCGAAGTAGGACCGACCTACCCGACGTCGCTCCCCGGCGTGTTCTTCTACATCGAGAACTAGTCGCGCGGCTTCGCTCGCGCTATCTAGCCATTGCGTTTGAGGATGTCGACGATTTCGGTCAGCACGCGGTCGGCGTCGGCCGGCGCGGGCTGACAGGTTCCGGCGCCGACGTGGCCGCCGCCGCCGAAGTCTGCGAGCGTGTCGCCGATGCTGGTCTTGCAGTCGCGCTTGAGGATGTTGTGTCCGACCTGTATTGAGACGAATTCATTGTTGCGGCCATCCGCGACGCGAACCGAGACGTTTGCCGTCGGAAACAGTTCGTAGATCAAGAAGCGGTTGCCGCTGGGGAGATTCTTGAGACCGCGCACGTCGGTAATGACGACGTTGCCGTCTTGCCGCGATGTGGCTTTGAGGTGCTCCCGGAACGCAGGCTCTTCGGCTTTGAGGCGCTCGACGTGTTTGCGTACCTCGGGATCTTGCAGAATTTGGTCGACGGTCTTGGCTTTCGCTAAGCCCATCAGATGGCGGAAGTAATCCTTGAATGCGCCCAGGCCGCTACGCGGATCGAGCGTGTAGCCGACGAGAATCCAACCCTTCGGGTCGACGATGTCGTCGCGTGTGAGTTGCGCGGCGTCGAGACGATCGGTGGCCTCCATCAGATCCGAAAAGCGGCTGAAGCGGTCGGACTTGTAGTGATCGGCGATCACCCGAGCTGCACTCGGAGCGACACCGAACTCGCCACGCATCTGCGGGTTCCACGCAGCGTCCGACTGACTGACGTGATGGTCGAACCAAAGCGCGGCCCGTTCGTCGTACGGAAGGTTGGCAAGAATGTCGTTAGCCGAAAGGGCGAACTTGCCGTCCTGCACATCTTTGGGGTGGGCGAAGTCGACTTCCTCGATCGGTTCGACTTCTTGCAGCAGGATAGCCGAGGTGAGGCCGTCGAGGTCGGCGCGGGTGATCAGACGCATCAGGCGATTCCTCCGGGCGCATCAGGTTCGCGCAAGCAAGTGGGCGCTCCTTATGCCTTTCGGCGCATCCGCAGCCCCCGCGAGCGGCGTTCTTATAGATGCCATGAAACACGATATCACGCCACCGGTCACCAAGAGCGAGGAGCAGTGGCTCGCGGAGCTGGGACCGGAACGCTACGCGATCCTGCGCAAAGCGGGAACCGAGCGTCCCTTTACGGGCCCGCTGCTCAACGTGCGCGAGGACGGCACCTATATCTGCGGTGCCTGTGGCGCCGAGCTCTTTACGTCATCGGAGAAGTTCGACTCCCACTGCGGTTGGCCGTCGTTTACTCATCCGCACGAACGGCAAAACGTTCGGCTCTTGGAGGATTTCAGCCACGGGATGCACCGGACCGAAGTGCGCTGCGCGAATTGCGATTCCCACTTGGGACACGTCTTCGACGACGGTCCGGGACCGCAGGGAACCCGCTACTGCATCAACTCGCTCTCGCTGGATTTTAAGAAGACCTGAACCCCAAGCGCGGGGTTTAGGGGCAGCGCGGACGAAAGCTGAGCCGAAAGTCCCACGCAGGAGCCCAGTGTGAAGGATCATCTGGTCGGAAAACGCCCGGAGGGCGGTAGTGATCGTCTGCTGTTAGCGCAGACGGCCTCGCTATTGTCGACCGATCTTTCGCTGGGCGAGTTGTTCGAACGGCTGACGACCATGCTGCCGACTTCGATCGATTCAGCGGTCGTCTTTATAGCGCTGGCGCAGCCCGACGGCCACCACACGATCGAATATATCTACGACCACGGGGAGATCCGGCGCTATCCGCACATCGAATTGACGGAGCGCTCACGCGCTCGCGCGGTGATCGACGACGGCGACGCGATCTGGGGCAACCGGCGTGAGGTTTGGGCACCGGACGGCACTTATCCGATCAATCCCGACCGGCCGTGGACCGACGACACGCTTTCCGCGATCTTCGTACCGATGCGGGCGGGCGGCTCAATGGTGGGCTGTCTCTCGGTGCAAAGCGTCCATGAAGATGCCTACACCCATCAAGAAGTGGAAACGATCGCCGCGATCGGGCACTACCTGGGCGTCGCCGTCCAAAACCAGCGTATGTACCAAGCGCTGCAGCGTACCGCAGAATACGATACATTGACCGGACTCGCGAGCCATTCGCGCATCGCCCGTGAACTCGATCGTGCGCTTGCGGAGGCGACCTCGACGCAGCCGGTGATAGCGATCACGTTCGATGTCGTGAACTTCGCGCAGTTCAACGAGCTCTACGGCTATAACGAGGGTGACGACGTGTTGCGGCGCATTGCCGACGTCTTGCGCGAGTTCGAAATAGCCGACGACACGATCAGCATCGGCCGCTTTGGCGGCGATATCTTCATGGCGCTCATGCGCGACGGCGCGAGCGATCTCGCCACGCACCGCGTGGCTCGTGTGGCGGCCAAGCTCGACGAGCTTGCCTACGTCACGCGCGATCAAACGCTGCCCATTACCATTGCGTGCGGGTACGTCGTGGCGCCGCTCGATGCCGGTATGCGAGCCGACGTGGTCGCGCTCTGCGAGCATCGGACGCGGTTAAGCCGGAAGCTCGGCGGCGTCGCCGTCGGCACCGACGACGTGGACGCGTACACGATTCACGGACCGTTCGACGGCATCGAGCCGATCGTCGAGAGCTTGCTCAATCGCGATCCGTTCACGCGCGTGCATCTCTTGCAGGTCAACACGATGGCGAAGTTGTGGTCAGAACACAATCTCGATCTCGATCGTGCGGCTCTTACGAAGTTCTTGCAGGCGAGCTTGCTCCATGACGTAGGGAAGCTGCTGATCGCCGACCGGATGCTCAGCAAGCCGGGGCGCCTGAGCGCTTCGGAATACGAGACGGTGATGCGGCATGCGCAGTACGGGCGTGACGTGCTCATGCAGCACGCCGGCTACGGCGAAGTGGCGGAGATCATCGCCCAGCACCACGAGCGCTGGGACGGGAACGGCTACCCCGGGCAGTTGAGCGGCGAAGGTATTCACCCGCTTGCGCGGGCCATTTCGATCTTGGACGCCTTCTCGGCGATGGTTGCCGATCGCCCGTATCACCGCGGAATCACCGAAGACGCGGCACTCGCCGAGTTGCAGCGCTGTGCCGGCTCGCAGTTCGATCCAGTCCTCGTCGACCGCTTCGTCGCCTGGCGCGAAGAGGGCAATCCCCCTCCCCTGGCCTAGTAGCATACGCGCGCGTCCGTAGCTCAATTTGGATAGAGCAAGGCACTCCTAAGGCCGAGGTTCCCAGTTCGATTCTGGGCGGACGCAAGGTTACCGAGCCCCGCCCCGAGAGGTTGCGCACCGGGGCGGGGTTATGATACAGTCTTTTAGCTAAGAACGGTCCTGCGGGCCGTTTATTTCATGTCGCGTGGTAAACTGAGATGGCCAAAAAAGAAAACCGTGTGATGATCGTGATGGCGTGCAGCGAATGCAAACGTCGCAACTACAACACACAGAAAAATAAACAGAAGACAACCGACCGGCTGGAGCTCAAAAAGTATTGCCGCTTCTGTCGCTGTCACCGTCCCCATCGCGAGACGAAATAACGCGCGAGAATGCTATAGCATAGTACGATCTGCGAGGGTTTTTTCGGAGGGCGAGGCAGCAAGGGGCGCCGTGATCAAGGGATCACAAGCCCCGAGCTAACGAAGCTATCCGGAAAAATACAGGGCGGTAGCTCAATTGGTAGAGTAGCGGTCTCCAAAATCGCCGGTTGCAGGTTCGAGTCCTGTCCGCCCTGCCAAGTTTTATCCCCGGGAGCGAAAGAAGTTTGGTGAACGAGAAAAAGAACACGACGCCCGCAGCGAGCCGCCAACAGCAGGCCGGCGGTGACTTCGTGCGCGGTGTGTTCACCGAGCTGCGGCGCGTCACGTGGCCGACACGTAACGAATGGGTCTCTGCAACGGTCCTGACGCTGGGATTGGTGATCGGCGTTGGTCTGATCACGTGGGGCCTCGATAACTTCTTTACCTGGCTCTTTGGCCTGCTGCACCTGCACGCTGTTTAACCGATGATGTCCGATATCGAACGCGAATACCAAGACGCCGTCGACGTAGACGTCGTAGACGAAGAAACGACGTCGACCGAGACGACCGAAACGATCGCCGAGCCGGAAGCGGAGCTTACCATGCCCGCGCCGCTCGAAGACGACATCGTTGACGCCGTCGACGAAGAGAGCTCGCCCGAAGCGGCCACTCCGGCCAAAAAAGACAACCGTAACTGGTTCGTAATTCATACGTACTCGGGCTACGAGAACAAGGTCAAAGCCAATCTCGAGCGCCGCATCCACTCGATGAACATGGCCGAAAAGATCTTCCGCGTGCTCGTACCGATGGAAGATGAAGTCGAGTTCAAAGACGGCAAGCGCAAGATTACGCCCAAGAAAGTGTTCCCGGGCTACGTGCTGGTCGAGATGATCATGGACGATCAGTCGTGGTACGTCGTGCGTAACACCCAAGGGGTGACCGGTTTCGTCGGCAGCCCTGGCCCCGGCGAGAAGCCCGTGCCGCTGCAAGAAAAAGAAGTCAAGACGATCCTCAAGCAGATGGGCATCGAAGCGCCCAAGCTCAAGATCGATTTCGCCAAGGGCGATCGCGTCAAGGTCACGTCGGGCCCGTTCTTCGACTTTACCGGCGTGGTCGACGAGATCCAACCCGAGAAAGAACGCCTCCGCGCGCTCATCTCGATCTTCGGCCGCGAAACGCCGGTCGAACTGGAATTCTTCCAGGTCGAGAAGGTCTAGCCGCTTTACTTTAAGAGCCAAGACGGCTAGAATCTGACAGGTTTCTCTTGGGAACGACCCCGCCCCAAGAGGTTTTAAGAGGGGAAGGGACGCTTCTTGAAGCGTTCCGCGATAAGGAAAACTTCGCGATGCCCCGGAGCCACGATGGCGAGAGGGGCGTCGCGTACCAACGCAGCGCAGCACGATGCTGCGCGTCGTTTTCCGAAGCGCGGAACGCGCCCAAACAGCGGCCCGTTCTAACGAAAGAAACGCATCATGGCAAAGAAGGTCGTAGGCAAGATCGGCCTACAGATTCCGGCAGGGAAGGCCACACCAGCCCCGCCGATCGGCCCTGCATTGGGCCCGTACTCGCTGAATATCATGGATTTCTGTAAGCAGTACAACGAACGTACCGCATCGCAGGCAGGCATGATTATTCCGGTCGAGATCACCGTGTACGAAGATCGTACGTTCACGTTTATCACCAAGACGCCGCCAGCATCGTTCCTCATCAAGCAGGCGCTGAAGATCGAGTCGGGTTCAAAAGAGCCCAATCGCAACAAGGTCGGGAAACTGACCCAAAAGCAACTCGAGGATATTGCCAAGGTGAAGATGCCCGACATCAACGCCAATGACATCGACGCGGCTAAGAAAATTATTGCCGGAACGGCTCGCTCGATGGGCGTGGAGGTAGAGTAATGCCGCAGCATCACGGAAAGCGTTACACGAACCTCGTCGCCAACTTCGATAGGAAGGCGCTCTTCACGCCGGCCGAAGCCATCGGCTTGGTAAAGAAGAACGCGAGCGCGAAGTTCAACGAAACCGTCGAGATCCATATTCGCTTGGGGGTGGATCCGAAGAAGAGCGATCAGAACGTGCGCGGCACGGTAAACTTGCCGAACGGCACGGGCCGCACCGTGCGGGTCGTCGCGTTCGCCAAAGGCGACAACGCCAAGGCCGCGCAAGAAGCCGGCGCCGACATCGTCGGCGATCAGGATCTGATCGACAAGCTCAAGGCAGGCTTCACCGACTTTGACGTCGCGGTCGCAACACCGGACATGATGGCGCAAGTCGGTAAGGAACTCGGCCGCATCCTCGCGCAGAAGATGCCCAATCCGAAAGCGGGCACTGTCTCGGCGAACATCGCCGGCGCGATTCGCGACATTAAAGCCGGTAAAGTCGAGTATCGTCTCGACAAGGCTGGGATCATCCACACGATCGTGGGCAAAGCGCAGTTCGATGAGCAGCAACTGCTCGAGAACGTGAGCGCGCTGCTCGACGCGATCGTGCGCGCGAAACCGGCGGCCGCCAAGGGAACCTACCTGCGGAGCGTCACGCTCACGAGCACGATGGGTCCGGGTGTCAAGATCGACCCGAACCGGGTCAAAGCTACCGCCTAGCCGCTCGCCTGCTTGAACGAAAAGACCCCCGCTCTGCGCGGGGTCTTTTTTTTGGGTCCGGCAAATTGGAGCTTGACTGGTTAAGCTTTCTTGCCCTATGTATACCTTGTGATTTACCTCGTGATCCCGTAGGGGGTGCAGAGGCAGCCAATGAGCGACGTAGGTCAGTATTCATCCGGGCTCCGGGGCGAGCGGTCCCGGCTCCACGCGCACGAACAAGCGATGTCGCTTCCCATCGACGAGGTCGCGCGCCAGCTCGTAGCGTTTTTAGGTGCGACGACCGTCGCGAGCATCGGCGGCGTCGGTGAGACGCGCGCGGTGGCACAATGGTCAACCGGCCGCGTGCCGCAGCGTCCCAACGTGCTGCGGTTCGCGTTACAGATCGCCTCGATGATCGCAAGTGTCAGGGACCCTGACGTCGTTCGAGCGTGGTTTCATGGAAGCAATCCGCATCTGGCCGACCGCGTCCCGGCGGTTATGCTGCGCGACGAACCTTTGGCCGAAATCCAGGTAGAAATCATGGCGGCAGCGCGAGCGTTTGCGTTGCGATAAGCGACCTGACGCATCGCCGCACACCAAGTTGTATTGAAACTTCAACTGAGGCTACGCTATGGACGTGGTGAATACGGGTGAGGGTGGCGTTGCCACCCTGGTTCATGAATCCTTGCCCTGGGCAGAGATTCTCGCAGCCGGCGGGGAGCTCGATCTCGCAGTCGTTCCAACGTTCGAACCGGCGCTCGAAAAGCTGCTGGATCGTGGCGTTCCGGTCGTGCTCGACCTCTCGGAATGCACGTACCTCGACTCGACGATCTTGCGCGTGCTCGTTGGTGCGACAAATGCAGCACCAGATCGATTTGCGATCGTGGTACCGGCGGAGGCTCGCGTTCGGCGGGTCTTTCAGATAGCCGGGTTGGACGGCGCGTTGCTGATCGGCGAATCGCGCGAAAAACTGCGGCAGCACTTTTTGACGAAGAGTTCCTAAGGGACGCAGCCAACTTCCCCCGGGTGGATTTGGCCTGGAACACGCGCCGCCGGCGCAAGCAAGAGCGCTTGGCGCGCATCTCGGGCCTCGTCCGGGATGGACGCTTTGCCGCAAGCGATGCGCCCGCCGTCCTGCAAGAGCTGATCGAGCCGGGCGATCGCGTGTGCCTTGAAGGCGACAATCAAAAGCAAGCTGATTTTCTTTCGCGCGCGTTGGCAACGCTCGATCCCGCACGCGTCCACGATCTGCACCTGCTCATCTCGGTCATCGGCCGGCCCGAGCACATCGCGCTCTTCGAGCGTGGAATTGCGTCGCAGGTCGATTTCTCGTATTCCGGACCGCAATCGTTGCGCCTCGCGCAGCAAGTTGCCGATGGGCGTGTCCGCATCGGTGCGATCCATACCTACCTCGAGCTTTTCGCGCGCTACTTCGTCGACCTGACGCCCGACATTGCACTGATAGCCGCAGACGAAGCGGATGCCGCCGGCAATCTCTACACCGGGCCTAACACCGAGGAGACGCCGACGATTGCTGAGGCGACGGCGTTTCGCGACGGAATCGTGATCGTGCAAGTGAACCGCATCGTCGACCGTTGCACGCGCGTCGACATTCCCGGTGACTGGGTCGATTTGGTCGTCGTCTCCGATAAGCCGTACGAGATCGAGCCGCTGTTCACGCGCGATCCGGAGTTAATCGATGACGTGCAAGTGCTCATGGCCATGCTCGTCGTGCGCGGCATCTACGAGCGCCATCGCGTGCGCAGTCTCAACCACGGCATCGGCTTTGATACCGCCGCGATCGAGTTGATTCTGCCGACCTATGGCGAGCGACTGGGCTTGCGCGGCGAGGTGTGCACGCATTGGGTGCTCAATCCGCATCCGACGTTGATTCCCGCGATCGAAAGCGGCTGGGTGCGCAGCGTGCATTGCTACGGCGGAGAGCTGGGCATGGAGCGCTACGTTGCTGCTCGGCCCGACGTTTTCTTCACCGGCCGCGATGGGTCGCTGCGCTCGAACCGCGCGTTTTGCCAAGCTGCCGGCCTTTATGCTACCGACCTCTTTATCGGGTCGACACTGCAGATCGACCGCGATGCGAATTCTTCGACGGCAACGCTTGGGCGCATCGCCGGATTCGGCGGTGCACCGAACCTGGGCAGCGATCCGCGCGGACGGCGGCACTCGAGCGTCCCCTGGCTCGAAATGACCTCATCAGATGAAGAAGTACGACGCGGACGTAAGATCGTCGTGCAGCTCGTCGAGACGTTTCAAGAGAGCGGCGTTCCAACGTTCGTGGAGCGGCTCGACGCCGTCGAATTGGGCCGTAGTGCCGGATTGCCGCTTGCACCGGTAATGATCTACGGCGACGACGTGACGCACGTCGTTACCGAAGAAGGCGTCGCGTATCTGTACCGCGCGCGCGACATCGACGAGCGGCGCGCCGCGCTCGCCGCCATTGCCGGCGTGACAAAGATCGGTCTCGGCGCCGACGAGGTGCGTACGCAGGCGCTGCGCTCGAGCGGCGTCGTCGCATTTCCCGAAGATCTCGGCGTGCGACGCAACGAGGCGAACCGCACATTGCTCGCGGCGCGCTCGGTGCGCGACCTGGTCGAATGGTCGGGCGGACTCTACGATCCGCCCAAGCGGTTTAGGAGTTGGTGATGATCGAGACGCTTACGTACGAGTTTGTGGCCACGCAATCGGTCGAGCATCGCTCGCACGTCGGTGTGGTGGCGTCGGGCAACTGCGAGATACTGCTCGAACCCGCGGCTGACGGCCGTTCGGCGGTGGTGGTGCGCACGAGTGTCAACGGATTTGGCGGAACGTGGCAGGCCGTACTCGGCCGTTTCTTTGCGCGCAATCCGGTTGCCGTGCAGATTGAAATCAATGACTTCGGTGCAACGCCCGCGGTCGTGGCGCTGCGCTTGGAACAGGCCTTGGAGAGCGCACAGTGACCGCGCCGCTGCTCTTGACCGAGTCCTTCGCGGAACGCGGAGCCCGTGAACGCGCGCGCGCACTGCTCGATCCGCAGAGCTTTCGCGAGCTGATCGGACCGTTCGAGCGGATCGCCTCACCGTATCTAGCGGCGCAAGGCGTCGTGCCGCAGTCGGACGACGGTACGGTTGTGGCGCGCGGGACGATCGCCGGCGTGCGCGCCTGCGTCGTCGCAACCGACGGGCGATTTCTGGGCGGATCGATTGGTGAAATCGGCGGTGCGAAAATTGCCGGCGCATTGGAGCTCGCGCGCCGTGATGCGCAGCGCGGCACACCGACCCGTCTCGTGCTGGCGCTGGACACCGGCGGTATCCGTTTGCAAGAAGCCAACTTGGGTATCCTCGCCGTCTCGGAGATCTGCGATGCGATCGTGGCTCTGCGCGAATTGATGCCCGTCGTTGCGGTGATCGCCGGACGTGTCGGCGTCTACGGCGGCCTTTCGCTCTCGACCGCCTTGTGCAGCGAAATCATCGTGAGCGAAGGCGCGCGCGTGGGTCTCAACGGTCCCGACGTCGTGGAAACCGAGTCGGGAATCGAGGAAATGGATTCCTCGGACCGTCCGCTCATTTGGGGCGTTACCGGGGGACGGCTACGCTTCCGGCAAGGATTCGCGACCGAACTGGTGAGCGACGACGTTCCCGTGATTCGTGCCGCGGTCGAACGCGCGTTCCAAGCGCCAAACGAACTCGGTCCGCTCGTCGCACAAGCCTTTCCTGATCCGCGGCTCGAGCGCGACGATTTCTTGCGCGCGATGGAGATACAGACGTGAGCGCGAGTGCACGTGGACGTGCGTGGTTCGAACGGCTGACCGGCAAGTCGCGTCCCGTCGCCGGGTTACCGCCGTCGGTGCTGGCAGCCGACACCACGATCGATGGGCACGCGATACGCGCCATTGCCGTCGTTCCGGATCCAAACGCGCGCTTCGCGCGCGCGCGCAACGGCGAGATGGGCATCGACGAAGGCTTTGGTGTCGCGGCTGCGGTTAACGGCGCGCCGGCAGGCAGCGCGATCCTCGCGATCGTTGACGTTCCCGGTCAGGCGTTCGGCATCCGCGAAGAAGCGGTCGGCCTGCAGCGTGCGCTCGCAGCGTCCACGCAAGCGTACATTCGTGCGCGGCGCGGCGGTCATCCGGTGCTGACACTCGTCGTCGGCAAGGCGATTTCCGGCGCGTTTCTCGCCCACGGTTTGCAGGGCGGCTGGATCGGCGCGCTCGACGTCGCCGATATCGAAATCCATGTGATGTCTGAGGCAGCGGTCGCGCGCGTGACCCGGATGGAGCGCGACGATCTGGTACGTGTCGCCAAGGAGATCCCCGCGACGGCGCGCGACATCCGCACGTTTGCGACCTTTGGTGGGGTCGATCGCATCTTCGCCGTCGGTGATCCCGACGCACCCAGCGACGCCGATGTCGCCGAGGTGACGCGTGCGTTCGCCGAGGTTTTGCGCACGCCCGAGCTCGCCCGGCGCAATCCGGTCGATCGTCTCGATGCGCCCGGCGCGTTACACACGCGCACGTTAGCTCGCCGCGTGCGCGACGAATTGCAGGCGCAGTGGGATGCATGAGCGCCCGCGTCCCCACGACCTCGTTCGACTGACGCCGCGCGCGGTCGCGCGCATTGAAGCGCAAGCCCCGGCGTGGACCGCCGCAAGCTTGCGGCGCGCACCCTGGGCGACGGTGCGGCGCGCCCACGTGACCGGCGGCGTCGCCATCGGCATCCGCGGCGCGCAGCGCGACGAGCGCTTCGCTGCGGTCGTGCAGAGCGACGAAATCACCGAGCGCTTGACGCCCGAAATGCTCAATGGCCGGGCACCCGCGCGTCAGCACGGCGCCTTCGACGCGCTGACCGCCGTCGTCCGAGAAGCGCAGCTGCACGGACTCGACGTCGGACCGATCGGTGCAGCCGGCTTTGAACTTGCAACCGGCGTCACCGCATTGCATGACCGTAGCGATCTCGACGTGCTCGTGCGAACCCAACCGGGCAATACCGCGTTGCCGTCGCTCGCGAGCGCGATCGCGGCGCTGCCGGTGCGCGTCGACGTCGAAGTAGCCTTCGCGGATGACTACGGCGCAGCGCTAGTCGAAGCCGTTCGCGGCGGCGACCTGCTGGTCAAAACGCCCGGCGGTCCGCGGATCCTACCAGCGTTTTCTCCGGCGCACGCTGCGGTGCAAGCACTCTGCGCCGAAGCGGAATTGACGCCCAAGCCCGCGCTCGTCGATCGGCGTGGGAGCGGCGCACACGACGACCTCACGCTCGCGCTGTTGCTACGCTCGGCGCAGTCACTCAGAACGGCATTCGCCGAGGTCGAGGCCGCCGCGCGCGGCGCACAACCGGACGTCGCGTTGCGCGAGCGACTCGGCGCAATCGGACGCGAAGCGGAGCGCACGATGCTTCGCGCCAGCGGGGGCATCAATACGCATCGCGGCGCGATTTGGTCGATTGGCCTGCTCCTTGCCGCGCATGCAATCACCGCTTCGCGCGACCCGAGCGCGATCGCACAGACTGCGGCGATACTGGCAGCGTTGCCCGATACTGCGCGCGGGGCGCTTCGCTCGCACGGCGAAAGCGCGCGGACGCGTTACGGAGTGCGTGGCGCGACCGGCGAAGCGGAAGCCGGCTTCCCGCATGTCGTCGCGATCGCGCTGCCGGCGCTGCGAGCGGCGCGCGAACGCGGAGCGAATGAAGCGGTTGCGCGCGTCGACGCGCTGCTATCGATCATGCGCACGCTCGACGACACATGTCTCTTGCATCGCGGCACGCAATCGGCACTTTGTGCAGCGCAATCGGGCGCAGCGGCGGTGATCGATGCGGGCGGCATCGGCACGCCGCAGGGCATGCGCGCCTTTACCGCGATGGAGTCTTCGCTGCTCGCACGTAACGCGTCGCCCGGCGGGGCGGCCGATCTCCTAGCCGCCACGCTGTTTCTCGATTCAATCGAGCGCCGTACCTGGGCGTAGGTAGACCTCGTGCTGGCATTGCTTTTTCCCGGGCAGGGGTCGCAGTATCCGGACATGTTTGCGCGCATTGCAAGCGATCCGCTTGCCGCGCCCGTGTTCGACGAGGCCAATGCCGTCCTGGGCTATGAAACGCGCACCCGCGACGACGTCGTATCGCTGGCGTCAACCGTCAACGTCCAACTCGGATTGCTGATCGCCGGCGTCGCGTCGGCACGCATGCTCGAAGCACTGGGCGCTCGTCCCAGCGTGGTTGCCGGACATTCAGTAGGCGGATTTGCGGCGGCGGTAACGGCCGGCGCAATGCGCTTTGCCGATGCGCTCGACGCCGTAGCCGAGCGTGCGCGCACGATGGAACGGTTGTTTCCGTCGGGATACGGCATGGGCGTGATCGCCGGTCTGCCCGAAGGCGCGGTCCGCGAAATCGTCCGGAGCGTTGCCCATGAAAGCGCACCGGTCTACATCGCCAACGTCAATGCGCCGACGCAGTGCGTGATCGCCGGGGCGAACGCCGCACTCGGAACGGCGCTTGAAGCGGCTGCGGCGGCCGGCGCACGTCGCGCCGACCGGCTCGACGTTGCAGTGCCCTCGCACTGCCCGCTGCTTGCGCCGGTGCAGGCGCGACTCGAAGCGGTGCTTGCGAACATCGAGTTGCGCGATCCGAAGATCACCTACGTCGGTAGCGTGGGTCCGCGAGTGATTCGCGACGCGCGGGGTCTGCGCGAAGACCTTGCCGCCGGAGTCGCGCATGACGTGCGCTGGCACGACGCGTCGACGCTGCTCGTCGAACTGGGCGTGACGACGGCGATCGAGACGATTCCGGGCCACGTCCTCACCGATCTTGCCCGCGCGGCGTTTCCGCAGGTACGCGCGATCGCGCTCGACGACACCGGTGTGCCGTCGGCTGCGGCGGTCGCTCGCCGTGCCTGAACTGCCGGATATCGTCGCCTACATCCATGCGCTGGAGCCGCGCATCGTCGGGCAGACCCTCGAACGCGTGCGCGTCGCGAAGCCGTTTGTGCTTCGCACCGCAGAACCACCGCTGAGCGCCGCCGAGGGGCAGTCCGTGCGCGAGTTACGGCGCGTCGGCAAACGCATCGCGATCGGCTTGCAGAACGATCTCTGGCTCGTGCTGCATTTGATGATCGCGGGGCGCCTGCATTGGCGTCCGCCGCGCGCGCCGATCGGGGGAAGGAACAACTTGGCCGCGTTCGACGTTCCCGATGGGACGCTCGTTCTTACCGAGGCCGGCTCGAAACATCGCGCGTCCCTGAGCGTCGTGCGCGCTGAATCCGGCTTGCGTGCGCTCGACCCGGGCGGCATCGACGTCTTCGCGAGCAATCTCGACCAGTTTCGCGCCGCGTTATCGAAGGAAAACCGTACGCTCAAACGTGCCCTTACCGATCCGCACATCCTCGACGGTATCGGCAACGCGTATTCCGATGAGATCTTGTACGCAGCCCAGCTTTCGCCGATCGCCTTGACGCAAAAGCTCGTACCTGCGCAGTGGGAGCGGCTCTATGCTGCCACGCGCACCACGCTGCAAACCTGGATCGACCGGCTGTCGGCCGAGGCCGAACAGCACTTCCCCGAGCACGTCACCGCTTTCCGGCCCGGCTTTGCCGTGCACGGGCGGTACGAAAAACCGTGCCCGCGTTGCGGACGGCCGGTTCAACGGATCCGTTATGCCGACAACGAGACGAACTATTGCACGCAGTGCCAGACCGGCGGCAAGCTACTCGCCGACCGCAGTCTCTCCCGGCTTCTCAAAGCAGACTGGCCCAAGACCCTGGACGAGCTAGAACGGCTCTAGCGGTACCGCAGGAGGCGGTTCCATATTCGGAGCGCAGGAAGCGCGACCGCCCGGAGGGCGGCCGAATATGCTTGGGCGCCCAAAAAGGGGCTGGTATACCAAATACCATATCCCACCCTTTCCCAGGAGGGGATGTGGGCATGGCGTTGGGTCTGGTCAAGCTCGAATCAGAAGCAAGTTTCGCGCAACGCGCGTATGCGGCGCTGCGCGCTGCACTGCTTGAAATGAACATCTACGAGCGTGCCGATCAGGACCTCCGCTTAGATGAACGCGACCTTGCGCAGCGGCTCGGCGTGAGCCGCACGCCGATTCGCGATGCGCTCGCGCGGCTCGAGCACGAAGGCTTAGTCGAGAGCGTGCCGCGACGCGGCTACTTCATCGTACGCAAGAGCTGCGATGAATTGGTTGAGATCATTCACGTTTGGGCTGCGCTCGAGAGCATGGCGGCGCGCCTGATTACGCGCCACGCCGCCGGCAGCGAGATCGCTTCGCTGCGCGCGATCTTTGCGACCTTCGAGAACGGCGAGTTGGCGGCGAAGCTCGATGAATATTCCGACGCTAATCTTGCTTTCCACGCGCGCATCATCGAACTGGCGCGTTCGGTCACGCTCTCGCGGATGGCCGAAGGACTGATGATTCACGTTCGCTCGATCCGGCACCGCACGATCGCCGAAAATCATCGCTTCGAGCGATCGATGGTCGATCACATGCAGATTATCGAGGCGCTCGAAGCGCGTGACTCGGAGCTCGCCGAACGCCTGGTGCGCGAGCACGCGTTAGGTTTGGCCGCACACGTCGCGGCACACGTTCACGACATCTAATCTATCTCTCGTTCTGAAAGGGCCGTCCATGGCGCAAACGCTTTCCGTTCCCAGTGAAACTACCACGGTCGAAGTCTCCGCACCGGTGAAGAAGCTCTCGGGTGGACATCTGGTCGCCAAAGCGCTTCGCTCTGAGGGCGTTGATACGATCTTCACGTTGTGCGGCGGCCATATCATCGATATCTACGACGGCTGCATCGACGAAGGCATCAAGATCATCGACGTCCGCCACGAGCAGGTCGCGGCACACGCAGCCGACGGCTACGCGCGGATGACCGGTAACCTGGGGTGCGCGGTTGTGACCGCCGGCCCGGGAACGACCAACGCGATCACCGGCGTCGCCAATGCGTTTCGTGCGGAAAGTCCGATGCTCTTGATCGGCGGCCAGGCCGGCCTTTCGCAGCACCGCATGGGCGGCTTGCAAGATTTACCGCATGTCGAGATGTTGCGGCCGATCACCAAGTTCGCAAGCAGCGTACCCTCGACATTGCGCGTTGCGGACTTCGTGACGATGGCGGCCCGCGAGGCGTTCAACGGCTCGTTCGGACCGGTCTATCTCGAGATTCCCCGCTCGGTACTGGATCACGAGATCGAGCCGGACAGAGCCGTGATCCCGCAGGCAGGCCATTACCGCGCATCGACCAAGACCCTCGGCGATCCGAACGATATCCAACGGCTCGCCGACATCTTGTCGTCGTCGACGAAGCCGTGCGTGCTGCTCGGCCAGCAAGTCTGGACGTGCGGCGCCTCGGAGACGGCGCGCGAGTTTGTCGAGCGGCTCAACATTCCGGCGTTTATGAACGGTGCCGGTCGGGGCACGTTGCCGCCCGATCATCCCCTGAATTTCCAACTGACGCGTCGTGACGCGTTCGAATCCGCCGACGTAATCGTGGTCGTGGGCACGCCCTTCGATTTCCGTCTGCGTTACGGCAAGAGCCTCAAGGCCAAGACCGTCGTGCAGATCGACATGTCGTATGCGACCGTCGGCCGTAACCGCGACGTCGATCTGGGACTGGTCGGCGACGTCGGCGTCATTCTCGCGGCGGTCACGCACGCCGCCGGCGGAAACCAGGCCGCCGCAGCCGCGCGCAACGCGTGGGTCGCAGGGTTGCGCGAAAAGGAAAACGCCGCAGTTGCAGCGCGTCTACCGAAGCTGCGCAGCGATGCACGTCCGATTCACCCGTATCGCTTGGCGTACGAGATCGACAACTTCCTCACCGACAACTCGATCTTCGTAGGTGACGGCGGTGACGTCGTCACCTTCGCCGGAAACGTCGTGCGCCCGAAGGCACCGGGACTGTGGATGGATCCTGGGCCGCTGGGAACTCTCGGCGTCGGCACGGGCTTCGCGATGGCCGCAAAACTCGCGCATCCCTCGCGCGAAGTCGTCGCGCTCTTCGGTGACGGCTCGTTCGCAATGACCGGGTTCGACATGCAGACCGCGGTGCGTTTTGGTTTGCCGTACATCGCGATCGTCGGCAACAACAGCTATATGAATCAGATTCGGTGCGGTCAGATTCAAAAATACGGCAAAGAGCGCGGCGATGTCGGGAACTATCTCGGCGACGTCGACTTCGAGAAGTTCGCCGACATGCTGGGCTTTTACGGCGAAGCCGTCCGCGAACCCGAGCAGATTCGTCCCGCACTGGAACGTGCACGTGAAGCCGGTACGTGCGCGATCATCAACGTATGGCTCGATCCCGATGCCTACGCGCCCGGCACCGAAAACCAAACGATGTACAAATGATAGCGCAACAAACAAAGAAAGCACTCGACGGAATCCGCATATTGGACATGACGCATGTCCAATCCGGGCCGTCGTGCACCCAGATCCTCGCGTGGCTCGGCGCCGACGTGATCAAAGTCGAGCTGCCCGGACGCGGCGATATCACGCGTCAACAACTGCGCGACGTCCCCGACGTCGACAGCTTGTATTTCGCGATGCTCAACGGCAACAAACGCTCGCTGACGCTCAATACGAAGACGCCGCAAGGGAAGGAGATCTTCACTAAGCTCATCCTCGAGTGCGACGTGCTGGTGGAGAACTTCGGCCCGGGCGTGCTCGACCGTCAGGGTTTTCCGTGGGAGAAGATCCACGAGCTCAACCCGCGCATGATCTATGCCTCGATCAAAGGGTTTGGACCGGGTCAGTATGCCGATGCTAAAGCCTACGAACCCGTCGCGCAGGCGATGGGTGGATCCATGAGCACGACCGGATGGGAAGACGGGCCGCCGCTCGTGACCGGAGCGCAGATCGGCGATTCGGGCACCGGCATCCACTCGGTCGCGGCGATTCTTGCCGCACTCTATCAGCGCGACGTGCATACGGGTATCGGTCAACGCGTGAACTGCACGATGCAGGATTCGGTCCTCAATCTCTGTCGCGTGAAGATGCGCGACCAACAACGTTTGGCTCGCGGCCCGCTGCGTGAGTATCCGAACCAGTCGTTCAACGGCGTGGTGCCGCGCTCGGGGAACGCGTCGGGAGGCGGCCATCCGGGTTCGGCGCTGCGCTGCGCGCCGGGCGGTCCGAACGACTACGTCTATCTCATCATTCAGCCGCAGATCTGGGAGCCGCTCTGCAAAGAGATGGGACGCCCGGAGCTGATCACCGATCCCAAGTACGCTACGCCCGAAGCGCGCGTGCCGATTCTCGACGAAGTGTTCGGCATCATCGAAACGTGGACGCAGAAGTTTACGAAGTACGACGTGCTCGAACGCTGCAACGCGCTCGACGTTCCGTGCGGGCCGGTCCTAGCGATGAAGGAATTGCTCGAAGATGAGGCGCTACGGGCTCGCGGCATGATCGCGCAAGTCGAGCATCCGCAGCGCGGAACGTATTACACGGTCGGCTGTCCACTTGGGCTTTCCGATTCACCGGTCGACTATCGCCGTGCCCCGCTGCTCGGCGAACACAACGAAGAACTCTTGAAAGAACTCATGGGCTATGATGCTGCGCAGGTCGAGCGTCTGCGCGCGGAAGGGGTAATCTGATCATGGCAATTGCCGCAACATCGCGACCGCCGGTCCGCATTCCGCAAACCAAGTTGCTGATCGACGGCAAATGGATCGACGCTGTTTCGGGCGAGACGTTCGAAACACGCAATCCGGCAACCGAAGAAATCATCGCACACGTCGCGTCCGCTGGTCCGGAGGATACCGCAATCGCGGTAAAGGCGGCTCGCGCTGCGCTCGAGCACGGGCCGTGGGGCACGATGCGGGCGGCCGAGCGTGCCCGTATCATGAATCGCTTCGCCGACGTGATTCGCGCACGGCAAGACGAGATCGTGATGCTCGAATCGCTCGACGGCGGCAAGCCGATCAGTTCGGTTCGGCGCCAAGATTATCCGGCGATGCTCGATTGCATCGAGTACTATGCCGGCTGGCCGGACAAGATCACCGGCGACGTGGTGCCGGTGCGCAGCGACGCACTCACCTACATCGCACGCGTTCCGGTCGGGGTCGTCGGCGCGATCGTGCCGTGGAACTTCCCGTTGATGAATTCGATGTGGAAGATCGCGCCGGCGCTGGCCTGCGGCTGCACGATCGTGATGAAACCGGCTACCGAAACGCCGCTGACCGCGTTGCTGCTCGGCGAGCTTGCGCTTGAAGCCGGCGTGCCGCCGGGCGTGCTGAACATCGTTCCGGGACCGGGCTCGAGCGCGGGCATGTCGATCGTGAGAAATCCCGACGTCGACAAGATTTCGTTTACCGGCTCTCCCGCAGTTGGCAAGTTGATCATGGAAAATGCGGCGCCCTTCGTCACGCGCTTGACCCTCGAGCTTGGCGGCAAGTCGCCGAACCTCATCTTCGAGGACGCGGATATCGACGCAGCGGTCAAAGGTTCGTCGGCCGGCATTTTCTTCAACAGCGGTCAGGTCTGCTCGGCCGGCTCGCGCATCCTCGTCCAGGAGAGCATCTACGATGAGTTTTGCGAACGCATGGTCGAGCGGTCGAAGGGTCTCAAGATCGGCGACCCGCTCGACGAGAAGACCTACATGGGACCGGTAATCTCGCAGAAGCAGATGAACACGATCATCGGGTATATCGAGGCCGGCAAGAGCGAGGGCGCGACCCTTAAATCGGGCGGCGACCGCGTCGGCACGAAGGGTTTCTTCTTGGAGCCGACCGTATTTACCGAGGTCGACAACTCGATGAAGATCGCGCGCGAAGAGATCTTCGGCCCGGTGGCAGCCGTCATCCGCTTCAAGGACGAAGACGACGCAGTTCGAATCGCTAACGACTCGGACTTCAGCCTGGCTGCGGGCGTGTGGACGAAAGACGTCGTTCGCGCACATACCATGGCGCAACGTTTGCGTGCCGGCACCGTGTGGGTGAACACCTATGGACAGAGCGACACGCGCCTGCCGTGGGGCGGACTCGGCGGCGACTCCGGCATGGGCCGCGACCTCGGCGAAACCGCGCTCGACAACTACACCGACAAAAAGACCATTTGGGTTAGTCTACGTCGCTAATGAGAAAGGGTGTGATCAATGGCCGCTCATTCCACTCCAACTAGCGCGGCAGTGCCGCGAACCAGCGTATTAGCTAGTCCCTGGGTTCAGCTGGTGGCGGGTATCGTCTGCATGGCGATGATCGCCAATCTCCAGTACGGCTGGACCGTCTTCGTCAATCCGATCCATGCCGCAATGGGATGGTCGCGTGCAGCAATTCAAGTCACCTTTACGTTGTTCGTGCTGGTTGAGACATGGCTTGTACCGTTTGAAGCTGCTCTCGTGGATCGGTTTGGTCCGCGCAGGATGGTGATCCTCGGCGGCATCTTCGCAGCTGCCGGCTGGGTGACCAACTCATTTGCCTCGTCGCTCGAGGTGCTCTACCTCGGCGGCATCTTTGCCGGCATTGGTGCGGGGATCGTCTACGGCACCTGCATCGGCAACGCGATCAAGTGGTTCGCCGGGCATCGCGGCCTTGCGGCGGGTTTGACGGCAATGGGATTCGGCGCTGGCGCCGCGCTTACAATCATTCCGCTGACCTGGTTGATCAAGACCAGCGGCTACCAACACACCTTCCTGGTCTTCGGCCTGATCCAGGGCGCAATCGTCATCATCGCCGCGATGTTCCTCCTCACTCCGCCGGCTACGACGGTCAAGGAATCGCGTCCAGTGAAGGTACTCCAAGGTAACCACGACTACACGCCGGGCGAAACGTTGCGTTCTCCCATTTTTTGGGTGATGTACGTAATGTTTACTCTCGTGGCCTCGGGCGGCTTGATGGCTGTGGCGCAACTCGGCCCGATCGCCAAGGACTTCGGCATCGCGGCATCGCCGGTCTCGATCTTCGGCGTTTCAATGGCGACATTAACCTACGCGCTTGCCATCAATAACCTGGTCAACGGGTTCACTCGTCCGATCCTTGGATGGGTCTCGGACAATATCGGGCGCGAGCTCACGATGTTCATCGCCTTCCTGCTGGAAGGGATCGGGATCTTCGCGCTCATGAAATACGGCCACTCGCCGGTGTCGTTCGTATTGCTCTCCGGCGTCGTGTTCTTCGCCTGGGGCGAGATCTTCAGCATCTTCCCGGCGACAACGCGCGACCAGTTCGGGCAGAAGTACGCAACCACCAATTACGGCATGCTCTACACTGCGAAGGGCACGGGTTCGCTCATCGTTCCGCTGGCGAGCGTGCTCACCGCAATGACAGGCAGCTGGACGCTGGCCCTGACGGTCGCGGGCGTTTTCAACATCGTGGCGGCGCTGCTTTCGATCGGTGTTCTGCGTCCATTGCGGATCATGGAGGATCGCAAGTCGCCTCCGGTGGGAGCAAGTTAGTCGAGAAGCTCGACCGCGCCGGAGCGGAGATCGTAAAGCATTGCGGCGACGCGGACTTTTCCGCGATTCGCCGCAACGCGTAAAAGGGGCGATCTCCGCAGGATCCCCAGGCGCGCTGCTCGTGCGTTGCAGGCCACGGCTGCCGGCCACCAGTCGCCTTGCGCATCGCGCGTGTCTGCGGCGATCGGTGCGATCGCTTCGGCGAGGATTTGAATGTGGCCCGGGAACGCAGTGCCGGACTCGACAAACGACATTGCCGCCCGGACCGCACCACAGCTCGAATGGCCGAGTACGACCACCAGCGAGCTTCCGAGCACCTCGACGGCGTATTCGATCGAGCCCAAGCCTTCCGCGGTGACGATGTTGCCGGCCACCCGGATCACGAACAATTCGCCTGGGCCCTGGTCGAAGATGGTCTCGACCGGAACGCGCGAGTCCGAGCAGCCGAGGATCGCGGCGAAGGGCTGCTGCGCGTCGGCGAGTTCGATCCGCCGGGCGGACGCCGCGGCCGCCTGCGGGCGGCCCTCGGCGAAACGGCGGTTCCCTTCGATTAGTCGAGTGAGCGCGGTACTGGGGTCGGCCGGGTCCATGGTCCTCCGGTTGCGCCCGAGGGCGCAGTGTGATAGTCTACCCCTTGGCTCCGAAGACCGTAGGGCTGCCGCGAGGCAGTTAATCGAGGCGAAAGCCGAGCCCTACCGAGGCGCGCAACTGAGATCTCCCGCAGCGTTTGCTGTTTGGCTTTCTTCAAGCGCCCTCCGGACGGATGGAGCGCTTTTTTAAATCCAAGAAAGCAGCAACAACGTCAATGCCAACCGCACGTAAGGAACACGCGGTCCAAGAGTTGCGCGATCGGCTCGCCGATTCGCAGAACTTGTTCTTGACCGACTTTGCGGGCCTCACCGTCGAAGAGATCACGAAGCTTCGCGGCGAGCTGCGCAAAGACGGCAGCACCTATGCCGTCGTCAAGAACACGCTCTTCAAAATAGCTGCCGGCGATGCGATCGCCAAGCAGCTCGATGCGTATCTGGCCGGTCCGACCGGCATCGTTTTCGCAGGCACCGATCCGGTCGCGCCCGCCAAAGCGATCAAACAGTTCGCAGACGACAGCAAGAAGCTGGGCATCAAAGCGGCCTACATCGACGGGAAGCTCGTCGATGCCAAGCAAGTTGAAGTCCTCGCCGCGCTGCCGCCCAAGATCGAGCTCATCGCCAGACTCGTCGGTTCGCTCGCAAGCCCGATGCGCGGTCTCGTTACCGTGCTCTCGGGAAATCAGAGCGGCCTGGTCCGCGTACTCAATGCCATCCGCGAGCAAAAAGAAGCCGCGGGTTCGAACGCTTAAGGAGATTCATCTATCATGGCAGTTGCCGAACTCATCGATCAAATCGACAAACTCACCGTGCTCGAGCTCGCGGACCTCGTTAAGCAGCTCGAAGAAAAGTACGGCGTGTCCGCCGCAGCTCCGGTCGCGATGGTCGCGGGTCCCGCCGCCGCAGCTGCGGCACCGGCCGCGGAGAAGACCGAATTCGACGTGATCCTCTCAGAAGCAGGACCGGAGAAAATCAAGGTCATCAAAGCGGTGCGCGAACTCACGAGCCTGGGCCTCACCGAGGCGAAGGCGTTTGTGGAAAGCGCTCCCAAGGCGGTCAAAGAAGGCGTCACCAAAGACGAAGCCGAGAGCATCAAGAAGAAGCTCGAGGAAGCCGGCGCCAAGGTCGAGATCAAGTAGTCGACCCGATCACCATCGTAAAAGGTGGGAGCGCTTGCGCCCCACCTTTTTCCTTTTCGCGCTGGATGGAGGCTCGATTGTCCGGTCAATCCACTACTCAACTGATCATTTACGTCGTGCTCATCGCGTGGATCGCCTTTCGCGTCTCGCAGCCGCAGCGTATCAGCGTGATGCGTATGTGGCTGTTTGTGGGTCTGTTGATCGTGGCGGTCGGCATTCTCATTTATCGTGGTGCGAATGTGTTTCATCCGGCGCCCTGGGAGATCGCTCTCGCCGCCGTTTTCGGTCTCGTGCTGGGCGTGCCCGTGGGACTACTGCGCGGGCACCACACGCAGGTGAGCGCGACCGAACGCCACGGTCTCATGCGGCTCGGCCCCTCGTGGGCGACGGCGATCATTTATCTTGCCGCCCTCGGAGCGCGATTTGCTATACGCGGCGCGTTGCCGCCGACCAGCGCAGTTGGAAACGTGGTAAGCGACGGGCTGCTGTTCTTTGCTGTCGGTATCATCGCTGCAACCTATTACGCTGTTTACCGCAAGTACGAAGCGCTCGATCACGCGGCGCCGCAGAGCGGCTAATGGAGCCGACGGTGGAACTGCGCGAGCGCGATGATCTCTTAGGTCGTCTACGCCCGTACATCGATCAGGTCGGTCTTTGCGCGCTTACGCTCGAGAATGCTTCAATTGCGCTCAAACTGCCGCTCGATACGCTGCAAGAGTTCTTCCCGATTAAAGAAGATCTGATTGCGGCGCTGATCGCACGCAACCGCATTCGGCTGCGCGCGAAGTTTGCAACTCTCGATCTCTCGATGCCGGCAGCCGAGTTCCGTCGCATCATGTGGAATTTCTACGTCGAGACCGCGAGCGAGTCACGCCTGTTCTTTGAAGCGTACGGTCTTGCGCTGCGCGACGAACACTACGGCGACTTTTTGCACGGGATCAACGACTGGCTTGGACTGCTCAAGGACGCGCTGATTCGCCGCGGTGTGGCGCAGGATCGCGCCGAGGCCTTTGCGACGCTGAGTCTCGCGGTCTACCGTGGCGCAATGATGGATTATCTCGCGACCGAAGAGCGCGCGCGCGTCAACGCGGCAATGGAGCTGTGGTTCAAGGCAGCCGACTGGCTGGCGGAACCGTAAAAGCTGTTCGATCAATTGCGACGCAGCTAGAGGAGAACTTGGTTGGCGAGATGCCGATTGCGGAATAAGGTGGGAGGATGAAGCTTTTATTAGAGATTTTGCTTTCGATCATTTTGCACCCGATCGCGATGATCCTGATGTGGATCAATTTGGCCGCGCGTGCTGATATGTCCGGGGGCAAGAAAGTCATCTGGTTCATCGTCAGCATCGTCTGGGGGCTCGGCCCGATTCTTTATATCCTCGTCGCCGACGGCAGCCTGTGGTGAAAAAGAAGCGAGCACCCAATGAGGGCACTCGCATACCAGACCACGGATCGGCGCACGGTCGTGCGCCGAACGTAACGGGTTAACGCGTAGCGTTAACCCTAGTGTACTAAGAAGCCCACCAGCAAGAGCGCAACGATGTTGAGCACCTTGATCATCGGGTTGATTGCGGGACCGGCGGTATCCTTATACGGATCGCCGACGGTGTCTCCGGTAACCGCGGCCTGATGCGCGATCGAGCCTTTGCCGCCGAGATGGCCGTCTTCGATGTACTTCTTGGCGTTGTCCCACGCTCCGCCGCCGGTCGTCATCGAGATTGCAAGAAACAGTCCGGTGACGATCGAGCCGACGAGAATGCCGCCCATGAGCTGCGCGGCTGTGTCGCCTTTGAGGATGTTGAACACGGCTAGCAGCACCACGACGATCGGCACGCCGACAGGAATCAGCGCCGGCACGATCATTTCTTTGAGTGCCGCCGCGGTAACGATACTCACGGTCGTCGCGTAGTTCGGTTTCGCGGTGCCTTCCATGATGCCCGGAATCTCGCGGAACTGACGGCGCACCTCCTCGACCACCGCGCCGGCTGCACGCCCGACGGCTTGCATCGAAAGCGATCCGAAGAGATACGGCAGCAAGCCGCCGATGAAGAGTCCGGAGAGTACGTAGGGATTGCCGATGGCAAAGAGATTCGTAACCCCCTCTGCACAGGCTGCGCCGCCGCCGGCTGCGCACTTGGCTTTGATCAGCTCTTGCAAGAACGACGCGAAGAGCACCACTGCCGCGAGCGCCGCCGAACCGATCGCATAGCCTTTGGTCACGGCTTTGGTCGTGTTACCGACCGCGTCGAGCGGATCGGTGACGTTGCGAACGTCTTCGGGCATCTCGGCCATTTCAGCGATGCCCCCCGCGTTATCGGTGATGGGACCGAACGAATCGATCGCGACCACGATGCCGGCGAGCGAAAGCATCGCCATAACGGCAATGCCGACGCCGTAAATTCCGGCGAGGCCATAACTGACGAGGATGCCGAGCACGATCACGATGGCTGGAAGTGCTGTGCCTTGCATCGAGACCGCTAGACCCGCAATGATGTTGGTTGCGTGTCCGGTGACCGAAGCTTTCGCAATGTTCTGTACGGGTGCGAACTGCGTGCCGGTGTAGTACTCGGTGATGACGGTGATCAGGCCGGTGATCACCACGCCGACGACCTCGCACCAAAAGATGCTCAGCGGATTGAGATCCGAACCGCCAAACTCCTGTTGCGTCACAAACCAGAAGCCGATGAGTGCGAGCACACCCGCGACGATCATGCCGTTGTAGAGCGAGCCCATAATGCGCGTCTTGGAGACTTTGCCCAGGCCCACGACCCACGAGCCGATGATCGAGGCAACGATCGAGACTGCTCCGAGCACGAGCGGGAAGGTTGTCGCGCCCGGAAGCTTATCACCGAAGAGCAAGTTCCCCAGCAACATCGCAGCGACTGTCGTAACGCAATAGGTTTCGAACAGGTCTGCAGCCATGCCGGCGCAGTCGCCGACGTTGTCGCCGACGTTGTCGGCGATCACCGCCGGATTGCGTGGATCGTCTTCGGGGATGCCTGCTTCCACTTTGCCGACGAGATCGGCACCGACGTCGGCGGCCTTGGTGTAAATGCCGCCGCCCAAACGGGCGAAGACCGAGATCAGCGAGCACCCGAACGCGAGACCGATCATTGCGCCCAGCGTTTTGGTGGTATCGCCCGCGTTGATGGTTTGCAGGAACCAAAAATAGCCGGAAACGGCGAGCAATCCCAGGCCGACGACGAGCATGCCCGTCACCGTGCCGCCGCGAAACGCGACGTTGAGCGCCGGACCCAGCCCGTGGCGTGCCGCTTCGGCGGTGCGCACGTTGGCGCGGACCGAAACGATCATGCCGATGAAACCGGCCGCCCCCGAGAGGATTGCGCCGATCAGGAAGCCGACTGCCGCTTCCCAGCCCAGCGGCGGGGCGATAAAGATGAGAATCGCCAGGATAACCGCGACGATCGCGATCGTTCCATATTGGCGTTTGAGGAAGGCCATGGCGCCCTCTTGGATCGCCGCGGCGATCTCTTTCATACGGGCGTTGCCGTCCGGTTGACCGAGCACCCAGAAGGTGAGCACGATGCCATACAGCACCGCTAGCGCACCACCGATAAGCCCGGCCCAAATTGCATATTGTGCCGTCATGTAGGTTCCTTGAGGAAGCAGCAGTGCGGCGCCCCAGGGGCGCCGCTTAACTTAGGGCGGTACTGCGGGGGGCGCCCTAGTCCTTCTCCTAGTGTTTTTCGAGGAAGCGCTGGTAGGAGTCGCTCACCTCGCGCCGCGCCGACGCGGCATCGCGCCATGACCCGACGCGCGTCTGTTTCCCTTCGAGCGCTTTGTAGGTTTCGAAAAAGTGCGAAATCTTGCGCAGCTGATGCGGGAAGATCTGCGTGTAGTTGTGCACTTCGTCGAAGAGCGGCTCGCCGACCGGCACCGCGAGAATCTTATCGTCCTGCTTGTCGCCGTCGACCATTTCGAGCAAGCCGATCGGCCGCGCGGCAACCAGACATCCTGGGAACGTCGGCTCGATCGCGAGCACGAGCACGTCGAGCGGATCGCCGTCGAGTGCCAGCGTCTGCGGTGCAAAACCGTAGTCGCCGGGATAATAAACTGCCGAATGCAACGCGCGATCAAGGCGAAAGATGTCGAGCGCTTTGTCGTACTCGTACTTATTTCGCGATCCTTCCGGAATCTCGATCACGACGTTGATCTCGTCGGGTTGGCGCTCCCCAAGCGGCAATAGTAAATAATTACGGGGATCCGGTAGGCTCATGCGGCGCAGGGTGTTCTCTCCGGCTCAACCAAGGACCTCGACATGGTGGAGGAGACGGAGTTTCTCGTGATCGGCGCCGGGCCGGCCGGTGCAACTGCGGCTCGCGAGGCCGCGCGCGAGGGCGTCGAGACGGTCGTACTCGAGAAGGATGCGATCGTCGGCCAAAAGCGCGTCTGCGCGGCGGGATTACGCCCCGGCTTTTGCGCGACGTTCGATCTTCCGCGCGAGCTGGTCCACTGCGATACGCCGCGTCTCGCGCTTTTTGACGCAGCCGGCCGCGAACACGAAATCTTCTTTGGGCCGGGCCACACCACCACTCGCGAGGAGCTCGACGGCGAAATCGCGCGGCGTGCGCGCGATGAAGGTGCGACGATCCGTACGCAGTCGCTGTGGCGTTCTTTCGCGCGTGATGGTGCGCAAACGATACTCGAGTACGCCGATTTGCAGACGGGCGAGCGCCGGCGGATTCGCGCGCGCAACGTGTTTTTCGCGCAGGGCGCAACGGCGCGCTTCGGCGACGCTTTCGCCGATCCGCGTTGGGGTGATGGGCTGATGACGACGCTGCAGTATCGCGTCTACCTCGATCGTCCCGCGCTGGCAGTGACCTATCGGACGCTCGAGCTTCATTACTATGCTGCGCGCGATGGGCGCCAGATCGTCGCGTGGATGTTTCCCAAGCGCGATCACCTGGCGATCGGCCTCGGCCTCGTCGGCAAGCTCGAGGGCAAGCGTCTGCGCGAGGAACTCGATGCATTCACCGCTCGTACGCGCGCACGGCTGTACCCCGCAGTGAATGTGACGCATGTAAAGGAAGAAGGTCATTTACTCTACGGCGGTTGGCCGCGCGCAGCGTTGGCGGAGTCAGCAGCAATGGTGGGCGGAACGGCCGCTGGGCTGGTCGATGCGACCAACGGCGAGGGCATATTCGAGGCGGCGATGAGCGGCCGCCTTGCTGCCGCTGCCGTTCGCGAACACCGCGAGGCGCCGCATCGGGCGGCGCAGCACTACGCGCTGCAACTTCGCGCCCGATTCCAACGCCGTCTGGAGCATCGGGTCCGCCTGATGCGCTACCTCGAGGCGCGGCCTACGCGCTACGGGCTCCTCTTCGATCAGCTCGCGGCGAGCACGCGATTTGCCGATGCGCTGCAAAAAGAGGATCACGAACGGACGCCATTCGACCGGATCGTCCTCTTGGCGCACGCGCTGCGGTTCGCGACGCGGGCATCGTTCGCTTAGGCGGCGAACGGGATTCTCGTACGGATACGATTGCGTGTCGACTATTGTAATATCGGAACACGAGTTTACTGCGTTGCGCGATCTTATTCGCGCGCGTTTTGGTATTTTCTACGACGATACGAAGCAATTCTTGTTGCAGAGCCGGCTACAGACGCGGCTGCTCAAATGCCGCGTCAGGGATTTTGCCGGGTACCAGCGCTTTCTGGCGACGTCGCCCGACCGCGAAGCCGAGTGGAGCGAGCTCGCCTCCATTCTCTCGAACAACGAAACCTATTTCTTCCGCGAGCGCTCGCAGCTCGAGGTGCTCGTGACCGACGTCCTCGACGAATCGCTTCGCGCCGGAACGCCGCTGCGGGTATGGTCATCGGCGTCGTCGACCGGCGAGGAGCCGTATACGATCGGAATGATGCTGCTCGAGACGCGCCGCGTCGCGCCCTCGAGCGTGCACCTGCGCGCCACCGATCTTTCGCCTCGGGCGCTCGAACGCGCAGCAACCGGCTTCTACCGAGAGCTCTCGTTTCGGGCAACGCCGCCCGAAATGGTCCAAAAGTACTTCCGCCCCTTTGAAGGCGGTTTTTTCATCAACGACGAGATCAAGCACATGGTGGAGTTCTCGCGCTTGAACCTCATGGACGAACACGCCGTCGCGTCGATGGGCCCGTTCGACGCGATTCTCTGCCGCAACGTCTTGATCTATTTCGAAAAACCCACGCAGAAGCGCGTGGTGGAGGCTTTTGCGAAGGCTCTGCGTCCGGGAGGGTTTCTCTTTCTTGGACATGCCGAATCGATCATGCGGGTAACCGATCGCTACGAACCGGTCGTGACACCGAAGGCGATTTACTACCGACGGAAGTGATGGGACGCTGTGGGACAGATTAACGTACTGGTTGTCGACGATTCGGCCTTTATGCGCCGAGCGATCTCGACCATACTCGAAAACGAGCCCGACATGAACGTGATCGCCACAGCACGCAGTGGCGAAGAAGCAATCAGCAAGGCGCTGCAGATCAACCCCGACGTGATCACGATGGATGTTGAGATGCCCGGCATGGGCGGCCTCGAAGCGGTGCGGCAGATCGTTGCGGACCACCGGATCCCGATCATCATGTGCAGCTCGCTCACGCGCGACGGAGCCGAGACGACGTTCCGGGCACTCGAGCTTGGAGCGGTCGATTTCATCGCGAAGCCCGACGCTGCGTACGTCAACATCACCGATGTGGCGCGCGATCTGGTGGCGAAGATTCGGGCCGTCTCGCGCCGCGGCGCGCAACCGGCGCAGCCGATCGTCCACGCGCCGCCGATCGAAGCCCCCTCGCGCATCATGGCGCCGCCGCCGCCGCAGCCGGCTGTCTTTCGCCCACGGTCAACGTCGCGATACGAAGTGGTTGCGATCGGCACGTCGACCGGCGGTCCGGTCGCGCTCTCACACGTCATACCGAAGCTGCCCGGTGATTTTCCGTTGCCGCTCCTGATTGTGCAGCACATGCCGATGGGCTTCACACGGCCGCTCGCCGATCGCCTGAACGCATCGAGCAAACTTGCCGTGCACGAAGCGGTCAACGGCATGATTTTAGAAGCCGGAACGGCGTTGGTCGTACCGAGTGGGAAGCAAGTTGATTTGCGCCGTCGCGCCGCCGGCGAGACGGAGATTCGACTGGTCGACGACGACGGCACCTCGGTGCACGTTCCCAGCGTCGATCACATGACCGCGCAAGTTGCCGACGCCTACGGGCGTGCCGCGATCGGCGTGATTCTCACCGGCATGGGCCAAGACGGCGTGCGAGGTTTACGGAAGCTTAAAGAACGCGGCGGTTATGTGCTCGGACAAGACGAAGCCACATGTGTCGTCTACGGTATGCCGCGAGCCGCAGCCAAGGAGGGCCTTGTGGATAGAGAAGTCCCGCTGGACGACATCTCGCCGATTCTGGTAAGCCTCGCGGGCGTAGCCAAGTCTTAACCACTTAGTTGCAGAACGCTGACGTAGCGAAGTAGGAGGGCGGTTGGGGATTCTGAATACGAGCGAGCGGATGCGTGAACGCATCCACGGGGTTGCATGAAGCTGAGCCGTAGTCCACGCAGCTACGTCATCGGCGGCGTCGAACTCTCGCGAGAAGAGATCGTCCACAAGTATTTGCACCTAGTGAAATACGTGGCCGGTCGAATCTCGGTCAATCTCCCGCCGAACGTTGAGATCAACGATCTCATCAACGACGGGATCTTGGGTTTGATCGATGCCATCGAAAAATACGACGATGCTCGGGGAGTCAAGTTCGAGACCTACGCAATCACCCGAATCAACGGGGCTATTTTGGACGCCCTGCGTTCGCTCGATTGGGTTCCGCGCGCCGTTCGCCAGCGCGCTCGTGAACTCGAGCGCACGTACCAAGAACTCGAAGTCGAGCTCGGCCGCGCCCCAACCGAAGCCGAGGTCGGTCAGCGTCTCGGACTTTCCAAAAAAGAACTCGATCAACTGATCCAGCGCGTGCGCGGAACGGCCGTCCTTTCACTCGAGGAGTTTCTGCCCAACGAAAAGGGCTACGAGATTCCGCTCGTCGACACGCTGCGCGACGATGACAACGACGTGGTCAGCGAGGTCGAGTCGCGCGAAGTTCATGCCGAACTCGTCCGCGCGGTCGAGAATCTGCCCCCGCAAGAGCGGACCGTCATCACGCTGTACTACTTCGAAGGCCAGACCCTCAAAGAGATCAAGGGCGCCCTGGGCGTGTCGGAATCGCGGGTCTCGCAGATCCATGCTCAAGCCGTGATCCACCTGCGCCAACGCCTGCGCGAGCTGCGCGCGGACCTCGGCTACCGCGAAGACGATCCCACGATCAAGCAGAAATACTTGCGTAAGCCCGCGCCAACCCCGGACGGTACCGAAAATAAAGTAGAACGGACATTGCGGGGGGAAATAACTGAGCATGGCGATCCGTCCCGTGGATCTGCAACTGGCATACCTGGCCGCCCCGCAAAACGCGGCCCTGGTTAGCGTCGCCCAGCAGGCCGCGCAGAACGCCCAAGCCGCCGCCCAGGCTACCTTCGCTGCCCAGGTACAGCAGCGCGAAGAAACGGTCAAAGAGGCCGAAAACGCCGAACGCACGTCGCTGCGGACCAATCCCGACGGCAGCAATGGCGGAGAATACACGCCGGACGAGAGACGTCCATCGCGCCAAGAGCAAGAAGCGCAGGAATCTCCGCTCGGACTTGCCGGCGAAGGCGAGCATTTCATCGACTTCACCGCGTAGAGGCTCGCGACAATGTCCGGTCTCGACCCGCTCGCCGCACTCGCTGCTCAAGCGGTCGCGAACGCGCAGGCGGCCATCGACGAAGCTATCCTTAGCCTCGGCGCCGACGTCACCGCACTCCAGGCCCAAATCAATGTCGGCGACGTAATCGCCGCGACCGTCCTTCCGCCCCAAGGCGGTACGGATCTACTTTCGTTTCTCGGGCAGACGGTCGCGGCGCAAATTCCCCCCGGCATCAATCCCGGCGAGACGTTGTTGCTCCAAGTCACGGGCTTCACCAACAGTGCGGTGACGGTGCGCAACCTCGGCACGATCGATCCCGACAATCCCATTCCGACGGTGAACGTCGAGCTAACCCCGCCCCCGGCCGAGGGACCGCAAAGCGCGATCCTTACCACGCAAATCGTGCCGCCGGCCGCGGCGCCGCCCCCCACCGTAGCGGCAGCGACGACGCCGGCCCAGCCGCCCCCGCCGTCGGCCGCCACCATCTTACCGCCGGTGCCTGGTGCTGCCACGCCGTCAATCGTGGCGCCACCGGCGAGCGTCGCGCCGCCGCGCGAAGTCTTCGTCGCTGCGTCGGTGCGTCCGAATCTCGCCGCAAACGCGCGCGTACTTGCGGCGCAAATCGACGAGGCAATCGCGAGCAACGACGTCGAGGCGCGCATTGCCGCCAATCGCGCGAGTTCGCCGGCGTCTTCGTTCACGCCGGTATCCGGTCCACCATCGCAGGTACCAGCCGCGCGAAACGCACCGTCTCCGCCGGCAGGCGCTAACGCCGCACCGCCGCCGTCACGCTTCCCGGTTGCACCGCCGCTCGTCCGTCCGGCGGGAGCGGCGGCGCCGGATGCGCCGCTCGTGCAAGCACCCGTGCAACGGGCAGCACCGCCTGCGACGCCGGAAGCCGCCCTGCTCGAGCGCCTGGGCGTACCGCTCACGGCGGTGACCCTTGCCGCCGCGCGCTCGATCGGAACGGCAACGCAGAACGTCACCGCGACGTACGCGCGTCTAGAAAGCCTGCTTGCCAAGCTCGCGCCGGAAGATGCGGGCGTTCTGCGCTCGATGCTCGCGTTTGCCGGGCGCTTCGATCTGCGCAATACGCGCGCGCTGCCGGAACAGATCGCCACCTTCGTCGCCGACGTGCTCGACGGGGCAGAAGCAAAGATCGTGCAGGCGGTGCGCGCATGGAATCAACTCACACTCGCGGCATCGCCCGAAGAAGCGCCGGAAACATCGCCACCGGTGCCCGGCCAACCCCAGGCAGCGACACCCGGAGCAGCGCCGGCTGCGCTGGCGCCGGTCGGCGCGGAGTTGACGCCAAACGTCGTCGGCGCGGCCGCGCTAGCAGCCGAACGCGTCGCCGCGATGGACTACGACGTGAAATCCGCGATTCTCGCGATGATCGCTTCGTCGGGTAGCAGCCCGTCGCCCCAACTTGCCGGCGCGTTGCGCGATGCACTCACCGCTACCACCGCACTGCAACTCAACGTTCTCGCAGCGCAGAACAACGATCCGCGCACGATCAACATTCCGCTGCCCGCGTACTTCTATGAGGGCGGCGAACCGGTGCACTTGCAGATTTCCCGCGACGCGCCCCAGCGTAAGAACGCACTGGACGCTGATAACTTCCATATCGCGTTCATTCTCGATACGAAATCGCTGGGTACGGTCGCGATCGATTTGCAAACCGTCGGACGCGCGGTAAGTGTAGACGTCAAAACGCAAGCCAATGTAGCCGCCGATCGCTTTCGCTCGACGCTCGGTGACCTGCGTTCACGGTTAGAGGGGCTGCACTATCGCATCGCCGCGATCGGCGCCGGCGTGGCGCCGCCCGCCGCTGCGCCGGCGCCGGCGGCGCAGACCTCGGCCCCGCCCGAGCGGAAATCGTTTTGGGATACGCGCGCATGAGTCGTTTCTTCGATTTTCGCAAATCGGTGTTCAAGCGCCCCGCCGCTGCCGCGCTGCAATGGGATCCCAAGGATTCGGAACCGCCCGAAGTGGTAGCCGTTGGGCGAGGCATCACCGCGGAGACGATCGTGCGCATCGCCAAAGAGCGCGGCATTCCGATTTACGAAGATGCGGGGCTGGTCGAAGCGCTCGCGCGTCTGAGCGTCAGCGACTCGATTCCGCGCGAGCTCTATTCGGTGGTCGCTGAAGTGCTCGCCTACGTGTATCGCGTGGATGCCGCCTTTCGGGATCGCGTCGGCTGACTGTGTGGAAGAAGCAGTTTCTCTCGAAGACGATGCGGGATCACAAAGACTGGATTCGCGAAGAACGCCTCACGAAAATGGGCGGACAACTCGTCATGCACCTCTCGGGGCGCACGTTCACCGTGGAATTCATCGACGGGGTCGAGCCGACGCACTACGTGATCGATCGCGAGCGCGCGTTCGACGAGCGCCACGCGCGCGTCGACGACACCTTGTTCTCGCAGATCGTCGCCGCGCTGAAGATGGCCGTACACGACTGTTTCGGCGGCACCGTGCATGCGTTTACGCCCTCGGCTGCGGTCTTCGAAATACACTTTGCTCCCGGTCACGCGCCCTTCGGCACCGGCCGGCGCGTTTTCATCGAGGGGCGCCTCGCCGACATCATGCGCGATCAAATCGGTAAGCCCAACGTCACCTTCGAATATCCGGTACGGGTCGACGGCGGCGCGCCGCAGTGGGTCAAGATGGAAGCCCAGACGATTACGGGTCTGGACCCGGTCGCCTAGTGCCCGCGCTCGCGTTACTGACCGGCGCGATAAATGGCGAAGTCCTCATCAGCGGTGACCATATTCTCGCGGTCGGCGATCGCTCGTCGTTTGAGATTCCGCCCGGCGTGACGGCGATCGACTGTACCAACGCAAGGATCGTCCCCGGCCTGTGCAACGCGCACGTCCACTTCTTCGAACGTAAATGGTCGGACGCGGCTAGCGCGCCGGTCGAAGAACTCGCCGTACAGCTCGAGGACTTCACTCGCTACGGCTTTACCAGCGTGTTCGATTTGTCGTCGGCGCTCGAGAACACGATCGCGCTGCGCGATCGCATTGCGCGCGGCGAGGTCGCGGGCCCGCGCATTCGCTCGACCGGCGAAGGATTCGTCGCAGCGGGTGCGTTGCCGCCCGCGGTGGTGATGAGCGTGATGGGCATCGTGCCGACGCCGTTGCCGGAGATCTCGGATGCGCGTGATGCGGTGCGCGCCGCCGACGCGCTGATCGATGCCGGGGTCGACGGGCTCAAAGTCTTTCTCTCGTCGAACTCCGGGCACGCGGTGGTCGATCCGGTTGCGTTGCGCGCGATCGTCCAGCGCGCGCACCGAGCGAGCAAACCGGTCTTCGTGCATCCCAACACCGCCGACGACGTGCTGATAGCGTTACGCGCCGGCGTCGACGTGCTTGCACACACGACACCGCGCAGCGGGCCGTGGAGCGAAGAGATTCTCGCTGCGGCGCGAGAACGGCGCGTCGCGCTCATTCCGACCCTTGCGCTCTGGAAGCACGTGATGCGTCACGATCGGTGCTCGATCCAGGAGCGGATCGTGGATGGGGCCGTCGAGCAACTCCGTGCGTGGCGCGAGGCTGGCGGCGTGGTGTTATTTGGAACAGACTACGGCGCCGTTGGCGCCGATCCAAGCGACGAGTACGCCTTGATGCAACGCGCCGGCATGACAACCGACGACATCGTCGCGTCGATGACGAGTGTGCCGGCCGATTGCTTTGGCGAGACCGATCGCGGCCGGCTCGCGCCAGGGTATCGCGCTGACCTCGCCGCCGTCGATCCAGCCGACCTCTCGAAGGTGCTCATGACAATGCGGGATGGAGAGGTTATACGAACAGGAGTTCGCTACTTGCCTCGGGAAGGAAGGGGTCCGTGAGCTGGTTTCAACGACTCCGGGCATCGCTGGGGAAAGCGCGCGATACCTTCGCCGCCGTCGAGAACCTCGGGCGCGCGCGCAAGCCGCTGACCCCTGAGTTTTGGGAAGACCTCGAGGAGCTGCTCATCATGGGCGACTTCGGCGTCCCGACGACGGCGAAGATCATCGAGGGTCTCAAAACCGTCGCGAAACAAGAGGCCTGGGCCACCACCGATCAGGCCGTCGCGCGATTTCATCGCGACGTCGAACGCTTCTTGACCCTTCCCAATGCCGAACTCCAGCTCAGCGCACAAGCACCCAGCGTCGTTTTGGTCGTCGGCGTGAACGGCAGCGGAAAAACGACGACGATCGGCAAGCTCGCAACGCGGCTGCAGCACGAGCACAAGCGCGTGCTCCTGGTTGCGGGTGATACCTTTCGCGCCGCCGCGGCCGAGCAACTCGCGATTTGGGCCGATCGCTCGAAGAGCGAGATCGTGCGTGGTGCCGAGGGCGCCGATCCCGCATCGGTCATCTTCGACGGCATCAAAGCCGGCAAAGCGCGCGGGGTCGACGTGATTCTGGTCGATACCGCCGGCCGGCTACAAACCAAAACCAACCTGATGGAAGAATTGAAGAAGGTGCGGCGCGTGATCGAACGCGAGCTCGGGCGTCCGCCCGACGAAACGCTGCTCGTGCTCGATGGCACCACCGGGCAAAATGCGATCTCGCAGGCGCGGATCTTCAACGAGACCACGCAGTTGACGGGCGTGGTGGTCACCAAACTCGATTCCACCGCGAAGGGCGGCGTGCTGGTCGCGATCGTCGATACGCTCGAGATTCCGATCAAATTCATTGGTCTAGGCGAGAGCCCGGATGCGCTGCGTCCGTTCGTCGCCGCCGAATTCACCCAAGCACTTTTCGACGATGCCCCCGACTCAGTAAAAGTTTAATGCCAACCACTTGTCACCCGCGGGTGAGAGCGTGATCGCATGATGGTCAAAGAAAGGACGACAATGGCAGCGCAAGACGAACGAGGGATCGCCCTCAGTAACGCCCTCGCCCAGATCGAACGGCAATTCGGTAAGGGCTCGATCATGAAGATGGGCGACTTCCAGGAACGCATGGCGTTCGAAGTCGTGCCGAGCGGATCGATCGCGCTCGATCTCGCGCTCGGCGTGGGCGGGTATCCGCGCGGACGCATCGTCGAGATCTACGGTCCCGAGTCGAGCGGCAAGACGACGCTTGCGCTGCACGCGATCGCCGAAGCGCAGAAGAACGGTGGTACGGCGGCATTCATCGACGTCGAGCATGCACTCGATCCGAATTATGCGGCAGCGCTCGGTGTCGATCTCGACAATTTGCTCGTCTCCCAGCCCGATACCGGCGAACAGGCGCTCGAGATCGCCGAGATGCTCACCCGCAGCAACGCTGTCGACGTCATCGTAGTCGACTCGGTGGCGGCGCTGGTTACCAAGGCTGAGCTCGAGGGCGACATGGGCGATGCGCACGTCGGCCTGCAAGCGCGCTTGATGTCGCAAGCGCTGCGCAAACTGACCGCCGCAATTTCGCGCAGCAAAGCGGTGATGATCTTCATCAACCAATTGCGTGAGAAGGTCGGCGTGATGTTCGGCAGCCCCGAAACGACCTCGGGCGGCCGCGCGCTCAAGTTCTACGCGTCGATCCGCGTCGACGTGCGCAAGCTCGAACAGATCAAAGTCGGGCAAGACGTGGTCGGCTCACGCACCCGCGCCAAGGTCGTCAAGAACAAAGTTGCGCCGCCGTTCCGGCAAGCGGAATTCGATATCACCTACGGCCGCGGTATCTCGAAGATGGGCTCGATTCTCGACGTCGCACTCGAGCAGAACATCGTCGGCAAGAGCGGCTCGTGGTACACTTACGGCGACCAACGCATCGGTCAAGGCCGCGAGAACGCCAAGGCGTTCCTCGAAGAACATCTCGATCTGTCCGTCGAGATCGAAACCAAGATTCGCGAAGCGCTCACGAATGCGGTCTCGAAGAATGGACACAGCAGCGCTCCGGTCGTCGCCGTCACGGAAGAGTAATGCAGCCGCACGAAGCGGCTGAAGGTTCGGAGCACAGGATGTGCGATCTGCCGAAGGCAGACCGAACCGTCTATAGCTGCGCGCTGGGAATGCTGGCGCGCCAGCGATTGACGCAAGCCCAGCTCTGGGAGCGCCTGGCGCGCAAAGGTTACGACGACGACACCATCACCGGTGTCGTCGCTCGTTGCAAGGCCGAGCGGTTCCTCGACGACCGGCTCTTCGCGCAACTCTACGTCGAGCGCAAGCGCAAAGCGCTGGGCGACGTTCGGCTCGTCGGTGAGCTGATCCGCAAGGGCATCGATCGCGACGAAGCAACCGCCGCAGTGGACGCGCTGGAGGAGGACGAGCGCTCGCGCTGTGCGCGCGCGCTCGACCACGTCCTACACAAAACGACGCCGTGTTATCCGGCGGCGGCGCGGCGGCTCGAGCGCTTGGGCTTTGCCGCCTCCACGATCTACGCGGTCCTGCGCGAGCACGCGTCGGGAATAGTGTCCCTGGAGTAAGCTGCACGGGCACTCTCGTGCATATGGGGGCTCCCACGATCGTCGTCGCCGAAGACGATGGCGCAATCCGCGATCTGCTGGCGCACCACTTGCAGCGAGAAGGCTTCAGCGTTGTCGCGGTCGGCGACGGCCACGCCGCGTTGCGCAGTGCGCGGCACGCGGGGGATCTGGTGATTCTGGATATCGGCTTGCCCGGCGTCGATGGCTTTGACGTGGTGCGAACCTTGCGCCGCGAAGACCGCGGCGTGCCGATCGTGATGCTGACCGCGCGCATCGACGAGATTGATCGTGTGGTCGGATTCGAGCTCGGCGCAGATGATTATATATGTAAGCCTTTCAGCCCTAGAGAGGTGGTCGCTCGTGTGCGCGCCGTGCTGCGCCGTGCCGGGCGCATTCTGGATGCAGCGCCGGCGAGCCTGAACTTCGGACGTTTGGAGATCGACGAGGCGGCGCGCGAGGCGCGCGTGGACGGCATCGACGTGCACCTCAAGCCGCGGGAGTTCGCGTTGCTGCTCGAGCTCGCAGTAAACGCGGGCATTGCACTCTCACGCGAGCGCTTGCTCGAGCGGGTCTGGGGTTTTGACTTCGAGGGCGACGAGCGAACCGTCGACGTGCACGTTCGGCGCTTGCGCGCCAAAATTGAAGAAGACGCCGGACTCCCACCGATCGTTGCGACGATCCACGGGTACGGCTATAAGCTCGTTCGGCTATGAATGTGCGCGGCCGCCGGATCCATACGCTGGCTGCGCTCGCGCCGCGCCTGCGTGCGGTGCTCGAGCAAGGGCGTGACGTGCCGCTGCTGGTACTGCGCCACCCGGTCGCCGCACGCCGCATCGAACGCCAGACCGTCGAGGCCTTTGCGCGCGCCGCGGAGCAAGTGGTACGCAAAGGCGATCGTCTGGCGCACGAGCCCGGCAGCGATTGGTTCGTAATCGCGTTGCTCGCGCCGGCGCGCGACGGAACCGCCGCGCTCACCCTCGATGCACGTTCCGCACTCGAACGCATCGCCGCGACGATGTCGCTCGTCACCGGTCGGCGCATGGAAACGGGATGGTGGCCGGTCAGCACGCCTGCCGACGTCGACGGATTCGAGGGCACGATCGAACGCGCGCTCGAGCGCGGTGCCCGCGAACGCGAGCGCTACGAATTTCTAGCGACGGTGGGTCACGAGCTGCGCACGCCGCTCACGTCGATTCGCGGCTACATCGAAACGCTGCTCGACGAGGATCTCGATACCCTGACCGCACGCCGGTTTCTCGAGGTCGCGCGCAACGAGGCCCTGCGTTTGGGTCGCCTGGTCGACGGGATGCTCGACTTCTCGCTGCTCGATCTCTCACCAACGCCGGCGGCGGGCGTCAGCGATCTGGCGGCCGCCGCGCACGCGGCGATCGAAGCCCTCGGCCCAATCGCGCGCGAGGCCGGTATGACGCTCGAAGCGCGGTACGACGGAGAAGCACCGGCGCGGATCGATGGCGATGCCTGCATGCACGTGTTGCTCAACGTCATCGAAAATGCCATTAAGTACGGAAACCGCGGCGGCCGCATTCATGTCAGCGTTGGACGCGTGGACCCGTTTGTCCATGCGGCCGTCGACGACGATGGCCCGGGCGTAGCACCGTCCGAGCGCGACCGAATCTTTGAACGGCGCACGCGCGGCGAAGCAAGCGAAGCGACGCGCGGCGCGGGCATCGGCCTGTGCATCGTACGAACGATCGTCCAGCGTGCCGGCGGGACGGTAAGCGCCGGCGATTCGCCGCTCGGCGGCGCAAGATTTCTCATTCGTCTTCCCGCTGTCAAGGCGGACTTTCGGGTGGGCGCGTCGTAGAAGTCGGTCCGTGGCCATGTCACGGATTGTTTTTGCTCACGAGAGCGAATCGGCTCTGGCCCGGCTCTTCGATTTTTATCGAATCGCCTGGGAATACGAACCTCGTTCATTCCCGATCGGTTGGGACGGTAGCGGCAAACCTGTCGCTTTTTTTACGCCCGATTTTTATCTACCGGATTACGATCTGTATATAGAGATGACCGTTGCAAAGCCGGCGCTAAACACGCGCAAGAATCGTAAGCTGCGTTTGATGGCGCAACATCATCCGCGCGTGCGCGTGAAGCTGTTTACGCGGCGTGACGTCGAGCGGCTCTTCGCGCGACTGCACCCGGCGGCATGATCGGCGAGGTCCTCTTCGACGCGCCGGCAATCGCGGCACGCGTCCGCGAACTCGGCGCCGAAATCTCGCGTGACTACGACGGTCGGGTTCCGGTGTTGATCGGCGTCCTCAACGCGGCGGCGACGTTTCTCGCCGATCTGACACGCGCGGTCACGATCCCGTGCGAGTACGACGCGATCGCGGTGACCAAGTTCAGCAGCGCGGAGGGCATCCGTTTCCTCAAGGACACCTCAGCCTCTATTGAGGGCCGGGACGTTATCCTGGTTGACGATACCATCGACACCGGGATGACGTTACAGTATGTGTTCAAGTCGCTCACGGCCCGCTCGCCTGCTTCATTGGCTGTCTGTACGCTGCTGGATCGGCCGGCGCGCAGAATTGCCGATATTGATGTCAAGTACCGTGGATTTGAGATCCCCGATGTCTACGTCGTGGGCTATGGCCTCGACTACCGCGGACGGTACCGGGAACTGCAGGGACTTTATGCTCATGGGTCGTGGCCGTGATTGAACGCTGGATGCGCGCGTGCGCGTTGCTCTGTGCCGTCCTGGCCGGGACGCTGCCACTACGCGCCAACTCGCTGGAGTTGCAGTCGATCGCGCGTGCCGCGGCGGACTACAATAGTCCCAACGCCCATCTCGCCGAGATGTTCCGGGCGGCGCTGCTCGACACCGGCAAGCTGGCCGAGTACGCGCCCGACGGCACGGCCTACATCAAGACCGGCGACATTCCGGCCGAATGGCTGCGCGACGCAAGCGCCCAAGCGCGGCCCTATCTGTTCTTTGCCAAAGACGATCCCGACACGCGCTCGCTCCTACGTGCGATCATCGCGCGGATGGTGAAGTATCTTCAAGTCGATCCCTATGCCAATGCCTTCACACTGGACTATCGTGTTTGGGAAGAGAAGTTCGAGTTGGATTCGCTCGCATATCCGATCGCGCTCTCGTGGAGCTACTGGAAGACGACCGGCGACGCCTCGATCTTCACCCCGGATTACGCCAAAGCGCTCGATGCCGTGCTCGCCACGATGCAGCGCGAACAGGATCATCCACGCGATTCTCGCTACACGCACAAAGAACTCGCCGAGGATGGGAAGGGGCGCGCGGTCGGCTATACCGGGATGATTTGGACGGGTTTTCGCCCGTCCGACGACGCGTGCTACTACAACTTTCTGATTCCGTCGGAGATGTTCGCGGTGGTGGCGCTGGGCGACATGGCTGAGATCGAGCGCACGGTTTACCACAACGTGGTCAAAGCGAACGAGGCGACCTCGCTGCGGGATGAAGTGCAGCGCGGGATCCAAACCTATGGTTTGGTGCTCGTACCGAAGTACGGCTACATTTACGCCTACGAAGTCGACGGACTTGGACATGCGATTCTTACCGACGACGCGAACATTCCAAGCCTGCTTTCCGCGCCGTACATCGGCTATACCACGCCGAGCGACCGCTACTACGAAAACACCCGGCACTTCTTGCTCTCGGGCGACAATCCGTCGTTCTACCAAGGGCAGGTCGCACGCGGCATCGGCAGTTTCCACACGCCCGATCATTGGGTCTGGCCGCTCGCATTGATCATGGAAGGGCTCACGGCAACCACCCAGGACGAGAAACAGGACGTGCTCACGCAATTGCTCGCCAGCGATCCGGGCGATCATCTGTTGCACGAATCGTTTGACCCCGACGACCCCAAGCGCTTCACGCGCGAAGACTTCGGTTGGCCCAATGCCCTCTTCTCGGAATTCGTGATGACGCAGTTTCAGGGCGCGCGCGAAATCCCCATGGGCGATACAAGCGATTTAGAATTCCGTTCAGAATAGGCCCGGAGTGAGCAAAGCAGACATCATCGTCGGCATCCAGTGGGGCGATGAAGGCAAAGGGCGCGTCGTCGACTTGTACGCGCAGAACTACGACGTCGTCGCGCGGTTCGGCGGCGGCGACAACGCCGGGCATCAGATCAAAGTCGGCGACGTCGATATCGCGCTGCGCATCGTGCCATCGGGCGTGCTCAATCCGCAGGTCGAGTTGTTTGTCGGCGGTGGAACGGTCGTGAACCCCGTCGCCCTGCTCGATGAACTCGATCGCTTGGCGGCGATCGGCGTCGACATTTCTCGCGTCAAAATCTCGGATCGCGCGCACGTGGTGCTTCCCTACCATGCGGCGCGCGATCGCGCGACCGAACGCACACGCGGCGACGCCGCGCTCGGAACCACTGGACGCGGGATCGGGCCGGCGTACGTCGACAAGGCCGCGCGCAGCGGGATCACCTTTGGAGAATTCGCGCGACGTGAGTCGCTCGCCGAGAAGATTCGGCTCAACCTTCTGCATCACGCGACCTCGTTCGAAGGCGAGAACGTTGCAAGCGAGGAGGACATCGTCGGCGCGACACTCGACGCGGCGGAGCGCCTGGCAGCGCATATCGTCGACGGCGTCGACTACATTCACGAAAAGTTCGCGCAGGATAAGCGGGTGTTAATTGAAGGCGCCCAAGGTTCGCTGTTAGATGTAGGGTACGGGACGTATCCTTACGTGACCAGTTCGCACACCATTGCCGGGGGCGCGTGCATCGGCCTGGGTATCGGGCCAGGCGCCGTCGGGCGGGTGATCGGCGTGGTCAAGGCCTATTGCACGCGCGTGGGAGCAGGCCCGTTTCCATCGGAACTCCTTGACGAACGGGGGGAACGCTTGCGCCGTGCAGGGGGCGAGTTCGGTACGGTGACCGGTCGGCCTCGACGATGTGGCTGGTTCGACGCCGTCGCCGGGCGCTATGCGGTCCGCCTCAATGGGCTAAATGCGCTTGCGTTGACCAAATTAGACGTGCTTTGCGGGTTCGAGCGCGTCGGCATCGTCACGGGCTATCGCGTGCGTGGCGAAGCGGCCGGCTTCTCGGCCGCGGGATCGCCCGAACTCGAGGTCGTGGTGGAGGAGCTGGAGGGCTGGGATGAGCCGATCGGCGAGATGCGGACGAAGGCCGCGCTACCGCAAGCAACCCGCCGCTTTATCGCCCGTATAGAAGAGGTACTTGCGACGCCGGTCGAACTTGTATCGGTCGGTCGCGAGCGCAACGAACTGGTCCGGTAGCATTAAATGGGGATAGCACCGTGACCGATACACGTGATAGTGGCCTGGTGGTAACGCCGGGCTTCTCCCACACCGAACAAGGAAGGTCGGTGTTGCATGCCACGGTTGGCTCGGAGAATTAGGTACATATAGGCGTGGAGCGTCTCAGCTCGCTTTGGTCCGAAATGGCCGGCCGTTTATCGGCTATTTGGCAGAATCAGAACCGCCAGACGCGCACGATTGCCGTCACCGGCATAGGCGTGATCCTCGTGGGGCTACTGGCACTCACCTGGCTCTACGTTGGTCGCGGACAGCAGTACGAAACGCTGTTTTCGAACCTTTCCGCCGAAGATGCGGCCACCGTTACACAACATTTAAAAGATGATAAGGTTCCCTATCATCTCTCGACCGACGGCAAGACGGTGTACGTCCCCGCACCGGACGTCAGCGACGAGCGCGTAGCAATTGCCGGGTCCGGGCTACTCAAGGGCGGGTCGACCGGGTACGAGCTCTTCGACCGCACCAACTTCGGGATGACCGAGTTCACCGAGAAGGTCGACAAGACGCGTGCCGTCGAGGGCGAGCTCGAGCGCACGATCGACGGGCTCGACCCGGTCGAGTCGTCGCGCGTGAATATCGCCACGCCGGATCAGTCGCTCTACACCTCCACGCAAGAGCCCACGACGGCCTCGATTGCCATCAAGACCAAGCCCGGCGCTAGCCTCGATGCCGGCCAAGTCAAAGGCATCACGATGCTCGTTGCCAACGCGGTCGAGGGTCTCAAGCCCGAAGACGTGACGATCGTCAATCAAGACGGACAGATCTTGCTCCCGGGCGCCGGACCGGTTGGTTCCGGGGCAGGCGGCGACGCCTCGACGGACGCGCTGAAGATGACGCAAGAGCAGCTGCTGGCCAAAGAGCGCTACGAGTCGGCACTGCAGACAAGCATTCAATCGATGCTCGATTCCACGCTCGGTCCGAAGCATGCAGTCGCGCGCGTCTCGACCAAGATGGATTTCGACGCGAATTCGACCCAGAGCAAAGTCTATGCGCCGCAAGGCACGGTGCTCTCGAATCAGTCGGAGCGCGAATCATATGTCGGCACGCAGCCGGTTCGCAATCCAGCCATCGGTGTGCCGGGAACCACCAGCAACATCGGAACGTACCAGGCACAGAACCAGCAGGCCAACGGTCGTTATAACCGGACGAAGTCGACGACCAACTACGACATTACCGAACAGAACATCAACCATATTGACGCGCCGGGCAAAGTTTTGCAGACCAGCGTTGCCGTACTCGTCGATTCGTCCGCGCAAACCGCCAATACGCCAGGCGTTGCCGTCGCCGCGCAGCCGTATCAGCTGACGCCGGCCAATGTCCAACAGATTCGCAACACCGTCATCGCCGCGGCCGATCTCAACATCGCGCAAGGCGATCAAGTTTCCGTCGAAGCGATTCCGTTCAATCCGTCGGTGGTCAACGCCGGCGCAGCACCGTCGGCAACGACGACGGTGCTTGGTATTCCGGTCTGGGCGCTTGCAGCGGTCGGCATCGCCGTGGCGCTTGGACTTGTCGGTTTGATCGCGATGCGGTCGCGCCGCAGCCGGTTCGCCCCGGCGAGCGAGCTGCCGTCGTTCGATACGTCGCTCGCTGAAGAGCTGCCACCCTTCGAAGAGCATCCGATTCTCGAGGGTGCTCCAGGTATAGCCGCACCGATTCGATCTGCGGCCGATCTCACGCGCGAACAGATGATCGAGTACGTCACGACTGTCGCACAAGAGAACCCCGACTCCATTGCCAAACTCGTTAAACTCTGGCTGGCGGAATAGGAGAGGCGCGCGTGGAGTCACCTATCGTCAACTTGTCGGGCTTCGGGCCGCTGCCCGACGCGCCGCCGCTGACCGGCCTGCCGGAACATCCGCAGATCGAGATCTCCGGACCGGAAAAAGCCGCGATTCTGTTGATCACGCTGGGGCTCGAGCTCTCAGCAACGATCTTCAAGTTCTTGCGCCAAGACGAAGTCGAGCGGATCGTGCTCGAGATCGCCAAGATCACGACCGTTCCGATCGAGAAGCGCGATGCGGTCATTCAAGAGGCCTACCAGCGCGCGATCGCGCTGAAATACATCAACGAAGGCGGCATCGAGTACGCCAAAGAGATCCTCGAGCGTAGCTTCGGCGCAGGTCAAGCCGACGACATGACCTCGCGGCTCTTCGCCGCACTCAAACACGGCAATCCACTCGAACTCATCAAGAAGACCGAGCCCGCGCAGCTGCTGCAGTTCATCCAAGACGAACATCCGCAGACGATCGCGCTGATTCTGGTGTACATGCAACCGGAGCAAGCCGGCGCGGTCCTCTCGGCGTTGCCGCCGGATCTGCAAGCCGAAGTTGCGATGCGCATCGCGATTCTGCAGAAGACCGCTCCCGAAGTGCTCGAACAGCTCGACGAGTTGCTGGGACGCCGTCTGCTCGTGAGCGGTGCCGACTTCGCGAAGGCCGGCGGCGTGCAGTCGCTCGCCAACGTGATGAACTTCGTCGATCGCGAAACCGAGAAAAACATTCTCGACGGCTTGGCCAAGCGCGATCCCGAACTCGCGCAAGAAGTCAAGAACCTGCTCTTCGTCTTCGAAGATATCATCAACCTCGACGATCGCTCGATCCAGCGCGTGCTCAAGGAGGTCGACGGCAAGGATCTGGCCCTCGCCCTCAAAGTCGCCAACGACGAGCTGCTGGTCCGTGTCTACAAGAACATGTCTTCGCGTGCATCGGCGATGCTCAAGGAAGAGATCGAGTTGCTCGGTCCAACGCGTATGCGTGACGTGGGTAAGGCGCAGCAGCAGATCGTCGACGTCATACGTACGTTGGAAGAGAATGGACAGATCGTCATTGCTCGCGGAGCGAAAGACGAGCGCCTAGTCTAGCGCCGTGGGCAAGATAGTAAAGCAGGCGCGCTTCTCCGACGCTGCGTATGTCGTAGAAGTTCCGCACGCCGATGCGCCTTCCGCTCCTGTTCCCGCCGGTGAAGCCGATCAAGGTTTCGCCGCAAATTTTGTTACGCCGTCTTCGAACGGGCATACCGAGCGAATCACCTTACCGCCGATTGAACCGCGCGTCGATTGGGACCAATTACGCGCCGACGCCGAGGCTATCGTCGATCATGCCGCGTCAGATGCCGAGTCCCTGATCCGCCAAGCCGAGAGCAAAGCGTTGGAATTAGTCGAAGCCGCGCGCGTTCGCATCGCGCAGATGGAAGAGGATGCGCGCGCGGCCGGGCGTGACCAAGGCTACGCGGCGGGAAAGACCGCAGCCGAGGATGAGCTTGCCCCGGTCATTACGACCATCCGCGAACTGATCGAGAGCATTCGCGTGCAGCGCAGCGCGGCGATCGCCGCGGCCGAGCCCGAACTCGTGCGCCTCGCAATGGCCGTCGCCGAGCGCGTGGTCCACGGCGAACTCTTGACCAACCAGTCGGTCATCGTCGAGAACGTGCGCCAGGCGCTCACCCGTTTAGTCAGCCATGAAGTCGTCACGCTGCGTGTCAATCCCGTCGACCTCGATACGATACGCGCGCACCGCGACCAGATCGTTGCCGCCGGCGACGTGGAGCATTTGCGTATTGTCGAAGATGCGCGGGTCGATCGCGGCGGCGTGATGGTCGAGACCGATGCCGGCACGATCGATGCCAAGATCGCGACGCAGCTTCGTGAGGCGCGCCGCGCGATTTTGAGCGACGACGAGATTGCTCTCGGCGAGACGGATATGTTGCGCTCGCCGGCCCAAGCTAGCTAAGCGGCGATGGCAACGCAGACGCCGGTCTTCTCCGCCGAACCGTATCTCGAGGCGCTGGGACGCGCCGATTTAGTGCGTCAATACGGCAAGGTACGCCAAGTCATCGGCGTCGTGATCGAGAGCCACGGCCCAAACATGGCCGTGGGTGAAACCTGTTCGATCTCCTACAAGCGTACGGCTGAGCCGGTACTGGCTGAAGTCGTCGGCTTCCGCGACAACAAGGTCCTGATCATGCCGCTGGGCGAGCTGATGGGCATCGGCGCCGGCAGCGACGTCGTTGCGCACGGGGCGCCGCTCGAGATTGGCGTGACCGATCATTTGCTCGGGCGCGTGCTCGGCGGCTTAGGCCGTCCGATCGACGGCAAAGGCACGATCGTGGCAGAGAATCGCGTCGTCGTCACCGCCGCACCGCCACCGCCGCTGTCACGTCGCCGCGTAACCGAGCCGCTTCCGCTCGGCATTCGCGCGATCGACGGCTTGCTGACCTGCGGCAAGGGCCAACGCGTGGGAATCTTTGCCGGTTCGGGCGTCGGCAAGTCGACGATTCTCGGTATGATCGCGCGCAACACCGCCGCCGACGTAAATGTCATCGCGCTGGTCGGCGAGCGCGGTAAGGAAGTCCGCGACTTTATCGAGCGCGACCTTGGTGAAGAGGGCCTGCGCCGCAGCGTCGTCATCGTGTCGACGAGCGACCAGCCGGCGCTCGTGCGCATCAAGGCCGCATTCGTCGCCATGACGATCGCCGAGTACTTCCGCGATCAGGGCCTCGACGTGATGTTCATGATGGATTCGGTCACGCGCTTCGCGATGGCGCAGCGCGAGGTGGGTCTCGCGATCGGCGAACCGACCACGACGCGCGGGTACACCCCGTCGGTCTTCGCGCTTTTGCCCAAGCTGCTCGAGCGCGCGGGAACCTCGCAGCGGGGGACGATCACCGGGCTCTTTGCGGTGCTGGTCGACGGCGACGACATGAACGAGCCGGTCGCCGACGCCGTGCGTTCGATTCTCGACGGGCACATCGTGCTCTCGCGTCAACTCGCCTCGGCGAACCACTATCCGGCGATCGACGTGCTGCAGAGCGTCAGCCGCGTGATGCCCGACGTCGCCGACGCGAATCAGTATTCGGCGGCCTCGGCAATTCGCGACATCCTCGCGACGTACAAGGACGCTGAGGATCTGATCAACATCGGTGCCTACGTGCCGGGCAGCAACCCGCGCGTCGACCTCGCGCTCTCGAAGATCGAGGGCATCCGGCACTTCTCTCGTCAGGGCATCTATGAAACGAGTTCGTACGAGCAGACGCTCGCGAGACTGATGAGCGTAACGTGAAACGCTTTGCGTTCGCACTGCAACCGGTGCTCGATCACCGCAAGCGCATCGAAGATGAGAAGCAGCTCGTCGTGGCCGTGCGTAAGCGCGCGCTCGACGATGCCGAGAGAGAACTCGCACGCCTCAATGAGGAATTCCGTAAACATTCCACCATGCTGCGAGAGGGACACAAGCAGTTCGAGACGCGAGAGTTGCAATGCATCTACGCGCATCTGCAATTTCTCGATCGTTGTGTCGTCGCGCAGATTCGGATCGTGGCGGAGCGCCGCGTAGCGTTGGATCGGGCTCGTAACGAGTTGCTCGAAGCCAGCAAAGAGAAGAAGGTCGTGGAGAAGCTCAAGGAGCGCCGCCGCGAGGCGCACACCCTCGAGGAGCAGCGCGTGGAACAAAAAGACCTCGACGACGGCAACGCCCGACGTTATGGGCGCATTCAAGTAGGAGGTAGTACGCCGTGATCGTCACTCGCCGGCGGCGCAAGCCGTTCCCCTGGAGGCGTTTGATTCTCCCGGTCGTCGCGATCGGGCTCGTTGCCTTCGCCATCGCGTGGCCGCCGTCGCGCAACGTCGTGACCGGTGGTCCGCTCGGGCCGCTTTGGCAAAATCTTGGAGCTCGCTTCGACACGATTGCGGCGCCGTTTCACTTCGCCGCGCAGAACGAGCTTCTAACCGATCGCAACCGGCAGATCGTGCAGTTGCAAGGGCAGGTTGCCGACCTGCAAACGAAGAGCACCGCCAAAGACAAGCAAATTGCGGCGCTCAACGCGCAAGTCGGACAGCTGCAGAGCCAAGCCGCGTCGACGCGCGCGGCGGCGCCCGTGCCGAGTGCGGCGGCGGCCGGTTCGCAGGCCGGAACGTCCGCGCAAAACCCCGCACTTGGTGCGAGCAGCGGGAGCGACTCCAGCTCCGCTGCGACGCCGCAGATGCGCCGGACCGCGCAGGTGTGGGCGAATATGGAACCCGAGAACGCCGCCAAGGTTGTGCAGCGCCTACCCGTTCCCTACGTCGCGCAAGTATTGGCCTTGATGGCGCCCGATGACGCAGGCGCGATTCTTGACGCGGTTCCGCCCGCGTTTGCCGCGCAATTGACGCAGGAGAACCCCGGACTGAAACGCTGAGGCGTTCTGCTCTATTACGTTTGAACGACAATCTCCGCGACTTTGCCGCTGGCCCCCTCGGAGAACCACAGCTGCGCGTTCCCGCAGCCGGACGATAACGGCCCGACAATCTGGTCCGGAGACGATGCGCTTGTCGGCGTAGCGTATTCGCTGATCTGACCCGAGGTCGTGATCCGGCCGATCTTGCTTGCCTGCGCTTCGGTAAACCAGATGGCGCTATCGCCTCCGACCGTAATTCCATCCAGGCCGGCGTTCTTGGTCGGCACGGGATACGTGGTGAGACTTCCGCCCGCTGTAACCCGGCCTATCAGGTTGTCCCCTGGATCAGTGAACCAGAGCGCGTGATCCGGCCCAGTAACCGCGGTAGCAACGCTTGTCACGCCGCGAAGAGGAATTTGCGAAACCGTCTGGCCGCTAAGCGTCGAGCGATAAAAGCCGAGTTGCGAGATGTTCGTAGTAAGCGGCATGGCGAGCCACATGTAGCCGTCGGGGCCTGCCGTAATGTTCGACGGGCCGAACGAGGTGTTGAGGTTGAACGTGCTTCCGCTGCTCAGCGCGTTTGTCGTCGCGTTCTGCAGATAGTAGCCGTATTCGCTTTCGCCGGCGGTACATCCGTACACGTACTGGGGACAGATTGTGAAGTTGCCGGCGGCGTCCGCAAACCACACATTTCCATCCGGTCCTGTCGCGATCGAGTTTAGAAATGAAAAGGACGCCGTAAGAAATCCCGGCGCAGACTCTACCGGCATTGGCCCTAGCAATAACGGCCCCGACTGCGTTGAGCCGGACGTCGCATAAAAGATGCCCGCGTTGTTTGGATCAACAATGTCTGCAGGATTGCTGGGAAAGGCGATCTGACCCGTGAACGCGCCCCAGGCGCGCCCGTTTGCGGTGACCGTCATCTCCAGGGCGGGAACAGCCGCAAGAGGACCGCTTGACACCATCGCGTCCTCGACGCTCGAGCCAAGCATGCGTACCATAAAGGCGCCGCTTTTGTTGAGCGGCGGCCCGGATTGCCACCAGGCGGCGCCGTCTTTTGTGACGGCGATTCCGCCCGCGGATGGAAATGAAGGAACGTCGTATTCGGTGATCGTTACCGAACTTGCGCCGCCGCTCTGCGGGACGGGATTAACCACCGCCTGCTTTACGCTTATTGTTTGCCCTTGGCTGACGGGCACGCTAGGAAGCGTAGGAAGCGCACTGCTCGACCCGCTGCCGGATGCTCCACACGACGTCAGCAGCGCAATAGCCAGCACGCCGACGCAAATCCGGGTCATACGATCAGGCGTAGGAGCCTCGCGCACAATCTACAATGGGCCTGGTGGTTCCCTGCTTTGGGCAGGGGCGCGACGCTTGGCCGGTAAACGCGCCGCCTCGTGATCGTCCGCACGCGAACGCTTTCAGCCGACGTCCTTTCACCCATCGGCGCATATCTCGCGCTCGCATCGCCGGGTGCAACGTGCTTGCTCGAGAGCGTCGAGCACGGCGGAAAGATCTCGCGCTATTCGTTCATCGGACTGGATTATCTCGCGGCCGAATCGTTCGAAGCGACCGGCGACATGCTCGATCGGATTCGAGCCTTCGTCGAGCGCTATCGTCCGGCGCAAGATCCCAGCGGCTGGGGCGGTGCACTCGTTGCCTTCGCCTATGACGCGGCACGACCGTTCGCACATTTGGCGCCGCGCGCACAAAACGCGCCGGAGATGCCGGCTGCCTACGTTGCCGTTCCCGCCACCTGGCTCGTCTTCGATCATCTCACCCACTCGCTGGTCTTTTGGAGTTGCGGCGAGCGCGAAGCCGAGGTTGATGCGCGGCTTGACGGCTATCTCGCGCGACTGCTTTCGCAGGCGCCGCAACTCGCCGCGCCGGTGCGCGCGACCGGCACGCTAACCGCGTCGATGAACCGCGAGACGTATCTCGGCCTCGCTGCGCGCGTGAAGCGCCACATCTACGACGGCGACGTCTACCAACTCCAACTGGGCATTCGCTTCAGCGCGAATCTCGACGGCGATCCGTTCGATCTCTACCGCGCGTTGCGCCGGCGCAACCCCTCGCCGTACATGTTCTACGTCGACGGGCCGTTCGGCACGATCCTGGGCGCAAGCCCGGAATTTTTGGTGCGACTCGAGGGCAATCGCGCGCGCATTCGTCCGCTGGCCGGAACCCGATCGCGCGGCAGCACTGATGAAGAAGACGCGCGGATCGCCCGCGAACTGCTCGAGAACGAGAAGGAGCGCGCCGAGCACGTGATGCTGGTCGATCTCGGGCGCAACGATCTGGGCATGGTCTGCGAATATGGGTCGGTTGCCGTCGACGAGCTATTGCAGATCGAACGCTACAGCCACGTGATGCACATCGTCTCAGATCTGGTCGGCACGCTACGTTCGGACTGCGACGGGCTCGATCTCTTTCGCGCCGGGTTTCCGGCCGGCACGGTAACCGGCACGCCGAAGGTGCGCGCGATGCAGTTGATCGACGAGCTCGAACCGGTGACGCGCGGCTTTTACGCGGGAAGTGTCGGGCGCTGGTCGTTCGGCGGCGACTTCGATTCGTGCATTACGCTGCGCAGCTTGCACGTCCAGAAGGGCAAGGTCTACTGGCAAGCCTCGGCCGGCATCGTCGCCGACAGCGACCCGGAATTCGAATATGATGAGGTCCTGCACAAAACGCGCATCGCCCGCGAGATGCTGGGGGTAGCCGAATGAGCGCACCGGTGCTCTTTATCGATAACTACGACAGCTTCACGTACAACGTGGTGCACATGCTGGCGGCGGTCGGAGGTCCGCCGGATGTGATTCTCAACGACGACGAGCGACTGGTGCCGGAGCTGCTCGACCGCTATCGCTTGCTGGTCATCGGGCCGGGACCCGGCAACCCGTCGGAGCAACCGCGGATGATGAGTGTCGTGCGCGCGGCCCTCGGCCGCGAGATGCCGGCCTTCGGCGTCTGCCTTGGACTGCAGGCCATCGGTGAAGCCCTCGGCGCGACGGTGACCCACGCGCCGTCCCTGATGCACGGCAAGACCAGCCGCATCGAACATGACGGGACGGGGATCTTCGCCGGGCTGCCCACACCGCTGACCGCGACCCGCTACCACTCGCTCTGCCTCGATCCTGCGACGCTCCCGGGCAGCGTCCACGTGAGCGCGCACAGCCCCGACGGGGTCGTCCAAGGGATCACCCACCGCCGTCTTCCCGTGGCGGCCGTGCAGTTTCACCCCGAGTCGGTCCTCAGCGAGCACGGAGCTGCCCTGCTCCGCTCGGTCCTGGGGATGGCCGGGGTTCCGTGACCGCCGTCCGTTAAGGTTCGTCACGCCCGCGCCGAACATCTAAATGAGGGCATCCCGGCCATGCTCTCCGTTTTGACTTTGGGGCCAATATGAAGAAAGGAGGTGAATGAAATAAGCATACTTTCTATCGCATCGGTGCTTCCGGCCAAACTACCAGACCTGGCCACCGGCAGCACGGCACACGCGAGCGGTAAGGGCAAAGGCGCACATCACTGGGCGTCGCTGTTCAGTTCCTCACTCGCCAATCTGAGTTCGAGTACCACCGCTTCGTCTTCGCTCTCAACGGCGAGCGCGAACAGCGTGCTCTCGCAACTCACGTCGCTGTTGCAAAACGGAACGCCGATGGCAACGATCGTCGATCAACTCGCTCAAAGCGTCGGTTCGTCGGTAGCTCAACAGCTCACCGGAAGACTCAGCTCGAGCGATCTAGATCGATTGAAAGACTCCGTTACGCAAACCATCGCGAACGCGCTCTCTCCACCGAGTAACGCGCCACCTGGGACAGCCGCCGAACAAGCGGCAGCCCTCGCAGCACGATTACAAAATGTAGTCGAGTCGATCGCGAGGGACGCGCAAACCGGATACGGGCAGCAGAACGAACTCTCGGGAAACATCTTGGACGCCAACTCGGCGAAAGAACTCCCGGCCCAGCAGCAAACCAACGGCACATCGAGCACACTCGATGTCTCGTCGCTGGTGAGTTCTTTGCTCTCGTCGGTAATTGCCGCGCTCAACCAACAGGCGCAGCCTTCGACCCCGACGCCTACCACGTCGTCCGCGAAGCCGTCCTATGCCCCGGTACAACTCGCAACCGCGCAGCCACTCGTCGCGCCGATCGCCCCGCCATCAAGCTCGGCATCTACGCTCGATACGGCGCTGCTCAATCAATCGACCGCAAATGCGGTTGCCTCGCAACAGCAACAGATCGGTATGTCGAATGCACCCGACTTGCTCGCACGAATGCTCGTGCGCGCCGCCGGCGTCGACGCACAGGTCAACGGCTCGAGCAATGCAGCCACATCTGGGAGCGATACAAGCACCGGCGCTTCGGCGCTCGTGCCTGCCGGCAGCACATCGCTTACGCCCTCGATGCTTGCAGCGCGTCTCGCTGCAATACTCGGTGAAGCGGACGGCGGTATGATCGCCGGGAGTTCGTCCTCGGGAAATACCTCGACCAATACCAGCTCGGGACACACGTTCGGTCAAGATCTCGCGCAACAGTCGCCTACGGGCACTGCGGCCAGCGTGATCGCACCCGCGCCCAGCCTCAGTTTGCAAGTGCAAAACGCATCGCAAACGAGCGGCACCGGCACCACGGTAGACCAGAGCGCTATCATCGAGCAAATGGTCAAGGGGATCACCATGCGTACCGTCGCGGAAGGAACCTCGGAGATTCGTCTGCAGCTGCAGCCGGAGAACTTAGGTCAAGTGACGATGCGCTTGAGCGTATCCGGAAACCAAGTCACCGCTAACGTCGTCGCGCAGAGCGTCGACGTGCGCAATGCGCTCGTTGCCAACCATCAGGATCTCGCGCGCTCGCTCAACGAAGCCGGATTGACCCTCTCGGGCTTTTCCGTCGACGTGTCGGGCGGTGACGCGGGTCAGGACCAAAGCAAGGATCGCACCGCCGGTTTCGGACGGCGGTACATCGTTCACGAGTTGAGCGGTCAAACCACGGCTGAAACCACCGAAGCTTCGAATCCCGGACCGCCGCTCTTAGGCGGCTCGAGTCTCGAACTTTTTAACTCCCTCGCGTAGGAGGAAACATGGAACCCACGACAGGCATCGGGACGACTACGGTCAACGCCGGTGCCAACAACTCGGCAACAACGTCGGACAACGATCTGGGACCGAACGCGTTCTTGCAATTGCTCACGACTGAGATGCAGAACCAAGATCCGGATAATCCGCAGGATGCGACCGAATCGGTTACCCAGCTCGCGCAGATGTCTGAGTTGCAATATCAGCAGCAACTGACCAGTGATTTTGCTTCGTTTCAGAGCAACTTCAGCGTGTTGCAAGCTGCGTCACTCATCGGCCAGGCGGCGACGGTCAACACCGGTACCAGCGGCTCGAGTTCGAACAGCTCGACCGTCACCGGGATCGTCTCGTCGATCGATGTGGAAAATGGCACGCCGTACTTCACCATGACCAACTCGTCCGGTCAAACCATCGAAAACAGTAGCGGCAATCCGCTGCTCTTCTCGACCAGCCAAATCGTTGGCATCGGGAGTGCATCGTCGCTAACTGGAACCGCGAGTTCAACTACCTCGAGCGCGTTTAGGCACTGACGAACGTGGATTCGAACGACGTCAAGCCGGTCCAACAGCCGGGAATCATCCCCGGTCCGGCGCCGCGTCCGGTCGGTCAACCCGTCGACATCCCGCCGACTTCGGCGCCGAGTTTCCGCTCGGTTTTCGAAAACGCAACTCAAGCAGCGCCGTCGACGACACCGTCATCGGCCGAACCGCTCAAGTTCTCGGCTCATGCGATGCAGCGTCTGCAATCGCGCAACATCAGCCTCACGTCGGAGGACGTGACGAAGATGAACGCGATGGCCGACAAAGCCGCGGCGAAAGGAGCGAAAAACTCGCTCTTCATCGTGCGCGACGTCGCCATGGTCGTGAGCATCAAAAACCGGACCGTCATTACCGCGGTCGATTCCGATTCGATGAAAGAAAACGTCTTCACCAACATCGACTCGGCCGCAATCATATAACAACACACCCGGAGCGGACCGCTTGCGGAGCTCCGGCCGCGATGTGGATGGACTGAAACATCGCGGATCCGTAATAGAGGTCAAAGAATGGCTTTCGATTCTCTCTACACGGGGATCTCCGGCCTGGACGCATACCAGAGCTGGATCGACATGATCTCCAACAACATCGCGAATACCGCGACCACGGGCTTTAAGGCCCAACGCATGACCTTCGCCGATCAGTTTTATCAGCAGGTCGGCGCGCCGTCGGGGCCCACCAGCACCAACGGCGGCACCAATCCGATCGATAACGGACTCGGCGTCAAAGTCAACACCGTCGATACCGAGTTCGGCCAAGGCGGTCTGGAAACGACCGGCATCAACACCGATCTCGCGCTCGACGGCAATGGGTTCTTCATTCTGAACAATGCCAACGGGACGGGATCGCCCACCTACACCCGCGACGGCGCGTTCTCGCAAAACGCGAACGGCCTGTTCTACGATCCGGCTTCGGGTCTGGCGGTCATGGGCTACATGGCCAACAGCGCGGGCGTCGTGACGCCGAACGGCACGCCGGGTGCGATCACGATTCCGATTGGCTTGGCTGAACAAGCCACCGCCACGGGTCAGGGCGTCAAAGTTGGGCCGGCCAACAACGACGACGTCTTCGACGTCTCGCTCGGCGGCAATCTCGACCAAACCAACTGGTCGCAGGCGTTCGAACAGGCCGTCGGCGCATCGGCAAATCCGGGCGCGGCCGTGACTGTCTCGACGACGCTCTACGACTCGCTCGGCGGCGCGCATGAAGCGACGGTCACCTACACTCCGGTCGCGCCAAGTGCGGTAGCAGCGACCGTCAACGGGGCCACCGCCGACGTCACCAACGTCACGGTCGCTCCGGCGACCAGTGAAAACGACGCGATCACCATCACCTCGGCAGCCGGCAACACCTATACGGTGTACGACCAGGACACGAACAGCACGCAGACGTTCACCGGCGGAACGACGCAAACGGTCAACGGCGTCACCTTTACGCTGGCATCACCGTCGGCTGGTGGCGCGACGACGCTGAACGTTACCGCGGCGGAGAACGGCTTGCCGACCACCGTCGAGAACGCGGCCGGCACCGCCGTCCAACCCGCCACGGAGTGGCAAGTTAGCGTCAGCTTCGCCGATGGCACCCAGTTCCAAACCATCCAAGGACGGACGCTCACCGGAGCCGGTGTCAGTCCGGCCACGATCGGCACGGCGTCGTCGGGCGTCGTCGGGTACGCGTACTTCGACCAGGAAGGTCAGTACATCAATACCTCGTCGATCGAGGCGGTCGCGCCTGGGCTCGCACTCGGTGCGGGTGCCGGCGGCGCCGACATACATACGGCGGGAGAAACGGCGAGTACCGATCAAGGCAACCAGCTCAACATCGTCCAGTGGGGTCCGAACGTCGGCAACAACGCCCAGGCACCCACCAACACGGCGACGCCGGGCGCCATTGCCTTGGGCTTCTTCGACAACACCAGCCTCAACAGCGCGTCGGGCGCCACGGTCATCAGTCAGAACGGCTACTCGGCCGGCACGCTCTCGAACATCACCGTCGAGACCGACGGAACAATTAGCGGTTCCTTCACCAACGGTCAAACCAAGACGCTGGCGCAGCTTGCTATCGCGACGTTCCAAAACGAGGATGGCCTCGAGCGGATCGGCAGCAATCAGTTCGCGCAAACGGCTGCCTCGGGGCTGGCCGAGGTCGGTACTGCCGACAGCGGATCCTACGGGGAAGTCGTTGGCGGGTCGCTCGAAGAGTCCAACGTCAACCTTGCCAATGAGTTCACCAACCTGATCATCGCGCAGCGCGCGTTCCAGGCGAACTCGCGCGGCATCGAGACGGCGGACGCCAACCTGCAAACGGTCATCGCACTCCAGGCCTCACAGAACTAGACCTTCAGGGCGGCGGCAGGGGCCGCCGCCCTTTCCCCTCCCGCAAGGGTGGAGAATATGATTGCTCTGACTCGGCTCAATGGCCATCCGGTAATGGTCAATAGCGACCTCATTGAACAGATCGAAGAAACGCCGGACACGGTCGTCACGCTGACCTCCGGCAACCGCCTCGTCGTCCGTGACCGGATGCTGGAAATCCAGCAGAAGATCATCGACTTCAAGAGGCGAATTCACGGGCCAGGCTAGCGGGCGAGCCCTTACGCGAGCTTGATATTGGGATTGGCCTAGCCGATACCCGGTAAAGGCGCTGACCCACCCTGCGGAGAGCGGTACCTTGGATATAGCAACAGTATTGGGCCTATTCTTAGGCTTCGGAGCGATCTTCCTCGCCGGTTGGGTCGGTGGGACCGATCCGCACATCATCTTCGGCCGGTGGGAAGCATTCATGCTGATCATCGGCGGAACGCTGGGCGCGACGCTCACCTCGTTCCCGCTGCGCACCTTCTTGCGCGGATTCTTCGGCGGATTCAAGACGGCGTTCGTGACCGTCGATTATCACGAGCGCGACGTCATTTCGACGCTGGTGTCGTTCGCCGAAAAGGCTCGCCGCGAGGGCTTGCTGGCTCTCGAAAACGAGGCCGCCGCGCTCGACGACGACTTCATGCGCAAAGGCATCCAGTTGGTCATCGACGGTCGAGACACCGAGATCATTCGTAAGGTGCTCGAAACCGAAGTGAGCAGCACCCAAGAACATGGGGCTAAGGCCGAACAAGTCTTTATGAATTTGGGCGGCTATTCGCCCACGCTGGGCATCATCGGTACCGTGCTCGGCCTCATCGGCATGCTCAAGGGACTGTCCGAGATGGGCAACAGCACCAACGTTGCCGGCACGATCGGCGTTGCGACCGCGCAAGCGTTCGTTGCGACGTTCTTCGGCATTCTGTTTGCCAACATACTGTGGTTGCCGATCGCAACCAAAATCAAGGAGCGCAACGGTCAGCTGCTGTTGATGCGCGAGATCATGATCGAAGGCATTCTCGCGATTCAAGCCGGTGACAATCCGCGGCTCTTGGAAGAGAAACTGCTGGCATTCATCGATCCACGCGAGCGCGAGAGCGCGGTCGAAGAAGGCGGAGCGATCCAAGGCGAAGCCGGCTACTCCGCGTCCTCGGCGTAACGGAAGCGCGCACGACCACTGATGGCACAACCGATCAAGAGCGCTGCGCGCGCAGCCGAGTCCAACCGGCCGCGCAAGAAGTCCGAGGAGAAGCTCGAGACGGCGGGCATGATGCGCTGGCTGCTGACCTACGCCGACATGATTACCCTCATGTTGGCGCTGTTCATCATCCTTTTCGCGATGTCCACGATCAGCCGCGTGAAAGTACAGGCGTTTGCCAAATCGGTTTCGGCCGGTTTCGACAATGTTTGGACGGTCAATCAACCGCCCAACGGCGGCGCAAACGGCGAACAATCCTTCCAGGCGAGCTCGAGCATCCCGGCGATCCAAAAAGAGCTCGAGAAATACGTCAAAGAGAATCACCTCGAGCAGCAAGTGCAAGTACATAGTGAGGCTCGCGGTTTGGTGGTGACGCTGCTCTCGGATAAGTCGTTTTACGACAGCGGCAGCGCCGAGATCCGTCCCCAGACGCTCAAGATTCTCGACACGATCGCGCCGTTGCTCAAGCGCAACGGCAATGCGATTGCGGTCGAGGGTTATACCGACAACGTGCCGATCTCGACCTATCAGTATCCAACCAATTGGGAGCTGTCGGCAACGCGCGCAGTTAATGTCGCGCGATACCTCGACGAGCACGACGGAGTTAACCCCAGTCGCTTGAGTGCAACGGGCTATGGCGAGTACCATCCGCGCAACGCAAACGCCACGGACGAGCAGAAACAACAGAATCGCCGCGTCGACATCGTGCTCCTAAGCGGTAACGCAGCACCGGGCAGCACCGGGAAAGGTCCATAAGCGAGAACGCATGTCAAGTCTTTCACAAGAAGAGATTGATGCCCTCATCAATCAACTTTCTGGCGAAGGTGCGCCGGCGAAGGAAGCGATCGACGGACGTAGAGTCAAGTCGTTCGATTTCCGATTCAACAAGCGGCTAGACAAGTTCACCAACAATCAACTGCAGACGCTGCGCACGCTGCACGAGAATTTCACCCGGCTGCTCAATAACTCGCTCTCAGTCTACTTGCGCACGCGCGTCGAAGCGACGATCGTCTCGATCGAGCAGATCAGCTATGGCGACTTCATCGCCTCCATCGGCATCCCGTCGATCCTGGGCATCTTTTCGATGGACCCGCTTCCGGGGAGCGGCATCGTTCAGGTCGACCTGAACTTAGTTTTCTCGATCATCGACCGGTTGCTTGGCGGTCCAGGATGGTTCCCGAACAAGCTGCGCGATCTTACCGACATCGAACGTACGTTGATGCAGCGTTTCATGGCGCGCATGCTCAACAGCTACCGCGAGTCGTGGAATTACCTCTTGACGCTCTCGCTGAAGATCGAAGCGCTTGATTCTAACCCACAGTTCATCCCGCGTATCATTCCGCTGGACCAAATCGTCGCCTACATTTCGATGGAATTGAAGATCGGCGATATGGCGGGCGTTATGAACTTCTGCCTTCCTTATCTTGTGCTGCAGTCGATCGGGCAACAGCTCACGGAGTTCCAGTGGTCACCGACCGTGATCGCCGGGCGCGGCATGACCGAGGAAGATATCGCGCAGTTGACAAGGAACGTCGAGCGCGCCTCGGTCGAGGTGGAAATCGAGTTGGGAAAAACGACGGTCTCGCTGCGCGATCTGGTCGCGCTGCAAGAAGGGGACATCGTCGTGTTCGATAAGTTGACCAACGAGCCGCTGTCGGCGAAGGTTAACGAGAAAGAGAAGTTTCAAGTTTTCCCGGGGATCAATAAGGACCAGCTGACCGTGCAAGTATCACACGTTCTGACGAGCGAGGACGAATAGCGTATGCCCGATACACAACAGCTTGCCGAATCGATGCTGGCCGCGGCCGGCACTGTACTCGGCCGGCTGGTGGAGCAGCCCGCAAAGGTTGGTACCGTAACGCGCGACGACCACGACGGCTCGATCCGCACAGACGGCGACGAACTCGTTTCGTTGTCCACGATTCCGTCGCTGGGCGCGCAGCTCGTCGTTCGCTTTCCGACAGCCGACATGCAGCAGATCGTCGGCGTGATGCTGGGCGGCGGGGACGACTCGACGGAGATGGGACCGATGCAGCTTTCGATTGCGTCGGAAACGGTTTCGCAGATCGCGACAGCGATGGTTGAAGAACTGGCCAAGCAGATCGGTACGTCAGGTGAAGGCGCGCACGCATCGATGTGCACCGACGCGACGCTGCTGCCGCCGCCGCCGTTCGTATCGTATGGCGGCACGATCGACGTCGGCAGCGACCTGCACCCGCACGTTAGCGTGGACTTTGCGGCAATTACGCTCTCGAAGCTCGGTTTAGGTTCAGCGGCGGCAGGCGAACAGGCGAAAGCGCGCGAGTCCGAAGCCGCCGCAACGGCATCGACCTCACGGCGCCCCGCGCCCTCTGCGGCCGACGCTCAAAACGTCGCGTATACGAAGATGCCGCCAACGCCGGTTCGCACGGCGCAGCCCGGGCAGGCCAATCTCGATCTCGTTCATGACGTTCCGCTGCAGATCAGCGCCGTGCTGGGGAAAACGGTTATGCCGCTGCGCGAGGTGGTCTCACTTCAATCCGGCAGCGTATTCGAGCTCGACAAGCTCGCGGCCGAGCCGATCGATCTCTACGTCAACAACATCTTGATCGCGCGCGGCGAAGTGGTCGTCGTGGACGATAAGTACGCCGTGAAGATCAGCGAGCTCAATCCGCAGCCTGCGTCGTAGCTGGGGCCATGCCGTCGGGCTTTTGGTTGCAGTATGTCTTTGCACTTTTGGTCGTCGCGCTATTGCTCGGCGGCCTTTATGCAGTTGTACGCGGTTTAGCGCGCGGCCGGATTCTCGTTTCGGCGGATCGCCGTCTTGTGACCGTGCTCGAATCCACCGTGCTGGGGCAACATTCGATGCTGCACGTCATCAAGGTGGGCGGGCGCTATTTTTTGATCGGTGGGGGCCAAGGCCACGTGAGCTCGATCGTCGAGCTGCCGCCGGAAGAAGTCGAACCTTGGCTTGAAGCACAGCGCACGCTCCTTCGCACGACGCAGCGATCGCTAGCCGACATGGTGAAATCGCTTCGTGGCAAACCGTAACCCGGTCCTGACGATGCTGGCGCGCGTGTGGGCGCGACACGCGCCGTTTCTGATCTCATCGGCGCTGGCATTCGTCTTGCTTTTTGTGCTTCCGAGTCTCGCTCTTGCACAAACTGCGCCGACTGCGCCGACCGTGCCGATGCCGAATATCAATCTGAGCCTAGGCCAGGCCAACAACCCGCAGCAGGTCGTTGGGGCGCTGCAGATCTTGCTGCTGCTCACCGTATTGACGCTGGCGCCAACGCTGCTCGTGATGACGACGTCGTTTACGCGCATCATCGTCGTGCTTTCGTTCGTGCGCACCGCCATGGGCACGCAGCAGACCCCGCCGAATCAGGTGCTAGTAGGACTTGCGCTGCTCTTAACCTTCTTCGTCATGAACCCGGTGATCCACCAGGTCAACAACAATGCGGTCCAACCATACCTCGCGAAAAAGATCAGTCAATCGGTCGCGCTGGATCGCGCCGCGCAGCCAATCCGTGCGTTCATGTTCAGGCAAACGCGTGAGAAAGATATCCAACTGTTCTATTCGATTTCCAAAGAGCCACGTCCGGCGGCTCAAAAGGACGTGCCCACGTATTTGCTTGTTCCCGCGTTCGTGCTCTCTGAACTGAAGACTGCGTTTGAGATCGGCTTCGCCATTTATATCCCATTCATCATCATCGATATGGTTACGGCCAGTATCTTGCTCTCGATGGGCATGATGATGATTCCGCCGATCATTATCTCACTGCCGTTTAAGGTCTTGATTTTCATCCTCGTCGACGGCTGGGATCTGGTCGTCAGCGCGCTCTTTCAGAGTTTCCACACGTGACCTTCGGCGACGTCGTCGCGATTGGACAACAAGCGATTTTGGTCGCGTTGCTCGCCGCCGCGCCGGTCCTGCTCCTCAGCATGGTCGTCGGCTTGACGATTTCGATCTTTCAGGCCGTGACGCAAATTCAGGAACCGACCCTCGCCTTCATCCCGAAGATCGTCGTGTCGGCGCTCGCGTTGCTGTTCTTTGCCCCGTTCATCCTCGCGCTGCTCACTGACTTTGCCGCGCGCATGTTCTCGAGCATCTCGACGTTCGCGAAGTAGGTCGCCGCCGTGCATCTCTTCGGCCTGACCCCCGAGCAATTCGAAACGTTCTTGCTGATCTTCCTACGGATCAGCTCGATGTTCTTTCTCTTCCCGGTGTTCTCGTCGCGCCAAGTGCCGATTCAAGTCCGCCTCGGATTGAGCGCGCTCGTCTCGTTCATCGTCTATCGCGTCGAGCCGGCGCCCCATTTGACCGGCGGCGTCTTCGAGCTCCTAGTCGGCGGATCGGCACAAGTGCTGCTAGGGGTCATCGTGGGCTTCGTGGCCTCATTGCTCTTCATGGGAATCTCGTTCGCTGGTGAGTTGATCGACATCCAGATCGGCTTCGCTATTGCGAACGTGATCAATCCGCAGACCCAACAGAACATCACGATCATCGGCGAGCTTCAGCTAACGCTCGCGACGCTGATCTACTTGGCGACGAATTCGCACTACCTGCTGATCCAGGGGATGGCCGGGTCGTTCAATCTGGTCCCGCTGCCGTATATCAATCTCGATCCGAGCGTCGCCGGGAATCTTTCGCTCTTCTTTGCGCAGTCGTTCTTGATCGTCTTCAGGATTGCCGCGCCCGTGGTGGTCGCACTCTTCCTGACGAACGTTGCGCTGGCGCTCATGGCGCGTGTTGCGCCGCAGATGAACGTGTTCATCATCGGCTTACCGCTCCAGGTTGCGGTCGGACTGACGATGATGGCGATCTCACTGCCGCTCCTGGGAACGGTCGGCCCGCAAATCTTTTCGGACGTCTCCGTGCAATTCGACTCGGTGTTGAGGGGCTTGAAGCCTCCGTAGCGGAGCAAATGCAGCCCAACTAAATCAAGGATTGAAGTAGAGGAACTGGCCGATCTTGTTCGCGGTCTGTTCGGTGAAATAGACCTCGTTATCGGGCCCGAGCGTCAGCCAAAACGGCCCGGCGTTAGCGGTTTTGGTGGGATAGCTGTTGACGGCGCCGGTGCTAACGACGTATTGCACGATCGCGCTCTTGCTCTGGTCGCCGATGTAAAAGTTGCCGTCGCCGCCAAGGGCGATGCCGTAGGGCGCGCCCACGCCGGTGAGCGCCGTCTCCGAGCTCACAACTCCCGTGGTCAGCATTCGTCCGATTTTGTCGGCCTTGGTCTCAGTGAACCAGAGCGCGTTATCGGCGCCCGAGGTAATGACCCCAAGCCCGGCCCCCGCCGTCACCGGGAATTCGGTCACCGCCGCCGGCCCCGGCGTCGCGGTGATTGAGACGCGGCCGATTTTGTCGACGTTCGTTTCGGTGAACCAAAGATTGCTGTCGGGGCCCACCGTGATCGATTCCGGCACGGCATTTGCTGTCGGGATGGAAAAGAAGGTGAAGGTGCCGCAGCCCGGAGCGATCTTCCAGATGCCGTTGCTAGCGGGATCGGTCACCCACAGGTTGCCGTCCTGACCAGCAGCGATGCCCCACGGCGTCGGGGTCACGGTGGTCTGGACGGGGAGGGTGCACTCGATGAAGCCGTAGGTCGATGGGATGAACTGGGCGATCCGGTCGCCGCCGAACTCAGTCAGCCAGAGGTTGCCGTTCCTGTCGGTTGTGATCGAGAGCGGCTTGGACCCGGCGGTCGGGAGCGGATAGTCCAAGACGGTTGCGTTCTGGGTGAGCACGCCAACCTTGTTGCCGGCTTCCTCGGTGAAATAGAGGGCGGTCGTGGTCTTGGTGATGCCCGCGGGTTGAGAGGCGGCCGTCGGAATGGTGTACTCGCTGCTCACGTTGGGTGAGTAGGTCGGGCTCGGCGTCGCCGTCCCGGCGGTGATCGGGGTGGTATGGCCGCAGCCGCCTAGCATCAGCGCGGCAGCCACCGCGCCGGCCAAGACCAGCGTCTGTTTCAAGTTACTCTCCTACGGGCTCGTTTTAGGTCAGCCTCCCTTATTGGCAGGCCGCGCGTGCCTTCCCGCCTGCACGAGCGGCCGACCGTCTCAGGATGCCGGGATGCTCGCCGAAAACTTCTATGAGCATGCTCGCGAGCGACATCGATGGCTAAGCCGGAACAAACCGAGAAGGCCACACCGAAGCGCCGCCAAGAGGCACGTGAACGCGGCCAGGTCCCTCGTAGTACGGAACTGGCTGGAGCCGTGATCTTCTTGTCGGTGGTTTTAACTCTTCACGCACTTTTCGCGCCGATGATGATCGGTCTGACCGGTGAAGCTGCGGCGTATTTTTCGCGCGTCGCCGAGCAACACGACCCCACCTACCAATCGATGCTTTCGCTGTTCGTGCAAGCCTCGGGCGGTGTCTGGTGGGTAGTGCTTATCGTGTTCGCGATCGCCATCGTCGCCGGCATCGGCGCAAATCTCATGCAATTCGGTTTCGTTCTGACGACAGTCCCGTTCAAATGGTCGTTCGCAAAGCTCAATCCTATCAACGGCTTCAAGAACATTTTCTCTCGTCGAATCTTCATCAACCTTGCAAAGCAGCTGATCAAACTCGCGGCCGTCATCGTCATCATCTACATGACGGTTGCGTCGAATCTCGGGGTTTTCGCCGAAGTCGGCCAGACCGAGCCGGCAGGCGTCATCAATATGACGTTCGACGTGATTTTCAGTGTAGCGTGGAAGTTCGGCTTGTTCCTCGTGGTCGTTGGCCTCTTGGATTATGCCTACGAGCGCTGGCAACTCGAAGAGAATTTGAAAATGACCAAGCAAGAGGTCAAGGACGAGTGGCGCCAGTCCGAGGGAAATCCGGAAGCCAAGGCCGCGCTCAAGCGGCGCCAGCGCGAGTTTGCGCGCCGGCGCATGATGCAGGCAGTTCCGCGCGCAACGGTCGTCGTGACGAACCCGACGCATTTCGCTGTGGCGCTCGAATGGGACGAGATCCAGATGGACGCGCCGGTCGTGATCGCTAAAGGCGCCGATCTGGTCGCTAAGCGGATTCGCGACATCGCGATTGAACACAATGTTCCGATCATGGAGAATCCGCCGCTCGCGCGCACGCTCTATGACAAAGTCGAACTCGACCAACCGATTCCGCCCAACCTCTATGCCGCGGTCGCGCAGGTCATCGCGTTCGTGTACAAACTCAAGAGAAAGACGATCGCCTAAATGGCAACGCAAGCGCCGGCCACGGGCCCGACCCCGCTGCAGCGACTCGCAAGTTTCACGCCGATATTGATTGCGGGCGCGGCGGTGATGCTCGTGGTCTTGATGATCGTCCCGATCCCGGCGTGGCTCTTGGACATCCTGCTGTCGTTCAACATTGCAGTCGCGTTGATGATCATTGCAACGACGTTGTATACCGAGAACGCGCTCGCGTTCTCGGCCTTCCCGACGTTGCTGCTGATCATCACGCTGTTTCGATTGTCGCTCAACATTACCGCAACCCGCGCGATCCTGCTACACGGCTACGCCGGCGAAGTCATCAACTTCTTCGGGCAGATCGTGGTCGGCGGCAACTACGCCGTCGGCTTCGTGATCTTCCTCATTCTGATCATCATTCAATTCGTCGTGATTACCAACGGCGCCGGGCGCGTCGCGGAAGTCGCGGCGCGCTTCACCTTGGACGCGATGCCCGGCAAACAGCTGGCCATCGACGCTGACCTCAACGCCGGATTGATCACCGAGGCCGAGGCACGGCAGCGCCGCCGCGACATTCAGCGCGCCGCGGACTTCTACGGTGCGATGGACGGCGCCAGCAAATTCGTCCGTGGCGACGCGATCGCAGCGGTCATCATCGTGGCCATCAATACAATCGGCGGCTTTATCGTCGGCGTGGCGCAGCAGCATCTCACCATCATGGAGTCGCTGCAGAAATTCACCTTGCTGACCGTCGGCGAAGGCATCGTAACCCAAGTGCCCGCGCTTTTGATTTCCACCGCGACCGGTATCATCGTGACGCGCGCCGCGGCCGAGACCGATTTCGGCACCGACATCACCAAGCAGTTAACGGCGCAGCCGCGCGCGCTCCTGATCACGGCAATCATCACCGCGCTCTTCGGCCTTGCCGGGCTCGATCGCTGGTTGCTGCTGTTCATCTCGGCGATGCTTTTCGTCATCTACTTCGCGCGCCGCGAAGGCGCGGCGGAAGCCGCAGCGGAGCGTAAAGTCGCCGCTGCCAAGGCCGGCGCACCCGGCGCACCTGGCGCGGCGGCCGCCAAGAGCGGTGCCGAGAGTGTGGTGCCCTTGCTCTCGTACGATCCGATGGAACTGGAAATCGGCTTCGGACTCATCCCGCTCGTCGATGTCAATCAGGGCGGCGATTTGCTCGAGCGCATTACGCTGATTCGCCGCCATGCGGCGCGCGATCTGGGCATCGCGGTTCCACCGATTCGCGTGCGAGATAATTTGCAGTTGCGCCCGAACAGCTATCTGGTCAAGATTTACGGCTTGGAGGTCGCGCAGGCCGAAGTGATGGTCAGCCGCCTCTTAGCGATGAACCCCGGCACGGCGACCGCCCCGATCGACGGCATCCCGACGACCGAACCTGCCTTCGGATTGCCCGCGTTGTGGATTTCGGAGAATGCGCGCAGCGAAGCGGAGATGGCCGGTTATACCGTCATAGATCCGACCAGTGTCATCGCCACGCACCTCACCGAATTGATCAAGGCGCATTCGCCGGATCTGCTCGGGCGTCAAGAGACGTCAGCGTTGCTCGACAACATTAAGTCGCACTACCCGGTGGTCGTCGACGAATTGGTTCCGGGCCTGCTCACGGTCGGCGAAGTGCAGCGCGTGTTACAAAATCTACTACGCGAGCGCATTCCTATTCGCAACCTCGTGATGATTCTCGAAACGCTCGCGGACGCTGCACGGGTGAGTAAAGATGTCGATTTCCTTACCGAAAAGGTCCGCGCGGCACTTTCGCGCCACATCTCCGCGGAGTACGCTGAGAATGGACTGCTCTCGGTCATCACCGTCGATCCCCGTCTAGAATCACTCTTGTCCGAAGCCGTTCGTCGCGGCGAGGATGCGTTTGCGTTATTGGACCCGAATACGGTGTCACGGATCTACACGTCGTTGACGCGACAGATCGCGGTGGCGCAAAACGCCGGTTTACAGCCGATAGTTTTGTGCTCGCCGTCCGTACGTTTGGCGCTCAAGCGGCTTACCGAACGCGCGGCACCACAGTTAGTCGTTTTATCCTATTCGGAGATTGCGCCGGGGCTTCGGGTTGAGTCGATTGGCCAAATCACCGCGACAGAGGAAACCGCGGAAGCGAAAAGCTGATGTTCAAATCGATTTTTGGCGGCCGGGGGGGAGGCGTACCCCCAAGCAAACTACCTCAACTGCATTCTTTCGTCGACGTCCTCGTCGGTGGCCGGCCGGCACGCTCGGTGACCGTGGAGTCGGTTGGAGCCAAGGGTGTCGTGACCCGCGACGCGCTGGGGCGAGTCGGTGAGACGGCCATCCTCATCTACACGGCGGCTGCCGGGCGCTACCGGATGGAGACCAAAGTCGCGGCGGTAAGTGCAGAGAGCACCCAGTTCGATCCGCCCCGCCGTCTGATTCTCATTGCGGCCGCGGCCGGCGCCCAGAAGCGCCAGAGCGTGCGGCTGGACGCGATTGTCACGGGGGAATGGCGGTTTGCGCCTGGAGGCGTGGGAACCGGGGAGTTCGTCCGGGCCACGATCCGGGACATCAGCCGTGGCGGGTGCTCGCTCATCATCGACCGCGAGCTCAAGCCGCATACCACCGTTGAGGTTCGGATGAAGCTCAAGCCTGAGACCCCCAGCATGACCCTGCTCGGAGAAGTCATGCGCCACGAGAAGATCAAGAGTTCGGGCAAGTTCTCGCACGGGCTGCGCTTTCAGGGGCTGCGTCCGGATGAAGATCAGGCGATCATCGAATTCATTAACCGCCGGCAGGCCGATCTGCGCAGCCGGGGATTGGCCTGACCTTTCTATAAAGTACCCTTATCCTTTGGCCGATTGAGTTCAAAGGGTCGAGTCGTGTTTTTTTTGCACTTCGTCTTGGGAGCATTGGATGAGCAAGAGAGTCCTCATCGTCGACGATGCCGTCGTCATGCGGATGATGATCAAGGGGATCCTCTCCAAAAACGGCTTTGAAGTCGTTGGAGAGGCTCAGAATGGTGTCGAGGCGGTCGAGAAGTACAAACAGCTTCAACCCGACCTCGTGACGATGGACATGGTTATGCCCGAGATGGACGGCATTACCGCGGTCAAGCAAATCGTCGCGAACGACCCCAATGCCAAGATCATCATGTGCACCTCGATGGGTCAGCAGGCGCTAGTCGTCGAGGCGATTCAAGCCGGCGCGAAGTCGTTCATTACGAAGCCCTTCCAGCCGCCCAAGATCCTTGAAACGATCCAGAAGGTACTTTCATGAGCGGTGGCGGCATGCAACTCAACGATCTCCAAAAGGATGCCCTTAAAGAGGTCGGTAACATCGGTGCAGGTCACGCGGCGACCGCGCTCTCGCAGTTGCTCAATACAAAGATCAATCTTTCCGAGCCGCGCATCGACGTCATCAAGTTCCGCGACCTCGCGTCGCGCGTCGGACACGAGAACCGCACCGTCGCGGCGCTGCACATGTACGTGCGCGGCGAAGCGCCGGGTCAAATGGTCGTGCTCTTCGATCGCGAGCAGGCGTTGGATTTTGTGAGCCAATTCTTGCATCGTGTGATCGGCGACATTCAGATCTTCGATTCGATCGCCGACTCGACGCTCAAAGAACTCGGCAACATCATCGCCGGCTCATACCTGACCGCGATCATCCAGCTCACCGGTTCGAACCTGCTTCCCTCAGTGCCGACGCTTTCGTACGGCACGGTGCAAGCCGCGTTTCGCACGCTGATGTCGATCCTGCCCGATCAAGACGTCTTCCTCATCGAGTCGAGCTTCCTCGACAAGGAGAAAGAAGTCGCCGGGCAATTCATCCTCATCCCGGAAACGGGATCGCTCGGGCCGCTCCTCTCGGTCTTTGGCGTAGAATAAATCATGTCTGACGAACTCTTTAATCGAGAAGAGTTCATCTCGTATTTCCGCGACGAGGCTGAAGAGTTGCTTCAGCAGATCGACGCGGATTTGCTCAAGCTCGAAGAGTTCGTCCAAACCGGTGAGACCGATCCGGAGATCATCGCCTCGCTCTTCCGCGCCTTGCACACGGTCAAGGGCAGCGCCGGCATGCTCGGATTCACCGACATTCAGGGCCTGGCGCACAAGCTGGAAAATTTGTGCGATCTGCTGCGCAAGGATCGCATGCCGCTCTCCGAGAGCGTCGTGGAGATTCTCTTTTCGGGTCGCGACCTGCTCACCGAACTCGTGGAATCCGCGATCAGCGATCAGCCGTCACCGACCGGCGTTGACGAGTACATCCAAAAGCTCGACAAGTTCACCTCGATCTACGAGCAGACCGCGCAGGTCATCGAAGGACGAGGCGGGCCGGAGCAATCCTTCGACGCGGCACACGCGGCCGAGCATCAGGAAGCGAGTCCCTCGGACGCCGAGGCGTTCGAAGCCGAAGTGCAACGGCTCTTAGCGGAAGCGCAAGCGCAGAAGCAAACCCCGGCAGCCGCTGCTCCCCCGCCGGCGGACGTGCCGGCATTCGAAGAAGCCCCAGCCGCGGTGGCGCCCCCGCCGCCCGCATCCGAACCGGTCGCACCGAAAGCCGCGCCTGCACCGGCAGCCGCAGGAGCAGCCGCCGGCGCGTCGCCCAACGCCGAGCAGAAGCGCTCGTCGATCCATCAAACGATTCGCGTCGACATCGAACGCTTGGATTCGCTCCTCAACCTGGTCGGCGAACTGGTGATCAACCGCACGCGCATCTCGGATATCGCCAATACACTCGAGCGCCTGATGGCGGACAAGGCGAGCCACGCCGGTGGTGCCTCCTCGGGCATCATCGCACCGCTCGCGAAAGATCTCGCCGATTCGGCCGCGCTCCTCGCGCGCACGACCAACGAGATTCAAGAGTCGATCATGAAAGTGCGCATGGTACCGATCGGTCAGGTCTTCGACCGGTTCCCGCGCCTCGTGCGCGACGTCGCAAAGGCACGCGGCAAAGAGGTGCAGCTCCTGATCTCGGGCGCCGAAACCGACCTCGACAAGACGATCGTCGACGAAGTCGGCGAGCCCCTGATGCATTTGCTTCGCAACAACGTCGATCACGGTATCGAACCACCGGACGAGCGCGAAAAGCTGGGCAAGTCGCGCGTTGGAACGATTTCGCTCAACGCCTACCACGAGGGCAACCAGATCATCATCGAAGTGTCCGACGACGGTGGCGGGATCAACTTGGAGAAAGTCCGGGCACGTGGAATCAAGCAGGGCCTCATCTCGGCCGACGATCGTTTGTCGGACCGCGAGATCATCGAGCTGATCTTCACCCCGGGCTTCTCGACTGCCGAGGTCGTCTCGGACGTCTCGGGCCGCGGCGTCGGGATGGACGTGGTCAAGCGCAACATCTCGCGGCTCAAGGGTGTCTTCGACGTCGATACTCAGCCCGGCCAAGGCACGCGCTTTACGATCAAATTACCGCTGACGCTGGCGATCATCCAGGCACTCCTAGTGCGCGTCGGCGAAGAACTCTACTCGATTCCCCTGGATTCGGTCATCGAATCGCAACGCGTGGAGATGCCTGACGTGCGAACCGTGCACGGCAACGAAGTGATCACCCTGCGCGGTCAGGTCGTGCCGCTGGTAAGGATCGCCGAATTTTTCGAACTTGGCGGCCAGCGCGATCCCGACAAGGTGATGATCGTCATCGTCGGCCTGCAAGGACGTCAAGTGGGGTTGGTGGTGGATCAATTCGAAGGCGAGCAAGAGATCGTGATCAAGCCGCTTTCCGACGTGGTCGGCCGTATCGCCGGCATCTCGGGCGCGACGATTCTCGGCAATGGGTCGATCTCGCTCATCATCGACGTACACTCGCTGGTTGGCGAAGCATACGCCGGCGGAAAAGTCGCTCGCGCGGAATACTCGGGAGTCTAAGGAACGCAAATGGCAGACGGTAGGGAAGAGAAGAAGCAACAGTTCTCGGGCGAAGTCGTCCAGGTCGTTTCGTTTCGTCTTGGCAGCGAAGAGTACGGTGTCGACATCTCGCAGGTGCAAGAAATCATTCGCTTGGTCGAGATCACGCACGTTCCGCGCGCGCCGAAATTTATGGAAGGCGTGATAAATTTGCGCGGTCAGTTGATTCCGATCATCGACCTGCGCACGCGCTTCGGGATGAAGCGCATCGACGCAACCAAGAGTACGCGCATCGTCGTCACCGAGATTGGCAACAAACGCGTTGGCATCGTAGTCGACTCGGTGAGCGAAGTGCTCAATATTCCAATCGAAAACGTCGAAGACGCTCCCGAGATGATTGCCGGCGTCGGCACTGAGTACATTCAAGGCGTCGGAAAAATGGACGAGCGACTGATCATCATGCTCGACCTTACGATGGTCATTTCCGGCGAAGAGAAACAGGCCCTCGAGCAAATCGGCGAAACAGCAAGCGCTGCCGGCTAGGAACGCAACCGGCCCAGGATTGCTTGTCATGGCAGGCTTCGTCGTGCGTTCTCGTCGTAGATGGGCTTAATGCGTATCCCCCTCATTGCGGTCGTCCTCACCGCCGCGTTCGTCGTTCCGGCCGCGGCCGCGACTGCCCCGGCTCCCACGCCGACGCCGCCGAATCTGCCCGAAATCTATCACACGGTGAGCACTCCGCTGTGCAGCGCGCTGGGGACGACGATTCGTCCGGCGGTCGCATTGATGTTGCAGAACGATGCCACGATCGCCAAGGGAACGCCCTTATTTAGCGACTACATCCAGATGAGCGCCGCCGGCAGCAGCGCCGGCCAAGGCATGTCGATACACCGGTTAAACAACCTGGTGACGCCGCTGGTGCAAAACACGCTCGCGATCCAGAAACTGCTCGAAGACCCCAGCATCTTCCCGCCAAAGCCGCAAACCGACCAGGACAAGCAGCTGCTCCAGCTCAAAGACCAGATGCTCAAGACGCTAGCGACGCAGCAAGCCTCGCTCGACATCATCAATGGCTTCGTCCAAACGCAACAGCTCGGCGAGATGCAGCACGAGGGTTTCGGCTATCTCCACGCCATCACCGGACAAAACGGCCCGGGAGATACTACATCGCAACAACAACCCGGACAAGCGGGCATGAATTCAGCACCGCAAGCGTCGCTAGCCGGCGCCGCGGATCCTACATCGCAAACGCCGCAAGCGTTTGACGATCTCGTCTTACAAGCCGGTCTTGCGCCGAATCAGTACGAGATCGATCCGACGAAAATTCCAGGACTGGCGGTTGGGTACAATCAGATCGGCAAGCTCAAAGAGGGTCTCGTGTGGACGCAGGACGAGAGCAAAAAAGCCGAAGCGCCGTTGTCGCAGTCGATCGTCAACGCGTCGAGAAGCTGCGGTGCTCAGCTCCCGGCTACGCCGTCGCCGAAACCGTAACCGAGCCCGGTAAAGCGCATCAAGCCTTCGAACGGCCCGTAGGGCGCGAAAGCGTCGCGCCAGAGTGCGCGCGCTCGTGCCAGTGCGTCGTCACGCTGCATCCGTATGCGCTGCGCGCTCACATGGAGCTTCTTGGACATGACGAGTAGCAAGAGATCGCGATCGTGCAGATCGCCCAGTGCATCTTGCAGCTGGCTCAACCGGCTTGCGGCCTCGAGCAGCGCAGGCTCGCGCGGCGTGAAGCTTTCAAGCGCATAGCGCAAGCGCTTGCAGGCGATACGCAGATCGTGCAGATCCCGGCTACGCCCGTGCCGGAGCGCGGGAACCAGCGTAAGTACTTCAGCAAAGCGCACGATGGCGATGCGGCGCATCGCGTCGTCGACACCGCAGGCATCGGAGAGATCGATCTGCCGTGCTTTCACGGCGATGATAATCGCACGTGTTCCAGCGTGCGGGCAATTCGTTTGAGTGCGATGCGTTCGCGCCGGCGCAGCGTTCGCAAGAGGCCGCGTGCGGCATGGCGCTCGCGCACGTCGATTGCATCACGCAACGCTTCGCGCATGACGGCTGCATCGCGTGCCTCGCCGGTCAAATCGATCAATTGGCGTAAGCGTTTGAGCGAAAACGGCGGGATGGCTTCGCGCAGATCTTCGTGCAGCGAACGCAAGCGGCGCGCGGACGTACGCAGATCGTGCAGACGCTTGGCGCTGGGCTGACGCAAAAAGCGCGTCCGTGCCCGCTTAAACGCGCGGACGTCCGCTTTGACGAGTCCCAGGGCCCATTCCGCAATGCGATCGTCCGGCATCTGGGTCCGGCTTCGCCCCCGCAATGGGACTTGACTAGCGAACATATGTTCGATTAGGATGGGAACCCAATGCTTCCGGCGCGCATCGATTTCCAAGACCTCAAGGCCCGCTTTACGGCGATGGCCGCGGACCCGCGCCCTGGACGGGAGCCGCTTTTCCCGACCGCCATTCCCTCCATCGACGCCTTGCTAGGCGGGGGTATCCCCCGCGGCTGCCTGCTCATCCTCGAGGGCTGCGGCAGTGCCGGCTGCCGTAGCATTGCTGCAGCATTGCTCGCCCAGGCGACCTGCCGTGGGCTTGGCGCCGTCATCGACGGCGGGGAGCTCTATCCGCCCTCGCTGGAGGCGGCCGGCGTCCGGCTGGATCGCCTCCTGATCGTGCCCGCTACGACCCCGGTCAGCATGGCACGCGCGGCCGACCTGCTGCTGCGCTCGCGCACCACGCGGGTAGTCGTGATGGTGGGAGTGGCGCTCCGTGCCGCAGTCTGGGCACGCCTCGCCGGCCTGGCGCGCAAGGCCGGAGCGGTTCTGGTGGTGCTGGCATCGCGGACGATCGCCGAGCTCTGCGCCGTCGCGACCGTTTGCCTGTCATGCCGCATCGAGCGGTCCGTTATGCAAGGCACACGGGGCCTCTGGAGTGTCTTTAGCGGCTTCGAATTGCAAGCCGAACTTCGCAAACATAAATTCAGAAATTCTTTAGCTCCATTTGCAGTCATGGGAGTTAGTAATGTTCGTCTGTGTCCGAGCTTCTGATCTCTCGAGCGATGCCGTATGGCAAGAAATCCTCGACGCGTTCGATGCGGTTACGCCGCTGATCGAAGATGTGCGCCGCGGCGTCGCGTTGCTCGATATGCAAGGTACGCAGGGCGATTTCACCGCGTGGAGCGCAAACATCCGCAGCCTGCTCGCGGGTTATGCGTTTGTGGCGTGCATCGGAGCGGGTCCGAACCGCTTCTGCGCATTTGCCGCTGCACACGGTGATGGCATGCTGATCGAAGCGGGCAGCGAAGCCGCGGCGCTTGCTCCAATGCCGCTCGACATACTCGAGCTCGATTCCGATGTCGTCGAGCGCCTACATCTTCTCGGGGTGACGACGCTCGGCGCGCTCGCGGCGTTGCCGCACGGCCCGTTCGTCCGGCGCTTCGGGCCGCCGGCCGCGCGTTGGCACGACGCGGCGCGCGGGATCGATCGCTCGCCGTTTACGCCGCGCGGGCACGCGATCTCGATCGAGGCGGCGATGCTCGGTGAAGGTTCGGCGCAAAGTGAAGCGGCCGTCATCTTCGCGCTGCGCGTCTTGATCGGCCGGATCTGCAGCGACCTCGCGCGTTGCGGTAAGCGTGCGAGTGCGCTGCACGTCGATATCGAGCTGGAGGATGCGGATACTGCGCGCGTCGAGGTGCAGCTCGCTGCCGCGACCTCGCAAGAACGCGCGATGCTCGACGTCGTGCGTGGCAAACTCGAAGGTGCGAGTTTTGCCGCACCGATTTGCGGGCTGCGCGTGCGGGCGTTGGGATTGGAAGAGGGCGGCGAACCGGTGCCGCTGCTGGCCGGCGACGAGATCGATCGCGCGAGCGTCGCAGTCGTGCTCGCGCGGCTCGAAGCAATGCTCGGCGAGCCGGTACGCCGCGCTCGGACGCGCGCCGCGCATCCGCTCGAGGAGCGTTTCACTTACGAACCGTTTGCACTGCCCAAACGTGATCCGACCGGCGCGAGCGCGGCCCCGCCAAAACTCGTGCCGCAACTGCGCCTCCTCGCCGTCACCGAGATCGACGTGCGATTGCGGCGCGGCGAGCCGGCAATGGTGGGCGAGCGTGCGGTGCGCCGGTGCGCTGGTCCGTGGCGCATCGAGGAAGGCTGGTTTGCCGCACCGGTTGCTCGTGACGAATACGACGTGCAACTCGATACCGGCGAAATCTGCCGTATCTACCGTCAAGGCGACCGCTGGTATCTTCGAGGGTCCTATGATTAGCAACGTGTGGCTGCGGAGCTAGGGTATGCCGAGCTGCATGCCTATTCGAATTTCACCTTTCTCGAAGGTGCTGCCCATCCCGAAACGCTTGTTGCTCGTGCGGTTGAACTAGGGCTCTCGGCGATCGCACTCACCGATCGCGACGGACTCTATGGTGCTGTGCGGTTCGCCGGTGCGGCACGGCGCGCCGGCATCGAGGCGATCGTCGGCAGCGAGCTCACGCTCGAAGACGACACGCGCTTAGTGCTCTTAATCGAAAACGAACGCGGCTATGCCAATCTGTGCGAGCTGGTCTCGCTCGCGCAGTTGCGCGGCAGCAAGGGCAATGCACGATCGCAGCTCGAGGATCTCGACGGCCGTAGCGACGGTCTCGTCGCGCTCTCACAAGTCCTCGATCCGCAGCGGGTCGACGTCTTGCGCGCGCTCTTTCGCGATCGCTGTTACCTCGAACTCCAGCACCACCTCACGCCGGCCGACGCCGAGCGCAACGATGCGCTCGTGCGCCTGGCGCGCGCGATGCGCGTTGCGTACGTCGCCACCAACGGAGTCGTCTACGCGCAGCGTGAGGATGCGCAACTTGCCGATATCCTTGCTTGCGTCAAGGAGACGATCACCCTCGATGCTGCGCGCGCACAGCACCGCCTGCGGGCCAATGCCGAATACCATCTCAAATCCGCCGCGGCAATGCGCGCCATCTTCAGCGCGTATCCCGAAGCGATCGACGCGACGCTCGGAATCGTCGCGCGGTGCGGATTTCGTCTCGAACGGTTGACCGGGCAATTTCCGCTCTTCCCCGTGCCCGACGCCTACACGCGACAGAGCTATTTGCGCGAACTGACCTATCGCGGAGCGGTCGAGCGGTACGGCACCCCGCTCGCCTCCAACGTCGAACGTCAACTCGAATACGAACTCGGCATCATCGCCAAAATGGATCTTGCCGGCTATTTCCTGATCGTGTGGGATATCGTGCAAGCGGCCAATCGTCTGGGCGTGCTCTGCCAAGGCCGCGGCTCGGCGGCCAACTCCGCGGTGTGCTATGCGCTCGGCATTACCGCGGTCGATCCGGTCGGGATGGATCTACTCTTCGAACGCTTCATGTCGGAAGAGCGCCAAGAGATTCCCGACATCGATATCGATTTCGCTCACCAGGACCGCGAGCAGGTCATTCAATACGTCTACGAACGCTACGGCCGCAGCAACGCGGCGATGGCGGCTGAGGTCATCAGTTATCGCACGCGCTCGGCGCTGCGTGACGTTGCCAAGGCGCTCGGCTTCACGATCGAGCAGACCGACGAGCTCGCCAAAGAGTACGATGCGTGCGAGTCGCTGCCCGATGCCGCTGCGCAGTTCGGCGAGCGTGCCACCCGTCTGGAAGAATTCTGCCGCCGTATCGACGGCTTCCCGCGTCACATGGGCATTCATTCGGGCGGCATGGTGATCACGCGCGATCCGCTCATCCGCGTTGCGCCGATCGAGTGGGCGACGATGCGCGATCGCACCATCATTCAGTGGGACAAAGACGATCTGCAAGAGCTCGGACTGATCAAGATCGATCTGCTCGGTCTTGGCATGCTCTCACTCTTACGCGAAGCGTTCTCGATTCATAAGCGCACAAAGGGGGAGCCCCTCGCATTGCATACGATTCCGGCCGATGACCGGGAGACGTATGAAATGATCACCAAGGCCGACACGATCGGCGTGTTCCAGATCGAGTCGCGCGCGCAGATGTCGATGCTACCGCGGATGAAGCCGCGCTGCTTTTACGACATCGTGATGCAGGTCGCGATCATTCGGCCCGGTCCGATCCAAGGGCAGATGGTGCATCCGTTCTTACGCCGCCGTGCGGGACTCGAGCCGGTGACCTATCCGCATCCGAAGTTGAAACCGGTGCTCGAACGCACGATGGGCGTACCGCTCTTTCAAGAGCAAGGCATGCGCATGGCGATCGAAGCGGCCGGCTTCACGCCGGGCGAAGCCGACGTGCTGCGCCGGGCGATGGGCCACAAACGTTCGCACGAGCGCATGCAGGCGATCTATCCGAAACTCGTCGACGGCATGGTGGCCAACGGCATCGATCGCCCCGCCGCCGAGCAGCTGTTCCATATGCTCGAAGGTTTTGCCGACTACGGCTTCCCCGAATCGCACGCCGCCAGTTTTGCGCTGCTTGCGTACGCGTCGGCCTACGTGAAGTGCCATTTCCCGGCGGTCTTCGCGGCGGCGATCCTCAACGTGCAGCCGATGGGATTTTATTCGACCGAGGTGCTGGTCAACGACGCGCGCCGGCACGGCGTGGCGATCAAACCGATCGAAGTTAATGCAAGCGAATACTGGTCGCACGTCGAGCGCAATGGCGCGTTGCGCCTGGGGTTCCATCTGGTGCGCGGTTTGGGCAGCGCGCAAAAAGAACGGCTCGAGGCGGCGCTGCGAGGCGAGCCGTTTGCCGATTTGCTCAGCTTTGCGCAGCGCACACGGCTCGAAAAAGAAGCGATCGAAAATCTCGCCGTTGCAGGCGCCTTTGCACCGTGGTACGGCTCGCGGCGTGAGGCGATGTGGGCGCTGCGCGCGCTCGACGAGCGTGAGGCGCGCGGCGAGCTCGGAAAATTGATGGAGGTCGACGAGCCAATGGTGCGCTTTGCGCCGCTCGTGCCCAAAGTGGCGGCAGCGTTCGATCTCTGGTCGACCGGCGTGACCGCGAACGGACAGGTCGTCGCGCATTTTCGCCCACAACTCGAGAAGCAGCGCGTGATTCCGGCGGGGCAGCTTGCCGAGATGCCCAATCATCTCGTCTGTCGCGCCGGCGGACTGGTCATCACGCGGCAACGGCCGGGCACCGCTAAAGGCTTCGTGTTTCTCACGCTCGAGGATGAAACGGGATTGGTCAACGTGATCGTGCGGCCGGATATCTACGAACGCTACCGGCGCGTCATTCGCGCCTCGAACATGCTGATAATCGAGGGCGTGCTACAGCGCGAACAAGGCACGATCGATCTGCTGGCGCGCACGGCTTGGACGTTCGACGACGAAGGCGTGACCGGCGGCGTGCGCTCGCACAACTTTCATTGACTCTTACGGACGTCTTACGATTGCTGGTCGAGCCACGCCTCGTAGACGTTCCTTGCCGCCGGTTGGAGCTGGACTCCGGGCGGCAAACGATAGCTTCGTGTCGCCGGCAGCGGCATATCGAATGAGCGGTACCGCTGGAGAAACGGATCCTGGCGTGGCGCGAAGCAGAACGGCCACGGAATGTCGCCGTCTTCGAGTTGTCCATTATTATAGCGAAGCGTATACCTGCCCCCCGGGTAGCAGTCGTAGCCCTGCACGCGCTGCATCTCATTTGGATAAATGATTCCTTCCCCGCGCCGCGGTTCGCCGGGAAGGCCCGAGATGTCCATCTGAAAGGGTTGTTGCGAGGACGGGCGCTGGTTCGGGTCGATCGTCGCGACCGAGAGCACTGAATGCTGCGCGTTGATTTGCTCGGCTTCGTGTTGGAACGCCACTTCCTGCTGCGCCAACTGCTCGGCGAGCGTTCCTTGCGACTGCTTTTTCGGCGCGCTATGCGGCTGCGGCGTCCCGTTCGGGGTGATACGCGCAAGTTCGGTCGGCGCTGCCTGCGGTCGCGGCGTCTCTTGATGCGAGGGCTGCTCCTGGTGCTTTGGCTGGTGTTGCTGCTCGCGCTGCGCAGCGATCTGCGGGTTTGGCTGCGCTGGGACCGGCTGCGTGCGCTTGGCGATATTCAGCGACGACGAGGTCACGGTGAACGTCTCCATTGTTTGCGTCGGTGGCACAGCGTGCGTGCGAAACGCAAGCACCCAGGCGAGAACCATCCATGCCATCAGATTCGCAAAGCCGGAAACGAGAAGCGACCACGCCAAAGTGGCGCGGTCATCGCTGCGTTCTTGGAGGTCGTCTCGTTCGGTGATCATGGGGTCGCCGGCTTCATTAGAGCAAGCCTAGCCGTAATGCTGCCTGAGAACGACGACTTCCCCGGCTCCTACTTCATGGAGGATTTCCGTGGAGCCACGCTTCGTACACCTGCTTCTCGATGGGGTAGAGCTCGGTTCCCGCGGGCAGTTGATAGCCGGGCGGCGGCGTCTCGATCGGGATCGTTCGGATCCCTCGCCCGATCAAGTCGGCGTTGGGTGCATAGCAGAACGGCCACGGAACGTCACCCTGCTCGATCCCGCCAGACGGGTAGAGCCATTGGTATTGGATGTAGTAGCAGTGCCGTCCGGTCCCCGGTTCGATCCACGCTCGCAAAACCTCCGACAGTATCCCCTCGCCGCGGCCGCGGAGTTCGGAATTCCCGCCGAAGTTTATCCGATACTGGTGTGTTGCCGACTCACGCTGACTTGGATCGATCGTAGCAATCGAGATCGGCCCGTGCTGTTGGTTAAGTTGCTGCGCTTCGTGCTCGAATGCAACCTGTTGTTGCGCCAGCGTTTCGGCGAGCGTCGCTTGCTGCGTTCGTTTCGGCGCGCTGCGCGGCTGGGGCGGCGCGGTCGGTGTGATCCGCGCGATCTCCGTGGGTTCGGCCTTCGGCTCGGGTTGACGTGGTTGCGTGGCTGCGGCAGGCCGTTGCGCTGGCTGTTGCGTGGCAGGCTGCTGGTTGGCTTGTCGCGGGACCGGGTGGCTGCGCTGCGCGATGTGCATCGAAGATGACGTGACCATGAATGTCTCTTGCGGCGGCGGGTTTTGCGCTACGGCCATCGCATGGGTGCGAACCGCGATCGTCCAGGCGACGAACATCCACCCCATCAGATTGAGAAAACCGGAAACCAGAAGCGACCACATCAATGTGGCGCGGTCATCGCGGTGTCCTTGCTCGTCGTCTGGTTCGCTGATCATCGGGGTCGGATGACTTCACCGGCTCCTGGGCGGGAGCCCCTCTAGGCGGCGCGAACGATAGACGCACGATGGACCAGCAACCCGAATTCGATCGATCCGAAGAAGAACGCCGCCAGCAAAACCTGACGCGTACATTGATCTGGATTGGAGTCGCGGGCCTCGGCGCGGCGCTGGCCTTCACGGTCGCGCGCGTGCTCTTGAGCCGCCGCCCAGCCGATCCCACGAGCGAGCGCATCCAGCAGCTGATCGACGAGGCCAATCACTTGCTCAAGACGCTTGACGAACAGCGAAACAGCGCGTAGCAGCGCCGCGCCGGTCGCGATCGGCGCAGAGTACGAGCTTGCTTTCACTGACTTGCTGGCCAACGGCCAGGCGGTCGGGCGAGCCGGCGGGATCGTCGTCTTCTGTTTTGGACCACTGCCCCAAGAACGCGCGCGAGTGCGCATTACTGCGGTCAAGCCCAAGTACGCCATTGGCGAGCTCGTCCGCATCATTGCGCCGTCGGCCTATCGGACGTCCCCCTTTTGCAGCGTCTTCGGGACCTGCGGCGGCTGTCAGCTGCAGCACTTGAGCTATCCGGCACAGCTGGTCTGGAAAACCGATACGGTGCGCGGCGCGCTTCAGCGCATCGGCGGATTTGGCGACGCGACCGTGCGCGACACGGTCGGCATGACCTATCCACGTGCGTACCGCAACAAGATGTCGCTCGTGGTCGAACAGCGCGGCACGTCGCCGACGATCGGCTTCTATCAGCAACGCTCGCACGAGGTCGTGCCGATCGATTCGTGTCCGATCGTGACGCCGCAGCTCAGTGACTACATCGGGCGTCTGGGCCGGGCGCGGTCCGCGCCCGAGATCGCGAGCGCGCTGGCGGTCACCAAACACGTCGTGGCGCGTAACGCCCGCGCGAGCAACGAATCGGTGGTCACGTTGACGAGCGCGCGTTCCGCGCCCGAGGTGGCTCGTGCCGCCGAATCGCTCATGCGGGTCTTTCCCGGTGCGGTCGGCTTGACGAACTCCTATGACCTCAGCAGCGAGAACGCGATCATGGGCAAGCGCCACCGTACGCTCGTGGGCCGCTCGGAGATCGAAGAAGTGCTCGACGGCGTACGGTACCGCGTCTCGGCGGGATCGTTCTTTCAAGTCAACGTGGAGATCGTGGGCCGAATCTTCGATGCGATGCGCTCGGGACTCGAGCACCCGCGGCGCATCGTCGACCTCTACTGTGGCGCCGGTACGTTCGCGTTGTTCTTCGCGCGACACGGATGCCAGGTCTACGGCGTCGAGGAGAACGCGCAAGCGATTGCCGAAGCCGAGGGCAACGCTACGCTCAATGGGCTCGAGAACTGGGTGCGCTTTCGGCCCGGCCGGGTGGAAGAGGTCGTGCGCACGCCCGAGGCGCACGCCGCGATGCGCGAAGCCGACATCATCTTTCTCGACCCGCCCCGCAAGGGGAGCGACGAGGTCACGCTCGGTGCGATTGCTCAGGCTAAGGCTCCGTTCGTCTGGTACCTCTCTTGCGACCCCGCGACGCTGGCCCGGGATTTGAAGTTCCTTGCCGCCAATGGATATCGGCTCGGCGTCGTGCAGCCGTTCGACATGTTCCCGCAGACCGGGCACGTGGAGACCCTGGTGACGCTGTATCGCGACGCTGAAGAACCCCCGGTGGTCGCGCAAGCTTTCGAGGACGTCGCGCCCCCGAACTGGCCCGAGGACGACTTCGCCCACAACCAATCGGAGTACCCCGACTTTGTCATCCGAGAAAATTGACGTTCGCTACGTAGCCAAGCTCGCGCGTATCGCGCTGACCGACGACGAGGTCGAGCGGTTCGGCGCGCAACTCGGCGACCTGCTCGAGCACGTCGATTCACTGGCAAAGCTCGACGTGTCCGCCGTCCCCGCTACCGCGCAGGTGGTGGAGTCGCGTAACGTCGAGCGCGATGATGCGCTTACGCCGTGCCTCGACCGTGAGGTCGTGCTTGCACAAGCACCGCAGCGCCAAGGCGGATTCTTCCGCGTGCCCCGGATCATCGCCGAATAAAAGGAACTCCTCCGTGTCGAATGCACTGACCGAACGTAGCGCTGCGCACATCGCGCGCGACGTCAACGCGCGTACTCTCTCCGCCGCCGACGTGACCGACGTGATCCTCAACCAGGTCGCCGCCTTCGACGGCTCGATCGGCGCGTATCTCACCGTGCTCGGCGACGCAGCGCGCGACGCCGCGGCACGCGTCGACGCGCGTGTTGCCGCGGGTGAACGGCTGCCGCTCGCCGGCGTGCCGCTCGCCGTCAAAGACAACATGTGCCTAACCGGTACGCGCACGACCGCAGGCAGCAAGATCCTCGAACACTGGGTCGCGCCCTACACCGCGACCGCTGTCACGCGGTTGCTCGCGGCCGGCTGCATTCCGATCGGCAAAACGAACTTGGACGAATTCGCGATGGGCAGCTCGTGCGAGAACTCTGCGCTCGGCGTCACGCGGAATCCGTACGATCCCGGGCGCGTGCCGGGCGGTTCGAGCGGCGGCTCCGCCGCAGCCGTGGCCGCCTACGAAGCGGCAATCGGTATTGGCAGCGACACCGGCGGATCGATTCGCGAGCCGGCTGCATTTTGCAACCTCGTCGGCTTCAAACCGACATATGGGCGCGTTTCGCGCTACGGCTTGATCGCGTTTGCGTCGAGCCTCGATCAGATCGGGCCGTTTGCACGCACCGTCGAAGATGCGGCGCTCACCTACGACGCTATGGGCGGGCACGATCCGATGGACTCCACCTCGATCGACCGGCCGCTCGAGACCACCGCGACGCACCTGCGGACCGATCTCTCGGGCGTGCGTATCGGTATCGTCAAAGAATTTGGCACCGCCGGACTGGGCGCGGGGATCGACGCGGTCTATGCGCAAGCGTATCGCGATCTCGAAGCGCTCGGCGCAACGCTGGTCGAGGTCGAACTGCCGACCGCCGAGCATGGGCTCGCGACCTACTACTTGATTGCGCCAGCGGAATGCTCGTCGAATCTCGCGCGCTTCGACGGCGTGCGCTACGGCTTACGCGTCGACGGCGCCGACGTGAACGAGATGTACGAACGCACGCGTGCAGCCGGCTTCGGCCCGGAAGTGAAGCGCCGCATTCTGATCGGCACCTACGCCCTCTCGAGCGGCTACTACGACGCCTACTACGTACGAGCGCAAAAAGCGCGCACGTTGATCGCCCAGGATTTCGAACGCGCCTTTGCGTCGTGCGATCTGATCGCGTGTCCCGCGGCGAGTTCCCCGGCCTTTGAATTCAATGCGAAGAGCGATCCGTATAGCATGTACTTGATGGACTATTACACGATTCCGATGTCGCTGGCCGGCTTGCCGGCGCTTTCGGTGCCGTGCGGCTGGGTCACGCCGCCGGGCGGCGATCGTCCGATGCCGATGGGCTTGCAACTCTGCGGGCCGCTCTTCGCGGAGCGCCAACTCTTGAGTGCCGCCCATGCTTATGAGTCGCAAACGCACCACGCAAACAAATACAAACCTGCTCTAACAGAGGCAATTGGCCGATGAGCATCTTGTTTAAAAGGCGCTCCGCCCTAGGCTACGCGCCCCCCACTTCGTGGGCCCCCCACTCCAGGGCGCGCGCACGATTGTGCCAAGCGTTTTATTCCCCCAGGGCGCGCCTAACTAACGCTCTCGCGTCGCCTACTCCCATCGAGACCGTTGCTGGCCATGTCTGAGTATCAAGCGGTGATCGGCATCGAATGCCATGTCGAGCTAAAAACAAAATCCAAGATGTTCTGCGGCTGTGCCAACGAGTTCGGCGGCGAGCCGAACACCAAGGTTTGTCCGGTCTGTCTGGCACTCCCCGGCTCACTGCCGGTGGCGAACAAAGAAGCGATCGCGCATATGATCAGCGCGGGCCTGGCATTCGGCTCAGAGATTCCGGCGTTTTCGAAATTCGACCGGAAGAATTACTTCTATCCGGACATGCCCAAGGATTACCAGATCTCGCAGTACGACATGCCGTTGACCCAGGGCGGCGTGGTGCGTTACTGGCTCGAGGACGGCACGCTCAAAGAGTGTCGCCTCACGCGCATCCACCTGGAAGAAGATACCGGCAAGTCGACACATGCCGGATCCGACGACGGCCGCATTGCGGGCAGCACGTATTCGCTGGTCGACTTCAACCGCGCCGGCGTGCCCTTGATGGAGTGCGTGTCGGAGCCGGAGATGCACAGCGCCGATGAAGCCGTCAGCTATTTGGAAGCGCTGCGCCGCACGCTGCAGCAACTCGGCGTGAGCGACGTCAAGATGGAAGAAGGCTCGTTGCGCTGCGATGCCAATGTCTCCGTGCGCCCGATCGGCTCGCAAACACTGGGCACTAAGACCGAGATCAAGAACATGAACTCGTTCCGTTCGGTGCATCGCGCGATCGAAAGCGAGATCGAGCGACAGATCGAGCTGCTCGAACGCGGCGAGCGTATCATTCAGGAGACGCGGGGCTGGGACGAGCTGCACGGCGTCACCGTCTCGATGCGGAGCAAAGAACAAGCGCACGACTATCGCTATTTTCCCGATCCGGACCTCGTGCCGATGGAAGTCGCGCGCGGTATGGTGGAACGCTTACGCGCCGCGCTGCCCGAGCTTCCCGTGCATCGCTTCGAACGCTATACGGCCAAGCTCGGACTCGACCCCAAGGCCGCGACACAATTGGTCGACAACGCGCCGCTGGCCGCATTTTTCGACGCGGTCGTCGCCGCGAGCGAGAATCCCAAGCAAGCGTCGAACTTCGTGCTCGGCGATTTGTCCCGCTTGGCGAACGAGACCGGAACGCCGGTCTACGAGTCGCCGGTCACGCCGGCGCATCTCGCCGAGTTGATTGCCGTGGTGGACGCCAAGACGATCAATTCCAAGATCGCCAAAGACCTAGTGGGACGAATGTGGAACGGCGACGGCTCACCCAAAGCGATCGTTGAGCGCGAAGGACTCGCGCAAACCAGCGATCCGGCGGCGGTCGAGCGATTCGTCGATCAAATACTCGCTGCAAACGAGAAGAGCGTGAGCGACTACCGCGCCGGAAAGGTCAACGTCATGGGATTCCTCGTGGGTCAGGTGATGAAAGCGAGCGCCGGTAAAGCCGACCCGCAGTTGGTCAACAGTCTCATGAAAGCAAAGCTGGAAGCCTAATGCTCGCCGACGAGCGCACGCTGGCGGCGCTCGATTTCGCGACCGTGCGGGAGCGGGTCGTGGCGGCGACACGTACCCAGCGTGGCCGCGCGCGCGCCGCGCAACTCGAACCGATCGTCGACTTCGCGCTGGTACGCCTCGAGCAGGGGCGCACCTCGCTGGTGCGTGATTTGGTCGCCGGCAGCGATCTCCACGTGTTGCCGGCTATCGACACCGGCACGCTGACCGAAGCCGCTGCGGTAGGACGCACGCTCGCGCCGTCCGATCTGCGTGCCGTCGGCGATGCGCTCGCAGCGGCCGCGGCGGCCGCCAATGCGCTGCGCGAGGTCAAGCATGAAGCGCTTGCGGCGATCACCGCGCCGTACACGAACCTGCGCGATTTGCACCGCGCGCTGACCGATGCGATCGACGAGCGCGGTGCCGTGCTCGATCGGGCCTCACCGGCGCTCGGACGCATTCGTCGCAATCTGGCTCAGGCACAGAACGACGCGCGCGATCGCGTCGGCGCGATCCTGCGCTCGGATCGCTACGCGCGCGCCATCCAAGACACCGTCGTCACGATCCGCGAAGGCCGCTTCGTCGTGCCGATCAAGGCCGAGTTCTCGGGCGAATTTCCCGGTATCGTGCACGATACGAGCGGCTCCGGCCAAACGCTGTTCGTCGAACCGCTCGCGGCCTTGGATGACAATAACCGCATACGCACCCTGCGACTGGAAGAAGAGCGCGAAGTACTTCGCATCCTCGAAGAGCTTTCGCGTAGCGTCGGCAGCGCGGCCGACGCGATCGAAGGCAATATCGAGATGCTAGCGCGAATCGATCTTCTCGTCGCCAAAGCCAACGTGGCGCGTGCGATGGATGCTATCGAGCCGGAGCTGGTCGACGACGCGGTCGTGCATATCGAAGCCGGGCGCCATCCGTTGCTTAGCGATCGCGCCGTGCCGCAAACGATTCCGCTCGACCACGGGACGCGGTTGCTGGTGATCAGCGGGCCGAACATGGGCGGGAAAACGGTCGCACTCAAGATGGTCGGCCTGTTCGTCGCGATGACCTATTGCGGCATGCACGTGCCGGCCGCGCTGGGGACGCGCATCGGCAGCTTTACGCGCGTGATGGCCGATATCGGCGACGAGCAGTCCATCGTCCTTAACGCTTCGACTTTTTCCGCGCATTTAGCGCGCCTGCGCGAGATGCTCGATGTGGCCGACGAGCGAACGCTGGTGCTCGTCGATGAAATCGGCGGCGGCACCGAGCCGGGCGCGGGCGCGGCGCTGGCGATTGCGATCCTCGAGCGGCTGCTCGCCGTGCACGCCTGCGGCGTGGTGACGACCCATGCGACCGAACTCAAACTCTTTGCCAGCGGCGCGGCTAGCGTGGCCAATGCGAGTGTACGTTTCGATCCGTACACCTTCGCGCCCACGTTCGCGCTTGACGTCGGCGCGCCCGGACAATCCCTCGCCTTTCCACTCGCGCGATCGCTGGGGATAGCCGAACCGGTGGTTGAGCGCGCGCAGGCGCTGCTCGACTCGCGCGAACGCGACTACGAATCGGCACTTGCCGAGCTGTCGCTGCGTACCGCCGAGTTGCAGTCGGAACGCGACACGCTGCGCGCGCAGCGGCTGGCGGCCGAGCGCGAACGTGGGACGCTCGCGCACGAGCGGGCGCTCTTCGAAAGCGAACGCCGCACCTTCGCCGACCGCGCCGAAGAGCGGATGCAGCAAAGTTTACGCGAGTTCATGGCCGAGTTGCAGCGCCGCGCGGCGGCCACGCAGGCGAATCGTCCGCGCGTGACCGCGTCGCATGCAGCGCTGCTCGGCAAAAGTGCCGACGCCTTACGCGCCGAGCTTGGCGCGACCGACGCACCGGCCGCGTCGCAAAAAGCCGCCGAACGCATCTCGCTGCAGCCCAACGATCGGGTGCACATCCGTTCGCTGCGTACCGACGGCACGGTGGTCGAGGATTACGGTGAGACGGTCTTGATCGCGATCGGCCCGATGAAGACCGTCGTGCAGCGCAGCGACGTCGAGAAGCGTCCGGGCTCTACGCGCGCATCTTCCGTTCAACGTCACCCTGAGGAGCGCTCGCAGAGCGCGTCTCGAAGGGTCGAGGCCGCTGCGCAGTCGATGGGCGAGCTCGACGTGCGCGGGAAGCGCTTTACCGAAGCCGAGCCGCTCGTCGAGCGCTGGATCGACGAAGCCGCCCTCGCCGGCAATTCACCGCTGCGCTTGATTCACGGGAAAGGCACGGGCATGCTGGGGCGCGGGCTGCAGGAGTATCTTCGCACGCACAAAGCGGTCAAGAGCGTGCGCTATGGGCGTGAGGACGAGGGCTCGGGCGGCGTGACGATAATAGAACTCGCGTGACTGCAGCTAACCGCCCAGGCGCCGACGTCGACTTCTTGCTCGATGGTTTCGAACATGTCGAAACCGTTGAAGATTTTCGCGCGCGTCTGAAAATGGGGCGGCCACTCCGCGTCAAGCTCGGCATCGATCCGACGAGTGCGGATTTGCACCTCGGCTTCATGGTGGTTTTGAACAAGTTGCAGCGCTTCGCCGAAGCCGGACACGAGGTGACACTGATTATCGGCGACTTCACCGCGAGCATCGGTGACCCGAGCGGCCGTAACGCGATGCGCCCGCCGCTCTCGCGCGAAACGATCGAAGCGAACATGCAGACCTATCGCGAGCAAGCCGGTAAAGTGCTCGATCTCGACCGCGTGAAGATCCGCTACAACTCCGAGTGGCTCGCGAAGCTCGACTTCTCCGATATCGTGCGGTTGACGTCGCACGTCACCGTCGCGCAGATGCTCGAACGTAACGATTTTAGCAACCGCTATGGGGCCGGGACGCCGATCTCGCTGCACGAGTTTCTCTACCCGGTCGCGCAAGCGTACGATTCGATCGCAATCGAAGCCGACGTCGAACTCGGCGGCACCGATCAACTCTTCAACCTCTTGCTGGGGCGCCAGTTCCAGCGCGACTACAAACAACTGCCGCAGATCTGTGCGACCGTCCCGCTGCTCGTCGGTCTCGACGGCGAGAAGAAGATGAGCAAGTCGCTCGGCAACTATGTCGGGATTGCCGAAGACGCGCAGACCCAGTTCGGCAAGCTGATGTCGATGCCGGATGAGTTGATGCCGACCTATGCGCGCCTCGCTGCGTTCCAAAGCCAAGCCCAAGCCGATGATCTTCGGGTCGCAATCGAGTCGGGGACAATCAGTCCGATCGAGGCTAAGAAGGCGCTGGCGGAGTCGATCGTTGCCCGCTATCACGGTCCGCAAGCCGCAGCCGCCGCGCGCGACTACTTCGAACGCACGGTGCAGCGCAAAGAGATTCCGCAGGACGACTTGCCCGAGGTTGCGCTCGGCGATGCGCGGCGCGTCGCCGACGTCGTGGTGCGCGCCGGCTTTGCCGAGAGCCGCCGAGCAGCCGAGCGACTTATCTCTGGGAATGGCGTCAAGGTTGATGGTATAGTCGTGGACGATCCGCGAGCGGCGTGGACGGCACATGGGCCGGCCGTGCTCTCGGTCGGATCGCGCCGGTTCGCTCGCATCGTCCCATAGGATCGGAAAGGCATCATGGCTGACAAGAAATTCGTCTGCAAGCGCTGTAAGCGCGTCTACCCATATCCGCAGGTCGACGGGCGCCCGATCCGCTGCGAGTGCGGCTGGTGGTACTACAACGACGGTGCGTTCATTCGCGAAGCGTTCTGGCAACGCATCGAACCCTATCGCACGCCTAAGGATCTCGTGCGACTGTTCGAGCCTGAGCTGATCTTTTAGACTACGCGCTGCGTTCGGCGAGCCGGCGCAGCTCGTCGGCGGTGAAGATGTAGCGCTTCTTGCAGAACTCGCACGACGCTTCGGATTCGGTGCGCTCGTCAGCCAGCGAGCGCAGTTCATCCGCTCCCATACCGAGTAGGGCAGACTCGACCTTCTCGCGCGAACACGTGCACGCGAACGTAACTCGGAGCGTGCGGTGCGCGCGCAGCTCGATTGGCCCGGCGAGCGCGGCTAACAGCGCGTGCGCGTCGGCGCCTTCGTCAATGAGCTTGGTGATCGGCGGCATCGCAAGCGCGCGCTCTTCGAGCGCGGCGATCGCGCCTTCATCGGCGCCCGGGAGCACTTGCGCCAGCACACCGCCCGCCGCTCGCACGCCGGACGGATTCGCCAGCACGCCGAGCGCAACGACGCTGGGGATCTGTTCGGAGTTGACCAAATACGAGGCGATATCTTCAGCTACTTCGCCGGAGTAGAAGGGCACGACACCGACGTAGGGTTGCCCCACTTCGTGGGATTTCGTTACCTGCAGCGATCCTGCGCCGATCGCCCCGGCGACGTCGAACTTGCCCTTGGCATTGAGTGGAAGATCGGCGTGCGGATTGGCTGCGTACCCGCGCGCACCCAGCAAGTCGGGCTCAAGCAGCCAGGCGTCGGCCGCGATGCTGCCGGCCGGACCATTGCCCGACATTTGCAGTGTGATGCGTTCGGCGCCTTTGAGCGCGATGCCGAGCAGCGCCGTCCCGGTCGTCAACCGGCCGACGGCCGCGGTGACCAGGGGCGAGAGATCGTGACGGCTGCGAATTTCGGCGACGAGGTCGGTCGTAATCGCGGCGGCGATGGCGATGCCGGCCTGCGGCGCGGACGCGCTGACGATGAGATCGGGCATGATGAAGCGTCCTCGGCCGAAGGCGCGGGCTTTTCCTCCTGAGAAAGACGCGACATGCGCGTACTCGTCATACACGGGCCAAATCTCAATTTGCTGGGTGAGCGTCAGCCCGAGATCTATGGCCGCATGACCTTGGCTGAGCTCAATGAGTTCATCGCTACGTCGGCGCGCGATCTCGGCGTGAGCGTCGACTGCGTGCAGCACAACGGTGAGGGCGAGATCATCAACGCGATCCACGATTCACGCACCAGGTATGACGGCGTGGTGATCAACCCCGGCGCATTCTCGCATTACTCGTATGCGATCGCGGATGCAATTTCGTCGGTGGCGATTCCGGTCATCGAAGTGCACTTGTCGAATATTGCCGGGCGTGAAGCGCATCGGCGCACCAGCGTCACGGCCGCGTCGTGTATCGGAAGCGTCTCCGGCTTGGGCCCGCTTTCCTACGTGCTGGCGCTGCGTGCGCTCGCGCAAAAGGCGATAATTAAAGGACCAGAGCCGCCCCCTTCGTATACCCCCTGCCTGGAAGGAGATACCGAGTTTGACTAAAGCCGATCTGATTGATGCCGTCGCCGGCGAAATCGAGATATCGAAACGCCAAGCCGGTGAAGTTGTCGACTTGATTCTCGAAGAGATCAAGACGGCACTGCAGAAGGGCGACCGCGTTGCGTTGACGCCGTTCGGCAGCTTCGTCGTTCGCAGCCGCAAAGCGCGCGAAGGACGCAACCCCAAAACGGGTGAGAAGATCAAGATCGCGGCGCGCAAAGTGCCGGCGTTTGTTGCGGGTAAGTCGCTCAAGGATGCCGTTGGCGGCGCACGCTCGAGCGGTGCAAAGAAATCCGCCGGTAGAAAGAAAAGCGCGAAGCGTAAATAAGTGACGCTGCCGGATGAACGCGGGTTCGTCCGGCTCCAGCGGGCTGTGGCGCAGCTTGGTTAGCGCGCTTGACTGGGGGTCAAGAGGTCGCAGGTTCGAATCCTGTCAGCCCGAGATTTTACAAGAAAAGACAAGCGCTCTGCTTCGCAGGGTGCTTATCTTTTCAGTGTCGCGAAGCGCGTTGAGGCGGAGCTTGTTTCCTTACTGTCCTGACAAAGCGTCTCGAAGCTACCGCAAGGAGACACCCCTAGTGCTTTTGGCTCATAATTGCGGGGCTCGCATTCCTCGCGGCGAAGCTCTAACGCGTTACAAGCAATGGATACACATTTGGGTCGGTCACTAACGGCGACTCCGTGGAACTCACTGCTACGGATTCCACCGGTGGTGTACCGATGTATTGCTGCCGGTCTCATACTAGCGTTCGCGTTGGCGATCGTTCCCGTTATGGCTGCTGACTTTTCCGAACAGGCCGTCGCGGTGCCCATCGCGGTCGGCGCGTTGTCGGGCACGTTGATGCTGCCTGCTGGTATCGGGCCGTTTCCCGTGGCGCTGATCATCGCGGGTTCAGGCCCAACGGATCGTAACGGGAACAACCCGGCCGGTTTGACCACCGACGCGTACAAAAAGCTCGCGCAGGGGCTCGCGGCGCACGGCATTGCGACGCTGCGCTACGATAAGCGGCTCATCGGTGCCAGCACCGTACACCAGACCGAAAGCGAACTACGCTTCGATGATTATGTGAACGACGCGCTCAGCCTCACTGCGTGGCTCGAACGCGATCCGCGCTTCCGCGGTGTCGCGATCATCGGCCATAGCGAGGGATCGCTAATTGGCATCCTCGCGGCCGAGCGCGATCCACATGTACGCGCCCTCGTTTCACTCGAAGGCGCGGGCCGCAACTTGGCAACCATCGTCGACGAACAAGTGCGCGCTAATCCTGCGAACCCGCCGACCATTGTCAGCGAAGTTGAAACGATCAATGCCTCGCTGCTTGCCGGCAAGACCGTGCCGAATCCCGATCCGGTGCTGGCGCCGCTCTTTCGGCCGAGCGTGCAGCCCTACGTCATCTCGGAGTACCGTTACGATCCGGCCAAGGAAATCGCGAAGCTGACGATCCCCGTGCTGATCGTGCACGGCACGACCGACATTCAAGTCAGCGCAACCGATGCGAAGCTGCTTTCTGCAGCCGACCCCAAAGCGCACGTGCTTACCGTCGACGGTATGAACCATATTCTGGTCGACGCCCCGGCGGCCCGCGACGCAAACATCGCGACCTACTCGCAGCCGCAGTTACCACTGAGTGCGCCGCTGGTGCCGGCGATCGCGACGTTCCTACACACTGCCTTGTGAGCGGTGCTACTTCGTCGGATCCACCAGCGGCAGCATTGACGCCAGTTGCATGTTGACCACTAAGTCGATCTGCCGGTCGATCTGATACCACAGCGCGGTCTGCTTGGGCGAGATCACTTTTTCGAACAGCGGGACGTACTGTTGACGCAGCGCAATGAGCTGTTGATCCACTTGGGTCGCACGCGTCATGAAATCTCGCGCCTGTTCCGCCGATACGTTGGGGTAGCTCGCAGCATATTCTTTCATCAACTGCCAGCGAGTGTCGCCGATCTTATTGAGGTCGGCTTGGTACTGATCGTAGATCGGCCAGAATTTGGTCGCCTGATCGGCGCTCAGCGTCATGTTCGCCGCGACGATCTTCTTTCGCGCGGAACGAATATTTTCGCGCAGCATCTGGATGTCTTGTTCGCTCGCCGACGTCGGTTGGCTATTCGGTATCGTAACCTGTGCCGGTGCGGGCAGCGCGTACAGCGCGACCGCTAAGACGGCCGCGCCTAGAAGGACGTAATGCTTATTCATAGGCCCATCCTAACGGTCAGGCCCGCCTATGCGCTATCCGAAAATGTGCAGGACGCCGGCGCGATGCGCCGGCGTCCTTGTTTTACTTGAGGTCGTACCGGTCCGCGTTCATGACTTTCGTCCACGCGGCGACGAAGTCGTCGACGAATTTGCGTCCCGCGTCGGCTGCCCCGTAGACTTCGGCTAACGCGCGTAGTTCGGAGTTGGAGCCAAAGACGAGATCGACGCGTGTGCCGCTCCAGTCGACCGCACCGGTCGTGCGGTTGTGCCGCTCGTACACGGTCCGGTCGGTTTGGCTCTTTGACTGCGCATCCCATTCGCCGCTCATGTCGAGCAGGTTCACGAAGAAGTCGTTGGTGAGCGCACCCGGACGTTTGGTGAACACGCCGTGCTTGGAGCCGTCGGCATTGGTCTCGAGCACGCGCATGCCGCCGACCAAGACGGTCATCTCCGGTGCGGTCAACGTCAGGAGCTGCGCCTTGTCCACCAGCATCATCTCCGACGGGATGCCGGTGTTGCCTTTGACGTAATTGCGAAAGCCGTCGGCCACCGGTTCGAGTGCGGCGAACGATTCCACGTCGGTTTGGTCTTGCGATGCATCGGTGCGTCCCGGTGCGAACGGTACCGTGACGTCGAATCCCGCCTTCTTTGCGGCCTGTTCGACGCCGACGTTGCCCGCCAGCACGATCAAATCGGCGATCGAAACTTTCTTCGCGCCGGATTGCGCGTTGAATTTGCCTTGGATGTCTTCGAGTTTCTTGAGCACCGTGGCAAGTTGGCCGGGCCGATTGACCTCCCAGTGCTTTTGCGGCTCGAGGCGAATGCGCGCGCCGTTAGCGCCGCCGCGTTTGTCGGAGCCGCGGAAGGTGGAGGCTGACGCCCAGGCGGTCGAGACGAGTTGCGAAACCGAGAGTCCGGAATCAGCGATCTGCTTTTTGAGTGCGTCAACGTCGCGAGCATCGACCAACGGATGGTTGACCGGCGGAATCGGATCTTGCCAAATGAGCACTTCGGCCGGTACTTCGGGCCCGAGGTAGCGCGCACGTGGCCCCATGTCGCGGTGCGTCAACTTGAACCACGCGCGTGCGAACGCATCGGCGAATTGGTCGGGGTGTTCGTAGAAGCGGCGCGAGATCTTTTCGTAGATCGGATCGAAGCGCAGCGCGAGATCGGTCGTGAGCATCGCCGGCTTGTGATGCTTTTTGGGATCGTGGGCGTCGGGTACCGGCGCCGCACCGTTCTTGGCGATCCACTGTTTGGCGCCCGCCGGACTCTTGGTCAACTCCCACTCGTTGTTGAACAACGATTCGAAGAAGTTATTGCTCCACTTCGTCGGCGTCGTCGTCCACGTCACTTCGGGACCGCCGCCGATGGTATGCTCGCTGTGGCCTTTGCCAAACGCGTTCTTCCAGCCGAGGCCTTGTAGGGTGATATCGGCGCCTTCGGGCGCGTGCGAGACGTGCGACGGATCGCCGGCGCCGTGGGTCTTTCCGAACGTATGGCCGCCCGCGATCAGTGCCACCGTCTCTTCGTCGTTCATCGCCATGCGGCGGAACGTCTCGCGAATGTCGATCGCTGCAGCCAGCGGATCCGGGTTGCCGTTCGGTCCCTCGGGATTGACGTAGATCAAGCCCATTTGCACTGCGGCGAGCGGATTCTCGAGCAGCCGTTCACCCGCGTAGCGCTCGTCGGCGAGCCACGTATCTTCGGCGCCCCAGTAGACCGATTCGTCGGGTTCCCACTGGTCGGGACGTCCGCCGGCGAAGCCAAATGTTTTGAAGCCCATCGCCTCGAGCGCGACGTTCCCGGTGAGGATCAGCAGGTCGGCCCAAGAGAGCTGCCGCCCGTACTTTTGCTTGATCGGCCAGAGCAGCCGGCGCGCCTTATCCAGATTCACGTTGTCGGGCCAACTGTTGAGCGGCGCGAAGCGCTGTTGGCCGCCGCCGGCGCCGCCCCGCCCGTCGGCGATGCGGTAGGTTCCCGCGGCGTGCCAGGCCATGCGGATGAAGAGCGGGCCGTAGTTCCCGAAATCCGCCGGCCACCAATCCTGCGAATCGGTCATCAGCGCACGCAGGTCGCTCTTCACCGCCGCGAGATCGAGTTTTGCAAATTCCTGGGCGTAGTCGAAATGCGCGCCCATCGGATTCGATTGCGGGCCGTTCTGACGCAAGATCGTGAGGCGAAGCTGCTCGGGCCACCAGTCGCGGTTCAACCGGCCGGCGCTGGCCTTCGGGTGCACAGGACACGTGCTTGTTGACAAGATTCCATCTCCTTCGATGTCGAGCGAAGGGCGCAAGGCGACAGAGCCGCAGGGCGCCACCCGCTCATGCTAATCCAGAAGATCGACTAGTCAAAGCCAATGGAAGCAATACTTTCCATCGTCGCGGCCTATAAACGCAGAAAGGTCGCGATGCGAGCATCGCGACCTGCACTCGAGTGTTGGACGTTTAGGGCTGCGAGATGCGTTGGTTGCGGTTGTTCATAATGTAGATCTTGTCGGCATGACGCAAGCCGAGCGCCTTCTGGTCGTAGATGACCCCGACGTATTGACCGTTATGTACGTCCTTCATCTGATACGTGGTCTTGCCGTCGGCCGAAAAAACCTGATCGAACTGCGGCAGAATTTCAAAGCTCAGGACCTGACCGGTACGCGGATCCCTGACCTTGATGTTGTTGGTCGAAACGTGAACGGCTTCGCCGTAGAACGTGCTCGCCGCCCAGGCCGCATGCGGAATCAGGACGAGCGAAAGGAGCGTAAGAGCGGCGATGCCGCGCATAAGAACGTGTCGCATGGCTGGATTATACCAACGACGAACAATCTCGAAACGACATGGCAACGCTCTTTGACGCACTTCCCGCCGATGCGACCCTCTTTGCCGACGGTGGGTCGCGCGGCAACCCAGGCCCGGCAGCCAGCGGCGCCGTTCTCATAGGGCCCGACGGCGCCGTGCTCGACGAAGTCGGGCGCTATTTGGGCACCGCGACGAATAACGTCGCTGAGTGGACGGCGTTGTGCATTGGCCTGGAACGCGCGGCCGAACGGGGCATCCGCCGCCTCGCGGTGCGCCTGGATTCCGAGCTCGTCGTCAAGCAGATGCAGGGCGAGTACCGCGTCAAACATGCCGATTTGCAGCCCTTGCACCGGCGGGCGCAAACGCTGCTGCGGCGCTTCGAACACGTCGACATCAAGCATGTCCCGCGCAAGCAGAACAAGCTCGCCGATCGCCTCGTGAACGACGTCCTTGACCAGGAAGCTGCACCGGCGGATTCGTAAAGACGCCCGTCATGTTCCGCCGCACCACCATCGTCCCGTGGGCGATCTTCATCTTCATCGTCGTTATGACCATCGTGGGCTTACGTATCTATGCATCGCATCCCGAGTTCACGGAGTTCGGCGGCGTCGACAAGGTGCGCGCGCAGCCCAGTGCGCTGTACGCCCGTCTTTTGATTCACTACGACAAACCGCCGATCTATGAAGAAGAGTACGATATGCAGGACGTCGAGGGAGAATCGACGTTCTCGTATCGGATTCGTTCCTATGCCGGTAAAGAAGTCACGATTCAACTTCCGAGGGCGGCTCCGATGACCGACGTGAGCTTCTTCTTTGGGAAGCTGGTACAAGACGGCGTGTGGGATCTGATGGACAAGCCGCCGCGCGGAAACACCGATGCGCACTACACCGTCTACGTGAAACAGCTGGCGGACTTCAAGCAAGGCGATCGCACGATTACGTTCACCGACCCGCACTATTGGGCGACGACCGCCGGACGGCAGTATACGATCGATTTGCGCAAGACCAATCCCAACGATCTGCTCAAGCTCTCCAGCACGCAGCTCGCCGATCCGCATTACCAAGAAATCGTCAACGACTTTCGCGCCTTCGGACCACCAGCGTTTCGCGCCAAGGTCGCCCAGGTTCGCGCCGCCTTCGAAGCGGGTGGATCCGCGAAGTGATCGTTGCGACACGCGTTGCGCTGCAAACCCTGCTGGCGTGCGCGGTGCTCGCGCTGGCCGGATTCTGGCTCTACGAGATCTCCGAAAACCCGAGCAATCAGGTTTTCGGTGCGACGATCGTAAGCGGGCCGTCCGACCGGCGCGTGGTCGCGTTGACCTTTGACGACGGCCCGAATCCGCCGTATACGAATGCCATCCTCGACGTACTCGAACGCGAGCACGTCCACGCGACGTTCTTCGTCGTCGGACGGGCGGTTGCGGCCTATCCGTCGATCGTCCGCCGCGAGGCGCGCGACGGCGACGCGATCGGCAATCACAGCTGGTCGCACAACCACATGATCCTCATGACGGCCGCGCAAGTGCGCGGCTCGCTAGCCAAAACCGATGCGGCGATCTATCGCGCCGCCGGCGTGCACACCCGGATCATGCGACCGCCGTTTGGTGCGCGCGACTGGCTGGTGCTGGCCCAGGCGCGCCGCCTCGGTTACACCCCGGTGATGTGGTCGGTGCCGCTGCCAAACGATTGGGAAGAGCCGCCGGCCTCAGTCATTGCCGACCGCGTCGTGCCCTACGTGCACGATGGCGCGATCATCGTGCTGCACGACGGCAACCGCGGTATCATCTGCGCGAACGCGCACGTGCCCGCAAAAACCTGCGATCGCCACAGCGCGATCGAAGCCACGCGGCTGATTATCGAGCGCCTACGCCGCGAAGGCTATCGTTTCGTGACCGTGCCCGAACTCTTGACGCTGCGGGGCAGCGCTATGCGTACACCCGCCCCCGGAAACGAATGAATCCGTCCGGATGGCGGTGCGTGGGATCGTGATGCGTCCAGTGCACGATCGGCGCGGACCTTCCCGGATCGTGCACCATCTCGCCGCACACTTCGATCCGGTCGCCGGGCTCGACGGGCACGCGCGGAGCAAGGTCGACGTTGTCGATCACTTCGACTGGGCCGCCGGCGGTCCGCGCCCAGAATTCCTCATGCTCGGCATGCGTGTGCGTCCCCATGAAGTACGAGGGACGGCTCGTCACCGTTGCCATGAAATCGACCATGCGAATGACCCTCCTCTACGCATGGATCACGCGCGCGAGGGAAAATGTCTAGGGCTATGCGCACTCTTGTGACCGAACGGCTGCGGCTGGTTCCGGTGACGCCGCACAACGCCGCGGTGTTGTGGCAGATGCTGCGCCAGCCCGGGTTGCGTGAATTTCAGGATTTGCCCGAGGTCGATCTCGTGCAATTCGGGCGCATGGTTGCTGCGCGGCCGCAGCGGCTCGAACCCGGTGCCTGGGGACGCTTCGAATGGCTGATCTATTTCGAAGGCATCGGCGAACCGGTCGGGTGGGCCTCACTACGGGTCGGCGAGCGGGTCAACTCCTCGGCCGAAATCGGCTATAGCATCGTGCAAACCTATCGCGGGCGCGGCGTTGCGACCGAAGCGGTGCGCACGCTAGCGTCGGAAGCATTCTCACGTCTGCATCTTCGCAAGCTGCGCGCCTACTGCGTACCCGAGAACGCGCCGTCGCGCGCGGTGCTCGCCCGCGTAGGATTTCAAGAAGACGGCGTCCTGCCGCACGGCGCCACCGTCAGCGGTCAGCCGGTCGATGTGCTGGGGTTTGTGCTCGACCGCGAAGCTTGGGTTTTGCGCAAACCAGCATAGAAGAGCCAGGCTAAATCAAGGCTCCTCTGGCCATTCGATGGTGATGCCGGCGTCAGCAAAACCGTAGTATCGCGTGCGGTCGCGAAGAAAATGGACGAGCGGATCGCGCACAACCGCCACGCTGATGCGTTCGGCTAGTCGATCGATCGGCACCCACTCCACCGCCTCGACGTGATCATCGCATGCAGGCTGCGCGATCGAGCCGGTGACGTCGATCGAAAACGTCGCGTTGAACACGTGCCGCGCGCCGTCGTAACTCTCGCTCACGTAGGCAAGCTCGCTCACGCTCGCGCGCAAGCCGGTCTCTTCGGCGACTTCGCGCACGACCGCGTCGCGCAACAATTCGCCGGACGCGACGCGGCCGCCGGGAAGGTTCCACAGTGGCTGTGCGTGCGAACGATAGCGCGAAGCGACCAACAGCACGCGTCCGTCGCGAATCGCAAGACCCGTCGCCAGCCGAATGTCGGCACTCACGACGCCGCGCGCTCGAGGACGTCCAGGGTGGCGGCCGCGGTGTTGGTCCAGCTCATCGTCGCGGCGCGCGCGAGACCACGCTCGCGCAGCGACGTCGCAAGCGCCGGCTCGTTGCGAACGCGTACGATCGCCTGCGCGAGTGCAACGTCGTCGTCGAGCGGCACGTAGAGCGCGGCGTCGCCGGCCGCTTCCGGAATCGCCGTGACGTTCGTCGCGATGACCGGCACGCCGTAGGCCATCGCCTCGAGCACCGGGAGGCCGAAGCCTTCGTAGCGCGACGGAAAAACGAAGAGCGCGGCGCCGCGGTAAAACCCGGGAAGGGTGTCGTCGTCGACGAAGCCGAGGGCTTGCATAGCGACCGTTTCGTCGCCGCGCAGGCCATCACCGGGCGCGCCGGCGATAACCAGCCGCAACGCGGGATCGTCACGCTGGACGCGCTCCATCGCGCGAATCAGCGTGGTAATGCCCTTGCGCTGCTCAGCGGTTCCGACGAAGAGGACGTAGGGCTGCTCGCGCACGATCGCAGCCGGCACCGCTCCCAAGACCGGCATGTCGACGCCCAGCGGAATCGGGGTGAAGCGCTCGAGCGGGACCTGCAGTTCGCGCGCGAGTTCGTGCGCCGAGAACACCGAGTCGGTGATCAGCTCGCCGCAGCGCGCCGCCGCATTGCGAAAGATCACTTGCGTCTGCGGCGCGTAACCGGGAATCACGAAGTTCGTTGCGTCGTGCAGCGTCGCCACCGCCGGACGCGTAAAGTTCAACCAGCTGCACCCGTTCCAGGGAAACCACAGCACGTCGAGCTTTGCCCGCTCGTGGAAGGCGCGCGAAACGATCGGATACGCGTAGCTGTCGGCTTCGCGGCGGTAGCGGGCACGAACGCTCCAGGTATGCCACTCGGGAACGATAAGCGAAACCCGAGCGCGCGCGGCGAACGACTCGCGCCATTCGCGCAGGATCGAACGAACGTAGCGGCCGATGCCGCGGTGATCGCCGGGAAGATTCCACGCATCGACACCGATGTGGAGCATTGACAAGTACTTTCCGGCGAACGGCCGAAAAGCTTGCAACGCATATGATCGAGTTGCCCGTCTATTCCGACGACGGCCGGCGCTTTGGCTCGGTGACGAACCGGCGCGTGCTGATCTATTGGCCGCACGGCCTAGGCGACTTTGTGCATCTTTCGTTCGTCGTGCCGCTGCTCGAGCCGTCGAACGAATATTATCTCAGTCGATTCGGCGATGACTTCGTGCATCTCTACGACGAGGGGGAGCGTGCGCTGCCGATGTTCTCAGGAACGCGCGTGCTCGGTGACGGGTCGGCGCTGGGTGCGCGGCCGCATTTCGGACTCGATCTCGATCATCCGCCCGACGGTGTTAGCGCACTCGATGTGCCCGAGCCGCTGCGTTCACGGATGGTCGAGCACGGCATCGATGCCGTGCTGGTCTGCCGCTATCCCGAGATGACCGGACGTACACCCTACCCGTGGCACACCAAGGCGCGCTATCTCGCCAGCCGCATCGTCGCGCCCGAACGGTTGGCCGCGATCGATCTCTCGCAGCCGCTGCGCAGTTCGCTCGCCTTTCGCGCGCCGGCCGACACAGCCGCGCGAGTCGAAGCACGCTTGCGCGAATGGGTCAAGCCGGGTATGCATTGCTACGTGCTCTCGGCCGGCGGTCACACGCAGGTCGACAAGATTTGGCCCGAGACCGAGATCGTTGACTTCGCCCGCGCCGTACGCGCGCAGGATCCTAAGGCGCGCGTTGTCGCCGTCGACGAGCGCACGAGCGAAGCGATCGGACGCGAGCGCGACCTGGCGCCGACGACCACGGATCTATTCGGCGATCTCGACCTGCCGTTTGCACACGTGCTGGTGACGCTGATTCGCGCCGCGCACGCCTACGTCGGCGTCGCATCGGGACCGCTGCACGCGGCGATTGCGATGGGCGGACGCCCGACGGTCGGCATTTGGCTCTCGCACTGGCCCGAATACTACGATGAGCCGTCAGCTGACGCGCTGCATTTGGTGGGACCAATGGTCTATCGCAAAGGACTCGAGCGCCGTCTGGGGGCGCGCACCAAAGCGCGTGCCGGCGTCCTGCAATACCGGATCGAGGCTTTTCGCACGCGTGCGCCGTTGGCGAGGGATGCGCTCGATGCACTCGAACGCCTGGACGCGTGACGATGAAAAAGCCGACCCTCCTGCTCGTTGTGGTGTGTGTGGTATCGTGCTGTGGATTTGCAGCCGCGGCCACGCTGCTTACGCACGCGGACGTCGCCCCCTACGTCCATCCGCAGCGCATGGTGGACGTAGGCGGTCACAGCCTGAATCTCTATTGCACAGGCCAAGGATCGCCGGCCGTCATTCTGGATGCCGGAGAAGGCGAGGACATGTACACTTGGCGCAAGGTCCAGCCGGAGATCGCCAAGTTGACGCGCGTATGTTCGTTCGATCGCGCCGGTATGGGTTTCAGCGACGGTGGGCCGCTTCCGCGCGATGTGAATGCGATGGTCGCCGACTTGCACGCCCTGCTGCGGAACGCCGGAATTCAACCGCCATATGTCCTCACCGGACACTCTATTGCGGGTTTGTACTCGCTCCTCTACGCTGACCGCTATCCGCGCGACGTAGCCGGTATGGTACTCGTCGATCCTTCGTATCCAAATCAGACGAAGGCGCTCGATGCGGCCTCCCCCACCATGAAGCGCATGGACTCACACGCCCCGAACGTATATCACCTCTGCTACGAGGCGGCGTTGCATGGCGACCTGACCGTCGGCTCGCAGGCCACCGCAATCTGCGGGTTTCCGCCGCATTTCGCAGAGCTCGAGAGCGCGCAGTGCGCGCAGAGCGGCGTAGCGGCTTGCGAACTCTTGCGCGTACAAATCGCACAACTACGTCGCCCCGCGTTCTGGCTCGATCTCGGATCGGAGGATGCGGCTTCCACGGCGGTAGACTCGGCACAAGATGTTGCAGCGCAACGCAATTACGGTGCGTTGCCGCTTATCGTTTTGACTGCAGCGAACGATACGAACGCGCCATTGCCAATACCGCCCGCCGAAATGGCGGCAGTCGAACGCGTCTGGACCGCCGGACACGTTCGCCTTGCGGCGTTGTCATCGGTCGGAGTCAACTTCGTGGTACACCACTCCGAGCATTACATTCAGTTGGACCAGCCGAAGGCCGTAGTGTCAGCGGTCGCGGAAGTCCTGAGCCAAGTACGTAGCCGACGCTAATCGACCGCGGCGGCTAAAGACGCGCCGGCTTGGGCTCGCGCTGTGCGGGGCTTCACTTTGATGAACAAGACCAACGGAGCAGCGACGGCAAAGACGATTGCCGTGATGCGGAACAGATAATTGTAGGCAATCATCGCGGATTGCTGCGCGACCATCGAGGTGAGGGTGCCTACCGAATAGCCGTGCGTCTGCGTCACGCCCGAGGCGAGCACGTTCCACGCGACCGCGGTTTGATGCACGAGCAGCGTTGTTAAAATTGCGATGCCGAAGCTGCCGCCGATCTGACGCACGAGCGTGTAAACGCCGGTCGCGCCGGCCATCTCGGAATTTGGAATATCGCCGAGCGAAACGGTCGAGAGCGGCACGAAGAGAAAGCCCAAGCCGAAGCCTTGGATCAAGCGCGGCCAAAAGACGTCCCAGAAGCCCGCGTCGGTCGAGAGCCCTCCGAGCATCCACGTTGAGAACCCGAAGACCAAAAAGCCAAAGGCGATCGAGGCGCGCGCATCGATGCGATTGAGCAGACGACCGACGATCATCATGCTCACGGCAGTGGAGAGTGCGCCGGGCAAGAGCGCAAGGCCGGTGTCGAACGCGGTAAATCCCAAGATGGTCTGAAAAAAGAGTGGCAAGATCAGTGCGGTACCATAGAGCCCGAAGCCGCTTAGGATGCCGAGGATATTGCCAATCGTGAACGAGGAATGCCGGAAAACCTGCAGGTTCACGAGGGGATGTCGCTCGCGTAACATCCTCCAGACGAAGAGCGCGAGCGCCGCCACCGCGACGATAGTCAGGATCGTGATCGTCGACGAATCGTACCAATCGTCGTGCTCGCCGCGTTCGAGCACGTACTGTAAGGATGCCAGACCCGCCGTCATGAGGCCGAGGCCGATCCAATCCAGACCGGCTTTGGCGCGCTCGATGTACTTGGGATTCGGAATGAACATCATCGTCATCAAGAAGGCGACGATACCGATCGGAATGTTGATGTAAAAGATTAGCGGCCAGCTCGCATTATCCACGATGTAGCCACCGAGTGTCGGCCCGACCGCCGGTCCCACCATCGCGCCGAGCCCGAAGATTGCCATAGCGTTGCCGCGCTTGTCAGGAGGATAGGTCTCGAACATGATCGCTTGCGCCGTCGGCTGCAGCGCGCCGCCGCCGAGCCCCTGAATGACGCGGTAGATAACCAGTTGCGTGATGTTGGTCGCGGTACCGCAGAGCAGCGATGCAACCGTGAACACGGCGAGCGAAGCCGCGTAAAATCGCTTGCGCCCAAGGAAGGCGGTGAGCCACCCGTTGAGCGGCATGACGACGACGTTGGCCAAGATGTAGCCGGTTGCCACCCACGACACCTCGTCAACCGAGGCGCCGAGGTTGCCGCCAATCGTATTGAGCGCGACGTTGACGATCGTCGAATCGATGATCGCCATGATCAACCCGAGCATGACCGTGATGGTGATCAGCGCGACGGGCGCGTCTTGGCGATGGGCAAACGGATTTCGCATCGAATTAATATTAACCCGGCTAACTATATACGCGGGTTGCGCCTTAACCCCCTTTTAAAGTCCGATGAAGTACGCTGAAGACAATCGTGCCCTTCATGAGGATGGTGTAATGGAACTCGAACTTGACGCTCCGACCAACGATGTCATCGCGATGAATTTGACGATCGCGGCGCTCGAGCAGTGGCTCAAGAATGTTAGCTCCGATCGCAGTGGCCAAGAGCTTGGTCGCGAGATTGCAGCGATGTATCGCGAAATTCATGCGGCGGTCGACGAGATGTCGCCCGAAGAAGAAGACGACGACTTCAATCTCGACGACGAAGATGAAGACGACGAAGACGAAGACGAAGACGAAGACGATGAGGAAGAAGAAGACGACGAGCGCGATTAGCCGCTAGTTCGCCGGTAAGAGTAAGCTGACGACCGCGCCGCGTTCGGGGCGATTCGCCAATCGTACCTCGCCGCCGTGCGCTTCGATCAGTACCCGTGCAATCGATAGGCCGAGGCCCGTTCCGCCGCGCGAGCGGGCCGAGTCGGCGCGCCAAAAGCGCTCGGTCGCGTGGCCAAGTGCGTCGAGCGCAAAGCCCGGACCGTCATCAGCTACCTCGATCCGTACCCATGCCGGATCGGCGACCACGCGAATGTCGATCTCGCCGCCGCCGCCGTGCGTGGCGGCGTTGTGCAGCACGGCAGTCGCCGCGCGCTCGATCGAGTCGCCGCATCCGCGGATCACCCGGCGACCCGTCCGATCACGGCAGCGACGTTCACCCGCTGGTTCGGTACGACGGCGCGATCGCGCATGGTGTCGAGCAGGTCGTCGACCAGGAGTTCGAGACGCGCGGTCTCTCGATCGATCGATTCCAACGCGGCCCGGTATTCGCCGGGGTCTCGCGGTCGCCGCAGCGCCAGATCGGTTTCAGCGCGCACCACGGCGAGCGGCGTGCGCAGTTCGTGCGAGGCGTCGGTTACGAAGCGCCGCTCGGTTGCAAAACTCGCCTCGAGGCGGTCGAGCATGCGGTCGAAGCTCGCGCACAAGCGCGCCAACTCGTCGTGGCCGCGCACGTCGATGCGCTTGGAGAGATCGCGTGCCTCGATCGCTTCGGCGAGCGCGGCGATCCGTTCGACCGGTCCAAGCATCGCATTCGCAAGGGCGCGTGAGAAAAACGCTGCAACCAGCACTAAAGCCAAACCGACCAACGCAAACGTGAGCAGACTGGCACGACGCACGTCGGCGATCCAACGATCGCTTTGCCAGGTCACGACCGTTCCGAACCCGGCGGTCGTCATGTCGATCTTGGTCGTACGCGCGAAGCGATAATTCGCGCTCTGGGAGGCGGGCGGAGCCACTTCCCCGTAGACAACACGCCCGCGACGGTCGAGAACGGCGACGTGCACGTCCGGTCCGTGCAGATCTTTGATCTGTCTGATATCTCTGGCATCCACGGAAAGGATGCCATGATGCACGTCGGCGATCTCGCCAACTGCCAGGGCCAGCGTGTTGAGCTTCGCGTCTAGCTCGGCGCGCAGCGTGCGATCGAGCACGGCAAGCGAGATCGTTGCAAAGACGATCGACGTCGCGGCGACGAGGAGCGTGATTGTGAGCGCGATGCGGTGCCGCAGGCTCACGCACCGGCTCCCAGTCGAAAGCCGACGCCCCGAACGGTGTGGATGAGCGGCGGTTCGCCGACCGCACAGAGCTTCACGCGGAGCCGGCGCGCGTAGACGTCGAGCACGTTTGATCCAGGATCGGCCGTGCGATCCCAAACCGCGTCGATGAGCGCTTCTCGCGTTACGGTCCGACCGGCGTTTCGGAGAAGCGTCTCGAGCAGCGCGATCTCTTTCGACGTAAGGTCGATGTGCCGCTCACCTCGGCGCGTTTCGCGCGTGCGGCGATCGAAGACCAGGTCTGCGCATTGTAGGAGGTCATCGCTCCACGTTGACGGACGTCGCATCAGCGAGCGCAGCCGCGCGTGCAGTTCATCGAGCGCGAACGGCTTGCGCAGATAGTCATCGGCGCCGGCGTCCAGACCGTTAACGACGTCGCGCGAGTCGATGCGAGCGGTGAGCAGAAGAATCGGCGTGCGTATTCCGCATTCGCGTACGTCGCGAAGCACCAACAGGCCGTCGCGGTGCGGAAGGTTGAGATCGAGAATCGCCACGTCGTACGCCGTCGCACTCAGGTATTCGGCACACTCGCGTCCGTCGGGGAGTGCGTCCGCGACATGTCCATCCTCGTACAGGCCGCGCACAATCAAGCGGCGCAGCGCGGAATCATCTTCGACGATCAGAACGCGCATAGGGAGGGGTTGTCTTCGCGTGCGACCGCTCGTCCCTTTCTCAGGGTACAATCCTTAATGCTTCGATAAAGTCGCCGCCCGGAGCAGCGTAAACGATCCAGACGCGAGCGCTGTGCTCATCGATCGCGGTCGTGTGCACGGCGTGCTTGGTGTCGAATGTTGCGACGACCTGCGGGCCGCCGCCTCGCATCAACTCGAGAAGCGTCAGGACGCCGTTGCCTGCGCACACCGCTTCATCGCCGTTCTGGCCGAGGCTGCACTGATCGATGTTGGTTTGGACGTGCGCGTCGCCGAGGTGTTTTCCGGCCGGGGTGTACGCCGACATCACGCCGTTCTTACCGCCGACGATGAGTTGGTTGAGCTGAGGACTGAAAAGCAGGGGGTGGTTGTGCGCGATCTGCGGCGTTTTAATGACCCTAGTGACCTTTAGAGTCGTGGGGTCGATCACCGCGATGCTGTCGCTGTCGTTGAGATTTTGATAGAGCAGGTGCGTCGCGGGGTCAATTGCCATCGCTTCGGGGTCGCTCGAAGGAAGCGCGACCGTCCCGATGAGTTTCATCGCGGTCGTATCAACCACGTAGACGTGCGGGGCGCCGTCTTCGTCAGCATAAAGGCGGTGAAGTTGGGCGTCGTACGCGATCCCGTCGACATTTCCGGGCACGCTCACCGTGGCGACGACCTTCATTGACAATGGATCGACCTTGTCGATCGTTTGATCGCTGCCGTTGCCCGTGAAGACGGAACCGTCAATGGGATCGACGGCGACGCCGTGCATGGGACCGACGTCCACTTGTCCGAGCACGTTGCCCGTCGGCTCGTCGACGATCAAGAGCGTTTCGCTCCCGGTATGTGCAGCATACACGCGATGCCGTATCGCGTCGACGGCAACGTAGTCAAATCGCCCAACGATCGGCACGACATGTGGCGGCAGCGCGACGAGCATAGGCACGCGCACTAGTTTACGGCGCCACTATGACGCAAACATGAACGGCAAAAAGATAGTATTTCTTAAACCGGAGATAAGCAAGCGATAAAATTTCGTGCGTAGTGATTCTTTCATGATTGTACGGATTTGCGCGGCTCTGCTGCTCGCATGGTCTTTTGTTGTGTCACCGGCGTTGGCGCAGGCGCCCGCCGCAGGGACCGTGGTTACGGGGAGAATTTTGGAAACAAGCGCCGGGCTACCGGTGACGGGCGCGACGGTCGCGCTTCGCCAAGGCGAAACGGTCGTCGCCTCGACGACTACCTCCGCTGGTGGCTCGTTTTCGTTTGCCGGTGTGGCGCCGGGCGACTACACGTTGCTGATTACCGCGAACGGCTATCAGACGACGCTCGTCCCGGCGCTGCGCGTCGAGCCGGGACAAAATCGCGTCGAGATGCAGGCGGCCCTCACGCCGGTTGCGGCGGGCCTCAAGCAGATCGCCGTGGTCTCGGTTGCCAGCGATACGGCGCTTGCAGCGACGGCGACGATCAACAAGAATCTGAATCCGAGCATTCTCCAGGATCAAAACTACATGCGCGCGGGCGATGCACTCGGCACAATACCGTTCGTCACATCGGTGACGTCGAACTCGGTTGGTGACGACGAAAACATCCAGCTGCGCGGCTTCGATCCCTCGGAAAGTGTCGCATTGATCGATGGCCATCCCGTCGGTCCGTTAGGCGCCTGTCCGGCGGCGAACAATCCGATCGGCACCGTCCCGTGCCCCTACAACACCAACGGCAGTCTCTTCGATTACCAGCTCGCACAGTTTTGGGGCATGAGCAACATCAACGTCACCTTTGGTTCGGGTGCGGCGGGGCTCTATGGCGTGCCGACGCTCGCGGGTTCGGTGGACTTCGAAACGCTCAATCCGACACCCACCGATCACGCGACCCTGTTGCAAGGCTACGGTGATCTCGACCATACGATGACCGGAATCTCGTACACCGGCACGGCTGGTAAGGTCGGTTATGCGCTTGCCTACGGCGTCGAGGGATCCTCGGGCGAATTGAATGGCCCGATCCTGCAGACGGCGATGCTCTCCGGCGCGGATTTCAACAAAGCGCTGGGCGGTAAGGACGCGGCCGATTGCGCGGGAGTAGGTTCGCCGACCGCAAACCTGTATGGGAAAACTCTCCCGCCGTCGCTTCTCCCGGAGGACGTGGCTGCGTGTACGACCGACGTCGGCAGCGATTATCTCAACAAGAACGCGCTTGCGAAACTGACGTATCAGCTCGACTCCAAGACGTCGGTGCTGGTCTCGTTCTACGACGCGAATTCCAACGCTAACGGCGTCGGCAACGGAGAAGGATATTGGATGCCGTACAGCCAGATGCTGGCCCAGGCCAGCAGCTACGCAACCAGCGGCGGCTACAATTTCAAGATGAAGCCGAGCGGAACGGAGACGAACTGCGACTCGGCAGCCAACCCGAATCCCGTCGCGGTGCTCTATAACAACGCCGCCGGATTCGAATGTCTCACCGCGTCGCAGTTTGCTTCGGACTTCTCTGGACCGTGGGACAAGGGTCCGGGCGGTTTTCATAACGATCTGAACCAAGACTACCACGCGCGCATCACGCGACAGATCGGGGCGGGAACGCTCACGATCGACGGCTACGTCGACACCTACAGTGAGTACAACGAGAAGCCCGATGTGGACGATTATCTGGCTGCTGAACAGGACACGTGGTATACGCACGGCGCGCTGATCAGCGACGAGTATGCCGGCCAGAAGAATGACTTTTCATTCGGCATGTCTTTGCAGCACCAGTTGCACGAAACGAACCAATGGCCGGCTGACGGAGTCCCCTGTTTCGGCAACTGCTACGCCGGATTTCCGTTTGGCGACACCAACTACTTCATTCACGACACGTACGACGCGAGCAAGCAGTTCTCGATCTTTACCGACTTGACGCTGTCCGACTCGAAGGTTTCTTTTACGTCGAGCTTCGATCCGCGCGTCTCGCTCGTCTATCGGCCGGATGTGAATGACGTCGTTCGCGTGACCGGCGGCGCCGCGTCGATCTCGCCCGATCCGGTCATCTATACCGGCGGCTTGTATCCGAACCCGGGACTTGCGGCGCTTTACTCGCACCTCTCAGGCGGCATCTTCACCGACATGCCGACGAGCGGTGTCGCGTGCGATTCCCCCGTTCCGACGGTCCAGGCGCCGGGTTCGGACGTGAAGCCGGAACAATCCGACGACATCGAAGCCGCGCTAGCGCATCGCTTTGCGAATCAGGCGACGGTGGAAGTTGACGCGTACAATACGATCGAGACCAACCCGATCATCTCGGGCGTTGCACCGCTCTCTGCTACGCCGGCGTATCTCACGGCGTTTGAGGCGGCGAATCCCACCTACTTCCCGACCGTGCTCGCAACGCTCAACGGGCCGGGCGGCTGCGGAACGGGTTACACGATGAGCAACCTCGGCGAGATCGTGGCCCTGAATTCCGGACAGGGGCAGTATCGCGGTGTGAATCTCTTCGCGAAGGTCCCGCTCACGCGTCAGCTTGAGATCGACGGCAACTACACCGTGCAGACGGCGTACTACACCGGGCTATCGCAGCAAGTGCAGTTTAACAACCCCGGCTACATCAACTATCAGCAGTTCTACGGGATTCCGCCGCAGACCGCAACGCTCGGCCTTGGCTACAACAACCGGCAGGGCGCATGGACGGCCCGCATCAGCGGCTACTATGTCGGCAATAACAACTCGTACTATCGTCCGGCGTTCTGGTACGCCAATGCGAATCTCTCGAAGACGGTCGGCCCGATTACCGTAAATTTCGGAATCCAAAACTTGTTCAACAACGATGCCGCAATTTACCAGTACACGAACGCGGGTACGGTGATTGCGCAGAACTCTTACTACCCGCCGCCGTACTCGTACAACAGTCAGCTAGCGCTACTTCCCCGGCAAATCTGGTTGACGACGACGTTCCACTTCTAAGACAACGGAGTTCGGCGATTCGCTTCGAAGAAGCGCGTATGATTGCTTTGCAATATGCGCGCTTCGGCGAGCCCGCCGACGTCGTTGCCCCCACCGATATCCCGGTGCCTGCGCCGCGCGAGGGCGAAGAAGTGGTGTTGCGGATGGTCCGCTCGCCGATCCACAACCACGATCTGGCGACGATTCGTGGGATCTACGGTGTCAAGCCGAAGCTGCCCGCGGTGGGCGGCACGGAGTGTCTGGGCCGTATCGGCGACAAACGCTATGCTTGCCTGACGAGAGGCACGTGGGCCGACGAGGTAATCGCCGCGACCGGCTCGCTGGTGCCGGTTCCGGATGCGATCGACGATGACCGCGCCTGTCAGCTGCTGGCGATGCCGCTCTCGACGGTCGTGCTGTTCGACGATCTGCGTACGCAGCCGGGCATGTGGATCGCGCAGAATGCGGCTAACGGTGCGGTTGGCAAACTGCTGATGCTGCTCGCCCAGAAGGCCGGCGTCAACATCGTGAACTTTGTGCGTCGCGAGGACGCTGCCAAAGACCTCAAACACTATGGCGCCGAGTTCGTTGTCGTAACCGACCACGACGGCTGGGAGAAGAAGGCGCTCGACTTGACCGGCGGTGCGGGCTTTGCGCGCATCGTCGATTCGGTTGCCGGCGCGCAAACGCTGGAGTTGCAAAAGCTGCTCGCGCAGTTCGGCGAGTTGATCGTCTTTGGCGCCCTTTCCGGTGCAGCGATGAAACTCGCGCCGGGAATGATGATCGCCAAGGAGAGCATCGTTCGTGGATTTTGGATGAACTCGTGGATGCCGCGCGCATCGGTGGAGCAGCGTGAAGCAGTGTTGCGGCGTGTCTTCGCGCTTGCGCTGGCCGATGAGTTGCCGCTGCCGGTCGCCGGTGTATATCCGTTGCGCGACGCAGCCCAAGCGCTGCGCGCGGCCGAGACACCAGGTCGAACGGGGAAAGTGCTCTTCGAACCGTGAAAGCGCAGCGCATGCGTTTAGCATGTGCTTGTGTTCTTCCGTTCTTTATCGTTGCAGCGGCGCCCGCCGACAACGCCAACTTTGCGGCATTGAAGTTCCGCAACATCGGTCCGCTCAACGGTCGAATCGATACCGTGAGCGGCGTTCCGTCGGATCCGACGACATATTATGCCGGCGGCCTTGGCGGAATGTTCAAAACCGCCGACGGCGGCGTCACGTGGAAATCGACGTTCAACAACGAGCCGGTGAGTTCGGTCAACGCGATCGCCGTTGCGCCCTCGTCGCCCGCCACGGTGTATATCGGGACGGGCGAAGCGAATCTGCGCAACGACGTGCTCTTCGGTGACGGCGTGTGGCGCTCGAGCGATGCCGGCGCAACCTGGACGCACAGCGGCCTTGATCCGGTCGGCAGCATCGCCGCGATCGCCGTCGATCCCCAAAGCGCGCAGCGCGTCTTTGTCGCTGCGCTGGGCGACGTGTATGGCGCAAGCCAAGACCGCGGAATCTATCGAACGACCGACGGCGGCGCGACGTGGACGAAAGTGCTGTACACCGACGAGCACACCGGCGGGTCGAGCATCGCCATCGATCCCGCCAATCCGCAACACGTGCTCGCGGGCATGTGGGAGGGTTGGCGCACGCCCTACCATTTGACTAGCGGTGGTCCCACCGACGGTGTCTACGAATCGAAGGACGGCGGCGACCATTGGACGCGTTTAGAAGGTCACGGATTACCCACGGGTGTGACGGGTCGTATCGCGATCGCGTTTGCGCCAAGCGATCCCAAGCGCGTCTACGCGCTGATCGAATCCGCGCAGGGCACGCTCTGGCGCAGCGACGACAGCGGAGCGACCTGGACGATGGTCAGCGCGTCCCACGGCATAAATCAACGGCCGTTCTACTTCACCTCGCTCACCGTCGATCCGAAGAATCCCGATACGATCTATTTCATGTCGGTGCAAATCTGGCGTAGTACCGATGGCGGCAAAACCGCCAAGCCGATGCGCGGCACGCGCGGTGGGGACTACCATCAGCTGTGGATCGATCCCCAAAATCCGGCGCGCATGATCGCCGGCAACGATCAGGGCGCCGAGGTTTCATACAGCAAAGGCGACAGCTGGCTCAACGCGCAGATGGCGATCGCGCAATCCTATCACGTCGATACCGACGACCGCATCCCATACACGATCTGTTCGGAAGACCAAGATTCCGGCAGCGCGTGCGGCCCGAGCAACAGCCTTTCCTTTGGGGGCATTTCGCCAGACGCATTCTTTAGTGCGGCGGGAGGAGAGAGCGGCTGGATCGTCTTCGACAAGGCGAATTCCAATCTTATCTACGGTGACGGCTATCAGGGATCGGTCACGCAGTACGACCGCCGAACCGGTCAAGCACGGGCGATCGACGTGTGGCCGCAGGATGCGATGGGCTGGCCTGCCGCATCGCTGAAGTATCGCTTTCAGTGGACGTCGCCGCTTGCGATCTCACCGCAGCATCCGCATCGCCTCTACATGGGCGGCGACAGGATCTTCCAAACCGACGACGGCGGGGTGACCTGGAAAGCGATCAGCCCCGATCTCACGCGCAACGACAAAGCGCGGCAGCAGATCTCGGGCACCCCGATCACGCCCGACAACACCAGCGTCGAATACTACGACGTGGTGTTCTCGATCGGGCCATCGCCGCTGCGCGATGGATTGATCTGGGCGGGCACCGATGACGGGCGCGTGTGGTTGACCCGCGACGGCGGCGCGCACTGGAGTGACGTCTCGCCGGCGGCGATTCGCATCGAGCCGGACGATCATTGGCTGCGCATCGACGACGTCGTGCCGTCGCCCTTCGACGCGGGCACGGCCTACGTGAGCGCTGATGCACACAAGTGGGGCGATCGCACCCCGCAGCTCTTCGTTACGCACGACTATGGCGCAACGTGGACGCGCATCGTAGGCGACTTGCCGGTCAACAGCTATACCTTGATGCTCAAACCCGATCCGGTACGCCGCGGTTTACTCTATGCCGGGACCGCGTCGGGGCTGTATTACTCGTACGATGAAGGCGCGCACTGGACGATGTTTTCTGGTGGCCTGCCGACCGTGCCGGTCTTCGATTTCACCGTGCAGCCGCGCTTTGACGATCTGATAGTCGGGACGCACGGTCGCGGCATCTGGATCCTCGACGACTTGCATCCGCTGCAAGAGATGACGGCAAACGTGCAAGCGCAACCGCTGCATCTCTTCACGCTGCGCGACGCTTATCGGTTCAACCAAGGCTACACGCGCTCGGTCGCCCAGTGGAATGGCGAGAATCCCGGCTACGGCGCACTGGTCAACTTTTGGCTCGCGCAGGCGCCGGCTAAGGATGAAAAGGTCAGCGTGCAGATCTACAACGGCGCAACGCTGATTCGCACGATCGAGGTGAAGGACCCAGTTTCCGGCGTCAATCGCGCGCGCTGGAATCTGCAGTACGATGACATAAAACCGGTCAAGGATTTCGTCCCTTGGGCGGGTGGCGGTTTCGAAGGTCCCGTCGCCGTGCCCGGAACGTATCGCGTGCGCGTCGTCGCCGGGACGCACGCCGTCGCTGGGAGCGTTGCGGTCCTCCCCGACCCGCGCTCGCGCGCAACGCTTTCTCAGCTACGCGAGCAACTCGCGTTTTTGTTGCAGATTCGAGCGAAGCTTCAGCAGATGACGGCAGCAATCGAACACGTGCAAGACGTCAAGGCCAAGGGCGGCGCAAATGCGGCGCGCGCCGACGACTTGCTGCACCGTCTCTACAATCCCGAAGTGAGCGAGGGTGAGGATGCGCTGCGCTATCCCGAACAAGTCTACGGCCAGCTGAGCTTCCTGGCATCCGACGTCGGATCGGCGGACGCCGCGCCGACGACCTCGGAGTATGCGGTTCGGACGCAGCTCGAGCGGCGGGCGGATGCGCTCATACTGGAGGCCACTGCCCTGAAATAAACCTCCGGCCGAGCGCGAGCTTGGCGCGCGTGTTATACTGCTTGGCGACATGGGCGGACTCGGACATCACCACATTCATCCCTACGTCGTTCAAACGCTAGCTTTCTTGTGCTCGCTTGCCTTGCCGGGTGCGGTCTTCGCACTGATCGGCGGCGCGCGGTGGGAGCAGGGGCGGCGCCGGCGTGCGTTGGAGCCCGATTGACGCTCAAAGCACTCCTTCTTGACGGCCGGCCGGGGCCGGTGTTAGAATCTTTGCCTATGCCCGGGGGCGCATAAGCCACAAGAATATAAGAAGACCGAGTCAGACCCTGTGACGTGGGGGACCAGCTCGGCCTCTTTTGCTTGTGTAGGGCGGGACCCCGCCCGGTCACTCCCCAGCTCAAAAGGTCAGTAAGAGAGAGATAATGGCGAAAACGACGGCACCGAAAGCGACCGCGAAGAGCTCCGCGGCGAGTAAGGGCAAGTCGAAGCGCACGGAACGTCCTGCGCCCAATTCGGGTGTGGTGACGACAGCCGTGCCGAGCACGTTCCCCATGGCGGCGGGCGCGTTCACGATTCCGCAGCCTCCGGATCCGGGTCCGAAGCGTTCGCGGTACACCTTCGCAAGTATTCCGCATGTTCTCGAGATTCCCAATCTCATTGAGTTGCAGAAAGCCAGCTTCGATTGGTTCAAGACCGACGGGCTTGGCGAGGCATTCTCTTCGATCTCACCGATCAAAGACTTCACCGGTAACTTGATCCTCGAGTTCGGCGAGCATTCGCTCGGCGAGCCCAAGTATTCTATTGAGGAGTGCCGCGAGCGCGACATGACCTATAGCGCGCCGCTGCGCGTGCGCGTCCGCTTGATCACGGCCGAATCGGGCGAAATCAAGGGCATCCCGGACCAAGAGATTTTCATGGGCGATTTCCCGCTCATGACCGACAAGGGCACGTTCATGATCAACGGCGCGGAGCGCGTGATCGTGAGCCAACTCGTGCGTTCGCCCGGCGTCTACTACAGCCAAGACGTCGACACCAACGCGCGTCCGACGTACAACGCGACGATCATTCCGAATCGCGGCGCTTGGATTGAGTTCGAGACCGACAACGGTACGAAGAACGACGAGACCGAGGGCACGATCGGCGTTCGCATCGACAAGAACCGCAAGATCTACGTCTCGACGTTCATCCGCGCGCTTTCGCGCCCGGATCTCGGTTTGAATTGGGAAAGCGATGAAGCGATTCTTGCGCTCTTCAACAATTCGCCCTTGATCCAGAACTCGATCGACAAAGACAAAGACATCAAGACGCGCGAAGACGCGCTCAAGGAAATCTACAAGAAACTGCGTCCGGGCGAACCCGAGAACGCGGAGAACGCGGAGAAGCTCCTCGAGTCGCTGTTTTTTGACGAGAAGCGCTACGATCTCGCGGGCGTGGGCCGCTACAAATTGGGCGGCAAGTTTCACTACCGCATCGAAAATCCGGACGTCGAGGCGCGCATTATCACGCCGACGATTCAGATCAACGAGTACGCGGGACTCGAGGAACCCTCGATCGACGTGAAGTGTCTGACCCGTTCGGACATGATCGCGGTCATCCGGCGTTTGATCAAAGTCGCGACCGGCATCATCGCTAAGGACGACATCGATCACCTCGGTAACCGTCGCGTACGTTCGGTTGGAGAGCTGCTGCAGAACCAGTTCCGCGTCGGCTTGTTGCGTCTCGAGCGCGTCGTGCGCGAGCGCATGACGGTGCAAGACATCGAGACGGTCACGCCGCAAGCGCTGATCAACATCCGTCCGGTCGTTGCCGCGATCAAGGAGTTCTTCGGTTCGTCGCAACTCTCGCAGTTCATGGACCAGACGAACTCGCTGGCCGAATTGACCCACAAGCGCCGCCTGTCGGCGCTCGGGCCGGGCGGTCTCTCGCGCGAGCGCGCGGGCTTCGAAGTTCGCGACGTCCACCACTCGCACTACGGCCGCATCTGTCCGATCGAGACGCCGGAAGGTCCGAACATCGGCCTGATCGGTTCGCTCGCGACCTATGCACGCGTCAACAAGTTCGGCTTCATCGAGACGCCGTACCGCGTCGTGCAAGACGGCCGCGTGACCGATGAGATCATCTATCTCACCGCCGATCGCGAAGACGAATACATCATCGCCCAGGCCAACACGCCGGTCGACGCTGCCGGACTGATCACGTCCGACTCGGTCGTCTGCCGTTACGCCGAAGAGTACATCGAAGAGCCGGCGCTGCGCGTTCAATTGATGGACGTCTCGCCCAAACAGATCGTCTCGGTCGCAACCGCGCTGATTCCGTTCCTCGAGCACGACGACGCCAACCGCGCACTGATGGGCGCGAACATGCAACGTCAGGCCGTGCCGCTGCTCCGTCCCGACGCGCCGATCGTCGGCACCGGCATGGAGTATCGCGCCGCTAAGGACTCGGGCTCGCTGATCGTCTCCGACGTGAGCGGTACGGTCGTCTCGGTCGACGCGAAAGGCATCACGCTCAAGCTCGATGACGGCACCGAGAAGTTCTTCGAGCTCCTCAAGTTCGTGCGCAGCAATGCCGGCACGTGCATCAACCAGCGACCGATCGTCCTGCTTGGCGAGCGCGTCTCGGCGGGTCAAGTGCTCGCCGACGGCCCGTCGTCCGACGAAGCGGAACTTGCGCTGGGCCAAAACGTGCTCGTGGCATTTATGCCGTGGGAAGGCTACAACTACGAAGACGCGATTCTGATTAGCGAACGCATGGTCAAGGAAGATCGCTTCACCTCGATCCACATCGAGGAGTACGAGTGCGAAGCCCGCGATACCAAGCTCGGGCCCGAAGAGATCACGCGCGACATTCCCAACGTCGGTGAAGACGCGCTCAAGGATCTCGACGAGCGCGGCATCATCCGGATCGGTGCGGAAGTGCGTCCGGAAGATATTCTGGTCGGTAAGGTCACGCCCAAGGGCGAGACCGAGCTGACGGCGGAAGAGCGGTTGCTGCGTGCGATCTTCGGCGAGAAATCGCGCGAAGTGCGCGACACGTCGCTCAAAGTGCCGCACGGCGAAAAAGGCAAGATCATCGACGTCAAGGTGTTCTCGCGCGAGAACGGCGACGAACTCTCACCCGGCGTGAACCACCTCGTCCGGGTGTACGTCGCGCAGAAGCGCAAGATTCTGCAAGGCGATAAGATGGCCGGACGTCACGGTAATAAGGGCGTCATCGCCAAAGTGCTGCCCGAAGAGGACATGCCGTATCTGGAAGACGGTTCGCCGGTCGACATCGTGCTCAATCCGCTCGGTGTTCCTTCGCGTATGAACCTGGGCCAGATCATGGAAACGCATCTAGGTTGGGCGGCGCGCATGCTCGGCATGAACGTCGCGACGCCCGTCTTCGACGGTGCGCACGCGGAAGACATCGCCGAGTGGCTGCAGGACGCCGGCATGGCGCCGGACGGCAAGACGTGGCTGCGTGACGGCCGTTCGGGCGAGCGTTTCTCGCGTCCGATCACGGTCGGCATGATCTACATGCTCAAACTCGCGCACTTGGTCGACGACAAGATCCACGCGCGTTCGACCGGACCGTACTCGATGATCACGCAGCAGCCGCTGGGTGGTAAGGCGCAGTTCGGCGGTCAGCGCTTTGGTGAAATGGAAGTCTGGGCACTCGAAGCCTACGGTGCGGCGTACACGTTGCAAGAGCTGCTCACGGTCAAATCCGACGACGTCGTGGGACGCGTGAAGACGTACGAAGCGATCGTCAAAGGCGAGAACGTAATGGAGCCGGGCGTTCCGGAGTCGTTCAAGGTCCTCATCAAGGAGCTCCAGTCTCTCGCTCTCGACGTCAAGGTGCTCACCGAGAATCGGGAAGAGATCGACGTACGCATGCAAGACGACGATCTGGGTGAGCGCGAGCGTCAGGAGATCGGTCTCCTGATGGGCGACGATCAACCGGTCCCGTCGCAGACGGCGGTCGCGGCGCGCGAAGCGCTGGCTGAGGCAGCCGCTATCGAAGAGGCCACCGGCGATCCGACTGAAGTTAGCGAGCTGGAAGAAGACGAGGAAGAGGAAGAGATCGACGACAGCAAGCCGCTGGACGCGACCATTCCGCTTCCGGCGGCACCGCCGATGCCGGTACGCGAGGCCGAAGCCGAAGAAATCTTCGCCGCCGACGAGGAGGCCGAGGAGGAAGAGGAGGTCGAGGACGGCCTTCAAGGCTACGAGATCGAGGAAGAAGACGAAGAGTCGTACGAGGAAGAAAAGCCGTACGAAGAAGACGAAGAGGAAGCGCCCTACCAGGAAAATCCGGCCGAAGACGACTTCTAGTCCCTTCGACCCATATGCCCAACAATCGAGGGCCTGGCCGGTTGGCCCGGCCCTCGTGCCTTTCTAACGGGAACCACGTCGCTCAAGGATGAACCTCTAACCCGTGCGCACCTTCGCGCCGCGGTCGATCAAACAGCAACAAACGGTGGTGTATATCGCCGGCTTTTTGATTTTGTGGCAACTGGTCGACGCGTTTACCGAGTGGGCATATAGCGCCGGCGGCGCCTCGCCGATCTATCCGGTGCTCGCGCTCGACGTGCTCTTGCTGCTCTACGCCGGCTGGAAGTGGTGGCCGCTCATTCCGCTCAGTGCTCTCCTGCGCTGGGGGCTCGTCGAAAACAGCGCACATGCACCGTGGGCGGCGTTGACGGTGCAGATCCCGCTCGGCTTCATCTTTGCACTCGCCGTGCGTTTTGTGATGGAACGTCAACGGGTGACCCTGCCGCTGCGCAATCTGCGTGACGTCGCCTGGTTTAGCGGAATTATCGGCCTTGGCGCGCCGCTCGTCGTCGGCGTCATCGCGATCACCGCCTTGGTCGCCGTCAATAAAGTTGCTGCCGTCGACGTGCCCGCGCAGTTGGCTCGCTTCGTCCTTGGCGACATGACGGCAATCATCTCGCTGGTGCCGGCGATCGTTGCCTTCGCCGGCTGGAAACAGTTGCAGTCGCCGGCTGAACATCAGGATCCGCCGCGCACCGAGATCGTCGCGCTGGTAGCAGCAACGGCCATCCTGGTTTCGCTTGGAATCTATCTCTCGCAGCTCACCCATGAGCCGGTGCTCGATCTCTCATTCATCGTAATGTCGTGGCTAGCCATACGCTACGGAATTCGCGGCGCCGCGCTCGCCTCGATCACCGCGGCTGTTTGCACCACGCTGATGCAGATCTCCCTCGGTCTCGATCCCGACCTGGTCGTGCAGACGCAGGGCTTTCTCTTCGCCTCGTGCCTCATGGTCTTTCTCTTGGCGGGACTCGTCGACGAGCGCTGGGAGTTGGTGGCGCGCCTCTCGCGCCGGGCGTTCGTCGACGAGTTAACCGGCCTGCCCAATCGCGAACGTCTGGTCGAGTGGATCGCCCGCCACGCCGATTCCGCAGTCGTGCTGGTGATCATGGATATCGACGACATGCGGCTGCTCAATCAGGGCGTCGGTCGCGTCGCGGCGGACCATGTATTGCAGCAGATGGCGATCCGTCTGCGCGCGACGTTCCCGACCTCATACATGATCGCACGTGTGAGCGCCGACGAGTTCGCAGTCGCGGTGGTTGACGATCGCAGCCCGTATGCGATCATGACCGAGTTACGTCAGTTCTTCGACGCGCCGTTCGATGCCGACGGTTCGCGCGTGTTTCTCTCGGTCTCGATGGGTGCCGTGCGTATGATTCGCACCGGATCGCCTGACGAGATGTTGCGTAAGGCCGATATCGCCCTGGATCGTGCGAAGGCGTCGCCGATGCACGCGATCGTGTATTCGCCGGACCTGCAGGTCGGCGAGTCGCCCTCGCTGGTCGGCGAGCTGCATCGTGCCGTGGAGCGCCGCGAGCTTGTTCCGTTCTTTCAACCGATTTTCCGCTACGATGGCGCGACGCAAACGTGGCGCGTCGCCGGTGCAGAAGCGCTCCTGCGCTGGATCCATCCCGAGCGCGGTATCGTTGGCCCGGCGACCTTCATCGAGTTGCTCGAACGTCTCTCGATCGGGGAGCACGTCGGCTGGAACGTGATGGAACAAGCGCTCTTGCAGGCGGGTGACTGGCGGCGTGAGATCCCCGATTTCACCGTTTGGGTCAACCTGTTCGCACGACAGATTCTGCACCGTCACTGCCGCGATCGCGTGCGCGATCTTCTGGAACGCACCGCCATGCCGGGCGATGCGCTGATCGTCGAAATCAACGAGAGCGTGGTGGCAAGCGACGACGGTGACGTTGCTGCGTTGGTCGGCAGTTTGCGCGATATCGGCGTGCACTGCGCGATCGATGACTTCGGCACCGGCGGTTCGTCGCTGGGTCGCGTGCGCGACGTTCCCGCCAGCGTGCTCAAGATCGACCGGTCGTTCGTAACCAAGAGCGAAGTCGACAATAAAGCGCGTGCCGTAGCGATCACGGTGATGCGACTTGCATCCGAGCTCGGCATGACGGTCGTGGCCGAAGGCGTCGAGAACATGATGCAGCTCGAGGTCATGCGCGAAACCGGCTGCGAGTACGTGCAGGGCTTCGCGCTAGGCCATCCCTTGCCGGCGGATCTCTTCGCGCGCACGTTCCTCACGTTGGACCGCGCCAGCAGTCTATAGCTCTAACTGCTCGACGGGAACACGCGGTACGCGGCTAGGCGGCCATCGCTGCCGACGCGCACCACCACGGTCATCGTTCCTTTGGAAAAGCTCGCGCGATAGCTGTATTCGCGGGTAGCGGCGTCGCTACCGAGCAACGTCAGCCTGTCGTACGAACCCAGCGCGTGCATTTTATCCGAGATCATGCCGATACTAGCGCGCGAGACGTGCGGGCGCAACGCGTCATCGAGATACGGCGTGACTGCGGCAGGAGTGTCATCGAAGACGCCGCGCGTTACGCTATTTGCCGAGGCTTGTGGATCGTGCGACGCGCAGGCCGCAAGAGCGGTTACCACCGCGAGCGCGACCAGTCGCTTCACACATTGCCCCAGCCGTACGAGATGACCGCGGCGCTTCCGGTGCCATCGTCGTCGCGAACGCCGCCGAGCGCGGCGAGTTCTTTGCGCTGGGCAGTGACGACGCTATGTTGATAAGTGATCTCCTTTTGGAGTTCGGCGTTGACCGTAACCTCTTCTTGATAGGCGTGTTCGGCTTGCTGATATGCCGACGAAGTGTCGTCGCTCTGCTCTTCGCGCGCCGCTTGGCGCTGTGCGTGTTCTGCTTGCTGTTCGTGCACCTTGCGATTGTGCTGGATGATCAAGTACGTCGCCGCGGCGCCGCCCAGGAGAATTAAATTGCGCGTGCTTGCGGCACCATCGGCCTGCGCCGGCGTAGCACGCACGCCGAGGACCAGCATGGCGCTCGCGATAAGTGCGGCAAGAAACGCTCGAATGCTCTTCATATCCGGATTTATGCCCAAATATTTGGGCTATTTCGAGCAGGCGGGTGCTCGTGCGCCGATCGGGGCGGAAAGCGCAAGGGAGATGACCTGAGGCGGCGCGTAGCGGTCGATGCTCGAAAGGTAGCGTGCATCGGTGACGTTCTGGGCATTGAGCGTCAGGTGTGCGCCCGCTTGCAACGGAAAAATCGCGTGTAGCCCGGCAGTCACCGCGGTGCCGAGCGGTTGTTCATTGAGGTCGTCTGCCCACGTCATGCCGGAGTAGTTGACGCTGACGCCGGTTTGCACGGCGCCGATTGGGGCGTCGTACTCGGCGCTGGCGTCGGATTTCGGCACGTAGGGAAGCTGCTTGCCGACTTCGGCCGCCGTGCCGACGAGGATTTGCGAATTCTGTTGCGTGGCCCAGACCGTCACGCGTGAGCACGGGCCCAGGCGCCGGACGTAGACCACGGTCGTCCCGTTGGTCTCGGTATGCGAGAAATTGCTGCGCATTTGCACGGTGGGGCTAATCGTACGGAAGTCTATCGCGTCGTTGACGTAGGCGTGCGTAAAATCTGCCGAAAGTTCGCTGTTGGCGTTGTTCCAGTCCAAGCCGCTTACCAGTGACGAACTGCGTTCGGGGACCAAGGCCGAGTTCGGTAGGTACTGGACGGCGCCGATTTGATAGCCGCGAACGAGTTCATTGAGATATGGTGCGCGAAAGTCGCCGCCACCCGAAGCGCGGAAGGCCAGTCTCTTCGTCAGATCGTAGCGAGCGGCGACGCGCGGCGAGAGCGCGCGATTGACGCGCGGTGCAATCGGCGTTACGACCGAGCCCTTCTGCGTGGCCGCGTTGACCAGATCGATCGCGTCTTCGCGGAGCCCAACGACAATTTCGTAGCGGTCACCGCGCAGCGTTTCCTGTGCGGCAAGGCCATAGGAGTCTTGTACGCCGCTGCCCGAGACGGTGAACACGCCGTGTCCGTTAAATTGGTCGCTGACGCCGCCGACGAATTTTGCATTGCCGAGCAGGGCGAAGGTGGAACGCTCGCCGCCGACGATCCAGCTCAACAACATGCCGCTCTCGTGCGTCGGCACGTATTGCGTGTAGAGGAGCGTGCCCGGCGCGCTCGGATACATATCCGCGCGGTTCGTCACGAAAGCATTGCGAACGTAGTAACTGGCATTCAGCGAAGACTGCGGGCTCGTGTGCGCGATGTGCAGCGCGTTTTGTAGCATATCGCGCCAGAAATCGTAGTTCGGCCGGCCCTCTTGCTGGTAATCCCACGCACCAAGGTAGCCGTACTCGATATAGGTCTGCGCGTCGGGCGAATAGCGCAGGCGAATCGAGCCCAAGTTGCTTTGTGACTGCGCTTCGTTGTCGTGGGCGGCTTGATACCCGGGCGCAAGATCGTCGTATTGCAGCTGCTGCGAGAGCGCCGCAAACGAGCCGGAGAATTTCCCGCCGAGCGGCGTAGCCATCTGTACGTAGTTTTGTGCGAACGCATGGGTACCGCCGGAAAAGCTCAGCGTCCCTTGTGCCGGTCCCGACAGCGCACTCGGCGGCCCGAAGGTTTGCAGCGCGAGCACGCCGCCGATCGCACCGCCGCCGTAGAGCGCGGATCCGGGTCCGCGCAAAAGCTCGGCGCGTACCAGCATCGGTGCCGGGAATTGCGCCCAATCGACTTGGCCGCCGAAGCCATCCTGCGCTGGAATGCCGTCGGCGAGCACGAGCCCACGATCGTTGCCGAGGCCGGCGAAAGACACGCGCAGCTGCCCGTAGTTGGTGAACATGCTGTTGCTGCGATCGCGATCGAAGCCGGGCAAATAGCCCAAGACTTGATCGCCCGTCACTGCCGGCAAACTGACGATCGCCTGTTGATCGAGTACCGATGCGGGGACGGGCAGCTGGTGCAGTGATTCGAGCGAACCGGTAGCGACGCGAACGGTACCGATGACCGGCAGCGGGCTTGGCGACGGTGAAGGTGTTGGACTCGCCGTGGCCACGGCAACGATCGCGGCGAGCGCCGCGATCACGTTAGCCCGTGCCGCAGCGCATAAACCGCCGCCGATACCCGGTCATCGACCTCTAATTTTCGATAGAGATGCGCGAGGTGCGTTCGCACGGTCGGGTAGGCGCAGCGCAAGTGTTGCGCGATCTCCTCGTTTGAGTAGCCCTCGACAACCAGGCGCAAAATCTGCTGCTCGCGAGGGGAGAGATGCGGAACTGGTAGCGGAGCATCGTGCGCGTCGCGCGGTTCACTGTGGAAGAGCGCGTGCGCGACTTCGGGATCGAGCCACGTCGCACCGTCAGCGACAACCTTGATGGCTTTGCGCAGGCGTGCGCCTGCCGTTACCGCTAGACAGCATGCGTCGGCGCCGGCATCGAGCGCGGCGCGAAGTTGATGCTCGTCAACCTGGCGCTTGAGCGAGAGTATGCCGACGTCGGGACGCACGTGCTTGGCATGGCGTATAAAACGCACGCCTTGTGACTCGGCAAAACCCGTCTCGGGCGTCAGGCTGAGGTTAACGATAAGTACGCGCAGCGTGCGGTCGGCAAGCAACGCTTCACCGGCGTCCGCATCAGCCGTGCCGATGAGCGCGAGCTCAGGGTCGGCGCGTAGGAGTTCGGCAAGAGCAGCCGCTGTCGTGTGGCGATTCGCGACGATCGCAACGCCGACCGGAGCAGCAAGAGGCGGCGTTGCCGGACGCCGGAACACCGCGTCAACGTCCATACGCGGGAACATTATCAGCCATAGTAGTTGGTCCCTGTTGCCCTGGCATATCATCAGGTTTGACGATCATCAGGGCGGTCGATTGCCAAGCACAATCGTGCGAACCTACGCTGGAGGTCGCACACCGGGTGCCAGGAGTAAAACGCACATGAAAATTCGTCTTATTGCAGCGGCGGTCGTGCCGTTGCTAGCTATTGGCTTGCTCGCCGGCTATCTTCTCCACGGGTCAGCGGCGACGGCTCAACAGACCGTATCGCTGAACGATATGAGCCAGAACGCCAATCAGTGGGTGATGCCGGCCGGCGATTTCGCCAATCTGCGGCATAGCGACCTCAACCAGATCGGCGCGGACAACGTCAAGGACATGCACGTCGCCTGGATGATGTCGACCGGCGCGACGCGTGGCCATGAGGGCCAGCCGCTGGTGATCGGCGATACGCTCTATTTCGAGAGCGCCTATCCGAACCACGTCTACGCAGTTGCGCTCGAAGACTATCACATCAAGTGGGAGTACACGCCGACGCAAGATAGTTTTGCAACCTCGGTTGCGTGCTGCGATCTCGTCAATCGCGGCGTCGGCTACGGCGACGGCATGATCATTGCCGACGCGCTCGACGGCACGGTCTACGCGCTCGACGCGGCAACCGGCAAAGTCGATTGGAAATATAAGGAAGCCGATCCCGAACTCGGACAAACCCTAACCTCAGCGCCGCTGGTAATTCCCGAGAAGAATCGCGTCATCGTCGGCGTCTCTGGCGGTGAATACGGCGTCCGCGGGTACGTTACGGCGTTAGACCTCCATAGCGGTCACGAGGCCTGGCGCGCGTACAGCGAGGGTCCGGACTCGGACGTGCTCATCGGCAGCGACTTCCACGGACCGCGAAATCAGGGCACCGCAACGTGGCACGGCGATCAGTGGAAGGTCGGCGGTGGCACAACGTGGGGATGGTATTCCTACGATCCGAAGCTCGATCTCTTCTACTACGGTACCGGCAATCCGGGAACGTGGAATCCGTCGCAACGACCCGGCGAGAATAAGTGGTCGATGACGATCTTCGCGCGCCACCCCGGGAACGGGCAAGCGGTATGGGCCTTCCAGATGACGCCGCATGACGAATGGGACTACGACGGCATCAACGAGATGATTCTCGCCGATATCAAAGTTCACGATGCGGACGTACCCGCGTTGGTGCATTTCGATCGCGACGGATTTGCGTTCGAGCTCAATCGCGAAACTGGAAAACTCTTGCTCGCGAATAAGTTCGATCCATCGGTCAACTGGGCGTACGACTATAACGTCGCCGCCGGCAAGCCAAACCAGAATCCGGCGTACTCGACGCGGCAAGGCTATAACACCAAGGGCATTTGTCCCGCGTCGATCGGAAGCAAGGATCAGCAGCCGGCAGCATTCGATCCGGCGACGGGCTACTTCATCGTACCGACCAACCACTGGTGCGAAGATTATCAGCCGTTTGCGGTCAAATATAAAGCCGGGTTCCCGTTCGTCGGCGCAATCGTGAAGATGTACCGGGGACCGGGCAATTACGGTGGCGCGCTCATCGCGTGGGATCCCAATGCGGGCAAGATCGTGTGGAGCGATCACGAGCACTTCCCGTGTTGGAGCGGCGTGGTGACCACCAACGGCATCGCGTTCTACGGCACGATGGACGGCTGGTTCAAGGCCGTTGACACCAAGACCGGCAGCCTGCTCTTCAAGCAGAAGATGCCCTCGGGCATGATCGGCGCTCCGATCGTCTACTCATACGGTGGCAAAGAGTACGTTGCGATGCTCACTGGCGTGGGCGGCTGGGCCGGCATTGGTCTGGCTGCCGGGCTGACCAATCCGACGGCAGGCCTAGGTGCGGTCGGCGCCGCAGCGGATCTCGGCAAGTACACCACGCTTGGCGGCGATCTGATCGTCTTTGCGATCGACTGATGCAGAAACTGCGTCTAATACTCTGGTTCCTCGGTGCGATGGTTCTTTGGGGCACGGCGGCGCTTTCGGCGCCCCCGGCCCCGGCGGCCGTCGCGCCATTACGCGTCTGCGCGGACCCCAATTACATGCCATACTCGGATCGATCCGGCGACGGATTTGAAAATCACATCGCGCAAGTCGTGGCGGCTGGACTGGGACGCCCGATCGTGTACGTCTGGAAATCGATCCGTGGTGAAGATGGCTTCACCGAGATGGTCCACCAATATATCGATCGCGGCCGGTGCGATCTGGTCGTCGACGTGCCATACAGCGAAGCCGATCTCCAAACGACGAACCCGTACTATATCTCCTCGTACGTTTTCGTGTACAAGAAGGGTGCGGGTTTCGGCGCGATAACTTCGCTCGACTCCCCGCAGCTGGCGCACGTGAAGATCGGCTACGAGGCGGATACGCCGGTCGAGATCGGACTGAAGCTGCGCACGCTGACGATTGGCGCCAAACCGTTCTTGACGGCGGATGAAGAAGATGCGTCACCCGCGGCCATCGTCGACGCGGTGCAGGCCGGCACGATCAACGTCGGCCTCAGCTGGGATCCGGCGGTCGGCTATTACGTCGGGCAGCATCCCGACCTTACGGCGGTTATCATCCCGAATGCGCGCAGTCAAGGCTCCCCGGAGCAATACACCTTCCCGATGGCGATGGGCACACGTTCGGGCAACGATGCGTTCGTCACGCAGCTCAATCGCGTCCTTGGGCAGGAGCAATCCAAGATCGATGCGATCTTGAACGCGTATCACATCACCTACTTCAAACCGAACGGAAACGGATGAGCAACCTTCCAAACATCGGTATCGTCGGCGCGGGACGAATGGGTGCGAACATCGCCCTACGCCTCGCGGACGTCGGTTATCCCGTCACCGCCTACTACGATATTCGACCCGAAGCCGCGCAAGCGGCGGCCGCGCAGACCAAGGGCAAAGCCTACGCCAAACTCGCCGACGTTACAGCAAACGCCGACGTCATCGTTACCGTCGTCAGTGACGACGCCGCGATGGACCGTATCTTCGCGGAGCGCGGCGACAGCTTACTCGAAGGTGCGAAGGACAAAATCTTCGTGAATTGCGCGACGGTGACGCCGGCGATTCACGTCGAGGTGCAACGCCGGGCCGAGGCGCGCGGTGCTCATTCGCTCGAGGCCTGCATGGCCAGTTCGATCACGCAGGCGCGAGACGGTACGCTCTACCTGATGATCGGCGGTCGCCGTGCGAACTTTGACCGCGTGCAACCAATGTTGGAAAAGATGAGCTCGTCGCTGCGCTACGTCGGCGAGGCCGGGCGTGCGGCGCAGGTCAAAGCGCTGGTCAACATGGTGATGAATATCAACACCGCGGGCCTTGCGGAAGGCCTTGGCCTCGGAGACGCGCTTGGACTCGACTTGAAGATGCTGCGCGAGGTGTTTTCGCAGACAGGCGCAAATTCGCGCGTGCTCGAGACCGACGGCGAGGACATGCAAAACCGCGAACACGACGTGTACTTCTCTGCGGAACATGCGGCTAAGGATTCCGGCATCGCGCTGGGACTCGCGCGTGAACATGACTTGGCCCTCCCGGTCGCACAGGCGACCTTCGACCAATTCGAGCGCATGAAAGCGCTCGGCCTCGGGCAGCTCGACAAGTCGGGTGTCTCGGAGTTGACGTTTCTCGCGCGTCACGGACAACGCTCAACCAAACAACCCACCAACGCTTAGGAGGCATTATGCCAACCGTAACGCTCCAAAATGTGGTTCCGCTCATCAGCTCGGATACTGCCGGACCCCTCGGCGCCATTCATTTGCCGCGCCTATGGACGAAACTGACCCTCGCGGCAGCCGGATTGCTTCCGGAGAGCTATGACGAGTGCGGAGCTGGTTTCGATCAGATGACGCTCAACGATCTGGGACTCGATCGCCAGAAGACCATCGACTTCGTCAAGAATAATCGCCCGAAATATATCGCCTTCGAAGAGTGGGTGGTCGCCCAAAACGGCGGATCGATTTCACCCGATCGCGTCAAGAAACACAATGAGGCAATCCGCGGCTATAAGCATGCTGACGAGCTCGCAGGAAAGATGCGCAATAGCTCCGGCATCAAGAACGCCTCGATCAAGGATGCGGTAACGCTCAATACGATCGAGGACCTTGACGACGTACACGCTCAGGTGACGCGGAGCTAAACAAAACGTGCGGGGAATTCCAGCTTTCGCGGCAGCGTGCGCTTTGGTCGCCGCTGCCGCGTTCTTGACGACGCGCCCGAGCGGCGCGGCCGGATCGCTATCATTTACCGCTGCCCAGGCAGCAGCAGGTGCGTCGGATTTTGCCGCACATTGTGCCACCTGTCACGGCTCGCAGCTCGAGGGCGGCGCCGGTCCTGCGCTGAGCGGCGCGAACTTCAAAACTCTCAGTACCAAGGTTAAGGCCAATGTCAGCGACATTTTCACCTACATGACCACCAATATGCCGCTCAACGCACCCGCGAGTCTCTCGCATACCGAGTACGTGGATATTCTGTCGTTCATTCTGAGCAGGAACGGGTATCATCCCGGATCCTCGGCACTTACGTTCGGGCAGGCAAGCGCGTCTTCTGCAGCAATCGTCAAGGATTGAGGGCCGGCAGTGGAACGAGCGCCGCCGGAGAAGCCTTATTGATGCGCTGCCTGTCTCGCTTGCCGTTCTTGGCGGCCGTTGCGTTGATCGCTGCGGCAATCGGCGACCCGCTGGTTGAGACGATCGCGAACGCCGGCGTCTTCGGTCCCGGCTACGCGGACAATATCCACTCCAGCGTGGTTCCTGCCCTGATCGCAGGCCTCTCGCTCGCCTTGCTTTTGCTTGGTTGGCAGTGCCGCCGGTTCGTACGGTGCTGCGGAGAGACGCACGAGCGCCCGATCGATTTGGCGCGGCGCTTTCTTGCGCGATCGTCGATTCACGACATCCCGCATGCGTTCGTTTTACAACTCGTCGCGCTCTTCGTCATGGAGAGCAGCGAGCAGATCTTTTGCGAAGGCGGACTGCTTGGCGGTATAGCCTGGCTAGGCGGTCCGGTATGGTTTAGCCTTCTCGCGCACGCCGCGATCGGGGCGATCTGTACGGTGCTCATTACGCGCGGAATGCGTGCGATCGTTCGGCGCGCTGCAACGCTGGTCGAGATCGTGTTCGAGCGCGTTCTCTGCGCACTTGGGCGCGAGAGCGCGACGAGTTTCGCGCGGCGCGACGATAATGCGACGCTTTCGCACATGCAAGTTTTGCACGTTCACCAATGCGGCGAACGCGCACCCCCGCTCCTCTTTGCACTGACGTAGTTCCGCAGAGAGGATCACCATGAAACATGTTATTCGGGCGCGAATGCTCTTCGCGCTAAGCGTCATTTTCCTAAGTGGGTTTGGTTATGTCTCCGGCGCCGAAGCGACGACCGGCACGGTCGTCGGCGTCGTGACCTCGAGCGGTGCACCAGTCGCGAACGCCAGCCTCACGCTGCAGGCACCATCCGGGATATACAACGCGAGATCGGACGCTCGCGGGCATTTTACCGTGCTCGGTATTGCGCCGGACGTCTACGTGGTCTTGGTCCAAGCTACCGGGTATCAGCCGGCCAAGCAAAACGGCGTCGTGGTGCTTGCCGGAGAGACGCAGTACGTTGCCTTCCGTCTGGTTTCCACGCTGAAGACAATTGCCAGTGTCCAATCGGCAACCAAGGCCTTCAACACTGGGAGCATAAGCGATACGTTTACGGTCAGCGGCGCACAGGCGCGGGCGATCTCAGCGCCGGTCTCTTCGTCTGGTCTCTCGAATTATATCGGTGGCACGGTGCAGGGCGCGATTGCCTCCGTGCCCGGCGTCGTGCTCGACCAATTCGCCAACGCGATTCTGCGCGGCGGCAAAATCTCCGATGCGATCTTCGATTACGATTCCGTGCCGGTTCCGCAAGGTTTGGTCGCGGAGCCGGGCGGCAACATCGTCGGGGCGCAACTTCCGACCACGGGCGTCGCGTCCACGACGACCACCCTTGCGGGCTATACGACGCAGGGCGACAACTCGCTCGGCGGTGTTATCGATGAGATTCCCGCCGTCGGCACCTATCCCGGAAGCGTCACGCTCGAGAGCGGCGTCGGTATTGGGGCGCAGTTCGGTCAGACAACGTTGCAAGTGCTAGGCGCGTCACCGGATTTAAAGTGGCGCTACGCATTCGCGACGATGACCGGCAGTCAGTATTTCCTTTACGGAAACGGCTCATTCTATCCCGAAGAGGCGGGAACGTACGGCCTCGCGCTGCAAAGTCGCGGCGAATATTCGATGGAATCGAACGTCCACTATCGTATCGACGCAAATGACGATGTCTCGATCTTGGGGCTCGTCGGGCAGGCGACGTACGATCAGTACGGATCGCCCTACGCCGGTGAAACCGTCGGCGCGTTTGACGGTGCGACGGCGTCCGGCACGCCCGTCACCTATCCGGGCGAAGTGAATCCAAACGCGCCGGTCAATTACGCCTCCGGCATTCGCGGCTCGTACAGTATCCTGAAAGCCCAATGGCTGCATAACGGCGCACATTCGCTTTCGCGCGTGCAGCTCTATCAATCGCAGTACGGATCGCAGGCAGGCGGACCTTTCTGGGACGAAAACGGCTGGCCCGACGGCATCATCTCGCTCTCCCAGACGCAAGGAAGCAAGGAGACGGGCCTGGGCTACGACGATGAGGACATCATCGGCGAGCATCACGATCTTCGTTTCGGAGCCGAGGTCCGCACGAATAGCTCGTTTCTCGATCAAGTGGTGCCGACGGGCGGAGAGTTCATTACCTCGAATCCGACGCTGATCTCATATCTCGCCTACTTCGGCGATACCTGGCACGTCACGCCGCGTCTCGACCTGATGGCAACGGCGCGCTTCACCGACACCCACGTGGTTCCAACCTTCGGTTCGATCTACGATGACGGTGCACTGGATCCGCACGTCTCCGCTGCGTACAAGCTCACCAACGCCATCGCGGCGCGCGTCACCTACGATCGTAACACGGTCGCGCCGTTGCCGCTCGAAGCGGATCGCGTCGACTCGACCAACGTCGATCCGGTCACGAATGCGCCTGCGCCGTTCGTGCAGCTTGCGCCGGAGGTCGGCAACGATGTCACCTATTCGCTCGAAGGCGGAACGCGCTTGCAGTTTCGCGCAACGCTCTTCAACATCAACGAACAGAACCTCATCGATGTGCTGCCCTATAACTTCCGTTCGGCGCTGCAGTCAGGTCTCGACCCTACCGGCGTCGGCGTTCCGACCAACGTCGGCGATCTACGTTCACGCGGTGCGGAGCTGTGGCTCAGTCAAGCCGGATTTACGCTCGATACGAACTATATCCGAGCCTACTCGTCGAGCGCCTCACAGTTCGCGTACAACGACCTCAACGCACCGGCTGTTGCGGCCGGCGTGCTCTTCCCGGTCAACTACCTGCCGAATTTCTCGGCCAACCTTTCCTACGAGTGGCACACGCGCGACCGCAAGCTGCGCATCACACCGTCGCTCTCGTACGAGTCCGGGTATCCGTACGGCAACGGCAAGATGGTCTGGATCTTCAATCCGACAACCAACAAGCCGCAAGAAGTTCCCAACGACAACTATGTCGATCCCGGTTACAACTACTACTTTCTCGAGAACCCGTCGGAGCCGTACAATGCGGTGTCAAACCCGTATATCGGCAATCTCGGCACGCCGGAGTCCGACTTCCCGAACTCCTTGCACGCGCCGGGCGAGACCTTCGTGAATCTCCACGTCGAGGGCGATGTCAATTCGCGTATCACCTTGATCGTCGACGTCGTCAATCTGCTTGGGAACGACGCACCCACGTCGTACCAAGGCAATCCGTATCTCATCGGGCCGCCCGGTTACGCCGGCGGAAATGCTTTATATGCAGCGGCGTACGAGGCGGCCGGCGGATATTCCGTTCCTTACACGCTGGGCAACGGCGTACCAACCAACGACGGCCAGACACAAGCGGTGCCGTGGACGTACGGCCGCGCCGGCTACGTCCCGCAGAACTGGCCGATGGGACGCACCGTGCAATTCCGCCTGCGCTTGCGCCTATGACGACTCGTTGAAAACGCCGGACAGGTGTTCGGCGACCGCGCGTTCGATCGTGCGCGCGTTGGCCAGCGGGCCGACGTCGAGTGCACTGCGTCCGCAACCGGCGATCAACTCGCCGACCTCGGCGCGCGCTTCCGGGTCGTCGGAAGCGATGCGGATGAACCCGTCATCGTTCGGCGGCTCGACAAAGCCCTTGACGACGTGGCGGTTGTCGAGTTTGTGCGCCAAGAGTTCAGCGCCGGACAGCCGGCCAAGATCGGGCGGCCGCGTGGCGTCAACCAGCACGCCGTCCTTATACTCGCCAAGCGCCCTGAGCGCGCGGTCAACGTCTTGCCAGTGCGTCGTTAGGAGCAGCGTATCGCAAACGGCCGCCTGCTGATAGGGCGTCGTTGCATACGCACCTTCGCCGAGCGCCTCCGCTGCGGCTTGCGAGGTGCGATCGTCGTCAAGGTCACTAAAACAAATGGTGTGTCCGGTGCGGCGTATCATTCTACCGATTGCAACCGCTCGATCGTCTGCGCCGATGATTCCTATGATAGCCATAGTATGGGGATTATACCCGCGCGGCGAGTGCCACTCGCATGCGAGCGGCAAACTGCCTGCGCTTAGCGTAGAGGCGGCGCCGCGACGCTTTTGCGCACGATCAGCTCGCTGGGAACGACGATTTGCATGCGCTCGAGCGCAACGTCAGTAACGCATGCCTCAATCGCGCCGCGGGCGAGTTCGGCGGTGGGGTAACTCACCGTCGTAAGCGGCGGCGAGAGCGCGCGTGCCATTGCGACGTCGTTGTAGCCGATGACCGAGAGGTCAGCCGGGATCCGCAATCCGCGGGCGGTTGCGGCTTCATACACGCCGAACGCCATGTCGTCGCTCATCGCAAAGATCGCGGTCAGATCAGGCGCGCGCGAGAGTAAGCGTTCGCATCCCGCAAGCCCGCTGCTTCGGCGGAAATCACCTTCGACGACGAGATTATCTTCCCACGGCACATCGTAGTTTTCGAAGGCCCTCTTCGCGCCGAGCAGACGATCGGCACCAGCAGTCATTGCGCGCGGCCCGGTGATGATGCCGATGCGCCGGTGACCGCGTTCGAGGAGATGTTCGACTGCCGCTTGGGCGCCTCCGACGTCGTCGGCAGCGAATTCAGTAAACGGCAGCCCATGATGCGCGCTCATAACCACGCGCCCGCCTTGTTTGACGTATCCGCTGAGCTCGCGGCTCAGGCGCGAGCGATAGTTGTCGTCGTCGAATCCGGAGCCGCCCAGAATGATGGCACCCACGCGCTCGGCGCGAAAAGCACGCAGGTAGCGAAATTCCTTTTCGATGTTGCGGCTGGCGTTGGCAAGGATGATCAGCCATCCGGCGCGGTCGGCGATTTCTTCGAGCGCGCGAATATAGTCATAACTCTGCGAGTCGACCATATCGTGCAGTAGCACGCCGACGATCTTGCGCATGCCCACGCTCAAGCTACGGGCGCTCGCGTTGGGGACGTAATCGAGAAGTTCCGCAGCATGAAGTACGCGTTCGCGCAAGTCGCGCGAGACGCGGTGCGTGCTTCCCGTCAGGACGCGCGAAGCCGTCGCGAGTGAAACACCAGCGCGTTCGGCTACCGCGGCCAGGCCCGACCCGTCGGCCGGGCTGGAGCGTTTCGCGGGCATCCTTTCAGGGGTTAGGCGGCGCGGGAGGTGCCTCCTCGGCCGGGTCTTTCAAGCGATGATTACGGCCCGTAACGCATTGACGTTCGTCAGGGTCGGACCCGTGCGCACGATATCACCGATCGTCTCGAACAGCGTGAAGCTGTCGTGACGGCGCAGTACGACACGCGGATCGAGGTGCGCGGCGCGCGCACGCGCTAATGTGTCGGGCGTGACCAGCGCACCGGCTGCATCTTCACTTCCGTCACGACCGTCCGTGTCGCCGGCGAGCGCCCAAATGTTTGCTGCCCCGTCGAGAGCAATAGCCAGCGAAAGCAAAAATTCCAGGTTACGGCCCCCGCGGCCGGCCGGCCCGCTGCCGAGCGTGACGACCGTTTCACCGCCCGAGAGTAGCACCGCGGGCGCGGCGGCCGGGAGCCCGTTGGTGCGCACGCTGCGCGCAATGCCGGCCATTACGATGCCCAGGTCGCGGCTCTCTCCTTCGAGCTCGCCGAGGACCACGGGATGAAATCCCAGCTCGCGAGCGCGCTCCGCTGCGGCCGCTAAGGCGGCCGAAGGCGTCGCGATCAGGCGGACGTCCTCGGGAAAGGTGCCCGGCTTTGGCGTCTCCGGCGCGTGTTTAAGGAAGGTAGTCACGGCCGGGGGGAGCGCCACGTGATAGCGATCGATGATTTCAAAGACCTGAGCCAACGTGCTCGCATCGGCCAGGGTTGGGCCACTCGCGATGATGCGCGGGTCGTCGCCCGGGATGTCGCTGATTGCCAGGGTGACCACCTTCGCCGGCGCGGCAGCCTCCGCGAGCCGGCCGCCTTTGATCGCCGAGAGGTGCTTGCGTACCGCGTTCATCTCGTGAATGGTCGCTCCCGAGCGCAGGAGCGCTTCCGAAACCGCCTGCTTATCGGCCAGCGTTAAACCGTGGGCAGGCAACGCCATAAGCGACGAGCCACCGCCGGAAATCAGCGCGATCACCAGATCCGCCGGTCCGAGACCGCCCACACGCGCAAGGATACGTTCGGCGGCGAGCTGACTGTTCGCGTCGGGAACCGGATGGGCGGCCTCCATCACCTCGATGACCCGGGTTGGGACAGCGTGGCCGTAGCGGGTGACGACCAGGCCTTCGACCGGGACGTCCGGCCACGCCGCCTCGAGCGCCGCAGCCATCAGCGCAGCTGACTTCCCCGCCCCGACGACGATCGTCCGTCCGGCCGGTGGCGAAGGCAGATGCGCGGCCAGAACCCGGCGCGGGTCGGCGCTCGCCACGGCGGCGTCGAAGATGGAGCGCAGCGCAGTGCGGATGAGGGTGTCTTCGGAGGGCATAACAAGCGCATCTGCCATGCCCTTGAGTGGTGTTCTAAGCAATGTTATACTATCGGTCTGTGCCAGAGCGGGCTCGACCCGGTGGAGCGACGGTGGGACCCCTTACGACAACGTGAGCTGCGGTACCCTGCGTAAGCAACCCGGATGGCACCCGAACCCAGGAGTTCTCCTTGAATCTCATTGACGTCAATAATTTCGATGCCATGCGCATCGGCTTGGCTTCACCTGAGCAGATCCGTGCGTGGTCGTTCGGCGAAGTCAAGAAACCCGAGACGATCAACTACCGCACGCTCAAACCCGAACGCGACGGGCTTTTCTGCGAGAAGATCTTCGGCCCAACCAAAGATTGGGAATGTCATTGCGGTAAGTACAAGCGCATTCGTTTCAAAGGCATGATCTGCGATCGCTGCGGCGTCGAGATCACGCGCGCAAAAGTCCGCCGCGAGCGCATGGGCCACATCGAGCTCGCGACGCCGGTTTCCCACATTTGGTACCTCAAGGGCGTGCCCTCACGTATTGGCATTCTCCTCGACATGTCACCGCGACAGCTCGAGAAGGTGATCTATTTCGCTGCGTACGTCGTGATCGATCCGGGCGACACCAACCTCACCAAGCGCGAAGTGCTCTCCGAGCAGAAATATCGCGAAGCGCGCGACAAGTACGGCAATCGCTTCAAGGCCGGCATGGGCGCGGAAGCGATTCGCGAGCTACTGCGCGACATGAACCTCAAGAAGCTGCAAGAGGAACTGCGCAAAGAGTTCAAAGAGACGTCGGGACAAAAGCGCCTCAAGGCGATCAAGCGTCTCGAAGTCGTTGAAGCCTTTATTGCCAGCGGCAATCGTCCGGAGTGGATGGTCCTTTCCGCCGTTCCGGTGATCGCGCCCGAACTGCGCCCGATGGTGCAGCTCGACGGCGGACGCTTTGCGACCAGCGACCTCAACGATCTCTATCGCCGCGTGATCAATCGCAATAACCGCCTCAAGCGGTTGCTGGAATTGAACGCGCCCGAGATCATCATCAAGAACGAGAAGCGCATGCTGCAAGAAGCGGTCGATGCGCTGATCGATAACGGCCGGCGCGGACGCCCGGTCACGGGTCCGAACAATCGTCCGCTCAAGTCGCTCTCGGACATTCTCAAAGGTAAGCAAGGGCGTTTCCGTCAGAACTTACTCGGCAAGCGCGTCGACTACTCGGGCCGTTCGGTCATCGTGGTCGGTCCCTCGCTAAAACTGCATCAGTGCGGTTTGCCCAAAGAAATGGCGCTCGAGCTCTTCAAGCCGTTCGTGATGAAGAAGCTCGTCGATCGGGGCCTCGCGCACAACATCAAGAGTGCGAAACGTATGGTCGAACGCGTGCGTCCGGAAGTTTGGGACGTACTCGAAGAGGTGATCAAAGAGCATCCGGTGCTGCTCAACCGCGCACCCACGCTCCACCGTTTGGGCATTCAAGCCTTCGAACCGGTACTGGTCGAAGGCAAGGCGATCCATTTGCATCCGCTCGTCTGTACGCCGTACAACGCGGACTTCGACGGCGACCAGATGGCCGTGCATTTGCCGCTCTCGGCCGGTGCGCAAGCCGAAGCGCGCATCCTCATGCTCAGCTCGAACAACATCCTGTTGCCGGCCTACGGCAACCCGGTGTCGATCCCGACGCAAGACATGGTCTTGGGCCTGTATTACCTCACGTTCCAGCGTGACGAGTACGTCGGCCCGGCCAAGGCTGCGGTCGCGGAAGAAGACGCCGTGTTTGCGCGCGCCAAAAAGAAGAACGCCCCAAGCCAGGATGCGCCGGGTGCGCTTCCGACCTTCTACGATCCCAAGGAAGCAGTGATCGCATTCGAGACCGGTAGCGCGCTCCTGCAAGAGTGGATCTACGTGCGCTGGAACGGCCAGTTGATCAAGACGACTATCGGTCGCGTGATCTTCAACCTGGCGTTCCCGACCTCGTGGAACAAAGAGTTCGTCAATCGCATCGTCGACAAAGGCGCGCTCAAGAAACTCATCACCGAGTGCTACCGCAAGTACGGTAACGCGGAGACCGCGAAGTTCCTCGACGCGATCAAGGAGCTGGGCTTCCACTACGCGACCCTCTCAGGTACCACGGTCTCGATCAACGACATCGTCGTCCCGCAGAGCAAGCACGACATCCTCGACAAGGCGCAGCACGAAGTCGACGAGTTGCATCGTCTCTTCGATCAGGGCTTCATCTCTGACGACGAGCGTTACAACAAGACGATCGACATCTGGTCGAAAGCCGGCGACGCCGTCACCGGTGCCATGCAGGCGGCACAAAACCCGCTCAACCCGGTCTTCATGATGGCGACCTCGGGCGCGCGCGGTTCGATCGCGCAGGTCAAGCAGCTCGGCGGTATGCGCGGACTCATGTCCGACCCGTCGGGCCGCATTCTCGAGATCCCGGTTAAGGCATCCCTCAAAGAAGGCCTCACCGTCCTTGAGTACTTTATCTCGACGCACGGCGCGCGTAAGGGTCTTGCCGACACCGCGCTGCGCACGGCGGACTCGGGTTACCTCACGCGCCGTCTGGTCGACGTGGCGCAAGACGTCATCATCCGTGAAGACGACTGCGCGACCACGAACGGTATCACGGTCAGCGACATCCGCGCGGGCAAGGAGATCATCGAGCCCTTGATCGATCGGATCATCGGCCGGCGAGCCGCTGAAGACGTCAAGGACCCGGCGGCCGGCTCAGGACGAGCTGCCATCGTCGTCAAACGCGATGAAGAGATCGACGAAGAGAAGGCCAAGGCGATCGTCGACGCGGGTATCTCGACGGTGAAGATCCGTTCGGTGCTCGCGTGTCAATCGAAGTACGGCGTCTGCTCGATGTGCTATGGGCGCGATCTCGCGACCGGCAATCGCGCCGACATCGGTACCGCGGTCGGCATTATCGCCGCGCAGTCAATCGGTGAACCGGGCACGCAGCTCACGCTGCGCACCTTCCACACCGGCGGCGTTGCGACCGAAGACATCATCACGGGTCTGCCGCGTGTCGAAGAAATCTTCGAAGCGCGCAAGCCCAAGGGTCAAGCGACGATCACTGAAGTCGCCGGTACGATCAAGTTCGGCGACGACAAGAATCGGCGCGTGATCTTCGTAATTGATGAAACCGGCGAGGAGCACGAGTACGACATTCCGCACGGTACGCATCTCGCCGTCCAAGACGGGCAGAAGGTTAACGCGGGAGATCAGCTCAACGAGGGCTCGCTCAATCCGCACGACATTCTGCGCATCAAGGGCGAGACGGCGCTGCAGAACTACATGGTTCAAGAAGTGCAGAAGGTCTATCGTTCGCAGGGCGTCGACATCAACGACAAGCACGTCGAAGTCATCGTGCGCTCGATGATGCGCAAGGTGAAGATCGTCGAAGGCGGCGATACGCTGATGCTTCCTGGCCAAGTGGTCGAAGCGGCGGCGTTCGGCGAAGCCAACGAACGCGCCAAGGGCGAGAACCTCGAGCCTGCAACGGCAAACCCGGTGCTGCTCGGCGTGACCAAGGCCTCGCTGGCGACCGAGTCGTTCCTGTCGGCAGCGTCGTTCCAAGAGACCACGCGCGTTCTCACCGATGCCGCGATCAAGGGCAAGTACGATCCGCTCTTGGGTCTCAAGGAGAACGTGATCATCGGCAAACTGATCCCGGCCGGTACCGGTATGTCGCGCTATCGCAACATCGAGATCGAGCCGCAAGGTCAGGACGTCGACGAGGACGGACGTCCCCGCACGCAGGTCGACATCAACGCTTACCAGATGACCGCGGACGATGCGGCGCTGGCGGAGGTTATGGCCGGCGGTGGCGACGGCATGAGCCGTTTGATGAGCGCCTACGAGCGCAATCGTGAACCACTCACGGTTCAGTACGAAGGTGAGTACGACGATCATCTCGCCGTGCATGCGGCGCCGAAGAAGACGCAGTATGACCGAATCAAAGGAATCAATCCTGAGGACTTGTAAATCCTTACAAGTCTAGTATCTAAGAGCCCGCCATTAGGCGGGCTCTTTTTCTTTTTCCAGATACTCTTTGAGATTTTGCAGGTAGGCGCCCCAGGCGGTCGTCGTCGCCGCGTAGTGTTCGTCGGCCTGCTCGAAGCCGCGGTGTGCGAACGAGAGCGCGGTACTGCCCGCTTCGACGCGCAGATCGAAGTGGATTGTCGTGCCGTCCCACTGGGGGTGAGACGAGGACGTCGTCTTCCACACCACGTGGAGCGGCGGCTCGAGCTCCTTTACCGTGACCGTCGTCACGTCGTTGCCGTCGTGAAAACGAAACGTGCCTATGCCTCCGGCGGTGGGGTCGAGATCGGCATCGCGCGTCCACCAACTGCGGATTCCTGAGGTCGTCGTGAGCGCTTCGTACACCCGCTCCGGCGGCGCCGCAATCTTGACCAGATGCATAATATCGGCCATACCCTGGTATTCGGCGAAATGTTGGTAAGGCCACAGGCCGGGGATAGGCACTCTGCGAATGGGAGGCCGCGATGACGATCTTCGCGCGCGTGATAGTCGCCATGATGCTCTGTGCCGCATGCGCGACGTGCGCCTGGGCCGACACCACCACGATCGGCATCACGCTCAACGGCACCACGGGCGCGCACATCGAGCCGGATCAATCCCAAGCGATTCCGTTTCTTCCGTTGCCGATGATCGAGCTCGATCACGTGCACAAGCAACTGCGGCTGCATGTGGAAGCGATGCCGCCGATTGGCCCGGTGCCACTCGCGCAAAACGGCAGCCTCTACGGAAACAGTCAAAATCCGCGCGTGAGCTTCCTGAATGCTGACGTCCTGTACGCGCCCCCGGATCAGCCGTATTCATTCGGCGTGGGCGAGACGATTATCAATCAGCGCACGCTCTATCCGCCGAGCACCATTGTCCAATCGTCGCGCGTCGTCGGCATGCGCCTGCTCGCGAATGCTACGCTCTATCAGTACGGTATCCAGCGCGCCGATGCGAGCGTTGCGGTGAACCCCGGTCTCCAAGGACTCCAGGTTACCAACGGCACCGGCCTGATGCCGCTGGCCGAATACGGAACGCTCTTTGATGCATCATTACGCTGGAGCGTCGACCACGCGAGCTACGTGCTCGTATACGGTGTGCGTTATCTCAACTACACGGCGGCCTATCGCATCGACAACAGTCTCGCCGACCGCAACCACCTGTTCATGCCGTTCGTCGGCGTTGATTGGCCGTTGGGCAAGCACAAGCGCGCGAGTCTCAAGCCCCACAGCGCCGCGAATGCGGTCTCGGTTGTGCCGTCTCCCGGCCCGCGCTCGACGTTCGAGATCGCGTTTTTAGGAACGAACGGATCGCGGACGTCCAGCGACGCCTTTGCGCCGACCATTCTGCCCTTCGATCTCGTCCCGGCGTTTTCGGTCGCGCAGCAATTCAAACGGTTCGAGCTTTCCGGCGACTTCGTTGCTCCGAACGAGAGCTCGAATCCGTACGGCTCGCAGCAGACGTGGTGGAGTTATATCAACGTCGATGCGCTCGCGCAGGCCCCGAACCACCGGCTTGCGTTCGGCGTGGGCGACACCATCATCAATTTGGCGCCGGCCGAGGTCAGCGATCTCGTTTCGCAGCATGCGCGCGCCGAAGGATTGCATCTTACCCTGAGCGCGACGCTGCTCGCGAATCTTCACGGCGCGCTCATCGCGGATGCGTTAATCACGCCCTACGTGCACGTGTACAACGAGGAGACGGTCACCTACGGGGAGCCGCCCTTTCCACACGCGTTGACGTCCATCGACCACGGCGCGCGTATCGAAGCCTCACTGCACCACCTCAGTAGCGTCGGGCGGTATCGCCTTGACTACGGGCTGCGCTACGTGAATCAGACAACGAACTACGGTCCGCTCCAAGCAGGCCACCCGCAGGCCGGCGTGCTGTTGACACGCAGCTCCTCGCTCATGCCCTTTGTCGGTCTGCGCGTACCGTTCTAAGTAAATCCGCGCACCGGTAGCGTGGTTCGCTGGAGCCAGTTCGCCTCTGAATAGTGCGCGCGCCCGTCAACGGCGTGCAGCGTGTAGGCGTGCCGCGATTGCGCTGAGCGGTTAGGTCCGCTGTAGTGCGGCAGCATGCCGTCGAAGACGACGAGGCTCCCTGCCGGAACCTCGAGCGCTTGGGCCTCGTCGAGCGACGGCCACGGCGTTGCGTCGACGGTCTCGAGGCTGGCGCGCCGCCCGTCGGAAATGAAGCGGGCGCGCAGCGGCGAGCGATGGCCGCCGGCCTGCACCCACATGCAGCCGTTTTCGCGCGTCGCATCTTCGAGCGCAAACCAAAACGCCGTGACGCTCGGCGGATCGGTGTCGAAGAACGCGGCATCCTGATGCCAGCTCACTTCCGCGCCGATGCGCGGCTGCTTGAAGATGTACATCGACTGGTAGATTTGCGGATCGTTCAGGCCGATGCGCTGCGCGATCTCCGCCAAGCGTGCGTCGTGTGAGAAGGCGTCGAAGACCGGATCGAGGTCGTGCAGCGCGTGACCGATCTTGTTGACCGAGCGCCCATCCTCTTCGAAAAAGCAGCGGATCCGTTCGCCCGACTCCATGAAGTACGCGTCGCTGCGCGCAGAATCGCCTTGCGTCGAGAAGATCGTGGCCGATTCGTTCGGATCGAAGTCGTCAACAATCGCTGTCGCTCGTGCGCGCAACGTCGCGACCGCTTCGGATGACTTGAAGTTCGGAAGGACGATGAATCCCTGCGCTTGGTAGCGCCGGACGTCGTCGTGCGTCATTAGTCCAAGGTCATGCGGCGGAAGTACCGCTGCTGTATCTCGTGTTGTGCCGCGGCCAGGCGGTCGCGCATATCACGTGTCGGTACGCGAACTTTGTCGACGAGGCGTAGTGCGGCCATCAGCTTGATCGTCCACCAGGTACAATCGATCTCGAACCACTTCAAACCGTGGCGCGCCGAGAACGGGAAGGCGTGATGGTTGTTGTGCCAGCCCTCGCCCCACGATACGAGCGCGACAAACCATGAATTGACCGAGCGGTCCGGCGTGCGATAGGTTCGGTAGCCAAACGCGTGTGCGGCAGAATTGACCAGCCACGTCGCGTGATAGGTAACCACGAGGCGAACGAAGATGCCCCAGATCACCCACGACCAGCCACCTAGGAAGAAGAGCAACACGGCGAGTGCGATCTGCATCGGAACGTAGAGATAGCGCAAGGCTTGATAGACGGGATCGGGCCAGAGATCGGGCGTGTAGCGTTTAGCCTGCTCGGTGGTCGGCAGGTTTTCGTTGGTGCGAAAGAGCCACGAGACGTGCGCCCAGGTTAGACCGCGACGGATGCTGTGCGGATCGCCGGGGTGATCGGCGTGCGCGTGATGGATTCGGTGGGTCGCAACCCAGTTGATTGGATCGCCCTGGAACGCGAGCGCACCAAGCACTGCGGTCGCGTACTCGAGCGGCCGTACCATGCGCAAGGCGCGATGCGTGAGCGCACGATGGTAGCACAGCGTGATGCCGAACGCGCCCGTTAGATTTGAAATGACTATCGCGACAATAACCGCAGACCACGAAAAAAAGGCCGGGAAAAGCGCGAGAAGAGCCACGGCATGAATCGCGAGTAATGCGATGCCGGTGACCCAATTAGGCCGGTGTTGCATGGAGGGGTGGATTCGCTTCCCGACCCGTGGCGCCTTCGACAAAAGCACAGAGAAGGTTAACTAAGGCCATTTGTTCGGGGGTCGAGCAACGCACGGAAAGTAGGTCGGGGGAGCAGACCAGGATACTCATGCATTGGGCGCGCGAGATAGCCACATTAAGACGATTGCGCTCGAAGAGAAATTCGAGGTCCCGCGGGAGCGTGGCGTCATTCGAGGTTGCCATCGAGTACAGAACGACCGCCGCCTCTTGTCCTTGGAACTTGTCGACCGTGCCGACACGGATCGCGCCAAGCCCGCATGCGTCGAGGCGTTTACGGATTAGCTTACGCTGTGCGTTATAGGGCGAGACCACGATAAGATCGCGCGGTTCCATGGCGCGCGCGGCCGCTGCAGCGAGTGTGACCGTTCCGCACATGAGGTCGCGCGCCGCTTCGGCGACCGCGCGTGCCTCTTGGTCCGACGAGCGCGTATTGCCGTCGTGGGTTACTCCAAGAAAGCGTAAGCCGCTGCCCCGCCAACCGGGCGCGTCGATCGCGTTGCGTTCGCACGACGGGCCAGCCAGCAAACGGTCCTCATAGACCGCATGTGAGATGAACGCACAGATCGCCGGCGCCATGCGATATGAGCGGTCGAGAAAGATGCCGTCACGCGGATCGATCGTTTCGTGCGCGCCCAAGAGATGCTGCAGGATCGAGAGATCGGTTCCCGGCGGATGTGAACCCTGCGAAACTGATTTCAGCTGCAAAGGATCGCCGAGCAACACCACGTTGCGCGCGGCGGCCGAGCACGCGAGTGCGTCGGCAACGCTCATCTGTCCCGCTTCGTCGATGAATAGATAGTCGTACCGGCCCGTCATTTCGGGGCGCGCAAAGAGCCACGGCGTGCCGGCTGCCAACTCGTGCTCGCCGGCGAAGGGCTCGTTCGATGTGGTGGATTCGATCCACGTAGCGGCCTGCTCGGAAACGTACTCGGAACCTTCGGTCGTACTCGAATACTTTTGCAGTCCATGAAACTGGCGGCCGGTTTGCGCCGTGCATGCTTCAATCTTGTGTAAGAGGTTGTGAATCGCTTTATGGCCTCCCGCCACGATGCCGATGCGCTTGCCGGCGGCGAGAAGATCGGTGATGACGCGCGCAGCGAGCGTGCTCTTGCCGCTGCCGGGAGGCCCCTGGATCGCAAGGTGGCTGGCGTCGAGATCCGCGATGAGTGCGCCGACCGCTTGGGCGTCAACGGTTTGCGGCTGCATGCGGTCACGCGGCGTGCACGTACGCGGTTGCCGCGCCAAAAGTAAGGAGAGCGTCGCCGGGTGCTCGCGTTCGAGCGTTCCGTCGAGATAGGCTTGCGCGATGCGCGAAATCGCGTCACGCTGGATATTCGTCTGAATCGGCTTGCCTGGGATCAGCGCGCGCAACTCGTTCGGGCGAATCGCGCCGCTGAGTTTGATTTGCAGCTCGTTGCGATCGTCGTCGAACGAAACGATCGTGCCTGCGCTGACGCCGGTGTGCGGACAGTAGGGCCGGTCGGTGCCGAGGTTGTGCAACTGATCGGGAAAGGTGTAAGTGTAGACGAGGCTCCGCTTATCTTTGTAAGGTGCGACGTCGTCGCGCAAACGCAGCCCGCCCAGCGCCTCGTGATCGAATTCGAGCAGGCGGTCGACATTCTCGATCCGCTCATAGTACTGCCAGTAGGCCGGCTTGGCCTCGCGCGCGTGATAGTCGAGCAGATGCCCGAGCAGCCAACGCGCTCGCGTCGGTTCGCCGCTTGCGCGCAAGTCGCGCAGCGACGCAGGAGCGGCGACGCCGCGCAGGAGCTGGGCGGCTAATTCGTTACGCCCCTCGTCGTCGGGTGGGGAAACCGCTTCGTTCTCGCGCCAGGCGAAGGGGTGCTCGCGGGCGTGCTCGGCTTCGCCGCGTAGTTGCAGCAGCCACTCACGCAGCAGATGCGTCGAACGGCAGTCATCGGCGTTGTAGCGCTCGATATCGGCGAGGATCTCCTCGCCGCCGCCGGCGAGCCAACTCTCGAACATCACGATTGAATCGTCGCCGCGTTGCACACCGGTCGCGCGCCGCAGCCCGTAGAACGGCTCGAGTTTCTTGAGCGAGTAGCTCGGCTGCGAGATGCGCAGCGTCTGTCGAACGACCGCAAAGAGATCGACGAAGGCGCGGTTGCGCAGCAGGTCGTCCAGTTCTCGCTCGCGCGTACCGTAAAAACCCATCAGGCGACGCAAGGCGGTTGTCTCATACGGTGCGTAGTGATAGACGTGCATGTTGGGAAAGCGCTCGCGCCGCGCGCAAATGAAGTCGATCGCCGACTCGAATGCGGTGCGTTCTTGCGGCTGTGAACGAGCCCAAAACGCCACATAGCGGCCCTCGTCGGCGCAATAAAATCCGAAAAGATACTCCAGGCCGTGCTCGGGGGCGTAGAGCGGGTCGCCCTCCATGTCGAAGAAGAGATCGCCCGCATCGGGATGGGGCAGCAGTTCGAAGCCCGTCCCCGGCTCGGCATCGAGGATCGCGTGCACGAAGCGCCCTTCGCGCCGGCCGGTCTCTTGCAGCGCCGCCTGGTGTTGCAGCGTCGCAAACGTTTTCGGTTCCATACCGGTGGGCCGTTGCAGGTCGGTAGCGCTCGCGAGCGCGGTCATCGTTGCGATCCCGTTGTTTTCGAAGCGCGCGATCTGATCGCGGCGGATACGCGCGACCAAGCTCAAGTGGTCGTCGCGCGAGCGCTGCGCCGCACAGCGGTCGCGCCAGCGGCAGATATCGCAGTGGGCCACTTCGAGCGGGTAGGCGGGCACGGGTCCCGCCGACATGGCGGCAAGAAAGCGCGTCCGCACGTGCCGTTCGTAGGCGGCGAAATCGTCGACGCGGAAGGCGCGCTCTGCGCCGCTGCCAAGCAGAACGTGCATTTCACGCGGGACGTACCCTTGAATCGCGGCGAGATGTGCGCTGTAATGTGCCAGTTGCACGAGGTAATACGGCTTGGGCACGAGCGCGAGCTTGGCGTCGATTACCTCGTAGCTCCAGCCCCACGGCGCGCATGGCTGTTCCACTCGGCGCAAGAAATCCGTGCGGCCGAGGAACGTACCGTCGAAAAACGTGGCTTGGTAAATGAGCGGAGCACCGGCGCCCATTGCGGCGACGGTGCGCTCCTGCGCTTGGACCAGGTCCTCGATCGCGCGTCCGCTTTGCGCCGGGAACGCCACGAGCGCGTCGCCATAGCGCGCGCGGAAGCGGTCGAGCTGCCGCGCCTCGTGTTCGTCGCCTTTGCGCGCCAGTAACGCGACGGTCTCGCTCGGTTCGGGGCGCGACAGTTCGCCCAACGCGGCACGCAACTCGAGCTGCGTGAGGTGGTCGCACTCGAGCGCGTTGTTGAGATCGCTGGCAGAGAAGATCAAGCGGCCGTCGATGCGCTGCATGGCTGCATCTTCCGACACGATCGTGCCATGCGCCTGGCATGACGTCGAGTGAAGATCAGCGGGATGGACACTCTTCAAGCCGCGCAACGGCTCCCTCGCCTCGCCGAGCGCGCGATGCGCGCCGCGATCGCTGCTGCGCTGAGCCGCGGGCAACTGACGCCGCGCGCGGTGGTCGATCGTGCACTCGTGACCTTTGAAGCCGCAGTTGAGCGGCGAGGTATACGTCCGGCGCTGCTCTTTGCCGAACGCGACCGTATCGTGCGCGAGCTCCATGCCTTCCTCGAGAGCCGGCTCGCCGCGCGCTTGCGCGCGTTGCCGCGTCGCAACCTGATCGCTACCGGTGCAGCCGCCGCACCATTCGATGCACTCGTGCGCACCCGCCGCGGCCACGCGTACGCCGTGGTCTTTGCTCGGTTGCCCAGCGACGGGCGGCGTCTGGCGATGTTGCAGCGCATGCGCGCCGCCGTACCAACGGCAACGAGGACACCGGTCGATGGTGTCCTCGTGTACGATTTCTCGCGCGCGGTCGCGCTGCGGCTAGACCAGGCCGGCGCGCAGAGCGTGTACCGCTACTTGCGTGCGAGCTGAGAGGTTCAACTTGGCGAGGATGTGCGAGATGTGGTTCTTCACGGTTTTATCCGAGAGCTTGAGCCGAATGCTGATCTGTTTGTTCGAGAGCCCTTCGGCTACGAGCCGCACGACTTGAAGCTCGCGATCCGAGAGCGCGGCACGCATGTCCCGGCTGCCCGCAAGCGGGCGGAGGTGCCTCATCGATACGGCGAATGGGGCTGCCGCCGGAAGCCTCTTCACCATATCGATGAAGTCGGCGATCGAAAGATCCTTGAGGTCGTGCAGCAGGGTCTCGTCGATGACGACGTCGGCATCGATTCCAGCGGCCTGTGCAATCGTGGGCACGGTCCCGGCCACGTGTACGCTGCCTTCTAAAGAGAGCAGACGTGCGATCGCGGTGCGGACCGACGCTTCGGCACCGACCACGAGCACGCTCGTAGGCGTTGCCTTTTGGTGAGTAACGACGGTCATGGTTGCCTTTCCGTTGGCTCGGCTGGCACCCCAAGGATAGGAGAGTGGGCTTTCCCGGGACTTACGGACTAATTACAGGTCGATTACAAACCGATTACAGGAAGCATGGCGGGTGTCGTCTCTCGAGCGGGTTTGCTCGAACGCCTACGGCGTGTCGACCCGCGGCTGATCGCCATCGTGGCGCCGGCCGGGTTTGGTAAATCGAGCCTCGTGCGCCAGTATTTGGCGCAGCGCGGGGGCGGCGTGGTCTGCGATTGCGCCTCCGTCCGCGACGACCTCGACCTCGCGCGCCGTGTGATTCCGGCGCTTGCGGGGGAGAACCCCGAGCGCGAGAGCGATCTCACCCAGCGCGAGCTGATGCTGGGCGACGGCGGGACGAGTGTCGCTGAGCGCGTGTCGCTTGCCCTCGACGTCTGGCGCGCACCGGCCGACGGGTGCATCGTCTTCGAAAGCGCCGAACGGCTCGCCGATTCACCCGCCGCCGCGGAGCTATTCGCGCGGATGCTCGAACTGCGACCGCCGGGACGTACCGTCGTCGTCTGCACCCGCGAACCGTTGCGCATCCATCTCACGCGCTACGCGGTGCCGCACGAAATCGTGACGCTGCGCGCCGCCGATCTCGCCTTTGATGCGAACGATATTCGCGAGCTCTTCGCTCCCTTCGTCGCGGACGAGCCAACGATCGAGCGGATTTTCAAGGTCTCCGAAGGCTGGCCGGTAGCCGTCTTTCTCCTGCTACGGTTCGCAAGCGAGGGGCGGATCGGGCAGCTGCTCGAGCGCCTGGGCGACGTCGCCTTCGATGAGCTGCGCGACTATCTCGCCGACGAGGTGCTCGCCGGTGTCGATCGGCGCATGCTCGGCGCCTTCTTCGCCTGCGCGGCGATCCCACAGGCTACCGCCGACGATTTGCGTGCGGCGCTCGACGATGGCACCATCGTCGACGCGTTGAGCGAGTTTGCCAAAGATGCGGCGTTCGTCGAGCGCGCCGACGACGGAACCTTCGAGCTACATCCGATGCTCGCGTCGTTCATGCTCGAGCGCGCAGCGGAACGGCGCGATGCGCTCTTGATGCGCGTTGCGCAGGAACACGAGCGGCGCGGTGACTATCAGCGCGCGGCGGAGCTGCAGCTGGTGCGCGGCGATCAGCAGGCTGCGGCGCGCGCGCTCGGCGCTCACGAGGTCGTTCGAGAACCGGCGCCCTCGATGCGCTACGCGCGCGTGCTTTCGAGTCTCGATCCCGCGATCGTCGCACGCTATCCCCGGTTATGGGGCGTGACGGCATTGATGCGGATGTTCTGCGTCGACAGCTCGTCGTTGCTCGACGAAGCCGAAACCGTCTGGCGAACGCTTGCTCCCGACACCTCACCGATGGAGCGTTACTATGTCTTCGTCTTTCGCATTCTCTTGATGAGCTATATCGGAAAGTTCGACGTTGCGCTGGACGAAATCGCGGAGTTCGGCGCGCAGATCGCGTTTTCTGACCCGCCCAAGACGATCCTGGACGGCCACGTGCTCTATCTACGCGGACTGTTGCGCGCACGTCGCGGGAACTTCGATTTAGGCGAAAGCGATTTAAACGCGGCGCTCCCGCTGATCGACCAGATGCACGTGGTTGCCTCGGGAACGTACTTGGCGCTCGGGTCGGACATCGCTCGCGTTCGCGGTGAATGGTCGCTCGAACGGCAATTTCTCGCGCGCGCGCACGAGCGCGCGTCGAGTTCGGCTTTGCCGAACTTCTTGGCGTTCGACACGGCGGAGTCGCTGATCGCGGCGTGGTTTGCCGGCGATCGCGCGACCTTCAACGCCGTCGCGTCGGAACTCGAACTCGCGGTCGTAAAAAACGCGGTTGCGGGCTTCGCTTATCTTGCGGGCGTGGCCCGCGGCCGTAGCGTGCATCCAACCTCGGCCGATCTTCCGAAGTTCGTCGTATTCGGGCACCTCATTGCGCTCTCGCGCTCGCGCGACGACGACGAGCGCGCGGCGCTGGGCCGCAAGGCGCTCGAGATTGCGCGACAGCTGCACATGCCGTTCGTCGAGGCCCTGGCTGCCATTGCCCTTGCGTTGTGCGATCCGGCGACGTTTGACGAATCCGCCACAACGGCAAAGGAGGCTGCGGCTCGTTGCGACGCGCCCGCGTTCGTGCACGCGGTCACGGCCTTCGCAAACCAGTATGAGAACGTCGGGATGCTCTCGGACTTCGTCGCGCAAATCACGCGCGATCGCAGCGAGGCCGCGCCGGTCGCGCTCGAAGTACTCGCCGGTCGCGTTCGCATCGACGGGGCGCCGGCGCGTCTTTCGGGGCGCGAGTTCGAATTGCTCGCGGCCGTTGCACAGCGCCGCGAACCAACGCCGCGCGCGCGGCTTGCAGCGATGCTCTGGCCCGACCTCGACGAGTTTTCGGCGCGCAACGCGCTTAGCGTGTGCTTGCACCGGCTGCGCGCGCACCTAGGACGCGAGGATGCGATCGAGCGCTCGGCCGAGGGGTATCGCTTGCACGTCGACGCATTCGTCGACGTGTGGGAAATCGAGCGCGCCGCGGTCACCTTGCGCTCACGTGACCGATTGCGCGAGACCGAACGCGCATTGCTTGGGCGCGCGTGGGAACGCTTGCGCGAGGAGCGAGCTGCGACACTCGAGCGCTTCGAATGGTTCGAGCCGATCGGTAAGCGAATGGACGAGCTGCGTACGGCGTTCGCTCACCGGCTGGGAGCGGACGCGCTCGAGCGCGGCGATCCCGACGCGGCGCTTGGCTACGTCGTCGACGTGATTGCCTACGATCCGTGCGACGAACCAGCGCGCGAGGTGGCGATTCGCGCGCACTTGGCCAACGGCGATCGGGCCGAGGCGTTGCGACAATATCGGCAATACCGCGACGTGCTCAAAGCGGAGTTACAGGTCGAGCCGTCGTCGGTGCTCCTCGGCTTGGTCAGCGGGTCCTAACGTGCTGACCGTTATTTTTGCAGCCCTCCTGCACGCCGATGTGCTCGTCTCGGCCGGCCACGAAGGGCGGCCTGCATCGTGCGCGCGATATCCGCAGCGCGCGTGTAATCTCGGCGCCGCCGGCGAACGCGCGTGGACGCCGATCGTCGCCGACGAGGTGACGCGAGTGTTGCGTGCGCATGGTGTCAGCGTGCTGCGCGAGCCGGCCGATTTCGACGGCCGCTACGCCGTGAACATGGCGGTGTTCATTCATTTTGACGGCGCCGTACCGGCATGCACGTCGGGCGCGTCCATCGGCTATCATCGTCGTGCCGACGCCGCTGCTGCGCAGCGGTGGCGTGCGCTCTACGCCGGGATCTACCCGTTCCGCATCATGCCGGATAATTTCACCGCCGGATTGCGCGACTATTACGCCTTCCGGCAGGTCGATGCGCGCGATGGCGCGCTCGTACTCGAACTGGGTGAGATCACCTGTCCGCCGCAACGGGCGTGGCTCGCTTCGCGTCTCGACGCCGTCGCCGCCTTGATCGCCTACGATATCAGCCGGACGATCGGCAAAGGGGACGTGCCCATTCCCGCCAAGTTCGCAGGTCGACGATGATCGAGGTGCTCTACCGCTATCGCGTGCATCCCGCCCAAGCGCGCGCCTTCGAGCACGCCTACGGTCCGCGCGGTCCTTGGGCCGAGCTCTTCTCAACGCATCCCGGGTATCGCAGAACGCGACTTTTCCGGCACAAAAACGAGACCGGCGTCTACCTTTGTATGGACGTGTGGGAATCCAAGGCCGATTGGGACCATTTTCGCGCTCAAAACGCGGCGGCGTATTCGCAGCTCGACCGCGACCTGCACCTGCTCTATGTCGAGGAGTTGCTCTTGGGGTATTATGAAGGAGAGGAGGAGTACCAAGCCTCCCGCGATTGAGGCGGCTTAAGATCGCATGATTCGACCTGTTCGCCCCGACGGCAAGATCGAAACCGGCGGGGTCTTCGTACCGATCGTTCGGCGTCGCGTAATCGACCGCATTGCTTCGGCCGCGATGCAACGCGTCGTTTTGATCGTTGCGCCGGCGGGCTACGGGAAGTCGGTCGCGCTACGTCACTACCTCGACACGCTTTCCGACCCGCACCTGCGTTACGACGTCCTGAGCGAACATGCCGGACTCCTGGGTTTTTTACGCGGTTTCGCCGACGCGGTCGAGGAGATCGCGCCCGACGCACGCACGACGCTTGCCGGCGCCTACGAAAAGAACGTAGGCTCACCCTCGCCCGGTACCGACCTTGCGATGTGGATGCATTCGCACTTGCGCACGTACCGCGGCATCATCGCTATCGACGATTTGCAAGTTGCGCAAAGCGATCGCGAGGTCACGCGCTTTTTGACTTCGCTGATCGAGCGCACCAAAGGCCGCGTGCAATGGATCATCGCGTCGCGCGCCACCAGCGGCCTGCCGATTGGCACGTGGCTCGCCTACGGCGAGAGCGATTTGGCAATCGACGAACACGATCTAAAGTTTTCCGTCGAGGAAGCCAAAGAAGCCGCGCGCGTCTTTCGTCTCGGCGTTCGCGATGAAGAGCTGATCGAGCTGCTCGAGCTAACCGACGGCTGGGCGACGGCGATGACCTTCGCGCTGCGATCGTCGACGCGTTCGGTGCAGCTGCGCAACATCACGTCGATGACGCGCGAGATGATTTACCGGTATCTCGCCGAGCAAGTCTATCAGACGCTGAGTACCGAAGAGCAGCGTTTCATCGAAACCGCGGCGCTGTTACCCGAGATCGACCTGGGCATCATGGTTGCCGCGGGATTCGATCGCGCCATTGCGTTGATCGAAGACCTGCGCGCGCGCGTCGCGTTCATCCACGAGTACGAGCCGGGACGGTACCGCTTGCACGATCTCTTCCGCGATTTCGTCCGCTATCAGGTCGAGCTGCGCGGCAGCGGCGAGCAGCGCGAGCGCCTGGCCACGTTGGGCAAGATCCTCGAGCAGGCCGGCAGTATCACGCAGGCACTGCGGCTCTACGTTGATGCGGACGCGGCAGACGACGCACTACGGCTCCTATCTGCGCATGGCGTGCGGCTGCTCGATGCGGGCTTTGCCGACGATTTGGAAAACCTGATGGCGGCACCACTGGGCAGTGTGTTCGATCGGCAGCCGGTTGTCGGCGGCCTGCGCGGTTTACTCGATCTCGCGCGCGGTCGTTACGACGAGGGCGATCGCAAGATCGCGCGCAGTGCGCCGCTCATCGAATCGCCGGAGTTGCGCGGCCAGTTGATGCTGCGTCTGGCGGTGCATCGCTGGAACCGCGGTGCGAATACGGCCGACGTGCTCGAACGGCTGCTGGCGGACCCAGCACTTCCAGCGACGATCCGCGTCGAAGGCGAAGGCGTGCTGGCAAATTCGCATGCGCGCGCCGGTAACGCGGTGGAAGCGCGGCGCCTCGCCGCGTCGGTCGAGCGGCAGTCGGCCGATTTCGACAGCGACGAGTGGCTGGCGCGTATTCGGTTTCGCCTGGGCAACGTGCACGAGAACCTAAGCGAAGCCGAGGACGCGCGCCGATGCTGGACTGAAGCGGCCGACCTGGCATCGCGTTGCGCGCTCTGGAGTACCGCATCACGCGCGTTCCGCAACCTCGCCGCGTATGCGCTCTTCGGGAAAAGCGACTCCGCCCAGAGCTTGTGGTTCGCGCAGCAAGCCGCTGCTGCGGCGACGCGCGCCGGCGACTACGCCGATCTTCAAAATGCGTTGATCTCGATGCTGAGCTTAGAGACCCGGCGCGGCAACGGTGATCGCGCGGCGCAGATCGAGCGGCAACTGGCGGAACTCGGCTCGCGTGACACGCTGCAGCAAGCGACCTATCTTGCCTCGAGCCAGGCCCATCGCCACGCCTGGGCCGGCCGTTATGCCGACGCCCACCGGCTTTTCGGCAGTATCGTCGATCGGCAAACGTACGAGCCCGACCGCGCGCTGGTTCGCAGCAGCTACGCGCTCGTGCTCGCACTCGACGGTCGTGCGAAGGAGAGCGGCGCAGTGATTGCGTCGACGCTCGAACTTATCGACAAACATGGTGCATCCGCGCAATACGGCGGCGCGGTGGTCTTTGACTTTGCGGTGGCGATGCTCGTGCTTGCCGAAGTGGTTGCCGGACGGCACACGTCGGCGGCCCGTTTGCTCAAGCGCAAGCCCCGCAGTCGCCATGAATCCGGCATCTGCATGCGCAAGGCGGTCGAGGCGCTCGCGCGCGCAGCGAAGAGCCCCTCCTACGTGCCGGATGACCTGCAGCAGTTCATCGAGGGGGTCCGTGAGTTCGGTTTCGGCGGTTACGCGCGCTACGTCGAGCGCGTCGCCAGGCACCTCGAGGAAGAGCACGAGCCAACGACGGCGATCGCTCTAACCCCGCAGGAATTGCGGGTCATGCGCGACCTGGCCGCCGGACTGACCCCTAAGCAGATTGCCGCCGAGATGGGGCGCTCGGTCTACACCGTGCAGACGCACATTCAGAACGTGATCGACAAATTCGGATGCCACGGGCGGGCCGAGGCGATTGCCGCCGCCCGGCGCAGCGGCCTGCTCAACGAGGTTCAGTGAACGGCTCTACTTAAATTTCAGTAGGGCCTTTGGCCCGGTGTGGGCCGTATGGTGAGAGCAGATCATCATCTGCTCGAAAGGCACGTTCTTATACATGCTCACCGTCCTCATTGTTGCCGCTATCTCGTCGCATGCGATATGCCGCCCCAGGGAGCATAACCCAGCCGCGATCGGCTCGGGTCTAGTACCAGTCCATGTCAGCAGTACGAACGCTCACCGCCCTTGGAGCGACGCTCGGACAATCGATCCCGGAATTGGCCCGCACCGCGGCCGATGCCGTGACGATGCCGTCGCTGATTGGGAGCACGGAGATCGAACCAGCGCTGTCGGTCCTCCTGGACCGGCTGTGCCTCTCCCTAACGCTGGCCAAACCGGTGGGGCTCGCCGCCTGGGCCGAGCGCGAATCCGCGCGTTTCGGCCGCGCAGGGGTGGTGGATTTGACCGGTGCGGCAACGCATACGATCGCGCTTGCGGCCGGGGCATATGAAGCCGACCAGCGGCGATTGCTCGCCTTCCTCGACGTTCTTGCTACCGAGATCGAGCGCGCCACGATGGGAAGTGACGGCGACGATCTGCTCGACGCTCCCGGTGCGGAAGGCACGGCGGCCCTGCTCGCGATGCTGGCCGAACGGGACTACGGCACCTGTTGCCATTCCAAGGCGACGGCTGAATGGGCGCGGCGTTTGGCCACCGCCATGGGCTGCGACTTCGAAGGGTCTGAATTCATCGCGCTGTGCGCGCTCCTGCACGACATCGGCAAGATCTCAACGCCCGATCACGTGCTGCTCAAGCCCGCACCACTTGCGACCGACGAGTGGGAAATCATGCGCGACCATGCCGCCGCAGGCGCGCGCATCCTCACCCAAATTCCTTCGCTGCAGCGCTGCGCTATCGTCGTACGCGCGCATCACGAACGGTTTGACGGCGCCGGTTATCCAGACGGCTTGTACGGTTCGAGCATTCCCTTTGAGGCGCGCGTCGTCGCGGTCGCCGACGCATTCCATGCGATGATCAGCGAGCGTCCGTATCGCCAGCCGGTCACGCCGCGTCAAGCCCTGCAAATCTTGCAAGACGGCCGCGGCACGCAGTGGGATCCGCAGGTGGTGGATGCAATGCTGGGCATGTTCGCTCGGCGCGTGGCAGTCGCGTCTCCGGCACATACACAACTTTCCTCCGCGTAGCGCGCGGGCGTCATTTCGCGGGGGGAAAAGCTTACCGGGTGGTGGGCGAGGGGCGTCGCTAAATGCGGCGCCTCTTTTGTTGGCGCCATACAGGTGGCACTCGAGGCTGCGATGCTGCGAGCATGAATGACTACATGATCGGGTCCGGGGCGGTCCTAACCGCCGGACCCAACGCGGGGATCGCCGGCGCGACGCTTCACGCGCAGACCGATGCCGCGATCGCGGCGGGTGTGCGCGCCGCCGTGGTTGACTTCGAGTCGACCAGTGCCGCCGATCTCTCGAAGATCGTGGTCGTTGCGTCCGGCTGGAACGCGGCGCGAGTAAGGGCCGAACTGATCGAACCGCTGCTGGCGCGTGGCGCGTGCACGCTGGCCGATATCCTGGCGCTCCTCGCCGGGGGCGCGGGGACGCATGAAGTTCACCTCTTTGCCCGCTGGCTTCCCGACGAACTGCTGACTGCCGCCCTCGCAAGGGAGGGCATCACGCTGGTGGTTCATCCACTGGAAAGCATTCGCCAGGCTGCTCTGATCTGCGGACAGAGCTACACTCGCTGGCCCCACCCCCTCCGAGCGGCATAGGACAAAACGTTCCATTTGATCGGATCGAGGAAGCGAACTCCGAAGTGTACTAGGGTACACGAGGGGTGAGCTGACGATGAGCCCGGCCAAATGGGTTCAGGGCTCTCTCAGGGCGAAACGGCAGTGTAAGCCCTACAAATGCCAACGCAACTTCATGCCCGCGTCGCCGTTGTCGATGACGACCGAATGATCCGTGAAATGCTCGAACTCGGCCTGTCGCGCGAGGGGTACGACGTGCAGTCCGCCTCGGACGGGGTGGCGGCTCTCGATTTGATCCGGCGGTTCGATCCCGAAGTAATCGTCCTCGACATCATGATGCCCAAGATCGACGGCATCTCGTTGCTGCCGAAGCTGCGCGAGATCACGCAGGCGCCGATCGTGATGCTGACCGCAAAGGGGGGCACCGACGACAAGGTGCAGAGCCTCACTGCGGGCGCCGATGACTATCTGGTCAAACCGTTTGTCTTCGAGGAATTGATCGCGCGGCTGCAAGCTAAACTGCGCCGCCCGCAGCTCATCGAGGAAAACGTCCTGCGTTGGCGCGACCTCGCGCTCAACCCGCAAACGCGCGAACTCGTGCGCGGCAAGGAAGGGGTCGATTTGACTCAGCGCGAGTTCGATCTGCTCTCGGTGTTCATGCGCGAACCGCGCCGCGTCTTTAGCAAGGACCATCTGCTCGAGATCGTCTGGGGACACGACTTCGAAGGCGGCCCCAACATCGTCGAGACCTACATCTCGTATCTGCGGGCCAAAATCGACCGGCCCGGCGAACGCGGCTCGTTTATTCGGACGGTGCGCGGCGTCGGCTACGGCCTCTCGCAGCATAGTTAAGGCCGGCCGAAGAACGTAGATGGCGATGAAGCTTTCGATCGTCTCGCGGCTCTCGTTGCTCTATGCGGTGCTCCTGGGGATTACCCTTATGGTGGTCATCGTCGCGTCGAGCATCGCCCTGGTGGTTCAGCTGCGCAGCTTCAACCGGGATATCGTGTACGCGAAACACGAAGAAGCCCGCGTATTGGTCGACCAGTATCGCAGTGACGGGATGTCGCTCAAAACTGCGGCCCCGCAAATCGCCAGTGCACTCGAGGGAATCGGCCTCAGCGTCGCGGTCTTCGACGAGCGCGGCAATTTCCTGGGCGGCGATAAGAGCGTTCATCCACGGTTGCTGAACCGCATCGTCGCAGCGCGGCTACGTGGGACGCGGGCTCCCCAGGTGCCCAGCCGTTTCGGTACCGGTCTCTTGTTCAGCGGTCCGCCGCCTGCAGACGCACCCGGTTCCCCGCCGCCGCGCGACGGCGCAATTTTTTTCCGGACGAACGGCGCGGGAGCGCTCCCGCCGCCGATCCCCTTCAACATCACTCCAGTTACGGGCGGCTACGTCGCCTTCGAATCGTCGACGCCGCTCCTCTTGGTTTCGCTCATTCCGTACTGGCGCGTGGTGGTCATCGTCGCAATCGTTGCGATGCTGCTCTCATGGCTCGTCGGCCGGCTCTTCGCGAATCAGGCACTTCGTCCGATCAACGACCTGACCGAAGCGCTTAAGGCGCTTGCGCGGGGTGATTTCACGCAGCGGCGCTTCATTGCACCGGGTGGCGATGAGATCGGCACGCTGACCGCGGCCTACAACGACGCTGCGGCGAGCGTGGCCGAAGCAATGAGCGAACGCCGCGAGACCGAAGAGCGCATGCGGCAATTCGTCGCCGACGCTGGACACGAGTTGCGCACGCCGCTCACCGTGATCGGCGGATACATCGACGTCCTGCGCCGCGGCGCGGTCGCCGAACCGACGATTGCACGGCAGATTCTCGGCACGATGTCGATCGAGAAGGAGCACATGCGCAATCTCATCGATCGCCTGATGCGCCTGGCGCGGTTGGATTCGGAAACGCCGCCGCTCGCCGAGACAATCGATCTTGCCGAATTGCTATGCAATCAGTGCGATGCCGCGCGGCGTTTGGACGAGACGCGCGAGATCGACTACAGCGTTGAGGGCGCCGAGAAGATCGTCGCCGATCGCACCGAACTCGGAGAAGCGCTGTGGAACGTGGTGGAGAACGCGCTCAAGTACGCGCCCGAAGCACCAATCCATCTGCGTGCCGTTCGAAACAACGGCCATACGATGATTACCGTACGTGACGAGGGTCCGGGAATGACCGAGTCCGAGCGCCTGCACGCCTTCGAGCGGTTTTATCGCGGCGACCAGCGCGGCGAACTCACCGGCAGCGGCCTGGGTCTCGCGATCGCCAAGCGCGCGGTCGAACGTGCCGGTGGCTCGATCGGGATTGAAAGTGCCCCGGCCCGTGGTACAACCGTGACCATACGCTTATAGCTCCCAGCTTCTCTCAAGCTCGCACAAAGTAGAATCACTGCACATTATGAAGCGCCTCCTCGCGGCCGTGCTTGCCGCTGCTGCACTCATGCCCTTTGCGCCCTTGGCCGCATCGGCACAACAGGAGGACTCCGGGTCCATTCGGATCGTCGTCATCGACGAGGCCACCAAGGCCCCGATCGAGCTTGCGCGAGTCGTCCTGGATGGCCCGGTCGTGACGAGCGCGTTCACCGATAAGAAGGGCTTGGTCGTCTTCACGGAGGTACCCGACGGCATCTATCGCGCGCGCGTCGTGCGGCGAGATTACCAGACGGTCACCTCGAGCTCGTTCGAGATCATCAACGGAAACTACGTCACGGTCAACGTTGCGCTCGCGCTTTCGACACAATTGAAAATCATCGGCACCGCCGAGGCGCATTCGTCGGCTGCGATTTCCTCCAGTTCATTCGGTCCCGATTCCGCCGTGCGCAAGCTGTCGAGCGATCTCGCCGACGCCTTGAATAAGCTCTCTGGCGTCTCCGTTCAAACGAACAGCGACGACTCTGACGCCGAGCAGACGATCTCGCTGGATGGTGAAGACGCGAGTCAGACGGCGCTCACGCTCGACGGCATCCCGCTCAATGCACCGGGCTCGGCCGGCAATCTGCGCAACTACGCCACCTGCTTGTTCACCGGTGCCGGCGTGCGTAACGGGCCGCAACTCGGCGGACTTGCCGGCGGGGTGAACTTCACCACGCTGCAGCCGACGCTCTCGTGGGAATCGTACGATACGCTGATGTTGGGATCGAATGCCCGCAACAGTTGGCAGGCAGCGGAAACGGGGTCAGACGGCAAATTTGGTCTCGCGCTCAACACCTGCGGCGGACTCGCGACCAGCTGGCTCGACGGCTTGGTCTATACCGATGCGAGCGGTTTGGACTACGCCCACAACGGCGATGCGAACAGCTTCGGCTCATCGGGGAGATTCCGCTACGAGATCAACGACTCCCAGTCGATCACGGGAATGGTCTTAACCTCGAATCACGTCACGAACATCGCTTGCGCAAGATTACAGTATAACGGCATTCCCTGTGGCTACGGGCCGAACAATTATTCGGCGGGAAGCGTGAGTTTGTTCGCGCTTACCGACGATCTGTTGCTCGGCGCGACCTCGATTCAAGCGACGTTCTATGGGAACAATTCAACCTCGCTCAGCGACGAACTCAATCGCTTCGTCGACGGCGTAGCGTCGCCGATCGGTTCCTCAGGGCGCAACAATAGCCGGGGCTTCACGCTCAACGCGATTCTGCCGGCAGCTCAGCGGCACACGATTTCGCTCACGGCCTACGGCTCGTGGGGTACATCGGAAACGTTCCCGCTCAACGAACCGGCGACGCCGTACTATACCAACCTGCAGCACAGCAATTATGCTGCCGCAGAAGTCACCGACTCGATCCACTCGAACGAACATCTCTCGTTTTCTGAATCGCTCGGCCTCACGCAGGCGACCGGCGGTTTCGGCGGCGTGCTCGAGTCGGTGGGTACGACATGGCATCCGACCAAGTACGACACCTACACTGCGTCGTACACGATGCAGGGCTCGCCGGGGCAGCAAACACGCTCGACGATTCTGAGCGATCCTGACGCCCTTCGCTTTACGTGCGATGGCAACGACAGCGTCGCGTACGGCAATGCGCCGGGCGCGGCGCCCCAAGCAAGTTCCTCGACGTCGACCAATCTCACGTATACGCGCAGCTGGGTCGGCGGCGACCTCTCGCTGCGTCTGTACCGTCAGATGCAAAAGAACACGCTGCTGCCTACCGACGTGAACGGGACGATCCTGCTCGCGAATGGTACGATTTCGCCGGCCTACATCGCGGCGGTGCAACAGGTCTTTCAGAGTAACGCGGGTTGCGGCGCATCGACGCCGTTTAGCCCGACCCAACTCTACTTTAGCTCGCCGGTCGCCGGCGTCGATCGGCTCTATCAGGGCGTGCAAGTCACCGGGTATGCCACCCTTGGGAACCTCATCGTGCAGCCGTTCTGGAATACGACGGTTTCGCAAGCAATCTCGAACTCGCCGTTGATCGATAACCCCTATTCGATCACGCAGTCCGGACAGCAGTTGCCCAACGTGCCGTTGCAGCGCGCGGGCATCATCCTGGACTACAAGGCGCGCCACTCGGCAATTGAATATCTCGCGGACGCGGAATATAACGGGCGGAACAATCCGAACAACTTGCCCGCATACACGCAGTTCGACGCAGCAATCAACACGACGTTCAGCCGGGGCAACCTGACCGTCGCGGCCACGAACATCTTCGGTACCTATGCCGGCATCTTCTCGAGTTATGCCAACGCGGTACCGTTTTACACGCAGAGTGGGATGATTGTACCGAATGTCGCGCGCCCGCTGACCCCGCGTAGTTATACCGTTACGTACACGCTGAAGTACGGCCCGGGCGCGCTCGGCAACACGCATGTCGCACAGACGCTGCCTGGGCAAGGTGGCGGGGGCGGCGGACGCGGCGGTGGCGGCCCGGGCGGCGACAGGTTCCGTCCGCAGCCGTTACCGAGCACGGCACCAGCGAATCCGCTCGACGTCTCGGAGGACGATACGCGCTGCCCTGCCGATGCGCACGCGACGGCGCTGCAACTTTCAACCGAACTCAAGGCCTACGTTGCGCAGATCGAAGCAGCAAAGACGTCGGCGGGATATCCCGCGACGATGCCGCCGCCGCAGATCACCGATGCCACGGTGACCTATCACGGCATGGGCAGCACGTACGCGCTCTCGATCCAGCCACACTTCCAGAATGAGGCGGCCACATTGCGGCTCGCCTCAGAAGAACTCGCGGCGAGCCCGCGCCCCAGCGCGAGCGCGCAACCTGGGCAGCGCGGTGGCGGCAACCGCGCCGGTGGCGGCGGTCAGTTCCGGGTCTTTTTCGGATGCCTCACGCTCCATATAGCACAGCCCGACGAAGTAACGGCGCACCATCTCTACACGCCGAGCTCGACGCTTTTTGGCGCGCCGCAGATAATGTACATGCCCTCAGTTGGACTCTATGCGGTCGCGCGTCAACCGCAACCCGGTCAAGAGAGTTTCCGCGTCTATACGCTGCCCTCGACGCCGCCCAAGGATCCGTTCGAAGTGCGCACCGCACCCGAGTGCACCGGCGATCTGAAGAACACGGCGACCGAAGCGCTGACCGAGCTGCGAGCCTACTTTGCCAGTGGAGCGGCGCCACATTTGTGGACGATCGCCGCGCATACGGCAAAGAACGGCACGTGGTACAGCCTTGTACCGGGAGATCCGACGCTCGTGTTCTCGCTGCTCTTCTGCGGACGTGTCGGCGCAGCGACGCCGCAAGACGTCGTGCCGAAGGGTTGGGACGGCGCAATGCTGCCGAACCTCAACTACAATGCCGCGTGGGGATTGTACCTCATTCGTCAGCCGCCGCGAGCCCCGCCGAGTCCGCGGCCGAACTAAATCTCGGGCGAAATGCCGCGTGCGCGCGCGAGTTCGACCATTTCGCGCATGCGCGGGTGTGTCCCGGGGATCGTCTTCACCCACGGCTCGAAGCGCGGAACCGGTTCGCCACAGCGGAAGAGGACATACCACACGTTCATGTCGCCAAGAAAAGCAAAGCGCTTGCGCACGTCCTTGGCGAGTGGCGCGTAAGCGGAAAAGGACGCGACATAGGGGTGAAAGCCGCCGAACTCGCGCTCGATCGCGAGCAGCGCCGCCGCGTTGGCAATCGTTGCCTGGACTTTGCGGGGAACGCGCAGTACGCCGTCCGTCGCGAGCACGCGCTGCGCGTCGATGCTGTCGAAGACGGCGACCTGCTGCGGGTCGAAGTTCGCGAAGGCTTGGCGGTAGGCGCCCCAATGTTCCGCAATTTGCGACCACTTCACGCCGGCTTGAAATACCGCACGCGTGATGATCTCGAGGACTTGCGCCGAGGACGGGTCCGGGACGATCTCCGGGATCACCGTGACCACAGCCGAATCAGGGCGCGTTTCGCGGTGCGTCGAGAGCGAGGGCCGTCATCATCGCGACGCCGTTCGGGAGCGCGCGTTCGTCGATATCGAACAGGCTCGAGTGATGCGGATGACTGGTTTGCGGTCCGCCGCTGCAGCCCAGCGTGTAGAAACACGACGGCACCCGTTGAGCGAAGAATGAGAAGTCCTCAGCACCCATCAATTGCGTCACGTCGACCACGCGTTGCTCGCCGACGGTTGCAACCGCGAGCGCACGCGCGTATTGCGTTTGCGCCGGGTCGTTGGCGGTCACCGGATAGCGCCAGATATACTCGTAGTCGTAGGTTGCACCCGACGCGTCGCAGCAGGCGCGCAACACGCGTTCGATCCGCTCGGGCATTGCGTTGCGCACGTCGTCCGTAAACGCGCGAACCGTGCCGAGCATCTTACACGTGCGCGGAATGACGTTGTGGGTCGTACCGCCGTGGATCGCACCGATCGTTACGACTGCCGGCTCGAGCGGATCGACCATGCGTGACACGACCTGCTGCACGCTGGTGATAAAGCTTGCCGCGGTGAAGATCGGGTCGATCGCGTAATGCGGTGCCGCGCCGTGGCCGCCGAGGCCGATCACGTCGATCTCGATCGAATCGCTCGAGGCATACATGGGACCTTCGCGAAAGCCGAGCACACCGGTCGGATAAAGGGTGTTGAGATGCAGACCGTAGGCGCGCTCGATGCTAAAGCGTTCGATCACGCCATCATCGATCATCGCTTTCGCGCCGCCGAGGCCTTCTTCGGCGGGCTGAAAGAGCAGCACGACCGTCCCGGCGAGCTCGTCGCGGCGGTCGACGATCAACGCGGCCGCGCCAAGTAGAATCGCAACGTGGCCATCGTGTCCGCACGCGTGCATTGTGCCATCGGCCTGCGAGCGATAGGCGTGATCGCGCTCTTCGAGAATCGGCAGCGCGTCCATATCGGCGCGCAGCATGATCGTGCGGCCGGGTCTGCTGCCGCGCAACAGGCCGACGACACCGGTCGTGCCGATGCCCTCGTGGACCTCGTAGCCCAGCGCTCGCAGCCGGTCGGCAACGATGCCGGCGGTGCGATGCTCGTGGAAGCCAAGCTCGGGATGCATGTGCAAATCGCGCCGGATCAAGACGACGTCATCGGTGACCCGCTGCGGAACGGTGATTGTCGCTGCCATCGTGCGAAGGTTCTGCGGCCGTGCGGGCATCCCCGCGGCAGGGACTCTAGGCGCAGGGGTCGCAGAACGCGGCACGCGCAAGAGAGGCGCGTCGCCAATGACCAAGACCGAGCTTTTTACCGAGTATGCCGCATATCACGCGGACAACCGGAACCGCGCGTTTCACGCGATCGGTATTCCACTGATCCTCCTAGGCACGATGGGGTTGTTACGTCTCCTCGCGTGGGGGCCGATCGACCTTGCGATCGTGGCCGGCGTCGCGACGTTGCTCTACTACGCGTTCATCGATCCCCGCGGCGCGCTGATCTCGACGGTTCTCTTTGCGATCATCTATGAGATCGCGATCAGGTTGCCGTGGGAGATTGCCCTCGCAGCACTCGTCATCGGATGGGTCCTCCAATTGGTCGGTCACCGGTTCGAGGGAACCAAACCGAAGTTCTTGGAGAATTTGGTCTATTTGCTGATCGGGCCGCTGTACTTTTTCGAAGAGACGTTCGATTCCGTTCTCGGAGTGACTAAAAGGAGTTAGGCCCTCGTGCAGTTCGTCTTCAGCGCCGGTGAACAGCGCTTTTCTAGGCCGTCGTTTCGCTGACGAATCTAGGTTGCGTCAGTAGCGATACGCCCATCAGCACGATTATATTGGCGACGAGTCCGATGAATCCGGGATTGAGTCCGAACGGCGCGTTGTGCATTCCGGCCAGCGAGAGCGCCAGTACGATTCCCACCACGATTCCCGCGGCTACACCGGCGGTCGTCGTGCGCTTCCAGAACGCGCCAAATGCGTAAGCCGGCATGAATTGCGAGATGCCGTTGTAGGTGAGCAGCAAGAGATCGACCAGCGTGGTGCGGTAGGCGAGCCATAAGCCAAGCGAGAGCAGTCCGAGCGCAACGACCATGATACGCGTGAGGCGCAAACGCCCGGCGTCGTCGAGCCCGATATGCATGAGGTCGCCTGCGATGTTTTTCGAGACGATACTGGCCGAGCTGAGCAGCAGGGCCGTTGACGGAACCAGCGCGCACAGCGCACCCGTGCCGGTGACGAACCCTAGCACCCATGCCGGATAGTAGCGCGACACAACGGCGAGAAACGATTGATCGGCCGCGGGCCCTCGCAGACCCGGCACGATGAGCAGCGCGGAAAAACCGGCGAAGAAGATCAGCAACATGATCAGCTGATAGATTGGTAAGAGCATCGCGTTACGCCGCAACACATTTTCGTCTTTGGCACTGAAAATTGCGGCGATCGATTGCGGCCCGGAGAAGAAGCCAAGGCCCGTGAGCAAGACGGTGGACACGTACCACAGCGAACCTTTGGGCGCGGTCAAACCGCCGAGGATCAAGTGTTCGGGATGCGCCCGCAGCACTTGATCGAAGAGCGTCGCGGGCGAGCCGAAGAATTGTAGCGGGATCGCCAGACCGACGAAGAGTAGCGCGCCGATCACTAGCGCGTCCTTGACGATGCTCGCCCAGGCCGTGCCGCGCAATCCCGTCATGAACACGAACGCGATGATCAGCAGAAACGCGACGCACGCGCCCGCGACCGGATCGATGGCTCCGCCGCCGGCAACGGTCAAGAAGATCTGCAATGCCGAGAGCTGCAGCGTGATGTAGGGAATAAGCGCCACCACCCCGATGATCGAAACCAAGGTCGAGAGCATGCGGCTTTGGTAGCGTACTTGGATCAAGTCCGGGAGGGTGAGGAGTCCGTGCTCCTTGCCCATGCGCCAAATCCAGGGGAAGAGGAAGTAGTAGAAGATATAGCCGCACGTACCGTATGCCATGATGTAGAACGCGGGCGCACCGAAACTGTACGTCCAACCCGCCGCGCCCAAGAACGTGAAGCTGGTGTAGATTTCGCCGGCGAGCAGCACCCAAAGAAAGACCGCGCCGAATCCGCGCCCGCCGACGATAAACTCTTGCGGCGTCATCGTGAATCGGCGCACGCTCGCAACGGCGAAAATCACGGTGCCAAGAACGATGACTGAGATGATGGCAAGTGCGACCGGTGCGTTCACCAGTGGCCCTCGCTGCGTCCGAGCATCCAAATGAAGCCCGGGGTCACGATCACCCAAAAGGCAATCCAGGCGAGGAGAAACGGCAAGCCGAGAATGCGCGGTTCGACGCGATTGACGAACGGCACCGCGACGGAAAGCGCGCCGAAGGGTATCGCCGCAAGCAGGAAGCGAAGCCGTCGCTGCATTGATTGGGCCTTTATGACGGGAGCGAGGATTACCTTCGTCGGCGGCGGGCCGGCCGGACTCTATGCGGCGATTCTCGCGAAGCAACGCCTTGTGCGCTGCTCGCCCACGGTACTCGAACGCAACGGGCCCAACGATACGTTCGGCTGGGGCGTGGTTTTCTCGGATGCGACGCTCGAAAACTTGGCCGCAGCCGACGCACCGACGCATCGCGCGATCACGCAAGCGTTCTATCGCTGGGACGACATCGAAATCCATCGCGGCGGCGAGACCGTAGGCTCGGGTGGGCACGGCTTCGCCGGCATCGCGCGCCGCCGGCTGCTCGCGATTCTTGTGGAACGTGCGATCGAGCTGGGCGTCGACGTGCGCTTCAATAGCGAGGTCGACGACGTAGCGGCGCTGCGAACGCAGTGCGATCTCCTAGTCGGCAGCGACGGCGTCAACAGCGGCGTGCGCGCCGCCTTTACCGAGGTCTTCAACCCGGATCTCGATCGGCGGCGCTGCCGGTATGTCTGGCTCGGCACGACCCTCCCGCTCGATGCGTTTACGTTTCTTTTCGAGCGTACCGAACACGGATGGTTTACCGTCCACGCCTATCGCTTCGACGCTCGAACCAGCACGTTCATCGTCGAGGCGCGTGAAGAGACGTGGCTCGCACACGAACTGGATCGGGCCGACACCCCAGCGACGATCGCCTTTTGCGAAGGGCTGTTTGCCGCGCATTTGCAGGGGCACCGTCTGATGGCCAATTCCACGCACTTGCGGGGCCGCGACTGGATCAACTTCGTGCGCGTGAGCAACGAGCGTTGGTCGCACGGAAACGTCGTGCTTCTAGGCGATGCGGCGCACACCGCGCATTTTTCGGTGGGTTCAGGCACGAAGCTCGCGCTCGAGGATGCGATCGGCCTGATCGACGCGCTGGCATCGGAGCGGGACTTGCAAGCTGCGCTCGCGCTTTACGAGGCACAGCGTAAGGTTGAGGTGCTCAAGTTACAGAACGCCGCACGCAACTCGACCGAGTGGTTCGAAAACGTCGCTCGGTACGCCAATCTTCCGCTGCCGCAGTTTGCCTATAGCTTGCTTACTCGAAGCCAGCGGATCGGTCACGAAAACCTGCGGCTGCGCGATAGCACCTATGTCGAGCGGTTCGAGTCATGGCTCGGAGCGGGGACTCCGGACCCGCCGATGTTCAGCCCGTTCCGTTTGCGTGAGGTCAGCTTGCGCAACCGCGTTGTTGTATCGCCCATGGATATGTACAGCGCGGTCGACGGTCTTCCTAGCGATTTTCATCTCGTTCACCTTGGGGCACGCGCACTTGGCGGCGCGGGCCTCGTTTTTACGGAGATGACCTGCGTCTCGCGCGAGGGCCGCATCTCGCCGGGCTGCTGCGGCATGTATTCCCCCGAGCACGTTCCGGCGTGGCGGCGCATCGTCGACTTCGTGCACGATAACACCGGCGCCAAGATCGCGCTGCAGCTCGGTCATTCCGGTCCCAAGGGCTCGACGAAGGTCATGTGGGAGGGCATGGACGAGCCGCTCGAGCGGGGGAACTGGCCGGTGGTCGGACCCTCGGCGCTTGCCTACTCCCCGCGGCATCAACTGCCGGCCGAGCTGGATCGCGCAGCGATGGACGCGATCCGCTCGCAGTTCGAAGCCGCCACGCGCATGGGTATCGAGGCGGGCTTCGATTGGCTCGAACTGCACTGCGCCCACGGCTACTTGCTCTCGAGTTTCATCACGCCGCTGCGCAACGTGCGGACCGACGAGTACGGCGGTTCGCTCGACAATCGCTTGCGGTATCCGCTTGAGGTCTTTCGCGCGATGCGCGCGATCTGGCCGTCGCGGCTGCCGATGTCGGTGCGGATCTCCGCCACCGATTGGATCGATGGCGGCATCACCGGCGACGATGCGGTTGCGATTGCACGAGCGTTCAAGGATGCCGGCGGCGATCTGATCGATGTTTCGACGGGGCAAACCGATCCGCGCGCAACGCCCGTCTACGGACGTCTCTTCCAAACGCCGTATGCCGATCGCATTCGCAACGAGGTCGGTATCGCGACGATGGCGGTGGGCAACATCACTGATGCGGATCAGGTCAACGCGATCGTTGCGGCGGGTCGTGCGGATTTGGTTGCGCTCGGGCGGCCGCATTTGGCCGACCCGGCGTGGACGCTGCACGCGGCCGCGCGCCTGGGCTATGAAGGCAATCTCTGGCCGGTGCAATATCTGGCGGGGAAGTCCCAGCTCGAGCGTTTGCTCGCGCGCGACCAAGGAGCGACGCATGTCATCTGACTACTCGATGGTGAAGGGGAAGCACGCGCTGGTAACCGGCGGCGCGCGCGGGATCGGCGAAGCAATTGCAAAAGCGCTGGCCGCAAACGGAGCGCGCGTATCGGTCGTTAGCCGGAATCCCGCAAGCGTTGCGGGGCAGTTTACGACCGCGCAGGCTGACGTGACCGACGAAGCGCAGCTCAAAGCCGCGTTCGAACAGTGCCGCAAGGTCAACGGGCCGATCGAGATTCTGGTGAGCAACTCCGGCATCGCCGACTCCGCACCGCTCACGCGTACTTCGCTTGAGCTCTTCGACCGCATCATCGCGACGAATTTGACCGGCACGTTCTTGGCTTGTCGCGAGGCTGCGACCGACATGCTTAAGGCCAAGTGGGGTCGCATCCTCAACGTGGCGAGCATGGCCGGGCTGCACGGGGCAGCGTACGTGTCGCCGTATTGCGCGAGCAAACACGGTGTCATCGGGTTCACTCGCGCCATCGCAGCCGAGTTTGCCGGCTCGGACATCACGGCCAACACGATTTGCCCCGGCTATACTGAAACCGACATGATGCAACAAGCGATCGACAAGATCATGAAATTCACCGGCGTTTCGGCTGAAGCTGCGCGGCAATCACTTGCGGACATGAATCCGGAGGGGCGGATCGCTTCCGTCGACGAGGTCGCGCAAACCGCGCTGGATTTGATTTGCGGTAAGAAGAACGGCGTGTCGGTCGTTATCCCCGGCGGAGCGGAAGCCTGACAATGTTTTTCGTACTTCTCGCCGCTCTGGTCACCTGGAATGCCGACCCTGTGCACTCATCGGCGAACTTTACCGCGACCCACCTGATGATCTCGCACGTAAATGGAATCATTCCGATCCTCAGCGCGAGCGTGGTCGTTCCGGATGGTAGCAATATCCCCAGCGCTGCTCGCGCATCGCTTGATCCCAGCGGCATCGATACCCGGAACTCGACGCGGGATAGCGATCTTCGCTCGCCTCATTTCTTCGACGTTGCGACCTACCCGAAAATGGAATTCGTGAGCACGAAGATTGCCGGGAGTGATGCGACGCACTTCACGGCGACGGGCGACCTCACCATGCACGGCCAGACGCATCCAGTGACCATGACCTGCGAATATCTCGGGCGCGGCCCGGGCATGCGCCCAAGCGAACTTCGCATCGCGTACACGTGTAAGACGACGGTCGACCGTACGCAATGGGGCATGAATCTTTTCTATCCCGTTGTCAGCAACAGCATCGATCTCGAAATCGACGTCGAAGCGATCAAGCAGTAGCACTCAAGCGCCGTACCAGCGCAGGTGCGGCCATATTTGGTCGAGCGGCATCGTCGGGCCGGTACAGAGATAGATCGGTGCTGGGCCTTCAACGACCCATTTGAGCGGTTCGTCAGACGTACGGATGAGTTTGCATGAGCGATAGTATTGGCGTAAGAGATCGAAGCGCGAGGCGCCGATAGCAATCATCGTTTCCCCGCTGTAGCCGTGCGTACCCCAAAGCCAGTAGGAATTTTGGCTACCGATCGCACTTGGAAGATCGTAGGCAGGGCCGAAGAAGTCGATCGCGCCTGCGTCTGCGTATGTGTCGGCGTAGATCGCGGTGCCGCTCCGCGTCGTTGCCGGCAGGGCATCGTAGACGCCGGCGACGTCGCGCGTGAGTCGCTCCCAGCCAAACTCTTCCGCATAGATCGGCTGAATGAGATGCGGCGGTTCACCTTTGCGCCCGGTGAGTCCGAGCGCTTGTGAATAGGCGATGAATCCATCGATCGGCAAAACCGGAATCGAAAGCGGCAGCGTAGCGAGCGCGCTTAGGGCTAACGCTACGAAGAGGGCCGAGTGCAACCAGGTTGCCGCGCGCTCGACGATGACCGCGCCGATTGCAAACAGCGCGCCATAGATGCCGATGATGTAGTAGCCCTTCGCCTCGAGTACAACGGCGACTACAAACAACACGATGTACGCAATCGAGATGAATCGCAGTTCGCGCAAGCGCGGGACGACAAAGGGTGCGATCAATCCGCAGAGCCACACCGGCGCGGCAAGCGGATTGGTATACACGAGTTGCTCGATTGCGAAGGAAACGGCGTTGCCGGCGAGGTTTTGTGATTCGAGCAACCAGCCGTTGTTGAACGCATGCCGATGCGCCGCGTCGCCTTGCAACACGGCGAAGAAGGGCCAGCCGTGTGCAGCCTGCCACCACAGGTTCGGGAGCATCGCTATCGCGACGATCGCGGCGCAGAACGGAAACCACGGCGTGAGCAAACTACGGCGCTCGCGCGTGAGGAGTAGACCGATCAGCATCGCGACGAGTAGCAACGCCATCGAATACTTGCCATAGAGCCCGAACGTCGCCGCTGCTGCAAGTCCGAGCCATTGGCGCCGCATCGCGCACCAAATGACCAGTGTCCAGGATAGCGGTTCGAATGAGGTGGTCGTCAGCACGTTGCCGAGCAGCAGATAGGCCGGTGTCAGGGCGACGGCGACGCCGGCGAGCCACTGCGCGAAGCGGCCGCCGCCAAGCTCGCGCGCAATTGCGGCCGCGACGTACGCGGTCAGTGCGGCCGAAAGACACGCCAACAACCGCAGCGCGAGCAATTCGTCGTGAACGGGCTGCGCGAGCCAGGCGATAAACGCGACGAGCGGCGGCTGATCGACGTAGCCCCATGCAAGATGCTGCCCGCACGCGATAAAATACAGCTCGTCACGAAAGTACCCATATCGCGACGCGGTGCAGAGATGCAGCACAAAGGCGGCAAACGCGATCGCCCCGCCGATCACTGGGTTCCAACCGTCATGCGGCAGGAGTTATGCGCCCCGGAGGCCGACCCTTGCGGCGATGACCAAGGCCCGCGTTGCCGTCGAAGATCACGTTGCCGTCGTAACGCTCGAACGTCCCGAGCGCAAGAACCCGCTCAGCTTCGAACTTTACGCGCAACTTCGCGATTGGTTTTCGGCGTTGCGCGGTGATACGTCGATTAAAGCTGTCGTTCTTACCGGCGCCGGCGAGAATTTTTGCTCGGGCGGTGACGTCCACGAGATCATCGGGCCGCTGACCACGCGCACCCCGTCCGAACTGCTCGAATTTACAAGGATGACCGGCGATCTGGTCAAAGCGATGCGCGCCGCGCCGCAGCCGATCGTTGCCGCCGTCGACGGTGTCTGCGCGGGCGCCGGCGCTATTCTCGCGATGGCGAGCGATCTGCGCTACGGCACGGCGCGATCGCAGGTCGCATTTTTGTTCGTGCGCGTCGGCCTGGCCGGCTGCGACATGGGGGCGTGCGCGATGCTGCCGCGCATCATCGGCTTCGGGCGCGCAGCAGAGCTGCTCTATACCGGTCGCGCGATGAAGGGTGACGAAGCGCACGCATGGGGGTTTTACAACGGCCTTGCCACAACGGACGAAGTGCTTTCGCGCGCAAAGGAGGTGACGCGTTCGTTAGCCGCAGGTCCGACGCTGGCGCATGCGATGACCAAGCGCATGCTGCACGAAGAGTGGTCGATGCCGCTCGATGCCGCGATCGATGCGGAAGCGCTCGCCCAAGCGACATTGATGCAGAGCAACGATTTCAGACGCGCTTACGAAGCCTTCGTACAGCGGCGAGCGCCGGTCTTCGAGGGAAACTGATCATGGATGGAAGCGAACTCAACTGGCCGTTCTTTGATGACGAGCATCGCGCGTTCGCCGGGTCGCTCGCGACGTGGCTAAATGAAACGGCGGTGTTCGAAGACGAAGCGGCGCCGGATTCGAGCGTGCGAACCTGGGTGCGCGCGCTGGGCGACGCGGGTTGGCTGCGGGCGTGCACCACGCTGGACGTCCGGGCGCTTTGTCTTGCGCGCGAGCGGCTGGCCTACCACTCAGCGCTCGCGGACTTCGCCTTTGCCATGCAGGGCCTCGGCAGCGGCGCCATCACGCTCTTCGGCTCGCCGGCAATGCGGACGCGTTACCTCGAGGGCGTCACGAACGGCAAGACGATCGCCGCCTTCGCCCTTTCCGAACGCGAGGCCGGCTCCGATGTCGCGGCACTGACGACGACAGCGAAGCGCGACGGCGACCGGTACATCTTGCACGGGGAGAAGACGTGGATTTCGAATGCCGGCCTCGCGGACTTCTATGTCGTCTTCGCGCGCACGAACGGGAGTGGCTCGAAAGGTCTCTCGGCCTTCGTCGTCGATGGGGGCGTCGCCGGTTTCGACGTGAGCGAGCGCATCGATACGATCTCGCCGCATCCGCTCGGCACGATCACGTTCAACGACTGCGCGGTACCGGCAAGCCATCGCCTCGGCAATGAGGGCGAGGGCTTCAAGATCGCGATGGCGACGCTCGACGTATTTCGCACCACGGTCGGCGCGGCGGCGCTCGGATTTGCGCGACGCGCGTACGATGAATCGCGCGCGCACGCGCGCTCGCGTCAACTGTTCGGTGCGCCGCTCGCGGCGCTGCAGCTCACGCAAGCCGCGCTTGCCGATATGGCGGTTGACATCGATGCTGCCGCCTTGCTGGTCTATCGCGCTGCTTGGACCAAAGACAGCGGCGCGGAGCGCGTCACGCGCGAGGCGGCGATCGCGAAGCTCTTTGCGACCGAGGCAGCGGGACGCATTGCCGATCGCGCGGTGCAGCTCTTCGGTGGACGCGGCGTGACGCGGGGCGAGATCGTCGAGCGCATCTATCGTGACGTCCGCGCGCTGCGCATCTACGAAGGTGCCAGTGAGATTCAGAAGCTCGTGATCGCGCGCGCCGGCTTGGAGACCTAGTTCGTTGGCCGGCGCACATGTCGACCGATTCACGCAAGAGCATTTGCCGCCGCCCGAGCTGATGCCCGAGCTGCGGTTCGACCTCGCCGGACTCCAGTATCCCGAGCAGATGAATGCGGTAACCTATCTCGTCGACCGGCAGCTCGCGCAGGGGGTCGGCAAGGGGCGCGCGATTCTTGCTCCCGGCGGCGTCGATTGGACGTATGACGATTTGCACCACGCGGTCAATAGGATCGCGAACGTACTCGTGCGCGATCTTGGCGTAGTGCCGGGAACGCGCGTGCTGCTGCGAGCGCCAAACTCGCCGATGCTCGCGGCCTGCTGGCTCGCTGTCGTCAAAGCGGGCGCCGTGGCGGTTGCTACGATGCCGCTCTATCGGGCCGGCGAATTGCGCTACATCATCGAGAAGGCGCGCGTGAGCCTTGCGCTCTGCGACACACGGCTGCGCACCGAACTCGACGCCGCGTGTGCGGACGGTCCGAGCCTCCGAATTGTCGATTTCGCAAGCGGCGCGCCGGACGCACTCGAGGCACGAATGGAAGCAGCAGCCGATCACTTCGATGCGGCGCGGACTGCGGCGGACGAGGTAGCGCTCATCGCGTTTACGTCCGGCACCACGGGTTCGCCCAAGGCCGCGATGCACGTTCATCGCGATCTGATTGCGACGTGCGATACATACGGGAAGCACGTGCTGCGGGCGCAACCCGACGATCTGTTCACGGGTAGCCCGCCGCTAGCGTTCACCTATGGGCTGGGTGGGGGGCTGCTCTTTCCGCTCTACGCCGGCGCGGCGACGTTGCTGCTCGAGAAAACGTCGCCCGAGGATCTCTTACGCGCGGTCGACGAGTTCGGCGTGACCACGATCTTCACCGCACCCATAGCTTATCGAGCGATGTGCGGATTGCTCGACCGCTACGACATTGGGACCCTGCGCACGTGCGTGTCGGCGGGCGAAACGCTGCCCAAATCCGTGTTCGAGCAATGGCTCGCGCGTACGAACCTGCGCATTCTCGACGGCATCGGCAGCACGGAAATGTTGCACATCTTTGTCGGCTCGCCGCGCGACGAGACGCGCGCGGGCTCGACCGGCCGCGTCGTTCCCGGCTACGTCGCGGAGATTCATGACGAGCGCGGCGCACCGCTTCCCGCCGGCGAGGTCGGGCGACTGGCGGTGAAAGGGCCGACCGGGTGCAAATATCTCGACGACGAGCGCCAGCAAAGTTACGTGCAGGCGGGCTGGAATTATCCCGGTGACGCCTATCGCGTCGACGAGGAGGGCTACTTTTACTATGTTGCGCGCACCGATGATCTGATCGTGTCGGCCGGCTATAATATTTCCGGGCCCGAGGTCGAGCAAGCGTTGCTCGCGCACCCACAGGTGCATGAGGCGGCGGTCGTCGCCAAGCCCGATCCGGCGCACGGCACGCACATCGTCAAGGCCTACGTGGTCATGACCGCGCCCGAACAACGCAGCGATGCCAAAGCCGACGAATTGCGCGAACACGTCAAGAAGCTCATCGCGCCGTTCAAGGCGCCGCGCGAAATTGAATTCGTTGACGAATTGCCGCGCACGCAGACTGGGAAGGTACAGCGCTTTAAATTGAGGCAGCGTGCGTCTGCCGAATAGTCTGACGATTCTCGTTCTGGTTGCGGCGGGGTTTGGTTTCGTCGCGTTCTGGGCGCCGAGGATCGGGATACCGGGATTCTGGCTCGCCGTCGCCGCGATCATCGCTGTCGTCTTGTGGCACAGCCTCAACACCAAGGGGGCATCCAAACGCTGGCTGGCGCGCGCTGCCGATAGTCCGCTCGTGCTGGCGCCGCCCTTTGCCGATCGCTGGCGCGTCGAATCGGGGGGCCCGGATCCGCGGCACAATCATCATCTCGGGCGCAACGACCAATACTTTGGCTACGACTTCGTGCGCGAAGGCGGCGAGTCGTGGGATGCACCGATCCTCGCGCCGTGCGACGGCCTCATCGTGCACGTGGAGAATCGTCAGGCGGATGCGCCGCCGGAGCAAGCGCAGCGAAACCGCGCGCGGCCGTTTGGCAACTATGTCTCGATCGAGACGCCGCGCGGCTACGTGATCCTCGCGCACCTGCGACAAGGCTCCGTGGGTGTTCGCGTCGGCGAGGGCGTACACGCGGGCGACGAGATCGGGCGATGCGGTAATTCGGGAACGACGCCGCACGCACATCTGCACGTACACGCGCAGAACCAGCCCAGCCGCGCCGATACGGCGCAAGCGGTTCCTATCGCATTTCTCGATCGCGGCGCGTCCGAACCGATGTTGCTGGAGTACGGTGACGGGCTAGGCTAAGACGCCCGTCGCCTCGATCTCGACTTTTGCGCGATCGTCGAGCAGTGCGGTAACCTGCACGAGCGTCATTGCCGGATAGTGCGATCCGAAAAGCTCGCGATAGATTGCGCCTAGTGCCGGCGAGGCCGCAAGATACTCGCGCTTATCGGTGATGTACCACGTCAGGCGAATCACGTTGGTTGCGCTTCCGCCCGCAGCCGCAACGACGGCAAGGACGTTGCGCAGCGCCTGTGCCGACTGTTCGGCAAAATCGTCGGAGGCAAATTCGCCGCGCTCGTCCCAGCCGATCTGTCCAGCGACCGCGAGAACGCGGCCGTGCGCAATCATGCCGTTGCTGTAGCCGCGCGGCTGCGGCCAACCCTTGGGTTGCACGGTGGTCATGCCGCCGGTTCCCCTTTCTCAATGATTTGTGCGACTCGGCTCTCGCCGTACGAACGTCCAAGTGCGAATGCAAAGAGCATACCGCCAAGACAGACGAGCGCGCCGACTAACTCGTAGGGAAGAAATGCTGCGTGTAGGATCGGCACGCTTAATAGGCCGGTAAAGACGGGGCAGAGGAACTGAATGATCGAGCCTTTTCCCGCACCGAGCTTATTGATGCCCCAAATCCAGACCGGATAGGTGAGCAGTATTGGGAACAGCGTGGCATAGATGATGCGCCACCACACGTCCCAACCGAGTGCCGAGAGGTTCGTGTGGAGCAACGCCGGCAGGCCGCCGGGGATGAGCATGATCGCGCCGATCGTGAGCCCGATCGTGAGGAGTTCGAGCGGCTGGTAACGCGACATCAGCCGCGAACCGACCACGTTGTAGCCGGCAAATACGGCCGCGGACGCGAGCACCAGCAGGTCGCCGATGTGCACCACCGCGTTGCCGGAAAACGCCCCTTCGAAGATTGCCACGCCTAGGAGCGCGATCGCGACACCGAGCCAACGCCCGGGCCGCACGTGTTCGTGTCCGGCGACCGCTACGATAGCGAGGGTAAAGATGGGAGAGGTCGCACCGAGCAGCGCCGTAGCGAACGGCGTGGTGTTCGCTAGCCCGATCACCCAAAGATACTGATAGAAACCGAAGCCGCACGCGCCGCAGAGCAACAACGCGGGAATATCGCGGCGTTCGATGTGCAGCCGTCCACGCGTGGCCCATACCAGCAGGAACGAGAGCGGCACCATAATGAGGAAACGCACGAAGGTAAAGGCGAGCGGGTTCATCTGCTCGATGGCTTGCTTTGCGACGATCATGTTGATCGCCCAGGCTAAGACCACGTAGAGCAGTGCACCGTAGATAAGCAGGCGGCGCGACACGATGACGCGCAATCTTCGCGTGTTGATGAACCAGTCCATGCCTTTTCTCGAAAACGGTCCGATCCGTTTGTGCTGCGAGCGTCGTGGCGACGGGCCACGTCATGTGCTCTTCGCGCACGGCTGGATCTCGTCGCGACGGATGTGGTACGACGTCGCCGAACGGCTCGATGCCCAATCGTTTAGCTTGCACTTGCTCGATTTTCGCGGCTGCGGCCGCTCCGACCGGCCGCGAGAGGGGCACGATCTCGAATCGTACGCGAGCGATTTGCGCGTGGCCTTGGCGTCGATCGATGCGCCGGTGACGCTTGTCGGCCACTCGATGGGCGGGAAGTTGGCACAATACGTGGCGGCAGAGCAACCGCCGAACCTGGAACGCCTAATTTTAGTTGCGCCCGGAACCGCGCAGCCCGCGCGCATCTCCGCGCGCCACCGCGAGCTCACGCTCGAAACCTACGGCTATCGCGAGCGCATCGAACGTTTTCAACGCTCGGTGATGCAGCGCGACGTCGGGGCCTCGGTGATCGAGCGCATCGTCGACGATGCGCTGGTGGCTTCGCTCGAGCACTGGATCGGATGGTACGATCGTGGGCGCGTGGATTTTGTCGATCGCCTCGCGAGCATTGCGGTGCCGGTGCTCGCCATCGCCGGCAGCAACGATCCACTCACGCCGGCATCACGCGTGAAGCGCGAGGTGACGGGCGCCATCGACGGCTCGCTCTTCGTGCAGCTGCGCGACACCGGGCACAATCTGCCGATTGAAGCGCCCGACGATATTGCCGAAGCCGTGCGGCGTTTCGCCGATTAGGGCTCCCACGCCGGCGCAGCCGAGGCGGGATTCTCGATGAGCGGTTGCCAGACGTTGCCTGCCGTGCTCGCGCCGCCGCCGCCCGGATCGTACTCAACCGTGATCAGCGTGGCTGGTGCGCCGGCATCATCGGCCGGTCCACCGTTACGCAATGCACCCAGGGTCGTGTCGGTGCCGCCGACGACCGACGCATACGGCGGCGTCGCGAACGTGCGAAACGCCACGGTGCCGCTGCGTGTGGCCAGCGTTGCGCCGCTCGCGGAGCTAACCACGCTAGAAATCACGAAAGTGGCTCGCGCCTCACCTACCGCACTATTGCTTTGCAGGATCACAGTGCATGGCGTTCCGGGACACCCAGAAGGAGCCGGCGCGGCCGAGGGCGTGGCGGCTGCGATCGTTGTTTGCACGGTGATCTCGCAGCCGTTCGCGTCGGCAAAGGCACAGGTTGCGAGCGGTACCGGCGCGACTGCGTGCGCGACCGAGGCCTGTGCGGCGCGCACGCCGCTCACGAACGCCGTGCGTGCCGCGTCGAGCGCCCGTTGGCGCAGCGCCGCCTGCGCGAGCGATGCGGCGCCGTGCACGATCGTTTCGCCAAGTACGGTGAGGAGCGCGAGCAAGAACATCGCGCGCAGCAGCATTATTGGGGCGCGCTCCCGCCTAGCGTCGCGGGTACGCGAGCGCCGGGAAGCGGCGCCGGCGCGGCGATCGTTTGGCTCAAGGTCGCGCTCTTGCTCGCGTCGTTGTCGTCGGTAGCCCGCAGGACAATCGTCACCGATCCGTCAGCCGCCGTCGCGCTCGTGGCCGAAAGGTGCGCTGGAAGCGGCGAGCCGCTGGGAAGCGGGATTGTGGTTGCAACGCTGGTCGATGGTAAGCTCGCGCCTTGGTATTTGATCACGTCGACGGCGATGCGCATCTCGCGCGTGACCGTGGCTTCGAGCGCGCTCTCGATGGGGTCCGGGCCGAAACGGTGCTCCGCGGCGATTAGCGCCGCGCCGAATGCACTCGCCGCAACCGCGATGATCGCGACGGCGATGACGACTTCGACCAGGCTGTCGCCGCGTTCGAGGTTACGCACGTCATTGTGAGTGCCCGCGTGCCGGCGAAAGAAGACGCGGCTGCGGCAAGCGCAGCAGCGGCCGCTCGATCAGGTAGGTCACAACTGCAGCTTGAGCGATCGTCACGACGAATGCGAGAATTGTATAGCGCAGTTGCCAAACGGGATCGAAATGCGGGCTGCCGGCGTAGGGCGGGATGCGGTGGTTGACCATCTCGCGCGCAACCAGCTGATGGTAGAGATAGAGGTTGTACGAGATCACGGCGAGGAAGCGCAGCGGCGGGTTGGCAAGCGGCACTTGGAGCAGCGCCGGCGCCGACAGCCCACCGATGGCGATCGCCCCGAAGGCGAGTCCGTAGAGCGCGCGCGTATAGATCTGCGGCGCGATTTGCCACTGCGGATCGCTTCGATGGTCGAACATCCCGATGAGCAGCACGCACAGCAGCCAAACACCTAAGACTACCGCCATCGGCATCGCCGGTGAAATCTCCGGTGCGCGCAAGCGATGACCGTAACGGGCGAAGATCCAAGCAGAAATCATGCCGCAGGCGAAAATATCGAGATAACCGGGCAGATTCTCGACCAAGAGCGGCATCTGATCGTTGAAGCAACACTGCGCTGCATGTACGCGCCACACCAGCGCGATGACCATCATCGCCAAAGCTGTAAGGATCGCGCGACGCGAAAAGCACCACCAGACAAGCGGAAAGATCAAATAGAATTCGACTTCGACCGCCAGCGTCCAGAGCACGCCGTTGATCGAACCGTAGGTCGACTGCCACCAGGTGTGGATGAAGAGCAGATGGGTGACGATCTCTTGCCACGGCGCTGCCCCAAAGCGGTTGAGGGCCGCGTAGCCGATTGCGTACGCCACGACGATCGAGAGCACGTACGACGGCACGATCTTGATAAAGCGGCGCCAGGCGAAGTGTCCCCACGTTGGCAGCGACTCGCCGGCAACCTGCGCGCGCACAAATGGGAACGTGATGACAAAACCGCTTAGAAAGAAGAAGAGATGGACGCCGATGAAGCCGGTTTCGGGGATAAACTGCAGCCACGGCAGCGGTGCCGGCAGCCACGAGATCTCCCAAATGTGGTACCAGAGCACGAGCAGCACGGCGATGCCGCGCATCCCATCAAGTACGCCGAGCCGATCTTTCACGCCGTCATCTTGAGCGCACCGACCACCTTGTCATCCTGAGCGTAGGCGCAAGCGCCGTAGTCGAAGGACGAGGGAGTGCCACGCAATGTTTGTTCTAATGGGTTGACACAAAACCTCGTTTTGTATTAACGTCTAGGTACAATGCATCCCCACCATCTGTTTGGATACATGGCTCTTGCACTGCCGCTCGTCATTTTGCTCGCGGGTATCATCGCGACGGTCCGGCGGGCCCTGCGGTCGCAATGAACGATCCGTTCCTAGTCGGATTAGCGCGCGGCTTCTCGATTTTTATGGCCCTCTTGGCAATGGTGGTCTATGCGTACGGTCGGCGATCGCAGTTTGCAGGCGAGAACGCATGGCTCACGGCTGTCGCCCGGCCGCTGAGTCCGCAAACGCGGGGGCGAGTTACAGCAGCCTTGGAGCGGCGCCACCAAAATGAGCGCAGCGAGCCATGGACGGGGGCCGTTACCATGGTGCTTCAGCTCGCACTTTGCGCGTGCGGCTATTTCGGGATGCTGCAGCTGCCTGTCGAATTTGCTGCGTACTTTGCTCTGCTCGTCGTAGAGCAGTGCCTCGCATACGTACTTAAGAACGATACGCGAATTGGGCCGCGCCTTGCGAGTCTGCAGCCGCGGATGATCGCGCGGATCGTACCCGCGTGGTCGCTCTGGCTGCCGGTTGTCGGTTGGTGCGCGAGCCTCGTTATCGGATGGCGAACAGGGGCGTGGCTCGCGATTTTGCTTAGCATTGCTACGTCCGCTGGCGCGCTTGCGCTGGCCTTTGTCATGACGTCATGGCCTGCGATTATCGGCGACCAAGACACGGATGCCGATGAAGTCGTCGATCGGGCTCTGCGCGGCTCACGCGTCCGGTCGCTGTTGTTCGTGGCAGGGATCATACCCGTGTCAGTGTCGCAACTGATCTGGGCGCCGCACGACGTCGTCGTCATCTTCGCGCGGCTGGTAGGTATTGTTGCGTACCTCCCGATGAGTTTGTGGTATGCCAAGGCCGTGCGCACCACACAGAACGACATTCTGAAGCTAGGCCATGCATAGGGCACCTGAGAGCGAGCCGCTGATCGCGGTCGATCCGCAAATCGAAACGCCGCCCTATCAGCAGATCTTCGAGCAGATTCGCGCGGCGATCGAGCGCGGCACGCTTGGGCCCGACGTCCCGCTGCCCACGGTGCGACAACTCGCGGGCGACCTCGGTGTTGCACCGAACACCGTTGCACGCGCCTACGCGGATTTACAAGATGCGGGTTGGCTCGTCAGCGAAGGCCGGCGCGGAACGCGGGTAGCGAGCAAGACGCCCGCCGCCGACCGGCGCGCGCGATCTAGCGCACTCGCCGATGCGGCCGCGCGATTCGTGGATTCGCTGCGCCATCGCGGCTACAGCCCAACTGAGATCGCCGCCGAGCTGCAGAAGGTCCTGGAATCGTCGCTTTAGACTTGACAGCCCCCCGGGCGATGTGATTGCATAGCCGCAACGTGGTTCAGAACGGTTTTAGCTTTGCGTATTGGTATTTCTACTTTGGCCTGCAGGGCCCAGGGGGATTCGCGCACGCATAAAGCCGACCGGCCAGACGCCGGAAAACACGCGTAAAATGCATGAACGAGTCCCCGCCGAAAGTGGGGACTCGTTCTTTTTCCATAACCAGGGGCAATCATGACAGCGGTTTACCAGGGAGTCGACGGAGCCTATTCGCAGCTCGTGCTGGGGCACTATCTGCGCGAGCACGGCATCGAGATGCCGATCGTGGGTCTCCCGAGTTTTCGCGAGATGGCGACGGCCGTTGCCGGCTCACGCGCCGACGCGGGCGTGATTCCGATCGAAAACGCAATTGTTGGAACCGTTCGCGAAGGCTACGATCTGCTGGCCGAGTTCGATCTGGTCCCGGTTGCGGAGATCCAGTGGCGAACCGATCACCGGCTACTCGGCGTGCGCGGGGCGGAACTGCGCGACGTGCGCGAAGTGCTCGCGCATCCGCTGGTGCTGGCCGAATGCGGTGCGTTTCTGGCCGGCCTCGATCACGCGCGCGCGATCCCTTGTGAAGATACTGGTGTTGCCGCGCGCGAAGTGGCGCGCGGCGGCAATCCGGCGATCGCCGCGCTGGCGTCGCCGGCGGCAGCCTCGATCTACGACTTGATCGAACTCGCGTCGCACTGCAGCGACGATCCGCGCACTTACTCGCGCTTTCTCGTCGTGCGCCCGCGTCATGCTTCGCCGTCGAATCCGCTACTTGCCGTGGGAAAGAGCGCGCGACGCAAGACCTCGCTGATCTTTTCCGTTGAAGAGCGCACCGGATCGTTGGCCGGTGCGCTTGCGATTCTCGCCGCGCACGCGATCAACGGTGACAAGCTCGAATCGAAGCCGTATCTCGGACACGGCACCGAGCGCGTGTTCTACGTCGATTTCGACGGCGACCTCGACGACCCGAATGTCGCAAGCGCGCTCGCCGAGTTGAAGAAGGCGTGCAAAACGCTCACCGTCATCGGCAGCTACGACGCGCATATCGGCGAGCCGATCGGCCGTAACGACGATCCACCCAAGGCGCTGGTCGAACTCGTGCGCGAGATCGCGCCGCCGCCGGCGCCGATCGCCGATTCACCCTTCCCGCGCGTTGCGCGTGCAGCCAATCCACCAGGCACGACGTTGCAGATCGGCGGCGTGCGCGTCGGCGACGGCGAGTTCACGATCGTTGCCGGACCTTGTTCGGTGGAATCGCGCGCGCAGATTCTCGAAACCGCGCGCGCCGTCGCCGCGCAAGGCGCGGTGATGTTGCGCGGAGGGGCATTCAAACCGCGTACCAGCCCGTACGCGTTCCAAGGCCTGGGCTGGGAAGGCGTGTCGTTGCTCGCCGAAGCGGGGCGGGCGAGCGGTCTGCCCACGGTGAGCGAAGTGATGACGATCGATCAAGTCGAGCGGATGGCCGCGCAAATCGACGTGCTGCAGATCGGCGCGCGCAACATGCAGAATTTCGATCTGCTCAAAGCGGTTGGACGTTGTGGCCGGCCGGTGCTGCTCAAGCGCGGGCTCGCCGCGACCGTCGACGAGTTGCTGGCGGCCGCCGAATACATTCTCTCCGAAGGGAATCCCAACGTCATCCTGTGCGAGCGCGGCATTCGCACGTACGAGACGGCCACGCGCAACACCCTCGATCTTTCCGCGGTGCCTGTGCTGCGCGAACGTTCGCACCTACCGGTGTGGGTCGATCCGAGTCACGGTGTGGGCGTGCGGCGTTGGGTGCGCCCGCTCTGCCGCGCGGCCAAGGCCGTCGGTGCGCACGGCCTGCTCATTGAAGTGCACCCCAACCCGCCCGAGGCCAAGAGTGATAAAGAGCAGGCGCTCACGTTTGAGGACTTTGGTACGATCATGCGCGATCTCGATCAGATCGATACGTGGTCGCATCCGCAGGTACGTGTATGATGACGCGCGGCATCCGAGGTGCGATTACTGTCGACCGGGACGATGCCGCGGCGATCGTCGAGGCGACCAAACGGCTTCTGACCGCGATGATCGCGCGCAACGAGGTGGCGATCGAAGACATCGCTTCGGTGCTCTTTAGCCTCACGCCGGACCTGCGCGCGGTCTTTCCGGCGTTGGGCGCGCGCGAAATGGGCTGGACGAACGTGCCAATGCTGCACTTTTGCGAAATCGACGTCCCAGGATCGCTCGAGCGCGTCATTCGCGTGTTGATGCACGTGAATACCACGCGGGGGATCGACGCAATCGAGCACGTGTATCTCGACGGAGCCGTCGTGCTGCGCCCTGATCTTGCGCGTTCGGCTGCGCCCTAGCGTGCGCGTCGGTATCATCGGTACCGGACTCATCGGTTCATCGATCGGCTTGGGGTGTCGCGAGCGCGGCGACACCGTCGTCGGTTTCGACCAAGATACGAGCACCCTGCGATTCGCCGTTGTACGGGGTGCAATTGACGATACGGCGACGCGCAACGAGATCTACGGAACCTGTGAAGCCGTTGTCATAGCGCTGCCGCTCGACGCCACGATCGACGAAGTCCGGTCCCTCGGCGAGCGCGCGTTTCGCCCGGAACAATTCGTGATCGACGTTGGATCAGTGAAATCACCGATCGAAGAAGCCGGCAAAGCCTTCGAGGTCTTCGTTCCGACGCACCCCATGGCCGGGAGTGAGAAAAGCGGCCCGACCGGCGCTCGCGGTGATCTCTTCGAACGCCGTTGGTGGTGCTACGTCTCGACCGGCGATGAGCTGCGCACGCAAGCGGTGCGTGCATTCATCGATCGCCTCGGGGCCCATCCCTGCGCGGTAGACGCCCCAGAACACGACCGTATCGTCGCGTTGACCTCGCATCTGCCGCAACTGGTCGCCTACGCATTCAAGCGCTGCGTCGACGGTTTGGTCACGGGGGCGGAGGGCCGGGTGGTGAGTGCGCTGTGCGGCCCAGTGGCTCAGGAGTTGCTGCGCATCGCTCAGTCACCGCGCGAGATGTGGGATCCAATTTTTTCAGCGAACGCCGCCGCGATCGAAGACGCGCTCGCGCGGCTGCAGCGAGAGATCGATGCTCGTCGGCTTTCAGGGTGAGGCCGGCGCGTTCAGCGAGGAGGCCGCGCAAGCGCTCTTCCCCGCTGTCGAAACGCGCGGCTATCCCAGCTTCGACACGCTCGTCGATGCGGTCGACACGAGCGAGATCCCCCTTGGCCTCTTGCCGTGTGAGAACAGTATTCACGGTCCGGTTGCACGAGCGTACGATCTACTCTTTGCGCATCCGCGTGTACGCATCGTCGACGAGACCAAGCACCGCATCGTCCAAACCTTGATCGGCATACCCGGTGCGCGGCTCGCGGAAATTCGGCGGATCGAATCACACCCGGTGGCGCTCGAACAATGCCGGCGCTTTCTCGCCTCGCTGAGCGGCATCGACGTGGTGCCGGTAGCCGACACGGCCGGCGCGGTGCGCGAGATCGTGCGCGCCGGTGATCGTGCGCGTGCCGCCATCGGTCCAGCCGCGAGCGCGCAGCGCTATGGCGGAGCCATCTTGGCGCAAGCCGTTCAAGATGAAGCCGAAAACTACACGCGCTTTTTTGCGATCGCGCGCGACGGCACGCCGCGCCGGCATCTTGGGCGCGCGGTACTCGCCTTCGCTTTGCCGCACCAGCCGGGCAGCTTACACGCGGCGCTCGGCGTTTTCGCTGCCCGGAAGCTCAATTTACGCGCGTTGGTCGCGCGGCCGCTGGCAGGGCGCCCGTTCGAGTACGTCTTTTATGCCGAGCTGGATTGTCCCGACGAAACGCAGGCGCAAAGCGTGCTGCACGAAATCGGCGCGGAGACGCGACTCCTCGGCTGGTACTAAAGAACTACAGGGACGGCGAAGGGCGCAGGCTGACGCGCCGATTCGCACGCTGGTATACCAATATAGTTACGATTCGCGCGGGTTCGGCGGAAAAGGCGCAGCCATCGGTATCGTAAACGATAGAGGAAAAGGCACCGCGTCGCGGACCGGCGCTGCTCAGCTATCTCGGGCGTCAGTTTTACGACCCTTCCCGGCTGGATGCCCAAGGCGAGTGGCAGACCTCGCCCAAGGTGAATTTCGGCACGATTTCTATTAAGAACATCTTCAAAACGACGAAAACTGACGGCAGTATCGTTACCATCGCGGTCGATCGTGAAGAGCGTAACGGCGACTTTCGCGCTACAACGACGGGAACGGTCGTTTACGACAGCGCGATGGAGGTGCCGGCCTCGGTCCGGGTGGCCGTCGCCGGAGCCCTGAACCGCGGCCAAGGCGACATGAACGTCTCCCTCACCCTGATCTCCGATTCGATAGCCAAGGCGAGCAGCCCGAACCCGCATTGACGGCCTAGAACCTCCCTGATATACTGCCGTAGTTCAGGCCCACCGGCAGGTGCGGCCCACTTTGTGTGTGTTGCTAGGGAGACGCTGTTGCCCACGATAAACCAGCTCGTCCGTAAGGGCCGGGTGAAGACGGAAAAGAAGGTCAAGACCCGCGCGTTCCGCGTGATCCTCACCGGGCCCAAGCCCGGCCATCCGGATCTTCCGACCCGCCAGTTCGAGGTCCAGGGCAACCCGCAGCGCCGTGGCGTCTGCACGCAAGTGAAGACGGTAACGCCCAAGAAGCCGAACTCGGCACTGCGCAAAGTGGCGCGCGTGCGGCTGACCAACGGGGAAGAGGTCACGGCCTACATTCCCGGCATCGGCCACAACCTGCAGGAGCACTCGGTGGTCCTGGTCCGCGGCGGCCGTGTGAAAGATCTCCCGGGCGTTCGTTACCACATCATTCGCGGCACACTCGACACTGCGGGTACCGCCAACCGCAAGCAAGGCCGCTCGAAATACGGCGCCAAGCGTACCGTGAAGAAATAGATAAAGGAATATAATGCCTCGTAAAGGACCGGCTCCGAAGCGACAGATTTTGCCCGACCCGAAGTACAACTCGAAGATCCTCGCGCGCTTCATCAATAAGGTGATGCTGAGCGGGAAGAAGTCGACCGCCGAACAGGTGACCTACGGCGCGCTTGACCTTATTGCCGAGCGGACGGGTCGCGATCCGTATGAGATTTTCCAGCAGGCGCTCTCGAATGCGATGCCGCTGGTCGAAGTGCGTCCTCGCCGCGTTGGCGGTGCAACCTACCAGGTACCTATGGAGGTTAGGCCTGATAGGCGCCAGGCGATGGCGATGCGCTGGCTAATCGGCTATGCGCGCGCGCGCGGCGGCCGCTCGTTTGAGGAGAAACTCGCGGGCGAGCTGCTCGATGCTTCGAACAACACCGGCGCTACGATCAAAAAGCGCGAAGATACGCACAAAATGGCCGAGGCTAATAAAGCCTTCGCGCATTACCGCTGGTAATTCACCAGAACATTTTTAGAGAAGTGGCAACCAGAGAATATCCGCTCGAGCGGACTCGTAACATCGGCATCGCGGCGCACATTGACGCCGGCAAGACCACCTGCACCGAGCGCATCCTGTTCTATACCGGACGCGTGCACAAGATCGGTGAGGTGCATGACGGCGCGGCCACGATGGACTGGATGGTTCAGGAACAAGAGCGCGGCATCACGATCACGTCGGCCGCGACGGCTTGCACTTGGCGCGAGAACCGCATCAACATCATTGATACGCCTGGCCACGTGGACTTCACGGTCGAGGTGGAGCGCTCGCTGCGCGTCCTCGACGGCCTGGTCGCGCTGTTCGACTCGGTCGCAGCCGTTCAGCCGCAGTCCGAGACCGTCTGGCGTCAGGCGAACAAGTACAAAGTCCCGCGCATCATCTTCGTCAACAAGATGGACCGTATGGGCGCCGACTTCTTCAACGTGGTCGCGAAGATTCGCGAGCGCTTGGGCGCGCGCGCCGTTCCGGTGCAAGTGCCGATCGGTGCGGAAGACAAGTTCCTCGGCGTCGTCGACCTCTTCACCATGCACAAGATCATCTATACCGACGATCTTGGGAACACGATGGGCGATGAGCCGCTGTCCGATGCGGACGGCGAGCTCAAAGCGACCGCCGAGAAATGGCGCCACGAACTCGTCGAGGCGATCGCCGAGCAAGACGACGAGCTGCTCGAGCTGTTCTTCAACGGCAGCGAACTGCCGGTCGATCGGATGAAGCTCGCGCTGCGCAAGGCGACGATCGCGGGTTCGGTATTGCCGATGCTCTGCGGCTCGGCGTTCAAGAACAAAGGCGTGCAGCCATTGCTCGACGCCGTGGTCGACTATTTGCCCTCGCCGCTGGAAGCCAAAGCCATCGTCGGCAAGGATAAGAACGGCGAGGAGATCGCGCGCAAACCGGACGACAACGAGCCGTTCGCGGCGCTCGCGTTCAAGATCGCGACCGATCCGTACGGCAACTTGACCTACTTCCGCGTCTACTCGGGTACGCTCGAGAAAGGCTCGTACGTCTACAACTCGCGCTCGGGCCGCAAAGAACGCATTGGCCGCATTCTGCGGATGCATGCGAACCATCGCGAAGACATCGATGCAATCGGCGCGGGCGACATCGCGGCTGCGGTCGGACTCTCCGATACGCGCACCGGCGATACGCTTTGCGACGAGAAGCATTCGATCTTGCTCGAGTCGATCACGTTCCCGGAACCGGTCATCTCGCAGGCGATCGAACCGAAGTCGAAGGCAGACCAGGATCAACTCGGCAAGGGGCTCACGCGCCTCGCGCAAGAGGATCCGACGTTCCGCATTTGGACCGACGAAGAGACGCAGCAAACGATCATCGCCGGCATGGGCGAGTTACACCTCGAGATCATTCTCGATCGCTTGCGCCGCGAGTTCAAAGTCGAAGCCAACGTCGGCAAACCGCAGGTCGCGTACAAAGAAGCGATCACCAAGACCGTCGAAAAGCAGGGCAAATTTGTCCGGCAGTCCGGCGGTAAGGGACAATACGGCGACGTATGGCTGCGGGTCGAGCCGCTCGAAGCCGGATCGGGATTCCAGTTCGAGTGGAAGATCGTCGGCGGAGCAGTTCCCAAAGAATATGCCAAGGCCGTGCAGCAGGGCATCCAAGAGTCGTCGCAGAGCGGCGTCCTCGCGGGCTTCCCGGTGCTCGACTTCAAGGTGACGGCATTCGATGGCTCGTACCACGACGTCGACTCCTCGGAAATGGCCTTCAAGATCGCCGCCTCGATGGGCTGGAAAGAAGCCAATCGCGCGGCCGGCCCGATTTTGCTCGAGCCGATCATGAAGGTCGAAGTGACCACGCCCAAAGACTACATGGGCGCGATCACCGGCGATCTCAATCGCCGGCGCGGCATGATCCAAGCAACGGAAGAGGCTCCGGGCGGCGCGCAGATCATCACTGCCAACGTCCCGCTCTCGGAAATGTTCGGGTACGCCACCGACATGCGTTCAGCAACGCAAGGTCGTGCGACGTACACGATGGAGTTCGCTCACTACGAGCCGGCTCCGAAGTCGGTCACTGAAGAGATCATCGCGAAGTCGGCCGGCAAAAAAGGCGCACCCGCTTAATAACTCATCGACGGATAAATAAGGAAGAACGAAAGAATCATGGCTAAAGCGAAATTTGAGCGCAACAAGCCGCACGTGAACATCGGCACCACCGGTCACGTCGACCACGGTAAGACCACGTTGACGGCGGCAATCACGAATTGCCTCTCGACCGAGGGTCTAGCGGCTAAGCGCGGCGTCGATGAGATTGACAACGCGCCCGAAGAAAAAGAGCGTGGCATTACGATCGCGATCTCGCACCAAGAGTACGAGACCAAGAAGCGTCACTACGCGCACGTCGACTGCCCGGGACACGCCGACTACATCAAGAACATGATCACCGGCGCGGCGCAGATGGACGGCGCGATCCTGGTGGTCGCGGCGACCGACGGCCCGATGCCGCAAACGCGCGAGCACATCCTGCTCATGCGCCAAGTCGGCGTCCCGCGAATCGTCGTGTTCTTGAACAAGGTCGACCTGGTTGACGACGAAGAGCTGCTCGAGCTGGTCGAGATGGAAATTCGCGAACTGCTCACGCAGTACGAGTTCCCCGGCGACGACACGCCGATCATTCGCGGCTCGGCGCTCAAGGCGCTCAACTCGAGCGGTAAGAAGGGCGACCCGGATGCGGATCCGATCTTCAAGCTGATGGATACGGTCGATGAATACATCCCCGATCCGGTGCGTGAAATCGACAAGCCGTTCCTGATGCCGATCGAAGACGTGTTCACCATCACCGGCCGTGGCACGGTCGGTACGGGACGCGTCGAGCGCGGCCAGGTCAAGGTTGGTGAGGAAATCGAGATCGTCGGCTTGCAGGAAGAGACCCGCAAGTCGGTCGTGACCGGCATCGAAATGTTCCGTAAGCTGCTCGACATCGGCATCGCCGGCGACAACATCGGCGTGCTGCTGCGCGGTATCGACCGCAACGACATCGAGCGCGGTCAGGTCCTTTCGAAGCCCGGCTCGATCAAGCCGCATAAGAAGTTCCAAGCCGAAGTCTACGTCCTCTCGAAGGAAGAGGGCGGCCGTCACACGCCGTTCTTTGCGAACTACCGTCCGCAATTCTACTTCCGCACGACCGACGTGACCGGCACCATCAAGCTGCCTGAAGGCGTCGAGATGGTCATGCCCGGCGACAACATCAAGATGGACGTCGAGCTGATTACCCCGATCGCGTGCGAACCCGGCCTGCGGTTTGCTATCCGCGAGGGCGGCCGCACTGTGGGTGCCGGGGTTGTTACCGCGGTATCTGAGTAGCCTTTTCGCTCATAGCTTCGTTGAGAAGGGGGCTCGTGGTCCTCAGACCACGTCACCCCCTCTCGCCTCGTCTGAACGAAAATGCTCCTCGATTGAACTCTCAATAGACAAAATCTGGACCCCGTGGTAAAGTAGCCCCTGGTCCCCAGCCCCTTGAAAACTTGAGTTTAGGATAGAGATGTCAAAGCAGAAGATTCGCATTCGTCTGAAGGCGTACGATCACAAGGTTCTCGATCAGTCGGCCGAGCGTATCGTTGATACCGCCAAACGCACTGGTGCGTTCGTGAGCGGTCCGGTGCCGTTGCCGACCGAGATCAACCGTTTTTGCGTGCAGCGCTCAACGAATAACGACAAGAAGTCGCGCGAGCACTTCGAGATGCGCACCCACAAGCGCCTCATCGACATCCTCCAGGCGTCGCCCAAGACGATGGATGCATTGATGCATCTCGATCTGCCGGCCGGCGTGGACATCGAACTCAAGGCATAGTTAGGCAAACGCTGTTGCCGAGAGGCGCTCCTGTGAAAGGGGGCGCCTTTTTGCTTTAGAAGAGGGTGCGCGTGGGATTTCTCGATCGCCACCTCCGCGAGCAGTGGTGGAAGGGACAGCAACGACGTCTTCGTGAGCAGCAGCCAATAATTCAACTCGCGCTATCGCTGGCGACGGTTCTCACCCTTGCTCTTTCCATAGCGATTGCCATAGGGACAAGCCTTTCGGCTTTATCAGCGCACGACCAATTGCGTCTTGCGGAGCAGACCTACGTGACGTACAGCTGCCAGCCCATACAGGACAGCGCGGAAGATGATCGACCAGCTCCGGCCACTCGCCTCATCCTGAACGACGATGGGGCGTTTCAGTCTGACACAGGCGATGTTCCCGTATTCACGCCGAAGGTCGATCGTTTCGGGAGCCTGGCAATACTCCCCGGTGTCTGCATTGGCTGGCGTGGTGACATGCCGCGGGATCATCCGGTGTTAGATTGCGGGCCATAGCTCAGCTGCTCCAGCAACCGACCAAACCCCAATGAGGAACTAAATTATGGAACTCAAACCGACCTATTTTGGCACGATGCTCTCACTCGCGACGGTGGCGTTCGGCCTCATCGCGGCTGGAGCATGGAACAAGTTCATCGCGGATTTCATCGCGCTGTTTCTCAAACCAGGCAACGGCGTGGTAGCGGAACTCATCTACGCAGTTATCGTTACAATCATCGCGATCCTCGTTGTGCAGCATCTCGGTAAGCTCGCCGATCGAGAGAGCAAACCCAAGGCCTAGCCGAGGTCGGCGAACGCGGCGCGAACCTCGAACGCAAGCCACGGGAACGCTGCGCAGGTGACGCTGTCGCCCTCGCGCAATTCGCGAACGCCGTCATGCGTATGTGCGAGTATCGCGCGTTCGAGCGGAAGAATGTCGAGTACGAGTTGCGACCCGTAGCGCAGATACGCAGCGATTTTCCACTCGCGAACACGGCGGTTCTCGTCGGGCGATCGCACCTCGACCGCAATATCGGGGGCAAAGTGCGGCCGCTCGCGTTCCTCGTCGGTTAGGGGCGTAAGCCGCTCCTTCATGATGAACGCCACGTCGGGCACCAGCGACGTCCTTCGCTCTTCCTTTGGGAGATAACAGCGCCACTCTGTGGCGACGTCGCCCCTTCCGCGGGCGACGTCATGAAGAATCGTGAACAGGGCGCCCTGCACCATCCCGTGGCTTCGTGTCATGCCTTCCTTCGGCACAGCTCGCCCGCCCAAGTACTCGATGTATGGCTTTTCGGAGTCGTCGATTTCCGGCATGAGTTGCAGCATGGTTCGTCGGTCCTCACGCGTACTATATCACGCGTCATGGATCCGACGACAAGGTTTAGCAAGCGCGCGGAAGACTACGCACGCTATCGGCCGAGCTATCCGGCCGATGCAATCGCCGCGATACTCGACGGGTTCACGCAGCCGCGCGCCGCCGACCTCGGTGCCGGCACCGGGATTTCGTCGCTTTTACTCGCCGATGCCGGTGCGCACGTCTTCGCGATCGAGCCGAATGCGGCGATGCGCGCAGCAATTCCGCTGCGGCCCGATATCGAGGTGATCGAGGGCACCGCCGAAACCACCAACCTTCCGGGTCGCAGCATCGACGTGATAACCGCCTTTCAAGCCTACCACTGGTTCGACGCCGATCTCGTCTTAGCCGAAGCCGAACGCATCGGGCGGCGGCGCGTGCGCTTCGCCGCGGTGTGGAACGAACGCGACGAAACCGATCCGTTCATGCTTGCGTATAGCGGCATCATCCGGCGCTACATGGCCGACGATACCGAAAGCGCGCGCCGAGCGAGTGCAATCGACACCGACCTTCACAGACACGGGTGGTCGAACGTGCGCGTCTTGGATTTTCGTCACGCAAAGCCGGTGGATTGGGACGGACTCATCGGGCGTACGCGTTCCGCGTCGTATCTACCGCGCGAGGGTCCGGCATATGTGACGATGGCGGCGGAATTGCGTGAACTCTACGATCGCGCCGGTACGTTCGGGGGCGCGCGCTTCGTTTTGATGACGGCAGTGCACCTGGCGGAGCGACAATGAGCTAGCCCGGCGAGCCTCGAACCAGGCGCCATGCCTATCGCACTTCGAGAATCGCGCACCCGGACGTTCCACGGCACCAAACGCCGGATCTTCCACCTGCTCGAAGAGATGGGGACCTCGGGCGACCAGATTTGGCCCTTTGCGTCGCAGCCGTTCATGCGCTCCCCGGGTCCGCTCGTCCCCGATCGTACCGAGGAGTGGCACCTTGGCATCCACGCCATGCTTGCCGAGGTGCTGCCGGAGGAGCGGATCGTCTGGCGGATCCTCAACGACGGCGTTGACGGCACGCACGGATACTACCTGAGTTCCGAGGGCAAGCAGACGGTGCTGGAATATCGCATCGAAGGCACGCTGACCGACACCGACGGACGCTTGTTGTGGCGCCGGCTGGAAGATTCGTTCGAACGCTCCACCGAAGCACTCTTCGACAAAATTGCACGCGTCTTAAAACGGTAGACCGATCATGGAACAGCGTACGGTAGGCAAAAACGGCCCGATGGTCGGGGCGCTGGGCCTCGGCTGCATGGGCATGTCGGAATTCTATGGTGCCGGTGACGAAACCGAGTCGATTCGCACGATTCATCGCGCGCTCGACCTCGGTGTGAGCATGCTCGACACTGCTGATATGTACGGGCCGTTCACCAACGAAGCACTCGTCGGCAAGGCAATTCGCGACCGCCGCGGGCGCGCACTCGTCGCCACGAAGTTCGGCATCGTTCGCGATCCGGTCGATCCGACCAAGCGGAAGATTAGCGGTAAGGCGGACTACGTGCGCAGTGCCTGCGATGCATCGCTAAAACGTCTGGGTATCGAGATTATCGATCTCTACTATCAGCATCGGGTCGACACGTCCACGCCGATCGAAGAGACGGTTGGAGCGATGGCAGACTTGGTGAAAGCTGGCAAGGTACGCTATCTCGGCCTTTCGGAGGCGAGCGGCGAGAACGTGCGCCGCGCGTATGCCGTGCACCCGATCGCCGCGCTGCAAAACGAATGGTCGGTGTGGTCGCGCGACCTCGAAACAAACGGGCAGCTCGCGGCCGCGCGCGAGCTCGGCGTTTCGATCGTCGCCTACTCGCCGCTGGGCCGCGGCTTTTTGACCGGAGCGATCACGAGCCCAGATGACTTTGCGCCCGACGATTTCCGCCGATCCAGCCCGCGATTTATGGGCGAGAATTTTCAGAAGAATCTCGATCTCGTCCATCACATCGAGAAGCTCGCCCACCAAAAAGGCTGCACCACCTCGCAATTGGCGCTAGCATGGCTGCTGGCACAAGGGAGCGACGTCATTCCAATTCCCGGAACCAAGCGCGTGAAATATTTAGAAGAGAATGCGGGCGCCGTTGACGTCAAGCTCAGCACCGCGGAATTGAACGAGATCGACGCGATCTTTCCCGCCGGCGCGGCCAGCGGCGCGCGCTATGCCGACATGAGTTTCGTCAACCGATGACCACCAAAGCAAAACTCGCACCGCCCGACGCGGTCGACTTCCTCGGGCTCGACGCGTTGCTCTCGCATGAGGAGCGCCTGATTCGCGATACCGTCCGGACGTTCGTGCGCGAGCGGATCCTTCCGAACGTGGCGCAGTGGTTCGAAGAGGGCATGTTGCCGCGCGACCTTGGGGCGGAACTCGGCAAACTGGGCGTGCTCGGCATGCATCTTGAAGGCCACGACTGTCCCGGAGCAAGCGCGGTGGCATACGGCCTCGCGTGTATGGAGCTCGAGGCCGGCGATTCGGGCATTCGCAGTTTTGCCTCGGTCCAAGGCTCGCTTGCGATGTTCGCGATCCACCATTGGGGCAACGAAGAACAGAAACACGAGTGGCTGCCGCTAATGGCGCGCGGCCAGAAGATCGGCTGTTTCGGACTGACCGAGCCGGACTTCGGCAGCAATCCGGCCGGCATGCGGACCTTTGCGCGCCGCAGCGGCAACGATTGGGTGCTCAACGGCACCAAGATGTGGATCACCAACGGGTCAATTGCCGACGTCGCGATCGTGTGGGCGAACACCGACGACGGAATCCGCGGCTTCGTCGTGCCGACCGCCACGCCGGGGTTTTCTGCCCACGATATTCACCGCAAGCTTTCGCTGCGCGCAAGCATCACGAGCGAACTCGTGCTCGACGACGTTCGCCTGCCCGCCGAAGCGCAGTTGGCGGGCGCCAAAGGACTCGCCGGGCCGCTCGCGTGCCTGAACGAAGCGCGTTACGGAATCATTTGGGGATCGATGGGTGCGGCGCGCGCGTGCTATGAGGTCGCGCTCGAGTACGCCAAGACGCGCGTGCAGTTCGATCGGCCGATTGGCGGTTTCCAACTTACGCAGGAGAAGCTCGCGAACATGCTTCTCGAGCTCGGCAAAGGTTCGCTGCTCGCCTTGCACCTGGGACGAATGAAAGACGATGGGCGTCTACATTCATCGCAAGTGAGCTTCGGCAAGCTGAACAACGTACGCGAGTCCCTCGCGATCGCGCGCGAGGCGCGCACCATCCTCGGCGCCAACGGCGTGACGCTCGAATACCCGGTGATCCGGCACATGAACAACCTCGAATCCGTACTCACCTATGAGGGCACGAGCGAGGTGCACATGCTCGTCCTCGGTCAGGCGATCACCGGGATCGCCGCGTTTACGTAAGCGCCCTGGCCTGACGATCGAGTTCGGCGAAATCTTCCGCGGAGAGTACGAGGTTCGCCGCAGCGACGTTCTCTTCGAGATGATCGGCGCGCGACGTTCCCGGAATCGGCAGCATGACGGGCGAGCGTCGCAGCGTCCAGGCCAAGGCAACTTGCGAGGGCGTTGCGCGCAGCCGCTGCGCGATTGTCGAGAGCGCCGATCCAGGCTTCGCAAGATCGCCGGCCGCTAGCGGGAACCACGGGATGAAACCGATGTTGTGATGCTCGCAGTAATCGAGTACGGCTTCGCTCTTGCGATCGACCAGGTTGTATTGATTTTGCACGGTGGCGACCGGAAAATAGCGTTGCGCTTCTTGAATATCGCCGATGCTCACCTCGGAAAGACCGACGTGACGGATGTAGCCGTCCGCGCGCATCCGTGCGATCGTTTCAAACTGCTCGGCGCGCGAGGTTTCCGGATCGATCCGATGCAGTTGCCAGAGATCAATGCGATCGACACCGAGACGCCGCAAACTCATTTGCACGCACTGCTGCAAGTACGCACCGCGGCCGACGGGGTACCATTCGCCCGGTCCCTGGCGTGTAAGACCGCCTTTGGTCGCAATCGTGATGCCGTTGTACGGATAGAGCACCTCGCGGATGAGGTTCTCGCTGACTTCGGGGCCGTAGCTGTCGGCCGTGTCGACGAAGTTGACGCCGAGTTCGGCGAGGCGTTGCAGTGTTTTGCGGGCGCCGGCGGGATCGGCTGGATCTCCCCAAACCCCGGGGCCGGTGATGCGCATCGCGCCGAAACCAAGGCGATTGACCGTGAGGTCACCGCCGATCGTGAATTGTCCCGACGCAGCGGCAGAAATTTTCGTAGCCATGCCGGTTGCAACCGGTCGTTCGCGCTGCCGGTTGCGGACGCTTAGGGTTGCAATGTCCAGTCGGCGACGTTCCAGAACGGCGTATTTACCGCGCTGTGCTCGTTGCGCAGCTTCGCCGGGAACGTATTGATCGAAGTCGCCTGATACATCGCCACCATCGGAAGCTGTGCCGCGAGCACTTGCTGGATGGTTCGATAGTACGGGATCCGTTCGGCGCGGGAATACGGGCGTACGGCGGTTTGCATGAGCCCGTCGAGCGCCGGATCGCAGAAGCGCGATTTGTTGAATCCGTGGGGCGGAATGCGGCGACACGAAAATTGATCCCGAACGTCGGGATCGAAGCCGGCAATGAAGGGGAAGATCGCGACGTCGTAATGGCCGCCGTACAGCGGCCCGTCGGGCGCGACGAGCGCGGTCACCGGGAATCGGCGAATCGAAAGCCGGATGCCGAGCGAGCGCGTTTGCGCCTGCATCAGCGTGGCCATATCGAGCGCGCTCGGTTTATCGGCGCGCACGATGATGTCGAGCACCAGCGCCGCCCCATCTTTGTGGCGCACGCCGTCGGCACCGAGATGCCAACCCGCAGCTTCGAGCAGCCGCGCTGCGGCCACGGGATCGTGACCGGGCATCGCGTAGGCAGTGGGATTGTAGGCCCATTCAAAGAGTCCGCGACCGGGGTTGCGCGTGCGATTGCCGCCGAGCAGCGTCTTGTCCACGATTGCGTGGAGATCGAGAGCCTGCGCGAATGCGCGCCGCACCCGGACGTCGGAAAGTGCGGGAACGCTCGTATTAAAGATCAATGCGCCGGTGCCGTCGATCGGCACGGCCTCGGTGCGCTTGCTCGCCAGCGCGGAGAGATCGCTGAATTGAGAATCGTCGGCGTTGACGTAGGCATCCGCTTCGCCGGTACGCAGCATCTCAAACGCGGTCGTCGATGAAGGAACCGGCAGAATCGTGAGCCGCTCGATCTTCGGCTTTCCGCCGAAGTAGTTCGGATTTGCGCGAAGCTCCAGACGTTCTCCCCGCGTCCAGCGCTCGACTTGGTATGGTCCGCTTCCAAGCGGTATGGTGTCGAGCTGCGTTGCATGGAGGTGCGCGTGACCTTGCAGTAGTCGCGCCGGGAGTATCGGGATCGCGTTGCCGGGGCCACACAGGTAGAGCACGATCGGGGCGTAGGACGACCGTAGGAATACTTTGATCGTGAGCTCGTCGGGCGTCGAAATCGCTGCGATGTCGTCAAAGGCGACCCGCGACGGCGCGTCGGTCCCGGGAAAGGCGACGCGCCCGATGGTTTCCGCTACGTCGAACGAGGTCAGCGCGCTGCCGTCGGAAAAGCGGATGCCCGGCCGCAGGTGATAGACGATCGTCTTCCCGTCGGCGCTGATCCCGCCGTTGGCGCGGCTGGGGACCTCGGCGGCAGCGTCGGGAACCAGTTCTCCCCGGTCATCGAATTTCACTAAATAGGAATAGAGAAGAGCCGCCAGTTCTTGACCGCCGACGCCGCTGACAAAGATCGGATCCAGGCTCGGAAAGTCCTGAGTCTGGACGATCGTGAGGTGGTCCCGGGCACCGCCCCCGGGCCGGCCACATCCGGCCATGAGAACAGCAAAGGCAATGACTAGGGCCGGCCGCACGAAGCGGCCGAAGGTTTGGAGCACAGGACGTGCGTCCGTCCTCTGGACGGCCAAACCCTCTTGACGTTGTTGAGCCGCCTTGATATAGTGCCGAGGTTGTGGTCCAGCCGGTCCGCGCTTTCTTTGCGTGTGCCGGAAAAACAAATACAAGTACGCCTGGACCCGTGTACTTACCGCTTTAGGACGAGGATTACAGTGAAAAACATCCTTGGCCGCAAGGTTGGGATGACGAGCGTGTTCACCGACGACGGGCGCTATGTGCCGGTCACGGTGATCGAAGCCGGTCCCTGCACGGTCGTGGAACGCCGCACGAAAGAGTCGCATGGCTATGATGCCGTCGCGCTCGGCTTCGGCGCGGTTAAAAAGTCCCGCGTTACCCGTGCCCTTGCTGGACACTTCAAGAAACAAGGCGTCGAAGCCACGCGCTTCGTGCGCGAATTCCGCACCGGCATCGACGGCGTCGAAGTCGGTCAAACGGTTACCGTCGCCGGGTTCGAACCGGGCGACCGCGTCGACGTTGTCGGCATCTCGAAAGGCCACGGCTTCTCGGGCGGCATCAAGCGTCACAATTTCTCGGGCGGCGGCGCTAGCCACGGCTCGATGATCCATCGCCAACCGGCTTCCAATGGCGATACCAATGCCGGACGCGTTCCCAAAGGCGCGCGTCGTCCGGGCCATTACGGCGTCGATCGCACGACGATGCAGAATTTGGAAGTCATTCGAGCGGATGCCGAGCGCAATTTGCTGCTCGTGCGCGGTCCGGTGCCCGGTCCCAAAAACGCACTCGTCGTGCTGCGCGCGAGCGTGAAGCACAAAGCAGAAGCGGGGGCCTAACCGATGCCAAACGTTATCGACGCGAGCGGTAAGGTAGTGCGCGACGTGCAAACGCCCGCCGCCTTCGCCAAAGATTACAGCGAGAAGAGCCACACGATTTTCCGTGCCGTGTATCGTGAGCTTGCAAGCCCGCGTGCGGGCACTGCATCTACCAAGAAGCGCGACGAAGTCGCCGGCGGCGGGCGCAAGCCGTGGAAGCAAAAAGGGACCGGGCGTGCGCGCCAAGGTTCGATTCGCTCACCGCAATGGCGTCACGGCGGCGTGGTCTTCGGGCCGCAGCCGCGCAGCTACGTCAGCGACCTCAATAAGAAGGAACGCAAGCTCGCCTTCGTCGCCGCGCTTTCCGATCGCTTTAAGAATGATGCGGTCACGGTGCTCGATGCGGCCGGTTTCGCACTGACCAAGACCTCCGATTTCGCGAAGTTGCTTTTCGGCAGTGCCAAAGCTGCCAAGTCCGGTCCGTCGACGCTGATCGTCACCGGTAAAGGTGAGAGCTCAGCCGAAGCGATCGCGCGCGTCGCGCGCAATCTGCAAAAGGTAGCGGTCACTGACACCGGCTCACTCGACGTCAAAGACATCCTTCGCTACGAGCGGATCATCTTCACGACGGCCGCGTTCGACGCAATCGGAGGCAATTAGCATGGATGCACGCGATGTGATCCTCTCGCCGCGCATTACGGAGAAATCGATGGCCAATGCGCTCGGCACGCAATACACCTTCGTCGTCCACCCCGAGGCGACCAAGACGCAGATTCGTCACGCGATCGAGTCGATCTTTAGCGTGAATGTGATGAGCGTCAACACCGTCAACGTGCGTGGAAAGCAGCGCAACTTCGCGCGTCGCGGCAGCCGTACCAACGGTAAGCAGAGCGACTTTAAGAAGGCGATCGTCACTTTGAAGCCCGGTCAGAAGATTGAACTGGGCGGCGTCAACTACTTCGAGCAATAAGATGCCAGTAAAGAAATATCGTCCGACCAGCCCCGGCCGCCGCTTCGTGACCACGATGGATTTCTCGGATCTCTCGAAAGTCGATCCGCAGAAGTCGCTTGTCGAAGTTCGCAAGAAGCACTCCGGGCGCAACAACAATGGGCATATCACCGTTCGCCATAAGGGCGGCGGCACGCGCAAGCAGTATCGCATCATCGACTTCAAGCGATCGAAGGACGGGATTCCGGCCAAGGTCGCGACGGTCGAGTACGATCCGAACCGCAGCTCGCGTATTGCGCTGCTTCATTATAAAGATGGTGAGAAGCGCTATATCCTCGCGCCGCTCGGCCTCAAGGTCGGCGACGTGGTAGAGTCGGGTCCGGCAGCGGACATCAAGCCCGGCAACGCGCTGCCGATCAAGAACATTCCGGTCGGTACCGTGATCCACAACATCGAGTTGCGGCCGGGGCAAGGCGCGAAGCTCGTGCGTTCGGCCGGCGTCGCCGCGCAACTCATGGCCAAGGAAGACGAGTATTCGCAAGTGCGCATGCCTTCAGGCGAAGTGCGAAAGATTCACATCGAGTGCCGGGCCACGATCGGTCAGCTCGGCAATGTCGAGCACGAGAACCAAGTGATCGGTAAAGCCGGCCGTTCGCGCCATCTGGGCAAGCGTCCGTCGGTTCGTGGCATCGCGATGAACCCGGTCGATCACCCGCACGGCGGTGGTGAAGCGCGTTCCACGTCGGGACGGCCGCCGACCACGCCTTGGGGTGTGATGACGATGGGCAAGAAGACGCGCCGTAACAAGCGCACGACCAAGATGATCGTTCGTAAGCGAGGTTCCAAGTAATGGGTCGCAGCCTTAAGAAGGGCCCCTTCGTGGCAGACCATCTGCTCAAGAAGGTGGAGAAACTCAATGAGACGCGTGAAAAGCGCGTCGTAAAAACGTGGAGCCGCGCGTCGACGATCGTGCCGGCGATGGTTGGTCATACCATCGGCGTGCACAATGGCAAGGCGCATGTCCCAGTCTACGTCACCGAAAACATGGTCGGCCACAAGCTCGGTGAGTTTGCGCCGACGCGTAACTTCCGCGGCCACGGCGGCGATAAGGCGGCGGTGAAGTGATGGCTGATACGCAGGGACAGCAAGCTGTCGCCCACCTCAAATTCGTGCGCATGGCGCCGCGCAAGCTGCGCCGTGTTGCTGATGCCATTCGCGGCAAGAGCGTGCGCGAAGCCCTGGCGATGCTCCAATTCGCCGGCGTCTATGCGGCCGAGCCGATCGAGAAGCTGGTGCGCAGCGCCGTTGCGAACGCCGGCAACAACCACGACATGAACACCGACGAGCTCTTCATCACGCGTATCACGGTGGACGGCGGTCCGGGCGGCCGCTTCACCAAGCGTCTCGATCCCCGCGCGCAAGGCCGTGCCTACTTCAAGCGCAAGCGTCTTTCGCACGTGACGGTCGTCGTCAGCGAAACGCCGCCGGCGAAGAAGCGCAAGGCGCGCAGCGGCGCGTCGGTCTCGACCAAACGCGCGCCGGTTCGTCGTGCAACGACTTCAAAGAAGCGCACTGCCAAAGCTGCGGAGGCTACCGCCTAACCTATGGGTCAGAAAATTCATCCGGTCGGCCTTCGCCTGGGTATCACGCGTACGTGGGACAGCCGCTGGTTCGAGAAAAAGCACTACATCGACTGGCTTCACGAAGACGTCAAGATTCGCGCGTTTTTCAACAAGTGGATGCGTTCGGCCGCGATCAGCAAGATCGAAATCGAGCGTCGTGCCAATCAGGCGCGTGTGATCGTCAATACCGCTAAGCCCGGTATCATCATCGGCAAACGCGGCGTCGGCATCGAAGAGATCCGCAAGAACCTCGAAAGGCTGACCGGCAAGAACGTTCAGGTCAACGTCATGGAGATCAAGCATCCCGAACTCGATGCGCGTCTGGTCGGCCAGAACATCGTCGATCAGCTCGAGAAGCGCATTGCGTTTCGTCGCGCGATGAAGCAGGCGATCATGCGTACGATGAAAGCCGGCGCGCGCGGCGTCAAGGTGCAGGTTTCGGGCCGTCTCGGTGGCGCGGAAATCGCGCGCACCGAGCGCAACGCCGATGGCAAGGTGCCGTTGCACACGCTGCGCGCCGACATCGACTACGCGAACGTGGAAGCATTCACGACGTTCGGCCGCATCGGCGTGAAGGTGTGGATCTATCGCGGTGAGGTTCTCCCGGATCAGCCGCGTCAGAGCAACACCGTCGATCGCGCCGAGCGTCAGGGTGGATTCCGCGATCGCCGCGAGCGCGGCGGACGTGGGCGCGGCCGTGGCGGCGCTCCCGGTGCCGGTGGCCCCGGTGGCCCCGGTGGCGGTCGTCCGCAGCCGGGCGGCGCACCGGCGGGCATTGCCGAGCCGTCGGCGGAGCCGGTCGTCGTCGACACCGACGCGATCGTGAACGAGGCTGCTAACGCTCCCTATGACAACGGCGTGGCGCCGGCCGAAGGGAGTGCAGAATAAATGTTGACGCCCAAACGAGTAAAGTGGCGCAAGGTGCAGCGCGGTCGCATGACCGGGCGCGCCCTGCGTGGCAGCAACCTGACCTTCGGCGAGTACGGTTTGCAGGCGATGGAGCCGTGCTGGATGACCAATCGTCAGATCGAGGCTGCGCGTATTGCGATGACACGTCACATCAAACGTGGCGGCAAGGTATGGATCAAGGTCTTCCCCGACAAGCCCGTCACGAAGAAGCCGGCCGAAGTCCGCATGGGTGCCGGTAAGGGGAATCCCGAGTTCTGGGTTGCCGTCGTGCGCCCGGGACGCATCCTTTTCGAACTTTCCGGCGTCGAGCCGGTAGTTGCGAAGGAAGCGTTGCGTCTCGCGGCTTCCAAACTGCCGATCGAGACCAGGATTGTTTCGCGCGAGGAGGCGACGGCATGAAGCGGGGCGAGTTGAACGAACTGCGCGGTTTCACGCTTGCAGAACTGCAGCAAAAAGCGCGCGATACCAAGTCGGAGCTCTTCAATCTGCGCTTTGCGCTACGCACCGGGCACCTGACCGATTTCAGCAAGATCAAAGCGATGCGCCGCGCGTACGCACAGATTCAGACCGTCATCTCTGAAAAGCGGATGGCCGAGGAGCAGCATGGAGCAGCATAACGTTAGAGCGATCGCACGCCGCGTGAAACAGGGCCGCGTCGCATCGGACAAGATGGACAAGACGATCGTCGTCGTTACTGAGACGCGCGTTCCGCATCCGACCTACGGCAAGATCGTTCGCAAGTCGACGCGCTTCAAAGCGCACGACGAGAAGAACGAAGCCAAGATCGGCGACATCGTGCGCATCATGGAATGCCGGCCGCTTTCGCGTGACAAGCGTTGGCGACTGGTTGAGATCGTCGAGCGAGCGAAGTAACAACATGATTCAACAAGAGACACGGCTCAAGGTAGCCGATAATAGCGGGGCGCGAGAGCTGCTGGTGATCCACATCGCCGGCGGAAGCCGTCACGCCTACGCCCACGTCGGTGACGTTGTCGTCGGGACGGTGAAAAGCGCTATCCCGGGTGCGGCCGTCAAGAAGGGGCAAGTCGTCAAGGCCGTGATCGTGCGAACCTCGGCGCCGATTCGCCGTGCCGATGGCTCGGTCGTACGCTGCGACGACAATGCGTGCGTCATCATCAAGGGCGAAAAGGACAACCTCGATCCGCGCGGCACGCGCGTCTTCGGTCCGGTCATGCGCGAACTGCGCGACCGCGGTTTCCTGAAGATCGCCTCGCTTGCACCGGAGGTGCTCTAACAATGGCTGCTAAGCCAAGCCTTATCAAAGGCGACACGGTGATGATTCGCCGCGGCAAGGAAAAAGGCAAGCGCGGCGTGATCAAGGCGATCTTCGCCGATCATGGCCAAGCGACCGTCGAGGGGCTCAACGTCGTCAAACGTCACACCAAGGCCGGGCAGCAGCGCGGCAACATGGGTGCGGCGCAAAGCGGCGGGATCATCGAGAAGGAAGCGCCGCTTCCAATTTCGGCGCTGCAGTACGTCTGCGAGAAGTGCAAGACGCCGACACGCCTTCGTCGCGGCCGCACGGCCGACGGCGTGCCGCACCGCGTGTGCGTGAAGTGCGGCGAGCCGGCCCGCGAGTCGGTGAAGGGAGCGTAGACGTGGCAACGCGTTTGAAAGAAAAATATCAGAGCACGGTACGCCCGGCGCTTCAGGAGAAGTTCGGCTATAAAAATGTCGAGCAGATCCCCAAGCTTGAAAAAGTCGTGGTGAACATGAGCGTGGGCGACGCAATCGCCAACGCCAAGGCACTCGACCTAGCCGTGGCCGAGCTCACCCAAATCACGGGTCAGAAACCCATCGTCACGAAGGCGAAGAAGTCGATTGCGGCATTCAAGCTGCGCGAAGGAATGAACATCGGCGCGAAGGTCACCCTACGCGGCGAACGGATGTACATTTTCCTCGACAAGCTCTTTAATATCGTGCTTCCGCGTATCCGCGACTTCCGCGGCTTGCCGTCGAAATCGTTCGACGGACGCGGCAACTACAATCTGGGTCTGCGCGAGCAGTTGGTCTTCCCGGAGATCAACTTCGATAAAGTCGACAAGGCGCGCGGCATGGATATTACAATCGTCACGACCGCGAAGTCGGACGAGGAAGCGTCGGAGTTTCTCACCGCGATGGGACTCCCGCTGCAGAAGGGACGGAACTAGTGGCAAAGACCAGCTTGATCGTGAAGTCGCAGCGGACGCCGAAGTTCGGCGTGCGCGCGCACAATCGTTGCAAGATCTGTGGACGGCCGCGCGGCTATCTGCGGAAGTTTGCCATGTGCCGAATCTGCTTCCGCGAGAACGCGCACAAAGGCGTCGTTCCCGGCGTGACCAAGGCGAGCTGGTAGGGAGGGCATGAACTAATGGCTGCTATTACCGACCCGGTCGCCGACCTGCTCACGCGCATTCGCAATGCCAACACGGCCAACCACAAGTCGGTTGACGTACCGGCATCGCGAGTGAAAGCGGCGATCGCGCAAATCCTCAAAGACGAAGGCTTCATCGAAGACGTCGAGCGCGTCAACGAAGGCCCGCAAGGAACGCTGCGCATTCGTCTCAAGTACGGTCCGGAGAAAGAAAAAGTCATCACCGGCCTGCGCCGCATTTCGCGTCCGGGCTTGCGCGTCTATACGCCCAAGACCGAGATTCCGCGCGTGCTCGGCGGCTTGGGCTTGGTCATCATCTCGACCTCGCAAGGCATCATGTCCGGCAAACGAGCCAAAAAGCTCGGCGTCGGCGGTGAAGTCCTGGCGTACGTTTGGTAGGAAGCGAAGATGTCTAGAATTGGAAAGCTGCCGGTCAACGTTCCCAGCGGCGTCAACGTGACGCTGGGTGGAGACGAGGTGGTCGTCAAAGGGCCCAAGGGCGAGTTGCGCCAGGCGATTCTGACGCAGGCCGTCGACGTCACGCTCGAAGACGGAAAAGTGATCGTCGAGCGCAAGGGCGATGCGAAACCGCAACGCTCGGCGCATGGTTTGACGCGTACGTTGATTTCGAACATGGTCGAGGGCGTGAGCAAGGGCTTCCGCAAGAGTCTGGAGATTCAAGGCGTCGGCTATCGTGCCGCTAAGGCGGGCGAGCGGCTGAACTTGAGCCTGGGATACTCGCACCCAGTCGTGTTCGAGCCGCCCAAGGGCATCACGCTCTCGGTCGAGGGGCAAAACAAGATTCACGTCGACGGCATCGATAAGCAACAAGTCGGTCAGGTTGCCGCGGAGATCCGCTCGTTGCGTGCGCCCGAGCCGTACAAGGGCAAAGGCATCCGTTATGAGGGTGAGGTCATTCGCAAGAAGCTCGGCAAGGCCGGAAAGGCTGCAAAGAAGTAAATGGCGCGCATTTCTAGAGACGACTCGCGTCGCGCACGCCATCAGCGTCTTCGCAAGAAGGTCGCCGGCACGAACGACTGTCCACGCCTGATGGTGAAGCGGACGCTGCACCACATCTACGCAACCCTCATCGACGATACGCAGGGGCATACGCTCGCGGCAGCGTCGACGCGCGACAAATCGGTCGGCGAGTCGTTAGGCTCAAAGACCAATCTCGACGCAGCCAAAGCGGTGGGCGCAGCGATCGCGGCCAAGGCTAAGGCGGCGGGCATCACCGCCGTCGTGTTCGACCGCGGCGGATACAAATATCACGGACGCATCCAAGCGCTCGCCGATGCGGCGCGCGAAGCGGGGCTGAACTTCTAATGAACTATCGTGGTGGTCGCGATCGCGACAACAGTGGATTCGAAGAGACCGTCGTGCGCGTCAATCGCGTCGCGAAGGTCGTCAAGGGCGGTAAGCGCTTTAGCTTTAGCGCGCTCGTCGTGGTCGGCGACCGCAAGGGTAAAGTCGGATTTGCCATCGGCAAGGCCGGCGAAGTACCCGAAGCGATTCGCAAAGCCGTCGAGCAAGCCAAGAAAAACCTCGTCACGGTGCCGATGGTCGACAAGACGATTCCACATATCGTCACCATGCAGGTCGGAGCCGCGAGGGTTATGCTCAAGCCGGCGGCGCCTGGCACCGGCGTGATCGCCGGCGGATCGATGCGCGCCGTACTTGAACTCGCGGGCATTCACGACATCCTGTGCAAATCACTAGGCTCGAACAACCCGATCAACGTCGTGCTTGCCACGATCGAAGGGCTGCGTTCGCTCAAGACCGCCGATAAAGTGGCCGCACTCCGCGGAAAAACCGCAAAAGACATCTTCGCCGCGTAAGTAGGCGAGAGAAAGCATCATGGCAGAGAAAAAGACAAGCGCGAAAAAGACAACCGCGAAAAAGAGCAGTGCTAGTGCAAAGTCCAGCACGAAGGCGACTGCCGCCAAGAAATCAGCTGCAAAGACGACGGCCAAAGCAACGGCCAAGACCGCTACTAAACCGACCGTTGCAAAGAGCAGCTCAACCGTAAGTGCCGGAGCCATTTCGACGTCGACTGGCGCAGTGATGAAGCTAGGTTCGCTGCGTCCCGCCAAGGGCTCGTGGCCGAAGCGTCAGCGCATCGGTCGCGGTCACGGTTCGGGCATGGTGAAAACCGGCGGCGAAGGCGGCAAGGGTCAGACCGTGCGCTCGGGCGGCGGCAAGGGTCCCGCGTTCGAAGGCGGTCAAACGCCGTGGGCGCGACGTCTTCCACACAAGCGCGGCTATTCGCAGAAGGCGCGCGACATCGGGCACTTCCGTGCGCGCTACGCCGTTGTCAACCTCCACCAGCTCAGCGGGTGGGATGCGAGCGTAGAGGTCTCGCCTGAATCGCTCAAAGAGCGCGGCGTGCTCAGCTCGACCTTGGACGGCGTGAAGATCCTGGGCGGCGGCAAGAACGGCAAGACGCTTCCGCAGGGCCTGAAATTCCGCGACGTTGTGTTTTCGGCAAGCGCCCTTGAAGCGCTCAAAGCCGCCGGTGCGTCGCTTCCTGAAGCGCCCTTCGAGGCGGCCGTTCCGGCCGTACCTCAGGGTGACAGTGTCTAGTGTTTGACAATTTAAGGGCTGCGTTGCTCGTGCCCGACATCCGCAAGCGGATCGGGTTCGTGCTTTTTGCCTTTGCGTGGTTCATCTTCATGATCCACGTGCAGTTACCTAACGTCAACCAACAAGTTTGGCAGAGGGTTCTCTCGCAAGGCACGTTTTACAATTTGCTGGGCTTCCTCTCGGGCGGCGCGCTCCAGCACCTCTCGATCATCGCCATGGGGATTACGCCGTACATCAACGCGTCGATCATCATGCAGCTGATGACCGTGGTGTTGCCGCAGCTCGAAGAGCTCGCCAAAAAAGGCGGTGAGGAAGGCCGTAAGAAGATCAGCCAGTACACGCGCTGGCTCACGATCGCGCTTGCAATACTGCAAGCGACGTTCATGACCAACGCCATGAAAGCGTCGGGCGTCTTCTACGATACCAGTATCTTCTACCAGCTCTTTGCGATCGTCGCGTTCGTCGCCGGCACGCTCTTCCTCATGTGGTTAGGCGAGCAGATCAGCGACAAGGGCATCGGCAACGGCGTCTCGCTGATCATCTTCATCGGTATCGTGTTGCGTTATCCGCAGTACGTCGCGCAGACGTACTCGACGGCCAGCAACGGCGGCATCTCGTTGCTCAACCTCGTGCTCTTCATATTGGTCACGATTGCGATCATCATCGGCATCATCTTTATGTACCAGGGCCAGCGCCGCGTGCCGGTGCAGCAAGCCCGGCGCGTAGTCGGCCGCAAGATGTTCGCGGGACGCTCGACGTACATTCCTCTGCGCCTCAACAATGCCGGCGTGATTTCGATCATTTTCGCTATCTCGATCCTGTTGCTGCCGCAGCAGGCGTTGAACTGGTTCCACGGCGCCGGCGCACCCGGCTGGGGAACGTTATTTACGATTCCCGGCATCAACTGGGCCCTCCAATACCCTACGAACCTTGCGGCCGTCAGCGACGCAGTCAACGTGTACTTCTCGCCGGGCACGGCGATTTACAATCTTACCTACTTCCTCTTGGTCGTGATCTTCACGTTCTTCTACAGCTCGATCGTGCTCAACACGCGTGACGTGGCGGACAACTTGAAGAAGACCGGAGCGTTCATTCCCGGCATTCGTCCGGGCCAGCCGACGGTGGATTACCTCAACAAGATCCTGATCCGGCTGACGACCGCCGCAGCAATCTTTCTCGGCGTGCTCGCCGTCGCCCCGAACATACTCGAACGCGGACTCAACGTGACGACGATCTATCTCGGCTCGACGTCGCTGCTGATCGTCGTGGGTGTGGCGCTCGACACGATTTCGCAGATCGAGGCACGCCTGGCAATGCGCGACTACCGCGGGTTTATCAAGCGCTGATGCTCGACATCGTGTTGCTCGGTGCCCCGGGAGCCGGCAAGGGGACGCAGGCGCAGATTCTGCAGAGCCGCTATGGCTATCGGCAGATCTCGACCGGCGACTTGCTGCGCAAGCATCGCGAAAACGGGACCGCGCTGGGTCGAGAAGCCCAAGCCTACATGGATCGCGGCGATCTCGTGCCCGACGACTTGATCATCACGATGGTCGAAGGCGAGCTACGCCAGACCGAAGCAGTGCTCTTCGACGGATTCCCGCGCACCGTTCCACAAGCCGAAGCGCTCGATCGTCTGTTGGTGCAGCGCGGCCGCGGTCTTCCGCGCGCCGTCTACTTCGAGATTTCGCGCGCCCTGCTCGAGGAGCGGCTGCTCGGACGTTGGACGAATCCGCGCACCGGCCGAGTCTACCACGAGAAGTTCAATCCGCCGAAAGTCGCCGGCGTCTGCGACGACGACGGCGGAGCGCTGATTCAGCGCGAGGACGACAAGCCGGCCACGATCGCCAAGCGTCTCGACGTCTTTGAAGCGCAGACACTGCCGCTGGTCGAATATTACGGTGCGAGCGCGCGTCTGGTGCAAATCGATGCCACGCGCCCGATCGACGAGGTCACGCACGAGCTGCTGCACGCCGCCGATCTGGAGCCCGCGCATTAGCATGGTCACGCTCAAGTCGGCGCGCGAGATCGAAACGATGCGCCGCAGCGGAAAGATCACCGCGACCGTATTGACCGAGCTGATGCACATCGCCAAGGCCGGCATGACCACGGGTGAACTCGACGAAATCGCTGAACGCGGCATTCGCGAGCGCGGCGGTATCCCGACCTTCAAGGGCTATCATGGCTTTCCGGCGACGATTTGCGCGTCGGTCAACGATGAAGTCGTCCACGGAATTCCCAGCGACTACGTGTTGCAAGACGGTGACCTGCTCTCGATCGATATCGGCACGACGCTTGATGGCTACGTGAGCGATACGGCGGTGACCATTCCGATCGGCACGATTTCGCGCGACGCGCAGCGCCTGCTCGACGTCACGCAGGAATGTCTGATGATCGGGATCGCGCAGATGCAGCCCGGCAATCATCTTGGCGACATCGGCGCAGCGGTCCAGCGCCACGCCGAAGGTCACGGCTACGGAGTCGTGCGCGAGCTTGCCGGCCATGGGGTCGGAACGGCGATGCACGAGGAGCCGCAAGTGCCCAACTACGGGAAAGCCGGCGCCGGGCTGGAGCTGCGGGCGGGCCTGGTCTTGGCGGTCGAGCCGATGATCACGCAAGGCGACCGGAGGGTCGAGATCCTCAAGGACGGCTGGACAGTCGTGACGGCAGATGGTAAACTCGCAGCGCACTTCGAGCATACGATCGCCGTCACCGAGGATGGTCCGAGAATCCTCACGCTTCGTACCTTCGGGGAGCACCCCGACGCCGCGAAGTACGTTCCGGACGCCGAAAGGGTGCAGGCGCACTAATGGCTCGCCGTCGCGGTGGTCGCCCGATTCGGGGCCGAAAGAGCGCCGCCGACAAGGCGGCTAAGGCAGCCAAGACCGCGATGCCTAAGGAAGAGGCGATCGAAGTCGAGGGCACGATCGTCGAGCCCCTGCCCAATGCGATGTTCCGGGTGGAACTCGCCAACGGGCATCGTGTGTTAGCACACGTGTCGGGAAAGATCCGGATGAACTTCATCCGCATTTTACCCGGCGACCGAGTTCTCGTAGAGCTATCGCCCTACGATCTAACTCATGGCCGGATAACGTACCGGTATAAGTAGGCTAAAAACAAAACGTTGGTTTGGGCGCCCCCAGGGGAGACTCGAACCGGCATATCAAGAGAAAGGCGCCCATGGTCTGGGGCCCCACGCAGTGGGGGCGCGGAGCCTAGGGCGGAGCGCAGTAAAGTGAAAGTTCGTCCGTCGGTCAAGAAAATTTGTGAAAAGTGCAAGATCATTCGCCGCGAAGGCAAAGTGCGCGTGATCTGCGAGGTCAATCCCAAACACAAGCAGGTTCAGGGGTAATATAAGATTATGGCTCGTATCGCTGGTATCGATCTTCCGCGCGAGAAGCGCATTGAAATTGCGTTGCAGTACATCTACGGTGTTGGCCCTGCCAACGCCGCGAAGTTGCTCGCCCACACGGGGATCAATCCCGACACGCGCGTCAAAGACCTCACCGAGGACGACGAGAAGAAACTGCGCGACGCGCTCGACACGCTGCAAATCCGTGTCGAGGGCGACCTTCGTCGTGAAGTTCAGGGCAACATCAAGCGCCTGATGGATATCGGCTGCTATCGTGGACTGCGGCACCGCCGCGGACTGCCGGTTCGCGGACAGCGGACGAAGACCAACGCGCGCACGCGCAAAGGTCCCAAACGTACGGTTGCGGGCAAGAAGAAGGTCGCAACCAAGAAGTGACCCAAGAGACCCGGCGACATGCCGGGTCTTTTGTTATGTATGCGGTAATTACGGCCGGTGGTCCGATCGACGGCGAGTACGCCGCTCGCGCGGGTACGCGCCTCAAAGCGCTGGCACCCGTACGCGGCCGCACGATGATCGTCCGCACCATCGACGCGCTACGCGAGTGCGGAATCGAGCGCATTGCGGTCGTCGGTAACGACGCGGTGGGCGATGTCTGCGCAGCCGTCGCACCCGTAAAGATGATGGCTGATGCCGGATCCGGTGCCAAAAACGTGCTCGGCGCGCTGGACGCGTGGCCGGACGACGACGCATTACTGTATCTCACCTGCGATATGCCCTACGTCGACGCGGCCGCGGTGCGCTGGTTTCTAGGTCGTATCGAGCCGGCAACGTTGTCGATGCCGCTGTGCGAATACGGCGCGTTCGTAGCTCGGTTCCCCGGCGGGCCGCCCTTTGGCGTCACGCTGGGCGGCGAGCGCGTCGTCAACGCCGGCATCTTTCACTTTCCCGCCGGCTCGCGCGAACGCGTGCGCACGCTAGCCGCCGCGCTGTTCGATGCGCGCAAAGCGCCGTGGAAGATGGCCTCGATTGCCGGCCCACTGGTGCTACTGCGTTTTCTACTCGGTCGCGCATCGGTGAACGCGCTCGAACAGCGCGCAACGGATCTTCTCGGAATACCGGTTGCGGCCGTGCGTGACGCGCCGCCCGAGCTCGCCTACGATGCCGACACAGCGGCCGAATATGCGTATGCGCTCGAGCACGCGTAGCGACGCGCATCCGGCGCGTGTCACCGCGCTTTGGTTCGGCGTCCAGCTCATCTGGGGCGCGGTCCTCGGGATCTCGCTGCAAGCGCGCTACGTACAACTCACCGGTGATGCGTCGCTCGCGACGTTCGGCGTTATCGCGGCAAGTGGTGCCTTTGCCGCGGCGATCACGCAGCTCATCGTCGGTCCGCTCTCCGACATGCTTCGGCGGCGGGGAGGCGACCGCACCGCATTTTACGTGAGTGGCGCGCTCCTCGGCGCTGCGTCGGTCATCGTCTTTTATAACAGCGCAAGCGTCCACGCGCTGCTGTGGTCTTTCGTTGCGCTCCAGATTTCGCTCAATCTCGCGATCGGTCCGTATCAGGCGATCATTCCGGATACGTTGCCGAGCACGCAGTATGGCGTTGCATCCGCGTGGCTTGCCGCGCTCGGGAGCGCGGGGAATGCATGCGGCGCGGTGCTGGCGAGCCTGCTGGGAGCGGCGCAAGCGTTGGGCTCGGCCCTCGCAGGTGGGCTCTTGCTATCGGCCGCGATCACGCTGGTGCACGTGCGCCGCGTGCCGCTGCGCCCGCTCGCCGCAGTTGCGCCGTTCGCGCCGACTCGCACATTGATCGACTTATTCGTTTCGCGCGGGCTGATCTATCTCGGTTTTTATACCATCTTGCTGTATCTTTATTTCTTCGTCGCGTCGCTGGTGACGAACGCGACGAGAACGACGGGCTTTTGCGTACTGCTCTTTACCGTCGTGGGCACGCTCGGGGCGGCCCTCGCCGCGCGCCCCAGCGACCGCAGCGACGAACGCGTCGTGGTGACGATCGGCGGCGGCATCGTCGCCATCTCGGCGATGGCGCTGGCAACAGTGCAGAGCATCCCCGCGCTCGTGCCGATCATTGGTTTGGCGGGGGTCGGGTGGGGCATTTTTCTTTGCGGGGACTGGGCTTTCGCGTGCCGTTTGCTGCCGCCCGCGGCCCTCGCCACGACGATGGCACTGTGGAATCTAGCGGTTCTTGGTCCTCAGATGCTCGCACCACTAGTAGCCACAGCGCTACTTTCACGGCTCGGTACGCTTGGAAATGCGGCGGGTCCGCGCGATGCGCTGCTCCTGGCGGGGGCCGAAATGCTCATCGGCGCTCTGTGGATCTGGCGTTTACCCGCTAGCCGCTCGGGGAAATAAGCCCTAATGGGCCTGATTGCATGGAACCCGATCCCGGCAACCATGCGTTCTAGCCATCGTAGGGAGCTTACGCTGCCCCTGCGACTAAGTGAAACAAACACTTAAGGAGGCTTACGTGAAACGACTGAGCACCGGAGTCCTTGCAGCACTCATGGTAGTGTTCTGCGGGCTCACCGCGGTCGCTGCGTCGACGTCCTCACAATCACAGGGAAACAATGGACAAGCTGTGGTTGCTCAGGACCAGGGCGCAATGCCGGCGGCTAACTTCGGATCTCCGCCGTCCGGCACATACCCGATTCTTTTCAACGATCATCACGTCTACGCTAAGCCCGACACGCTCAAACAAGGGCGCGTTCTTGCTGCGCTGGTACGCGGTGGCACCGTTCTCATCCCATTGCGCTCGATGTTCGAGCAAATGGGTGCGTCGGTGTCGTACGATCCGGCGAGCAAAACCGTCACGGTGAGCAAGCCGGGCGCTGAAGTCAAAGTGACGGTGGGACAACCCGAAGTCGTCATCAACGGCGAGTCACGTCCGCTGGACGTACCGCCGATTCTCTGGCATGGTACCGTGCTTGTGCCCGTCCGAGTGATCTCGGAAGGCATGGGCGCGTACGTGCAATGGGTTCCCGATCGCCAGATCGTCGTGGTTCGCTATATCCCGCCGACGCCGCCGCCGACCGCTCCGCCAACGGAAGCGCCGACGGTTGCTCCGACGGTTGCGCCGACCCCGACACCGGCACCGGTTGCAACGCCGTATAAGGATCTCTTTATCTCCGGCGACTACATCTTCTCGCCGAAGGTCTATAATGAGTTCAGCCCGGGTAACACCGGTACCGGCGCCAACTATGCGCTTCACGGCGCGTGGGAATTCGACGCATTCAACATCCCGTGGATGATCGAAGGCAACATGCAGCAGTTCTCGTATCCGCACAACTGTGCGGGTGTGGGTGACCCCTCATGTCAAGTAACGGTCATCGGCGGTAACGGCGCGACGCAAGTCCCGGCCTTCACCGCTCGCGACACTGATCTCGATGCACGCCTCGGCCTCAAGGTCGCAGACCCGCGCATCTACATCGGCGTCGGATATCTGTGGCGCAACAACAACTACGGCTATCCGCGTGAAACGACGTGGGGATTCGGTGTTGAGAAGCTCCCGGATCTCAACCAATCGCTCTCAGTCTACGGTAGTGCCTATTACTACCCGAACGCCAAGGGCACGTTCTCGGATCCGGCGGGCAACGAGTTCGACCTAGCGTACAACATCCTGATCTACAACATCGGTGTGGACTACGTCCTGGGCAAGAGCCCGGTCTTCCTAGAAGCCGGCTGGACCGGAACCGGCGGCAACAACAAGACCAATGCTCCGTCGAACTACTCGGCAAACGGCCCGTTCGTGGGCATCGGCATCAAGTTCTAACGACGTAACATTCGCTAGAGCAAAAAAGGAAGAGGCCGGATCAAACGATCCGGCCTCTTCCTTTCAATCGTTGCCGTAGTTGTAAGGGGTAAAGCCGCGACGCGCGTCTTCGAATCCGATCTTGAACGTCTTGTAGATGTTTTCGCGATCGTCGAAGCCGATGACGCCGACCGGCAATTCGTCCATCGGTTGGATTTGATAGATATCGGAATCGTAGAGTGCGGCGGCGAGGGCGCGCATTTGCGGCGTAGTCACGGTCTGAATCGCGCGTTTGCCAATCGTTTCTAGGTAGGCCGCGCGCAGGTCGGCTTCGAGAATGCGGCGTTGCATCGCGCCGAACGTTCCAAATCCAACCTCGAGCGCGTTGTGATAGTCGGTCCGTTGCAGCGGCGGATCCATCAAAACGACGTCGATGCGCATTGCGGCCGCGCGCGCAGGGCCGACCGGCGTGTTCGCCGTGACGCCGCCGTCGACGTAAAAATCGGTGCCCCCGCCGGTTGCTGACGGGAGCTGGACCGGATCGAAGGCGACCGGTATTGCAGCCGAGGCTTGCAAGGCATCGATCAACAGATCGGGCGTCGCTTCGCGTAAGACTGCGTTTGGACCGACGGTAATTCGAATTGCGGTAACGGCGTTTTGCCGTTCGCTGGCGGTCAGCGCCGTGTCGACGAGATAGAAGAACGAGGGCGACTGGGTGGTGAGATTCGTCACCGTGAAGATAAACGGCATCACGACCGGTCGCGTTGGGTCGATGTATCGGGCGAGCCAATTGTGTAGATGCTCGCCGTCGATGACGCCGGTATCGTTGTTCCTCAAACTGAGCACGGCACGCATCGCGGCGGCGAAGCGCGTGCCGACCCCGCTATCGGGGTCGGCTGCCTTGGCGTACTTGGCTTTGAGCTGAATCACGTTCTGGTCGGCGATCGAATACCAGAGTTGACGCAAGAGCCCGTATTGGCCCGTCGCGACGAAGTAACCGTTGAGCGCGCCGATCGAGGTGCCGGCGACGATGCCGTAGGGCGTCAGCGGCTTCCCATCGGGGATCTGCTTGGAAAGGCGCAGGTAGTCGATCAGCCCAGCTTGGTAGGCTCCCCGCGCGCCGCCGCCCGAAAGGACGAGGCCGCGTGCCAGGCGACCAGGGTGGTCAGGGTCGAGGGGGGCGGCGATTCCGGCCACCGGCAGAGCGGCGAGCGCCCCTGCCGACGCGGTGAGAAAGGTCCGGCGGGTTGGCGTGGCTGGACGCATGGCAGGCGCTTCCCGCCATCGGCAGTTGACCCCTGGGGGGTACTTACGGTAAGATGCTGGCTTGGCGCAGCTGCTCTCTCTCTTCAGCAGGTGCGCGCGGCTTCGGGGGCCCTCGCCGCGTTCCCGACTCCATAGAGATGAGTCCACGCGCCGGGCGCGGCGGACGAGTCGAGGCGACGACAGCCCCGTCGTTCGGGGAACTGGATAAACACATCGGAGTCCTTTTTGGCTGCCAAAAAGCAAACGAAGTCGCGTAAGAAACGTGAAGTTAAAAACGTCCAATCGGGCGTGACGCACGTTCACGCGTCTTTCAATAATACGATCGTCACGATCAGCGATCCCCACGGCAACGTCGTCTCGTGGGCCTCGGCCGGCAACCTCGGTTTTAAAGGTTCGAAGAAGTCGACGCCGTTCGCCGCGCAGATGGCCGCCGAGTCGGCCGCGCGCAAAGCGATGGAGCACGGCATGAAGAGCACGGAAGTGTTCGTCAAAGGCCCGGGCGCCGGACGCGAAGCCGCGATCCGTTCGCTGCAAGCCGCCGGGCTCGAGATCACGATGATCAAAGACGTTACGCCCATTCCGCATAACGGCTGTCGCCCTCCCAAGCGCCGCCGCGTGTAATCGAAGAGAGAAGATATGTCACGTTACGTTGGTCCGGTCTGCCGTCTGTGCCGTCGTGAAACGGCCGCGAGCAAGACCGGCGAAAAAATCAAGCTGTTCCTCAAAGGCGACCGCTGCCTTTCGAAAAAGTGCGCGGTCGAACGGCGCGGTACGGCTCCGGGTCAAAAGGTCACGGGCACGAAGAACCGCTCGAAGATCTCCGAATACGGCCGTCAGCTGCGCGAGAAGCAGAAGATGCGCCGCTACTACGGCGTCCACGAAACGCAGTTCGAGAATTACTTCCGCGAAGCGGCGCGCATTCCGGGTCAGACCGGCCGCACGTTCATGCAGTTGCTCGAACGCCGTCTCGATAACGTCGTCTACCGTTTGAACCTGGCCACGAGCCGCTCGCAGGCACGCCAGCTCGTCACCCATCGTCATTTTCGCGTGAACGGCAAGATCGTCAATATACCCTCGTATATCGTCAAGCCGGGCGACGTGATCTCGATCGGCGAGCGCAGCCTCAAGTCGCCCGTGTTCGAGGCAAATCTGGAAGTCGCGCGTTCGCGCCGTCCGCCGGACTGGCTCGAGTGGAACGATGCCGACAGCACCGGCCGAGTGACGCAGCTGCCCGCGCGCGAGCAGATCGACACACCGGTCGACGAGCAGCTCATCGTTGAATACTATTCTCGCTAATTAACATCACCACAAACCGCTGCTAGGCGTAGGATCGCCGATCCTGAGCGTAGGCGTGGGACGCCGAAGTCGAAGGGTCGACGGATAACGTAAGCAGCAACAAAGGAAACACGAAACCACATCATGACCACGTTGGAAATGCCCGCCGGCGCAACCATTGAGGTGCGCGAGCGCCGGGAGAACTATGCCAAGTTCGTGATCGAACCGCTTGAGCGCGGTTTCGGTATCACGCTCGGTAACGCGTTGCGCCGCATTCTGCTCAGCTCGATTCCGGGCGCGGCTGTCACCTACATGAAGATCGACGGCGTCTTGCACGAGTTCTCTACGATTGGGGGCATGGTCGAAGACACGATCGCCCTGATGCTCAACCTCAAAGGTCTACCGGTCAAACTCAACAGCGACGAGCCACGGGTGCTCAATCTCTCGGTCTCAGGACCGAAGGACGTGACCGCGGCCGAAATCGCGCCCGACGCTGACGTTGAGATTCTCGATCCCGGCTACCACATCGCGAGGCTCACGTCGAAAGACGCGAAGCTCTCGATGGAGATCGGCGTCGAGAAAGGCCGTGGCTACGTCATGGCCGACAAGCAGCGCAACATCGAGCACATGATCGGTCTCATCCCGCTCGACTCGATCTTCTCGCCGATTCGCAAGGTCAACTTCTCGGTCGACGACACGCGCGTCGGTCAGAGCGTCGACTTCGATCGCCTCACCCTCGAGATCGAAACGAATGGTTCGATCACGCCGGATGACGCGCTCGCGACTTCTGCGGCGATCATGCAAGAGCAGCTCGATCTCTTCGTCGGCTTCACCAGCCGCGAGGATCCGCTGCCCGAAGCGCCGCCGAACGAATGGGACATCCCGGTAGAGACCCTCAATCTGTCGGTGCGCTCGTTCAACTGTCTCAAGCGTGCCGGGATCTCGAAGGTCTCGGAACTTCTCGATCTCACCGAGGACGAGATTATGAAAATGCGCAACTTCGGCAAGAAGTCGCTCGACGAAATCAAGCAAGTTCTCCAAGAGAGGGGGCTCTCGCTGCGCCAATCGTAGCGCAACGAGACGTAACGCATGCCGCATCAGATTGCATACAAACGGCTCTCGCGCACGGACGGGCATCGCAAGGCGCTCCTGCGCAACATGGCGACCTCGTTCTTCAAGTACGAGAAGATCGAAACCACTTCGACCAAGGCCAAAGAGATCAGCAAGGTCGTCGAGCAGCTGATCACCACGGCGATGGCCGGAGATCTCGCCGCCCGTCGCAAACTCGCCGAGTTCCTCACCGAACCGGCGGTCGTGAAGAAGCTGGTCGAGCAGATCGCGCCGTCTCTGAAAGGCCGGACCGGCGGATACACGCGAATTACCAAGACGCGCGTCCGCCCCGGCGACGCGGCCGAACTCTCACTGCTTGAACTGGTGAAGTAAGTACGGACTATCCAGGACTATTGCGCCGGCTCATAGCCGGCGCTCGTCTTTCTCAGGCCGAAAGCGCCGAACTGATCGGCGCAATCATGGACGGCGAATTTACGCCGGCCCAAGGCGGCGGCTTGCTTGTCGCGCTAGCCTGCCGCGGCGAGGATGTCGATGAGATCGTGGGCGCGGCACGCGCGATGCGCGAACGCAGTTTGCACGTCGAGCACGGCTTACCCGATGTCGTCGACGTCGTCGGCACCGGTGGTGACGGCGCGAACACGATCAATATCTCCACGATGGCTGCGCTGGTTACCGCGGCCGCCGGAGTCCCGGTTGCCAAACACGGCAATCGCGCGGCATCGAGCGCGTGCGGGAGTGCCGACGTGCTGGAAGCAACGGGCCTACCCATCGATCTCTCGCCCGACCGCGCCGCGCACATGCTGCGCGAGGCGAACTTCACCTTCATGTTCGCGCCGCGCTACCATCCGGCGATGAAAAACGTGGGTCCGATCCGTAGGGAACTGGGCGTGCGGACGATCTTCAACGTGCTCGGTCCGCTGACCAATCCGGCCGCGGCCAGCATTCAAATCGTCGGCGTCGCACGTCCCGAACTGCTCGAGCCGCTGGCGGTGGTGCTCCAGGCACTGGGCGTTCGCAGGGGTGCGGTCGTCCATGGCGAGAACGGCATCGATGAAGTGGCTGGCGACGTACCGACCGCGATCTATTCATTCGACGGGCCCCAGCGCCGGCGTTGGACGCTCGATCCCGCCGCGTACGGCATCGCGACGCCGCTCGAGGCGATCGTCGGGCCGTCGGTCGAGGCTGCGAAAGACGCCTTTCTCTCAATTCTCGGTGGCGAGGTTTCGCCGCGCGCAGACGTGGTCGCGCTCAATGCGGCGCTCGTCCTGCACACGGTCGGCAGCACGCCGACCTTGGAAACCGCACTCGAGCAGGCGCGCTCGATCATCCGCTCCGGTGCGGCACTACGAACCTATGAGCGCGCGAAGGAGTTGGCAACTCATGGCTGAGGACGTACTCAAGCGGATCTACGCGGCGAAGGCGGAGCGCCTAAAAGCGGAGATGGCACGCGAGCCCTACGAAGCGATTCGCGAACGCGCCCTGGCCAGCGTCGCTACTCGCCGTAACTTTCTCACCACGCTGCGGGGACGCAGCGGCGACGCGATCGTCGCCGAGATCAAGCGAGCCTCACCGTCGGCGGGACTGATTGCGCGCGATTTCGATCCGGTGGCAACCGCCAAAATGTATCAGCGCGCGGGCGCGGACGCCATAAGCATCCTCACCGAGAACGATCACTTCTTGGGCGACCTGTCCTTTCTCGCGCCGGTACGCGCGGCGACAGCGCTTCCGCTCCTGCGCAAAGACTTCTTGACGACGCCGTATCAAGTCGCACAATCGGCGGCCTATGGCGCCGATGCGATTCTGCTGATCGTATCCGGCCTGAGCGACGAGCAGATGCGCGCGGCAATGGCCGAAACCCAAGCGTACGAACTCGACGCGCTGGTGGAGGTGCACGACGCGCGCGATTTGCAGCGAGCGCTTGCACTCGGCGCTACCTTTGTCGGCGTGAACAATCGCAATCTTCGCACGATGATCACCGATCTCGCGGTCAGCGAACACGTGCTGCCGCAAGTCCCGGCCGACGTGTTCGCGATCAGCGAGAGCGGCATGCGAGATCTGGCCGATCTCGAGCGGTTGCGGCGCGCAGGCGCGCGCGGCTTTTTGATCGGCGAGGCGCTGATGCGCGCAGAGGATCCGGCGGCGCTTCTGGCGTCGTTCAAGCATGTCCACGCGCATTAAGTTTTGCGGCTGCAATAGCTGGGCCGACATATCGCTCGCGATCGATGAGGGGGCCGATGCGGCGGGAATGATCTTTGCGCCGTCGTCGCGCGGTATCGATTGGACCGCGGCGGCCGAGATCGCGCAACGCATCGGTACGAGTATTTTGCCGGTGGGAGTTTTCGTCAATCCAACGATGGATGAAGTCGAGCGGGCGCGCTGGTATTTTCCGGAGCTCGTGGTCCAGCTTTCCGGCGACGAGACGCCGGAGTTCGTACGCGCGGTCGGCGGCTCGCTCGTCAAGACGTTTCACATCGCGCCGGGCGAGCGACCCAAAGACCTCGACGCGCGCTGCGATGCCTACGCTGCGCTGCCGCTCTTCGATACGAAGGTCGCGGGCCAATGGGGTGGGACGGGGCGCTCGTTCGATTGGTCGGTGCTCTCGCAACTTTCACGCTTGCGTCCGATCGCCGTAGCCGGCGGCCTGACCCCCGAAAACGTCGGGCAATGCGTGCGCATGATTCGCCCGGCGTGGGTCGACGTGCGCACCGGCATCGAGACCGCCGGCCGTAAGGACGCGCAAAAGATGCATCGTTTCATCGCCGCAGTGCGGGAGAGCGATGCAGCCTAACGCTCGCGGTTACTTTGGAGAATTCGGCGGCCGTTTCGTTCCTGAGGTGTTGATCGATGCGCTCGAAACCCTCGAGCACGAAGTTACCGTCGCCTTCGACGATCCGTCGTTTTGGGCTGAGTACGAGACCGCGCTGCGCGACTTCGTCGGCCGCCCGTCGCCGCTCTATCGCGCCGAGCACTACGCTGGGCAGAGCGGTGTCCCGTTCTTGCTCAAGCGGGAAGACGTCAATCACACCGGTGCGCACAAGATCAACAACACCATCGGTCAGGCACTGCTCGCGCGGCGCATGGGGAAGACTCGGCTCATCGCCGAGACCGGGGCCGGTCAGCACGGCGTCGCGACAGCGACGGTGGGCGCGAAGTTCGGATTCCCGGTCGACGTCTATATGGGCGCGGTCGACGTCGAGCGACAGGCCCTCAACGTGTACATCATGACGCTGCTTGGTGCCACGGTGCATCCCGTGACCGGCGGCACGCAAACGTTGAAGGATGCGACCAACGAAGCGTTCCGCGTCTGGGCAGCTCAGGTCGAGGATACGTTTTACGTGATCGGCAGCGTGGTCGGCGCGCATCCCTACCCGTACATGGTGCGCGAATTCCAAAAGGTCATCGGACTCGAAGCGCGCGCACAATGTATCGAGCGTTACGGGCGGCTCCCGACCGACGTCGTCGCGTGCGTTGGCGGCGGGAGCAACGCGATGGGCATTTTTGCGGGGTTTCTCGACGACGACGTGCGCCTCTGGGGCGTGGAAGCCGCCGGCGAGGGCATCGATAGCGGGAGAACCGCCGCTGCGCTGGGAGCCGGAAGCATCGGCGTGCTGCATGGCTCGCGGTCGTATCTTTTGCAAGATGCGCGAGGTCAAGTACAGGACACGCACTCGATCAGCGCCGGTCTCGATTATCCCGGTGTCGGGCCCGAGCACGCGTACCTCAAGGAGACCGGGCGCGCAACTTACGTGTCGGTGACGGATGCGCAAGCGCTCGAGGCATTCTTTGCGTTCTCGCGCGCCGAGGGAATCATCCCGGCGCTCGAAAGCGCGCACGCCATCGCCTTCGCGCGCAGCCTTGCGACCGAGCGCGGACCCAACGATCTGATTTTGGTAAATCTCTCCGGTCGAGGCGACAAAGACATCGCCCAGATTCGAGCGTTGCAAGGTGCTTGAAGCGATTTTTGAGCGCGCCCGCAACGTGCAACGCACGGCGTTCATTCCCTACGTCATGGTGGGCGACCCGGACGCGGCAACGACACTGGCGATTCTCGACGCACTGTCGCACGCCGGCGCAGACGTCATCGAACTCGGCATTCCGTACAGCGACCCGCTCGCGGACGGTCCCACGATCGCCGCGGCGGGGCAACGCGCGCTATCCGGCGGCACGACGATCGCATCGACGCTGCAACTCGTGCGCGAACATCACGAGCGCGGCGGCGCACCGATCGTGCTCTTCACGTACTACAACCCGGTGCTGCAGTATGGCATCGACCGCTTTGCGCAGGACACCGCCGCCTCGGGCGCGTGCGGCGTCATCGTACCGGACATCGCGCTTGAGGAGGGAGAGGCGCTCGCGGCGACGCTCGCAGCGAACGGACTCGACATGCCCCTGCTCGTTGCACCGTCGACCAAACCCGCGCGCGCACGCCGGATTGCCGCGCAGAGCAGCGGCTTCATCTACGTGGTGTCGCGCCTAGGCGTAACCGGCGCGGGGACGCAGCCTTCGACGCAGGCGTTGCGCAGCCAGGTCGAAATGTTGCGCGCCATTACCGAGACGCCGTTGGCCGTCGGCTTTGGAGTAAGCCATTCGGACCATGTTCGTAACGTCGCCGCGCTCGCTGACGGAATTATCGTGGGCAGTGCACTCATCGATGCCTATGCCGGAACACGAGGAGAAGAGGCAGCGCAGCGCGTACGCGCGTTCGTTGAACCGCTTATTGCCGCCGCTACTTACGCAGGAGTCTAATGGATCGCGCGACGTTCGTACAGGCTGCACTTGCTGTGGCCGCTTCGCCGACCCCGTCGCCCACGCCCATAAAGATCACGGGGAATCCGTGGAACATGTGCGACAAAAGCGCTGCGCTCCCGTACGACCACCCACTCGATATCAAGATGCAATCGCTGGATGGCCCGGACTTTCACTTGATGGCATATCGTGGACAGGCCGTGCTGCTCAACATCTTCGCAACCTGGTGCGGACCGTGTAACCACGAACAGCCGGCGATCGTCGATTTAGCGGCACGGTACGCGCCGCAAGGCCTTGCAGTGATCGGCATCAACGATCGCGAGGAAGACAACACCGTCCGCGCCTATCGTAAGAAGTACTCCATCACCTATCCGATCGCGATGGATCGTCGTGGTGGCTTCACGCGCGCTCTACAGGTTGGCCGTAGGGACGATATTAGCGAGTCCTTTCCTGTTTCGATCTTTATCACGCCGCAGGGCTACCTGTATTGCTATCTGAGCGGCGCAATGAGCCATAATGAGCTCGATTATCGGATCAAGAAGTTTCTCGCCGACGCGCCGCCGACGTTGTCGCCTTCGCCTTCGCCGTCAGCCTAGCGTCTTACGCATTAAGATCGCGTCCCACGCTTCGCCGCTCCGGCGCGCGATCTGCGTGGCCTGCGCATCGATCTCCACAAAGCCGAACTTGCGATAGAGCGCGCGGGCACGTTCGTTGTGCGGAAACACCAAAAGTGAGAGGTGCGAGATAAGGCGTTCGCGCGCCCAGGTGACGAGCCGCTCGAGCAGCGCGGCGCCGACGCCCTGACCGCGATGGTCTTCGTCTACCAGCATGCCGATCGTGTGACCGTAGGGATCGTGGCGATACTCGGTCACCACGCCGACGATCGACCCATCCAGCTCGGCGACGAACATTCCGTTGCCGTTGCTGAGCGAGAATCCGAGCATATCGCGATATTTTTGACGGTCGTAGCCCGGTTCGGTTCCGATCCACAGCCGTTCGGCCGCGACCGCGTCAAAAAGCAAAAGCACGGCGTCAACGTCGCCGTGCTCCATGGGCCGGATAGTCACGTCGGTCACGGCTCAGACCGCGGCCGCCTTGGCTCCCAAACCGAAACGCTTGCCGGCGTCGTCGGCAATGAACTTGCCGATCGCGAGCGATGAGGTTGCGGCCGGTGACGGCGCGTTGCGCACGTGCATCGTTCCCTCCTCGCCCTCGAACACGAAGTCATCGACTTGCGTGCCGTCGGCCATCATCGCTTGCGCGCGCACGCCTGACGGACCGGGCAGCGTGTCGGAGACTTGCAGTTCCGGAATGTACCTTTGCAAGGCTTTGACGTAGGCGCTGCGCAGGACGTCGCGGTACATTTCGCCCATGCCGGTGCTGAAATACTTGCTCGCGAGCTTGATGAAGCCGGGATAGGTGAGCGTCTCGAGCAGATCGCCCGGGTTAATCGTGGTGAACGAGTAGCCCTCACGCGCAAAGGCGAGCACGGCGTTGGGTCCCAGCCAAATGTCGCCGTTCATGCGCGGCGTGAAGTGCACGCCGAGGAATGGGAAGCTGGGATCCGGCACCGGATAGATGTTGCCCTTGACGAGATAGCGCTTCTCGGGTCGCAGAATCAAATAATCGCCACGGAACGGCACGATCTTCGGATCGCTTTTACCGCCCGTCATCTTCGCCAGACGGTCGGATTGCAGACCGCCGCACGTGATGACGTAACGCGCTTGGTAATCGCCCTGCGTCGTTTGCACGTGTTCGATGCCGTCCCGGCGCTCGATACTGCGAACCTCGTGCCCGGTGAAGATCTCACCGCCCATCGCGCGCACGTCGTCTCCATACGAGCGCGCTACCACCCCGTAGTCAACGATACCGGTAACGGCGATGAAGATCGCTCGGATACCGCGGCAATGCGGCTCCCGTTCGCGAATACCGTCCGCATCCACGATCTCGAGGCTTTCGATGCCGTTCGCGACGCCGCGATCGAAGAGATCTTGCAGCAGCGGCAGTTCGCGCTCTTCGGTTGCGACGATCAGCTTGCCGAGGTTACGGTACTTGATGCCCTTGCTCTCGCAATACTGCCAGAGCGCACGGCGGCCTTCGACGCAGAGCTTGGCTTTGAGCGATCCCGGCTTGTAATAGATGCCGGAATGAATTACGCCGCTGTTGTGGCCGGTCTGATGGGTGGCGAGCAGCTCCTCTTTCTCGAGCAGGGCGAGCTTGAGGTGCGGATGGCGGAGCAGGAGCTCCCGTGCGGTGGCGAGGCCGACGATGCCGCCGCCGACGATCGCGATGTCGTACGTCATTTCATCAGAATTCTCGCACCTCGGGGAGGGGCCCGCTAGTGCAAAAATGGCAAGGCGGCCCGAAGGGTGGTGGGGAAAAACCGGGGTATGACCACCACACTCACGCGTACGATCCCACCCTTTAAGAATGAAGTCGTCAAGTCGTTTACCGATCCGGCCGATGCTGCCGCGATGCAGGCGGCGCTCGCCGGCGTCAAGGCGCGCTTCGGACGGCATTACCCCCTCGTTATCGACGGCGAACGGATCGAGACCGAGAAGCAGATTCGCTCGCTCAACCCCTCCCGGCCGGACGAAGTCGTCGGTCTGACGAGTTCGGCGTCCAAGGAGCAAGCCGGCGCTGCGATCGCGGCGGCGTCGCGCGCCTTCGAAACCTGGAAGCGCAAAAGCGCACAAGAGCGCGCCGCATTTCTGTTCGAAGCGGCGGCGAAACTACGCGAACGCCGCTACGAATACGACGCGTTGCTCGTCTACGAAGTCGGCAAGAGCTGGCCCGAGGCCGACGGCGACATCGCCGAAGCGATCGACTTTTTGGAATTCTATGCGCGTGAAGCGCTGCGCCTTGCGCAGCCGCAACCCGTCGTGCCGATCGATGGCGAGCGCAACGAGATGGTCTACATTCCGCTCGGCGTCGGCGCGGTGATTCCGCCATGGAATTTCGCGGGCGCGATCATGATGGGTATGACCTCGGCGGCGATCGTGGCCGGCAACACCGTCGTGCTCAAGCCATCGAGCGATTCGGCGATCATCGCAGCGTGGTTCGTCGATCTCTTGCACGAGATCGGTTTGCCCAAGGGCGTGGTGAACTTCATTCCCGGTTCGGGCAGTGTCATCGGCGACCTCATCGTCGGGCATCCCCAGATCCGCTTCATTTCGTTTACCGGTTCGAAGGAAGTTGGTTTGCACATCAACGAGCTCGCGGCCAAGCCGCAGCCGGGACAGAAATGGATCAAGCGTGTCGTAGCCGAGATGGGCGGCAAAGATTCGATCGTGGTGGCGGCCGACGCCAATCTCGACGCGGCCGTTGAGGGCGTCGCCGTCTCGGCGTTCGGCTTCCAAGGCCAGAAGTGTTCGGCGTGTTCGCGCGCGATCGTTGATGCGTCGATTTACGATCAATTCGTGGCCAAGCTCAAAGATCGCGTCGCGAAGATCACCGTCGGCGATCCCGAACAGCAATCGACCTACATGGGTCCGGTGGTCAACCAGGCAGCGCTCGACTCGATCTCCGAGTACATCGAGATCGGCAAGAAAGAAGGCCGGTTGATCTCGGGCGGCAGCCGCGTCGGAAGCGCGGGCTATTTCCTCGAACCGACCGTCATTGCCGATGTTGATCCCAAGGCGCGCATCGCGCAAGAGGAGATCTTCGGGCCGGTACTTGCGATCATCAAAGCCAACGACTTCGATCATGCAATGGAAATTGCGAACAACACCGAGTTCGGGCTAACCGGCTCGCTCTACACGACCGACGAGGCGAAGATCGAACGCGCGAAGGAAGATTTCTTCGTAGGCAATCTGTACTTCAATCGAAAGAGTACCGGAGCGTACGTCGGCGTGCACCCCTTCGGCGGCTTCAACATGTCGGGCACCGACAGTAAAGCCGGCGGCCCCGACTATCTGCTGCTGTTCACGCAAGCGAAGTCGATGTCGCGCAAACTCTCGTAGGAACGTGAAAGAACTCAAACTGCAAGCCAAGGCGGACCGTCGGGTCCGCCTTGGTCATAATTGGATCTTCTCGAACGAAGTCGCGATCGACCAAACGCCGCTGACGGCATTCAAACCCGGCGAGCTTGCGCGCGTCGTCGACGTCGCTCGCAATCCAGTCGGTATCGCCTACGTCAATCCAAACGCGCTGATCTGCGCTCGCATCCTTACGTGCGACGTGCGCGCGACCATCGATACCGCTTGGTTCGTCCATCGGATCCGCCGCGCGCTGAACCTGCGCGATGACGTGTTCGCAGCGCCGTTCTATCGCTTGCTCTATGGTGAGTCCGACGGCGTGCCCGGCTTCATCGTCGATCGCTATGGCGACGTGTGCGTCGCGCAATTGAATACCGCCGGCGCGATCGCCCTTCGCGAGCCGTTCATCGCAGCCCTGACCGAGGTCATTGCGCCCCAAGGCGTGTTGTTACGCAACGCCGGCTCGACGCGCGCACTCGAAGGCATCGAGGCGCTCGATCAAACGCTGGGCGATGTCCCTGAGCGAATCGAAGTCGTCGAAGGCGATATGCGAATCGCCGCGCCGTTGCGCGAAGGGCAGAAGACCGGGTACTTTTACGATCAGCGTGACAACCGTCTGCGCGTGCGCCGGTACGTCAAGCCGGGCGACAACGTGCTTGACGTGTTTTCATATGTCGGCGGGTGGGGCGTGTCGGCGTTTATCGCCGGCGCCGCAAGCGTGACCAGTATCGATACATCGCAACTGGCGCTCGACTATGCCGAAGAGAATGCGAAGGCCATTGGTAAGGAGATCGATGGTTTGGTGGGCGATGCGCTCGACGTGATGCGCGGACTGCACGGCGAGCGGCGGCGGTACGATGTCGTCATTCTCGATCCGCCGGCGCTCATTAAACGGCGCAAGGATGCGGTCCCCGGCGAGCGTCAGTATCAACGCTTGAACGAGGCGGCGCTCAAGCTGCTCAAGGAAGATGGATTTCTGATCAGCGCCTCATGCTCGTATCATCTCGCACCCGACCGTCTTGCGCGCGCGGTGTACGAGGCGGCGCGCGAGAGCGGGCGGCGCTTGCAAATCCTCGAGCGAACAGCGCATGCGCCTGATCACCCGATCCATCCGGCGATGCCGGAAACGGAGTACTTGAAGGCGCTTTTTACACGGGTATGACGGGCGTACTGCTTTCGCTGCTGGTTGCAATCGCGTCGCCGGGATGGAGTGCTACGCTGCCGCTCGATACAGCCGCGATTACCGGAGTGACCGCTGCGGAAACCGTCGTTGTGGCCGGCGGAGGTACGACGATTGCGCTCAACGAGCAGACCGGAAAGGAGCGTTGGCGCACAGGTGCGGCGTTCGCCATCGTGGCGATCGGTGATGATGTTGCACTCGGGCAGCCAGGCGGACGCGTGGAACTCATAGGTGCACGCAGTGGAGACATTCGGTGGTCGGTCAGCGTTTGTCCGGCAAACGCGTACGCGACGGCGCTCGCAATGGTTGGCGACGGAATCGTCGCGGGCTGTAGCGGCGGACGAGTCGCCCGTATCGATTTTCACGGTGGGCATGTTACCGCCAAATCCGACGCAATGGACGTGGACGCGATCGATGCCATCGCACCGGCGGGCGGATGTCACCTCAATCTTCGGGCACATCAGAGCGGCGCGATCCTGCGCGAGGAGGACGCCGTCGTCGACTGCCGATCGTTGCACGCGATCATGCCGCAGCGTCAGGAAGTGCTCTTCTTAGGGACGGCGGGAAATCGGGCGGTAATGGCCGATCAATGCTGCGGATTAGGTGGCGCCATGGAGCAGCCCGCGGGCATATTCACGATAGATGGACCAACGGGAGCGATCTCGCCCGAACAGCCATTTGTGCCGGGCGAGCCGTTCCTGGCTGGATCGCGCGTCTGCGTCGGACAACATTCGCTCATTCGCTGTCGCGCGATAGCTAGCGCGGGACAAGGAACTGCGCAGGTCACCGGACTCGCCGATTTCCCCGTCCTGGTTGAGTCTGGGCGCGTCGGTATCGTGCGCTTAACCTCCGCCGGCGAGATCGCGCAGCTCGACGACGTCACGTCGGGAAACTTCCGCAGCATATGGTCCGCGGCAATCACGCTTGCGCCTCCATTCGGGAATCCGGATCTCTCTGGAAGCGTGCCTGCGCGCACCGGGGTAGGTGAGGAGATTATCAGCCGCAACGGAAGGCGCGCGGAGGTGCCCATCGGCGCGTTGCTGGTTGCCTCGGATGAGCACTTCGTTTTCGTCCGCGTGACGACCGATCGGCTGGTAGGAAATCGTTACGTCGAAGAACTTCACGCCATTCCCTGGCTAGAGCATTCGACTGGTAGATAGGCTGACGCCCCACCCACGGAAGAGGTCGTCGGGGCGGCGGTCGGGCCGCTCCAGCGCAAGGTCGATCGTAGTGCGGACCAGGGGACGCCGGACGGACGCGGGGAGGATCATGGCTTCATGCCTTTCGAAGGAAGTAACTACCGAAGATTGTACGGCGGTGATAGTAACTTGTCAACAGAGTTTGCTGGTGCTATGATCGTTCCGTGCCCAAAGATGCTACGGCCCCGGGCTCGCTCGAGCTCGTCCGGACCTTCGTGAATTCGATCGACCTTGAAAAGCCCGAGACCACCGATGCGTTTGCCGATCTCGGCGGCGCCAAGCTGTGGCTGGCCGACGCTGGACTGGATTCGGCCGGGCTGGAATCGGCCGAGCTTGCCGGCCTGCGCGCGCTTCGCGAGGCCTTGCGTTCGACGCTCCTCGCGCACAACGGCGAAGGGAATGGCTCTGCCACCTGGCAGGCGCTGGCCGAGCAGCTGGGAGCGGTGCAACTGCAAGTCAACTTCGCTGGTTCTGACGGTGCTAGCCTTGCGCCGGCCAACCGGGGCGGCGAGGCGGGGCTGCGGGGGACACTCGCCGCGGCGGTCTACGACGCGGTTCGTGATGGGACGTGGTCCCGGCTCAAGGCCTGCCGCAAGCACAGCTGCCTCTACGCGTTCTACGATCGGACGAAGAACGGGTGCGGGGCGTGGTGCAATATGGACACGTGCGGTAACCGGGTCAAAGCCGCTCGCCGGCGGGAACGAGAGCGCACCGCCGCGTCAAGCTAGCGCCTCGGGGCCCTTTATGGTACCCTGATAGTCCAGGTCCGGCGGCCTGCGATGTAAGTCGCGGCGCTGGAGAAAAAGTACGAAATCGCGCTTGACACGCGTCACGCGCTTCGATACTATAGCCGGGTTGGCTTGGACGCCCCCCTCTGAAATGCGATCGAAAGATTCGCGTTTTAAGTGTCGGTGCGCCCGAGTTCGCTCCTTGAAAACTGAACAGTACAGCAGCAAATAAGTCTGTGGGTCTCCGACCTCTAAGACAAAGTCTACACGG